>NZ_ALWD01000001.1 GCF_000582685.1 [Scytonema hofmanni] UTEX 2349
TGCTCTATTTTCTGTAACGTTGCTGTCTGGTTGGTTATTAATTGGTTCGGAGTCGATAATTGATTCGACAACGCTTGCATCGTCTGTGATAAATTGACTATCTCCGACTTTATCAATACTTGTTGATTCTCTACCGACTGAACTTTCTCTACCCACTGTGTTAAGGATTGCGGCAATTGGTTCAAGACTTGCAGTAATTCGTTTAATGCTTGCTGCATCTGTAAGTCGTTTTCCTCTTCGCTTATTTGTTGAAATTGGTTGTTGTCCTGATTCGCCATATACTACACCTAAATACTTTTGTAAACCGGGGAACGAATATCCCTTACCTATTTGATATCCAGCTATTTTTATCCCATCCATCTCATAAGCAATACCCAATATATTGTTCTGATTATCTAACTTGGGATGCACAATTATATTATTTTCTTTTAGTCGGCTAACTAGTTGAGTAAAGGTTGGTTTATCAGAACAGGCTTCATCAACTGCGTCTGCGATTAATTCGACTATTGGTGGTTTACCTGATGTATGCTTTAATTGTTTGATAGTTGGTGGTTTTCTAAGCGTAGGACTAACACTTGCAATAATTCCTATTTCTTGCAGCTTTTGGACAACTTTTTCATTACTGCAAGGTGTTGCTTCTAACCCAAATTCTTTTTCTAACTTGCGTGCTGCTACTTCGGCTCTACTATAGTCCCAAGAATCTGGAACTATGGTAGCATCCATCTTGATGCGACTGGCAATAATATGGATATGCTCGTGTTCTCTATCAGTATGTCTGCCCATTACATACTGACTTTTGTGGAGTCTCTCACCCAAATATTCCATTTCTTCTAGGAAGCGTTTACCGACAGAAGCATATTGCAAATCATCTAAATGTTCGTGATATTCGCCTAAGGCATGTTCGCTACTACGATGGGGGATAGATAATATTATATGAGCGCAAGCATTCTTAAATTCTGGGTTGGAACGTTTGGCAAGCGAAAATTCTCGTGCTAGTTCGTTGGGTGTAGCACTATTCATATTAGTGCCGATGATTGATGCACCTTCTTTCCCAAGTACATACTTGAGAGTGGGGAGAAAGTTACCGTGTTTAAAGATTTTGGGAATCAAGATTTATCTGGCTCAACAAAACTATAATTCGATTTTATAAAGTTTCAGTTTCATCATCCATATCTCTATCGATATCTAACAACTGCTGCGTAGTTGTCCACATATCTGAATGCAGTTGTTCGAGTTGTTCAACGAGATTGCCAATATCGTTATTGTCTGATGCTGCTGTAAAATTTTGTTTAAGTTGGCTGGCAATCAATTTTAGTTGTGCTAATTGGTTGTAAAATTGCCACTGTTCTTTTAATAATGGAGTGGTTATTTTTCGTCTTAATCCTGCACGACGTAAATATTCAGATATCGACAGTTTGCTGTTTGTAGCATATTGCTTGATTTTTTCGCTTTCAAGTTGCGAAAAGCTCACTGGATGACGAATGGTTCTTCTACTTGTAGTTTCGTCGGTTGTAGATAAAGCCTTATTCTTTTTCTTCTGACTAGGAGTTTGCATAGCAAGTTGTGGTTACAACCAACCACCGTAGCTAGCTAATAATAGTAACGTCCTTAGTAAAATTGCGGAATTATGGATGCAGCAAACATTCCTTGCATCTGTGGGTCAGACAGCCACCAACAACAGACTATCCAGAAGTCTTGCTAAACGTGGGTGATGCACTCAACGAATGGGTGGTACTGTGCAACTGCGCCATTTTCTGCTGACACTTATGGGTGCTACGTCGAGTGCGATCGCACTCTTTGCGGGCGCCATCGCGCCATCGCGTGGTACTGGTACTGTACCGCCCAACATGCTCTCCACGCTTCTGCTGGTATATTTTCTTGTAGTGGTGTCGCTCCCCCATCAACTTAAGTATGAGTGGGGTGAAAAACTCAGCCTTGGGAGCAATGCGATCGCTCTGCCGTGCGGGGCATCGTCCGTCACGCTGCACATGAGTCAACAAGGGAGCGAAGTACGATGTTCCTTCATGGACTTTGTGCGATCGCTCCCACAAAGAATGAAGTAATATTCCCCATTAATTGGGGCTTTTTAGTATACACCAAACATTCCTTGCATCCCAAAGAGAGTACCACCATTCGTGACAGCGGCAGTTGTATAATGTTAACGCTGTTAACGCAGAAAAACGCCTCACAACTGGTTGGGCTACCTTGCACTAATGGGTAAACTGTACCACCATTCATGACAGGCGTTATTGCACAGGGGTTAACGCCGCTAACACAGAAAAACGCCGATTAACTGGTTGGGCTATCTTCCACTGGTGGGTAAACTGTACCACTCCAAATCGATTCGACTGTGGGTTTTATCAAAGTATGCCAGGAGTAGCGTTAACAACGTTAACATCTTTAAGTAAGTTTATTTTTGCGCTCTGGTAATAGTGCGGGTGTGAGTTTCCACTTGATCTTATTGTGGGTTTTGTCGAAGTAAGCACAGTGATGGAATTACGCACCTTGCTGTTGGATTTTACTCTAACGTATTCCTGAAGCCGTTAGCACCGTTAACATTGCTTGAAGAGTCATTTATATCGCTTACTAGAGTCGGTTCTTTACCGTTACTGTGAATATCGCCATTAAGCTCTCGAATAGTTGTATTAACATTGTTCTCCAGAGGCAGCCACCGAGAGCGTCTTTTATTAGAGTCTTTTTTGTACCAGCCGGTTTTCTCTTTTACGACTTCATGAAATGGTATACCTTTTTCTTTCGCTTCCTTATCGAGTGCGTGGTACGAAAGCTGGTATTTTTCTAGTAATTCGGTTTGGGTGATTCCTCCATACCGTTCACCATCAGAAATTGTCTCCCTCAATTTTTCAACTATTTTTATTTCGGGTTTGATATCACCAAGCGCTTGTAATATTGCTTGCAGAATATCTTCTAACTTGTCGAGACGTTGGTTTAATAGTGCAATATCAAAAGTCTGATTATTTTGTGCTAATTTATTTTCGATTGTGGTAATTCGGTCAACAATAGTCACCTGGCTTTTATTGAGATAATCTCCGATAGCCTCGTTAATAACATCACTTTTTGTTTTCCCACTCGATGAGACATATGCATCTAGTTCTGCCAACCATGCAGACGGTATTCTTGCACCAATATTTGACTTTGGTGATGCGGAATTGCTCATTGCTCGTTCAATAACTAGTTTTGATTAATTAGTACTCTGTATGATTTTAGACCGGAGCAATCTCACAGATAATTACTCGTCAATTACAAAAGCGATAAACCTGCAATAAACGCACTAATTAATATCGGTTTTATCCAGCAATGACTGTTGGTTTGCTTGCGATTGTTGTACCTCCAGCACGTTTGAGTTACCGTTTTGCATGGGTTGATTGCTACTACCGTTTGCTTGGAGTTGAGAATTATTGTGGGAAGTTTTAGCAGACTTCTGAGATTTATCACCCGATGTTGAAGTAGAAAGAGTGGTATTCGTATCCTTTGAAGTGCGGGATTTATTTTTTGTAACAGCGCTAGCTGTACTGTTATTATTTATTGATGGTGGGTTGGATTGATTTGTTGGTGTCGGTGATTGGGGTGTTGCACTCTCAGAAGCTTGGTTTGCTGCTGGTGCGGGTGGTTGAATAGTTTCAGTTTCGGTTGCTTCATTCGTGAAGAGTGCTTGTGTGCTGTCAGATTTATTTGAGTTATAATTGGCAGTTGCTTGGTTATTTTTCGCTTGCTTATTGTTACTTGGTTTGCGATTAATATCTGACTTTGATTGAGTTGATGCGGGATTATTAGTTGCCGTACTGGAGTTTTTTGCTCGTGCTTTCAAGAGATAAGATTTAATTGTTGTGGGTTGCACGTTAACCCCTTCTGATTTGAGAATTGCTGCAACTTCTTGTAGCGTATAACCCACTGCCAGCATTTTATCGATTTGGGTGGAGAGCGCTTGGATAAATTGCTGTAGAGTTAAGTTCTTCGGTTGCTTTGCTTTGGCTTCAAGGATGGCGCTAACTTTTTTGAGTTTGTTTTTGGAATCGGATATTAATTGTGCGCTGCGTGCCATAGTTATATAAATAGTTAAAATATTCTCTATACTATTCAAATCGCTCATCGACTGCCTAACGTGGAATTACTAAATTTGAGGAAAAAGCAGTCTCGTATTGTGTGGGTGAAGATAACTATAAGTATCAGGCTTTTCAAGATTTTAATGGGCGACACCTGACCAAGAGTTATGGGGACAGCCTTGTTTAATAGATCCTCGACACCCCACGACATTTTCGGATGAAGGCTGTCCCCATTTGTCGTGGGTTGTTGCAAGGGCTTACTGTTAGTCTCAGTTAGGGTGATTATATGTATATCTACTTATGTTTATGGCGATGAAAGGGATAGACGCGCTTGAGAAATGTAGGGATTGCGACGAATACGATGGGTGCAAACGCAAAGTGGCAATTTGGTAGCTATACACTTTATATAATAAGTTGTTAGTTACGTTTTTATTGGTAGCTATATTTGGGATTGAGCGTGCGTGCAGAAGATATTTATCGGTTCGGAATGGGTTCGGAATGGGAGATTATTGTCCGAGTGCTGCGTTGCATTCGCTCTCTTTGAATATTTGCTGTGGTTAAGATTCGGTTATTTTTGGGGATATCTTTGTTATCTCAACGGGAGCGGTTAAGTTTGTCTAACCGCTTGCCCTTGCGTTATAGCATTGTCAAAAGATATGAATGTGGCTGCAAGGTAAGTTGAAAACCACTCGTTGCTTTCATATTAATCTCAGCTTGAGCGATTATTATTAAATGCGGGATTTGGTACGGACATACACAATATTCGATTAATTTCAAGGCGGTTAACTTGAAATAGGTAGTTTGAAATATTGTGCTTGCAAGATGTCGTATATTGAGATGCAGCTGAAGAAGATAATGAGAGTGCTCGCATGACTAATCCTCCAACTGAGTATGATTCACCCTGGAAGGATATTTTACAGCGTTATTTTGAGGAATTTGTATTATTTTTCTTTCCTCAAGCGCATGAGGAAATTGATTGGGGTCGAGGGTTTGAATTTCTCGATACTGAATTACAATCTGTGGTACGTGACGCTGAACTTGGCAAACGACTTGTCGATAAGTTAGTCAAGATTTATCGCACTTCCGGGGAAGAAGCGTGGGTGCTTTTGCATGTCGAGGTGCAATCTCAAGAGGAATCTGACTTCCCAAAGAGGATGTATAGCTACAATTATCGGATATTTGACCGCTATGATCGCTATTGTGCTTCTTTGGCTGTGTTGGGTGACGAACGTGTGAACTGGCGACCGTCACAATTTGGTTACGAGTTATTTGGGTGTACAGTGGATTTTAGATTTCCTGTAGTGAAGCTGGTAGACTACGAGCAAAGGTTATCTGAACTTTCAGCCAGCCGTAACCCGTTTGCTACCGTAGTTTTGGCGCATTTGGCAGCACTACAAACTCGTGACAATCGTGTTGAGCGTAAAGCACAAAAGCTAGCTTTGGTAAGAAGGTTATACGAGCAGGGATTTGAACGAGAGGATGTTCTCAACTTGTTGGCTTTCGTAGACTGGATGCTAACGCTACCATTTTATTTAGAGCGAGAGTTTCGTGTCGAAGTAGGACAATTAGAAGCGGAGCAGCGTATGAAATATGTTACTTCTTTTGAGCGTAATGCCCGCAGAGAAGGACTGTTAGAGGGAATTGAGTTAGGTTTAAAACTGAAATTTGGTAACGAGGGGTTGAGTTTGTTGCCAGATATCTCTCAACTGGAGAGTATCGAACAATTAAGGGCAATTCTTACAGCGCTAGAAACAGTCAGCAACTTACAAGAGTTGCGCTCAATTTATCAGCCAGCAACCGAGTAATCGGTTACTTCATGAAGAGCGATCGCGAAGAACGAAAAGATCGCACTTTCGCTCATAAAGAATAAGCACTCTTACTGGGTGGTGCATTCGCTTTACACCGGATGGGCATCAAAAAACGCTTTAATGTGTGATGATTGCTGGAAATGAATTTTTCGTAGAAATTCCCTCTTAAGAGGAAAAAATTAATCTGCAACCAATTCATTTAAATCCCAGCACCACTGTTGCCAGCTACCATCTAGGCATTGCAAGTAAGCCGTTGCCGTTCCCAGTACTTTTACAATCCATTTACCAGTTTTTTGGGTCCACCTCACCACAGCCCCTTCTTGAAGTTGTTTAGCCCAGGTTTTCTCTTTTGGCTGGGGAGAATAAATTTCATTGGTGTCCAGCACTTCCGGGGTGGTGTCCAGCACTCCTGAGTTGGTGTCCAGCACTTCTGAGTTGGTGTCCAGCACTTCTGAGTTGGTGTCCAGCACTCCTGAGTTGGTGTCCAGCACTTTTTGTATTGTTATATTATTAGAATCTGCTGGACACGGTATCATAGTGATACATTTTTCCGACCAAATAAGGGGATTAGCCGTTTCCTGAGATTTCAGGAATTCGTCAAGCCATTTTTCTTTCCATTTCGGAAATATTTGAACGCGCTCATCATTAAGTAATGTTTCATCCAAAGTGTAAGTTCGTAAACGTTTTTCGCCTCGCTTACCATTTCTTTGTTCACTCGTATATTTCAATGCAACCAATTCTAGAAGGCGATTGAGCATCCCAATGGGATCTACCACCGTCTCATCATTATGAGTGGGAACGTGGTTATTTAAGTTGATGCCGAATATCTTGTGAATATCTCTTCTGAAACCCAAAACCCATTCCAGGTAACTTAATAATTCTGGACTATCCTTGGTGACTACGATACCTGGTTTTATCCATTCCTCAATTTTGAGCGCCTTAAAACTATCAACTTGTAATGTGATATTTTTTAGATCCGGGAGATAAATTTGTTCACCACACTCAATTTGGTGGGAGACTTGCTTGCGGTCGTAAAGTTTTGAGAATTCTGGGTTGTGGGTGCGGAAGAAGTCTAGCTGAATGCGGGTGTGATATTTTTTCTCCTCCGTTTTTTTCACCAACTCTGGTGTTATCGGTACAGCACTCGCATACATCTGCTCCAAGGTGTATTTTTGTTCTTGACATTTTTCCTTTTGTGTTTTTACAATTTTGCTTGCCAGCTCCTCGTATTCCTCTTCAGTTGGTAACGGCACTTTACTTACATTTTTGTATTTTGTTTCTTTACGGTCAAGAGAAGTACTTTTGAGTTCTTGCCGAATTAGTGCATCTTTATTTTGTTCAAGTTTAAGAATATCGACGATCTTTTGTCTTTCTTTATCAAGTTCTGACATTCGCCAATAATCTTCATCCGAACACTCCCGATTATTCAGCGCCTGTAGCTCACTACATATTTCATCTAGTTTCCGGTTTAACTCATTATCACTCTTTACCTCAACTGTGCAGCCCTCTTCCTTTAGCCCCTCAAACATGCACTCTCCGTAATGCCATATAGAAGCATTAATTTCTGCTGCATTTTTAGCCCAAGTTTTAATGTGTGCCGGTTCAAAATGTCCCTTTAAAAAGTCATCAACGTTCTGTGATGGTGGAGTTAGTTCAGCCCGGATGAAATTGTATTTAGCATTATTTATCAACAGTGACACAATAATTTTGTAGTTGGTGGAACGGATGGATTTATTCACAAAACCTACCCCAAGTTTTGCACACCAAACATGCCTTTCAACTGGTTCTCTGACTCGCGCTAATGCCTGCCGTGCCTCCCAATCAGGAATTACACCAATAAAAATTCCAAATACTTTATCAAAGTGTCCTTTAACGTCAATTGAAACCCCACTACCAATTGAGGGGCTACAAATTACCACATCCCAATTGGTAATTTCTTCATTAATCTTGTCAACAAATCCTACTGCTTGATGCCCTAATGTGCTAGTGGTATTGGCATCCACGCACAATATTCTTAAAGTAGGAAATCGTTTTTGGAGCTTTTGAGTTAAGCCTGTGGTGCTAAATGTACCATCTCTAGAATCAGCGCAAATATAAAGTTTTTCCCCATCCGCAAGAGATTCTTCGAGTTGACGTACTATCCTGCTGGGATTACGGTAATCATAGAAAACAACTTTGGTCTTAGTTTCTGGTTTGTATTTATTTTCACAAATCCAAGGGGAGGGCTTGATTTCACCTTCAATTAATTCAAGTAAATAATCAATAGAGCGGTCAGATAAGTCAGCATCCAGCCCGATTATCAAACCACCAGTGCTGAGTATTGTATTTATGAATTGCTTTAATTTTTTGAGAATTTCAGTTCGGCGTTGGCGACAAGTAGTGCTATTTAAAACATGCCAAATTACTTGCTCAATTTCATCGAGAATGAGAATGGCGTTACGGTAATTCTCTGGATTTAATTTCCAGAGCGAATCGATGCACAACCCGACAAATCTCCTACCAAGAACTGGGTCTTTATCGCTGATCCACGTAAGTCCTAGTCGGTCGCAAAGGTGTCTTCCTAGCTGAATGCGATGAGTCAATGAAATAATTGGTCTGCCGATTCCAATCGCTTCGGTGACTAATTTATCTAGGCTTTCCGTTTTACCTGTCCCTTTAGGCGATTTAACAAATGCTAGTCCGCTTTCAGTTCGTGGTAATTCACCCAAGTAGCGTTGATTTAAAACTAAATCTGGCTTATAGGTAAGACCGGAAACTCGATTTGTAATTCGGTAAAGTCTTAAGGTTTTAGCTTTTTGGTAAAGTTTTTCAAACGCCTCCTGACCGTGGGCAACAATCCAATCATCACAACCTTTTTCTTCACCATTAAGTTGGATAACTCTAACTGTGCTGTGGGTATCGGAGAACAGTTTCCCTAATCGACAAGTCGCAATAACAACGTTACGCTTTGTCGTCGGCTTTGGATCATTGTCAAAGCAAATGTAAATGTCCCTACCGTCGAATGGCTTGAAACCGGGAATTGGGTTTAAAGTGGTGGCGAATGGCTTTAAATCTGGAATTAAGTGATAATTATTTTGTTCGCCTGACTCTTGTGTTTTACGATATCCGGAGTTAATTCCAGGTAGTCCTACAGCTGCAAAACCTAGCGTTAATAGCGCTGCTGCTTTTTTGGCTCCCTCGGTAATGATAAGTGGAATTTCTTTTTCTAGTACCCAAGCCCAAAAACCAATTGCCTCGCCTAGAGAATCTACCACAATATTTTCTGGCATTGGCACGTTGTAGCGTTCTGCTACAAGTTGCCAAACATTTAGCGGCACTCTCAAGAAAAATGCCCGTGTAGGCTCACCTTGAGGATGTTCGTACTTGCGGGGTTTTTTCTTATCCCCGTCGCAGTGAATCCAGGGCGAGTCCGCTTTAAAACAACCCCAGTGCATTTGTTGCCAATTGTTTTGTGGGTCTAGCCCTCGGCAGAGCCAACCACTTGCACTTCTCGCCCAGGAAAGGCGATTTAATTTACCCTCATCTTTAAAGCCCTGGCGATTTATCCAGCGTCCTGGGCGAATGGGAATATTTAGAAATTCGGCTACAGGTAAAGAATATTCTCCCCCAACGCCAGATAATTCGCCCTCGACCGAGCGGACGTTGAGAGCAATAATTCCTGGGTCTACACCGGAAGAAAGCCATTCAGAGCAGTGGTTCTGTTCAATGTTGTCGGGCGGGGTTTTCATCGTGCCACCCCCCAGTCGCAGCCTGATATACCCCGCTTTCGGAATTTTAGAACTAGATTAGGATATAGATACACGGCATTCTCTTTCTTTAGATGTGCCGTTGTCAGTGATGACAAATCTACTCTGATCTGCTTGAATTTTAGTAGTGCGAGTTGCTTGTGCCATACCGCAAATCCCTTATCGTGTTTCAAAAAGCAGATGCTGTTACATCTGATTCGGTAGAACACTTTGTAATTTACTTGGTTTTATTGGCGTTTATACAAAATAGCGCCATATTAAAACAATTTGTTACAAACAAATTTTGTTTTTTTGGAAAAAGATGAAACGGCAAGCTGGTTTGATGAGATTGCAAAAGGCGAGAGCGTTTACACAGAGGGATGCTGAACAGCTATCAGGACTTACCAGGCATCAGCTCAGAAAACTGGAAGAAGCCGAGCTAGTCGTGCCTCAGAAAAACCCTATTCTTTATACTTGGAATCAATTAATATTTTTGAGGATTTTGTTTGAATTTAGACAAGATTGGACATTTAAACAGCTTGAAACTATTTTTAAATGTTCTTCTTCAGAAGCTCTAAACGATAAAATTATTAGAAGGATAGACAGCTCTTTAGCAGCTTTACTCATACTCGAAAGCAACGATGCAATAAATTTTCAGTTAGTTGCTGACATAAATTTTGAAAACGATTTGCAAAATCACAAGTTGAAAAAAGCAGTAGAGAGTATTAGAAATGATATTAGGTTAAATGACGAGGAAGTGTTAGCGATAATTAAACATATCGCTAGTGACAACTCTGAAGAGTACTCTAATTCCAGAATATCTATTAAAAAGCAAACCCTTGTAATTATTCCACCATTAATTGGGAATTTAAAAACCCTTGCAGAACAACTACAGATTGAGAATCTCGATTTAAAGCTAGGTTAGACTCTATTTTAATTATTTAACTTAGATTTTGTAAGTATCTAAAAATCGTGAAAATTTATAATTTGTTAGCCCGATATATTCGGGCTTTTTAATACGAAATTCCCATCGACGGGAAAAGTAAAATAAGTATCACCCGCCTCAAAAAACTGCAACTATAAATTAAGTTTCTGCAACTTTATCGGCTTTTGGCTTCTTCTCGAAGACCTGGATGTTCGGCTCCAGCAGCACAAATCCGTTTTCAGTTGCCTCACCCATCTTGCCAGCAATAGCGGCGACCCATTCTGGAAAGTTGGCTTGGGCATCGGTCAGTTTCTTGAATACTTTGGGCTTGACGACCATAGTTATGATCCGTCCGTCGCAGTCAATCTCTATTTGCTGCCAACCATTTTCTACAGTTTGGGCTTGGGGCAGCTCGTTGATTTTGATGGTAATTTCTAACTTGCCTTGTATCATAAAAATCCTTTTAAATACTAGTCCCGCCGTTGCGATCGCGTAATATCCGTAATATTTCAGCAATATCACTCCGCATTTCTCGCATTTCCGCTTTGATTCCTCGCACTTCAGAAGTTAAGGTGATAATCATATCGACCGCCTGAACTGTGGCATTTTGAGTTGTGCCGTAAGTACTAGCTTGAATTTTAAGGTTGCTCACGTCGGCGGTGAGTTGGTTTAACCGTGAATATATATCATCGAATCGCGCTGAATCGGTCATTTTTTCTTCTCCTGAATAGGTGGAGGGAATTCGCTAGGATATTTAATTCTGACTGCTTGTTCGGTGAGGTACGCCACCAAGTTTGCTGTTGGTCGCCCCAACAAATTCGTCAAAGCTAAATTGCTGGCAAGTTAGGTAACTTATAACTTAAAGCGGTCGCAATACGGTTCGGATAAGCAGGGGAGGCTCTTGAGGCAGGGGAAGAAAAATCAGTTTTTTTCTCCCCCCCTGCTCAAGAACAGCTTGCCCCAACAGATAACCTCCTTAACCGAACCGTATTGAAAGCGGTCGGACGGTGGTAACGACGCCAAGGCTAAGGGATTGATAGGGAGCAATGTTCATACTTCATCTTTGTATATCGATTTAGAATAGATTACCTTTGATTTTTTTCATTAATCAATTGCTGCCTTCTTTCTAGGGCTTCTTTCGCGGTAGAAGAGTCACGGTATATAGCGAAAACTTCATCAAAAGTTAGACCATATTTATTAGCCTCATACTCGATTTTCTCTTTATAATTATCTTTCCATTTGCAGACAAAGGTCGTAACAACACTTCCTAGATTAGCCCGAACAGACCTTTCTGCCATGTTGGTCATCACTTTAAACCAGTCAAGGTCATGCTCGGATAATGGGATTCCGCCAGAGGGCAGTTCAGCCATTTTGTCTATCAACTCTTTGTAAAATACCTCTTCCATAGTATCAGCGTCGTGTAGATGCTAAACTTTCCGTTCTGTTTTGGTCTTTACTAGACTAGCACTATATGGGTGGTGTTTGAGCGCTATACTAGTGCTAAACTAAATCAAGTATAAAAGTTCGTTGTCTGTCCTAAACGGCTAACTTAGTTGCCCAGTCTAGACTACAACCCTCAACCCCATACACACCAAGGCATTAACACTCTTATGAGGCAATTTATCCAAGAAATAAGAAAAAGCAAAAAAAAAATCACTTTCACAAGGAGTGAAAATTGCACCATCCCTGCTGCTAAATCGATTCGAGCATTCACCCCTTTGAAAGAAACGATTGTAAATTTTCATTTCATAAAGTGCAGCTGTCAGCAGCAATGAATCATCGATGCAGTTCGTAAAGAAATGTGACTTTCACAGCCTGCTGAGATCACTCACTGAAAACTGCCAGTCAGCACCCGTGATTGCAATTTTATGTAGCACTACGAGTGCAGGGTAAGCAAGCATAGGTAACTTCTAACACTCATTTAATCGTTCAGTCCATGACAAAACTAGACCAAAAAGAAGCAAGGGAGTTATTTGAGTCGGTGCTAGGAAAGCGTATCAGCGATGCTAGTTGGTACAGATTAAAACCTATCTTTGGGAATAACTTTCCGCTAATAAAACAGAATGTTGTGTGGTTGGCTGAAATTAAAAAGCAGCTACCAAAATGTGACTTAAGACTTGTGCCAATCGTTAATTCCGTCAAATCAGCTAACGAATTAATAGCTAATCAAGCATCAGAAATTAGTGGAAAGCAGTTACTTGAATTGTTTGAACAATACAACATAACAATTCATGCCAACACTCTGACAAAGTGGTTCAAACCGCTTAATGGGTTTCGTCAAACACGCATTTATTCACTCAAAGAATTGTACCCAGTAATCCTTGCGGCTCACACATACAAACTGCGTCAAGAAATAAATAACGTTTCTCAAACATTTATTAAGGAGGCATCATGACAGATTATATAAAGCGGATTCAATCTCGGTTATCGCATAAGGACATTAAAAAATCTCGTGCTGTCTTATTGGAAGAAGTTAGTTCACTTGGCTATAACCATGAAAACTTAACTTCGGATTTGGCTGATTTGATAACTGCGAAGTTGTTAGATAAGTTCAGTATTGCCGAAGTACCGCTACCGTCAGTAGCGAAGAGCGATAGCTTATTAGAACCAATCCCCCAGCCTTTTCTTAGCGAGAATTTAGTTAATGAACCTGGAATTAACGAAATACTTCAGCCTGACTCATATGAGGATGAATCATCAGAAATAGTAATTAGTTCAGAACAAAAACAGGATTTAGTAGCGTCGCAAGCATCGGCATTAGGGATTGAATTATCAGAAGTTGAAGTAGTAGATTTAGCGACTGGTCTTAAAGATAGTTTTCTCGACCATGAGTGTTTTATTGAGTCCGTCGTAGAAGCGATTGTTACCTACCATGACCATCGTTCCAATAAGTTAGAGCAGAAAATAAAGGATGCCAGGGAACATATCGAATTCCGGAGAAAGCAATTAAATCAAACCTTGGTCGGGGAGTTCGGGGAAATGAACAACTTTTTTCGCTCCCAGTCACCCAAGCAGAGAGAACTATCAAAAATCATTGCAGCCGCGTTCAAAACTTAATCCCTATACTGTTTATTTGCTCTTGTTTGGGATTGCACTATTGCCTCTACTAATTCAGTTTATTTGGAGTTTTAAACCGCTAACTCACCGGCAACGAGAGCAACGTTTAATTGACCAAGGATATCTCTGTCGTCATCAATGCAAGGATGATTAAAAATGAAAGCATCAAAACATATACGCGACCACATTTCAACCTACGGTAAAGAGATTAAAAAAGCTACTGCTAATAAGTTCGGCATCAATAATTCTCTAATAATTCGAGCCGTAAACGGGGATGAAAAGGCTTTAAAAGAAATAGGAGACATGGGGCGGACGGGAGAGCGTTTAGCTATGGCAATGCCGCTTATCCGAGAAAATCTTAAAGCCTATATCGAAGGTACAACAGAGTACAACACAGCCCTAGCTGATATTTACAAGTCTGGTTCTAAAGGGGCGATCGCAATTGATAAAGCCGCTAGTGACGTAACTTTAGAGAACACCCGATACAACAACCTGATTTCAGAGTACAAAGCTAGTTTATTCGCCAAGCTGGAAGCCGAGAACCAACGTCACGATGATGTGCTAGATGTCATCGAATTGCAGGCTTGGATAGATACTCAAATGGCTACAGTTAACGCCAAAGCTAGCCTTGAATCTATTTCAAACAAGCCATTCTTAGCACAAATGAAAGCAGATGCGGATTATGAGGATAAAAAGATTAAGCACCTACTAGAGAATGGCTCAGACAGCGATTTAAGCCTGATTCCCCAGAAACATTACTCAACAAACCCAGTAATTAAGTTTTGGAACAATATTAGAGATATTTTCAGTTAACCCTTCGACTACGCTCATTCTTTACGTCGAGCGAAGCCGAGACGTTAATTAAAAAGCCTCCAGACAGATGTGTAACTGGAGGTAAAAAATCAAAACACATTATGGGATTTCTATGATGCCCGAATTTGAGTTAGGAGAAAATACCACAATTTCATCAAACTACCCAATCCAAGAAGATACTGCATTTACTCCCGATGAAATTGAAGCTATTAAAGCCTACAAGGATAATCTCAACCGAAAGCTAAACAAAAATCGAAGTATTTTAAAGGGATTAGAGACAAGCTTTTGGGGTATCACCTCCTATAGCCTAGCCCGATTTTTAATTATTACCAGTGGAACACAAGGAATAGCATTAGCAATAGCATCAATCCTCCTAATCAATCAAATAACCAATAGAGAAGTATTTGATGGAATAAATATTAATCGCAAAGATGGACAATGGTCAGCTGACAATATGGGTAAACTTATTAAATTTGGATTTTCAACCTTAGTAACTGCATTTGTAATGTGGAGTGCCTTGGGTAGTTTTTTGAATATTGTTAACTCATCAAAACAAACCTACAACCAATTGCAGGATACAGTTACAGCTTTCAATAAGCTACCCGAAGACAAGCAAAATGGATTTATTATTGTAGGTGGTTTACTCGTCTTAGCTGGTATCTACACGATTATTGACTCAAAAAGAAGATGAAAGTCTACTCAGGGTTAACAGTTATCGGGGTAACAATTGCTTTATCAAGTGCGATGTATTTAAGTCAGTCGAATCGTCCGTATGACTTAGTAGCAATTAAATTCTGCCCGAAAACTGCCAACTTACCACCTCGCTACGGTGAAGAATTTAGCCAACGTTCGCAAAAGAGCTTAGATAAAAAATATTGCGACTACGAGCATAAATTGCTCAAAGAGATATGGTCACAAAAGCAATTTGAATCGTCTACACCATTACCCGAATCATCATTCAGCATTCGTCACATCCCTGCTAGTAATAAGAATGCAATTTGGTTTTTAGTTGCTCCTATAGCCTCTGGAATCGCTTACTTAAGCTGGACTAAAAAGGCAGAAATAGACGAACTATCAGCACATTCGGAATTAGAAGCATACAAAACTTGTATCAAAATCAGTACTGTCTCTAATCAAAATGAGCGTGAGTTTAAGAACTTACAGACTAACCGAGTTTGGGACAAGCAGAAGGTAAAACACGGTTTTATATCCATCGAAGCAATGCAAGATAAGTTAAAGCGCTCCTTTGAGATACAGGATAAAACCCACACATCTACTCTCAAACAATTTGATTTAGCCGATTCCGATATGGATAAAAAGATTGCTGAAAACTTGCGGGATAAGCACAAGGCTTTATCAGATACCCAAAAGATATTAGGTAAAAAATCTGATAGTGATTCTGATGAATCAAGTAACCCAGATTCCTATATCCAAGAAAGAGTCAACCAACTATTAGAAGCATTAAAACAATGGGAAGATGGTTGGCTGTACACAATTATCAAAAATAACAAACCTTTGTGGTTAATTGGTTCCCAAGGTAGCGGAAAGACCAACACAGCAGGCTGTATAGCAATAATCCGTAAATATTGCTTTGATGCTCCAATATACCAGCTTATCGACCGTCACGCTACTGGGGAAAACTGGAAAGTGTGGCAATTATTAGATGCACAAATTAAAGCAGAATCCGAATCAGAAATCGGACAGGCATTAGAAGAAGCTTGCTCACGTTGGTTAGCGAGAATTAAAGAAGTACCCAAACAAAAGCAACAGCTAGTTATTGATGAATTTACCAATCCTAAAAAAATAGCATCTTGTAAAGAGTCAGCTATGAAGTTTTTCTCCATGCACTTGACAGATACCAGAAAAGCGAAAGAGTATTTTATTGGCATCAATCATTATTTTACCAATGAAAGCACCGTGGAAGGTACATTTGAAGCACGTAAGGCTGGTACAATTCAAATTAAAAAGTTTTCCGCAAATGGGGAAACACCATTACCAAGAGTACAAATTGTACATGGTTTGGTGGATAGCAATGGGAATGAATTAGAAGAAGTTGAGGTGACGCTACCTAGTTGGTTTGAGGCAGTCAAGATTTACAACCATTTCAACGGTAGCAAACTCGACTTTGAAGGATAACTAATGAATAACCAACAAAAATTAAGATGACTTAATTCAGATTGATAGCATCAATTAATTCATTTTCATAAAAATATAGCTACCATAACAGGATTTATATTTATTCATAAAATTGTAATTAACATACGTCTACAACCCGCGATTGCATCGCTGGAAGGATTATATTGTTGCAAGTAAGAACCTTTGCATACAAGCAACTGAAATACATTATTTTTTTATAAAAAAAATTAAATACATTATTTTTTTTGATAAAAAAAGGTAAAATAACACTAATTGCATCTCCACAAATCCAGCATTAAATTAAATGACCCGCTTTATACATGACAAGTTTGCCAAGGATTATTTAGAAGAATTATTAAAAGATTATGGAGAGGTAAAATCATCCGAAAAAGTATCAGGAGAGATAAAAGAAATAGATGTATTGTTCACTCATAAAGTCGAACAAACCTCTAATTTACAAGTGCTGGGATTGCTAGGAAGATTTGCCGAATATCCTGCAATATTAGAACCATTCCGCAATCCTGTCTCTACCGATGAAATATGCGATTGTATTCTAAAATTATTAGAAGTAAAGGGTGGACTACGACGAGAAGCACTCAGGAAATAAAACCAAACTCCAGGAGTCGGAAATACCCAAACTGTGGGTTCTGACTCCAACCATATCTGAACGCTTATTATCTAGCTTTAACGTTAACCAAAAAGAGGGGTGGTTATCAGGAGTATACTTTTTAGGGGATGCTCTACGGACAGCAATTGTTGCCATACATCAATTACCGGAAACACCGGAGACGTTGTGGTTGAGGCTTTTAGGTAGGGGAAGTGTGCAGTCACAAGCGATTGTCGAGTTGCAAGCGTTACCATTAAATCACCCATACCAGCAAGCAATACTCGAATTAGTTTACAACTTGCGTGAAAATTTGATAATTAATCAAGAATTATCATCAGACGATCAGGAGTTAATTATGCGACTACAACCACTTTATCAACAAGACCGGGAAAGAGCTAAACAAGAGGGAAGGGAAGAAGGAGAACAACGTCTAGTTATACGTCAACTTAATCGCCGTCTTGGTGAAATTGATGCATCATTAATCGAGCGAGTTCAAGGATTATCTATTGAACAATTAGAGAATTTAGGAGAAGCATTATTAGACTTTTCTAGTGTTGCTGATTTATCAGCTTGGTTAAACCAACAACTTCGATAAATAATCGATTAATCATGTTTAAAATACATCCCTCTCGTTTGTTGGGAGGGATTTTTTATATATCACGCCCAGCTAATACTTAAAACGTGTTTGGACTGTCTAACTAACCGGATGATACAGTCCCGTTTTTTCGTTAAATTCCCACCCAATGCCTGAACTATCTTTACGCTTAGACCACCCGACAAAAAGTGGTGGTGGCTGACTACTTCTCTCTTTGCGTACAGTTTCTACATTCACACCTAATCTTTTAGCTAAATTGTCTTCCGTTAATGGCTGAATTTTAACAGTTTGCCCTTGATAATATGAATTGTTATAATACGATTTATTTCGCTTTGGTTGGTTGTTGAGGTTATTTTGTATCTGGATAATAGCATCAGCAAATTGTGCCATCCGAGTTGTCATACCCTCGATTTTTTGTTCTAGTGAGGCGAGACGTTTGGCTGAGTCCGTTTCATTGCTATTCGACTCACCCAACAATTGCGACTCCAAATTATCAAGTCGTTCGTAAATTGCCGATATTATTTGACTTGTAGCATTAGATGTGCTGTCACTGCTGCTATCCAACGCCAATATCAATTCATCCAGAGAGTGAAGTACCTCACTTGTGCGTCCTTGTCGGTGCAACCGGGATAATTCCCTAACTGCGGGAATTAACACAGTGGGGATGCGGATCATCTGGCTGGGTTTGTCATTACTAGTGTCAGGCATGGTGATAGCAGTATTGATATCGATGAAGCACGATATCAAACAGATAGCAATGCTATCAGGATATCAGTTTATGCCTGCCCCGTTGTTGGTACAGAAACATGAATAAAAGAACAGTACTGATGCGATTCGATGAGTGGCGGCAACCGATTAGATTAAGGGATACATAATTAGCGTAAAATAAGTATCGAAAATGAATCTTTTCGATAGTTTATGCCGCCACCAGATGATGATGGTTCACTCGTAAGGGCAAATCCCTTTGCTCTAGCCCTCGAACGCGATTTGTTGCAGGAATTATTGGTGGGCAAGCGCAACAAAAGTACTCGCCACGAGTATGCGAAGGATTTAAAGAACTTTTTCATGACGGTGTGCGGTCAAGAACCAACTGCGGTGTTGGTGGCACAATTTCTACAAATGGACAGGTTTTCGGCGGTGACGCTGGTATTGCGCTATAAGGCGATGCTGGTTGACCAGGAGTTGAAGGAAGCGACTGTCAACAGGCGGTTGGCGGCAATTAAGGCACTGGTTAATTATGCCTATAAGGTGGGGAAGTGCGACTGGACGCTTGCAGATATTAAGTGTGAGAAGGTAAAGCCCTACCGGGATACGACAGGGATTGGTCCGGAAGCATTCAAGAAAATGTTAGCAGTACCCGATAGGGAAACGTTGAAAGGGAAGCGGGATTATGCGCTGCTGCGGCTGTTGTGGGCAAATGCCCTCAGACGTGAGGAGGTTTCCCACTGCAATATTGAAGATTTGGATATGTATGCAAGGACGCTGGCTATCTTGGGAAAAGGTAGGGGAACCCAAAAGGAAAATATCGATTTGCATCCCAAAACTTGCAATGCGCTACAGGATTGGTTGAATGTGCGTCGGGAGTTAGATATCAAGCAACCGTTGTTTATTTCGCTACGACCGCTGAAAGGGCATCGGTTGACGGGCGATGGTATCCGCAAGATTGTTGTGGCGATTGCAAAGCGGGCTGGTATTTCTAAAACTATCAGCCCGCACAGAATCAGGCATTCGTCGGTAACGGCGGCGCTGGATGCGAGTAGTGGAGATGTCAGAAGCGTGCAAAAGTTAAGCCGCCATGCGAGTTTGAATACTTTGATGATTTACGACGACAACCGCACTAAGGCGCAGGGTAAAATCACGGCGTTATTGGAAGATTTGGTTTGAGATAATCGTTATTATAAGATTGCTGAGGAATAAAGCAATTTTGACAGTCTGCAAGGTATTCATTGCTTTTCTCCTCTTTCAACTTGAGTTTTTCGTCACGCTTTTCTTACGATTACACGTCGGCACAGCCGTTGTTGTTCGGAGTGCGATCGCACGTTACTATTTTCTATTTTTAGTTAAGTTATTAAGTTTGGTGAGACTCGACCGAATATTCCCCACTTCTTTCCTACTTTTGAGCCGCTTCTTGGCTTCCTTGATAACTTGCCGCATCACGGATTCTTTATCTTTACAGGTTACGTAGAAAGCCTCAAGTAATGTTTCGATTGTCATTTTCTCTCGATTGCACAGTTCGTCGATTTCGTCTTTAATGGGAACTTCCAACCTTACAGGAATTCTAGAAGCGATTTCTGGGTAATTTGCGAGTAATTCTTCTAGCTGTTTGAGGTTCGTATCGAGCGCTGGTTGCTGCACTCCTTCAGTTGCTACATCCAAAGGAGTTAAAGTGTCAGTAGTAGTCGGTTGTTGCAATACATCAATACGTGGCTCCACGGTAGGTTGGGTTGCGCGATCGCGAATTTCATCTAAAAGGCTCATTGGTTGCTCCTGCTACTATAAATTACACTGCTAATGACGGAATAAGTTTTGCGTACTGTTCGGCTAATGCTGGTTTTAGTTTCTGTGCCAATACTGAAATTGGATATTCCAATCCCGGTTGTCCTAAATCGCTTGGTGATACCCGTTGGTTGATAGCATTTTTATATACATCAGATTCGAGCAGGTGGGGTAACATCAAATCTTTTCCCACTATTTCGCCCATTGCTTCGATACTGCTTTTAGTAGCTTTTGTGGGGTTGACACCCGTCCATTTTGCGCGGAAGGGGACTACTCCCACGAGTGAGCCATAGGGTAATGCGGGCTGAAATTCCTTTACCAGTCCGAGTGTTCTAACCAAAGACTGCACTCCCTTGACGTTGGCTTCTGCCGGGATTATCCATTTATCCCCCGCACCGAGGGAAGTTTGGGCAAGGTGCGATCGCTCTGGTGGTGGATCTACAATTATTACCCCAAAGTTGTTGGCAATGGCTTGCAAGCGGTTTCTCAGGATAAACAAACTAATGCCGCTGGATGCCAATTTGTAGTTAGCATTCTCTAAGCCATCGTCTGAAGGTATCAAAAATAAGTTGGCGTTGCTGATGGTGTCGTTGTCAAGTTGGACATCCGGTACTGGGGCGATCGCATTAATAAGGGGTGTTTTTTCTTCCGACTGGGTGATTACCTCCAGCAAAGTGGGGGTATTTGGTTGCACCTTAACCCCTAGAAAACTTGTGAGTGATGACTGCGGGTCTGCATCAATGAACAGTACTGGAATACCTAACCGTCCTAGATATCGACCCAGCATTAAGGTGACAGTAGACTTCCCTTGTCCCCCTGCCAATCCCAAGGTGACGATTGTAGGAGTATGAGATTTTTGCATTGATCCATAGTACAAATTAATTGTTGCAGAAAAATACTACTATACAATTGCACTCTTGTACTTTAAAGAAATTACAATTTTGTACAAAAGTAGTTATATACAAAGTAACCGCAATTATGTACGCAGTCGTTTAGCTCTAGCCACATTACCACCTTTAAAACGGGAACGCTTACTAGAAGCACTGCAACTACTGCAACAAAATCCTCTGATTCAAAATTTGTCTGCCGAACTCGCCGCAGGCTCCCGTCCTGGTACAAGTGTGCTATCAATTACGGTGAGGGAGGCTAAGTCCTTCAATACTCAAGTAACGTGAGTTCGACGGAACTAAAAAATGGCAGGAGGTAGTGCAGGCAAATATGAAGGGTAAATATCAATCGAAGGTTTTTTAGGCAAATAAGTATAAGCACGATGGTAGACTAAGCCCTGACCCTCATTTTTGTTAGATATTCTTAGTTTCGGCTTTTTTTTGTCACTTTTTACCGATTCTCTATCAATCGTAGCGATCGCTGCCGTGAATGCCCTGTTGTGCAAATCCATCCAGTTATGCAAATCCATACATAGCAAGCTTTTTGCCTTTTTCTAACCCTCGAACTCACGTTCAAGTAGTGCTGTACCCCATTTATGCGATCGCCTAGCGTTGGTAGTTTCCGACTATGTTTGCAGTTTGCTACAGGTAGCACTTGGAATTCAGGTAGAGAAAATCCAGACGTTAACACCCTAGCGTCCGTTGGTCTGGGTTTGCAGTGGCGTCAAAGCGATCGCTTTACTGCTCGTCTTGATTGGGGTATTCCTTTAGTATCTGTTGATTCGAGGGAAAGGACATGGCAAGAAAACGGCGTGTATTTTTCCATACTTTACAATCCATTTTGAAGCTTAAATGCTTTGCATGGTTTGTAGTAAGCGCTAAAGCGCTTAAACCCGGATTTCTCACAAAGCCGGAGAAAAGAGGAGTCAAAATAAGTTATTTACAGCACTGTTACATAGCAAGGGTTTCGGCGTTTTTTAATTTAGCCTATTTTTTCGTCAAGATCCTTATCCAACAGGGGTTTCATAAATCTCGTGTGTACACCGTAGGGCAAATCGACGGAGCAGAGGAGAGACTTATTTTTGAAGGCTAGCTAATTCTGAAACTTCAGAAGATGGCAGATTTTTACATACTTGGACACTGTCAACTTTTAAATAACGCAGTAATTCCCGAATTACATCAGTAGCGGGTCTTCCTGTTTTTGTACAGTATTCTTCCAATTTCTGTCTTTCTGTTGACGTGAGATACTAACTCATCACAAACCCATAACCAGTTGAGCCGCCAGTTAAATTCAGCAGATATCCTCGACTTCAATTTTAATTTTCTCAAATTGCTGGTTCAGCCATTCGGAAAATAGATGAGAAATAATTTTTAAATGTAAGGTTTTATTTAATTGGGGTATAATAATTTCCTCAACATTAATAAAATGTACCCCCTTAGAGGTAACAATTGGTTTAAGAAGCTGAGGTGGAGTTGCTGCAAATACAGCTGTTGATATTTCTGGTTTCAAATTTATACGGCTCAGTATTCCCTTATATCCTCCACATCGGCGTATCTCATCATTCTGAATATATTGATGGGCAACTTCAGGAAAAGTAATCTCACCCTCTTGAATTGCGTAAAACATTTCCATTGCCAAGTCTAAATCATCGAAGACAACTTCATACATGACTATTTGAGCATAATCCAATTGATTTTCAACAAAGAACTGTTCAACTTTGTCGGCGAATAAATGTTCTGCTAACTTTGAGGAGAGAACATTATAATAAACTAACTCTTCAAAATCATCTAAAGAAAGACCGTGTTTTTGTAGCCAAGACCAAGTAACTTCAGCATTCTCAAGTTTGTTCATCATCCGCAAGCTATCCGCGGCTTCTTGAAGTTCTTTTGTCTCAACTTTTATACCTGTTTCTTGGGCTACATCTATAATAATCTTACGGCTGATAATACTCTTGACAATAGTAGGGATTTGGCAGGAAAGTTTGATTTCATTAATAATGTCGTCTTGGGAAACAGCAAGAAATTTTGACATAAATTAACTCCTTAGTAATAATTTATTTTTGCTCGACTTTTTCTAAAGTTCTAAACCGCCTTTTTGCAACTTCTTAAATGGATCTAATACAAAGTCAATAATGCGACGTTCCCGAACAATTACCTCAGCAGTTGCAGTTTGACCTGGTGTTAATAAAATCCGTTTATTTTTAGTTTGGATATAAGTTTTTGGCAATTCAATTTCTAGTTCAAAGTTTTCTACCTTACCTTGGGAAGTCTCTACAACTTTAGAGTCTGGCGAAATCCAGCGAAGTTTGCCTTCAGTTACTCCATAATCTTGAAAAGGATAAGCATCAAATTTCAGTTTTACAGGCATTCCTACCCGGAGAAAACCACTTTCTTGACTGGGCATTTCGGCTCTAAATATCAAAGGTACTCCTTGAGGTGCAATTTGAGTAATCATTTGTCCTGGTTGTACAACTGCTCCGGCATTATTTATAGATAACTGAAAAATTGTGCCATCAGTGGGAGTGCGAAGAGTTTGCTGTTGTACTTGAAATCGCAAAGACTGAATTTGTTTTTTGGTTTGGTTAATTTCTGATAGTACATCGACAACTTGAGATTGAAGTTCTTTAATTTGCTTTTGACTATCTAAAACTGCTAGTTCACCTGTACGACTGATACGTTGATTGGTGCTTTGTTGCTTGGTAATTTCGGTAGTAGCTTGTTGGATATCTGATTGAGCTTGTTCTAGAAGTCCCTGGCGTTCAAACATAGCGCCTTCTATTTCTTCTAATTTACTTTTAGAAATAGCACCTTTTTGCCAAAGATATCGATAACGTTGTCTTTCATTATTAGCTAATTTCAGGCGATTTTTTTCTAAAATATATACTTGTTGACTGGAATTCAGCCGTTGCTGAATTTGGTCAAGTTGAGCAAGTTGCTCAGACTGTTGAGCTTGATTTTGTAATTGTTGAGTGCGTAAAGACATTGTGAGTTGATTTTTTAATAACTGAAGCTGATTTACGCGATTTTGTTGACCTTCTAGCTTAGACTGAGTTTGTTGTAGTTCAGTGCGAGTTAAATCAGACTCTAACTCCAGTAAAATTTGTCCAGCTTTGACAGTTTCTCCTTCTTTAACCTTGATGGCTACAACTTTTCCGGTAACAGGTGCATCCAATCTTACAGTTCTGCCTTGAGGTTCAAGTCGTCCTCTAGCACTACCTGTTTCGTCTACTTTAGATAGCATCGCCCAAGGTAAAACGATCGCAGCAAATATTACTAGCCAATATAGCAATCCGCGTGTCCAAATTCGTGGCAATGTATCAATTAACTCTTTGGTTAAAGAAGACCAATCTTCACTGAGAGATATAGAAGATTTTGACTGAGGTTTTAAGTCCAGTTGACTACTAGGATAGTGACCATTCTGACTCAATTGCTCTTGTGTCGGAAATTCGTTTGTCATTGTTAGTTATCTTATTAATGAGCGTTTATGTCTCCATTGACTAATCAAGGGACTTATATCCTTCAATTACGAATTAGTAATTATTTTGTCAGTTGTTGTTGATTGAGGTAGAAATAGTGACCGCGTTTAACCATTAATTGCTCGTGCGTACCACTTTCTACCAACAAGCCTTTATCTAGTACCAAAATTTTGTCAGCATTGCGTACTGTTGAAAGCCGATGTGCAATTACTACTGTTGTTCTATCTTGAAGAATTGTGTTGAGATTAGTTTGAATGATGCGTTCAGATTCAGCATCAAGACTACTGGTAGCTTCATCTAAAATCAGTAGTCGAGGATTTCCTACAAGGGCGCGGGCGATCGCTAATCGTTGTCTTTGTCCACCCGAAAGCGTTCCTCCTCCTTCACCGATAAGGGTTTCGTAGCCCATCGGTAGTTCTTTAATAAATTGATGTGCGCCTGCTTGTTTAGCGGCTTCTATGACTTCTTCTAAAGAGGCTTCAGGATGACCTAAACTAATATTTTCCCGAATTGTACTGCCAAACAGAAAGGTATCTTGGTCAACTACACCAATTTGCTGGCGGAGCGATCGCAGCGACAAACTGGTGATATCATAGCCATCAATCAAAATCTTCCCTTCTGTGGGCGGATACAGCCCCAATATCAGCTTAGATATCGTTGTCTTTCCCGAACCACTGCGTCCGACAAGTGCGATCGTCTCTCCTGGTTGGACTTCAAAACTGATATTTTCTAAGGTGTTTATATCACTTTCTGAATGATAGCGAAAAGTAACTTTATCAAACCGAATGTTACCGCGAATTGGTGGTAAAGATTGATGAGATTGGTGTTGTAAATCTTCTTCTGGTTCAGCATCAATCACATCATTAATTCGCTCAACAGCAATTAGTATCTCTTGCAACTCATTCCACAGCAAAATCAGCCTTTGAAAGGGATTAATCACGTTACCTAGTAACATATTAAAAGCAATCAGTTGTCCAATGGTGAGTTCGTTTTGAATCACTTGCCACGCCCCAAACCACAATAACACTGCCGTGACTACAGCTTCAATGCCAGAACTAAATATTTGCAGTGTGTTGCCAATTACCTGCCCAGAAAAAGTCTTTTTCACTGACTTGCCAAAAAGTTCTTCCCAATGCCAGCGTACTGTCTGCTCAACAGCCATAGACTTAATCGTGCGGATGCCTGTGAGAGACTGAATCAAATACCCAGTTTCTTCATTATGTGCGCCAAAAATCTCGCGGGAAACACGTTGTAAAAAAGGTGTAGCAATCAGCGCCAATAATACAAATGGTGGCACAATCACTAAGGTAAATAATGCCATTTTCCAACTATACCAAAACATCAATCCTAGATAGACGAATACTGTTAGTAAATCGAGAAAAATAGATAGTGCTTCACCAGTTAAGAAACGTTGAATTTTGCGGTTTTCCTGGACGCGAGAAATAATATCGCCAACGTAGCGAGACTCGAAATATTTCAGAGGTAAACGGAAGGTATGGCTAATAAAACCCACAATCAACGCTAGATCCACTCGGTTAGCTGTGTGGTCTAAAAGGTATTGTCGTAGTCCAGTTATGGCAACTCTAAAAAGGCTAAAAAGGACTAAGCCAATGCCTACAGCCGTTAATGTCAGTTCACTACGCTGCACAACTACTCGGTCTAACAATAATTGCGTAAATAGTGGTGTAATCAGACCAAAAATTTGAATGAGAATAGAAGCAATAAATACTTCCAATAACACCAGCCAGTGAGGTTTAGTTAATTCAAAAAACTGCCAGAAAGCAGTGCTAGCTTCTTTTGTTTCTCTGAGTAGGGCTGTAGGTTGAAGTAATAAAGTATAGCCAGTCCAACCTGCTGTAAATTCTGTATGAGTCAGGGTACGCTGACCAATAGCAGGATCTCCCACGATAATGCGATCGCCTCTAGCTTCGTAAACAACAATATAATGTTGCCCTTCCCAATGCACAATAGCCGGGAGGCTTTGCTGGGCTAGTTTATCGAGACTGGCTTTTACAGGTCGAGTCGAAAACCCGATGCTTTCTGCTGCGGCTGCTAAACCTCGCAGCGATGAACCATTACGATCAACGTTGGCAACGTCCCGCAGGCGATTGACGCTAAAACGCTTACCCCAGTAAAGACCAACCATTACTAAGCAAGCCGCACCACAATCAGATGCACTTTGCTGTTCAAAGAAAGGATAGCGTCGAGTTATCCGTTGCCATAGATGACTGATTTTTACGGTTGGGTTAGGGAAGTAGGCTTTATTAATTCTTTTCTGGGACTGTTTTTTTGGCTCAACAGTAAATTGGGGAAATATAACAGGCTCAGACGCTGTAACTGGGTGGTTGTTAGCATCGAGTTCAGCCAGTTGTGGTACATATTCCAGTGCTGTTCCCCAATGCGAACGGCTGAGGCTGTATAGTTGCGAACTTTGAGTTACCTGCCAACCACGTACTTGAGGTAACTGAGACAAGGCGTAAATATTGCCAGCAGTGAGTTTGAGTCCTGATGTGTGCAGTAGTTCGCCGCGACGCAGTATCCAAAGTTGCTGGTCTTTGAGTAAAGAAGATGGAAGTTTGTTAATTTGGAGATTGTGCTGCTCTAGCAATGGTTGGATTTGCATGACACCCTCGTAAGCAGCATTATTCAGCGCCGCATTTTGGCGAAACAACAGCAGTAAATCCCAAAGTACAGCTTGATGGTGAAGATGCTGCCCAATAGAAGGATACTTGCGGATGAGCGATCGCAAATAATTTCCGGGAATATAACCAACTTTGAGATTTACCGAAGCCCTAGCAGCGTAAGGTTGAAATTGTTCTTCTGGAAATAGCGTTAGTTCACCGAATGATGTTCCCGTACCCACAGAAGCGATTAAATTATCGGTGCGATCGAGCAATCTGACTTTACCTGCCAGAATTATATAAATGCCAACGCTTGCGTCTGCTGTCTGCCAGAACAGTTTGCCTGCACTTGGTTGGAGAATTTCAATTTGTTTGATGCAGTCTGAAAATTCCTGTTGTGTAAGAGTCTGACCCAAGGTTTGGGCAAGCTGTTGAGTGGAAAATTCTGTTTTGTTCTGAACCATGATTTGTTGGGGTTTAACCGCAGAATTAGTTGCTTGTTTTAGCGAAATTCAATGACCAGCGAAAATCCGGCTCTGGATTTGGTAGCAAGTTGCCAATAGTAATCCGAGAATTCTTTGTGTTATCAGTTTCGTTCTCGGCAGTTTTGCGTGTCTGTCGAGTCGAAAGTCCCATTTCTTTAAGCAAGCGGTTAATGTGGCAAGCACTAACTTTCATCCCCATCTCTTTTGTCAGATGCTTGCTTAACCATTGCCCTGTCCAGCGTTCAAATGAATAGCCATACTCACGCGGACTATGGCTTGCCAGTTCTTGCAAACGAGCCAGATATTGCTCATTCACAGCCTTAGGACGACCCATCGGGCGATCGCTCCAATGGTGAGCTTGACCTGTTTGGGCGATCGTCATCCAGTGCCGTGCCGTCTCCTGAGAGCATCCTAACGCTTCACAAATTTGAGTCTGAGATTGACCTGAATCTGCCAACAATATGATTTCAATCCGACGGCGATATTCTGGACGTAAATCTGTTTCTAGACTTTTGAGCAAAAGCTTGTGTTGGAAAGTTGTTAAGTATAGACCTTGCTTGTCCACAGCAATTCCTCCTGGTATAACTTGGAATGCCCAGATAAAAATTAATCTGGATAATTCCTGAGAACCTCTGTTACTTCTCTGAATCAAAACTCCGGGAATTCCACATTTCGTTACAAAGCTTTACAATATTCGGATGAACAGTCAGAAGTCAGGCTTTCTAAGCTTTGGTGGTGTGACAAACTAAAAACAGCACCATCTACAACAAAAAACATAGCTTCAGTTTGAAATTAGATGATTAGCAGTATTAACGCGCTACTGCACTGTAATTTTTCAGATAAAAGTACTTTTATTTTTGAATATTAAATATTTGAATAATTAAAACATAACTCATGGAATTATGCATAAAGAAGAAGTTTTTAAGTCTTGAAATTATAGATTGAATCTCTGAAGATTGAAATGTGATTAGGCGATATATAGCTAATCCAATTCAAAACTCATTCAAGAGGTAAAGCAATGGCTACTATCAACATTTCTGATTTGCATCCTACTGGTTCCGATCTGTTTTCTGATTCTGAGAGCTACATTAATGAGCTGGGTGATGGTGAACTTGATGCTACCTACGGTGGTTCCACTCCTATAATATGGTCGGTTCGTGTGAGTGTTGTGCTAACCATCGCTGCTGTAACCCTCTTTACTGGTCAAGGAGAAGCTAACTAACCTGTAACAAAGCAGTTTACAGCTAATTCAATTTCAAACAATTTCATTCAAGAGGTAAAGCAATGGCTACTATCAACATTTCTGATTTGCATCCTGCTGGTTCCGATTTATTTTCTGATTCTGAAGGCTATATGAGAGATTTGGTTGACAGCGAATTTGACGGCCTCTACGGTGGTTTGCCATTCTTGGTATGGACTGTAGGCTACTATGCTGTCCGATCTTCAAAATGGTGCGTTGCCGGTGCTGCTGCTGGTGTTGCCGCCCTAGGTGGCATTGTTGGCTGGAATAATGCCTGAATAACTAGTACTAAGTTTGTAGTTATCAAATTAGCTATGATTTTTTGCCTAACAGCGATTTCTTTCAGCTATCGAAGAAGTCAGTGAAAATCAGTTTACTAGCTCCTGAATGCCATCTACAACTTTAGTATTAGAGCTAACCAAAAATTGAATCAATGAATTAACATAAATACTCAAAGGAGGACACAATGACAACTATCCGTATCAGCAATCTCAATGTTTCTGGGCTTGATCTGCTTTCAGATGAAGAAAGTTATCTCAATGAGATAAATAAAGAAGAGTTTGATTGGATTCATGGGGGTGGAAGCCCTGTTGGTGTCGCTGTTGTAGCTGGCATAGTTGGCATATTTGCTGGGTCTGTAGCTGTATCTAAAGAACTCAAGAAATTTCATGATCGTAGAGATGGGTTTACATCCTTTCTGTAGACTGATAAAAATAAGATGAAAGCCTCCTGAAAAAGGTTTCAATTTTTAATTATTCTGACTTTAAAAACCTTTTCCAGGAGGAAATTTAGAATTTATTACAGCAACTTATAGGATAAGAAAAAAAATAAACTTTGCCTTTTTAGAGTGTGGATAGAGCAAATTTTTCAGAGCTAAGTATAACTAACTGATATTAAATAAAAATCTCAGTGGAACAATTAGGGCAAACGTATTTGAGCTTATCAAAGTTAGGAAGAGTACCAAGCTATGAAATTTTCGTTAAACTCTCAAAATGTTTTTGGATATTTAATCATGCAGAACCTCTGTTCTCAGGAAGAGCAAGATTTCAAGCAACCAGAACTAAAAGCTGCCAAAAATTTTAATTTGTTAATCAGCTTACGAGATGGACGTAAACTATTCGTGAAGCAGGAGCGTCTATATCATAATAGAAAAACTGCTGGTGAGTTTTTGAATGAGTGGCTAATTCATAAGTTCTTAAAACAATTTCAAGAGCTTGCTCACACTTGTACGTTAGTTTCAGAAGTTCTCCATTTTGACGCAGATAATTCGATCATCGTCTTCAATTACTTGAGTACTTACGACGATCTGAGCAACTTTTATGCCAAAGAAAATATTTTTCCAATTGAGATTGCAACTAAAACTGGGAAAACTTTGGCTACCATCCATCGAGCAACCTTAGATCATCAGAATTATCCGGACTTTATAGTTCAGAATCGTGACGATGTTTCTCATAGTTCATCTCTCACAAAGGGTCTGGAGCGGATTAGCCCTGAAATTTTTGGTCAGGTTCCCGCCGATGGACTCAAATTCTTTGCTCTTTATCAGCGATATGACAGCCTTGGAAAAGCGATCGCACAACTCATCAATGAATTTGTACCGTGCTGTTTAACACATAATGACCTCAAGCTGAACAATATCCTCTTACATAACAATTGGGAAGAAGGCCTAGAACAATCCACTAACAGCATCATTCGATTAATTGATTGGGAGCGCGGCGCTTGGGGAGACCCTGCATTTGATTTAGGAACGCTCATCGCCAGCTATCTACAAATCTGGTTAAGCAGCTTGGTTGTGAGTAAATCTATCGATGTCGAAGAATCTTTACGCCTAGCTATGACACCGCTTGATCTACTCCAACCTTCTATTGCAGCGCTTACTAAAGCTTATTTTGATAACTTTCCAGAAATTATAGAGCGCCGCCCTGATTTTTTGAGACGAGTTGTGCAGTTTTCTGGTCTTGCCTTGATTCAGCAAATTCAAGCAATGCTCCAATACCAAAAATCCTTTGGTAATACGGGTATCTGTATGCTTCAGGTTGCTAAGACTTTGTTGTGCCGTCCAGAACAATCCATCCCTACTGTTTTTGGCGTAGCAGAATCTGAACTCATGCTAATTCGTAATTTGTAATTCGGAATTTGTAATATGCAACTACTAGATTATCCTCAAAGTTCACTATCAACTTCTGTGCTAGATTCTCTGCAAGACATAGCCAACAATGTTGCAATAAAGCCTAACTTCTGTATTAGCCATCCAGCTTACAAACCCTTTGAAATCCCTGCTGAGATAGTAACTCGTTTTCAACAAATACCTCTGGAGCTTCAAAATAAATACCTGAGTCTACAACTGCAAAGTTTTCTCTACGGTATTTATTACAATGGCTCTATGCAAACTGCCCTAGCAGCAAATGCAAGTTCAGATAATCTAGTACTTCATCAGAATCTAGAAAACAATACTTTTCTAGGAATAGACGTAGAGTTTTACGATCGCCTACATAAAAGTAATCTTGGTGAAGGCTACTTCGATCCAGGTTGGTGTGTGCTGCGCCAAGAAAGTGATGAAAGTCTCGCTGTCAACAAAGGCGGTTTGACTTTGCATATTGAGCGCGATCGCCATTTACAACCTGCCGAACAATCTGCATCTGTAGGCAACTTAGTAGCTATCCGAATGCCTCGAAATTTAGTTCAAAATGGATTTTACATGGCTGTTAGCGATGCTGGCCCAGACACTCATCCTCAGACAGTCAGAGTTTACTTTAACTTGACACCCGAAGGTGCAGTTGTCGTCATGGAAAGCCTGACACAGCAATTAAACCAAATCAGAATTCCCTTCACCTTTAAAGTGCTATACAACCCTTCTGATTACGGACGCTATGACTCAGGGGTTCTCTACTTTGAAAAAAGCAATTATGAAATAGTCAGACAAGTGCTAAAAAGTGTTTATGCAGAAAATCAATTGCATTTCCGCACAGAAGTACCCCTGTTTACAAAATTACTTGCGCCTGGACTTGCTTTAGCAGAAGAACCAGATTGTAAATTTGCTGCTGTAGAAAGTTTTGGGATGAATCGCTGTCAAATTGTTGCCAATGGCTTGCTAGAAGCACGGGCTACAGGTGATGAATCTCCCCAGAATCGGATGGCATTTATCCATCAACACTTCTCCCTTTTAGGAATTGATTGGCAGCATTCTTATCTGAATGCCAACTCTGAAGACATATACATTCCATTAGACTAATGAAACTAACCGATCTCGCATCGCCTCAAGTAGCCTCAGTCAGCAAAGTTAGTCATGTAACAAATAAATTCCCAGAGTCAGACTTACCCTTTTACCGCAAACTAGGACGAACTGATTTAACAGTTAGCTGTCTCGGCTTGGGTGGTGGTGGTGGCATCTCAAGTGAAGATACACTTTACGCTTTCGAGCGTGGGATTAATTACTTTTTCTACTCTAGCGATTTGCACCATTATATTTACAGTTCCATGTCTGGGGCACTGCGTCAGATGTGTAGCCGTCGCTCCTCAGTGCGGGAAAAAGTAGTACTGGCAACTGTGACTTATATCAAGAGTCCAGAAATGGCACTAGCCGCTTTATTAGATCAATTTGTAGAACTAAATATTGATTATATTGACGTGTTGTTTTGGGGCTGGATTGGTTCCAACGATCAGTCAATTTTACAGAATTGCTTGCAGCTTTCTCCTGATTTAAGAGGCACTAATTCTGTCTATCAGCGCACCATTGAAAGAATGTTTGGCGCTTCAGAAAGACTCAAGAAAATGGGAGCCGTCCGCTATATTGGTGCTTCGTTCCACGATATTAATTTAGCACAACAGTACTTGCATAACGACCTATTGGATGTAGTTATGGTCAGACACAATGTTGCTCATCGGTCTGCTCAGAGTCAGATATTTAATCAATTGAACGCGCAAGACCCATCTCGACCAGGTATTGTTACCTTCAAATCGACAGGTTCTCACTCAGGCGCACTTTGGGATGTTCCAGTTGGCTTACCTAAAAAATGCTGGCAACCTACCGTTCCTGACTTATACCGATACTCCTTAACGCAGAACTGTGTTGATGTTTGCTTAACAGGTTTGACTAAGCGCGAAGAAATTGATGCGGCGATCGCAGGTGTTCAGCAAGGTAAGTTAACGACTGCTGAAGTTGAATACATGAATCTTTACGGCGATTTACATCGTAATAAATTGACAGTTCCTAAAATTCCCTCTGAAAAACTAATTTATCGCAGCTAATCAGCAACAATCTCACCCAAATCAAATTTCATAGGAAAACAAAACCATGATAGAAACTTTAGAAAACATAGAATTAGTGTCTATGCCAGAAATTGCTTTAGCAACCGACGAAGATGTGATTGCTTACCTGCGCTCTTGTCACAAAATAGCTGAATATGCAGTTTTAGCTGAACGAAATGCATGTGTTTTAAGTATGTGTCAACAGCTTGACTTAACTGTTACTGATGAAGAATTGCAAACAGCCGGAGATGCATTTCGACTTGAACATAAATTACTAGGAATTTCTGAAACCTTGGCTTGGCTGCAACAACAACGAATTACTGTAGAAGATTGGTCTAGGGGTATCAAATTAGAATTACTTACAAAAAAGTTAAAAGAACATTTATTTGGAGATGTTATTGATGCTCATTATTTGAGTCATCGTCAACATTATCAACGTGTTGCTCTATCTCAAATTCTAATCAGCGACCTCACAGAAGCGAAGAAAGTAATTTATGCAATTCAAGAATCAAATGAATCTTTCTGTGCTAAAGCATTAGAATACTCCAAAGGTAAACAGTCTAAACAAAATGGTGGCTTTGTTGGCGTTCGCTTTTTATCAGAATTAATGCCAGAGATTGTACAAGCTATTTCTCAAGCAAAAGAAGGCGAAGTGATTGGGCCAATACATACAAAACTGGGTTATCACATTCTCAGAATTGAGAAGCGCTTCCCTGCTGAATTCAGTGAAAGTCGAGAGCAAATCTTTAAATCCCTCTTTCAAGATTGGCTACAAGCAAACACCACCTCTACTTCCCGTACTGAATAACATCAATAGTTTTTCTCTTCCCATTTTTCACTAAAGATAATAAAATAATCATCTGCTTGACTTGAGAGATTCAATACAACTCATTTGTCAGTGCAAATGATTAAACTTTGACTGCCTATGACCCATATATCAGTATAATTACAACCAATTGCCCACAAGAACATAAGGTGCCCAAAAATATGGGCGATTTTCTTTAGCTAAAATTGCCAGTTGGGCGCGTTGCAAAGCTTGGGCTTTAGTTACCCCAGCATCCAACTGTCGGTATAATTCACCCATAAACTCGCTAGTAGATTCATCATCTATTGTCCACAAAGTTGCTAGGGTACTGCGTGCGCCCGCCCGCACCGCCACGCCTGCTAATCCCAAAGCAGCTCGTTTGTCTCCCGTAGCAGTTTTACAAGCACTAAGAACGAGTAATTCAATTGTTTCTGGTCGGCTTTCACCCCTAGTTCGTAGTAAATTATCTAATTCTCTAACCTTCAGTAGAGCGTCCCAGGTAATAATATAGGTTTGTTCAACATCTGAACTAAATTGCCCGTGAGTTGCTAGATGCACCACTGAAAACGGAGTAGATTGAATTTGCTTTTCCAGATTAGTTTGAGTGAAATCCTGATTTAAAAGTTTTTTACTTGTTTTAACTTCAGACTGGACTTGTTTTAATTCCTGTGTCACATTTGAGAGTTCAGAAAAGGATTGACCTTCAATTAAGCGTTCTTGCTCAACTCCAGCAACTAAAACATTTAGCTGCACGTTTTGTAAAGGTTTGGGATCGACAAGTTGCAAACCAGGGGCCAAAGAAATAGCATAATTTTCTATTAGATATTTTTGCTGTTGTTTGTCGTAGAGAATAGCCATTGGGATATTCCGCAACGCACCATCTAGTACAAACACTAAAGTTTTTATCTCTTGGGTTGCTAAATTTGCTTCAATAGGTCTAATTAACCAATCATATAACTGTTGTGAATACTGCTTAACATCAGGCTCTCGGCTAGCAATCGGTAAATCTTTTTGTAATTGTTCTACAGTGTTTTCTAATACATTTTTAGATATTTTAGTAGTATTGTGGTAAATTGTATCTCGCCCTGGCAATCTAGTAATAATTTCTAGTCGGTTATCTAAAATAATTGGATAGATAACCGCTGTGGATTTTTCTTTTTCAACTAATTTATCAAGTCCAACTCTTGGTAGTAAACAAGGCGAACGAAAAAAGTTATCTAATTCTGCTAATTGGAGAGATTCAATTACCTCGCGGGCTTGAAGGAGTTTATCTGACTTTTGATTTGTATTTTCCTCCAATTGCAACAGTAAATCAACGTACTGTCGATACAGTGGTTCTATGCTCTCGCGGAAAGAAAATTGTACGTCAGGATTAATTGCAACTAAATCGTTACGAAGGGATTTAAGGGCGTTATAAGCTCGATTATAAGCTGCTGTTGCTGCTGGGATATTAGATTGCTTTTGAAGTATCCGTCCCATCTGCCAATGCCATTGATAAGCAATGTCTTGAGCATCAATAGACTCAGCTTTCACCAAGGCTTGCTGCGTAAGTCCTTTGGCATCAGATAATTGTCCGCTTTGTTCGTACAGTTCGCCAAGAGTACCAATTGCATAAGATTCGCTTCGTTCATCTTTTAAACTCTTAGCAATTCCTACAGCTTGCGCTAGCATTTGAGCAATATCTTTTGGCTGAACTTCGTTCTGGATCATTTTGCTCAGACTTTGGGCAAAGTTAATCCGGTAATTAACAGCCGTCCGACTTGGAGGCAAATTGTTTATCTGAGACTGAATTTGGGATAATAATGCTTTTGCTGTGCTAAATTCCTTTTGCTCTACCAAGAGTCTTAATAGATTTAGTTGAGATTGGAGGCGCACAGTAGGTGTTGCAGATGCAATTTGCACGGCCTGTTGATAATATTGGATTGCTGTTTTAGTGTAATTATCGGCGCTGTTTGAGTTACCTAAACTAACTTGAGGGGATGCTTGAGCGCGGGCTGTGTTACCTAAACTTAGTAAAGCATTACTTTGAGCGATCGCATCTCCTACTTTCTTACCAACAGCATAACTTTCTGCTAAAATTTTCTGCGAATCGTTTAAATAACCCAAACCTCGTAGCACATTCCCTAAGCTCTGCAATCCTGTGGCTTTCAGAGAAGAATCTGCTTGTTTTTGGAGAATTCCTTGTACTGATATTAATGTTTTATGTGCTTGCAGATAATTTCCCAAAGCTTGCATTGCTTGGGCTTGATTAATCCGATTGCGAATCAGTGCCGATGTATCATCTAATTGTTGATAAATTTTAGCTGCTTCTTGCCAAGTACCCAAAGCGGCTTCAGTTTGCCCCCGTGCTAACTCCAGACTTCCTTGCACATCTAAAGCTTGGGCAAAGATTTGCGATTGAGCTTGGGAAGAATTAGAATCTTTGAAAGTTTGTAATAGTTTAATACTTTGTGCGTTAAGCGAAGCTATCGCATTGCGAATCGCTTCAGTTGCTTCTTGCCATTGTCCTAGTTGTTGGTAGGCTAAAGAAAGATTGCTCAAAGCTATAGCTTCGTTCAACGCATCATTATTAGCTTTAAATTCAGCTGCTGCTTTTTTTAGAAGTTGTACCCCTTCCACAAACTGTCCCGCTTCATAAAGTGCTTGACTTTGCTGCACTAGGCTATAAATCTGGCTGGGGTTAACAGCAGATGTTGCTAAATCAGGAGACAATACGATTTTAGATTTTGCAAAAGCTGCCGTTAAATAATTAGATGATTCCAAAAAATACGGGAAAGATATGGAGAGAAATGCAGTCAAGAATGCTAGTAAAAAATGCCTTAAAAATCTCATATAAATTCTTAAATCCTACTTGTTTTTGATATCTATTCCTTCTAATTAATTATCATAAAGACCTTGTAAAACTCTCTGCGTGAAATTAAAACGGATTATATTGTACAAAAAAATACAAACCATTTTCTTGCCATGTATTGCCTTGAGTATCAACAGAAACTAAAGGAATACCCCACTCAACACCAGCAGTAAAGTTATTACCCTGTGACCAACGCAAACCCAAACCAACAGAAGCTAGGGTGTTAGTATTACTTTCATCTCTACTTGACGAATTATTCCAAGCAGTGCCAACATCAACAAATGGAGTAACTTGCAGAACTCCATTCCATTGTGGTACACGCACAATTGGCAGTCGCAATTCAACAGAAGCAAGAGCGCCATTATCTGTCAACAGGAAATCTTGACGATACCCCCGCACACTATTTATACCACCTAAACCAAATTGTTCTGAAGCTAAAAGCCTTTTGGAAGACAGTTGCACATCGCCACGAATTAATAGTAAAGCATCAGGAGCTAAGAGGCGTACCCATTGCGCCTGTCCTCGCCAAGCGAAAAAGCGGCTATCAGGGGCGTTATTATTGATTGTGGCATTGAATGCACCAATTCCCAAACTAAATTGAGAACGAGCGGCAATTATTTCTTGGCTATTGCGAGAAGTCCATTCCTGAAAAAATCGCAATGCAGATACTCTGGTGCGTCCTTCTTCGTCAGCCCCCGGTGAAAGTAGAGAAAGAGGAACATCATTATCTTCTAGCAAAGACGAAGAAATATCAGTTTCTCTGCGAGAAGCGGTTATTCCCAGAGCGAACTCTTGGTTAGGAGTTTGCACTAGTGGCTGGCGGAATGTAAGTTCGTAATATTGGGAAGCTGATGCAATACCTAATTCCTTGAAGGAACGTTCAATGATATTAGCTGATGTAGTTCCATAGCTGAAGGTGAGAGTACCATTGCGAGGATTGAGGGGTAAGCTGTAGCTGGCATCTATACTGTTACTGCCGTCAGTATTGCTGTACGCTAACGATATACTATCTCCAAGCCCTAATAAATTGGCTTCGTTTATTTGCAATTGCCGTCGGAAACTACCAACACTGGGGGAACGACCGTTGTCAAACACTGTTTGTACATTGAATGAATCTGCCTCTGTTACCTTGATAGCCAGTAAATTAGCACCAGTACGTGAGCCAGCAGACAGTTCAGCAGACAAGTTTTGAATTAAAGGATTGAGTTGCAATAGTTGCAGGGACTCTAGTAGGCGTTTTTGATTCAAAGGAGTGGATGCGCCCAAAGCTATACGGCTACGGATATAATTTGGGTTAAGTCGCCTAGTACCAGTTATCTGGATATCCTCTAATTTACCTTCTATTACCTGAATTTGGACAACACCGGTAGTGAGAATTTGTTCAGGAATATAAGCTCCAGAAGTAACGTATCCGGCATTAATATAAAGTTCGGTAATTTTGGAACGAGCTTCTAATAATTGTGCAAATGTTATGGGCTTGTTGATAAACTCAGCAAGTACCTGATTTAATTTTTCTCGGCTGAATACTGTACTGCCAATGACTTCAAACTGCTTAACAGTGAAGATTTGTGATGTTTCGGGGAGTGGTTCATCTGGTGTCAGTGGTTGCTCAGGTTTGAGTAGTTCGGTTGGAGGCGGAAGTTGCGGTGGTGGTGTTGGTGGTGTTGGTGGTGTTCTGGGTGAAGGTGGTTGGACATCCTGCGGCGGCGGGAGTTGGGGAAGCGAGGGAGAATTGTTTTGGGGTAGTTGTACGCCATCTACTGTTTGCGCCCTGCTGGATGTAGTCGTCAGGCTGCTGAACAACATAAGGATGCAGGACGCTACAAAAATATGATTAACTTTAGCTACCATGACATTGAATTGGGTTCTGTCTGGAAGTGTGAGGACTAGCGGTGGATGAATTAGCAGTCAGGACTATTTGCCCTTTGGCGTTTAGCGTTACACCTGTGGCTTCAACAATACGTTTGGGAGTGGAGATAGTTGGTTTCGTGGTAACAGGTGGTAGGGAACGGTTGTTATTGTTGGGTTTCAGAGACACCCAATCTATTTGGGTTGCATCAGGAGTGAGAATATCTTTAGGGTTAGTTGGTAAACCACCGCGTCCGGCGATCGCAAACTTGCTTTGAGCGTAATTAGGACTATAGCAGCCTTGGGCTACTTCAGTATCAACTGATATTGTTGGCAATTCAACTAAGCCACTGTTAGGGTCAATTTCAGGTGTAATTAGTTCCACAGAACCACTGAGATCGGAACTTGCTCCTGTGGCGGTAATGTCACTTGTGCTATCAGATGCCACATCTCGGAACTGTATGCCAAAGATACCTTGGGCATTGATTCGCACATTCCCGCCACGGAAGTTAGCAGAATTGGCGCTGATATCGCTATTTTCAAAACCAATGAGAAAATCGGTGTCAATGTTGATATTGCCGCCGATGACGTTTTCGCCCCTGGCGTTGGTGAAGATGTTGCTATTACGGCTCATGATCAAATTTTCTGAGTTAATGTTAATTGTCGCTTGCTCCCTATTTGGGTTAACTCTAGCGCTTTGTGTGTTACCGCTAAGTAAGGCGTTGTTGTTTAAACGAATAGAGCGAGCATTTAATGTCATGTTGCCTGCGGTTCCTGTTCCCAAACTCTGCACGGTTATTGCAGCTCCATCTCGCACTAATAAGGTATTAGTTTTAATAGTCAAATCACCCGCATCGCCTGTTGAATTTGGCTGTGCGAAAGCATACAAACTACTGGCAAATTCACCATTTGTGCTTCTACCAATCAGTTGCACATCTTCGGCATCAACGGTCAAATTTCCTCCCTTGCCTTTACTAGATGTACCAGCACCCACCTGTGCACCATCTCGTAGTAGCAAGGTATGAGTTTTAATCGTCAAGTCACCCGCATTCCCTGTTGAGCTTGGCTCTGCGTCTGCGAATAAGCCACTAATAACCCGGCTATCAACGCTTCCACCAATCACTTGTATATCTTGGGCATCAACGGTCAAATTTCCTGCATTGCCTGCACCAAATGTCCCAGTGCTCACCTGTGCCCCATCTCGTACTAGCAAAGTATGAGTTTTAATTGTCAAATCACCCGCATCGTTTGTTGAGTTCCGCTCCGCGGAAGCACTCAATCTACTGCCAAACCGATTATCAGCGCTTCTACCAATAATTTGTATATTTTGGGCATCTACTGTTAAATTCCCTCCCTTGCCCGCACCAAATGTACTAGCACTCACCTGTGCCCCATCTCGCAATAGCAAGGTATGAGTTTTAATCGTCAAGTCACCCGCATCCCCTGTTGAGTTTGGCTGTGCGGAAGTACTTAAGCCACTGGGAAGTCGGCTATCAGCACCTGTCCCAATTAATTCCACATTTTGGGCATCGACTGTTAAATTTCCGCCCTTACTTTTACTAGATGTAATAGCACTTACCTGTGCCCCATCTCGCAATAGCAAGGTATGAGTTTTAATTGTCACAACACCCGCATCCCCTGTTGAGTTTCGGTTTGCGGAAGCACTCAATCTACTGCCAAACCGATTATCAGTGCTTCTACCAATAAATTGTATATTTTGGGCATCGACTGTTAAATTTCCCCCCTTACCCGCACCAGATGTATTAGCATTCACCTCTGCCCCATCTCGCAATAGCAAGGTATGAGTTTTAATCGTCAAATCACCCGCATCCCCTGTTGAATTTGCCTGTGCGGAAGTGCTTAAGCCACTGCCAAATCGATTATCAGCACTTCTACCAATCAGTTGCACATCTTGAGCATCAATGGTTAAATTTCCACCCTTACCCGCACCAAAAGTACTAGTTACCACCAGTGCTCCATCTCGTACTAGCAAAGTATTAGTTTTAATTGTTAAATCTCCTGCATCTCCTGAGTTTGGCTCTGCGGAAGCAAACAAGCCACTGGGAAACTGTTCGGCACTTCCACCAATCACTTGCACATCCTGGACATCAATGGTTAAATTTCCACCCTTACCCGCACCAAAAGTACCAGTACTCACCTGTGATCCTCCCTTCACTTGTAACGTGCTAGCACTGATATTGACATCACCTCCCTGTCCGTTTGCTTCTCGTCGCACCTGATTAGCAATTTGACTCACATTATCAAGACTAATTGCTCCAGTTGCATTAACCTCAATATTTCCCGCCTTACTATTATCAGAACCTAGCCCACTTTCTATCCCTAAAACCAGGGAACTTGCTCCTGTCATCTCTAAATTCCGAGCATTAACCGCGATACTTCCGCCATCATCAGCAGTAACTCTTACCAGAGCGCCATTGCGAAGGAAAACATTACTTCTTTCTACACTATCTGGAAAACTCAAGCTCAGATTATTACCATTGCTATTTAACCCAACTGTTCCCGCGCCTGATAACCCACCTAATTCAACTCGCCCACCAAAAGCAAACAATCCTCCACCATCGATATTGATATCACTGCCTACCAACAGCAAGCTTTTGCCATCTAGTACGCGCAAACCTCTTGCTATAAATTCAGAAGATGGATTTAAACCGGAGGGAGCAACTGAGTTATTTTCGATAGATGCGGTTTTGATTTGATTAAACAGTAAAGCTGAAGGATTGACCGTTAGCAGGGATGAAGAACTTTCTGGATTTGAAGCACTAAAAAAACTGCGATCGCCAAATCCAATAGCATTAGCTGTAGTCCCTACAAACGAACCACCAATATTCAGCCTCGCACCTTGCCCAAAAATAATCCCGTTGGGATTTATTAGAAACAAATTAGCTGTACCATTAGCGCGAATTAACCCATCAATATTAGAAACTGACCCACCCGTAACCCGACCAATGATATTTTGAATATCTACAGCATTATTAAAAGAAGCAGCACTACCATTAGGCACAGAAAACTCGCCAAAGCTGTGAAACAAATTACTTCCTGCTTGCGTTCCTTCAGTAATATTGAAGATATTACCCTCTCTTGTGACGCTGGAATTATTAGGCAAGGTGTTATCTGGGGTAATTTGAGCAAAAACATATTCTTGCGAAGAAGCAATTAATACCCCACATACCACCAAACTACTACACCAGCATTGCCAACCTTGAGTTATTCCTAACATAGCACCTCCAATAAATCAGTAACTTCACCGTGTGATTAGTTTTATTTTTCCAAGTTGTAATGCTGTATAATTGGCTCTTTGGCAAGGTCTTGCAAGCCAACTACATTTAATAAGTCAACCCAATCTTTATTAATAGTTGCATCCTGCGGATTAGCGCGGCGCAGTTGACCTAAATTAGTTAGAGCATCATACCAAATATCATTGGCACTATAAACAATGTACTCCCTTGATTTTGCCGTCTTCAATTGATTATTAAGAGCCTCTGTCAACACTTGTTTTTGCACAAACCCATCTACATAAAAATTGTCAGATGTTTTTTGCGGATCGCCACAATAAATATGAAAATACCAGTGATATTTTTTATCTGCTTTTAATGAATATTGCGATCGCAATGGCAAAGTAATGCTAACAATACCAGATTTTCCAGAAAGAGTAAGAGGTGTTCGATAAACATTTTGTACATCTTTACCATCTAGCACTTGTAACACGAATTCTCCATAACGCGTGGTTTGTGGCAATTGGGGAACATAAAACCAAAATGTTGGATTCTCTGCAACTGTTGATGCTAAAAATGATTTCTCTGCATCGCCAGGGACTAAAGCAGTCAGACGTGTCAGAGAGTTAGGACACTCAGGATTACGCCCAGCCCCTGCTCTGCGCCGACCTGTCGGTGCGCCATTTCTGGGCAATTTCGGTTGGCGAAAAGATTGGAAGTGCGAATTTTTAACAGTGTTTTGAATTGAATTAGGAAGTTGTGCCTGCACTGATTGTGAGTATCTCATCAAACTAATGAATACTAGAGGAATTACACAAACACTTGGAATTATTTTTTTTCTAATCATGACCAAAATTTAATGATCTTCTCTTATTAAGATGAAAACGTTTAAACGATGAAATTAACATTACTTGAGTAGCTAATAATGCTAATATTGGAGGAATAAGTGGCACCCATCCAGCTAATGTAAAAATGCCAAAACATAACCCAAATAATATTAAAAGTGTTACTATCACCGCCAATCCCAGGTGCAGCGGTTTTGAATAATACCATGCTGTAATACCTCCTATTAATGACCATCCCCATATCCAAAGTGCCTCCATCCATCCAGACCACCACCACAATAAAGGTCTGTTGTCTAAAACTGCACTTAAGATTTGACTTAGCATTTGTGCTTGTACGAAGACTCCTGGTATTTGCTTTTGCTTCGGTTTTGCATTAGAACTAAAAGGTGTTTTCCAAAAATCGTTTGTATTGGTGGGGGCAGAAAGACCAATAAGAACAATGCGGTCTTTGAGTAATTGAACTGATTCTAATGGGATTTTTTCATCTAACACATCTCTCAAACTAATTTGCTCGGCAATTTTTTCCACAGAGGAGAGAGAACGATAATTTAACAATATTTGATAACCAGATGCATCCACTTTTTGATAACCGCTAGTGTGTTCGTTTAGTTGCTCAAACACAACGTTACCAATCTGCAAATAACCTTCTTTCGTAACACTTGATGTTTTGCCTTCTTTATCTAAATAATGAAGTGCTAGTTGTAGACTAAAAGCGTATTCTGTAGTACACAGAGATTTTGAGGGAGGAGTTAAATGTAAAAGTTGGCGACGAGCAATATCTTCTTCGTCTGCAACAAAATCACTAAAACTCAAACGTTCTGTGGAAACTCCATCAGGTGGGGGAATTCCATCGGTATCACCATCATCATAAATAGTCGCAACTTTGCAGACAAAAAATAGCCGATTATCTTCCTGAAAACGAGTAGCTAAATTTTGATATTTCGGGTCTAGAATCCCATCACGATAAATATCTAAACCGATAGTTCTTGGTTGATACTTATTTAATTTATCTAATAGTTGGGCAAGAGCTTGGTCAGATAATGACCATCGCATTTGCATTCCTTTATTAAGTTGGTACTGGATATCCGCTTCATCAATAGTGATAATTAAAATCCGTTCGTCAGGTTTTTCGGTGACAAATTGCGATCGCAATTGCATAAAATGGTCAAAAGCCTGTAATTCTGACGTTTGCAGATAACCCCAATACCGCACTCCCAAAACCAAACTTGTTACCAACAAGCTTGTCAGCAATATTGCCATTCCACTCTTGAGAGCAAACATTTTTCGGTGCAACTGCCAAGTCATCGGCACTACCGCATGATGTTCATTAATCACTGGTAACCAACTTGCACCCGGATATTCTTTTTCTATTCCTTTAAGCCTTTGTCTGGCAGTGCGAACCGCAGTATATATAGATTGTCCTGATGAAAAAACCTCCAGAAAATGCTTTAAAAATTTTTGAGCTACGAAGTCTGGCACTGGTTCTCGCATGACAATAATTTGCGGAATTTGTAAATCTTGTAGTTCTCGCGCTAATCCTAATCCATCACAAGAGTTAAAAATCGCTAATTGTAAACCGTTGGCAACAGCATTTCTCAGGTCATGTCTGAGTGCATCAATTGTTAATTTATCTGTCTTATTAATATAGATGCAACCAGTATCACCTTCGCTTTTGGTATGACCTGCAAAAAATAAAATATTCCAAGGTTGTTTCCACAATTTATCGTTGATGTCTGAATATTGAGGTTCTACTAAAAAAGTTGTAGCGGCATTAGGTAATTTTTCTAGTAACTGCCGATCTTGCTCCACATCAATACCGTCACTATGGCCTAAAATTGCCAAAATTCTAATTTTATTTCTCCGGGTAGATGTCCGCAATACAGATGTTACTCTTTCTGATTCTGGAATACTAAGAACAACTTCAGCTTTGAGGTAATCTCTATCTATCAAATCCCACAAATGCCAGGGAAGTTTCTTGAGTTGCAAACAATGAGTGCGAATCAACACCCGCACTTCTTCATCTGGCATCAGATGTTTGAGCCATTTTTCCCGCACGGGACGAAAAGATTCTGACAGCAACCAGTTATTCAAATGCTCCTGCACCTCACTAGCTTTTGTGTCATACTCCTTACGTCGCTGGGAGATAGAACCATCGTAAATAATTTTTTTTGCTTTGATGCGGGTAAATTTCCACAAACTGCGATAGATGGACTGCCACTGGTCAATTGCTGTTGCCATATCTAGATTTGAAGGCAGCTTGCCAGTAATTTCTGTAGTGGGACGTTTGCCTTCTTCTCCAATTTCCAGCGTTACCTGCACGCCTAAGTGCAAATCACCATCTAGCTTCAGCACAACTAATTTTCTCATTGGCAGTACCCCTGCTGTTGTGATTAACAAATGACAAAATTTTCTGTAATGCTGATATCTCCCAGAGCTAGTTTAACGCTGAAACGTTCTCCCATTTCACAACTAAATTCCAATTGAATATTCTTATTGCTGCTTCTAGTTTGAGCTTCCATCACAGATGCGCCCTCAAAATCTAGTATCATTAGATGGAGATTTGGGGGTAGATAATGTTGCCCATTTGTTGGATGTACTTCTACGATAACGTCCATTTCTTGCTCGTTTTCTGGTGGTAGGGTAACGACTAAAACCACTGCGCGTTGGCGTAGCCCGCCGTAGGCATCGCTCAAAACTTTTCGTAAATCAATCAGCTTGCCCCTACTAATAAAAGTGCCATTAGCACTTCTCAAACTCCAAGCTGGATTGATACATTGAGTGTCTAAAAGAGTCTCAACTTCTTGCCAACCAGATTCAAAAATATTCTCTAACCATTGCTTCAAATTAACTAAATTCTGATTACAGGTCAGCGAATTATCAGCAAGTTGGATTTGAGAAAGTTCTTCTAAATACTCCAATAGTTCATCTAAAGGTTGCAATTGGTTAATGGGTAACAAATCAGTTTCTACCTGCTTGACAAATCCCAGCAACTTCGCTTCTCTAAATGATTTGCCAATCTGCACAGCTACATAGCCAATTCGATTTGACTGTACTTCCGGCGGCACATAAACAAATTGTGTATCTGACAATACTGGGCGACATTCTAACAAGCCTAAGTTTTTAAGCGACAAATCAGCGACATCCATAAGTGTCTGTTGGATGACATTCCAACTGTCACTTTTATTCAAGTCTGTTTCAAATCCCATGCAACATAGATAATAGTTTACAAAAGATACAGCCAAAGTATTGAGATAAACTTGTTCCCCTTTTGCTTGCGTGGCTTGTTGTATGCGTAACTCTTCTGCTCGATGCCTTCCATCCACAGGTATAGGGGCTGAAAATGTTAAAACTTCTATGATTTTGCTCATATTTTTCCTAGCTAATTAGATAATATTAAATATACAAATATTCTTGAAATTTATTGGCAAATTTTTTCAAACAACGTTGGTAAAAATTGTGTAAAGATGTGATTCCAATACCCCATTCTGCTGAAATATCTTTCCAAGAAATGCCAGAACATCTTCTTTGAGCTATGGCTTGAAAATTTGCCTCTGGATGACCTTTGATGTGTTCTTTGCAAAAAATTAACTCTGGATCTGATTCTATACATTCTCTTACTTGTTCAAATAAAGATATGGGTTGAGATGAGGGTATATTTTCCCAGTGAGAGTTTTCCAGATTTATTTCATTTTCTTTGCCGATAACTTTGGGGATAGCTTCTGGGAAAAAACGTTTAGTTAATAACATATTTACCCAAGTCATTACTTCGCCGCGTTCTGGGTCATATTTATTAATATTGTTATCTTGACAAAGATAGAAAAATAAATTTTGTACTGCCTCATCATAGATATCTTCGTAAAGTAGTTGAAATTGGCCTTTATAAGGACGAACAAGCTTACCTGACTGCCAAATAGCATTTATCAGACGTGTTAGAGCTATCCGCTTTTCCTTGGTTAGGTGTGTGTATTGTTGGGCTGCGATCGCTAATTCTTTAAGTTGTGCATCTAGTTGTTTTCTCCAATCATTAGTCATAAAAGACCTCGAATCAGAACGCACCAAGTTGCGAATTCATATATATCTCATGGATTGATTGCAACTTTTACACAAACCAGCCACAATTGTTACAAAACTTTGTGCTCATGCATTGAACTGGGGACTGGGAAGATTTGGCTCGGCGCAACACCAGATTCTTTCTTTGGTGTTCATGCTGACCTCCTTTCAAGTTCGATAGTGGGACTTAGACAAAAATCAAGCCCAAATAAAGCCAGTTTCGGCTTTATGAGCGGCAAATACGTCACGATTTATGGTGAGCCATTCAAAAAAACGAAAAGAAATAGCAGCCCTAAAGGCTTCTAAAGCCTCAGCGAAGGTGTTCAAAGGTTTAGTTGCCCACCTACGTCTCAAACCACCAGTCAGCTGATGCCAAAGAATAAAAGTATAGGCACAAAACACCAGGATAAAATGTCGTATGAGACTGGTTTGATCTCGGACTTGATATTCTTTTAATCCTAGAAAGCATGATTGCTTCTCGATAGAAAACTTCCACCCAATTTCGTTGAGAATAGGTGTTGACTATCCATTTTGGAGTGACAACAGATGCAGAAACATTGGTAATAAAGTAGTCGATATCAGTGGCACCAGAGAAAGTAGCAGCATTCATAACGATAGCTATACTTCGCTTACCCTCTAGACGTGATATCTCTACAACTATTGTTGCTACCCACACTGTTCTGGGTTTCTCTAAGTTTAGTTGAATTTCGCTAAAAGCCTCTTGAGGTAAACTCTGTGCCAATTCATCTAGCCTAATTCTTTGTTGATTATTCTCTTGCTCACTAATTGTGACTTTCCGATGAATGCGATCGCTAATCTGCTGCATCTGCTGACATTCCAACTCCAGGTAGTTCAGTGGCTTGAGGTGGTCAATTCTCACGGAGCGATCGCCGGTAGATGAAGATGCTGCGCGATACTTCTGCATTATTATATGCGCTTCTTCAAGCGATAGCTTGCGCGACTCCTTTGAGATGGCTTTACAATTCAAAACCAGAGTCGGAACGATTCCGTTGTTGCGGCTTTTGACGACTTGGTTGCTGTTGGGGTTTTGGTTGTTGCTTGGACTCTTGCTGCTTCTGCTGTGACAATTTTTTCAATTTCTCATTGAATTGTAAAAATTCCTTCACCTCGTCTGGTGTCAACCCTTGACCTTGGGCTGGTTTGTTTGGGTCGAGTGGTATAATGGCAATTGTTTCACCACTAGTTGTAATAACCTGCAATACTAATCACTCAAACCTGCAATCAACGCATTTCCAAACCAGGATTATTTGCAACTATAATTACACTTCAACCAGGATTAATTGCAACTGAGCCAGGATTAACTGCAACCAACCTGCAATCATCGGTTTCAACCAGGATTATTTGCAACTAANCCAAAGTCCTGTCAAACAGGAGTTTGGGAGTTTACTTAAAAACTGCTTCAACTTTACAAAAATATATTAAAATTTGAACCAGAATTAATTGCAACTATAAGGTCAAATAAACGGTCGTTTTTTTAACTGTTATGACCACCCAGATTG
>NZ_ALWD01000158.1 GCF_000582685.1 [Scytonema hofmanni] UTEX 2349
TACACGTTTTGGAAGTTAGCAGTTCACAAACCAAATATCTACAAACTTTATGCGGTAGAAAATTTTTAGTGACGATAGCAGAATGTACTGAGACGTTTTATGGTGATAATAAGTGCTGTAAGTACTGTAATGATATTTATAAGAATTCACAGAAAGGGCACAAAAAATGAACGTTATATCGCGTAGACGGCTGTCCGGAAACCTAATAGGTTTCGTTGGTATTTGACGTTATCTTTCACCATACTTTTTTCCTAGTGTTTACCAAAAACTGAAATATTTTTAAAACACGCTATTCCGTTTTCGGGAAGTTAACTTGTCACTGGTAATAAACACGCTAAAACCAGCGCTGGTGAACAGTTCCATAAAGCTTCAAATTCTAGACGCATAAACGGGCAAACAGAATTTCAACCCCGCGCGATCTCTCCAACACCCCTCACTCTCTGACTTAGGCATCCAGCTAGCAAGTAAAATGCAACAAACAATGCAAGATTTAACGTTGCAACAATTGTTGCATCCACTTTTAGAAAACTTACAGCTGTAAGTGTTTTGAAAATTATGTAAGTAGCTGTAAACCTTGCGCTGTATACTTGCAACGTTTTTTATTTTTAAACTTACAACTTCCTATACCTGTAAAATAAGGGTGTAAGTTACGCGATTACAAGAAAAATAAAGTAGCAAATTACAGCTGAGTAGTGGTGTTTACAATTTTGTCGGGTGTATTTGTCGGGTTAAGCTGTCGGGGTTGTCGGGTCATTCCCGACACGCGATCTACCAGCTTCTAAAAGTGCTTTTAAGCTTGCGATTTCTCTGTGTGCATCTTCTAACTTGCTACAACCAACTAGCTCACCTCTGAGAATCTTCCCTACCATCTCATCAATCCGACCGCTAACGTTACCGCCACGTTCCAACCAAGCCTTAGTTTCTGGGAGGATAGTTACGTTAGTGCGAATTTTACCTTTATCCCTATGGGTCGCTCCCAACTTTAAATTTTCGAGCGATGCGGAATTCATCTTCCTTGTCATAAATCCATAAATACACATTTATGGAAAGATGATAACATTCTTAGTGTAGTGTTTTGTAGTACTATGTTATACGATTTGTTCGTACAAAAATGGCGTTTTTAGATGGGGATGATGCGTACCCTTTCCCCAGTATAAGCGGCTTTGCATCAAAGCGTCGCCTGGAAGTATTGCAAAATAAGGGTTTTTTAAGTTGAAAAATGTCGCAAAGTCGGGGTGTTTTTGAAAAATGGGGGTGTTTGCTACAAACAAGAATGATTCTTTTTGTCAATAAGTCTGAGAAAATATGTCAATAAGGTTTTTACAACCAATTTTTATATAGTTGTGGTGTTGTTGGGTTGCAGTCCTTCTATAGTTTGGGCATAGCCATTGTCTAAACTAGTAAAGTATGGCTATGCTATGGCTATAGTCTCCCTGTACTCTGTGTGTAGTCGGACTGTAACTAGTTAATTGTTGTGGAATGGTCGGTTTATAACCCAGTTATTCCCCTAAATAATTTCTGAGTTCACCCAAAAGTTCAACCGCACGTTCGTAACGTGGCGATGGTTTCCCGGTTTTAGTCTTGCCGGCTGTTTCCTCTATCTTTTCTTCCCAGGTATCGACCAAAACTTTTATTTGCTCAAAGGTTTCCAAAATATCTTTGATGTTGTCGGCGACGGTCTCAGGCACACGCACAAGTTTGGTTTTAACCCCAGTTCCATATTTACCTTCTCTAGGAATGCCCGTAGGTCTCCCGCGTCGTGTGCCGTCTTTAGCAAGCTTATCTGAAGAATCCATTTACCTGTACAATTAGTTTAATTAACTGTAACAGATAAATCATATCCGGTCAATAGTCCGTCCAGTCCAGGTTTTCAGCATCATTGAAGTCGTCGTTAAGTTCTCGCGTCACTTCCAAGCGATCGCCACTGTACCTAGTGCTAAGTTGCTCTTGAACTTTAGCCAAACACTCACTAGCCTCATGCTTAATGTAATTCCTATACACATTAGCTTGGCGTTTGTCAAGTCCATCAAAGAAGTTGTTTTTTCCAGATCGAATGTAGCCATCGATCGTCTCAATCATCTTTTGATAATTAAGAGTACCGTCTTTATTTAAGAAAAACATCTCGTAACTTTGACCGCAACTGCGTAAAAGTTTTTCATATTCTTTACGCCAACCAAGATATTGTTTCTGAGTTTGAAAGGTGAATTGTGAAAGTGAAAATTCGTGCAACAACCCCGCAACTTCGACGGTACAACCAGGATAAACGTGAGTGTCTTTCCAGGTTAGGTAGTTACGCCGAAAGTCTCCTACTTTCAATATATGTTCCCGCAAAAATACACGTCCTCTAACTATAGACGATGGATTTGTTAGCGCTAGGAGAAATTCCTCAGATGGTTTCGTACCATCTTCATTAACTATAAGTTCCTCATTTCCAGTTATTATTTTATGACCGCGTTTAGAGTAGCTACGCATCGCCACTTTGGTTTTACCTTGGAAACTTAGACTATAGTTAGCCGTGCCGTGAAATGTGGCAGTGTCGTACAATCCCTTTGCTTCAAATTCAAATTGTCCTAAGCGATTATTACCGTAAACGTCTTGTGTTTCTTGGTGCAAAACATCTAATCCAGAAAACAAGTTTCGCAAGTGTGCCATTGTCGCGTTGTTAACCCAGTTTAGAGAATCTGTGGCTGAAAAGGAACGTAAGCAATCATCTTCACAGATAAGTAATATGGGTTCTTTATCATCTGAAACAACTTTAGATCCGTCGGGTAACTCTTGCACATCTTCTATATCGTTACTTCCTAATACTAATGTTTTATTATCTGTTACAGATAAATCTCCTGTTTCATTAATGGGATTAAAACCAATAGCATATCTCACATCGTTGGTGTAGAGATTAACAGTGTTTTCGCCATGAATACGCCTACCATCTCTAGGATAAAGCACCTTATTCATATCAAAAGCACAACCATCTGTTATGCTTTGCCAACCATGTAAACCCTTCTCCATACACCACGCTAAACCCCGTACTCTGGCAGTGATATTGTTCCCTACTACCACATTTCCAACTTCAAAGAAGGGTGAAACCATATCACCATATAAGGTATTTATGCATAACTTATATAGTTCATTAAGTGCCGTCTTTTTAGGATACTTTTTACGCTCTAGTAGCAATTTATCTACTAACAATTCACCCAATTTCACCCCATACCAACGGTGACATTCTTCCTCAACAGCGATTTTACGAGTCTTTCCTTTGTGCGACTCAGCATAGGTTACATTATTACCTTTATGCCGTGCATGTGCTTCTATCAAAGCGTTAGGAGTCTCAACACGTTCACTAGCAGGGTAGTAAATAGCGGTTTCAATTATTAAGCTATCTAGAAATTCTTTACGCTGTCGTACACTAGCTACATTGTCTAACCATTGAATAAAATCATGTGTGATAATAGCGTGATGCACTTCATTATTTAAGATTCTAACTTCACCAACATTATCTACATCCCACCAATCATCCGTCTCAGCAAATGCACTATCGGTAGGCATAGTTGAAATATCTTTTGGTGGAAACCAAGATGTTAAATAATCTTGTGCATAAGTCAAAGGTAAATTATCCTTACATGAGACTCGCGCTTGCCATAATCCAGGGACTAATTCGTGACTATACTTTTTAAGGAATTGCCTAAGTGTTTGATATTTATTATTCTTGCTAGCGATGGGATAGTCTATTAAGACGGGTACGCCTAAAGGATATATTTGAACTCGTAAACCTTCACCATAAGCGCTAGAGATGTCTAAGTCAGCAATTACACCTTTAACAGTAGTGTCTATCGGTCGATTATTGCGACATCTCCCACCATCAACTTTGACATTTAACCACGCTGTCGTTGTTGTCTTCCTTTTTAACCAGTCAGCACAAGCATATTTACAAAATGCTTTAATAGCACTTCTATCATCTGACTCACAACCAAATAAGTTTTTGATAGCAGCTTCTATCATCCTTGACTCGGTTGCACCAATCGTTAAACGCGGTGGGGTGTGATATTTACTAAGTCCCAAAGACTGATAAATCTTATAGAAGTTTTCCATATTACCCAACAAAGCATTATGATTGTATAAGTCCCCTAGCGCATAATTATCGAAATCATCAGGACGCTTAAGGTACATGAGATCCATCATACCTTTATCTCTGTCACTGAAGATATCTTTATACTCTAAAGTCACATTCGAGTTAGCGCAAAACTTTGCATAACTTGCAACACCATGCACGGCGCATGTGTCGTAAATGCAAAGTCTAATTCTGTACGGTATGCCGTCAATAACTAATTCCCACGGCATCTGTACATAATTAAAAAGTTGGTTTCCTGCTTTGGTGTAAGTCCTTAATCGCCTGCCTTGATGTATGCCGTATTCACAGGGATTAACAATTAATGACATTACGTCATCACGATACGCACCTTGAAAAACGCGCATAAGTTCGGCAACTGCAAAGTAACTGTACATGTCGATTTGTAGCCACGGGATATTTGCGGTGCTATTCCAAGTTGCTAACCGATAAAGTTGCACCTGGTGTCCGTAACTTTCCAAATAATCTACAACAACAAATCCATGTTTAAATTTTGGATGCCGTGGTTTATTAATAGATATTTCTGGATGTGCATAAATTATGCCAACTTCTCTGGTTATTGAGCGGCATTGCACGGTTAAATTTTGACAGATATCTCTATCTTTACTATTGACGTGGTTTAGGTTGTAAGTTGGATGTGTAAACTCGGTATCAACTTCAACAGGTAAATAAAGGTTTAAACCAGTTACGTTATAAATGGTTTCATCTGGATATATATAATCTTTTGCAACGTTCTTGAACACGTCTTAAAGCACCTTGATTTCAAATTGGTTTTTAGCATTACGTTCATCGCGTTAAGGTTCATTTTCATTGTACTAGCGCTATATCAAATTGACTAGATACACTTATTGCGATGTTACATATTTTCCAAAAATACTCAAAAACGATTTCTATAGTTGCAATAAAATTGTTTTTATTGTGTGTTTTGTAATATAATGTATTTGGTTTTTGAAACGTCAATTAAAGCACAGCCATAGCCTTAGAATGTTGATGCACTAAGGCTATGGCTTTTTTATTGATGCTATTCCACTACATCAACATCCACTTTCTCTGAATGCACATATCTAGTAACTACAGACAAACCATAATCTAAATTTTCAATTTCACACTCTAAATGTGACTGATAAATCTCTAGCAAAAGATGGATGTTAGCAAAGTTATCGGGTGTACATCCGTCTTCTTTACTGGCTAACTTGATTAAGCGAGAATCTTCTTTGATGCGATTTATTGAATCCTGTAAGTCCAATAAATGACTTTTAGCGTCACGATGTGTCATGATGATTTTGCCTCGGTTGCGGAATCAACTGTGGAAGACCTGCCAGCAGTGAGAGGTCGAAATCTTGCTGCTGGGGGGCATATTAACTTTGTACCGATTGTACCGTGATTTAGCGCGTATTAGTTATTTTCTGGTTTTACAAATTTCACTAAATTTTTGCTGGACTAGTATAGTTGTCCGGGAACGAATAACGGTTACAACCCTAGCGTGAGTTAATCGCGTATCATCAATAGATGCAATAGTTTCAAGCGATATACCAATTATGGAAACTTTAGGACAAAGAATAAATCCTAACGGGGTACTACACGTTTTGGAAGTTAGCAGTTCACAAACCAAATATCTACAAACTTTATGCGGTAGAAAATTTTTAGTGACGATAGCAGAATGTACTGAGACGTTTTATGGTGATAATAAGTGCTGTAAGTACTGTAATGATATTTATAAGAATTCACAGAAAGGGCACAAAAAATGAACGTTATATCGCGTAGACGGCTGTCCGGAAACCTAATAGGTTTCGTTGGTATTTGACGTTATCTTTCACCATACTTTTTTCCTAGTGTTTACCAAAAACTGAAAATATTTTTAAAACACGCTATTCCGTTTTCGGGAAGTTAACTTGTCACTGGTAATAAACACGCTAAAACCAGCGCTGGTGAACAGTTCCATAAAGCTTCAAATTCTAGACGCATAAACGGGCAAACAGAATTTCAACCCCGCGCGATCTCTCCAACACCCCTCACTCTCTGACTTAGGCATCCAGCTAGCAAGTAAAATGCAACAAACAATGCAAGATTTAACGTTGC
>NZ_ALWD01000159.1 GCF_000582685.1 [Scytonema hofmanni] UTEX 2349
CATCAAGTCGCTCAAAGAAGCGTTGTTGCAGTTGGGCTGGTAATGCCTCACCACTTGCCATTACCCGCACTAGAGACTGACATTTTTCTAATCCTTCTGCTTCTAAAAATACTTGCAGCATTGATGGGACAAAATGTAAAGTCGTAATTTGCTTCTCTAAAATCAACTTGACTAGATAGTTGGGATCTCGATGCCCTTCTGGTTGGGCTATTACTAAACGCGCACCTGTCATCAACGTCCAGAAAAATTCCCAAACTGACACGTCGAAACTGAAGGGTGTCTTCTGTAAAACAGTATCTGCTGGGCTTAATTGGTAAGCATCTTGCATCCACAATAAGCGATTGCAGATACCACGATGGGTATTCATTGCACCCTTGGGTTTACCTGTAGAACCGGAGGTGTAGATAACGTAAGCAAGGTTATCTACTGTAATCTGGGATACCGGATTTTCTATGTTTTCATCGGGGATTAGTTCCCAGTCGCTATCGATGCAAATTAATTGAGCAAAGTGAGTTGGTAGACTTTCTACCAGATATTTTTGTGTTAACAACACATCTGGTTGGGAGTCTTCTAACATATAAGCCAAGCGTTCAAAGGGATAGCTGGGGTCTAGGGGTACATATGCACCACCTGCTTTGAGGATGGCTAATAACCCGATGACCATAGAGAGCGATCGCTCTACACAAATCCCCACCAATACCTCTGGTTTTACTCCCAAAGTGCGTAGGTAATGCGCCAATTGGTTAGCTTTTGCGTTCAGTTCTCCATAGGTTAGCTGTTCCGATTCAAATACTACTGCGATCGCATCAGGCGTTTTTTCTACCTGCGCTTCAAACAACTGATGGATACATAGCTGTTGAGAATATTCAACTTCTGTATTATTCCACTCCCGCAGCAATTGATGCTGCTCAGATTTCGTTAATAATGGTAACTCCGATAAACGCTGCTGGGGATTAGCAACAATTTCTTCAAGCAACGTTTGTAAATGACCTACCATCCGACAGATCGTATTTCTCTCAAATAAATCAGTATTGTATTCAAAACTTCCGACTAACCCTGACTCTGTTTCTGTCACATATAAAATTAAATCAAACTTGGCAGTATTACTATCGCTTTCCAAAGGAGTTAAAGTCAAACCAGGCAACTCTAAAACAGATATTGGTGCATTCTGAAGCACAAACATCACTTGAAATAGTGGCGTATGACTTAAGTCTCGCTGTGGTTGCAGTTGCTCAATTAACAACTCAAAGGGCAAATCCTGATGTGCATAAGCTCCTAGTGCTACTTCCCGCACCCGTTTTAGTAGCTCTTCAAACCTGGGATTTCCTGCCAAGTTAGTTCTCAACACCACAGTATTGACAAAAAATCCAATTAACCCTTCTATCTCTCTTCGGTTACGGTTAGCGATGGGCGAACCGATCACAATATCTTCGCTACCAGTATAACGCCATAGCAGTGTTTGAAAACCTGCTAACAGGGTCATAAATAAAGTACTTCCCTGTTGCTGGCTTAATTTATTTAGGGCTGCTGATAATTCCGGAGATAAATTAAATGAGTAGTTCGCACCTCGGAAAGTCTGAATCGTCGGTCTTGGGTGGTCTGTGGGTAACTCTAATACTTTTGGTGCGTTCTCTAAATGCTTAAGCCAATAAGATATTTGAGTTTCAAGTATTTCTCCTTGCAGCCATTGTCGTTGCCAAACCGCGAAGTCTACATACTGTATTGGTAGTTCGGCTAAAGGTGTTCGCGTAGCGTCTTGCAGAGAAGGTTGCCCATTAGAGAAGGCTTGATAAAGTTTTGCCAACTCTTGCACTAGTACCCCGATTGACCAACCGTCAGAGACGATATGGTGCATTGTCAGTAGTATTATGTGTTCTTGTTCACCAAGACGTAATAGTTTTACTCTCAGTAGATGGTCGCTGCTGATGTCAAAGGGTTGTTGTGCTTCTTGTGCAGCCTGTTGTTTAATTTCGGCTTCTTGTTGATTTGTAGGTAGTTCGCTAATATCGAATATTGACAACGTTAGGGGCTTTTCTTTCGAGATGACAGCTACTGCTTGCCCTTCTCTTGTTTGAAAATTGGTTCTCAACGCTTCATGGCGGCTGATAATTTCATTAAAACTTTGTTGTAATGCTTCTACATTCAATTGTCCTTGTAGGCGAACAGCAGCAGGAATATTGTAGAATGGGCTGTCTGGTTCTAATTGAGCTAGGAACCATAATCGTTGTTGAGCAAATGATAGGGGTAATTCTGGCGATCGCGCAATCCGCTCAATATTCGTCGCTTCAACTCCTGAGTCTACCTTAATTGCTTTTTCAATTTCTTTTGCTAGCCCTGCTATTGTTGGTTTTTCAAATAAATAACGTAAAGGAAGTTCTACCTGAAATACTTGCCGAATTTGGGAAATCACACGAGTGGCAATTAAGGAATGTCCTCCCAATTCAAAGAAATTATTATCAATACCTACTTTGTCTATACCAAGTACTTCCGCCCAAATAGCCACTAATAAATTCTCTATTGGTGTGGAAGGAGGGTTAATATTTGATAATGATATCTGTGTTAATTCCGGTGCAGGCAGCGCTTTGCGATCAAGTTTACCATTAGGCGTGAGCGGTAATGCCTCCAATGTGACAAAAGCTGCTGGCACCATGTAGTTTGGCAACTTTGACTCTAAAAAGCTACGTAGTTCAGAAATTGTTAGTGTTTGCTCTTTTTGGGGGACTACATAAGCGATTATTCGCTGAGAATTTAGCAAATCTTCGCTGACTATAACTACAGTTTCTCGCACTGCTGGGTATTGGCTGATGAGTGTTTCTATTTCTCCCAGTTCAATCCGAAAACCACGTAACTTAACTTGGTTATCAATACGACCAATATACTCTATCTCTCCATTCGGCAAATACCGTGCTAAATCTCCTGTTTTATACAGACGTGCTGCTTCTTTACTAAAAGGATTGGGTATAAATTTTTCGGCTGTCAAGTCGGGACGGTTTAAGTAACCCCTACCTACTCCTACACCACCAATATAAACTTCACCC
>NZ_ALWD01000160.1 GCF_000582685.1 [Scytonema hofmanni] UTEX 2349
AAGACTTAATAGCTGCAAATGAAACACTTCTTAATTTTTTTAAAGTATATTCCAAATCCTCAAGACAACAGTTGCAAGAACTTACATACTCATCAAGTAAAACTTCAATACGTTCTAAAGTTTTGGGATTATCTTTAAACGCTAATTGCTCCATTGCAATATCTAACAATATTCTAGTTTTTTGCAAACGACTGTTTGTATCCATTGCTTCGAGGATAAGTCGCTTGATGTCAGTTTCATTTTGTGCCATGATAGTTACGCTCCAATGTTAGGTGATTAACTTGGTGAAGTCCTGCTGAGTTAAGAATGTCCAGTTCTTAACTCAGGGGGCATATTTAATTAATTTAATCGTATCACTTTATTTCTTCATTTATCTTCCTAACCAAAACTAAAATTTAGTTCTAAATTCACTAGTAACTTCACCTTCTTCATTCAAAAGTGTAACTGTCGTATCAAAGTGACCTCCAGTTGGTTCAAAACCTGATTTCCGTGCTGTTTCATAATTAGTCAAAATCTCCCAATCACAATCACTACATTTAAAACTAATAGCCTGTAAATTATCATTAGCTTCATAATTCACTTCTAAAGAATTACAAGAAGGACAACGCAATGAGAAAAATAAATTCCTTAAAATGTCATGCATATATTCAAAGCCTCTTAACTAAATCTGGAAAGGTGTAACAAGTATTGCAGATATAAATATTTAATGTCTGCAATCTTGTTACAAGTTTATCACTTTAAATCTTCTTTGCTTATTGTGCCTCCATATAAAACCTGTAACAACTTTGCTATGCAGTCAGCAGTTGACTTTTTAGACTTGATATTTGCAGTGAGAATTTTCTTTGCTTCTTCTAATGCCTTTTGGTAAGTTGTTAGTGTCGATGCTGCTGGAAGTTTGGGATATTTATCTGATTCTGATTCTTCTCCTTTTATTGTTAAGTTTCTATAATCATCAATCAACTTTTCTACCTTGGGAACCAGTGGAAGCGGTACCCTAATTACTGCTGTTTCATAAGGTGCTTTTTTCCCTCTGCCACCTAGAGGCTTAGTCATATAAAAACCTGTAACTGGTTTAGTACTCTCATACTTTAAACTAGTTACAGGTTTAATGTCAATACCTGTTACAGGTTATTTTTCTTTGCGCTGCTGTCTTACAGACTGTTCAATTAAATGAGGCAATATATTGATAACATTGCTGCTGTCTCTAAAATCGTCTACTTGGTTGGTTGCATAATTAGAGGGAACGTCTAAGGTAAATGACTTTATAAACTTATCATCCAAAGTTGTAACTTTTGGTGGTTCTACAAAACTACACCCTGCTGCTTTTAAATCTGCTTTTATCCTATAAAAAGACCGATCACCAATGTCTTCTTTAAGTCCTTGAGAACCATCTCTCTGAACAGCTAACCAAGTAGCATATAATCTATGAGCTTTATCACGTTTATATTTTTGATAAAGCTTCAACTTAACTTCATCAGCTTCTTGCATACCTCTATTTTCTCCTAAAAACCTTTTCAGAAAGTATTGAAGAATTGAAGTTGGGTTGTCAACTTTTCTTATTGTAAAGCCACCCCCCTTATGAACTAATTCATCTCCAGGCTCAATAATTAATGTTTGAGGAGGTGCATAATAAACATCACCATCGTTCAAAGGATGAGGATTATTATCTAAAATCCTTTGATGAATTTCCTCTATACTTAAATTATACTTTTGTCTATTGGTATAACCTATAATTATCATCATACATGCAGAAAGAGCTTCAGGATTATCTTCGGTTATATGGTCATTTAATTCAATAAACTCTTGTGACCACTCAAGCTTAATAGAAGCATTTGTTAAATCAAATACAGTATTTATGTTCTTCGTTTTAAGGTACTGTCTCCTTAATGTCGCCTCATATCTTAAAACTCCTTTGGATAATTCCTCTAGATAATTAATCCATTCTAAAGAAGCTTTATCTTTTAAAAGTATCTTTCGATCATGTTGGAGAAATTCTGGATATTTTAAGTAGAACTTAACGCTGTAAGTAGCTCCAGCAAACAATATTGACTCTGGATAAATTATTGGTTTCTTCCTTGGAAAGTGTAAACGTTTCAAAGAATCAAGAATCTGTTGGGCTATTTTTTGGGAAGGGCATCGCCAAGCATAGCAACAATCAACTCGTAAAACTTTCCAAGTCATTGCATCTGAAAAACGACAATGCAACTGTTTATCCAAAATTTTCTTCAGTTGTGCGAGCGCCTCAGCGAAATCATAAAGCAAATGAATATTATGTCCATACCAAAATTTAGGAACCGAAAGTTCCAAAGTTAAAAATGTTTCTTCTGGAATATAAGTTGGGGAAACATCCCAGCGTATATCTCTATGAAAACTGTGCTGATCCATAAAAGCTAATCCCCGGCAGCGCACAAGTTTTAATTCACCAGAAGAAGGCTGAAACTTCACCCATTGCCAGTTTTCATCTTTCTCTAGAAGCTTTTCAAGTTTGTTATGCTGACTTTGGGTGAGGGGAATACCGAGTTTGAGGGTATCAATCACGAGCTAGAACCTCCTTGCCCTCAAAATTTACTAAAAAACAGAATACTCCAATGTTGCTCATAAGTCCTCTGAAGGGGTAACAGTGCTACACAGTAAGCATAAATACTTAAAATTCGTGAAAAATGTCAGATTTGCACCTTATGTTTGAGCCTGACCAAAACTGACAAATTTGACACAGATGTTGGGGTGTTACTAGAACATTCCCAACATCTACCGGAGGCAGAAATAAAGAACAGGCGTTTATTAACACGCTAAAATACTTATCGCAAGTAACGTCACGCCAGGGCTAAAAGGTAAAAATATCTTTGCAACAGTAGGCTACAGAAGGGATTGAAGCCTACCAAGCTATAAAAGCAGCTGCTGAGAGGTAACATAAATAATTGCTCCACTTTCGGTTAGTGCGTTAGTTGGGGAAGTCGTCTTTGCAAGTGTTGACAGCACTTGCAAGGGCGCGTTTAATCTACAAGTCTTATTCTACAAGGTTTCTGGCTTATTACAATCACAAGAAACCATTTGTAGATCCACTATTGGGTATTTTTCTAGATCATCCTGCTTAGTGTTTCCCCCTTCCCCCCTGAATGAGACATTACGTAATTTGGAACCTCCTGTAAACCCTCGCCGGAGTACCGGCGACCGCAAGCGGCAAGGGGTTGACAGGAGAACCCAAATTACACAGAGGGATTGACACAGGGGGGAAGGGGGAAGAATGGTTGATGATAAATGCAGTTGTACCAAACTCTCTATGAGCTACAGAGTCAATGCAACCAGCTTTTAAACTCACTAAAAGGCTTCAGAATTTAAACCACGCTAATATTTTTTCGGGAAGTTAACTTGCCGCTGGTTTAATCCTTTCAAAAACACCCTTAAATAATAATGGGGAAATTCGCTGGAAACCTATTAGGTTTCCGTGGGGACAAAATCGCCTAAAACCATCACTTATTCAAAACTTACAAATTTATCGTGCAACTTTCACGGTGGAAGTAAAATTAAAAACTTAGAAGTAGTTAAAAGACTTGCACTACATAGATGCTGCAAATTTAACTTCCAAACTTCCAACTTCCAATATCTTAAAATCAGGGGTGGAAGTTACGCGCGATCGCTCAAGAAAAATGGAAATCCTTTGGAAGCCTATCACCAACAGCAACAATGTGATCCACTTGGTTGAAAACTACAGCAGGTCTGCAACTCATTGGGAAAGTTTGTGTGGCAGACGTGGCTCTAAAAAACTTAGTGATTATCTTCAAGAAATTGAGGGTCAGCGTACTTGCTGCGGTGTTTGCAGTGCAATGCAACGAAAAAAAATTCACTCAAAATCCTTGCTAGAAGCCAGTTTTAAGATTACCTAAGTTTAAAAAACTGGTTATTTTTATAGTTGCAACATAACCGATGGATGGTTCAACTATTACCAAACTAAAATGCTCCACTAAGTTTTTATAAACAAAGTTCAAGCAATTTCCAACCAAATATAGTTAAAGAATAAGACAAGTGTAACCATATTATTGTTGGGTTATTGTCATACTATAACCATTGTATAAAGGCACTTTAGTGTCCTTATAGTATGGCTAAAATACTAGATAAAGACCTGCATTATCAGTGAATAATGCAGGTATTGAAAGAGAATAAAGCTATTTTACTTTACATGTGCAAGACTTAATAGCTGCAAATGAAACACTTCTTAATTTTTTTAAAGTATATTCCAAATCCTCAAGACAACAGTTGCAAGAACTTACATACTCATCAAGTAAAACTTCAATACGTTCTAAAGTTTTGGGATTATCTTTAAACGCTAATTGCTCCATTGCAATATCTAACAATATTCTAGTTTTTTGCAAACGACTGTTTGTATCCATTGCTTCGAGGATAAGTCGCTTGATGTCAGTTTCATTTTGTGCCATGATAGTTACGCTCCAATGTTAGGTGATTAACTTGGTGAAGTCCTGCTGAGTTAAGAATGTCCAGTTCTTAACTCAGGGGGCATATTTAATTAATTTAATCGTATCACTTTATTTCTTCATTTATCTTCCTAACCAAAACTAAAATTTAGTTCTAAATTCACTAGTAACTTCACCTTCTTCATTCAAAAGTGTAACTGTCGTATCAAAGTGACCTCCAGTTGGTTCAAAACCTGATTTCCGTGCTGTTTCATAATTAGTCAAAATCTCCCAATCACAATCACTACATTTAAAACTAATAGCCTGTAAATTATCATTAGCTTCATAATTCACTTCTAAAGAATTACAAGAAGGACAACGCAATGAGAAAAATAAATTCCTTAAAATGTCATGCATATATTCAAAGCCTCTTAACTAAATCTGGAAAGGTGTAACAAGTATTGCAGATATAAATATTTAATGTCTGCAATCTTGTTACAAGTTTATCACTTTAAATCTTCTTTGCTTAT
>NZ_ALWD01000161.1 GCF_000582685.1 [Scytonema hofmanni] UTEX 2349
GTGATGCGAACGATCGCACTCAATATACTCCGCCGAAATGGTCATGCTTCCATCACAACTGCTCAAAGATTTATCTCTAATGATATTGACAAACTTCTTGCCCTTGTGGAATGAAACAGCCCTGCCCCTAATAGGGCAAAAATGTGCCATCGCTCAAAAAATGGCACAAAATCGAAAAAGTAAAAAAATAAAACAAACGGCTGTAACGTATACCCTGTATGGTGTGTAGCTGGCACATTAAAGTCATACGCAAAAATTTTTAGGAACCTGCTACCAGTGTGATTTTCAACAGCTATACGCCATATACAGCAATCGATTCCAGCGTTTTTTATGTGATTATACGTAGTAATTTATCACGTTAGCAGGCTTACACAGATACGTAAAAACTTATTGGGAGTAATTCCTATTAGTGTACTACGTTTGTACGGAGTCTGTAATAATTTGTAGTTTTCTAAGTACCACGCTCTCAGACTAGTCTAAAATCGTCTACACCGAATAAACGTACAAACACATCACTAAGCTATTACCACGCTTAAAAAACGCTAACAGACACCGCAAAATCAACGAATAGCTACAACCCTCATTACTGCGTAGAATTAATTACTAACATAGTTGGTATGAGTAGCCATGAAAAAACCCCAAACTTTCGGGGTGCGGTCGCGGGGTGACGGGGTAGTGGGGGGCGTGGGGTATGTGAGTGTCTGATTTTCCTACGTGGCTGGCATTCGTAAGTCTTTCTACAGGGTATTTCGGATTGTGGGGAGAATTTTATTACATCATTTTCACTAGATAGTCAAGTTATTCGTGGGGTCAAATTGAGTTATCGCGTCGTCATCTGTCGTAATATTAGAATTGTTGCCTTTTTTATCGTGTTAAAATCGACAGTTTCAAAAACGACAAACTCAAAAGGTAAAGGGATTTTGACCGTTAAATTTTATTCGACTAATCAAGACATCAACAGTCTTTATTTAATATTCACAACCTTTCAAAACAAAATTAATTCGACATGGATAAAAAAGATATTGGCGATGATTCAAAATTTAGAGAATGGAAAAATAAAACCGTAAATTCTCTCAGATACGCTCGGATAATTTGCTTATTGGTTTCTGGCAAAGATATTAATTTTGTCGCGAAAGAAATAGGTGTAAGTGTTCGTACAATCGAGCGATATTTTAATGATGAACAGTTCCAATATACGCTAACAACAGCGATTAAATTAACATTTAGAAAGGGAATTGTAGATGCTGCTTTATTTGCTGATAAAGCGATTCAGATACTCATAGAAATATCTGAAGATAATACAAACTCTGTAAAATATCGCTTGCAAGCTATCCAGATGATTTTCACAATATGCCTACAATCTAATTTACAAAATTTGCAAGAAACACCAGCCGATACAACAGCAAACAGATTGAGTAAACAAGCTCAATTATTATCAAGTGTTCGCACCGTAGAAGATTTAATAGGGGTGAACGATTCCAGAGAATTGGTGCATAAAATCAAAATTGAAAATCAAAAAAATCTGTGGCAGGAATTGTACCCTAACACAGACTTTCCAGATGAAGATATCTATCAACGATTATTTAATGATAGTCCCATGTAAAAACCGTCTTTCAAAATGGTAATACGGTTCTTTGAAAATTAAGTTTTTACCAGGTAATCACTTCAGTGATATCACCTTTTCCTCTATTACTGTATTGTCCCAAATTGTATTTTCGATTGTGGTCATCAATACTAGTTTGGTGTTCTTTCATCCAATCAGTTACCGCGTTACCATTGCACCCCGAAAGCTGTCTCAATGCCTGATTATTGATAGCCCATCTACTTTCTGTAGCTGAATCGTTATAGGCGGTAACAGCTTCAAAAGCACGGCGTATTTTCTCGTTTACAGCATCCTCACCACGTAACTTTTTTAATGATTCAGAGTCAAAGTCCTGTAAATTTCTCTCAGGTTTTTGGGTTTTTGGTTCTGGTTGTTTGTCTAACATTTGCAACAATTTATTAATGACAGATTGTTGATTTTCTAAACCCCATTCAGCTTGTAACTCTTTGATTCTAGTAAAAGCTTCTGCATCTACGCTTACTGATTTACGTTCTTTTTTCATGTTAGTTTCTTCCGTTTTTTCAATGGTTTTTGTGGTCACAGTTTCCTTAGGTTCTATCGTTTTAATGGTCATAGTTTCCTGGGGTTCAATAGGTGTAAAAATAATTTCTTCTGTGTAAGGTATTTCGCTATCAATGTAATAATCGCTGTACCCTAGCGTTGTTACCAAGTGCATTAAATCGCGGTCGGATACTTTAGCAGAGTCTACAAAGTGACCTATCGCACGGCTAGCCCACAGGAGACGGTTAATATTTTTAGGACAATCGCGCTCGGTTATCAGATTGACATACACCGCTCTGAGTGCTTTCGGGTTTAGCTCGGTGTCCTTTTGGCGTTTGGGTAGTGAGGTAAAGTTGCGCTGAACTACCCGCCTCAAGCTATTGCCTCTACGGTCGTCAATACTCGCGTTTATTTGTTCGGGGTTTGTTCCCTTAGCGTTTTCAGTTTTTACAAACTCTAAAAGTTCTTTAGACTCAGGCGTGGATCGAAAGCGGTCAAAAGCTTCTAAGAAAGAGATAGCAGGAACTAGCAAGCCAATACGGTATTCTGTTCGCTCATCTTCTGCTAGGTCATACTCTCGCTTTTTCGCTTGTCCTTTGAACTGAACAAAGTAACCAGGCTTGAGGTAAGTAGGTAATTCTGTTTCTAGGGTGAAGCTACCACGGGCAAGAATTTCAATCGGTCGTCTACCGCTGGCAGCTATCAAACCAATTGCTAATTCGTGAGGGTCGTTACTTTGGAGCAATTTAACAGTGGTTTCCAGATAGTCATTTACTGGTATTTCTTGCTGATTTTCTAGGCGGTCTAGTACCACTGTCTTATTATTGATGCCGTCTTTACCGTTGAAATTGGTGTCAGCGATGCCTGTAAATTTGAAGTGTAGGTGACGTTTCCAGTAGCTACCATCTGAGCGAGTTTGAATATATGCGTTTTCACCTTCTGTTAAGGCATCGTGGGGAATCGCGGTAATTAGCTTGTTATATGGGGTGAGTTTGTTGACGCGGGTTTTAGGTTTATCAGTTTCATTAAAAAGATGTGTGGTCAGCGTGTCGCATACGGTCTTGATTTCATCAGGGTTGTGTAGGTCTTTGATGCGGTCGAAGTATTCTTGCGGTGTCATGTCTGGTTACGTTGTTTGCTTAACTGGTTTTATAATAACGTAACTAGTTAGGATGTGTCAAGGATTTATTTTAACTAGATTTTTCCAATTTAGTATAGAAAAATGTCTATACATAAAAAACCCGCTATAGCAGCGAGTTGTAGAATTATAAAAATAACTATTCAACAACTTTGAAAACAAAAAACCACTATTAGCGCGGTAAACTTACAATCGTCTCAAATATAGCTATTATTTTAATCACCAAATATATCGGGTTGCTCTCGAAAAACCCTTGGAGTAGGAGATAAATCTAAATCTATGGAAAGTAAATCAATACCATCAATAATTTTGGGTATCTGAGATTCATTAATTTGTAAACCTAAAAAACATTTTTCTCTGTAATCTGGTCTTTCCTGAAATCTTTGTATTGCTTTTTTTAAAGGTCGTATAACCTCGTAAGCCTTTTCAGCTTTATCAATTGATGATTTTGGTATCGGAGATTGTAACCTCAGAACTGCTAAATCGATTAAATCTCTAGCTTCTACACTATTATCTATATATCGGTCAGAATTAGCTAGCAGTTTAGACGTAAAACAGTCATTTAAACTTAAGCACGGGACAGGCGACCATTTAGGGTATCTCGGTGGATCTAGTTCAAAACGAATTTCAGCAATAATTTCTGTTTTGATAAATTCTTCGTTTACACAAACTATCATCCGAATGCCATATTGGTCAGTAGTGCTACGTCCAATTTTGATTTTACTTAAATCACTAAATAACGCTTCATGCCCACCATCAAATACTACTGTACGTAAATATTTGTAGCCTTCTGTGCTAACACAAGCAATAAAATCAACATCTTTACTCCATCGGTATTCTTCAAAATCAAGAGCAAGAAGGGTTCCACCACCAAAGTAAGCAGAACCTTTCCTAAGTACCTCACTATCTAAACATTCAAGAATTGTGAGGATTTTATTATGGTGGTCTAACCTGAATGTCATAAATCGGCTAGCAACCAAGATTCATAACGTCTAGCGATTTCTTTAAGAAAGTTTAATTCTTCACCATCAAGATTATCGAACATATTTTGATATCGCCAACCACGCTCATAGCGACTCAGCATTTCTTCTGGCGTGAAGTGATACACATCGGCTGTTTGCCAACAAATAGCTTCCAAAAAAGGTAGTTTTTTGGGTGCGACAACAGAATTAATTGTAGATGTTGCGGTTGTCATCTTTTCTATCAACCACTTTAGCTTGTTCTACTTCTAGAATAGCTTTATTTTAAAGGTGGGTATACACTAGTATTTATACTCAGTATAAAGTTTTTGTGATAGCCTTTTATCCATATATGATAAAACCCGGCATAGTGACAGGTTCTAGACATTGATAATCTGTTTAATATAGATTTTTCTCTATGCTTTAGGCTGTTGCTTGGATTTGATATAGATGTCGTCTCAGATAATCTTTCAGCCGAGTTATATGAGTATTACAGCGTCGACTTGCAAAACTTATTAGTGACTGACCGAGATAAAGAAATTGCTATCAGGGCGCTTATAGATGATAAATCAACCTTGGAGGTTGAAGAAATTCTCCAAGCCAGTCCAGCCGGATGGATACAAGATGAAGCTAGAGAATTGGTACTTCTCGCTAGCAATCAACTGGCAACTCAAAAGTCTGAACCAGAACAGTCACTTAATGAAAAGCAGCGTCAAGAGTCGGAATTCTTAGCAATGGCTGTGCCTATTGCTGTTAAATTAATCAATTGGCAATTAAGAGAAAGTGGTGAAAATAGCCTGAGATTTAAACGTGCCACTTTGGAGAAGCAGGGTAGAGAATTGGTATTTACCCATGATGAACGAGGTGAGATTTTTCGAGTGGTAGTCAACCGAAACCAGTCAGGTGAGCTTGAATATTCACCGATTAATATCGGGACAGTAGAAAGAGAAGACCTGATGCTTTGGCAAAAAGCAGACCGCGTATTGCAACAAATAATATCAGAAAAACAGGAACAACAAAGAAGACAGAATAAAGGAATCTCTCTCTAGGCGATGGCGCAACTCTTAACCGCTTCGCTCAAATAGGCGGATTTCTTTACAACGTGTCTCATTTTGCCGTTATCTCGGCGGACACCCGATTGGGTTAAATCGGATTAGTTGGAAACAATTAATCCCCAATTTGTTGGGGGACGTGTCACTTCAACCATAACCCTGTTTTGTCACTCTCGGAAAACAATAATCGAAGCCAAACTCTGAGACTTTGATTTAATAAAGGTTTGAAGCTTTATTTTCTAACAGTAACTAAAATTTTGAGCTTCCAAGCGGAAAATAAAGCTCCGAATGGCTTTCAGCGATTGGGTTCCCCCAAAGTGATACAATAGGGGTAAAGTGGCAGTGAAAAAAGCTGGAACACTTATTATTTGGTTGTGGCTAAGAGCCAATTAATTTGCAAGTGCAAGCATAAATTGGCAGTAAGTAGAAGAAAACTAAACTATAAAATGGCAGTAAGTATAAAGCAACTACTTACTGCCTCAAAAGCATATAGAGAAAGTTTCCAACTAATCCGATTTAACCCAATCGGTAGGGTACAACGTAAGTCTTTGTACGATTGCTCATTTCACCCCTATCTTGCAATTAATTAAAAGTAATTCGAGTTTAATTCTCTAGCAACTTTACCCAATCGGTCATTTGCATCTTTAGAATGTTTCCAAAAAGATATAACTGTACTTCCATAAATGCCGCCTCCTACTGCTGTGATTGCTCCTGCTGTAATATTTCCTGAAAAGAGGAGTAGAATACCTGTCAAACCTGCTAAGACACTAGTAGCTGTGAGTCCAAGAGTAAGATTGAAGGATCTACGAGCTTGGCGAAGTCGCTCCTGATAAAGTTTGATGAAAAGTTCTTGTTTGATATCAGGGTTGATAACAGGATTACTTTTGGTTGGGACACTAGGAATCAAATTACCTTTGATTGAACTTCCTGAAACATTCCAATTATAAACAACATTGAACATGATGTTGTTTATGTTCGGATTATTTTGACTATCACTGCCTACTACTTCTTGATTTGTTCCTTCTTGAAATATTGCTTCACAAAAGTGTCCATGTCCTGAAAAATGGAAAATACAAATCCTTTCTCTGAGTGCTTTTGCTTTTACAAACGAGCATCTAGGTTCTAAGTCTTCAGTATTAGCCTCTGTATACCCACTATCAAAACTTTGTATATTTGAAAAAGCAAACCACTTATGTTTATGAGCATCAGAAAAAACTAATCTACATTCTGGAAGCTTTTTAAGCTTTGCTTCCAGTTCCTCTAGAAACTTAGTATTTTTATCTTTATCTCTTTTTTGTATCTCTGACAAAGCAAAACACTGTAACTTTTGTTCTGGCACACAAAAATCAATTAAGTAGAGCGATTTATTTAGTGTACGCCGATAGTCTATCTCTCCCTCTGCATCTTCTCCTGCACTGTTTGCATTTTCTGATTTGTCTAAATGAAATTTTTTGGCGAATAGATTTAATCTCACTACTTTAGGAAACTTCGGATTTTCATCTCTACAATCAGTATATTCAGACTTTTGTTTTTCTAATTTTTCTTTTTGCTGGTTGATATCCTCATTGAGATATTCATCATTGAGATATTTATCTCTGATATGTTTATTTACAATAATCAAGTTTTCAGCGTTTAAAGCAGGCAAAAACTCTTTTATCCTTGCCTCTTGATTTTCATAATGATGAATGCTGTCTTTATCTAAAAAGTTTAGTTCTTGAGCCACTAAGTAATCAATCTCATTAACTAAAATGCTAAGAGATTCATTAGACTGAGCTAATTCAAGTATTTCACCCATGCGTTCCGCTTCTAGCTGGGATAATTCTGGGCATATTGCAAGCTTGTAATATTCTGTTATTGTTACGAATAAGTCATTCTCATGATATAAATCATCAAGTAAATTATTTATCAGAAATTTTTCAAATCCTTTCATAACTGTTAAAGAGTCTTCATACTCTTTTATTGGATAGATATCTAATGGATAGATATCTAATGGATAGATATCTAAATTGTCTGCTCTATGTAAAAAATCTTTGCCTTCATCATAAAAGATTTGCTTATTTAAAGGATTAATTTCTACTTTTATTCTATCAAAAGCATAAGTATTCTCTAAATATCTTAGTATTTTAGCCTCTTGTTGTTCATATTGATTTAAAGTTTCATCATTTAGCAAATGCATTTTTTGAAAGACGAAGTAATCAATTTCGTTAATTAAGAAACTAAGGTATTCATTGTATTGAGCTAAGTCAAGTATTTCACCCATACGTTCTGCTTCTAGCTCAGAAAGTTCAGATATATAAGCCAGTTTTGCATATTCTATAACTAGTTTTACTTCCTGTACTGTAAGGTCTATAAATTCTCCTACCTCAGAGTAAATATTTGTTAATTCCTGGCTGTCTTTTTTTGGCTTACACATAGTTTTTTGCTTACTCATCAATAATTGTAGTTCGATGTTTTTCGCTGATCAACCTAGTGATTACTACTAGGTTGATCTTGGTATTTTATTTTTTTAAATCACATTTATTCCGCAGTCTTTCTAGGAGTCGTTTACCCTTTTGACGAATATTTACTTCCCTCTTTTTAGGGTCTTTTTCAGACTCTTCTCCGTGAGAAAATAAATGTTCGCCGATTTCCTTCCAAGTTCGTCCTTCTACTATTCTTAAATATAAAATTAAATAATCTTTCTTTTTTAAACTTTTAAGTTCATGAAGAAGTGCTTCTAAGTTGGCTCCAATTGCATAGTCTATAACTTCGTTTTCTTCTATGTAGACTGTATCGGTTTTATTAGACAGGCGCTCGGCGAGTTTACTTTGTTTAGTCCTGTCTCGTTTCCATTCTCTAATGATATTAAAGCTTGCCCCTTTTAGCCACAGTGGCATATTACATTCTATGGGTTCTCCGCTACTAATTTTGTTTTTAGCACGACTATATGCTTCTAAAAATACTTCACACTCCTCATGATAATAATTCAGTTTAAATTGTTGAAGGCGTTGTCTGATAAAGGCAAGAATGTTGTGCGTGTCTCTGCCATCCGGGTTTAAAAGAATACATGTGACTAAGTTATCAAGTGCAGTGAGTTGTTCTGTAACAGAGGTAGAAGTCGCAATTTGGGGAGAAAATGAATTGTTTTTTGGAAATTCCATAACTAGTAAAGTTGTCCTTTTTGTTGCTGGCTTGTTGGTAATAATTAATACTTATTCAATTAAGATTATTGATTGACAGTAGTTGAAAAAGTTTCCTCCTATATGTTGATGTCAGGTAGATAGGGAAATGTGACATCCGGTCTAATCGGCGACCTCTATATGTATGTTGATGTCAGGTAGATAGGGAAATGTGACATCCGGTCTAATCGGCGACCTCTATATGTATGTTGATGTCAGGTAGATAGGGAAATGTGACATCCGGTCTAATCGGCGACCTCTATATGTATGTTGATGTCAGGTAGATAGGGAAATGTGACACTCCCTGAACAATTATGTGTTTTCGCTGACTATTTGAGTTTTTTGTCACAGTATTTCTTCTAAAGTCCATAAAAAAATAAGAGGCTCAAAACTCAGTAAAGTTGTCGAGCCACAGCAAGAAATATTTTTTAGTTAGCGTGCCATCTCAACAATTTTGGCGATTTCATGCTGTGCGCTTTCTTCTGGGTATTGACCTCTGAAGTATTAATTAATTGAGGACAACCTAATCATGAAACGTAATTTCCCAGTTTGGCAAGTCACCCTACCGTTAGCTGGAGTATTGATATTTGTTGTAGGAGCTATCACTACTATTTACATGACCGATGGTGGATACATCTTTCAATTTGAAGCTACTCCCCAAAAGGTCAAAGTGAGGACGGTCATAGATAAAAGAAATAACAATCCAGCAGAAAAAGCTGCAAAAAGTAAGCGGGAGATTGATTCTCAGAGGAAAGCTGCTGCTCCCAAACTCACCCACCAATAACTCTTACTACCTTCCAGGCTGACTGGTTCCCAATCTTCCCAGACCTGACAAAACTGAACGAGCCACGAGTAAACTGCTGTTCGCCTTTCTTCACCCTCGGTTTACACCCAACAAGCCCCTCGACTTCAGATGAAGAAAGAAGCCAGCCTGATGTAGCAGCAAGTTCTAGCTCTTTAAGGTGCTGTAGTGGTTCGGCGGGGCGCAGGTGACGGGCGATCGCTTCCACCAATTGAACCACCTCTCCCAGTGCTAAGTCTGGTTGTCCAGTGGTCGTGTCCAGTCTATCCAGTGGACAGTCTATCACAGGGCGATCGCTAATCTGTAGCTGCTTGCTTTCTCTTAGTCCTTTTGGAGAAATGTCGTATTACTGGTATTTCCCGACATTTTCGCCAACAGGACTCAACATCGCCAAGCTTGCAGCCGCTCCTAAAACCTGCTCATCGCTGACTTCTAGGTATTTTTGCAACTGCTCTAAGTTCCTATGCCCGGATATCTCCTGAATCACTCGTAAGGGAATACCAGCGTTGCTCATCTGGGTTAACGCCGTCCGCCTAAAGCTGTGTGTCGATACTCCAATTATCCCGACTTGCTTACAAGCTTCTCTCAATATCCGAGCGGCTGAGTCATGGCTAATATGTCCGTTACTGCGACCGGGAAACAAATAAACATCACCGCTAATCGGATAATAATTATGTTTCTATAATCTCTAGTTTTAAAACCCGACACATTGTTTTTTATGAGTATTTTACCTCTTCTTATATGTATCATGCTTTTCGTGAAATGGTATCAGTTGCAATTAATCCTGGTTTGAAAGTGTCTTGATTGCAGGTTGAAGCACGTACTGAACCATAGATATATACCTAACTAAAGAAAATGTTCTTCATATTTTTTCTATAATATGAAGAACATTTTCTTTACTTCTTGTATTTTTTAAATGCACCATGAAAACAATATATACTACGTAAGTATATAACCTAAGCAAGTTTTAAGTATTAGTATGGTCATGATGTGTTGAATCATGATTTACGTCATGGTGATTTGCACCATGATGAATTAAGTCACCGGTCAAAGTTGAAATACCACTGGTAATTACTATATTACCTAGAGTATTTAATGTTTTAGCATGGTCATCACCAAATTTGGAAGCGCTATTAAATGCATCATCCATACATTCACCCATTCCCTCAAAAAAGCTACCTTCTTTGGATGCAACATTGTAAAGTCCTTTAACAACTCCAGCTATTTCACCTACTGTACATGCAAGAGCGAATCCCATGGCGTTTCCCCAGAATGTTTCTGACTTTCTAACCTTTCTAACCATAAAACTTCTTATGCCTTTAATATTGGTACACTGAAATTTTAACTCATAATTTTTTTACATGAGTGCTACCGAAGTATATTTTTATAAAAAATACATATTGGTATTTTTGGTTCTTCCGCTACTTTTATGGTGATAATTAACGGGATTTAAACAAAAATTAAGCCCAAATAAAGCCCAAACTGGCTTTGTAAGCAGCAAATACGTCCCGGTTCAGGGTCAACCAATCAAAAACCCGTAATGGTTACGGGTTTTTGAGATAGTTACATATTTTCGATTACAAAACAATTTCTAACATTTTCCAGTGGTAACTAAATTATTTTCTTCATCTTTACAAAAAGCTAGTGCTATATCTGTTTTTGTAGCGCCTACAGATAATAAACCACGAATAAGTAGGTCAATAGAAACTGAAGGGTCTCCAGATTCTAGTTTTGCAACACGCGACTGACTAGAATTCATCCTTTTTGCAAGGGATGTTTGAGTGATTTCTTGATTTTTGCGAAACTGCTTTAATTTCTGACTTAGCGCTAATTTCATCTCAATAATTTCAGCCTCTAAGGGTGAAAGTTCAAGGAAATCATTTACTGTTCCAATTTTCCAGCCAGCGGCTTCTAAACGTTTACGTTTTAGGTCATCCATAAAAATAAGCCCTTTTTTTGATTAATCTTCTTGATATTTTTTTATTCTTTTTTTACATTTATTTATAACGGGTAGTGGCGTTTTTTCAGTTTTTTTCGCAAATACTTCCAATATGATTAAGCAATCTGTATCAATAAAATAGATAATACGCCATGTTTTATCTTTATCTTTGATACGCAATTCGTGACAGTTGCATCCAATATCAGGCATAGGACGCGAATGAGGCATGGATATAAATTCACCTTGCTGTACTTTACGCAATAGGTAGCCCGCTTCTATACGTGCATCACTAGAGAAAGGTGGTGTTTTTACTTCTCCACTAAGCCAGACAAGAATTAAATCATTAGTATTTGTCACTATTAGTTATATAGTATGTCAGATTTGATATATTTGCAAGTGGCTAGCCACTTTTCTTTGTAAATTATTTATATTTTCTGAGTGTGTACCCACCATAATATATTCTTTCCCAAACATGAGAAGGTGTGTACCACTCTGGTGATGCTTTGTGAGTACCTAGTAATTCGTATGTCATAATTCAAAAAACCCTTTATTTGCTAAGAGGTGAGGGGATAGAGCCTGGGGTAAGTTTAACTGCCTACCCCAGGTTTTTGATTACAAGTACTTCATGCCCGACACATTAATAATGTGGGGATTTTCCAATACCTCACAAGTGCCGTTACCTACTCCAGCGGTGATAATTTCAGTAACTTTACTCGCGATAATTGCACTTCCGAACCCTCCGCCAGTACAATAAATCGCCCCACCGCTTACTAGAATCTGAGAAGATTTTGTGAGAATATCAGCAATACTTGGGTTGTCAGCGATCCAGTTACTCAAGCCATCGGTCACGCTTTCAGCTATATTTTCAGTCCGACCACCTACCCGGTAAGGAACTAAAAAACCTTCATTCTCACGCTTGCAAGCCTTTAACGCCTCAAAAATACTGTTTAAGCTTTTAGTTTCTCCACCAATATCGGTTTTATTCAGGCTTACAAAAATTTGTGATGCTAAATTCTGCATTCCTCCCCCACTGGCAACACTGCGACTAAGCACTTTAGGCAACCTGCGACCGATACCGTAAGATGTGAGTGTCAAAGTCCCACCGCCAAGGTCAAGTATTGCAAAATTAGTTATCCCATCTGGTAAAGAATTTCTAGCGGATAAAGCAGCGCCGTAACCTTCCGAGTAAATAAACTCAGACTTAAGGTTTTTAAACTCGATAGTAAATTCTCTGCCACGATAATTAAAACCCTCAATACCGTTTAGGATTTTGCTGATATCACCTTGGCGATTACTGGATAGACTGAGTAGCTTGATATCCACACTTAAGCGAATTGGTTTTGTCTTGTAGCGACTGCGTTTGTCTTCCAGGATGTCATCAAGAAAGTCTGAATCACTGGTTAAAGCACCAAGCACCCAGACATCAAGCTTTTTAATTTTGTTATCCTTCTGAGCTTCTACCAGTTCACCTAATACTGATTCACAACCGCGACCGACTACATAATTTTTCTTTTTGTACTGGAAACAACCCGACATTCCACTAGGTAAGTCCCCTTTGATTTCCTTGTAGACGCTCTCTATAGTTGACTCGTAGCCATTTAAGAGAAACTTGATACGCTTACTTCCAGCATCCAAGATTAAAGAGCAGTCAATAGTAGGATTCTTGCTCTCTCTAGGCTTACTTACTTTTGTAATTTTTGGTTGTTCTATTTGTAACACTGTTAAATCTTGTAATGGTTGTTGAGTCTGTGCGCCGTTAGCTTCGATATTCATAGTCGTTCCTTTTTAAATTGGTTAATTTGTGCTTGTCATCCGCATGTTACGCGCAGTAGTACGCTTTATTGAGAAAATAAAAAGTGATTGCGACTGAACTGTTAAGAGTAAAATGAGGGGTTGATGTTAGTTAAAAAGGGTTTTGATAGACGTTGCTAGGACTGGGTGTAAAATTTCAATTAACATTAATTGGAAAATCCGCGTACCCCTACTATGTGAAACCCAATTGGGAAACCAACAAAAAACCAAGACGTAATTACAAGGGTTTCAGGCTATGACTTGGGGAGAGTTGGGAGATATTTGGGGAATCCCAAGACCGTCCCAAACCCGTCCCAACTGCTACAAATCCTTAATTACTGTTAGTTAATATGTCAGCTACAAAAGTTTTCTTACACTCAAGATTGAGGCATGAGTATCTATACTTATCCGCATCCTTGACGGCAGAGTGTCTATGAAATTTCTCAGAACCACAGTGAGGACATTGGATTTGTGGTACGGATACCGCAGGCGTGGTCAAATTGGTAGCAGTATCAGTTTTAACAGGTGTAGAAAGTGAATCAAGGAACTCATCAGCGCTAAACAGTGGCAACAGGACATAGTATTGCTTCTCTCCATACTCATCAATCAAGGCATAGCGATAAGCACCGGGTTCTGTTCGGTCTAGTCCTAGTTCTGAGTTTTTGCGGTCGATATAGCGCTGTAGTAAGTCAGCTTGTTTCATCAATTTATCGTTGCTCTCACTGTCGATGTGTTCTGCCAGTCTCAAGTAGTCTTTAGCGTTCCCGTTGATGTGGATCGCGATTAAATTATTCCAATCTCCTTTAGTGGTATTCGGTATCTTGCCCGTGTTCGCACCTTGACCCAAGTAAAAGACAGCTTGCGAGGTATGGTCAATCTGGGTAATGATGCTCAACATGTTCGCGCTCATTGTTGGCTCTGGTTCCGGGTCGTCTTTAGTAGGGCGTTGCTTTCCCGGTGCTTGACGCAAGGTGCTATCGACTTCATCAAATATCCAGATACCAAAGCTGCCTTGATATTTGCGTCCACACAATCGGGTTAGCTCTGCAATACCTCGAATACTGTCCTGGTGAGTCTTTCCTATACTGGGGAAACTCCAATTATCTTTGCGGCTACCAGCTTGAGGATTGTAGAGTTTGATAGCATCGATAGCTTTGACTTTCTTATGCTGTAGTTGCTCTGACACAATCCTTTCTGTTAGTGGACTTTTACCAGCGCCACTACCGCCAGTAATTCTAATACGGTTCCACTTCTTAGCGTGTTTTTTCCAAGTGTCCCAAGACCGTGCTAAACGCTCTATTGCTTTGTCGGATAATTCATCAAGTTTTTCTTCTTTGGGTAGCGATCGCAGTTGAACAGTTAACTTAAGTGTGCATTTTTGGTAGTTAAATTCTACGTTGGGTAAAGTTCCGTGTAGAGAATTTGTGAAAGCGGCTAATTGCTCTCTACGGTTATCGCTGTAAATTTCTTTGTCTGTTAGCGCTGGATTTTCTCTGATGCCGTAAACAATAAAGTAACCAGACAGTGTTTCTTCCCAGTCGAGGCAATCTAATTTAATACCAAGTTTGTAGAAATATTCGCTGATTTTATTTCCTGCTTTGGCGTAATTAGTAGAACCATAAAACAGTTGTGGTTTCTTCAGTTCTGTAATGCGTTCAGCCATGTCAGCTTTCTCTAGCGATAGACGTTCGATTTGGGCAATTAAATCAAAGACTTGACCCCTCATTTCTTCTAGGGAATTAGCATTATCTTCTAATTTTTCACCTAGATTATTAAGCTGATTCTTCTGAAATGCGTTGTACTCTCCTAATAAATCCTTGGCTTTATCTTTCGGACAGTGAGTAGTTTTCATGTCCGCTAAAGTGGTGTAAGCATCCTCTAATGAGCGTCTTTCATCAAGATTGAGCAGATTTCTGAAGCGGGTTTTTAGCGCTGTTTGCTCATCCACAATACGAGAATAAATGTTCAAAACATCAGTGACAATATCAGCTAACTCACCGTCAATAACTGAGATATTTTTAAGTAATTCGCAGTGAGTATCATAGTGAAGCTGTAGTTTATCCTTGAACGGAATTAAATTATCATGGATGGCTTGATAGTTCTCATCCTCCAACTTCTTATTAATTGATTCATCCAAGCTATTAAAAAATTTGTAGATGCGTTCATTTAAATGCTCAAATACTAGCCCTTTAAAAACATCTATTAATTCCTGGTATCGCATATCCTCACACTGCAACTTATCTTCTAATTCTTGGGTTTTAAGTTCAAAATCTACAACTAACTGCTTAACCTTGCTTTGTAATATTTCAATGGTCTGATTCTTCAGACTAATTTCTTCAGTGGCTTGATGTAAGTCGTCTTTGAGTGTTTTGGATTGTTTTAGTAGTGTTGATTGTTCCTCGTATTTAGTGTTTAATGTCTGCCATTCTTTCTCATACTTGGCGACAATATCAGCTAGTTGATTATTAGCTTTATCGTGATTATTTCTACTAATGAATTCGCTGCTAGCTGCTACACTGGCAGAAGCAATAATGATGTTTAGTGCTAGTGGTTCTTTTGATTTAACGAAGCTAAGAACACCACCAAGGCATAAGAGAGAAGCTGCAACAGTCAGACCGCGTGATGCAGATTTAAGTGAAATATTCATGATTATTCCTAATAATTTAATAAGGGGAATTTCACCCCTAAATATTTGTGTTTAAAATTCAACTAAACGCGCTTCTAATTCTTCCCGCTTGATGTCGTTGTCTCTGTGAGAACCTTCTATCTCAAGTCTGATACGGTCATTCTTAGTGCCTTGTAGTTGGAACTTAAGCGCCCATTCATCCTCAATACCATGAGTGAGATTCATGGTTCCCTGTGTAGCTACACGTTGCTGATAAAGTAATTCTTCAGATTGCTCTAGTTTCGATTGTTCTGTCTGATATTTAACATCAGCTATCTCGTTTTTAACAACTTTAGTAGCTGTCTCAATGCCCACAGTAGAAAAGTCTACAAAGTCACCAATCAATCGGCATTGTTCACTTGCAACAGCAACGACTTTTCTACCTTGCTTAATCTTCTCCAGACGAACTTCAAGCGCGTTATTCTGACGCTGGATTTTGAGTTTTTCACGGTTAGCATCAACCGCTTTCATCTCTGGGATATTTGCATCAGCCGAATATGGATCAGAGCCTAGCAAGTCTTGAATCGCAATTTCTTCTACCCCATATTCTGAGGCGATTTGAGAAGCTTTGCTTAATGATTGCTTGGAATTGTCGGTTACAGAACTGCTACCACCGTTTACGGCTTGTCTAACAGTTCTAGCAGCACGTTTTACTGTCTTCACTCCTTGGGCAACTGTGCGAACTCCATCGGCGATCGCTTCAACAGCGTCAACAGGTTTCTGGAAACGAGATTTTACCCTATCAAAAGCTTTTTCAGCGTTCTCATGGGATTGTTGCTCAACGCTCTTACCTTTTTCGGCGGCGTAGCGCTTGGAACCTGTGAGCGATCCGTTTTCTTTTTTTCGTACAGCCATGAGATAATATCCTTATGTTTCTATCTTTGATGGGGTGGAACTGTGGCAGGATTGATTAACGGTCTTTCCTGCCTACTAATTATTTGCCTCTGAAATATTCAACTTTGTCTCTTATGATTTGACAGTATTCAGACTGCAAATCGTTATCGAGGCACTGTATTTTAGTGGGTGCAACTACGAATTTACCAACAGCAAAACAGGTACTTCCTATTAGAATTAGATGCCAGAAGAACCGGATCACATCGACTAAGCTATCTCCTGATTTCTCTTTTAATTGATTTTGATACCGAACTGCTTTAAGCAAGAATTCCATCAATCGCAGTTCCTCACTAGCATCCGCACCAGCGCGAGTTTTACGGTAAGCATCCTGTTCCAACATTCGTAATTTTTCATCGGATTTTATTAGTCCTAGCTGATAGGTTTCACGGTCATGGTTACGGCTTTCTTCAGCTAATCTGAAGTAGTAATCTGTGAGATTTTGCAGAGTTTTTAATGGTTGCATTGTTTTTACCTAATGTTTTGTCGATGAGTCGAAAGTTTTGTCTTTCATTGTTAGAAATCCTCAATTAAACTAGCCATTCTTGCGATGATTGGGTCTTGGGAGTAGTTGCGATCGCACTCCTGAGCAAACGTTTTAGTAGGCTCGAAAGTAGAAGTATCAAAGCTGTAGCCGATGGGCGCTTGTCGCGGTTGTGGTTGTGGCTTGTTGCCGAATTGGTAATTGAGTCCCTTGATATCCAAAAGTAAATAATTCAAAACTTCTGAAATATCTGTAATTCCCATCTGTGAAGCCAAGGATTCTAAATAGGCTTGGTTATGTTTTTTGATTGAAATTCTCATAGTAAAATTACCCTTGTAGTACGTGAAAGCGGCGTGATACATACACGAAGCAGGAACACTCAAAGAGTCCGGTCTTCCAGTGCCGGACTTTTGGTTAAAATGCATTCAAGAGCGGCGATCGCTAAGAGAGATAGGTACAATCACTCTCTTTTGTGCCGGCTGGATGCCCGTTATTTGGCGGTTGATAGCCAAGACTGGTTAAGGCAATGCCTGCACTAATCAAAAAAACTGATAAAATTTTCATGGTTCTGGTTCTGATTGGGATTTGGACTAGACCGGGTAGAGTTTCTCAGGCGATACCCGGTTCTCGTTTGACTAGCAATTATTTCAATTAGTTTTTAAAACTTTTTCGCAATTTCCTCTAATTGAAAAACATTTTGTTTGAAAATTTCTTGGGTTAGGCACGTATGTAACAGAATGTAAAATCGCTGAAAACCTTGCGGTTACTTCATTTCAGTTCATTTCTACCTACCTACCTACCTCCACGAACGCGATTAAATAACAAATGTTTCTCGGAAAATTTCTTAGCCTCCTCGTTTAAATAAAAAATGTTTCTCGAAAAATTTGTTGGCTAATACTTCACGAGCGCGATCGCTCTCTTGGGTAGTGAATAAGCATGAAAAATCAGGCACGGAACTGGTTTAAGTTCCCGCGTGGTAGGGGTTTTGAGGGTTAAATCAAAGATACCACGTTATACTCGTATGCGCGTATTACGTGGTAGAATAACCATAACATAAATGCGACAATACGAGGTAACGAGTATGAGAGTGGATATGGCAAAGCATATTCCGCCAGGAAATGCGGAACTTAGCGTTTATATAAATAAGGAATTAAAGACCGATTTTAAATTGACTTGTGTAGCTCAAAACAAGTCAATGAGCGAGGTTATTGGCAATTTAATCAAACAATGGGTAGAATCTCAGCCCCAAAAACAGCCAACAAAAAATGAGAACAAGGACGCTGCATGACCATGACCGATGGAGAAGACAAGAGCGATCGCCTAGACCGCATAGAGGCTATTTTGCTGACAACTGCTACCCAACAACAAACCAATACTTTTGTACTGGGTGAGGTTGCCAGCAAACTTGACCGCCTAACTAGCCGTGTGGATCAAGTTGCTGCTGAAGTTGCCAACCTCAATGATATTTTGATGGCATCAATTGAAATTGCTGAAACCGACCGTCAGACTTTCCAAACTGAGATTCGGCGTGTTTGGGAATACCTTGTAAGAGAAGGGGGGAACGGCAATAGTCCTCTGGCTTGATGGTTTAGAGCAGAAAAACCATCAAGCCGCACTTCTTCATTTATGCAATCAAAAAGAGTGATTTATGGAAACCACAACCACTAAACAAGCATTGTTAAAAGCAATTTACGAAAAATTAGAACAGGCTTATGAAGACACTTTAGAAGATGTTCTAGAGCTATTAGATATTCGCAAAAAAGAAGATGAAGAGGATATGCAGGCTTTTGAGGATGCCAAAAATGAACCTAGAATACCTTGGGAACAAGTACAGAAGGAACTGGGATTGTGACCTATCAAGTAGAGTTCACCAAAAAGGCATCTAAACAATTAGACAAATTATCAAAAGACTTACAACTTCATATAAAAACCAAAGTCCAAGAGTTAGCTGATAACCCCCGTCCTAGTGGGGTTGTCAAACTGGAAAATAGCGATGATAGATATCGTATTCGTGTTGGTGATTACCGCGTATTGTACGAAATTCAAGATGATTTGTTGATAGTTTCAGTTATTAGAGTTGGTCATCGTAGAGAGGTTTATCGGAATGAATAAAACAACTAGCCAGATAAGAGTTAACGAATTAATCCCAATGCTGACTGCTATAGGAGATCGCAACTGGGAACGTTTTAAAGAAGTTGAGAATCAATTTGTTGCCATTCATGGTGTAGAAGCATGGGAAGATTTTTTTGCTTTGCGTCTCAAACCAGCGCTAGACAAAGAATCTGACAGATGGCTACTACAAATGTGGTGTAGTGAAGGCATTATTTCGGTCAAAAACGTAGCCTAGCCAGCACAGGCAAAGTGAAAATCGACCGCCACGGGAAAGCAAAAATTTTGTCTCAGTCAGAAATCCAGCGGTTGTTTACCGATGGCTTGCTTACTACTAGGGACAAAACCCTGTGTGCTGTGATGCTTTACACCGCTTGCCGTGTCAAGGAGTGCGTAACCTTAAAAATTAAAGATGTGTACGATTCAAAAAGGAGAGTAAGACCCGAATTGATTATCCGCAAAGGCAACACCAAGGGTAAACTTGCTACCCGTACCATTCCGGTTTTAGATGACTTGCGGCGGTACTTGTCAGTTTACGAGCCACCACTTTCTACTGATGGCTACCTTTTCCCTGGTCGATGGGGGCGGGGACATATCCATGAGGATTCTGCTGCTGTCATCTTTAGAGAAGGATGCAATCGGGCAGACATCGAAGGAGCTAGTACCCACAGTTGCCGTAGAACCGCGCTAACGCTGATGAGTAATGCTAGTATTCCACTGCGAGTGATTCAGGAAATTTCAGGACACCGTAACCTTGAGCAGCTGCAACGCTATCTTGAGGTGGAACCGAACCAGGTTCGGGGGGCTATTGCTGCTTTGTCAATGCTGTCACCTGTGAATGATGCCAGCATCGGGAAATATGAATTTCCCGATGTAGACCCAACCATTGATAATTCGGGTGTGACACGCTGATGCATGGAATATTACAAGTTGGAGTGGTATCAGCACCCCGTTAGCGCGATCGATCTTCAGATGGGTGAGGCAACTGAAAATGGTTTTGTCTTGCTAGAGCCAAATATCCAAGTTTTTGAAAAAACCAAAGCCCGATCCGGTAGCGGTGTAGATTAACAAATAAAATTTCAGCCGCTTAAATTGGATATTAATCAAATTAATATTAAATTTAAATTTTTATTTGCATAATTTACATGTTGTTTGCCGTTAAACAAAGTTTGAAGAGATGGTTTATATTTGTTTTGCATTAATAGCTAATTTTGTTGACTCATAATATTTCGTATTCAATTTTTCATGAATCCATCCTTGTCAAAATGATAAAATTTTAACTACACTCTAACAGAACTTCACAGGCGAACTATGCTTACTATAACAGGAGTACACTGTAATACTTGTTTAGATATAGATTTAGTATTAAGACCTAACTTTGCAAAAGGTTGGTGCGATTTTGATTGGCATAGAGTTGTACAAAGCTTGCCCACAGCCTCAAATAAAGAAATTATTGCTCAAATCATTTGTGATAGCCCAGATACAACAAGATTAGCTGAAGAACCTATCACACTAGAAATATTAAATCATTGGTGCTTATTCAAAGACAACTGTGTTCGTATCGCCAAATGTTTTTTATCAGGGAAAGGCGAACCAGATGACCCTCTTTTAAGAGAAAAAGAAGATGAAATTATAGATACTTTTACTTATGAACATATCTGGCTAGAAACAGCTTTATATGAAGCATTCTGGCGTTTAATTAATACAAAAGGTGACAAGATTTTAAAGATATTAAAGCAGAACTGGAAAAATGCATTTTTCCAGTCGAATGTAGAACTAATGCAAGAGTTAATTCGAGAAGAGTTAGATGAATCATTTTATGCAATAGTTCATTCAAAATTTTATCAGTACAATCCCAAGCTCGACAAAGAATTACAGATTTTGAATAGTCAGACCAACTTGCTAGATAAAAATAATCGACGTAGGGAAAATTTAATTAGTCAGTTATATCCTCATACAAAATACGCTCTATGGAACGAAAGATTATGTTTAGTGCTAAATACTTTAGCTGAAAAAGGAGATGTTTTTGTTGATACCCATCTAGAAATCATTAAAGATATCAAGAGAGGATTAGCCAAGCTCAGTGTGAAGACACATTGCAACCCAAGCTATAAGCATCACAAGTTCCCCTTGCATACTTGGCAGGACGGACACATAAAATCCAACAAGTTGGTAGCTCTACCAACTCATCTACTGTTTAGCGACTTTGACACTCCCACGGCTATAGAAACGAGCAGTAGCGATGTTTCCAGTTAAAGCTGTGGGATTGTTCTTTCATCGGGACAAGTAACGCTTATAAACTACGCTTAACAATTCTTAAAAAAAGGACATCCTTGAAAAGTAGCAACTAATAGTTTTATCTTTGCTTAGTAAGGAAAGCAAATGACAGCCTTGAAACTTTCGGGTAGCGATTTTCATCTAGAAAAAACCAGATTCACTTAAGACACTTACCAAGAGATTTAGCTGATCTCACCAAGCCCAAAACTGCCAAAAGCAAGAAAAACTGTTCTTATCTTAAGTGAGTATTAAATTATTTTCTAGATGTGTTTCGCGAACCAATAGTTAAAGGCTGTCCTACCACGGACAGCCGACATGCAAAAAGCGCCCAGACCGAGAAGAAGAGGCGCTTCGTGTGAAAATTCAATTTCAACAATTGTAACACGGAGCGCTACAGATAATCAAGTATTTCTAGAAAAACCGAAATACATTCATCGCTACTTCCAGCAGGAGGTAGCAGTATGAAAATTTGCAAAGAATGCGGCGGTAATTTTCGATACAACGTCGTTAGCGATCGGCGTAGTGGATCGAAATACTTGCGATCTGGGTGTTGTGATTTAGCGATTCGCCCTTGCCCTAACCCGGAAGTTTTGATGCGATCGCCTCACATCAGCCAACATGAGCGCGATTATCTAAATGGGCTTATTCCCCTACCCTGGTTCAGCGGTAAAGCTGTCGCTATGCTTTTGGAAATTGAAGGCAAAATCCAGCGGGCAACGGAGGTGGAAGCATGAGTCTTACTCCTACCTCTACCACCCGCCCTTGCCCAATCTGTGAGGACACCAAAGGAAATTGCAGGCATCACCATGAGGAAAGCAACCACCTTTGCATGACCTTCGCTGATACCCGCTTTGGCGAAATTATCAATGGGTATAAATGCCTAGCTCATTTCGACTTGTGGGCGGCTTTCTGCCTCGACAATAGCCAGGAGTGGACGCAATCCCAGCGTGAAAATTGGCTATCTGAACAAACTGCCAAACGACAGCTTGTTCAGAAGCAACGTCAAGATTTTTTGAAAGGGCTGCTATCTGTTGAGGAGCGCGATCGACAATATCGTACCATTAACGATAAACTATCACTCAGTAAATACCACGTCCATAAGGCTTTAGCCAAGAAACGCGGTTTACATGAAAATGAAATTTGGTTCGCCTACAATCGAGGCTGGGTAAGGACTTGGCAGCCAGGATTAGAAATTAAGGACATTTCACCCAAGCTTGCTGGTATCAATCCAAACAACGAAACCCTTACGGGCGTTAGAGGCATCGCGATCGCTGCCACTGACGGTCAAGGTCACATCGTCGGACATCAAATTGCAGCTGACGACCGCGATAAGTACGGCAAATATATTTGGTTGTCGAGTCGGGGTAAGGGGGGTAACTCGCCTCACCTGCCCAATGGCGAGTTACCTCTATTTGTTTGGAGGCATCCAGAAGCAACCCAAATCAGCGAAACTTGGTTAGTAGAGGGTAGTTTAAAATCACTAATCGTAGCGCTCAAAGTTTGGCTTAGGGAGAATCGTACCGATATCCAGGTCATCGGCGCGGCTGGGGCTAATTTCAAAGGCTCATCAGAAACTTTTAAGCAGGCGATCGCAGTTCAAACTACCAAAACAGTAAAACTGTTCCCTGATGGCGGTGCAATTTACAATCAACAGATTGTTAAGAATTATAAAGCTGCTATCGACTTGGCAGTGTCTGATGGTTTTGATGTTTCTGTTGGCTGGTGGGGACAGTATGAAAAAGCCAGAAATGACATTGATGAAATTCAGAATTTTGGGATAATTAACTACATTTCCCCATCTGAGTTTTTTGGGTTAGCTGATAAAAGCGCTGACTCAGATCAGAACAATTCGCAACCCACACAACAAGTTAATACAGATGAAAGCGAAGAATCATCACAGCTAGACTCTCAACCCAAACAACAAGCTAATAATTGGCAGTGGGATAAGTGGCTCAAAAGTCGAAAATTTACCCCAGATGTAGTTATTAATCAAGCTGAATTTAGTTTTGATGGTATTGATATTCCTCAATCTGATGCAATCATCGCTGTCAAATCTGGCTTAGGCACTGGTAAAACAAACGCATTAATTAATGAGATAAAAAAAGCAAATCTTAATGGTTTTGGTACTTATATTCCCGGTTATCGCAATAACCTATTACTGCAAACAACTGAGAGAGCGTTAGTAAACGACGTTGCGATGTATCACCTTCACCTTGATGATGAAGGGCATCTCATGTTACTAGACAAAGAAAGTAATATCGTTTCGTGTATTGACTCATTTAAAAAAGTAGATGGTCACATCAAAGGCAGGGACATTCACATCGACGAAACATGTTCTGTTTTTCTGTATGCTGTTAATGGGGGAACGCTAGGAAATGAGCAAGCCACTATTTTACGCATATTCAAAAAAGCACTTGCAGAAAGCAATAGAATCTTTTTATACGATGGAAACCTAGCGGATATTTACGTTGACTTTGTAGCCAAAATAGCAGCTAAAAAGCACGTTATTAAAATTGAAAATCGCCAAAAAATTCCGCCTCATAATATATTTTTCATTGAAGGCATAGACGAAGATGGTGAAATCAAGAAAGGTGATAGAAGTCCTTTAGTTAAGTTTCTACTTAGACCGGAAGTAAAATCCTGGATATTTGCCGACTCCAAAGAACGTACAAAAGTGCTTTACAAGCTTTTAACAGAATCTGGTAAAACTGGCTATGTTTTGAACTCGGAAACTACTTCAGAAGGTTGGGCTAAGGAATTCTTAGCTGATCCAAACAAATTTGTTTTAAATAAAAAACCAGATTTCATTATTCTCTCTCCTACTGCTGAGAGTGGGATTAGTTGTACTGTAAACGGGTATTTTACGCACAAATTCTCTTTCTATGCTGGGGTATTAGCAACAAATAGTCAGCACCAATCTACGGTTCGCTTGCGTGATAATATCATACCTCATTACATTTTCTGTCCCGAATTTTCAACCATTAGAGACAGGTCAACCCCAATGACTTATTCAGAAAAAGTAATGGGTGAAATTCTTAAAGATAGAATCATGCAATCGCTGATGCTTGCCAGCGAATCTGCGGAAAACCCTCAAAGTGCAAAAGAGATAATGATCCAGGCTCTTGTGCGTAATGATGATGATTGGTGGGTTTTCTCTCTGAAATTGGCTGCATTAGACCAATTTGAGATGAATAATTACCGAAAGTGCTTCATCCACGCATTGAGAGAAGCCGGACACAACGTCACAATTGAGCAGTGGGATACCGCGATAAAGGTAAAAGAAGCGGAATCAGAAGCCAGAGTAGAGATACAGAAACAACACGCTAAAGAAGTATTTGAGGCGGTTGAGTTTAACTCAATTGAGGAGGCTAATAAAAAAGCAAAGGCATCTCCGAACAAGGCAACACAGCGACGTATCGAAAAAACACGGTTACTTGACAGACTACCGGGTATTAACTTCTCGGAACTTTGGAGCGATGAATTTATTTATCAGTGCAAAATCAAAAACCGCGAATTTATTAGGCAGCAAGAGAGATTTTGGCTGTTAAGCAATTACGATACTTCCCAAAAGCGTCATGAGTCAATTTGGAATCACGCGGCGCTCTCCGAAGATTTCTTTAGCCGTCGAGTTTCGGCAATGGGTCATGATGCTATTTGGGCTTTGCGAGAATTAAAAATTCTTGATTTTACCACTCGCCCATTGGAATATCACAAAGACTCCCCAGAGGTCATCAGCTTAGTTAATACTTTACGTAGTCGCAATGATATCCAGCTAGCTTTACGTATTAGCTCTTTTGAACCAGAAACGGTCAACGGCAAAGAACGGTTAAGGATTTTGAGTAATTTGCTTGATTACATTGGTTATAAAACACAATTTGCTCAAAGGAAACGAATTAAGACTGATAACGGCGTTATACAAACTAGATATTACCGAATAGTTCCAACCGGTACCCCGTCTGCCTGTGCCACACCCCCCCCAATTGTTAATAAGCCAGAGGGGTATGGCACACCTCCCCAAGCTACCGACTGTGCCACACCCCCCCCAATTGTTAATAAGCCAGAGGGGTATGGCACACCCCCGGAACTTGTTAATAATACCCCTTCCAGCCAATTTGACCTACTAGCAGCGCGTCAAGCAATCTTATCCTGCATTGAGTACAAATTTACTACATGGATGCAGAGCGATAAATCTAAAGTTAGTTGGTCGGTTGAGGAAGTTGCGATCGCTATTCAGCCAGAGGAATCAGCCCACAATCATGTAGTTGACCATACTACAGAAGAGTGGTTACAGCCTGAAAATCTAACTGAAACAGCTAATTGGTTGGGAGCTTGCGAGAACGCTGAAATGTTAGGGACTGTTCGCGCTGCTGTACCTGCTTACGCCCTCAAAGAAGCTTGTAAGTTATTGCCTAAATTTAAATTAATCCAAATAAAACAATGGGTTTTGCATCTCAACTCTTTAATGGTGTCGATTGTTGAGGATACAGCTACTCAGCCAAGCCAGCAATTAGTAACAGATGAGAATTTAGCTGACACTGCTGCTTTATTACAATCTTGCGACAATGTTGAAATGTTGGCGGATTTACGGGCTTGTTGTTTCGATTTTATTATTGAAAAAGCATCCGAGTTAATTTCGCCAACATTAAAACAGTGGGTATGTAGTTGGTTAAGCTACTGGAGGGCGGAAGAAAAATGTAAACCAAATTATAGTGGGTAGAAAAAGTTTTTAAAAATCCCAGTAATGTAACCAATTCTGAATAGCGTACTCGCTCTCACCAGGCACTTTTCTAGTCATCGCTTCGATCGCGCAGAAATCGGCATCATAATCTGCGATAAGTAAAATTCCAGCCAGTGCCGAGCAAAAATCATCCACAGACGCGCCACTACCACCGCTTACCGACCAAGTACCGCCGGGTTTATAAAAAACACTTAATCTTTTTAGTTGCTGGATTGATTCAGCGTGTGGGTACAATTCGATATTTCGAGAATTGAATAACTCCCGAAGTTTTGAATATGCCTTAGTTTTAGAACTAGCACTCCAGTTTATTTCTTCGATATCAATAAAACCGGACAATCGTTGAATTGAACTAACGCTATTGTATTGATCGAGACAGACTTTCGAGAAACCATAAATATTATGTTTTTCAATAATCCAATTTTCAACTTCTGCGATGTTTACTTGTTTCTTTTGACCTTCACCACCCCAATTCGCTTTAAACTGATGAAACAAATCTACAACTAATAAATTATCCTCAAAGTGAGCTATACACGATGTATAAGAGTCGCGAGAGCCTTTTGCAGGGTCTAAGCTTAAAAAATAATCTCCTAGATAGTGGTCGTTTGGAGGTAGGCTTTTTCTATCGTAATTAATAGCTAAATCTATTAAATCTGCGCTTAAGAAGCTTGATAAATTTTGACTGAAATTAGCCCCGTATTCCACTGCGAACATGTCAGGGTCACGCGCTTTTTCACTTTCTAAAAAAGCTTTAGATAAAGTTGGATTCATTTCCCAACTTGGTAAATTTACTACTTGAATATCTTCATATAATCCGGTAATTCCTTGTTTATAAATATCATAAAAAATACCTTCCTGACGGTAGGGAGATGATAACAATAAAATTCTTCCTAGATTTCCGAATTGTGCTGATGATGGAGCTAGGGCATTATAAAGAGAATCTCCAGCGCTATTACCGCTAGTATCCATTGCATACGCTAATTCATCAAACAAAATAAATGGCGCTGCCATTCCTCTGGCACTTCTTGAACTTGTGGGAATTGATTTAATTATTGCTCCATTTAATAATTCTAAAGAATCTGCCGTCTCATTTTTGATTAAATTTTTAAGTAATGGGCTATTTCCTATCAAACTTTTGATGTTATTTAATGCTAATTTCGCTTGGTCGATGGTGTTAGCAATTGTTACGATATAAAAGTGTTCATTGGGTCTTAAAAATTTTTTATATTCATCAGCTAGTACACAACCTGCATAACAAGCCGATATAGAAGCCATAAGAGTTTTACCGCTACGCCTTCCCAAAGCCCAAACTCCTTTTGTATAATTTCCCCCCCAAAATGATTCTAAAATTTCCTTTTGTTTTTCCCAAAGACACTGATTTAATAAATATTTATCTTCTGCGAATTTTGTAATGCTTACGTGTGGAATTTGCATCATTTTAATTTTTATTTGACAAGTTTAATAAGTAAGCGCGTAAATCTAATTCCGGCTGTGATTTAGTTTCAGGTTCACTATTTTGCTCTAGATTTCCCCACTTGCCCAATATCTGAGCAGCCCGAAGTTTGTCACAATTTCGCGCTTCAACATCATCTAAAATATGAACCACAGTTTTGATAGCTTTCGGTAGATTAACCTCGATTAGGTCGGCTATTTTCAGGGAAACGTTTTCTACAATTTTCTGCACTGCTTTCGGTCGTGCATCACTAAGAGCAGCGCAAAATAATGGATTCTCCATCCATCGTGCAATTGTCCGACGATTTATCTTAAGTGTCGCTGCTACTTCGTTTTGCAGCTTCCCAACCGACAACAACTTGATAGCTTGCAACTGCTTTGCATTTAAAGGTGACATTTAGGACAAAGAAGTAGTTATAAGGTGACATTTGTATATTTTAATCGATTCAAAGGCTTACTGGTTATAGCTTTTGGCATTGTCCAACAATGTCACATCATTTTTTCTGAGGTTGGTGTTATCGCGATCGCACTAACTCTAACATCACAACTAAAAAACCTCGCTATTTTAGCTAGTAGCGAGGTTTTCAGTTACAACCTTAATAATGGGTATTTAACCTGCCCAAGCCTCATGTAGGGGGATAGGGATAGGGGTATAGAGCGTCTTATAGCTCAATTACCTTGAAATAAATTTGGGATAAATTTTAAAGTTTTGGACATTGGTGATTGGGTATGGCGATATCGAAGACGCGCTTCGCGATCGCATCGAAAGACAGCGCGAAAAAAATATCTTTCATTAACTAGTTAAGATAATTGACAAGCTTAAAATAACTAGTTACTATATTTATATAACCAGTCACGGATGATATATAACCAGTTATGATAATTCTAAAACCTGTTATTTTATATACGATTAATTACCATATATTCATAACCAGTTAGGATAAAGGCGAGTAGTTACGATGCAGACATAACCAGTTAGGATGCAGACATAACCAGTTACGATTAACGTCACTAGTGTCCGGGGATTTAGGCGAACGCAGTGAGCAGTCATCAAGGGAAGAACCGACGCGATTTTTTAAGCAGGTATCCGTAACTAGTTATGATAATTTTAACTAGTTCATCATCTCAACCGATGGGGGGCGATCGCAATGGGTGGACACAAACAGTAGCGAGGTTTTCACGACAACCTTAATAATGTATATTTAACCTGCCCAAGCCTCATGTAGGGGTATAGGGATAGGGGTCTTGAGCGTGTCAACCCTCAATTACTTTGAAAAAAATTTGGGGAAAATTTCAAAGTTTTGGACATTGGGGATTGGGTATGGCGATACCGTTCGCGAAGCGCGATGACCGTCAGGGGCGAATGCAGTGAGCAGTGAGAGGTCGAGCGTTGGCGGAGCCTAAGAAGAGAAGCGACGACCGTCAGAGGCGAATAACCGAGACAATTTTCAAGCTGAAATACTTATCTAGTTATGATAATTTTAACTAGTTCATCATCTCAACCGATGGGGGGCGATACCGTTCGCGAAGCGTCCGCTCTGCGGAAGGCGCGCCGGAGCGATCGCACTAACACTAACGCATCCACTAAAAAAGCCTCGCTGTATCGAACAGTAGCGAGGTTTTTCGCTAACAACCTTACAACTCCCCTCAACAAGTATATTTAACCTGCCCAAGCCTCATGTAGGGGGGATAGGGATCTAGAGCGTGTTTAGACTCAATCACCTTGAAAAAAATTTGAGGAAAATTTCAAAGTTTTGGTCATTGAGGATTGGGTATGGCGATACCGTTCGCGAAGCGTCCGCTCTGCGGAAGGCGCGTTTCGCGATCGCATCGAAAGAAGCGCGAAAAAATATCTATCATTAACCAGTTAAGATAATTGACAAACTTAAACTAACCAGTTATTATGTTTATATAACCAGTCACAAATGATGTAACCAGTTGTGATAATTATAAAAACCAGTTATTTTATACACGATTAATTATCATACAGGCATAACCAGTTAGGAAAAAGAGAAGTGATTACGACGTAAACATAACCAGTTACGACACAAACATAACCAGCTACCAGTAATGATACAGGCATAACCAGTTGCGACATAAACATAACCAGTTATCATGCAAATATAACCAGTAATGATATAGGCATAACCAGTTACGACACAGGCATAACCAGTTACGCACATCATCACTAGTGTCCGGGGATTTAGGCGAA
>NZ_ALWD01000162.1 GCF_000582685.1 [Scytonema hofmanni] UTEX 2349
CTCTCATTGCGCTCAAGCTGGTTTTTAATGGGGGAAGTCGCCATACTGGCGATCGCTTTGATAACGCCTGTAACTGGATCGAGGTTCATATCTGTCATTAAGAGGCTCCCAATTATACAAGAAGAAAGGTAGCTTTTGAGTTGACTAGGGGAAAGTCTAGTGGACAACTATTGCCAACCAACAATATTGAAACGAGGTTATTCAAGCTTTTTGTGAGCGAATTTTTCCATATTGCCGAAGTTGCCCATAACGTTATGGGCGGTTCCGCTCGTACATAGTCAAGTGGATAAGGGAGCTTACCCTTCAAGTGTCAGCGTCTCCAGTTGAGAGAGCAATTTTTCTATCTGTTTGCGCTTCTTGGGGTCTGACCAAATACGCGACTTTCTTAGTTTGGTAGTCGCAGCAGTAAAGCGCTCTTTGTAATCGTTAGACTCGGTTTTTTGGGTAGAGTTTGGAGTTTTCTTCTCGGCAAGGCGCTGTTTGATTTCGCTTAAAGACCAGTTTTGGGCAATAGCTTGTTCTAAAAAGGCAACGCGCTCCGAAGTATCCGCAATAGTAGCGATCGCTTTGGCTTTGGTGTACTCAAGTGACCCTTTTCGTAGTGCCTCAAGGATATCTGATGGAAGGTTTAGTAATGGCAGGCGATTTTTGACGAAAGATTCCCAGGTCATTAACCCTAAGCCATCAAACACCTCATCAACGATTTTTCGGTCTGGGTTTTCCGGCTGCTCCTGATTTAGGTCTGAGTTATCAGTTTCGCTTTCGCCCATAACGTTATGGGTAGTCCGAGTGCTATCGACTTCGCCCTGACCTATAACGTTATTGGTTGTGGAGTCATTTTCAACTTTGCCCATAACGTTATGGGTAGACGTATCACCATCACCCTCACTATCATCCTCATCCTGACCTATAACGTTATTGGGTATGGAGTCATTTTCAACTTCGCCCATAACGTTATGGGTGGTTGCGTCACCCTCGACTTCATCTTTGCCCATAACGTTATGGGTAACTGTGGATGCTTTCTTCTGTTCGCGTTGTAGGCGATAAAGTACGGTTGGAATTGACTCAACGTTTCGACCTAGTTTGAGAGCCAGCAGTTGCAGAATACCTTCGGTTTCCTCGACTGGGTTGAGGTCTTCTCGAAGTAAGTTTTCTATCAGTGCAAGTTGAAAAGCTGCGTTGTCATCTAATTCTCTGACGACGACGGGGACAACTTTAAGTCCAATTTCTAATGCTGCACGATAGCGGCGCTCTCCTGCTACTAATTCGTGTTTTTCTCCATCGATGAGGCGTACCAATAGGGGTTGCAGGATGCCATGCTGTTTGATGGATTCGGTTAACTGCTTTAATGCCTCTGAGTCGAAATAACGACGTGGTTGAGTCGGTGGAAGCTGAATTTGCTCTAACGGGATAGACGCTTGTGAATCAGCATTTAATTTGCCTGTAGTGTCCCAAGGTACTTCAAGTTTGCTTTTGAGGGGTTGGTTGGTTTTAGTGCGTCTCATTTTAATGATTCTAATTCGATGGCTATTTTTTTCAAGACTTCGACAGATGGGTGCTTTGGTTCGTAAACCGCAAGAGGTATTCGCTCTTCTGATGCATCAACAAAAGCAGTAGAGCGAGGAATGGGGGCAAAGACTGTTCCGGCTTTCGATAGTTGTTCGGTGATGGCTGCTAGGGTGCGAGTGTCTTGGGAGTTGCGGGCATCGTATTTTGTAGGTACAAACCCGGCTATTTGTAGTTTGCGGTTAGCTTTGCTGCGAACTGTAGCGACCGTTTTTAATAGTTCGCCTGTGCCCTCAAAGGCTTTGAAATGGGTTTCCAGAGGTACAAGAACGTGGGTGGCGGCTACAAGGGAGATGTAACTTAACAGCCCTAAGCTGGGAGGGCAATCTATTAAGATAAAATCGTAATCTGATTCAATTGGCTCGATGGCTTCTTTGAGGCGGAAATCCCGCATTGAAGCACTAACCAATTGCATTTCTGCCGTACTGAGAGAAATGTTGGCAGGAGCTAAATCCATACCATAAATTCCCGATATTATTGGCAGGGGTTGTTCCTCCACAATGGCATTGTGAACGGTTTGCTCTAATTCTCTCGGAACCAAGCCCATAAATATAGTTAAGCTGGCTTGGGGGTCGATGTCGATGAGCAGGACGCGATGTCCCAGTTGTGCTAGGTGGTAGCCCAGGTTTTGGATAAGAGTAGTTTTGGCAACACCTCCCGCCTGGTTGAAGATTGCGATGATTCGGCTCATAAGCGAGTTTGTTTATCTGCCCCATTACAATTAAAGATAACTGTTGATGGGTCAATTGGTGTTGTTTATTTTGGGGAAGGGGCTGCGGTTGTATTGCAAAAACTGCTTGAGGACAGACAATCCTCATTTTCGGCTTGCTTTTGGATATCTCATGAGAGCAACACCAAGAAGTTTGTCCTTTTATAATCATCTTTACTATCTCACTTTTTGAACCACCAGACGAGCAGCACCACTACCAACCCGATGGTGAAGTAGAGCCAGAAGGGGAGTGATCGCAGGAATTGGGGCAATTGTGAAAACCAAGACTTTTGACATTGAGCGATCTGCATTTTGCAATCTTCAACGTCGCGATCAAGTTTGATATCTACATAAATGATTAATGCCTGCTGAAAACATTGCAGTGCATCGGCGCGATGATTGAGTGTTTTCAAGCTTGAGGCTTTGCTGTAGAGCGCATTGGCTTCGCCGTTGCGATTGCCGATTTCCCGTGCGATAGCGAGGGACTGCTCGTAATAGGTAATTGCTTGCTCATATTGCTTCAAGGATCTGTAGGCAGCACCTAGATCATGTAGGGTAGTGATTTCTCCAGGACGATCACCAAGCCCTTGTCGAATGGTAAGCTCTTGTTTGTAGCAATAAATCGACTGCTGCTCTTGCCCCAAGAAGTGGTAGTTAAGCCCCAGACCTTTTAATGTCCAAGCTTCACCAGCGCGATCGCCAAGCTCCCGTCTAATAGCGAGAGCCTGTTCACGGTAGTTAATTCCTTGCTGATATTGCTTTAGAGCCATATAAGCATCACCCAATTCATTTAAGGAAGAAGCTTCGCCAGCGCGATCACCCATTTCTTGCTGAATGGTGAGGAGTTTCTCGTAGCAAGTAATTGCCTGCTGATATTCCTCCAAAGAATAGTAGGAAATACCCAAATCATTCAAAGAACAGGCTTGACCATCACGATCACCGATCTCCTGTTGAATAGTGAGAGCCTGTTCATAGTACGGAGTCGCCTGCTGATGCTGCTTTAGCAAGTAGTAGGCATCCCCCAACTTGCTCAAGGAAGTGGCTTCTTCAGCGCGATTGCCAAGCTTTTGCCTAATGATAAGGGATTGTTCAAGGTAGTTGAATGCCTGCTGATATTGCTTTGAGCTATAGTAGGCAACTCCCATATCGCTCAGGGAGGTGGCTTCTTCAGCGCGATCGCCGATTTCTCGACGGATAGCGAGTTCTTCCTCATAGTAGTCAATTGCCTGCTGATACTGTCTCAGGGAACGATAGGCATCGCCTAACTTCTCCAGCACATTGGCTTGGTTGTTGCGATCACCGATTTCTTGTTGAATGGGGAGAGCTTTCCGTTTCTTTCACTAGTTCAGTTCTTCATTTAGGTTAATCATCACTATCATTACATTTTGCACTATCTGAACTGTCTGGCATTTCTGAATCATCTATGTTGTTAGACTTATTAATATTTTCTTGGGACTTTGTTGTGCCAAAAAAATAAACGACTGCAATTTTCACAATATCAAAGTATGCAGGGCGATTAGTCTGATCAACAATTGCCAAAGAGAGCGAACCTGCTACTAAGATAACTAATATAGGATGAAACTGTTCTTGTGCAGAAAAGTTACTATGTTTTTTTGCCACTATTCCGTCTCCAATTTCTAATTTTTCGGCTGATTTTTTACAAAAAGGGTAATGTGTTAGATTGGTAAAATCTTGCAGCACATCCTAAATACACTTAGGGATACTTAGAGACGAAGTTTCTCACGACTCTAAAAAGCTTTTAAAAGAGATTCAGACTTTCACACTAGCAGCAAGATTTTTCATTGAGGATGAGCGAGGATATTAATTGAGAATGATGCAATATGTGAAAGTCGAATATTTTTTGTGATATTTTAACGAACAGATTCAAAAATTACTGTCGTCAATATCAAGCAAACCAGAAGAAGTCCACACCGTAAAACGACCCAATATAAAACAAAGGGTAGTAGATTAATAGCAATATGTAAGCCTCCGAAAATAGCTGATAAAACGTAAGCGATCGCTAGACCAAATAATGCCAACAAAAAATATTTAATGAACTTGGAAGTCAAACGAAATAACAAGCTGTGACGATTCGTAGTCATATTTTTCTCCTGATAGTTGAATAAAAAAATAACAGGGTTGATGTAGTGCCAGTAAGCACCATATCAACCCTGTTGTAGTCTTTTTGTAGACTCTCTTGAGCTGGAAAACTATTCACTTGTTAACCTCAATAACGAAAACAATTTTCTACTGTTTCTCTAAACCTTGAGGTGAAATCAGTGGTTTTTGGTAATTACTTAGAATAATCAACAAAAAACAACCAAACTCAGTCCCTATCCAACAATTCAGATACCATCCAGCCAAATATTGGCGCGGTATTTCCCTTCTTGCATCGAGAAAAGTCTAGTCTGAGTAGTCCAAACCCGTTTTTTAACAATCCCCTCAACCCCACTCGAAAGCGATCGCGATAGATAGACACCTGACTTTGTGTATCTGTTGTATCTGTCGATAACTCCTCTAAATACCTATTTAGATCCGCATGAACGCAACGAAAAGAACCTCGGAAAGAGATGACACGCAGTTCCAACTCTTCGGTTCCTATCTTGCGGATAGTCACTTCAATCATTCCATCCTTGCAAGTGTGACAGGCAAGAATATCTTTCTCAAGCAAGTCAAATAATTCCTGAGCAGAATTTGAAGCGTCAGGCGTTGGCATAGTGTGGGGTACCTCAGTGCTAGTTACTTCAGCTATCCTCGCGATTCACACCTAATTTGTTATCGATTCTACATTTACTTTATTAATGTTGTCAAGACAGTTGATAAGTGAAATTGACAAGTTGATAATTTAGAGTATAGTTAGTAGTGTGTGTCTTGTCAATGCGCTTCTCTCCGAGACGCTAGGCGATGTCTACTAGTCTGTCAAACTCCTAAATGATGGTTAGAGAGACGCGATAAATCGCCGTCTCTACAGAAAATCTATCCCTCAATTAGTCCTTGACAGACTACTACGACGGGCTACGCCAACGCGGGGGACTGGGGAATGGGAAACCCCATAAATTTATAGAGGTTTGCGGTTGAGTCCAATACAGACCTAACCCCCAACCCTTTCCCTACTAGCGTTGGGGAGTAAGAATAAAAAGAGAAGATTTGAGTATAAATAAGTAGAAATATATCTCACATCTACCTCACATATCGATAAATAGTTTTGGCTGGAGAAATTTACTTCATGACGGAAATTCCTGAAAGTTTCTTGAGAGCGGTTACAGCCGAACACAATGTATCTGAGGCTGAGGTAAGTGCCTTACTTCTAGCTTTAGCTGGTCAAACGGCAGAATCTATTGCAACCACTCTCGAAATTAGTGCAGCAGCAGTACGGAAGCGGCTTGGTTCGGTTTACCAAAAGTTTGATATTGCTGGGAGTACTCCTGGGAAATTAGAAGTGATCAGGAGTATCTTCCAGGAAAGATATCAGTTATCAACAGTAGTTAATGCCTCATCTTGTTATGATTTTGGCGAAGCGCCTGATGTCCCCGTTTTCTTTGGGCGTGAGTCGGAGTTAGAGGTTTTAGAGCAATGGGTAAATAAAGATCGTTCCCGACTGGTGGGAATATTTGGGATGGGGGGAATTGGCAAAACAGCGTTATCTATCAAGCTGGCACAGAAAATTCAGGAACAGTTTGAATATGTTATCTGGCGATCGCTACGTCATGCACCCTCTGTTAAGGAGATTTTTGCAGACCTGATTGAGTTTTTCTCCAAAAAGAATGAGCCTAAAGAAGTAGGAATAGGAATTTCGCAATTGATTGCGTTTTTGCGGAAACATCGCTGTTTATTGGTACTGGATAATGTCGAGTCAGTTTTGCTTGGAGGTGATTATGTCGGTCAATATCGAGAAGGATATGAAGAATATGGAGAATTTTTCCGGCAAGTTGGGGAAGTTCCTCATCAAAGCTGTTTAGTCTTAACCAGTCGTGAAAGTCCCAAAGAAATTATCACCTTAGAAGGAAACAATCTTAAAGTTAAATCCTTCCAGCTAAGTGGGCTAGAAAACATCGCCGCAAAAAGTATATTTGTAGGCAAAGGTGATTTTTTAGGTTCAGAGAAAGACTGGAACAAGTTAATTAATCAGTATGCAGGTAATCCTTTAGCATTAAAAATCGTTTGCAATACGATTCAAGAAGTTTTTGGTAGCAATATATCAGAGTTCATTAGTTGTGATATTTCCGTGCTATTTGGGGATATCCGCAATCTATTAGAACAGCAATTTAATCGATTATCCAATTTAGAAAAGGAAATTTTATACTGGTTAGGAATTAATTGCAAGCCGACTTCATTTATAGAATTACAAGCAGATATTATTTCAACGACATCACAACCAGAATTAATTGAAGCTTTAGAATCACTGCGACGGCGATCGCTAATCTTTAACGAGAAGGGTTTGGCGAAATTTATGCTCCAAGCTGTAGTCATGGAATATATCATTAGTCAATTTGTTAATCAGGTTTGTGAAGAAATTGTTTCCGAGGTTACTCTAGAAAATATTTCCTTGTTAAAAAATCATGCCTTACTCAAGGCGCAAACAGAAGGAAAGACTAGAAATGCTCAAATTCGTTTAATTCTAGAACCAGTTATTGAAAAGCTAATTAATAAATTTGGCAATAAAGACCGGATTAAAGAACATCTCTTAAAAATTATCAAATTGCTGCAAATAAACACTCCATTGACATCCGGTTATGCTGGGGGAAATATTATTAACCTCCTTTGTCATCTGGGAATTGATTTAAGTGGATGTGATTTTTCTACTTTAAAGATATGGCAAGCATACCTAATCAATGTGAACCTACATAATGTAAACTTTGCTGACTCTGACTTATCTAAATCTGTATTTACAGGAATCTTCGATAGCATTTTATCAGTGGCATTTCATCCTGTAAATGGAGAAATTGTTGCTACAGGTGATGCTGATGGTCGGATTAGCTTTTGGCAAGCTACTTATGGTGAGCAACTATTTCATTGGAAAGCACATGCTAATTGGGTAAGAACTGTTGCCTTTAGCCCCGATGGTAAAACTTTAGTTAGTTGTAGTGATGACCATACTGTAAAACTCTGGGATGTTGCTAGCCAAAAACTTCTCATAACTTTTGAAGAACATACTAGCTGGGTTAGGTCTGTTGTCTTCAGTCCTGATGGCAAAATTGTCGCTAGTGCTAGTAGTGATAAAACTATTAGACTCTGGGATTTGGATACCAGAAAATGCTGGAAAGTTTTCAAAGGACATAGCAACTTTGTTCGTTCTGTTGCCTTTAGTCCTGATGGAAAAATACTCGCAAGTGGTAGTGCTGACCAAACAGTGATGTTGTGGGATGTGAAAACAGGTAAATGCTTGAAAACTCTAGAAGGACATACAAAATTAGTCCAGTCCGTAATTTTTAGTTCTGATGGAGAAATACTCGCCAGTTGTAGCGACGACAAAACTGTAAAACTTTGGGATGTTCAAACAGGGAAGTTATTAAAAACTTTAGAAGGACATACTAATTTAATCCATTCTATAGCCTTGAGTCCAATCCCCTCTTCACAAGGAGGAGAAATACTCGCCAGTTGTAGCGACGACAAAACAGTGAAACTCTGGGATATCCAAACGGGGAAATTATTAAAAACTTTAGAAGGACATAGTAATTCTATTTTGTCTGTTGCATTTAGTCCCGACGGAAAAACACTTGCTAGTGGTGGCTATGATAAAACCGTTCGGTTTTGGGAGATCGAAAATTATCAATGTATCCAAATCTTGCAGGGATATACCAATTGGGTACATGATCTGGCCCTGAGTCCAGATGGGAAGATAATTGCTAGTAGCAATGATGATAAAACTGTTAGGCTGTGGGATGTTGAGACTGAAGAATGTATCAGCACTTTGGAAGGACACGCTGGCCGCCTTTGGTCTGTTGCTTTTAGTCCGCTAGCTGGGGGACTATTAGCTAGTGGTGGTGATGACCAAACCATCCGCTTTTGGGATACTCTGAGTGGACAGTGCGTGAAAGTTTTGGAAAGTAGCGATCGCATCCGCTCTATTGCTTTTAGTCATGATGGTCAAATTCTGGCTAGTGGTAGTATTGACTGCAACATCAAGCTATGGAACATTAGGACTGGCCAATGCTTTGAAACATTAGAGGGGCATACAAATTGGGTGCAATCTGTCAGTTTTAGCCCTGATGGTGAAATTCTCGCCAGTGGAAGTGACGATCAAACACTGCGGTTGTGGAATGTTTATACAGGTGAATGTATTCGGGTTTTAGAAGGGCATACTATGCGAATCTGGTCTGTTGCTTTTAGCCCGATTCTCCCTTTACAAGGGCAGTTTGGAAGGCTATTAGCTAGTGGCGGTGATGACAAAACAGTACATTTGTGGGATGTTCAGACTGGCGAATGTTGCAAAACTTTAGTCAATAATGATTGGATACGTTCTGTTGCTTTTAGTCCTGATGGTAAGATACTTGGCTGTGCTTGTGTTAATCATACTGTAGAAATTTGGGATGTTGACACAGGTCAACGTCTGAATATTTTGCAAGGACATAATAATTGGGTTCGTTCTGTTACCTTCAGTCCAGATGGAACTTTGTTTAGCGGTTCCCAGGATGGAGCTATTAAGCAATGGAATGTCACAACTGGAGAGTGTATCAAAACCCTCATGCCAAAAAGACCCTATGAGGGAATGAATATCAAGGGTGTTTCCGGTCTTGGGGAAGAACAAAAAAATACACTTAAAGAATTGGGTGCTATTGAAGATTAATCCGTTAATTAAAAATAATAACGATCCTCTTTAATTGCACTCTTGGAAATGTGTATTAATTTATTATTCTTAAATATCATTATTTTTTGGTAAGGATTGCCATTATGCCAAATTATATAGTTCGGATGATTTTTCAAAACAAACTTGTTCTTACGCTTGCGAAAGCGTCACTATATTTCAACATAGTTCAATTAAGTATTTCTTCCTTGGCGTCCTTGGCGTCCTTGGCGGTTCGTTAAAAAAAATAGATAGATCAATTAAAAAATAATCATAATTAAATGTCGCAACTTAACCCGAAAAAACTTCAGTTATATGAAATTAAAGATATAGATCGGCTTCCTCAACTGCAAAAACTTTCAACAGCAGACCGCTTGGCGATGAAAGCAGTTGCTCAAGTATTGCCGTTCCGTGTCAATAATTACGTGGTAGAAGAATTGATTGACTGGGAAAAAATTCCCGACGATCCCATTTTCCGCCTCACCTTTCCTCAAAAAGAAATGTTGGCTCCTGAATCTCTAGACAAGGTTATTTGGCATCTGGAAAATTCTACACCAGAAGAACTGCGTCAAGTAGTAAATACAGTGCGATCGCAACTCAACCCTCATCCAGCCGGACAAGCAGAACATAATATCCCCACTTTAGATGGAAAACAAGTACCTGGAATTCAACATAAATATCCCGAAACAGTTTTAATTTTTCCGACAGCAGGTCAAACTTGTCATGCATATTGCACATTTTGCTTCCGTTGGCCCCAGTTTGTGAAAATGGACGGAATGAAATTTGCTACTCGTGAATCAGGACTTTTTCAAGAGTATCTCCGACAACATCAGGAAGTCACAGATGTTTTAATTACTGGCGGAGATCCAATGACAATGAAAGCGAAACATCTGGCTTTATATATTGAACCACTACTAAATTCGGGTTTTGAACATATCCAAACAATTCGGATTGGTACTAAATCGGTAGCTTACTGGCCTTATCGCTTTGTTACAGATGAAGATGCTGATGATGTCTTACGTTTGTTTGAAAAAGTGACTAGCTCAGGCAAACATTTGGCTATTATGGCGCACTACGATCATCCGACAGAAATCAAAACTGAAATTGCTCAAACAGCGATCCAACGCATTCGTAGTACAGGCGCACAAATTCGCACCCAAGGGCCACTGATGCGGGGAATTAATGATTCTTCGCAAGTATGGATACAAATGTGGAAAGAACAAGTTCGCCTTGGCTGTATTCCTTACTATATGTTTATGGAACGAGATACTGGCGCAAAACATTGTTTTGAATTGCCAATTATTCGAGCTTGGGAAATTTATCAAACAGCAATACAAAAAGTATCTGGGTTAGCTCGCACGGCTCGCGGCCCAGTTATGTCAGCACTACCGGGTAAAGTTGCAGTGGATGGCGTAACTGAGATTTATGGCGAGAAAGTATTTGTACTTTCTTTTTTGCAAGGACGCGATCCCAATTGGTGTAAACGTCCTTTTTTTGCAAGTTACAACGAGAAGGCAACCTGGTTAACTGATTTAGTTCCAGCTATGGGACAAAAGGAATTTTTCTATGAGAATAAATTAAAGGAAATTTTGAAAACACAAAGTTCAACTAAGCAGCCAGCTTAATTCACTTCTATTTCAGGCTTTGCTGAATAAATAATAGTGGTAATCTTTTCATATACGTGACATTGAAGCAGCTCGTTGCTCTTTTAGAAGAAGATGGATGAATATGGGATTTTACAACTGAGCCAATACGCCTTGAAGTTGGCGATGCGATTGGTAGTAGATGCCTATGAAGCAATGGGTGATCGCGCTATCAGCTTGCCCTGCACCTGTCCCGTCCTGTGCAATCTCTTGGGTCAAAGTGCGGTTCACATAACTTCACGCGGGAGCGATTGCTACCTCAAAAAATCCAGTCACGGCAAAAAATGAAGCTGTGTGGTTCACACTTGCAATAGCGTTTGCCTGAACCTGATATAGAAAAAATATGGCTTGCTGAGTTCCAAACTTCACCTAGGCTACCCCAGAAACTATCTCAAATCGCGTGGTTGTCATAAGCATCCAATAGTTATACAAAAGATTCTATTCGCATAAAACTTGAGATTAGAAGCATAACTGAAGTATTTAGTATCGGGTTTTTCTTGGGCATTGGTCTTATAAAATCTTCTGGATGCTTACTGTACGCATTATTTTACAAATCCAGTCTTCTCAAATCTTCTCAAATCTTTTTTAATCAAGAAATTTGTTTAGGTAAAAATACTCAATTGTGTAGGGTGTTAGCACTAAGGGAATACTCCTCAAGTACAGAGTCAATATTTCTTGTTACACTTTAAGACGCGTTTGCCCTGCCTGGATACCGGGAGATTTTTCCATGACGGAGACGAGTAGTGACAAACAACTGTCGAGAATAGTTTTAAAAGGTTTCAAATCTATTGCCAGATGTGACCTTGAACTCTCTAGACTCAACGTTTTAATTGGAGCTAACGGGGCGGGAAAATCCAATTTTATCGGCTTCTTCCGCATGGTTCAGCAGTTGCTTGAGCAGAACCTGCAAGTTTTCGTCAGCCGTCAAGGTGGTCCCGATTCGCTATTGCATTTTGGGCGCAAAACAACGGAACAACTGGAGTTTCAGTTATACTTTGGCAATAATGGGTACTTCGCCACGTTAGAACCAACCCAAGACAATCGCCTAATGTTCGTCAGAGAATCTTTCTGGTGGAACATGGGTGGTGAGCGTGAAATAGGTACGGGGCATTTCGAGACAAAGGCTGTTGTCGGTACTGGGACAGGTATTGACAAGTACGTATTGTCCACCATGCAGCAATGGCGAGTTTACCATTTTCATGACACCAGCGATACGGCTTATGTGAAGCAGTCACATGGTATTAACGACAACGCTTACCTACGGACTGATGCCCGTAATCTTGCATCCTTCCTGTATCTGTTGCGTGATGCTTACCCCGCATCCTATGAGAAAATAGTCAAAACCATCCGGCTTGTTGCTCCCTTCTTTGGCGATTTTTACCTACGTCCCTCTCCACAAAACAAGGAGGTTATTGAACTGGAATGGTTTGAGCGGGGGCAGGATGTACCGTTTAAAGCACATCTGTTATCGGATGGCACACTGCGTTTTATGTGTCTGGCAACCGTTTTCCTGCAACCCGAAGAGCTTCAGCCTGAGACAATTCTGGTTGATGAGCCAGAACTAGGTCTCCATCCGTATGCTATCACTGTCTTGGCATCATTGATACGCAGTGCCCAAAAACAAGTGATTGTTTCAACCCAGTCAGTGGAACTCCTTAACGAATTTGATGCAAGTGATGTAATTGTTGTAGACCGCGATGAAGGGAAATCATCACTTCGCCGACTTGATCATAACGGGTTGGAGGCGTGGCTTGAGGACTATAGCCTAGGTGAATTGTGGAAGAAGAATGTCCTCGGCGGGAGACCTTCGCGATGATCCGAGTGAATGTTTTCGTTGAAGGGCAAACCGAGGAAACGTTCGTCAGAGAACTGCTCTACAATTATTTTCAGTCGAAAAATATATACCTTAACCCGATTCTTGTGAAAACCAGTTCGACTGGCAAGGGTGGGGTAGTGAGCTACGCCAAAATCAAGCCGCAGTTAAATCGCAAGTGCCTTGAAGACAGAAAGGCGATCGTCACCACAATGTTTGATTTGTACGCCTTGCCCAATGATTTTCCGGGAAACAGTTCCCTGCTTAAAACTAGCGACCCGTTTCAAAAAGCTGAATATCTTGAACAGGAAATGGGCAAGGATATCGGTCACAAGAATTTTATCCCGAATTTACTGGTTCACGAGTTTGAAGGACTTCTGTACAGCAATCCAGAGGCTTTTTCTAAGTGGTTTAGTGAAAGTGTGGTTAGTACCTTGCAAGCGGAGCGTAATGCTTTTCCTTCACCTGAGCATATTAACGATAATCCATTAACAGCACCATCAAAACGAATTCGTAATTGTTGTAATGGATACGACAAACCAATGCATGGTTCGCTGCTTGCCATCGATATTGGGCTGGATTTAATACGTCAGCAATGTCAGCATTTTAATCAATGGTTATTGCGTCTTGAGAACATAATTTTATAACCAGAGACGATAATAAATAATAATACCTACTTTGGGTGAGTAACCTTGAAAAACAGAAACCGTTTTGCCCACCTAAAGTACCAAATAAAAGGAGTTTCAGCAGGCTCCATAAATTTGTAAAGACATCGAGAGCTATACAGAGTAATAATCTACACGTCGGAAACCGTTTCTTGCTCTGCCAAAGTCGCTAATCTCATGAACCAAAAAACTTTGGTACTGGTGAGGAGTGACATCTGAAATTAATCGTACTTTACCAAGATTTCCAAGAAGCGATGCAAATTTACTAAGTGTAACGGCATCATCAACGATATAATGTGATGCTAAATTAGAACTCGCTGCTCTTAGTAAAGAGACATGTTTTTCAATACGTTTTTGAGCTGTATTGGTATCTTTTTCATAAAGGTCATCAAGTACATAAAAAGCTACTTCACTTGTCCATAATGCCAGGGAATGTTCAACAACTAAATCTAGTGGTAAATTGCCTGCAAACGCTAATGTAAATTCTGACTTTTGATTCTTATGAGCAAATGTATCTACATATTGTACTGTTGCTTGACCAATGGGTATTTCGCTTTTTTCTTTAGGTATACCAAGCTCAAAAACTAGCCAGTATGTTTCGCCAACAGCTAAATCTGGAACAAAGATTTTGATTCCCTCTTCTTCTGTTATTAAATCGACTTCTGGTGTAACCCCAAACTCTTCTTGTGCTTTCTCTTTTGCCCTCTCAACATTTTCTAATACAGCAGCCCTTTTTGCGGGTTCTGTAATTAAATCATGACCATACAAGTAAAGAATTTCAATATCTCGTTCAATATCTAGTTTAATTTGAACATTAAGAGCCGCTAAATGCTCTCTTCTGTTCAATTCGTCTTGAAGACTGAGTTTAATATCATCGATATTAGTTACAAAAGTAGATTTACCACCTGTTAAACCTGCCAAGGCATCAAGTTCCTTAGTATTAGCATCTGACCCAAATGCAAATGTTGATAATCGAATATTTCCGCGTGTTTTAGAATCTATATTTTGTCTAATTTTAATCCAGTCAGTTACTCCTGAATTTGGATTGCCATCTGAAAATAAATATATATGATTCAAAGTATTATTACTTCCGTAACGCTTTATCTCGTCTATACCGAATGATAACGCTACGTTAATATCTGTTCCGCCGTCTGCGGTCATGCCACTTATAATTTGACTAAATTTATCAATATTAATTTGACTAATACGGGTTGCTTTTAATAAAGTTTTAGGTTGTGTATTAAAAATAACAATTCCAATCACATCATCTTCTTTCATCTTTTGAAATAATTCTCGGATTGAAGCCTTAACATCATCTAATTTATCACCTGACATAGAGCCACTAGTATCTATAACAAAAATATAATTTGCTGATGGTGCTTTATTTTTAGGATGCTCTAATGGACTAATGTCTGAAGTTTTCAAAGCAATTTCTAAATAATGTGTAGCTCGTTCATCGCGTTTCTGGCTCAATGGAATTGGAGCTATTCCGTAGCTGACTGCTAGAGAGTAACTAGGTTCAGGGGATGGCACTCGCTCAGTATTTAAAGCGATAAAATCGTCGAAGCGAATATTAGTTTGGTCAATCAATATTCCTTGATCTATTAAGTCTTTTATCCCAATATTTAGTCTAGTTCCAAACTCGTTGTTTCTTCTTATAAACAAACCATCATGCGGCAAAGGTTGGTTTTTTGTATTAAATTGTAAATTAGATGAATCTTTGCCAACTATGTTCCCACAAATCTGATTAGAAAATCCTTGTATTGACTCTAAATTCAAGGTTCCAAAATCCCATTTATCTCGACCTAAGGTTACTCCAAACTTACTAGATTGATTTTCAAGTTCGGTTTTCTGCTTTTCAGGAAAACACCAAACTTCTGAGCTACATTCAGATATTACTGATTCTGATGTTTCTTCAAATAAAAATACTTCTAACGGTTTCCAGTATTCATAAATACTTATAATTGTTAATTCCGAAACTTTAAATAATATAGACAGAGTTTGAGGCTCTGATGAAATAAAATTCGGTATACATCTAAAAATTAATAATAAAATTTCTGCTTCTACAGAATGTTTGAATTTATTTAATTTTTCATCTCGTTCAACCAGTATCACTACTCTGTTTTCGTCTGTTAATCTATTTTGCTCATTTATTGATATTATTTTTAAGATAATAACTTGCAATTCCTCATAGCTCATACCTATGAGATACTGAGTTTCATGGGGATTTTTTTGAATATATTTCCAAATAGTTTGATTAGGGTGACTTTGAATATATTCCTTAATGCGCTTAATATTTACCACAATTTACCTACCATCAGATATTGAATAACGTTTTTAATACTTACCGCTATACTATTTTCCCTTCAGCTATGGTAATTGGACATTTTCTGTCTAATTCATAACTGGTTATAACTATTGATGAAAATAGGTTTTCTTTATCCAAGCAGTCTAACCAGGAATTAATTTCACTGGATATGTCATCCATTTGACTGGCTATTTCTTTCGCTTTTACCCTGTAATTACCGCCCATCAATAATAGGAGTTTAATTTGTAAGACTATGCTAGGTAGATGGCTGGAATTTAGTTGCAAAGCATTCTGGATATACTTAAGTGCAACCGGTTTGTTATCTTTGACTATAGCTAATTGAGCCTTCCAATACCAAGGTTCTGGTGATTGATTGTCATGTCTCTTGGCTTCATCAAATTTGTCTTCTGCTCTATCAAACCTTTTATTTTTCAATAACTCACATCCTTCTAAAATAAGCTGATTTTTAGGTTTGACATCAATGTGGATAGAATCTATTTCTATCTCACGCTCATGGATTTTTTGCTTTATTTCTTCAATATCTGCTTCTAATTTGCCTTGCTCGCGTGGGTCATTTTCAAAGCGTCGCTTATCTTCTAGCTTCTTGAGTAAATCGTAATCTTTCTTCAGTTGTTCCTCGTGGTGCTGACGCAGGTTCAATCTCTACCTCCTTCGTAGCTTAGTCATCAATTGCTGCCAAGCTGACTTGATGTTGAACCCGCTTCCCAATTCCAACTCACCTTCATATTCCACAAGCATAGGAATAATAGGCAGCGTTACTTTTAATTTGTGTCTAGCATCCATTTCAGGATCTTTAATAATTTCAGCGATCGCTGCCTGACTTGGAGGTAAAGAAGGCAAGCGCTCCTCCAGAACTGCCAGCATCTGCTGCATCTCTGGTTCCGAAAGCATATTGTTCTCCAGTGCCTGTAGTAAGTTTTCGGTCAAAACTAATTGTGTCTGGTTAAGTTGTTGGGTAATAGAGCCGATAATAGCTTTTTCGGAAGCGTTGTAGCGTTTCAAGAGTGCTTGACGAATTTGCTGCTGATTTTTATAAATTGCGATCTGCCCTTTTAGCAAAACGTTTATTTTGTCATCCAATTGCTGTAATTGCTTCTCCACATACAGCAATTGGGTTGGCTGATAGTTTATTAATTCCTGCTTTAGCTCGGCATACTCCTGCTGATAGCGAGTAACAGACTCTCGCTGCCGCTCAATTTCTCTTTCACACTTACCTATAGCACGAGGGTCACTTTCATAGCGCAACACATCCTCGTATTGCTTAAGTAGTTTCTGGTCTTCAGTAATATTATTTTCCAAATCCTCTAGTCTCTTTTCGTAAAAGCCAAGAGATTTCATAAGTTTTATTGGCTATTTCCTAGAATGAATACGGAGCTAAGTCGATATACTAATAAAATTTAAATCCTTAACTGAAATAATTTATTTCAGTTTCAATTCTTAATAGAAGCAACCTGATACATCTGCAATTCCCACGGCTTGACAGGAAATTTAGGCTGTAACCTTTGTCTAGCCATTGAAAGGAAAATTTATAGTTATTAGTACAATAATAGACAATATTGTGAAGATTGGGTTATAGAACTGGTTAATATTTTCATTTTGTTGTTAATTTTCACCTCCATAGAGGGAAAATGGTAATGTAGATGAGCGCTTTGCTCAACCCTATATACCTTATATGTGTTTCGTTTATAGAGATTGAGATGAGTATTAAATGGAGACTGAACCGCTTGATGGCAGAGCGACGTATTTCAGGAAAAGACTTAGCAAAAGAACTCAATGTCCATCCAAATACCATCTATCGGCTCCGTCGAACTGACGAAATGCCATCGATTGATGGAAATATGTTGGAAAAACTGTGTGATGCCTTGAGATGTGAACTAACTGACCTGATTGAACGTCTGCCGAATGGTAATGCAGCAGCTAGCCATTGAAGGTGAAAAATCTGCGGATCAATGCCAACCCTGGTTGGGAATCAACAGCCAGTGCCTTACAACATCGGTACACAGCAATGCCTTTTAAATTGCTTTTTTTATCTGACTTCTAAGTAGAAAGTAAGAAACGACATCACCCGCCTTACTTAAAACCTAAATCTTATTTAGTGTTGAGGCGTAAGTATCAATGGATGCTGTTGGTGAAATATATCTTAATACTCTAAAATCTCATTATTTCGTGGGTTGGGTGGAATGAAATGGAATCCAACGTTTTCCATAACAGCGATTTTCCGACATTCATCGTTTGACTTTTCCTTTAGCGTGACCTTCACGGCAATCTTTAACGAGTTGATAGAGTTCGCTTAGTCGTTCTGCCTCTAATCCCAGTATTTGACCCAGTAACGTGAAGCTTACCCTATTTCGTTCTGTGCGATCGCCTAGTAACAAGCTGATGAATTCCTTAAATTGATCAAAATCCTCCTCAGATATTCCCGCTAAGTTTTGTCGTGGGATCTCACCATTCCTTTCCATTTCATCCAATTTGCTTTGCAGCAGGTAAGCAGCAGCGCTTGCTTGCTTCGTTTTCATTACACTTGCATATCTGTCTAGCTTGTCTATTGAACCTTCAGGCAAACTCACTGTCACTCTTGGACTTCTTTCTTCCTTGCTCATCGGTTTCCTATCGGTCACTAAATGGCTACATCTCTTACTATCGCTGGTTTTCATCAACACCGCAAATGGTTGCCAACTGGCAGCTATACGGTCTATGGGTGGCAATAAAAAAGGAAAAACAATCCAATTGGTTGCCATTCGGCAACCTTTACAGTAAACTAAAAATATAAGCAAGATGTGAACGCATAGCGAACACACATTTATTAACCAATATGAAACTCAAAGCCTTTCCAGGCAAACAATAGAGCTTTTTCCCTCTTTGAGAACCCACTCTCGAATTCACATTACGGACATTGACCCACGTTCAAATTCTTGAATGAGGCTTTGGCATTGATGCACATAGTAGTAACCATCGAGCCAAGCGACGAACCAAACCAAAAGCCAATCACGCGAAAGCAACTAGCCCAAAAGCTGAAATGTCACATCAATTCCATTCGCAATGATGAACTACTCATCAAGCAGTGGGTTGATGATGCTCAAGCTTACTACTGCAATCAAGAAGGGAAGCTTGAGGGCATTGAATTATCTCCCTATCTGATTTGGCTTTTACTCAAGGTGAGATCGCTTCGCAAAAAGTACCGTACCGAAAAAGGACTAGAGAAGCATATTTTTCAGAACCAACAAATATTTAGTGAGGCAGCTTTTAATGAATACATCGAACAGCAACAACATCGACAAGCAAGACGCACTGGAACTTCTGGGCTTGAAGTCGCTTGACGATTTGAATTTGGGTTTGTTGGAATTTGCTCAAGCCTTAAGTCAACAAGGAGCAGAAGTTCCAGAAGAACTCAATGATCCAGAAGCCGAAACGACGATAAGCAAGACTATTTTAAAGCAGTACCGAGACTTTGTAAAACAAGTCTTAAACCAGCCAAAAGCATTGATCAAAACCGTTGACCAGTCGCAAAGTACAAATTTCGCACCAACGCAACCAAGTGATACGATTCTGCCAATTCAATACAGCCAGCAAGTCTTATCAGGTGTTAAGGAAACCCTGCTGGAACTTCATCAAGTCAATGCACACTTAGACGGCATTGAAATAGCGGATACCGTCTGGTACTCAATGCTGGAATCCCTGAGCCAAAGAACAAACCTACGGTTTAACCAACTAGCTGGCAGCTTATCCGTAGACATCCAAGAAAAGTTTACCAGATTACAGGCTCAATCAAAAAACAATATCCAATCTCAGTCTGAGGCATTGGGAAAGCTAGGACAGCAAGCCAACAGCCATCTTTTGACCGCACAAGAGATTATGCGGCAAGCGAACGAGTTACCGCTGTAGCTGATGCCATCGCTCTGTTGGCATTACTCAAAATTGCAAAAAAACTTCCTATCGAAGAGCAAAGCCACATCATTAAACAACTGAATCCCAATTTATCTCAAGAGGAGAAAAAGCTTATGTATCGCTTTCTGTATGCGATTGTTTCACCGCTTGACTGGTTTAATCGCGGACTGGAGAGAATATTCGATTTGGTATACCTACTGCCTTAATTTTTTTTGCTGCTTCCAGTCAACACCAAACCTTCACATTTTAAAAGGAGGGAAAACATGACACTTAATAGCTCGCTCGAACTCGATAACCGTACAGAAGGAGGAATATTAGAGGACTTAGAGAAAATTTTGCAAGCACTGCAAGATTTCAAAGTGAAGAACCCACAAATTTTACAGCATCTATGCCAGAGTGCCATTGCTACTGGTGAAATGAGTCTGGGTGATGCTGAAAGCGCATTGGATTGGGCATCCAATTATGTAGCAGAGGGAGGTAATTAAATGCAACTCCATCAGGTATGGGACAGTACCCTTTTAAGCAGCAGCAAATGCTATCAGATAGACGGTGTTTTGTACCGATATTTGTACAAAACCGACTCCATAAAACATCCTCAATATGTGTTCCGTCCCCAGCCAGGACAACGTAAAAGCACGGATTTAAAGCTGAATCGCAACAAGTTAACTACCCGTTGTTACGAAGTCGAGGGAATGACAATCAAAGCCGAAGTTGTTGATAACAACGCCGTTCAAATGAAACTATAGCGGTTCTCGCTTGAGTGAAATACAAAATGTGGGAAGATGATCAATGCTGTAGCAAAGTGTATCTGGGATGAAAGCATACTCCACTGACCTTCGCCAAAAAGTAATTGATGCGTATAAAAATCAAGAAGGTTCTCAAAGACACCTGGCAAAAAGATTTAGTGTGAGTTTAACGTTTATCCAGAAGCTAATAAAGCGATATAGAGTTAGCGGGACAGTTGAGCCAAAGGCACATGGTGGCGGTAATACGGCTAAACTCAATAACGAACAGATAGCATTGATAGTGACTTTGGTGGAAGAAGAAAATGATGCAATTTTGGTGGAGTTGTGCAAACGATTGGAGGAGCGAATAGGTGTGAAAGTTAGTCGAGCTACAATGGGCAGAATTACTAAAAAGTTGAATCTGACGCGCAAAAAAAAACATTGCACGCGAGTGAAAAATACACAGAACGAGTGCAAAAACTCAGGGCAGAGTATTGGACAACTATTGGGGAGGTAAACCTAAAAGATTTGGTGTTTATTGATGAAGCGGGAGTTAACATCGCTATGACCAGACTGTTTGCTCGTTCACCCCAAGGTAGTCGTGCTTATGGTACTCGTCCTTACGGTCGGGGAAAAAATGTCACGATGATTGGAGCAATATCGTTAGAAGGTATCATTGCTGCAATGACTTTTACTGGCGGTACCAATGCCTCAGCATTTGAAACCTATGTTACTCAGGTTTTGGTTCCAAATCTGTGGCCGGGCGCAACTGTTGTCATGGATAATTTTAGTTCTCACAAAGTCACAGGTATTAAAGAAGCGATTGAAGCCGTTGGTGCAAGGCTGGTGTATTTGTCTCCTTATTCTCCTGATTTTTCACCGATTGAAAACTGTTGGTCAAAAGTGAAAGAATTTTTGCGATCGCTTGCAGCCAGAACCTACGAAGAATTAGATCAAGCCATCACAGATGCCCTAGATGCAGTAACGAAAAAGGACATTATTGGATGGTTCACTCACTGTTGTTACTATATTGCACCCAACTGAGAACCGCTATATTTTGAGGTGGAAAGATGACTACTAGCGATGAATTTGTAAACAGCTTGACGGACGATACGAATTGCAAACCTTGCTTGATCTACGAAGTCCATCAACTAAAAAAAGCAGCTTTTATGGATCGCTGCCTAGCCAATATTGCTGCATTGTCCCTGGCGTGTACGGGTGCTTTTAGTATCGGTGCGGTTGGCACTTACGGACTACATTTGATGGCATCCGGAAGCGGCGAAATTACCAAAGCTGAATATTTTGCCAATGCTACAAAATTTAACACGGGAGTAGCAATCTTGACCTTTTCTGGACTGTTAGGCACTGGCTTTGCCGCTGTGGTGCTTAATGTTGCCTGTGGCTCGGATGATTAATAAGCGATGGCGCGGAGCGCCCGCTGGAAGCGATCGCCGCTCCGACCAAGAATAAGCGATCGCCTCTATCAGAATGCAGTCTTCAAAAAGCGAAAACAACACTGAACACTGATTTTAAAACATGGCTAAATTTTTAGGGTACTACTGCGGAAACTTCCCCAACGAAGACGGACTACTTCAAGAAATGGTTGAGGCTTGGGGAGGAACATTCGAGAAATTGAACAACGCGCAACGCTTGTGGATGTTAAGAGCGTTAGCAGTAAACCTCTTTGAAAAAGACCCAAATTCAGAAGCAGACAGTGAACATGACGAAGAGATAGAAGAAGTCATCGAACGCTTTGACGAAATCCCTGAGGGGTTCAGCCGGGATACCTGCAAAACAGGACGCGTTGTAAATTTTTGTTGCAGAGCGTATTTTATTGATTTACCAACTTGCCCATAAATGATATTGGGACAATCAAAGTTTTGCACGCTAAAATCAACTCTTGACCCTTTCAATTCCTCAAGCTTGCCCATAAACAATCATTTTTGGGAATGTTTCAACTAAATGAGTCAAGTAAAGTTTGGTATTGAAACAAGCGTATATCAAGGGTTTCGCTTTCTATGCGTTACAAAACTTTACAACGTGTCCCAAATTGCGGGTATCCCGGCTGAACCCCTAGTAGAGTAACCCTTATTGGGCTGAGTTCGCACAGCAGTTGTTCATAATCTTCATGTTCTTGCCAAAATTTTTACTGAGTGTACTGATGCTGCCTCTTCTTCTATTTGATTACTGAATCGGTGTTCTAGAGGGATGCAAAGTCTTCATCCTCTATGGTGCGTCACATTATTTCAAAGCCAGGATTTAAGAACTCGTTGCGCTTAGGCGATCGCCATCCGTGAGAGGTTAAGGTAATTGCACTTTTGTCAAGAGGGTGCAGGAAAAGGGGCTAAATCCAGCTTTGAGACTGGCTTTCGGAGATATTTAACCACTTCTTGCGTCTTGATTCTCTGGGGCAGCGAAGTACTTAATCGGGTCATCCGCTTTACCTTTGTCATTTGCGACACTAAAATGGTACAAACCGCGAAATATCATCTCCAAAGAAATGCGGTCAAATGGCAGAGATAATTCGTCTGCAACCGCATCTCCTAAGTCAACTAAAACAGCATAAAATAACCAAGTAGCCCAGACTTGTAGCTTGATACCATTAATAGAACCAGTCCATAAATAAGATAGCCCCAGCAAGCGTTTTACTGTGTAAAATGCTTCTTCAACTCTCCATCTTCGGCGATATAAATCTGCGACAACGGCTCTGAGGTAATATTTGGGGGTCGAGGACAGAAGTAATGTAAGAATAGCAGGTTTTACCAACTTTTATCTCGATTAAACGTAAAGTCAGTACTGGTGCGCCACCACGACCAGTACCAAGTTGAATCAATCGGTCTTTAAGAGAATGACCATAGCTAAAAATTTTTAGATATTTAATAGATGCTTTAGCTTTTAAACGAGTAATAAAATGGACTTCTTGATTAATCAGTTGTTGTAAAAACTGGAAATGATAGAAACCTCTATCGAGTAAAATTAAAGTCTTGGCAGTCACTAAATGTAGTAATGTAGATTCAAAATTGGTGTCTGAAGCGGCAGGATTAGTGTGAAACCAAACCTCGACAGGTAAACGTGTAACCAAATCAATAACTGTACAGATTTTACCTGCTAGTTGCCCTGTTTTCAAGTCTTCCAGGCTTTTTAACTTACGGAATAAGGCGCGTCTTTTGTTGAGCCATCAGCAATCCAAATTCGTTCAAAATTACAGAGTGCAAATTTTACACTATCTGGCAATGGTCGCTTTTGTCGTTGTTGCCAATTCAGTTGTAATTGAGGTAGTAAATCTTTCAAGACACGTTAAAATAATTCAGATGGGAAAACTAAAAATCTTTCTGAAAGTGATTGTTGGCTAACTTTGGTAATTTGACACCATAAGAAACCATACGAGTGCTAACAGACGATTTAACTCTTGAACGCTCTTGTACTTGTCGCCACAATAAGGTTAAAACTGCTGCCACCATTAACGATAAATTAAGAATCCTGTCTCGACATCCTAACTGCTTATAATATTTTTGTTGAGCAAAAACTGCTGGGGTTAATAAAGCTTCTAAGTGTTTTGCGATCGCTTCATTATCTATAGTAGGAGTATTCTGTCGGTGTGCGTGGTCAGAGTTTTGTTTTGGTCGCTTGGGCATGGCGGTAAACCAAATTTTTATTACCTCGTTTGCGAACTTGAATTTACCTAAGAATTAAGCCCACTTTTGACAAAGTTATTCTCTCGTTACAATACTGTTTCATACCCTATTTTAAGTTGTGAAAGACCTTAAAGATAATGATAATCAAATCGAGGGGGAGGAGGCGAGCGACGCTCGCCTCCTCCCCTTATCCCCCACACATGATTATCATTCTTAGGAAGAGTATTTTGAGTATTTTAACCGATTGACAAAATGCTCTTTATCTTAACCTCTCACTGATGTCCATGACCTAATCCTATAAGGCACTTGCCAAGAAATAAATACCCAGCCGTCAAACCTAGATCCGCGATACCAACGAAAAATTTCAATACACGGCTGGGTATTTATTTTTATGGTTCTCCCTAACACTCTGCGCTTGAAAACGTCTTCTAGCTGCACCTTTCAATTGATTTGCTGTTTCTTGAAGCAAAATTTTTAATGAGTCAGTTAATTCAATTGACACTTCTACACACCCCAAAACTCGAACCATACATTGAACTTACTACAAAAAAGGGAAGTCAGGGCTGCCATCGGCAGCCCTGACTTCCCACCACCTACAATGATTATCATTCTTATACATTGGGGATTTTATTTATTGGAAGTCTCTAAATGCGATCGCCTACCTCAGAATTTGCCTGACCCGAACAACAACGCTTCAATCAAATATTAGAATTTCGCCAATTCGTAAATTCGTCAATCAGTAAATCTATATTTTCACCTTGTTGCCTTTTCACCCAGACAGCCATTAAAAAATCTACCAATTCGCTTTTGTCAATCTCCACGCTACGCCTTTTGAGTTTTAGCAACTCCTCCTCTACATCTAAATCTGTCTCACGTTTCACATAATAAGTACGCCCAATCCAAGCATCATCTGACCGCTTACCAGTTGCAGGTCTACCACGCTTACGGGTAGAAGAAGGAGTTGGTGCTGGTGTGGGTGGTGTTGAAGTTTGTGTCACGTTACTCTCTGTGGTTGGCTCAGTCGGAAGTTCTGGCTCTTGTTGTGCTTCCTCTTTGGTTTCAAATAACTTTTTAAAAGGGCTAGGCTTACTCACTGCAATATCTCCTTACCCACCTGTTGATACTCCCGCCATGCGATTTTGCTGCTGCGGTCTTTGATTTCATAAACAGGTCGTCCCTCTAAGGCAGCTTTTTCATAAACCGCAAATCGCCGGATTCCTTGTTTAAACAGTGGCATTCCTGCATCTTCTAATGCTGACCGTGCCTGCTGTCCGGTTTGCCTTGGTGCTGGGGGAATAACTGTGAGTAACACCCGATAGCGATCGCTGCCCAATGATTTGAGTGTGCCGACTGTCTGCAACAGCGCGTCCATCGCCAAGGCATCAGGAGTAGTGGGCAGGATTAATAAATTACACCCATCAGCTAGTGCTTCTAAATCTTCCTGGCTTGGTCGGGCTGCGGTATCAATTACCACATGGTCAAAATTACGGCTGTGCATGGGAGCTTGCAATAAATCCACAACCTTAAAGGGTAATGTTCCTCGTTTTGCCCAACCTGTGGCACTGTGGTTTGGGTCGCCATCAACTAACAACGTGTTGCCGATTTGAGATAAATAGCAAGCAATATGGATGGCGCTTGTTGTTTTAGCTACACCACCCTTAAAGCTAGCAAGGGTAATAATCACGGACTGCACTCATAATGAGGATACAGCTAGTTTATTGAAAGGGCGGAATTTTGTATTGGTTTATTTATAAATGGTTATATTGTCGGCAATATAGATTTTCAATAATTCATATTTTCGCCAATTCAAAAATTGTTGCCCTTGGTGCTACTCACACCCCGTGTTGGGCGATCGCTTTGAAGCCAGGGGTGTCGTGCATCCCTGGCAGACTCTAGTCTGTTTGTCTAATCCTTTTAATCAAAAAAGTTTCATTAGTGTTGGTTCGCTCAAGAGTCATTTAGAATTTGTCTTTAAATTCTTGAATATTTGATAATTACCGATAGCTTCCCCGGTAATTTCTGCATAAAGTACATCGGGGTCAAAATCTGCGCCGTTTTCCCAGTAAATAGTTCCCCATTCCGGGTTGATTTTTACTTGTTTGAAATAGTTAATATCTTGGAGTGGTGCAAACACCCCTGTAAAGGAAATTAATTTACTAATATCAATAATGCCTTGTTTGTCATCCTCAAATTTGATGTATAGTTGATAACCATCTCTTGGTTCGACTGCAATAATATCTTTGAGCATGGCTTACTCCAGTGGTTCAATTTTTTCTACAGGATTATTGAGTCTAGCTTTTTCCCAGTTGTCCATCAATTTGGTTTTATGCAAGGAAGCCCATTCAACTACAAGTGCTAATACTCTGTTCGAGAGTTTACCTTCTAATATCGATAAGGTTTCGATATCAATAATCGCTTTTTGTTGATTATAACGAACATGGAAATGTGGCGGTGGGTGGTCGTTATAATACATGGTGATAATAATTCCTAGAAATCGGCTAATTTCTGGCATCGCCCTCAAATTAATGTCAATTGATTTGCTTTTATCCCAATGAAACTAAGCTGTTTATTTTCAAACTGTAACTTAAGTAATTCCTCCTCGCCTGCCATAGGATGTACAAATTTAGAGTGTACACCAGCCTTGCGATCGCGAATTAATTTATGGTACTGGGAATCGCTAAGGGATAATTCATCACTATACAAATATCCCCTGTACTCGCCTCCTTGTACTGGAGATGTATTTCATTTTCTATTATCTTTGCAGAAGTTACCTTATGCCCGGATGCCTCTAAAAACTCTATGCAGACATTCTTAAATCTAATCATGTCAATGTTGCTCATAAAAAAGTTGCTATAAAAAATATGCTCATAGCAACTTAACTTTATTAGATAAACTATTTATGGGAGATTTTTAAATGTAACTCTAACAAGCCCTGCTACCTGAGTAGTAATTCTTGTTGAAGTTAAGGGCGATCGCTTTCTGTAATGTCTTCTTTAGAGGGAATTAACCCTTGCTCTATTGCTGCTGTTTCAATAGCCTCTCTGAGCCATGCAGAACGCTCTGACATAGCGCGAATTGCTTTGTCTATTTCAGGGTCTACTTTGACACACAGTGGATTTTCAGCCAGAGCGTGTTCCCCTAATGGCTTAAATGGTTTCAAATTATCCAGTTTATTTCGCTTCTTCATGAGGATACCAGTGAGTGAATACACATCTGAACATACCTCAAAATAACGTGAAGAAAGCAAAACTTACTAAAATCAACCTTTTCACTAATATACTAGTGAACAAAGCTCAATATTTCCTAAAAATGAATACACAAATGAATATAGTGTTATTTGGCTTGTTAATATAAGCTATTGTGGGTAAGGTTTTTTAGTTTATAATACTTTCCCGTCGCGATAACCAAACGTACAGTAGCATTTAATCAAGATTTAAAAGCTTTGAAATGTTCTCCTGAAGTTGAGCCACAGTTTCTATTCCACTGGCTAAGAGGTAAATCATACGAAATTCTTGGTCTAGCTGATGAAGCTGCTCATGGTACTAAAAGATTACAGACAGATAGACTAAAGAATTTACCATTGCATTTACCCCCTCTCTCCACGCAGAAGAAAATCGCTGGCATACTCTCAGGGTATGATGACCTAATAGAAAACAACACAAGACGCATCAAAATATTAGAAGAAATGGCACAAACCCTCTACCATGAGTGGTTTGTCAAATTCCGCTTCCCTGGTCATGAACACACCAAAATGGTTGATTCTGAATTGGGGTTAATCCCTGAAGATTGGAAAGTTATAGATATTGGAAAAATTGCAAAAGTTAAAGGAGGTAAAAGATTACCAAAAGGTAAGACACTTTTAAATGACAAGACTGCTCATCCTTATATCCGTGTAAAAGATATGAGTGATTCTGGATTAGATACATCAGATATAAAATATATTGATGAAGAAATTCATCAATATATTAAACGTTACATCATTTCTAATGAAGATATATACATAAGCATAGCTGGAACAATTGGTAGAGTTGGTATTATCCCAAAATCTTTGTCTGGTGCTAATCTCACTGAGAATGCAGCCAAAATTTGTGAAATAAAGGAAATAGATTATCGGTTATTATTAAGTTATTTGCGTACTGAAGCAGGTCAAGCACAAATAGCTTCTAAAGTTGTTGGAACTTCTCAACCTAAACTTGCTCTTTTTAGAATTGAAGAAATATTACTTACCTTGCCACCAATTAGTATTCAAAATAAAATTACTTCTTTCTTTGCCAATACCTACGAACAAATTGAGAACTTAAAAGTCAAGAATCAAAATCTTCGCCAAACCCGCGATTTACTCCTCCCCAAACTCATCTCAGGAGAAATTGACGTAGAACATCTAGAAATCATCACAGAGGACATAGCAGCATAAATAGACAAGTGGAATAATTAAAAATAAACCTTATAACCTACACATGAAGCCACTAAAAAGAATCACATTCAACCCAGAAATCATGGGTGGCAAACCTTGCATTCGAGGTATGCGTGTTACTGTAGGTACAATTGTCGGTTTAATGGCAGCAGGACATACCCCAGAAGATATTCTCAACGCCTACCCATACCTAGAACGTGAAGATATTTATGAAGCTTTAGCTTATGCTGCATGGCGGGTAGAAGAAATTGAAGTACCCCTTGCTTCTGCATGAAAATTTTACTTGATATGAATCTTTCTCCTGACTGGGTTCCAGTCTTAGAAAGTGCGGGTTTTGAAGCTGTCCACTGGTCAACAATTGGTAATCCCAGCGCTACAGATAAAGTAATCATGGCATGGGCACTTACAAACGACTACATTGTTTTCACCCATGACTTAGATTTTGGTACACTGCTGGCAATGACTCAAGCTGATGCACCCAGCGTAATTCAAGTCAGATCCCAAGATATCCTACCAGCTAAGTTAGGTAATTTAGTTATCAATGCCTTGCGTCAATTTCAGCAGGAACTAGAAATGGGTGCTTTGGTAACAGTGGATGAAGCAAAGGCAAAAGTTAGAATTTTACCAATTCAGCGCAATTCCTAAATACAGAATTTTTAAGTTAAAAATGGAGTAAATCTATACTCCATACGTATGCGTCCACCTCACCCAGACTCAGAAGCAGCACTAGAGAATGCCACCATTGAACTATTCTCTCAACTGCAATGGCAAACAGCCAACTGTTACCATGAAGCCTTTGGTACAAACAGCACACTGGGGAGAGAGACAAAGGGTGAGGTAGTTTTAATTCCCAAACTCCAGTCAGCTTTACAAAACTTAAACCCTGACTTACCCGCAGAAGCTATCCCACTTACCATTGAAGAATTAACTCGTGATAGAAGCACGCTGAGTTTAGCCAATGCGAATGCAGAAATTTATCAACTCCTCAAAGATGGGGTGAAAGTCAGTTTTAAAAATGATGAGGGTGAAGACCAAACAGAAACAGTCAAAGTCATTGACTGGAATCACCCAGAAAATAATAATTTTTTTCTCGCGTCTCAATTCTGGGTGACAGGAGAGATTTACACCAGAAGAGCAGACTTAATAGGGTTTGTGAATGGTTTACCCTTAGTCTTCATTGAACTAAAAGCACATCACCAACGCTTAGAACTTGCCTATAAAAACAATCTCACAGATTACAAGCAAACTATCCCCCAACTCTTCTGGTATAACGCATTTATCGTCCTCTCCAATGGGAAAAAAAGTCGCATTAGTAGCTTAACTGCCAAATGGGAACATTACTCAGAGTGGAAGAAAATAAATTCTGAAGGAGAAGAAGGGATAATTTCTCTAGACACCATTATTAGAGGCACTTGTGAACCTACCAGATTACTGGATTTAGTTGAAAATTTTATCTTCTTTTACGCTGCTAAAGGCAGTTTAGTGAAAATCGTTGCCAAAAATCATCAATATTTAGGAGTTAACCAAGCAGTTACCGCAGTAAAGCAAATTAAATCCAACCAAGGCAGATTAGGAGTATTTTGGCATACCCAAGGTAGCGGTAAGAGTTACTCAATGGTCTTCTTCTCCCAAAAAGTGGTGCGAAAACTCTATGGGAACTGGACATTTGTGATTATCACCGATAGAGAAGACTTAGACCAACAAATCTACAAAAACTTTGCCTATGCTGGTGCAGTGACAGAAATCGAAAAAAATGTCCGTGCTAGTAGTGGAGAACACCTCAAACAACTCCTGCATGAAGACCATCGCTACATTTTCACGATGATTCAAAAATTCCGCACTGAAAAAGGCGGAACCTATCCCCAAATTTCTGATAGGTCAGATATTATCGTCATTGCAGATGAGGCACACCGCAGTCAGTATGACACATTCGCTCTCAACATGAGGAATGCTTTACCCCATGCAGCATTCATTGGTTTCACTGGTACACCTCTAATGTTAGGAGAGCAAGAAACCAAAAAAACCTTTGGTGATTACATCAGCATTTATAACTTCCGGCAATCAATAGAAGATAGCGCCACAGTTCCTCTCTACTATGAAAACAGAATTCCTGAATTGCAAGTCACTAATGATGCACTCAATGAAGATATGGCAGAAATCATCGAATCAGCAACAATGGATGAGGAAGAAGAGAAAAAACTAGAAAGACAATGTGCCAGAGAATATCAATTAATTACCAGAGATGACCGATTAGAGAAAATTGCTCAAGATATTGTTACCCACTTGCTGGGTAGAGGATACCAGGGGAAAGCAATGATTGTCAGCATAGACAGATTTACTGCTGTCAAAATGTACAACAAAGTCCAGTACCACTGGCAACAGCACCTCCAGCAGCTTAAAAATCAACTTGCTCAATCTAATTTAAGCGAATTTGAACAAAAAAAATTATCAGTCACAATTAAATATATGTCAGAAACAGATATGGCAGTGGTCATATCTCAGTCTCAAAACGAGGTAGAAGCATTTCAGAAAAAAGAATTAGACATTACTCCTCACCGTAAAAGGTTAGTGAGTGAATCTCCCCCACTCGATGAAAAATTCAAAGATGCATCTCATCCCCTACGCATTATATTTGTCTGCGCTATGTGGATGACTGGATTTGATGTCCCCAGTTGTTCCACCATTTACTTAGACAAACCCATGAAGAACCATACTCTCATGCAAACCATTGCCAGAGCAAATCGTGTCTTTCCAGGTAAAGTCAATGGTTTAATTGTTGATTACATTGGTGTCTTCCGAGATTTACAGAAAGCACTAGCTATTTATGGTTCCGCATCTGGTGGTGGGATTAAAGAAGAAGATACCCCAGTTAAAGCAAAAACAGCTTTAGTGGCACAATTGAGAGAAGCGATCGCAGAAACTACAACATTCTGTACGCAAAAAGGCATTAATTTTGCTGTACTGGAGTCAGCACAAGGTTTTGCACGCACCAAATTTTGGGCAGATGCAGTGGAATCCATCATTATTAATGATGATGCCAAAAAAACTTATCTTTCCCTAGCTGGTAACGCTAACAAACTCTACAAAGCTATCCTCCCAGATCATGCTGCTAATGAGTTTACTGCTATTAATGCTCATTTGCAGACAATCAAAGACCAAATTCTGGCAGAAGTACCAGAAGTTGATGTGTCCGAAGTGATGGAACAAGTGGAGGAACTGTTGGATCTGTCCATCACTGCTGGAGAGTTTGTGATTCAGGAATCCCACAGTCAACGCATCGACTTAAGCCAAATCGACTTTGTAGCGTTAAAAAATAAATTTACTAGTACTGACTACCAGAGAACAGAGACAGAAAAACTCAAAACAGCGATCGCGCAAAAACTCCAGCAGATGGTGCGGTTAAATAAAACTCGCATCAACTACCTGGACAAATTCCAGCAGATGATAGCAGAATACAATGCTGACTCATGCAACGTCCAGATATTCTTCAATGATTTGATTAACTTTGCTCAAGAATTGGGTGTTGAAGATAAAAGAGCGATCGCGGAAAATCTGATTGAAGAAGAATTAGCAATTTTTGACTTGCTGACTAAACCAGAAATTAAACTTACTAAGCAAGAGGAACAGGAAGTTAAACAAGTTGCCAAAGAATTACTGAAAACTCTCAAAAAAGAGAAGTTAGTTTTGGATTGGAAGAAGAGACAGCAAACCAGAGCATCGGTGGAAGTGGCAATTAAGGATAATTTGGATAAGTTACCCCAGAGTTATTCTGCTGAACTGTATGAACAGAAATGTCAGTCAGTTTATCAACATGTTTATGAGAACTACTCTGGACAAGGGAGTATCTATGATGCTGGTTGAATGTTGCAAAATTCAAATTTTGTCTCATCCATATTACCGTGTAGACGTGCGTCTACACCCGCATACATGAAGAGCGCTCTTAAAGTGCAACATCACGACAACCCTCACTCTCCGATTCAACGCACTTCACCAACGCCCTCAGCCAGCGCGTTGGTGAAAGGCGATCGCGCCCTTTTGTTAAAGCTATGGTAACGACAATAAGTGCAATGGTCGTTCGCCCTTGAGCGTGTCCGTAGGACTCAGACCCGCATCAAGCGCGATCGCGCTTGGTGCGGGTCTTCGACCATCGCGCCCTTTCGTTTAAGCTGTCGCTACCAACATTCAACTCTTACACAAGTCCTTTTTAATCTCCTGCGCTTCCTCATCATTCGGATTAGAATTGAGATAATTACCGATAAAATTGCACCCCTCGTTAACTAAATAATCAAAATCCAGTCTCCACAGTCTCACCGTGTTGTCATAACTTGCTGTTGCCAGCATCTTGCCATCCGGGCTGAAGCTGACACCATAAACAACGCTTGTATGCCCAGTTAGGGTTTTGATTTCTTTTTTGGTGGATGTATCCCAAAGTTTCACCGTGTTGTCAGCACTAGAAGAAGCCAGCATCTTGCCATCCGGGCTGAAGCTGACACCAAAAACAGTGTCTGTATGCCCAGTTAGGGTTTTGATTTCTTTTTTGGTGGATGTATCCCAAAGTTTCACCGTCTTGTCATTACTAGCAGTTGCCAGCATCTTGCCATCCGGGCTGAAGCTGACACCAAAAACAGTGTTTGTATGCCCAGTTAGGGTTTTGATTTCTTTTCTGGTAGATGTATCCCAAAGTTTCACCGTCTTGTCAAAACTAGCAGTTGCCAGCATCTTGCCATCCGGGCTGAAGCTGACACCAAAAACACTGTCTTTATGCCCAGTTAGGGTTTTGATTTCTTTTCTGGTAGATGTATCCCAAAGTTTCACCGTCTTGTCAAAACTAGCAGTTGCCAGCATCTTGCCATCCGGGCTGAAGCTGACACCAAAAACAGTGTCTGTATGCCCAGTTAGGGTTTTGATTTCTTTTCTGGTAGATGTATCCCAAAGTTTCACCGTCTTGTCAAAACTAGCAGTTGCCAGCATCTTGCCATCCGGGCTAAAGCTGACACCAAAAACACTGTCTTTATGCCCAGTTAGGGTTTTGATTTCTTTTCTGGTAGATGTATCCCAAAGTTTCACCGTCTTGTCAAAACTAGCAGTTGCCAGCATCTTGCCATCCGGGCTGAAGCTGACACCAAAAACAGTGTCTGTATGCCCAGTTAGGGTTTTGATTTCTTTTTTGGTGGATGTATCCCAAAGTTTCACCGTGTTGTCAGCACTAGAAGAAGCCAGCATCTTGCCATCCGGGCTGAAGCTGACACCATGAACAGGGGCTGTATGCCCAGTTAGGGTTTTGATTTCTTTTTTGGTGGATGTATCCCAAAGTTTCACCGTGTTGTCAGCACTAGAAGAAGCCAGCATCTTGCCATCCGGGCTGAAGCTGACACCCCAAACAGCGTCTGTATGCCCAGTTAGGGTTTTGATTTCTTTTTTGGTGGATGTATCCCAAAGTTTCACCGTGTTGTCATAACTAGCTGTTGCCAGCATCTTGCCATCGGGGCTGAAACTGACATCATTAACCGAGTTTGCGTGTCCTCCCAAGGTGTTTGGTGCTGCAACGTTGCTAACTGTATGCATTAATGCCAGTTTCACCTGCGTCTGGGTATTTGCGTCTACCCAAGGTGTACGCTGCATTTGCATAAAAGATTTTAAACTTGCTTCTAAAGCTTTTGCCCCATCTAAACTTAAAAGCGCATCAGACGTTTGAGCAAGAAAATTAATTTGACGTATCCCAGCATTCCACCAGCCCACACCAGCTAAACCTGCTAAACCCAAGGATACTATAGAGAAGCTACCTAGCCCGATAAATATTAGTCGCCGTGTGCGTTCCCCTTGAAGCTTCTCTCTATCCCGTTGGAGCTTCTCTCTATCCCGTTGCTGTACGCTAAAGAGAATAAAATCTCGCTCCTCCTGCGTCATTTCTTCTGCACGCTTGTGCAACCAATCGGATGCCACAGTCAACGGCACACCACGCAACAAAGCCCCAGAGTCATGGTTGCTATTTTTCCACTCTCTTAATGCCACCTTTAACCTTTCTTGCCAAGTGCGAAACTGACGGTTAGCATTTATCCACTCTCGCAAAGTTTCCCATTCCCGAATCAGCGCTTCATGCACTACCTCTACTGTATCTTCCGCGAAAGAAACCTCACCCCCATTCCCTCTTATTGCCTCGAAGAGGGGTGTCCCAGAGGACGAGGTGAGGTCTTCGCGTCGTCCCGTCACCACCAAGCGTGCTTGATACCCTGCTAAATAACTCACCAAGCCCCAATTATCTTCCCCAACTTCCGCACGAGTCGCTATGCGTCGAGTATCCTCCGTCCCTTCTCCAGGACGCACTAATTGCACAAAAATTCGCTCTGCTTGTTTTTGCTGTGACTCATTAAGTTGTTGAAAAACAAATTCTGCATGATTAGCGATCGCCTTCTTAACTCCGCCAATTTCATCGTATGCTTTGTTAGTTAACACCCGATTTTCCTGCTGATCCCATAGTCGAGTTAAAGCAAATTCCAATAAAGGCAAGTTACCCGGTTCTTGTCCGACATCATCCAAAATTCGTTGCGTCAGTTGCGCTTCTAATTGCACCTCTAACTTTTGTGCCGGTTGCGCGATCGCTGCTTCTAGTTCCTCCCGTTTCATTGAACTCAGCAACTGAGGTGTAAACTGCTGCAACGCATCCCGAAACGGACGGTAGGAAAGCACATAACCGTAAAAGTCAACTCGTAAGGTGAAAACCAGTGTTAGATTTTCTAGAGAAATAGCCGAGAGAATTGCATCAGCAAAGCTTTCTTGTTCTTCTTTCTGGCAAAGAGTATAAAGTTCTTCAAACTGATCTGCAACTAACAACAGACGTTTACCACCGTTGCGTTCTTTAATGCGAGACGCTACTTGCTGCAAGGTAATTATAGTGGACTGCATATCACCTGCTAATCGAGCCGCTTCTCGCAGTTGTCCAGTTTCACTCAGTTCTGGCTCTAATAGATGCACCAACACAGAAGCAAGTTGATAAAATGGTTGATTACCAGGACGGAAAGATTTAATTAGCCAGTTTCCCTCACTTCGCAACTGGGGAATCAATCCGGCAAACACCATAGAAGATTTACCACTACCACTCGGACCAATCACACCTACCAAAGGCTGTTTGCGAGTCGTCTGAACTAACTCATTAACAAAAGTCTCCTGACCAAAAAAGAAATCTGCATCCTCTTCCCCAAAAGCAGATAATCCCTGATAAGGGTTGGGTGGAATAACTTCACGTTCAAAAATAGTTGGGACATCAGTTGAGACATCAGTTAAGTCATCAATTGAGACATGAGCTAACTCATTTTTCTTCAGAACCGGAGTTTGCTGCTCCAAAAAACCTATCATCATAGAGCAGCCTAGCTCATAGGCAAACTCCACATCTTCCCCAGCAGCGAGCGCATCGTAAAATGCCACAGCAAAGGCAACAGCTGCTTTATCACCCACAGCTTTATTCATGCCAATGACATATTTTACGTGTTGGCTAATAGCCTCTGCTTGCACTTCTGAATAACAAGCATTGAGAATAACACACTCTACACCCTTAGTAGCAAACAGCTTAAACATACTTGCCAGCGCGTCAGCTTGTACGTACACCGTCTGCTTCATTTCATTTTCCAGGATAATGCCATCCTCCACAGTCCCGTGTCCGCAAAAGTGAACTATCTGCGGTTTAGTGTCGAGAATAGCGCGGTAAAAATCACGCAATCGCACTGCCCACTTTTGCTCTAATTTAAACTGTTCCCGCTTCTTCGCTCGTTGCAACCCCTCATCAATTTCCCGCACTTCTACATCAAGTTGCAGTTTAGATGTATCTCTGGGATTCGCAGCCAAGAGCAAAATCGTTTTGACCCGCGCTTTATTATTCATTGCTTGAAGAAGCGTAATGGTTTGTAGAAGCCCGTACTATCACCCCTTACACTACAACAGCTTATCTACTCTTTACAGATAGAGTAATTAGGACTTACACATTCTACATAAGTATATAAGCAATTTGGCTCCAAGAGCCATGTTTGGCAGTAAGAGCGATCGCGCACATTCTTGGGGAGATCCAAAAAATAAAATATCCCTACTTGCGTTTGAAAGTATGCGACTATAAAAGCATTGCAATTACATCAATTTGAGCGTTTTTGGCTTGGGCATTGGTAAAGGCTCTTTAGCGCTCTCAACTAACTTAACCTGCGGCACTAATAGCGAACGCTTTTTGGGCATGGGAACCGATTTCAAATCGCTTTCAACTTTTTCAGGAGTTTTAGTCTTTTTAAAGTTTTTGGACTCTTGCAGTGCTTCAGCCTTCATTTTTTTGCTTGCCTTGAAAAACTTAGGAGCTTCTTCAACAGGCAGACTGAGTAGTGAATCAAAACCGAATAGTTGACGACTCGGCAGAAATTTAGCTTTGATACTCACAAATAGGGGTTTGCCCTGCTGCTCTTTCTCTATTTTGGGATTAAACCTAAAAGGTTTTACGGGAGCATCTTTCCAGATTAGAGGAATGTGACTACCTTTCATGAATTTTACCCGCTTATATAGTTCAGATTGCTTGACAAACTCTAATCTGTCATCCGTGAAATTTTTAAAGACGGAAATGCACGGAGTTTGGCAGACTGGGATAAACTGCCACAATCCACAGAGCTTAAATTCAAAGTCGGCTAAATCAGCAGTAACACCCTCTGATTGTAAGCCTCGGTCAAACCCAACTAGTTGAAAAGCGATCTCGTACTGTTTATCTCTTCCGGGAAAATGAGTAAATTTTGGGTAAACAATCAATCGCTGATTAGTTCCGGTACCCTCTACTTCTTTAGTTAAAGCTTCAAATGCCTTAAATCCATGCCTGGTTGGAATGTAAAGAAGTGGATAGTCTTTACCCTGAATTGATACAGTAGAGGTTTTTCCTCTCTCGGATGCGAATTTGATGTCACCGCGAATGATTCCAACAGCCTGAAATAGTGGTTGATTGTCTGACATATAGAGATGATTTTTGTTTCTTTGAGGACTGTTGCTGACACAAAACGTAAAGTCTGCCGGACAGAAGTTTCTGTCCGGCGAGCTTTACGTAAATCCGCAGCTTTTTGTGCTGCGAAACCTTCCCTCTTTAGCAAGGATTGCACTTCTTTTCAGCAGTAGTTACATTACCCCAGCGTTAAGATTCAACGGCAAAATCCTCCACGTTATGAATCGCGAGAAGAATACCTGGGGCTGAAAAAGTCCAGAATTTTTGACGCTCACTCTTAATATCTACCATTCGACATCCACGAATTTCTTCAAGTTCTAAGCTGCCAGGTTTTTTGCGAGTAACGACGAAAGTAATTTTTGATAAAGCCAACTTAGCTAGTGCTTCAGGGAGCCAAATTAAATCGTTGAAGTTTTTACTTTCAACCAGATGAGTCCTCAGCAATTTAGCCAAATAATTGATTTGCCTCTCTGTCGCTTTCTCAACAACTGCTGCTACTTTTTTCTCGCTGCCTTCCATCAGTTCCACAAACTCTAACCAACTTTTGCTATTTCCGATAAGCGCAATTAAATCTCTTAGGATTTCTTCAGTAGGGTATTCATCATTACATGTGCCATTAAGTAGTGCAACACTTGAATTTTCATCAAGTTTACTCCCCCCCCCAAGTTTATCGGTAAAGGTGTTGAGTATCTCTGGATTACTTACTGTGTCTACATTTAAATCCTCAACATGGTTATTATCTTCAAAAGTTGTTGAGTAATTGTTAAGTGGTTGTTGAGTATTTTGTTGAGTATTGTCTAATCCTTGTACAGTAATGCTTTCAGAGTTATACTCAACATTTTGTACGCTAGGTGGGGGAGGGGGGGGGCTATAAGTTTCTGTGGGTAAACTGTAAATGTTATATCGCTTGTCTCCTGGTGCTGGTTTACACGAGACTAGGCGTTTATTAACCATCCTGTTTAATTGTGTGTAAACCCCTCTACCCTCTTCTGGAGTCATACCCAAAAGGTCAATTATTTCTCTTCCACTTAACCCAGAACGATTTAGTTCTAAAAGATTAAGTATGCGCTCCTTAATGGTTGTCCTTTCTTCCTCAATTTCGCCTTCTGTTTTTTCCCAGCTATTATTTTCAGGATTAAACTCAATATTTATTGATTGACCCTCGGTATCACGGGCAAATACACTTAAAATTCGTCGGGGGTCAGCAGGGTCAATAATCAGCTTATTCTTGTTGTTGGGGTCGCGTTTGGGAATGTGTGACAGCTGCCATGTCCCCCAAACGGCACCGGCTATTGCGCTACTTCCACGCAGCTTACCCACGCCCATTGCATCCTGATTTTTATTGGTATGATGGATTAATATTCCAGAAGAGCCATATTTACCGATCGTCTCTTTCAAGGTGTAGATATTATCAGCAAATTCTGCGCTATTCTCGCTTACAGGTGAACCGTGATTAATTCGGCGCAGACTGTCAATAATGGTTACGTCTGGGCGAAAATCTTCTAATTGCGCTTCCAAAATGTCAATCTGGTCGATTGTCCACATGGGGATAATTCTGATGTGGTCTTTATCAGTAGCGCGGAAACCACGTTTCAGTAATTGGTTTTTTACACTTGTTATGGAGGCATCAGGACAGACTAAAAGTACCTTGCCTTGCTTGGTAGTTTCTCCCAGAAAACTACTTTCGCCAGTAGCGATGGCAAAAGCCGCATCTATTGAAAGTAAAGATTTACCGGCTTTGGGATCTCCGGCTAAAATTACTGTTTCGCCTTTTGGTAATAATTCGGGAATAAGCCACTCTAGCCCCACCGACTCCAAGGCAAACAAGTCATCAATGTCATAAATCTTAACTTCTGGAGTTGTACTTTGCCGTTTTAACTGGCTGAGTATTTTATCAATCTCATGAAGTTTGATGCTGTAGTGGGTGGCTATTTTAGCTTTTTTACGAGCTTTTTTAATTGGGTCTGCTTCTTTGAGCAGCGCTAGTAGTTCCAGTCGTAACCGCTCGTCAGGGTCTGCCTCTACATTTATCCCCTGACGACGCTCTACTTCTATGCGGAATTCTTCTTCCAGTTTGCCCATAAGCTTGTTCCAGTCGTATGAACTGTGTTTACACCTTTCTCTGAGTGTACCGAGTTCAATGGACTTTTGAGGCTCAGGAAGTAAAGCGATGGCTAGCTTGGCTATCTCGGCAGCTTCTTTTAGTTTTAGTGGCTCTTCGTCTTGACGCGATGCCCAATCCTCAAAGAACTGTGCAAATTCAATAATCTGAATTGTTAATTCCCTGGCAGAAACTCCACTAGTTTCTGCGAGTAAACTTTCTATAGGCAACTGGCAACCGTAAACTTTACACTCGCATCCGCTGGAAAGCGCTATTTTCCAAGCTAATCCCCTGACAAGCGCTTCCGGGGTATGCTTATGAGCCAAAATGTAATGTTCGCCCTTGGGAATTGTGCCGTTAATTTGCCTGTAATCTGATATCTGGAATAACTGCGCTAGCGGAAAAGCTGCAATTATATCTTCAACCCAAAGAATCGGCTCTTTATGGCTTTGGACGCTTACTTGAGATGTTGTAAAAGGTGGATGCATTATCATGCCGCACCTCCCACAGCCAATTTCAAGCTTTTTGCGATCTGGGAGTCTACATGGAAGCGTTCACTAATTATCCATCCTAGATTTTCCATTTGGCGGATAAACCTACCAATCTGATGTTCGCTAAAACCAGGCAACTGTTCTGCCAGTTTTCTGTAACTATTGTATATCCATTTATATCCATCACAGAGAATATACCCAGAGTTTGGATTTTTCAACCAATAGTCTAGACGTTGCAGTATCAAAGCTGCTCTAGTGTCTTCAAGGAATTCAGCGATTGGAGCGTAGCAGATGCTAAAAAATGACGAGTTTGCCATATGTGTCTAAAGTTACGTAAGTGTAACTCCCACCTTCGTATGCAAACACAACACAAATTTTTTGAAATTTTTGTTGGACTTTTGAAAGTTCCAATGTAAAATTCCAATAGGAGAACAAAATGTCTAGTTTTTGTTTTTAGTTTTGTGTGTTTGCTCTACTTTAGTGTGGAGCGGTTTTTAGATGCTCGGTGTATCAGCACCGAGCATCGCCTTTCTATAAAGATACAATGATTTACCGCAGAGAGCATCTATAATCTCTGCTTTTTCTTTTTTTTAAGATTTATTGCAAGTATTGCTTAGTTTCTGGGAATTTTTGACACATATTTTTAGGAATTGCTTGATAATGGAGGTTTCTTGCTAGATTCTAGACAGGATGCGATTTCAGCATTATCGATACTGACACTAGTAACTTGTACAACCAGCCGATAGCCATACAGCAACTACGAAGCAACAACTGGAGAACCTGCTCAAGCTGGAAGTCCCCCAAAGCGATCGCCTAACCTCTCCCCAAGAACAAACTAAGTCCAAGCTTTCCGAAAAAGCCCAAAAGGTCATTCAAGCGGTTAAGGAAATCCTTAACGACAGCCTTAATCACTATACGGCATCACACTTTCTACCCGCACGGGACATATATCGGCATGATAGAACCTTAAATGCTCAAGAAACAAAGGATGCCATTGATGAGATTGTTCAAGCAAAGATAGGCGAGTCACGCGGTGGCAATGACATCCGTTTGCTAAAAATGTGAAGTTGTCCGGGACAGATGAAAAGTGTTTATTCTGGTGTCCCCGATAGGCAGGACAGATGTCCCGGACTCAGGGACATCTTGCCGGACAGCTTGTCTCGCCTTGAGGACAGCCTAGTAACACCTAGAGGACATCTGTCCTGATGTTGTAAACATCGAACAACCACCGGACACTCTTTCCTATGAACAAATCTGTCTTAATCGCGCTGATTTTTATTAGGAAATGTCCAATGATAAGTATCACAAATTAGGCAAATTTACGTTTAAAATTTTTTTGCGTCAGGGACAGATTTCAAATGCTAGTTGAAAAGCCAAATGACGGGCGATCGCCCAACACATCTGGGAAAACAAGTGGCGGAAAAGGAATTATGAGCGTCACAAGCAAGTGCAGCAACTCTCTATTGCGGTTACATCCCTTGGCACTCTCCATGCCTGTCAGGATTGCCGTCATAACCACGGGCAATCGTATGAAGGGAATTTCCTAGTATGCGGAATGCACCCGTATGGCTGGGACGATGACTCCTGCCCGGATAAGAGCAGCAAAAGAGAAATGAGTGGGAACAGAGCCGAAAATATCCGTAATCCTACTGCGGACAGATTTTGCTAAAAATGTCAAATCTCCCTGAAAGAAAGAACCCTTCAGGGAGTATCATGACTAAAGGCAATTGAATGTCTCTAATGATATTTAGTTGTCTTCATGAATTTAGCAGGGATTGCGACAGCCTCAGAAACTCGAACAATCCCACGCTTGAGGGCTTTAGGCTTTACAGAATGCTTCTAACATTCTTTACGCCTTATTCACCAACACCAACACCAAAAGGAGGACAGAAACAACAAAAAATAAGTTGTAACGACGCTCATGCACCACTTTTAAAAGCAGGGCGATGACAACAGAATAAAATTTGTTATCACGTTAGTGCGGCTACTAAACGGAAGACTGGCAGTGTGACTGTCAGCCGTATTCCTGTGTTTAAGCCTAGCATATTCTGTGGTCACTGTCTCTGCTGCGCGACAGAAAAAATTAGCACTTGTTTTTTTTATGAATGCAGCAGCTTATTATCAGGACGACGAATCGCCAAGACCCTTATTACTTCCCCAAGACCCGACAGGGCAGCGTTTCATCCAATATTTTCATCATGGCTGGAGCTTTATCCAAGCCCCAATGCCAGACCCAGGAGAACGCCCCGATTGGCGCACCGAGAAGCGCTATCCCTTGCAGCCGCGCAACCTGTGGTCACAATACTGTAACGACGAGACATTGCTGGGCTTAAGCTTTTCTTCAGAAACAAATTACATGCTCCTCGACATCGACCGTAAGAGCGCCAACCATCCAAAGAACGATCAAGAACGCTATGACGGCATTGAGGAGTCAATGGAAAGTATCGGCTTGTGCCGCCCCGTGCCTATACTGTCCAGCGATAGCGATGGCATACACCAATACTATTTTTTGCCCCAGACCGTACATTCCTTTACCCTAGCGGCGACCGTCAAGCATACCCTGCAAAAAGCAGGGTACACAGTGCAGGATGGGCAGTTAGAGTTATTCCCCAACCCCAAGCCCTATAACCCTAGCCAACCCACCAGCTTCAAAGCCCATCGCCTGCCCCTGCAAAAACGCTCCTTTTTACTGGACTGGGACTTGCAGCCCATCAGCAACAATGTTGAAACCCTTTTGAACTGGGCAGACTGCACAGCCTCCGGGCAAGACATGGAAACCCTCCTAGAAGCGATGGAACAGACCCGGCATCGCATCAAGAAGGAATATTACCGAAGTGGGAAAAGAGATGTTTATGAATGGTGTTGTGACCTCCTAGAGCAAATAAGACAGGGATTTACAAGTTTTAGTCAGACAAATACATTGTTGGGAGTCTGTGCCTGTTACGCGATCGTCTTTCTCAAACTTGGAGGAATCGACCTTTACGACTACGTGCTGGAAACGATTACAACTGCCCCTGGCTATCGCCAGTATTGCCGTCATCAGCATGAAATAGAAATTCGGGTCAGAGACGTAGTACGGAGTGCCGAACGTTATTATTATCCCTATCCTGGTAATCCCCCACGAGACAAAACCTATAAAGAACACTTTGATGGCGCAGAAGAGAAAAGCAAAGTAGTGGCATTCACCCATCCCAGCCAAAAGCGCCATGAGGAAACCTTAGAGAGGATTACCGCCGTCGTTGCCATGCTCAAAAGCGCAGGGGAGTTTCCGGCAACAGTATATCAGCGAACCAGAGCTATTATTGCCAAATCCAAAGAAGCTTACGGGGTAGGGGGCAGCCAGACCACCCTGCACAAACCCGAATATCTTCCCTTGTGGCATCCCGCCCATGAAAACACACAACCTGAAGAACGTGTAAACGCCTATTCTACCGTGGAAAAATACCCCATTTTACCCGATCCTTGGGACTTAGTAGAAGAGAGCCTAAACCCATTGCCATCAAAGGTTTCTAGCGATTTACACGTTGTCCCCCTATATGAAGGTTTTTTGCTTCCCCCTGCTGGGGGAATTCCTGAAGAAAGCGCAGCGTCTTCAGGGGATGACCAGCCGCAGGCTGGGATTATCCCATTAGGGGAAGATTTTCAAAATCTACCAGAAGAAAGAATTTTTAATTTTCTCACAATTCTTTTTCTAACAACTGCATTAGCTTCAACAGCACAAACAATTCCATTAAATCTAACAACAGATTCAACGCAATTAAATCAATTAGATTTAACTCATAAGTCTTCTTTATACCCCTCTTCTCCGGCGGCGCAGCGTGAAAAATCGGGAATTGACGATAAGCAGACCTTATCAGTCCCGGAAATCCAGACAGACGCATTTGTTGATGATCCTCAAGACCGTTATTTGCCTTGTGATAGCGACCTTGATATCAATGCTGGCGCGGATATCCCTGTTGTTTCTACCCCAGTATCTGTACCAGGCTCTATACCACCGGATGTTTCACCGTCTGTACCAGTTTCTATACTGCCTTCTGTCCTCTCGTTAGAGCCTGATACGCCTGTTTTCTCTGTTGGGGACAGCCCCCCTGTGGTTTCCTTAGGAGCGTCACCATTGGCGGCGCAGGGCGAGGACGCACCTGTTGACAGCCTTGAACCGCCCAAAGAGACGTTTACGCCAGAACAGTACCGGGAAGCCATCCATTTTAAACTTCAAGCTTTGTCCCAGGCAAAACACTGGGTACGGGTATTCTGCACCACCGAAGGCATCCGTCTGATGCCAGCGCAACGTGAGGAACTGGAACAAGTTGTCAAGCACCACCTGATGCAGCGATCGCCGTCTGAAGTCCTGCAACAGGAGGCTCAAATGTGGTTTGCTGCCCATCCAGGTATAAAAGCACAGGTAGAAGCTCTTGGAGTTTCCTGGGAATACATTAAGAATCTACAATAAGGCAAACGGTAGCTTTGTTGTTCGGTTATGCCCAAAAGAAATTCACTTCGGGAAGTCCGGGCGTTGGACAAATCCAGAAACGACTATCCCTTTGCCACCTGTGAGGACTGGGAAGCATGGGAATATTTGGGCGATGGGGATAAGAATGATGACGAGGAAAACTGGGAATTGGTTGACGATGGCACCTTGGAAGACTGTATGTACGCCGTGGGAAACCTCATCTCTTTGGAACTTGACAACGAAATGCGGGACGATATCCGCCGTCTCGGCGCGGAATATGATGATGAACCGCAAAAGTTCATTGAGGAACTAGAACGACGGCATCAGCAGCGACGCGAGGATATCAAAAAACAATGTTGGAAAACGGGCAGGGCAGAAGGAGGTGGCTGGCGCATTACTTACTATCTGATAGAGGGATCGTTGGCATCAAAACCGGATTCAACACCCCAGCGCAAGCAAAAGAAGGATGCCCGTGGTTTTAAAGAATAGTTTGTCGATCGCAAGGTGGCATCGACCATTATCCGATGCTTCAGGTTTCTAAGCTGTTACTGGAATGTTGCATTCTCTCGTCTGAGTACATGCTTTCCCGACTGACGGCATAGTCTGATAGGGGAGGGGTATCATGGCAATGGCTTGCCGCCCATTCCTGAAAAGCCGTTATCCATTCTTCGGCTGTTGCCGTTGCATAAAAAGGGCGTTTCTGCTGGTTGCTACCATCGGTGGGCTGTGGATTCTTCATCTTTCTTACCTTTTTTGCAGGCGGATCGCACCACCGTGCGATGATTGTACGGGCTTGTTAAAAAATAGCCAATTTTATTGAAAAAGTCATGGGTATTGAGATGATGAGTAATGCCAAACTTGACTTGTTGTCGCTTTTAAGCTACATTTTATCATTAAGCTATGGCTGATATCATTCGTCCAAAAGCTCTGCAAGTCTATGCTACAGAAGACGGCAAAGAGCCGTACACGGAATGGCTGGAAAACCTGAAGGATTATGTGATCCGCTCAAGGATAATCCGCCGGGTAGAGCGTCTCAAGCAGGGCAATTACGGGGATTGCAAGTCGGTTGGTGGGAGCGTGCAAGAACTAAGATTTTTCTTTGGAAGTGGCTACCGCGTTTACTTTGGGGAAGCCGAGAACGATGTGGTGATTCTCTTGTGTGGTGGTGATAAGGACAGCCAGGACAGGGACATAGAAAGGGCTAAAGAATATTGGCAGGCTTACCAGGAGCAATCGGATGAGCAAGAAACTGAGAAACCATGACGAAGTTGTGCTTGAGCAGTTGCTGAACCCAGAAATGGCGAAGGCTTACCTGGACGTTGCCCTTGAAGAGTACGAGCAGGACGGCGATTTGGCGTTTTTTCTCTCAGCGCTACGGAATGTGGTGGAGGCGCGGGAAGGGATGACGCACCTTGCGGAAAAAACGGGTTTGAACCGCCAAAACCTCTATCGGGCTTTGTCGCAAGAAGGGAACCCTGAACTGCGAACCATCAGCCTTATTCTGCATAATCTTGGCTATCGCTTAAGTGTGCAACCGATTCGCGCTGCATCGGGGCTTTGAAAAAGCGAGTAGTGGTCTGAGTTGTATTGTCCATAGGCTCTTGTCATCAGGCAGCAAAGTTTACGGAAATACCTCTGAGTATTAGTATGTCGGGATGATACCAGGATGCGTGCGAACCGTGACCGGAATGGGTTGTGGGTGGGTTATTTTTGACTGGATCGGGATACTGGAAAATAACGATCTAGAAGGGCGTTTCCAGGGATTCTGGAGCGGATGAATGGTTATCGTGTGTCCCCGTACCTGTTACAGGGGTAAGCATGGAGAGGGCGGCGATCGCCCCGCGTACCTGGGCAGTTTCGACCTCAAGATATTTCTGTAATTGTTCCAAGCTTCTATGCCCTGATATTTCCTGGATGATCCGCAGGGGAATCCCCGCATTGCTCATGATGGTGAGGGCAGTGCGGCGGAAGCTGTGGGTGCTGGCTCCTTCGATATCAGCTTCCAGGCAACCACGGCGGAAGATGATGCCAGCAAAATCGACATGGAGATGCCCCTTGCCCCAGCGTCCGGGGAACAGGTAGCCTTCTGCTGTTTTAGGTGGGTGATAGTCCGCTAAAAACCGCCGCAGGTCTTCCAGGACGGGGATAGTCCGGGTGGCGAGTTTTCCTTTGGTATTGCCCTTGCGGATAATCATTTCCGGGCGTACCCTGCCTTTGCGATCGTACACGTCGGCGATTTTAAGGGTAACAGCTTCCCGAACTCGGCAGGCGGTATACAGCATTACCGCGCACAGCACTTTGTCCCTCCAGGTCGGCAACCCTTCGGTAAACAAACGCTGGATTTCATCCTGGGACAATACCTTGGCTTTCCCGTGACCGTCGATTTTCACGCCCTGCTGTGTGAAGAGAACAACCTTTTATTATTGCAGGTATTATGCAAGAAGTACTCCTACTATCACAGGAGTGAAGCATGTTATTAATAGACTTTTTACATAACTAAATACCATGAATAAACCCGTTAACGATTCTGAAGAATTTGTTTATAAAGTATGTCATAAATCTTTTCTTTCATTATGGAGTTACGCAAATCCTAGAGGTAAAAATTTTAAAGAACTATGCGACATACTTATTGTTTGCGAACCAGATATTATTATTCTCAGTGTAAAAGATATTAAACTAACCAATAGTGGTGATATCGAAACAGATTGGAAACGATGGCTTAAGAAAGCTATTGAAGATTCAGCAAAGCAAATTTATGGCGCTGAAAAATGGATTAAATCCACTTCACATATAATCCAAAGCGATGGAACCCAAGGCTTACCATTTCCATCATCAGAAGTGCGACGTATTCACCGTATTGCTGTCGCTTTAGGTGGGGATAATCAAGTTCCAATTCAATTTGGAGATTTTGGCAAGGGATTTGTTCATGTATTTGATAAAATCTCCTTTGAAATAATATTGAAAGAACTTGATACAATAACGGATTTCGTCCAGTACCTCCTTGATAAGGAAAATTTATATAATTCTGGTAAGCAAACTGTCTTCGACGGCTCTGAAGAAGACCTTTTAGGTTATTACCTATATAATGGACGTTCTTTTCCAGAGAACTTTGATGTAATAATTGTTGGAAGTGATATTTGGGGTGAGATAGTTAAGAAGCCAGAATACAAGGCGAAAAAAGAAGCCGATAAAGAAAGTTATGTGTGGGATAAACTCCTGGAGATAATAAGTCAAGATGTCTTAAAAGGTAATTTGGAATTTGGTTCCACTTTAGATCAGTCCGAACTTGCGCTTCGCACTATGGCAAGAGAATGTAGATTCTCTCGGCGATTATTAGGAAAAGGTTTCGCGGAGTTTATGGATTTGGCTGCTCAAGAGATTGTCGAGTCAAGAACCTTAGTTTCACCACAGTCGAATGTAGCTTATGTGTTTCTGACAAAGCCACACGGAGAAGACCGCCAATACCGCGTAAAGGAGTTGCATGGAAGATGCTTTGTAGTGCGTGGATTGCAACAGAGTTGTAAGACAGTTATTGGTATCGCAACAGAGCGATATCAACCCGGTAAAGGGTTTTCAATAGATGTAATTTACCTAAACAAAGAAATTTGGACAGAAGAAGACCAAAAAAATTTGGAGTACGCACAGAGAGAATTTGGATGGTTTGCAAGTCCGCAACAAAAATCAGTTCATGAGGACGAGTATCCAACCAATTAAATTATGAACATCATTGAAGTATTCGAGGTGATTATCCCCGTCTATGTCGGGCGCGATATCCCCGAAACTGCGTTCTTGGTCGGCATGGCTGGATATCATGAAGGTTGCGAGCGCATAAAGCGCAGCGAAGCTGATCGACAAACCAGAGGGCGTTTTGAAGAGTGGAGATAATAGAGAATCCCTGAAAACAGGCTCCCTATACGCTGTTATCCCCGTTACGTCCTGAATTTTTCGCATTTTTGCAGTAGTAACTTTGTTGAGGTTGGTTACATCTGCAAAAAAAACAAGGTTCCGTCTTGTCGTCTACTTACAAGGGGTAAAACAGCAAGGCTTGTTGAACGTGCATTCATCAGCGACCTAATAACGGCGATGATTTGTTGCACAGAAACTTTATAATATGACCTTCCTCCCTACAATTGACTCGTCAAATCGCTTTCTGTAGCTGTCGAACAGTTCGTTAATTTTCTGTGGGTCTGATACAAGCGTACCTCGTTCATCCCGGAAGGTGCGATCGCTTGCACCTCGAAAGGATAGCCAGTTAAAACTTGTCGTGACAGCGAATTTTGTATCGGAGATGAGGATTTTCGCGTGGGTATCTCCCAAACGCTTGAGTTGGAAGTTATTTTTGTACTGGCTGGCTAATTGTTGTATTGTCTTCTCAGCTTGAATATCGGCTGGGTACTTTTTATCGTTATCCTCTTCTCCCAAACCGTATCCAATGTAAACTTGCACTCCCCTCTTGAGGAGATTTTCAAAATCTGTAAAAAATTGTTTATTTACAGAACTAGCTCGAATCCAAGGTGAGATAATCATTAAACGGTCTTTGGTGTTGCGGAGAGCCTCCTCCAAAAGCGGACGGTGTTCGTACATTTCTAGCCAACGCATAGGAACCGAAGTTAGGAGAGAATTTAGCTGTGTCTGGAGTTGCTCGATTTTTTGTTGTGCAGATTGAAGTTGCTGTTCAAGTATGATTTTTTCTTCTTCATTTTCAGTCTGCTCAAGGCTGTTTTGAGTTATTTCTATTTGTGCTTCAATCTTTGCTTGAGCAGTATAGACTTCTTCTTTAATAGCCTCAATTTTTTGTAATGGAGCTAAGGCTACAAAATTACGTCCTAAAACTTCTTCAGCTAGTTTCCTGGGTGAGCTTTCCTTTAGAGTCTCAACAATGCGAAGTTTTTTGACACCATTGGAGCGAGCAAAAGCTGCTTCATGTTCGCTAGAGAGAACACCATCAATTACAAATGCAACTTGAACATCGTCACTGTCTTTTGCTTTATATAGTAGTGCTAATGCTGGTTGAAAAAGTCTCTGTCTACCCTCAATGGCTTTTAATGCCAGCAAATCTCTCTCTTCTTTAAATTTTGCTTTACTAGCTCCCTCAATTTGGCGAATAATTACGTCTACATCTTTGATTTTGATATCAGACAATTCTGGTGGCTTGTTTGGAAAAGCTTCAATTTCTATAATTCCTTTTGCACGCAAGTCTTTTGGCTTAAAAAAATATGACTCGAAGCGCCCATACCAGCAAGGATAACGCAATAGCCCATCAAAGTTAATATCAAATGTTCGCTCCTCTGGGACAATTATTTTAGCATCGCGGAGAGTTGTTACACCTTTTTTGGTCAATTTCCAAACTTGCATCAGTGAGCCATCAGGTGCTATTAGGTCTATATTCTCGCTCATTCTTAAATTGACCATTGCATCTTTTATAATTGGCTTTTCTATACCAAGGAAAGCACCAATATCTTCTTCTGAGGAAAGACCTGCATCAATAGCTTTTAAAACGTATTCTTCTATCGGGGGGATCGGCTTACGTAATTGTGTTAGAGCTTGAACTGTTATTTTATAAACAGGTAATCCTACTGCTTTACAGCCTACTAAATCAAAACCAGCTCTGTTGTTGTAACGACGTAGTTCATCGGCTGTAAGAGGTGTTATTTCATTTAAAATCATGATTTTTAACTGTGTTTATCAACTATATTTGTTATCTTTTAGAAAAGAGATATTGTGCTTATATAAACACAAAGTGTATACAAAGCTATCAAGTTATCTAATTGCTGGGAACCGCTTCTATTAAGGCGCAATTTTCCGGGTGGCGTTCAATGTAATCTAAGACTAGATATAAGGGGTTGTCTTGTGAGGTACGACAAAAATAATGGTCTCCCACAATGACCAAGCCGACTTTTCCTCTGGATAAAGCCACATTCAGTCGCGCTTCATCCCGCAGAAAACCAATCTTGCCTTGTTTATTAGAACGGGTGATGGAGTAGACGGCTATATCAGCTTCGCGTCCTTGGAAAGCGTCAACTGTATCGCACTCAATTGTTAATCCTTTCCAGTTGTTTAATTCTGCATTAATTCCGCGATTCAATAATTTTAGCTGTGCTGAATACCCACTTAACACTGCAACGTTATAGTTTTTTCCAGCTTCGGAAGCCATTTTATTTAGCCTGTGAAGCAGCTGAACTATTACATTTACTTCACAGATATTACTAAAGCTAGAATTAGCAGATTGTTCTTGATAATTAGGCTGGTTGCTTGTGGTTAACCAAGTAACAGGTTGTGGTAAAATTTCGATCAGGTTTTTATCGACATCGGTTCTGGCGCTTTGGAGATTACCTTCATAAAAGCACTCACTGATAAGGTTGCCGATTGGCGCAACCATCCGGTGCTGAATTTCCAGCATTTTACAGCAACCTTCAGGGAGAGTCCTCAATAGCCTATCAAACAAAGTCTCTCGGATGTCATCCTGAGTTAATTCATATTTTTCTAGAAACTCTGCATCGCGGCTGGCTTCATCTTGGAAGGGTGGGAGTTGTTTGGTGTCGCCAACGAGTATCCACCGATGCGATCGCGACATTGGAACTAGCACTTCTGTCGCCGTAGCTTTTGATGCCTCATCGACAATGCAAAGGTCAAATTCTATATCCTGAATGTATCTGGGAATGCCAATACAGGTTCCTGCTACTACAGCAGAACGTTTTATTAATGGGGTATTAAATTTATCATTTCGACCAAAACAGTCAAACCACTCGGCTTGAATACTAATCAGTTGTTGGAATATTTTCGCGTCTGTAGCATTGGGATTAATCAGTTTATTGCTCCTTTCCTCTAATTGTTCAGCATTTAGTTTCAACAATTCATTCGTAGAAATTTCCGTCAATTCTTGGAGGCGTTTTGCTTTTATCTTTTGCTCATCACGCGCTAGTTTTTGTTGCTGGCGCAGTTCTTCAATTTCATCTCTGAGGCGTTGAAATTCATCTACTCTGTTTTTTGGTATCTTCAGTTGAGAAGGAGATTTTGGATTTTCTATATCGTAGTCTGTAGGCAATATTTCATCTATTTCCTCTTTTCGAGTTGCTACTTCTGTCCTCAAATCTTCAAGCTTTGAGAATATAGTTTTTAACTCCTGAAATAGGATGGCTTTTTCCAATTCTCTGGGAGAGACACCTCTTTTAGCTGACCACTCAGCTATAAAATTTTTACTTGTAGCCAGCGCTTGTTCTCTCCATTTCTCCATCTGTTCTTCTAGCAAAAGGGAGTGAACATTCTCTGACACCCGTTCATGGTTGCCAAGTCGCACCAACTTGAAGTTAGAATTTTGAGTTTGAATTCGTTCTAGTGCGTTATCCAGTGCTACATGAGTCTGCGAACTAAGCAAAATTCGTGCATTACTGTTTTGCTTAAGAGTTTGCAAAATAATTTCTGTAATAAAGGTTGTCTTCCCTGTGCCTGGGGGACCTTGAACTATGAGAAAATCTTGTGTAGCCAGCGCTGCTTTAACAACTTCTTGCTGTGATTCATTAAGTGATTGGAAAAACTGTATATCTGCTTCTATTTCAGGAGTACGGATTTCTTGGGAGTTTACGAGCAACTGACGCATATCAGCGCGAACTGCGCGGTCAAATCTAATCGCATCTAGGGCATATTTTTGACGAGATAAGGCTGTTTCAGCAGCACGAGTATCAAAAACTAACTCACCAGATTTTGGCAGTTTGTCTGGTTGTCCGTATTTAACATAGAGAACCAATTCATCACCTGTTACTTGGGAAACCTCTCCCTCCAATATGCTAAATTTATTTTTACGGGTGATTTCAACAACATCTCCCACCAAAATACTAAATCCATCTTTGCGAGTTATATGCCGGGGTTGTCCTGCTATGTCATTTTCTGGAAGCTCTGATATTTGAAATTTAATGCGGTTTCCATCACGAGTAAAGCTTGTATATTTAATGGGCTTTTCTCGGTTTTTCTCCCAATCTTTTTTAGCTCTAAGAATATCAGACCAAATTCGGAATAATCGTTGTTTTTCTTGTTCCGCTATTGTTTGTCGCAGGTTAGCTTCGTGTGTTTCTACTTGAAGCTTTATTTCTCTAATAACTTCTTCTGCTTCCCATTTAATTAAGGGTTTTCCAAACTTAAATTCGTAGGGTGTAACCCAGGAACGGTCTCGATTTTGTTCTAGGATTGCGCTGGAAAATTGTTGGGCATTGATGATGACTAAACAATCTTTTTCTGCCGCTATATGGTATCTGTAGGAACTACCAAAAATGGAGTATTGAGAGGATTTTTGCTCTGTATTTGCTTCACTAGATTGCTTAAAAGGACTGATTCCACATAAACTATTTAAATCTTCCAGAATAATCTTCTCGATTTCATTTTCAGACACTTGACGTTCTGACACTTGAAGCTCATTCCGAAGATTATTCAAAGCTTTGTTAGTAAGTTGCAGGTAACAAGTGCGCTTTCTACTTGGCTGTGCTTGCGATCGCTTCTGTTGGATCGCATTAATTTCTGCTAGCAGCACCTCTGCATTGTGAGGACGTTCTGCTGGATTTCGGGAAACAGCACGTTCGATTACTTCCACAATTTCAGGCGGTGCATCAAACTCTGCGAGTGCTTGAGGTATGGCATTGTAATCGGCAATTTCTGCATCTGTTAAGCACTTAAGCACCAATACACCAAAACTGAAGACATCGCGGGTGTAAGGATAAGAGCCATCATCCGCTTCCGGCGGTGTGAAAGGGCGAGATACAAATTCTCTAAGGGTAACACTAGGTTGAAAGTAACTTCTGAGTTTGGATATTCCAAAGTCAGCGAGTTTTGGTTTACCGTCACTACTAATTAAAATGTTGTTGGGCTTGATATCTCGGTGGATGTAGTTGCGATTGTGGGAGAAAGCAAGAGCTTCCAGCACGGGAAGAGCTACAGCTTGCCAGAAATAATCCCACCCCTCAGGTGGAGATTCTTTCAAAAATGTTGCCAAGTCTTTTTCCATCCACTCCAAAACAAGGAAATACTCACCCGTACTTTCATCCTTGCCTGAGTCAAGAAGTTCTACGATTCCCGGATGCTTTAACTCTTTGAGTGCTTGGGTTTCACGCCGAAAGGACTCTTCTAGGATGTCGCCTTCAAGCTGCCCATGTTTGAAGAGCTTTACTGCAACCCGTAGTTCTTCTTGTTCGTAGTCTATTGCCCGGTAGACATCAGCCATCCCACCAGAGCGCGGTTTGGGAGATAGAGCGTAGCGATTGTTGATGAAGCGAACTGGCGGCATAACTTTGCTACCCGTAGAGGATTTTTTCTTTTGTAACATACCTCTTAGTTCAGCATGAAGTTCGGGAATCTGGGCTGGGACTGGAGTAATCTTCCCTCTCTTCAAACTGGACTTAAGAAAAAGTGTATATAATAGAACAAAAAAATGAAGACGAGTGACTGAGGTGCTGCATAATCTAGACAATTAACCACATAGTTCCTACCGATAAATGAGAGATTATCAGTAATATGAGGTATTTCCATATACCCATAACCTGTACTGAGAAAATGTCATCTCTGACTATCCCCAACCACACCTACACCAACCCCCAGCATAGTAGAAATATCCCTAGTACATAAGTATTATAAAAACTCTGGTATAGTTACGCATACTTTGGCTATACTCCCGCATTGCAGTAGTATCCCCCCAGGTGTCAGCACAAACAAGCACGTGCAGTACTGTGCATATACAGCACTGCACGCGTGCTCCAAACCTGATAAATCCGGTAAAATGCTCCACGCAAGGAATGTAGCTTGTCTGCTTGTCATTAAGCAGAAGTGCATCGGATGCCTCGGATGCCTCGGGCGCTACCGCAAAGACGATTTCGGGTGGGTGGACTACGATAGTAGTGTACTCACTACACTTCTGCGCCCTTGCGGGTGCCTATGGCATCCCTCGCTATCGCTCGTGACACAGAAGTTTCGTTCGCCCTCCGGGGTTGTTGCCAGTTGTCGCGTGCTGCTGTTGTTGTTGTTATTGTAGTGCTTGCGTTGGGTTGAGTGAAGCTCGCGCGTTGTGTAGTTTCGCTGCTTTGAGTGGGAATACTCCATACAAGACAAACAGTGGTTGGAGCAACAGCTCTTGGGGAACGATGACAGCATTAGCTATCTTGCGCGTTGAGAAGTTGAAGAGTTTTGGTAATGTTGGTGGCAGTGAAGCACACACCGCCCGGATTCAGGATACCCCAAATGCCGATCGCACTAAAACCAATATTCGGCTGATTGGCAACGTTGATGACCTACCACTGTCCGAATTGGTTCTAACCAAAATAGCCTCATCTACTAAGCACAAGCCGCGTAAAGATGCAGTGCTGTGCAGCGAAATATTTTTGAGTGCATCCCCAGAATATTTTCGTCCCCATAACCCTCAACTGTATGGAGAGTGGGATGACTCATTGATGTGGGATTTTGCCAATGCTTCAAAAACGTGGTTGCAAGAAAATTATGGCTCAAAATGCGTTAGGGCTGAATTGCACTTAGATGAAGCGACCCCCCACATCCACGCTTACATCGTTCCCATCAACGACAAAACCAAACAACTCAGCCACAAAGCGATGTTTGGGGGTGATGGACGCGCAGCCGCTATCAAATTATCCAAGCTTCAAGATTCTTATGCAACTGCGCTGGCACCTTTGGGAATTGAACGTGGGGTAAAGGGCAGCAAAGCCACCCACACCAAAGTTAAGAAATATTATGCGGCAGTCAACTCAGACCCCCTGCTGATGGAATTAGACCGACTGGCACCACAACCAGGTGAAACAGCACAGCAACTATTTGAGCGGATAAAATCAGACCCCACAATTCAAACTATCAATCACCAACAAGCCTCGCGCACTCGTGTAATTGAGTTAGAAAAACGGGCATCACAGAAGGCGATCGCCAGTGATAAATTACGGCAACAGTTAGAAAACCGTGTCCAGGAACTGGAGGAAGAAAACTTTTACTGGAAGCAGCAAGCTGACCAATTAAGGGATTTGCCCCTAGAAGATGTGGCATGGCATTTAGGACTAGATAAAGCAGATATTGGAAAGAAACGTTGGAAGGGACTGGGGAATGTTATCAATATTACTGATTCTAAATGGTACGACTTTACAGCAGAAAAAGGTGGCGGTGGGGCTATTGATTTGGTGATGCACGTAAACTCTTGTAATTTTCGACAAGCTTTAGCCTGGTTGCACGATCGCTTTAATGAAGAGGGGATGCTGCGTGCTACTAGAGCTTACGTACAAACACAGGCAACTAAAATTGTTGCAGAAGAACCTGTACCACAGTTTGTCCTACCATTTGAGGATGAATCAAAGTGGCTTTATGTACAGAATTATTTGACTAAAGCTAGGGGACTGCCAGAAAACTTTATCGATGCCCTTCACCAACGGGGATGGCTTTATGCTGACGACCAGCAAAATGCTGTTTTTGTGATGCGATCGCTTGATGGAGAAACTACCACTGGCGCATTTTTGCGTGGGACGCGGGGAGAAGACAATTCGTTTATGGGATACGCGCTTGGCACGAAACGAACCGGGGGATGGTTCCACTTTCATTTGGGCGGTGAAACAGCGGATGAAGTACATTCATGTGTCCTCTGTAAATCCCCCATCGATGCGCTCTCGTGCGCTGCGCTAGGAGTTACTGCACATTCTGGTATGTCCCAAACGCGAACAATGTTTTTGGCGGTGGATAGTCCTAAAAGCCTGCCGTTGGAATTTCTCTCTAAAGTAAGAGCCATTACTGTTGCCTGCGATAACGATGACACAGGACGGGAGATGGCACAAGCTATTAAAGAATTACTGCCGCATTCCAATATAGTGCAACCACAAGCACTTGATTGGAATGCGGAACTGTTGGAGTATTCGCGGCAAATGCAACTGCGGCGGGCGGATGTAGAAAAGAAAAAGAATCGGGGACTAGAACGCTAGTAAATAACCGTGCAGATGGCGCAGTGCTGCTGCTAAAAAGTTTTTCACTTTCTACCCTTATTTACGATTGGCATCAACAGATAACCCCGAAACCAGGACAAACGCATCTTGTCATTCTGCTGCGCCATCCTCTAGCAATAAGGTTGCTACTGTTCTGACGCATTGACATTAAGATCATTCTCAATGTTACCTGTAACACCATAAAATTGACCGCTGAGATTTTGCTGAACTCTAGGTTGTTCTGCCATCAGCCTTGGAATCTCAATGAACTTATCCTGTAACTGTTGTAATAGAACAAACAGTTGATTAATATGCTTGTCTTTATCTTCGATCCTAGCCCGATACTGTGGCTCAAGTATTTTACAGGCATATTCATAGCCTGCAAGGAATTCTTGATTGATTTTAGTTTTGTCTACACTAAAAGAAGTTTTAACTTTGACGACAACAATTCCTTCTCCTTTATTCTCAATACTTTGAATAACTAGTTCAGCGCTTTCATTCTCAATCTTTAGTTTCCCAAATGAATAAGCAAAAGCTATCCAATCAACTCCATTATGAAAAATTAATTCAATGATACTGGAGGCTTTTTGAAACAGCTTGGTGAATTCTCCCTTATCAAAGATTCGATTAATAGGTAGACGCTCTTGCTTTCCGCTTTTTAGGTAAACATAATCACAAATTACATCATCCAGCTTTGTGGCGTTGTTAATGAGCCAGTCTTCCAACGAAACTCCGGTCAAGATAGCGTTGGTGAAGTTGGTTTCTAGTGCTTTAACTCTGGAGATATTAGCTTCTGTAAGGTTGGCATTAGAAAAATTAGTTGCTGTTAGATTTGCTGCTGAGAAATTGACCTCTGAAAGATTAGCCCTTGTGAAATTAGCACCTGTAAGATTGGACTCTCGCAGGCTGACAGCAATAAGATTGGCTTCAGTAAAATTGGAAGAAGTAAGATTAGCTTTGTTTAAATTAGCATTAATAAGTAAAGCATTACTGAAATTGGACATCCTGAGATCGGACATCATGAGTCTTGCACTTGTTAGGTCAGCATCTTCGAGAGTGGCTTCTTTCAAATAAGCAATCGAAATATCTGCTTCTCTCAAGTTAGCGCCCACTAAACTAGCTCTTGTGAAATCAACTGCTCCAAGATGAGCCTTGCTCAAATCAACTTCATCTAGATTAGCGTTTCTAAGATTAGTGTTACTGAGATTAATTTCAGCAAGATTGGGTTTAATTAAAGGATTCTCACTCCTCCATTTATTCCAAATGCTCACGCCTTGCTTAATTATGGCAAGATGCTCCTCATTCGCCATAGAATTTTCCTTTCTAATGAGCCACTTCTCGAAAGCTATTGAGTTCCTGATCGAGGTGGTTGTTTTAGAGTTTGAGGCTGACTGACTTCAACTGGGATTGGGATTCCTAGTTTTTCTGATAATTCAAAGATATTGTTTGTAAAGTCAGTAGCTGTAGCTACAGCACCTCCAACAATAGCAGCGATTGACAGTAAAGTCATAAGACGAGTTCTGAGCCGTTGCGGTTGCCTCTTTTCTGGCTGATTAATGTCTTCTTCCAAATCGTCTAAGTGTACCAGTACTTCTTCACGCTGAACCTCCGGAAAATCCTGAGCTATCTCACGGAGAGACTTGATTAGTTCAAGAGCTTCTGCTAGAGATTGATGAGATGAAACATTAATGTTCTGATTGCCCTCAACGTTTCCAGCTACTCCATAAAATGTACCTGTTAAGGTTTGCTGAACTTTGGGCGATTGTTCTGCCATGATTTTTGGAACCTCACCTAGTTTTTCAGAAGTTTGATTTAGTAAATAAAATAAGCTATTGATATATTCTTGTTGTCTTTGAACTTCTGCATTATAACGAATTATTTGAATATCCTTGCTACTAAGTTCGGCTCGATAACGTTCTTCTAGTACTTTACGGGCAAACTCATAGCCTTGTATAAAGTCATTATAGACTTGAGATTTATCTACATCTGGTGAGACATTAATTCTAATTATAAGGATGCCATCTCCTCTATTTTCTATGCTTTGAACGGCTAAATCGGCTTGTTTATTTTGATATTTTACTTTTTCAAAAGTAAGAGCAAAGGCTTTCCAGTCAACTCCGTTACGAAAGATTAAATCAATAAAGCTGAGAGACTTTTGAAACAGTTTTGTGAATTCATCAGGAGCAAAGTCTCCACTACTTGGATAGCGTTCGTCAGCCTTTCGATAAACATATAAACAATCTATATCATTAAGCTTAGTTCTAGTGTTAATGTTCCAATCTTCTATACAAGAACCAGTTAAAATTGACTTTGTGAGGTTGGTCCCTAATGCCTGAACTTTACTGAGATTTGCACCACTGAGATTTGCACCACTGAGATCAGCTTCATTAAGGTTAGCACCACTAAGATTAGCATCAACTAAGTCAACTCCTTCTAGTCGAGATCTCTGCAAATCAGCAATTCTAAGATTTGCTTTACTGAGTTTTGCTCGCTCAAGGTTTACTGAAATTAGGTTGGCTTGGGTTAAATCTGCTTCAGAGAGATCGGTTCCCCTGATACTAGCTCCACTGAGACTTGCCCACATTAGTTCAGCCCCACTGAGATCAGCTTCATCAAGTTTCGCTCCAACGAAGTCTCCATCGCTAAGATAAGCCCCGGCAAGACCCATTCCGGTAAGATCAGCCTGAGTGAAATCTGGGTTTACTTCGGGGTTATTTTTTCTCCACTGATTCCAGGCTTGTATCCCCTGCTTCAGAACCTTTAGGTGTTCTTCGTTCGCCATCGTAAGAACCTGAGATGTGCTGATGCTAACTACAAGCATATCAACTTGTTGTTTAAGGGTGTGGCTAATTGGAACTTATTTTATATCCCCTGACAAATCCATGCGCCCCAGTAGTAAGGATGTGCTAGAGGTCGATCTTCAGCTTGACGAGCCAAAATTACCGGATCTAATTCTTTACCGTTATTAAATTCATATTTAAGAATTTCTCGTCCTAGTTCAATTTGCTGCAATTCTCCGACAGTTATATTTCGCAAATAATTCTGGGCTTCTTGTAAGGCGGTGGCGCGACCATTACCAGCTTCGCAGTTATCAAAGAACCGTTCCATTAGTAGGGTAGTTGCCCACCCATTCACTGACCATAAACTCATTATCAGGGTTTTCGCGCCCGCAACAGCAAAAGCGCGTCGCAACCCGAATACTCCTTCCCCAATGGCTACATCTCCAATGCCTGTCTCGCAAGCAGAAAGGACGCTGATTTCATTCGCCCAGAGGTCGAGTCCGGCTACATCTTGGGCAAATAGGATGCCTTTTCCCGCTTCTGGGGGGAGTTTACCGCCTTTTGCCCAGGTGTTGGCTCCTGCTAAGGCGAGGGCGGAACGCAGCATAGGATTTTCTACTCGACTATTCAAGCGATCGCGCTGCAATAAACCACTTTCCCCTTGATAAGGAGAGGTTAGGGGACGATCTTCTGGCTGGTTAGGTAAAAATACACCGTGGGTGGCTACTAGCAGAATGCGGGGACATTGAAGGGGGTTGAAATAGCTCTCCAGTGCTTCGTTTTCCAGAAAGGGCGCTACGTTTAATCTCTGTGCAACTCGTTCTCCCAATATATTTGTACCTGTAGCAGATTTTAATGGGTTGTTAGCAATAAATTCGCGCAAATTGGCTGGCTGTGTATTTTGTTGCTGTGTTGGTGCATCGGGAGTAACGCTTTCTGCACTCAAGTCAAAATTCGGAGAGGCGAATACTAAAGCATTGAGAGATGCAGGACGTTTTGTCTCAATTTTTTGTCGCAGTATGTCTCTCCCAACAGTCAGATAACTGATGGTAAATTCATCCATCAGCATTTTCTCTCCGGTGTCGTCGCTCTTGAGAATTTGAAATGGCACTAGGTTCAATTCTCCATCTGGGGCAATAATTAAGTGCTGGCGTTCTTTTAGGTAAGGGCTAAGTTTGTCGAATATAGCTTGTCGTAGCTTGATGCCTGCTTGTGGATGATATTCTCTGATGATTATGCGCTTGTTGAACATCCCTAGCTGATTTTCTAGATTTTTACCCGCGCCAGATACTAACTCCCGAAATTCTCGAATTAAGCTATCAATATATTCTGCTTCTCCAATATCTATCATCTCTACTGATTCTGGCTGTCCTGCGGGTAAGATAAAAGCTAGATAGCGGGCGGGTTGCCATTGTGCTTCCCCTCTTGCTGGAACTGCCTGAAAATTAAATACATCAAAGCGAACAAACTCTATCAAAATTGAGCCGACTGGCAACTCTGATGCAACATCGCTACGGTTAGGGAGTTGTTCAAGTAATTGGATTTCTGGTACTTGAGATGCCAGGTTTTTTTGCAAGTTGTTATGTTCGGCTTGCAGTTGCGCTAATTGTTGTTGGTAAGTGGTGAAATCTTCCGTTTGGGGAGTGGAAAAGGTAAGGTGTATTATTTGTTCGCTCAAGTTGCGGAGTTTGCGGAAGTCTTCTGTGAGATGGGGATAGCGATCGCTGTAGAGGGCTTCGTTTTGGGCGGCGAGTGCGGATGCAGTTAAGGCTTTGCGTTTGAGAACTAAATCTAATGCTGCTTGTAAGGCTTGAGGTGAGTTTGAAAGGTGGTTGTAGATAAGGGAGAGAAAGCCATCAACATTCCCTCGGATTTTTTGCAAGTAGGCTAAACGGTCATTTTCCGAACTGAATGCAAACACGTTGTGAATAACTTTATCATCAATTTCATTTGCCTGAATACTATGTGACAGTGCTTCATTGGGGGAACCAGTAGCAGCTAATAAAACTGCTAGATTATTCAGACTTTGAGCAACGTGAGGATGTTCATTCCCTTCCAATCGTCGCGTCATATCCAAAGCTTTTTTTAAAAGGGGTTCAGCTTCACTGTGGCGTCCTTGGGCTGCGTAGTGGGATGCCAAATTATGTAGACCACTAGCCAGAAAGGGATTTTCATTCCCAAAGTGACATTCCCATAGAGCCAACGCTTGTTTGTAAAGGGGGGCTGCTTTGTGGTAGTTCCTTTGGTGATCGTAAAGCAAAGCTAAATTATTCAAGCACTGAGCTACAGTAGGATGCTCTTCTCCTAACTGATTTCGCCATAAGTTAAGCGCTTCCTGCAAGAGGGGTTCAGCTTCGCTATAACGTTCCTGCGCCCGATAGAGCAAAGCCAAATTGTTCAGACTTTGTGCAATATCAGGATGCTCATCCCCAAACAGATTTCTTCTTAGGTTTAACGCCCCTCTATAAAGGCTTTCAGCTTCTTGATAGCGACCTTGCTCTCTATAAAGCAAAGCCAAATTGTTCAGACTTTGTGCAATATCAGGATGCTCATCCCCAAACAGGTGTTGGGTTATTTCTAAAGCTTGCTGATAGAGGGGTTCAGCTTCACTGTAGCGCCCTTGAGTCTGGCGGAGCAATGCTAAATTATTCAAACTGTCAGCTACATCATCATGCTCGTGACCCCAAAGGTGTTGTCTTAGGTTTAACGCTTGCTCTAATAAAGATTCAGCTTCACTATAACTTCCTTCAGATTGGTAGACCAAACCCAAATTATTTAGACTTTTGGCTACGTCCGGATGCTCATTTCCAAACTGATGTCGCAAAAGGTTGAGTGCTTGTTGCAAGAGGGGTTTAGCTTCACTGTAACGCCCTTGCTCTCGGTAGATTTCTGCTAAATTAACCAAACTTACAGCCACATCAGGATGCTCATTTTCCAAAAGACGTTGTGTTATCTCCAACGATTGTTGTAGCAGGGATTCAGCTTCTCTATAGCGTCCTTGTACAGAGTAAAGGCTAGCCAGATTATTTAAACTTTCAGCCACATCAAGGTCTTCATCTTCCAAAAAGCGCCGCCTCATGCTCAAAGCTTGTTCTAAGAGTAATTCAGCTTCTCTATAACGACCTTGTGCGTGATAAAGACTGCCCAGATTATTCAGAGTTTGAGCTACGACGGCGTTCTCATCTCCCAAGAGACCCTGCACTAGGTTCAAAGCCTGTTCATAAAGACTTTCAGCTTCTTCATAGCGCCCTTGGGCTTGGGAAATCAAAGCCAGATTGTTAAGACTTGTAAATACATCCGGATGTTCATTACCATAAGAGCTTCGCGCTAGCTCTAACGCCTGCGTGGCAAGAATTACAGCCTGAGTATATTTTCCACTTTCATATAGTTCAACAACTCTTTGGTTAAGCTTATACCAAGGTTTTTCTCGAATTGAATTTATGAGTTGTGTCGCTAGATTTTGCAACTGATTGGCGGCATCTTGCTCTCCCTCCGCTGCTAGATCCACTGCCATCCGTTCCATCACCCCTACCAACCCTTCATCTATTAGGGCTTGGTTAGCCTGCAAAATCTCTGATTCCTCCCCGTTGGAACAACTTAGCAGTAATTCAATCAAACTCAGATACTTTTGGAGACGTTGCCCTCCTAATTCCCCTATTGGTTCTATCAGTTCTACCGCCAAATTTTGCAGCCACTCGGCAGCATCGCGATCGCCATCCTCTGCCATATCCGCCGCCACCTGTTCCATTACTGCTATTAATCCTTCATCAATCAGGTTTGAGTTAGTCTGTAAAATTTCTCCTTCCTGACCGCTGGGACAACTCAGCAGCTCTTGAATTAGATTGAGATAATCCTTGATTCGTTGTTCGTCCATCTATTTCTCTCCCAATCCTTAACAACTCAATTATTCAGTTACTTTATATTCTGCATAGATAACTTGAACACCAGAACTACTTTCCAAATACTCCAGTAATTCAGTTAAATGCTCCTTCCGCATTTCTAAAGGTTCATCATTATCCCCAGGCAACCAACCTAAATTAAGCTTATCCTGGCTAATAATTGCCACCATCTGCTCTCTACCTACACTGTCTGCTGTAAAAGTATCTTGATAAGCCAAGGGCAATTTTACTTGTCCCGCTTCCAGACGCGACGGCGGTGCTAAACATGACGGAGATAAACACCAAATTTGCTGTTCTGGGTTCTTCTCCAGCAGAATCAAGTAACCCAAAGTCGCAAGATTAACTACGAAATGAAACGGTGTGCCTTTCGGTACTTTTGGTGCAGGATTCCACATTCCCAAATTGTTGGCAATTTCCGGTTTCATTTGGTCAGTTTTAGTGGCTTTGTCCAATAATTGTTGCCAGAGTTGGTCAAGGGTAAGTGGTGGGAGTGCTAGCAGCCTTTTTACAATCCCTCCTAAAATATTTTCTAAATTATCTATTTTCTGGATTTGAATAACATCAGCAGGTGTCCGCGTACAGTTGGCAACCTTAATAAAGACGGCTTGAAAGTCAGTAAATTCTTTCCGAATATCAAACTTCAGTTCTCGGATGCGATCGCCCAAAATATTCCAATCGAGAAAATCCTCTCCAACATCCAGAAGAATTGATTGGTCGTTCTGTTCAAAGGCTTGGCGAAACGCCTGAATTATTTCTTTTTGTCGAAAGAGTTCGAGGATTGGCTGTGGTTTGTCAACGCCATACTCCACAAGCGCGTACTGATAAACCCCAGTGAAATCTGAAGGCGGATGATCGGGATCGAGATTCAATTTCTTTCGCAGTTGGATTATTCTCTCATTGCGCTCAAGCTG
>NZ_ALWD01000163.1 GCF_000582685.1 [Scytonema hofmanni] UTEX 2349
CAACTATGGTCGGGCAGACCAAAAGTCAACGCTTGGGGAGAGAACCACCTCTGGCTTAGATACCGCAAGGGGTCTAAGTTAAGTGGACTCGTTGAACCAAGAATCCTCATACCGCGATAGTTGAGGAGTGTCAACTGCTAAAATCCTTTAGAATAACCGCGCTTTGGCAGTTATACGGTAGTTTTCAAATCCTTGTCCTACTGTTTCCCGTTGCTTTGCCTGGTTTTGACCATCAACAGAGCGAGAGATATTAGTCAAGTTGATATTTGCTAAATCTTGCGATTGTTGCTGTTTCAATCCGTCAGCCCGCATCGCTCCTAAGATTGCTGCTTGTTGGGCGTTTTGTTGAGCGATTTGCTTCATCACGTTTTGCGTCACAACTTCGCCTTGAGCAGTTGTTGCTTGTTGCTGGACTCGCTCAATCGATTGTTGAGTGCGCTGAACTTGTTCTTTTTGGCGTTCTTGACCTTCTTTACCTAACGTTGAAGCACTGACCGCACGGGTAATTTGGCGATCAACTTCGTTGGTTGCGTTCTCAACCGGGTTAACTGGAACATCTGTATGATCCCCTATTTTCTCAACTTCTTTTCTTGCAACAGTCGGGTCGGGTAAGCCCAATGCACCCATTGCTTCATCAATGGCAGCTTGTAAATCTCCCCCCAAAGATTCAGCTAAGGGTTGAATTTTGTCAGAGAGGATGGAGGACACATAATTTTGCAGAGAACCAAGTTGAGAAGTAAATTGCTCAAACACCTGAGCTAAAGGGTTATCGCCTTGGAAGGGAAGGGTTGTAGCAAGAGAAGGACTGTTTGCAGTTGATAGGAGTGCGATCGCCATAGCTGTACCAAATACAACTTTTTTCCACTGACCTGCTTTCATAAATCCTCCAGAATTTTAGTTGATTGCAAACTTTGTTACCAAGAAGGGGAAAAGGGGAAAGGCTAAGGGGTAAAGGAAAAAGAAAAAACTTTTCCCCACATGGTATAAAGCCCCTTCGCATTAAATATGGACACATCTATTGGAAGATTTTTGAGACACTCATGCGCTCATTAATCAGCATCCTTACGCTCTTATTCCCCTCCGCATTAAATATGGGGTTTATGAGTCCCCTTTCCCCTTTCCCCTTTCCCCTTTCCCCCTCTTTCTCATAGTGATTCCACTAACTGTTTAGAAAACTCAGTGAGTGCTACAAACTTGTCAGCATGACGAGCGAGTGCTGTTGTTCTTTGGGCTTGTTCGTCGGGATTATTTGCCACTGCTGCTAGTAAATTTATGGCTGGGTAGTAACGACAAAATGTAAACACTCCAGCATCATCCAACAGCCATTGCGAATAAATCCCAGACTTCTTAGGAAAGAAACTTTCAGTAGCATTCCGCCCAATAATCTCTCGCGGGTACTTGAGAATCGAAACGAAACTATCTACCGCTGTTGGTTGAATCCGACCAATCAGGCGAGTGGTCAAGTTCTGAAAAATCTTGGCACCGGCTGGAGATTTGGCAATCGTGTCAGGGTCTTGAGCTGATAAAATAACTCGAATGCCAGCCTTAGCACCGTTGGCACATAAGCGCCCCACAAGGGCAGCGATTGAGTCATATTCAAACAAAATCGGACTTTCATCGATAAAAAACACACTCGCAGGAGCTGCCAATGCCCGACGCAACGCTGCTGAGTAAGCGCTTAAACTCAAAATGGCTGCATCTTCATCGTTGGACAAGTTACGCAACGCAAAGACGAGTAACCTAGAATCACTGTTAAATGTACTCGGTTGAGAGATTGCCTTACCCACCCGACTACTAAGCCAAAAGCGCAAGCGCAATTTTACTTGCTCTAATCCAGCTTTGGTATCTCCGCTTATTGCGTCCAAGCGCAGTCGTTCGTGGGAGCAAAAGCTCAAGAAGTCAACCAGGGTAGGCATTGCTTGCCATTCAGGGGAACCAAAGCCCGAAGTGAATGCTGCTGCATAGCGATCGCGGATTTGGTCGTCACTGAAAAAGGCAGTAATTGCCAGTGCCAAAATTGACCGCACTGTATCGGTCATCACCAACGAAGCAGCGCCACTTTCGGAGCGCTTTGTTCCCACAATCATTGCCAGCAGCGCCGTTGCTAAGAAATCTTTGTAGTCTTCAAACCGCTCCTGCTGCAATTTTGGGTCGAGCGATCGCAAATTGGGCAACTCGAACAAATTTGAACTTTCCCGCCCGATGTCGAAGTATGCGCCATCTTTCCCCATAAAGCGGGTGTAATCGGTAAACGTGCTACTACCATCTGGTTTGGGATAATCCATCGCTACAACGGGCATTCCATGAGCTAGAGCTTGGGTGAGAATCCCTGCTGCTAGTACTGATTTACCACTCCGGGTTGTGCCGAATAATCCCAGATTCTTGTGCTGGGTATAAAGATTGAGAAAAGTGGGCGTCCCGCCTTCTTCAGCAATGAGTTCAAATCCCGTATTATCTCCGGCTTTTGTTCGCACAAGGGGCATCAATCCAGGGACTTCACCACTGAGGTAAACTAGCCGACGATTGAAGGGAACGGTCATTAAGCGCTCCCAGGTAATCGGGAAAGTTTGTAACCAAAGTCGCCAGGGATATTCAGTTTCGCGCACTACCCAAGCTGGGCGTAAAAACATTGATTGCAGATATCGACACGCCTCATCTAGTTTTTCTCTTGTAGGGCGATGCACTAAAAACACTACAGCAGTGTGGATGGGAACGGCTCCCTCATATAGTTCCTCTTGGGCAGCGATTGACTTTTTGATGTTAAGCAGCGATTTAACATCAACCGAGTTTTTCTCAGTTGCTATCTGAGCGGTAGTATTCGATTGCTTGGTAAGACGCTGCATATTAGTTTTAACTAGCGTCTCGTTCGCTCGCATCAGCTGGCAGTAAATTTCAGTGTCGTACACCCGTTCCCGTGAGACTACCTCCCACAGATAACGCAACTGACGCTCCTTGTCCGTCCACCCACCGGGCTTATCAGCAAAGGTAAGTGCGCCAATATATTTATCTTTCAGGTGTACCCAACGCCGATCGGCAACGGGAATTGATGACTCACTCTCCATCAATAAAGAGGTAGGATGGACTTCTGAGTAAACTTCTTCTCTCAGCCCGTCTTCATCCAAAACTAGCAGTTGGGGGATGTCTCGTGGTGGGGTGTCGTTAAACCGCTGCCAGAGAACTGCCCAAAGTTCCTCTGCATTTAGAGGACGAATATCTAAGCCCATTTTATTGGCGAGTAGTTGTTCCCATAGCTGGTAGCCATCAGTAAAGGATGTGTAGAGTAGACGCTCAATCCGAACAAATTGCATCTCGTTGATTTCACCTGTAAATGACTTCCAGGAACGTTCCAAACGGGACAGCAACTTCTCAATTGCGTCAGTTGTGCCAGCCATATCTGGTTCAACTGTATATGTGCAGTACAATCTCAAAGTTTTTGGTTTACGAACTCCAGTTTTAGTTAATTGGTGGACGCGCGATCGCTCTCCCATGAGCAGATACTGTAATTCTTGGTTGGGAGCAGTTGCAGATAAATTGCGTAGTTCCTTTTGCCTTTTTTCATCTGAAGTAAAAGAGCCAAGATGAATTGTTAAACGTTCTCTGTCAGGTAAATCTTTCAATCCTGATTCAATCGCATCAAACACTGGCTCAATTTCTTCTGTTCGCAATGTGGCATGAATGCCCGCGCATTCAAACCCAAAGTGAATCATGAAGTTGTTCAATCCTTGACGCAGCACATAAGCGCCGACTTGCCTACCTTGAAGATTAATTTGTAACATCGACACCAAGGAAAAAGCATCTTCTAGAGGTGAATAACGAACTTTTGTTGTGCCGTTGTCAACGGTTGCTTTACCAACTTTTGTTTTTACTTTAGGAGTCAAATTATCACCTCCTTGTTTTTTTGACTTTCTTGACTTTTTTGGGTGCGCTGTAATTATTCAGTTGCAACATTCTTTGATATGGTACGCGCACTCTTGTCCAGTTGGGAGTCAGTACAAACTTAGCTAAGAATCGCCAAGCTCTTGACCCTGTAAGCACCCACCAAGTAGATATTCCCCAGGCAGCCACAGCACATGTCCAAATCCAATTCAATTTCAACAAACCGTGACATAAGTAATAAGAGATGCCACAAATAACTGCCCAAGGAATAAGTTGATCTGCTGGAAACGGACCGATATTCGGTTGTTTTCCCAGAGTTGCATTGACAGTGCGGAATTTAGATTTATTCGGCTCCATTCCTATCCTTTAGCGATGCCACCACCACCGCCACCGACAATCAAACTTGCTAGAATATCGCCCATTGTTATTGCAATTAGAATAATCATCGGTGTCCGGGCTAAATTCTGCCAATCCTCATCTTGGCGGGCTGCTTGGATGACCTTGACTAAGGAAATTCCCAAGTAAAGTAAGAACAAGCCTCGTAGCACGTTAAAGACTAAAGGAATCGCCTCACCTGCACTTGTAAACTGCCCGGTCATCCAAGTTTCTGCACCTTGGAAGAACTGAGCATTAGCTGGAGTCGATAGCGCATCTAATAGGAATAAAGCACCCACCAGTGTAAATAAAACAGTGGCAATTTTATAACGGCGGTTGAATCGAGTCAGCCAATTGAAAAAAGGATTTAGTTCGTGTCGCCAGACAATTGCAGCAGTTCCAAAAGTTGCGCTACCGAAAGTTGCAAAGCTGACTAAACTTGCAGTCATAATCATGTCTAATAACATGGTTAGAGTTGCACAAATCATCAATGGATAGATGGTGATTGATTGAGATGAGGGATTATGCGGCACTTGCGATTTGGAAAAACCAGTTTTTTCTGTTTTAAATGTTCTTGATGACATTGGAAAAACACCTTTATGTGTAAAACAAAGCGGATAGCAAAGTTGCTATAGCAGTCCGAAATTATTCGTGAGAAAGAAAACAGACTGAAAAGTCTATAAATACGTACTTTTTCTCTACGTGTTTTCTCACGCTTCAATTAGGATTGCTATATATCTGTGGTAACAGTTTGTCACCAGAACCCCCATCAAACCATTGTTAGAGGTTTGTTACTGACTTCCAGCCATTATTTTTTGGTAATTATTAATAAATTATTAAGGGGTTTTGAAAAAAAGTAGCACTTTCAAGGTTTAATAGCACTGAAAATCTACGTAACGGTAGCAAAATACTTGAGTGCATGTCCATTTTTTACTAAACAATTAAAAATTTAGTAAATTTACTGAAAATATTTGCACTCTATCAACAGATAGAAGTTAAACTCAGGGGCAATCATCAGTTTTGAAAAAGCGCATTTTTGAGGTATAATGTGCGCGAATGGGCTAAAGCGCTTTGGCAACGTCAAACGCCTATTCGCCAATGACAGTAAATGCTGCCAACTGACAGGGATTAGGATATTTTGTCAAGGATGGCATTATCGCTTTTCGCAATGCGATCGCTTTGTCAACTTAATTATTGCAAGTTTTGATAAAATAGAGTTGTTATAAAAAGGCTGTTGATTCATCAGGAACAGCCCACAGGGAAACAACAACACTGGGTACACCTGGACTAATGAAAGAGCGAGATAAACCGATAACACGATCTCCTGTAATTAGTTTTGAGGTGGAGTGAGGAAAAGGGCATGATCGCGCTCTTACTAATTTTCTTTGCTATCAACTTCGTAATGCTTCTCCAACCATTGCAACAAGCCATCCTCGACTGGGGTCAAATAAATCTGCCGTCCCAAAGACTCTAGTACTGTATAGGCACATCGGTCTAGCATTCCACAGTTACGCAAACGAGAAATGCGTTTTTTGATTTGTGGCAGTTGGCGATGTGCTTCTGGGGAATCAATTTTGTTGAGGTTTTCAGGTTTCACGTTTAGGGTAGTATCATGAACGTCAACCTCTAGAGTAAAGTCATTAAGCGCAACAGCGATCGCCCAACAGCCATTGTATTTACGCTCAACACCCTCCAACTTAGTTATGGTGAACACGTCACCTATTTGGCAAAATTCAGTGGCAAGAAATAAAGGCTTTTCCTTCAGCCGTTCGACAATTCCCTTAATAATGCGTCCGCTGGGAGCTTTACCACCAGCTTCTTCTACACCCTGCATCCATGCATCCGCTTGAACTTCTGGTTCAAAATTTGCTTTAGCCAAATCTCGCAATTGACGCTCATTGGTCGGCATCGGAATTTGCCGACCATTGGTCGGCAAAAATTTCTGGATGTTGTCATAAACAACAGCAGCCGCAATCTTTAAGTAAGCAGTGTCGCGACTATAGTTAAAGCGATCGCGGCAATATTCCTCAAAATTACTGTGAGTACTCCGGTATAGCCGCCGTTCCCGCAGTTCTCTCAAGGCACAACCTGCCTCATAAAATGCCCGTTCTATTTTTAGCTCTAACCGATGGCGGTCATCTGCTTCGTCCTGGGTTAGCTCCTCTAGTACCTCGACTGCAACTACTACAGTATCAGCAGATGGTAATTCCGACTCTGTTGAAAATTCTTCCGAGTGCATGGGTTCGCACTGTAGAGGATTACAGGACGTAGCGGCTGAAATCTCGCTATCACTTTTTTTTAATACCTTGTTATCTTTGTTTGCATCAACTTCTTCACCAGGTTTGAATTTAACTTCAGTAACTGTCATAGTTAATACCTATTCAAAAGTGCTGAAACTTTTGTATGGGGAAACTTTGGGTCGAGGTAGGGTTGTTGTACGTTTTTATGGTCTGAGTATACCCATCTAACTATTGGGTGCATCAGCTATGTAATGTTAGTTAGGATGCAGTTATTACCTATCTTTTGAAGGTAAGCGTACCTGACTACCTCAAAAACGGGGTACAACACTTTTACACCGGGATAAATGGCAACAAAAGTTGGTGTTAAGAGTGCGCTTGCACCTAGCTTGATGGTGCTTTTCGGATTTGTCCTTCAAAGACATACATCACCCCGTCTGCATCAAAGAAAGTGAATTGCTGCGTTTTTTCAATTAAATTGGCAATTCTCATGCAAGCATCGATGAAATATCCACCAATCCGTTCCCCAGCCAGAGTCAACACCTCAATAGGCTGAAGCTTGGGGTTATCTTCTAGCCCATTCTCTACAATTGATTCCGGTTGTGATGTCAATACCTCAACAGGCTGGAGATTGTGGTCGTGTTCATTGCTACTTGTAGCCATTGCATTTACATCTTGCTCTGTCTTTTCAGTCACTTCTGAGGAAATGGAGTTAGCGATCGCTACGTCTGCCACTATTTCAGTAGATTCTTGTCCCTGACCTTGAAAAGCTTTAAGCGCTTCACAATCTGATAACTCATCTGTATAGTTGGTTGCCAGAGAATCCTGACACTGAAAAACTTGCCCAGCATCACTATCTAATAGCGGGAGGCTTGGTACATCGGCTAACTCAAGGAGATGAGGTGCATTATCGTCTTTGCTTACGCCTGGGGTTTCTATAATTACACTCATTGGGAACTTTAGATCGACGCTGGGTGGATTGTCGGATTTGCTTACGCCTGGGGTTTCTATATTTAACGATTCATCAATTGACAATTGACATTCCGATTGACCCTCCTGGTCAATCGAATCAATGCCAGTTACAGTAGGCATTTCAGCATTGAAATTGACAAATTGACATGACTCTACATTTTCCACGTCCAATGAGGAATTTAAGTGGTGACTAGTGACCTGCTCTTTCACAACATCTGCTGCAACCTCTATATTCCGTGCTTTATCTACTGTCGTATGCGATAGACTAATGACCTGCTCTTTCACAACATCTGCCGCAACACGAGTGTCAAACGAGTCAATTATGTTGTCAAATGCAGTTTTGATAGGCGTTTCAAGGACTGACACTTGTGTCAATTTTGTGTCAATTTTGTCAATTCCTTTCGGTGGTACACTGTTTGCCATATAGACTGAATTGGAGCCAGAACCTTCAACACGACCCCAACCCGCAGCTGCCATCATTTCCATCAGTTGGCGAATTTCAAAAGTTGTTTTTTTCCGCAGAGCGCGAATACTACTTTTGAGCATGGAAGCTGTAGCTCCTCCCACTTGTTCAGCTAACTTCTGGATTTTCAGACCCCAAGATGTCAGTCCTGATTCCGGGGAGTTTTGAGTATGAATTAATTTATGCTGCCAAAGAAAATAAGCCGCTAGCTCAATTGCTTTTTCCATCGTGTCCCCAGAAATCACCTGGGTCGGAGTTTCACCTGCTAACACAGCATTAACAATGTGTAACCACAGCGCCAATCGCGCTGTATAAGCTTCAATCTTGGGATATACTATCCTTATTCCATAGGACTGTTCAGCAACTTGGGCATCTACAAGAGAATGCTGCCACACCTCAAAAAACATAGCTGCATCTGTGCTTAAAAAGTAGTCTTTTTCTGGCACCTGGGCAAGTTTTATGTAAAGCTGACGCAGCGCTTGGGAGATACCAGTATGGGGAGCAGGATTTTCTCCAACTAACCGCAGATAACGTTTTGGAGACTTAGCAGCGCAGAACAACCACCGAGCAAAACTGCCGTTGTAGTCATTGTGATCTCCCATTATTGCAGATAAAACTTCCCACTGGATGCTGCCCGTGCGGGAGATGGCACTTTTGGGTAAACATACAGATTTTTCTGAGCGATCGTAAATAATTGCAGATCCATTAAATTGATCGAGTTCCTGCTCTTCATCAGCTCCCAAACCACCGCGATACTGATTGCGGGTTTTAAATAGCCCTACTAGTTCATCTCGGTAGTACAATACCCCCCGTGGGTTTTCGCCATGAATCCGCTGCAATGTTTCCAGTGTACTGTCTTTAGTTATGTAGCGTTTGCGGATAGGTACTTTTAAAGACTCTTCTGATGAGTCGTCCTGCTTTTTACCTTTATGTGCTGCTTGTAACTTACTATAGTCGGCTGCTTCTATTTGATAGCGTTCAAAAGCTGAGGTTTCTAATTCTACCAATGGGTCAATAATTACTCGCTGTGCCGGAGTTTTTACGGAGCCAGAGTCAGCGACAATGCTCGTCCACATTACCATTGGTTGGGTGTAGTTGGCGGACGGTTTGACAACTATCCGTGCTGCCGAGCCAATCTGAGATGCCGCAGTTGCCAGAAGCGTCGTGAATAAAAATTCCGGAGCTGTAGGCATGGCGTTTGCGGTATCAATTAATAGTCGTGCGAACTTAGGTTCGAGTAATCGGGTAAGGTCAAGTTGTTGAGGACAAGTTTTAAGCAGAGATGAAAGTTTCTGCGTGGCAACTAAAGTATCAAAGTCGAAATCTACTTCATCTGTGAGTATTTTAGCTAGCTGCTCAATTTGCCGATATGGAAGCTTTAGCAAATTAGCCAAATCCATCAGTGCGATCGCTCGCATTGACTCAGAATCATGGCGGCTTAAAATTTCTAAAATGCGATCGCGCAAGGAGTTCGATCGCCGAACATTTGCGTCAGCTTTATCAGATTCGCGCTGTGTGTTATCTGAAACAGGCTGCTTCTTCCCAACACTGGAAACATCATCAAAATCAGGATTACCAGAATTAGCTGATGAATTTTGATTCGGCTTGACATGAGTATTCCAGTACCAAGCCTTAATGCAAGTTTCCACACCTTCAGAAGTGCAACTAGGACCTGGGTGGTCTTTCTCGGCTGATTTCCAGATGCTATTAACTTCTTTGGTTGGCAGTGATGGGGTGCAGCGATCGGCATAATCCTGTAAAAGTTGCAGTGGATCACCGTCAAACTGTTGACCGATGCTAGTAAAGTGATTGGCAGTACCAATTAAATCTCGTGCAAGTTTTGCCCCATTGGTATTGCGACCTCCTTCGTTTACCCCAAAGTTAAGCAAAGCGCGAGACTCTTTGGAGAGGCAGACTTCGAGCGGTACTGCAACTGGTACAGGTACAGAAATATCTTCATAGCGAGTATACTGTTGCTGGTGTGCAGTCGGTTCAAAGTGCGATCGCTCTGCGTCAGCGAGTAAATTGCGTTCAGCAGATCGCATGGCTTCACGCTTTTCTTCAACTGACTCAGGATGTTGCTGTTGCGCTGGAACAGAGGAACGCAATTGTTCATAGGTGTATTTCAGACCAGACTGGGAAATAATATCGCAACGTAGCGGCTTTTCCCCTGGCTTAATGTGCCATGCTCCAGCCAATCGCATCACCCGACTAGGATTTTTGATGGCTGGATCAGCGTTGGTGTATATCAGTAAGTCCGTTTGCAACTGCTTCCAATCTTCAACAGAAATGGGTTTTTCAAACACCCAGTAAGAATGGACGGATTTGCGAGTCTGGACTTGAAAGGTTGGTTCTGGTAGCGAGAGTATTTGCCACAAATCCCGCTGTAATTCTATTTCTAAGTCGTCATGCTCAATAAAAACCGCACGGCAAAGTTGAACATTTTCATCTTTATGACCACCGCCGTTGATCACAAAATATACACCGTAACCTTGCTGCTGCCACTGCAAAATTTGTTTGAAGTTGATTTTATCGGCTTTGCGTGCTGTGCCTGGAGCATAACGAGGGTCTTCTTTGGGCAAGAAAGCTCGGACATAAACAGCATCACCGCGCTGATATCCCAAAAGTTCTAGCTGCTTAATCGCTTGGGAGGTATCAATTTCAAATGATGGAAATTGTGTAGTCATGACCAAGCACCCTCCTTGTTCAAAGTAGGGGTGAGCTTGGAGACAATAGCTAATGTAAAATTGCGGTATTTAAAGCAAATGGCAGTAAATCGCTGTTTAATGCCAGTTTTTAAATCTATTTGGCTAGAAAAAGTCAAATTGATGGAGGTTACTTTCATTGAATACGGACTCCGTGAGTTTTTCGGTTTACGAAGCCGGTATCACAGCAAAAGTATAGTTCTCCACGCTTACCATTTAACGAAAATTTTGCTAAAGTCTAGATAGTGTTGGCTATCTGGATTTTTGTTCCATGCAGTTAGCGCTGCTTGGAGACTTTAGCAAACTTCCCGTTTCAAACTTCGGTAAGTCGGTGAGAACAGTTACTTTTGCTGTTTTCTCCGGCTTTTTAAATGTCAGGACAGTTCGGGGTTGTTGAATCTGGGTATAGGTATTCCTCTAGTTTTTGGTTTATGTAAGTAGGACAAAAATAAGCCAATTCGTACCCCATAGGGATGTCTATTAGCGTAGCCTGTTTTAGGGGCATATGATAGCCCGTTTCAAACCGAAGTGCTTTTGGTTGTCAATATGGCATCCATATGCAGCACTTAGCTAAAGCGACAGTCACAAACAAGTAGGCTGTCAAGTTTAGAACTTAGCATTTAAAAATTTCACTTTCAAGGGGTCAAAATTGCCTATACGCCGGACTCACATATGACTTATACGCCGGACTCACGGATAAAAATGTATCTGGTACTTACGGGAACAAAGGTACAAAATAGGCTAAACTTACGGAGAGAACTCTACGCCGGACTCACGGATAAAGTTTTACAAGCCTTACCGCGTAAGTCATCAAAAAGTCAACCCGAAAAAAATGTACGCCGGACTCACGGATAAAAATGTACGCCGGACTCACGGATAAAACAAGGTGATGTGTGCTGGGCTTACGGAGAAAACTCTACGCCGGACTCACGGATAAAAGACTCAAAATCATACGCCGGACTCACGGATGATTGTTGAGATTTGTTACATTTCGGAACTGCCCATTTCTAAAATGCTGAGGAAACTGCCCAAGACTGCACACTCTTGATAGAATTTGTTCAAAGTAGTAGAGAGTAAGTGTGAACAAAAAAGACACTGCTTTTCCAGTGGACGGACAGTTGCTAATGATATTACCTAGAGCGGGAGCCTCCATCAGAAACCCTGATGTGCGATTACCAGTTTTCAGCGCTGATGCAGAAGGATATTATCTGGAGATGCGGGTTGCTGGTAATTCCAAAGACAACAGCGAAGTTGCTCTTACCCGTCGTGTTCGACTAGATGAACTTTCAGAAGAGGAGTGGGAAGAAATAAAAGAGCAGTATGCTAATTTCGATTTAAAAGCTTGTAAAGATGAAGGAATTAGCAAAGGACTAGAGAACATTCAAGACCTACGGGTTCAGCGCTTGTTTGTAGCATTGCTTACCTTTCTAAATCCGAGGCAAGTTGCAATTGTGTTATTTCTATACAAGCAAGCGCGAGAGCAGGGTAAAGGTTCTCTGGTTTATTTTCGGTCTAACGATTTGTTAGAAAGCTTGGGCTATACCCGTGCTAAGGATGGTAGTTTCACAACTAGATTGCGATCGCAACTTAACCAAGACTTAGTTACCCTTCACAGAACAGAACTCGTGTTTGCCAAGTCTTTGAAAAAAGGCAACACAATGGGAGCGAAGGTGATCGTTAAAAGTATCCTCCGCATTCGAGATTACGAAATCGATAATCTGCCGCGAGACTTTGATTTAGCAAAGGCTGCCGATTACACTTATGAATTGGCAGATGCTTACACGGTAGCACTGGAATTCTTTGAAGGACCCGAACGGACGGGTGACTATGTTCTGTTTTCAAACAGCATTGACACTAAGCAAAAGCAAGGGAATAATGCCAAGCATGATTACAAGATGAAACTCCTAGTTTATCTTGCTAGCCGAATGAAATGGGATAAGCTAATTGATGGACAATATCTACACATTTCTAAACAATATCTTTTGAAGAATCTGGATTTGTTGGGCAGTAATCCGTCTAGGAGCAGCCAAATTTTATGGCGAACAATAGAAGAATTGCAAACTGAGGGGTATATTTTAGATGCTCAAGAGATACCTGGAAAGCGGAAGATTGCCAGTATCGAGTTTCAAATCAATTCTCAAAAATTACGTTGTAATTAAAAAGCACTTGTTTCATCAAGATTGACGCATAGAAATGAAAAAATACCAATTACGCGCAATAAGTATAACATGGCTCTCAGTGTTTGCCTTAACTACGAAAACTTACAATTAGACCATTTTGGTATAGTCTTGCCAAATATAATAAACTGCTGTTAACCTTACAAATTGTGTAAAAGTTAGCAGTGGACGCGCTTGGAAATCAGATCAGAGAATCTCAACCAACGTTCTTTAATTTGGTAGTTTAGAATCAATATTTTCTGGAAGATTTGAGGGACTTGCAAAACGCTGCGTCTGTAGAGCAGTCACAGCACGATTGGAACGGTTGGGTATCTTTGGATATAGCTCAGTCATGGCGATCGCCGCCCCTGACGGGGCATGAGAAACGAAAACCTAGCACTCGCTACACGCTAGTAAACACTACAACAATTTACACAATGGACACCCAGAATTTTCTGACACTGCTATTCGACGCGATCGCACTTTTGTTCATCGTCATCGTCACATTCGACTTCATCACATTCATATCCATTTCGACACTGCACCAGAAACGGACAGTGGTCAACCCCGTAAAAGATGAAAATGAGCAACAACCCAATGTGATTGATATGGCTCATTCCAAAAGTACTTTCTCACCTGTCCCAGAAACTACCGCACCTGTTAATAACTCGCTTCAAGGAATAGACATTGAGAAGCTACAACTGCGCCCAGCACGCAAGATAGCCAAAGCTTTAAACATTGCTCAGAAAGTAGATGGTAAAGATGCACCCGTATCCTGGTTGCGATCGCAGATCAAGGCACGACTCAAAGACCAACCAGTCCAAACAGCCGAGGTGATTTCATCAATATTACAACAAGCTAGTTAGCACAAAAACTTGGCATATTGTGGGGGTGGCAACTGCTGCCCCGACTGCCTCAACTATCCACGCCATTGAGCCTTTCATAACCGTTCAGACAAACTTAGAAGGACTAACCACTTTACGATTATTGCAGCAACCAACCAAAGGTAACAGAAATCAAGATGTGTTCACACACAATGATGGTTGGAATAATTGAAGAGCGCTAATATGACATTCAATAAATTCAGTTTGGTCAGAGCCAGCACACTTGAAGCTTTGCGATTGCACTGCCAAAGTTTAATACCACAAATGACACCCGATGTTAGTAAATACGCTCCTGGTCGATATCGCTTCTGGCTATTCCACGAAGCTTTGCTATCTCAAAATCGCATTATCTCCGCGCATTTTGACCAGCGCTTGTGGGATTTCTGCCAACGCATCTATCCTGGTTCTAACATTGCCTTACTCACCTTCGGCGGAGAAGCGCAAGGCATTAACAGTAAAGGAACCATAGCTTTGCACAGAGACGATACCTATGCGATAGAACACGCTTGTGGTGTTAATCTTGGTACTGCTACATTTGCTTACAACACTGATAGAAAAAGCAGCAATCCAAATGCTTCAACTATTAAAAAACTTCAGCTTAATCATGGCGATATCTACAGCTTCAATTGCAAACATCAACACGGAGTTTTAGAACATTCTGCTGAACGATTCAGCCTCAATATCTGGACTGTGCGAAAGAACTTAGATAAATACCCTGACTTTGCTTTCTTACCCAACAATTCACCAGTTACTCAAATAGTTTTGTAAATCATAATAACTAATCACTCCCCATAAACGGGAGTTTTATTTTTAGGATTGCAACTGGCACATTTAGTTATTTGTTGTTAATAAACAAAGCTGTGAGGCTTTTAATTTTCTCGTTGAGGCAGAGAGGGGGGAGGGGGAGAAAGTTTGAGGCTTTGGTTCTAAATTTTAAGCATTGTAAATTGTAAACGCAACAGCTTATTGCACCTTAACTTCGTTGAAGGAGGGGAATTTCTAGCAGCTTTCGTTAAAAACACTATGTTAATTATTTTGGCTCACGCCAAAGCATTATTGATATTTCATTTGAGTGATATGAGAAAAACATCCACTATTATTCATCCTGCACCCGTCGATGACTCGCTGCCAATGCCAGATACAAAGGCAGTAGAAGCAGCACCAGTAGTTGAGGAGAAAATCGAACTTACACCCCAAATCCTCACTCTCAATACTGTCAACTTGGTTGGTCGGGTTGGTGCAGACCCGGAAATGCGCTTCTTTGAGTCGGGGAGCGTCAAAGCTACTTTATCACTGGCGGTGCGACGACGGGCTAAGGACGCGCCCCCGGATTGGTTCAATATCGAATTGTGGGGAAAGACAGCAGAAATTGCTGCCAACTACGTCCGTAAAGGCGACCAAGTTGGTGTAACTGGCTACCTCAAAATTGACACATGGAATGACTGCACAACAGGTACTCTGCGTTCCAAACCTATTGTTAACGCCAATCAGTTACACCTACTAGGGTCTAAACAAGACAGACCCCAAGCTGAAGACGACACTAATCTTGACACTTTTTAGGAGCTACCCATGAACGATTGCACAATAGCCATTACCATAGTCGCCGCTCCGGAATATCGACACACTCGCAACGGCGACCATATCGCTCAATGTTTAGGAGCATTTTATAGTCCTCATCATAATGAAAAGGACGCACCTCCTCCTCCTTCAACCATCAAAGTAGTGGCGTGGGGAGAAAACCTTGCCACGCAACTTAGTAGTCTGCGCTCCTCACAGCAATGCGTAATTCAGGGACGCTTGCAAATGAACACAGTTGAACGACCGGAGGGATTCAAAGAAAAGTTAGCCGAACTGACGGCTGAAAGAATTATCTCGATCTAGCTTCAGAAAAGTTGCCTTTCCACCTGGAAGGGCTTTCTTTCTGCCGGCTCATGCACGGAGTGAAAGTCAAATTTTGAAATTTATATGTCCATTGCAATGAACATCATCACAATCACATTCGCTCATCAGTTAGCTAAGTCACCCAAATACACTTTCGGCGATCGCGTTGCAATTACCAGCAACTGCCAACCCAAAGAATGGGCAAAGGGCAAAATTACCGGGCTGCGACTCGATGATTATTCTGCAAGTATCTGGAATTATACAGTCAATTTGGATTATCCGCAAGGCTACTGCGAAGAATGGTCTGAAGAGGATTTAGTGGCAGAAAATGAACTTGCATCATGTCAGTAGGAGTGGAAGAAACCAGATCCTCGCTGTATGACGAAGTTGGCATGAAGTTACTGTAACTGTGTTTTGTGAAATCGACGGTGTTGGGCGGATATACACGCTTTTAACGCTGTCGGTTTTTTTTGATATTGCTGCCTCACGGCAGTCCGGGGAGGAAATTTAGGTTTATGCAGATTGTCATGAGTCAATCAGAATTTTCCAAACCCGACTACGCTGCCCTCGTCAAAGCGGTGTCTCATTCCTCACCCACGCCAGAAGACTGGCTTGCAGTTGGACAGCCAATTTACTCTCCTACTTACGGCTTTGGTCAAGTGATTGGGGTGTTGGGTTCTCGGTTAGTCGTTGATTTCGAGAAGTTAGCCTCTCATGTATCTTTCCCCAACTGGCAGAACGCAGTGGAATCTGGAAGCGTTGTCAAAGCGGAAGACGCACCCGTGCAAACGACCAGTCCAGTTTTCGACTTGGATCAGATTTCTCATCCCGTCTTCAAAGATGTTGCGGCAGAATTTGCAGACAACCTGATAGCGGTGGAAACTACTCTGCCCGATGATGGCGAACTGTATTCACTGCCTGATGACCTGCCTGCTGCACTCAGAACTGCACTTTTGAAAACTGGTATCAGCCAAATTTACTCTCATCAACTAGAGTCATTGACAGCACTGCGTTCCGGTAAGGATATCTCCATCCTGACTCCAACCGCCAGCGGCAAGACCTGGTGCTTCAACATTGCTGTTGTTGAATCGTGCCTCACCAGTAATGCGACTGCATTGTATTTGTACCCGCTTAAGGCGCTGGCAGTTGACCAAATTGGCAAGTTGCGATCGCTCGTTTCCCAACTACCCAAAGACGAACAAATTAAGGTAGGCTTGATGACAGGCGACACCTCAATTATAGAACGGCAGCGGTTGTTTAGCCCGAATCCACCCCAGATTTTGGGAGTCAGCCCCGATCTGCTGCACTACCAGCTTTACAATGTACGAAAGAAAGACGAAGGCGAGTCGTTCCGCGAGTTCTTGCGGCGGTTACGCTACGTAGTCATTGACGAATCGCATACCTATGTAGCAACCTTTGGTGCCAATTTCACCAACCTCATGCGACGGCTGCGGGTTGCAGTTGATAGTGTTGGCGGGGATTCAAATTGTTTGCAATGGGTCTTCAGCAGTGCCACAATTGGCAATCCGGCTGAAATGGCACTGCGCTTTTCGGGGCGGGAGACAACACCAGAGCGGTTGCAGTTGATTTCGCGCAGCGGGGCTTTTATTGCAGGACGGACAACTCTGTGTCTGAAGCCTAGCAGCAATGCTAATCCCGATGCTGCCAAAATTATCCTCAAAATGCTGCTTCATGAACTTACGGGGATTTGTTTCTGCAACAATCGCTCTGCGGTTAAGAGTTTGTTGAGCATAATCAAGCAAGAAGCCCGCAAACAGGATTGTTCGCATCTTGCTGATGGAGTAGCTATCTTCTACGGCTCATTGCGAAGCGATCGCCGCAGTGACATTATCCAGCAGTTGCAGTCAGGTAAAATTCGGTGGATTCTGAGTACGTCGGCTCTTGAAGCGGGACTAGATTTACCCGAACTCGATTGCTGTTTGGTGCGCGGCTGGCCTGGAAGTTTAATGTCATTCAGGCAGCGAATCGGTCGCGCTGGTCGGCGAAATCCTGGGCTAGTCATCTTCCTGCCAGTAGCTCAAAGCCCCCTGGATAACTATTACAGCGCCAATCCCGACGTATTACTGCACTCAATAGCTGAAAGCGCTAGTTTCAATCCCGATTATCCCATACTGCTGGGCAAGCACCTGATGGCATCTGCTGTGGAAAGCGGTATTCCTATTGCTATGCTAACTCATTACTTTGGGGAACGAGCGCCTGCTGTGGCTGATGTCCTCATGAACCAGAATCAACTGTTTCTCAGCCGAAACGGACAACTTTGGGGACGCGGCTATCCTCACAAGGAAATCAATTTGCGAGGAAATGCAATGACGAGTGTCAAGTTGATTGACAACCTTACTGGCGAGGACTTTGAAGAAATGTCTCTTGACATGGCTTTCCGAGAGGTTTTCCCCGGTGCTATCTACAGCGCTCAGAATACGGAAGGTGAGATTGCCAAATACAAATCGACCGCGCTGGATGTTAGCCAACGAATAGCAATTTTAAACCCTATAAATTCTAAAAGCAACACTTTCACCATAGCTGAGACTGATTTGGACATCAAGATGCTCGAACTTCTGGCGGACTCCAAAACAGTCGCGCTTTCTATCCCCAAAGGTGAGTTAAAACTGACTCTGGGCTGGGGTGAAATTACATCATCGGTGACTGGCTACAAGTTGTGTGTCAAAAACTACGAACTAACTTGCACTTCTTCCGGATGTCGCAATTACCACCGTCCCGTTTCTGGCAAGTCATGTATGCATTGCGGTTCTAGCCTTAAGAATGTCGAACTCGTAACCGTCATTGATGAAGTTGCGTTTGAGAAGCCCTACTGCACCCAGTACAAAACACCCATAGTAAAGGTAGAAATCAATGACGCAATTAAACAGCTAATTTCAACCCAGGTCGGACAAATTAAGGAACAAGTTCTTCATTCTACTAGCACAAACATTCCGTCTGCCTATGCTGCCTTGTGGGAAGCAGCTGCTGACTCTATTGCCCTCCACAGCATGGGTCATCAAATGATATTTGCCGTGCCGCTCGTCATCCTCAGTTCCAGCCTCGATTTAAACTACATCGTGGTTGAGGAAGGCGAAACCGTGGGCTATTTCTACGATGCGGTAGATGGAGGAAATGGCTGTAGTGAAGCGATATTCCATCAGTTTCAGAAGTTTGCTGATAGTGCTGCATCGCTCTCAACAGCTTGTAGTTGTGAAGCTGGCTGTCCCAAATGCTTGCACTTGCATAGCTGTCCTCAAGGCAACTCGGCGCTTAATAAAATAGTCGGGCTGACGCTGCTGGAGGCGATCGCTTCCGTCGCATCCGATGCTGTGTCCATATCTGCGGATACAGCCAATCGCGCTTAGGCGATCACAACCGACTAAACCAAAAAACCAGGTGTGAGTATTTTCGCACCACCTATTTCTCTACCCATAACGACATGAGCCGAAATTTTGGCTCATGTTGTTTTTGTGGGCTTAGGCTCACGCCTTGAGGCAAATGAAATGTACCAATAACCCCAGAGGTTCAATGGCTAAGACAAAAGATATGTCTCTAGAAAACCGAGTCAATATAGTGACAGAAAAGTTGATTGCAGCTTCACGCAAAGCTATTCAATCAGCAACGCCAGTTGAGGCATTGGCAGTTTGGAAATTAATCAAAACTCAACAGTTAGGGCGCATTCCCGGATTGACTTTGGAGCAGGTGCAAAGCTTGGTAGAAACTCAGGCTAAAGAGTTAGGTGCTGATTGCATTGTGGCAACTTCAAAAGCATCTACCAATACGCCAGAGGCTGCTCGTGAAAATAACCCTCCCGACACTGGCTCGTTACCAACATCACCAGCAGATTCCAACATAGAGGGCGCTGGTGGTGCTAACGGAACAAAAGCAAAAACCGCAATCGGTAGCAAGTCCAAATAAACCTTTCACTTCCCCCGACTCCTAAAAACAACTTTTCCGCATTTTGACGGGAGAGTTGTTTTTTGTCGTGGCTCATGGCATTTCATCCCAACTTCATTTAACACTGAAAATGACACTAAAGCAAACAGACCTCAACCAGTTTACAAGTTCAGAATCACTGTACAAACATCCACTGGGGCTGCTTTACACCTGCGGAGTAAGGTATCTAGCTACTGCTGGTAACGCTTACTGGCTAATTGATGCCATTGCTTCCTATCAAACTAATAAGTCCCTTGCGTTACCAAACTTACGGGACTTCCAAATTTGGCGATTGGTCGTAAATGATAACAAATCTGCCACATTAATTTGTGAGCAAGATACAGATTCGGAAATCTTACGGCAGGAGATTGAGTACACCGATTTTCCATTGCCTTGCATCAAACTTTATCTGGTTGAAAAGGTGTTGATGCTGCCCTCGGAATATTAGCTTTTGTGTTACATGAAACCTATAGTAAAACGCTTTCTCAAATTATTGAAAGAGGCTGAAGAACTTGAAGAGCTAGCACTTGAAACAGCGTCTGAAGATGGAGCAGAAATATACAGTTCCATGCTAATAGTTACAGCAACCATGAGGCGATGTGCCAAAAAATTAGAAAATCAGTCACCTTCAAGCAATGACTAAAAAGAGTGATGCAACAATTTTATAAAGAACTAAGCTTACTCCCTTCAGACTGGAAGTTAGTTCCTGTTTCAGGGAAACAACCCCTTGGAGGAAAGGGTTGGAATAAGCGTCCTTATACTCCGGGGCAGCTAATCCAGTGGCTTGCCAATGGTCATCACTGCACCGGATTTGCCTTGCTGACTGGCACGGCAATCGAGTCAGGGCGTAACTATCTGCTGGCACTCGACCAAGATGGCGCAGCCGCTGCCGAAGTGCTGCTTGTACTGGCACAAAAAAACCCTCTGCCCGATACAGTCACCTTCACGTCTGGGCGACCGGGGCGTTGTCAGCGGTTGTTCAAGGTGTCAGCCGATATAGCCCCTTCACTCCACTCTCGCAAGCTGGACAAGGGGCTGGAATTACGGTTTAAAGGATTGATGTCTGTCCTGCCGCCATCGATTCACCCTATCACCCACAAGCCTTACCGCTGGCTAAAGAATTGCAGTCCTAATGAAAGAGCGATCGCCTTTGCTCCAGATTGGCTGATACAGTTGATGGTCAAAAAGCAACCCAAATCCCGTGTGCCAGTCAAAGTGTGCAGACATCCTCACGCTACACAAACAGCAGGACAAGCTATGTACCGTCACATTGCTATGCTGCTGTCGCGGCTTCATCCCCACCGCGCCGACGACTACCACGACTGGATTCGCGTAGGAATGGCGCTGTACTCCTACTCAAGTGCGCTGTTGCCTTTGTGGTCAGACTGGAGCCGACAGTCAAACAAGTATAAACCGGGAGAGTGCGCTTACAAGTGGTCAACTTTCAACCCCACCAGGATTAGTATCAGCACACTATACTATCTAGCTGAAGTCGATTCACCTATGCGTAACACAGCTTAAATTTGTCACTTACAACATTCAGTTATGCCTTTAAGTTCTTCTAAAGAATCGCTGACGCTCATGAAAAAGTGAAATTAATTTGGTTCTACTACTATGGCACCTCGTAAATCCACTATCGCCGCTGTTCAGTCCATCGATACCTCCGCTCTCGGTGAATATAACACATCTGACTACTGCGAAAAGCAGTATGCCACGGTATACTACGCTTTGCGCGAGTTGCAGGGGTTGTCCGTGAAGCGCTCTTTAGGGGATTCCTTCTCCTGGGATGAACTCAAAGAACGGTTTACTGAAGTTTTCGGCACTATTGAAGAACGGCGCTATTCCCTCGACCAGTTGCTGGAATATGCAGGGCGTAAGTTCGGTAAATCGTTGCAAGACTTACAGGAAATCAACGACCGTTCGTGGGCGCGGCGCAAGGCTCGTTCCTTACAGCAGAACAACGTTGTAGAACTTCCAAACACTGCCGAGTTTTAATCAACTTATGTAGTTCCTATTAAGAGGAACTACATAATTTTTACTTCGATACTGAAATCTCAATTTACAAAAATCTCTATACATGGAATCTGAATCTACCGTTTCATTTGAGGGATGAGATGGAAATAGCCTTTTCCACCTGCTGCTAATGTAGAAACACACACACACCAGCAGCACAACACACGATGAAGAGAGAAGCTTTTAATTATCCTCCCACTGTGGAAGTCTTAAAGTTGCTAACGCCAGGATCTCTCAAACAAAACTTAGCGAAAGCAGTAAGACTATGGGTTATTTTACGTTCTATTTATGGAGATGATGGTGATGAAGTTAAATTAGAATTAACAGAAGAGTTTACTTTTATGGAATGGCGCTATTTATTTTTTTTAGATGCAAAAAAGCATCATTTACGTGATAAAGCTCCAATTTTACATCATGAAGGATGTCGCTGTACCACAAAATTAACTGACTGGTTATTTCTATCAAACTTAAGTGTTGAAAAAAGTAAATGGCGTTGGTCATTTCAACAATATTATTCTATTCAAGATGATGAGTTAGATAATTTACTATTAACTGGAATGATTAATACTACGAAAAGTAGTAACCAAGAACACAACTCAGTTGATACCAATAATCAGAAAAAATCTTACCGATTTTCTAAATCTCTATCTGATGGGCGTTTATTTGCTGTAACCAGTCGCAACTTAAAAGACCATGACTTTCAATCATTAGTAAATCTCGGCTGGTTAAAAATCAAAAAACTAAAAGAACAGGATACGTATTTGAAAGTAGATGAGTTTCCTGAATTTTTCTTAACTCGTTTAGAAGATGTCGAAACTCAATCAGAACAATTCACAAATGAAGAATTATCTGCTTTCAATAATTCATTATCACAACCAATTAATGGCATTCAAAGGTTTTTTATACATGCCGAATATATAGTTCATCCCCAGCTATATAATCGCGTAGAATTACTCAAAAAGAAGTTAAAAAACATTTGGAAGCAAGATAAAGTACCGTTGGTAAAATTGACCTATCAGAGTGCTAAACTATTTCAAGATACTGTTGATTGTATCGTTTATCCAGTTTCTATTTACTACTATCAACGCGCACCTTATCTATTTGCTTACGGTCAAACTCCTAAGCAGGATGAAAATAATCCTTGGAGTAAAATTGATTGGTACGATTATCGACTTGATCGTATTCTCCAATTAGATGAATTCCAAAAAGATATAGATGAAGTCAATATTCCTAAACACTTTGTAGATAAATGCCAGGGTAAATATCCACCGAGTCCTGATGATATTAAACATAAAATGTCAGTAGCTTGGGGATTTGATATTTACAAACCACAAGAATTACTTGTGTTGAGGTTTGAGCAATATTTCTATGGCAATTATATTTTGGGTACAGAACGGGATGAAATGTTTACAAAAATCTCTCGACAAAAAGTTGAAGCACTCGTCAAATCTTACACACCCGCAGCATCAATAGAACAAAAAAATTTGCTTTCAATAGTACAATCTCGTTCAGATAGCGATATTTACTGCAAAGTCGATTATCGCAAAGATGATAATAACATCATCATGCGTTTGCGGGCTTGGGGACAGAATGTTGAGGTGATTTTACCTTGGGATTTACGACAGCGCATGAAAAAAGATATGGAAGCTACTTACAAGCTTTATAGATAATTACGGAAATAAAAGTATGAACTTAAACGCAACAGAAACACCAAAATTAACTCATCGTTTTGAACAAGCTTTAGTTTACGCTACCAGACTCCACGCTAAACAAATAAGAAAAGGGGGTAACGTACCTTATATCAGTCACCTGTTAAGTGTAGCAGCACTGGTATTAGAAAATGGTGGTGATGAAGATGAAGCGATCGCTGCATTATTACATGATGCAGTCGAAGACCAAGGAGGGATAGCAACCCGTGAAGTGATTTTAAATATGTTTGGTGTAAAAGTCATCGAAATAGTTGATGGTTGCACCGATGCAGATACTATACCAAAACCGCCTTGGGAAGAACGCAAACAGCAATATATTGAAAAATTGCGTCATGCTTCAACTTCAGTTCGCAGAGTAGCGCTAGCAGATAAATTGCATAATGCCCGTAGTATTTTGAGTGATTTATACAAAGAAGGGGAAGCAACTTGGGAAAAGTTTAAAGGTGGTAAGGACGGTACATTATGGTACTACTACACTCTATTGGAAGTCTTTTTAGAAACAGATGCTGATTCTTGGTTGGTACAAGAGTTAAATCGGATTGTTAGTGAGTTTAACAAGAAAGAATAGCCTCTGGCATGGCTGCATCTAAAAAAACAGAATTCTTATATCTTGCACCTTTACGCATAAACAATGAATTGAGCAGTTTTTAGTAGCTAATTTGACATAAAAAATACTCTCAAACAGTCCTCTTTCAGAGGACTTAAGCTATAAGACAGGGACTTATAGTCCCTGGCAGTCGGAAAAGCTATAAATACTTAGTCTTTTTGTCTTGCATAACATGTTGGTGCAAGATGTGAGAATTTTCAACTCTGATTAAATTGGGATTACAAATTATTATGATTGATATTGCTAGCAAATTTCTCGATATCAATAATTTTCAACGTGCTTGGTCAAAAGTTGCCGAAAATCGTGGTTGTGCGGGGGTAGATGGAGAAACAATTAGTAGTTTTGCTGGCAACCAAACTGTCAATATTTATCAATTACTCAATGCCGTAGCTAATAGTACTTATCAACCTCTCCCTTGCAAACAGGTAATTATTCCTAAAAAAAACGGCACCAAAAGAGAGTTGAAAATACCAACAGTTAGGGACAGAATTGTTCAGCAAGCTTTATTAAATGTGCTGTACCCATTAATGGAGGAGAAATTTTCACCTGTAAGTTTTGCCTATCGTCCCAATTTATCTTATATCAATGCGGTGGAGAAAATCGCTGATTGGCGAGATATGGGTTATTTATGGGTGTTAGATGCAGATATTGTCAAGTTTTTTGATAATATTGACCATTCTAGGTTATTAAAAGAGGTGAGGTTACATATAGATAATCCGGGTTTTTTATGTTTAATAAAATCTTGGATAACCGTTGGTGTACAAACACAAGAAGGATTGATATTACCACAAAAGGGTATACCCCAAGGTGCGGTAATTTCGCCGATTTTGGCGAATATTTATCTACATGAGTTTGATGAGTTAGTGAGTGCGACTGATTTAAAACTTGTGCGTTATGCCGATGATTTTCTGGTTTTATCACGCAGTCAAGAACGAATTTTATCAGCAAAGTCAGAAATTATCAATTTATTGGATTCAATGGGATTGACAATAAATACCGAGAAAACACAAGTTACTAATTTTGAGCGTGGTTTTCGATTTTTAGGTCATGGTTTTTTAGAAAATGCAATTTTCCCTGTAGATGCGAATAAAGTAAAGTTGAAGTCGGGGATAGAGGAGAACCAAGGAAAAAAACAAGCTAAAAATTATAGTAAAAAAAAAGTCCAAAAGAATCTGTATTATACAAGGAAAAAGGCTTAGAAACTCTGCCTTTACTGCCAGATAAGCAGGTTGATGACTTAGGTGAGGAGAAGGACGAAGATACAAAAAATATTGCTTATTTACATCAACCTTTTCTTGCAGAAGTAGAGATAGAAATACTTCCAGAAAGCGAAGAGGATAATAGCTCTTTTCAAAAAAATATTTGGAATCTAGAAATGGCAGCTATTTACTTAATTGAACAAGGAACGTCAATCTATAAAGATTATCAACGTTTTATTATTCATGTCTCAGAAAAACCTAAGCTGGAAGTCCCGATACGGGAAGTGCAGCAAATTCTTGTTTTTGGCAATATTCAATTATCAACTCCAGTAATTAATAGTTGTCTGCAAGATAAAATTGCTGTGTTATTTCTCAGTCAATCAGGACAATATCACGGTCATCTGTGGAGTGAAGAGTCTACTAATTTGGATAATCAACTAATTCAAATTGAGAGACGCAATGATGATTATTTTCAATTTAGCGTATCAAAAGCTGTTGTTTTAGGTAAGTTAATGAATTCCAAGCAGCTATTAATGCGATTTAATCGGAAACGGAAATTAGAAGATGTAGAAAAGGCTATTTATGGCATTAATCAAGATATTGATGCCTTAGAATATGTAGATAATTTGGATTCATTGCGGGGTTATGAAGGTATTGCTGCTGCCAGATATTTTCCAGCTTTTGGCAAGTTGATTACTAATTCTGCTTTTAGTTTTTCTCAGAGATTTCGTCAACCTCCTATTGATGAGGTGAATTCGTTATTGAGTTTTGGTTATACCCTTTTGTTTAATAATGTGTTGAGTTTTATTATTGCGGAAGGGCTTTCTCCATATATTGGTAATTTCCATTATGGTGAGAAGCAGAAGCCATATTTAGCTTTCGATTTGATGGAAGAATTTCGTTCTCCCATTGTTGATAGTTTGGTGTTAAAGGTAATTAATAAATCTTTATTTAAACCGAATGATTTTGATTTGGTTGCTAGTACGGGAGGAGTGTATTTAAGCCAATCTGCGCGGAAAGTTTTTTTGAAACAGTTTGAAACTCGGATGAATGAAGAAGTTTCTCATCCAGATTTAATATCTCAAGTTACATATAGACATGCAATTCAGTTGCAAGTGAGAAGATATAAACGTTGTTTGTTATCTGGAGTTCCCTATGAATCTTTTTTAAGGGCAGGTTAGGAATTTTGGATTAAAAAGTTGGTAGTAAAATATGTTACGACTAGAGAATTATTGTGAATTTCATCGAATATCTTTGTGAGCCGTAACGCACCATTATATTTGGGAATCTTAACATGATTATAATTTAAATGACACCTTGTATCTTATAAGTAAAAGAACTTATACTTTCGTAAAGTATTAATTCTCACTGATAAAGATGTTAGTGCTTGTTGTATATGATATTCCTGATGACAAAAGACGCACTAAGTTATCCAACTTTCTAGAGGGCTATGGGCGAAGAGTACAATTTTCCGTGTTTGAGTGTTTTTTAAGTTTGGACGAAATGCGGCAACTGTTTGAGAAATCAAAAAAACTAGTTAAACCATCCGAGGACAATGTGCGATTTTACTGGATATCGGAAGAGGCTGTTTCCAGGGTGTTAACTATTGGTAGTGAGGAACCAGCAGCACCGCCAAAGTATTACGTTATATAGGTTTTAGGATAATTAAGGAGGTTTTGTAACATGGTCATCGACGCATCTCGTCAAATCGCTGAAACCCTATCTTTTTCGTTGAGATGCGTCGATTGCTTACAGGCTAAGGGTTTGAGGTATGTATTTTGCTTAATTTTGGAGAACATGTATAATGTTTTTCAGAGATGCGTCGATTTGATGGCTGAAACCCTTACTGGGTAAAGGCTCCTAGACGAACACCCTACCGATTGGGTTAAATCGGATTAGTTGGAAACCCGAAGGTGGCATTTATCAGCCTCTTCGTTTACTCCCTACCGATTGGGTTAAATCGGATTAGTTGGAAACCTTTAGATTAACGTGTAATACGCAGGAATCGGTCCGCCCTACCGATTGGGTTAAATCGGATTAGTTGGAAACGATTTTTTGAAATCAAGGCAAACCCAACTCGAAGCTTAGACCCTACCGATTGGGTTAAATCGGATTAGTTGGAAACGCTATAATGGGTGCCATTTACATGCTCAACAATTGGCCCTACCGATTGGGTTAAATCGGATTAGTTGGAAACCAGGTTAGAAGGCTGGGTGCCTTGATATAAACTACCCTACCGATTGGGTTAAATCGGATTAGTTGGAAACCCTAAGTCAAGTTTTTGCAAACAAGACTATCCTTCCCTACCGATTGGGTTAAATCGGATTAGTTGGAAACTAGAAACTCTGAAACATCAACTTTCGAGGTTTCCCTACCGATTGGGTTAAATCGGATTAGTTGGAAACTAGTCTTCGTAATTTTCTCTAACGAGAACAAGACGAGCCCTACCGATTGGGTTAAATCGGATTAGTTGGAAACCTGTCAAGCTAGTGGGAGATACAATTAGATCTACCGCTCCCTACCGATTGGGTTAAATCGGATTAGTTGGAAACGATTGCAACGAAAAAACCAACAATCCCAGCAGCGATTGACCCTACCGATTGGGTTAAATCGGATTAGTTGGAAACGCCTGGTCCCTTGCTTTAGAAACTTGCTCTCTAGTCCCTACCGATTGGGTTAAATCGGATTAGTTGGAAACGCTATGTTTCCACAAGTCGCTTTGATCGTTTTGTCCCTACCGATTGGGTTAAATCGGATTAGTTGGAAACATTTGGCTGCCGGGCTGCGCCGTGGGTAGCCATTGACCCTACCGATTGGGTTAAATCGGATTAGTTGGAAACGGTGTTCTTGACACCCACCCCAAGCCACTAAAGGCCCCTACCGATTGGGTTAAATCGGATTAGTTGGAAACACTACACGAGCATTGTGTGCATCGTTGCTAGCGACCCCTACCGATTGGGTTAAATCGGATTAGTTGGAAACAATATCGAGCTTCGCTTGGTCAGCAGCGATTCTTACCCTACCGATTGGGTTAAATCGGATTAGTTGGAAACGTTTATGTTGATGACTTTGGTCACTGGCTGCGCTGCTCCCTACCGATTGGGTTAAATCGGATTAGTTGGAAACGGCAATCTTCCGCTGAACCTGTTGTGCGTCATCGTTTCCCTACCGATTGGGTTAAATCGGATTAGTTGGAAACGCTTAGGACTACGCTTAAGATGAGGCTTACGATCCCCTACCGATTGGGTTAAATCGGATTAGTTGGAAACATTCATTGGGAATGGTGAGGGCTACAAGATATACCAAATCCCTACCGATTGGGTTAAATCGGATTAGTTGGAAACAAAAAAGCCACGATGGAGACCAACGATAAAACCAACCCTACCGATTGGGTTAAATCGGATTAGAATGTTTACAAAAAAATAAGCCCTGATATTTTTCAGAGCTTTTTTATTCCTAACAACATCGCTACAAATTATTTAAGCTATATTCAACTTTGTATACTTAGCGACTTGATATTGTATATCATCTAAAAAAATCACATCATCAGCTATTTCCGAAAGCTCTTGACTTAACATACCCTTCTTCGCAATAATAGTTACCTCTACACCACGTTGTTGTATTTCAGTAATGGCAGGAACAAAGTCACCATCACCACTCACAAGAATCACCCTATCTTGCTGCTTGACTTCCCTTAACATATCAACAGTAATTTTTACATCATCACCAACAGTTTTGACAGTATTGCTATCAATTCGAGGTAAAATCGGAAGTCCAATTACTTCATAACGCAAACCTTCTAAATAACTTACAAACCGCTTTTGTCCATCAGTCATCGGTGAATGAACACCAGTGTAATATTTAAAAGTGGTAGCATTTGCGCTTTGAGAAAGTTCTACCCGCAACGCATTATAGTCAACCTCAATTTGCAAGCGATCAAGAGCAAAACTGAAATTATTACCGTCAATATAAACACGAGTTATCGATGTTTGAGTATCGGAAAGTAATTTAACAGATGATTTTTGAGACTTATTTTGATGATTTTCAGATTGAGGAGCAGTTTTATTATCTAACTTCTCTTGCAATTGAGCGAGATTTCCGGCAATGACTTTTTGTTGATGCTGTAATTTATCAATTTTAGAAAGATAAAGACGTTGACAGGTATGTTGAACTTTGACTTTTTTCTCCAACTTATTTAATTCATACAGTGTATCAGTAAGTTTGGCTTGCAAGCAAGTATTCTCTTTACTTAATAGACTTAATTGCTTCTGCTTATTCGCATCTAAGTGGTGCTGCTTGACTGTTGTTTTTCTATAAATAGCCCCTAACACAGCTATTTCACCCAGTACTCGCACTAAAGGTTGTTTGCTAATCGTACCAGTTAAGATGCACACCATTGATGCAAACATTATGATTGGAAACCCTTGAGTAAATTTCATTGCTACTACTCACTAATCTTTATTTCGATGTATTTAATCTAGCGAGTAGGTGGAAAACGATATTTCCAGTATTCCGCACCCCAAACCCTTTTCTTCGTGAAGGATCTGGCTGAGGGAAAAAGCATATTCCACCCATAGGTTTTAATAGGAAACAAGAAAACAAACCCAAGATAAATGGTGAAAGAGCATGGGAAATCTTCATCGAGTGATAATTATAGCAGATGGCGATAACGCTTTTATGGCAGCACAAAGTTTTAATCGCAAAATAAATTGGCATAAAGTGCGAGATTATTTAGCTGACCCGAAAGAAGGAAGAGAGTTAATTGAGATGGTAATTTATCTCGGTCTACCTCCCGCAAAAGAAAGATTTGAAGAACAGCGAAAAAGCAAAGAAAAATTTGTCTACTGGGCAAAGAGTAATGGTTTTTTAGTCGTAGCAAAAGAAGGTAAAGCGAAAGGAGACGATTACGAGAATAATGTTGATGTTGTGATGGCAATAGATGCAATTGAGTTAGCTTTAGAAATTAAACCAGATATTGTGGTTTTGGTGACGGGAGATTCCGATTTTGCCTATTTAGCAGAGAAACTGAGAAGACGAGGAATCCGAGTTGAGGTAGCTTCAGTCGAACAATCTTTAGGAAGTGAGTTAAAAAATTCGGCTAATAGCGTAGTGGATTTGACTGAGGTATTTGATAAATTTGACCAACATGATACTAGCCAAAATTATCACCGCATTGGTAGTTCTAATGTTTTTGATTCCTGAATGCATGATGCTGGAATAAACAAAAAAGGAAAGGAGTTATTTATGGGGACAGTGAATGGCAAGTTAATTAATCAAGAGCTAGACCAATTTGAGGAACTTAGGCAAAGGACTGAGAGAATTAATCAACGTTGTCAGTATTTAGAATCTCAGGTTAATGCTATTAGCAAACAAGACTACACGCAATATTTACAAAAGGTAACTGAGGAGGTTGATAGTAACAAATCTTATTTGCAAAAGTTAGATCAAAGAATTGGTTTTTTGGAGGATGTAACATCAAGACAAGCTAGACAATTGTTTTTTATCAAAATAACCAGTGTTATCGTTTTCGTCGGTTTATGGTTTATGTTTAGCATAAATAATAAACCCGAATATAACAAAACTAAACCTCACAAAAAAGTGGAGTCTCTGGAATTCATTCAATCGAAATCTAAAAAAATAAAATCGTCATCAAGTAAACAATTAGAACAAAGTGAGGAAATGAGATGAGAGCAATTGTTAACGGTAAACTGGTTGATTTACCACAAGGTACAACTGTTGAAGAATTAAGAAAAAAGTTGCCAGAAATTGGTCACGATGATGTGATGGAAGAAGGTTTTGCTGGTACTCGTCCTCTGAAAAATAACGAAGCGCTTAAAGAGGGTTCAAAGGTTTGGACTGTACCCAAAATTGTCAAAGGATAGTGAGATTTTAGATTTTGGATTATCCACTAATTTGGAGTTTTGAATTGAGAAGGTGAAGTATGGCAGTTACAATTAGTCAAGATAAATCAGGATTTAAACCCAGTTTGCGAATTGTAGAAGAACTCAAGCTGTTAGAAAAAGTAGCCAAAAATGTAATTGTTGGTAGCAAGACAGTAGGAGATATTAAATACACGGCTATTCTGATTAAGGGAATGCCTTTATCTTCCAAAAAGTTTACAGTTTCTAACACAGATGTTTTGTTTTTGTTACCACTAGATTATCCGCGACTTCCCCCCATTGGTTGCTATTTAAATTACCCGTGGAATACGGTAGGAGAAGGAGACCATCACTTTACCAGACAAAGTTACTATGGTGCGCCATTTCTGAGTGAACAAGGATGGTATTGGTACTGTGTGGGATTAGGGGGAGGATTTAACCATGATGTCTGGTTAAATTCTTGGAGACCTAGTAATAATCCTGAGAATGGTCACAATCTTGCGACTTTATTTGTAACAGCACGTCACGCGATTAATAGTGATGATTGACGGAATTATTCCCGTCAGACTGAAATCTGCGGCTACACAGACAAAGCCCAACCGACCTGGGCTAAATACTGGGGAGCCTAATCGCGGACTTGGTTTTAGGACTTACGCACTCGTTACCAGAAAACAAGACTTTGAGATTGCTTCCTTACGTCGATAGGGACGGAAATACGTAATCCGTGCGTAAATCCTGGGTTTGTGTAGCTGCGATTACGAATATCGCCAAGTATTTTGTTAACAACTAACTATGAACAAATCTCCGGCAATTTCTCTGCACATACCACCAAAAATGTGGTCTGAGTTTCAAAAATCTATGCTCAAGTCTCGGATGTTTAATGAAGAAGTGATTGGTTTTTTATTTTGTCAGCGTCATCAAGTTTCAAAACACAAAATCCGGTATATTCCTAAAAGTTGGGTTGTTCCTGCTTCTGACTGCTACGAACATCAATCTGCCAGTGGATTGGTATTAAAACAGCATTTTCATTCCTATTTGCTACAAAATCATCTTCAGCCAGGTTTGGATGTAGTTCACATTCATACTCACGCGGGTCGAGGTATACCTGATTTTTCCTATGTCGATGATCGTTATGAGTCTGAATATGCGCGGTTTATCTCATCTAGTTTTCCCAAAAAACCTCGTTTGATTTCGGGTGTGTTTGACGAGGATTTACAATCTGGTCAATTTCGGATGTGGGATAGAAAAGGACGGGAGTTTGAGAACGTTCAATTTTGTAATTCCCTGTTTGAAATCTCCAAAAATAAACATGTGATGAATAATATTGACTTGAACTATGATTTGATGTTTGCTCGGCAAAAAATATTTGGGGAAACCAATCAAAAGCTACTCAATCAGCTAAAAGTAGCATTAATTGGCTGTGGTGGTATTGGTTCAATTTTTGCAGAATTATTGGGGCGTTTAGGTGTGAAGAATTGGGTATTAATTGACCCTGATGAATTGGAGACAGTTAACCTCAATCGGATGCCCGGTGCTACACAAGAAATGGTAGACCAAAATTGGCATAAAGTGCATTATGTCAAGCATCTTATCAAGAAAATTTACAGTGAGGGTTCCTGTGTCAAAACAATACCAACTTCAGTTGAAAGTGAATTAGCCAAGGAAGAAATAGCAACTTGCGATTTAATTGTGGTGGCGACTGATAATCATCTTTCTCGAAAAACTGCTCAAGAATTAGCGTTGCAATACATGCGTCCTTTGGTGTGTTTGGGGACTCATATAGAGGTGAAACCAGACAATACACCGCGAATGTATTGCAGAATTACCGTTCCTCCTCTGGGTGGTGGTTGGTGTTTGATGTGCGGTAATATTATTAACTTGCAACGTGCAGCTTTAGAGTCTGCGCCATTGGAGATTAATCAAATGGCTGCGGGTTATTTAGAAGGTGTGAATGACCCGGCGGTATTTTGGTTGAATGGTATCTGTGCAAGTACAGGTGTTGGTGTAATTCATGGGATGGTAAGCGGTTTTTTGAATGTAGATTCCGGGATTGATTGGATTTATGAGTTTCCCGGTAGTGATTGGCGTAAGACTAATACAGAGTATTTGCAGACTGATGATTGTTACTTTTGTGGGATGGGGAGTTTAGAGGAAGTTGTTGAGAGTCCAGATTTTGAGAATTCGGATTTTGAGAATTCGGATTCAATGATCTGGTGAGAGGGAAGTATTTTAGTTTTGCGTAAATAGCCAGGGATTGTAAGTCCCTGTCTCATAGCTAAAGTCCTCGCTCATGAGGACTGGGAAGGAAAAAGGGAAAAGTTACTAAAGGAATCAAATCTAAAAGTATGCGAAATATTCGCTTTTTAGTGTTGCAGACTAGCGCAAACTCTTTGAGATTGCTTCCCTAGACTTTGTTTCCCTCGCTTCGGATAGGTTTTGGATCACTGTTAATTAACTCTTCAAATATACAGGGAGAAAGTTATGAAATTTAGAAATGCTCAAGGTAATATTGCTGTCATTGCAATCATGATGTTGTTTTGTTTGAGTGTTTTCGGCTATGGAGTATATGCCAGCTACTATGGATTGCAATTGTTTCAGCAAGGTGCTTTCAATTTTGTTATCGGTCTATTCTTTTTGGGTTGCATTGGTATACCTAGCATTTACTGGGTAATAACAACAATTTACAAATATTTTGCTGCTGTACCTTCTTGTATTAATCAAAGAAAATTACGAGTAATTAATCCACTTTTAATACATGAAAAGGGATTGTATTCTGATGTTGAAAAAGGGCTATGTACGGCAGTTCAGGAGTTAGCGAGAGCAGAAGGATTACCAAAAACTCCGGTGGTAGCAATTGAATTGTGTGATGAGAATCCTAATGCCTATGCGGTGGGTGCAACACGTTCTTATGCAATGGTAGTTGCTACTACTGGTTTAATTAAGCAATTAAATCAAAGACAAGTTGCTGCTGTGATGGCACACGAATTAGGGCATATTGCTAACTTAGACACAATGGCAAAAACTTTGCTTTCAGCTGCTTTGGATGGTGTGATGTTAATACTTTTTACGCCAATGTTGCTGATTGTGTGGTATTTCGGAAGATTTGCGGCTTTATTAATGCTGGTTGCAGGTTTAATCTATGGTCTTTTAGGCAATTGGCAACACGCAACAGGCTTTTTTGTAGGTGTGTTGGTTTGGACTATTTTAATGATGTTGCCGACGATAACAAAATTTATGGTGACATTATTAACCTTTTGGCATAGTCGCTGGCGAGAATATCATGCTGATGCGGTTGCTGCTAGGTTAACAAGTGTTGATGATATGGTATCAGCTTTGGCGGTTCTTGACCGTTTACCTTTTCAGCCACCGAAAAAAAATAAAGAACAAATGGCTACTTTATGGATTAGGGTGGCAATGAATGAAGAAGTAGGGACTTTTCACTGGTTAAAACATACACATCCACCGATTCATAAAAGAATTGAGGCTTTAAGACGTGGATTTTATTTGAGATGATTGGGAAATGCTTTCAGTTTTTGATGTTTAGAAAAACGCGCAGTTTATTTTTTCTTGCATCTTGCACCAATTTTTATTGGTGTAATTTATTTTTTGTATTCTTTAAGTAAAAAAACTTATATTTACATTAATTATTAATTCTTACTCCTCAAAGAGTTGGTGATTTTTGCATATAATATTCGTGGTGATAAAAGATGCACGCTTGTTATCCAACTTTCTAGAGGGCTATGGGCAAAGGCTGGAGGAACCAGCAGCACAGCCAAAGTATTACGTTATATAGGTTTTAGGATTATGAAGGAGGTTTTGTAACATGGTCATCGACACCACTCAGCAAATCGCTGAAATGCCTATTATTTCGTTGAGTGGTGTCGATTACTTACTGGGCAAGGGTTTGAGGTATGTGTTTGAGTCAATTTTTGGGAGAATGTACTATACTTTTAGCAGTGGTGTCGATTTGGTGGCTGAAATCCTTACTGGGCAAAGGCTCCTAGACGAACTCCCTACCGATTGGGTTAAATCGGATTAGTTGGAAACTGTAGAACGGAGGGTCCTGTTGCCCCTCGTTTCGCCCTACCGATTGGGTTAAATCGGATTAGTTGGAAACGTCACAGCGCAATTCATGCGATAATGGGTGCTATCTAGCCCTACCGATTGGGTTAAATCGGATTAGTTGGAAACGTCAGAAAACATGGTCTGGTTTATTTCTTTACCCTACCGATTGGGTTAAATCGGATTAGTTGGAAACGTTTTGGGAATTGGATTGCGAGGTTTTAACAGTATTCCCTACCGATTGGGTTAAATCGGATTAGTTGGAAACAAGTGCGTGATACACCGCAAATTATATCTTCCCCTACCGATTGGGTTAAATCGGATTAGTTGGAAACAACTTTACTCCTGCCCAGTATTGCTGCTTAACTTCTGCCCTACCGATTGGGTTAAATCGGATTAGTTGGAAACTTTTCAATCTCAACCTTCTGTTCACAAAGTGGACACCCTACCGATTGGGTTAAATCGGATTAGTTGGAAACCCGCAGCATGATCAAGGTTCGCCTGAGTCAACCATTCTTCCCTACCGATTGGGTTAAATCGGATTAGTTGGAAACTTAGCAAAGGATGGTTGTCAGCTGCTGATGCATCTCGACCCTACCGATTGGGTTAAATCGGATTAGTTGGAAACAAGACAACACGCCCAAGGACCATAGGTAAAACCCTACCGATTGGGTTAAATCGGATTAGTTGGAAACTTGTTTCCGTCCCTCAAGCGCCATGCCCGGGCTAGAGGACCCTACCGATTGGGTTAAATCGGATTAGTTGGAAACAATTAGTACGCCGTCGTCTTTAGTCCAAACCATCGCCCCTACCGATTGGGTTAAATCGGATTAGTTGGAAACATTGCTGATGCAATTCTGAGATATGGATCACAGCCCCCCCTACCGATTGGGTTAAATCGGATTAGTTGGAAACAAAACTGCATCTTCGATTGGCTTTACAGCGTCTGACCCTACCGATTGGGTTAAATCGGATTAGTTGGAAACCCGTGGAGAGTTAGGGGGATGGGGGGAATTTTTAACCCCCTACCGATTGGGTTAAATCGGATTAGTTGGAAACTGTTTTTGCAAATCCTTTGGCAGCCTACGGTTATTTGACCCCCTACCGATTGGGTTAAATCGGATTAGTTGGAAACTTTAAACTCAGACTAGCTCTTAATATCATATTAAGAGCCCTACCGATTGGGTTAAATCGGATTAGTTGGAAACATTAGGACCATTAGCGTGACATTCCTGCGCGCTCTGCCCTACCGATTGGGTTAAATCGGATTAGTTGGAAACGTTACAGCGTCCTCCGTTTTGCTGAGGCGCTACCCTACCGATTGGGTTAAATCGGATTAGTTGGAAACCTTTGCGATAGGCACCGGTTGTTCTTTGGATTCATAATCCCCTACCGATTGGGTTAAATCGGATTAGTTGGAAACTCGTCTGTGGGGTTTCCATCTGTATAGAGAACAACCCTACCGATTGGGTTAAATCGGATTAGTTGGAAACCGTATGATGCAATGCGTTGCTCTGGATCGTCACCACCCTACCGATTGGGTTAAATCGGATTAGTTGGAAACATTTTCAGGGATTTCGACCTCAAATTGAGGTTCAACCCTACCGATTGGGTTAAATCGGATTAGTTGGAAACCTCGAAATCGAATCAGAGCAAATTTGGGGTAACCGTGAACCCTACCGATTGGGTTAAATCGGATTAGTTGGAAACTTAAAGTTACGAATATTCACACTTTGCCTGCCCCTACCGATTGGGTTAAATCGGATTAGTTGGAAACCTTTAAGACCGCCAGAAATTGCAGATGCAAATTCAAAGTCCCTACCGATTGGGTTAAATCGGATTAGTTGGAAACTTGCTCTCCAAATCTTGTCAGCCCCTCGACCCTACCGATTGGGTTAAATCGGATTAGTTGGAAACAATAAACAGTCACTTCCGTGACTGTTGTGGGGTCTATACCCTACCGATTGGGTTAAATCGGATTAGTTGGAAACAATCTTTCGAGCAATGAAGAAGAAAAACCTCCCTACCGATTGGGTTAAATCGGATTAGTTGGAAACTTTCAATGGAGTTTCTGTCACCACAAATGGTTTGACTTCCCCTACCGATTGGGTTAAATCGGATTAGTTGGAAACCTTTTTGGATTAGAGCGGGAAATGACCTGTTGGCTTACTCCCTACCGATTGGGTTAAATCGGATTAGTTGGAAACGTTATTTGGCTGCACGAAACCATTTGGAGATTGATTTCCCCTACCGATTGGGTTAAATCGGATTAGTTGGAAACATTGTACCCAGATTCGCATGCTGAACTGGCAGAAGCCCTACCGATTGGGTTAAATCGGATTAGTTGGAAACATTGTACCCAGATTCGCATGCTGAACTGGCAGAAGCTTCCCTACCGATTGGGTTAAATCGGATTAGTTGGAAACAATCAGAGGAGAGTTTGATAAAACCATTGAAGCCCTACCGATTGGGTTAAATCGGATTAGTTGGAAACTATTCTGTTGATTTATGCCATTAAAATTTCCGCTTTCCCTACCGATTGGGTTAAATCGGATTAGTTGGAAACTTGAATTTAGCGCAAATTCAACTTCAGAAGAGGAAACCCTACCGATTGGGTTAAATCGGATTAGTTGGAAACAAAAAGATTTACTTTAGACTGAGCGTTAAGTAAAACACCCCTACCGATTGGGTTAAATCGGATTAGTTGGAAACGGTGGAAGTACCTGTGGATTCCATTTTCAACATACCTCCCTACCGATTGGGTTAAATCGGATTAGTTGGAAACACGTAGAACGTGTGCAGACCATGGTGTAGTCCGCGGCCCTACCGATTGGGTTAAATCGGATTAGTTGGAAACTCACAGGAAGTGTTGCTGATCCGTTACCAACTTAATGTCCCTACCGATTGGGTTAAATCGGATTAGTTGGAAACGACTGAGGTTGCGGCTTGGTAAGAGCAGTCGGTTATTGCCCTACCGATTGGGTTAAATCGGATTAGTTGGAAACATTACGACGGATGGTTCTGGGTTGGACATATTGTCTCCCTACCGATTGGGTTAAATCGGATTAGTTGGAAACTTTATTTCCAAGGGCGTAACGGCAGCTGTATCCCCTACCGATTGGGTTAAATCGGATTAGTTGGAAACTTTCCACAGTTTGCACCTTGACGAGACGCAACTGCTACCCTACCGATTGGGTTAAATCGGATTAGTTGGAAACAAAAATTTGATCTTTGACAATGTGAAAGAATCCGACCCCCCTACCGATTGGGTTAAATCGGATTAGTTGGAAACGGGAATGCTGTTATCAACGGCGACGTTGACAACTTCCCTACCGATTGGGTTAAATCGGATTAGTTGGAAACTATACTTTGGGTCGCCTGGTTAGAATTGGCTCCCACCCTACCGATTGGGTTAAATCGGATTAGTTGGAAACCGAAATAAAGGCGAGAGAACTTTTTCTGAGCACGATCCCTACCGATTGGGTTAAATCGGATTAGTTGGAAACGTGGGGCGGGAGCTGGATGCTCCCTTGGAGGGCCCTACCGATTGGGTTAAATCGGATTAGTTGGAAACCTCTTGTTGCAACGAGAGCGTGGCACTCGTGCGACAACTGCCCCTACCGATTGGGTTAAATCGGATTAGTTGGAAACGTTTGTTGTGGTTCGACTTAATTGCTCATTATCTTGAGCCCCTACCGATTGGGTTAAATCGGATTAGTTGGAAACCTCGATTGTTGGAGCAGGGCGGGAATTTCCTGGAACAACCCTACCGATTGGGTTAAATCGGATTAGTTGGAAACTACCCCTTCTCCCCGACAGGAGGAGGTGAAACTATTTACACCCTACCGATTGGGTTAAATCGGATTAGTTGGAAACCCTGAATTTTTTGGATTCCGAGCAAAACTCTTAAGCGCCCTACCGATTGGGTTAAATCGGATTAGTTGGAAACGAGCTTGAAGGAGAATTGCCGATATTCTCATTACGACCCCTACCGATTGGGTTAAATCGGATTAGTTGACAAAAAAGCCCTCTACAAATTCGAGGGCTTTTTTATTACTAACAAAATGTGATATTTAGCGATTATTTTGCCAGTGCTGACGATTATTTTTAGAGATGCGAACAACTTGATATTTTAATTAATGTTTTACTTAAATATCAAGTTTGCTTAATTACTTATCATTAGCAGAATCGGAATCTTGTTCTTCTTGAAAATCAGATTTTGCGGAATTGTATATTTCCCTGATAAAATCCTTATCTTTCGTCACTTGCTTTGTTGCAACTTTTAAGTTTTTTTCATTAATGGGCGCATCTGAAGAAACAAGAAACATGATTACTTTCAAGTAAGTCCAACCCATAACAGTCGAAAGAGCATAGAACGTAGTACCTGTTATTGCCATTCCTCCAGCTGTTCCTAAACCGGGCACTATTTTTAAAATAGAACCTCCGACTGAACTTAATATCATTCCAGGAATGATTGACAAGATATTTGTTCCTATTGCTGATGCAACTGATTTTAAAATGTTTTTGCTGAGTGAAATGCCAAGTGCGCTATTTATTCGAGCATACATTGTCCAAGTATTAGCAACAAATGCTAATAAATCGACTCCTGGAGCTACAACAAGTACACCACAGGTAGCAGAAATATAGGAGTGTTGTCTAATGGTTTCTACAGCTTTCTTTGCATCTTCACCTACTAAAGAGACTAACTCTTCATATATTCCAGCCTCAGCTGCGATTAGTCCTGAAATAAATTGGCTTTTTTCCACGGATTCTTTGTTCATTTTGAAACTCACTAATATTGACTTGGATGTATTTAATATAGTGAGTCAGTGGAAAACGATATTTCCAGTTGTGACTAACAAGAACCCAGACTTATTATAGATAAGATAGCTTCCCATCTTGATGGAAGTCGAGAATATGACTCCAGGAAAGAGCATAAGTGGAATGGGCGTTTTCCATCTATGTGTCATAGTAAATCTGTTGCCAGAAAATACAGTAAATGCAGAGTATGCACAGCTACCAGATAGAGTTAAAAGGTGAAGTATTGCAGGTTGGGTTTAATCGTAATCTTCCTGCACAAGGCGATCGCATAGTTCAAGATGCGCTGGAAGTATTAAACCAAAAGATTGATTCCGGGGAAATTGCGGGAGGAAAGCGTATTTTAATTGACGGTCCCCAAACTGTTGCTGTTGCTTACGTTATTTCTCATAAACTCGTACATTTATACTCAGTAGTCGCCGTCCTTGACCCCAAACTCGGCAGTAAAATCAGTACACTAAGTGGTGCTATCAGACACAAAACTTATATCGTCACCTCTGTACACGGTTCCCCAGAGTATAAAGTGGGAGACTTGATTGAAACTGAAGAATCGCAACCAGAGCGATCGCTTATTAAAGTAGTCTTGTGTGGACCACCCCAGTCAGGAAAGTCCTGTTTGCGAGATGGTTTGAAAAAAGCAATTTTGGGTAATTTAGGAGCACCCTACCCCTATGTAATCACAGCTTGTCCTGATGGGGAAGGGTCTTGGCATCAAGAAGCTTATGAAAATAATGAATCAGTAGCTAAGGACTGCAAACGCAACAATAAAGCAGATGTTACCGCAGACTTTGCACAAGAAGCGGCTAAATGGGTAAGAGGTGCGAACCAGTTAATAAATATTATTGATGTTGGCGGTAAAACTTCACCAGAAAATAAGATAATTATGCAGCCAGCAACCCACGCAGTTATTTTGTCGGGAGATGTAAATAAATTTGCAGAGTGGGAAGACTTTTGTCAATTACTAGGGCTAAAAATCATTGCAAAAGTTCACAGTCAGTTAGATGCTGTGAAAGATGAAGTTTTGTTTGCTGATGGTTGGCAAGAGAAAACAAGCGAATTGCTGGAAAGCACCACATTGCTCACAGGTAGCGTCCATAGTTTGAAGCGGGGAGAGAGTTTATCAACTCGTCCGATGGTGCAAGCATTAGCTGAGGTTTTGATTTATTTGACGAAGTGTTAAGAAAATCTTGAAGAAATGTGAAATATTGAAAATTAATCTTAAGCAGATGCTTTTATATAAAAAAAAAGGACTAGCTTAAACAAGATGTAATATTTCACACTTATTAGTTAAAACTTCCCTAACTTTCTCGGCTGCAAATTTGACGGATAAATGGGAACATCAACAAATTTTGCCGAAATTTTAGTTTTACACAGATTACAAGTATTCACAAAATTGAGTAAAAATTCAGCATGGTAAGGGAGCCAAAAGATCATAAATTTTCACCTACTATGACAAACAAAATCTACACTGTAATCACCTTTTCACCTGTGCAGGGGTTTATCGAGAAATCGCGGAAGTTGCGAGATTTATATGGAAGTTCTTATCTACTTTCATATTTATCTTGGGTAATTTGTAACGCTGCAAAACAATATGGTTGTGAAGTTATTTCTCCAGCTTTACCAAATATCACTCAAGGAATGCCTAACCAAATTATTATTGAGGGTGATTTTCCAGAAGAAGATGCAGAGTCTGCACTGAATAAAGCTTGGAAATGCATCACAGAAACCTGCCGGAAGTGGGTTGAGGAAAATGTGACAAATGTCGAAAATATCGAAGTTGTTGAAAATGTCAAAGTTGTCAAAAATGTCAGCATTGATTACATGCCTTGGAGAAGAAGTTGGGGTTTGTGGACGAAATATGCATGGGAGTTTTTCTGGGTTCAAGGTAGTCCAGATGAGAGTATAAGTGATGTTCGAGAAAAATTGAATGAGAAAAAACGCGGACGTGATTGGACTGGGATAAACTGGCAAGGTGAAAGTTCTACCCTTTCTGGTACGGATGCGATCGCATATCCGAAACTCGGTCAAATTGCCGATCCTCGTAAATACGACTACCAGCAAGAAAAGCAAGATGTCACAGCTTTTTACAAAGCACTCAGTCAAAAATTAGGAGAATCATTTATCGATTTAACTCCAGGGTTGAATTTTTCTGGTGATGAAAAAATTCAACTTAGTAAAGAGTATGGAGAATCTTTTATCGATCCCGATGAAGAATTGAGTGTTCCAGAGTTAATCAAGCGATTAATTACCCATAAAGCAGTTGCTGAAAAATTAAAAGAACGCTTTAATAAGTCTTTTGAGGATAACAAACTCTTAAATGAATTTGAAAACCTATCAGAAGACCTTAATCCTCAGCGCTTCACTGATTTAAACAGATTTAAAAAAACAAAGCTAATTAATGACAAACAGCAATTAGAGCAAAATAAGTTTTTTCAAGGTTGGTTTCAAGGAGACGGAGACAAAGCTGGTGATTATCTGAAAAGTTTTGCCAATAAACCTGAAGAAGCTCAAGAAATTGAGAAATTTAGTCTAGAAATGAGAGAATGGGGTGATTATTTGAAAAATTTACCCAAAACCAAAAGTAAAGCTCTTGCAAATTGGCGTGTTATTTATGCAGGAGGTGATGATTTTTTAGGTGTTTTTTATGATAGAAAAGATGCGACGGATTGTGTAAAATTTTTCTCTAAATTTAAAAGTGATACTTGGAATGAGCCAGAGAAAAAAAAGAAGATTACCGTCAGTGTCGGGTTTGTTTGGGCTTTTCCGGGTATTCCGCAACGGGATGTATTGCAACATTGTCGGGAAGCTGAAAAATCGGCAAAAAGTAATGGACGAGACAGGATTGCTTTTCGCATCTTATTTAATAACGGTAATCACTTAGAATGGGTGTGTCCCTGGTGGTTGTTAGAAGCTGGTTTGTTGTCGAGTTATCGGGATAGAGAGGGAAAACAAAACTGGACGCACATATATAATGATGTCGCTGTTTTAGAATCCCGTCATGCTTTCGATGACGATGGTTTAGATGTTGCATTGGGTTTGCTGGAGATATACTTTCCCAAGTATGTAGATGTAGTTAAAGACAAAAGCAAGCAATTACATCCAGAAAAAGCAGATTTGACAAAGATTAATGCAGGAATTTTAGGTGAAGATAAAAACTATCACAAGGAAAATTCTCAAGAAGTAGACCAAACCAAACTCAATAAAGCTTTAACCAACTGGATAATTAACCTTGCAAAAGTGGGATTTCACCTATGTCAGCAATAGAAACCACAGAAAACACATCCAAAGAAAAATATCTTCCTCCCCGTTCTCCTTTTACACATCTAATCATCATCGAACCCTTGGGTTTACTCTACGGTAGTTCAGGAAGATTCTTGTCACCAGAGAACTTGGTAGGACGTTCTGGTAGTAGCTTTCCTCCCAGTGCTGCGACTTTATCGGGTTTGTTTGCAGCTTCCTGTAAAAACGTAGATATCCGCGATTTGATGTTAGCGGGACCATTTTGGGGGAATGTAGACGAGTTAACGTCAACAATTCAGAACTTTTATGTACCAACTCCACGCAACTATTTAGTTAAAGATAAAAAAATCATCGATAAACTAAGCTGGAACAGCGAACAGAAAGCATGGAAAAATCAAAAAGGTGAAAGTCCTACTGATAAATATGAAAGTAATACTTGGTTAGCGATTCAAGACTGGACGGAACCCAAAGAAGTAACCAAAAATCCTTGGAAGTTTTTAGCGCACTTGCATCCACGTTTGGAACTGGAAGAACGACATGTTATTAGAAATCACGAACAGCAAGGAAGCTTGTTTCTAGAAAACTCAGTGCAAATGGAAACTGGTACTGGTTTAGTTTATCTCTCTAATACCGAACTTGAACCTGGTTGGTATCGCTTTGGTGGTGAGGGACATATGGTTGATGTGCGATGCGAACCTATTTGTAGTGCGATCGGTAATTTGCTCTTTGAACCTGTAGAAACTAGCTTTGCTTTAATTACACCTGCGGTTTGGGGTTCCAATCGTTTATCAAAGCGAGAACCTGTTTGTTTGCAAACAGCTAAGAATCAAGATGAAGAAATCAACGAAGGTACAGTTTGGAAAGTAGAAGCACTTTTCACTGATCGTGCAATACCCTTTCGTTACCGTTTGGGGGGAAAAGGTGACACGAAGCTACTGTCTAGAGGACGTTATGCAGTTCCTGCGGGTACGGTTTATGTTTTGGAAGAAGCAATAAATCAATCTTGGCAAGATTGGGATGATAAATGGTTCCCAAAAGAAGGACCATCGCTCAAACGCTGGGGATGTGGTTTAGCGCTTCCTTTAGAGAGTGCAATTAACTAATTTGAACTTTGGAGTATATAAATGTATCAAAAAGCATACGGCATCATTGAAACCTTAGCACCTCTGCATGTTGGAGCTAGTGCGGGAGAAGAAACGGGTAATTTAAACTTGATTTTCCGCGATCAATTTACCCAGACGGGGATTATTCCTGGTAGTTCGATTCGGGGTAGATTTCGGGCAGATATCCGTCGAAATATAATAATTGATAACCCAGAAATTGATGGTAATGGAAAAAGTAAAGAAGAGTTAGAAGCACTCAAAAAAGAACGGGAAATCAAAATAGAAAAAATCAAAAACGAAACGGAAAGAAAATGGTATGGACATGAAGCTACATTAGGAGCCGAAAATGCCACGACAGAAGCTAATGTAAAATTTGAATACGCTTCTTTAGTATGGCTTCCGGTATTTTGTCCCGGTCAACCAATTATATGGGTAACGTGTCCTCGACTGCTCAAACGCTACAAGCTAGTTGCTAATATAAACGCAAAATTACCCAAACCATATACAGCACCAAAAGCTTTACAAAGTCGTCAAGTTGGGACTAATCACCGAGTTCTCTTTTTCAACTTGGGTTTTATCGAAATTGAACATGAAGATAATCTCTCAGCTTGGATACCAACCGGTGCTGATTTAAATGCCGATAATTTGCTAGTAGTTGCTGACAATGATATCGCTATGTTGCACGATATGGGGCTTTATCGTCAAAGTCGAGTGAAGTTAGCTTCGGAGGAAAAGAAGGTAGAAGGAGGAGCATTTTTTAATGTCGAAGCTTTACCGGAAGGAAGTATTTTGGTGTTTCCTATCGCTTTGAAGGAAAAAGGTTGGAAACCTTTTGGTGAAGAAACATCCCAAGAATTATATTTTGGTGGTTTGGAGTCCATTGGATTTGGTCATTGTCGAGTCAGATTAGGAGGAGACTATTAATCATGGGTTGGAAATCTTACGATTTAGATCGGGAAGCGCAAAAATTGGTACTCTCTGCCAAAAAGCGCGATGAAAAGTCTCTCAATCAGTCCTATAAAATGCGAATGTCTGTTGCTTACGGGTTAGAGCGTTTTTGGGGTGAACATCTGCGTTTGCAAGCAAAGGAACCAGAGAAGTCTGCATATTGGAAAGAAACTTGGGACGCATTGGTAGGAATTATGGAACAAGCGGGGGTTTTAATTCCTAATGAACCAGTTAATGCCAATAATGTCAACCAAATTCAAGCAATGTCTGACGAACTATGGAAGTTAAAAATAGACGAACAGCGAGTTTCTTTGGCAGTTTTAACCCAGCTTTGCGACTGTATTGTTTGGTGGACGCAACGTTATAAAGGAAACAATCAATGACTGTAATTCCCGATGCAGCGAAAAAAGTGCCGATGATGTTTCGCGCACAAATTGGAGGACGCTGCCAAATTCAACGACTGGTTCCCGGTGCCCAAGAACAAGATGCTACACGTTGGGCATCCGAGTGGGTAGAAAAGACCTATCCCCAACTTCCCGAACCTGCTACAATTGTGCAAACTCGCATATATAATTTAACTTGGCGATTTATTACCAATAGCGGACAGGATGACGGTGTAATTCGTCCTGTAATTGGTGCTAGGGGCTGGGCATTTTATCCTGGTAGTAGTATGAAAGGTGTATTTCGTCGTGCTTGTACAAATGAACAACGCGATCGCTATTGTGGAAAATCCCTCCCAGATAATGATTTTAAACCCGGTATTTTGCGCTTTCATGGTGGTTATCCTACCAACACTGATTGGACTGAAGATTTGGTGGATATCGTTCATCCCCAGCAAAATTGGCAAGTTAAATCGAATCACAAAGATGGGGGTGCTTTTATTCAGATTTCTCTACATAAACCCGAACTAAAATTTGGTATTTCTAGTAACATCCCTTTAGAAGATTCCGAGTGGGAAATAATCTGGAATATTTGGGAAAAAGCCATTTCTACAGGCATTGGTAGCCGTGTTTGTGCTGGGTACGGACAACCAGAAAAACATACTGGTAATGTCCTTTACCGTACCAGATTAAAAGGTCAAGGGCAAGCAGCGAAGTTGATTGATGGGACGGGAGAGTTTCGAGCAAATATTTTCCGGGCAGCAGTGCGAGGTCATGCGTTGCGGATTTTTGGGGGACTGACTAACGCAGATACGGCAGATAGAATTGTCAATAATCTGTTTGGTGGGATTCAAGGTGAGGCAATCATTGGATTATTAGGAATGAGTTTCCAGGTTCTCAAGGATAATCCCGGAAGCTTTGGTAGAGCAGGTTACATTCAGCCAACTTATAATCTGGAAGGGGAATTAACCTGGTTATTAGCGAAAAAACTACCTAACCCAGAACATGAGGAAGCACTGAAGAAATTGGTTGCAGCTTTAACTAGGTTTGCGATGGTTTTAGGTGGTTTTGGTAAATCTTGGCGAAGGGCAGATCATCGCTTATTCTATGAAGAATACTATGAAAACGAATATAAATCTCTAATTGGTTGTCATTGGCAATGGTTGGGAGAGCGATCGCTCATTACAGACGTGCAAGTACGCAAATTAGACCAAGTGGGTGGATTTATCGATAAAGTACAGCAAACAGCTAGAGACTGGATGCAACTTCAGGGTATCACACCTAATCCCGCTCAAAAAGCACCTTGGCGAGAAGCATGGCACCACGATACAGTTCAGGTATGGGGAAGGGAAGCTAACGAGGCAGAAGACAGCGAAGCGATTTTTTGGTTACATCAACCATATCAAGAGGAGATTCGCGGAGTACAACAAGAAGGTTCGATTTATCGTTCGTCGATTACCGGACAGATGGGACGAATCGGTCGATTATGGCATCGGATGTATCCACTGGTGCGATTAGTGAAAAACCCTCAAGACCCTAATGGTAAACCTATTCCCAGGCAAACTAGACAATATTTAGAACTTTTAACAATTTTCCCCGATGATTCCCAGGAATCACAGCAGTTTGTGGAATTTCTTAATTCTCAACAAACGCGAACCGGAGGTTTTCAACAACTTTGGTAGCTCACCAAAATGCACCAAGCTACTATAAGTCCCTGTCTTATAGCTCAAGTCCTCTTCAAGAGGACTGTTTGAGAATATTTTATGGAGCTAAAATTAGCTGACTTGAAAATACTACTAAGGGTCAATATCGATGCAAATACTCCAATGCCCAATTTTTAAACATCCTCTAAGAAAAATAATAGGATAAAACATTATGCGTCGAGTAATTCTATCTACCATTGGCACCAGTTTACTTACCAATCAAATCAACCGCGCTAACCCGGAGGAAAAGGATTGGTATTCGCATCTGCGTGATACAGCCAATCTCAACGAAAAGGAAACACCGTCAGATGTCAAAGATATTATTTCTACTCTCAAACAAAGAGCAGATGAACAGCTTGGTAATGCCAAAATTTCCCTAATTCGTCGTGCAAGTGCTGAATTAAATGGCATTTATGGTATTTATCAAGAAGATTTGAGTCAAGGAAGAGAAGATTACCATTTCCTCATTGCTACTGATACAGTCCAAGGTAAAACTACGGCTGAAATTGTTGAAGATTTCCTCAGAAAACAAGGTTTAACTAATACCAGCATTTATGCTCCCAATGGACTTTCTACTGTGAGTACAGAAGCTTTTTCTGTGGGGATTGATGCCTTAATTGTTTGGTTGCAAGAAACTATTCCACCGTTGAAGGAAAGTAAATACAAAGTTTGTTTTAATTTGGTGGGTAGTTTCAAAAGTTTACAAGGTTATCTCAACACCATTGGCATGTTTTATGCGGATGAGATAATTTACATTTTTGAAGGGGAAAAATCTGATTTAATCACAATTCCCCGTTTACCAATTTCTGTGGATTCTTCCTTAATTAAACCCTATACCATGCAACTAGCTTTATTAAATGCTGGTGCGGGACTTTCTCCCCAGGAAACGGCAGGAATTCCCGAAACGATGTTAGGAGAAGCTTATGGGAAAATGACCCTTTCAACCTGGGGACAGTTAATTTGGAATCAGTGTAAAGATGATTTACTTTGCGGTGATTTAATTCCTTTCTCTAGATTAGAATATCAAGATACTTTTAGGGCTGACTACAATAGAGTTAAAGAAAAGCATAAACGAGTCAAATTACAAGAAACTTTAGCCACGGTTACACGTTTATTGGATGAGTCTAATGGTGATACTGCTATTCTGAGGCAACATGGAGGAATACAGTATGACAGATATGTGAATAAGGGAAATATTGACCATTTTCGGGTAACTCAAGATACGCGAGTAAGTAATACTATTTCTCAGGGTAAATTGATTTTACGTCGCTATGGTTTGGAGCCGGAAGTAAATAATAATCCTTAGTAATTATTAGATTTTTACTTTGACTAATTTTTTCTCCCTAATTCTAATATCCCCGACTTTTTGAAAAAGTCGGGGATATGTTGTGTTTCCAACTAATCCGACTTAACGCAGTCGGCTCGAGACGAATGTCGCCTGGAGTCTGCAAAAACACACCTGGGTGTTTCCAACTAATCCGACTTAACGCAGTCGGCGCGAGCAGAAATTGCGAAAAATCTCTTCCAAGCGCAACGTGTTTCCAACTAATCCGACTTAACGCAGTCGGCGCGAGTTGAAGAAGAAGATTCGCTTTACAGATGTGAACAGTGTTTCCAACTAATCCGACTTAACGCAGTCGGCGCGAGAGTTTTGAGGAAGCTTCTGCAAACCTGGATGAATTGGTTTCCAACTAATCCGACTTAACGCAGTCGGCGCGAGCTGACGGCGATTTGATTTATTTTATATCGGCAGAAGAGTTTCCAACTAATCCGACTTAACGCAGTCGGCGCGAGCTTCAAAAGAAAGTATATAGAGTTGTTGATAGATTGTTTCCAACTAATCCGACTTAACGCAGTCGGCGCGAGCAAGCGATCGCATCAGGAACAAGAATATCTGGAATAGGTTTCCAACTAATCCGACTTAACGCAGTCGGCGCGAGAGTTGGACAACCTATTGAAGAAACTCAGTCTCAATGTTTCCAACTAATCCGACTTAACGCAGTCGGCGCGAGTCCCTTTGAAGCGGCAAATCGGGTTTTTATTGAATGTTTCCAACTAATCCGACTTAACGCAGTCGGCGCGAGACATCCCTAAGTTAACAGGACTAACTAAACATCTATGTTTCCAACTAATCCGACTTAACGCAGTCGGCGCGAGTCCGTCCCCTGAAACCCTTGCAGAGCAAGTACTCCAGAACAGATTTTGGCAGACCTCAAAAACAGGTCGATTTCAGCCGCGCTTATTGACATAAATTACTATTTACCTCCAACATTCAACGGCTGTAACCATTTCCCTGTCTAGATTCTGGCGATTTTGGCAGAACCCCCCAGCTTTTAGCCCCCGCTTCGCTCTGCCAAACATCAAGCTGATAACAAAATATTACTGCGATCGCTTGTCTTTGTCGATGTTTTTATGGTTTTTCCCTAAATAATTATTACCATTGGAGGCGATCGCATCTGCACATTGTAGTCCCATTTTACAATAACTGAATGCTAGAAATCGCTTTCACATTCACCGACGCTGCTATGCCGACATAATAAGTACTTCATGCATAAAATCGCGCTTTTGAATAGAGCAAGGATAAATTTTAATACAAAGATTACAGCCTCACGGCTGGGAGAGGGAGAGGTTTTTCCTATCTTCCATTTATGCAACAACTCGAACTTTGGGACTTGCTTTCCTCTGTAGAAAACAGCTCTCAGGAAATAAAGCCGCTGCTGTTCCCCAATCCCCGCAAAGCCGAAAAACTACGCGAATTGGCTGACGGCATGACCGAGGCAATAACAGCAAAGAAACATCCGCCCATCGCCTCTCTCCCCTCCACCCGTCGCCGCGCCCGAATTGCCGACTCGCTCTATCAAGAAGGCTTGAGACTGGAGCAAATTCAATTCCTGCTTTATGCGCTTGCCAACAGTGCAGAACTTGGGAACCTGCCCCGCATCCTGGAAGGAATCACCGCCAAAACCCAACTGGAAGTCCTAGCATCCATGAGCAAGGACAGTTGGAGCGACAAGGATATAGAAGACGTATTCGCCTCGGACGGTTGCTACAAGGAGTGGGTAAAAAAGCTGAAAAGTGCTGGCATCCGCACACCCCAACAGTGTAAATGTGCGATCGCTGCTCTCAAAGAGTTGGGTGCAGAACGTCCCAAAAGTACTGAGGAAACTGAAGCATCAGAAATCAGCCAACTTAAGCGAGAAGCTGTGTGGCAGAAAATACCTGATTATTTTCCCACACCGCAGCATCTGTTGGAGCGAATGATGCAACTTGCTGAACTCGAACCGGGAATGCGCGTGCTAGAACCAAGCGCCGGTTCCGGGTCGATTTGCTTGTCAGTCAGGGCAGCAGGCATTGAACCCCATTGCTTCGAGGTGTCGCCTACCCTGCGAGAAATCCTCACTCGCCAAGGATTTAACTTAATTGGTGTGGACTTTATCGAAGTAACTCCAAAACCAATATATCACCGCATTATTATGAACCCACCATTTAGTCTTGGCAACGATATTTATCACATCCAGCAAGCGTTTAAATGGTTAGTCCCCTCAGGACGACTAGTGAGCATTGTTAGCAACTCCTACACCTTCGGATCAAAGCAAAAACATCAACACTTCCGCTCTTGGTTGCGTTGTCTAGGAGCAACCGAGTTTGACAACCCAGCAGGCTCTTTCCTCCAATCAGATCGGCGGACAAACGTAAACACAAAAATGCTTGTGATTGATAAACCTACTCACGAATGAGGAAACCATTGCAAGCAAGAGTAATGGTAACACTCCAAACACAACATCAACCTGAAAACCGCTCACGCGCTATTGGGGGTGATGTTTGAGGAAATCCCATCGTGAGAAATACCACATTAACCCCGCTCCAAAAAGCTGAACTATCAAACTGGTTCGACCTGCTGGAACAACAATGGCTTACTGCCATCCAGCAGGCTGAATCAGCCGAAGCTATTGCCCTAGCCGAGGCTGAGGCTGCTTGGGAGCAAGAACGTCAGTATTATCACGATATCCACCTGTATTCTGACCGCTGCTAAACCATCAACAAAACTGTTGCAACCAAAACGCCCCAATTGCTATGGAACCCTACCTATTAAGGATACCAATGACAACAACCACTGACATCAACCATGCCAGCCTTGCAGTGCTATCAATCACCAGCGCCCAATTGTGGTCAGCGATTGACAATTGTGAGGGCGAATTAGAGTTACAACAGTTGCTGCATGACCAACTTAACGTGCAGCAAGCAATAGAGGCAAAAGTAGACGCGATCGCCTACGTCGCTGACCAGTTAAAGCTAGACCTGGAAAGCTGGGAAGCACGGCTAGAAAAGATTGTAGAACTACATGGAGCAGTTATCCAACGGCGTCGCAACCAGATAGCCCAAATAAAGGGGTATCTCCTGAAGTTGCACACTTCGGGAGTGCTAAGTGAGCAGGTAGCTGGAGTCGAGCGCCGTATTGACTTTCAAAACAATCCGCCCTCAGTTGTGCTGCTGGTTGAACCTGACAAACTGCCAACGGAATATCAGGAAGTCAAAGTCAATGCCAAGTCTAAGGATATTTTAGCAGCACACAAACGCGGCGAGGACGTGAGTGCGATCGCCGAAATAGTCACCGCAAAGCACGTCCGCTTTCGACACATGAAACAGTCTAAGTCACCACGGAGTAAAAAATGAACATCAGCAAAAGCACAACTATCACAATCACACCTAGCAGCTATCTGAGTTGTTTCACCAATGAAAACTTGGGAACAGCAACTCTATATCTAAATGGTTCTAGCGAATCAATCGCCATCCAATTCAACCCAGATAATCTGCCAGTGCTGGAAACGCTAATATCAGAGCTACGAAAGCTAGAAATACAGTCCCAGCAATTGAAACTGAAAGACTTGCAGCATCAAATCTCTCAGCTTGATCTGTCGCTTAACAGTAATGTTAACGGTAACTGTAAAGCAATTGTATCTGCGGGCGAGTCTTTCTAGCAATCACCATTAGAACCATAATGCGCCCAAGAAGAAGCCTGAGCGCGTTATAGTTCCAAGACTTAATTATCACCTGACCTTCGCGCTCACGCGCCGTCCCGGGTGATGTTTTTTACACGAATACATGGCGACAACAATTGAATTTAATGGGTCTGCGTTTCCGTCCCTCATTTTAAGAGACGACTTGACACAAACGTGGAACAACATCGGGCTGGATTCATTGCCACCTGCCGAATCAGAACCATTACTCAAGTTTCTGGAACTTATTGAATACGAGAAACTTGAGAATTTCAACCAAGATAGCGTCCTATTAGTCAAAGCTTCTGGTTGTGTGATGCAGGCAGTGTATGCCGCTGCCATTTTCCGGGATGGTGAAAGCATAGTTTTGAAGCTGGGAGATAATCAATTCCCCATTACTCAAAAGAGCGACTTGCTGCACTGCGGAAAGCTCAAAGGTAAGGTAGTTGTCACCGAGGAAGAAGACCTCACCGGCAATAAGTACCCCAAAGCTACCTGCTCGTTTGTGTCCAAAAACCGAGATGTGTTCCGGGTTCCTATCCAGCTGGCTAGCCGCGATTTGAATCTTACCGTGGCAGACGTAGAAGCCACAGTCATCAACGAAGAACCTATCCTGCCTCTGTTGCGGCAAGTCCCTGGTAACTCCTTCAAAATGCACGAGCTTGGCATTGGAGAGTACCAACTTCATTCTTACATCTCATCCTCTGATGGAGAATACGGGACGGTGTACAAATTGCATCTTCTGGATGGACGAACTGTGCTGTCGCGGGGCAATGTCACCATCTTATTGGAATCTGGCTGGCGACCAAATCCTGAAAAGCCACTGATGCTCGTCATCAGCAGGATTGAGAAGCTGGCTGAAAACAAGTTCACCGTGGACTGTGCATTGCGGGAGCGGTTGCCAATGTTAGGAGCTTCGACGCGCCCAGTAGTCACAGTAGACGCGCATTCCCGAACTGTGCCTGAGCCAGAACTCGTGACTGTAGGGGTAAACAACTCTTTAGAAGACGAGATTCCCTACTAACACTTCTTTTCAGTAATTTCACCCATCATAATATAGCCTACTGGTATTTAACCAGTGGGTTTTTCTCTTTTTCTCAAGCTCACGCTTGCACGGTGATGAAGTTTCATTTATGACTCCGTGTATCCCGAATATTTTGAAGAATTCCATTATGTTGTGCAAGACCGAGAACCAGTTGAACGTGAAATTCCACCTCTTGAAGAAAGGCTAAAAGACCAAAACCTCTGGCAAAGCAGCGATTGGTGCTGCTATGACCGGGGAAAACGTCATGGGGACTTTGGCATTCCCCAACAATGTCAAAATCCTTTCTACCTTTTGGGCTATGCCAAAGGATACGAGAAATATAGGTAACACTAATAGTTTAACCAGCCCTTACTTGTAGCAGGGCTGTTTCATTCCACAAGGGCAAGAAGTTTGTCAATATCATTAGAGATAAATCTTTGAGCAGTTGTGATGGAAGCATGACCATTTCGGCGGAGTATATTGAGTGCGATCGTTCGCATCACCGACAGATTCGCAGGAGCATTACCCATACGTATGGTGGAATGGTCTTCATCAAAAATGACATCCTTTACCCAATGAAGACGATTCTCAATCCCCCAATGTCCGCGAATACATGAGGGCAAAATCAGTTGCTGAACGAACTAGACTACTAATGTAGTAAGCAACTTGGTGATATGGACATGCTGGCACGAGTACCGATTCTTTCAACCTTAATTAAGGACTCCAACCCAGTCCATTCTGGACTGATGCCAGTTAAATCATGAAAAACTTCTATAGTACGTGTTGTAACTCGGTTTCGAGTTTTTTCGGTTGTGATGTACCGACTTGTGGGCTTGGAATTCTCCGTATTGTGTCGAATTTGATGATACAAGTTTTTTTGATTTGCCTTGACTGCGATCGCATAGTCATTGCCACTATCAATAATTAGCTTGCAGGTTTTTTTTGGCAATGTAGAGCATCTAAACTGAAAACAACACCCTCAATATCTAATAGCGTAATTAAATTTTTAACTGTGCTAATTTCACTACCTTGCTTGTTCTCCAATTTGCTCAGACTTAGGACTAGCCCTCTTTTTGCAGTAAATACGGATAAGATACTTACAAAGTTTTGATACTCGTTTTCGTAGTCTTGTACAGTTCCTTTGATACTTTTACCATCAATTCCAAACCACTCAGATGTATCCACATGAACGTAGTTTTGCGCCCACTGATTAAATATTTTGGCAAGAATATCAAAGTCTACTCCTATTAATATGCGACGGATTGTCGAGTAGGAAGGCACGCCATGTTTTTCAATTCTGAATTTATCAATTCCCTACACGACGATGACGTTTTACAAAGTCTCCCCATGCACGATATCCTACGTACCCGCTCATTGTTCCCATAATCACAAACAGCAATACCATCCACAGTTGATGTCTTTGCCCATCTTTGACTCGAAAATCTTTTACTTGCCGTAGTTGTTCAATCAGATTTGCACCCATTGTTTTCATCCCCTCGACGCTTGTTATTTTACATCTTTTAGGGAATGAAACAGCCCTGCTTACTTGTAGGGGCTGGTTAATTTTTTGCAACTGGCACTGTCGTTTACCAAATTATTTAACCAGTTCCCAAATACGACCGCGCTATGAACTAAGCCGTTAGACCTTCGTTACCCTCAACCTCCGCATAAAATTTGGCGACGAATATCTCGTCCTGCGTCAGAATAGTAAGTAGTAACTCATACGATAAAGTCTTTGATCATGTTTGCTCAACGGGACACTGGCTGGGATTTAGCAGTTTACGACAAAGACGGTCAACTGGTGCTTGTCGTTCAAGTCAAGGGTAAACTCAATGCCTCGGCACAGTGGGCTTCCCAACTGCGAAGCAATATCCTCGCGCACGGCATCTACCCAAAAGCCCCTTACTTCCTCATGGTCTTTCCTGACAAGTTTTATCTATGGACTAATGAAGATGCACAACTTGACATTAGCGAACCAACTTATGCTCTTGATGGGCGTCCTATTCTGAAGCCTTATCTTGATAAAGCTGGAATAACGCAAGGGCAAAAAATAAGTAGTCAGAGCCTTGTACTAATAGTAGCATCTTGGCTATCGAAAATTATTTATTCTGAGATGCCTCTTGATGAAACGGATGAACCAGAGCGATGGCTGGTTGACTCAGGTCTTTATGCTGCTATCGCTGGAGGCAGTTTCGGTCACGAGGCTGTTGCGTGAACGTTTACGTTGAAACCAACTTTGTTTTGGAACTCGTTTTTCAGCAAGAGCAGCTTGTCAGTTGTGAGCAAATTCTGCAACTAAGTGAAGCTGGACGTATTAAGCTGGCTATACCAGCGTACAGTCTAGCTGAACCACACGAGAAATTGAGTCGTCAAGCTTCATAGTCGTAGAGAGATCCAGCAAGTACTCGACACTGAGTTACGGCAGCTTGCACGCACTGCATCTTACACAACTCGCATCAATAGCATTCAAGATATTGCAAATCTGTTGGTTCAGAGCAACAAGGATGAAAGTCAACGCTTTGTGCAGTATAGAGCTCGACTTTTTAAGAATATGGAAATAATTCCACTAACTGCTGATATTCTTACTGAAGCAGCAATATATGAAGATCCTTACGATTTGAAACCACAAGATGCTCTTGTTTATGCATCAGTCATTTCCCATCTTCATCAGGATCAACCAACAGTTGCGTGTTTCCTCAATCGGAACTCGAGAGATTTTGATAGTCCTGATATTGTGAATGAACTGAGCAAATTTAATTGCAGGATGATACCGCGATTTGATCACGGTTATGACTTCATCCAATCACAACTGTTGTCTTAAGTATAAAGGACTGTTGATTTGCCAAGTGGACATCAATCACGTCAAACATATCTTAAAACTCCTCTCCTTCACCAATCTCCACATCAGGAATACCGTTTCTAATCAATTCAACAATTGTTGGGTCTTTTTCATCATCTTCGTCTTGCACTGGGTCATAAAAGTCATCAGCCTCCATATACCCCTCACTCATGAGTTCTTCAGGCATCAAACCGCGCATAGACTGCTCGCGAGTCAATAGTGGTAGTTTTTGGTTACTCATGGGTTTGCAACACTCGGCAATCTTATTCTAACTTATGTCAAGAATAAAACAATTTTTTTAATTTACCTACAAAGGCAGATATCAATAGCAAATTATGTAATCCAATCTGGATATAAATATGTTCACACTTTTAGATAAACGATGACTCTAACCCTCAAACACTTTGATACAAAGCTAAAGCTTGATACTGGGGTAGAAGAGAAGATAGAAAATTCCTTGGCAGAATACTTGTATCCCGATGTCGAATTTGCCATCGGCACAGTTTACCCAGGTTCTACAACAGCCCAAGACTTGGAGGAACATGAGGGCAAGACGCTACAGTTCGCCGCTGGGGAACGAATGTATTTTGCCAGTGACGATAAAGTACGCGATAGCATTTACCCAAATGCTTCAGACGGAGCAGCTTACGGCTCACTGCTGTTTACTCCTTGTCGGGACTTCAAGGAACTTAAAAACCTACGCCTGATAGTAATAGACGATGCAACTGGAGAAAACGGAGGCTTTCTGCCACTGGATGTAGCAAAAAACCTAGTAGGTGACTGTTACGGCAAAATCAGCCTGGACTTGGCAGAAGAACTCACAGGTAGCAGCAACACTCCATTCCAGTTTCGACTAGGCATCAAGGAACAAGAGAAAAACCCTGTAGCCCGGATTGCTAAAGGAACATTAGCTCCCTTTCGGCTAGAGCAAGTAGGAGAAGCGTTAATTAGAGATAACGGCAAAACTGGTTACGACATGGTGTTAGCAACATCTTCCTTCAAAGGTAGGAAAGGGGAAGATGCTATTACACCGGGTGAATATAACTTAACAGTCGGCTTAGGAATCAAAACTTTGGCTGAGTATGGGAAACATAGCCTTGGCACACAAATACTGGTCAATTACCCTCGTGCAGTAGAAGCCGATATGCTACCGAGGCTAGAATTGGATGCGATGATTTTAGCAAACATCCAATCAGATCCTCGCAAAATTGCTCAACATTACGTTGAAACTTATTCACTTCGCAAAGCATTTGTCAATGGAGAAGGAAAGTCCAAAATTTTAGACTTTGAAGGCGATTTAGCCGAAGAAGTTGAATCAGTTTTCAGCAACTTGGGGGAAAGCGGTGAACTTAATCCAGAACAACAGCAACAACAAGACCAATTAATTTATCGCTTGATTAAAGCAGATTTAGAGGGTCACTTCCAGATATTAGAACACCCTAAAATTATTGCCGAACTGCAAGAATTTGTTCGTGCTTCCTGGGTGGATATTGCTACTGGTCGGGCTATCAAATTCAATTCTGGACTAGCTCAACCGAGTTTGAAGCTGGCTGAGAATGAAATCTGCGTTCCTTATATTCCCGAAGGAGAAGAAATCATTGTCACTCGCTCTCCCTTGGTCAACTCTAATGGGGTAATTGTACTTACTAATCGACACCTGCCCGAAGTTATGAAGCTTTCTGGGACAGTACATATTAATCCTAAAACCGCTGCTGATAACTTGCAAGCTGATTTCGACGGCGATCGCTTGGCATTTGCTCATAAGCGTGATTTTCCTACTCTAGCTGCTGAAGTCAAGGAATACAATCTGCCAGCCAACCGCTATCCTGATGTGGTCAAAAAAGCAAAAGTCCCCTATCAAGGCACTTTTGCAGAAATCGCCGTCAGTGCTATGGAAAATAAAATTGGACTTATTGCCAACGAAATTCAAAAAAACGTAGCGTTGCAATGGGAAACCCAGCTAATGCCCAAAGAAGAAGAATACGGGTATCTTAGACGCATATCTGCTCATTTAAGTAATATCGGAGCTAAACATAAAAACGGCGAAATTAATATCCCAGAAGAAATTTTAAAACAAATAACTCCTATTACTAAATTACCAGCTAGTCTCACTACTGAACAAATAAAACAAGGATTGAGCGAGGTAAGAAATTTATTGCGTTCACTTGTAGGAGAACTTTCAAACGAGCTACAAGTAGCCGTAGATGGTCCTAAAAGCGCACTTCGTCCTGATGAATCCATCCTCAAATACTGCCAGGAGATATGCAATTACACCTCTGTTGTCTGGTTAACTGATAAGAAAAACCCAGAGGCTTTTTTGAATCGGGGAATGAAAAGCACGAACCATAGTCCTATTGACTTGATGGTAAAACAGACTAATCAGCACTTTGAAGAAAATCAACTCATTGCCCGACAACTAGAGCAATTTAGAGCTTTATATCCTGGGGTTGAGTTTACCCAGGAACATAAAGACCAGGCTACCACTATTAAAAATACCTATAACGGCTTGATTAAAGAAGCCATCAGACTAGAAGAAAAAAGAAAATTAGAGCCAGGTCCAAGTCTAATAATTACATCTGCAACAAGTGGGCGACAAATCGAAGTTACTAATTTAATCAAATTTGATACGTCCCAAAATCCTAACTTATGGAAAGCTACAGAACTAAGCATTAGGTTAGAAGACCGTAAAGCCACCAAAGATATGCCTCAAACACTGGCTGCCAATGTTACATTCAAAGACCCTAAGACGGTGGAAAAAACAAGTCAAAGTATTGGCACTGTGTCTGTTGCCTCCGTTCGTGAACATAATCTCAAGGCAGGCATGACAATCAAACAAGGAAAAGTCTCCTTCCAGCCTGGAGTCAGCAAGAGTATCGTAGAAGCTGCCTTCTCAAAAGCCAGTGAATACCTGGAAACGGTAAGAAACTCTACATCTGAATCCGAAAAACTTCCACTTGCAGCAGCTCTCCACAATATTACCCACACTGAAGAAAGTCATTTGTACCAGGGGCGTAAGAAAGCCAGTGTAGCGTTTGCTGCTTTCCCCGACCAAATTATCGGACAACTGAAGGAATTACAATTCACCAATCTTTCTGTAGTTGGCACACACCAACCCAGCAGCCAACACAATGGACGCAACTGGCACGGTGAGAAAGTCCCCATCAAAATTGAACTGGATGCTGACCCCCGCGACCCCAATATTTCCCAACGTTGGGTGATAGCAGAAGGCAAGAAACTGGCTATGTTTAATAGTGAATCACCCCAACTGCCCACTGGCACAGAAGCTGTGGCAACAATCACTTCTCCCCCCAGTGCCTCAGTCATTATCACTTCCAGCAAAGGCAATCAGTTAAAGGTAGGGCAGATTAAAAAGTATGCTTTTGGCGATCGCTCGTTTCAAGGTGAATCATACACCATCTCCATTGAGTTAAAATCCAACTCTGACCATCGTAAACCGCCTACGCCGCTTGCCCTAGTTAATGGCAAAGCCTTGGGGGTCATTGATAAAGATTCGTTTGCAGTACTGAGTGAAAAGGTGCAAGCCGCTAATCAATCGATAGAAAGCTTGAAATTTAATGCCACCATTCAATCTGCCCCGGCAACAACCGCCCATCTAATTATTGACCCAGCTACTGTCAGGTATCCCGAAGAGTGGACAAATAAAGATGCTCCCCAAGAGAGGGAAATTATTAAAACTGAACTCGACAACAAAGCTCAAGGTGTCAACACTAACACTCATACGACGCAAGAAAGTGAAATCATTAAAACTGAACCCTTAATTGATACCACACCAGCGCCTAATGAACGCACAGAACCTAACCCTACTCCCACTATAATCCGTGAAAAATGGGAGCAAAATTTAATCAACGCCAGCCTCAAAGCGATTCGCGCTTTGCCCCATAATCAAAATGCCATTATTCAAACGGCGACCGTCGGCAGCAAACACACTGCTATTTATTCAACATCAAACAATACATTGCAAATCATTAACGATCAACAGCAAGTAGTTTACCAAGCTACAAGGGATCAAAGAGCCACAATTAACCACCTTACAGAAAAGCAAAAATCTTATTGGCAATCTACCACAGGTAAAAACCAACACTCTCAATCTGAACGCTAACAAAACGCCAATTTTAATTGCTATGTCGGTTTGACCTCGTAACTAAAGGGTTCGCGCCTTTTTTGATATTTTATGCATTTAGGCAATAATACGTGCGTTGCGGTAGATAGTATTATTTGAGGTTATATAACAGCCTGACTGTGAGGATAGACAATTCAAAATTCGTCTAGAAAAGTTTGCTACGCAGGGAAACCCTTCTTACAACTTTTCGCAAAATCCAAAATCTAAAATTGGTAAGCTAAAACACAACAAGGTTTGCATATTTACTCCTTAAGGTGGAGAGTCAATAGTTCTTCTGGACTCACCGAATGCGTGACTTTTGACTGCCTTAAAGCTCAACCCGGTGCAATTTGTATTTGCGTAACAGCTTAAAACCTCTTCTAGACGCTCCTTATAAACTTTCAGGTAGGTTCATTTGAAACTTTAATAATCAGTTTTCCCTTCTTGTTCCCGTCGAAAAGTTTTAGGATCGCCTTGGGTGCATTTTCCAAGCCTTCGACAATCTCAAGAGCATATTTAATTTTCCCCTGGTTGAGCCACTGTCCAATCTCCGTTATCGCTTCATGAAATCGCGGTATATAATCCAAGATAATAAATCCCTGGACGAAAGCGCGTTTCATGAGAATTTGGCTGTAATTATATGGACCTGGAACAGGCTCCGAAGCATTATAAGTTGAAATTAAACCGCATAAAGGAATCCGTGCGTGTAAATTAATTTTGGTTAGGACGGTATCAAGGATTATTCCGCCAACATTATCAAAATACACATCAATTCCATCGGGACAAGCTTGAGCTAACGCTTTTTCTAAGTCAGCGTTTTTATAGTTAATTGCTGCATCAAAGCCAAGTTCTTCTGTAAGCCAACGGCATTTTTCATCACTGCCAGTTATACCAACTACACGACAACCCTTAATCTTGGCAATTTGTCCAACAATGGAACCAACTGCTCCTGCTGCGGCTGAAACGACCACAGTTTCTCCAACTTTTGGCTGTCCTATATCCAATAGCCCAAAATAAGCTGTGCAACCAGTAGCTCCTAATGGTCCAGTAAATGCGGTGAGCGGACAAGGCAGAGGATTGGGTAATCGCGTTATCTGATAGCCGCTGTCTCCAAAGGCTATCGCGTAATCTTGCCAGCCTAGCATACCCGAAACCAAATCCCCTTGTTTAAATTTGGGATTTTTTGACTCTTCAACTACACCTATAATACCGCCGCGCATAACTTCTCCAAGTTTAACAGGAGGCATATACTGCTCCACGTCGCTCATCCAAATGCGATTTGTCGGGTCTAGTGACAGATATATAGCACGTACCAGCACCTCACCTTCTTTTGGGCTGGGGATTGGCTCTTCTCGGTACTCAAAATCACTTTCTTTAATGTCGCCCACAGGACGAGCTGCCAATCGAAATTGTCGATTTATCGCTTTAGTCATAAGTTTTTTGTTGATAATATGCGGTGGTTCAACGTTTGGCGTTGGTGATATGAATTTGTTTCACGCAGAGTCGCAGAGTCGCAGAGAGTAAAGGTTTAAGATCCTTGATTTTTATAGTTTCATACTTCAATTCAGCAACGCCCAATATTCTATTTATCATATATCGATATATGATGCCCCGATTTCGATATATGATGCTGAAATAGCATTTAAATAAAAACCATGCAAGTTCGACTAGCTGTAATCAGCAATGCCGGTGGCAGTGGTAAAACTACACTTTCAGTTCATTTAGCCTACCTTTTGGCAAAACGCTCCTTATCTGTAGCCCTCATGGATCTTGACCCCCAAGGGTCTTTGACACTATTTTGTGGTTTGTCTCCCCCAGAACCAGAACATACGCTATCCGCTGTATTGCAAGATAACTTTGACGGCTCTTGGCCCTTAACTCCCTGTTGGACAGAACATACAGATAAAGTAGTTATTTGTCAAGGTGGAATGGTATTAACGCAAACGGCGGATGAACTGGTACTCCACAAACGAGGAGCCTACCTTTTGGGTGACTGCTTAACTGACCATCCACTAGAGCATGACCTGATTATCTTTGACTGCCCAGCTACCCTCGGTCCTTTGCCTTTAATGGCTTTGGCTGCTTGCACTCACATCGTTATTCCTGTGCAACTAGAGCCAAAGTCAATTCAAGGAGCAGCACATTTACTGGAATGGTATTACTACCACTGCAAGCACCTACGCTTAAAACCTGTTCCAGAAATAATGGGATTTGTCCCCAACCAATATGATTCCCGACGAGCGACGCATCGGCAGATGTTGGCTGCATTGCCATCTCAGTTAGAGCAAATGAATATCCGTGCATTTGCTGCTATTCGCGATAGTGCTGAATTTGTCAATGCCAGCGGACAAGGATTACCCCTACATATTCACCGTCCCAGCCATCCTGCTAAAAGTGATTTTAAAGAAGTTGCTTTATACGTTGCAAATCTAATTGGAAATCAAAATAAGACAAGAGGTAACAAATCATGACTGCGCGTAAAGCTTCTGACCTCACCAATTATTTTTCAGCAGCCAAGCAGTCTCAGCAGTTATCTGAAGCCGAAGAGGAACTACAACAATTAAGAGCAGAAATTGAAGAACTTCGTTCCTCCGGTGCGGCTGAGTTGGAAGTGCAACTAGCTGCACTGCGATCGCAACTCCAATCACAATCAGGTATCCTTTCAATTTCAATTGAGCAAATTGAACCGAACCCAGAGCAACCCAGACAGACATTTTTACCCGAAAGTATCGAATCTATGTCACGTTCCTTGGCAGAGGATGGACAATTACAGCCAATTATCCTAATTCAGCGTGAAAATCTAGTACTATTCGATGGAGAGCGACGTTGGCGCAGTGCTAAAGCTTTGGGTTGGCAAAATCTTCAAGCTGTCATAATTCCAGAACCTGCAAGCTTGCACCGCAAAGCACTACTGACTTCGTTGCATCGAGAAGACCTAAATCCCCTCGATAAAGCTGAGGCGATTGTACGAGAATTGGCTAATAATACTGAGTTAGAGCAAGTGGACATTCCCCGGATTCTTTCAACAGTGGTGCGACGGTTAAATGCACAAAAAAAGATGAACTCTGTTGTAGAACTGATGATGGCTGAAAATGCAGAGCAACAACAAAGTTTAGTGGCTTTGGGTTTAAGTGACTCAGAACAAGCAGTATTGGGTTTACTGTTGGATTTACAGCTTAATCCTGCCTCCATTGATGCCAACGTTTTTCCGATGTTATCTCTAGCATCTGATCTGAAAGTTGCCATCAGAAGCGGATTAAAAGGGGTTCATGCAATGGCACTACAAAAACTTTCGCCAAAAAATTTGGGAGTTACAGAAGAAGAAGCGCAGTTAATTAGGGTTACAACGACGCAGAAAGTTATGACAGAAAAGTTATCTGCGCTTTGTACCCGAAAATTAGTAACTGAAGTGATAGCAACACATGCACAGTCATCATCAACGTCTGAAGCAAAGATTAAACCCGTGTCACAGTCTTGCCGTCGGCTGCAAAAACTCTCCCTAGAATCGTTGAAGAAAGCTGAACGAACTCAACTAATAGAGTTTCAAGAAGTCCTGCGTCAAAAGCTAGCAGAAATTGAAGAAGTTTTAAAGCAAAATTGACCTCTCACGAATGAGTCTAATTGTTGACAAATTTGACCATATTGCTATTACCCCCTCAAGGTTGGGAGATGTCTGGACACTCCGAGGACAACCTCATACAATACCTCAAGGGTAAAAACGAAGAACATTCTGGCTTTTTAGGGCAGAAAAAAGCGACAATTCTCAACAACATTTGTAGAATTATTTACCCCAACCTGCCTTGGTTCCCCTCGGAGTGGAGAGTTCAAATGAAGCGGACACGCTCGTTATACATCTGGGATTATGGATACAAACTATACATTCAAATTTAACTCCTCCACAGCCTTAGAAGCACTCAAAGCTGGTAACTACGACCCATTCAACTTCTACGAGGCACGTCTAGACCTCTTCAACCTGTCCATTATGGCAGATTATGACCAATTAGTGTGCCTACCCACACTCACCGCTATTGATAAATACTGGTATCAAATTGAAACAGCCAGAAAAGTCCTCAGACAACTTGGGGGACGTGCATTATTAGCGGATGAAGTTGGATTGGGCAAAACTATAGAAGCCGGACTAATAATAGCTGAATACCTGGCAAGAGGTATGGTTAAATCCCTATTGGTACTGACTCCCGCATCCCTGGTTTCCCAGTGGCAATTAGAATTAAATGATAAATTTAACATCACCAGTATTACAACAGACGATCGCGACCCGCAACAACCCATAGAAGAATTCTGGACAAATAATCCCCGAATTATCGCTTCCCTCAACACCGCAAAATCTGCTAAACATTTTTCTGTTGTTACCAACCGCACTTGGGATTTGGTAGTCGTAGATGAAGCACACCATCTGAAAAATCGCAGTACCCTTAACTGGAAACTTGTCAACGCTCTCAACAAGCGATTTATCCTTATGCTGACTGCGACACCAGTGCAGAACTCGCTTGTGGAATTGTTTAATCTCCTCACCCTTCTTAAACCGGGACTTTTGCAAACAGAAGCTGCTTTCAAAAAAGAATATGTCGATTCCAAAAATGGACGAGTCCCTAAAAATCCGGAAAAGTTGCGTTCCTTAATGCGGGAAGTCATGGTGCGAAATACCCGCGCACTTGTAGATGTCAAACTACCCAAACGCTTTGCTACCACAATTACCGTCACCCCGTCTGCTGGGGAACAAAAACTTTACCACGACTTAAGCGAATATCTGCGTTTATCTGATGATAAACTCGACAGACTTTCCCGCACTAATTTGCTAATGCGGGCTGGTTCTTCCCCTGGTGCTTTGGCTGACTCCCTCAAACAACTCACCAAACGTCTACCCCATGAAGAACTCAAATCTCTAGCAAGACGTGCAGCTCAAGTTAAGCAGGTGGAGAAAGCGAAAGCATTGGTAGAAATGCTCACCAAATCTCGCCAGAAAACGCTTGTTTTCACCACTCATAAAGCAACCAGTACTTATTTGGCTGAAACACTAAAAGCCGCAGATATACCTTTTGCGGAATTTCAAGGTGGGATGTCTTTGAAAGATAAAGATGCTGCGATCGCTTCCTTTCGAGATACCGTTTCTGTACTCCTAGCATCGGAAACAGGGGGAGAAGGACGTAATATTCAGTTTGCCAACTGCATCGTCAATTACGACTTACCGTGGAATCCGATGAAAATTGAGCAGCGCATTGGTCGCATCCACCGTATCGGGCAAACCCAGGATGTCTTTATCTTTAATTTTTGTCTCAAAGACAGCATTGAAGAATATATTTTGCGTATACTCCACGACAAAATCAATATGTTCGAGTTAGTTGTAGGAGAGATTGAAACTATTCTGGGTAATGTAGATGATGAATTTGACTTTAGTGAAATTGTCATGGATATCTGGTTGAAGCATCAAGCAAAACCAGAATTAGATACGGCTTTTGACCAATTGGCGGATAATTTATTAAAAGCCAAAGGACAGTATCAGCAAACTCAGGAATTGGATGAACAGATTTTTGGTGAGGATTTTGAAGCGTAAACTACTAATTATATTATGACAGGCTTATTAAATATATTGTAGAGACGTTCCAGACCGAACGTCTATGAGCGTTGGTTACGATGTTTTTATTAGTGTTAATTAGCCGGACATGATATTACCAACCCCCGTCTACTTGGAACGTATTTTTGTATAAGGTATGGAAACTTTTCCATACCTTTGTCTTGAAAAGTTTTGTGGACGGAAACCGTCCCCACAAACTTTCCGCTTTTTCATCCTTCTCCCTTGGCGTTAGCCTCTCCCTTTGGGAGAAGGGGAGACGCTGCGCGAACATCTTTCATCCTTCTCCCAAAGGGAGACGCTTTGCGAACATGCTTTTTTGGTCATGTTTGAGCTACACCATAGGAAATGGCATCAACTATAGATTGTTAATCTGTAACTCACACTGTTGGAAAATATAGTTAACCGCAGCAAATAACTTATCTAATTCCTCAATTGTATAAAGATTTCTACTTCTGGTAAAAATATCTGCATTTAGCTTACCAAACTGCCATACTTTCCCATTAGAAACAATCCCGAAAACGGTCTTTTCTAAATCATCATTAATCCGTTGCACTGCTATCATTTCCGCAAGACACTGACCCCATCCTTCTTCAAACTTGTCTTGTTTTGCCTCAACAGCCAAAAAATAAGGCTTATCAAAAACAATAGTAGCTAGAGGATTTCGCTGCGTCACTATATAATCAGGAACTCCTGATAAATCTTCATCGTAAATTAATGTTTGGTGACTCCAAAGCGTTAGTTTGTTTCGATAAAATTTCCATACTTCTTTCAAAACAGGATAGATGAGATTTTCACAGATAGCAGATTCGGAATTGTCAATAACTCCATCTGTGAATAATAAATCTAGTTCGGATTTGAAATCATCTTTAACTGGAAATTCTGTTTCTAGAACAAAGTTAGTTTGCACATACTTTATTTGAAACTTTTTAATAACTGCGCTAAGACTTTTGTAACTGCTAAATGGCATGGTAATTCACCTTTAATTTAAAAACTATGCTCTGTACATGAACGTAAGTAGCGTATTTCAAATATTTTTGAAAAAGCGGTGCTGGTAATCTTGTCGATTTGCACTCGCATTGCTCTTAATTTATAATTAATAAGCGAACAAATAAACTGATTCAAGCCAATTATTAACAACCATATACCGCATAAGGGCAGTGGGGATTAGGAATTGGAGAAGAGGGTATATGTAAGAATTCTTGCAACATGATTTTTTCTGACGCTGTTCCCAGTCCCCAATCCTTTTTACTCCCCCAGTACCCAATCCCCAATCCCCAGTACCCAGATGATATCAGATCCGATTCTTTCAACTCTGTCAAAATTGGTATCTCTGTATGATGGTGTTGCCGAACCTGACGGTGATAACCAGATGATGGTGATGTTGACTGCCAACATTGCCAAACAGTTGGAACTCCCCGAAGAAGTGACACTTTCAACCAAAGCTGATGTAGACAAGAGTGTATTTGTCACCTATCACTCAGAATTGCTGAGTCGATTTTCGCGGATTTTGGGAAATCGGGGAACAGTGAGTGCGATCGCTATTAATTACGATGGCTATCTGAAAACCAGCGGATTCGAGAAACAACTTCTGCAAACCATAAAACCCCACAACGGCTTAATTCGTTTTCTAGAGGCAAAACCGGAGACAACCCGTTATTTGTGGTGTCATGTAGCGTATACTGCTGAAGCTGATGAAAAAAGAGTCGGCATGGTTTCGTTTATTATCAATGAATTGACTCTAGTTACGCCAGTTGATATTGGTGATGCACTATTTTGGGAATCTGACCGTATTGTGGTAGAACATCCAGAAGCAATTTCAGAAACAAAGAGTGAGGAAATTTCACTTATTATTGAACACACTTCTGCTGAATTGGTACAATCTGACCTGAAAAATTGGCAGGCGAAATTATCTAGGGCAAAAGCCAGAGATGAAGAACGATTAAAAACATATTACAACACTATAGCTGTAGAAATTCAAAATCGAATTCAATCTCGCCAAATGGAGGGAGAAAGTAAAGAAAGAGAATTGGCTCGGTTGGATGCTACTAATAAGGAGCTAGAGCGCAAATTGGCAGACTTAGAAGAGCGGTATTCTCTAAAAGTAGAAGCTTCTTTATATAGTGTAATGGTAATTCACCTGCCCACGGTTCATATTGAATGTGAATTGGTTCGTAAGAAAATTAAACGCACTGTCACTGCTGTTTGGAATCCTTTCAGTAAAATTATTGAGCCATTGCGTTGTGAGCGAAGTGGTGTGCCAGTTTATGAGTTTTACCTGGATGATATCAATGCTCAAATTATCGCTGCGACTGCCTGGAACCAAAAATCATGACTACAGACTTCAATCCTGCTTTTTGTTTGATACAACCACTTGTTCCAAGCGCTCCGCCCAGAAGTGCTAAAAGGCAGCTATGCTGGGATTACAAATGAACTGGACTATGAGCAATATTTTTCATATGCCTTTTGATGCTCCTTTTTAATTTCTTTTGCTAAAAAATCTGGGGTTAAAACTTGAGCATTTGCCCCATATTGCAATATTCGTTGTCGAAACCAGAACCAATAATCTACTGTTGTTTCAATATCAACAAATTGTCCTTCAGGGTCACGATAAATGACAACCTCATCCTTGCGTCGAGGTTGATAGTTAGCTAGTTGTCCGCTCATTTGAGAATGTACTTTCAATCTTGGAAAATCGCAGGACACCCTACCCCCTATATCCTGTTAATCGTTTGATTATGTGGTGACGATCAGGCTAATCTGTTTTGTTGTCCACTCACGGCTGGGAGATGCTGCTACAAATAATTTTCTAGTTGGTGGTTGCTCCTCATCAATGGCAGCAAGTAGAGTATCTAGGGGATTACCGGATCGAGCTAATCCTTTGGGCTTAAGCTCTTCATCAAGTGATGGCAGTTCTAACCAGCGAAAGTTAGCTGAACCAACTGTAGCAAATACTTTCACAGTATCCTCTCCTGCCGAACCTGCTGGAATAGGCACCACTTCTTTTCTACCTGCCTCAATTGTCTCCAAATTTAGTCCTTTACCAGGATATATCTGCTCAATTGACCAGTCAGAGGCAAGATCTAGGACAGCAACATTGAGATCTTGGGAGGAATTGTTATGAATTGACAGAAATACATATTCGCCAATTTTTACCGTTGGGTTACTGGGATCGGTAAATTGTTGCAACTGAGATCTAGGTGGAATTTTATCCCCTGGCTGATAATCGTCTGATGTTCCTAGCCAGCTAACAACTAGCTTATCTGCTAGAGGTGAGGTCTTATCCTGATTATCTAACTCTGCTGTAGCATGATATTTTGCTAGATGAACCAATCGTTTCACTACTGTGACAGCAGCATCAGATCTGCTTAGTTTTACAGGAGTGATATTTTCAAATGGATGACCAGTGCGATCGCATATTTCATACTCTCCGTTATTATTGAGAGCAACTTGATAATCAACTCCCTCATCGTCATCCTCTGCTACTTTTTCTTCTGCTAATTCCACCCAGCCATTTCCTGGTAGGGCTTTTTTGATTGCCTCCAGCGCATTTGCTTGTTGTTTATAAATTTCTGGTAAGAGTTTGTTAAATGCTAGTGCAGGTTGAGTTTGCTCTGCTGGTGCTGCTTCTTCTTGATATACAAGAGAAACTTTGCGAACAAGATTAATTGATGGAGAAATTAGAACAGCTTGATCTCCATCTTCAACTTTAAACTCTTTGCCCTCTATCGGTTCAAGTTTGCATAGCGATTCAGTTGCACCCCGTTGAATGATTCTGGCGATCGCAATTCGATTTTCTTTTTTGGTCAAATCTGTTGTGCTACGAGGGTAAATGGCAAACTCTGCCCCTTTGCCAAGACCATTTACCTGACCAACAGCCAGCTTAACCTGCATTTCGCCTGTCTGTGCATTTCGTTCAACTTTCAAAACAGGAACTGCATATACAGTCTCAGCAAGGTCAGTGCCAAAAATCTCACGATTAACTTCGCCTATTAGTATGGGGGTTTGTGAAGGAAATTGGCTATGAATTTTGGCGTGGATACGCTCAAACAAATCTTTATAGGTTTGCCCAGGATTTTGCTGTCTTAAGGTATCCAACAGCCAATACGTGAGTGCCCCGTTGCGCTCTTTAGTTTCCCGATTGAAAGCATACTCAAAGGCAACCTCATTCTGACGACACGCTGCCAAAACCACATAATCTTTCGTTTCTGGTAGTCCCACTGCTTTCAGTCCGCGAGTTCCTTGTTCAGTCAGATCCTTCCAGTTCGCAACCAGAATATCTAGTTCAGCAACAGGTTCAAACGTTGATTGAAGAGGTTTATCATCCACCACATTCATCCCACGAATTTGTACATCTCCCCGTGTTGCACCACCCGAATGGCAACAGTCTAGTACCAATGTAACAACTAGTTCTTTGTCTACCAATTCTTTCAGGAGTTTAGCAAGCTCAAGGTCGCGGAGGTACTGTCCTTCTGAAGTGCCAATATCTGTAGGTACCAGTCCTTCATCAATTCCATCATCTCCTTTGATATCTTGATAGTGTGTCTTTGCTCGCCCACCATGTCCAGAGTATTGAATGTAAACTTGTGATTTAGGTAGTGCCATTTCACCTAATTTTCTAAAATTATCTACTATATTTTTGCGAGTGGGCAGTTTTTCTGGAGGCTCCACAGGTTGTCCTTGATTTGGATTTTCAGGATTGACAGAAGCAGTCAGCTTCAAAATCTGAGTTTCTGGGACTTTCCTAGTGTCTTTTAAAAAAGCCTCTACATGATTGATATCCCGTACACATCCCCCAAGGTGATCGTAGCAACTGCCATCGGGTAATTTATTAGGCATATAGCAATCAACGCCAATCAACAATGCGTACAAATTTGGTGCTTGATTAGTTTCTTCAGCCATTTATCTACTCCACAATTTTAGTAGTTTTGTGCATATAAAAGAGCATTGCTGTGCTAGCAGAACTTCTATAGATGCAACTCTAAGATTTTAAAGCATTCTTTTGATAATGGCGTTTTTTCAACGTTTTATTGCAAATTTGCTGAATACTTGCATAAGTTGGTACGGCTTGTACCCATATATTAGTTTGGCAATTTAAAATGCTCAATTTTGTTATCTATCTAAAGACAGAAATTTTATTTTTTACCTTCTATTGGTAGATTTTGATAATTAATTATGCAAAAATGACTTTTGTTAAAAGACAAATAACTAATGTTGATTAAGTGAATGCAAGTAATTAGACTTAACACCACTTTTAGATATCAAAAGTTAAATGTCGGTTGGGCAAGTTTTTGAACTGCATAACCATATAACTATTTTTAGCTTATTGATCCGCACCTACTTATGGGTGTTAGTACCCTTAGAACATAAAACCGAATTAAGCTTGAAAGTCTTACTATGTAAGGATTGGGTTTTTAGTGAGTTCACAAAGGAGAACCCAATTGCTAAAAGCCTTTTGGAGTTATTAGCTAATAGTTAGCGGTATGACTTGATTGAAAGGTAAGGACGAATAAATGTATTAACTCATGCAGCTTTTTCAACTCCCTAATTTTAGTTCTACTAAAGGTGGTATTGGTGAATTTTTGGTCTTTTTTCGTATTCTTATAAGGTTGTATTTCTCATGGAAACATTAGCTTATACTCACGTTGCTGTTCATTACGAAGAATTAAATTCATCCTCTGAACTCAGAGCTTTTAGGAATATAAAACTCAAAGCACTCAAAGCAGTGAAGTCTATTGCGATCGCGGTAGGTTGTACTACAGCCGGAGTAGTCGCAGGGACAGCGGCTCAAGCAGAGACTGTACATAAAACCTTTAGCTATGGAGATAAAGGTTCAGGTATAGCAATATTGCAATCAAAATTAGGAGGTATTGCGGTTGATGGGATCTTTGGTTCTCAGACCTTAAGTAAACTCAAATCTTACCAAGCAGCACACGGGTTGGCAGTTGATGGTGTTGCCACACCTAAAACTCTTGCAAGTATTGGCTCGCTCAATCTAGCTCAAGCTTCCAACCAAACCCCCCTACAGCAAGGCAAGCTGAAATTGATTAACGATATACCAAGGCCAATAATTATATATTTAAAAAAGCAAGGGGATGTGAGGTATTCCAGATATGCCTACCTGCGTGGATGCACAGAGAGAACACTGAACGCACAATACAGTAGCAGTTGGAATGTCAGCAATGATCTTGAGTCATGGCATGGACTAAATGTTCATCGTGGAGGGGTTTATTCTGTGACAGCAAGTAGTATGGAAAAAAATAAAGAAGGAGTAAAGTGTCTAGGGTATATAAAATTAAAGGAGAGTATAAAAAAGCAAGAGGAGGAGAAACACGGGCAACGGGCAACACAAGTATTTTGGTCACCACTTTCACTTCTAGACGATGGGATAAGGGCGTTATCTCGTAGTGACGATGCATTAGTCCACGTAGCTAATAAAGGGATAAAACAAACGGACGAAGCCTTTAAGTTGGCGCAACAAAGCAAACAATATATAAGTCCAGAATACCAGGGAGTAAACAAAGCATACAAAGCCACAGAAGGTATAACCGACGATATACTGCGCGAGAATCAGGCGATGGTAAACGTCATATCGCAAGCCAAAGAGAACCAGAAAAAGCTTATCGACCAATATTTGCGAAACAACGGAGACACACAAAATTTCGTCGATATAGCAAACTTCACAGAGACATGGATTAATGCGAGTGTATTGGAGGGCGCAGTAGACCCAACGGCCTTGAGGCAACAATTGTATGAGTTTTTCACAGTGAAATGTGGATACAAAGTAAGAACAGTAGAGGTGGTAGATGCATTGGTAAGCAATGCGGTAAGTGTAGCAAATGTCACAAAAAAAATCAATACTATGAGTACGAACAACAAAGTAGTCAAGTCGCAACCGTTGATGGCGCAAGCAGAGTTAACTCCCCGTGAATCGCTCGAAACGATCCTTAAAGGGGCGAATTGTATAAAGAATGAAAGAATTCGGAGAACGGAAATGGTACTGAGTTTAGCACCAGGGCAGTAGTAAGAGTCATGGCGTGTGGTGGAGTAGGATAATGAAAAATCCTTATCCCAAATCAAACGTAATTCCCGAAACCGATAGCATCCCGAGCATAATAGCTCTTGGAAAAGAGGTTTCTTCTCCAGCCACCATCGCCGCACCTGCCACACATCCCCATTAAAATGATAATGGACGCGTTTTTCACACAGCCATTGATAAGCTGTTTCTAAAACTTCATCTGAGGCGATTTGTTCGATCAAGGGCAGACTTTCTCGTAGTTTTTTGGGAACCATTTCTTACCAACATTATCCATATGTTTGTCTCTATCAAATGTATAGAGATAGATTGATTTATAGTATACTTACAGCAGATTGCAAGTTGGTGAAGTACAGAGATACCCCACCCGCGCACATCAAGCACCCTCCCGGATTCATGGGGAGGGTTGGGGAGGGGTCTACTCCATTTAGATGCAAAGTGCTGTATCTAAGTGATACGCTCTACTCATCCTCAAATTTTATATCATTTTGCTGTATGTAATCCTGAATACGGATACAAGCAGTTTCTACCAGATTCTCAAGACTTAAGTTGTAAGTTTGTATTCTTCTATAGCTATAGTAACTATCATTTATACGAGTTGCTATAGCAATTTCTTTTCCATTGGAACTAAAAGCGGCAGCCTCAATCTCTATATCCAATGCTTGTTTATTCAATGCTTCAATGCGCTTCTGAGAAGTTCCATCGATGCTCCATATCTCTATATCACCAGCTTGGTTGATGGAAACTATGATTTTATCTTCATAGCAAAATTTTAAAGCATAAATCTTATCTGTAGTCTCTTTACACCAACGCTCAATTAAATCATTATGGACAATACTACTTCCAACATCAGGGATTGTGTAATATGCTTGATTAACATCGAAATTCCAAAGTTTTATTGTGCCGTCATCACTACCTGAAGCAAAAAACTTACCATCCTCACTAAAAGTAATTGCTGTAATTTCCTCGTGATGCCCAGTCAATGTTTTCCATAACTTTACATTCAAATTATCTAGATCTCTATTTATCCGCCAAAGACTTATAGTATTATCTTTACTGGTTGTGACAAAGATATCTTCTTTAGGACTAAAATTAAGGCTGTTAATTATCTGTTCATGCTTGATAATGGAACGAGCCTGGATCATCCCATCTAAGCTATACAGCTTGACTTCAACCTCTCGATCTCTTGCCTCTACCACAACAATTTCATTATCTCTGGTTAATTGAACATCACAAATGTCGCTTGTATTATCAATAGATATTTTCAGTAGTTCTCCGGTAGAACTCCAAAACTTTAAATTTCCCTTCCTATCTACCGTAGTGACAATTTGATTATCCGCGCTAAAACTAACTTTCTTAACTTCAGCCCTCGTCTGTCCTGCAAATCTGTCTTTAAAAGACCAAAACTTAACTGTTCCGTCATTGCTGCTAGAAAGCAATTGGGAGCCATCTAATGCGAAGCTAATCCTATTGATCCCATCTTTATGCCCTGCTAACTTATATAATTTTTGCAACCGATGACTAACTTCGGTGATTGAAGTATCCCAAAGATTGATAATGCCATTGGTATGAGATGATGCCACTATCTTTCCATCAGGACTGAAAGCAACAGAGCTTATACTTGCCTCTTCATCTGTAAACCCATTGTTCCTAATTTTGCTGCAATCTCTATTGATGAGCCAGATGCAAAGTTTCCCATCCTTACCGGCTGAAACTAAAGTTTTGCCATCAGGGCTAAAGTCAATTGCAGAAATTTCGCCTTCGTGTTCTGCATAAAATTCTTCAAATTCAAAGAGACTATTACCTTGACTTAAAACAGCTTCATTCTCTCTATCTTCGTAAACTTGATATTCCAAAATCTTAATAGAACCCCTTCCGGTTTTTCTGTCCTGACTCACAAAAGCTATCAGTTGACCTTTTGGGCTAAAAGCTACATTTCCAACATTATGGTCATGGGTGATAAACGTCCTGATAAATTTACCTTCCCGTTCCCAAAAATTTATCTTTCTATCAGACCCAACAGAAACCAAGACATTTCCATCAGGGCTAAAGTTTACACAACTAACTACACCGCTATGTTTTTTTGTATCACCTTGAGTTTTATAAAAACAATGCCAGCCGTTATCCTCTTTTCGATAGAACTTAATTATTCCATCATTTCCGCCAGTAACAATAGTTTTCCCATCTGGGCTAAAAGCTAAATCGTAAAACTTATCTTTACCTTCTTTAAAATCTATTGGCATTCCAGACCAATTCCAGAAGCTAATTTTGTCATAAGCTCGACCAGATAAAGTAGCAATAACTTGGTTTTCTTGATTACAACTAAAGTTTTTTACTTCATCTCTAATATTAATGCTATTAAACTCTCCTAATTCACTCAATAAGTGGTTAAATATAATTATAAATGTGAGGTGTTCATACTCAGAAATTTTCGGACCTTTCTGCAAAAGTTTTCCGGTTTCAATCATCTTAACTATTGCATCGAGCCTATCGTTTGCATTAAAGAGCTTTTGGGATGTTTCAGTGTTAGACTTAATCTGTTGTTCTAATCTTTTGCTTGCCTCCTGATCGCGGTACTGCACACAAGCGTTAAGAAAGTCTAACTCTAATTTGTTTAGCCAACTATTTTCAGATTTAGCATTTTTTTCTAACAATTCAATACGAGGGTCTTGTTTCCAAAGATAGTGAGTGCGTTTAATAGGATCGCTTTGGCTGCTCCAATCAAGGATAGGTGCAGTCAGACGGTTTTGAAGCACTAAATTTTCTTGTTCATCCTTGATCCATTCCTGTAATAAACCCCATCCTTGGATTAATAAATCATGGGCTGGTTCCACATATTGCGCTTTATCTTCATGTCCTTTCACCAATAGGCGAACGTTGACAAGCTGCTCGATTACATACTCCACACGCTTGTTTTCTTCTGGATCTGAATACTCTAACTCAGATGCCAGCACCTGTCGCCGTGCAACTCCTCCCCCTTCAATCGACACCATCCGCAGCATCACCCGTCGCATTGTGGCTTGATATGCCTTACCTGATGCTTTGCCAAACTTTTTAACAAGGTTGTCATACTCTTCTTTTGCCCGACTAGTCAGCGCTCCTGCAACTTCGCCGAGTTCCTTATAGTCTTCGATTCGCAAAGCGCGATCAGTTGCATTATCCTTCGTCCAACGCTCGTACAATTTGATGTAAAGTTCGCTCAACGTAAACGAGAGCAATGCCAATCCTCCCGGCATCTGTCCCACTTCATCAATCAACTTGCCCACTAACTCCGGTGGCTCAAAGTACAATGCCTGCTTCAGAGCCGGTCCCTCAATTGCATCCCGCAACTCATCTGAGTTCATTGCCCGTACCGGAAACCGAGCACTCTTCCAGTAATTCTTCAATTTTGAGTTGAGGAACCGAGGCTCAAAATCAGAACGTAACGTCAGCACAATGTGCAATTGCTGAGGATATTTGACTAAGGTTATCCTCAACCGGGATAAAAACCATTGCCGCTCCTTGTGCTCATTCTGCTCCTGCGAATCACTCTGTTCTCCACTCCCGCGCTTGTCCTGGCTCATGGTAATAAGTTCTTCAAATTGGTCAATGACGAGCAAGAGCTTAGTATTTGCATTCTCTTGACTCCATCTTGCCATCACATTAGTGAAGTATTGAGGCTCTTCTTTCTGAAGCTCTTGAGTAAGTTGATTAAGAATATTGTTAATTTCACTATGAAGGCTAGAGAGTTGTGCTTGCTCTTGGGGCTGGTAACAAAAGCTTTGTAACAGATTGAAATAGTCTACTATTAATAGCAATTTAGCTTCAGAGGTACCATTATTCCAACACTCTGCCAGTTTATATACATCAAAAGCTTTATCGCCTAAGCCTCCTTCTCGAATATCAGATCGAGTTAGGTTTGGACTGGCAGCTTTTTGCTGTTGTTTGCTATTGGGATCAAGAATTTCAGCAAATGTTTTATCCAAGAAAATGACTTGATCCAATTGAGCAATCAGATTGTTATTGGCAACGGGTAGAAAGGATCTAGCTAACTCTCTAAAGGGAGATTTGCCGGGGCGCATGGGATCGAGGATGTACCAACGTTGCGCTGGCTGCTCTTTTTTCTGCTTTTCCCGGAGGTAAGGCAGCAGTCCAGCTTGTACCAGACTTGACTTGCCAGAACCCGATGCACCTAAAACAACAGTGAGAGGACGGTGAGAATTGGCAAGGCGATGCGATAGCGCTTCAACCAGGGTCTTTCTCCCAAAGAAGAAGCGTGAATGCTTTTCTTCAAAAGGTTTGAGTCCGCGATAGGGATTGTTGTCTTCATTAAGCGGTGGTGCTTGTGTTAAATCATCCCGCTTGAAGCCTGGTCGGGTGAAAATGTATTCCCCCTTGTCATACTCCAACCGCATAGGATAGATTCCAGGCGTTTGCTGTTCGCAAGATAACTCGTTAACCCGCCCATCCATATAAAGATAAAGTTCGTGGGCAGTAATGACTTGATCTTGAATGATATCTGCTTTATTATCCCGTAGTCCTTCAATCAGCGCTAGCGCAAAAGGAGAGTGTTTTTTATCTTCGTTTAGGCTATCTTCGTTTAGGCTATCTTCCTTTACACTGCCACGCTGGTCTATAGAAAGATCCAATGCCTGTTGATCGTGAGCAGCAGAGGTGAGAACTTGCCAAGCCGGATAGCGGATGAAGCGATCGTAGTGTTCCTTGTGAACTGTCTGTAGAATTGGCATTAATTTTCGGCTGCTTGCCCAGCGAAATGTACCTGCAAAGCAACAGTCCAAAATGATCAGCAGGTGGTGGCACTCCAGCTTGCTCAGTGCGTCATGCAGTTCGCGCATCGGCAAGAAAGAATCAGGCTTCCCCTGTTCAGCCGTCTGAGGAACCAGATAGCCTGCGGGACCATCCTGACTGTTGCGAGGAATTCCATGACCTGCAAAGTAAAAGAGCAAACGGTCTGCCGAAGTTGGTTTAAGTTGATTTGGGAGGGTTTCAGTGAGTAATATCCGGAGTTCTTCAAGTGTAGCTGGACGATACGGCTGGTTTAGCGTCTTCAGCGTCGCTTCGTCATTTTTAGGGGAGAACAGACGGACAATGTACTCGTCTTTGTAACCATATTCATCTCGCAGCAAGTTTGCAATGGCATTTGCATCACTGACAGCTGTTTGCAAGTCGTGAATTCCTCTGCTGTCATAGCGATCAATACCGATGACGACTGCTAGATTGCGCTCAAAGTTGGTTCTGTTGTTATCCCACGTCATTCCAGACCTCCTCATTTTCAGCAAGCCCTACTTAGACAAAGTTAATAAAATATAATCGTAGAAAAAACTTGAGTCTAAACGTAGCTTTTACTTCTCTACATAATATATAGGTAAAACCAAAATTGATTTATGCAGCTGTTTTGTGGCTTTACCCGTTTGTTCATTCAAAAGCGCTTGATATGCCATTTACCGAGCGCCTATACTAAAGCAAAGAGCCTCGATCCAACCATAAAACGAAGCAAGAAAATTTTACCTAGGGTCAAGCTGTGTTTTGGCTTTGCCGCATGGATGCCTGTGGAGATACGGACACCGTTGGCGAATTGCGATCGCTATGCTCAAACCCTTAAAATATCGTAGCCGCTACACCAGAATTTGCAGTTTACATGAATTCGCCAACAGTGTCCGAAATCCGGTATAACTCCGTTTTAAGTAAAACCATTAATTGCGAGATACCGCTCACGGTATTTTGACTTTGCCATCTTTGACGCCTGCCGCTTCGTCCATTGCTGCATTCGGGGGACAGCACGCACATCCTGAAAGTTCTTTTGATACCGCTCTGCCCCTATAATCAATGCGAGGGCAGTGGCAATCTGCTTACAGCAAGACTCTGGATACCGCACCACCTGTTCTTCCGCAAACCGAATCACCATCCAATTGCCCTCCAAAAAGAAAGAATTGCGTTGAGAATCTTGGGGCTGGTCTACACAGTGAGTCGGCTTTCTTGAATTATAAGCGTAAGGTTCGTCAATTTCACAATCAATAGCAAGCCCAATTTCATCAAATAAAATTGCAAAGTCGATGCTATAAGAATATTCTGTCCCGTCTATCGGAAACCTCAGTTGAGTTTGTACCCGCCCCGGAAAATGCCGCTCCAGAACTTGTTTAAATACAGCCTCAGATGCGCCAATCGGTGCATCACTCACACCGTCTGGTTTTCTCACTCGATTGTGGAGAGTGAGTTTGAGCTTTTTTAGTCGTTGTTGTAGGAACTGCCTTTGCTTTAAGTCCTCACGATTCACGACTTGGGGAACAGATAATTTTTCACCTTTGATGTGAGTTGGATGTTCACTAACACTCTTCTTAGTTGAAGAATTTGAGAAAAAGCGATTTATATCTGCCTTCAAAAGTTGATAAAGCTTGAACCCACTCCCAATTGCCCCACCTCCTAACACCATCCACCCCCAATCTCCAAAAACCCCCAGAATGTTTAACACCATCAAACTGGCATATCCCATTACAATACAGGGATAGAAAAACCAAGAATTTTGATGCTCAACAGTGCGAGCATCCATCATTTTTTTGGAAGTTTCCAGGGGTAGCGATTGCGCTACGCGCACGCTACCCGAACGCACGTTGACCACGCCTACCCCTGGTTCCACAGTTGGCGGTATTGGATTATCTGCTATGAAGTCAACCAGCAGCTTTGGGTAGAGGACAACGGGATAGCTCATGACGCAAGTACGTTTCTTACTTCTCAAACTCGCGCTTATCGGCAGGCACTACCCACACCAAACAAAATCCCGACTTAGCCTGCCGACCGTCCAAATTTAACACTACTTTCAACCTTTGCACATCTTTAACACACGATTTATTATCCAAATACCCCCGATTCCATTGCATGAGATTACGGGCAAACTTCCCTTCCCCCGACTCAGCCCAACGCAATGTTTCGGCTTGGCTTAAAGTCAGGTGACGTGGTCCAGTTGGATCGAACCCACCAGCCAACCAGGGAGGAATGCTCATGCCCATGATGAACCCGACACCCAGTATCGCTAAAAGTAAGCCAGCAGCAGGAACTAGGGAAGTAAGCAATCTTTGCCCTTCGGAAATCTGAGCTTTACGAATTAATTCCCCAGCTGCTTTGGCGATCGCTAACTTCTGACGCTCTACGGTTGCTGACTCGACTAGCTCGAGGTTACGAGCAAGTTCTCGACTCCAATTCTTAAATAGCTGCTCTAAAGTATCCGGACCATCTTCTAGCAACACTTCCAACCTGCCCGTTGCAGCTAGGACGAGGAATAAGGGGTCATCAGGTTGTAACCCAGTTTTATGAACAATGTCCAAGACTTTGCCCTTAAATTCATCGCCGTAGCCCTCAAGTGCAGCATCTAATCGACTCTTAGAAACTGACTTTTCGCTTTGCTCCATAAAACTTATTTATAGTTGACCAACACAACAAGTGAAAAAGCTACATTTGGCTTTCTAAGGCACATAAGCGTAAATAAATCTCACTTTCGTGTTTTTACAGCAATTTTCATGTATTTAGACCACACTTTTCTTCCTTTATTTCTTCCTTTACGCGGCAGTCGCTACAACGGGGGGAACCCCCGCAACGCGCTGCCTTGCCTTTGCGATTTGCTAAAAATAATGTGGTTCATTTAGGTGAAAATCGCTGTAAATTATTCGTAGGCAAGTGCGGATCTAGATGTGACGAAAGTGAGATTTATTTTTATGGTTCCCTCTAAGAACTGCACAACACCTTGTCAACACGCACTGCTGCAACGCCTTGGTGTTCATTTTTTGCTGTTCTTCATCATGGTAATAGCCCCACTTTGTCCAACTCGCCATGTGCCTGTTTCAAGAATGAATGCACCCGCTGAGTTCCCAATACCCCCAATTTCTGGGTGTAATTTTTTGCAGCAGCAAACGTCAGCTTTTCTTCTAAAAGGATATCCCGCTCTCGAAACGACAGTTTAGGAAAGACAACTTCCTGGACTTTATACTTAGCGATCGCACTTTTTAATTCTGGCTTTTCTAATACCCGCTCCCACTCATCACACATTGCGTAGTTCTTCACCAAAACATGAGTAATAGTATCCTTAAACTTGTCGAGTGACTCAATGAATAACTTCACACTGTCGTATGCTCCAGTACAAACGAACCATTTAACCAAGCGGATGTCATATTGAACACCGACTTCAAGAACACTGTTGCGTGAAATCCATTCGTTGACGAGGAGATAAACCTGTGCGGGCAGATTCACAACCACCGATTGAGTTAATGCCAAATTAAAAATCTGGTCGGCATCATAAGATTTTTTCTCATTTTCACTAAATGAGGCAGTTTTGGCTCCATCCGAGTATACTTCACTCACATCGGCATTTGTGCGATCGGCATCTACCAGCGTTAGCTTCATTTGCTTGTCGATAGCATACTGCATCAAAGTTCTGGCAAACAACGACTTACCAACCCCCCCCTTCTCCCCATCGATAAGGTGAATTTTAGTTGGAGTTTTGGGCTGTTGGTTGGGGACATGATTACCACCAACGTTGTCGGTATCCAACTCCGAAGTAGGAATACCACTGTGTCCATTCTGGGATTCTGGCAAGCGATCGGTAATGGAAACGGGAAGCATCCTTAATGTAGGAATAACACTGTGTCCATTCTGGGATTCTGGCTCCTGATTCTCTCGATCGCTGGTTCGGGCTGTATCCTTCCCATCTGTAGAGGCATCTGTAAAACCTGCCCTTTGGGAATTGTCTTCCACTTTCCCCGGTTTTTCTGGGAAATTAGTTTCTTTTTGCAGTGTTTCTGGGTTTTTAATTTCTTCTTGCGGAGTTTCTGGATTTTTAATTTCTTCTTGCGGAGTTTCTGGGTTTTTAGTTTCTTCAAGCAATGTTTCAGTCTTTTTTGCACGTCCCATGTTTTTTATTCCTTTTATGCACGTTGCGGTTTACTCAAAGATTTCTTCAATGTCGCCGTACAACACCACTTTTTGGGCATCTTCAGCAGCCGTAGAAGTGTTATTGGTATCTACATCCGGAGTTACAGCACTGTTTTTTGCAGACTTATACGGCGAAAAGTGCGATTCCCCATAAGCATTCGTCGATTCCCCACTTCCGTAGAAAGAGGGATGAACCACCATCATTTTGGTGGGTGATGCGATCGCTCCACCCAAACCATTACCCGTTGCGCTCTCCAAACTAAACGTTGCTCTGATGTAAGCAATATGCTTCTCCAACGAATCAATGGCATTCAACGCAGATTGCTTTAATTGGTCGGGTGGCAATTCATGAAGTTCTTTCAACGCGATCGCCAGCCAACACATTCTTAAAGTGTCAATCACCCCTGTCTTAAATTCCCGCACCGACTTATCCCTCAAATACCGCAGGACGACAGCCTCTAACGTATCTGCGTAAACGTCGTACCTCAAAGTGAACGACAGCCGCTTTGCAGTCTGTTTGCTCATACTCCTACCCCTGCTTCTTTTGAAAGTTGGAGAAGATGTTTAAATAACCCGAAGCCATCTACCAATCGAAATGCCAAAGCCGAAACACCATCTTGGTCACGAAACAACGTTGTCATCATTTGCTGCATTAATTCATCCCCCCAGTACGTTCTAACTATGCGTTCGTCACACCAACTCTGTAACTCCCGCTTGAAGTAATGCGCTCCTCCCCCCGCAATAATTGCATCTGCACAATTTAATTCTCTAAAAACAGTCAGCGAGGATAACCAAACGCATAGCCGCACCCAGTATTCTTCACGAGCAGCTGCAATGGCGTTTGCTATCTGCGTTATCTCAGCTTCTCGCTGTTCGGCAGAAGTGGCACGTACTAAATTCCTGAGAACCGGACTCTCGAAAGCATTTGCAGCATTCCCCAAACTAAAGATTGCTTTGGTGAGCTTGTCGGTATTCTGCCCTGAAGTGCGTCGCATCACAGAGTCCACCAATACGTGAAAACCTAGCTCTGTCGTACCGCTATGTATCTGACTGAGCTTGCCGGAGTCAAATACCAGCGCACTTGTATTCCGATGTCCAAACATTAGGGTGACAATTGGTCGCGACCTGAACCAATCAAGTCCCTTCTCCCCGATTCTTGCCATCGCTAGTCCCGAACCCTCTGGCTTGCACTCAAAATGTTCTAGCTTTACTCGAAGCTTTAAACCTCTAAAAGTGTAATTCTTTAAACTAACATACAACAATTTTTCAAACCGTTCGCGGTCTGGATATTCATTCCAGGGCAATAACACAGCCAAAGCAACACCAAACCGATTCGGTAAATCGCTCTTTTCTGCCACTACTCCGATTGCCGCCAATACCTTATATACTGCACGTTCATACTTGAGTTCTTTCATACTCGAAGTCGCTAAGAACTCCCGTGCTAAATTTCCCACTATAAAACATTTGCCATCTGACAACGTGCCATAAGCTTCTGCTTCAGGACGGGGATTTCCCAACCGCGCAGATATGTAATTTTCAATAGAACTCTTGGCAACTACTATTACTTCCGGGTGCATTGCTAATAAATTACTCTTATGTTCCCCGACAACCTGATAAAGTACTTTAGTTAAACTCTCGCCTGGGTCAAGGCTCATTATCACATCCCTCATCGTATCCCTCGCATTTTCTTCATCGTCGTTTTTGTTCATGTTGGTAAAGTCAAGGCTCATTAATCACATCCCTCATCGCATTCCTACAACCGTTACAACCTATTTCTGTGATGATAATTCCTCTACAAACTCAATCACCTCACAATAAAGTTAGAGGTTCTCTACGGTGAACATAATGTATAAATTTATTTACTACCTGCGGCAAATTTCACAAAAAACAGCTTTGCAAGTGCGTCGGTAGTTCTATTACTGTACGTATACACCTCAACTATTGCTCCTGACTACTGCCTGTATAAAGCGTATATAGAGCGTCAATAACAATTGACCTGAAAATATCTGCGACAATTGGCTTTTAGCCCTTGATTTTCACCGCATTTTTACGCAATCTGCGTTCTACCTACGCACGACTAATGCATCATTAATGTCTGAAGAGTGTACTATAAACTTATATTTAAGACCGCCAAAAGAGCAAACGCGCCTCTTGGTAGCTCTATTTCAATACTGATTCTGGGTACTTACAAGTATGCTTGTGGACTCACTCCACAATTTTTGCCCTCACGGGCATCGCTACCGCTAAAATTGTTTCGTTCGCTTCGTGCAAAACCAGCACTTACAAGGAAGCGCTAGGAGCGTTAACGCTCAACGATTTTATTATCAGGCAACGAAAGAAACGTAAATAAAATAAAGTGCGATGCCTACGGTGGGCGTTCGCGTAGCGTCTCGTTGGCGCAGCCTCTCGTAGAGAAGAGAAGCCATCGCGTAAAGCCTACGGCATAGCAAAAGAGTGGAAACGCTCACAAGCGTGTCGCAGACAGGGGCTTCGCAGATCGCCCTTGGTTTAGGGTTCCTTAAAGAGAGCCGTAACCTTCCCTCTCGTATTGCACTTTATTAAATCCACGTTCCTTAATACGTCTTTCCAACCACCTCAAAACCAAGCGCAAAATTTAACCGTAGATAGAGCCATTGCAGGAGTATAAGCGAGCATCTTGGATATAGAAAGAATTGCCTTAAGCATATTTCATGGCTTACACGGTTTGTCGCATCCAGAAAATAAAGGATTGGGGAACTCTGACTTCTAGTGAACTACACACCACCAGGGAGCGGGATACGCCCAATGCAGATCCAGACGTACATAACATACGCCTAATTGGAGAGAAGTCAGATCCAGATTTGGCGACGATATTCAAAGCGAAAATTGGCAATCAGAAGATTCGCTCCAATGCTGTACTGGGTGTTGAATTTGTCTTGAGTGCTAGTGCTGAATACTTCCGCCCTGATGATCCATCCATCGCTGGAACTTATAACCAAAAGCGTTTAGACGACTTTGCTTTCTTTACGACAAAATGGCTCAAACAATCTTGGGGCGATCGCGTTGTTCGCTGTGAGTTACACTTAGATGAAGTTACTCCCCACATTCACGCCTACCTGGTGCCACTGGACGAACGAGGCAAACTCAACTGTCGGGCGCTATTTGGTGGAACCCGGAAAAGGCTATCTGAACTTCAAGACAGTTTTGCAGCTGCTGTTGCCCCATTGGGCATAGAACGGGGCATTAAAGGTAGTACTGCCAAACATACCGAGGTCAAAGAATATTACGCCAGAGTTAATCGCCAATCCCTCAACTTGGACTTAGAACAAACTCTACCGATTGCCACACAAACCCAGAACGCAATCGCTTACCGAGAACGTGTCAAGGAAACTTTGCAACCATCACTCGACATCATTAACCACCAACTCTCAGATCGCGCTGCGGCACTACAACGTTATCACGACATGGAGCAAAAAGCGAGAGCATCTGAACTCCAAAGGCAGAAGCTGGAGCAGCGCATACTGGAATTAGAAGCAGAAGTTTTTAAGTACAAGGAAGAATTACAAGTGCTGCGAGACTTGCCCCTAGAAGATGTTGCTTACAACTTGGGACTAGATCCAGACTACAAAAATAAGCATAACTGGGAGGGTCACGGTAACATTATCAGCATTACCGACTCCAAGTTTTACGACTTAGAAGGTGAGCAACGCGGTGGTAGTGCAATTGACTTGGTGATGCACGTTGAGGACTGTAGCTTCCGACAAGCTGTGGTATGGCTACGCGATCGCTTTGGAGAATCGGGGATGATAAGCGCTGTAACTCTTCATACACTCAATCAAGCCAAGCATTTAGCGATTGTAGAGCCAGTTCCAAAATTTACGCCCCCAGTGCCAGATGAGAAAGGGTGGCAGGCAGTGCAACACTACCTAACGAGGGAATGCAAACTTCCTGAAAATTTAGTGCAGACTTTGCACAAACGCGGATTAATTTACGCTGACTCTAAACAAAATGCGGTGTTCATCATGCGCTCTCTGGATGGGGATGTGACGGGAGCTTTCTTGAGAGGAACAATGGGTAAGGATAACACCTTCATGGGTTTAGAGAAAGGCACTAAGCGGAACGCTGGTTGGTTCTACGTGCGAAGCGGTGGAAAGAGTGACGATCCGATTCAAAGAGCGGTGTTAACCAAATCCCCCATAGATGCTTTGTCTGCATCTGTGCTAGAACAGCCGCAATGCCATAAAACCCTGTACCTTGCAGTTGATAGCACTCGAAGCGTGCCAGTGGAGTTTTTGAGAAAGATACCAACGGTGGTTGCTGCTTACGATAATGACGAGAAAGGAAACGAAACGGCAAGACTTATCAAGCAGCTTTTGCGACAAACCACCAGGCTCAAACCAAAAGCCAGGGATTGGAATGAGCAATTGCATAAGCGTCTCTACTTGAATACAATTAGGCGACAGCAGCAACCACTGACCGAGGTGTAATTGAACTGCCATTGTGGGGAAATGCTCAGAATCGCCCCTATTAGCTTTGACGATAAATGCTAGTGTCTAAATTTTAGTATGAGCGATCGCTCTGTAGCCAGTTCTGGTAAATCTTTTAGGAGAGTTATTAATTGTTTGCGATTTTCAGCTTCTAGGTTGACCATATTTTAGTCTTTCTTAGCAAAGCGCACAGTCCATTTGTGCTTACAGTTTGGGAGGACGTTATTAGAGTAAAATTATACCTCACCCGGCATTTGCTAACCTGTTGATGCCATGCATTCCGACGACATTGTAGAGATGTCAGCTGGAGAACAATCAGTATTTCCCATTTTCTACGAGTTTGTTAGACAACAAATTGCCCACTCTGTGGTGCTGATGCCTTTTTTGAGAAAAATCAGAGACTAGCGAAAAGCAAAATTGCATAAGGTCAATTTTCTCAGAAATACTAAAAGGTGAAGGGTCAGGATAATTGTGAAATCAGGTACTCAGTATGAAATCTCGAAAAATGGCTGCACTTGCGTTGAGGAGCATTGGCAATGTGAAAATTAACAATAACCAATAAATAAAAATACTTATGGGCGATGCTTCAAGATATTGGACATTGGTGAGAATTGATGCGGGAGGGAACCGGAAAATTCAAGAAATACCTGCTGCTAAGTTGTTTTACGCCCAAGTGTTTGATCGGTTGACACCAGATGAAGATGTACCAGATGGGGACATCCAGCGTCAATTGCTACATTTGTATCGCCATAGTTCTTTTGAAACTGCTTTGCTGGCGGAACGTTGTTTGCTTTGCTTTCTGTCTTGGATTTTAGAGCAAGGGTGTATGCAATTACAAAGTAAATTTGGTAAAAACCATAATTTTAGTTGCAGCGATTTGTTCCCTTATGTCCTGGATGATGATGGTAAATTATCCCCAGCAGGTTCTTATGAATGTTTCTCTCGGCAAATACTCCAGAGTTTCGATTCACAGCAAAGTAGTCTGGCTACTTGGGCGATGATGAAGGTAAAACAACATTCTGAATTGAATAGATTTCTGTTGGAGTGCGGTGTTTATTTAATTAGCGATTGGGCAATTTTAAATGATACTCAACCTAAACAATTAGAGCGTATTTTCAAGGAATTTCACTCTTTTAGTGATTCAGCAATTCAAGAAGCCCAATGTCTTTTACAAAGTTACCATGTTGTTTATCGCCTTCAAAGACTGCAACAAATTAGAAGAAAAGTTAGGAGTAAATGTACTGAACCTACTACGCAACAATTACAAGATATTGCCCAACTTGTCAAAACTGATACTGGTCGTTTAGTTGACGATGTAACTGTGAGAAAAATGCTGAAAAAATTGGCTACTCAATTGCGTGAATACCGAATTCATGTTCGGGGTGGTTCTTTGCCAGCCAATTCTCTAGACGCTGTGCATGGAGACAATTATAATGCTTTAATAGAGCAAATTCCTGCACCGGATACTAATAACATTTTAGAACAAAACGACGAACAAGCAGAATTTTTGCAGTTTTATCGCCATCAATTTCAGATTGGCTTGCAGCAAGCTTTAGCTAAAGTTACAGAATCGAGAATCAGACAATTAGAACGTAAAAGGAGCGATAAAGTACAGATGTTTTTGACTGCTCTCGAACTATCTCAATGTCAAAAATTAGCCATGAAGGAAATTGCTGAATTTCTGGGTATGAGAGCGCAAGATGCAGTAACGAAGTTATTAAAATTAAAAGAACTTCGGACTGATGTGCAACAGGAAATGTTGGTGATTTTAAAGGATTCTGTGAAAGAAAAAGCCAAAGTATATGCTGATATACAAGCTTTGAAAAACCTAGATGAGAAATTGACAGTTGTACTTTTTGAAGAAATTAGCCAGATGATCGAAAATTCCGAAACTCAATCTCGAACGATTAAAAGTCATTTAAAAGCCGATATTTTCGCCGAACGTTTATGTGAATATCTCCAAACTAGAAAAACAAATTAAAATTAATTTATGAAAATTTTATTAAGTAATATTCTTCCCATGTCTTACCTTGATTTTGATGCTTTATCAACTTCAGCAGTTATTATCTCACCTGATGATATTGACCAAGCCGCAGAAATTAGCAATCAAATCCTTGATGAATCCAAGCAATGGCAAGCCTATCTTAATTCTTTAGGTTTATTGGCTTTTGAGCAATGGTTAGAATCAAGAGCAGAATCGGTAACTATTAATCGAGAAAAATGTACGATTTTACAGCCAGCTTTGGTAAATTTTATTAACAGCGTTGCTAATTTACAAGTTGGGGAATTTAAAGTTTGTTTAATTACTACTGGTAGTCTGAGTGATGAAATGGTAAGTTTACCGAGAGTCGTTGTCGATTTACCAGAGTTTATTCCCCACTTTTATGTTTTAGTGGAGGTGTTGGAAGAACAAGAAGCAGCAAATGTTTATGCTTTTTTGTCCTATCAGGAATTGCAAGAGAGTTTACAGATAACGTCTTTACAGTCGGATTGGAATTATCAACTACCAATATCCAGTTTTGATGATAATCCAGACCGTTTATTGCTATATTTGCGGTGTTTGGAACCATCAGCAATATCTTTACCTGCAATTCCTACAAATCGCAATGCGATTTTAGCAAATATACAAAATCAATTGGTTGAATTATTACCTCAGTTACAATCACCGAGACGGGAATTATCTGAAGTTTTAACTTGGGAACAAGCTTCTGTTGTTTTTACTAATCCGGAGTTGCTGAATTGGCTTTACACCTTACAGAAACAAAATAGAGAGACAGAGAATGTAGAGATGGGTAGCGCAAAGCCAGAATCTTCGGGTAATTTTGCCTCTCTACAAGATTTAATTAAATTAATTACGCAACCTGCTCTCAATGCTGGACGTTGGTTGTGGGATGAGTTGGATGATTTAGCACAGGGACTTTCTTGGGTGTTGTTACCAAGTTTTGCTTTTTCTTCCGCAATGCGTCCAATACGTAGTCCAGAGGAAGAATTTGAGGTAATTGTTACTCAACTACGACAGAGAGGTTTGGAAATTCCCATACAAGCAAGGGGTGCGTATCAGGATATATTATTAGCTGGGATTCCTCTGCGGATGTATGCGGTAACTTGGCATTTGGTAGCAGAATCTCAGCATCCGGAGTGGAGTTTATTATTAATTTTAGGCGCACCTGCTTTAAGTAGTTTACCTTCTAATATTAAACTTAGGGTCAGCGACCAAACGGGTATTTTAGATGAGTTGGGATTAAATGTGGAAAGTGAAGATTCTTACATCTTTACCCGTGTGGTGGGTAATTGGGATGAGAAGTTTCTGGTGAGTGTGAGTTTGATGGATGGAGTTGAGGTGACTTTACCACCGTTTGCGTTTGATTTGGGGAGGTAGGGAAGGTTGATAATTTTTTGCTAGGTCTATACTTTGGCTGAGGAAATTCGATAAGATGCTGAGATGATAGACCACGATCGCCTGTTTAAAGAACTCCTATCTAACTTTTTCCCGGAGTTTATCGAGTTATTTTTCCCTGATATTAGTGCTGAGTGGGAGCGTGACTCAGTACGGTTTTTACCTTTGGAAGTAATTACCGATGTGACTGAGGGGGAAAGGAAAATTCTTGATGTTCTTGTGCAAGTGTCATTTAAAAGCCAAGATACTTTATTTATCATTCACACTGAACACCAGTCCTATTCCCAAACTGGGTTTAATCAACGGATGTTTACCTATTTTGCTCGTTTGCACGAAAAATACGCGCTTCCCATTTACCCGATTGTTATTTATTCCCACGATAGCCCCAAAACACTTGAACCAAATTCCTACCGTATTCAGTTAGCAAAGAAAGTAATATTAGAGTTTAATTATGATGTTATCCAGCTAAATCAACTGCATTGGCAAGATTTTGTGAATCAGCGAAATCCTGTCGCTAGCGCTTTAATGGCAAAAATGCGGATGAGTACAAGCGAACGTCCCCAAGTTAAACTGACATCATTACAATTGTTAACAACTCTTCAACTCAACCCCGCACAAGTACAGTTAATTTCTGGTTTTATTGATACCTATCTCGAATTGAACTCCCAAGAAGAAGTCGTGTTTCAAGAACAACTTGCTAACATTGAAGCAAGAGAGCAGGAGGAAGTTATGCAAATTGTTACTAGTTGGATGCGACAAGGACTCGAACAAGGAGAAAAGCAGGGAGAGTTAAAATTGCTAATGCGGCAAATTAACCGTCGTTTTGGGGAAATCAGTTCACAGCTAAAGGGTAGAATTGAGAATTTGTCAACCCCTGAGTTAGAAAATTTGGGTGAAGCGCTGTTAGATTTCTCTGATATTGGGGATTTAGAAGCTTGGTTTGAGAGTCTTGCTTAGTTGAGAGTGGAAGCGGAGATTCCCTTCGATAAACCACAGAAATGCATGGGTATCAAGCAACAATCTCATGGTGCATAATCCTCAAAGTCTGGTAGTGGTTCGTCAAAATCATCGGCAATTTTTACTAATCCTTTGGCACTACCAAATTTTGGACGCGGTGCGCTAGCAGTAATTGGTACAATCTTAAAAGCTGAACCGTCACTGCGTGTGATGATAACTTCCTCTCCAGATGCTACTTCTTCAATTAGTTCTGCTAATCGAGTTTCTGCTTCTTGTAAATTAATTTGGTGCATTGATAGTCTCCATTGAAACCCAATATCTTGAATATATTCTGATTTCCGAATCTACCTTCATTCTCTAACCTTTATTCTAAATTGGGTCATCTCTACCAATCCCCAATTCCTTGAGTTTGATTTTCACATCTTCCCACTGAGTACCGCAATAGTAGTATTGTTTATCCAATATATTTGCAATGTAGTAACCCTGCTTCCCTCCGTTAATTCGGAAAAGGGCGATCGCAACTTTTTTCATCGAAGTATCAAAAGCGGCAAATATATCTTCTTGGGAAAGTAAAGGTGCATTAAACAGGTTTATAAATGGTTCACCCTCCTTAAAAGCCCAACCATTACCGCGACGTTGAATAATTCGATAGTAAACCGGACGTACAATTGTTGTACTGGAGTCTGACATACTTAATCGCCGATATTTAATAACAAGTGTAAGATTATTAAGGAAGATAGCCCCCAGGTTAGGTTAGGGGCTATCATTTTTACTAGTTAACTAGTTGTCGTCATTTTGTGACCGTTGTTGTGGTTCATCAGCCACATCATCCAGGTCGCTATTAACGACTTCTGAGTCTACGAGGTATCTTTCACCAGATACTTTATCTTCCTTCTCCCAAAGTCTCAGAAGAGTGCGGATAAAGATTTTAACTGGATTCCAAAAACCTCGATGACCGTTACCATTTTGATTCAATAAATCACCTCCTTAATTCGGTAAATGGGGACACAATTGTCCCCAAATTTATTTTAATTTTCTTTTACACCAGTTTTAATGACTAAATTTAACTATTTTTAGATATTACAGATGATTTATTGCTGAGGATTAAGATAATCTCTCCATTGGCGATCGCATCCAATAGTTGTCCGGTAGAGCCTTCGTCATCATAGACATAGCCTAAATTTTGGGCGATTTCTTTTAGCTTATCTCCTGTCCCTTGGGCGACTCGTGCGTGGAGATTTGTGCGGTCTAGTTTCTTTCTTCCTGCCATAAGTGTCAACCAATAAATCACAAAAGTGGTTTACATCTATAGAATAGCAAAGGGCATTCATGTTGTGATGCAGGGAATACCAGAAACTTTTTTGGCTTTTCTTCACAATATCTTTACATTGCACATAGCTGTCAGTGTTTGTACAGTATGTCGCCTCAAGGTATCGTAACTATGCTGAGGTTTATTTTTGAGTTTTGCATCAATTTTGGCATAACCTGGTTTGCCCTCAGAAATACAAGAGATTGAACAAGCGATTGACTGTAGGGATAAAAGAGGAGTAACCAATGTCTAACCATTTGAAGAGTTTTGCTTTAGCTACTTTAGTGTTTTCACTGACTTGTGGTGTTGGTTTGGCAGCAAATGATGTGGTAGTCAAGCATACTTTGGCACAAACTGCGGCAAGTTCAGATGGGAAAGCGGAAGCTGATAAGTTGTTTCAAGAGGGTGTGCAGCAGTTTCGTCGTGGGGAATATCCCAAAGCATTGCAGACTTATCAACGGGTGTTGGAGATTAGGCAGCAATTGGGGGATAAGGCAGGTATTGGGCAAACCCTCAATAATATAGGACAAGTTTACAACTTGGTTCAACCGGAAAAAGCATTAGAAGTTTTACAGCAAGCATTGACGATTCGTAGAGAAATTAAAGACCGCGCTGGAGAGGGAGAAACCCTAGATAACATCGGTGGGGCTTACCTTGCTTTAGATAAAGATGAGGAAGCCTTAAAAACTTTACAGCAAGCTTTAGAAATTCGTCGTGAGGTTAAAGATAAAGCAGGAGAAGCTGTTACTCTCAGTCGAATGGGTTTAACTTATACTTTCTTGAAACAACAAGATAAAGGCTTGAAACTTTTACAACAAGCACTGGCGATGCATAAAGAATTAGGGGATAAATACCAAGAGGGATTGACTCTATTTAGGATAGCAGGAGCTTACAGCAATATAGATAATTATCCCAATGCTTTAGATTGGTATAATAAAGCTTTAGCTGTGAATCGTGAAATCGGAAATCGCGCTTGGGAAGGTAGGAGTTTACAGCAGATAGGATTGATTTATTTGAATAAAAAAGAATATGACAATGCATTGAAATTTTTACAACAATCATTACCGCTCATTCAAGAAGCAGGAATACGTGATTTTGAAGCTAGTATTTTTAATAATATAGGAAATACTTATTTTAATCAACAAAAATATGATCGAGCTATTGAAGCTTATCAACAAGCTTTACCTATAGCTCGTCAGGTAAAAGATAAATCTCTTGAATCTAGGATTCTTATATCTTTAGGAGATAGTTATACAAAACAAGAGAAATATGAGAAGACTTTAGAGTTTTATCAACAGGCTTTACCATTAGCAAACAAAAATACCGAACAAGAAGCCAGAATACTTGCGCTTATTGGAGTTTCCTATATTCAGCAAGGTAAATATGACTTGGCAATAGAAAATTTACAAAAGTCATTAATAAGCGCTAGGGAAATAAAGAATAAAGTATTAGAATTTCAAGCTCTTACCGGGATTGGACTGATTTACAGTTTACAGAAAAAATATGATAAAGCAATTGAATTTTCTCAGCAAGCATTAGCTCTCCAAAGAGAAACACCAAATAATCGCTCTGCACAATTAGAAATTCTCATGCAAATCATGAGCATCTATTTTGGAAGTGCTAGTGATCTCACGCTTAAAAAAGATTATTCTCCTGTAATAATTCAAGCTAATGAAGCTCTCAAATTAGTTCCAGATACTTTAAAACTTGCAAGAGAACTAAATAATTCCACAGCAGAAAAAGAAATATTACAAATCCAAAGTCAATCCTACTCACTCATAGGTAATTATCATCTTCAATTAAGGGAATTAGAAAAAGCAGAAAAATTTATTCAACAAGGTTTGAATATTGCTAGACAGTCTGAAAATTTAGATGCTGAGAAATATGCTTTATCTTTTCTCCCCGATGTTTATAAAGACCAAGGAGATATTAGCAAGGTTATTGAATTAGGTCAGAGAGAATTAGAAATTGCTAAACAACTCAAAGATCCAACTTTTGAAGCACAGGCTTTATTAAGCCTTGCCACTACCTATGGTGTTTTGGGAGATTTTGATAAAAGTATTCAGTTTTCACAACAAGCTTTAAGCAAATCGAATGAAATTGATATCCAAAAACTACCGAAGTATTCTCAATCTCATGCTTATTATCAAAAGCTGTCTGCTTTGGGTTTTTTGAGTTTAGTCTACACGAATATAGGGAAATATGATAAAGCTTTTGAATATGCTCAACAACGTTTAAACTTTGCAAAAACTTTAAAAAAACCTGAGTTTGAGGCTAGCGCATTGATTGCATTAGGTGATGTATATCAGAATAACCAAGAATTCCAAAGAGCAATTGAACTTACCCAGCAATCTTTAAAAATTGCCAAGGAAATTAATAATATTGAATTGGAGGTAGAAGCATTAAAAAAACTTAGTGCAGCTTCCATAGGAAAGGGAGACTATCAGCAAGCTTTGGAGTATTCACAGCAGGTTTTCCTGATAGCTGAAAAAACTAAAAACTTTAGGATTAAAATAGATGCTTTAGATATTCAAAGGCAGATTTATACTAAGCAAGGCAATTATAAGAAAACTCTGGAATTATTTCAGGAGGCATTGTCAGTTGCTAAACAAAATATTGACCCATACTCTGAATGGTCAAGTCTTATAGAAATTGGGCTATTCTATAAAACTTTAGGAGATGAACAACAAAGCACTGAATATTTACAACAATCACTTACCCTATCTCAGAAAATAAAAAATCCTCAAAGGGAGGGTATAAGTTTATTCATTATTGCCTATAGCTATTTCGGTAAAGACCAACCACAAAAAATCATTGAATATGCGAATCGAGGTTTAGCTATTTTACCCAAAACCAAAGAAATTACAGTAGAAATTATAGGAAATATTGTACTTGGTCTGGGCTATGGTGAGCTAAATAACGAGCCAAAAGCAATGGCAGCAGCCCAAGCTAGTTTAGAACTTGCTAGAAAGTCAAAAAATCCTGGCTTTGAAAAGTATGTACTCACATTTATAGGAGATTTGCAGCGTAAGTTTGGTAAAAAGCAAGAAGCTATCCAAACATATAATCAAGCATTAGCAATTAAAGTTAAAGGGAAAGCTGTAGGTGCTAATTCGGGAATTTATGCTGGTTTAGGTCGTGCTTATGCTGATTTAAATCAACCTAAACTTGCCATTAGTTATTACAAAGAAGCTATCAATCGTATTGAAGAAGTGCGGAGTGGTATTAAATTATTAACGCCAGAATTACAAGCTTCATTCTTACAAGCAACCGTTGATTTTGGTAAAGTCAAAACCTCTGATATTTATCGTCAACTAGCAGATTTATTATCCTCTCAAGGACGAAACGCGGAAGCACAACAAATACTTGAACTTTTGGCACTTCAAAATATCAATGATTTTACCCGTCAAACGAGAAGTACTGCAAAAGTCACAGATGTAGAATTAAGTAGTGCAGAAAAGCAAATTATTAATAAGCATGGAACTTTAATCGCATTTGGCAAGCAACTAGCTGAATGCAAAAATAAATGTTCTCAATTAAGTAGCTTAAAAAATCAGTATAGGCAACTAACGGAGGAATTCAATCAACTAGTAAAAAATATTCAAAATTCTGAAGTTGATAAATCCGGTATTGATAAGGTATATGACCGTACTTCTGATTTAATTGCTGGGGCTTCAAAAATAGTAGATGAGCAAACAGATACAGTCTTAATTTATCCCTTAGTACTTAAGGATAAAATCCGAATACTTTGGGCATCAAAAGGTGGCGTTTTTGGTAGTAAAGTTTGCAAAATGGGTGAAAGTGAACTAACCAAAGATGTTACTGATTTTCGCAAATTATTACAAAATTCATCTAGTGATATCAAACAGGTAAAAGCAACAGGTAAGAAACTATATGATTGTCTCATTCAACCTGTAGAGGCAGAACTGAAAGCAAATAAAATCAAACATTTAGTGTTTGTGCCAGACCTTGCTATTAATTATATTCCAATGGGGGCGCTTTTTGATGGGGAAAAATATTTGCTAGATAATTACACCATCACATCTATTCTGAATGTGGGTGTAACAAATTTTAAAGACACACTACCTTCGGAAGTGAACAAAACACAGATTTTAGGTTTAGGCTTATCACAAGAAGCTAAAACACCGGATGGCATATTTCCTGCTCTAAAAAATGTACTCATAGAGTTAGACTCCATTATCAAATCAAAACCTAACGACACGAAAGGAATATACCCTGGTGATAAGTTGGTTGATAAAGATTTTAATCTAGATGCACTAGAAAATAACCTCAAGGGACGAAACATTTTACATATTGCCACCCACGCTCTTTTCAAACCTAAAGACCCTACAAAATCTTATATTCTTCTGGGAACAGGTGCGGAGTACCCAATCGAAAAAATTCAATTTTTACAAAATTTACGTGATGTTCATCTTGTGGTGTTGTCTGCTTGCGAAACAGCGCTTGGTGGTTCAGATCAAAATGGTGTAGAAATTCAAGGTATTAGTTCTTATTTCTTAAGAGATAAAGCTAAAGCAGTTATGGCATCTCTGTGGAAAGTTGATGACCCTAGCACATCTCAACTAATGCAACTATTTTACAAAAACCTCGCCACAGGGAAAATGACGAAATCTGAAGCATTACGTCAAGCGCAACTGAGCTTACTAGACGGGAATAACTCCAGCAGAAACTCCGAACAACGTGGTATTACAGTGAATATATCACCCGGCACCTCTTCAAGAAATGAAAAGTATCAAAGCGGCTATTCACATCCTTACTACTGGGCACCATTTATTTTAATTGGCAATGGACTTTAAAAATTAATAGAGATGCGATTAATTGCATCTCTACCAACTAACAAATAATAAACCACAAATCACAAATGACTAACTTTCATCTCAAAGTACAACGCATCGAACAGGTTTGCTTATTTGAATTAACTTGGGGAACCGCACAACGTCTCAGTGCCAAAATTCCCTATCCTGAAAGCTTGACATTTCTCTATCAAGAATGGCAACGCACCTATCTAAGTTTTTACAAAACATCTTTACGAGGGAGGGTAGAAAATTCCGGCACTCTTCAAACACCAACTCTTGATTGGCACGCAAAATTAGTACAAGCAGAGGCAAAATTTCTATCTGAATTTCATAGTTGGCTGCGTAGTAGCGAACTATATGAAATTAGGTCAGCAATAACTCAAGTATCATTATTATCTGCGAATTCCCAATCGGCAAATATTAATCTTTTTCTGACTTGTGATGCTTTAGAATTAGCACGCTTACCTTGGGAAAGTTGGGAGATTTGTACAGAATTAGCTTTTTCTTTTGGCAAAATTAATATTGTTCGCAGTCCTATCAATATCCATAAATCAGTAGCCAAACAAAATCATACCCGTCACGGTAAATCTAGAGTTTTAGTAATTTTAGGTGATGATACAGGCTTAAATTTTGAAGCTGAAAAGAAAGCGATTCAAAAACTTAAACGCATTGTTGAAATTAAATTTGTCGGATGGCAACCAGGAAAAAATATTGATGAACTCAAAGCTGAACTAAAAGAAGCTATTACATCAGAATTGGGATGGGATATTTTATTATTCGCTGGACATAGCAATGAAACAACTTTGACAGGTGGAGAAATTTCAATTGCCCCTAACACAACTTTATCAATTAGTGAAATTATACCTTTATTAAATCAAGCTTTAGAAAAAGGTTTGCAATTTGCTTTATTTAACTCTTGTAATGGTTTGAGTATTGCTAACACACTGATTGATTTAGGATTAAGTCAAGTAGCTATTATGCGTGAACCAGTTCATAATAAAGTTGCTTCTGACTTTCTGCTACATTTTCTACAAATATTGGCTCAATATAAAGATGTACAAGAAGCCTTAACATCAGCTTGTCAGCATCTGAAATTAGAAGATAATTTGACGTATCCGAGTGCATATCTTATTCCTTCTTTATTTCTCCATCCAGAGGCAAACTTATTTCACTTTAATCCCAGTTTTATTGAAAACTTACGAAAACTTAGTCCATCTCGACTTGAAACTATTGCTCTTTCAGCTTTATTTATTATTACTACACAGTTGCCTATACAGAATAATTTATTAGCACAGCGTTTAAGAGTACAAGCTATTTATCGTCAATTAACAGGACAAACTCAAGCAAAAGAAACTCCTCCAGTTTTATTGGTACAAATTGATGAAAAATCACTTAGGGATGCAACAAAAGACTCAAAACTGTCCAATGCAAGACAGATGGATAGAAAATATTTTGCCAGGATAATTGATAAATTGCGAGCAAAAGGTGCTAGGGTAATCGGCATTGATTATTTATTGGATCGATACCAGGGAGAGAATGATAGAGTATTAGCGAAATCTCTTCAAAGTGGAGTGAATTCATCTCAGTCAACATGGTTTGTTTTGGCAGAAACTAATGCTGGAACTGGAGAAAGGCTGAAAGTTTTACCTGAAATTGCTAGTCCTAATTGGACTTTGCGAGGGGAAATTGAGGTTATACCAGGTTATATGCAACTTTTATCCCTAGCAGATAAATATAAATCCCCATTATACTTTTCTAATTTATTAGCAATATCGTATCAGTTACAGAAGCTAGAACCACAAACAGCTATTACAACAAATAAAAAACAACAAGGAGTGATTACAGTTGCAGATACGCAAGCACTACAACCACCCCAACCTCAATTAAATAGTAAAACAAACTTCAGTCAGCAGATTGAACAGTTTCTGAAGGAAAATAATCTTAAGCATATTACTAGCTTTACATCACCGCGAATTCATTTACAGCCAATCACAAAATTTAGCTATTATTTTAGTCAAATGTGGTTACATCCAATAGTTGATTTTTCTGTGCCTCCAAATCAGGTATATCGCACTATTCCTGCTTGGCAATTGTTAGAAAATAGCAACAAAAATCCAGCTATATCTAATCTCGAAAATCAAATAGTCATCATTGCACCAGGGGGATATGGTGAAGCAGGAATGTCGAAAGATGGAGAAGATAACTTTAATTTACCTCCTGCGATAGAATTATGGCGACGCTTAGAAAATCCGGAAAATAGCAATGAGGTATTGACTGGTGGTGAAATTCATGCTTATAAAGTACATCACTTGTTAAATAACAGGATGGTTGTACCTATCCCAGATTTGTGGATGATTTTAATAGCTATTTTGCTTGGTAAAACTTTATATTTTATAATACAAATTAATCCACATATCAAGTTACAAATTTTATTAGTTTCCGGTGCATTGACAGTAGTTTATGGTGTGGTCAGTTTGCAAATTTATCTTTCATCAATCGCGGTGATTTTACCTTGGTTTTTACCATCGCTGACGATTTGGTTATACGTAATGCCAGCATTTTTAAGGAAAAAAGTTGATGAATAATTTCAATTATGTCAAGCCTTGCTTATTACTTTTGACGATAAATATTACTTGTTTGCCTTTATTGCCTAACCTGAATTCAAAAGCGGAAACAAAAAAAACTAACCCTACTCTTTCTTGGGTTAATATTTTCTTACCTTTATCGAAACCAAAACCCCCTGTTAAACCACGTAAAGCTGTTGGTCGTGATCCTGGTTCATCTACACCAAATTCTGTTTGTATGATATCCCCAGATGCTCCTATGGATAAAACTAGAGTTGTTTGGAATAACCGTCCTTTATTTCTTTGGCAAGGAAACCCTCTCGAAGTAGGCTTGAATAAGGATAGAAAAACAAAGCTTTGGACTCAGAAAATCGCACCAGGGCAGCAATTTATAAATTATACAGGAGAATCCTTGCAACCAGGTTTAAAATACTTTTGGGTGGTGTGGAATAAAGATTCTACAACTGGAGAAATGCAGGTGACTGCAAATATTCCATTTCAAGTCATGGAAACACAACAACGCGATCGCATTACCAATGAATTAAAATCTCTAGAGAATCAATATAAAGGAGCCAATGGGGAAGCGATCGCACTCACAAAGGCTGACTATTTTATACAGCAAGAACTCTGGGCTGATGCGTTACAGCAAGCTTACTCCGTAGAAAAACCTTCTGCTGAGTTACTTAAAACACGCAAAGCCATTCTACAACAGATGAAAACAGAGTGCGACAAGTAGAAAGTGTTCATAAAGCAGCAATCATATTTTTAGAAGATACTCAGATAAATTATCTGGGTATTTTTATGTGTGTTCTCAGTCCAGGTTTTCTGGAGAGACAAAAACTCTGATAAAAGAAAAATATTCTCGAAAATTTACAAAAAAATATCAAATAGCTTAAAGCCTTATTTTATAAGAATTCTGAGCTAATTCATGAGCTAATTTGCAAGCACTTCCTCAGAAAAATCTCAAATTTTGGCATATCCTCGCAAAGCTCAGAAATATATAAATACGAGCGGACAAAGAGGAATCACCTCAAGTCAGAACTAACCTGTAATTCATCTATTTTAACAGGTTTAATCGTTCGTTTTCGTACAACTTTTCTCATCCCAAATATTAAGGAGTATACAACAATGAAGGCTTTCAAATCTCTAGCTACTGTTTTTGCTGCTTCTGCGATCGCTTGCATTCCAATTTTATTTTCAACTCAATCAGCAAGTGCTGCAACTGGAATGGATGGAAGCTATATCGGAGTGGGAATTAACGGAGATGGAAGTGGTGTTCTACCTGCGGTGACAGGACGTATTGACTTTAAAAATTCACCAATTTCTATCCGTGCTACTGCAACAGGTGCTTGTGAAAGTGATGTCTGTGCAACTCTAGTGATACCTACAGTTACTTATGACATCGGTGTGGCAAAAGACGTAAATATTTATGCAGGAGTTGGTGGTTCTGCGCTGACTGTAAACGATAGCACTTCCTCAGCTTCCTTCGGTACAGGAGCAGTATTGCAAGGTGGTGCAGAAGGTGCAGTTAGCAAAGATGTCGTGCTGTATGCTGATGCAACTTATTTCGCCAATGGGGGAGGAACACTTTGGAAAACTGGTGTAGGTTATCGGTTTTAAAAGTTTTGGTTAAAGAGAGATACATTTTGGCATATCCTCTTTTCCTCTAGAAATACATATCCCTGTAAGCGAGCAAAACATAATTTCAACGGGTGCATTTATCTTAGTAAAACTTCATTCATCTAAGATCAATCCAACATCAACAAATATCAAGGAGTAGACAAAATGAAAAACTTAAAATTAGCAGCACTAATCGCAGTTGTCGCAACAATCCTTTTTACTCCCCAAACTTTTGCGGGTAGCCTAAGCGATTCTAATGCATCGTATGTGACACAGGCAAATACTAAATTAAAACCCCAATCAAAACTACCTAAAATCCAAACACTATCCAAGCTCAATTCTTCTCCCAAAGCTCGTAATGGTAATAATGTAGATGCTTTATTAACTCAAATCTCGGAAGATTTAGATAAAGGAAATTTTCAAAAAGGACTTGAAGGTTCTAATGCAGTCTTAAAACTTGACAAAAATAACTTTGCCGCTTACTTCTTTCGAGGATTTGCTTACAGCCATTTAGGACAATATGAAACAGCAATTGCAGATTTTGAGCAAGCGATACGTATTGACCCTAGTCCCGCTTATCCTTACTTTGGCAGAGGGTTGGCTCGCATTCAACTGGAAAAATATCGTGAGTCAATCGCAGATTTTGAGCAAACTATCAAAAGAAAACCTGAATTTGCTCACGCTTATTTTTGGAGAGGTATCGCTAAAGCGAATTTAGCTCAAACAGATGAAGCAAAATCTGATTTACAAAAAGCTGCGGAACTTTATCAAAAACAACGAGATTCTGAAGCTGCGGAACTAGCATTAAATGTATTGAAAGAAATTCATACAGCTTAAAACTTGTTTTTGATTGAGATGTTGATTGTTTTCTCTGCTTTTAATTGCCAGGGGTTACTAGCTTCTGGCTAATGAATCAAGCTCATTTCAAGGGAGTAAGGACAAGCAAATATGGAACATTTTTGCATATCCTCTCAACTCTCAGAAATACATCATCTTGAAACAGTAACCAATTTGTAAACACACAGGAGACATGACAATGAAAGGGTTAAAATTAGCAGTTACTTTGGTTGTATTGGGAGCAAGTTTTTATAGTGCTAAAGCGGATGCTCAAAACTTCCAAAATCCAAATCAATTGGCAGCACAAGTTTCACCGTTGCAAGAAAAACCACAGATTCGAGATTCCCAACTAAAACCAGCTAACACAAGTGGCAATAGTTCCAGCGTTGAAACTCAATTATCGCAGGGTTATGACCTCTTAAATAAAAATGATTATAAAGGAGCAATTGAAGCATTTAACAAAGTTCTACAGACTGAACGTAATAATGAGAGTGCTACTTACGCTTATTTTGGTAGAGGAATTGCATATTTATCTACGGATAAATATGAGGCAGCAAAGTCAGATTTTGACCAAGTAATTGCGCTTGATGCTAAATTTGCTCATGCTTATTTTTTCCGGGCTGCTAGTCGATATCAATTACGCGATAAAGAAGCAGCAATTTTAGATTTAAATCAGGCAATTAGCCTTTTTAAAGCGCAAGGAAAACCAGAATTGGCGAAAAAAGCACAAGATATGATTGAAAAAATTCAGACTAGCTAGAACAATTTGAGATTGAATAATTCGATTAGCAAGGTGCGTTATTGTCAATGTAACGCACCACTATTTACCAGTACTTTCAACTCTAAAAACAATCTTTCACCAATAGAAACATGATGAAAACATCAACAGAATATTTTCCCCACTTGATTACTAAAGTTGTTCCCACATTGCTTATTATGACAACTATTACAGCTAGTTATAACAGTGCGATCGCTAACGATAAATTGCCTGCATTACAGTTAAATAAAATTAGTTTTAAGCAAACTGCAACTAAGCAAATCACGAAACCATTAACGAAAGAATTTTCCCAATCTTCAGAAACATTAAACACAGAGCAAATTAAGCAGGTTGCTAAACAACAAAATGCCACAATTGTTCAATACTCAATTATTGCTGATGAATCTGTAGTTAATGGAAAAACAGAGGCTCAAGAATCTGAATTATATATTTGGGTAATTAAACCTACAGGTGATGTGCAATTTCGTAAAGTTGACTTAAAAGCCTTGGGAGAGATAGAAAAAAATTCATTCCTTAATTTATTTAAAAGACATCGACACAACCTTGGTGCAAGAAGCGAAGTTACAAAAGGAGTTAAATTAAAATACAATCCAAATAAAAACTTTTCCAGGACTGACTTGCAAAAGCTGCATCAAATATTAATTAAACCAATCGCTGATTTACTGCCACAAAAACCAAATGAACCACTAATTTTTATTCCTCAAGGTGATTTATTCTCCGTTCCTTTTGCAGCTTTGCAAGATGAAAAAGGTAAGTATTTGATTGAGAAACATACTATTTCTACTGCACCGTCAGTTCAGATATTAGATTTACTCTATCAACGAAAAAATAAAGGGAAGGGTGAACAATCATTTATCCCTACAAATATAACAGGTGATGAATTATTAATAGTAGGAAATCCGACGGCGCCAAAAACACCCTTTAAAACAGGAAAGGAAATCTGTAAAGTTCCACCGTTACCAGGTGCAGAAAAAGAAGCCAAAAACATTGCAGAGATGTTCCAAGCTCAACCATTAATAGGTGATGCTGCCACAGAAACCGCAATTGTGAAGAAAATGCCCCAAGCGCGAATTATTCACCTCGCCACATATACTTTACCCAATAATTGCGTTGAAGAAAACTCTCCTGGTGTGATTGCCCTTGCTTCCTCCGAGCGAGATGACGGTTGGTTGAAGACTGAAGAAATCCAGAATTTAAACCTCAAAGCCGATTTAGTTGTTTTGGCTGGTTGCGATACAGCATTGGGAAAAATCACAGGTGATGGTGTCATTGGGCTTTCTCGTGCTTTTTTAGCCGCCGGTGCGGATAGCGTCATTGGTTCGCTATGGGACGTTGATGATATGAAGACAGCATTTCTTATAACTGAGTTTTATGGTAATTTAAGGAAAAATACGGATAAAGCGGGTGCATTACGTCAAGCGATGCTGGAAACGATGAAAAAGTATCCAAATCCTCAAGATTGGGCTGCTTTTACGTTGATTGGTTTGTTGTAGTGGTGTGAGGTATGACGATGCGTTCCTGCAAGCTTGGGTTAGGTGTGTTTATTTGTCTGTTGGCTGTTGTTTCGACTTCGTTGGGTTCTAGTTTGCCGATGGTGTTTGCTGCGTCGCGGGTTTTGGCGCAGAGTAATACTGAGCGTAAAGCAGAAGCTGATCGGCTTTTGAACGAAGGATTCGATTATCGTCGATTCGGTAAGGTTGAGCTAGCTTTAAAGTCTCATGGGCAAGCACTTCAAATTTATCGGGAAATAAAAGACCGTCGAGGTGAGGCTATGGCATTGTCCGCTTTCGGTGACGTATACATCAACTTGGGAAACTTTCCTAAAGGGATTGAATACTTTCAACAGTCTCTGGCGATCGCACGCTCGATCAAAAAGCCTGACATCGAGTTTTGGATACTTTCATATCTTGGTAGTGCTTATTCTGGGCTGGGAAATTACCCGCAAGCAATTGAGTATGCAGAACAAAGCTTAATAATTTCAAGGCAATTAAAAGACAAGCAGAAGGAGGGTAATGCATTACAAGACTTGGGTACTGTGTATCGCAAATTGGGAGACTATCAAAAAGCAATTGACTATGTAGAGCAGGGATTGAAAATAGCACGGGAAGTCAAAAATGATTTAGAAGAGGGGAGCGCCTTAAAAGAATTGGGGGAGATTTACTGGTATGAGGGAGATTATGCGAAAGCAATTGAATATTTCCAACAGGGATTAAAAATTTTCCGGGATATCAAACGTCCTTATGCTGAAAGTACAGCGCTTGATGGTTTAGGTCGGGTTTATTGGAAACAAGGAAATTACTCCAAAGCGGTTGAGTATTTTACACAGGGATTGAGAATTTCACGGGAATTCAAAGACCGTCGAGGTGAGGGAATAGACTTATTAAACTTGAGTAATGTTTATAGTGAACAGGGAAATTACCCAATAGCTATTGATTATTTACAACAGTCTTTATTAATTGCAGAGGAAACAAAAAACCTTCTTAGCAAAGGAAAAATACTAAATAATTTAGGCAATATTTTCTACAAACAGGGTAAGTTAGCCTTAGCAGAAACAACTCTTATCGAATCATTGAAGGTAAAAGAATCTCTTCGAGATAGTAAATTGGGTGATAATCAAAAAGTTTCATTGTATGAAACCCAGCGCAATACATATAATACTCTACAAAAAGTCCTCATCGCCCAGAATAAAATCGATGCAGCTTTAGAAATAGCTGAACGTAGTCGTTCTAGAGCTTTTGTAGAGTTATTAGCATCTCGCTTGACTGCTAACGCTAACGATGATTTAAAATCACCTCAAGCATTACAGAAACAAAAAAATACTAAATTACAAAATACTACTTTTGTTCAAAATTCAATTTTTTCTAGTTCTAATTTACCATTAGTATTTACAGCATCGCAGATATTAGCGCAGACTAATAATGAGCGTAAAGCGGAAGCTGATAGGTTATTGAATCAAGGTATTCAGCAGTATCAAACAAGTCAACTTACAGCAGCATTGAAGCTTTGGGAGCAAGCACTACAAATTTACCGCGAAATCAAAGACCGTCAAGGTGAAGGGAAAGTGCTGGCTAATATTGGTCTTGTTCATGATGCTTTTGGAGAATATAGAAAAGCTATTGAGTATCAAGAAAATGCATTGAATATCTTTCGAGAAATTGGAAATCGTCAAAACGAAGGAAAAGCACTGGGCAATCTTGGTAACGCTTATATCGATTTGGGGGATTATCAGAAAGCATTTTACTATTACAATGAAAATTTGAAAATTGCACGAGAAATAAAAGACCCTCAAAGTGAGAGTGATGCTCTAGGAAATATAGGTCTTGTTTATGATGCTTGGGGAAAGTACCCTAAAGCCATTGAGTACCATCAACAAAGGTTAGCGATCGCACGAGAAATTCAAGACCGTTTTGGTGAGGGTCAATCACTCGGAAATATAGGTATTGCCTATGATGCCTTAGGGAACTACCGCAAAGCAATTAAGTACCATCAACAAGCCTTGGTAATTAACCGACAAATAAAAAACCGTCGCGGAGAAGCTATTTCACTGGGAAATCTTGGTAATGCCTACCATTCCTTGGGAAACTACCCCGAAGCCATTAAGTATCATCAACAAAGCTTAACAATTAAACGAGAAATTCAAGACCGTCGTGGAGAGGGTATTTCACTTGTAAATCTCGGTAATACCTACCATTCCTTGGGAGACTACCCCAAGGCAATTGAGTACCATCAACAAAGTTTAGCGATCGCCCGCGAAATCAAATATCGTAATGGTGAGGGTGCAGCATTGGGGAATCTTGGTATTGCCTACCAAGCTTCAGGAAACTACCCTAAAGCCATTGAGTATCAACAACAAAGGTTGGCTCTAGCACGAGAAATTCAAGACCGTCTTGGTGAGGGTCAATCACTGGGAAATATAGGTGCTGCTTATGATACCTTGGGAGACTACCCCAAAGCCATTAATTACTACCAGCAAAGTTTAGCGATCGCACTAGAAATAAAAGACCGTCTTGGTCAGGGTTCAGCACTAGGGAATCTTGGTACTGCTTATGGTGCTTTGGGAGACTACCCCAAAGCCATTGATTACCAACAGCAAAGGTTGAAAATTGCACGGGAAATAAAAGACCGTCTTGGTGAAGGTCAATCGCTGAATAATCTAGGACTTGTTTTCTACAAACAAGGAAAACTAACTTTAGCCGAAAGTACCCTAATTGAATGCATAAAAGTTTTGGAATCTCTGCGAGGTCGAGAATTAAAGGATAGTGAGAAAATCTCAATTTTTGAAACCCAACGTAATACATATAATATTTTACAAAAAGTCCTCATCGCTCAGAATAAAACTGATGCAGCTTTAGAAATAGCCGAACGTAGTCGTGCTAGAGCATTTGTAGAGTTATTGGCGTCTCGCTTAACTGCTAACGATGATTTCAAATCACCTCAACCATTAGAAAAACAAAAAAATACTAAATTACAAAATACTACTTTTGTTCAAAATTCCATTTATTCAGCTTCTAATTTACCAGTAGCATCGCAGATATTCGCCCAGACTAATACTGACCGCAAAGCGGAAGCTGATAGGTTATTTAATCAAGGTATTCAGCAATTTCAAACTAGTCAGTTTGAAGCTGGATTAGACTCTTGGCAACAAGCACTACAAATCTACCGAGAAATAAAAAACCGACAAAATGAGGGGAAAACCCTGGGTAATCTTGGTAATGCTTATTATTTTATAGGAAACTACCCAAAAGCGATTGATTACTACCAGCAATGTTTAGCGATCGCCCGTGAGATTAAAGACCGTAAAAGCGAGGGACAATCTCTAGGTAATCTCGGTCTTGCTTATGATAGTTTAGGAAACTACCCAAAAGCGATTGAGTATCATGAACAAAGTTTGGCGATCGCAAAGGAGATTAAATACCGTCAAGGTGAGGGCGCAGCATTGGGTAATCTTGGTCTTGCTTATGACAGTTTAGGAAACTACCCAAAAGCGATTGAGTATCATGAACAAAGTTTGGCGATTGCTCGTGAGATTCAAAATCGTCGAGGTGAGAGCGCAGCAATGGGTAATCTTGGTAGCGCTTACTTTTCTTTAGGAGACTACCAAAAAGCAATTGATTACCACCAACAAAGTTTAGTTATAGCTAGAGATATTAAAGACCGTAAAGGCGAAGGTGGTGAGCTGAGTAATCTCGGCAATGCTTACGTTTCTTTAGGAGACTACCAAACAGCAATTGATTTTTACCAACAGAGTTTAGTAATTGCCAGAGAGATTAAAAACCGCAAAGGAGAGGGTAGCGTCCTGGGAAATCTTGGTATGGTTTACCAGAAGCAGGGAAATTACCCGAAAGCGATTGAGTACCATCAGCAACGTTTAGTAATTGCTAGAGAGATTGGAGATCGTGAAGGTGAGAGCAACGCTCTCGGTAATCTAGGTGTTGTTTATTATTCTCTTGCAAACTATCCAAAAGCGATTGATTATTCTCAGCAGTTTTTAAGTAAAGCTAGAGAGATTAAATATCTTCTGGGAGAGGGAACCGCTTTAAATAATTTAGGATTTGCTCTCTACAAATCTGGTGATATTGTCGCAGCAGAAAAAACTCTGTACGAGGGAATTAAAGTTTATGAATATCTCCGAAATACAAAATTAAATGATACTAGCAAAGTCTCTATCTTTGAAACGCAAAGAAGTGCATATAATACTCTGCAACAAGTTCTTATTGCTCAGAATAAAACTGATGCAGCTTTAGAAATAGCCGAGCGAGGAAGAGGACGTGCCTTTGTAGAGTTACTCGCTTCTCAAGTATCTTCTAACCCTCAAGAACAATTATCTAACCCACCAAATATTGACCAAATTAAACAAACTGCCAAATCACAAAACGCCACATTGGTACAATATTCAATTATTACTGATGACTTCAAAGTAGCAGATAGACAAGAAACCAAAGAATCAGAGCTATATATCTGGGTGATAAAACCTACAGGTGAAGTTACATTCCGCAAAGCAGACCTTAAACCTCTGTGGCAAAAAGAAAATATAAATTTAAATAGCTTCGTTACCATCAGTCGTCAATCAATCGGTGTTAGAAGTCGCGGGATTCAAGTATCTTACAAACCCAGTTTATCCAAAGGGGAAAATAATTTAAAACGACTACATGAACTGTTAATTAATCCTATCGCTGACTTATTACCTAAAAAAGAAACTGACAAAGTAATCTTCATACCTCAAAATTCATTATTTCTTGTACCCTTCCCCGCATTGCAGGATAAAAAGGGTAAATATCTGATAGAAAAACATACTATTCTCACCTCACCCTCAATTCAGGTTTTAGATTTAACCCGTCAGCAACGTCAAAAGGTAAGGAAAAGTTCAACAAGTGTGGCAGCAGAGCTTAATTTCACATCTCCACTCATTGTAGGTAATCCTACCATGCCGAAAGTTGCCTTAAAAATTGGGGATAAACCGCAACAATTAACTTCCTTACCTGGTGCAGAGAAAGAAGCCAAAGCGATCGCATCCTTATTTAACACCCAAGCTTTAATTGGCAATAACGCTACAGAAGCAGCGATTGTACAACGCTTACCCCAAGCGGGAATTATTCATTTTGCCACCCACGGCTTATTTGATGATATTCGAGGATTAGATAGTGCGATCGCTCTCACACCAGAAAATCCTAATTCCCTCTCATCATCTCTAACCAAGGAAGATAAAAAGCGCGATGGACTATTAACAGCAGAAGAAATTCTCGATCTGAAAATCAACGCTGATTTGGTTGTTCTCAGTGCTTGTGACACAGGTAGAGGTCGAATAACTGGTGATGGTGTTATTGGTTTATCTCGTTCTTTAATTAGTGCTGGTACTCCCAGTGTAATTGTCTCTTTATGGGCTGTAGATGATGGTTCAACTGCCTTTTTAATGACTGAATTTTATCAAAATTTGCAACAGAAACTTGACAAAGCCACTGCATTACGAAACGCCATGCTTACCGCTAAGAAAAAATATTCTAGTCCATCTCAATGGGCTGCTTTTACTCTTATTGGGGAGTCGGAATAAATCTAGTCATAATTGCCTTGGCTATGATTAATGCTCACAAAATAGATCGATAAATGCTTGTATTGTGTCAGCTAAATTTATTGAAACTTAGGAAAATTAAAGATGAAAACAGATATTACACCAAAATTAATCTCAACAGGTAATCAATTTAATCTGGCAATATTGAGGGTAGCATCAATCATTACTATTGCTGGATTATTAAGTGGTATACCAGCAGCTACTGCACTTAAATCCAAGCAAGAAATTATTGCTCAGAACTCACCTTCTCCAACTTCTCAAGCAACATCTACAGATAAATTATTGCAAGAAGGAATCACGCAGCTACGCGAATATAAACTCAGGGATGCTGAAAAAACCTTTCAACAAGTGTTATTGCAAAGACGACAACAAAATGATGCTGTCGTTCTAAACTATCTAGGCGAAGTTTATAATTTATTGAGTCAGCCAACACAGGCTTTAAAGTTTTCTCAAGAAGCTTTAGCAATCGCTCAAAAATTAAATAATCGCCCACAGGAAGCAGAAGCACTAGATAATATTGGTAATGCCTACAGTGGATTTAAACAATATTCAAAAGCGTTGGATAATTTTCAAAAAGCTTTGATTATTTGGCGAGAAATTAAAGATATTAAGGGTGAGGCAAGTAGTTTAAGTAATATTGCTACGGTTTATATTAATCAAGGTTATTTTTCTAAGGCTGTAGAAGTTTTAGAGCGATCGCTATCTATTCGACGACAAATTAAAGATAGTTTTAACGAACCAGAAACAATTGCTTTATTGGGTTTTAGTCACTATGCTTTGGGTAAAATTGACCAAAGCTTTGAGATGTTAAATCAAGCTTTAAAGCTTAGTCGTCAGGTAAATAATCCTAAAGCTGAAAGTACTGCACTAATGTCAGCAGCGACAGTTAATATTTTATCAAGACAAGCTGACAAACAACTAGAGTATATGCAACCAGCATTGGTACTTGCTAAACAAAGCGGTAATCTATTGGAAGAAATGAAACTTCTTGCTTATATTGCAGATGCTTATAATGAGTTAAAGAAGCCTAAAAAAGCACTTGAATACAGTCAGCAAAGTTTAGAAATAGCTCAGAAAGCATTAGCTATTTATCAAAAACAAAAAAATCGTGCTGAAGAAGCTCAAATTTTGATAAATATTGCCTCATTTTATAGTAAGCAGCAACAGTATGACAAAGCCTTAGCATTATATCAGCAAGCTTTAGGAATTTTTCAAGAGATCAAGCAGCGAGAATTAGAATTAGACACTCTCAGTAACATCGCTTCTATTTATAACCAGCAACAAAAATTTGATAAATCTTTAGAACTATACAAGCAGGCACTGATAATTTTTCGAGAACTCAAGAATCCTCCGGCACAATCAACGCTGCTTAGTTCAATAGCAATAACCTACAAAAATTTACAGCAGCATCAAAAAGCAATTGAATATTCCCAACAAGCTTTAGCAATTTCTCAAGAAAATCAACTACCTTTATTTGAAGCTATTAATCTTTACGGAATATGTCATATTCACTTTGATTTGAAACAGTACAATCAAGCAGCAGATAGCTGCAAGCAAACTTTAAGCCTTTTTCAAAAAATCAAAATTCCAGATACCTCAAATATTAGTATTATTAATTATTTAGGATTAATACACGAAGAACAACAAAATTACTCTCAGGCAGAAATATATTATAAACAAGTTTTGGCTATACAAGAAAAATTACATGGTTCTGATAGTATTGAAATTATTCAGAATATCCAAAAGTTAGGTTATGTCTATGATAATCAAGGTAAATATCGGGAAGCTTTACCATATTTTCAACGCGCTTTGACTATTACAGAAAAAGCTCATGGTTTAGAACATCCAGAAGTTGTTAAACGGATTTGGCATTTGACTAATATTCACATCAAGTTAGCAAATTACCAAGAAGCATTAAAATTTGCTCAACGCGCTTTAGAAATTACTAAAAAGGTACATGGTTCCAAACATGATGATGTTGCAACTAGTCTTAATAATCTAGGTAATATATATAGAAATCTCGGAAAATACCAAGAAGCTTTATTAAATCATAAGCAAGCCTTATCAATTTTGGAAAATATTTCTAAAAATGGTGATTTTTGGAGTGATTTTAATTTAGCAAATCAGCTTAATAATTTAGCATCTCTCTATCAAGACTTTGGTAATTATCAAGAAGCTGAAACTTTATTTCAACGTAGTTTCAACATTCGTGAAAAGTTATATCAGAATGCGTTGACAGCCAAACCTCCTGAAAAAGATTATAAAATCAATTCTTTAGCTGGAAGAGTTGCTGGTAGTCTTAATAATTTAGCTAATTTATATCAAGATAAAGGAAATTATACGGAAGCAGTAAAGCTTCATCAACAAGCTTTATCTCTTCATGAAAAAGCATTTGGAAAAGAACATCCTGATGTTGCTTTGAGTCTAAGTAATCTTGCTTCTGCTTATAGACAGTTAGGAAAGTATCAGGAAGCGATACCTTTGCTAGAACGTGCTTTGCAAATAAACCAAAATTATTTTGGTGCAGAACACCCACAAGTTGCATCAAACCTTAATATATTAGGGATACTATACCAAGAGCAAGGTAAATTTAAACAAGTACTGGATTTATATCAACGTGCATTAAAAATTCGGGAAAAGGCATTTGGTAACGAGCATCCGTTAGTTGCTAGCAGTCTCAATAATCTTGCTGGTTTCTATAGCACACAAGGTAATTATCAACAAGCAATGGATCTATATAAACGTGCTTTTGAAATCCGTCAGAAAATATTTGGTGATGAACATCCAGATGTTGCTAGTAGCTTGAGTAATTTGGCAAGTGTATATCAAGATCAGGGTAAATATCAAGAAGCCCTTTCCTTACATAAACGTGCTTTAGAAATTCGAGAAAAACTCTTAGGTTCCGAACATCCAGATATCACTATTAGTCTTAATAATTTAGCAGAATTATACACAACACAAGGAAAATATCAACAAGCAATAGAGTTACATCAACGCGCTCTTGCTATTAAGAATAAAGTATTTGGTATAGAGAATATTAACAGTGCCAGAAGTATTAGTAATTTGGCTAGTCTTTACGCTGATATAGGCAACTATAAAGAAGCTCTTCCTTTATTTCAAAGTGCTTTAGCTATACGAGAAAAAATATTAGGTTCTGAACATCCTGATGTTGCCAAGACTCTTAACAGCTTAAGTCTATTCTACGCAGAGCAAGGTAACTATCCAGAAGCACAAAAACTTAGCCAACGCGCTTTATATATTCAAGAAAAAGCATTTGGTAAAGAACATCCTGATGTTGCATCAAGCATCAATAATCTCGCTGAAATCTACAAAAGCTTGGCTAAATATAACGAAGCCATAGAATTACACCAACGCGCTAAAGCAATTAATGAAAAAGTATTTGGTACAGAACATTCCCAGATAGCATATAGCCTGAACAATTTAGCTGGTGCATATTTAGCCCAAGGGAATTATCCAGAAGCACTAAAGTTATATCAAGAAGCTTTGAAAATTAACAAAAAGGCATTTAATGATGAGCATCCCTTAGTTGCTCAATCACTGCAAAACTTGGCTAATTTATATAGTGATTTGGGGAATGATAAAGAGGCTGAAGCTTTATACGAAAAAGCTTTAACTGTCAGCGAAAAGGTGTTTGGTAGTAATCATCCGATGGTTGCGACAATCGCTAGCAATCTTGCATCTACTTATTATCACCAGGAAAATAATACTGAGGCAGAAAAATTGATGCAACGTGCTTTAGACATCCGAGAACAGGTATTTGGAGCAAATCATCCTGATGTTGCCCTCAGTCTGAATAATTTAGCTCTTTTATATAATAACCAAGATAAACATCAAGAATCTCTTCAGCTTTTACAACGTTCTTCAGGTATCTTGGAAAAAGTATATGGTACTAATCATCCCCAAGTTGCACTCAATTTAAGTAACCAAGGTTGGACTTATTATCTTTTAGGAAATAATCAAAAAGCACTGGAACTCTTGCAAAAATCGCTTTCGATGACAGAAAGCTTTTTTGGCTCCCAACATCCAGGTGTTGTTAAAGATTTAAGATTACAAGCTTATGCATACCATGCTCAAGGTGATATAAACCGTGCTATTGAAGTGAGAAATCGCAGTTTAGATATTAGCGATCGCAATCTCAATATTATCCTTGGCATCGGTTCAGAACGCCAAAAACAAAACTATATGATGGCGTTAATCAGTGATTCAACCAGCACCACAGTTTCCTTACACCTCCAGTCAGCACCCAATAATTCCGAAGCTGCAAAACTCGCTCTCACCACAATCCTTCGCCGGAAAGGACGTATACTTGATGTTCTCAGTGATAGTCGTAGCTGGTTACGACAAAACCTTACCCCAGAAAACCAAAAATTATTTGACGAACTCACAACCATCAGTTCCCAACTTGCAAGACTCACATACACTGAATCTAGTAACTTTGGTAAAGAATTTGCAAAACTCCAAGCTGAGTACGACAAATTAGAAGCAGAACTCTCTAAACGTAGCAGCGAATTTCGCACTGTCACTCAAATTACCACAATTGAATCAGTGCAAAAATTAATACCTACTGATGCAGCTTTAGTAGAATTTACGCTGTATCAACCCTTAATCAATCCCAAAGCTGGAAAAAAGAGCGATCGCTATGGCAAACCCCATTATGCTGCATATATCCTAACATCCCAAGGCGCACCACAATGGGTAGATTTAGGAGAAGCGGAAGCTATTGATCGAGAAATTACTGAATTTGGTGAAATTCTGCAAACTAAATCCCGCGATGTCAAACCAGTTGCGCGTCGCTTGGATAGCAAACTCATGCAACCCATCCGCAAACTATTGGGTGACAAGCGAAAACTGCTACTTTCTCCCGACAGCCAGCTGAATCTAATTCCCTTCGCTGCGCTGGTAGATGAAAATAACCGCTATTTGGTAGAAAATTACACTATTAATTACCTTACTACCGGACGTGACTTACTGCGCTTATCAAACCAAGCACCCAGCCGTCAAACACCTGTGGTGATGGCAAATATTGATTTTGGCAATGCTGCAAGTAATTTATCTCTGTCGGGAAAAGGCGATCGCCAAACAAAACGTTCCTCGGAATTTGACAGACTAAAATTCTCACCCTTACCAGGAACAAAGGAAGAAGCCGAAGCCATTACCCCCTTATTAAAAGATGTCAAACTCCTAACAGGCAATCAAGCCACAGAAGACGCATTGAAACAAGTGCGATCGCCCAGTATTTTACATATCGCTACTCACGGTTTCTTTCTCACCGATGAAAAAATAGACTTTCCAGATATTCAAGATTTAGCTGTGGCAAATCGCGGAATCAATGTCAAACTTGGTTCCAAGGTGAGTAAAAACATTCAAAATCCCCTCTTACGTTCTGGTATTGCGTTAGCTGGGTTTAACAACCGTCGCAGTGCTGATGAAGATGGTGTACTGACAGCCTTAGAAGCATCTTCTTTAAATTTATCGGGTACTAAATTAGTCGTACTTTCCGCTTGTCAAACAGGAGTGGGTAAAGCCACCAACGGCGAAGGGGTATATGGTTTGCGTCGTGCTTTTGTGATGGCTGGTACCCAAAGTCAGTTAATTAGTCTCTGGAATGTTGATGATTTGGGAACTAAAGAACTGATGGTGAAATATTACGGACGATTAATCAAAAATGAAGGACGTTCCGAAGCCTTGCGACAGACGCAATTAGAAATGTTGAAGTCCCAGCAGTATCAACATCCTTTTTACTGGGCTGCTTTCATCCCTTCTGGCGATTGGACTCCTGCTAAATTTTAGCCCCAATTTTGGCATATCCTCCCAACAGCTAGAAATATACATCACCAACCCGCATAAAAGAGACAAAAAATCATGCAAAATATATCATTTCCTAAAAAATCCGTGAAAACCAACACTAAATTTAACTTGATAATTTTACGATTAGGCACATTTATTAGCCTTACAGTTTTATTGAGTGGAATAACCGAAGTAGCTTTTTCTTCTAAACAAAAAATTATTACTCAAAACTCAATTCTCTCTACTCCTCAATCAACATCTACAGATAAATTATTGCAAGCAGGAATCACCCAGCTACGCGAATATAAACTCAGAGATGCAGAGAAAACTTTTCAACAAATTTTAGCACTGCGTCAAAAACAACAAGATTCTTTAGGTGAAGCAGAAGCATTAAATTATTTGGGCGAAGTTTATAACTCATTAGGCGAATATCCAGAAGCGCAGAAAGCATTAACTCCAGCATTAGCTATTTATCAAAAGCTGAATAATCGCCAAGGTGAAGGTAATGTCTTAGATAATCTGGGTGATACTTATGGTGGATTAAAAGAATATTCAAAAGCACTAGAAACCTTTCAAAAAGCTTTGACTATACGCCGAGAAACAAATGATAAGAAAGGGGAGGGTGAAACACTAACAAATATTGGTGTAGTTTATATTAGTCAGGGTAAATTTCCAGAAGCAGTAGAACCACTGCAAGAATCTTTAAAAATTAGACGACAAATTAAAGATAGTTTTTATGAACCTGAAACGATTGCCTATTTAGGTTTATTAAATAGAACTTTAGGGAAAAATGAAGAAAGTTTAGAATTACTCAATCAAGCCTTACAACTTAGTCGTCAAGTCAAAAACGTCCGTTCAGAAGCAATAGCTTTGACGTTTAATGGTTTAGTTTATCAAGGTTTGAAGCAAGGTGATAAAGCCCTTGAATTCTATCAACCTGCATTAGCAATCATCAAAAAAGGCGGAAATCTCTCTGGAGAAGCTTCTATACTCAATTACATGGGATTATCTCACCGCAATTTAAAACAATATACCCAAGCAATAGATTATTTTCAACAAGCTTTATCCATTAATCGAAAACTAGATAAACGTGAAGCTGAAGCCGAAAATTTACTTGCCATTGGTTTATCTCAACATGATTTAAAACAATATCCTCAAGCAATAGAATATTTTCAACAGGCTTTACTCATTAATCAAAAGCTCAAAAACCGCCAATCTGAAGCCGAAACTTTACTTGCCGTTGGCTTAAGTTACTTGGAACAAAAAACTTCAAAGCTAGCCTTAGATTCTTTAGGTAAAGCATTAGTAATCTATCAACAGCTTAAACAACCTGACACACAAGAAACAATTTTATCTTTAATAGGAGGTATTTACAAAATTCAATTAAAAGATTATCCCAAAGCATTAGAATACTATCAGCAAGCTTTAGCTATTGCTCGACAATTAAAAGAACCTAAAGATATAGCTGGTAATCTTGGCGCTCTTTGCGATACTTATTATCTGATGACAGATTATCAAAAAACTTTAGATACTTGCCAGGAAGCTTTAACAATTTATGAAAAAATACCCAATAAAAAAGAACGCGAAGCTTCAATGCTTCGCACTCTCGGACAGATAAACGAATTACAAAAAAACTACACCCAAGCCGAGTCATTTTTTCAACGCAATCTAGCAATAAATTCTGATTTACACGGTCAGGATAGTATTAAGATTGTAGATAATATTTTAGAATTAGCAATTTTGTATCGCACTCAAGGTAAATATGGGCAAGCTTTACCATATTATGAACGAGTTTTAGCGATTCGAGAAAAAAATCTTGGTTCACAACACCCAGATGTAGCAATGAGCCTTAATTTAGTTGGTAATGTTTATAAGGATTTAGCTAAATACCAAGAAGCATTAAATTATTATGAACGCGCTCGAAAAATAGCTGAGAATAATCCTAATCAGGCAGAGAATTATTCTGACGTTCTGAATAATATAGCTATTGTTTATAGTTTACTAGGAGATGATAAGAAAGCAATTATTTTATATGAAACATCTATAAAAATAACAGAAAAAACATCGGGTAATGAAAGTTCCCAAATGAGTAGAAATTTAGCTAATCTTGCTAATTCTTATGAAAAATTAGGAGATTATCAGAAATCTGAAGAACTATATAAGCGCTCGTTGACAATAGATGAGAAACAATATGCAAAAGCAGCAAATGCTAAACTCTTGGAGGATGCAACTTATCTGAGAAATAGTGCAAGCAGTCTTGCTAAATCTCTGCAAAAATTGGCTGATTTATATCAGATACAGGGAAAATATCACGAAGCGATTCAGTTATATCAAAGAGCGCAAACAATAAGTGAAAATTATTTTGGAACTGAACACCCTCAAGTTGCTACAATTCTCAACAATCTAGCTTTGGTTTATAAAGAGCAAGGAAAATATCAAGAAGCGCTGCAACTGTACCAACGTGCTGAGAAAATATTTGCAAAAACTTTTGGTACTGAACATCCTGAATATGCTAGCTTTCTTGGGAATTTAGCGAATTTATACCAAGACCAAGGTAATTATGCAGAAGTATTATCTCTGTATGAACGTGCGTTAAAAATTAAAGAAAAGACATTGGGATCTGAACACCCAGAAGTCGCTCTTAGCCTAAATAATTTAGCTCGTGCCTACCAAATACAAGGAAGGTACTCAGATGCAATAAAATGTTATCAACAAGCTCTAGCAATTAACGAGAAAGTATTAGTACCAGACCATCCTCAAGTTGCTATAAATATTAATAATTTGGCGACTCTATATCAAGAACAAGGAAACTACTCAGAAGCACTGAAAAACTATCAACTGGCTTTCGTTATTCGCAAAAAAATATTTAGTCCTGAACATCCAGATATTGAACAAAGTCTAAATAACTTAGCAAATATTTATAAAGACATGGGCAAATATCAGCAAGCGATTGATTACTTAAAAGATGCCCAAACTATAGCCGAAAAAACATTTGGTTCTCAACATCCAAATATTGCGCGAATTTTGAATAACTTAGCATCTGTCTATCAAGAACAAGGTAATTATGCAGAAGCATTAAAACTGTTCCAAAATGCTTTAGAGATTCGCCGTAAAACATTTGGTTCTGAGCATCCAGATGTTGCTGTTAGTTTGAATAATATTGCTGTTCTGTACAAGGAACAAGGAAATTACACAGAAGCATTAAAATTATTCCAATCAGCTTTGAAAATTCATGAGAAAAAATTTGGATTTGAACATTATTTTATTGCTCAAAATCTAAATAATATAGCTTCTATATATGAAGACCTAGATAATTTTCCAGAAGCTATGGCAAAATATCAGCGTGCTTTGGAGATTCGCACTAAAGTATTTGGTTCTGAACATTATTTAGTCGCTCAAAGTTATAATAATTTGGCTGGTTCCTATAAACTACAAGGAAAATACACTGAGGCTATTGATTTATATCAAAAATCTCTAAAAATAAATCAAAAGGTCTTTGGTGATGAGCATCCAATAGTTGCCCAAAGCTTCAGTAATATTGCTACTGTTTATGATGATTTAGGAAATTATCGAGAAGCTGAAGCTTTGTATAATCGTGCTTTAGCTATTAATGAAAAAATATTTGGTAAAGTCCATCCAAGAGTGGCTCTTAATCTTAATAATTTAGCTGTTTTATATTACATCCAAGAGAGATATGGCGAATCAACAGAGAATATTCAAATTGAACCTCTAATGAAACGCGCTTTAGATATTCAAGAAAAAATATTTGGCTCCAATCATCCCGATGTTGCTCTCAGTCTGAATAATCTATCAAGTTTATATAATGTGCAGGGTAAATCTCAGGAATCTCTTAAACTGTTACAACGTTCCTTAGCGATTTACGAGAAAGCCTATGGTACTAAACATACCCTAGTCGCAATTAACCTGAGCAACCAAGCTTGGACTTACTTTGTTTTGGGTAACACTCAAAAAGCAGTGGAACTCACGCAAAAATCTCTTGACATCACAGAAAGTATCGTTGGTTCCCAACATCCCGATTTTGTGAATAACTTGGGAATGCAAGCTTTGTACTACAATGCCCAAGGTGACACATCTCGTGCGATTGAGTTGAGAAAGCGCGGTTTAGAAATAGGCGATCGCAATCTCAATATTATCCTTGGCATTGGTTCGGAACGCCAGAAACAAAATTATATGGCGTTACTTGTAGAGTCAGGTGATTTTGCAATATCTTCCCACCTCCAGTCAGCACCAAATAACCCCCAAGCAGCAAACCTCGCTCTAACTACAATCCTCCGTCGCAAAGGACGCATACTTGATGTTCTCAGCGATAGTCGAAACTGGTTGCGACAAAACCTTACCCCGGAAAACCAAAAACTATTTGACGAACTTTCCAACGCAAACTCCCAACTTGCAAGGCTTTTATACAATAAACCTAGTAATTTTACTAACGCACAATATCGCCAAGAAGTTGTCCAACTTAAGACTAAAGCCGAGAATTTAGAAGCAGAACTCTCTAAACGCAGCGCGGAATTTCGCATTACAACCCAACCTGTAACTATTGAAGCAGTACAAAAATTGATACCTGCGGATACAGCTTTAGTAGAATTTGTTCAGTATAAACCCTTAACCAACATCAAAGGTGTAAAACGAAGCGATCGCTATGGCAAACCTCGCTATGCTGCCTACATTCTCACATCCCAAGGCTCAACCCAATGGGTAGATTTAGGGGAAGCAGAAGCCATCAATCAAGAAATTGCCGAATTTGGTGACATCCTGCAAAGTAAATCCCGCGATGTTAAACCAGTTGCGCGTCGTCTGGATAGCCAATTAATGCAACCAATCCGCAAATTATTGGGTGATAAGCGAAAACTGCTACTTTCTCCCGACAGCCAACTTAATTTAATTCCCTTTGCAGCCTTAGTCGATGAAAATAACCGCTATTTAGTAGAAAATTATACTATTAATTATTTAACGACAGGGCGTGACTTACTGCGATTATCTAATCAGCCATCTAGTGTTCAACCACCTGTTATGATGGCGAATATTGATTTTAATAACGCGGCAAATAACGCACTTATACCCGTAGGTAACAAAGAAGATTTAAAACGCTCCTCAGAAATCAACAGACTCACATTTAGTCCCTTACAGGGAACAAAGGAAGAAGCAGATGCCATTTTACCTCTGCTGAAAGAAAGAGGTATAAATGTAAACATTTTAACAGGAAGTCAAGCCACAGAAAACGCATTGAAACAAGTGCGATCGCCTAGTATTCTCCATATCGCTACCCACGGCTTCTTTCGCACCGATGAAAAAATAGAAGTTACCGATACTTTTGATGAAAATCGTGCAATCAAAGTCAACCCAGGTTCCAGTCGTCGGGTGAGCAAAAACTTTGAAAATCCCTTACTGCGTTCCGGTATCGCTTTAGCTGGAGCTAATCAACTTCGCAGTGGTAGCGAAGATGGTGTACTGACTGCATTAGAAGCATCTTCCTTAAATTTATCGGGTACTAAATTAGTCGTACTTTCAGCTTGTCAAACAGGAGTAGGTAAAGCAACCAACGGCGAAGGGGTATATGGTTTGCGTCGTGCGATCGTCATTGCTGGTGCCCAAAGTCAGTTAATTAGTCTATGGAATGTCAGCGATTCTGGTACTAAAGAACTGATGGTGAAATATTACGGACGATTAATCAAAAATGAAGGACGTTCCGAAGCTTTGCGGCAGACGCAATTAGAAATGTTGAAATCCCAGGAGTATCAACATCCATTTTTCTGGGCTGCTTTTATACCTTCCGGAGATTGGACACCTGCCAAATTTTAGCATATCCTCCCAAAAGCTAGAAATATACTACTTTGATGCAACTTATACCAATTTTATGTGAGGTTGCGCTTTATTCGCCCTGCGCCGAGCGCACGCTACGCGAACAGGCTATAAGCCTGGGGCTATACAAACAAGGAACACCTGCGTGGGCTAAATTAGGCGCATCTTCATAAAGAAACGGTATTAAGTATCAAAGTATAAAGCCTAACATCATTCACATTAAACTCAAAATCCAAAATCTTATGACACACATCAAACGCCGTCAATTTCTGCAATTCGCTAGTTCTGCTTTAGCAACAGTCGGTATCAGCCAATTGGATATTATGCGCCAATCCGAACAATATGCTAAAGTTCTAGCACAAAATACACCCCGCAAATTGGCATTATTGGTAGGAATTGATGAGTATAAAAATAACATCACACCATTAGCAGGTTGCAAAAATGATGTTTTGTTGCAACGTGAATTATTAACTCACCGCTTTGGTTTTAACGACAAAGATATCTTGACTTTGACTAATGCACAAGCAACACGCCAAGGTATTTTACAGGCTTTTGAACAACATTTAATTGACCAAGCTAAACCCGGCGATGTGGTAGTATTCCATTATTCAGGGCATGGTTCAAGAGTACAAGATAAAGACCGTGATACACCGGATGGACTCAACGGTACACTTGTTCCCTTTGATAGTTCTTTACCTCCTAATGGTGGTGTAGTCCAGGACATTATGGGACATACTTTGTTTCTGCTTATGTATGCGTTAAAAACTGAAAATGTCACCGTCGTCCTAGATAGTTGTTACTCTGGTGCAACCAAACGAGGTAATTTAGTAGTGCGTTCCCGCAATGGAGGAAGTAAGTTTTTGCCCAGTCCCGCAGAGTATGAAGAACAGCGTAAATTGCTGGCAAAAACCGGACTTTCAGCACAAGAGTTTATCAATAAACGTAAAAAAAATGTTGCCAAAGGTATTGTAATTACTGCTGCTAGACGTGACCAAGAAGCCCTTGAAGCCAGAACAAGTGACTTTAGTTCTGGAGCTTTTACTTACGCATTAACTCAATATCTTTGGCAACAAATAGGGGATGAATCTTTTAATAAAACTTTTGTGAATGTTCGTGAAAGCACTCAAGAAATCATCTGGAATCAAGAAGGAGCCGGTGAGCGTCAGATACCAGAAATAGAGCAAAATTTGCCAGGAAATTCAAATGCATCAATATATCATTCCACACTCAAAGCAGTTCCAGCAGAGGCTGTTGTCACCGATATTAATGGCGATGAAGTAAATTTATGGTTGGGAGGTATACCTTCACAAAGCTTAGAAGGATTTAATGAAAAAGCAGTTTTTACAGTAGTAGATGCAAATGGTCAAGGACGGGGACAGGTGCAAATTTCATCCCGTCAAGGATTAACAGCTAAAGGCAAATTAGTTAACACCCCACGCACCCAACTACAGAAAGGTACACTTTTACAAGAGCGTATCCGCACTATCCCCAAAGATTTAACTTTAAAAATTGGACTAGATGATACTTCTTTAGATAGCAACACTATAAAACAAGCCAAACAAGCACTACAGGCTATTAACCGTATAGAAGCACTGTCATTGGAACAAAGCGAAGTACATTATATCTTCGGTCGCATGACCCAAGCTAAATACCAAGAACTACAACAAAAGCGCATATCAAACTTGCCTGCTGTCGGCAGTTTTGGGCTATTTTCACCAACATTGGATGGAATCATTTCCAGTTCCTTTGGCAATGCAAATGAAGCAGTAAGTAGTGCAGTGGAACGCTTACGACCGAAGCTAAAATCATTTCTAGCAGCCAGAATTGTTAAAGATATACTTGGCAACACAAATACATCGAAAATAAGTATAACTGCTTCAATGGTTGTTGCTGGTAGTCAAAAACTACTCGCCGAAACTTTCACAACTCGTAGTATTAAACAAAATACTGGAGTAGTAAATTCTCCCAAACCAACCAAACCGATAAACTTTTCCAATTCAGGTATGGCAAAATTGCCCGTAGGAATCAGTATAGCCTTCCAAATTCAAAACAACGAATCTGTACCCCTCCACGTTAGTATTTTAGGCATAGACAGCACCGGAAGAATGGACGTTATTTTCCCTTACGATCGCTCAGAAGGTGCGACAATAATACAACCAAGGCAAAAACTTTTAATTCCTCAACCACCTGAACCAGGGGAAAAACCTACCACCTTTGATATTTCAGAACCACTTGGTTTTGGAGAAGCTCTTATCATCGCCAGTACTGAACCATTACGTGGTTTTATAGATATAATAAAAACATTAGCAAATACTAGAGGAATAAGCGATCAACGCAGTCCCATCCCAGATATTACCGGAGACGAATTTTTAGATTTAACTAATAGTTTGCTAGATGATTTAGACAGAAGCACACGCGGGGGAACTGGTAATGAAAATACACAGCTTCCTCCAGATACTCGTGGAAGTGATGCTACCAAGTTAGCTGTAATGTCGATTCCATTTGAGGTTATTTCGTAAATAAATATACAGCATAGATAAAAGTATTTACTGAGCGATACACTCCCAACAGTGTGCTTTGACCAAAACGGTGTTTGGCAGTCGCAGAAATTACCCTCTATCAACCATCTCCGTTTTCTTAAACGGGAGATATAAGCCAATGCACCTGCGATGGCGCTCCGCGCCCGTCGTAGACAATCGCATCCTTAAAATATGCATTTGCAGCGATCGTAGTAAGGGACTTCCAAGCAATAAAATCACCCAATACAATTTAGAGGAGGGAAGGAGAAACAGCCGCTTTCTTCTCTACCTAAAAATGATTATCATTCTTGTTTAAATATGGCTTCTTAGTTTTTGTTGATTAATTTATTCTTTGGAAGTCCCTTAAATAACTCTAAACTCACCGTTAACCATCGCATGGGAATCACCAAAAAGGGTGTGGGGTGTGGGGTTCATAAGGTTCTTTCGCCACACCCAACACCGATCGCAGTAATCGGTTTGACTGCTACTTTGAATTGCGCTTTAATGAAGTCTAAAATTAAACATGACTATTAAGTGTGGGTTGACGCTAGGAAAATATGCTCCTCTTCATAAAGGACACCAATTAGTTATTGAAACTGCCACTTCCTTAATGGATGAGGTAATTGTGATGATTTATGATTGTCCTGCGGTAACTGCTGTACCTCTTGCGGTTCGTGCTAATTGGTTGCGGAAAATTTATCCAAAAATTGAGGTAATTGAAGCGTGGGATGGTCCGACCGAGATAGGGAACACACCTGAAATTGAAAAAAAGCACTCCGATTATATTCTTAAGCGATTAGAATCAAGAAAAATTACCCATTTTTTCTGTAGTGAATTTTACGGCGAACATGTTAGTCGAGCGCTGAATGCCGTCAATTACCTTGTGGATTGCGATCGCAAAATTATTCCGATTTCAGGTACCCAAATTAGAAAAGACCCATTAGCATCTATGAGCTTTACGGCAATGTGGCTGTTGGCGCGAATGAGGATTGAAAACTGGTTTTACTGGATTATAGTTGACGTTATCGGTATTGGACTGTATTACGTTAAAGGAGTCAAATTCATTGCTTTGCTCTACGTTATTTTGCTGTTTATGGCAATCAACGGTCTAATCTCTTGGTTCAAGAAAGCTAAAATGCAAGATTTTTAATTGATATTTTACCGATGTTGTTTTCTCCAATCCCAAGGTGTAACAGCATTCTCTTCGCTCCACATACAAAAAAGCAATTAAGACGGCCCGAACCGGGATGCGATCGCATTTCTTTGAGCATGGGCATTTCCTTATTGTGTGCCTTCAAAAAACGGGATACCCACGACCCGCACTACTCCCCAGAAATCAAACTAACATCACCGCGCTATATTCCCAAGATATTATCTATAATTCCAGGTGCTAACTGCGATCGCTTCTGTGCGTACCGGGTACGCCCGGAGCGCTTCGGGTGTTGCATGGTATTGGCGCAGAGTCGCAGTTGGAGGGGTAGCGATCGCTTACCCCACTCCTCAACTGCAACTCACAATCAACAACAAAAAACCCCGGTGAAAGCAACCGAGGTGATGTTTGAGAAGCCCAATTGTCGATGAGATGCCGATACCAAAATCAATAAATCTTAACTAACGCTCAAGCCAACCAAAACATTGCGTTTGCAGTTGATTGTTTCATTGCTACTTAATCCTCAATTCCCACGCCACATCGAATTGGCACAAACAATCATATTTTTTACTGCACAAAAATTGACCGCACCAAAATACTTATCACCTCACCAGGGTTAGCTGTTAGTTGTGGTCTGCTCCAATCACTAACTTCTGCGTAGCCAACGACTTTTAAGTAGTGAATGGTACTTGTCACGGCTTTGGGCGTACCAATCAGCAAGTGTCTGAGTGGTTCTCTGCATGGAATTGTCTGGGGGTTAGTTTCGTTTGATTCAGGTGCATTTGGATCGGTGCTGGATAAAAAAGCTCGAATCGTATTTTGTACTTCATAATTTCCGCCCTCTTCGGGTGCTGTCGAAGAAGCTTGTTGGGCTATGTACAACTCAAGTTCCAATTGGGCGATCGCTTGAGAGTCGCAGAGAATTTGTGATTGTGTCATCATTGTTTTTATCTCCCGATATGGGGGGTTTACTACATGAAGGCGATCGCACTGGTTCCGGCAAGAATTGAGCGATCGCCTTTGTTATTTCATAATTATATCGATTAATCGTTTAAACGCTTAATCAACAAAGCGACTAAATTAGTAATTGACAATAGGAACGAAGGATGTGTATGTGACAACTTAAAGAATGAATCCTCCCGTTCCACCCAAATTCACCAAAAGACATGAAAGAAAAGCTGTGCAGCAGTCCAAGGTCAAAATTCGTTGCCGCTTACAAGATTTAATCGATGTCCAAGGCATGACGAGATCGGCATTGGCGACTGCGACAGGACTGACCAGTGCAGCCATCAGGGGACTATGCGAGAACACCGCAAAGCGCTACGACGCTGATACCCTAGCCGTCCTGTGTGACTTTTTTGGGTGCGATATGGGCATATTGTTTGAGGTTGTTCCAAGAGAAGGTGAGGGGAGCGATCATGGGTATCGAGCGTGATGTCGATCGCCCCTTTATATCTGCACTAAGTAATCGACCACGAGGGTGATCGCGGAATAAAACACAATGCATCTCAATGCCAATCGGAGTCTGCGGGATAACCCCAACGGCTCCACCATATTGAATATAGGTAAATAAACGGGTATGAGAAGAAGGGATTAAGCAGTCAGTTGTAGCAATTGGCGTGCGTAAAGAGCGCCATACGTCACACTAAATCCGCCAAAATATCCGTCATCGCTTTCTGCAACTTCTGCCGATTATCATCATATTTCATCACGGTGTCGGGTTTAGCATGACGGCTAAATCGTTGCGTGGCGCGGTAATTACCATTATTTTTATCCAACACCGTAGTAATCGAACTATGACGAATGCGGTGCGGTGACATTTGTTTAGTAATACCAACTTCCTTGCATAAAAGAGAAACCAACCGCCGAATTGCTTCCCCAGTTAGACGTTTACCATTGCCGTTGTAGGCAATAACGGTAAATAGCGGCTGTTTTAATTTACTTGCCCTTTTACTCGCTATCAGCCAATCAGCTAGAGCTTCCACAGTTTTGCGACTCAAATCAACTACTACTTTTTGAGTCCCCTTGCCCTTACCTAATATAGATAAAGTGCTTGATTGGGCGTTAAAGTCCCCCACATTTAAATTACATACTTCACTTCGACGCAGCGCATTATCCCACAACAAGCGCAAGATTGCATAATCTCGTTTACCCTTGAGAGTTTTTCTATCCACTAACGCCAGCACTTTGGCAAAATCGGCAGCGGCAATGCCTGTTGTGTCTCTGTATGATTCAACATGCTCCCCCTTAACATCTTCGAGGGTGTAGTTACACACCCCCAACTTGCGCCCCATCGCGGTGAGAGACTTAATTGCACTCAACCGTCGATTGACTGTTGCTTCTGCAAGTTTTTTCTTATTGACCAGGTAAGCTTTGTACTTTAACACCACCGCGACGGCGTGACGCTGCTCTAGGTGTAGAAACTCCAGCACTAAATGTTGATCTGGCAGCCTGCCTGAGATAAATAAAAAGAAATCCCGTAAATCTTTCTCGTATGCCCGTTTTGTATTAGGCGATCGCGTATCACTAAGCAACTGGTCAATTACATCCGGGTCGCCATCAATACAAAAATCATCGCCGATTGTTAGCGCGTAGGCATTTTCGAGAACAGTGACGCTCAACGGGTACTGGTCAGGCATAACAGAATAAATGGTGTGATAATGACGATTTCCGCACTATTCTATTTACCCACACAACGGGGGCTGATAAATCACAAGAGTTATAAGTGTTATTAGCATTCTTCGCTAAGTTGTCCCTCACTTCACCGGATGGTATTTCCCATCTTTAGAATTAAACCGCCACCCCACCGGGCTTGGATCTTTACGGCGACACCAAATTTCAAATTCACTTTCACTCTGGTTTTCTCTCTCTCTTGTTAGAGTTGCGATATCAACTCCTAATCTTTTAGCTAAATTTTCCCCCGTGTAAGGTTGAAGTTCTAGCTGTGGGGGATGATAATTAAAAGATTGCCTTCTGTAACCACCACCTGTATGCGATCGCTGTTGACTAAGGGTTGTTATAACTCCTTCAAGCTTTGCCAACTGTAAAGCTTGTGCTTCTAGTTTCTGCTCTAACAAACTGAGTCTGTTGTCTACATCAGTGTCTACACGCTTATCTGTACTGTTAGAGAGGTGGTTTAATTGAGCTTCGAGTTGGGCAAGGCGGGTTTCTACACTGTCTTCTGTACCCTCGACTGAACCCAGGACATGGTGCAGTCCCTCGATGACCAAATCGGTAGCGGTGGTGTTGCGATAGCGAAGCGCTGCCGCCTACGGCAGATCGCGTGCTACTTTCCTCAGTGCTGCTGTTAAGGCTTTGGGCAGTTTGAAGTTAATTGATTCGCGTTCAACTTTTGCCATTTCTACACCCGCCTATGTACCAACGTGTAGATAGTTTACCAAAATGGGGGGAGCTCGGAAAAGTGTGGGTTCGTCCCTGAACCACCAAATGCTCTTAACTATTCACCTTGTAGACACTATCTACAAGGTAAAACGGGCGTTGTAACAAGAGTTTCAGCCATTTGAGCAGTTGAGAGTACATATAAGTCCGCGAACCGACACAAGAAAGCAAGATGTGCCCCCTGCGGTCTAAATGATAAGTCTTTAACCGGACACGATATCAGATCCATTACGAGTGCGAAAAAGTTACTCTTTTTTTGCCTCTGTCTCAGCCAAATTACTCAAACTGCGACTTGCCACGTCTGCACTCAGTCCCCAAATTAGCAACCCTAAATAATCAGAAAAAGGGTCAGCACCAAAAGTTGCCCCTTTCTGTATGTAAAGAGAACGTAACCCCACTCCTGATAAACCAATTAGCAACACTAGAGAAAATAAAGGTCGTGCAAACCAATAAGTTGCTTGAGTGCGAAACTCACTTCCAGAAATAAATGTAAGCACTTTCTGCGACCACAGAACCCATTTATCTACAGGTTTTTTTACCCCAGACTCAACGACATTACCAACAGCAGCAACAGCTTTCCTTAAATTAATTACCACTTCTGACAAGTTAATATCAGGCATTTTACCTGGTCCCATCATTGTTGGAGATTGCAATTTAACTACATCTTGCTGCACTTCTTCCACCAAGATTTTTGCTTGTTCATCTTGTCGAAAGTCAATTTGCGATCGCACGGTTTTAATTTTTTGCAAAATACCATTATTTCCCTGAAATTGGGGATGGTTTTTGAGTGGTTCAAACTTTTGCTCGATACTGCGTAGCTGCTGTAAACATTCCAAACGAGCAGTAACTTTCTCTAGTTCTACTGTTGCTTTTTCCAATTTCATCCGTTGCACTAGTTGCTTAACTTCTTCCACCATTGTCAAGAGAATATTTTGGTCTTCTGGAGCAGTTTGAGCAACTTGCTTTTCTAATTCCTTGACTTTAGCTAATGCTGACGATTGGGGAATACCTTTTTCTTGCATATATTTAATTAATCTCCCCAAAATAATCCCGAAAAATAACACCAGCAGTGGCATTATGGGTGCAATTCGCATAGTCAAATTTACTGGAATGATTAAACGTTCTTTAGCATCTTCTAAAATTAAATAGACTGCTCCTGTATAGCGGTCTGAGGGGATTTTAGTTGTATCCCAAGTTAATGGCAATTTGACAATTTGGTTGGGTTTTAAAACTTGGGGAATATCAGCTACTTTAATTTGGTTAGAATTTAATTGATAGCTAGTTTGCTCTCCTTTTAACAACACTTCAGCACTATTCACTTTCACAGGTGCATCTTCTGTGTTATCAAAAGCTAAATCCCAACTTTGCAAAAAGGCACTTTTAGGAAACAATAAATGTGCCAAACTACAATCCAACCACCAACTACATTGGGTTAATTGTAACTGTACCTGTTCATTTCCCCGCAACGGTGTCATTTTTGGTCTAGCTTTTACCAACAAAGTGATATCAATAGCTTGCGGTTTTTGACCAGGAAGTAATACTTGAATTTGTCCTTTATATGTCCCTGGTGACTGGGGGTTGCTGACTTTAACCTGAAAATCTTTAGGTACGCCTGGTGGCAATTTAGTTTCCCCAATAAATGATATCTGCTGGCGAGCAATTATTTCATCGCCTTCTTGACGCTTCAAGTCGGAAGCGAGAAATATGAATTGTTCCACCGCCGCTGGAGCAGAGAGGCGTATACTTCCTATAAGAGTATTTTCTTCATTCAACCAACCCTTAATCTGCAAAGGATTGTCTTTAGCATCCACCGTAATATTAGTTTCAGCTAACGCAGATGTGGGGCAAATTAGTAATAAGCATACAACAACAAAAATCCAGCGTTTCATATTATGTCTGGGATACAGGATGTGCTAAAGCAATTTCATGGGCAGCATACAAAGAATAGACTAAGCCAAGGGGATTGTAATGCTGTTCCAGGAGTTTTCGGCGTACTGCAAGCATTGCTAGTCCCATTGGTTCGCCTGTAAACAGACGCTTAAATACCTCAGTAGCGAAGTATTCAGCAAAGTTTTCCGATACTGGACATTCCGTACCAACGACTCCACTGGCTCCCGCATTCAAAAAATCATCAATTAAACTGACGTAGCTTTCGGGTCCGTAGTCCCCTGTTGCACAGCCATTTAGAAATACTAGGGGATGATGTTTCCAAGTTGATTCATAACACTCAAGGAAATTACTGTAAATTCGCTCATCGCTGATTTCTATATACGGTCGTTTGGGCATTTCCTCTAAACCACCGTGGCAGTAAAAGTATACTAAATCTAATAGATTACCATGTTCCTCCCAAATATTTTCTAGTTCTAACATTTCCTCTGCACGTAGTATATTTAGTGAGCCAGCAGCTTTTAGTTTGGGTAAATGCTCTCGCCAAAGTTGAAAATCCCGATATACATTGAAACTCAACTGCAATGGCTGATTATTTTGAATTTGTCGAACCAATGCTGTGGGAGTAAGATGTTTGCTACTCGCCCAGCATGGTAGTTGTTCGATAGAGTAACGATAGCCCCAGAAAGCATGAGGGCAAACAAATTTCGGGTCATTTTTATTGGGGCAATTTGTACAATCTAAGTCATACTCGGTAAAATGATCGCACACGCGATTCTGTTTACTAGGTTTAAGTTTACGCTCGTACAACAGCGCCCAAGGAATTGTTACTTTTCCTAACACTGGGTTGACTTGAATCACTGTATTTGGACTGAGGACGGCTTGTAATATTTCCCCTTGGTCATCAGCTAATAAGCTACCTTGATGATGGGGTAGGAGTTGGCGGTAGAGTTCCCGTCCCACATCCGCTAATTTAGGAAGCCAAGCGTTTAGTAACTCCATGCTTCCCTCAACTTGACCCCAATATCCGTCACGTAAAGTTGAGTGTAGTTGTTGGCGAATTCCTGCGATCGCACTCCCCAAGGCGGCAGGTTGCAAGGTAGTATCATAAAATGCTAGTTCCTTGTTACCCTGAGTGCGATCAAGGAAGCGAAAGTCAATACTGCCATCCCTTTGATCAAGTTCCATATCTACGGTTAACACTCGTTCAGGAAGTAGTGCTAGCTGCTCAGTAGTGAGTAAGTCAGTGGTGGTGAAGGTAATACGAGCAGTTTGAGGTGGACGTAGAGAATCAGGAATTTCCGCATTGGCTATGGGTATAATTAAGACTGTCAGTTGTTTGGACTGAAGTAGATAGCCACGGTAGAACAACTCCACCTGCATGTAGCCCCGACCTTCAAATAAGTTAGGTTTAACAGTGAACTGTACAATATCTGATGCACCACTGCGGGGTAAGATTAGTTTTTTGGTGCTTGTATCGATAATGAAATCCTTAGAAGCAACCACTACATCTAGAAACAGGGTTTCTTGGTTATTCCATACCTGAGTTAAGGTTTTATCTGGGAAGAGAGTTGTATCTATTCCTTGCGGTTCAGGGCTAATATTTATACATAGAAAATAAGTCTGTCCGTGGATTAGGGGTTCGGTTGGTGCGATTGTTACTTTGTTGTTTGTGTCAGTGAAGTAAGTATTAAAGTAACGATAGTTTTCTACATATTCGGAGATTTGTTCTAAAAAAACGAGTTGCTTTGTGGTTTGGTCTTGGTTTTCCGTAAGTAGGATGGTGCTAGTAATGTTAATTACCTGCTTTGAGCGATCGTAATTTTCACCTCTGGTTTGACCATCGAAGGTTACTATTTCTTTTGTTTCTCCAAAAACTTCTTTTTTTAACTCAGCTAAATTAGGTAGAAAATCTCTAGGTATTCGACCATCTAATGCGTCTAATTTGCGTATTTTAGCCTGAAAAAGTTGGTTTAAGGTATAATTAGCTTCAATAAGTGCTGTTATCTGTTCTTCGATAAAGTCCCAGTAATCAGGGTCGATATCAAGCTGTTGTCCCACATCTTGCAGGATTGCTTGTTCGTCTTTGCTTAAAGGGGTTTGTAGCTCTTTAATAGCTAGTAAGAGGGCTATGAGAGTTGTGTTAATGGAAGAATTCATTAAGCTGGGTGTTTGATACAAAGTATAAACGTATATTTGTTTACTATGAGAAGAGATGCACTTGTAGTTGGTATCAATCAATATCCTTTTTTAAAGGATACACCGACAAGTCCGGCAAAACACCTGACAACACCTGCTGCTGATGCAGAGGCGATCGCGCAGTTGTTGGAAGAACATGGAGATTTTCGGGTTAAACGTCTACCCGAAAGTTTTATTGATGGGAAATTGCAGGTTGATCCCCATAAAGCAGTTCATGCTAATGAGTTAGTTAATGCTGTAACCAAACTATTTATCCCAGAAGATAGCCAAAATACAGCGTTACTATTTTTTGCAGGACATGGGTTGCTTAGTCCATTAGGAAATCTAAAACAAACTATTTTAGCAAGCAGTGATGCAGGTTCCAGTAAAAATCAACCAAAGGGTTTATTGCTTAGAGACTTATGGGATATATTGCAACGAAGTCCGGTTATAGAACAAATTATCTGGTTAGATTCCTGTTTTAGTGGTGAATTGATTAACTTCAATCAAATTAACATTACAGCGCAAGGTTTTGAACGTACTCGATTTTTAATTGCTGCATCTCATAGTTCTGAAGTTGCTTACCAACAGTTGGATGGTAGATATGGGTTACTTTCTGGTGCTTTGCAAAAAGGGCTTGATCCTTATCAAATGCAGGAAGGTGATTGGATAACTGATTTGGCTTTAGCCCATTTTGTTGATAAGCAACTAGAAAAATATTATCTCCAAACAAAAATTTATCAGAAACCGGAAATTAGTAAACATGGAAAAGCGATTAATTTAATTAAAACAATGGGTAAGTCTTCTATAAATAGAGAAGATAAAGAAGGATATGAATTTAATCCAATCAACGCAGAATCGCTCAAATATCCAAATATAAACAAATCTGATTTCAACAAACAAACTCAAATGGAACAACAACCTTATTCCCAAGATTTTGACACAAAGAAATCTCAATTAAAAAAATTAGAAAAAAATATTGAAGATAGAGGAGGAATGAGTAAATGTCCAGAAAACATGTTGCAAAACTATTTAGAATTGCGCCGCGAAATTTCGCTTTTGGAAGAAAAAATATCATCAAATGAGACTTCTATTTCTGGAAGTTCATCAAAATATAGTATACCATCACCAATACAATTTATTGAGAGACCTCAAGAACAACAGTTTATTGAAGAAGCATTAAAATCTCAAGAAAAATGGGTAAGGAATATAGTTATACGTGGAATGGGGGGAACAGGTAAAACAATATTAGCTGCTGAAGCTGCGAGAAAAGTAGAGGGACTATTTAGAAAAGTGATTTGGGCATCAGCAAATGATTCTCCCATTGATTTAGCTGACTTATTAGATATAGTCTTAAGAGCAATTGGTTATCGCTCAGATCAATTAACAATGCTTGAAAAGCAAGAAAAGGTTTCTGAACTACTTCGTCAAGATAGATATCTTTTGGTTGTTGATAGTTTTGAACGAATAGGTGACAAAGAAGTTGATAGATTTCTGGCTGAAAATAATTTTTATCCAAGTAAAGTATTAATTACAACTAGACATATTTTACCAAGAGATTATTCAGTCATTAATTTAGAGGGATTTAAATTTTCACAAACTCATCAGATGTTGAAAGAAATTGGTAAAAATCAGGGTCTAAAGCAGTTTTTTAGCGAGAATGATGTTCAAAATATTCATGATATAACATCTGGATTACCTCTAGCCATTCAATGGATAATTGGACAACTATCCCAAAAAATTCCTCTGGAGTATGTTCTTAGAAATTTAACAAACCGTAATAAACAACAAGGTAATGGAATAACTGGAAATGAGTCCCAAGTCAATAATATGTTGGAGAGTATTTTTGGAAATTCTTGGGATTTGCTTAAAAAAGCGACTCGTAGAATTCTCATGAGTATGACTTTTTTTACTGCTCCAGCATCGGAAGAAGCAATTCAAGTAATAAGTGGTGTTGAACCAGAAAATTTCCAATCAGAGATTGAATATTTAATCAAAATGTCATTAATACAACCAAATCGGGATCGCATGGGAGGTGAAAAATTTCGTTTTTCAATTCATCCTTTGACCCGAAGTTTTGCTGGCAAGAAAGTTGATGATGATATAGTCTTGAAAAGAGCTATATATAGTGAAGCAGTGAGATATTTTATTGTTCTAATGGAAAAATTAGCAAGACCTGGATTAGGACTGGATAAATATGAAGAATTAGAGCAAGACTTACCAAATTGTTTATCAGCATTTTCATGGTGTAGAAATCAAAGAGAATTTACAAATACATTTAAAATAGTTGATTCTTTAAACCATTTTTTGTTTGAAAGGGGATTTTGGGATACTCGTATTCAAATATGTACCTCTGCTTCTGAACTAGAGCATGATTCTCCCAGCAAGGATTATGAAGCTGCATGGCGTTCAGCTTTTGGAGCAGGTTGGGTTTGTTGCCGCCAAAATAATTATGAAGAAGCAAAAAAGTGGCTAGTAAAAGCTCAAGAGAATTTAGATAAAATCCCTAAAATTAATACATTCATTACACTTTATACAGCTAAAATATCTCAGTTAAACGCCTTGATTTTTCATGGTGAAGCTATGGAACAATTCAAAAGAGATCAGAGTAATTCAGCAAATAATAAAATAGAAAGACTCTTCAGAAAAGCTAATGATTATCATGACAATGCTCGGCTTCTAATGAATTTATACATTGAGAATAAAGGTACAAAATGGACTTTTGAGGAACCAGACTATGCAATAGCATTAATTGATTCAAATCAAGGTGATTTAGCAATGGATATGGGTTATTGGAAAAATGAAATTAACCAAAATCTTGAAAGTAGGCAACATTATGAATCTGCTCAAAAATTTTACTCCAAAGTTCTGGAAAATGCTCAGAAAAGTCAATGGCAAAATAGAGAAGCTTTAATTGCTTTTAGTGCTGCAAATTTAGGTCATGTGGAAATTTTATTACAAGAAAAGCCGATTGAAGAAATTCGTCATAGGTTTGACGAGGCGTTAAAAATAGCTGAATTTATTGGTCGAACTCATACAATTGCTTGGTGCTACAGAGGTTATGGGCTTCTCGAACAACGCTCATCTGAAACATCCTCTTACATTCCCAGAAAAGAAAGTAAGCTAAAGGAGGCAGAAAACTGGCTAAAAAAAGCATTGGAAATTTTTGAGCGTATTGGTCGTCGGGAAAGGGTTGCAGAAACTAGAGAGTCTCTCAAAGAAGTTGAAACTTCACTGGTAACATTACTGGACTAACATCAACTACAACCTAGTAAGTTTTTACACTTTAATTAAGTAATATAAATGATGTGGATAAATTAGCCCAATATGAGCCGAGATGCTTTAGTCGTAGGAATCAACAAATACCTCTTCCTTAAAGATTCAATGGGTAATAATAAGCATCTCACTACCCCCGCATATGACGCAGAAGCGATCGCCAAACTTCTAGAAGCCCAAAACAACTTCCGAGTCAAACGCTTTCCAGCTAGCATCATCAATGGTAAATCGCAAGTTGACCCAGATAAATCCTTCAAAACCGAAGAATTAGAAAAAGCAATCCTCGATCTACTCCTCCCAGAAACAGGAAAACCCCCAGAAACAGCATTACTATTTTTCGCTGGACATGGACTGCGGAAGCAGTTAAGGCAAAATTTAACACAGGGTTTTTTAGCAGCCAGCGATGTTAATCCAGGTAAAATATGGGGTTTTTCGCTACGAGATTTATGGGATATATTGCAGCAAAGCCAAGTCAAACAACAGATTATTTGGTTAGATTGCTGCTTTGCTGGAGAATTGCTCAATTTTAAAGATACGGAACTGGGAAGACAAAGTTCAGGATGCGATCGCATGTTAATTGCTGCATCCCGTGACTATGAAGTAGCTTATCAGCAGTTAGATGGGAAACATGGGGTACTAACAGGTGCGATTTTAGCAGGACTTAACCCACATCAAGTCCCAGAAGATGATTGGATTACAAATCGGACGCTTGCGGTTTCCGTCGAGCAGAGCCTACAAAAATACTACGATTTAGCAAAAATTCCCCAAACCCCACTGATTAGCAACCACGGGGAAGCTATTAAGCTGGTGCAAGGAAAAGCAAAACCCGGATCAGAATCGCAAAATGAGGATGCTGTCAACATCCAATTTCGGTTACTTTTTCACGAAATACTCAATGCTGACTTCAAACACCAAGTACCTGTGGTCAAAGAAGTTATACAGAAGCACCAAACAGCAGCTTTTTTGATTCACGGGGAGCAATATTGCGGACAGCAACTTTTGGTAACTCGTTTATCTCACCTCAAACGCGAGTGGAAAAATATATCACCTATTAAAGTTGATGTCGGACAAAGGGCTGTAGGTGGTCGTCTCCCTTATTTATGGCAACAACTTACTTCCTGGTTTGGTTTACCCAAAGATGCCCAATCACATCAAATTATAGAACGAGTGTGCGATCGCCTATTAACCCAAGATGTAATTTTTATTTTCGACAGGGTAAACGATATGCAACCAAGGGTATTATCTGGGTGGCTTCAGGAATTTTGGGAACCGCTTGTAGCTAGGGTAGAAGAACATTGCCCATCAAGACACAGGAATACACACCTGTTAATGTTTCTGGTAGATAATAATGGCAGCGTTTGCAAATCGGATATTTTGCTAGCACAGAAATATGATGAACCAAGCTATCCTCTCATGCCCCTTCATTTACCACCCATCAGCCCATTTACACTAGATGTCTTGGATGAGTTAATTGATAGGGTAGTGACAATACCAAAACTACAAATGCATGTTGATTTAACTTCCCAAATATTGTTTGAAAAGTCAGAAAACGGGATTCCTGAGTTTGTTTATGAAGAAATTTGCTGCCACTGCGGTCATAGTTGGGAAGGAGGCTTGGCAAAATGGCTGATTTAGCAAGTGTACTCACCGCCAATGGTAAGCAATCTTATGCAGGCAAGCCAATTTCACCCCAGGAGTGCCAAAAGTATGGGCTTTCTCCTTACTTGCCATCTTCAGAACTTATTAAAGCAGTTAACCTTGCCATTTTCTTAGAAAAACGCCCCTTGTTGCTCAAAGGTGAACCGGGATGCGGTAAAACCACTTTAGCGCAGGCGGTAGCTTACGAGTTGGGTTTACCCTACGAAACTTGGTATATTAAGTCTACAACCAGAGCTAGGGATGGACTCTACACTTACGACGCTGTTGGTCGTTTACATGATGCTCAACTTGCTCGCATGGGAGAAGCTAGCAATTCCAAAGTCGAGAATTTAGACAATTACATCAAACTGGGGCCTTTGGGACGTGCGTTTAAAAATGAACAACGCACTGTAGTGCTGATTGATGAAATTGATAAAGCTGATATTGACTTCCCCAATGATTTGTTGCGAGAGTTAGATGAACAGAGGTTTACGATTGAAGAAAAGGGAGAAGAAGTAAAAGCAAATTACCCTCCCATTGTCATCGTTACCAGCAACGATGAAAAGGATTTACCTGATGCTTTCCTGCGGCGTTGTCTGTTTTATTATATTCAGTTTCCTTATCCACAGTTAGCTAATATTGTCAAGTCACACTTTTTGGAATCTTCCTCTGATTTGGTGGAAGCTGCGGTGAAGCGTTTTAGCGAATTGCGGCAGAAAATGGAGAAGGGTAAAGCAGGTAAAAAAGTTAGCACCAGTGAGTTGCTAGATTGGTTTGCAGTGTTGCGGCAATTTCCTGAAGATGAGGTTTTAAAGCAGTTAGAGGGAGAAATACCTTTTCCAGAAGTTCTGTTGAAGAAATGGGAAGATCATCTGCGGTATTTAAAATATGAAGCTTGAAGAACTACCACTGTTGGATATTTTTAACAGCTTGCGACAACGGCATGGTTTGCCGTTGGGGGTTGAAGAATATCTGGTGGTTGTACGTAGTTTAGAAGCAGGTTTTGGAATTAGCAATCGTGAAGAATTAGAGCAGCTTTGCTGTATGTTATGGGCAAAGTCTGAGGAAGACAATCGCCTGATTCGTCGGTTATTTGAGCAGATGTGGAAGCAATTCGAGTTATATTCTCCAAGTCATACACAACTGCAACCACCAATACCAGAAAAACCGGAAATTAATGCTTTAAAAGCATTGATTGATTTTTCAAAAGATTTTTTTAAGAATTCTTTCAAACGTTTTTTTGGAACTACACCAGAAACTTCTTTGACTGAAGCAGCAACACCTGAACCATTTCAACCAGAAGAATCTTTGCTTGATTTAGAGACAACTCCCACTATCACCCCAGAACCAGTCCAAGCTGTCCAAGCTGTGCGGAGTAGTCGCGGGGATAAGGAGATGAAACGCCCCCGCTATATGCTTTTGACAGAATATTTTCCTGTTACCAAGCGACAAATGAAGCAATGCTGGCGTTATCTGCGTCGTCCAGTGCGCCAAGGAGTAGCCACAGAGTTAGATATTGAGGCGACGGTAGCAAAAATTGGGCGTGAGGGTACTTTACTCCAACCTGTACTGATGCCACCGCGTACAAATCGTACTGATTTGGTGCTACTAATTGACCAGGAAGGCTCGATGGTGCCGTTTCACGATTTATCGCGGCAGTTGGTGGAAACGGCACAACGGGGAGGAAGATTGAGAACAACCAATGTATTTTATTTTCACGACTACCCGGATGAATACTTATACCGTCATCCGGCGATGCTTGATGCCAAAGCTGTTTCTGAAGTGTTAGGGGAAATTGGCGAACGAGCGGCAGTATTAATTATTAGCGATGCTGGCGCAGCACGGGGGAATTTTGACCAAGAACGGGTTGATAATACTAAGGCGTGGATTAAGCAGTTACAGCAGTCGGTGCGTTATTATGCTTGGCTCAATCCGATGCCGAGTGAATGCTGGCGACAAACAACTGCTGGGGAAATTGCCCGTTTTGTGCCGATGTTTGAAATGAGTCCACAGGGGATGAATGCGGCAATTAGTGTCTTGCGGGGTCGATATATTGTAGTAAAAGAGTTGGATGAATCTTTATGCTATTAGAGTTAAGACAATTGAGGATTCAACCGGGACAGCAACTGCTACTTGAGGACGTTAGCTGGCAGCAATTTGAAAATATTTTGGCGGAATTAGGAGAACATCGCGCTGCCAGAATTTCCTATAGTCATGGTTTTTTAGAAATTATGGTTCCCTTACCCGAACATGAAAAAGCCAAAGAAATTATTGGCGATATGGTAAAAATTTTATTGAATGAACTAAGTATCAATTATGATGCTTTAGGTTCAACCACCCTAAAAAACGAAAAAATGAGTCAGGGAGTAGAACCGGATACTTGTTTTTACATTCAAAATCAAGTGGCAGTTATTGGTAAAAATCGCATAAATTTAAGTGTAGACCCACCCCCAGACTTAGCCATAGAAATTGATTTAACTTCTCGCACGCAATTAGATAATTACCAAATTTTGGGAGTACCAGAACTTTGGCGATATGGAAAACAAGGCTTACAAATTAACGTCTTACAAGGTGGAAAATATGTAGAGTCAAATTTTAGTCCTACTTTTCCAGATATTCCGATAATTGAGCTAGTAAATCAATATGTCCAGCAAAGTCAAGTTGTTGGTAGCAGCCAAGCAATTCAAGCGTTTAGAAATTGGCTGCGGGATAATATTTAATTGTGCCTTTTATTTGGAATGATTTATTTGCAATGGCAGTCAGTTGAGGTTATTTGATGCCTACCACAAACAAGGAGCGGGAAATACGAATCGCCCAAAGAAGGGTTGAAGGGTTTGCCCAGCAGTTTGGGGAAGCACACCGCAACTTGGCTCGTCATGCGGCATTTCCTTTGGTACTTACACCCGATTTACTTTACCAAATTTGGGCAAACTTTGTCCCCGAAGCCCCTTGGACGGCGGTAGCTCATGTGTTGCTGTCGCGGTTGTGTCGGCAAGTGGGTTATGAGATGTATGAGATGGATATTGCTGACCGAAATTTGTTGTTGCGGGAATTGAAGGAGCAGTTTGGACAGAAAAGATTTGATGAATTAGGGGAGTTTTTGCTGGATTATGTAGCGCAGCGACTGACTGATGATGACGCAGATACAAGGGATTTACGGGAAGCTCAGGAGTGGACAGCGTTGGCTTATACGAAACCTAGTGAGGCAGCGCGGGAGTTGGCACAGAGATTGAGTGAGATAGTGCAGCAGGAGGATATGGGGGAGGTTTTGAGGTTGGCTTCGTTGGTAGAAACTTTAGCAGAACCATTAGTAGAAGCTGGTTTTGAGCCTTTGTTGGTTTACAGTCGGGGAATGGGGAGTTTTGCTCGTGGTGATTTAGATGATGCGAATATTCAATTCGATAAGTTGCTTCACAATGATTCTTTGGTAGAGATTGCTGAAGGAAATATTGAAAAGCAAAAAACATCTGAGCAAGACAGGGATAATACCTTACAGCAGAAGGTTTCATGGTTCCAGGAGAGTAGGAATAGAAATGCTTTAAAGCGACCCATCGATTTACCTGGTTTTTCTGATATGAGAATTATTGGTGATTTAGCCTCTGGCAAGACTTCCTTCATGGCAGCTTTGGCTTATTGTCCTAATCTAAATTCTAATAGTCCAATTGAATCAGTTGATCCTTTTGCTGATGATGCGGCTATATTAATTCGTTTGGCAGAAGATATATTGGAAAATGGCATATCTTTTCCAGCAAGTCGAGTAGAGCAAGATGTGAATATGTTACCACTTTACAGTTTAATCATTCAGCTAAAACCCAGTTTAAGAACACATCCCCTTGCTGCTATTACAGGACGTAGTATTAGACTACAAGCTTCTTTTCGAGAATATCCTGGAGAGTTGATTCAAAACTTAATGGAAGAAACTAAAGATAATACTGTTGATGAATATTTGGAAGATTGTGCAACAGCAAATGCTCTACTATTTTTAATAGATGCAAACTCCACAAGAGATATTAAATATGCTAGAGCATTTAGGAGATTGTGCTATGAACTAGCAGAGCGTATGTCTTATGCCCAAAGAGATTTGAGCAGATTTCGGATAGCTATTGTCTTCTCCAAATTTGAGCAACCAGAAATTTGGATTCACCGAGATAATTTAGAAAATTTTCTATCTACAAGGTTTCCCAAAACAAGGGCTGCTTTTCAGAAATGGAATAAGGATTGGGGTTGCTCGACAGCATACTTTGCTTGTTCAGCTTTTGGTATAGTGGGTAATCCTCCTCAAGCAAATGTAAAATTAGTATCCAGAACAGAACGGGGCATTAATGCTATAATTGCAGAACCAAAAGCATGGAAACCTTTTGGAATATTTGCACCAATTTACTGGTTACACACTGGCAAAGATGACCCTCGACTTAGAGAAATCTAGTTAAAATTAGCAGTTAAAAGGGTATTCTAATTATAGCCTTACTACCTTTCAAGTAGATTTTATTGCAGTTGCTATCTCTGCAATGAGGGGCTGATACTGACGACTTGAGAAGGGGCGAAAATCATCGATCGCATCGACACTCATTTTACACAACAAGCGAAATTGGAGCGGTGTTGGAGGTTGATTTACACGCTCTACCTGCACCTCTAAGTTAGAATTGTGTCGAAGCAACTCAAAAATTTCTGCCAGCAAATATCGCGGACAATAACCAACAATATAATGGTCTCTTGTGTTTAAAATTAAAGCCTGAGAATCGTAGGGATTTTGAAATTCGTGAGCTAGCCATAACTTTTCCCCAAATTCAAGCTGATTAATCCGCTCAATGGCACTGCTTGGCAGATGTCGCAGCCCATGCGAGAAAAAGTAAAGATGGTACTGTCCTTGTTCATCAACTTCTGGACAAGGAAAAACAGCGAGTGTATCTGTTTCTCGTTCGCCACCACTGCGGGCTAAAATTGTAATTGGGTCATTTTCATCATTCGGAATATTGAGCCATTCAATAAAACTTGAATAATCGGGACGCGATCGCGACATCAACCGATTAGCAAATACTGGAAATAACTGAGTTGATGTATAAATCTCGTCTAAGCGTGGAAACGAAGACAAAGGTTTAAAAGCAGATTTTTCTTCAGCCTCTTTTACACCTTGGGTATAGACAAATTGATAGATACCTTGGTCAAATGTTAACCGACCAATGGGGAACCAAAAGCGACTAATAGGGTCTTGCCAAGCTAAAAATAATGTTTTCGTTTTCGTTTTTGCTGTTTTCAAAGTAATGTTCCCCTTGGTGTTTGGTTTTTTGTGAGGTAGATTCTGTTTTCATTTTCGGATAAAATTACTAATAAATTAGCAGGCAAGAGGCAGATAATGTCAATGGTCAAAGTTGAAGTACAATTATCTTCAGAAGAGTTGCTCAAAGCAGTTGAGCAATTAAACTTGTCTGAATTAGAACAATTTGTATCGCAAGTTATTGTTTTACAAGCGCAACGTAAAGCTACTAGACTACCGCAAGCAGAAGCGGAATTATTACTCAAAATAAATCAAGGCATTCCTGGAAATATTCAGAGAGATTACAAAGAATTGATTGCTAAACGAGATGATGAAATTCTTACAGAGGATGAGCATCAACAATTATTGCAATTAACTGAGGGAATAGAAAAAATTCAAGCACAGCGTATAGAAAATTTAGCAGAATTATCACGTTTGCGTGGGATTTCACTAACTGCTTTAATGGAAAACTTAGGTATTCACGCAACAAACCATGTCTGAAAATAGAGTGACAGCGCAGCAAAAAAAGTCTGTGGTTAAGCGAGCTAATGGATGTTGCGAATATTGTAGAAGCCAAGAACGCTTTGCTATTCAAGCTTTTTCTGCCGAGCATATTATTTCCAAGAGTCAAGGTGGAGAAACAAATCTAGATAATTTGGCTCTTTCTTGTCAGGGTTGCAACAATCACAAATATAATAAAGTCCAAGGTAGTGACCCAGTAACTGGTGAAACTGTACCTTTGTATCACCCACGTAAACAATTATGGAATGATAATTTTGCATGGAATAATGATTTTACATTAGTTATTGGTTTGACTCCAACAGGGAGAGCTACGGTAGAAACCCTACAGTTGAATCGAGAAGGAGTTGTGAATTTGCGCCGAGTCTTATACGCAATGGGGGAACATCCTCCAGGGAATATTAATGATTGATAACAATTTTGACTATTTGTTCAGCAACTGCAAAAACTCTCCCCAGCCACAACTAGCAAACTGCGATCGCTCATAAAACTGAGAATAACCTCTCACTGGCGAATAAATCGATAGCCCTTTCACACGTTCAAATCTCACCCCTGAAGTAACATTTGCTAAAATTAACTGCGGTTCCACTTCAATAATCATCAAATCCATTACTTCATCAATCACCTTGGTCAATTCATCACTATCACCAGCATATTTATCCCGTAACACCTTCAAAAAGTCATATAAATCTACAAAATCCTTATCATCAAAACGCACTGCCTTACGTTGAGCATGAAATAGGGCATTCTCAGTATAAATATCGGACTCCGCAATCAATTGACGCAAAACAGCCGCTAATCTTTCTAACACCTCAGCTAGTTTCTCAACTACTCTCAAATTAGTCGCTGATTGGGTAACTTGAGTGACACTGCCCCGCGATTCTCCCTCATAGTAACGCCCGTACTCCTGTACAATTAACTTTGCCAATACTTCCGATGTCATTTCTGGATGGGCGGTTAAATTCTGCAAAATTGCTGTATAGGGATAACCTGTTAGGGGTTCTACCTCTTGGGATGCAACCATATAACTAGCATTTGTTCGCAGTTGGTACGCCACTTCCACCATGCCCATTAAACAGGCATCCATGCCAATTAAGCTAACTTTTTTACCCGTAATGGCTTCTGCTTCCTGAAAAGCCTGCTGAAGTTTGGCATTATCTAGGAAATCTAAAGACGAATCATCAAAAGCGATCGCTCGTGAATCTTCATCATCTAGTTGCAGCACTTCCGTAATTGAGGAAAGGAAAAAAGCACGAGACAATCTTCGATTATTTCGGGTAAGCGATCGCACTTCATCCTGACTTGCCTGAATTTCAACACCACGCGATCGCGCAAAAGCATAAATATCATCTTCTTTCCAGCCAGTACCGTGATTCCACAAAATCACCGCGTAGTTTTCTGCGGGATAATTTTCAATTCCCCAAACAATAAAGTCCCGTAAGGCGCGAGGATCTCCCATATTCTGCTCTGGGATATTCTCAATTTGTCTGGGTTCTTCTGAAGGGCGAATATATATGCGATATGTGTGTTCGCGGTCAGATAGAGTATCAAACTGCACCAAAACAGCCACATCTGGAGTAGACCCGACAACTTCCATTTCTGCAATGTCTTGATAACCTTGCGCCTCCATCGGAGCCATCAGGCGTTTACCTTGAAGTTGCTCGAAAACTTTGCCGTTGTCGCCGGCCATGTAGACCATCATAGTCCAGCGACGATTATTTTGAGTCATGTTTCAACATTCTGCATTTAAAGTTCTTCTTTTTATACAAATCTATCACTGCGATTACCGCAAATTCCACAAACTATTAGTTGATGATTTTGCTTTTGAGTTCGGTAAGTAGTTCCTCTGCTTGGTTAACGTCGCGGCTATTAATAGCTACTTTGAAGTTTTCTAAAGTTTCTAACAGTAGATTGTCAGATGTTTTATCTTGATTAATCACACGTTGGAGTCGGATTATTTCTTCTTCTAACTGAAAAATTCGATTGGTAACAGCGTCTTCATTTTCATGCACTTTCGCTTCTTCAAGTTTCTGGTCTACCTCTTTTTGAGTCAAGCGATAAAAGCGGTCAAATGTCTTCTCTACAGGTTGTCCATCGGTGGTGATATCTTCTGCTAATACATGGAGAATACCATCGTGGTCAACTTTGAACATACAATTAACCCGAACTTCCCCAGCCGGACGAGTAGTTGCTAGGTTAAGAACCACTTCACCAATAAATTCATTGTCCCCTGCAATCGGTCGTTCACCTTGATAAATGCGGAAGCGGATACTTTCTTGTCCGTCACGCTGAGTAGTAAAAGCTTGGGAACCCTTGCGCCACTTGGTAACTGGTATCGGTTCATTAGCACGAATAATCGCATCCATCTTGCTGTTAGCCAATTCAATTCCCAAAGACAAGGGCGTTATATCCCAGAGTTTCACCTCCTCCCGAAGATAACCGCATAATCTTGCCCCCTGAACCGCCGCACCTCTAGCGACGGCTTCATCTGGATTTACAGAGTCGTTGATTGTCCAACCGTAGCGATCGCGCAATGCTTCCTTGATAGCGGGTAGTCTGGTTTGTCCACCAACTAATAACACTTGGTCAATATCTTTGGCTTGTAACTTTGCTTCTTTCAAAGTTGCATCGCAGATATCTAAAGTGCGGTTGATAAAAGGTTGCACAAGTTTTTCTAACTCAATACGAGTTAATGTTGCTTTTAGCCCCAAATACTGTTTTTCTACAGCAAAAAGATTTGGAATACTAATTTGATACTCTGTGGCTTGAGTCAGGGCAATTTTGGCAATTTCTGCTGTTTTTCTGAATTGGGAACGCAAGCTATTATCTTCTGCAATAGGTAAATCTACATCATGCTGCTGCTTGAACGCTTTCTTCATCCAACTCATAATTGCTAAATCTAAATCATCCCCACCTAAATGAGTATCGCCGCTAGTAGCCTTTACCCGAAACAAACCATGTTCAATTCTCAGAATTGAAATATCAAATGTACCACCACCCAAGTCATAAACCGCGACTGTTTGGGGTTCTGTACCCAAGCCAAACGCTAAAGCCGCAGCCGTTGGTTCATTAATTATTCGACGAACCCGTAACCCAGCTAATTCTCCAGCTTCTTTCGTAGCCTGACGCTGAGACTCGCTAAAGTAAGCTGGAACAGTAATGACAGCTTGGGAGATTGTTTTACCCAAAGTTGCCTCAGCATCTTCTTTCAGCTTACGCAGTACTTCGGCAGAAATCTGTGGAGGTGTAAAAATTCCTTCACCAATACGAACAGCAACTTTGCTCTGTTGCATTTCTGCAATAGTATAAGTAACTTGGGTTTGGTCGATGCGTACTCGTTCGTCACGAAAGGTACAGCCCATAAAGCGTTTTACGGAGTAGATGACTTGACTAGGATGACTGGTGATGAAACCCAAAGCTGATTTCCCAACAATAGGTTGATTTGTTTCGGTATCGAACATCACAACAGAGGGAGTGAGGCGATCGCCTTCTGAGTTGGACAAAACTCTCGCCTGTCCTGTGTCTGGTTCCCAAATTGCGATCGCTGAATTGGTTGTCCCTAAATCAATCCCCAGGATATCTACTTCGCTCATCGGCTAACCTTTTGTTGGAATTTTCGCTTGTATTAATAATACCTAGTAAATTTGACAGAGAATCATTTTATTTCTAGTTGACTTTAATTGCTGTGTGTATAAGTAAACACGATCCAAACAAAATAAGTTTACATCTCACAAAAATATAAATGGTAAAATCAGCATAATGGTGTCAGAATGCGAAAACAACACACCTGTGTAGGAGAAAAATGCCAGCTATAGTTCAACTCCAACTCTCCTTAGAAGCCTTAGCAGAAGCAATTTCTTCCCTGGATTTAGAAGAAAAACGCCAACTTCAAGAAATGATTGAACAACAAATTTTTGAAGCTGAAGAAGCACTACACGAAGACGATGCCGAGACACAGGAAGAAATTCAAGCTGTTCGCGCTGAGTATTCACTTGGTGAATCTATGACTATGGATGAATATCTTACTCGCCGTTCAAACCCAGCATCATGAGTTACACGGTTGTTATTTCCAAGTCGGTACAAAAGCAAATTGATAATTTGCCAAATGATGTTATTGATCGCGTGCTTGAAAAAATTCAAAATTTGGCTTTGGAACCTCGTCCTGATGGAGTTGTCAAATTAAAAGGTTCGGATAACGAATATCGCATTCGTGCTGGTGATTATAGGGTTCGTTACGAGGTTGATGATGAAAGTCAACTCGTACAAATTTTACAGTGCAAGCATCGCAAAGATGTTTATAAGAAAAAAGGTTAGTTGATAATAAATTGTGGTTTGTATTGTTACTTTAGTGTCTTTACCCCCGAATAAGCCAGAATTTTCGCATCAGCAGTCAGCAAAGCAGAATCATAAAATCTAGCCGTAGCCACAATTATCTGGTCAAAAGGGTCGCTGTGAAATCCCGCTAACTGTGTTGAATCAACAACTATTGGCAAAGATAAATCTAATAATCTGACACCAGGATAAGCCAAAGCAATTTCTAACCATTCTGCGATCGCTAAAGGTAAAGTCAGTCTCCCTTTTTCGACTAATTTCGCTACTTACCAGCAAGAAACGATACTAACACCAATGCCATTAGTCTCGTTTTCTTGTAGCCATTGCTGATATTTTACCGTCAGACGTGCTGTATCGTTCTGAACCCACCACACCCAAATATGTGTATCAATTACAATCACTGCAAAAATTCCCAATCTTCCAAAGCAACAGGTTCTGTTGGGTTTTGATAATGATATGGCTGGGTATTATGTAGTCGATAAAGAGTTTTTTCTGCTTGTTCTTGAGCGTTTATCTGAGCTTTTAAACTTGAGTTAGCATCATCTGTGATTTGTCGTTTAGCATGGCTAATTTTAATGAAGCGAATAAAATCGAATGCTTCATTTAATAATTCTGAAGGTAAAGACTCTATTTCTTGAATTAGTAATTCCTTATTAACCATATCAAGTAATTCTCCTGATTTATATTCGTAATTTTATACAATCGACAGTTTTAACTCAATAACATCGTTATTTTATGGGATATTTCTATTTTATCTACCTCACTTTTGAAAGGTCGTTAATAGCTATAACAACTCAAACCACAAGCCGTACCAACCCATAATCGAGCTTCCCCAGAATCACCCGCACTAATAGCGATCGCAATTACCCGATTTTCTCCCAAACCGCTATTGTGAATATTAAACTCATTTACCACTTGCCAACTATTATCCTGACATCGCAAGCAAAATAATCCCCTATCTGTTCCCACCCATAAATTTTGGTCATCGCATACCAAAGCTGTTATTTGGCGATTTTCAAGTTTAGATACATATTCCCATTTATCCAAATTACCCACGTATAATCCCTGATTTGTTCCCACAAACAGCAGTTCCAAGCCATCTTGATTAATTGCCAAGACTGATCGCACATCTGCACTACCTAAATTACCAGTAATTGGAGTCAGTCGTTTTGTATCAGTTTTATATAACAACAATCCTGCCGAAGTACCCAGCCAAACATGGTCTGTGACAGCTTGGGCAATTGCTTGCAGCCATCCCCTCACAGGCAGTTCTGTGTTAGAAATTACTTGTACCCAAGCTGAATCTTTGTAGTGATAAAGACCATCTAACCCAATTGCCCAGTAGCGATCGCTTCCAGCAGCAGTTAGGGTTAAAATTGGTTCAGAAATATTGGGCGCGGTTTGTAGCTCATTCTGCTGTTTTAAGCCATGTAAACCACTACTCCAACTCGCAACCCAAACAGTTTCTTGGTCTTGGCTGGTGATGATAGCGCGGATATCTTGGCTAGCAAGTTGTCCATAGCGTCGCCAACTTTCGGTAAATAAGTCATATCGAAATAAACCTAGTGCCGTCCCAATCCATAAAATAGAACGGTCTGCAAATTGCTGTACTGACAGCGCTTGCACTAAACTGCTGAAAGTGGGTGGAGATTTTTCGCGGGAAGCTAACCCAATGACATCAGGGGGATTGTCCGTTAAGTGCAAAAATATTTGTTTTTTCTCTCCGCGTAAGAGTCCATCATGAGTACCAATCCATACTTGATCGTTTCTACCTGCTAGCAAGCTGGTAATAGGTGCATTAAATCGCTTTTCTGTCAAGGGTGTCCAACCAGTTTGTGTTGCTAAACCCACCTGTCCGCCACAGGCCGCCCAAACTCCTTGCGGATGGGGAGCTAGGGCAGTAACTTCACCAGGATATGTAGTATCAATTTGGTGCGATTTGTTCGTCGTTAAGTCAATGCGTACCAGTCCGCGAAGAGTGCCTAACCACAGGTTTTCACCTTGACGAGCTAGTGTGAGAACATCCGGCTGTACGCTGTCGCTGGTACGCATCCAACTAGCATTTTTGTAATTATAAACGCCTTGAGCATTGCACAGCCAAATATCATTTTCGTCAACAATAGACATTGCTCTCGGAGGAAAACCAGCAGGGGGTAATTCGATAGCGGGTTTGCGGTCTGGAGTGTTGATAGCATAAATACCGCTAGCAGTTCCAGCCCAAAGTTTACCAGTATAGTCCAAGGTCAAACAACTTACCTTTACCTCGCCCAGGATGCGGTAAGGTCGCCAAGTATCATTTTTTAGATAATAAATTCCAAATTGTTCGTGAGCAGCCCAAACTTGACCCATACTATCTACGGTAACTGCTAACACTGAGTTACCTGGCAAACCATGTTCGCTGGCATATCTAACAAATCGGTTTAATTCCAGCTTCCAGTGCAGTATCCCTCCCCCGGTCGCCAACCATAAATTTCCTTGTGTTGGGTCAAAAGCTAAGTGACGGACATGACGCTGACTAACTAAGTTACCCCATTCCAAAAAGGCTTTATCGCTAGGTTGTTCTTGTTGCGGTGCAGTATCAGCAACGGGGATGGGCAAATCTTCTCCCCCTACTGGTACAGGTAAATCAAGTTGGTAGTCTTTACTACTCATAATGTATTGGTGCTGGTAATACGCCCCCACTCCTCTTTTAGTTTGTCTAACTCAGCTTGTAATTCGTAATTCTGGTCTTGCTGCTGTTCAATACATTGATCAAGAAAATTATGCCAGTGTTCTTGACTTTTTTGCTGTTGCTGCCAAAGTCCATAACGTAAATCTTTATACAAACCTTCTGTTGCTTGCTTTAAATTTTGTAGCTGTCGGTTTAACGCTCCCTCCCAAATCTTCAGACGTTGGTATTGCTGTGTCAAGTTTTCTTGCGAGTTACGAGTTATCCAAACTACTCCCCAAGGTAATTCTTCTAAAACATCAGCTAAACTGGCAGTAGCGTCACTGCATAAACCCTGGAGATTCGCCAGTAACTCTGCATCCTCAGCGTTGACATCAGGATCTAGTAACCGAAAAATATGCTCCAGTAGCATATCTTTATCAATCGCTTCTGGGTCTTTGAGGCTAAATTCTGTTGTTTGTTCCTCCTTGTAGAGAAAATTATCGTTTGCTACATCCTGCTGTTGGGCGTCGTCTTCATCCTGGGTGAAACATTGAATTTGGCTGCGAAGAGAGGTAATTTCTGCTTGCAAGCGCATTGACTGGCGACGTAATGTACCAACTACCGCCTGAAATTCGTTGTAAGCTGCTGCGAGATTTGTTTCTAGTGGTGCAATTGTTTCGCGCGTAGTAGTAATTTCCTGTCGCAGTTGTTGCAGCTGCGTCAGTAACTTATCTAATTCTGCTTGGGTAATTGCTGAGGTAGATGCATTACTCATTAGTGCATACCTACTGTGGTGGGAGTCTGTTTAGCGAAGGCTTGCATAGTAGGAGTTTGAGCGATTTGATAATCATGAGGGCTGTACAGACCATAAGCAAGCCCTAAAGGATTATTATACTTTTCTAAAAAAAACCGTCTAGTCTCACATAATGCTTTACCAATCAACATTTTTTTGCCAATAAAAAATTTATAAAATACCTTTGAAAAAGCCGCAGCAAATACATCTGGCATTGGGCAGACAGTAGCAATTACAGATGCCGCTCCATATTTTATAAATATATTCGGCAAATTGAATGTTTTTCTCAAATCATCGACACCACCTGCCGACTGACAAGCATTGAGAAAAATCAAAGGTTGGCACTGGAAACTACCATTAACACGATTAAAGTGCTTTATTTCTAATTCAATTTGTTGATTGTTATTGTTTTCATTAATAAATGAAATAATTAAGGCATCAACCTCATCCTCATATTGCCTACAAGGACGACAGTGACACGCAAAATGAAGAACATTATACTGATTTTGGTAAAAATGATCTAATAAATCTTCTCCATTTTCTAACTTACCGATCTTTCTAGAAAATTCTAATAAATATAATTTACCATTATTTTTAATCAATACTTTTTCTATTTCTGGTTGTTCCTGCTTATGGGCATAACTCAGTGTATGATGCAAGCAAAAGAGCATATTGAGAGATAATAAAAATTGTCTCTTAGGGGTGTGATTTACAGGTAAATAACGAGAAATAGGATAATGAAATCCCCAAAACATTTCTGATTCTCCTTTTTTATAATCTCCTTCATATATTACTTCCCAGGGAAAAAGCAGATAGTTAGAGAAAATCGTAGGAGCAAACTTCATATTTTCAGGATAAGAACGTAGTTCTGAAAATTTTTCTTGAGCATCTTGATTAAAGAAAAATTGTTTATAAGCGTCTTGCCCACATCTAGCTAACTTTATTAAATAATTTTGGCATTCCTCTGGAGTCAATAATAATTTATCTTCTAGACTGAGATGTAATCTAGCTTGATTTGTAATTTTGTGTTCAATTTCCTGAAAAATCTGCAATACATCTTTCGTCAAATGCAACATTTCTTCATTTGTTGCTGTTCTATCAAAAGGCAAACCATTAATTCTGTAAGCTTCTTTTTCAATAATGAGATTTAGGGTAAAAAACTCATTTTTACCTAAAGAAGTGCTAATACCTTTACTCACGCTAGTTCACCTCTATCATTAGAAATATGGAGTGAGAAAATTAGGTTATCTATTGGGAGTAACCCATCCATAAAGTAAACTTCTACTAAAGCCGAATTACCTGCCATTTCTGCTGGTGCAACTAAAGTAAACCAACCTAAATAATTTCCTGTGGGAGCTAAACTCATAGTAATTGTTGAATCCGGAGTTACCTGTAATCCGAAAGTCCTAACATAAACTTGTAAATTTTCAAACATTAAATTCTCCGCAACTTGCATGACTCGTTCCTCGTGCCATACTGGTGGAGTACGACGAACGCTGAGACGAAAACGTAGCGGTACACCTACTGGCATTGGTTCATCGATATCTCGACCAATAGGTTCAACGACTGCGTAGCCTTTGCCTTCTACTGGTAGATAAGGACGCGCCATTGGGTCGCCAAACAGAACGTAAGCTAGCCAGTCGAGGGAATCAGGTGCAGCTGCACGGGCTAACTGACGGCTAGTATAAAAAGCTTCGCCCAAGGAAGCGCCAGCCCACAGACGGTTGTAAAAGCAGCTAATAAAAGCAGCTTCTACTGCTGGTTCTACAGCCCAGAGTGAGCCAGTGAAGCCGCTACATCCAGCACGGATAAAGGCGGATGCCCATGTGTTTTCTAATGCTGTCAATTCTGGTATATCGATTTTTACGTAACTCAAGGTGACAAATGGACGATTGCGCCGCAGGTTTAGTTTAGCGGGACGCATTTGGAGTTCTATGTCTTCTGTATCGTTGATATTATCTAAGGTTACGGGAGCGTTACGAAGGTTGGCTGCATCTGAGGATTGACTGTAGCGAATTAAATGCAGACCCCGTATAGCTTCAGTGGAATCATGCAATACACCTGCTGGTAAAGGCTGGGGTAGAGGTGCGCCAGGGGCTTCGAGGAGAGTAGCCCAGAGTTGAGGTTGTTCGACGTTGGCGTAATGAGCGACGTTAACCGCACCTACGGGAAATTCGTAGGGTCTAGTGTCGTTTAATTCTTGTAGCCAACGACCAATGATGAAGCGATCACACAAAAATCTTTGACCATCATATAATAATTCCCAAGGTATCCAAGCTTCTTGGTCGGCGACAATTAAAAGTGTAAAAGTGGAATTTTGGGGTATTAAACTGCGAAACTCGCTTTGCAGTTCTATGGGGATGATTTGCCCAAACAGGTATTGACCAAGGGAAATTAAACGAGATTTTCCCTCAGTGGGCAAACTACCAGATATATTTTCCAGTGTAGCTGCTAACAATCCCCGCGTCTGTTCTATCCAACTGCTAGAAAATGAATCTGATGTACAAATATTGTTACCAGGAAATACTAAGGGAAAGCGGAAGCTTTTCAGTTGGTATTGGAATTTATAGGTGGAGTTTGTTTCGTTCCAGATTGTTTGGATGCGGAGAATGAAATCTGGTTGGGGGACGGGACGGGGTTGGGTGGTGATGCGTTGAGGCGTGAAGGTTGCTTCGTCAATGTCGGCGACTTGGATTTGAGTTTCTAGTTTTGTCTCGAAGGTGTCGCCTCGGTAGAGTTCGGCTGTGATGGTGGCGGAACCGGGGCGGAGGGCGGTGAGGCGGAAGCGGGCGGTTTGGGTTTCTTGGGCAGTGTCGGGATCGAGGGGTAAGCTGGCGGTGTTGTCGCTGTTGAGTTGGAATCTGGGGGCGTTAAGGATTACATTAAGTTCACTACCAATAGCATCATTGTGGGAAATTTGAAGTGTATAAGTTTCACTTTTGGTAATTTCAGCTTGATTGAGATTGACTGATATTTCTATCTCTTCACCAACACTAACTGTTTTTTGAGGAGTAGTGATTAAGACATTACAGCGCTGATTTGTACGCGCTGTTTCTGTGTAGATGTTGCTATTTCCCTCTACCACTACGCGCTGTTGATTTGTACGCGCTGTTTCTGTGTAGATGTTGCTATTTCCCCCTACCACTACGCGCTGGGAGTTCAACCATGATTGAAATTTTTGCGTTTCTGCTAAAACTGGGTTGACCGCAAACCAAACTCCTTGATGATCGCGGTATTCAAAGACAAACAAACTTCTTAACAAAGTGTGATATTCGATATCACCTCGAACCCGCTGCTGTTGCACCACTTGAAAAATTAATTCCCACTCGTGCGGATCGATTGCGTTAGCACGATAATCACGCTGTCTTTGAATCACAAGTTCCACACAATCGCGATCGAAAGGTCGATCTTGTTCTCGCAAACAGTCGTACAACAATCCTAACAAGTCGCGTACATGACCACCACTGATCAGACACAACCGATCTAAAGTTTCCTGACTGTCAAATACCTCTGTTATCAAGTTTAACCTTTGTTCTGGGTGAATATCAGGAAAAGCTCTAGCTAAAACCATTTGACGCATCAAAGTTAGTCCAGGAGTGTAAACCTCCCCAGTTCGCGATCGCACGGGTATCATCGGCAATACTTTAGGGGCCACACCACCACCTAAACGTTGCTGTAGTTCAGCGCTATCGTTAGAGAAAGTTAAAGCTAAAGGAATCGTGTAAACTACATGACAGTTGAGTTTACGTAACTGTTCACCCCGCTGGATAAATAAATATTCTGGCAGCGATCGCCCAGATGGTAAAGGTCTAATTGCCACTCTGTCCAAATTATCGACAATTACGACTAATCCTTTTTTACCTCTAGCTTTAAGTTCAGAGTTCGCACGGTCTAGCAGTTCTTTATTAATTGACTGCAAAATATTTCCCGTGCGCGGATCGAGATAATCGCGTAAACGACGCCGTAATTGCGGACTTTCTTTGGTTTTCGCAGTAATTTTCGCAATACCAACAGATAATTCACCTTCATATTCTAGGTCAATTGGTGTTTGCATAAAATCTATAACTTCCGTAAACAACTTAGTAAAATAACTAGGTTTGATACGGATTTTGATTGCTTCTAGACTTTCACTCACCTGACCAGCGATCGCTAGTAAAATATCAGTCACATCTACATCTGCCATTTCTAGGACATGAGTAGACTCAAAATAGACCACATGAAACTTTTGCTCCTCTAACTCAGCTTGGAGTCGCAACAACTCGGTTGACTTTCCACAGCCAAGATGACCTGTAAATAGCTGACAGGTTGGGATATGCGGTGATATCCGCGTAATGGTACGCTGCAAAGCTTCGATGATTTTACCACCCCGCACTGAGGCAAAATCAATATAATATCGGCGATCGCGCAGATTTCCCATCATTAGAGGTCTGCTCGGATTACAAGCCTGATAAAATCTTTCAAAATCTAGGAGCATTAGCAATTTTCCTACAGGTTTTATAACTAAAACCTGTCTTGGCTACACAAATTACCCATATCAATCAAATAGAGCATTAATTTGTTATTATATGTCGATTACTTCGGCAAATTACGAGAGTTTAGCATAGGGTTTAATTGAATGAACACGACCCAGACAGGTGCGTAGTCCATGAATGTATGGATTGGGTTGAGGAACGAAACAGACCATTCTCAAGAACTCAATGGGTTTCGTTATAGCCTTACTTGTCCTACAAATAATTGCGCCGACTTACTTAGAACCTACTACTGGTGATAAATGCCTACCCGATAACCTGCCGGACTATAAACCCCATAAGCCAACCCCAAAGGATTATTAAACTCCTTCAAAAAATACCATCTCGTTGCCCGTAGAGCCTCCCCAATTGTCATAATCTTAACGACTTTCTCCCCAGTTATTTCATTCTCCACCACCATCCCCCGCAGAAAAAACTCATAAAACACCTTCGCAAACGCCGCCGCGAACATATCCGGTACAGGACAAGCTGTAGCAATCACCGCCGCCGCACCATGCTGAATAAACACCTTGGGTAAATTGAAAGTCCTCCGTAACTCATCCACACCCCCAGCCGACTGACAAGCATTGAGAAACACCAACGGCTGACAGAGAAATTTCCCCTGGCGCAACAAAAATTTGTAAGTTTCTAACTCTAGCACCAAGCCATTTTCTGTTATCTCTTCATCTTGAATAAAAGAAATCAGTAGCTTATCACCCAGTTTACTTTCCTTACAATGGCAAGCAAAATGCAACATATTATGGCTAGCCTTGTAAAGATACTTGAGCAAATCATCACCCAAAGGATCGCTGGATTTACCATTAGTCAAATTGCAAGCTGTCCCCAGCAATGTGAAGCGGTCTTTTCCTGTCACCCTCACCAACCTTTCAATTTCTGGTCTTTCCTTTTTATGAGCATGAAGCAACCTGTGATGCAAGCAAAATAACATATCAGAAGGTTGTGCTTGCTCCAAGACATAATCTGCAATATCTTTTTCTGGGTTGAGAATCCGAGCCGGGGTGTAGCGCATTCCCCAAAACATTTCAGGATTTCCCTGTTCATAGTCCTCTTCAGTTCCCTCAAACAAAACCTCCCAAGGAAAGGGCATAACTTCAGAAACAAAGGTAGGAGCTACATTTTGATTTAGGCGACTAGTAAGAATTTTATTTGGTCTATCTTCACCAAAAAATGATTGGTAAGCTGTTCTTCCCCATTCGGCTAATTTGATTAAATATTGATGGCATAAACCCGCATCTAATACGAGGCTTTTTTATTTATTAAGAGTTATTCTTAAAGCATCAAAACAATCTAAAATTTCTTCTGTCAGTACTTCCAAAACTTTATTATCAGGTTTAGGAAAGCTCCACCGACCAATTGAGTAGTAATCTTTATCGATGATAATTTCTAAGCAAGAACTAGCCAAGTTTACACCAACTGGACTGCCAATTCCTCTCATTGCGCTTCACCGTCCTGCTTAACAATATTCAGTGCAAAACGCAAATTGTGAACAGGTTCCACACCGTCCTCAAAGTAAACCTGAACTAAAACTGAGCGACTTTCCATTTCAGTAGGGACAGTAAGCGTAAACCAACCTAAATAATCTCCCGTGGCTGTGCGTGTCATAAGTATTGAATCACCAGGAGTAACCTGCAATCCGGACGTGACGATAAAAACACGTAAATCATCAAAACTTAAATCTTCAGCCACCTCCATTAATCGATTCTCGTACCATACAGGAGGGGTACGGCGCAGGCTAACGCGAAACCTGACTGTGCTTCCTGGGGATACTAGGTCGTCAATTTCTTGACCTATAGGTTCCACAACCGCATATCCCTGTCCCTGCACAGGTCGGTAAGGACGCGCCATTGGGTCGCCAAATAATACATAAGCCAGCCAGTCCAATGATTCCGGGACAACGGTTTTAGCCAATCTGCGAGCTGTTTGGAACGCCACACCCAAAGTTTGCCCTGCCCAAATGCTGTGATAAAAAGCACTAACAAAAGCTGCTTCCACATTTGGTTGCACCGCCCAGAGGGAACCAACAAAGGCGCTACAACCTGCTCTGACAAAGGTAGAAGCCCAGGTTTGCTCTAATGGTGTTAATTCCGGTTGTCCTGCATTTAGATAACTCAAAGATACAAGAGGATGATTGCGACGCAGACTCAGCTTGGCTGGTTGCACCTCACGCTCAATATCCTGAATATCGCTACTGCTATTAACCCCCACTGGCGCATCCTGGCGGTTTGTTGTGTCCACAGATTGACCATAGCGAATTAAATGCAAGCCACGTATTAATTCAAACAAACTAATATCATTAAATATACCAGCTTGCATGGAAATAGGTGGCGGCGCTCCTGATGATTGCAAAAGCTCAGTCCAAAGTTCCGGTTGTTCCACACTAGCATAATGGGCAACATTGACCGCACCCACAGGAAACTCATAGGGTCGTGCTTTTTCTAACTCCCAAAGCCACCGCCCAATAATAAAGCGATCGCCTAAAAATTTCTGCCCATCATGCAACAGTTCCCAAGGAAACCAAGCATCCTGGTCAGCTAATATCAGTAAAGTAAAAGGGCGGTTGAAACCTGCTATGGCGCGAAAGGTATTTTGCAGTTCTTCTGGGAGTAAGGATTGAAATAAGTACTGACCGAGAGAAACAAGGCGAGAATGGAAATCTTCTCTAAGGCTACTTGCTGCTTCCTCAATGGTAGTTTTTAATAATGAGTGCGATCGCTCGACCCAAGTAGCAGATAAAGACTGTGAATTGTAGTCAACGTCATCCGCGAATAGCAGGCGTTGTTGATAGCTATCGATGTGATAATTGAAAGTACACGCGGAGATATCTGCGTTCCAAGTAGTACGCACTTGGAGAATTATATCTGGTTGGGAAACGGGACGCGATCGGGCAGCGATGAGTGGGCGTAGTTCTATTTCTTCAAATGCAGTAACTTCTACTTCTGTTTGGAGAGTTGTTTTGTAAGTTTCTCCACAGTAAAGTTCTGCTTTGATTGTCGTTTTACCTGGACGCAGGGCGGTAAGATTGAAAGTTGCGGTTTGGGTTATGTTGGCAGTATCGGAGTCGAGAGGTAAGCTTGTGGTATTGTCACTATTAAATTGAAAGCCAAGCGCGGTGAGAAATATGTTGAGTTCGTTACCGGTAGCTTCGTCTTGCGTAATTTGAAGCAAATAACCTTCTTTTGTATTTTGAACTTGCCTCAAATTAATTGAAAGTTCTATTTTTCCGGCAACTGTTGTCACTGATTGTGATGTAGTTATTAAAATTTCATAAGCTACTGTTGTTTCTAAAAGGAGCATCTGATGGGCAATAACATACGCCTGATACCCACGAGTATCTATGAAAGCAAAAATAACTTTCTCCAGCCGACTTCCATTTTCTAGGTGACTTGCTACAGTTTTTAATATTTTAAAAGCTAAATTATCTGCGCTTAAATTTGCCAGACCAGTACCTACAGAAGGAAATGCTATTGTCCGGACATTACTTAAGCTTTCAGCTTTATTTAAAGCTGCTCTGATTGCTTGCAATACTGTCGCTTCCGTCGCATTTGCATTTACATCAATTGGCATATGGAATAAGTAGCAAGCAGAGAAAAGTTCTGCATCAGTGACAAATATTTCACCAATCGATAACCTTGGCGGATTAGCCAATATTTGAAATAAATTAGATGTAGATGCCACTCTTTCAAGAATCTGCTGACTGAGGTTTCCTCCAAAACCAAAAGTTGTATTTGTAGGTCTTACAATAACGTCTACTTCTAAATCTAGAATGTTTGCTCTAAGCAGTTCAATACTCGCAAGTGCTTTATTACGGGTGATAGGTTGAGGCAAACTGGTATATTCAACTTCCTCCCTCTGGTAATGCTCTAAAAGATAGTGAGCATTACTAAGTTTTTCTCGAACGCTTAAACATTCATCGGGAAATTGATCATGTGTGTAAATTTCTAGTGCATCTTGATAAAAAAGAATAGCGTATTCAATATTATTTAAGCAATTTATATTATCTAAACTATCATCATGTATTTTTTCATATGCATTTCCAATATTCATGCAGGTATCTGCCCATTTATAGGGAAATGCTTCACGAGTATAAACTTTTAGTGCAGCTTGATAGCAAGCGATCGCCGTTTGGAGATTTTCTGCTTTGTTTCCTCTAATTCTTTCACTAAAAGCTAGTCCCAAATTATTTTGAGTTTTAGCCCATTGTTCAGGGAAAGATTCACGGTTACATATTTCCAATAATGAGGTGTAGACTGCTATGGCACTTTCTATATTTTCTGTTCTATCTCCCTGTGTTGTCTCAAAATAAGCTCCACCCAAATTACTAAGAGATATCACCTCTCCGTAGCGATCGCCTATCTCCTGTGCAATAGTTGACGACATTTGATAACATTCAATCGCCTGCTGGTACTGTTCCAGAAAGTGGTAAGCATTACCCAAATTGCTCAGGGATATAGCTTCACTGGAGCGATCGCCTATCTCCCGTGCAATAGTTAACGACATTTGATAACATTCAATCGCCCGTTGGTACTGTCCCAGTGAAAAGTAAGCATTGCCTAAAACGATTAAGGAAGTACCTTCGCCTTCGCGATCGCCTATTTCTCTAGATATCACCAAAGACTGCTGGTAGAGAGCGATCGCCTGTTCTACTTCCCCTTTGTTGGCGTAGATACCTGCAAGTTGGTGCAAGGTGGCGGCTTCACTTTGGACATCGCCGATTTGTTCTGTAAGAGCAAGAGATTGTTGAAAAAGGGCGATCGCTTTTGGTATGTCCCGTTGGTGGGCGAATACCTGTGCCATGTTGTTGAGGATAGTGGCTTTACCTTTGACATCGCCTATTTGCTCACATATTTCCAAAGATTGCTCATAATCATGAATTGCTTCCTCAATTCGCCCTAAGTTAGTTAGTGCCTCGCCTCGATAAAGCCAAGCCTCGTAAAAGTCTGGTTTAATTTCTATAGCTTTATCGTATGATGCGATCGCTTCTTCATATCTTCCAGATTTAATGTTTGCGTTACCGCGTTCAAAGTACAGTTCAGGGTTATCATCTACTAATTCTTGCCAATCGAGCTCCAATTTTTGGCATATTTCTAGAAAAACTGAACTTTGAATGGGTTGGCCACTAAAAAAGCGTGTCAAAGTCGTCAAAGATAGCCCCAACTCTTCAGCAATATCTTTTTGACGTGCATATCCACTACGTCTTAAAGCTAACTTGAGAGTTTCAATCGAATTTTGGCTAACTTTGAGCGATCGCGCCATACATTAAATGGTGGGTTACTTGGTCGCAATTAAGATTATTCTAATGATTATTCAGTTTTCTGTCTCATTTGTCACCATAAATTTACCGCAGTAACGCCTCCTGCATAGCTAAGATGGGAGATTAGGCAAACAAGTCTGACACTGTACCATTAACCTGCGGAGGTTACGAGCGTTCGCCCAGGAGCGTTGCCGCAGGCATCAAAGCTTTGTAAGAGAGGCTGTCCATTCTTATCTATCATTTGTGATACCCCACAAAAATAGCGGGTTGTTAATTTGGCAGAACATAACTTTACCAATTCACCCATTCTCTATTTGATGAGTGAATTTTTTTGTTTGTCAATTTTCATTTCTATTTATTTATAAAACAGGTAATTAAGTAATTTTACTAATAATTAATATTATCTTCATGTAACTTGCGAGAAGCTTTACAATTAATAACTGTGTGTTTACGAATATTGAAAATAGCAAATAAAGAGACATTACTTTTGATATAAATTATCTAAAACTAAAGGCTGATAACACTTGCTTTAAAGCTCTAGGATACTGAAATTACAAAGCGAAAAAAGTAACGATTTATCAGCTTTAGCAGCGAAACATTGACTGTTTCCTTAAAGAACTGAAAGTTTTTAGTAAGTGTCTGATTTAACAGCCATGACAACCATGAATTTAGGATTTACCCAAGGTTTTAATGCAGGTTTAACAACAGAAGTTTCTGGGTCATCTGCATATACGAAGGAAATTCCCAAAGTTACTGTAACCAAACTAAGATGGCAGCAATACAGTTGGACTGCTTATAAACTGACAACAGGAGAGCTTGTTTTTAGCGATCGCCAAATGGCATTGGCTGTTGGGCAATCTAAAAAAGTTGCCCAAGATTTTGTACGCAACAACAACTTAAACACGATCCTCGTACAACTTCCCAACCGCACCTTGATGAGGGCAAATCCACTCTCTACAGTGGCAGCTTATTGGAAATCACTCCTAGCACTGGACTTAATTACTAATTCATCCAATTCCTTCAACTGGGAGGAATTTCTAGAATGGGTAGAAACATCGGCAAGCAAGTTTTCTCTGAACGAATCCCCTATTTCCAAATTCAAAATAGATACCCAAAACTTAAAAACTGTAGTGTCAGCTCAACCCATAAAATTGCAACTACAAGACGAACTAGTCACCAGCACTTCTAATCTAGAACTAGAAGTGCTAGTACTTTTTTCAGGGGAGTATCGCATCAGTTACCAATCTGGACTTGCTGTAATTGGAACTAATTTAAACTGGTTAAAGGCATTAAAAAATTCACCTCGAAAGTTAAGAGCGTTAGAAAATAAAGGGTTCTCTGGATTATCAAAATTGTGTTATGTGCATACGTCTTCATGTGTCCGAGAAATTGAAACTCTAAGTATTGACGACTGGCTGACAATTTGGGAGTATTTCGCTAACCACGGCAATACTAAAGCTAGCGCTGTTTTAAAGGCATGTGCCAAAGAAAGTATCCAAAAAAGAGCGGCAAGTGCTGCTACTGGATTTAATCTGGCAAATTCAAACGAGAGTCAGTTTTTAATAGCTCAATAATTGCGCTTCGCGTGAACCAACTTTGAATGAAAGCGAGTGTCTGCGACACGGCGTAGGCACTCCTTGGTGGGAGTGCTTTTAACACTAGAACTTTGAAACATAAGGAAATGCGTGTAAAATAGACACTTTTTTGAGATTTTTTTTCTGGCGCAATCAAATATCAATACTCTAATTAAATAAGAGTATTTTACATCCGCAAAGAATGTAAATGCCGTATTCTAAAACTGTTACTGTGCAGTAGTTTCAGACAGTAAACCTGACATCTCCAAGACTCGTTCTGATGCCTGTTTTGCGACAATACTAACCTGACTTATGGCTTCGGTATCAGTCCAAATTTGACTCCAGTGCCGTTGCCAACGAGAAAGCAGACGCTGTATATCGACCAATTCTGCGGCTTGGTCGATATCCATTTCGCTTGCTGTCCACTCAATAAAAAACTTGCTTTCTTCGACGAGGCTAACAACTAAATCACCATGTGCTGAGTCATCTGAAAACGATTTAATCCGCGCCAAGTTTGCTGCTAGGTTCCCCAAACGGGTGGGAATATTATCTTTTTGGAACTTTTGTTGTTTTTGAGTCCAGTCTTTCATATACCCCCCAGCAACTGCTGAATAATTTCGGCAACTTGTTCTCTTATCGTAGCGTCGAGTATTTCCATCGAGCGATTTTGGCGGGGACGAAGGTTGATGAGTGAGTCGTAAGTGACTTTTTTAGTCAAAGGCATAAAACCAGCACCCCACAAATTTTCTTGTCTACTACCATCATCAAGCAATTCAGACTCGCAATCGGAGTGCAATTGTCCACCACCAGCAAGGATACGACGTTCTACATCAACCGCTACTTTTATATAAAACTTATGCTCAGAAAGAAGAAGTTCCATTTGTTCTGGGGTGGCGCGGGTGCGGATGATGAGAATCAACATTATGAATCAGGTATGCCAGTCTAACCGTAACCATTGACTCAATTTAACCCACAGCTGGTCTTTTTTCACCCCAAAATGTAGTAATGGGCGGAGCATAAATGCTGGTGTCATCTTTAGCAGCTGGTTGAGCAACATATCTTGCCCGATTTTCAATTGCCAAGATTCTATCAGTGTCGCGGACATAAAGCGGCACCATCGCTTCTCTCTCTACTAGAAGTTCATGCAATCCTATTTGAATTGGTAGAGATTGGTGGAATAATTTACGAGCTGCCTTTTCTACCATTCGAGCCAGTTCCGCTCCTGTACAGTTAACCGTCTTACCTAACAAAATCCGCCATTGGGCTTCACTCAAAGGGCTATCAGGGCAGTGGTAGCGCTCATCAAATCGTGATGCGTGAAGTGTAACAATCTGCTTGCGCTCAATGGCAGTAGGAAACCCAACATAAAAAATTTCATCAAATCTACCCACACGAGTTAACTCTGGAGGTAGTGCATCTAGTCGATTGAGTGTTGCCACTACAAACACAGGGCTTTGCTTATCTTGCAACCAGGTAAGCAAAGTCCCCAAAATTTGTTTACTGCCGCTATCTTCTCCTGAAATTGTATTAGCAGTAAACAACTTGTCTAGTTCGTCAAAATAAAGTAGAACCGGAGCGCAGGCTTCAACACGAGTCAGTAACCGCTTTAAATAAGTCGCCCCACCGGTAGCTACTGCTCCTGTATCTACACTAACTAGAGGAAATCCTAATTCCCGCGCCGAGACATTTGCTGCCAGCGTTTTACCCGTTCCCGGTGGTCCAACCAGCAAACACCCTTTGGGTAGCGGGATATTAGCGGCTCGTGCTCTTGGTGCAAAATCGCGTTTGGCATCTTGAATAAATTGCCTCAAGTTATCCAAACCCCCAAAATCGTACACCGGAGGCTCTGGGATAAAATTTAAATTAAATGATGCAAAGCGATTGATTTTATATTTTAATAGCGATCGCGCGATGTCCACGCTCCAACGCGATGGCGTAGCCCAACCTAGGCATCGCACTAAGTCGGTTTCTTGCACTATATCACTTTGGGCTGCGATGTACGCTTCTGAAGCAGACGCGAACGAGCGATGGCGTAGCCCGCCGTAGGCATCGCAATTTACTTGCTTCTTTCCGAGAGGCTCCTTCGCGATCGCCAGCCTTAATCCGGCTTTAATATCCTCCTTGGTTAACCCAGCAGCTGCTGTGGTGAGCGCAGCAACTTCTTGTAGATCAACTTTTTCGCCCGTCAAAGTTGGTAAATAAGCTGAAATTAATTCAGCTATCTCATCACTTGTAGGCAACGGCAACTCTAAAGTCTTAATAAGTCCATTTAAGGTCGCAGGCAACTCCATTTCATCAGTAACAAGCAGAATCAAAACCTTTTCAGATTCAGTCTCTGTGAACTCTGAGTAAGTATTAATTAACAGTGATTTCAATTCATCCCCGTCAATACCTGTCATACAAGTTTCGTAATTTTCTAATACAAAGATTCCTGTATGGGTTAGCTCCCTAACAAATTTTAAGGCAGCGATCGCACGTTGACCAGGTGTGCTTTTGTCACACTCCCTAAACTCGAAACCTTCCGTGATCACAACACGCTTATCATGCTCGTTATAGTTAACAGATTTAAATTGTTGTCCTTGCCCCAAATTCCACAAATACATTGGCAGTTTTAACTGGGGTGTAAGATATGAGTGTAGCAATGATAAAATTGTTAGTCGCTCCCTTACAGGTGCAACAACAGAAATTACCCTTTCATCGGCAGCAATCAGTATTTTTAAATCTTGTAAATTCATTCGTTTAAAATATTTCTATTTATGAGGATCTTCTCTTGAAAACAGGCTAAAACATGCGTTGCGTTCAGAGATAATAAAAAACTCCAAATTGAAGCGTACCAGAACACAGAAAAAGAGATAGGGAGAGAGAACATTCTCTGTGTGAATGCAACGCACGTATTAGAAAACACCGCTTTAATTAAGCTCTCTCTAGTTGTTTTTGAGACTGTTTTTGAGATTGTATTGGAGACAGTTGACTTTGACGTTGTGGTGTAGATTGTTGAAGAATTGGCAACATTTGCTCGAAGTAAGCTAAGTCTCTCTCGCTCATGCGAGTTTTCATCTGCCCTTGGGCTTTAATCAACAGCGAACCGCGCCCATCTTTAGCATCAATCCGCACTTTGCCATCGGGAGTGGCTTTCCACTTGTACGAAAATTGACCATCAACTTGAACATTCGTTCCTTGCTTCTGAGCGTATTGATTTAAAGCTGTGGTAATCGCATTGACTCTGGCAAAATACTCTGTTTCTTTTTTACCCACTGTTGCAAATGCCCCAGCAGGTTCTTCACCCCGCAAAAGAGAAATGCGGAGTTGTTTGAGGTCTTGATGCGCTGATGTTGTCAGCTGGCTTGATGGTGAGACACGCACTCCAATCGGGGATGCGTCAAACTGCATTAATGTTTTACCTGAGCGATCGCTCAAGCTATAAGATTGTCCAGAACGGGCGATGGTATAGTCAGCAGTGTGATAAGCAGTTGTGCTTGGTGATGTACTTTTATCAAACAAAGTTTTAATCGCAACTGCTGCTTTTACATCACGCGATCGCCTTACTAAAGAAGCCCACGCACTTTGAGCAGTATTTGCCACAGAATGCGCTGCTTGTTGCCACCAATTAGTGTTTTTAGGTTCAGTAAACCGCGCTTTAATTAACTCATCAAACTGCCGTTGTTGATTTTGTAGTTCAGAGCGTTGCAACTCCTGCATTTGGCTTAGTTGGGCAGTTAAAAGCTGTTTTAAACTGCTATCGGGCAATGCCTCAAGAGCAGTCTTTACTCTTGCTCCGCCAGTTTCTGTAACAACAGGAGTTTGTAGTTGTGGTTGTGGTTGTAATTGTGGTGGTGTGGGATATGTAACTACTGAATCAGGTTGTTGAGGTACAACTTTTTCTAAATTAGGCTCTCGTTCACCATTGACAATTTGGTTGTCTTCAGCTTTTAATTCATCATTTACAAAAAGATTATTGAAATCTGGATATTCATCTGGTAATTCATTATTTATAAAAAGATTCTCAAAATCTGCATATTCATCTGGTAATTCCTCCTCATTCACAAAAGGATTATCCAAAGCATATTTATCTGGTAATTCTTCCTCATTCACAAAAGGATTATCCAAAGCATATTTATCAGTGATTTTATGAGCAGTTTTGTTATCACGAAGTTGCTCATAGAATGAATTGGTAATTACCTTACCCGACTCATCAGATTCGAGAACGACCTTGCCATCTAGCTTAACTCGCATTGAAACAGCGCTCTCTACAACACCACCAACAGGAGTATTTTGCAACTGACCTAACCGCTCAAGTATAGAGGGACTAAGGTCATTAACTCCTTGACCGTAAACGATACGCTCCTTAACAGTAATTTCAATTTCTGGTTGATTATCTGCATCTTGTTGCTGTTTATTTTTGTCAACAAACTCCCGTAGCCAGTCTTCAATCAGCCGTAAATACTGCTCGGTAAAAGAGCCAGATTCACCCGCAGAGATAGGAAAAACACCGGACATTATAATTCACCTCCATTTTTGTACGCAGCCGCCAAAATATGCAAGCGATTCACAATTACTTGATTACAGAGGTAAAATACTCCTAGCTTGCCATCAAAAAACCAGGCAATAAATTTGCTTGGCTCATCTATATTTCGCTCACCTTCATAAACAACACTTCCTAGTACTTCACCTACAAGTAACCCTTGCTGGTCGAATACTTCAGTTACCAAAGGTGAGTAATTTATTTTAAAAGGAGGTAGCTGCATCGCTTGTTTTACGCGCTCCTGCCATTCGGGATATTCTGCTAGTTGTGAAAGTAAAAATGTATTCATGGGCTACATATAGGTCAATTAAGCTGTTAAAGTTGTAATTTGTCTAAGTTTAGGCTGGTAGAAAGAGAGGGAAAAAAATTGATTAGTTTTACCCAACTGTGAAAATATGGAACTTGTAGGCTTCACAGATTAAGCCTATGAATGTCAATAAGAAAGGCAGAAGGCAGGAGGCAGAAGGTATAAGAAAATACAGTTTGGCTTGAACCCCAACGCAATTGTTGACCACCAACCTCCAGTTTTGTTGGGGCTTGTACCCGATTTGGGCAAGGCAGGACAGAGAACAGAGGGTTCACGCTTTGTATTAAAACTTACGTCTTCCTTCTGCCCTCTGCCCTCTGCCTTCTGCCTTCCCCGAAGGGCTGGTCAATCGGGAGTGAAATCTTGATTTTTCGTAGGCTATATCCTGATAAAATCGTTAATTTATACGAAACTGACATTCATAGAGTTAACAAATTTAAAACACTGCTGCTAAATCTTGTTCTAATGGTGTTTCTGTTGGTACAGGAAATAATTGTTCAGCTAAATCACGGCGCTCTTGAAATTGCCGAGAACGCTCTTCATCAGTCACACCTGAATCCTTGCTGGCAATTAATCTTTGACGAATCAAGTCCCACTTCGCCTCACTCCAATTCATTTGAGCAATATCCGCTTGGGGAACTTTCACTGATTGCAGCAAGGGAACATATGCTTCATTACCACGGGTATATGCTGGGTTGATAATCACTGCCCGTCCCGTCCCCAACTTGGCAAATTCAGCAGCTTCCAGTAAATGCCGTTTTTGGTTTTGGTCATTTAAGCTTTGAGTTGTGCCACCTTTGCCAGTGCTTCTTCCTTTAGATTTGAAATTAACTTGCATCTCTCCCAAGTAATCAGAAAACAGCTTGGCAGATTCTGGATCTTGGGGGTTAAAAATAAACTTTGTTGCCGTTCCTCCCAAAATAGCTCTCGCCAATTCTTTACCGTAAGCTTTCTCCAACTGAACAATGTTTTGATAGCCTAAAATCCCACAAAATCCGTCTTCTCTGTTCTCGTTTAGCCAATTCACCAGTGCTGGCAGATATAAAGTCGGCAATTCATCCAACGCCACAACCAAGGGGTCTTTGCGAGGAATCGTTCGCGATACATTCCGAGATATAATCATGTGTAAGATAGCTGCCAGCAGCGGTCCCACAATGTCACGGTTATTTCGGTCTAAGCCAAACACGATTAGTTGCTTGCCATCCAAATCCAAGGGGAGGGTAGTCTTGCCACAGAACGCGCCTACAAAGTCTTTTTTGAGGAAGCGCTGAAAGATTCGCTGTGCCGTCCCAATGATACTGGCGACGGTTTTCTCAGAGTCCTTGACGCTGATTAGCTGAGATAAAGGTCGAGTTGTCCAAATTTTCAGTTTGTCCCTGGAAGCCACCTCTAATCGCGCTGGCAGATTGGGTAAAGATAAAATCGCCTGCGCCATCATCAAATCGCAGTATTTATCTTCCCCAGTCAGAGTTTTAATCGCCTTGGTGACAAGCAAAATCCCCTCAACTAAACTGTCCCCAGCTTCCTCGAAGAACTTATCACCGCCAGAGTTGCCACCGCCACGGTCGAAGTTACGGGCAACCACCATCGCCATTTGTCCTGCGGCGATCGCATCCTCTTCGTCTTTAATTAAATCTAGGGGATTGCAGACTTCCGACTCTGGAAACCCCGGTGCAAATACACGCACCGTGTAGCCACGCTTCATGGCATACGCAACGGCTCGTTTCGTTTGAGCGGGATATTTAAAATCGTACAGACACATGGGAAAGCCTTGGTCAAAAGCAGAACGAATCAGGGGGTCAATCACGGAGAAAGTTTTACCGCTACCCGCTGCACCGATAGCAGCAATTCCGCGCTGGGCATCCGGGACATATAAAGTGGGGTTAGCGTTAAGCAATTGCAGTGGCTTTGTCCACCTGAAGAAAGATGATGTTTTAATCAATCCATGATTTAGCCATTCATTTTCTAGGCGATCGCGCATTTCTCTTGGAGTACCCACATACAGCGCCACATTGTTACGTGTCACTTTTAACATTTGCTTTTTAGCTATAATCGCTGCTTTTTGCTTCTCCTTGCCACTTCCCCAATAGCTAGTAGCAATCTTGCCTTTTTTAGCACTTTTAGCACTCCAAAGTTGCAGAGCTGCGACTACGACCAAACAACCCAAGAGCATTAGCCCGGATTGTGATTTGAGTAAACCCATAAGTTGTTCACCCACCCGTGCAGTCGGAGACTGGGATGGGGATGCTGGCACTTGTATCAGGTAGTGAGTTGAGACGTGCGTATTCATGGCTGACGGTCACTTTGTGACAAATTAAAAGTTAAAAAGGCAAAATAAAGATAGACAAAGATGGTTTAAAGCCCCAATCTCTTTTGGGGAAAGTTAAAAGGCAAAAAAGTTGTTTTACTCCCATCCCACCCAAAGAATACCGAAATTATTAAAGGAGTTTTAGCTGACGTAAAGAAGCAAAGAAGAACACCAAAAAAAGGGGTAGTTTTATAGCAGGAAGGGAGTAGTTTTTACTTTTTACTTGTTTTGACCTACCCCCCAAAGTTTTCACCCACTTTCGTCAAAGCCTCGTTTAATTTGACAAATCCCGCACCTTGATAGCAATACTGAGAGCGTGATACCATACCCTCAATAGATGTAGTTTGGGTAATTACAAGGCACGAAAATCCATTTTGCACTGTATTATCAGCTCGAATTAACACTTCACCTTTGGGTAAGTTTGGGTTAACAATTACTGAAAGAACCAACTTACCCGACTCTTGGTAAACCGGATAAACACAACCATTCGTTCCACAAAGTTGCGGCAACTGGAAATCAAAAATGTATAATTTACCTGCACCTTGAGACGGGACTTGCAAAACTTTGATTGATTTAGCTTCAACATCACCAGTTGAGTTTTCTCGCAACGCCCTTTTAATGAGTGATGCAGGTACAATATTTTGAGCATCTGTCCAAGTTAGCACGAGAACACGATTTCTTGATGAAGTCGCCTTCACCAATAAGGCGGGAACGACGAACAATGCCATACACCCAATCGCAAGTATTACTTGATTTTTGGTGGATTTAATAGTAGAAAAACGATTGATTATTGACTGCATAATTCTCTTTAAAAACATCCTATTGATTGCAAGGCTTGCGTGTAGTTAGCAGCTGCCTTTTCGCCATAGTCCTTAACTGAAAAAAGCCCGTGTACATCACTTACCGCTGCATCAATGGGAATATCTGCACCCCCAAAGTGCATTTGTGCCACTCGTTCAATTAATCGCTTTTTAGTAAAGGGTTGTCCCGTTGTTGGATCAATCTGTTGGGAGGCTTTTTCCAATAATTTCGTTATGTCAGATTCAAAGGTCGCCTGTTGTTCAGCGGGTGTAAAATACATCATCATTTCTTCACCCGTTACCGTTGCACCTTTATCCACAAGAGCAAGAAATTCTTGACCACCAGACTTACTTGATATAAGCGATCGCACGTCCGGACGATACGACATAAATTGCTTTGTTCCTAAGCCACGACCACAGTTACCCGCGCCATCACATACATACGCTCCCACAGAATCGTAATTGCCTTCAATCTCTGAAAGTGCATCCGATAAAGCATCTATTTCTACTCCTTTATATTGTTTAGAACAATTACCTGAACTTGACAAAGTAGGAGCTTTAGTAGTCGTGTTTACCGGATTATTAAAACTAAATCCACTACTTTTTTTACCCGTTGGGATAGAAACTGAATTGTTAAAAGCACTACCTGTCACCAATCCTAAAAAAATTGGTTCATTTTCTTTGTAAGTCAACCAGGGAATCGGACCAATAAAGTAAGGTGTACATCCCAAATCTACCAATCCTTTCCGCATACAAGTGCGGAAGAATAAAGCTTGGGACACCATGCCATCGACTTCTGAGGTGTCCCAGACGACGACTTTAAAAGCATCACCAAAGGGGTGGCGTCCGGTTGGTTCTTTGCCGCCATTTACGCTTGCCAAAATCCCTTTACCACCCTGTACCAATTGGTACTTGCCACTAATCCACTGTTTGCCTAAAACCAAGGGTGAGCCAGATAATTCGATGTGGGCGCAATCTTTTTCACACGGCACATTAAATCCTTGTTTGTTACTTCCAGAAATTGTGCCAGAGCGTTGCTGTTCATCGGTGCCAAAGGCGATATCAACAATGCCCACATCTGCACCTACGGGATTAGCAGGATTAGGAAATTGCGAAAAAGGCACATCACCTAAACCAGCCAATTCATCAATGTTGACACCTTGCCAATCTTTAAAAGCCCCAATCGGCGTACTATCTAACCCTGGAATCGCATCTAAATTGTAGGAGTCCATTGAGAGATTGGCAAACTCTAACTGACCTAAATGTGGAGACTGCTGCAATAATTGTCCGATTGTCTGCGTACTATCAAACTGCGTCGCCAGTTCTTGAGAAAGTAAATCAAAAATTGGTTTGACTTCCGTAATAGGCAGATTTTTTAAAGCTGGAATAGCCTGTACTAAACTTTCTAAAGTTTGGAACTGCATCACTCCAAAGTCTGAGAGTTTAATTTTACTTAAATCTAGCCCGACAATTTCACTAATGGACTCTTGATTGAATTGTTGGAGTTTAAAACTATCCTGAAAATCTCCTAGTTTCATGTATTGAGCGGGCGTCTGTCCCGTAACCCAAGTGCGAGACGGGTCATATCCCAACTGCTCAGATACACCTGATGGTGCCAAGAAAGAACCAGATTCGGTGATACCAGGTAGAGATGAAAAAGTAATTTGATTCCAATCTGGTAACTGGGTGTTTTGCCAAGTGATTGTAGGAACTGGACTACTAGGTTCAGTTACAGCCAGCGATCGCTCACTGTAATCACTTATAAAAATACCAGAAATCACCAATGATAAACTTAATCCCGTGACAAACCCGCACAAATTCCTCAGCAATTTCATTACTTTTTCTTTGATAATTATTTCAATGATTTAACTTGCCTGCATTTGAGGTGGAACAGGCGAGGTTTTACCTAATTCTTGAAGGCGTTGAACTAGCTGCAAAGAAATTCCACTCTTCGCTGCGGCGACTTCAATTGGTTCACCCGCTTTAACGCTTACCAAAAAGTTTTCAATTCGCTTCCACAATGGAGAGTCACGGTGAATAAGGCGCTGTTGTTGAGCAACAATTAAACCGCGACTCATCATTTGCGAATCCTGATATTGTGTGAGAACCGATGTCAAACGTGGGGGATTATTCGCTATAACTTCGGGTGCTTTTTTGGGTGTAACCTCGACCGTATGGTATTGCGAGTTTTTACCACCCATCGCCACCCGGAACATATACACCCGTCGCCCAGCAGCACCCGCAGTAACGACAGTTAAAAGTGTGCTATTTGTTTTTGGGAGTCCCGGCATATTTAACGAATTAATCCGCCGCAGATGTAAAACAGTTGCCGCATTTTGTTGGCACTCTCGCCCTAAACCCGATAAACAACCATCCGCATCCAGGGTAGCAAAGGAGGGATTATCGAACCACACTTTTTCAACTGTCTCGCCGGTGGGAATGAAACTGATGTTGACTCCATATCCGGGAGACAATTCAATCAAAACTGGTGAGGCTGCACTTTGCCCTGTTGCTATGGAGACAGAAACACGTCGTACCGAACTACGGTTTTCTTGGGCAAATACGCTGCGACCAGAGAAGACACTGGTCAATCCAAATCCAGTCGATATCAAAGCAATTAAAATGATGCGTTGCTGCAATGAGGTTTTCATTTTACACTCCTAAATCAGTCCTGAAATCATTCGTCTCTAGTGTTCTCTTTCTCTGCGTTCTCCGCGCGGGCGTGCGGTTACATTTCATTCTCATAAATCAAATAAAACTGCCATAACTTAAAATTCAAACGATTGATTTATAAACACCTGGACATTTGTCCCCGCACGGACATACCAAACGTCTTGGCGCTGTAGTATTTCTTGAAGGTCGCGCTGGTTACGCTGCAAAATTTGCTTGGTGAGAGGTGCAAAACCTCCTTCTAATACCGCACCTAATAAATTGGGGGACGAGTTGCGAGTGGTGGTGGAAGTGCTAAAATTAAAGCCACTTGTACTCGCCGATGATTCAAAATCGGGTCGATTCATCACTTCGCCGACCTTGGCAAGAGAGCCAAATAGAAATGCTGTGGCATCGTGAGATGCGATCGCGCTGCCTTTATTACCCCACTTCGACGCAATCAAAGGCTGCCCCTTAGTACCACGAATACTTATTGCTCCAGGTGGCAGGACATACTCCTGACCATCAATCACAACCTGCGTTGCCTCCATCTGGGCAAGTCCGGAATCGTTAATATCAACCACCTTCGCAACAATAGTAGTACCCGCTGGTAACGTTACAAAGCCCTCTTCATCGGTTATTGGTTCAGCCAGTTGGACAATAAACTTTTCGCTCTTGCGGTCAGACTTGGTAGCAACAGTGTTACTCTTAGAATCAGCCCAAATCACCGGGGTGACTAATTGCCCTTGACTTTGACCGCCCACTGTTAGCCGTCGTACAGGTACACCTGTGAGAAGAGCAGCTTCTTCAGCCGGATTAACTTGAGCTGCAACCACTTCCTCCTCAGCTTGCGGATTTTGAGGTGCAACTACTCCGTCGCTTATAGCTCGGACTAGAGTCGCACGGGGGATTGTTACTTGATCTGAAGTTGTTTGACTATTTTTTACTTGAGCGATCGCCTCTGGCGCGACGCTACTCTGCCTTAAGCCGCCTGGAGGGAGTCCACGCGCAATTGGGGAGTGCGCCCTAGGGTCAAGTTTGGAAGACCCAAGCTGCTCAGAGCTTTGTTCAGAGGGTGGATACTCCGTATTTGCCGAGGCTAAACGGGCGATGGGCACATCAGTAGCGTCTCGTTCTCGCAGCGTTTCCGCCATTGAGAGAGAAGCCCCATTTTCGGCGATGGCTCCGCCCACCGCAGGCATCGCCGAAACTGAAGGTTGCTGTATTTCTTTTGAGGCAGATGTAGTAAATTCACTCGTTTGGACACCGCCGTAACTCCCCAAACGACTCATTGCTAGCCATTGTTCCATTGGATCAACTGGTTTTGAATTGGACGCAGATGTGTTAGATTTCGGTGTTTCTCGCACTGTGGGAAAACTAGCTAGCGCTTGTCTTACAGGTTGTTGAATCGGTTGTTGAACTGGTAGACGTAATGGTTGTTGAACTGATTGTTGAACTGGCAAGCGTAATGGTTGTCGAACGGGTTGAGGCGGTCTTGAAATGTAGCGAACAGGTGGTACAGTTTGACTTTTGTTCACTACCGGACGGGGAACAGGTGCAGTGGCGGAAGATGGTTTATTCGTTGGTTTCTCAACAACTGTAGTTTTAGGACTCTTTGACTGCTCGACTGACTTAATTTTTTCAGCTTGGCTTCCTAATGCTAACTGCGCCTTAAACTTACCTGTCTCAGCTTCCTGAGTTTCAACTTTTGTTGCTTGGATTTCGGGTTTGGACACCGTAACCATACTCGGAGCAGATTTAGGTTTTGACCCCATAATAGTGTTTAAAAATATGGCGCCCGAACCAAACACTGCCAGCATTCCCAACCCCACTACGCCAGATTTCGCAAACGGATTTCCTGATAAAGTAGGCTGGGTTTTACCAGTTTGCGGATCATCAAATAGTTCAGATTGAGCAATAACATTCTGACTTAAATCATCAGATAAACCTATATTTTCACCTTCCGTAAAACTGTTATTAATGTCTTTTGAAATTTTGCCTGTTGTTTCATTGCCATTAAAATCATCAAAACCAATTAATTGAGCTAGTTTTGCTTCATCCCATTCTGAGTCTAACTGGTCATCTTGTGGCATGAAGCTAGCAGTTTCATTTAACTCCTTATCCATTACAAATTCTCCTCTGGTAAATCCCGAATTGCATAGATTTCTAACCCGCTTGCCCTAACTTGGTAAATCACAGCTGCTAGTCCTGTCATCGTTGCGGGCGGCTCTGGTGCCGACACTGCCCGAACAAATATTTCTTTATTAAAAGCAATGACTTCACCCACATTATTACCCCGGTTAAATACGGTTAAATTAGCAACCATTTTGACCTTCCATTTCCCTTCAGCAATTTTTATAGGTGGCTGGATTGATAGGGGAACTAACACTACTTGCGTTGTTCCTTTGAACACACTTTGAGGAGTTAAATCAGCTAACAACTTTAAAAAGTCCTTGCGAAAATCTTCACTTAAAGCATTGGATGCCTGCCACGCTCCGGTTGTTACTTTGCCGCGTCCATTCCCCAGTGAACGAATGTCTACCCCTGGATCTAATTTCGGGTTATTTGCCTCTTCAACTGTTGTAGGAGTGAGAGTTCCTGACCAATTCATCATCAGAGTCATTGTGTCAGTTACAAACCGGGTTACTACTTGGGGTGTACGTTCCAGACTACCCAAAGGCGCTACTGAAATTGACTTACCTGTTTCTAACTGTACGAGGGAGGGGGGTGCTTTTTTACTGAGTGAGGAGTAAGAGCCATACAGCATTAGCAACACAAAAAAAGTCAAAATGTGTAATCCAAATGTGCCCACAGCAAATAAAGCTAAAGCATCACCTGTAGAGAATTTAGTTTGTTGACGATTCAAAAAGCGGAGGCGCTTTTGATCAACTGAATCATTGCTAATATCTTTTGATGCAGCCATAAATCATTGCTTGTTTTAGTTTTTTAAGTAGATTGGTACAAATAAAGTTAACTGGTGAGGCTATTAACAGTTAATAGTCATGACGCATGAACCCTTAATACAGTTATGTTTATTTGCGTCCACTTACTTATTTAAATTGGGGTAAAATTCTGGTGACAACACTGCTTAATCCAAAACGAGTAATGCTAGATAAGCTATTAAAAACAGCCATGCCCCCACCTGCTGCGATCGCCATTGCCAAAATCGGGGCAAGCAGTCCAGTAGCAAAGGCAAAAATCATCGGGTCATTCTCCTGGGCATTTACAACCAGGGTGGCAACAAGTCCAGAAATAATATTAAATGAAATCTTTACCATTCCCACACTGAAAAAGCCAGTTAACCAAGCAAAAATTGCTTTTTGACCTACAGGGAGCAGTGAGCCACCCACGGCTAATGGTCCCATTAAAGCAGTAAGTAGCATGGAGATTTCAATCATCCATTGAAAGGCTATTGAAAAAGCAATTAACCAACCTCTCACTGCCAATTGAAATACATTTGTGTTGAAAAATTCACTTACGCCAAAATCAGGAAACCACCCCTTACCACCATTAGGAGAACTATCAGCAATTTGTTTTGCCTGAGCAATGGCATTTTCCATGCATTCGCGACGTTGTTGGGGGTCAGCAATAGATTCGCATTGAGTTAAAAGCGATCGCGCTGCATCCTGGGAACCAATATCAGCCATTGCCCGTTGATAAGCTTCTTGAAGTTGAATCGAAGCTGAAGTAGAAGTTAACAGCGTTTGATTCGTGGAGTTAATAATCTCACGTAGTCCTCTGGTTGCTGCTGCTAAAGGTTGAGCTTGGTTGCTAAGAAGAACTACAACTACAAGAGGCCAAATTAGTTCCGAGAAAGCTTTGGGGTTATCACCGTCTACCATGTCTTTTGCCCATTGAACAACGAATAACAGGAGAGTGCCAACCCCAAAGAAGACTCCCAGTTGTGCGATCGCTCCATACAAACCGCCGCTAAGTACATCATCCCAAAGTCCGTTCATAGATTCAGCAATTGCAGCACTTGCCGCAGCCCCATCTTCGGTGATGCGAGAAGCTTCCTCACCCACTTTTGATGTTTGAGCAATAATCAATCCAGAACTGAACAGTTGAAATAACAACATAGACGGTGTACCTTTTATCAAAAATTTGGGTTGAAAACCCGGTCCTTGTAGGACGGCTTTCTGATAGAATAGGGTTTGTGGAAGGGTAATCAACCACAATAAAAACCCTGTTGCTACCTAACACGTAGACGCTGCACCTTCTCCCAAAGGGAGAGGCTTCGCCAAGACAATTGAATCTAGGGGGTTCTACTTCGTAGTTCTAGTATTCGCCTGGAAGTAGGTAAAAGATTTACAGGTACTAGACGCTCAGTATTTCAAACAAGCAAATTTTGGACGGCAGTTGCTTCAAGTCGGGAAACCCGCCCAACGCACTGCCTCAGCAATCCAACTATGGTCGGGCAGACC
>NZ_ALWD01000002.1 GCF_000582685.1 [Scytonema hofmanni] UTEX 2349
AAAATCTATGATTCAAAACGAGAAATAGAGGCTTTCATATTTTTCTTTTTTCGTATGAAACCACCCTGCTCATCGCTTGCGGGGAGGGGGTTGGGGGTGGGGTTCTTGTACCTCATGACACCGGGAAGTGCTGTATATTGCAATGGATATAGAAAAAATATGGCTTGCTAAGTTCCAAAATCCACTCTCATGGTATCCATTCAACTATCTCAAATTCTGCGGTTGGAGTAAGCAAAAAATAGTTTTCCAAAAGATTCTAGAAGCATGAAACTTGAGACAATAAGTATCTAGAAGTATTTGGTATCGGGTTCCTGTTTGAGAATAAGTCTGAGAAAATCTTCTGTTTACTTATGAATCGCCTTATTTTACTTTTCCAGTCTTTTCAAATCTTTTTTAATCTTGGATTCAGCTTAGGAAAAATGTTAAACAAGCGTGGGAGCGTTAAAAATACATTAGCCTCCACGAGTTAATTCCTAGAGGCTTTGATATTTTAGAGAGTTGGGAGTTCCTGGGGGATTGCTCTGAGTAAAGTTATCCCAAGTTGTTTGAGTAGACCTTTATTCCCTTGCGGACACTCATGTTGTTGAAGGCATTTAGGACAAGCAGTTTCGCACTCACAAGACTGGGCAAGCTGTGCTGCTGTACTCGCTAGTTTGGTAAGGTTTTGGAAGACAGCCTCGCTTGCGCCATTGCCACCTTCACTGCAATCGTAGAAAAGACCGTAATATCCTCCATCGCCGATGCGTTCAACAACGTAATTAATGTCGTTGTGCAAAGAAAGAACCACCACTGATAGCGCTGCCATTACCTGATGTCCGAATGAATGGAGCGCAATTAGATTGCTTGTGCCTTTTGGGTAATAGCTAGGACTTACGCACGCTCTCAAACGAATCATCTTGTGTAATAACGTAAATAGGTCGTTTCAGCCTTTTACAAACCATGCTTTGTTATTTGCTCCCGGCAGCTTGCCGTAAGCATCACAAAAATCTAGCTAAAAGCCCTGAAAAGCATATTTGCCATTTCGGCTTTTCTGTCAAGCGTAAGTCCTAATCTTATAAGTAATTAAGCGAACATGACATGACACACATAATTAATACGAAATTTGTAGCATCCCCTTGACATTATGTAGAGTAAGTACTACATTTGTAGTATAAAAATAAAGAGGACAACAAAAGGCAAAACTAAAAGCCCTTGGAACCTTGACAATTGCATAAATGCAACTTTTGGGGCCGCGATTGGTGTTCGACTGCTCCGAAGCCAACAAACGGACGGTTGCAGGATTCGGGTTCAATTCCCGACGGCTCCACTCTTTCTTGACTGCGATTGAAGTTGTGTAGACACTTCTGAGAGCAAGATAAGAGCATCGCAATTATGCTTTCCTTGGGTCTGTAGCTCTAACGGTAGAGATCCCGGATGTCACTTGTGCCCTGACAGAAAAAGCTTACATACTTGCTCAATGGTAGAGCGATCGTATCTAAAACGATAAGTTGCAGGTTCAATTCCTGCGGTGTAACCACAGCTTTTTCAACTTGCATGAGGTGTGAGTGTAACTCTCACAGGGAGGGTATCGGTTCAATCCCGATCAGATCCACTAATATCAGTTCGTAATTACAACAAGAGGTGATTGCAATGGTTCATATTCGATTTGAAGGACGTTCTGTTGATGTCCCAAAAACCCAATTGGGAATTGCAACAGGGATGAATGATGTAGCAGTGAAGGAGCGGGTTGCTCGGCATTTAGATGTGAATAGCGATCGCCTTTCTGCCTATGTAATCGATCGCCGTCCTAGTGGCGATTTGATCGTCCGCCCTGAAGCTGTCTATGGTTAACTTTCAGAGTCATCCGTGCCCCAACAGAAGAAGCATACATACACATTCATAACGGCCCTAAGGTAGTAAAGTTCGAGCGATCGAATAAGCGAAGCATGATTTCTAAGTCTCTCGCAGATTTAGCGTGTGTGCCCACTGCCAATATTTGGTAAGAGCGGCCGTAGCTGTAAAAAGCTTCTTGAACTTGCACGGAATGATTTAAGACTTAATTCCGCGCCCTAACTTGTAAAGCATACACACACTCCGGCAACGGAATGCAGGTTCAAATCCTGTCGCTCCCTTTGATGGGAGCGTAGCCAAATTGGTATAGGCAATTGTGAAAACTGCTTTACTAACTTGTGCGGAATTCCAATTATTTAAATCGGATTTATCAAACAGAATTCAGGAGTCAGGAGTCAGAATTCAGAATGAATTCTGTATAACTGGCGATGAATAACTGGGTTTAATACCCCCACCAAATCGTAGATTTAGTAGTCTTCAATCAGTCGTGAGTCGAATCGAATCTTCGACTGATAGCGTAGCGGTAGCGTTCGCGCAGCGTCTCGTAGAGAGGAACGAGCGTCTTGATTCTGACTCCTGAATTCTGACTTCTGAATTCTTCAATTATAACCTTTATTCAATACGGAGGTGAGTTCAATGATGTTAGCGTTCCTCATGTTTAATAACAACTCAATTAGTACAACTGCATTTAAACAACGTGAGATATGAGCGAACATCGTTTGAGCGAGATTGTAATTGAGCGTCCTCGCGGTGGGAGGAGAATTAGCCTCAAAAAGGTGACTGGCTTTAAGAAGCAATTATACAAAATCACCCAGGATGCAATTCAGGATGGATTGTTGAATCCCTACCTGATTAAACCAATAAATAAATCTAAGTATCTTTCAGACCATCTCGGCCCCTTGCGTCGATTTTTGCGTAGGCGTAGCCCGCCGCAGGCATCGCAAGTCGGACAGCCTTGGAATGACGTTTACAGCCAACTGTGTCAACGACTAGATCCTAGCACAATGGCAGGACAGCATGTTATCGATCATGTGTGGGACTACGTTGAACGGTATGTAGAAATAATTGATGGTGGTTTTTACAGCAAGCCTTATCGAGGGTATCGAATTCAGCTAGATGCAAGCCATCGCGATCGCTTCTATATCCATCCTGAAACTGGAATTCTTTGTGCAGCCGAGAAAATACCTCGAAAGCAGAAGCAAAAGCAGGAACAAACTGATATTGTCATCATTGATAATTATCATCAATACCAGAAGCTAAACGAGATTTGGTATTTAATTACCTTTGAAGATTTTCCACCGCCACCAACTCATTTTGTATTTAAAAATGGAGGTGAGGACGATGAAGAAGATTAATTCTTTCAACATCAAACTAAATCAAGAGCCTGAATATTTCTGGTTTTGAACCATCGAGCAAACGTCGTCGTGGCTACCCATCTGAAAAAGCTGTTAAACGTGGCGTAGGCGTAGCCCGCCGTAGGCATCGCCTTGTTCATGGCAACAAGGAACTACAAGAAAAGCTTGGTAACAATGACCTTTGTCTTTGTGGTTCTGGTCGCTGCTTTCAAAAAGTGCTGTCGCATTCTTCGGCAGATATGATGGCAGCTGGGAGCAGCTACTACTTTTAGGGAGTAGTACCAACGATTTCGATACTTTATATTACATCAAATTTCTATTTGGCAGTTGTTGCCGCGCCCTGATCAAAGAAGCTTACATAACTTTCCACAAGTTACACACAATGCTTCTACAACTTGCGCGGTGACTTTATCGCCCCGCGTGCAACATCTGCCTCCTCATCCATCACAATTAGAGGAGGTTTATAATGAACACCACAGAACGTGACCTGCGCCTGGAAATACTCAACAGTTTGCTGACAACTCCTCACCGCAAGCTTGAGCAAGTCGCAGAAATTCATCAGTTAATTATTGAACTCGATCCCATCTTCTACGGACACCTGGCAGTTTGGTATCAGCGTCATGGTGATGTCCGCGACCACAAGGAAGTGTTTGTTGCTCATTTGTTAACCAGTAATTTGACTGAACACCGAGATGCTGGATTTATGATGCTGCAAGAGTTTCCACCCTATCAGGTGGCTCGTGTGGTGGACTTCATGAAGCAGCAGCAGAATAAACTGCCTCGTTCCGCTCGGACTGCGGTACGGCGTTATCTAAAGGTGCGGGAGAGCAATCCGGCTCTATTCGATCGCGCCGCTTTGCGAGGTCGTAAAGCAATGAAGCACTTATATGCTTCACTGCACATCAAGCCAAATGAGCGGGCAAATGCGATTCTATTCTGCGATACTCCTCCAGAGGGTTCCTTAGCAAATGTGCTGAAGCAGCTTGCTAAGGCTGAAAATGCCGCAGAACAGGCACGGCTGATTGTGGAGTTCAAAATTCCATATACGATCGCAATTGGTGCAATCAAGCAACTCACACCAGTTGTATTGGTGGCGTTAATCAACAGCATGTCTCCACAGGAAGCGATCAACAACCTCAAGTCTCTCCAGACTAGAGGTGCAATGGATCACCCACAAGTCAAGAAGCTGATTGATTCCAAACTGGAAGCAGCGTCTAAGAGTGGGCGTGTCTCAGCATTCAAAGCACAGATTGCCACAGACGCAGGAGATTTTGACGCAGACACCGTTGCCCAACTAGAAAAGGTGACAAACGAACAGGTAAAGCGGCGTGGTGCGATCGCTCGTCCAACTGCTTTACTGGTGGACAAGTCTGGTTCAATGGAAAATGCGATCGCGACGGGTTTGCAACTCGCTGCCCTAATCTCTGGTATCACAAAGGCAGAACTGTTTGTCTACGCTTTCGATACCATTCCTTACGCTGTTACGGCAAAAGGCAAGGAGTTGACCGACTGGGAGCGTGCCTTCCAGCACATCAATGCAGGCGGTGGTACTAGCATCGGCTGTGCATTGGAAGCAATGCGGAAGAAGAAGCAGGTAGTTGACCAGATAATTTTGGTGACGGATGAGGGCGAAAATGCGGCTCCTTACTTCGGTGAAGTTTACAAGAACTACTGCCGGGAGTTGGCAATAATGCCCAATGTGGTGATTGTCCGCGTGGGTACTCATTACAACTGGGTGGAGAGTCAACTGAAGCAGCAGCAAGCACCTGTAGATACGTTCACTTTCGCGGGTGACTACTACAGTTTGCCGAACATCGTCCCACTGCTGACACGCCCCTCTCGTCTGGATTTGCTGATGGAGATTTTGGATATGCCATTGCCTGTGCGATCGGATAAATGAGATTATAAGTAGGGTTTGCTGAAAAAGTATGAAAAAGCAATTCTTTTGGGTTGACTAGTTATTCAAGTAAAATCAAAGATAAGCTTTTGTTGTTTATAAATAACAAAATCATAATTTTCAGTTATGCGAAACTGCATAAAAGGTGCAGTTTTCAAAAATAGACATAAAAAAGCATAAAAAACCCGCGACAGGTGAGTAGAAAGATTCATCACTAAAAAAGTAATAGCAATTGCAGTAAGAGAAGTGTGGGAAAGTTTCGCCATCACTCGATTGAGGCTAAACCTTCTTTTAGCTTGCCCAAATTTTCCTTCAATACAATTACGAATTCTCTCGGATTCTAAATCTTGCTTCTTTTTTTCTTTACTAACATTTACTGGTGGTCTTCCCAAAGCCGGTCCACTCATGATAATACCTCTTTCTTTGCACCAAGCTCGATTCTCTCTCGTTCGATAAATTTTATCAACATGAACGGATTCTGGATAATAGCCAGTATAATTTTTATATGCTTCTACTTGTGCTTTTAAGTCTCCAGATTCATTAAAATTATTCCAACTAATATGGTCTAAAAATACATATCCCTCAAAACAACTAGCAGACAATTTTGCCCCAAATTCTACAGGTTTACCTGCTTTACCCCGGACGATTGGACGGATATGCGGTTGGGTTAAACTAACAATGCGGTCGTCAATACTCTGTTTTTTATTTTCATACAACCATAGTTGTTGACGATAAACTTCTACAACTACAAGCAACATTTTATATTGTCTATTACTGAAATTTTCTAAAGTTGCTCCGTATATGATTAGCTGGTCAATATGGGATAAGTTTCTTTTGATATATTGAAGCTGCTTTTTAATCGCTTTTCTCCTATCTTTTTGGGATACACGACGCTTTTTAGCGACTTCTAGGTAGTCTTTTCTCCCTATTTCCCGATAAGTCCTTGGTTTTTTCTCTAATGTACCTTTTATCTGTTCATAAAGAAGGTCTATTATTCTTTCTGTCTGTTTTCTTGCTTGATTTAATAGCTCTAAATCTGTTGGATAGCTGATGTCTGCTGGCGCACAAGTCGCATCTAATATTAATTTTCCCCGATTTTTTGGCGTGTTATCTTCTTTTTCTAATTCTTCTGTTTTTTTTTCAGTTGATTCAGTTGCTAAAGTCAAAGATGTTGTCTCTAGCATCCTCTTAACAGTTTCTTCATTCACTTTGTTTACTAAGTCTGCACTAATTCTTTCACGAAAATGGACTAACATAGATGCATCAAATGGAGCTTCATTAATATAAGATGATATCCCTATGAAGTACTGTAGATAAGGATTTTCTTTGATTTGTTCTACTGTCTCTCTATCACTTATTCCTAGTTTTTCTTTGATTATTAATGCCCCTAATGCCATCCGAAACGACTTTGCTGGCGCTCCCATCTCTACAGAGAATCCGGATGAATATTCCTCTTCAAATTCTGCCCAGGGTATTAAATTTCCCAGAATAATCCAACGATTATCTGATGACAACTTTCCTTCAAACGGAAGTCCAAAATTTTCTGGTGAGACTGGAGGTTGCCCCTGTTTTCGATACATATGTACTAATAACCCACTCCTGAGTGCTAGTCACGTAGATGCAAGGATTTTGGGTTATTTTAGCCTCTTATCTTGCACCTGAATATATTTCTTTGGTCTGATGATCTGAGAATGTAAGCTTTTCTTTCTTTTTCAGCAAACCCTAAGTAGCATTGCCTATCATTTAACTATGGTGGGCAATGCTATACCTGTAACCTGCTACTCCTAACTCAGTTCGTTCTTAATTAGCGAAATTATTTATAATTATTACGAAACTCCTGCCATGATCTCCTAGTCTCCAAAGACCAAAAGATTTCATCCTGATCGCCATTTATAAACATATCTAAAGCTTGGACTACTTCCGGCCAACCATCAGGTAATATTCTGTGGTTATTTGTTGGTTCTCCGATAGGAATATCGGTGTAAAAATCTGTATCAGATTTAGATATTTTTTTTAAGATATGAAGCATGGCTTCTAGTGCTATACCCTCTGCAACTTGACTAGAATAAATTATTGGAAGTTCTGCATCTGTATATTTTCCATGCAGCAAATTGTTTCTTATATTCAAAAAATCAGGTGTTCCCTTAGATGTTTTGATATATTTATTCCAACTAACTCCTAGAGAATCAAGAAAAAATCGAATTGTTAAGGAAAGAGGTGGTGTTCTACCATTTGCATTCTTCGCTTCATTTAATGAGTCCTGAAAACTTCTATTTGAAGGCAAAAGAGGTGATTTTTGAATCAATGCATTTTCAAGTTCTTGAATACCTCCCAACTTTTTTAACCAGTAAGAGTAGAAGTACTCAATCGCAGAACAAGATGCATATAATTTTAATTCTGAAGTGACATCCAAAACTGTTGTCTTAAGCTGAAGAATACCATTACTAAGTTGCTTATCCAATGGACAGCACTCTAGGAAGGCTTCAGCATTATGATGTATAGAAACACCTAGCGTTGGCCATGCCTTTGATAATCTAGAAATCCTTGCTTTTTCCTGTATAGGAACTAATTTTCCTTGAATTTCCTTATCTAGGGATTTTGAATAAATTATAAATTCATAGTAAATTGGTATAATTTCATAGTCACAAAGTATGCTTAAAAAAGCACAACATTCAAACATTGCTTGTTCAAGCTCTTGAATCTTCTGTATTAATAAACTTTGATTAGTTTGAGGATTAATAGAACGTAATATATCTATGAAGCTAAATCTGTAGAATGTTTCTATATTCGGTTTTCTAAATGAATCTTGACTGTGTATTACATAGCTTTTACCACATTTTAGTTCATAGTGACTATTTAAAAAGCAGTATGGACTGAAAGACTGCGTTTCTGCTAAATTTAAATTATTATCGCGTTTCTTCGGTAAGCCTTGAAACTCAACTCCAAAAATTTCATCTGATGAAGAGACATCATCGTTGAGATATGCCTTTAACCGAACTAAATCACTAAAATCTTCTTCTAGAGACAAATTGGAATCCCAGCCGGAGTATATAAACATTTGGTAACATCTAAAGTTTATGAGTGGTGAATTGTAATTGGGCATATGAGCTATACCCATTAAAATAACTTTTTCTTGAATAACAATACTCTGCTTGTTGGCTTTATGTAATTTTATATTTATACCTGAGTAAAAGCCGTTTTCATCTTTATTATCATCTTTCAAAATTATTTTTAACTTTATGTAATTTTATATTTATACCTGAGTAAAAGCCGTTTTCATCTTTATTATCATCTTTCAAAATTATTTTTAACTTTAGTTCTGTGGCATCTGTAAATCTTAACTGTAGGGTAACATTTACAAGTAAAGTTAACTCATCTAATAAAAAATGGGCTTCACCGTGATAATCGCAGTCGCAAGGAAAGTCTCTAAACAAATTACTCATAAGCGCTCACCTATTTGTTATTAGACCCAAGTCTAAATTACTATTTGTAACATAAAATATTTAGATTTAGTATAAATTAACACTTTAGCTACAAATCCTTTCTCAACCCAACCAGGTGATACTGATGAGCGACATGAAGAAGGCGTATAAAGTAGCAGCGATCGCTTTACTCCAAAATCCCCCTTTTCATCTCTTCCAATTTTATGTAGTATATTGTATTATATTAATATCCTGCGTGCCCTAACTCTTGGAGCCTACATACTAGTACGAGAGGAACGGTACACTGTCAAATACAGTGGGCGTGTGTGAACGGGGAGTGCGAAGAACCTGGGAGGTAGGCTTAAAAGTAGCCATCCTTGAAAGAGTGTGTAACAACTCACCAGCGGAGTCCCTCTAGTAACTGAGAACACGCAATGCTCCACCAACTTGCACGCAGAATTTTATTAATTCGTAATTCGTAATTCGTAATTAAGAAAGTCAGATTTTATAGGGTTGCATTGGTAGCCTTATTTTTGAAAATTGGTATTAGTTATGACTAACATATTTAAGCTAATCAACCAAATAGCGATCGCAGAAGCACAGTTATATACCACTCAATTCCTCGCGCCCTGCGTCAAAGGTGGACGAGTTCGCACAAGGGTAGCCGGGATGATCTACACCTTCACGCCAAAGCCTAGTAAATTTGAAGGTTGGGGCATCTTTCAGGCTGTGGATGAAAAGACAGCAACGGTTGTAGAAGAAGCAGACTTACCCCAAATTGCAGAATATCTACAACACTTTTCCCAAATACGACTGCGGTTAGCACACCAACTGCGGGGACAAACTTGGTTAGTATACCCTGTGAATGAAGTAGATATGCGTCAACGGTTGAAGGTAGTTAAGCCGATCGCAGTTCACTTAGTAACTGAGGGTATCGCCTTTGAGCAAATCATTGCCCGTTGGAATGGACATTCATGCTGGTTCGAGGAAATCGATCGCCGTACCGATCCGACAATTGTGGAAACTCTGCAATCTGCAATGAAGCAACTCATTCCGGCTGACGAATTGCAATTCAAAGGCATCACTCCAGAAATCCGCACAGTGTATGAATTAGCAACTCGGCGCATTGAGGGATTTACTCAACCCCAACAGGATGAAAAGCGATTGAGAAAGGCATTGCAAATGGGTGGCGGTACCTTAAATCAATTCCATGATCGCAGCGATTACTGGACAGTCGATTGGACAACTGCTGATGGTGTTCGCCATAGTAGTGCGATCGCTAAAACTGATTTGACTGTTGTCAGTTCTGGTATTTGCCTGAGTGGACGCGATCGCGATTTTGATTTGCAATCCTTAGTGGGTGTTATGGAACACCAAGAGTATTAATTACGAATTACGTAGCTTGCTTCTCGCCTTTGGCGAGTATTACGAATTATTATGAGTATCTTTTTTCACGAGCAGCTTTACCGCACTAATGCTGTGATGGCAAAGCTAAAGAACTATCCTGTAACAATTTGTGGGGCTGGAGCATTAGGAGCTAACATTGCGGAAAACTTAGCTCGGTCTGGTTTTGATAAACTTACAGTGATTGATCGTGATCGCATTGAGGAACGCAATCTTTCAACTCAGCCTTACTACCGTTCCGATGTTGGAGCCTTCAAAGCGAAGATTTTAGCGAACAATTTATATCGAGCAATTGGTACTAAAGTTGATGCAAAAACAAAGGAGTTGACACCAGCAAATACAACTCAACTACTCAAAGACAGCCAGCTAATTGTTGATGTTTTTGACAATAGCGTGGCACGTCAAGCAGTGAAAGATTATGCAGAACAATTAAGCATACCTTGTCTTCATGCGGGACTATCGGCTGATTATGCAGAAGTGATTTGGAATGACGTTTATCGCGTTCCTTCTCTTGTTAATGATGATGTCTGTGATTATTCCCTAGCACGAAACCTGGTGATGTTAACCGTTGCTGTGACGTGTGAAGCGATCGTTTCATTCATTGCCACAGCAGAACAGCGTAACTTCAGTATCACCCAGAAGGATCTGACTGTTCAATCTCTGTTTTTGTAGATTGCGTAGACGCTCTTAGCGGCTTGTGGCAGACATCGCCCATCATAATTTACCAAATTCTGGGGATTTAAGTAAAGACCTAGAACTAGCCCTTTCAAGGTGTTGTGTAATGGGCTGATTTGTAGTTTGGTTTAGGGAGGTGAAAATATCTTTCTTGGAGAATAGAAATGTTAAGCTTGGCAGCTGTTTGAGCATTTTGTAAAATACAGTCCGTTATAGAGTGATGGTTCACGGACTTTTAGAGAAAGCGCTGTGTCCCCAAATCCTGGGTATTTTGCCAGCAGAATCGGGTAGGATTCGTTGAAGTTTAACTGCTTGGCTTCCCCGGACAGCAATAGAGACCTCTGGAGGTAAGGGATACCTCCAAAGCTTTGTCTGACCACTCTCATTCATTAGTCAGAAGTGTTTCTATCTGCGCTAGTAGTTGCTCTAGGTGTTTTTGCTTCTGGGGGTCATTCCAAATCTTTGATTTTTTTAAAAGACTATAAGTTGTATCCACTCGACTTTTGAGCGTTGCATTTTCTCCTTTATCGCTGGCTAATGGGCGGTTAATAGCGGCTATTTTTTCCTTAATCTGAGTTAACGACAAGTCAGAGGCGATCGCTTCCTCTAATAAAGCTTGACGTAAATCTTGGTCTTTTACCCTGGCAATAACCTGAGCTTTGGTATAAGCTATTGATCCGCTTCGTAGAGCTTCTTTAATTTCCTCTGGCAATTTAAGCAGGGGGAGACGAGTGGTAATAAAGGATTCCCAGCTAACTAGACCTAGTGAGTCAAACAAGGACTGAATAGCTTCACCTTCGGAGTTAGTCAAAACGTTTTGACTAACTATGCCGCTGGCTTCATTTCTCATCCGGTACAATCGTGCCACTACTTCGGACACATCCATTTCTAACTTGAATGACAGTAGTTGCAAAATCCCTTCCGTTTCCTCAACTGGGTTCAGGTCTTCCCGTTGTAAGTTTTCTATGAGGGAAAGTTGTAGTGCTTCAGAGTCACTGAGGGTGCGGATGGTCACAGGAACTTCACTTAACCCAGAGGCAACAGCTGCTCGGTAGCGTCTTTCTCCAGCCACTAGCTCATACTTGCCTTCATTGTCGGGCAGTGGGCGTACCAGTAATGGCTCTAAAATACCATGCTCGCGGACTGAATTCGTCAGTTCCTGAAGCTTTTGAGGATCGAAATAACGTCGGGGCTGACTCGTTGGTAGAGTAATGGCAGTCAACGGCACGATCTGTTGACCTGACGGTTGTGCCTGGGGTTCATCCCCGAAGACAAAATCCTTGAGACTACGCCTTGATGCGGTCATTGAGAACCTCCAGAGATTCTTTGAACAGAGACTCATAATCTTTGGCTGCTTCTTTGGCTGCTGCTCCTGACATTTGAAAAACAGTTTTCTCCTGTCCTGGGGCATCAGCAAGACACTGGCGCTGGTAAATTGTGGTGGAGAGGAGGGGAAAGGGATTTCCCTTGAGAACTTCTCTGGACTCCTGCAACAACACAGTCCCCTTAGTAGCGCGGCTGAGGAACATAGCTGCTTTGGGCATTCCTCCTCTCAATTCCTGAGCGTGCCGAATAAACCTGAGAATCTTGCTACTGCTGTGGAGGTCAAGACCAGAAGGTTGACACGGCACAAGTGCCAGGTCAGACCGAGCGAGTATTGCTTTGGTTACTTCGCTGAGACTACCTGGTCCGTCAATAACTATGGCTGAGTATTGTTGGACAAGCGCTGGCAGGGTTTCAAATAACTCTTCTGGATCGCTGATTACTTGGTAGGGCAGATTCAAGTTTTTTAGCCAGGTGGAACTACTTTGTTGAGCATCGGAATCAACTAACAGTGCCGATCCCCGCTGGTTAAGCCAGTAGGTCATATGAACAGCAGCCGTTGATTTGCCGACCCCTCCCTTTTGATTTGTGAAGGATACAATCATGGTCAGAATGTCAAAATGGTAATTAAAAATCGCTACTTGAATAGCAATAGGTTCGTTTGATATTCAGTAAAGTGGTTTATTTATTGTTGGAGGTTAGCTTGAAATTTACCACATCAAAGCCAAGCTGAACTATTATTTAACTTGTGTGGAGTCTGGGAAGCATTAATTCCCCTGCCATAATATGCAGATTTGGCGGCGGGATCAAAGGACTCTCCAGCGAAAGATGTGGCATTCGATCAAAATTTATTTCTGGCATTGCATCAACTATTTTTATCTTACGACGGATGTTGCCTCTTTCCACCTTTAGTCGGATGGAAAGAGGTTATCAGTGCAGTTTCAAGTTACGTCGATTGGACTGGTTGAAATAATCGTGCAATTGTAAGTATTGAGGGCAGCATAGAATCTGTTTTTGCTCCCCGTTTGAGGGACACTTCCAACTCAAGCAGTAATGTTACAGCTTGAGCGAGAGCTAATTCAGATGTCGCTGCCACTTCTTTCTTGAGAAAATAAACTCGCTTTGGATTGGCAATTTGACAGACTTTGGCTATTTCACCGTCAAGTTTAACTCCAGAAACGATAGCGAAGCGCTGCTGCGAAGCGCAGATCGCTGTTTTAACCCAAAGCCACGTTCGGAACTGAGTGGAGAGCGTTGCACAAATCACCAGTGGGAATTCGGCACGCGCCAGAAGTTCATTGAGCAAAGTTATCGCCTTTCTAGCATTATTTTCTCGGATAGCTTCGGCTAACTGGAGGCTGCTTTGAGTCCGTGATGGAACCAGCGCCTGCACTTCGGCATTGGTAAGGCGGCGACCTTCTCCATAGATGGCGAGTTTTTGCAATTCCGATTCTGCACGGGTTAAATCATTCCCAATAGCTTGAGCCAAATAATCAACTGTGTTAGTGTCGAGTAGCAGCTTTAGGGACTTAGCTTGTGACGATATAGACTGAGCAATTAAATCGGTGCGCCACGGTGGGATCAGCATGAATTCCAAAAGCATGGCATGTAAGATTAAGAATTTGGAAACCTTCAACCGCTTGTCAAAGGACGGTGCAACAAACACCAAGTGGGAGAAGTCCGGTATTTGCGGAAGAAGGCTGAGAGTTTTCAGCATGTCGTCATCAAATTGCTTGAAGTTGCAATCTTCTACGACAATTAACTTTGTTTTTAAAGTGCCGAACGGGATCGTCAAAGCGCAGTCAATAGCATCACTGAGGGACGATTGAGGAAATCGGTGGTAGTTAAAGGTCGTCCAAGCTGGGTCGAGAGCGCTTTTGAAAGACGTAAGTTTTTTTTTGATAGCGTATTGATCGTCGCCGATTAGCAGTGTAATCATTTAACACGACGCTCCTTAATCGATACAGTCACTCTTGCTCCAGTAGCTTTCTGGAACATTTTCTCCACCTTTTCGGTATTGCAATTAAATTTGTGGAAATATTTTGCTTCGACTGTTATGACAGCAAAGTCACTCTTCAATTCAACAAGTTCAGCATGTGTCAGCAAAGAACGATTGTTAGGTGTTGCGGACTCCAGTACTTTGTTCCAAATAGCAGTCAGGTTATTCGTTGAAACTTTCGGCTGAGATTTTCTTTTGGAATTCAATACAGTCTTTGAGCCGTTGCCGTTGTTTGAGCCGTTGCCGTTGTTTGAGTTGTTGCTATGCTCAGATTGTGTTATGACCAGTCCCAACAAGCAGACTTCAAGCCAAAGATGAGGTTGGGCTGCATTGCGAAGTTGGTTTTCCGATTTTTGCAACTGAGTAAGCCCTGCACTGATTGTCTGGTAGTCCCAATTTGTCGCTAGTTGTTTGAGTTGGGAGTAGCTGATTGCCCCAGTAATCAGGTCTTGGCTTTTTGGGGAAGCTATAACTATAACCAAGTCGCGGTAGATGGTGAGCAAATTGCTCAAAATCAGTTTGGGTGTTTTGCCGTTGTCTAGGAGCGAGCGGGACAATTGCAACAATCCGAATATATTGCCAATCTTTATTGCTTGGAGGATTGCCACCAAGTCTGATTCTGCCACACTTCCTGAAAGTTCAATAACGTGGCTTTTAGTAATTTCAACTCCCAAGAGACTCAGCTGATCTAATAGTTGTAAAGCATCTCTTAATCCACCGTCAGCCGTGCGTGCGATCGCCACCAAAGCTTGATCAGCGATCGGCTTCGCCGCGCTGTAGGCGATCGCAATAGATTCTTTTTGGGCTACGAACCGAAGTTGCTCTACAATAGCGCTAATGGACAAAGCACGAAAGTTAAATACTTGGCATCGGCTTGTAATTGTCGGCAGAACTTTGTGAGGTTCCGTTGTGCAGAGAATAAATACTACGTGTGCGGGTGGTTCTTCAATGCACTTCAAAAGAGCATTGAATGCCTGTGGGGTAAGACAATGACATTCATCCAAAATAAAAACTCGATAGCGTCCTACCGCTGGGGCAAAACTACTACGCTCGATTAGACTGCGGGCATCATCGACCCCATTGTTGCTAGCCGCATCAATTTCGGCAACATCCAAACTGGTACTTTTATCAATAGAGCGGCACGAATGACACTCGCCACAGGGATGGGCAGTTGGTTTAGGGCTAGCGGTACAGTTTAGTGACTTCGCAAATATCCGGGCTGTCGAGGTTTTACCCGTTCCTCTGGAACCGATGAAGAGGTAAGCCTGAGCAATTTTGCCTGAAACAAGCGCATTGATAAGAGTTTTTTGAACGTACTCCTGACCTGCCAACTCGTCTAATGTGCGCGGTCGGTACTTTAAGTGCAAAGGTGTGTGCATTTTTGTAATTGTTGAAATTTTCAGGTTCTACCCTTAAGGGCAGTAAATGTGTCATTTTTAGGACTTACGCAAAAATCCTCAAAAACCTTAATTTATCGAACCGTTTTCGCGCCTCGCATCTCCGATAGGAGAAGGAGAAGATGCCAAGAACACCTTTGCGTAGCCGCGTGCCTCTGGTAGAGAAGCGTCTCGTACAGCGCTTCGCGCATGAAAACCGCGCAGCGTCTCCGCGATTGAGAAGAGAAGAATTCGTAGAGAGTCAGCAGATCGAAAACTTTTGGAAGTTGACGCTCATAATGAGGGTTTCAGCCGTCGGTTTTGGGACTGGCAATCATAGCCAGTTGCGATCGCTCTGAAGCCCACTCAGAACAAAAGTTCTTGAAACGCAGATTAAAAGCTGATTTCGGCTCCTGGTATTCCTAAGCGTAAATCAAAGACTGGTAAGGTTTCTGGAAAACTTTTCGGTCTACTGAGAGTGGGTAAGTCCTGATTTTAAGTCTTGAAGACTCATTGGAGGTAAAGAAGAGTGGAAATAAGAAAATTTAGCTTTTCGATTCTTGAGACATTGGCATTAATAAATACTTCGCCTCTATCCGCACATGAGGCTTGTCTCGATTGCCAAAGGGAACCAGAATTGCCGGACCGTCAGGTGAAGTCAGTTGCATTTGTACTTCAGAGCTTTTGATTGCCTTCACTCCGTCCAGCAGATATTTGACATTGAAGCTGATATATAAACTTTCCCCGGAAATGCAGGCTGGTATTAATTCTTCTCCTTCGCCAAAATCTCGCGCTATGAAGAGCGAAAGTTGTTGCAAATCACTGTTGAAGTAGAGCTTGACAGTCTTTTCCTTCTTGTCAGCCAGTACCGCAATCCGTTCTAAGGCTTTTACTAGGGGAACTTTTTCGAGTATTATTTGTTGCTTAAAGTCGTGTTTTAAGAGTTCTGGGTAAGCTGGGTACTGTTCACCTAGACAGCGGCTGACCAGACGTTGTTTTCCCCATTGGAAAGCGACGATTTCTTCTTCTTGTTTGTAGTACAAAGCCACTGGCTCAGTAGAAGTACGTATTTCCAGGATGCGTTCTAATTCACGCAATGCTTTGGCGGGTACAGTGAATGATAGTGACAGTGGTGCATCATCAGTCGTGTTAGACTGTTTCTTCTTTGGAGCGATGCCTTGGGTTGATGCTTGTAGGACTGCTAGCCGATGACCATCTGTGGCGGCAAACTCTAAAGTATCCTGCTCCAGTTTTAGATGAATACCTGTCAAGATTAGTTTGGTTTCGTCGGTGCTGGTGGCAAATAAGGAACCTCGCAATCCTTCTTTTAAAGTCTCTACTGGCAGGTGTATGGCTTGTTGCGCTGTTACTACAGGAATGCGAGGAAATTCCTCTGCACTAAGACAGCGCACCTGATAACGTCCTGAATCGGCAGTCAACGTGGCAATTAACGATTCGACGGTTTCCTCTGATTGCGCTGGTTTGTCTGCTTTTACCGCTTGGTTATTTAGGGTGATATTGCCATTTGGAAAACGTTCAACAATATCACTCAAAATTTCGACTGGGATAGTAATTTCTCCTCCTGTTCGGACTTTAGCATCAAAGCTTGTTTGAATTCCCAGGCTGAGGTCAAATACGGTTAGATGCACTTGCTGCAACGTTTTATCGGCGACCAGGAGAACATTAGCCAGCACTGGATGTGTTGGACGTTGCGGAACAGCGTGACTAACTAGTGACAGATTTGTGCTTAGGTCATTCTGACTGCAAATTATTTGTATCCCTTTAGTTTCTACTAAAGGTTGCTCATCAGTTTCGGTCTGTGGCTGAATTGGTGTTTCAACTGGCTTCGAGGTTTTTGAACGTTGCGTCTTTAGTGTTTTAGGCATTTTCTTTCATGTCAGGTATTCTGACATAAAGCTGCGTAAGCAGCTTGCAAAAAAAAAGAAGTAGCGATCGCACGGTAACGATTGTCCTATACCCAAAAGCAAATTATGCCAAGGTCAATGCGTGAAAGCGATCGCTAACTCAAAAATTGAATTAATTAGTGTTAATGAACAACGAAAACTCGACGACGTGCACGACTGGCAGCGACGTACCACAATTGATTGCACTCTCTAACTTTGTCGTTTTTGTTCAGGTCACATCCATCTATTCCCACTTCGTCAAAAGTGCTGCCTTGACTGTTATGCACAGTAAGCGCATAACAATTACGAATGTCCGCAAATACTTCAAGATGGTTGTAATAGGCTTTCCAAAGGAAAGGATTCTTTTTGGCATTCCGCAACAATTTTGCATTATCTTTCTTATACCTTTTGGTATCATCTTCATGCAAAACGTAAATTTGACGAATTGTTTTTTCATCCGTCACTACCTTTAATTGCCAAGCTTTGTAGCCAGAATATCGGTCTTCACAAAAGTCCAATATTTCAATTTCTGTTGAAGTTGGTAAAATGATAGATTTTCCATCTGGAGCCGTAACTGGACTTCTAGTAATTAGCCTTTCACCAACAATGAATCTAGGTGCGTTTTCTCCGTAAATTTTTGCCCGTATCTTTGAGTTATAGTAATCAACTTTGTTGTTAGTCCAGCACAAAATCCGAAAGCAATCTGGGTTTTGAGTAAAATTTTTCGAGACTTTCTTAAACGCATATCTCAACAAAGTATTTTCTTTAACCATGAATGCTCCATTAGTCTTATCTGGCAAATACTTTGAGAAAGGTTTGAAAGCCTTTTGACTTTTAACTGCTTTTCTACAACTTGTGACAAATTCCAGTAAGGGGCTATCAGTACCTTGTCGAACAACTTCAGTTAAAATCGCTTTATTAGGTACACTGAAGGATAGCGATTTAACTTCATCAACAGGAGGCAACTGGGCTGGATCGCCCATGAGGATTAGTTGCTTATTTGTAATTAAAGACCGACTGATGCTTTCAGTAATCCAATGCCAAAGCTCTTTGTTGACCATACTGCATTCGTCAAGAAAAACAAGGTCAAATAAACTGAGCATAGAAGGTGCGGTCTGCTCTAAAACCTTATTGCCGCCCCTTCTTACCAATCCAAGTCCCAGGAGTTGATGAATGGTGAAGAAATCTACTCCGTATATCTCATTTTTTGATGCCATACGTTGTAACACCCTCACTGCTTTATTAGTTGGTGCAGTCAGGGCAATTCGCTTTCCTCCACCAATAAGTATTTTTATTAACTGAAAGATAATTGTTGATTTTCCCGTACCAGCGTATCCAAGGATAAGGAAAATGTTTTTAGTGCTTTTGAGAAATTCGTTCATTAACTCAAGAGCTTTGAGTTGTTGAGATGTAAGACTAAAGTCAGCAGTTTGTAGGGTTTGGAGCATTTTGACTTTTCCGCTATGTTTTAAATTACAAACACAGCGTTAGCTGTCATAATATTAGCCACTGAAAGAATGAATTTTTCATTATCCCTGCCAATGCCTTGATGTCCTTTTCTACATCTTGAGTCGGTTAATATGCCCTTCAAGCAAACCCTTAGTTACTGAATGTGATTACCGCGATAATTATTAAATTTCCACCCTGTAACTTGGGGATAAAAGTGCGGATTGTTTACATTTTGTCAGTTACACAGTTGTATCAATCATGTCCTTCTTCAAGAGCAAAAGTTGTTCTAGTTTTTGCAACTTCTCCAACCTTTGTCGTCTGGCTGCAACCGCAGCCCCAGTAAGAGGCTTGCCTTTTTTATCCAAAAAGAGTGATGTCTCAAAACCACCATAAATATCATTTGCTTGTTGTTTAAAAGGCATAGTCTGGTGGTTATTTACCTCAACAAAGCATTCTCTATCAACTGTTGATTTGGTTAAGGAGTGCATTTCAGCAGTTGAGAGCATCACTTTTGATGAGCGTGACTGGTTAGGATTTTCAACAGCAGGTTGTTTAAATTGCTGCTTTTTCATGCATGAGCGATAATCAGCCACAAAAATGCACTCCACGCAGAAGATAAAAATGAACAAAGCGATCGCAAACAGTGTGTGTTCTGACATTTATTTAACTCCTAAATTAAATTTGAGAGCGGTGTGCAAAGAACTTAGTAGCGGCGGAAGCGGTAGCTTCCAGGCGTACTGAATTTTTCCGTTCCCAAATAGTTAGGAGCTATTGAACTTGAGCAAAACATTATAGCCGCTGCCGCTGGATGAGTTGACTAAATAGTCCTTCTTTGTGGGCGAGTTGATCAAAATTACCCTCTTGTACTAAGCGTCCATTTTGCAGAACGTAAATGCGATCGGCATTACGAATGGTGCTGAGACGGTGTGCTACAACGATACGAGTAACATTCAGCTTCTCTAAGCTTTTGCTAACTATCGCTTGCGTTTTGTTATCTAACGCGCTGGTGGCTTCATCAAAAAGCAGAATTCGCGGACGGAAGGCAAGCGATCGCGCAATCAATAACCGCTGTCGCTGTCCCCCGGAAAGATTTGTCCCACCTTCACTGACTACTGTATGCATCCCCATCGGCATTGCCGCGATATCATCAGCTAAACCCGCCATTTTTGCCGCTTCCCAGGCTTCATCCATTGTCAAAACGGCGTTACTGGAAATATTTTCCAAAATAGACGCAGACATCAAACGACTGCCTTGTAAAACAACGCCTAACTGTCTGCGGACTGCATTCACATCTAACCCAGCAAGTTCCTGTCCGTCGTAATGGATGCTGCCAGACTCCGGAGTGTCAAATCCTAACAAAATTCGAAATAACGTGGATTTACCGCTTCCAGAAGGACCGACGAGAGCGATAAATTCTCCTGCTTCTGCCCGTAAACTAACATCATCAACAGTAAGCGGTCCGTCGTTACGATAGCGAAATACCACATTTTTAATTTCGACTCGTCCAGATAATCGACCAGGGTCACTTTTACTACCATCAACTTCCGGGATGGCTTGCAGGATTGGTTGGGCACGTTCCCACAAAGGTAAGACTTCCAATATATCTACAACGGTGCTGCTCAAGCTAGTTGTGCCGCTAATAAACGTACCAAATGCAGCATTGAATGCTAAAAAAGTACCCGTGGAGAAAGTATCATTATTTGCAGGCGATCGCAGCAATGTTGTAGCACATGCAAAAATTACTGCCGGCGTTAATGCTGAGAGGATATTGTTAACGACCACAAGGTTATCTTCGATACTTTGCGAATCTAAAGTCAGGTGCAATTGATGCTGATATTGTTTTCCCCAGTAAGCAAATGCTCTAGCTTCGGCTCCAGCAGTGCGGAATTTTGCTACACCGCCGATAATTTGCACCATCATCCCAAAGAGTTTGCCTTGGAGGTTGAGCAAGGGACGGACTTTACGTAACGTCAATATACCAGAAATAATTGTAACTGTAACGTTAATTAAAGCAACAAATGTGGCAATCAGCGCCAAAGGAATGCTGTAGTAAAATAGTAATCCTAAATTGAGCAATGAAAAGACGCTGGAAAAGAAACTTTTCAAAAGAGTGTTGCTCAATTTGCCGCGAATTTGACTGATGACGGAGACACGAGCGCTCAAATCACCAATTGAATAAGAACGAAAAAATGATGCTTTGAGATTTAAAAGGCGATCCCAGACGGCAGCTTGGGTGGAAGTGTCTGCAAAAGTTTCCAAGCGCATAATTGCAACTCCTTGAGTGAGTTGAAATAAAGTCTGCGCTAGCGTTGTTGCAAATAGTCCCAATGCTAGCTGAAATAACAGCGCTCGGTCTGCGTCTGGTATGGCATGATCGATGAGGATGGCGATCGCTTGCGGCGTAATCATACCGATAATGGTGGTAGCAATTCCGGCAAACAGCAGCGTCAAAAGTTCTTTGGAATGTCCTCGCAATGCGAACCCAAGCAAGTTAAGTGGTTGAAGATTTTCTGGTAAGGGGCGATAGAATGTGTAAGCAGTGGGGGATAAAGTCGCAGCAATTTTTTCATTGCATAAAGAGCGCGTTTGTTGCAGGGGGTCGATAATTTGGTAACGGGTGTCAGATATTGGTAATATGGCGACTGGACGATTATCTTCTAATGTGTAAGCTAGTAGCGGACCGCTGTCTTGATGCCACCATTTATCTCGCAGGGTAATGCGACGAATGCGGATGCGGGAAGCACGGGCAATTGCCTCCAGAGGATCGCGATGGCGTCGCAATTCTGAAGAATTGCCAGGGGGATTAATAGTGATGTCTAAAACTCGCGCTACTGCACCAGCGGCAAATAGTAGCGCTTCTTCATTGTTTAGCGGTTGTTTAAGGGGAGAATTCGCTTTTTCGCCATCGAAGATATGAGCAAAGTTATCTAAGGTATTAGCGATCGCTTGATTATTCAGTTGTTCCCGTTGTTTTAAGCGTCCTAATTCTACTTTTATTGCTTTTTGTTCGAGTTGCCCAATTGCTTGTAATACAAAACTTTGCAGGCAATTTAAACCGTCTAATAAACTGCTAGCATCTAATATATCTGCATTTACCGAGTCAATTTCTAGGATATCCCTCGCCTGCAACCATAGATCCCCTAAAAGCGGAATTCGTACTATATCAGACGTGAGTTCTAATTCATCTAAGCCTAGTAAGTTTGCTTGTCCCTGGAAAACTTTTACCCAAACAACTATATCATGTGGCGGTTGAAACACTTCATTACTCGCTAAAACGGCGCATCCTGGTGCTTTTGTGGGAGTGGGTAATGTTGGCGAAGTAATTTCGGATACGGTTGAACTTAGATGATTTACCCAGCGTTGGATTTGGTCAATGGCGGATTTTTCTTGCCTAATTAGATTGCAGAACTCATATTTTGAAAGTTGTAAAAGTTCAGTTTCTTCGAGAGCGATCGCTAAAATTTGCTGCTGTCCATCCGAGGAAGTTAGCATTGCCGAAAACATCGCTTCACCCACTTTGACGCTAAATAAATAACGTCGTTTGCCCTTGGGAACCCCATGTTGAACGTTGATGGCAAAGAGTGCTAAACTGCCAGATTTAATGAGCCAAATAGTTTCTGGGTTGTCGAGTAACAAAGGCTCATTGCTTTTGAAAAAATATGGTTCACCAAATAAATTTAAGCGATGATTACTTTCTGCTAGCATAATTGAATATTTACAGTAGTTCTGTAAATTACTATTTCTGGCTAGGGTTAGGACATGCAGAAGTTGTCGGAGGCGAAGATGGTGTAGCTTGCGGTGCTAGGGCAACAAGAACAATTTTACCATCGGCAGTTTTCACCCAGCCTTGTGCTTCGATGATTGCTGTGGGGGGAGTAGGTGCTTTTATCGTTGCTTGAGATGTGTTCGGTAGATCGCTCTCCAAGGTTGCCAGCGGTGCAATACTGCTTGTACCATTCAATGGTTGCAGAGAATTGGGTGGTATGCCGCGTCCGGTGACGATAAACTCACCTAAAGGTTTGGCATTACGACCTCTACCGCAATCTTGAGCAATTTGGTTGCTGGCATCAAGGACTTGATTTGGTAGTTCGATTAGTCCTTCTGTAGGCTGGACATCGGGTTGTTGGATGGAGATTTGTCCTTGTACTCCTAATTCTGAACTTGCGGTAATATCGTTGGTTGCATCTGATGGTTTCGGACGCGGTTCAATACCGAGAATACTCCGAGCGCGAATGTTAATATTACCACCTTTGCCACTGTAAGCGTTTGCAATGATATCGCTATTTTCATTGGGTACAGCGACGATAAAGGGTGTGTTAATTGTGATGTTACCGCCATTACCTCCAGCTTGTGCGGTGCCTGCGGTGGTAGAAACAAAGCTATTGTTGCGTAGTAGTAAATATTCGGAAAGATTTAAATTAGGGTTTGCTGACAATGTAGAAAAAGCTAACACCGTGCGGATTGTAAAGCTTATACGTCTTGTTAAGTGCAAGAAAAAAGGATACAATAACCCAAAACCCTTGCACTACCATTCATAGTCAGTACAGTTGGTGTAATTAGTACCCATGTACAGGAAACAAGAGCAACCTCCAATTTTACCGGAAAATTTTGAACTGACCAACGAATGCAAATTATCTTCTGATAATCGGTGGGTAATTATGGCAGAACTAATACCATGGTCAGAATTTGAAGAGGAATATGCCTCATTTTTTCATCAAGAAATAGGTGCACCTGCCAAATCTTTTCGGATGGCGTTGGGGGCATTAATAATTAAAGAGAAACTGGGAATCACCGATAGAGAGACAGTAGAGCAAATCAAGGAAAATCCTTATCTACAGTATTTTATAGGGATGTCGTCCTATAGTAACGAAGCTCCATTTGATGCATCAATGTTAGTCCACTTTCGTGAAAGAATAAGTGCAGACTTAGTAAATAAAGTGAATCAAGAAATGGTGAAGAAGATGCTCTTCAAAACATCTTCTCAAGCAACTCAAAAAAAAATAGAAGAAAAAGAAAAAGAAATAAATGAGTCAGCCACACCTGCGGCAGAAACCCCACTAACGAAGCTGGAGAGTGAGCCAAAAAATCGCGGAAAATTAATATTGGATGCGACTTGTGCGCCGGCTGATATCGGCTATCCCACAGATTTAGGACTATTAAATCAAGCAAGGAAACACACAGAACAAATTATAGACTCTCTTTATGAAGTTAGGAAGGGGCAATTAGAGAAAAAACCAAGAACCTATCGGGACATAGCCAGGAGAGATTATCTAGAAGTAGCGAAGAAACGGCGTGTATCACAAAAAGAAAGAAGAAAAGCAATTAAAAAACAACTCCAATATATTAAAAGAAACTTATCTTATATTGATCAGCTTTGTCTCTCAGGCGCAACTATTGAAAGTCTAAGTAACAGGCAGTACAAGTTGTTGGTAGTAGTTGCAGAAGTTTATCGTCAACAACGATGGTTGTATGAAAATAAAAAACAGAGTATTGATGACCGTATTGTTAGTCTGAATCAACCACATGTCCGTCCAATAGTACGAGGAAAAGCCGGGAAAACCGTCGAATTTGGCGCAAAATTGTCGGCTAGTTGCTTCGATGGATATGTATTTTTAGACCATATTAGTTGGGATAACTTTAATGAATCAGGAGATTTTAAAACACAAGTAGAAGCATTCAAAGACTACACCGGATTTTATCCAGAATCTGTCCATGTTGATAAAATTTATCGCACAAGGGAAAACCGAGCTTGGTGTGCTCTAAGAGGTATTAGAATCAGTGGATCTCCTCTGGGAAGACCTCAGAAGAATGTTAGTAAAGAAAAAAAGAAACAAGCCAAAGATGACGAGAGGATTCGTAATTCTATTGAGGGAAAATTTGGACAAGCTAAAAGAAGATTTAGCCTGGGTCGAGTGATGGCAAAACTTTCTCACACTTCTCTAACTGCAATTGCTATTACTTTTTTAGTAATGAATCTTTCTACTCATTTATCACGGCTTTTTTACGCTTTTTTATGTCAATTTTTGAAAACTGCGCCTTTTTTACAGTCTTTTATTAGGAAAAATAATAGTTTGACTGATGCAATATAATACAAACTTATTCAAGACCCTTGCTTGAATATTTTACTAATCCTCCTATGGCTTTTTATTGAGTTTTTCAGCAAGCCCTAAATAGTTCATTTGTTCGCGTTGAAAGGGCTGGGATTTAACCCCATCTATCCCAGCCGTATTCTTTCCTTGGTTGTCTTGAGTTACCCTTCTAACTGCTAACATTTTTCCAGACCAGGACTTCATCAACGTTTTTTGAAGTCTGCGAACTGCTTTTACATCACCACGAATCGAGGCTTTGTAGATTCTCTTTTGCAACTTAAAAACCACCCGTTCTAACTTTCGCCAGTTCGTTTGATTCCACTCCACCGTAGTCTTAAAACTCGTATCGGTCATTTATTGCTACTTAAATCTCCACATTCCAAATCATCGTGAGTACGTTTGCATATCCTGTACATTACACACAGGCATTACTCCCTTCCTGCCAGAAGACTCCCTAAACTGTAAGATAGTAATTTACATATTACATAAATCTAGCTGAGGTTGATATTTGGGTAAATTTATACTTAACACTACCTTTAAATTAGATTAGGCGATCGCGCTGAATAGCCATAAGAGCGAGCGATCACCTGGGGTGTCCGTTCAGACTGTCACTAATTAACTTCTTTATTGGTGGCAAAAAAGACTCTTCTTCAACGATGGGAGATTACAAAACTAAAGCATAAATGTGTTTAATAATATTTTGGATTTGTTCTGCTGTCTGAAGTTGGAAATTTTGAAAATAAGCTTCTAGCTTTTCTCGTATTTGTTGAATATTGACATTGATGGGAAGATGATGTAAAAGTTGAACTCGTAAAAGGTGTATAAGATATTCTACTAAATTAAAATTTGGTGAATAGGGAGGAGTATAGAAAAATTCTACATGAATTTTATCTTGAATATTCAAATCGGATAAATGAGATTGTAAATATGTTTGCATTTTTTGCTTATGAGTTGAGTTATTATCTAAAATCACACTAAGTTTTTGAACACCCTGCTCAATACAATCGCTAATTAGTTCAGCCAAATAACTAGACACATCTTCCGACTTGGATTTTTCTTTTAATTTTAAGTATTCTTCACCCGTAACCGCATCTACACAGAGCATTCCATTTAATTTATTTCGACGTTTCTTTTCATTACTTGGTACTTGAGGACGAGTATTTTTTTCACCCCAACCGTAAAAAATACTTGGGCGCTCATAAACTGCAAATTCATCAAAAAATACTATTTTCTCCTTCTCTTCTCGGCACTCCAGTTTTTTTTTAAAGTAGATACAAATTGTTTCTGTTGCTCTTTATCTGCGTTAGCATAGTCTCGATGAGCTTTTTGGTAAGATAAGTTTAATTCTGCTAAAATTTCATAAATTCGGGCTGATTTCAATTCAATGTTCCATCGATATTTAATTACATTACTTAAAATTTCTCCTGTCCAAATATTTCTATCTATTCCATATTTGATAGGTTTTTGTTCTAAAATCATCCTTTTTAATTCTTGTTTTTGTTCCCTGCTTAATCTGGTCTTTACTTGATGTTTTATTGGTTTTAATAATTCTGATAATCCTCCAGAGATAAACTTATCTATCCAATTTGATAAAGTTTTATATGAACAATTAACCAATTGTGTTACCTCTTCTCTACTTTGTCCTTCATATAAATATTTAATTGCCCATAATCGTTGTCGTTGATATTCTTTTTGATGTAGATAGTATAACTTTTGCCACAAATCTAAATCTAATTGGCATACTTCTAGTCGGAATGTGCGGTTAGCCATAGAGAAAACTGAAAATCCTATTGAGCGTTAATGTGATGGAATATCTTAGTTTTTATTATAAAAAGTCCAATGAGACAAAGGAAGTAATTAGCGATCGCCCTATAGTACAGGTATGAACAAACGGCCATAGCCATCTCCCTTCCCGGACACCCCCTTTGCCTAATTCACAGTCTTTATTGAGTATAAACTCTATTAAGTACTAACCTCAGCTAGATTTATGTAATATGTAAATTACTATCTTACAGTTTAGGGAGTCTTCTGGCAGGAAGGGAGTAGCTTCTTACTCAATCTCACCCACTCGCTGCATCTGGTTAGCACCTACTTAGCAATCGACTTACTAAGAGCTAACAAGGGGTTACTTCGTTCCGAATGACCATACTATGTACCTTTAGAGTGATGCTCTTCACCGGGTTTATAGGAAGTGCTTATTGGTCAACTGAAAAATTGCCAATTCCTTATCCTTCACCATTTTGGTTCCAGCGTGACCCGATAGAAAATATCGGAAGCCTTATTTCGCTGGGTGCTAATCACGATGATTCAAACACACCTTCAATCCTGAGATTTACTCATGGGTACTTTGCTCAATGGACACCAACATAGGCTTGTCAGTGGAGCCATTTTTTACCCCCGCTTTACGGATTGGTAGGCTATCCTCTACCGTAGGGGACACAGTTTTTTTACCGTGTTCTGTATGCTTTCACTCCTGCACCTGGAGGGAGGGGTTTTCACCCTCATGGTCATTCAGTTGTCAAGGTTCTGTGATCATTACCTAGCAGCTAATCCTCTGAAACCTTTACAGGCTCTAGTTTCTAGCTAACGAATCGCACTTTCAGCCTTAGCGTACAATTTTCCCGTTTTGGGTGCGACACGACGGCGCACGAAGGGCTGGAAGCCCCTATATACAAAGCTTCCAAAAGATGAGTGAGGAACCGATTCCTCCAGTCCAGTGTCCAGGACTGTTCCTAACCTTCCCATGCACCACTGGTAACGGTGATGTGTGAAGCGGAAAGTAAAGCCCAAGGAAGCATTTAGCCTAAAAATGTAACCGGGCAAAGGAAAGATTGGATGGGTGAATGTAAATGAATCCTTGTTGAGGCATCGTAAGAAAAGGTCATCGAAAAGGCTGACACGGTGATACGAGTAAAGCACTGAATACCCCAAAATTATTCAGTCAAGGTTCAACTCCCCAATTTGGTTGAACTGGGACACCAAACACTCCGGTGTAGAAAGGACACCCTACCCAATTAAATCTCATCCGTGCGTAACGTAGTAACCCCAATGGAGTCTGGGATTATACCCAGTAAGCAATCCGTAAGGAAAGCCGAATTCTTCAGTGGGTCAAGGATGCTTCCAGAAGCGAAAGCCACCAGCCGAAAGGCAAGGGGAATCCATAACCCGGTGGATAGGGCAGATGTCTAACCTGAAAAGGTGCTGACGGGAAGCAGGTGAGTCAACCAATATCCGTTGTAATGATTTCAAACCGAGGTGTAAGTTAGATGCAGGCAACTGTAAACCGAACCAAGGGACAGACTGATTGGAATTGTGTTAATTGGCGCAAAGCCAATCGGATTGTTCGGAATTTGAGACAGCGAATCTTTAGGGCAAAAACTGAGGGCAACTTAAAAAAGGTACGCTCTCTCCAGAAACTGATGCTACGCAGCTATTCTAATCGCCTAATTAGCGTTAGAAAAGTGACGCAGTATAACAGAGGTCGAAACACACCAGGAATAGATAAAATAGTAGTCAAAACTGCTACTGCCAGGGGTCAGTTAGTAGATAAATTAACTGATTATTCTCCCTGGAAATCATCACCAGCACGACGAATTTACATCCCAAAAGCTAATGGGAAGAAACGACCTTTAGGAATTCCAGTAATACAAGATCGTACCATCCAGGCAATGGTTAAAAATGCCTTAGAACCCGAATGGGAAGCAATTTTTGAAAGGTCTAGTTACGGTTTCCGACCAGGACGTAGCCCCCATGATGCTATTGCTAGTATCTACAACTTTGCTCGTCCAAATAAACGGAAGAAATGGGTGGTAGATGCAGACATTCAAGGATGTTTTGACAACATTTCGCATAATTTTCTGCTAGAGCTTTTAACAGGCTTTCCAGCCCGTGAATTAATTAAACAGTGGCTACTAGCAGGATATATGGAAGCGGGTTCATGGCATCCTACAGATGCTGGTACACCGCAAGGGTCTGTTGTCAGTCCGTTGTTAGCTAATATAGCTTTGCACGGTATGGAATCTGCTCTGGGAGTTAAATATAACTTTGACGGAGAACTCCGTGCATCTAGAGCTTTGGTGAGGTTCGCCGATGATTTTGTAGTGTTCTGTGAAACACTTGAAGATGCAAAAACTGTTGTTCAAATCCTGAATGATTGGATGCAAGCCAGAGGGCTTACTCTCTCCCAGGAAAAAACCAAAATATCGCATCTCACAGAAGGGTTTGACTTTTTGGGTTTCAATATCAGACACTACAAAGACCAAACTACTAAAACTGGATGGAAGCTGTTAATCAAACCTAGTAAAAAGTCTGTGCTAAATATTCGGAGTAAGCTGCGTTATGAATGGCTTAACTGTAAAGGTAAGTCAGTAGATGCAGTCATTAAAAAGCTTAATCCGATTATTCGGGGACAAGCGAATTACTTCCGAGTTGGAGTATCCTCAAAAATTTTCAATTCTCTTGACCACTGGTTATATGAGAAACAGAAAATGTATGCCAAACGTACTCATCGAAATAAATCCGATAGCTGGCGTAAGGCTAAATACTGGGGAAATCTAAATCTTGATAGACCATTTGACCGATGGGTTTTTGGTAATAAACAAACCGGAGCCTATATGTTGAAATTTGCTTGGTTCAAGATTGAAAGGCACATTCTTGTTAAAGGTAAATCATCACCCGATGACCCCAAATTAAGGGACTACTGGATTAAACGGCAAGAAGCTAAAACTAAATCCGAATTAATCAAAAGTAGACAGAAGATAGCTCAAAAGCAACAATATGTCTGTCCTGTCTGCGGGGAATCGCTATTAAATGATGAAGAGTTACATCTTCATCATAAAAAGCCAAAATCTCAGGGTGGTGGTGACAATTACGGCAACCTACAACTCGTACATCTGTACTGCCATCAGCAAATACATTCTGGAACAGTGAGTAGTTAATGACTTGCTTGAGCCGGATGCGTTGAAAGGCGCACGTCCGGTTCTGAGGGGGCGGGATTATAGCGATATAGTCCTGCTACCCGACCACGGTGACGCCATTCTGCCCAAACAAAATACCATTGGGATTAATTAAAAACAAATTTGCCGCACCATCAACACCCAAAGTCCCGAAAATATTTGAGGCATTTCCACCTGTTACCCGCGTCAATATATTTTCTACCCCAGACGGATTGCCAAAATACACTCTTTGCCCATTACCAACATTCAACTGACTGAAACTATGAAAAAGATTGCTCCCTCTTTGAGCGCCACCTTCAATTTTATCTGCGTTTCCACCATTAATTAAAGCATTGGGTGTGAGACGTGAACTTTCTGCTCCAAGGGTATTATCAGGGGTAATTTGAGCTATTACTGGTGAATTTGGAAGTGCTAGAAAACTGCATAATAAAAGCGGGAGCAAACTTTGTTGGTTCTTCATGGATATGCAGATGCGCTCTATTAGCTAGATATATCAGTATTTTGGACTAGGCACAATTTATGCAATAATTGTTAATATGATACTCAAACAAAGCAAAATTGCGCTTGTGAAGGATTGCTAGATTCCCGACTTGTTGAAAAAGTTGAAAATCTAACCAAATCGCCCATCAAATTACTCTAAAATTCCGCCCTCACTTTTAATTAACTCTAAATAAAAGCCTTCAATTTGCCGCAATTCATCATGAGTGCCGCGTTGTACAACCTTACCCCGATTGAGAACAATAATTTCATCGCAATCGCGAATTGTACTCAAGCGATGCGCCACAATCAAGCAAGTACAACCCCGCAACCGTAAATTTTGATCAATAATTTTTTCCGTCTCTGCGTCCAATGCACTTGTAGCTTCATCCATCAGCAAAATTGAGGGGTTATTAACTAAAGCGCGGGCAATTTCTAACCGCTGTCGCTGTCCCCCACTCAAATTGGTTGCACCTTCTAACAAGTCTGCATTGTATCCACCGGGAAGCGATCGCACAATTTCATGCACGGCAGCATCACGGCAAGCTTGCATCAAGTTACTATCAGGTATAGTCGTATCCCACAAAGTCAAGTTGCCGCGGACGCTACCAGCAAACAGCGTAATATCTTGTTCTATGGTTGCAATCGAATTTACCAACACCTGATGCGGAATTTGCGATCGCACTTGTCCATCCAAGTACATTGAACCAGACCAAGGTTCGTATAACCCAGCCACAAGTTTAGCGATCGTTGATTTTCCGGAACCGCTACCGCCCACCAGTGCCACTCGCTGTCCCGGTTTAACCGAAAGACTAAAATTCTCAATCAAAGGCGGTGCAGTTCGATTGTAGCCAAAAGTAATATCGCGTAGTTCCAGATATCCTTCTAGTTTGGGAGAGTGGGGGAGATGAGGGAGATGGAGAGACAAACTGCCCCTGCCCCCTGCCCCCTGCTCCCTGCCTCCTGTCCCCCTCTCCCCCTCCTCTTCCGTCGGATTTTGCAAAACATCATCCAACCGATTTAAGTTTCCTTCGAGTTCTTGTAAATCGCCGCCTAAACTGATAAGTTGATTCACAGGTTGCATAAACTGCTGCATTAAAGATTGAAATGCTACCAGCATCCCGATAGTCAAAGCACCATCCATGACGCGCAATCCCCCAACAACGATTAATAGCATTGAGGTAATGCCAGACAAAAACGCGGGTAAGATCCCTAACCCCTGATTTAAGCTGTCCATATCTTGCCGGACATTAATTGCTTTTGCGTAATATCCTGCCCAACGAGTAAAGAAATCTGATTCTAAACCGCAAGCTTTCAGGGTTTCCATACTTTGCAATCCAGCGATCGCTATGCCGCTGACTTTGCCTTGTTCTTGCATCAAGCGGATATTTGTATCTCCGCGCGATCGCGCTACCCATTGTAAGGCTACCAGATTGACGACAACAAAAGCGACACCAATCAGAGTTAACACCTTGTCGTATTGCAGCATGACAATGGCGTAAAAAATCACCATTACAGCGGAAATTATTGTTGTTGCCAGTTTACCAGAGAGGAGATTTGCAAGGCGATCGTTTAATTGAATTCGGCTGCTAATTTCTCCGGCAAAGCGTTGGTCATAAAAGCTGACGGGAAGGTGGAGAAGATGCCAGATAAACTTACTCGACATTCCCATTGCCAGCTTGATTTTCATCCGTCGCAATAGCTGTAATTGCAATCGCGTTAATAACCCGCTTAATAATGCTGTAAATAGCATTGCAAATATCAGCGATCGCAACCAATCTTCGCGACCTTGAATTAAGACTTGATCGACAAATACTTGTGAAAATGTCGGCATCGCCAACCCAGGTATTACAAGGAAAAAACCCGCTAATACGCAGTAAAGCAGCGACCACATGCTCCCTTGCAAGCGTGACCACAATGCCAAAAATAAACTTGGTTTACGTCCTCCTTTCTTAAATTCTGGACTCGGTTCAAATACTAATACAACTCCGGTAAAAGCCTCGCTGAATTCTGATAGCGAAACTATGCGTCGTCCTGTTGCCGGGTCGTTTAGAAAAACGCGCTTTTTGCTAAAGCCTTCAACTACTAAAAAGTGATTAAAATTCCAAAATACAATATAAGGACATGCAATTTGTTGCAAAGCTGCTAAATCTACTTTGAAGCCTTTGGCTTGTAAATTATAACTTCGAGCCGCACTCAGCACATTTGAGGCTTTACTTCCATCCCGCGAGATACCGCAAGCTTGGCGGAGTTCTGCTAGGGGAACGATGCGATTGTGGTAGCCTAAAATCATACCCAGAGATGCTGCCCCACATTCTACTGCTTCCATTTGTAGTAAGGTAGGTGTGCGGCGAATGCGGTGAGATTTTGGGGGATTTTTTAATAGTTTTTCACGAATTTGTTTAAACATAAGTTATAATTTTTTTTTAATTTATATACAAAAAAATCACAGTTTTCTCTTTACAGTAGTAAGCGCTTTAGAGCTTGTTTTAAGCACTGAAGTGCTTACTACGATCCTAAATTTATGTTTATGCTTAGTCGTCTTAAGACGACTTATGCTATTAGCCATAGGTTTAAACCTATGGCGGGTAATGTAACTGATGTAAGATTTCAGCCATTCATGCAAGCTCAGGCTATAGGAATCATATTTGATTTCTGAAAAAATCTAAGTATTTGTAGGGTGTGTTAGACATAAGCCGTAACGCACCAAAAGCTTGAGATGGTGCCGTACTCTCGCCTAAGACACCCTACGTATATTTCAAAAATCAAATACTAGTCCTATAGCTAGCAAAGTATTAGCTTTAATTTTCCTTACTTTTCCCTCTTAAACTAACTATTTAGAGACAGGGCAAACTGATGCACTGACGCGAGAAGATAACGTAGTTTCGGGTGCTTGGGCAACAAGCATGATTTTACCGTCGGGAGTTTTCACCCAACCTTGAGCCTCAACGAGTGCAGGTTGTGTAGGTGGAATGCTGGGAGTTGAGGATGAGTTTGATACTTTAGGAGAACTGCCTTCTAAAGTAGCCAACGGACTCAAGTTAGATGTACCCACAAGTGGTTGAAAAGGACTGGGTGGTATGGCACCGCGTCCGCTAACGACAAATTTGCCCAAGGGTTTCTTCGCATTACTCCCTCTAGGGCAGTCTTGGGCAAATTGATTAGTAGCGTCGATTATTTGGTCTGGTAGTTCGATTATTCCTTGAGTTGGTTGGACATCAGGTTGAATGATGTTGATTTGTCCTTGTACACCAAGTTGAGAACTGGCAGTGATATCGCTTTGTGCGGTGGGGAAGGAAGCGGGAACAATGCCAAAAATTCCTTTAGTGTTAATGGTCACGTTTCCGCCGCTTCCTTGAAAGGCGTTGGCGCTGATATCGCTGTTTTCTTTATCGACTGCGACGATGAGGGGAGCATTAATTTTGATATTACCACCGTTTCCTACTCCTTGGGCAAGACCGGCTGTTGCAGAAATATTACCACCGCGCCGCAACAATAAAAGATTGGTATTTAAGGTAATATTACCGCCATCTGCTGCAAAAGATTCTGCATTAATCACACCTTTATCTTTAACACTGATGCGTGGTGAATTTACGGTGATATTTCCGGCTTGTCCCTCACCTCGGCTGCGAACAGAAAGAAAGCTTGGCAGGCTACCATTATTCGAGATACCAACTACCTCAACTGAATCAGAAGCGTTAACAGTAAGATTACCACCTCGCCCCGTGCTACCTGGCGCTGTACCAGCAGAAATTGCCCCACCATTGCGGACGCTGAGACGTTGAGTGCGGATGCTTAAATCTCCGGCATTGCCAGAGCCACCAGTTGATGTAAATATTCCGTCAGCTAGGTCGGTGTTTGCGGGGTTTGCTACAATTTCTACGGAGTCGGTAGCATTAATGTTTATATCGCCGCCTCGCCCTGTACTGCTTGTACCTGTAGTGATATATCCACCTTCGCGGATACTGAGACGATTAGTGGTAATACTTAAACGTCCAGCATCGCCAGTACCTTCGGTGAAGGTAGTTAGAAAGCTACCTAACATATTGTCTGGAGAGTGACCAACTAACTCTACCAAGTCTGAGGCGTTAATAGTTAAATCACCACCATGCCCCGTGCTTCCTTCAGCCGCCGCTGTTGAGATAAATGCCAGATCGCGAATGCTGAGGCGACGAGTATTGATGTTTAAGCGTCCAGCATTCCCAGAACCAAATGTAGCAGTTGTCAGAACGCTGCCAAGTTGACCGTCTGGAGAACTACCAACGACCTCCACAAAGTCAGAGGCGTTGACGGTTAAATTACCACCTTGCCCAGTGCTTCCTGAATTTACCGTTGCCGATACAATTCCAAGATCCCGGACGCTAAGAGAGCGGGCATTGATGGTAAGATTACCAGCATTACCAGCCCCACTAGTTGACGCTGTTAGCCTGCTAGAGAGTTGACCATTTGGAGTGATACCTACACCCACAACTTCAACATTTTCAGAAGCATTCACAGTTAAATTACCGCCCCGCCCTTTGCTTCCCAAACGAGTATCCGTCCCCACCAATGCGCCACCGCGAATGCTCAGACGACCTGTGTTAATCGTTATATCCCCGGCATCACCAGCCCCTAAAGTTCCAGCAGAGATGTCGCTGAAAAATTTATTATCAGGTGAAAGACCCACAACCTCAACAAAGTCAGAAGCGTTGATAGTTAAATTGCCACCCCGCCCCGTGCTAGTATTAGTAGCCGCCGAGGTAGTTACCGTTCCCCCGTCTCGAATGCTGAGGCGAGGGGTGGTGATGGTCAGATTTCCAGCATCGCCAGAACCAAGAGTTGAAGTTCCAATACCACTCAATTGTCCGCTATTGGGTATAAAGCCAATGACTTCTACTGAGTCTTTGGCATTGATAATTAAGTCTCCTCCCCGACCAGGCTGATCAATTCCAACGCCTGTGGCGATATCCCCTCCATCACGAACGCTCAGTTTTCCAGTATTAATAATTAATTGCCCACCGTTTCCTGAACCTTGGGCGCGAGTTGCTAGGCGGCTTCCTGTGATAAAACTTTCTCCATTTCGTGAACCAAACACAGTTGAACCGCTCAAGCTGACAGAATCAGCATTAATCAATAAATTACCACTATTACCCTGTCCTTGCGTCTGCGTACCAATATTAGCACCATTGGAGAGTGTCAAAGTTCTCGTTTGAAGTTGGATATTTCCCCCGTCACCTTTACCGTTGGAGGAGGAAGAAATACTAGCAAACCCATTCAGCGAAATTGAATCGTCGGTAGTAATGCGAATATCGCCAGCTCGACCTTCATCGAAATTTCGAGAACTAATAATTGTATATTCACCCTCAAGAGAAAGGGTTCTTGCTTGAATTTCAATATCACCACTCGCTTCGCTATTCGTTCCCCCAAAAACAGACGCACCCGAACTGCTAGAAATCCTAGCGCCATTAAACAGCGAAATCGTATCCTGTGCTTGCAAAGTCGTCTTTCCACTTCGCCCTTGCCCAATGTTCCCAGAATCAATCACTGCTTGGTTACTCAAGTTAATTGTTCGGGCTTTGATAGCAATATCGCCACCGTTGCCAATCGAATTTTGCGATCCAGAAGTCGATATCTGACTATTATTATCTAGCGTCACATCCTCTGCTGCATTCAAACGGATATTTCCCTGACTCCTCTGACCACCGGTGGTGATTTGGCTGGTATTATTCAAACGAATCGACTGAGCATCAATCGTCACATTTCCGCTATCGCCCAGAGAATTGTCCAAACCAGTATTGGTAATAAAACTTTTACTATCTAGCGTGACGGCACCAGTGGCATTAATGACAACATCCCCCGCTGGAATACCCGCCTTACCTTCACCAGCTTGAAGCGCTGTAGCGATAAAGCTAGTTTCAGAGAGGCTGAGGTTACGAGCATAAACGGTAACTGCACCCCCTCCAGTTGTAAAAGCAAAGGCGTTGTTTTGCAGTGTCACATCGGCTCTGGGTAGATTTTCTGGGAAATTTAATTGCATTTCATTACCACTACCAGTCAGCCCAACGGTTCCCACTCCCGCCAGTCCGCCCAATTCTAGGCGATTACCTACCGCAAATACACCACCACCATCAAAAGTAATATCTCCACCCACTAAAAAGCGGCTTCCTTGTTGCGGAGAAAATGACGCACTATTTGCAGTATCCGTCTCATTTGGGCGGGAGCGGTTGGTAATTGCACCTTGATTAAGTTGGTTAAACAACAACGCTGAAGGCTGAATAGTCAATAACGGTGGTGCTTGGGGATTCGTGGCACTAAAATTTCCCTGGTTTCCAAATTGAACCGCGTTCGCTGTCGTCCCCAAAAAGGAACCTCGCACATCTAACCGTGCATTCTGCCCAAATAAAATCCCATTGGGATTAATCAAAAACAGATTCGCAGCACCATCAACACCCAAAGTCCCGAAAATATTCGATGCATTCCCACCTGTCACCCGCGTTAGTATATTTTCCACTCCAACAGGGTTGCCAAAATACACTCTTTGCCCATCACCTACATTAAACTGACTAAAACTATGAAAAAGATTGATCCCCCGTTGAGCGCCACCGTCAATTTTGTCACCTGGTACGTTATTAATTAAAATATTCGGAGTCAGTCGGGAAGCTTCTGTTCCAAGGGTGTTATCTGGGGTAATTTGCGCGTTTGCGGGAGTACAGGCAAGTATAAAAACGCTGGTAAATAAGAATTTTTGCAGCAATTTCTGTAGTTGACGCATTACAAAATCTAGGTAGGGGTAGTAAACACGTTGTGTTTAAGTTACATATATCACTATTTCTGGCTATGTTTAACTAATGCAATAGTAGGTTGAGTAAAGCATTTGATATCTTGCACCAGTCTCAATAACCCGCCGAGGAATAAATTCCCCGGCTGATAGCTAAAGTCGTCTAAAGACGACTGAGTAAGAATTTTAGTCCATTGAAACTGACATCTTGCAGCATTCTCAATTAGCGTCCAGACCCGCCCAGAGTTAAAACTCCACAGCTTTTAGCTCAAGTCCACGCTTTGTGGACTCAAACCTTTATCTAGTCGTCTTTAGACGACTTTAACTATTAGCCTTAGAATTTATTCTGAGGCGGTTTTGGGATTGGTGCAAGATGTTGGATACAACGAAAGTAACCGTAGTCAAGTTTATCTAAATGCTAAACCCAGCGTTCTACATGAGGCTCTTGTACCTCTTAAAGGTCGTGCCTCTGTTAATGTCGATAAATGCGACGTATCGTAGAGACGTTCCGGCGGAACGTCTCTACGAGTTTTTACGGTTTTTTATTATGTTATGCCGGACATGATATGAGAGCGGTAAACCGCTCACTACACAGTTTCTTCAACCGATACCTGACCAATCTTTGAGAATTGGTAACACAAATTCGATGGGTTTGCGTTTTTCCACTGTTATCCGCACTGTGGTTGTGGTTCCTGGTGTCATTTTTAGCTGCGGTCCAGTGGAGGATGACCAGCGATATTTGCTGAATGTTGAGGAATCGGGCTGAAGTTCTGTAAATACCGTAAGTTGTGGTCCTTGTCCCATCACACTAGGTAAAATATCCGCATTGCCAATTAAACTGACTGCACCTTGTTGTGTGACAGGGAATGCAGATATATTTGTTACTTTGCCTTCGATGCCGCCAAATTCTTCCCGCTTTACTGTAGAGGGTGTGATTTGCACTTGACTACCCGGTTTAATTTTCTTGCCTTCACTGACGGGCAGAAAGACAACATTAACTAACTTAGCAGATGACTCTTGAGCAGCGATCGCACCAATTCCTACACCTGGTTCTAACTGTTGCCCCGGTTTGGCGGTAATTTCCAAAATCCTCCCCGTGTAATCGCTGATAATTCTACTACTCTTTTGTAACTGTAATTCCAATTGAGCAATCAAACGTTGGGTTTCTTGAATTTCTTTGGTACGGTTGGTATTAATGGTTAAATCTTGTTCTTTTTGCGTTGCTTGACGACTATCCAATGCTTTTAATTGCGCTGATAACTCGTTAGCTTGATTGAGATTGCGGAGATATTCACGTTGAGCATCAGCTTCTTTTACATCTAATTGATTTAATTGCGATTCTGCTTCGTTGATTTGCGCTTCGGCATTAATATATTCTTGCCGTGCTTGTAAAGCCATATCTTTAGGAACTGCACCTTGACGAAATAGATTTTCGCGCTCATCCCACCGCTGCTTCAATGTGGGTTGCAATTCGCGTAATGTTTGCAAACGCTGTTTGAGATTTTGGCGATCGCGTTTCAATACTTCTAATCCCTTTGATCGTAAAATGGGAGTGAGGGACTGTACCGTTTGCAGACTTTGCTGTATTGTGCGTCGCTGCTCTTGCGTGGCTGTCTGTTCGAGAGCATAACGTTGTATCTGCACTTGTGTTGCAGTTTGGTCTTGGAGTCGCAATTGTGCTAGTTTATCGCGGGAAAGCTGCAATTGCTTTTTTAACTCAGATTGGTCAATCGTTGCTAAAACCTGACCCTTTTTCACCATTTCCCCTACTTCCACATTTAATTCCAGAATCCGTCCGGGGTTAGATGCTTGAACTGTGACAACTTTACTCGGATAAATTAGCACTCCTCGACCTGTAACAATAATCGGAATGCGTCCGAGTATACTCCACGTTAAGCCTGCCGCAACCAATGAACCAAGTGCAAATAAGGAAAACCAACGTTTGGGACTAGTTATTTTGATTAATTGGTCGAGTTGTTCGGGAGAAGCTACCTTTTCTAAAGCTTCTTTGCGAAATAATTGATTTTTCTGCGTTACCATTGAATTTACCTTCAATTTCTATAGAATTTACCGAAATGTTGGGTCTAAAGCCCCGTCCTTTAGTACTGGTTTTCTGGTATACTAATTGCAGTGGCAAGGTAATCAACCACTTAAAAAACCTAGCTGTCGAAAGACAAAGCACGCTGAAAGAGTGAAAATTAAATCTATAGGGTTCTACTGCATTTTTCTAGCTTCCTCCTAGCAGTGGGTAAAAGATTTATAGGGACTAGACAAACAGTATTTTGAAACAAATTGTTTCAGTTAAACAGGACTTGTAGAAATGCAACTAGGGTAGGGCATACCCAAAGTAACGCTTGGGAGCCAGTGCGTTGGGCGGCTCTGCCGACTTGAAGCACCTGGCGTGGAGAGTCTCACCTCTGACTTAGACGACGCAAGGACTTCTTCGTTAAGTGATCTCAGTGAACCAAGAATCCCCGTTCATTTATGTCGGGGAGTGTCAACCCAAGATTCTTTGCATCCCTCTTTGCATCTTCTCCTTCGGAGACGCCAAGGACGAACGCGGTTCGTTTCTCTTTAAAAGACCAGAAAACGAACCGCCAAGACGCCAAGGACGCCAAGAAGTAAGAGGAGTGAGAGAGTTTCAATCAATTCCGATTCTTTTGAGCATCCATTCAAATCGCGCCCCCGCTAAGGCAACTTGTGTGAGAAAATGGGCATTAAGTTCGTTAGCGTAAGATTTGTCTAAAGATTGTCCGCTACTGTAAGTTAACCTGCCATACCCAAGCCGCTGAACGATCGCTTGTTGTTTATCGGCTAACAAAACAGACAGCACGCGATAAAATCGAACTGCAAACCCCACATCATGCAGCAGTTTAGCTGCTAAACGCCATCGAGGAATCGACAGCACCCGCGAATTCCGCAGCGCTTTTACTGTCACTGCCGGCGGTTGTGCTTCAATAAAGGGAGTTTCACCAATAATATCACCACGGGATAACCGGGCAAATTCTTGTTCTAATGGTTGAGTGTCCTCTAAATTAGAAAAAGCTCGTGTTAATGGATTGCAGTCTTCTGTAGCTGCGTTCAAAGCGATCGCACCATCAAGTAAAATATGTAGTGCTTCAATTGGTCTACCACTGCGAATCAACACGGTGTCTGCGGCAATTTGTTGGACTCTTCCCGCAGCAATCAACCACTCAATATCGCTATCGTGTAACTCTGCAAAGATAATCAATGCTTCCCGTAGTTGCGGTTGACTTAATACAACTGTGCTGCGTCCGAGTTGATTCATCATTAGTTCTAGCCGATTTGCTAACAGCACTGCACTTGCTCTTGTCAGGTGTGCGGCAAAATTGAGGTCTTGTTGCAACTTTTGTAATAGATGCGATCGGTCAATTGTCAAAATTAAAGATTTGCTTGTCGCACAAACTGTGGTAGATGGTAAGTAAGTTTCTACAAAAGGAATTTCTCCTACCATCTCTCCACTCGATAATCGAGCAATTTCCCGTCCCGGCAGGGCACCACCTTCAAGCGCTGCAAAAGCTCGACCCAGCGGATTTGCATTACTCTGAGTCAGCGAAACCGTCAACGCACCATCTAAAAGAATATACAGCGCATCTAGCGGTTGACCTTGCTGAATCACAACAGTTCCTGGCTCAATTTCAACTTGATGTCCGGTTGCCAACATCCAGTCTATATCTTGATTGCTAAGTTCCTTCAATAGAACTTGTGTCATTGATAAATAAACTCCCTTAAAGAATAATGTATGGGAGAACAAATAATTTGGAAATAGCTTGAAAATTTCATTATTTTCTGCCAAAAAATTTGGCTAATCCGCTAAAAAAGCTCATAATATCGCTTGGAGAATTCAAATCTAAACCAATAATTTGAAAAGCCGAAGAAAATGTTTGAGAAGATTTGAAAAGAGAACTTCGTCTTGAACCTTTTCGGTGCGCTGAAAATATATCACTTTTTTCAAACATCGAGCCAGAGATTGAAATACTAATCCCCCCTGCGATTCCTTCAAGTTCTTCTTCAGATAATTCCACCGGAGTATTATTTACATCTGTTTCATTAGACATTATTTTCTCCTTGCTCAGGTAAAACATTTCTGGATTTAGTAGATTTGTCCATTAAACCAATTAATGATTTCTGAAATTACACTATTTCTAGTGGAGTGGTACTTATGCAGATTCAGAGGTAAACCCTCTAAAAGTTAAAGCAGAGACTGTTCGTGCAATGAAACAGCCTCTGCTTAAGTCCCAGTCAGAGTAAACAAATTAGGCGATCGCGATCGCTTGACCAGCCGAGCTAAAGATTTCTTGGACATTAGTCAAAGAAGCAGTACCGCTACCATTTGGACCTGCGAAGGTTTGTTGACCTACAGTCAGATTCTTCTGAGAGAAAGTATTTGTAGCATCAGATGCAAAACCTTGAACATCACCGAAACTGATTGCTAATCCACCTGCTACGGTGTCGAGTTCCAATTCAGATAGTTCAACTGCACCGATGTTGTTGATTTCGTTAGTCATTGTTTTTCTCCGTTGTTGTGTAATTTTGGATATTAAGATTTGTTGTCGGGTGAGCATTGTACCCACCCAGGTTGTGAATTACTTAACAGCGATCGCTTGACCAGCCGAGCTAAAGATTTCTTGAGCATTGGTCAGGGAAACTGTACCGCTACCATTTGGACCTGCGAAGGTTTGTTGACCTACAGTCAGATTCTTCTGAGAGAAAGTATTTGTAGCATCAGATGCAAAACCTTGAACATCACCGAAACTGATTGCTAATCCACCTGCTACGGTGTCGAGTTCCAATTCAGATAGTTCAACTGCACCGATGTTGTTGATTTCGTTAGTCATTGTTTTTCTCCGTTGTTGTGTAGTTTTGTGATTCGCAGCGTGTTTTAACTGGTTTATCGTTAGCTTGGTTGTGTCTGCTGCGTTTGTTTGCTTTCGATGTGTTCATAATAGGAATTTTGCTTTTAGCTGTACATCGGAAAAACGTTGGGTTTGCAACCTGCTTTTTATCCATCAAAGTGACTCCAACTTTAGTTGGAGGCTTTAAGTTCAGATTAGGATTTACGCTGGTATGGTGGTTGCAGCTTTGGATTGAAGAAAAATCTGATCGAGTTAAGGTGTCTCAGATATATGAGTAAACAAGACCGTTGATAAAATTAGAGAAATGCTACGTCGTCTTAAGCTTGCATCTCAATTTACGTTACTGCTGTCACTAATTTTTATTGCTGGAATTGCCCTAGGGGGATTGGCATTGTCTAAAGCTCTAGAGCAAAAAGCCGAAATGGAAATGAGTCATCGAGGAGAAATGGCTATGCAGATGGTGAATGCAGTAAAAAGTTATACGAGTAAGGATATTGCACCGCTGATTGCTCAAATAGCCGATCCCCAAACTCAGTTTATTCCGGAAACTATACCCAGCTTGGCAGCAAGGCAAGTATTTGACACGCTCAAACAAACCTGGAAATACAAAGATTTTATTTATAAAGACGCAACACTGAATCCCACAAATTTGGCTGACCAAGTTGACCGATTCGAGGCAAAATTAATTGAGCGGTTTGAGAGCGATCGCACTCTCAAAACTTTATCTGGTTTTCGCACTCAAGCTGGAGAACGATTATTTTATAGCGCTCAACCATTAGCTGTAACAAACTCAAGCTGTCTGGTGTGTCACAGTACACCGCAGCTTGCACCAAAAAGCCATGTGGAAAAATATGGTACTCAAAATGGTTTTGGCTGGAAGCTGAATCAAATTATCGGCACTCAGATTATCTATATCCCTGCAAGTGAAGTATTTAGGAACGCTCGTCAAGCGCTTTTTCTATTCATCAGCATATTTATGGGCATTTTTGCATTAGTAATTGTGTTCATTAACTATTTACTTAAGTGGAGAGTAATTCAACCTTTAAAACCAATGGCTCAACTTGCCCAAACAATTATTTTAGATCACCTTAGCGTCACCGAAGTCAGAAAACTCGAACGCGAAGGGTTAACCCAAATCGCACAACGCACCGATGAACTGGGGCAACTTGGACGTGTGTTTCAAAAAATGGTGCGGGAAGTATGCGATCGCGAAGCGCACCGCAGGCATCGCGAACAGCAATTATCCGAGCAGTTGCAGCAGCTTCAAGTAGAAATTGACTCCTCAAAAGTAATAACTCAAGTTGCGGAAATTGCTGAAAGTGATTATTTTCAGAAGCTACAAAAAACTGCAAAAGAGATTCGCAATCAATGGAGTCACTAGTGGTGATTAACCTATAAGGTCTCTACGATTCATCCCCCAGTTATGCAAAAAAATCAGTTTTAAAATCAAGGAAAGTAGATAATAATGGCTAAAATTGTCTCAATTCATTCTTTTAGAGGCGGAACGGGTAAATCTAACGTCACTGCCAACCTCGCAACCTTGATTGCTCGTGCAGGCTACCGCGTAGGCATAGTAGACACAGATATTCAATCACCAGGAATTCATGTCCCTTTTGGTTTGGATGAAACCAAAGTCAAGCACACACTGAATGATTACTTGTGGGGACGCTGTACAATTGAAGCTGCTACTTACGATCTCAGTTCTGTCTTTACAACATCAAAGAACTGGTTTTCTCAGAACCGAGGCAAAATCTATCTGATTCCATCTAGTATCAAAACTGGGGAAATCTCGCGGATTTTGCGTGAGGGATATGATGCACGTTTGCTTAATGATGGGTTTCGTCAGATAGTGCAACGTTTCGGGTTAGATTATCTCTTCATTGATACTCACCCTGGAATCAACGAAGAAACGCTTCTTTCTGCCATTATCTCGGATGTACTCATAGTAATTCTACGTCCCGATAAACAAGACTATCAAGGGACAGCAGTAACAATCGATGTGGCACGTAAATTAGATGTGCCAAAAATGCTATTAGTTGTGAATAAAGCATTACCTAGCTTGAATCATGAAAGATTGCGGCAACAGGTTCAACAAACTTACAACGTTCCAGTTGCAGGAGTGCTACCTGTTTGTGAAGAAATGTTTCATTTGGGAAGTAGTGATATTTTCTGTTTGCGCTATCCAGAACATCCTTGGACAAAAACAGTCAGTGCGATCGCACTTCACCTAAGTGAAAATAATAAACCTGTAAATAAGCCGTTTCATCTGGGAAGAATCAACGGCTAATATAATTTTGTCAAAATTGAGAGTTTCAGAACCCCGACTTATCGAATAAGTCGGGGTTATTGCTATTCGTAGTTGCGTGGAAATTGCATATGTCTACTTCACCAGAAATAGTGAATAACATACAGGCAAAAAATTACTGGTTTCCAATACTATGCTTAACAATAAAATAGATAATGGTGGCGATTTATTAGATAATTCGTCTCATTCTTTTGCGCCGATACATACAAATTCATTAGATGCAGATAGGCTGATAAGTACATATCGTAGTGCTTGCAGTTTTTATAATGAATTATCTAATGTTCTGGAAGATTCAATTTATAAATTTGACAGCGCCACAGATACTAACAATCAAGATTTCCAATATACTAATACACCTGACGCTTGGCTTGATAGTTCAACAACAGGTCAATTAGGTATTAATTATGCTCCCGGAATAATTGATTACAATACAGGTAAATTGATTGGTGATAGTAATAACGAGTTTGATACTAATAGCTATCCATCAAATACCGATGACCTACAGGTAAGTAATTCTGATTTTGGTGAGGCTGAATTATATCAATTAAGCACAGATACTGGCTCAACTGAACCATATTTGACTGCACAATCTCGCCGATTTAGTGAAGTGTATGGCTACGGCTTAGTTGATGCAGCAGCAGCAGTTGCACAATCTATAGGGCGATCGCCTTTTGCTGATGTTGTTAACCGAAGTAATTACTACGATTGGGGACTGGATGCGATTAGTGCCCCGGAAGTCTGGACACAAGGATATTCGGGCAAGAATGTTGTTGTCGCAGTAATTGACACGGGAGTGGATTATACTCACGCAGATTTGAACGATAATATTTGGATCAATTCTGGCGAAATTTTCGGTAACGGAATTGATGACGATCGCAACGGATACGTTGATGATATTATTGGCTGGGATTTTGTTAGCAACGACTATGCCCCAATGGATTATGAGGGTCATGGAACTCATGTTGCTGGAATCATTGCCGCTGAGAACAATGGATATGGGACAATCGGTGTTGCCTATAACGCTAAAATAATGCCGATTCGGGTGCTGGATGAAAATGGAAGTGGTAGTTATAACAATATTGCCCGTGGAATTGTCTATGCTGCTGACAATGGCGCAGATGTAATCAATCTAAGTTTGGGTGGTGGTTACTCTTCTGCACTTGAACAAGCGATCAAATACGCAACCCAAAAAGGTGCGGTTGTTGTTATGGCAGCAGGAAATGAAGGTGCATACAAACCGACAAATCCAGCAGCTTTGGCGACAAATTACGGTATTGCAGTCGGTGCAATTGACTACGACAGGTATGTGGCTGATTTCTCAAACTGGGCGGGTGACAATAGTAATCTAAATTATGTAGTTGCCCCTGGTGTTGATATTTATTCCACAGTTCCCGGTAATAAGTATAAATTCATGGATGGCACTTCGATGGCTACACCTTATGTTTCCGGTGTGGCTGCACTGATGCTGAGTGCTAATCCTAATTTGACTCCGAATCAAGTACGTCAAATTATTACCGGAACTGCGATCGGTTGATGCGTTCCTTTTTGAAGGGGGCATTGGGCATTAGTAATAATATCAGGTTTACATGATTAATATAATACCCGCTTAACCTCGCCCCTTTCCTTAATAAGGCTACCATGTACACACAACTCGGAAAAACCTCACCCTCGCTTTTAGCTACGCTAAAATCTTTCCCTCTCCTTGTTAAGGCTATCGTGTACACACAAGTCGGAGTGGCTTGTTCAACCCGCGTTTTACCCCCCTTAATCCCCCCCTTATAAAGGAAAATCTTGTTCCCTCCCCTTTATAAGGGGAGGGTTAGGGTGGGGTAATTCAAGGACTGGTAGTGATTCGATTACTTGTGTGTACACCGTAGCCGCAAGTTCGGAGAGGGATGTCCGGAACGGACAGGGTGAGGTTTTTCAAATCGGGTGATATTTTTGCATGAGTTCACCTTTGCCAGAAATATAAAGCTATAAGGTCGTACCGAATAAATTGCTTTTACTTGCAGGAGGTGGAAAAATTGAGGATAATTGGTTTTGAGTATGTAAAAACACCGTGGCTTCGATATCAAAATACTGGGAATTTGTCAAGTTAGATTCTACTAGTAAACGCCGGGTTGAAATGATTGTTGCTGCTCAAACTTATTTGAAAAAACAATTTCCAGAATTGACTGAAAAGGTTGAAGTTTCCGATGCAAGGGTACAGCGTCAACTTTGGCAGCAAATCCAATCAGGCAAAGAAACCGATACGCATGAACGTCAATTAGCAGAAATTTGTCTGCGCTGCTACATCTCTGGGCAAATTTATCAAGTTTGCCTTAATTTGGCAACGAAGTTTGGCAATCAAAATGGCTTTAATTGTCAAGATTTGTTACCGTTTGTGTTGGATGATGAGATACTGTTAGCAACGCGAAACCAGCCAGAAAAGCTTGCATCAAAGTCAACTCAAAGGAGTTCCTATCAATCTTTAGCGACTAATGTTTTGAAAACATTCGATCCAGCTAAAGGATCGCTCAATACGTGGGTAAGTCGTTATGTGAAACAACATCCAGAACTGAAGCGGTATTTACTTCAGCATGGCGTTTTTTTAGTTAGCGATTGGGCACTTTTGAACGATACAAAGCCGAAGGAATTGGAACGAATTTTAACTGATATGTATCGTTTGACATCAGTGGAAATTCAGCAACTCTACGAACTTTTAGTAAGTTACCACACAGTTTACCGGGAAGACCGTTTGCAACAAAGACTCACAGGAGGGACGCTACCGTGTCAGCAGCCTACATCTGAGCAGTTAATTCGTATTGCTAAGGCTCTGCAAACTTCTACTGGGCATAAACTTAGCACTGAGGGGATATTAAGTCAACTGCACGCGATCGCATCCAAACTTAGACGATATAAAATCACTGCACAAGGAGGAAATGTTTCTTCGATTTCTTTTGATCAACCTGAAATTCAACCAATTGTAGAGCGATCGCGTAGCGTCTTTGACGGAGAATCGCAAGCTACTGAAGACGATGAAGAACAACTTGAATTTGTTAAGTTATATCAAAATCAATTTATTGAATGTTTAGATCAAACTCTTGCCCAAGTTATTGATGAGTATATCACTAAACTTCAACGCAAACGTTCTTCAGTTGAACAATCATTTCTCACCGCTTTACATCTTTTTCATTGTCAAGGTCAATCGATGAACCAAATTGCACCACAAATTAATTTAACAAAACAATATGAAGTTACTCGCTTATTAAAACTGAATGAATTGCGTGCCGATATTCGTCAGCGGTTGTTGGTGAAGTTGCGCGATCGCGTTCTTGATACCGCTAAATTCTTTGTAGATTCTGAACGCTTGCTTTTTTTAGACCGACAACTAGAATTGATTTTGGATGAACAAATTTCTGGCATTATCCAAGAAGCAGAATCTGAAGCAAAAAATCCAATTCGCAATCAACCCTTACGCAGTTTATTAGCACGTCGTCTCTGCCGTTATCTCGAAAGTAGGAGACAGGAGAATAATTAAAAATGCATAATCTCAAATCGAAAATTAACTTTATCTATCTATTTCAACTATGATGAATCAACCTCTAGCAACATCAGATTTGCCGGATTTACCCGATTGGCAATCTCTCAACGAAACCCGCATTGAACTATTACCAAAGCATTTCCAAAAAGCTGCACGTCTAAGTCAATCTATACATCTGCCAGAACAACGCTGGCAAGTTTACCTTTGTGCGTTGGGGGTTTTGGGGTTTGAACAATGGCTTCAAGAACGCGCTCCCGATTTGCAATTGCAGAGCGATCGCGCTTCGATTTGGCAACCCGCATACGCAAATTTGTTTGCAGCAGCGTGCAATATCCAAATTGGTGATTTTAAAGTTTGTCTCTTAACTTCTAACAATTTAACTAATCAACATAGCGTCCCTTTCGCAGTTTTAGATATACCTGATTTTGCCGCTCATTTCTACGTGCTAATGCAGGTTGAGGAAGAGGAGCAGCAAGTTGCTGTATCCGGGTTTATGAACTACAACCAGTACCTTCACTATCAACAAACAGAACGCTTACAAGTAGATGCAGATTGGACATACACAATACCTGAAACCTGGTTTGACTCAAACCCTGATGCGCTTCTGCTCAATCTCCGCTGTCTGGATGCAGATGCAATTCAACTACCTGCTAAAACAACTAGACAAATTGATACAAATACAGCGTTGCGACAAAAGCTGACTACGCTGACATCTCAACTGCAAAAACAGCCTTTTTCGCGACTGCTCACAGTCAAAGAAGGCACAAGCCTACTGAATAATCCAGACTTGATTCACTATTCCTATAAAATTCTAAGTCCTTCCCTTGCCCAACCATTAATCAACGTTGGTTTTTGGTTACGCAATCAAATCGATGCGGTAGCGAGTGAATTGGGGTGGATGCTGATGCCATTTCCAGCATTATCAGAATTACGGACGTTGCAAGACGAATTTGACCAAATTCGCTCTGGATTAGAGCAAAACTCAATTCATATTCCCTCAGCAGCGCGGGGTGCTTACCGTGATTTGGAGTGCGATCGCGGTAGTTTGCGGCTATACGCAATTATGTGGGTGCTATCGGAAACAACGGAAAACCGAGAATGGGTCTTGCTGATTGCCTTGGGTTCTCAACCACAAAGGCAAATGCCAAAAACTTTGAAATTAGAGGTGCGTGATGAAACACAGTTATTATTCGCAGAATCCCTTGAAGACACAAGTAAAAACATACTCTACGCTCAAGTTATTGGCAATTGGGACGAGCGGTTTTGGGTGACAGTAACTGTAGACAATGAAACTGTATTTGAAATTCCTCCTTTTGGTATGGAATTGCAAGCCACTTAAATATAAAACAACAGTTAGTAAAATATAGTTTTTCTGCGGATTTATGTTACTGTAAAAAATAAATTCCATTTAATAACTATCAACAAAGTGGAGCATAACAACATAAATTGCTAACTAAAACAGATATTTTTTAGCTAATGGTAAATTTACATTTATTTATTAGGAACATGTAATTACAAATGTTAATATTATATCTGGTAAATCAGAAATATTGTAGAGACGTTCCGGCGGAACGTCTTGACGACCGTAGTAGTGTTTTGATTATTGTTAGAGAATATATCAGAGATTTATATAACAACAATACGGCAAACTCCGCATCTTTAGAGCGTCTTAATTATCATCTTTAATTCGCCAGAAATATGAAATATAATTCCCATCTTTTTAATCTAAAAGTTCAAAAAATCGAGCAAATCTGTTTGTTCGAGTTGTCTTGGGGACAAGGACAAAGATTAACTCAGCAGGTTAATTATCCAACTAATTTAACTTTGTTGTATCAAGAGTGGCGACAGGCATATCTGTGCTTTTATCAGTCAGAACAAATGCGGGGACGGACAGTTGGTGGTGGAGTGGTCGCACTCTCGTTAGACTGGCACGCAGAACTTGTGAAAGCGGAAACCAAATTGATGTTTGAGTTTCATCGCTGGTTGCGTAGTGCCGAATTATATGAAATCCGGGCAACTATTGCTCAAATCAGCCAGGAACTTGTCAAAGGGAATCCAGGAGTTAGCGAAGCGGTAAAAGTCTTTCTTACCTGTGCCCCGATTGAATTAGATCGCTTTCCTTGGGAAGCGTGGGAGATTGGCACCGAATTTGCTAGCGCTGGAGCGATTCAAATCATTCGCGCACCTTTAAATATTGGAGCGAAAACTGAAACACCGCAGAAAAAGCAACATCAGCGACGTGCGCGCATTTTAGCAATTTTGGGTGATGATACAGGGTTGAATTTCCAGGCAGACAAAGAAGCCGTAAGATCGCTCCTTAGCATCGCGGAGGTTGAGTTTGTTGGTTGGCAACCAGAGCAAACCCCAAGTCAAGTTATCCAACAAATTAGCGAAGCGATCGCTTGCGAACAAGGATGGGATGTGCTGTTTTTTGCTGGACACAGCAACGAATCAGATATGACAGGGGGTGAATTGGGTATTGCCCCTGGTATATCGATTTCCATCAACGAAATTGCACCCCAACTGAGTGCAGCCAAAAAACGCGGACTTCAGGTAGCAATTTTTAACTCATGCAGCGGGTTAAATATCGCCGATTCCTTAATTGACTTGGGTTTCAGTCAAGTTGTAGTCATGCGGGAACCGATTCACAACCGCGTCGCCCAAGAATTTCTGGTACGATTTCTGCAAGGATTGGGGAAACACCTTGATGTATACGAATCGGTGATGGAAGCGCGGCAATTTCTCCGCATGGAGAAAAGCCATACTTACCCCTCGTCTTACTTAGTACCTTCCTTATTTTGCCATCCTGGGGCGAAATTATTTCGCATTCCTCCCTTTCAGTGGAAACAGCGTTTGCGGCAAAGTTTACCAACTTACATTGAAGGGATCGCTCTTGTAGCAAGTCTCACCCTTAGCGTACTTCCCCCCATACAAAATTTGCTGCTAGATTCGCGAATGGTGGCTCAATCAGTTTACCGCAATGTCACCGCCCAAATTCCATCGGAAGAAGTCCCCCCAGTCGCATTAATCGAAATTGATGCCGAATCGATTTACCGCGCTGGACTTCTTGATTCTCAACTTCGACCCATGAACCGCAGCTACATCGGCAAGTTAATTGATAGCACCAGAAAGTTGAATGCTTCCGTCGTTGGTTTAGATTTTACCTTCGATACGCCACAAAAAGACCCGCCATCCGGGGATGAAGATTTAGGCAAAGCGGTGCGTCGTGCAGTCGATGGGAATATGTGGCTAATTTTTGGGGCAATTCTAGAACCGAATAGAGAAATAGGCACAAATGAAGCGATCGGCATTAACAAGTGGAATTGGACATTGCAAGGATATACTGATGCTTATCATTACCTTGTAGAAATGCCCGATCCCCAGCGAGATTGTCGTCAAGCTTGCCCGATCGCTTATTTGATGTCTCTGGTGCAGACTGCTAACCAGGAAATGACAGAATTACCCAAGCCCCAAACTAATCGGGTAACAAATTTACGCGCTCAACTACTTGATGTCATTCAGCAGCAGCACCCCGAAAAAGGCAACTTATCTGCATTGTTACAGTTGCGTTCTCCTGTTGGGTTGCAGCCGTTAGTTGATTTCTCCCTACCTCCCGATCGCGTCTATACCAAGATTCCCGCTTGGAAATTGCTGGAAAATCCAGATATCAACAAGTTTCCCTTAATTTCCAAACAGGTAGTATTAATTGCCACAGGAAGCGATGAACGCTTGGGAATTGCCGCCAGTCAGCCAGATCGCTCACCCGCACCCCCCGCTATAACTTATTGGACAAAGCAAGATTGGCTGACAGGAGGTGAATTTTTAGCATACATGACCCAGCATTTTCTCACACGTCGTTTGGTTATTCCCATCCCCGATATTTGGATGATTGGAGTGGCGGTTATTTTCAGTAAAATTGCGGTATTTGCAGTTAATCGTAAGTCTCAATTAAATCCCAAATTTCGCCTAAAAATTATCGCTAGTTCCCTTGGTACAGTCATCATCTATGGCATTCTTGGGCTGCAAATTTATATATCTGCTGCGGTTTTAGTTCCCTGGTTTTTACCCTCGGCTGTTTTTTTAGCTTACGTTTTACCTGCTACAAGGAGAAAGTATCATGTTTAATCAATCATTCTTTAGCCTTGCACTTATTCCCGTCATCAGCTTTGGTGGTGTCAGCAGCGAAATAGCTACACCGTTCAGGCAAAATCGGCAAATTGCTCAACAAGTTACTACTAGGGCAGCTTTATTTTGGCAGACTCGCCCCCGCAAACGAAATATATCACGATCGCTTACAAGTCAGGTTTGTGCGATCGCACCTGGTTTACTAGAGACATATCAAGTTTGGAGCGATCGACCATTATTTTTGTGGCACAGTCAAGGGAAAAATAAAGACCTTCAATTAACACTCCGCGACTTTGATACTCAAGAGGAAGTCTGGACGCAAAAAGTCAACATTGCCGATCAAAAAGTATCCTACAGCGGTAAAGAACCCTTAAAACCGGGCAAGCGTTATCAATGGCAATTATCAGGAAGTCAAGCTTGGGCAACATTTCAAATAATGCCAGCAGACCAGCGCAACCAAATTCAACTTGACTTGCAAGCATTAGAGCAAAAACTAAAAGCCAATAAAGCCTCACAAGAAGAAATTGCCCTGAAAAAAGCAGATTACTTTCTCAATTACGAAATCAAACACAAAAACGAACCCGGAATTTTTCATCCTTGGTCTGATGCTTTGCAGGCTCTGTACATTGAAAATGCATCTCCATCCTTCGTTGAGAAACGCGAAGCATATATAGCCAACTTGTGTACAGATCCTACAGCCACTAAGCAAAAGTAATTTTGATAGGTTTCTCTTCGTAGTAAGCACTTCAGTGCTTTCTTTCTTAAGCGTTTATTTTTCCTCAAGATTACATCAAGAGTGCTTTCTTTCTTAAACGCTAAAGCGCTTACTACGGTTTATTTTTCCTCAGGATTACATCACCGAACCTTAATCAAAATACATTTTATGACAAATAAACCGAATTGGCTTCAATTACTGATATTCAGCTTCATCACATTTGCCAGCACACCAGCGATCGCCCAAATTACCCCTGATAATACTTTAGGTGCAGAAAATTCTCGCTTCACACCCAACGTTTTAATTAACGGTGCATCTGCCGATCAAATTGATGGTGGTGCAACTCGTGGTAGCAATCTTTTCCACAGCTTCACCCAGTTTAGTATCAACGATGGGCAAAGAGTGTATTTTAGCAACCCTATTGGAGTAGAAAATATTCTCACGCGGGTGACAGGAAAAGAAGCCTCAAATATTTTCGGAACCTTGGGAGTTAATGGTGCTGCAAATCTATTTTTAATCAATCCCAACGGGATTTTATTTGGAAAAAATGCCCAGTTAGATATACGCGGTTCATTTCTGGGCACGACAGCGAATCAAATTCAATTTGGAAATCAGGGAATTTTCAGCGCGACAAATCCCGCAGCACCACCTTTGTTGACAGTTCAGCCTTCGGGGTTGCTGTTTAATCAGATTAATTCGGGGGCGATCGCTGCTAACCAAGCTCTGTTAAGTGTAGCCCCAGAAAAAAATTTGACATTGGTCGGCGGTGATATTAATTTAAACCGAAGCATTCTGGAGGCTTTAGGTGGACGGGTTGAACTCGCCGCGATCGCAGGAACAGCAACTGTTGGTTTAAATCCCGATACTAGTCTCAGCATTCCAACGGATCTTCCACAAGCAGATGTGTTGCTTAATCAATCGCAAATTGATGTCAGATCTGGCAATGGCGGCAGTGTTCGCATCAATGCCCGCAATCTAAACCTCACAAATAGCTTTGTTTTAGCTGGTATTGCGTCAGGACAAAACGCTGGCGGTCAAGCGGGAGACATTAGCATTAACGCGATTGGAGCTATAAAACTTGATGCAGGCGCAATTGCTAATTTAATATTCGAGAATGCCTTCGGCAATAGTGGCAATATTAATATTAATACGGGTTCTCTTTCACTGACAAACGGTGGTCAACTAGATGCTAGTGTATTTGGACAAGGAAATGCTGGAGATATCACAATCAACGCTCGTGATACCGTTTCGCTAGAGGGTGTCAATCCGAATGGACTTGCCAGCACAATCTTTACCGAAGTGGTTAGTGGTGCAAGCGGCAATGGAGGTGATATCAGAATTACTACAGGTTCTCTATCGGCTACCAATGGTGGTTCACTCGTTTCTAACACTCGCGGACGCGGCAATGCCGGGAATATTTTCATCAACGCTCGCGAAGCAGTCACGTTTGCAGGGAGGGGACCGAATAACACCAGTGGCGCTTACAGTCGTGTTACGCAAGATGCAGTTGGCAGGGGAGGCAATATTGAAATCACTACAGGTTCTCTTTCCCTTACAAATACAGCGTTACTGGTTACTAGTACCAATGGACAAGGGGATGCGGGTAATGTAATTATCAATGCACGCGATCGCGTTCTATTAGATGGAACGAGAGCAAATGAAAGCTTTATTCCAAGTTCCATACTCAGCAGTGTCGGAACGAGAGCAGTGGGCAATAGTGGTGATGTGCGAATTACGGCGGGTTCGCTCTCCGTCCTTAATGGATCTGAATTGAATGCAACTACCAGAGGACAAGGCAACGCAGGTAATATTATTCTCCAAGTAGGAGATCGCACCGTATTTGATGGGGGCACTGCCTTAAGTAGCGTGGTTCAAGGAGCAATAGGCACAGGGGGCAATGTGGAAATCTCCACAGGTTCGCTTGCGGTTATCAATGAAGCTGTTTTGGCTGCAAGTACTAATGGACAAGGTAATGCAGGTAGTGTGAGAATCAACTCTCGCGATCGCATCACCTTAGATAGAAGTGGCATCTCTAGCAATGTTCGGAGGGAGGCAGTAGGCAATGGGGGCAATATTGATATCACCACTGGATCGCTCATAGCCACCAATGAATCGCAACTCAATACCTTCACTTCTGGACAAGGCAACGCAGGTAATATCACTGTCAACGCCCGCGATATTGTCTCCTTGGATACAGATACAATCCTCCTCAGTGGTATCGAGCCAGGGGGAACAGGCAAGGGCGGTAATATTACGATTACAGCAGATTCCCTTTCGGTAACAAATGGTGCTTCGCTAAATGCCAGAACCCGTGGAGGCGGCAATGCAGGAAGTATTTCCATCACTGCCCGCAATTCAGCTCTGTTTTCGGGTACTGGTGCTAGCGGATTTTCTAGCGGAGCGTTCAGCCCAGTGAGAGAGAATGGAGTGGGCAGAGGCGGTAATGTTGAAATCACAACGGGTTCTCTAGTGGTAAACAATGGGGCGCAACTGGCTGCTGGTACTCAAGGAAGAGGTGATTCAGGCAGCGTCATCATCAATGCCCGCGATTCTGTTGTACTTGGAGGAGGGACAGCCGATAGACAGTTTAGTAGCGCTATCTTCAGTAACGTAGATGAAGGCGCCATAGGAAGAGGGGGAAATGTTGAGATTACAACGGGTTCGCTTTTGGTTAGCAACGGAGGGCAACTGCTTTCTGCAACTGAAGGACAAGGCGATGCAGGCAATGTAATTATTAATGCCCGCGATCGGATTACTTTTGACGGGAGTAGCGCTGATGGTCGCTTTGTCAGTGGTCCTTTCAGCAGCGTCCAGGAGAATGCTGTGGGAAATGGAGGAGATATTCGGATTTCAACCAAAAATTTGTCGTTAACTAACGGAGCGCAATTGGTTGCTGCAACCAGAGGAAATGGAAATGCAGGAAATGTCATAGTCAATGCCCAAGATTCCATCTTGCTAGACGGTATAGACAATCGTGGTCGTCCCAGCGGTATTTTTACCAGTGCATTAAATACAGCCACCGGACGTGGTAGCAACATTACGATAAATACCAATTCACTCCAGTTGCGTAATCTGGGTGAGATTAATGCTGCAACGGCAAACAATCAACCGGGTGGGAATATTTCCATCAGAGCCAACACAGTTACAGCCTCAACAGGTGGCAACGTAGCAACCACAACTTTCGCTCAAGGAAAGGCAGGTAATATTCGCCTCAACGTTACCGACTCAGTTACTCTGACTAATCCTGGAAGTGGGCTATTTGCCGATACTACTCGTGGCTCTAGTGGGGACGGTGGAAGCATCTTCATCGCTCCACAAACCCTTACTCTCACCGACAAAGCGAGAATTTTCGTTGGTAGTCGGGGCACTGGGCAGGGGGGTAATATCCAAATCCAGGCACGCAACCTGCGGCTTGATCGCGCCCAAATCTCGGCGGAAACTGGCAGCACTGACGGGGGTAATATTAACTTACAGGTGGATGATATTTTGCTAATGCGAGATGGTAGCATTATTTCAGCAACTGCCGGAACTGAGAGTCAAGAAGGGAATGGCGGCAACATCACCATAGATGCCGCAGCGATCATCGCAGTTCCTAAAGAAAACAGCGATATCCGTGCTAACGCCGTTCGCGGACGCGGCGGCAATGTCACAATTAAAACCAATGGACTGTTTGGTATCGCTCCTGCTTCCTTCCCCACAGCGCAAAGTGACATTACCGCTAGTTCTCAACTCGGTATCCAAGGACAAATCAACATTATCCAACCGGATGTCCAACCCACCCAAGGAATAATCGAACTACCAAATCAAGTGCTTGATGCCAGCAATCAAATTGCTCAAGATTGTCCCAGAGGTCGCAATGCAAAAAAACCTTTAGGTAATTTTATTGTCACCGGACGCGGTATACCACCAAACGCTACACAACCGCTGAACGGTACACCAAACCTGCCTCAACTTGCAACTTTGGATTTTCAAAGCGCAAGCACAAAACCAAATACATCTTCAACACCGAATCTACCCCCAACTTCCGAAAATGCGATCATCGAGGCTCAAGGTTGGGTGAAAACTCCTGACGGCAAAATTATGTTAGTTGCCCAAGTACCCACAGCTACCCCTAATGCTATTACGACATCTGCTGCATGTCCTGTATCTAGATAAGATGTTTTGACTCTTAACTTGCATCATAATTTTCATCCGCCAAGAAATAAATTTCTTGACTCAAAGCTTAAGTCCGTTAAAACAGACTGGGTAAGTCTTTTAGTCCGTTTTAACGGACTTGAGCTATTAGCCTTGAACTTCAGTTCAAGGCGTACTCAGGTGGAAATGTAAGATTTAAATTAAGCTGCAACCAAAATAATGAAACGCATTAAACGAAACTGGAAAAAATCGATTCGCTTTTGTCTGCCGATGGTGTTGACTGCATTATTGTGCATCACATCACCTAGCTTTGCTCAAATTCCGATTATTTCCAGCGCGATCGCTCAAACTCAAGCGGCTTCATCTGTGGATCAACAAGCGCGAACAAACTATCAACAAGGTAAATTTTCCGATGCCGCAAAGCTGTTTCAACAAGCATCCCTTGCATATCAATCTGCAAAAGACCCGATTCGTCAAGCACTCAGTTTGAGCAACTTATCGCTTTGTTACCAACAATTAGCACAGTGGAACGATGCTAACCGTACAATTACGGATAGTATTACTTTATTAACGTCTCTAAAAGAAACAAATTCCGACAAATTATCTGCATTAGCCCAAAGCTTTGATATTCAAGGTGGGTTACAATTAGCACGCGGACAAGCCGATGCTGCTTTGAAATCCTGGGAACGAGCCACAACTCTTTACACCCAACTCGGCAAACCCAATTTAGTACTGACGAGCCAAACTAATCAAGCACAAGCTTTACAAAATTTAGGTCTTTATCGCCGGTCAATTCCCCTACTTTACACTGCGTTAAAGTTGCCGCAAGAGACAACAGACAATAAATTAAAAAGTCTTTTGTCAGGAATTTCTGATTCCCCAGAAACAGCAACAGCGTTGCGTACTTTAGGAGACTCGCTACGAGTTGTTGGCAACTTGCCGCAAGCGCGTCTGGTTTTCGAGCGTAGCTTGGCGATCGCCAATAAATTAAATCTACCCGACATAATTACATTAGCTCAACTCAGCCTCGGTAACACTGCCCGCGCTGAAGCTGATTTCCCAGCAGCTTTAAATTTCTATCAACAATCCGCTACATCTCCCTCAGTGAATCTGCGTATACAAGCCCAAGTTAACCAACTTAGCTTGCTTGTCGATACTAATCAAAAAGATGCAGCTAAAAGCTTATTGCCACAAATACAAAAGCAAATTGAGACATTACCACCGAGCTACACCGCGATTGAAGCACGAGTGAATCTCGCGCAAACGATGATGCGGATGAGGAAACAAACCCCAGAAGCCATTAATCTACGTGAAGTCGCGCAACTGCTATCAGTCACCATTCAACAAGCTGTATACTTAGGAAACCCCCGTATACAGGCTGACGCGCTGGGAAGCCTGGGTAATATATATGAAGAAAGGCAACGGTGGGCAGAGGCAGAAAAGTTGACTCAACAAGGACTTCAATTAGCGCAACAAATTAACGCAGGTGATATCGCTTATCGTTGGCAATGGCAGTTAGGACGGGTAACAAAAGCGCAGGGGAAAATTGATAGTGCGATCGCTGCATACAAAGAAGCTGTCGGCACAATCAAATCGTTGCGAACAGATTTAGCCGCAGCCAGTCCGGATGTACAATATTCTTTTAGATATGAAGTTGAACCGATTCACCGTCAACTTGTTGAGTTGTTAGTGGAATCCAATAAAGAAGGCAGTCTCAAGACAGCACGAGATGTGATTGAAGGGTTGCAATTAGTTGAACTCGATAACTTCTTCCGGGAAGCTTGCTTGACTGCGAAGCCAGAACAAGTAGATCAAGTGGATCGACGAGCAGCTGTAATTTATCCAATTATTTTAGATAACCAGCTTGCGACTATCGTCAGCTTACCCAAATCTCAACCAGATTCCCAAACCAAAGATAACCGTGATTTTCGCTACTACAAAACAAGCATTAGCAAAAAAGAAGTTGAGGCGATCGGATCACGTCTAGGAGGTATCCTTAACCAATCAAATACCTTTGACCTGACGCTGCCCGAACTCCAAAAAATGTATAAATTAGTTATCGAACCAGAAGCCGCAGACCTTGCCGCAAGTCAGGTAGAAACACTGGTATTTGTTTTAGATGGAGTTTTGCGGAATATACCAATGGCGGCGCTACATGATGGAAAAAATTTTTTGGTAGAAAAATACAGCATTGTCCTGACACCGGGACTGCAATTATTAGCCCCGCGATCGCTCAAACAAGAACGCTTGGGAGCCTTAGTAGCTGGACTTAGTGAAGCTCGTCCCCCAGATTTTTTTGCGCTACCCAATGTCGAGAAAGAAGTGAAAAAAATTGAATCTGAGCTTCCCAGCCAAGTCTTATTTAACAATAAGTTTACAAATTCCGCGTTTGAAAATAAAGTATCAGCCGTTTCCTACCCGATTGTACATTTAGCAACCCACGCTCAATTTAGTTCTCAAGCAGATGAAACTTTTATTCTCACTTGGAATGGTAAAATCAAAGTCAACGAACTTAGTAGCCTTCTTAAAAACGTCCAATTGTCGCGAAACAAACCACTCGAACTGCTCATACTCAGCGCTTGCCAAACGGCGACGGGTGATAATAAATCCGCATTAGGATTAGCAGGTGTAGCAGTGCGTTCCGGTGCCAGCAGTACCGTAGCAACTTTGTGGCAAATCAACGATGAAGCATCAGCAACCTTGATGAGTCAGTTTTATGAGCAATTGCTACAAGCGCGTAAAACAGGTATCTCAAAAGCAGAAGCTCTCCGTCAAGCCCAACTTGCCATTTTAAAGAACCCGGAATATAAATCACCATATTACTGGGGAGCGTTTGTGTTGCTGGGGAATTGGATTTAAGTCCTGTTAGGATGATTCTATTCGGAGTGCGTGCGGTTTTTGGGTCATAGCTGGTTTGCATCCTTCTGATGAAGATCCTCTTGAACCAGCTGACCCTGTATGAATTCACTAAATTGCATAAGCTTCCCTGACTGAGAAATATAGAAGAAATAGCCGGACATTACAAAGAGGTTGTCGTGGTCGAAGAACTTTATACACCAGAACAACTCGCTCAAATGCATGACTCTTTATGGCAATGCGTATTGCAATTTGCCAATCTCTCAGCCGTGCAAGAACGCAATCGCATTGCGCGGGATTTACATGATTCTCTGGGACATGCATTAACTGGGCTGAACTTTCAATTACAAACAGCGATTAAACTTTGCCAACCCGATCCAACTCAAGCGCAGGAATTTTTGACTGAGGCACATCGTTTAGTAGCGATCGCAACTCAAGAAGTCCGCCAATCTGTCAAAGCATTACGTAGTGAGCAAATCGAAACCCAATCTTTAGAAACGCTGATTGAATTTCTGATCGATGATTTTCAGCAAACAACTGGAATTTTACCTGAAATTGAGATTAACTTACTCATTGCATTACCCTCACAACTTGTCACACCCATTTATCGAATTATCCAAGAAGCGCTTAACAATACTCGCAAGTATGCTCAAGCAACAAAAGTACAACTTTATATCTGCACAACTGCAACACAGGTGCATGTAACAATTCAAGATAACGGTCGCGGATTCGACCTTGAAGAAGTTTCAGGTGGTTACGGACTCAAAGGAATGCAAGAACGAGTAGCAGTTTTACAAGGTCATTTACATTTAGAATCTCAACCCGGAGATGGTTGTTGCATCACTGTTGAGATTCCCATCCATATATCTCACATATCTCATATACCGCAAATGCCTGAAATATATATTCCTAAAGAATCTCCTTCAATTAGCAAAAACCCAAACGCGGGAGTGCCTGCTAGCGCTTCTCTACGAGACGCTACGCGAACGCTATCAGTCAAAATTGGTGAATGGCAACCTCTTCATCTGAATAAATGACAAAATTTAGCATTATTATAACCAGCGTTGAAAACTCCAAACTCCTAACTCCGTGTCTTTTGACTCCTGACTCCAACTTTAGTATTAGATAAATGTATGTTTTAAAACTTTTTGTTTATGACAGGGTAAAAATTAAAACTAAAGTTGGAAAATTGCAGTAGTAGATAGCCAAGCGGTTCAATTAGAGCTATTAATAAAGTAGTTGAGATTTAACTTTATAATCTCTTCACCAAATCTTATTATTCAAGTACAAAAAACATGGTGACTGTTTTGTTAATTTGGATATTTTTCTTGACGCTAGCTTGGCAATTGATGAAAACTATTTGTACATATCGCCAAAAAACTCAAGAATTGATATTAGCTGAAAATCAATTGAAAATTTATGCATCAAAGATGGAATACTTCACACTCATTGAAGAAAGAAATCACAATTTACTTAACTTTTATCACGGCTTAGGACATTCGATCGCAGCTTTAGATATCCAACTGCAAGTTGTACAAAAACTTTGGCAAATCAACCCAATACAAGCTGAAAAATCACTGTCAGAAGCTTACCAACTGAGTAGCACTCTGATGTACGAAGTACGTCAAATTGTGAGAAATATGGGTGAAGATTCTTTCAATAAACAAAGCACACAACAAAGTAGAGAAAATCTCGCTCGTACAAAGTTAGAGGAAGAAAGATATGTTTATTTTTAAAAGGTGCGCTGTATGATTCGCTTATTACTTGTAGACGACCAAAGTTTAGTTCGTCAAGGTCTCAAAGCAATTTTGAGCCTAGAACCAGATTTAGAAATTGTGGGTATGGGGGAGAACGGAGAAGAAGCGATTTCCATTATAGAACGTTTGGCGATCGCACAAGTCGAAACACCACAACCGGATATTGTGTTAATGGACTTGCGAATGCCAGTTATGAATGGCACTACTGCCACCCGCATCATTTGTGAACGATTTCCCAACATAAAGGTTTTAGTATTGAGTACTTATGATGACGATCGCGATGTGAGTGAAGCGATTCGAGCCGGTGCGAAAGGTTATCTTCTTAAAGATATGCCTTCAAGTGAACTTGTGAATGCAATTCGGTCCATCAACAGTGGATATGCCCAACTCGCACCAGGTCTTCTTGAGCGGGTTGTTAGCCAAAATATAGCAAAGCCAATATCGCAATCTATTTCCCCCGCACTGGCAGAATTGACACCAAGAGAATTAGATGTAGCACGTTTAGTGGCGATTGGCGCAACAAATCAAGAAATTGCTCAGAAACTATTTATCTGTGAAAGTACAGTTAAAACGCACATCAACAGCATTTTTAATCGTCTAAACCTAAAGAATCGATCGCAACTTGCGATTTATGCTAATTCTGTTTTCCTTGAAAAGGCAACCACGCAAAACGCCTAATAAACCGACTTTTTGGTTGAAAAGAAAACGCCGAAACGACGTATTTAGGTTGAAAAACCCGGTTTATGCTTTCATCAAATTTGATGAATGCTTTAACTTTCCTTTGCACAGTGCAGCAACACCGCATTATTTCTTCATCTATTCTGTTCAAGTCTCATGTTAAATTTGCATTTACTTAATAACATTTTATGGATAATCGGTAAACGATTATTTCCAAGGTCTTCGTCTTATTTAAAACCCCTATATTTATTTATGGGATTGCCTTCTACCCTTTGCCTTTTGCATTTTACATTCTTGATAGTTTTTTCTGCATCTGCTTGGGCAGATAGCGGCATATCTGCGTTACCATCTGAAGAAATTCCCGATATTGCCCAGCGGATTGATGTTCCGAATATTCCTCCTCAAGATATTCCGCGATCGCTTCCCCCGAACCCACAGCCAGAGCAAACACCGCTTGAACTTCCACCCCCTGAAGATTTATTGCCAAAACCAACTACTGGGCAACCACCCCCAGAACTACCTGGTGATACGCTTAATAATATCTTCGTCCGTAAATTTGAAATAGTTGGCAGTACCGTTTTTAGTTCGCAAAAACTCACTCAATTACTCGAAGAAAAGTATACAGGACGAAACCTCAGCTTTGCAGAATTGTTTCAAGCTCGGTCAATTATTACCGACTTTTACGTTAAACGTGGCTATATCACTTCCGCAGCCATCATTCCCCCTCAAACTTTAGAAAATGGGATTGTCAAAATTCAGATAATTGAAGGTTCCCTTGAAGGCATTAAAATCAATGGCAGCCGTCGTTTGCATCCCGATTATGTCCGCAGTCGCATTGCGTTAGCAACTACGGCTCCAGTCAATGTTAATCGTTTGTTAGAGGGATTGCGACTTTTGCAACTCGACCCACTCATCGCTAACATCTCGGCTGACTTGCAAGCTGGAACCAGTCCCGGAAAAAATTTGTTGCAAGTGAATATAATTGAAGCGAAAACTTTGAGTGTTACCCCATCGATTGATAACGGACGAGCGCCCAGCGTTGGTAGTTTCCGGCGTCAAATTGAATTGAACCAAGCAAACTTACTTGGCTTTGGGGATCAGTTAAGAGTCGGCTACACAAACACAGATGGTAGCAACGAAGTAGATGTCAGTTATACAATTCCTCTGAATCCCCGTAACGGCACACTCCGCCTCGCCTATGGTAATATTAACAGTAATGTAATTGAACCTCCTTTCGATAAACTCGATATTGAGGCAGATTCAAGTTATTACGAACTCAGCTATCGTCAGCCTTTATTTCAACGCTCAAGAGAGGAGTTTGCTGTTGGATTCACTTTATCACAACAACAAAATCAAACAAAGCTAGGTATTGACAACATCGGTGGGTATCCCCTTTCTCCGGGAGCAGATGAAGAAGGACGCACTCGCATTTCTGCTTTGCGATTTTTTCAAGACTGGGTTAAGCGAGACGAACGACAAGTTTTTGCAGCGCGATCGCAATTTTCTTTCGGGTTAGGTCTATTTGATGCCACAATTAACGAAAGTGCCCCTGACAGTCGCTTTTTCGCTTGGCGCGGACAGGCTCAATGGACGCGACTTTTAGCTGCTGATACATTATTAATCGTGCGCGGTGATATCCAAGTTGCGGATAGGGCTTTAGTTCCATTTGAACAATTTGGAATTGGGGGACAACAAACTGTTCGGGGATATCGTCAAGACGCATTGTTGACAGATAATGGCATATTATTTTCTACAGAGTTCCGCCTGCCTATTCTCAAAGCGAACGGTAATGGAGTGCTGCAAGTTGCACCCTTTATTGACATTGGTACAGGTTGGAATAATGGCAAAAGTAATCTTGTTCAAAATACACTAATTGGTGCAGGATTGGGATTGCTATGGCAACAAGAAAACTTATCAGCCCGAATCGATTATGGTCTTCCTTTAATCTCAATCGATGCCGACAAACGAACGTTGCAAGATAACGGTATTTATTTTTCTATCAGATATAGCCCGTCATTTTAGGTTAAAAGCAGTTGTTGAGGGGGTGGCAAGCGCTCTGCAACCCTTGCGTGTCAAAAAATAGAGAGCTTTCTGATATAAAAAGATACAGTTGATGAAGTTGTATTAGTTTTAGAAACGTCAAATACTAAACCAAGTATTTCAAATATCGGTTTTTATCTCAGATAGACTAGGCACAGACATATTCCTTGTTTCGATGACGTATCTGGTCTACTTCCACCACCAAAGCGCCACAATCCGAATTTTCTTTTTTTCAATAAGTACCTATTTCTCTAAATGTTTTTGTTCGACTAAATCTACGCTTTGCTAAAAAATGCTCGTATTCAATACCGATTAATTGCTTTGATTCGTGAGGATATGACTCTATTTTTTCGTTCTTGTGTTGTCATGGTAGATGCACTTCCATTTGTGCTGTGTTGCTTAATTATTTGACGATGCTTATATTAAGGATAAGTTTAAAAATTACAACTATAATTATTTCACTCTACCCCTGCTAGAAACGCTACACTTGAAGAAATTACTTCCGCAATATCTACTGGGTCAAGTAAATAAATTTTTGCTAAAACTTCTTTTTTAATCTGATCAGAAACCGAGCTTTTGTCATTTTTTACTTTCTCTAATGGTTTCTTCTCCAAACCTTGACGGTAGGCTAATAAAGAAATTTTCCCATCTAAATAAAATTGCAGCGATCTAGTGTTACCACCGCTCAACTTCGCCAATTGCCTAAAGTTTTTAGAATCGCATTCGGGAATGGTTTTACTCTTCAACCATCGGTACACAGTTGAGAAATCTACACCAATAGCTGTGGCTAAAGTAGTTTGAGTCCAGCCCTCTTGTAGTAGCTGTTCAATCAATTGAGCCAGTCGATTTTGGCGTTCCTGCATATTAGAAGACCCGGACTCAACAGTCACAAAAGTTACTTTAGCGGTCATACTTATGTAAACTACCTTAGCCTGTATTCCACTATGTCTTAACCTCCGCAAAGGGCACGGCTAGGATCAGACATTGTGGAGTTTAATTATTCATCCTATTTAACTAATTTAAGTCAAAAACCCTTGCATTTACAAGCGTTTCAACAAAACCGCACTGTCCTCCGCGCGCTTGGTTGGAGGAGGAAGTTATTAGAGGAAGTATTCATATCATAAGTGCCTGCCGATTTCTGTTTAGCATAATACATAAATTAATTTATAAGAAAGTTTAAGCAACTATGTGATTAATATTGCATTGTGCAATGCTTAATATTGCATTTTGCAAACACACCGACGCAGTTAAATCACCCATTCGTTAATGAAAGAGTTTTAACGTTGTCGGAGGAAAAAACATATCAATGTCATACTCTAACTCTACTGTAGATTTAGATACACTCTTACGCACTCGAACTCAAGATAGTGAACAAGTGGCGTTAAATGCGAACTGCATTTCAAACAAGACTAATGGTCAAAACCCGTTGAGCAGAGAAAATTTACTCAGCGATGCTGAGGCAGTAGAACTAAGGAGGCTAGAGGCTAAAGTAGAACTCGGCTTAAAAGCGTTTTGGGAAATAGGACAAGCCTTAAGTCAGATTCGAGATAAACGTCTTTATCGGGAAACCCACAAAACATTTGAAGAATACTGTATCACTCGTTGGGAGATGTCTCGGCGTTCAGCTTATCAGTTGATCGGTGCTGCGATTGTGGTCGAAAATGTGCGCAATTGCGCACAAATTCTTCCCCTCAATGAAGCTCAAGCCCGTCCTCTCGTGGCACTTCCTCCTGAACAACAACGAGAAGCTTGGAAGACAGCGGTTTCTACGGCTGCAAATGGCAAAGTTACAGCTCTTCACGTTGCCCAAGTTGCAAGAGAATATCACAGAGCAAGTGTGCCTACCACGCCCAGGAACAAAAACACTTTTGACCAACAAAAGCAATCAACTAAAAACTCTACACCGTCAATTACCCCTAGTTGCTGGAATTGCTCTCATTGCAGCCGAGAGTTTGTAGATAATCCCCAAAACTTTTATTGTTACCAGTTGGGGAAATTGAACTTCATTGAGAAAAACGGTAATCAGCGGGCAGCCGAATGCGAACTGTGGACTTATCGAGGGGGAGAGTCAGCCCAAATTAAAAAGACCAGACTACCATTACGAGAAACCTTCACCCTAACTCTACAACTTCCCGCCGACTTGCAACCCTTGATACAAGACGCTGCCAAAGAGTCCGGCTTGGTTGTGGTGGACTGGGTAGCAAAAGTTTTGTCAGAGGCAGTTTTCACAAGTCATGCTACCCAAAGTACGCATATTCATCAAGATTTTATTGATGTTTCGGGATCGGAAGTTGCCTAGTTTTAAGTGACTGCTGAAGAAACAGCCACGACTTGAAAAAGGGCACTTGCCGTACCTAAAGGGAGTGCTGCAAAGCACCATCGCGTAACGTTTTTGTAGATGCCCGCCATGCGGCCGCATGAATTTTGCTGTCTACTTTTTCTACTTTTTATATGACAAAGTGTATTCTCCTGACTACGACTTTTTGCAAACAACGAGGAATTCCTAAATTCAACCCAAACAAATTACGGCTGCTGGCAGTAACAGCAGTCCGCATTAATACCTCAAATGTCCTTAAAATTCTCCAGCCATTCACCCTTTGCCACAGCCACAACACTCTGTTTACTGTTCCATATTTCGGGGGAGGGCAAAACTGATGTCGGTAGGAGACAATAGAAAAGAGTGTGCCAGCCCTCAATCACCAGGCTACCAAACGGTAATTGCTGGGTTAGAAGTAGCGCAGGCAGCAAGAGCTAACAAGCGTCTTAGGAAACCCAAAAACCTACCTTCTTGTGAACCACCACTGTTTACAAACAAAAACTACGAGATGACGGCAACAGGCGCACCAATTGTCAGTGCCACTCAAGCGTACCTTAAGCATCCAGACTGGAATGAGTACACTAATGGCAGCCTTTACTTCCAAAAACCATTTGGAAAGGGTCGTTATATAGAGTTTTACATACTTCACAAACAGGAGCATCAACCGCAATACATCTCAGACAGCGCTGAACATAAAATCCTTGAGCAATACGGTGTGATGGCCGCAAGACTCCATGCTGTGTTCGCCACCTATGCTGCCCTTCAGGCACAACCTTGGAAGCAGCCGTTTGTTCTACGAGGTTCGGAACTCATCAAAACACTAAAGGTATACAAAAGCAAAAAGCTGACAAAATCACAAAAACTGAAAGCTATAGCGGACTTGGCTTTAGTTGTTGGAACTCTCGGTGCAATCATCCACTGGTACGAAGGAGATTTAAACCTTTGCATTAAAGAGCGCTGCCTACTTTGGACGGTAAGCGTGCAAGAATACAGTCAGCTAAATTTATTCAAAGACGCGGATGAACTTTGCGAAGTTATAATCCGTGTGCAACCAGGTCTTTGGACTTACAACTTCCTCAACTCCATAGGTGAGCAATCAAGAACCGCACTGTATCAGTACGGGTTTATCCCAAAGCAAGTCTTCGATATAGATCCGCATCGCCAGAAACTAGCTAGCAGTTTAGCATTATACATTATACAGAATAGTCGCGCTCATAAAAGTGGTACGTACACGATTAATAGCTTATTAAGTAACGTTTTGCTGTCCTTTCAAATTGAACAGGCAGTAAGTGATTATAGGTATGGCTGGAGACTTAAAGAAACGCTAGAAGAGGCATTGTTGGTTTTAAAAGATAAAGTTGGTATCAAAATTGAGTTTGATGATGACACTTACCCGATCTGGCTCAGACCTTTATGGGCAATGCCAGATGAACTTAGCAACCTCCCTACCAAAGAGAGAAATCAGCGGTTACTTGGGACTAAGAGGCTGCCAGATAACTATATACAGAACTTTTTGTTTCAAGCGAAGTTGATTTTTAAGCTGCCACCTCAAATTCAAAGGTATCTGAATAAATTTAAAACCCCGAAAACCTGCACAGATAAAGAAATTTCTCAATTACAGACAAAAAATTACCCTAGTTCCACCTCAGTCACCACTCCTGAACTGGTCAAAACACCCCCCCAGGCAAGCGCTACATCACAAATCATAGAATTACCCGAAATCAGCGAACTTACCGGAGCTACTATACGGCAAGTTCGGACAGGTAGAGGTATGAGTCAGAGACAGCTTGCTGGTGCTATGGGTCTAAGTCAGAGTTGGGTGCGAGACATTGAAACCGAAGGTAGAGATAAGCCAGTTCCACAGAAACATGCTGTCAAACTCAAGGAAGTCTTGGGATTATCATGAACTAACCACAAGCAACATAGCCTGTTTAACCGTCTTCCGCACCACAAAAAACTTTCAGCTTTATCACAAAATGCGTGCAAACTAACGGGTGGAATGAGGGTTTCAGTCATCCTGAATAGGAGAGAAACAGCGATCGCTTAAAAACGATCGCTTTCTCTTAACGAATGGTATCGTCTCAAACGCTGATTAATCGGTTATTTTCTAGCGTCTGAGTGTTTTGTTGAAATGTCCATCTGGGAGGGGTTCTAAAAAACTTTGTGATAAAGCTGACTCTCCCACTGCCCAATTGCTACCTCACTCAAATTCAAGGAAGTCTTAGGTTTATCCAAAGTAACCTGCAATATTGATTTTTCCTCCTTTGGTACTCACAGGGGGTATTTTGTGTTTTCTGAGTACTCAATAAAGCCCCCTCGCGTGATATTAACGCCCCCTCGCGTGATGTTAACGCCCCCTCGCGTGATAATTACTTTTTTGTAATCTATATCAGGTAAAGTTTTCAGCCTTTAGTACTCATCTGATCATATTGATCATATTGATCGGTGAGTACTTTTTTAGCCAAAAAAAGCAGCGCGGTATTCTTAGGACGCACAGAAATTTCGCCCTTTTGCGAGTTTAAAACTCCGCCTTTAAATGCGCCTATGAAACGCCAGTACACTAGCAAACGCAATCTTTGCCCCATCTGCGGCAATTACCACGGCTGCGCTATCAAAGAAGATGGTTTAATTGAGTGTCTACGGAGTTTTAGTCAACAGGATGCCCCAGCGGGCTATCGTTTCCTGGCGTTGTTGCGTAACGACATGGGGGGTTTATTTGCTCTTGACGATGGCAGTAATTCCCAAACACTTATTGAAGGACATTGGCGACGACAACCTGGGATTAATGTAAAAGTCAAGGAGCGGTTGAGTGTAGAGCAACGCGTAGACGCGGAGCAGCTTGTCGTTGAGCGACATTGCATGAATAGGTTATTGCTGGAAACAACAGTAACAAACTTGAGTACTCGCCATTCCTTACACCTCCAGGAACGCAGACAGCTAACTGTTAACGAGATAAACTGGCTCTGTATGGTAGGCTGGGTGAGAACTTGGCAACCAGGTATTTACGCTCCTAATGGTGTCACCGCTGCCCTTCCCGGCATTTCAAAAGAAGGTAAATTATTAGGGATGCCGGGGATAGCGATCGCAGCCCTCGACCCCGACTTTCACATTACTGGTTTCCAAATTGCGACTCTGCGTACTGATCCCAAATACATCTGGCTTAGTAGTGCCAACCAAGGAGGTTCAGGACCACAATTACCCAATGGTGAACTACCCCTATTTTGCTGGAAACACCCTGACACTAAGAAAGTGAAAGTAGTGATTCTCTGTGAAGGAGCGCTTAAATCTCTACTCACAGCACTGTTTTTGTGGAGACAGGGACAAACTGATATCGCCGTCATCGGGACTGCGAGTGCAGCACGATACGGTAAAAAAACCCTTAAAGATTACCTCAAGCGGTTGCGTCCTAAAGAAATTAGATTAATGCCCGATGCGGGAGCGATCGCTAATTCCCATATTGCTTTATCTAATCAAGAAACTCTTCAACGCTGCCGTCAATGGGGTTATCGGCTTACTGTAGGTGATTGGGGACAACTGGACAACAAACAACATTTAGATATAGACGAATTGCTTGCAGCAGGTCGTCAAAATGAAATTAAATTAATTACAAGTGCTGCTTATTTTTGCCAATGCCATACTTATAGCCAAATCAATCAGTTACTAAAACTTGGTTCGTTCCACCTTTTAAAAGATAAGCTGATTGAGTTGCGACCGTTGCCGGACTCCACCCAAAGCCTGGATTTAATTCGCCAATATGCAACAGGTATTGAACGCTGTCGCAAAGGTGGGTATCGGATAATAGTAGCTTGGAACGGCGAAACTATCACACCTGAAGATTTCTTTGCCCTGTGTCCAGAATCAATCCAGCAACAACTGGCACAATCAGAGCGAGAATGGGCATTACTTTACAACCTTAAACTTTGGCTGCGTAGGATGGTCGAGAGATACCGACCAAAGAAAGGATTCGGCAAACCAATACAAGAAGTTGCCCAAACGACCACAACTACAAACAAAGCGAAAAATCAGACTGTAGTTGATGAAAATGAACAATCAACTGTAAATAATAAACAAAGTAATGTTATCAAGTATAAACCAGGAAAACTACATCGCTTACGTAAGTTGGATTCACGCAAAATTTTGTTTAAAAAGGGTCAACGATTACAAGTACTGCTAGAAGCGATCGCTGCTGGTTGGAAACATATTTTAGATAAAAGTCCTACTGGTACTTTTAAAAGTTATGATGCTGGAAAAGCCATTCCAGAAGTTTTTGGGGTGCGTCAGCTATGGTACTTTACCTCTCAAGTCAGAAACATTACCACAGAATCTGTTGAGCAGAATTACCTGGCAATGGAGGTTCGTAACGATGGCATGGTGTTTCAGTCAACCCCTGGTGGGAAGAAATATCTGAGATGGCCCAAAAAAGGAGAAACCCCTGATACAAGTGGTAACTGCCATCGGACTAAAGTCTTTGCTGCTTTGCGGGACAAAAATATTCCATCAATTGAAGGTGTGGAAAATCCTGTTTGTGCAACGTGTCACTTACTAGAAGCTTGCCGTTTTAAGGAAGGAAAAGGATTTGGATATCGTAACTTGCGTGCGAAAACAATGATATGCGATCGCATTGGAGCGCATCCAGACAGCGCACCCGATCCTGTTGATTATGACTGGACTAGTTGTGGCAACTTCTGGGACGAAGTAATGCACACGGTGCAACCAATTCATCCTGTGACTGTAGAATTGCCAGACATCGACCGCGTTATGGCTGAATTGATGATTTATTGTCCCCAAGTGAATGTTCAGTTACAGCCAATGTGGATGGTTCTACGTCAGTGTCTTACAGGAGAAATTCAACAACCTCACTACGGTTGGAATGATAGTACTCTTAGGGAGATGCTGGGTACACCACCAGATAATTTAGATGAAATTATTGCCTTGGCAACTGAGTTTCTTCATCCTGATTTGGAATCACTGTTAAATACTACGAGCAATTATGGGGTAAATTTGAGTAATTTACCTAGTGGAATGCGAAAACGTTTTGGCAATAAAAATTCTGAGGTACAAGAGATAATTCGACAGCATGTTATTCTCAATTGGTTTGTACCATTTCTAGAAGTATGGAGGAAACAAATTCAAGGTGCTTTACGGATTGTTGACGGTCAACTAATTGTTACAATTCGGAAATCACGACATGCAGAAATTGCCAAAGCTTCTGGGTGGAATATTTATCTAGATGCAACGACTACTGCTGAGTATTTGTCTTGGTGGATGGATATTAATCCAGAAGAGGTTTTAACAATTGAACAATCAGTGCCAGTTCATAAGAACTTGCAAATAATTCAAGTGACTGGGCTAGGTCAAGTTTCTAAGAATCGCACATTATATTGTCAAACTAGGGTGGATGCTTTACGAGAGGAATTGTTAGTACGACATCCAGATATCAAGTTTATTGACTTTGTTAAGTGTTGTCAAAGCAGTGATGGAGGTTGGTTCAGAGATAGTCGGGGGTCGAACGAGTTTAAAGGAGTGAGTACTTTAGCCACTTTTGGTATTCCATATCAAAATATTGGCTCTTTGTCAATGCTTTTTTTAACTCTTAATAAGAATATATTTACTTTAGGTAAAGATTTGCCACTTACAGATTCTCAAGAGTTTCAGGATTTCGTGCGCGATCGCACACAAGCGGAGATTATCCAGGCTATAGGAAGACTGCGAGCGGATAATCGTCCTCAAGAGCAGCTTTGCTTTTATTTTTGCGCTGATTATGACCTTAGTTTCTTAGAAATGAAAGTTGAAAATATTAATGCAGGTGATATCACAATTGAGGCAGCTTCTAAAGATGAGAAATCTTGGTGGAAGATTCAAAATGCAGTCAAAGAACTTTGGGAACAAGGACGTAACATTACGCAAGCTTCTGTAGAATCGATTTCCGGCATTACTCAAGGTTATATATCGAAAGTAGTGAGTAAATTTTCTGGAAATTGGAAGGACTGGCTAAAAATATTCCTATCGCTATTAAATACTTTTAATAGTAAAAGGAATAATTCCGATGATTCATCAGATCAATTCCGAGATGAAGCTCATTCCATTGGGTGTAATGTGATGCCACTTTGGGCAGATTATGATAATGCCGATTTGTTGTCAGAGGTATTTTCTTGGTACAGGGATTTAGATAATAAGTATTGGCAGTGGATTTTAGAAACAACTCCTGTACAAGTGCAAGGTAAAATCATAGTTGGTTTACTTTCGATGTTGCCTAAGCCGTGGCATCAAGAGTTGATGGAATTGTGTTATGGGTGATTTCTTCAGTGGACTAGAAATAGCTTGTCTGGAACGTTACCGATCGCATTTGGGACGCTTCAAAGCTCTGAACGCCAGTCACGTTTTTACCGATCTATGCTAAATACTGGAATAACTTTTACACAGAAATTTCTGAGCATTTACCAGATACATATCAGCCTGAGATGCAAGAACTTTCTAGTAAATTAGAGGAAGCTTTAAGTAAGCTGGTTAATGAGCTTCGCAATCCCACTCTATTTAAGATCCAGCTGTTAGGCGATCGCTTCCTTTTACGACAGCAGTTATGGTTACACAGATATAATTTTCTTTTTTTGTCCGCGACAATTTTCAACAGCGTGAAAACGTCCAAAGAACTGAGGGGAAGGGCGCTGAGTCAAGATGAGATTAACTCGTCGATGTAGGTTTGCTTTGGCGATCGCACCCCTGTCGGATTTAGAGATGCTGCATTAATCGCTATCCTTCGCGGTGCCGGCTTGCGTCGGGCTGAGGTAGTAAAACTCGACTTAAGGACTTTAATAATGATAGCGTTGGCGCAGCCTCTCGTAGAGAAGCGGTAGCGAGTCATCGAGCGTCTGGGGAAATTAAAATCCGGTCTGGTAAGGGAAGGGTTGACAGGACTGTTTATTTATCTTTAGGTGCGATCGCTCCCTTGGAGACAGTAAAAGTAACATACTTTCGGCTGATGCCACAGACTCAACTTCAATTTTTCACAATAGCAACTACGACTCACCCGCCAAAATCAAAAGTAAATTCAGCAGAATTTGAGTTAGCTGGATTTGGGTTAAGTGGAGTTTGAGGAAGTTTAAATTTGAATTTTTCAAGTCCCAATTGTCTTAAAGACGAAACCACAGATAAGGGCAACTTGACACTTGCGGCTGCTTTAGAAATTGGTGTTCTGTTCCGTACCAATGCCAAAAATTCACGCACTTTAAAGACAACCGGGTCATCGGTTGCTGTATAACCCAAGGCGATCGCAATTTTTAACCCTCTTTCAATATCGTTAAGCGTCGCAATTTGGTTACTTCCTACCAACCCAGTTTGTTCGACTTCGGGAGTTATCGCAGATATAGAAATGCCACTGTAGGTAGGTGTACCAAAACCAGGAACGATATTGAAAGTGTAGAGGTGTTGTTGTCCATTTGGAGTGCGGGTCTTGATAGACAAATTAGTTATGACTGCTGAAGTTGCACCTGGAAAGCGTAACGGCTTAATCACCTTTACAAACACAGTTTTTGCCTGATTACTGCTAAGTTCAGCATCAGTGTTGTAAACAGTGCGTGAAGGATCGGCTATCAGAATGTAAGTGATGACTTCGTTAGTCTGGGAAAAATCAATAGCTGTGGAACGACCAGCCCAGACTTGTAAGTTTGTAGTACTTGCCGCTGCTTCCTCTTGCCCGATGACGCGCAAAGCTGGTGTTTGTGCCAGCGTCCGTAAGGGGGAAAGTACTATAGCAGTTGTTGTTAACGAAGAAAAAGCGCAGGCAAGTAAGATAGCTTTTAATTTTTTCATCTATTTTTCCTCCAGGTAACTTTTGTTATAACTATCGACGCACACGTAGAAAGCTGTTGACAAAAACAGAAACCTCAGTCCCTTCTGGCACAACTGCTACATTCGGTTTTTTAAGTATTTCCTGTACCGCTTGATCTGAACGTTTCGTTAGGCGATCGCCTGTCACTTTAAAGAATCCTTCCAAAGCTGCTGCCAGGACATTCGGATTACTTGTAGTAGTGACTGTGGATTGGCTAAAGCCAAAAGAGGATGACGAACTCGATGATTGAGTACGAGGTTGATTGATGATTTCTCCAACTCTTCCCAAACTACTGATAACTCCGATTAACAAATCTTGTTTGGCGATTTGGGAACCTTTATCAAAGAGTCCTTGAGCAATTAACGGCTGATTATTTTTGCCGCGAATTAGCAAGTTGCCGGCTGGTATTTCTTCTTGCCGCATATGCCCTTGTGAATCGGGGTAAACCAGTGCCACAACACTCATGTTTACTAATCTATTACTTCGGTTTACAGACTCTACCTGAGTAACTAAAATAGTGCCAGTTGGTAAAGCTACACTGCCATCAGTTGTCTGCATATCTTCTGTTAACTGAATAGCAAATCTACCATTTGTTGGGCTTTCACCGCTTTCATCCCAGAGCATCGGTACAACAACCCGTGCATTAACAGAAGTTCCAATTGCCACCTCTAAGGCAGAGTCAGATGTTCCACTATTGTATTGATTAACCGGGGAACGGTTGAGAATTCCCATTTCTCCATCAGTCATTCCGGTAGCATTAGTTACTACTGAATTGTTATTAGCTCCGGTGTAACCAATAGAAACAGTTGAAATGCTTTGTTGTTGCCTTTTTGTAGGGAAAGGGCTTGCATTGTTTTGAGTAGAAAGTGCTGTTGGCGAAGTCCGAAAAGCTGTTATGGTTGGTGCAGGGGTCGAAGATGTAGCAAAAGAATTATCACCTAGCTCTGTAGTTGGTTGTCCTTGGCTATTCGATGCCATTTCTGGTGTGGTTAATCCGCGAGTTTGCCCCAAGGAAGCCAATTGGCTCCACCGTTCAAAGGGATCTATAGCCGAACTCGGCTCTGCGGGTGGTGCAGCCTGTATAGCGCGTATAGGCTGCTGTATGGGCTGTATAGGTTGTGTACGCTGTATAGGTCGTGCAGTGAAGAGTGCTGATTGCGGTGGTGGAGGGGATGGTTGACGAACAAAAACTGTTCTAGGTGCAGGTGGAACAGTAGGAGTTTGACGGACTGGGGGTGGAGAGGGAGGAGTTTTAGCGACCACTGGTGATGGGGAGGTTTGGGGCTTAGTGGGCGTAGAACGTTGTTTCTGTATGTCTGGTTTAGTTTCCAATTGTCGTCGTTGGTCTTGAAAAGCTAATTTGCCTTTAAGTTCGGCAGATTCGTCTTCTAATTGTTTTGGGGTCGTTGAAGGAGAAGGGTTAGATGCTTTTTGACGCGCAGGCTTAGGAGCAAGAAATCCAAACCAAACGAATCCTACTGCTCCTATGATGGCTGCTGTTGCAGTTAGAACTAATCCCATACGAACACTTGGTTTTTCTGAAGTTGAACGCCCTTCTGGTTCTTCTTCGTCTTGTTTAATGCGATATTCCTTTGTGAGTAATTCAGGAAGATCATCGTTATATCCAGCCAGTTCTTTCTCGTCTTCCAAGGTGATTTCGTCTTTATTAATACCCAAACTGCCTGTTTCTTCCAACATTTTTCCAGAGTTATTAGCGGAGCCATTAAGACTGTTAGGTGAACCATTAAGACTGTTAGGTGAAGTTAGTGGACTGCTAATTTCATCGGATTCGTTGTCTAATTCTTCTAGTGATGCTTTATTGTTCATATTATTGAAAGTATTTATTTGGGAATGAACTCAGTTATTCTGGTGATTTCTAGCCCTGCGGAGCGAATTTCATAAACTTTTTGCTCAAAGGCTGAAGCGTTCTGTCCTAAAGGAGGTTTTTGAATTTCAACAGCTTTTAGTCGTAGCGTTCGGTTAAAGGGAATTCTTTCGTCAGTTCCTAAAGTGCGGTCAACCAGAAGTCGTGTTGCTATCATGTCAACTTCCCATTCTCCTTGCCGAATTTCTCGCGGTTCTGAGAGGTAAGAAATGATTACTGTGGAGCGTAGTTTACCGGAGAAAACACTAGAAGGGACTAATTCAGCAATTTCTGAAAGTGCTGCTTTCGCAAACTCCCCTTCAAGTAGTAAGGAGGCAAAATAAGTACTGGTAGGTATTCTTTTTCCACCTTTTCCTACACGCACACCAGTATCAGTCTCGTTAGTGCCAGGAATTTTGTTATCCCAGTTAAATGTTAGTTCAGTCCAGGTTCTAACTGTATTTTGGATAACAGATGGATAACGCCAGTAGCGGTCTCTTTCAGAAACAACCAAGGTTTCACCATTTACTAACTGCACAAAGGTTGTTTTCCTCGCAGCGAGAATGTTAATTCGGAAAGAAACAAACAAAATAAAGACGAAAATTAGGGCATTAAATCCTGTCAATGCTACAAAACATAATGCCAGCAAATTTTTTGAAGCAGGTAGAAGTGGAGTCTGAAATCGTTTTATTTTCATCGCATTAATTATTGTCCACTCTTAACAACTAGAGTTGTAAATGAGCCGATAGCGTTGCTAAAAACATCAATTAGCTGCTTAACATTTGAAGAGATTCCGTTGTAGAGAGCAATCCCACCACCACCAGCAATTAAAACAGCCAGAATGGGTGCGAAAATGCTGAGGAAGAATAAAAAGGCTACATCAGAAGCAAGTTCTGCACCAGAATTAACAAGGACAACAGCGGCTAAACCAACGATGATGTTGTAGCCTAACTGAATACCAAATAAGCTTAAAAAGCCAGTTGTCCAAGCCCAGATTGGACGACCTTGGAGGGGAAGTAGTGACATGCCCATTGCTATTGGGGAAAATAATGCTGTTAGCAGTAGTGCCGCTTCGAGAATGTTGACAAAAGCCCACTGCAAACTGTAAAGAATAAAGCGGATGATTGGTATAGCTGTTTCTCTAAAAACTCCTCCGGGGTCTGTTGTCAGTCTCACTGCATCTCTAGCAGTACCTATTATTGAACGATCCACTAAAAAATCTGCAAACTGTCGTAGAGGTTCGAGTGGTCCTTTGCTTTGTTCTTCAGCCCGTTTAACAATCTGTTGAACTTGTGCCTGTTTGGACTCCCAGCATTCAATTAATTCTTGTCCAACTTTTCCTCTACATTCGCTGTAGACGTTTTCTATTTGTTGTTTGGCGATGTTGCTAATTGTGACCTTGGCGATCGCATTCTTAAAAGTAAGTTCTCCTAATTGTGCTTGAAGAACTTTCTGTACTTGCTGGTATCCAAAGTTTCTGGCAAAGGTAACAGTTTGTGATAATAAATTCCCGTTACCACCCAGAAATAAAGTAATCACAATTGGCCAAATAAACATTGCCATTAACTCTGACCATGATTGCTTTTCGACGATTTCCCGACCCGAAGTTAAAGTCAAGAAGACAATGCTGCCCGCTGCTAAAGTTAGACCAAGCCGGACTAAACCAATCCACAAGCCAGAGTCCAACGGTTGAAGTATATTTATCCAAAGACCATTCCAGGCTTCGGAAGTACTCCGAGCTAAGTCAATTGAGCTAGAAACTATCTCAAATGCATCCGCTTCTCCGCCCGTTTGAGGATAGGTAAATGTTTGTGCTAAGAAGTGCAACATTGCTTTAAAACTTACATTCGGGATTTCAAGAATAGGGGAAGGAATGGACTTCCCCTAGATTTTTTAATAAACAGAGAAAAAACCCAATATTGGATTATTATTGGTCAGCATCGTCAGCACCAATCGTGCCACCGCCGGGAAGCATTAACATTCCCGCTTGTTGACTTGCAGCATTGCCAGAGGCGGCATCTGCGCGTCTAGAGCTAGTGTTAATTGCCGCAATTTCCTTAGCAGCTTGTGCAGTTAATACGTTATTGACTGCTCGGTCAGTCCGGGCTTGTTGAGCTTCCTGGATTAGCATTTCGTTAGTTTGAGCGTTGAGGGCGGTTTGCTGACTGATATTTTGCATGATCCGTTGAGTAACGTCTTGATTTTTCGAGTCTTCACTCAGCTGGTTGCTATTATGAGTTGCGGTTTGCGCTGCTAATAGTTGTTGGGCGCTTCGTTCCTGGGCTTGGGTGCTAAGAGTTGCGCCATTGGCAACACCAATAGCAGTTGCTCGTTCAGCTTGCTTGTTGAAGTCATCTTTAATGGCATATGAACCTTCGCCACCAATTTTGTTTTCTAGTGTTTCTGAAAGTTTTGTGCCTTCGTTGTTAGCAGTTGAGGATTTCATAATGTTATCGCTCACCTGATTTAAAACTGGCACTTTAACAGCACCTAGAGTTGAAGAAAGAAGATTGTTGAGAGAACCAAACACATCGTTTTGAACAAATCCAGTTACATCGTCAATGAAATTATTGACTGACTGCACAACATTTTCAATTGGGGCAAAGAAACTACTTCCTGTTGTTTGGCTAGCAGCTTTTGTTCCCATTTGTGCAATTTCTGTACTCGTTGGTGTGTTTGTTGATTGTCCAGCTTGGGTAGTTACATTTGCAGGGTCTTGGGTCAAAGCAGCAGCACGAGTGGTATTTATTATTGCACTGCTTAGTGCAATAATAATAGCTAACAAAAGCACTTTTGAGGATTTGATAAATTTCATGGTTGTAATTTTTTAACGTGCAACAAGTGGGTCGTTTGTTTGCGTTTTTAAAGGTTTGGGTTCATTTGAATTTGACTCTCGACCAATATGTGAGAACCCTTTGCCCTCCTTCACCGCCAGGATGTATTCTTGGGTGAAATGTTTTAATCCTTGAAGTTGACCTTTGAGAGTAGGCGGGTATTTTGCCATAATGCGATCGCGCGCTTCGCGTTCGTTTTGGTTGTTGGCAATCGAAGCCAACATCATCTCGCCAGGGTAAAATCTGGTTCGCCAGAAGCGTCCACCTCTTTCAATCAGCCAGCAGGAGTAGAGGTCAGCAGCCCTGGGCAAAAAGGCTTCAGTGGCATTTCGACTGATAATGTTGGGGTCGTAACCCAAGTGACGTTGGAAAGATGCTACGCCGTTAGCAGTGATGCGCCCGGTGATTCTGTAGACCATGTTTTGCATAATCTGAGAACCTGTAGCACACTGGCAGATAGTGTCGGGGTCTTGACTTAGCAACAAGACAGAAATTCCATCTTTTCTCCCAGTTGCACAGAGTTCTCCCACGATTTGGGCGAAACCGTCACGACGCAGCAAAACTGAAAGTTCATCCCCAATAAACAGGCTTCTCGGATGTGAAAGTGCATTTCGGATGCAAGCAGTGTGAGCGTTAATTGCCATCAAGTAAGCATCTTGTTCATTTGACAGTCCACTGAGGGCAAAGAATTTAACTGCTGGCTCAGGTGAGAAAGTGCTTGGTCTGCCGATCGCTTTCCCCAAACGCGATGCTAATAAAGCATTTCCTTGGCTGAGAATTTGGTTGATGGCTTGTTTGTCCAATTCTTCAAAGGACTTGAGGTTGAGTCTTTCTTTACTGCAAAAACGTAGTAAATCTTTAAGTGTGGGGATTTGCTGCCATTCACGAGACTGCCAACCTTTCTCGAACGCTTGATTATAGCGGGCAATAATCTCTGGATCTCTAAGAAACATATCCAGCATTTGGAGTACGATCGCATCAACTCGTTGAGCTAAGTGCGGATTGTGGACTTTCCCAAGTGCGATCGCCACCATTGCTTTGCGAATAAATTCTTTCCAAGATTCCATTCGCCGTTCTCTTTCTGGCTTATCAAACTTCCGCAGGTCGGGTGGTTCTACCAGATTGCTTGAACCTGCCGAAATGTCATAGTACGCGCCTTGCTCACCTAAAAGTTCAATAGCTGTTTTGAACGTACTATTCCCACCGCTGCTGATATCCATCCCCACAACCGGGATATTGTTGGCGAGTGCTTCTACTGCGAAACGCCATCCTAAAACACTCTTACCTGAACCGGATTCTCCAGTAATCAAAGCGCGACTGATTTGGTCGTGGAATAAGTCAATAAAAATCGGTTTATTTCCCCGGTCTGTGATAAACTCAACTCCTTTTTTATCTATGTCCCTGGGAATGGTTAAAGGCAAAATTCCCGCAACAGTTTCTGTGTCTAAAGTGAGTCGTCGTTCGCTAAAAAGTGAACCACTGTGTAGCAGCCAATTCCAAGTTATCGGCAAACACTGCAACCAAATATCCCAAGCAATATTTCGCTCTCGAATAACTTTAGCTGTTCCAAAGCTATTACTAAAGACATTACAGGCATTGTTTAATTCCAGAGAATCATTACGGTAGACCAGAAAAGCTACAGCACAATGAAGTGCTTTTGCACCTTTATAAAGTCTGCGTTGTGCATCGAAGGATTCTTCTTGTTTGATTTCTGCTCCGATGTCACGCGCTTGTCCCTTGGTTATTGCCCTGGTACTTGCCGCTTTAGATTGTTTGGCTTGACGAGCTAGATTGTCATTGATGATAAAATTGTTTCCGGCGCTAATTTCAATCCATGCTTCGGTGTCATGAACGTAGCTAGAACTCATTACTTCCCAAATCCACTTTAGTTGCTGTCTCGTATTGATCCAACCTGTTGGTGGCTCATACATAGTCAACACACCACATTCTTTGCCTTTGCCATTGAGATAGACACGGTTGTGACTTAAGCGATGTTCTGGACAAGACGATCTACCTTCTTCTCCCTCAATCAAGACAGTACAGATATGCTTTTGCGTGGTTTTGGTTTCTGTTAGCTTGAAGCCCGACGATGTTTCTTCTAATGTTAGTATTTGTGGAATTGGTGGAGCCTCACCGCTGTTAAACCGTTTCCAAAGCCATTCCCAAAGGTCTACTGCATTGCACGGAGTAATTTCCAGACCCATTTTGGTATTTAGTAGTAATTCCCAGCGGATGAAACCTTCATCAAATCCTTTGAGGAACAGCTTTGTATAAAACTGTTCTTTATAGAGCCGCGTGTTACCAGTAATGGAGCCAAGTAACGAGTCCGCAAGATTTTTTACACCGTCAATTACTTTACCGAGAAAGTCTCTAGATTGTTGTTCTGCTTGAGCATCAGCTGTCCAAGAACAGAAAGCAATTTGTTCCCAGACTTGCCGTGTCCCGTTTTGGGTCATTTGTTGAAGTCGGCGCTGCTCATTCCGAACTAAGATAGAAATCGGCTTCAGATGGGTATTATCAGCTAGTTGAGTGAGTTCCTTTTGGCGATCGCTGTCGTCGCTGTAGCAACCTGCACAAAAAGTAATCTTTTCGCCGTTTGGGATGTCTTTCATCGCTTCTTCAATAGAGTCAGCAAATCCCGAAACCTCACTTTGAAAAAGTAAATTGTGAAGTCCTTTGGTGTTAAAACCAAATATCAATTGGTATTGTGAACCATTATTAAGAAGAATTCCGGCAGCTTCTCGACCTTCTTTTTTGATTTCAACTAGGCAACAGATATGTGTTTCATTTTGAAATGGCATAAACTTGCTCTTGCCTCCTTTTTGATTTGGTACAATTTTTGGCTTGAGCTTTACTTGAAAAGGTTGTGAGTTCTTGTGCTGTTTTAGGGTGTGTTGGCGATCGGAGTGTGAAAAGGGAGAAATATAGAGAGAGTCGCCGTTACACCATTCATATCCAGGTGGTTTTCGGAATTTATCTGTAAAATGGTGTGGCTGATTGCCAGTTAAAAGCCACCAGCTGACGATTAGCCAAAACGAAACAGCAAAGAACCACCCCAAACCTAAACTGAAAAGTGCGTTTGTCAAGATATAGGAAACGACGAAAATTGCACACCAGGGTCCTATTTGGTTGGCAGGAATGGGACCGACACTTGCCTGTTTGCCTAAAATCTTATTAACACGGATAAAGTCTTTTTCTGGATCTCGTGGCATGGTGACTTTAACTGTTTAGTTCAAAAGAATCGTGGCGATGTTACGTATGAAAAAGGTGTTGATTGCTGTTGCAGTACCATTACCAATGAACAAGAACGTAATCACATCAATGGCAATGACTATGCCAAAAGCCAAGCCAATTTGAGTGACAATAGGTCGCCAATCATTACCCTGTTGCGCCTGGTTGTAAGCAAAAAGTGAAGCTGCTGCAACCAGTAAAAGGAAGACACCGCGAATGACGTTAAATATCAATCCAATAGTGGTTTCGTCAATTGCCGTACCTCCTCCTGCGGTAGAGCTTTGTGTTGCTATCTGCTTAAAGAACGCTTCTAACCCGCTGAGGAAAATGGCGTGAGCAGGCATCTCGAAAGTGTTGAGCAATGCTGTAACCGCAATGATTGCCGTGACAACGTGCCAAAACCGAATTTTGGCTCCAATCAGTTTTTCCAGAATGGGTACTGTTCGTGTAATCTGCCACAGCCCAAAAAACATGACACTGGAACAACCTAAAACACTCATTAACACGGGTTCTTTAACGACCATGTACACGCTGACAACAGCACAAAGGGCAATAAAAAGCAAGTCAGTCCGATTGATTTTAAATTTTCGTAAAAACTGGCTGACGGAATGGCGATGGTTTTGTCTTGTTGGTTTGATTTGATAATTACTACGCATTTTTACTCCTTAAGAATTGTTAAGCTTGCATTTCGTCTTTTTTTTGCTGTTCTTGTCGTTCTAGCTTCTTGACATCTCTGCCATTCTGGGATGGTTGCGATCTAGCTGCCTCCGGTTCACCGAGCAAACTCTCCATCTCTTCGATGGGGATACGACACTTTCTGATGTCCGGCGGTTGACCGTCTACTAAAACAGCCTCGAACACTTGTTCATCACCTTTGCGCGGGTCAAATCCTTGTAGTACCTTCAATCCCTTTAAAGACAGAATTTCAAATTCATACTTGGGCTGTTTGTTCTCTTTCCAAGTGAAGGTAGGCTCTTTTTCTCCGTTGAAACGTTTGGGGAAGGTTTCTTCAAACTTTTCGACTAAAGCTTGGGCGCTGGCTTTAATGGCATAGTCTTCTGACGACTGAGGCAGATTGAGTATGTGATTCTTTTCATCAGGGTTAAGGTTGTCAGAATGAACGTTCCACTGTTTATCCTTTTTGGTGCCTGCGAAGAGTTCTTGCCCGTTATTGCTTTTAAGGGTGAAAGAAAGTTGATCGTTTTGACCCTCAACAAATAAAGTGCTACCGCCAGTCAGAGGAATCCCCTCTTGAGGAGACTGCTGTGTTATTTGCGCTGTCACCGCAGCAAAATTCACCAAGGATTCAGCGCAGGCTTCCCGTTGCTGTTGGACTTTGCGTTGCACCACAATTTGTTCGAGAATGTCTTCTGGCTCATCGGTTTCCCGATTTCCATTAGAGCTAAATTTCTCCTGTGTCGTGTGTAGTTCTTCTTCATCTAAATCTTCATCGTCAGTTTCCAAAGCATCGGTGCTTTTATTTACAACAGTTGACTTTTGTTTTGACACTTTAAGTTCTGTAGGTGGCGATGATGCTCGCTCAACTTCCAATTTGGCAGCAGGCACAGCATCTTCACCAACAGCAGCTTCAGTTGGGCGAGATTGCGTTTGAGCTTTTGAAACGAGCTTTTCTTCAAGCTCATTAACGATCGCTTCCAGTCGGTCGAGTCTCTGCGAAAGTTTGTTTAGGTATTTTTCAATTTGGTCAAGTTGTTCGCTGATTGGCGCGTTTTTATCCAGTTGCAGAGGTTGAGACTTGTATTCTGGGTCAAGTTGGCTCCCTAACTTGTCAATTTTCTCTCCTACTTGAGTCGCAGCGCTGGCGATGGGGTTGTCTGCTAGGGTTTCTGACTGGCGGTTTTCTGACTTAAATATTTCAGCAAAGGGAGCCAATTCTTCTGGCAGTTCCGACTCTGGCGTACTTTCCACAAATGAAGCAATGCGTTTGAAAAGTTTGCCAATCCGGGCATCCTTTTCTTCTAGGTTTTTAAGGATGTCCTCCAGCCGTTTTTCTTCCCCTTGTTGTTTGATCTGCTCTAAAAGCTCATCAAGCCAGGCAATGCTTTTTGTTCCTAGCACAATCCCCAAGCTTGTCAGCTGACCAGCTAACCCGACTTCATTGATACCGTTGAGTTCACCTCCTTTGGTAGCAGCGTTAGCGCTAAAGCGGGAAGCTTCTTCAGCCAAGTTGTCTGCCAAGTCTTTTGCAGACATAGACTTTTGGTCGTTTGAGTCTGCTTCAGTTTCCCGGTTTTTACGTTGGGGTTTAGTTACGCTGCGTGCTGCTGGTTTGTTCTGGTTTTTTGGTTTTGCAGAATGCACCTCGTCATCTTCAAGCAATTCCTCCGGGTTTACATCGTCCTCCCCTGCTTCAGCCACTTGAGGTTTAGCAGTGCGCTTTGCTGCTTTTGAAGCAGGTTTTGGCTGGGAGCGATTGTTGGATTGTTTATTGATTGACCGACGGGGAGTCGTTTCTTCCTCCTCATGTAATAAATCTTCTTCTAAGTCGTCTAGGTCATTATTTAGGTCGAGGTCTTCATCTTCTTCGTCCAAGTCAAGGTTATTTGAATCTTCAGCTTCTATCCCCAGCATTTCCATCACATTGGATGGAGTAAAGTAGTCTTCATCCTTACTGGTGGCATTTCCCAGGTTTTTAATTAGGTACTTACCGCTGGTTCTTTGGCTTGGATCTTTGGTGAGGTAGAAGCGAAATCCTTTAATTTCGTCGCTACCTGGTTCTGTGCATAGTTCTACAGCGATCGCAGCTTTTCCCGACTGTTCGCTATATTCCTCGACAAAATCTTTGAAGTCCTCTAGAGACTCGATATCTCCTTCTTCTTGCATCGCTGCAATTGCTTTGTCAAGGGTGTTTTCGATGTGGCGCAGCTTCCTGGTATCAGTTAGGTTTTGCCATTGTCTTTTCTTAGAAGTAGCTGTATAAGCCATTTTTTCAATTCCCTTTTCCTTTTGAGACTGTTTAATGCACGGGAGGGCATTTCAGGTTTAGTCGCAACTCTGTCCTAGATCCTTTCGGGAGCAACCATCCTGCTGTTCAATCCTTTGTTGAAAAACCTTGCCCTTCAACTCCAAGTGATATTCTGCTAACTGCCTGCCGAACTCCCGTAAAATTTCATAGTTTTGCTGGGGCATTTGTCCAGCTGCTAAGGCTTTTTGGGCGAATAGGGCGAGGGAGTGCAGATGTGCGCTCATGCGCCGTAGTTCACGGGCTACCTCTTGATTGATTTCTGGCATCACAGGACGAGGACTAAACTCGAAAGCGCGTTTGCGGAGATAATCAGATAAGCTTTTCTCGCCAGACTGCGCTGTTCGCTTTGCTAAGTCCTCTTTCTCAATTGGGGTGAGCCGCATTCGGACGACTTCAGTCCGATGGCAAGAGTCTTGGGTTAGGGAAGCGGCTCGGAACGAGCATTGCTCTTGTCTCAGTGTAGTTTTAGGCATTTAGTTCAAAAATTTACTTTTTTTTGACGTATCATTACGCCGATAAAAAACCACTTGATTGAGTATGACTACCAGATTTAAATTAGGCATTGATCTTAGAAAATTCATAAACATCGTTGCCTTTGTGAATTTATTTTAAAGCTGTATCTATACATCAATATTGATTGTTGTTTGGTTTTTTTTATCACTACGTTTTGCTATTACTAATTTCTCAAATAAAGTATAAATTTTGGGTATTTCTTTGGTTGGATATTTTGCTCTGTCTAAAGCTACATGATTTAACAGGTAAAGGTTTTGAAATTTTATATTCGATTTAATTACGACAAGAATGCGACTAAATTACGACTTGCATACGCATCAGTATTTTTTCCAAAATTTTTTTATTAAAGAGTTCAATTATTTTCAAACAAATTACGCCTTAAATACGTATTTTGGCTGAGTGAGTTTCTAGGAGTGAGATGTTTATAGTGGATTTATTAATCCTAAATTTTCAAGGCAACTATGCAAGATGTCAGCTTCAAGGTAGTAAATAGCACTGGAGCCAGCAGAACTAAGGCGATCGCTGCTGCCTCCATGTCAGTAGGAAAGAAACACAGTAAAAAGGTGGGAGCATAATAATGAACGAAGAAATTACACTTCATCTCAAAATACGAGTTCCTGTCGATTCCCCAGACAGTAAGCTGCTCAGTTTCCTGAAAGATAGCCGTACCTCAGCAACCCAAATGGTGTTAGAAGCTGTTCGTGCTTACTGGTTGCCGGTGGCTTGTGCTAGCAATAAACATCCTGAACGAATTAAGGCGATCGCTCACGAGTGTTTACGAACTTTGCAAATTCAGGAACGCTACATCAGCACAGTATGCGAACTGGAAAGTTCTCTGGCATCTGTACCTGTTCATTCCGATGTGTCGCGCTCCAATCAGGAGTACCAGATTGGTGCGGGCGCTAAAAGTGAAAATGTGCCTTTTTCATCTCAGGAACCTCATTCATGTTGAGAATTACTGGTCTAAGGATGTTTTCTCGGAATTCAATTAACTAGACGCGTAAGCTACAACATAACTGTGTTCCTGTCGAGTAATCGACAGGAACGCTTTTTGCGCGGGTGAGTCTCATGCAGCATTAGTTCCAAAGCTCATATTTTCGAGTCGGTGACACTTAGTCAAAAGGCAAAGTCGAAAACTAATAAAATAAATCTGAGGTGAGCTAAACCAGAGTAATAAGTATGGCTAAAACTAAGAAATCAGAAAACGTTCCCAATGCGATGCAAGAAAAGTTCGATGGCATTGTGGCTTCTTCGGATGATTTTGCAAAACTTCATTTGAACTCGGAATATGCCCAGTTGATTCGTTTTGCAACAGCAGCTCTGTGTCGGAAGAGACCATCTCCCCTGGCAAGCGGTAAGGAGAAAACTTGGGCTTGTGGCATTACCCATGCTATTGGTATGGTCAATTTTCTCTTTGACCCTTCACAAAAACCCCATGTTAGTGCCAAGGAAATCTACGATTGGTTTGGTGTAAGTCCCAGCACCGGGCAGTCAAAATCAAAACAGGTACGAGATATCCTGGATATGCGGCAGATGGACCCTAATTGGTGTCTGCCGAGTAAGTTAGATAAAAACCCGATGGCTTGGATGATTTCTGTGGATGGATTTATCCTGGATGCCAGAACTGTTCGCCGAGAAATACAGGAAGAAGCATACGCACGGGGTTTTATTCCTTATATTCCGGCTGATGGCAAACCGGAAGATATCGACCTTGAACAAGCATCATCCATCATGTGCAAACCAGTTAACTCTTCTCCCGATGCCCTATATGTGCTAGATGTTTTTATAATTGACGGTCCAATAACAGAGAAATTTATCGCCAAAAATCCAGTGATATCCCGAACCATTGAGATTAAAGGCAGCAATACCCTGGAAGACCTCCATAAAATTATCTTCAAGGCATTTGATCGCCAAGAAGAGCATATGTACGAATTTCAAGTGGGAGGCTGTGGACCACAAGACCCAAATGCTAGAAGGTATGGCTTGAAACAAGCATTTTCAGGTTACGATTTTGCAGAAGCGCCTACAGGCGATGTGTCTAGCACCCCAATTGCTTCTCTGGGTTTATCGATTGATGATGCTTTTGGTTACTGGTTCGATTTTGGTGATGATTGGTGGCATCAGATTAATGTAACCAACATCGCAGACAAGACTCCAGGGAGCAAGTATCCCAGAATCACTCTTGTGGTTGGAGCTAGCCCTCCTCAATACGCGGATTTTGAGTAACAAAAACGGGCATTACTGATTTATAGGATGATTTCGGCTCATTTTGAACTAAATATTAATACTCATCCTCGTTGTAAACTATCTACACGAGCGTATATAATGGGGTGTAGATATGGTACGAATCGAACGGGAATCCATCAACTTTAAACTCCCCAAACCGTATTCTGACGCACTTCGAGCCAAAGCTGCCGAGCTAGACACCACCGCTACCAATTTAGTCATCGAGGGGCTGCATCACATCCTGGGAGAGATTCCGGGTATAGAAGACAGTGTAGAAACTCGTCTACAACAACTCGAAGCTCAATTAAATCACCTCGCTAATAGTACAGATAAGCGTGTAGACACTGATGTAGACAACAGACTTAGTTTGTTAGAGCAGAAACTAGAAGCACAAGCATTACAGTTGGCAAAAATTGAAGGAGTTATAACAACCCTTAGTCAGCAGCGATCGCATACAGGTGGAGGCTACAGAAGGCAAGCTTTTAATTATCATCCCCCACAACTTGAACTTCAGCCTTACACGGGGGAAAATTTAGCTAAAAGATTGGGAGTTGATATCGCAACCCTAACTCGTGAGCGAGAAAACAACACCCAGGCTGAGTTTGAATCGTGGTGTCGTCGCAAAGACCCAAGTCCGGTGGGGTGGCGTTTTAACTCAAATTCGGGGCTTTATCATCCCGTAAAGTAAATGGTGATAGAGGCTCATGTCGGAGCAATAATACTTATAACTTAGGTTTCTACCACAAGCTTACTCTCTTACACGATCGCTTAAACTTACGTGCCATTGACCTTGACACTTATACCTACGCTAATTCCATTTCCTTTTTTTTGCCTGACCCCCTGGAATTTGCTTCTAAGACAGGAGATTGTAGTTGGGCTGATTTTGATGTCAAAATAATCATCTCTTGCAATTGCAGTGCCCCTGCATCTGAGAGGGGTAGGACTTCTTCTCCGGTATGAATATTGCCTTTGCAGATAGTTCGCTTGGATTCCGAACGCACAAAGAAATCACCATTGGGTTGCACGTAAGCAGTCCAACTGTTGCCAATTTTGAACTGTTTAGTTTCAGTATTATCAGGCTCTCTTTCTTGCCTGCGTTTGTACGTATTACTGACGGCTTCAAAGAGCAAGTCTTGCATTTCTTTGCGCCAGTCTGAGCTCGTGTTATCCTGGGGGATAGTGTCTGTCTGGGTTTCGCTTTGGGCGGCTGGCAAGCGAATGGAATTAGGGTCAATATTGAGTACAACGGTAGCACCCAACGGTGACAATGAAGCTTGGAATGTAGTGCCGATAGGTAGTTTAGGGGTATCAGGGGCGAAGGTTCCAAGATTTTTACCATCAATTTGAATAATGGGGATGCCATTGTAGCGGTAAAATTCTGGGTGCGATTCAGTCAGCTCAAAAGTGCCGACTTCTAGAGTGACTTTCTGCTTTTTCCATTTTTTACTAGCAAAGTCTTCATTCTTCAAGTCGTTGTATTTTATGCCTAGCACTTTGATTTCATCAAATTGAAACTGTTGTAGTTGCTCTACAATTTCCTCCATGAATAAGTGGTAAGCGATCGCAGCTTTTCCCGGTTCAGTTCTCGATTCCACCCAGGCGCAATCTGCGGGTGGGACAATCATTACATTGTCCGGCATTTGAAGAGAGTCAATGTCGTTGTAGTTGTTGCCGTATTTAGCTTCTAGCTTTTCAATTTGTAATGGTGACAAGCTTTTTAAGGCAAACTCAACTAGCGGTAATCCTGGGTGAACTGTTGCCTCATATTCGATGCCTTTTTGGTCGAGGGATTCTTTCCATTCTTGAACTTTCTTTCCAAATGGTACTTGCAGGACATAGATATCTCGCGGGAGTGCCTCATGGAGTAACTCGTAGTCTGGTTCAAGGGAAAATGTCATTTTGAGGGTTTTGGCGATTTTTAGACATTCCTCTCTGTGGCTATCGATGTCAAGTTTGGTATGTTGGGTATGCCAAGTAGCAGCCGCCGCGCGAAAACGTTCTTCTTTTGTGGGGAACAACTCATCGATTTCGGCACGGTAGCTATCGTAGAGTTTTCCTAACTCTTCATTGAAAGCGTCCTTGTCGTCTCCAATTCGTTGGGCGATCGCCGCAATGTCTTGTTTAGATCGTTTTTTGAGTTCTTCAGCCCATTCTAGTTCGTCTATACCGAATGTCTTTTTCGGAAATAGATACCGAAATTCGTGGCGTTCTCGGTGTCGAATACGCGTCGCTTCCCAGTGGGGATTTACCGCTTCTCTTGGGATTACATTAATCGGGTTCGGTTCCTCAGCAGGCATAGCGAAGGTTTTGTAAAGTCGGTTGTCTTTTTTGAAGTCGAAGAAGTAACTTGGATGAGCTTCCGACCATTTTTTCGAGTCTGGTAGCAAGTTTTCCCCGTCGATTTCCTTGATATCCTCCAAGCGTTCTGCACTTTTTTGGTAATCAACTTCAGGCTGTAATGCTATAAATAGGCGGTTCAGCAGTCTTGTTTTCTTGCGCTCAAACAGTCGGGGATTTTCATCTTCATTCGGGACTGATGATTGGACTTTTCCAATTGTTGTGGCGACTAAACCAATTTTATTCTGGGAACTGGCTGCGGCTATGCTTGACAAAGTTTTATATTTTTGCTTACCCTGAGCATCTTTGACTGCTGTGTAGGGAACTTTAGGGCGCTGTTTAACTTCAGCATAGCGCCTGGGTTCTCCGGCGCGTAGAGTTTCAGCAGCAATGTGGGGTAGCATTTTAGATGGAGCAACTACCATTTGGTCGCCGTCAAAGTCAGCTTGGTGGTATTCTTCAGCGTCTTTTGGCTGCATGAAGACAACACCTTTATATTTCATTAGTTCTGGTTTGTGAACATTTGTATAACGTCTGATGTTGTCACTGGAGACAATGGGAAAGCGAGTGGTGATAATATCGCCTTCGCTTAGGTGAGGTACGCAGATTGTTCCTCTTTCCAAATCTGTACATGGCATAGCCATCCCAGAACTAAATTTGAAAGCTCCCTTGATTGCCAAGTCACACCAGCGATTGGCAACGTATTGTCGCATAGCATCAGCAACGAAGGGGCTGTCGATCAAAAGACCGAATTTGTCGTTGCGTAGCAGAGTAACGAGCCGTAATTCTTGTTGCTCTTGGTTTTTGTCAGTATTTTCACGCTCTAATGAGTCATCAACTGAAAGTGCAGCATGTTCTTTGGCACGTTGCTGTTTCTTGTCGTACTCTTCAACAATGTGTTTAGCTAGAGCGAGGGGATTGCGTTGAAGCTTGGCTAGTTTTTCGGCTTCTTTTCGGGTTGGTTCTACGAAGTCTTTCTTGAGAGCCTCTTCGCTATACCAGATGCTAAATTGCCAGCTGTTGTCATAGTCGATTACCTTGGCATTACCCCGGTTGCCCAAAGCACTTTTAGGAAACTCATATTCGCCGCAAGGGATTAAATTAGGTAAAAGAGTTTTCTTAATCCCTTTAATTGAGGAGCGATCCATGACAATATCAAACCCCTCTGCTTCTAAAGTGGCATTGGGTAGTAAAGTGCCTTTAGCCAGGAAACTAGTTAGGGATTGCTCCGGATTATCTACCCAATTTTCTAGCCAAGCAAAGCGAAATTGGAAGGGTCGGTTAGCTAAACCTCCCATTAGTTTAACAAGGCTGGGTGATACTTGTCCATGACAGTCTCCAGTTTTATATTTTTCGGCTTCAGCCTTCTCTTTGGGGTCTTTGCTGTTATAGTCCACAATTTTGATTCGTAGACCTTCAATTTGCTCTGCTCCCTTAAAGCAATTACTAACCAACAGAGAACCGTAGCGACAGGCAGTATCTTCTTCAGTTTGGAAGATTTTGCCTATTTTGGCGCGTAGTTCATCATCTGCAAAGTAGTAGTTATTGCCAGAACTAAAGGTGAGTTGTCGTTTGACACCATCGAAGGTTTTGGGTTTTAGATGTTTAGGGTCAGGGTTTTTCGAGTTAATTTTGACCAGTACGAGAGATTCGAGTTCTTCTGGCTCAAACATGAGTTCCAGAAGAGAGTTTTTGATAATTTCTGGTTCAGAAAGGAACCTTCCTTTACCGTTGTTATAAGAACCGTCGAAAACTTTAATTTTGAGACCGATGTTTTGAGCGACTTCTGTTGTTGGTATCATTGTTAAATTGTTGTTGTTAACTATAAAAATATGCGTTTTATAGGCTTAACATAGGATAAGTCTGTTAGTGATTAGTCGTTAGGAGGATTCTGGAGGTAAGTAAGGCACTTAGTATTCACCGAAAAGTCATTTTGAGGAAATGCGATTATGTACATTGGTAATGGGCAGAGTGGAAAACCACATTATTTGAAAGTTTCGGACTTGGAACTGGAGAGCGATGGGCTGTTAGAGGATGAAGGTCCGGCTGAAGTTGTAGAAATTTCTCCTGGCGAGCTGGAGAAGATAGGAGCAAGGATTGGTAAAGTTAGGTTTGAGCGGGATAATTTGGAGATGGATGAGCGGCTCAACCTTTATCCGGACGATATTGATCGGGTTTGATGGTATTCCCTCCGAGTGTGACAGTTGTCACGGTCGGTGGCTTCCTTGGGGATTTGCTTCCATAGCACGGTACCGACATTATGACTAACGAGTTTGATATTATCGTCGTACCCGGTGATGCCGCCGAAGCTACCGAGGCGATGGGAACCAAATTCAAATTTTGGTTTTACCACCCGGAACTAGGCTATTGTCTTTATAAGCAAGCTCGACCTAATACAGGTGAAGACTGGGCAGAAAAGATAGCGGCTTCGTTGTGTGAGTTACTCAAAGTGCCCCATGCCCGTATTGAACTGGCTACCTGGAACAACGCTCGCGGTACGGTGTCACCATCATTTCTACCTAATGGTTCCTCACTCATTCTTGGTAATGAGATTCTTGCTCCAATGGTGCCGGAGTATCCCCGATTCCAAGCTTTTAATGTGTCGCAACACACCCTTGATGTTGTGCTGGCAGCCATTAATAACAATGCAGTCAATCTGCCTTTGAACTGGATACCACCAGCAGGTATCCAGACAGCAGTAGATACTTTTGTTGGCTACTTAGTGTTGGATGCTTGGATTGGTAACAGCGATAGGCATCACGAAAATTGGGGATTTATAGAAACATCTTTAGATGCCTCTACACAGAAGAGAATGTTTCATCTTGCACCCACCTACGACCACGCTTCCAGCCTAGGTCGGGAAATGCTGGACAGCAAGCGACTGGAGCGACTTCTCAATCGCTCTGTCTCAGCCTATGTAGACAAATGCAGATCGGCGCTATATGCTCAAATTGGCGATAAAAAAGCCTTGAGACCTCTGGATGCGTTTCGTGAAGCAGCGCAACAGGCAACCAATGCAGCTTCAGTGTGGTTGGAGTGCTTAAGTTGTGTGTCCTCCACAGAAACGCTGGCACTATTTAATCGCGTGCCATCGAACCGGATTTCAGAAACGGCGATCGCTTTTGCTCAGGATATACTGGAAATAAATCAACGCCGACTGCTTGGACTGCGGGAGGAACTACTGTAAGCAACCCCGGTCTAAAGACACGGGGCTTCAGCAAATAAGTTGAAGCCATGCTTACCAGCCTAAGTCTTAACTGACTACGTTTTGAAGGTCACGACACCCTGAATTGCGAAGCTAGATTCTTGCTCTGTCATCTGCAATTAAACAGTTTTAAGGTCACTGAAACAGTGTTGCAGGTCTAACAAGCTTTCAAAACATTGGCGAAGCTAACATTACCCGAAAGGAGGGACTTATGTCCAAAATATTTGTATTAGACACTGAAAAACGTCCATTAGACCCAATACATCCAGCACAAGCTAGACAATTATTGCGAAACAAGAAAGCAGCTGTTTTTAGACGTTTCCCATTCACAATTATCCTCAAAGAATCACGTTCTGATTCTACCATCTCACCTCTGAGGTTAAAAATTGACCCTGGTGCAAAACACACGGGAATTGCACTAGTTAACGATTCAACTGGTGAGGTTGTTTTTGCGGCTGAATTAAAGCATAGAGGTTTCGCAATCAGAGATGCTTTAATTTCTAGAAGACAACTAAGACGTTCTAGACGTGCTAGAACAACTCGTTACAGACAGCCAAGATTTTTAAATAGAACTCGTCCAGACGGTTGGTTGGCTCCAAGCTTGCAAAGTCGGATTGATAATATCAAAACTTGGGTTGATAAGTTTCGTAAATTTGCAGCAATCGAAGCAATTAGCCAAGAACTTGTACGCTTTGATATGCAACTAATGGCAAATCCTGATATTCAAGGCTCATATTACCAACAAGGGACTTTAGCTGGTTACGAAACAAGAGAATATCTATTAGAAAAGTGGGATAGACAATGCGCTTACTGTGGAGTAAAAGACGTTACTTTTCAGGTTGAACACATTCATCCGAGAGCTAAAGGTGGTAGTAATTCGATTGCGAACCTGACCTTAAGTTGCGAAAAATGCAACACCAAAAAAGGAACTAAAGATATTAAAGAATTTCTCAAAAAAGACCCAACAAGGTTAGAGAAAATATTGAAGCAAGCAAAAAGACCATTGGCAGATGCAGCCGCTGTAAACACAACTCGGTTTGCATTATTAGAGGTTTTAAAAGCTATAGGGTTGCCAGTAGAAACAGGCTCAGGAGGTCTAACAAAGTTTAATCGTAGTCAACAAAACCTAGAAAAGACTCACTGGATGGATGCCGCTTGTGTTGGGGAATCAACTCCAATTCTTAATATCAAAGGTTGTAAACCATTATTGATTACTGCAAATGGTCATGGCACTAGACAGATGTGCGGAACTGATAAATTTGGTTTTCCGAGTCGCCATCGTTCAAATAAACAAATCCATTTTTGTTTTCAAACCGGGGACATTATCAAAGCGGTTGTTACCAATGGCAAGAAAACTGGCGAATATATTGGACGTGTTTTATGTCGTGCAACAGGTAGCTTTGATATCGCCACCAAGGCTGGGAGAGTGTCAGGAATTAGCCATAAATATTGTTCAACTACCCATAAAAAGGATGGTTACTCGTATGCATTTTAAGATATTTAGATGGCAGATAAATCTGCCTGAGTCGTTTTTCCTCCCTGGGCTAAAGCCACAGGGCTTCCAAGCTCCCAGGAGGTTTATGTGAAAATGCTCTTTCTAGCTTGGCAAGACCCAGTTAGTCGCGCTTGGTTTCCCATCGGTCGCTTATCTAGTGATGGAACCACCTATCAATTTGTTTACACTCAAGGAGTCCAAGTGGCGCAGCAACAGTGCGCCTTTCAGCCATTGCCGTCTTTCCCAGACTTAGACTTGGTGTACTTTTCGCCAGAATTGTTTCCATTATTCGCTAACCGCCTTCTACGTCGAAGCAGACCGGACTACGCCGATTTCGTACAGTGGTTAAACCTCTCCACCCACGAAGATGACCCAATCGTTTTGCTTGCTCGCAGTGGGGGACAACGGGCTACCGATACGTTTTTTGTCTTGCCTGCAAGTGAGCAGGATGGGAATGGAGTTTACCACATTCACTTTTTTGTTCACGGTCTACGCTATCTACCGCCCGAAACTATTAATCGGATCAGCCGCTTACAGACGGGCGAACTGTTGCATCTTGTTCGCGACACATATTCTGATGAAGAACGTGGTTTGATTTTGTGTACTGAAGACCGTTACATTGTGGGCTACGGTCCTCAATATCTTTTAGATGATAGCTTTGAGATGCTGCGCTCTTTACTAAACTGCGTGCAAGTTGCCGTTGAGCGCGTCAATCCACCCCCCACACCCCTCCAGTTTCGGTTACTTTGTCACCTGAGTGCCTGTTTGCCAGAAAACTTTCGTCCTTTCTCCAGTTCAATTTACCAACCACTGGTTGATATGGTAGCGGCTAGCCCCGTTTAGGAAAGGTCAACTCATAGTGTTTGAATAGCTTTGAAGACAGACTCTTCGGTGAGGTAGAGCGATCGCATACTGGTACTTGCCGAATCAAAGTAAGTGGCGAAGCGTTTTAATTCCCCCGTTGTTAGTTGAACTAAATAATCAGTGGCAACTGCTGCTACTTGTTGGTTGATGCTCAAGCTTTGAGTATTGAGCAGCACCATTTGTTCGCATGATAAATTGTTGTCTTCCAATTCCTCTGGTAGTGGAACCAAAAGTTCTGGATGTTGGATTGTTGGCGAGGGTATTTGGCTACAGCCAAGGGGTCCAAAGCTGTAGTCTTGCGGGGCATTAGATAGATTTGAACCTAATAAAACTTGTCCGCTACTCTTACTATTTCCACAGTCTAAATACCAGATTGAAGGAGCCTGATTAGAATTGTAATCGTTATGTTTCAGCACTTGTGAAAGTGACTTTCGCGCCGAAGCATTATCTACGCACCCAATAATAATTGACAGTGTTTTGTACCCTGCTTGTACCATTTTTGGGTGAAAGCGTTTGGTTATTGCTTTAATTTCCATCCCCCAGGCAATTGAATATCTTAGAGCTAATGTTTGGGCTTTGAGCAAGCCGATTTCTTTATAGCAGAAGCACTGCCTTAGTACATTAGCTTCTTCGACAACATCATGATCTACGAAAGTGACTTGCACCTCTTTACCCGTATTGCTTAAGCTACAAGCAAGTCGAACAACACTGGTAGCAAGCCAACTCCCAGTCCCTCCCATTCCAACGACCCAAAATTCAATGCGGGAGTGTTGTAGAAGAATTAGCTTTGATGCGTTAAAAAAATCATAGTTTAGGTTCATCTTCATCCAAAGAATTCTCCAATTCTGGATAATTAGTATTCGAGTAAAATTTGTAGGCAATTTCTGAGTCACAAGAGATGTCATGCATAAACTCAGGTAGTTCAAAAACATCGCTTGCAGGAATATCCCAGTAGTTTCTGAAAAGTCCCACTCTGACTCGGATTTCAGGTTCTTTGGTGTTGACTCGCCCCAAAACAGCATAGATGCGGAACCCTCCTTCGTCAGCATCATCGGTTGTTGAGAAGAAGGCTTTCATTGCATGATGAGAATGCACATCTATAGCCGCGTTGTGGAACGAAGAATCACCGTCAAATCTGGTTGGTTGACAGCTTGCGCTATGCTGAGTTTGGTCTGGTATTTCCAAGCGCCAACTGTTCTGTTCATAGTGAATGTGAAAAGCAATTTCTACTGCACCTTGAGCGTTACAAGCGAGGCAACTGCGTCGCCACATTTCTAGCAATATTGTTTTAGGAATCCTACTTGGTTTGAGTTGCAAATAAGGTTCAAGAATTGGTAATCCCCGAAGATTTTCTCTGTAGTATTCTACGGGCATCAATACTTCTAATCCTGGGCGGGTGCCTCTAATGAATACTCCATTCCCAGCAAAAAGATATTCAAACAGAGAACTGGTATGAGATGGTAAAGGGAGTTGACGGACAATTTTGTAGTCAACTATTTCCTCAAAATTAACTAGCTGAATCATCGGCAATTTCTGAAACTAAAGTTGCAATGGTAGCCTTTTTATCTAAAGGCACAAGGTCTTTGAGCGGGTAAGTGCAGTTTTTTTGCTGATGCAAAGCTAAAAGTTGATTGCGGACATCATTTGTATGATGCTTCGATTTGCCATTGCTTAAATGGGAATTAAACGGACTAGAAATGAAAAGATTCCAAGCTTGATTAATGGATTGGGCAGAAGCAGATGGGGGTTGATTTTTACCCCAGCAAACTTTTCCCCACGGCGTGTACACATTTGGCAGTGGGGCATGGAAAAGGCTGGCATCAGGGTCGAATATCTTAATTTTGGTTGCCCATAACCAGTAGGTAAAATTTTTGCCGACAAATATCATTGCAGGCATTGGAATTTGAACTTGCCCTAGTTCGTCACAGTCAAGTAGTGTTCTTTGTGGCGGGACGAATTTAACTACCCATTCCCCAGAGTTGCTAGTACAAGTGCGAACTACACCTTCACCTATCCAACCAGAGTCGATAGGTTCATTGCTAAAGGCGATGCGGAGTGCAGTTGGTGAGAGACATTTATAGTGTGATTCTTCTCCAGATCGGTAATGCAGGATGTAAGTGCCATCAAGGATTAGTAGCTCGGCTTTGATTGCAGATAAGCTTTTGGGAGGGTCTTGTAAAAGCTCCCTGATTATTTCAGCAGTGATGATGTGTTCCATATTCCCAAAACCAGTTCAAAGTGGTTTATAAGGTCTTGCTCCAGCCATTCGATAAGGTTATAAACTTGGTCGAGGATTACCTTGGCATTTTGCCATTCCCTCTGTAAAAATTTGATATTTTCAATTGTCCAAACTAATGAAACTTCTGGTTCATTTGTTGCACAATAATCCAGCCAAATGTTATTGCTTTGATAGTCAAGAAGTTGCAATGCCAAGGGTAAGAATTTTAAAGGTTTGGCAGTACGACAAGATAATTTTTTTAACAATTGGGCGTTAATATCTTTGGGGTGTGCGATCGCCTGCCATGACACCCCAAACTCGCACTCATACCAATCAGTGCCTTCCACTGACTCAAGCCAGTAATATCCTTCTGTGCTTAAAGGAAGAAGAATTTGCCATCCAGACCGCAATGATTCAATGTCCTCGTGTCCGATCCAATCGCAGCCCATTGGCATAAGTGGAATTTGGTAGAAGCGTTCTTCATAGGCGTTTTCTATTTGTAACTCCCAGATGGGAAATAGGTTTTGGCTGACTAGATATAAAAACTCGATTTCAAGGGGACTGTGACTATCAGGGTTATTTAGGTCTTCGGGGTAGTGTGCAGCTGTACTGTTCTTAAATTCATCTGGGAATAAGTGTTGATATAACGCCAGCAGTCGGTAGCTATTGAAACGGTTTTCTAAATAGTCAACCGCTTGGTTAGTGTCAAGAATTCTTTGGCACTGTCGCAAGCGGTGAATCGCCGACAATGCATTTAAAAGAGAAGGTAACATTGCTAGAACCCTTCTGGAATTGCGCCTGGTGATGGCAGAATTTTCTGTAACAAGCGCAATGTTTTCCGAATTACATTAGAGTATTCGGTTCCCTGTTTAATGGCTTCTTCAATTTCATTAGAAAGGGCGTTCATACTTTCGTAATCAAATTCTCCCATCAATTCCATATGCTGAACTTTTCGGCACATGGTTATTGCTGGATTAACTTCTTCAGGTGAGGTTATTAAAACCTCTAGAGGTGACGCACCTTTAGGACCCGCTCGTTTTATAATTTTGATAATTTCTCCTGGCTTCCTCTCAATCACAGAATTTGCCATATCGGGATAAAAAGGTGTAAAAAGGTCGCGCAGTAATTGGTCGTTAGCAGCAATGTTTTCATCTACAGGATGTTGTTGTCCCTCAAAAGACACTATTACTTTAACCATAGTAGAATTATTGTGTTTAAATGTTGAACTAGACCCCAAACAGCGTTAGCTGTGTATTTTTGCTGGTAGGGTTTTCTTCTTTAGTTTTGACAGGGGGAGAAGCAGCGGGTTGTTTATTTTTGGTTTTCTTAAGAGCCGCGTAGGAAATAGCCCGTCGCACTTGTCGGTTGGGAAAATCTGCTACTAATTCGTTAAGAAGGTTAGTGATAGCAGGTGGTAATTCGCCCATTTCATAAAGTCGCAGCATTTTATTAACAGGAAAGTCGCCGTGGCTACTGGCTGCCAGCATCACCTTTCTACCTTCGGGAGAGTTGTCATCAGGTAGAAAGGTAATGGTTAGCTTTACTGTGCATTTTTCAAAGATGTACGGTTCTAATTGTTCTTCTTTTGAGTTTGTTTCAGACTCGAAGTTTTGGGATTCTAAGTCGTCATCATTCAACTCGTCCACTTCGTCATTTAATAAAGCTGAAGAAGGCGCGTCAACTATTGGTTTTTGTTCATCTGGCTGTGAATCACCTGAAGAGTTGTCGTTAAGTTCATCACTTTTGGACGCTGGTTGGAGAAGTGCCAAGTAATCAGATGCACCTGATGACCAGCGATCGCGCTCAAAAAGAAGTCCTAATTCTTGGAACCGTTCTTCTGTTGTTTTGTGTTTTTGAGAACGATTGGGGTAAGAACTGAGAGTAGCAGGGCTAATTGAAAGTTGAAGCAATGAGACAGCTTGTTCTGGAGTTAGCCAGTTCATGATGCGTGTTTTCTACAATAGTCAATTGTTCTGCTTGTGGGGGCGATCGCCCCTTAGACTACAGATTTTATTCCACATTAGGAAATTTGGGGTTTAGTTAGTCGTGAAGCGTTAATTCAGTAATTCAATCGCTAAGTTTCAGCGCTGAAAAATCAATCATTTAGCGGCTAAAATCCATTTATTGCTTATTACTGAATCAGTGTTGTGGTGCTATTGAATCGTGCTAGTACAATGTGGCGGAAATAAAGCACCCATCTGCAATGGGTAAAAAGCCCGTAGTATTCAGATTTATTACTTTTTACTTTTGCCTTGTTGTACTAGTTGTTTTCGTCGCTCAGTAACAGAAGTGGATCTGGATCATCGACTTCTTCTCTGACACCAGCAGTCATAGCATCGGCTATATTTTCTCGGATATCCCCCAGTATTTGGAATAATTTCCCGTCTTTAATTGGGAAGACAATTGCGATTGTGTTGTGTTCGTCGCTGATTCCTAAAACAATTTTTTCTCGGTCAATGTGGTGGGAGAGGGTGTCCAGTGTGGATACTTCAATAGTTTGATATTGTTGGTTGCTTCTTTTCATGTTGCTATAGTGCGCGTGATGGCACGAGTATTCTTTGATAATGGTTGTTGAAAGGAGGAGATAAGTGTGAAGATAAATTTGGCATAGCGTGAAAGGTAAGTAGTTTAAAGGGGTGTAATTTATGCGATAAGTGAAATGACTCTTGATAAGATATGCGTATTCGCTCTTATAATCAGTTGTACTTCGTTTGCTAATTCCTCAAGCACCAAATATGCTCATTTTATGGTGCTTGAGTGTATGAATTACTTTACTGCGGAGACTTTCTTTTTTCCATTACGTTTTTGATGGTTATCTTGAACGTCTTGGATGTTTTTCGCAATTATTCCGTACTCGACTTTTCGTTTGCGTTCTATATGCGTACCGTCTACGGGTATGCCTTTTTTCCAATCAGCGATGATTCTCTTTTTGTCAGGAGTAACCACTTCTTTTCGGTTGATGTACTCTTGGGGTAATTCCTCCGTAGGAATCAGTACTTCACAACTAGGCGGGTTTTCTTTGATAGTAATGTGGCGGGATTTGCCCACTAATTTATCTGGTAAAACTCCAGTGGAGTGGAAGTACAGTAGGGTAGAATCCAAGGAAAGTCGCCAGCGTTGCAAGCGATCAAGTGCCGTTTTATGAATTTCTACTAAATGTTCAAGGCGTGCTTTGATCCCAACTATTTCAGCATCCAGCTGCAAAGCTAGCTCGGCTTGAGTGTCAGTTGATGTTTCTTGGTTTTTCTGGTTTTCCCAGAGTGCTTTGAGAATAGCTTCCTCTTCTTCTGGGGTTTGGGCGCTTTCTAATTGTGTCCAAAGTTCAACAGCTTCAAATGAATATTTGGCTAAGGTTGCTTGAGCTAAGTAAGACATTTTTACCACCTTCCGCAGCTATGTTTGTAGTCCCATTCGGCTTCAATTTGGTTGATGATAACCATAGTTTCTGAATCAAGTTTTTCTTCAGATGACATGGGAATTGGTAGGATATTAATGGTCGTCTGATGTTCAAATGTGGATAACTTTGGTTTTGTAACTCGTTTTGGCATCATTGTTAGTGCTACTAGAAATGGCTATAGTGTTGAAAGTTAGGACGTGGGAGTAATGTTGCTAACATTTAACGCTCATAGCGCGGTAGCGCGGCAATACGTGCAACGAATGCTCAATTGACTTTAAGAGGGTATTGATGCGGTTGAAAGAAGCGTTATGGACGGTCAATATTCCTTAGGAAAGATGTTCTCAATCTTTAAGCGGTAGAGGGCATTTAAAATTTTTTGTGCCACTATAAGTTGATGGCTTGTGCAACTTGACTTATGAATTAGTCGTCGGTATTTGTCTTTTATAAGGACGTGCTTTTTTAGTTTTTGTTAGTTTAAAGATGTAATTCAAACTAAGATAACGACAAAATTAGTTTCTGCTTTTTACTAAATAACACCTAATTTATGACTTAATGAACTGAACGCATATATCTTAATAATTGTTTTATTTACAGCTTTTGATGTTAGTTATGTGGGTTATATACGTGCCAAAATAATTTAAATAAGTATAAAAAAATATTATGAGATTGAGTTATGAGTAATGGTCTTTATCCAGTGGTTCTTTACCCGATGTTAGTCAACAGTTTTTGTGTAGAAAATCCCTTACCAATTCAAGACTCAGGTGCTACACCAGAGCTTATTCCTCCTGTGCCGTCGCGATCGCCTCAGTTTTATGAACGAGCTTATATTTGGGTACTACAGGGTTGGCTGATTAGCGTGGGGGTGTTAGTGGTGACTCAGTGGTTGTTTGGGCTTTCATTAGTTGCGTTTTCTTTAGCTTTGGGTTGCTCTGCAATTAGTGGAATAGCGATTTGGTATTACTTGCTAAAGTGCGATTCTAGGGCGAAAACACGGTATAAACAACGATTGTCCGAGTATGAAAATCGTTACGACCATCGTTTGAAAATGGCGACGGGTACTCAAAAGAATTCTTTACTGTTGCAAACTCGTCAGAAGAAGCTGAAAGCTTTGCTCAATGGTCGTATTCAATTGCCCTGTAATTCCAGTAATGCCCAGCAAGGGGTAAGCGAACAGCAGTTTTTTCGCTATTTACTTCGTTATTTTCCAACTGTTTGTCAGGGTATGGAATTTCAAATCCCTGACTCGTCTTTTCGTTACTCGGCTGATTTTATCCTTTACCACCAGCAATCCGGTTTAGGTGTAGACATTGAAGTTGACGAACCGTATGAGGGACGTACAGGAGAACCACATCATTGCGTAGACCAAGGCAAGGACAGCCGTCGGAACCAATTTTTTATTGATAATAACTGGATTGTAATTCGATTTTCTGAAAAGCAAGTTGTGCAACATCCAGATTCTTGCTGTAAAGTAATTGCTAGTGCGATCGCTAAAATTACTGGTGATTACAGTTGTTTAGTTTCTCTTCAAGATGTTCCAGCTTTACCTTTTGATAAGCAGTGGACAATTAAAGAGGCAAAACGAATGGCGAAAACTAATTATCGACAGTCTTACTTACCAGGTATTTCATTTCCAAAACGTAGTTTTTCAGTAAATATAAAGCAGCAAAAGTCGCGTATATATCGTAAAATTAGATAATGTTGAAAAATTTAATCAGCACTATTACTAACATTACATATTAATACAAAAGTGTCAGTTTAATGGATTTGAACATCCAAAAAGAAGAATTTAGCTATGCTTATATATATGCTGTTGTATCAGCTGCGGGTTACTCATGCCAAATAGCATCCAGACCCACAGATATTGGCGGCATCGACATCATCATTTCAGGTACAGAACAGGAATATTCGCTTTATCCACCTCGCCTCGAAGTGCAGGTTAAATCTACTTCAATAGATGTAATGAGTGATGAATTTATTAGATATCCTCTCAAACTTAAAAACTATAATGAGTTGAGAAAGCAAAAAACTCTTGTACCCAAAATCCTGATTGTAGTGTTAATTCCTGACAATCTAATTGAATGGGTGAATCAGTCAGAAACCGAACTCTGTATGCGGCGTTGCGGCTACTGGATGTCATTAAAAGGGCAACCAGAGACACAAAATACTGAAACCGTGACTGTCTATTTGCCTCGTTCACAATTATTTACAGTCAATGCTCTTAAAAATATTATGCAGCAAATCGAGACAAAAGGCACATTATGAAAGCAATTGTTTGTGATAGTGACATCCTGAAAAGTTTAGATCCCCGTCAGGTGGCAGCTTATTTGCAATCTAAAGGATGGCATGAGAGAACCCGCGTTCCTGCTCAAGTATCTAGTTGGACTAGGGACACTTTCTCAGAAGATAAATTAAAGATTTATTTACCCTTAGACCAGGATTTCGACGATTACCCCCGTCGAATGTACGAAGTTATGGAAATTTTGGAAAATGCAGAAAATCGGTCGCAGTTGGATATTTTGAGCGAGCTAATTACAGTAGTGGGGAATATCGAAATTCAAGGAGTTGTGACACAAGTTCAACCGTTAGCCGAAGTAAAAAGTGGCAACATTACAATTCTGGGTGTTGTTGTGGATAAGTTGCGGAAAATCCACATTAATTTAAATGAAGACGAATACAATATAGCAGTGAAAGCTTACTGGGAGCGAAAGCCCATTATCTGCATTGGGGATTTAATCAAGGAGGGTAACTCTTTTATGCTGAAAAACCCCCGAAACTTTAGTTTATATCCAGAAGAGGAGATAAATTAACCGTAATTGGCAGGTTAAGTTCACAACCGTGTTTAAGATGCTAAAACCCTCCTTGCGGTATCCTCACTGGCTTTATGTGTAACGTTAATTTAAAGGGCTTGCATTTATGTCCAAGTAGCCGCGACGAGCTAGTTCCGCTCTTATATGTGGTAGGATAAGCGGGTTTGCTGTTGGCACTTTGCCAAATTGATAAAGCTTCTTCTGCGTCCAAAGGTGGGTTACAGCGTTTGCAATATTGGCGGAATAGGCTTTGTGGTGTCGGATAGTAAGCTATGCCTTGCTCTTCCAAGATGGCAGATGTACCCAGTAGGTTTCGTGCTAATTTATAGCCTGAGTGATTGCGGTTTCCTTGTAAGTCTCCTTGTTTTATTAAAGTTTGGTCACTGCGATCGCTACACGGGAACGCCGCTTTTTATCCGAGGCTAGGGCGCTCTTGGCATTGAGCCAAAATTTTTGTAAAATTCTGTAATTTAGTCGGTTAACTTTTGTTAAATGTAACTTTTAGCCATTCTTTGAGGTCAGGATAAATACTGATGAATTATTCTTGCTCTATTTTGAGATAGCTTGGCTTCTTATGCGCTACACTATCTCAAAATGTCTAACTTTGAGATGAAAGCATTTATTTTATTTCAAGTTTATTTTCAGGAAACGAACACTCCACAGTAATCTTCATATTACTTTTAGCCGTGCCTTTTGTTACATAAGGAATACCTGCTTCTCCACCTAATTCAATGCCAAATTCTAAAGTAACTTTATTTACATTAGTAATGGGAATTTGCTTAAATGCATTTAAGGAACAAACAGTATAAGCCCGAATTGTGGAGTGAATTACCTGAAAATTTTGGATCATTTTTTGCCGTATTTGCACGGGACTCATTCCTTTACCAACTAGTGCTTCTTCCTCCTCTTCTTCAAAAGTGGTTTCTGGCTCGACTAAAGCAAAGTCCACGTCTTCGCTAGCTTCGATATAGATAATCGTGTTGTCATCTAGCTTGATCGGTGTAAGCTTGGTCATTATCAACTCCCAAGAGTAAATAGCTCAGTAATTACCACAATTTCTAAATTACTCTTTCCGGAAAATTGAATTGAGATTTTGTAGCACCTAAGTAATAATGCTATTCAGCAGTTATCTTAGGGGTGTGCTATGAGCCGGGATGCATTGGTAGTTGGTATTAATTTTTATGAGCCTTCGTCTAAACTATGTAAATTAACGACACCTGCACAAGATGCGGAGGCTATCGCAAAACTGTTAGAAGACTACGGAGAATTTAACGTAACGCGACTACCTGCAATGGGGTTTAAAAAGGATAAGACGATTCGCGTTCATTCATCAAATCCAGTGAATTTCGTTGATCTAGAAAAAGCAATAACCCAACTGTTTAAGCCAGAAAGCACACAGTTGCCAGAAACAGCGCTACTGTATTTTTCTGGACATGGGTGGGTTAAACCCAATGGTTTGAGAGAAGGATTTTTAGCAACCACTGATTTTAATGAAGAACATGGTAAATACGGCTTATCTCTAAGATGGTTGCAGCAACTCTTACAAGAAAGTGAGATACCGCAGCAGATTATCATTTTAGATTGCTGCTATAGTGGAGCATTGCTAAATTTTGATGCTGAGGCAAATCCGGGCAACAAGGGAAAAGTGCGAGACAGATGCTTTATTGCTGCTTGCCGTGATTTCGAGATTGCTTATCAAGAAATTGGTAAAGCACACAGTGTACTTACTAAAATACTGCTAGAAGGACTGGAACCTCCCCAACAAGGATGGGTTACTAATTACCGTTTGATAGATTTACTGAGTCAGAAACGCAACTCTTTTCCCCAAACTCCAGTCTATTACAACTCTGGTGAGGTCATCAACCTCACCAAGATAACCGTGGTAGCTACAGAAAAACCTGGGACTAAATCAGAACAAGCTATTTGTCCTTACAAGGGTTTGAAAGACTTTGAGTGTAATGATGAAGACGTGAAGCACTTCTATGGGCGAACAAAGTTAATTGACGAGTTGATATACAAACTGGACACTGGTAATTTCTTGGCTGTGTTAGGAGCATCAGGAAGTGGTAAGTCTAGTGTTGTGAAAGCAGGTTTACTTTATCAATTAAAGTTAGGACGCAAATTATCAGGTAGCGAAACTTGGCAGTTTAAAGACTTTCGACCAGGAGATCACCCCCTGCAAAGTTTAGCATTAACATTTGTGAATTCAGAGGTATCAGATGCTGAGAAAAGTTCACAGCTAATTCATGCTCAAAATTCTATTGCCCAAGGTGCAGCTGGTTTAAAAGCGTTAATTACAGTTATTCAAAAGCCCGTCTTGCTAATGGTGGATCAGTTTGAGGAAGTTTTTACTCTTTGTAAGAATAATGAAGAACGAAAGAATTTTTTTGATTGTCTACTAGGTGCTTTAGAACTTTCAAGTAATAATTACTATCTAGTAATAACCATGCGGGCGGACTTTTTTGACAAGTGTACTGAATACAGTAATTTGGCTCAAAAGATTCAAAACCATCAAGTCATCGTCTCTTCCATGAATAAAGAAGAGTTAAAAGATGCGATCAAGAAACCTGCTGAAAAAGTTGGTTTAGAGATTGAACCTGAATTAGTCACTCAAATGATTGCTGATGTTGCTGAGTCGCCGGGAATGTTACCGCTTCTGCAACATACTTTATGGACATTGTGGAACCAACGCAAGAGCGATCGCCTAACAGTGCAAGCTTATATTAATCTGGGTGGCATCCGAGGAGCCTTAGAAAAAACAGCCAATCAAGTTTACGATGATTTATCATCAGAAGATGAAAAACAGATAGCCCAGAAAATCTTTTTAGAACTCACACAGCTTGGTGAAGGTACTGAAGATACTCGCCGACAAGTACGTAAGCAAGATTTGTTAGACTCCCATTCTAACCCTAAACTAGTCGAGCAAGTTCTCCAGAAACTTGTGAGTGAAAAAGTCAGGTTACTCGTGACTAGCGCAATCGTTCAAAAGGGAGACTCCTCCAAGCAAGTCGAAAAAGGAAGCCGCTCAAAGCCAGTGGAAGTTGTAGATGTTGCTCACGAAGCACTAATTCGTCATTGGGATAAGTTGCGTCAATGGTTAAATGAGAGTCGAAACAATATCCGCATAGAGCGAAAAATTGAGGCTGAAGCGAAAGAATGGATAGCCAGAAATCGCGCTGAGGACTATCTCCTAACAGGTGGAAAACTGATAGAAGCAGAAATCTTTCTCGAATCGCTCAAAAAGCATCCTGTTCGAGTGTTTTTTGACAAAAATGCACAGGAATTTGTTGAAAAAAGTATTCAAAGAAAACAAGAAATAGAAGAAAGAGAACGCCAAATAGAAAGAGCCGAACAAGAACGAGAGCGAAAAAGAGAACAAGAAGAACTTCAAAAACAAAAGCAACGTTTGTTGAGGAATAGAGTCGTACTTGGAGTAACAGTACCTCTGTTATTTGGGGCATTGGCTTGGATCTGGAACAGTAAGCAAAACACTGGAATCATAAAATTAGCGGAAAACTCAAACCGTCTCTCTGATTCTAATAAACAAGTTGATGCTTTAGTGGAAAGTATAAAAGCAGCTAACGCCTTAAAAAATCCACTTGCTATCATCACTTCCAATACCCGAACTAGAGTTGTGGCTACTCTTGGACGAGCAATTTATGACCTAAAAGAAATTAACAGCCTTAAAGGTCACGGGAAGCGAATTGACAATGTTAGTTTTAGCCCAGATGGAAAGACTGTTGTATCGGGAGATCAAGATGGTGCTATCAAGCTGTGGAGTTTAGATGGAACGTTGCTGCAAACAATTCAGGGGCATACTCGTTTTGTTCGTGGTATTAGCTTCAGTCCTGATGGCAAAATGTTTGCTTCTGCAAGCAGTGATGGAACAGTCAAGCTGTGGAATTTGGCAGATGGCAAACTTATCCAAACATTTTTAGGGCATGGAAATGAAGTTTATAGAGCAATTTTCAGTTCAGATGGAAAAACTTTAGTATCAGCAAGTACCGATGGTTCTATTAAGTTTTGGTCGTTGGATGGTAGCTTAATCAAAACGATAAAAATAGGCTTTCGGATTTTAGACATGAGTTTCAGCCCTAACGGAAAAATCTTAGCTGCATCAGGGTCGAAGGACGGTACTTTCACATTATTAAACGTAAAAAATAACAAATCAACATCAATTGATACCAAGCAGTGTAATGAGAAAAGATGTCTGATTTTTGCTATAAGCTTTAGTCCAGATGGAAAATTTTTAGCAACTGGTGGCGACAACGCTACAATTAAGCTTTGGAAGTCAGACGGAACATATATCGGAATTGTTGATAATATTGAAAAAGATAAAGATGAGCATACAGATAAGATTCGGGGGTTATCCTTCAGTCCGAAGATCCAATCTGGTGAATATCTGTTAGCCTCAGCAAGTACGGATAAAAGCGTTAGAGTTTGGTTTTTGAGGTCAAATTACGACAGCGAGCCACCAAAAAGTAAAGAATTAAAGCCAAAGAACTTGGAGTTATCAGGACATGACAGAGGAGTTTTAGCTGTAAACTTCACGGATGATGGTCAAACTGTAGCTTCAGCTAGCGAGGACGGAACTGTTAAGCTTTGGAACATCGATAGTAGACTTAAATATCTGCCACATGACAAAGAAAAAGTCAAGAGTGTTAGCTTTAGTCCTGATGGAAAAACAATCGCTTCAGCCAGCCATTCTCCAAAGGGAAATCAGGGCAATATTAGCCTTTGGAATTGGAATGAAAATAGCAAAAAATGGGATAAAAAGCTATCAATTGATGCACATAGAGGATGGATTTGGCAAGTTAGTTTTAGTCCTAATGGTCAAACATTAGCGTCTGCTAGCAATGATGGAACTATCAATCTTTGGAGTCGAGAAGGTAAACTTCTTACTTCAAAAAATATAGGTAACGAGTCTTATAGCATTAGTTTCAGCCCTGATGGAAAAACTTTAGCTTCCGGTGATGCTAATAAAAAAGTCATCCTTTGGGAATACAAAGGTGATTCATTGACTGAAATTCAAACTCTTTCAGATCATACAAATGGTGTTCGTAGTGTCAGTTTTAGTCCTGATGGTCAATTATTAGCTTCTGCTGATTTTAACAACATAATTAAACTTTGGAGGAAAGAAGGCAATTCGTGGGAGTTTCAAAAAAATTTAGTAGGACATCAAAATAGACTTCAAGCGGTTACTTTTAGCCCAGATGGTCAACTCCTAGTCTCTTCCAGTACAGATGGTACAGTCAGACTGTGGAATCGGGATGGCAAATTAATCAACACACTGTATGGTCATACTCAAGGAGTTACTAATGTTGCTTTTAGCCCCGATAGCCAAATTATCGCTTCTGCGGGTGCAGATATAAGCGTGATTTTGTGGGGTCGTGATGGTAGTTTATTAAGATCAATTAAAAAGCATACAGACGGTGTCTACGATGTAGAGTTCAGTCCTGATGGTCAAACTCTTGCTTCTGCAAGTGATGATGGCCGAGTGATTCTTTGGAATTTGAATTTTGATCAGTTGTTGGAAGGGGGTTGTGCTTTAGCACGAAACTATCTACGCACCAATTCTTCCATAACTTCAGAGGTTCGCAATCTGTGTAAGATACCAGCAGTTGATGCTAAGTTGCTGATTGAGCAGGGAAGAGATTTAGCACGTAAAGGAAATACTGAAGGAGCGATCGCTAAATTCAAAGAAGCTCAACAACAAGGTCAAACTTTAGACTTTAAACCAGAGGAACACGCAAAAAATCTATTTGAGGCTTCTCAGCAATTAGCACAAGGATTGACAGCAGCAAAGCAGGGTAAACTCGAAGAAGCAGCAGCGGCTTTTGAAAAAGTGATCGCTCAAGAAGACCCAGCTTTTGCTAATTCAGGAATTAAACCCGAACAAGAAGCACAGCGCTTGTATGCCCTAAATCTTGCGGATACTGCTCAACTATTAATAGAAGGGGTGAAAGCTGCCAAACTAGTAATACAAGAGGGAAAAAGTAAAGAAGCAGCAGATATCAAAGCTTTGAAGGCTAGAAAAAAGAACGAAGCCTTCGATGCTATTAATACAGCAATCAAGCAAGACCCTGCGTACAATTCACCAGAAGAACTCAATCAAGAGCAAAAAACCTTAAAAGATAATGACATAAAAGTAATTGCTCAAAACCAAAACAAATATATTGATAAAGCCCTTCAATATTATCAGCAAGCAAAAGGATTATACCCACAAATTGAAATTTCTTCTTCAAGTTTCGACTTTTTGTGTCCTAGTGGTAACACACGGGGTCAATATGCTAAAGAGTGTTCACAAATCAAGCCAAGATGATAACCTCAATTTTAGTATATATAAAGGGCAACAATCTTACTTTGGGTTTCGGCTTTTGAAAGACCTTCATTGACTTGGTGAGTTTGACTTTGGTATGGTAAACCTTCTCCACCTTTGAGCCATTTTGTGTAGTGAAAGACATGAGTCTAAGAATGTAAACATTGCGCTCCTAAACAATTGAACAAGTGCAACTTTGTTCAATTGTTTAGGAGCGGTGAAAAGAGCTAGTGACTCCCATTTAGTCACTTCGGAGCATCAATCAATATCTAAGCCTTGGTCGCATGTCTGCTTTTTATGAAGCTTTTGTACCTCAGATTTTATATCTTCGTCAGTTAGTATCTTGTTCCAGCCAGCCATACCAGGGTTTATTCGTCTAGCCTGGGGTAAAACAGCAAGTATTTCTTCAGATACTGCATTGCCTTCTTCATCCCCTTTCAAACCCACTACGACATTAGGTAATTTCTCCAGAAATTCTTTGGGAATTGCTTTGACGCTATCGGCAGCCAAGTATAAAGTTGGCGTTTGATTAAAGTCCGGGTCAAGAGCCATTACTGAAAGCACTTCCACCGGATCGCTGGTAAGAACTGCTCTTTGAATTGGGGTAATGGTTGCTACCCAGAAGCAGCCCGTTGTTGTGTTCGGATCATCAGGGGCAGCTGTTTCATCGAAGCCAAGGCGAATAGAAGAGAATGTGCTATCATTCAGCACAAATGCCCCGGTCGGTTCACCGTCAAGAGTCCGCCCGACAAATACAGTTTGACCTTCATCGTCCGCATAGATCCAACCTTTGGCGTGCAAGAGTTTTACCATTTGCTCAGGCAGCAAGCGATCGCCTACCAAATACTCTTGCACCTTATGCCAGTTGTTCTCGTTTCGGTCGGGCAGCACTGGGGCTGAGATTTCTGGTGATGCGTCGTTCGTTTGTTGTTCCGGTATTTGGGGCATCTCGTCAGACTGTGACGTAGGCATTGGCTCTGCCCTATGAAGAATTTGCTGCTTTGACTGCGATCGCCAACGGACACGCTTTGCTGTAGGCACTTCATCATCTTCAAGTTGGGTGTCAGATTCTTGGGTTTGTGCTTGGTTCATGGGTTGCCCCAATTGGTCGGGTTTCTGGCGCTGCGTGTCTGGTTTTGTTTGGGAGGGTGCCTGCTGATTAAACTCTGATTCTGACAACAGCCTGCTGTGTCGTTCCGCCAGCATTGATGGTTGTTCTTTTAGTGCGTCTTGATCCGGCTGCTGTTGTGCAACGCTCGTTGTTGCTCTAGCCTCCTTGGGTTGCTGTTGGTCAGTAAGTTGTTGCTGGTCAAGATTTTGGGCAGCCTCGGATTCCCCTTTGTGTAGCTTTGTTTCACGTTGGTCGCCATCCACATCTTTGGGTCGCCGTTGCTGCCCAATAGTCGAGGCGGTTCCTATTGTCACGTCAAAAAGCTCTTGTTCACGCTTGACTTTGCTGATGTTATCATATATAGCATTTTTTCCATAACCTGATGTATTGTCGTCCCCCAAGATAACCGACTGTTGTTGCTTAAGACGCGATGGGCGAAGCCCCGCCTGAGGCGATCGCTTCTTATGCCGCGTCGTGGCTGCCTGTTGCTGCTGTTTTAGTTGCTCAAGCGATTGATTGACGGGGCTTGCGGTTTGTTGCTGGTCGCTGTCCAATCTGTCTGGCGCTTTTGGGTAATCAGGCGAGGTGGTGGTTTCGGTACGGGATTTTATCTCTTCCTCCTGGCGTTTCCGAATCTGGTTTTGATGTGCGAGTTGAGCCTGTTGTTGCTGCTGTTCCTCGGTCGGGCTACGTAATGCTTTCTCGATAGCTTCTTTCTCGCTGTAACTAACACCCCTGTATTTCTGCAATCCTTTGAAAGTGTATGCTTTACCCAAGTGGGTGCCAGAAAAAGCGACGCCGTTTAGCTGATAGCTAATGCCCATTTCTCCGGTTGGTGTTGGCGACACCTTAACATCAATGCCTTGGTCTTTTAGCTGTTGAACCAAATCCGGCATCGTGGGACTATCTTCGGTCAGTTGGTCAATTGTATCTTGCAGTTTCTTTCTAACGCTCGTTTCTCCGGTTCGGGAAAAGAGACGGCGTTCTCCCGTGGTTGGAGAGCGGCGGTCTTTTTCAAAGCTTGATGATGCTGGTGTCAGTTCGTACTTATTCTCCAAATCCCTGATTAATTCCTCAGAACGTTTGTAGTCCTGCCATTCAGAAACAGTGGAGCCATTCAGTCTCAGACGGCTGGCTACAATATGAACATGGTTATGTTCAGTATCGGTATGACGCGCCAGGATGTACTGATTGTCGTCAAATCCCATACCTTGCAAATAATTTTCTGCGATCGCGCACCAAGTTTCATTCTCCAGTGTTTCTTCTGCTGGCACACTCAAGGTTGCATGATAAACAACTTTGCGGGTGGGCTTTTTAGTGCGCGTCCTCTCGTGACGCTGCACAGATAACTGAAATTCTTGGGATAATTCAGCTGGTGTCTCTCCTACCATATTGCCGCCTATTAGCTCGGCTCCTTCTTTGCCCAGCACATAGTCCAGACAGCCGTAAAAGTCAGTTCCCTTGATTTGCTTACCAATCATCCTGGTTGTTTTTTAACTATGTCTGCTGTAGTGCCTGCTTTGGTTTGGGAATTGTTTGTTTGGGTCTCGATTCCCGCTATTTCTTTACGAGTCTGGATCAGCAAGGACTGGAGTTGGTGCAGGAGGTTAAGGTCTATAGGGATGTCCTGTTGACATGAAGCTACCGAATCTTGTAGCGTGGCGGTTAGTTTCTTCAGGTCAGCACCAATGCGTCCTAATTCCCTGTAGGTGTCGATAGAAATGTCTGTGATGATAGGGGGAAGGTGGCGAGATAAGGCGCATCTTCGTATATATTCGCTTAAGTTGTAACCTGCTTCTTTGGATTTGGCTTTCACTTTTTGATAATCCGAAGCATTGAAGTGGACGGGAATGTTGCCACTGGTGAGAGGCGATTTGGCACTTTGCTGTGTTTTCTTTGGCATTGTTAAGGTTTTTAAGTTATGAGAATAAAAAAGTTTTTGACAGCCCAAGAGGGCAGGTGTGCTGTGGCGGCTCTTCAAGAAAGCAAATGAGTCGTGTTGATGTCAGCTACTTGTAATCGCTTTTTTAATCTACCGAGGTGCTATCAAAGATATGCCCGCATCGATAGCACCGGGCTTGACGCTCCCACTTAGTTAGGGCAGGCAAATAGACCTCTTTTTTGTAGCGAGCATTGACCCGATTTCTTTTCCAAAGCAACAAGCAAGTAGCGGCAACCAAAATAATAATCAGTGGTACTGCTGCTAGGCTAAGAATTTGCACCCAAGCTTCTAGAGGAAAAAAGCCAATCGCCACTGTGAACATTGACCAAATTGCTTTTATTAAAATCCCCGCGATCGCAACAGCGATGACAAGTGCCCACTGCTCGTAAACTTTCCCGACATTTTTAGGCAAAGGAGGAGCCACTCGTTGGGCTAGTCGTGTTTCTATTCGACCTCCACTGCTAAAGTTGCCAGATTCGCTGCTGATGCCGTGTCTACCAAAATGGATACCTTTGTAACTTCCGGTAGCTTGGGTATCGGCAATTTCCTCTTCATAAATAGCTTTAAGCTTACGAGTCTTCGTGCTGTTGCATTGGGGACATTTAATTTTCATAGCTCAAGATTGAGTTTTTTTATTTGTAACTTTGACGCCCTCGCGCTTCGCTTGCCGCTGCTGAAGAAGAAGGAGAATTTTTCGCTTCTTTTATTGAGCGATCGCTCTAGCCCCCAGTCTTTTTGAACGAACTCGTCGCGGAAGACTCTGGGCGATCGCTCTTACAAAGTGCCGCGAACAAATATTCATAATTTTCTGGTAGTGCGGTGGTCGCCATTCTTCGTAAAGGTAAATATTGATCTAGTTTCCATAAGGCGAAGTGTAAGTTTAACTTTTGGTGCTTACTGTTAGCTTATTCCAGTTGAGTGTTCTTCATCTTCCCACTGGAGAAATAATCTCACGAAAAAATTTGTAAAAATATGATTTTCGACAATGCGAAAGTAAGGCGTAATTAATGCGTATTTAATTAGTCAATAAGGCGAATCTAACCATTATTTATGTTTTATAAACCTCCTAAATACGTTGAAAAACATATAAATAAAATATGGCTTGCTCAAATGGAAAAACACGAATAATCTGCTCAATTAGTCTGCCTTTAGGCACAGAAATAACTTCTATCTTTTGTCTGAATTCAGAAGTAATTAAAATGAGTTAAGAAGATAAGAGAAGAACAAGCAAGCAATTTTAGGACTCGGAGAATTGTTAAGGCTAAATATTGTGTCTTTTTAAATCTTCTATTTGCCTAAAAAATGCAGAGATTCTCTAAGCACAAGCTTGTAAATTGCGTCAAATGTCTTATAAAATCTTGGAAAATTAATGAGTACGAATACTCAGCAGAAAAAAGTAGCACTGCTGACTCTGGCTTTGGATTTTGGAGGCTCCGCTACCAAAATTGTTTACGCCACGTCTTTAGATCACAAAGCGCGGTTGCTGTGCATGGAACCGGAGGTAGCAGTTTTAGCTCGTGAATCTATCTTGGAGTACGAGGGTGGTAAATTAGGATCTTCAGATCCAGAGAATGTAGCTTGGGTAGCGGTAGGTGAGCAATATAGAGCCGTAGGGTATCTGGCTCAATCTCGCTTCTATGCCAATGCGGGTTTATCGGAATTGAAATACGAGCGAGCTATCTACAAAACCTTAGCAGCAATTTGGGTGATTAAAGAGAAGCTTGGGCTGGGTTCGCGATTAGGAGTAGCGATCGCAGTTTTATTGCCCCCCGGAGAATACGAAGATAGAGATCGCTTTGAAAAGATGCTGCGATCGTCGCTGGCTGGATATCAGACTCCCACAGGACGAATGAGTGTGTCCCTAAAAGCCTTCAACTGCAAGCCAGAAGGGGGTGGAATTTATCTGGTGCATCGCAAGAAAGTAGGAGAAGTTCTCAAAACTAGGGTTTGTGCCATAGCGATGATTGGCTATCGCAATGCTAGTGTTCTAGTTTCCCATCGCGGGGTCATAGGTGAGGGGAAAACTTCTGACCTGGGCTTTATTAGGATGCTAGAGAAAGTGATGAGCAAGACTTCTGGACTTAGCCCCAAGCGTCTGACCCCAGCAATTGTGGAAGCAGGTGACGAGGTTAGATCGGCAGCGTTGTTGCGTTTACCCAGAAGCACGACTAGAGAGTTACGAGCCGCTGATGTTCAACAAATTGTGGCTGCTATTAAATCATCTCGTCCTGAATACGCCAAAATCCTCATCAGTTGGTTGGATGAAACCCTCCCTTTGGATGTGGAAGAAATTGTTTTTTGCGGGGGTACTGCGGATTACTTAAGAAAGGAACTTAACGAACATTATGACAGGATTCCTTTATTTTGGAATGCTGAATTGGTTATTCCCAAAACCCTAGACACTTTTGGGTTGGGGAATCGACTGGCTGATGTGTATGGAATGTTTTTGTACTTCTCTAGTTTAGTTAACACATTGCCCGATAGAGATGAAGAGGGAGCGGCATAAAAGGTAAAAAATTATGGCTGAGAGAATAAAGCAGGCGCATTTTTGTTGGCGGTATCAGCCAGAATCCCACACTTTGGATGCAGTGTTGTTGGCTTATCTCAAAAACAATGTGGTAATGCGGACAACCGATATGATGTTGCATTCTTTGCGGGCGTTTTGGTTGCCACTAGCTTGTTTAAAGCATCCCGATTTATCTGAAGCAGACAAAAAACAGATGGCAAGAGATGCAGTGTATGCCCTGATGCGACAGGCGGATTATCTTTGCTCAACTTTTGGTTTGGAGCGGGTTACTCCTCCTAACTCTTTAGTTTCCCCAAGTTCGATATCGCCAGTTTTTAGAAGTACAAATTCGGGACAAGGAGCCGAATCTTCTTCTTTGCCTTCAAAGAAGTTGAAAGAGGAAACAAGGGAGAATTCGTTATTGGTATCGGAGCTAGAACGAGCCACTGGCGATGGTGATTGGGATGACAACGGTTGGAAAAGTTAAGGAGAAAGAAGAATATGGCTTTAAGAGGAAGAAAGAAGAAAGAGGCAATTTTTGAAGAAATAGGAAATATTCAGGTTGAAGACCAGACTTTGGACACTATTTCAACTCAAGATACAAAAATTGAAACTGAAAAACTGGACAATACTTCAACTCAAGATACAAAAATTGAAACTGAAAAACTGGACAATACTTCAACTCAAGATACAAAAATTGAAGCTGAAAATTTGGACAATACTTCAATTCAAGATGCACAACTTGAAACTGAAAAACTGGACAATACTTCAACTCAAGATGCACAACTTGAAGCTGAAAATTTGGATAATACTTCAACTCCAGAAAAACAGGATGTTGGACACAAACCCCTACAAGCAAAGCAGAGGACAATAATTCATTTGGTGGATGGCGAAAAGGGGGGTGTAGGCAAATCTCTGGTTGCTCGAACCATGCTGCAATATTGTTTGGATAATTCACTGCCAATTGTTGCAGTGGAAGCTGACCGTTCCAATCCAGATGTGGCTGGGATTTACTCAGATTGCTTTGAAGCTGTATTTAGTGAGGATGAAAAGAGAGCTGACAAAGCGGATAAAATTTTCGAGTTGGCTATGTCTAAGTCCGTGATTGTAAACTTACCTGCTCAGGTATATGAGCCAGTGTCCGATTGGATAAACAAGAATGGACTGATTGAGTTAGGAAAGCAGCATTCTCTAACTTTCTGTAAGTGGTTTGTCTGCACCGGTGGTTATGACAGCGTGCAGTTGTTCTTAAAGTCCGTGAAGGATTTTGGTGACAAAATGCCCCACGTTTTGGTGCGGAATTTGGGATTATGTGACGATTGGTCTCATGTCGAGGGGATGGAGGAAGTGAACAATACTATTAATAAGTATTCGGTGCAGGTAATTGACTTCCCCAAATTTAGCTACCGGGAAAGGAATATGGTAGATGAGAAGCGAATAACGTTTGCCCAAGCGCGGGATTCTGATGAATTTGGGATTGTGTCGAAACAGCGAATTCATAATTTTCTCAAGTCCGCTTATGCACAGTTTAAAAATACGGGTTTGCTACCTTAACAAGTAAAAAGTAGTCGTAGAATCCCCATAATTAAAACGCGTAGCGCCGTTCGCTGTGCGTGGCGGTCTGGGGATTTTACGCTCACCTTTTCTTTTGGTCGCTATGCGCCTCGAAAAAAATCTTTATATTTCTTACCAGAGATTAATTTTCGGCTCCCAGACCAATTCTCTCTTTTGCCTTTTAAATGCATGACTTTTGACTTGGAGCGAACGCGAGTGCGTCTCCGTTCGCGCAGCGTCCCGTACAGCGCGTAGCGCATGAAAACCACGAAGTGTCTCCGACAGGAGAAGGGAAGGAGAACCGACTGTGACCTTTTTCAAAAATGCCAAAACCCAAAATTTGTTGGATGTGGTTTTGGAAGGAAAAACTGAGGAATTCCGGCGTAGGGTGTTGGATTTGGTAGTTAAGACAGGGTTGGAACCGGATGATCCAATTTTTCTAGTCTTGCTAGCTACTGGGCGTTTGGAAGTGTTGTTGGAGGAATCTCCTCTGGCGCTAGAGCGTCTGTTTAAGGGATGGACTTCTGAGATTAAGCGTAGTCTGGATTTGGTGGAGCAAGTTACTATTGAGCAGCAGAAAAGTGCGATCGCTAAAGCAGCCGGGGATTTAATTCGGCAAGCGGAAAGGAAAGAAGGGCGACGATTTTTTACTTCTTTGATACCGGCAATGGCGGTGTTGCTCTCTTGTGTGGGAATCGGTGTATTGTTGGGGATAACGGTTCCTCCCTGGATGGGCGGGGGACTGACCAAAGAGCGCCGCCTCACAGTAGAGGAAGCTGAAGCCTTGCGCTGGGCGCAGAGTAAAGAAGGGAAGTTTGCCCGCAATCTGATAAAGTGGAACTCCGGCTCCCTGGACAATTTGGACTGCACCAAAGATGTAAAGCGCCTGGGTGTTACTTTGAAAATTGCTGGAAGACCAGCCACAGGAGGCTTTTGCACGATTTGGGTGCAACCCCCAGAAAAGCGCCAATTTAAGAAAGAGGAGTAGTTATAACGTCAAGAGTAAACTACCTACACCTGTGTGAGTACAGGTACAGTGGGAGCCTCCTGCCGGAAATAGGTGACAATTGTCACTCTCGCGCTTTTGTTTCATCCTAAAATTTATCGCCCGAGAGCGATCGCTCGCGTGAAATATGCAAAAAAGTAAGAAGAATGGGGCATTTGATGAGCTTTAGCTAAAATCGAAGGTAAACAAGGATGAAGCTGGGAGATATTGTTAGTCGCATTGTTATAGATAAGCGCAAGCTGACGGATTACGCTCTCAACAGAGATAACCCCGTAGGTGCTGACAAGGCGGTAATTTTTCAGCGTGATTTAGGTTTTACCATAGATAACTATCAACTTCTGCTAGAACAAATTTCGACTCAAGCCCTAGATGCTGAAGCCTTGAAGGGGCGTGCCGACGAGCATGGACAACGCTACACTGTAGATTTGGATATTACGGGAACCCAAGGGCAGCGATAAATTGTTCGTACAGGTTGGATAGTAGAACTCGATAGCGATGCAGCTAGATTAGTAACGCTTTATGTTCGGAGGCGAAAATGACTTATCCAGAACTGTTTGATGTGATTGAATTGTTAGTAAATTTGCCTTTATATAACCTGCGTGCCGGAGTCCGAGGGGCGATTGTAGAATGTTATGACGATAATACTTATGAAGTAGAGTTTACTAATGAAGAAGGAGAAACTTTAGCTATTTGTACTCTATCATCTGAGCAATTTATAGTTATCTGGAAAGCTAAAACTAAGAGTTGGTTACCAGTCTCGGAACAGATTTATGCTGTGATTAACCATTTGTCTGAAGAACGTAAGCAGGAAGTATTAGATTTTGCCCGTTCTCTTCGAGCGCGATAGTTACTTTAAAAAGGAAAAACGCCCTTGAGTGACAATTGTCACTCTTGAGCGCTTTTGTTTCATCCTAAAATTTATCGACCGAGAGCGATGCCTATGGCGGGCGCGAAGCGCCATCGCGCTATAAAATATGCGTGCAAATCATGGACGGTCAACCTTGTCGTTGAGAAACCGTGTATTTGCTCAGATAATACGATCTACTATTAAAGATGGAGAGCTAATAACTTATGGTTCAAACAGTTGGGATTACCAAAGCGATTACTAACCTGAATGAGGCGCACGCCAAGTTCAATTTAAGCCAGACTGCCGAGAGCGAATTTTTCACAGAATGGTTTGACGATTTACCCGAACTCACAGATAGCGAAAAAGCATCTTTGAATCGCCTGAAAAATCGCTACCTCTATTATGCCGCAGACGGTTCAATCACAGAAGGTACTGTCAATATTATTATGCTATCTCCACTACTGGAATTAATGGGTTTGTGCGATCCTCCTTTTAAGATTCAGAGTGAGCAATTGGTGAAGGTTGAAATTGAAAATGGAGGCGAAGAAGAACTCGTATTAGAAGGATTCATTGATACTTTGGTTGTGCAAAATAGACTCTGGGTGGTGTTAATTGAATCGAAGCGTTATGGTTTGAGCGTTATGCAGGCTCTCCCACAAACTTTAGCTTACATGATGGCAAACCCTAACTTGGAAATGCGCCTTATTTTTGGAATGATAACGACTGGTGAAGACTATATTTTTATCAAGCTGAATCAGCAGACGCGCTCCTATGCTTTATCAAACAAGTTTACTCTCTCCAACCCAAGAGAAAATGAGTTGTACGAAGTTATGCAGGTGATGAAGCGAATTGTTAGCTTGGTTGTACAGGCATGAGTAGCGATGTATTGGATTGCAAAAAGTGAATCCTGAGTTACTACAATACAGTTAGTTTGCATAAATCTTACATTGCCCCAAACCCCGAAAAAAAATTACCCCGCTACGGTTAGGGTCGCGGGGTTGCCGTCCAATGGTGACGGCAATGCATATTTAGGCAGATTTGGCTGATATTCTTTCAGCACGCTGCTGTTTGTGCAGCTTACGACGTACTTTGATGGCATCTAGGTCTGCCAATCCGTACAATAACTTTGCTTTCTGAATAAGCTCGCTCAAGGGTGTTTCTTTGTAGTCTTCACGGAATTCAGTATTATGAACTTTCCAGTCGAATTCTTCACCGCTCCATTGGGCTACGCTTTCCAGTTCACGTCCGCTTTCTTCCCGTAAGACTTCCAAAGTCATAAGACGTAATTTTTCCGCATATGGGATTACGCGGTCTAATGCTTTAGCTTTGGGTTGGGCTTGAACTTGAGACTTACGTATCATTACATTTTCTCCATTTTTAACAGTTGATATCATGTGGAAAGCAGCAATAGCTGCATTTACAGTTAGTTCAAAATTGAACTTTACTCGCTTCGCTGTGTCCTTTGTAGCGGTTCACAGGCATTTACAGCGGTAGCTGATTATCCAGTTAAATTCAAAGTTTTAAACTTTCACGTATTAGCAGCAATCGCTGCTTATTTAATTAAATTCAACTTGAATCTTCAAAGAAAAAAAATACTCTGCTTTGGGGGCAGAGCATTTTTTAGTTAATCAGGCAGTTTGCAATTTTACTCTAAGGAATCGCCTTCTTCTTCGTCGTCCTCATCTTCATCATCGAACTCCTCTTGGGAGTCGTCGTCGTCCTCCTCATCATCGAGGTCTTCCAGGTCATCGAGGTCTGCATCGTCCTCATCCTCTTGCTTATTGTTGTTGAATGAGTTACGCTTTTCTAAACTCTGACGATTAAATTCCACCAGGTCAGCAATTGCCTGTTCGGGAGTCAAATCGATAGTGTCGTATAGCATCGCTAGGGCGAGTGCTACGACTTCTGTAGGATGTTTGAGAGCGTCTGGCGTTCCGAAGAGCCGGACAAATACTTTGTTGTTCCAGCGGTTCCAGTCCAACTTTTTCCCGTTTTTCTTTTTGACTTGGGCTGCGATGTCAAGTCCGATTTTCTCTCGGCTTGCGTGACCTACTTTGGTGGCGATTCGCTGGTTGCGAACTTGGAGTTTGACTCCAAATTCTTTGAAGACTGCGTTGCGAAGTTCTTTGAGTAATGCGATCGCTTGGTCTTCGACGTTGCCTCTTGCTGTAGCAATTGAGGTTGATACCGTCGCTTTTGTGCTGGCAGCACCATTTCCGTTTCCGTTCCGAGCCGTATTAGTGCGAGTTTTAGCGGTAGTCATGAAGTTCCTTTTTTTTAATTTATTGACTTCATGCTCATAGCCGCGTTAGCGGCATTTTTGGTTCTGCCACGTTTGCCGTGGCAATTAAATTCATTTAATGAATGAAATTTAGATGTAAGAAGATTGCACTTTTTGCTGCGATCGCTACCCAAAAATAAATTGCCTCTACTGCTATGAATGTATTTATACAACTTGAGAAAGAGTTAAATCTTGACTGGGGATTGTTATCAAAGTTATTAGGTTTCAAACAAAAATAAAAATATTTACTTAATATTCTTAGGGTAGTTAGTGTATGCGCTTGATAAAAGATTGGTCAGCCTTAGCCGCGAAAGGCACTCCAATAGTTGGTTTGGAGTATCATTCGACTGATAGGGCAAGCATATTAAACCAGTTCTACAAATGGGGTGCAGAGCGTTCAATGCCCGTTTATTACTGGAATCCCGGTTATTCCTGTCTTCAGCAGGTGGTGGAGCGTTCAGGACAAAATAAGTGCATCTTGCTCCCTACGGATATTGCCCCAAATAAGGATGTACCGCAGTTTTTATTGGAGAACAAGCAGGCAGGGATTTTCCTGTTAGAGGGGGTGCTAGAGTTTGACAACATTGGTCAGGTCAGTGAACGACGTTCTTATCAATTGATGAACGCTTTCTACCAAGCGTCTTGGGCAACAAGCCAGCAGTTCTGGGTTTTACTGGAAAATTATGTCCAGCTACCTTTGAATTTGCAAGCCTTAATTCCTATTCTCTCCAACCCACTGCCTGGGCGGGAACAAGTACGCGACACAGTTGCAGATTTTGTCAGCAGAAATTCCGGCGTTGCAGAAGGAAAAGACGATCCACTGGCGATGGCTCTCCTTGTTCGGGCTTGCCAGGGATTACCTTTGGGAGAGATTGGGCTGGTATTAGAGCGTAATCTGACGAATGCTCTCACAATTGAGGAACTGGCACTCGTTGTGCTAGAACACAAAGTTTTCAAGCTGCGGGGGCGGGGGTTGGAATATCTGAACGAGCCGGATGTGCCTTCTTCTGGGGGTTTGGACTTGCTCGACGAGACGCTCGACAGGGTGACAGCATTGCTAGACCCGGAAGCTGAAAAGTACGGGTTAAAGTTTCCTAAAGGTATGATCCTCTGGGGACCGCCAGGAACCGGTAAAAGTTTGAGTGCCAAACTTGCCGCTAAGAAGATGGGAGTACCGCTTTTGGCGGCTGACTGGGGTGGGCTGCGCGGTGCTACTGCTTATGAGTCAGAGCGAAACCTCCGGTTTTTACTAGAACTAGCCCAGAGCCTTGCTCCTGTTATTTTCTACTTTGATGATTTTGATAAGGGCTTTGCTGGGTGGGACTCCGACGCTGATGGTGGTGTGGCACGACGGCTCTCTGGAAAGCTTTTAACTTGGATGGAAGAGCATCAATCACAAGTTTACATGATGGCAACAGTGAATAGGTTAGGGATGCTGCCACCGGAGCTGATCCGAAGATTTGACGATATTTTCTTTATCGATTTGCCTCATGAGGGGGCGATGTATGAGATTTTTAACTTGCACCTATCCAAATATTTCCCAGAGTTTCAAAATCCAGACAAATCACCTTGGTCGGATGAGCAATGGCGAATTTTGCTCAGGGATTACCGACTTTGCACAGGAGCGGAAATTGCCAATGCTGTCAGAAAAGCTGCTGAGGAAGCATTTTATCAAGGTAAACCAGGAAAGGTGGATGTACTAGACCTAATTAAAGTGCGTTCTTCGTTTACTCCGTCGTTGATCCGCGATGAAGATAAAATCCTGGCAATCCGCAACCAAGCCGTGTTTGCCCGCCCAGCAGCAGGTCCAGATCAGTCTCGCTTTGCGATTCTGCCAGCCGAACTGTTTGATTAAAACACTCTCACGTTTGGTGTTAGGGGTATATCTGTGGGAAATTTATCCACATATGCTTTTGTTAACGTAATTATGAGTAGGTTTATGCAAGCGGTCTAGACTTTATTAAAAGCTTTCGCCCATCACCACCCAAACCCCGCTCCTCTTGACGGAAGACAAGAAGCATAAAGGAATTCCCACAGCTTGTTCAGAATCACCTGTATGTTGGGCACGCGCGATTTGGGTGCAACTGTTGGCAGATCATTTGGTCAGTATCGATATGGTAGATTCGATTTCAGACGAAACAGTGCGTCAAACTTAAAAAAAAAACGACTGTCACAAGCAATGGCAAAGGCTACGCCGCGCCGAGCGCCAAACAGCTAGAGGATAAACATGGGAATATCCGGACGTTTTAGTTGCTGAACGCGGAGGATTTGACAATAATCCATGTTTTATTTGATAAATTGTTTGACTACTTTTATAAGCTAAATTTTTATTAAAGTGAAACGGTATTATCCCTACTTTCTCGACCGAAAGCGCACCGGCATTCGATCGGGCGGATAAATCAAAAGGTTCTGCTGTAACTGTTCCAGAGATGATCGACCGTTGACCAACTCCCACTCAAAGTAGCGGAGCAGTAGTGCCAGCATCATCGTTCCTTCCAGCATTGACAAATGCTCTCCCAAGCAACGATGAGAACCTGAGCCAAAGTCTATCATTGGCAGTTGACTATTTTCCTTACTCTTCTCTAACCAACGCTCTGGCAGAAATTCATCGGGATGCGAATAGACTTCTGGATCTCGTCCAGCAGCAAGCATTGACCAGAATATTTTCGTGCCACGAGGAATAACCGTACCCTCGATAACAGTGTCACGTTGAGCCTCCAATGAAGTCGAGCCAGAGGCGACTGAATAAAGGCGCAAAGTTTCCTTGATAATAGCGCGGATGTAATTCAAATCCTTAAGGCTTTCTCCATTAATACTGCCTTGACTTTCCCAAGCTTGGTCAACAACGGCTTGTGCCTGCTGAAAAACCCTTGGATTTAAGGTCAACTCTGCTATTGCAAAAGATAAAGTATGAGCCGTGGTATCAGTACCAGCTATTAAAAGTTCAATAACTTCTGCTATCAGTGTTTCCCGATTGTATTTTGGTTCTTTGGCAGCTATTTTCACTAACATTGATTCCTGGAACAAAGGACTTACCTGTGGTAAATCGGTCTGATTTTGTTCTCTCATCTGTAAAGCTAAGTCTACACGGGGAGTAATAAACTCCTCTAAATATCGCCTTGCTGCCCAATAATCTCGTGAGTTCTTAGTTGGCAGATATTTCATCCATATCTTCTCGCCAGTAGCTACCCGTAGGAACCGATAGCCTACAATAGACATCGCCTCGTACACCTTGAGAACATCAAGGGGTTGTCCTTCATGACTAGCAATGTTTCTATCCACAGAAATGCCCAGTACAAGAGAGGAAATCACCCTCATTGTTAGTTCTACAAACAGAGGATCTACCTGAACTTCTGGTGAGGCAGCTGACTGAATTTTCTCAATTATTTGTTCGCAAGCTTGGCTAATAATTTCCACATATTTGGAGAGACCGCTAGAACTAAATTCAGGGTTCCAAGCCTTGCGTCTGTACTGCCACTCATTTCCGTTTTGACCTAAAAGAATGGGCCCACTAATGTCGTTCCAAGCTTTGCTAGCTCGCTGTGACCTAATTAGGCTACCGTCTCTCATGCCATTAACAATAGTGTCTTCGATAACTTTTGGCTTACTCAAAACGAGAACTGGCTGGCCAGCCCAGTAAACATACATTGGCCCTAGCTGCTGGCTCCAATCAAATAATAATTGGAAGAATTTCTTCTCTTTGACTGCTGCTAATACTTGAGGAATATTTCCTAATAGCCAGTGTCTCTTAGGAGAGGGAAAGACCTGTAGAGATTTGTAAGTGTTCTTTTGTTTCCACCACCTTAAACCGAATATTCCCGCTGTGCTAGTAATGCCTAAGGCTGTAACTAAATATGGAAATGAGTCAGAAAAAGCAATTTGAGCAGTAATCTCTTGGAACATGAATCCGCCTTTGTCCAACAAAACTTAGGTTATTCAGATACTACCGTATTGTTTCCTTTCTTCGTTATATCACCAACGTTGGTAAGTCGAAAATACCATTGATATCGTGTCCGGTTAAAGACTTATCATTTAGGCCGCACTCTTGCAGGGGGCTTTCTAGCAGGGGAAAAGAGAGTTTCATGGTTTTTGCTATTATGTGGGAATTATAACTAATTAAGCGGACTTGATATGATTAATTGAAAGTCCGTCTGAAGGGGTGCAAAACTCTGATTCGTTCTCAAAACCAAAACCCCCGTGGAGTTGTTCAGGAGGCTTATGGTTGTTTTAGGGCATTGGGCTGTTCGCTCTCTTATGTTCCAGGCTGCTGATCGCATTCAAATGTTCTTTTTCCGCATACGTCAGTTTGTACTCCACAGATTTCAACAACTCAGGCAAGCCTGTTCTTGGGGTTTTTTTCGTTGTTCCACTTCATCAACTGTTGGTCGCGGTGGTAGAGCAGCCCACCATAAACCCCGGCCATCGGGACCTGTGGGCGATGTAATGTGCGATCGCTCGAAAAACAGGGCAAAGCACTCGTCTTACCGATTGTGGTGGAATTACTGAGCTAGATGTAGTAGGCTCCCTTTTCTAGTGAGAAAAAAGGTAGGCGGTAATGAGAGTACGCAAAGCGCTATTAACAATGAGAGTGCGATCGCTTTTTACACTTCCTAAAACCAATACCTAAAATACCAAATACTACTAAAGCTAATACAGAAGTTGGTTTTAGGAATAGCAGTGGGAGGTTCAGACGCTGGTTCAGCACGGGCAATGACTATAAAGCCATCTGCTTTTTTGGGCATGAAAAACGATTTGACCGGAGTTATTCAGGAAATTGTTAGAAAAAGCGAAAAGACTTGTTACTGTAGAGCCGAAAAGTAGATCGCCTGTAGTAATCACTTTATCTTTTACTGCGTCGCTTCCTGTAAAGATGCCTTCACCACCAGCGTCTAGGTCAGCACCAAAAGCGTTTTGGCGCAGTCAATATTGTGTAGCAATAGGTCAATCCAGATCGTTACCGCAAGCTTTCCGAGCCTGGGTCAGCTTCCTTCCAAGTAGTTCACCATTCGAGGGATCGCGCGTGTTTTCACTTCTGGGCGATCAGCACCCCCAAAAGAGAACCGCGATCGCATCCTAATTTACAATAGGGAGCAAAGCAAGCTGGTATTACGCTCTAGAGTAGAAGTTGAGGTGCAAAATATTGCACAGAATAATTATTTGGTTCATCTGTGCCAATCCCTAACTCCTGTAACTTAGCTTTAATATCTTCCCAGTTATCACCACAGTAGTAATACTTTTTATCTCGAAGATTTGCAAGATAATAACCAGAGTTACCGCCATTGATGCGGAACAGTTCAATCACAATTTTATTTTTAGTTATCCCAAATAACCTTTCCCGGTTACTTTCGGGTAAAGATTTATCAGTGCGATTGTAGAAAACACTTCCATATTTGAAATACCATGTTGTACCAATTCTCTGAATAATTTGGAAGTGGAGAGGATGAATGATGCTTGTTGTTGACATAAGCTATATGCACCTTCAAGATGCTCCCGTACGCTCCAATAGGTGAAACCACCCCAAGAAAGCATCCCTTCAGCCCACTGAAGAACCTGCCAATGTCATCATTCGCAACGCCACACCAGAGTCAATGTACCCATACCAATTCCAGCAAACACTCATAGAATGCCTCAGATGGACTATACCACCTTTGAAGGCGTGAGAATACCACTCATTATAAATAAATGCGTCATAACCCTTGACTAATAATAATTTTATGCACTGCGCGATCTAAAATAGTTTACTAGAATGCCACTTCTGATAAATAAATGCGTTCACCCCTAGTTCAGGCGCTAGTTCTAAGCGAGCCATTGCCACTGACGCTACACCCAGCGGCGGTGTATCTCGATAGCCTTGCTCCTGGGTCTAGGCCCACTATGGAACAGGCTTTAAATGCGATCGCTTATCTTTTAACCAACGGTGCGTGCGATGCAATGACTCTCGACTGGGCGGCATTAAGGTATCAACATACAGCTGCTGTGCGGTCTGCGCTGATGAAAAAACACGCCCCGGCGACGGCAAATAAGATGTTATGTGCGTTGAGGAGGGTGTTGCTTGAAGCTTTTAAGTTGGATTTAATTCAGGCACAAGATTACCAGAAGGCTGTAGATTTACGCAGCATAAAAGCGAGTAAAAAGCAACGGGGCAGACAACTAAAACAACCTGAAATAACAGCACTATTGGCGGCATGTCAAGATGATAAATCGCCGCTTGGGGTGCGGGATGCGGCGTTAATTGCGATACTACGGTGTGGGTTAAGAAGGGCGGAGGTAGTTGATTTAAACTTGAAAGATTTTGATGCTGCAACCGGGGCGTTGGAGATTGTTGGTGGGAAGGGTGAAAAAGATAGAACGGTATATATGCCGATTAGTGCGATCGCGGTGGTCTTTTCATGGCTTGTTGTGCGTGGGAAAAGACCGGGACCTTTATTGCATCCGATTCGCAAAGGGGGATTTATAGAAGATTTCAAGCGCATGACCCCCCAAGCGGTGTTGATGATTTTAAGAAAACGTGCATTATCAGCCTCGGTTGAGCAATTTAGCCCCCACGATTTTAGGAGGACGTTTTGTTCAGATTTGTTGGATGCGGGGGTAGATATTGTGACGGTGCAGAAATTAGCCGGACATGCATCCCCTGTAACTACGGGGAAGTATGATCGGCGTGGGGAAGAGACTAAGCGCAAGGCGATGGAAAAATTGGATATTGGTTATACGCCGAGCGAGTAAGTAAAAGTAGCGACTATACACCCCAAGATAAATCCCGCATAATTGCATAAGTATTTTACGAATTCATCAACAGTGTCCATTGCTACTCAACGCTAAAATATCACGGGAGCTGGCTACCAAACTATTTCTCGCCAATATTGCTTATTTATCGAAGTTTGTGCTTGAGCAGCTATAAGCTGTTTTTCATAAGCGCTTAAATCATCAGAGATGATGTTATTGCTATTCGCAGGGTCTACATATCTTCTATTTTGCAACTTATCTTGTAGAAACGAGAGTACGCTGAAAAAGTTAGATGCTAGCTGCCCATATCTGCATCCGTAAAGGCAATCAATGACTGCTAGCTCAAGATAAAAAGATGGGAAGTCTAGCCTATGCAGTTCGCGCCATATTTTGGTGAGTTTAATCTCATCGATACGATTTGAATTTCTTACGGTATAAATGTGTATATCTATATTTGTTTTTGTCCAGGAATTAGTCTTGTTTTTATAAAGACTATGGTCATTTCCATACTGCGACTGCCGACGCCCTGGAACGAGGTCAATTTTGTATTTGCCAATATTTACACCAATTGAAACATTCTGCTTTCTAGCCGTATATCCTGCATCGGTTACAGCGTTGTAGAGTGAATTATATATCTGAGAGAGTGTACCAAGAGTTGTAGAACTAAGGGACAAGAAAACATCAGCGTCTGTACCCAACGAAACAGCCGTTCCTTTTGCTAAAGAACCAGAGAATTTCGCGTCATTCAGACAACCATTTGCCCAACTATAAATAACTCCATAAATGGAGTTGGCGGCGGCTTCAGATGAGCTGGCATCTACAGTGTATTTATTAATAACTCCTTGAAGGTATTCATCCTCAGACATTAACTTTTCTCGTTGTACAACTGCTTAATACTAATATAGCATCAGTACTGGCGTGACACGCCTAAAATGGTGGAATAGAAAGGGCTTGTAGTTGCGCTGTCTTCGCTAAAAAAACAGAAAACCTAATGCACTGTTTTAGCTGTGCCACGCCACTACGTGTTTTTCAAAAAACGATTATTTTGAATCTCTTCAAATTCGACTTCCATCTCCTTATTGTTTTCATAAGGTGGATAAAATACTTTGATTTTTCTTTGTAAGTTCTTAAAGAAAATCTGTTCTCTTTTAAAAAGAGAGTTGAGAACTTTGTAAGTGGTAAACGAACCAACCGCTATTGAAGAAAGAATTGTTAAAGTACCAATTAATAAATCAAGATTACTTAGATTTTGATAAATCGTTTGACCGTTCATACTATTCAATTTGCTCCATACAAAAGTGTTCTCGTCGCCTAACTGTCATCAAGACACTCAGTAGATTAAAGCATAAAAGCTTCACCAGCAGAGGTCAGTATATCAGGCATTGATCGCTACGGGATGGTGATACACGTTATTGACAAAAGTAATTAACTGTGGTTATAACCCATTTAGCAAAACTCCGCAAACAAAAAATACGGAATTTTTTCCTTTTTGCTGGAAACTCAGTATGAGATAGTGTAAATACTTAAAAGATACAAAAGTTACTCTCTATCAAACCCTCTCACCAGAAAACAAGACTATTGCCAAGTTGACGCTAATCCCTCATTGCTTTTCTTCAACCCTATGACAAACGATTCTCGCACGCGCACAATTACTGCACTAGCCTGGTGTCTTGCCTGGGGCGAAAAACACAGTCTCCTTCAAGATGAACTCAGTGCGTTGCATCAAATGCGACAGGTGTTGTCTGGTCAAAACAATCAAGGCGATAAGCAAGATGTGCCGAAAAGCATGGAATTTTTTGTTGCACAGGCACAGCAACTCTACAATATTCCAGAAAAGTACACCCCTAAGACGCTTGAAGAATTAGAGAAAAATTATCCAGACTTGTGGAAGCAAGAAACATCCATTGGCTTGGTATTTGGTGGTGCAACAAAGATTAAGCAATATGTTTTTGAAGCAGCAAAACTGAACGATATTCGCGGTGCATCGGCACTTCTTGATCGGATTAACCTCTATGACATCCCTGGTTTTTTTGGGCAAGGAGTGCGATCGCACGGGAGCATCAGGCAATGGCTGATTGATAATGGATTTGGAGGTTTAACACAAGCACTTATCCCCGAATTGATTATCTACTCTACAGGTGGTAGTATTCTTGCCTTTTGTCCTGCGGCTTTTGTTGATGAACTTGCTAACGCTATTGAGAAACGCTACACCGATGAAACTTTAACAGCTAATTCCTGTGCAGTTGGCGATACTTTCCGCTTGTTAGAATTCCGGTTTGGACTGCTGCAAAATCCAATTGAAAATACTCTTTGGTTGGATGAATATCTGCAAAAGCAAAATAATCCCATCATCCAAGCTTATTTTGACCAGTCCAACGAACATGATTTAGAGGAGAAATTTTGGCAGCGCAAGAACTTTAATGAACTTGTGGGCAAACTTGCTAATCAATTTACCCATCGTCGTAATGGTAACAAACACTTGTGCGGTAAACAAGTCTCCACAGATGCCCAAAACGACGGAGATAACAAGATACTGGGTCTACCGCGTCCGAGTCGTTGCTATCCTCCTATGTTTGAAACCCATCCGTATCTGCAACGGGATGAAACCGATAGACGTGCAGCTGTAGCAGAGACAAATTTACCAGGAACGCCGAGTTTCTCCGCAGCTTTGGCACGTAAAGTAATTGTCGGACAGCGCAGCAAACGCGATCGCCAGCGACAACAATGGTATCAAAACTTTGGGTTTCGCCGACTGTCGGGAGATGAAGAACTATGGGAAACAGGTATTGTCCGCAGCTGGGTGAGTAAGTTTAAGCTATTTCTGAAAAAGTCAGGTAGCAAAAAAGAATACTATCAAGCATTAGATCAAACACTAAAACCTTACAAAGTTACAGAAGCCTTTTCTCTGCGTGAAATCGGTAATGTCAGCACACCTCGCGGTTTTGTTGGCTATATCTATGCGGATGGTAATAATATGGGTGGCTACATCCGCAACAAAATTCGCACACCGCAGGATTACCGCGAATTTAGCAAACAGGTTTTAGATGCAACCCAAAATTCTGTTTATATTGCCTTGCGAAACCATCTCAAGCCCCGTCAACTTAATCATCTTACCGACCCAGACAATATTAATCGTAACGGTGAATGGATCTATCCGTTTGAAATAGTCACCATTGGTGGCGATGATGTGTTGCTAATCGTACCTGCGGATAAAGCCTTAGATATTGCCAAAACCATCGGCGAAGAATTTGAACGAGAAATACTAAAATCATCAGAATTTAGAGTTGATAAACCCTACGATCTTGAAAAAGTCCATCGCTACCAAGGGGGGAAACAACCTGAATACACCCATCAGTGCGAGTTAAGTATGTCCGCAGGTGTTCTCATCACTGCGGAAAATACACCCATATACTACGCAGAAGCACTTACCAACCAACTGCTAAAATCATCAAAAAAACTTGCTAAAGACCTAAAACGCGACTGCAACTACTATGGCGGAACGGTGGATTTTTTAGCCTTGAAAGCCGTGACAATGATTGCATCAAATATCAAAGATTTCCGCGAACAAGGGTTAACGAAAGATAATCTTAACCTCAAACTTTACGCTGCACCCTACACTCTTCACGAACTGGGAGGGTTGCTGGATACTGTCGAAGCACTCAAAAAAGCCAAATTTCCCAAATCGCAACTATATCAAATCCGCAGTTTATTAGAGCGTGGTAAACGTACTGCCATCCTTAATTATCGCTACTTCCGAGTACGTCTGCAACAAGGACAACCAGAACTAAAAGCCGCGTTTGAGGAGGCTTGGTGTCAGCCAAAAGATGAAAATAATCATGGTAATCTTGCGCCGTGGATGTCTTTAAAGCTGAATAAATCTGATACAGAAACAGAAAAAACTATCTACGAAACAATTTGGCGCGACTTGGTAGATTTATACCCGTTCATTGCCACACTTCAAGACGGTGAAACAGCTTTTATTCAAGGCGAACAGCAGCAAGTAAACCAATAATATAAAAAATGATTGACTTAGATAGACTTCCCCAAGATACATCCGAACGCTGGAAATTAACAGCAATTATTGATACTGCACTATGTGTCGGTGCGGGTGGCTCATCAGGTTCCCTTGCAGATAAACCCATCGTCCGCAATGCCCAAGGACAATTGCTAATTCCTGCTTCTCAAATAAAAGGTAGGCTGCGTCATGAATGTGAAAAGTTGGCGAGTGCGCTAGGTTGGCAAATTTTTTACGCACCAGTAGCGACAGAGCTTTGTCCAAATGAACATCAACTGTGCGATCGCTTCCGGCAAATTTATATGCTTGAAGATTTTCTTCCAGATGAAAACCAAGACTGGAAGGACTTCCGAAATTTATTTGAAGTAACTGGCTATAAGGGCTACCACTGCGTTGTATCGCAAATCTTTGGCAACCCCATCCTACCATCCCGCATCATTGTAGAAGATTTTATCTGCCCATTACCAGCCGATGAACTACCAGAAGTTCTGCGTCCTGGTGTCACCATCAACCGTCGTCGTCGCACTGCTGAGGAAAGCAAGCTTTACCTATTAGAAACATCCCCAGCTAATGGCCAATTGGAATTTACAGGTACTATTCACTTACTTCCTCGCTTCAATTCTCCCAGTCCTGATTTGGCAAAACCCTTGATTTTTGCTGCCTTACACCACATCTATGCATTAGGAGGCAGTAAATCAAAAGGTTTGGGATGGTTGCACTGGAAAAAGGAGAGTTTAGCTACATTACTTCCCGATAATGTTGACTGGTCGAGTTTGATACCTAAAACTGCTAACACCAATGTCCAAGTTGAGGATGCAGCATGAAGCAAGGTAAAACACTGATTTCAATAAAAATTACAGCCCTCTCACCTCTAGCAATTGGTAAAGAAAAACCCGGAGGTTCCATCAGCGAAGTTGAGAAATACATACCTGGTTCAGTTCTGCGTGGTGCAGTAGCGAAACAAATCCTACAGCGTCATTCAGGGATGGAACTCGAAAATCTGGATGTTGTTGCCGATAATAACCACTTTCAACAATTATTTTTAGACGAAAATCCGGCAATTTTCCAAAATGCCTATCCCGCTGTTGCCTTGTTTGGCGATCGCTATCAGGTGGTAGAGGATGCAATTAAAGTTTTACCTGCAACAGCAGTGAGTTCCAAAGCTAACCCAGGATTTATCGCCAAAAATCACGGTGTATTCGATACACTAATAGATTCCTTCTGTGCGGAAAAATTCAACTATCCCTACGACCCCAGTAACCTTAAAGCCTTAGCAGATGGAATAGATTCGCGGGTAGAGAGTTATAGTAGTTTCTACAGTAAGCATGGTGATAAATATTATAGCCATGCAGTTACCAGTCGCTTACTGACGCGGGTTGGTATCAATCGCCGCCGTGCCACTGCTGCGGAGGATATTTTATATAGTATTGAAGTTCTTAATGAGGCATTCCTGCAAAAAAATAATACTAAATCTACCAATAAAATTACAAAAAAAACTGATTTTAAATCTTTGGAATGGAATAACTATGTTTATCGAAGTTGTATCATCGTTCCTACCAAAACTTTAGCTAATAAATTGACTAGTTTTATCAACAATAATTCCGAAAAATTTAGACTTGGCGGTTCGATATCGCGGGGTTTGGGTAAAGTTAAAATTCACGCCAAAGCAATTCAAATAAACAACAATGTAAAAAATAGACTTGATCAATTTAATCGGAAATTAAAAGAACGCTGGAAAAATTGGTCAGACGCATTTGGAGAAACAATAAATAACCCATTTGATAGCCAAATATATTTTACCATTAACTTACAATCTGACGCAATTTTGTTAGAAAATTGGCAGCGTACCACGGTGATTTCGTCTGCAATGCTTAAAGAGTTTGTGTATATCAAAGATGAAGATGATAAATCTTTAAAACTTCACACTGCTTACAGTAGCTATGATTATCGTTCTGGTTGGAATAGTGCTTGGGGGTTGATGAAAGATGTAGAACTTGTAACTAATAAAGGTTCAGTTTACTTATTCAGCACCACGAATCCAAAATTATGGTATGAAAAGTTATTTGACTTAGAGTGTAGTGGTGTAGGAGAACGTATTAGTGAAGGTTTTGGTCAAGTAGAAATTTGCAATGAGTTTCATTTAGTATTTCGGGAGGCTGCGGTATGACAAATTGGGAACAACAACAAAAAGAGTTCAAAATTCAAAAAGAGATACTTCAAGTTGAAGATGATTTAGTAATAGCAATTGAGAAAATTATTAAAGATAAAAACTCATGTAAAAATTTAGAAGAGTCGCAATATCGAAATTTGATGCACGTTGCAGATACAACTATTAGCATAGAAGTCATCAAAAATTTTTTACGTTACCAGTTAGGACGAGATAATAAATGGGGTGAAGGAGGAAATTCTCTAGCACAACAAATAATTGATGATATTGATAAATTACTTAGAAATAAAGCGGAAGAAATTGTCAAGAAAGTACAGTGTGACGATAAATTTAAAGCAGTCTGGCTGGAATTAACTCGACGCTATCTTGGTTATGGTTCGCGTCGGCTAAAATATCTGAAAGCTAATAAAAATAATTCTGATAGCAAGACAAACTAAAATACTTAATTACTAGATTTATCCAGCAAAGCTATGTTTGAAATCTTTAAAAATCGTCTAGAAATTACCGGAATATTGGAAACAGTTACAGCATTACGAATTAGTGCCGGACGTTCTACAGAACCTATAGGTTCAGATTTACCCGTCATCAAAGACGCTTTGAATAGACCATTAATACCTGGTTCGAGTTTTAAAGGGGCTTTGAGGTCAAGATTAGAAAGTTTCTTACGGGGGATTGTAGGTAGTAACCGTAAATTAGTTGCTAACCCAGCAATAGAAAGTGAATGGTCAATCACTCCTGATGAAATATCACAGTTTAAACACGAAACTCCTAATGTTAATCCGTTAGATAGAGAGAATAGACTACATAAATACATTATCGAAAATACCGATTTAGTATCTTTACTCTTTGGTTCACCCTGGCTTTCTAGTAAATTACAAATCCGTGATTTAACGGTATATGAACCAGAAGATAACTGGTTTGGACAGTATCAAGAACGAGATGGTGTTTCTATCGACAGAGATACCGAAACTGCTGCTGATGGTAAACTTTATGATTTTCAAGTTGTGCCAGCAGGAACACCATTTATATTTCATGCTGTTGTCGAAAATGCTGATGATTGGGAGTTAGGCTTATTGATGATTGGGTTACATCAATTTGAAACTGAACAAATTCCTTTAGGTGGTGGAAGGTCAAGGGGTTTGGGAGTTGTAAAACTGAAAATTAATGATATTAAATGGGTGGATGTCCGAGATGATAACGATAAAAATAAGGTCAATCCAAATAAAGTTATCGAATATCTCAAAAAATTAAGTAATTCTAATGAAAATTTGCCTTGTGATAATACAATACCTTTACCATATATATGGAGCCAAGCATTAATTTACCGTCTAAATGAAGAGATTGAAAAAAATAAAAACACAACAAATGCTACTCATTAAAACTTAACCATGCACAAACGATTTGTTAACCATTGCACAATTGATATCACTATTATTCCAGATGGACCCATCCTGATTAAATCAGGTCGGGAAGGTGCAGACCCTACAAAACCTCAAATGGAGTTTGTAGAAACTTTTCATAATGGTATTCCGACAATTTATCTTCCTGGTAGTTCCTTAAAAGGTGCAATTCGCGCTCATGCTGAACGTATTGTCAGAACTGTAGGTCATCCTGAATATGAAAAACCGTCCGATCCCAAACTTATTTGGGCAAATAATCCGTTAGATACTGATAAATACGATTATTTATATGAAAATCCTCAAGCTGAACAAGGACTAAAAAAGAAACTACCAGCACCCGCTATATATAAAGAATCATCCTTCACTGACCAGATATTTGGCAATATTGCGATCGCTAGTCGTTTCCGTATTGAAGATGCTTATCCTGATACCTCAGTACCAGTCAAAATCGAAGAACGCAACGGTGTTGCCATTGATAGAGTATTTGGTTCGGTAGCACACGGACCTTTTGATTATCAAGTTTGCACTGGTGGTGCGTTTAAGACCAAAATCCACCTAAAAAACTTTTCGCTGGCACAGTTGGGGTTAATTGCACTTGTAATGCGTGATTTAAACGCAGGTTGGTTTGGCATTGGTTTTGCCAAATCGCGGGGGTTGGGTATAGTCCACTTAGAGTACAACAGTGCTGTTGTGCAGTATCCAGGTTGCATATTGGACAAAGAAGGGCAAATTTACCCATTTGGCAGTTCAACACCTTGGGATAAGGTTTATCTTGCAGGTGCTGGGGAATTTTTACAAGAAGATGGTGCTAATCCTTACGGTTTTCCTTCAAATGACAAATATGAAGTTGCTATCTCACCAACATCGATGGAATATGGCTTTGGCGTAGAACTGCGCTGGGAAGACAAAACTGATATCACCGAATTATTTATGCAAAGCGTTGCCGCTTGGAGCAAGTTGTTGGAAGAAGGAGGTGCTTTATGTGCAACGTTTGGGTAAGCGAAGAATCTCTTTCAACAGATAAATTAATCGAACGATTGGAAGAACTGACAACTTCACCCAGTTACTATTTTTTACGTTGGGCACATCGGGTTGGGGGGTTTTGGCAGCGGCGAAGCGACAAGTTTGCCAACTTGGGAGATGATATAAGCGATCGCTTAAATAATTATCCCATCAATGGTGTTGCGCCAAAACACCCTGAACCCTTTCCTAGTCCCCAAGGACAACTGTTTAACTCAGTGCTGGAGGTGCGTTGGCAGATTAAGCAAGGTAAGTATCAGGTATTGCTACTCGGTTCACAAGAGATAATACCAGGTTTTAGGGCGATCGAACGCGATTGGGAAATAATTGAGCAAAATGTACTTATACATCCCGAAGATGAAACTCGCTTTCCCAAGGGACTGGAGTCAGATGTCGTTAATAATCTTGCCCAACGCTATTTTCGAGACAAGAAGACTGCTACGGTTCACTTTGTCGCCTTAACGCTGAAAAATTCCCATGACTAACAGTTCTTATCGCTCTAACACCAATGGTAGTTCAGATGAACGCGCACCCGTACCATACGAACTCGTTCGGTTTCCAGATAAACCACCCAGCGTTTGCACTCCTCCCGGACACGACAAATACCAAAGCAATTGCTTACACGGTACTTTATTTTTAACTCTCCAAGTACAGACAGCGCTACACGTTTCCACTGGGGTAGCTGTGATGGGTAGCGATGTTGATAAAAATGGTATACCCCTAATCAAGACTATGGAGCAGGGGGTAGATAAAACACTGTTGATTCCAGGTAGTTCTTTAAAAGGTTGTATCCGCGCTATCTATGAAGCAATTACTAATAGTCGTTTAGGCGTAAAGTCAAAAACCAATAACCCACCTGACCGCTTACCTGCTCGCAGACAAAATGAAATTTGTCCGGCGGGAGTCGTCTTTGGTGCATCGGGAGATAATTGGGGTTGGCAAGGATTAATTAACATCCGAGATGCACGCTGTAACACAAATGGTTTTGGTGTTGGTTATATGCCTGCTTTATGGTCGCCAAAACCTCAAGGAAGCAACTATTATCATGAAGGTAATGTTGCTGGGCGTAAGTTTTATTATCACATGGTTCGTGCCTTAGATAAAGGTGAAAAGGATGGAATTCGCGTCCAACAAGCAAGTAGAAATTATACTTTTTCAACACAGTTACACTTTAGAAATCTTCAATCTAAACAACTAGGAGCGCTATTAATTGCTTTGGGACAAGACTCAAATTATCCCTTTGCACTCAAACTTGGTGCGGGAAAACCCATTGGTATGGGAACAATGATAGTGAAAATCACGGAAGTGCAGGTGATGCAAAATCAAGATGATTTATGTAAGCACTATAAGTCGTTCTCCAATCCAGATGATGAAAAATTAAAGGGTGAACTGTTGCAGCAATTTATTCTTCAACACATGCAAGCAGCCCACAATCAAAATTTGATTGAAGAGCCGCAGTTAGAACAATTAAGTCAAATTTTAAGTTATCCCACTACCCGTCAACCTTACGAAAATTACTAATGGCTGTTTATCTCGACGAACGCGCTTATTCATTAACAGAATATGAGTCGCAAATCGCGCATAATATTGCGCGAATTTTGGCTGAAGAACAAATATCACTCAATCGTGAATCTCGCTCTAATTCCGATGGGATTAAGACTGAGCTAGAAAAAGTCATTACTTATCTTTATACAAAAATTCGTCAAGCTGAGGGTAAGAGTAAAAACAATGTATTATCTATTTTATTTAATTATCTAGAGCATTTAGTCAAATACGGCAAACAAATTGGGCATACAGGTAATGTCCCTAAATATTATGACAGTATTCTCTATGCCTGCGAACAATACTTTGATATCAAACAGAATGATGCTGCTAGAGTATTAACAATACTCGGCTGGTCGGCACGTTTAATTCGCTTTTACAAGCAGAAAATTGAAAATGGCGAAGTTTTACCTGCAATTGCACCTGTAGTGAAATCACCTCCAGAACCCAAAAGCCAGACTATTACAAATCAATCCCAGAAATTTGAAATTGACCAGATACTCGATGCTACAGTAGTTAAAGTTACTAGCAATAAAGTTTCCTATCAAATTGGAGATATTTTGATTCCTAATGAGAAAGAACCTAAACATGCCAAAAATTTACAGGAAAAACAAACAGTCAAAGTCAAGGTGACGGCAATTAAAGAAGATGGCAGTATCAAACACGTTAAATACTGTGGTAGTTAACCCTTGATTTGTTAAATATTCATCCATCATTGCTTTTCACCATAAGCAACATAGGCAGAATCGGCAACAATTCCCAGCAAACTTATCGGTGCATTTACAGGAATATAATAGTAATCAACTCGCGCTGCCAAATTATCTATTTCTCTATACCTTCCTTTTACATAAATCACTAAAACAGTATTTTTATCCAACCAATCTAATGCTAAATCAATCTGCTCCTTTACTTTATCTTCCCGCTTATTTTCTGCATCTTCTTTTGATAATCCAACAAAATCCTGTCCTTCAAGTAGCTTAGAATTTATTAAATCTAAGACTAAAATATCTCCTACTGGCTTCTTAGGCTTCCTTTTTTGATTCCAATATCTAACTTTAGCAAAACCTCTTGTACGCAGCAGCTTACAATCATTGGGTTCTGTTGTATCGTTACTAGGTAAATAATAATCTACAATTGTTGAACCAATTACCCTTTCACGCTGCAAAGAACGCTTGACACTCTCAACTTCGGATTGAACTAAATCTGTAATTTTATTCTCTACTTCTCGGTTAATTAATTGACTGGCTACTTTCTTCGCATCATCTAAATTTTTACCTACAACATAAGCTAAAAGTCCACCCAAAAAGGCAAATACAACTAAGACAAATTGCATCGCTGCAACAAATCTATTAAAGTTTTCATTTAGTTGGATGTTTGTACTTTTGAGAAATTCTAGTTGGCTGGCATTTGTAGTTTTAAGAAGCTCTATTTGACTTTTTAATAGTTCGATATCATTAGAAATTTTTGCCGTATTTGGTAACGGTGAAGATGTACGGGTAGGTGTTGGAGTTTGGGCAATAACCAAATCCCAAAGGTGAGATAAGTCAATTGAGGGTAGCCAATCCATAAGTTAGTTTATAGTGTTTGACGATCATAATATCCTTGAAAGGCGTCTTTTTTGTCCCCGTGAGGGGTAATTGGTTGAAAACGATGCACTTTCCGCGCAAGGTGTCCAGTGTTTTGTGAATGGTAGTTTCCATCCCCGTGAGGGGTAATTGGTTGAAAACAAAAATAGTAGAATGCTATGACAATCATTACGATGGTTTCCATCCCCGTGAGGGGTAATTGGTTGAAAACATTAATACATTGAAGGAAGATTTACGACAGAATCCTACTGGTTTCCATCCCCGTGAGGGGTAATTGGTTGAAAACTTAGAGTATGCAACCCCTACGAATAGAGGATTTAGTTTCCATCCCCGTGAGGGGTAATTGGTTGAAAACCTATGACGGAACAGGCAAAAATGGCGGTGGTTCTCAGTTTCCATCCCCGTGAGGGGTAATTGGTTGAAAACAAACTACAACGGCAAACGCGTCGGCGTGCCAGAGTATTGTTTCCATCCCCGTGAGGGGTAATTGGTTGAAAACGTCTTGATGAAAAATCAGGATATTATCCGTTTAACGAGTTTCCATCCCCGTGAGGGGTAATTGGTTGAAAACAATAGCTAATGCAAAAACAAGTGCTGAATCAGAAAGTTTCCATCCCCGTGAGGGGTAATTGGTTGAAAACTTGGAAAGACAGCTTGCCTGTTGGACCAGTGGAAAGTTTCCATCCCCGTGAGGGGTAATTGGTTGAAAACCCTACCTGACTAGAAACCTTGAAATAACAAGGTTTGAGGGATGTAAATCTGAGGGGGTGTTTGTCATAAGCAAATAATTGAGACTATTTATCAATTACCTTTAACCTGACAAGCTTTTAACATTTACACAGCAAGTTATCTGAGGGGGTCAACGAAAGAATAAGGGTTTCAGGTGTTACCCTTCCCCCTCAGGTGATTATTAAGCGAGCGGAAATATAAAGTAAATATAAGATCGCTCTACTCCCCACTAAAAACTTGCATGTAAAAAGTAAAAACAAACACTTTCACCTTTATTCGGAAACGCAATATTAACTTTTCGAGGTTCCGCTACACATTCGATGAGTATAGCAAACTACTCCTGATTTTTGAGCGCCCGTCGCGCTAATTTAACATAAGTTTTCACTGTTTCATAAGGCATTCCCAAATCTTGCGCTACCACTTGCAACGATTCTCCCATTTCTCGCCGTGCTAATATTGTCGCCCATTTTGTGGCTATTTCATCCGCGCGATCGCCCCCAGTACGTTTGCGTTGTGTCTTAAAAATTTCTGCTAAATCTTCAATGCGTTTCGCTAGCACACTTTCCACATCGGGTACATCCGGCAAAATTTGCGATGACCAACCTAACCGCGTTTGTCCCAACCCAAATGTAGTTTTATGACCAGTTCCGCAGTAAGGTGCGAGTTTCCCCAAAGCATAAAATAACTGTTGAAACTCCGCCTGCAAAGCTGCATCCTTAGTTAAACTAAACTCAATTGCCCCAGTAAAACCTGTCACCGCACCTTTTTTAGCCGCTAGTACCTTTGCGGTTGTTATCTGACAACGATTTATCAACACACAATCATCTACCCAAGCCAGGAAAGCATCTTGGTCAATAATTATCCCCGAAAAGTCATTCCAGCGTCGCAAGTAGCTGTGGAAGATATTAACTGGTACTGGAAGGGGGAAGTGATGACCTTTGCGACGAAAACTTGTAGAACTCAAGAATTTTAGGGTGACAGTATTGCCATGCTCAGAATTTAGCAGTTCGGCATAAGTTGTGGGAGGATGGATAATATCGCAAGAATTTATCTTTAAAGTGCCGGAGCGTAAGTCAACTACACTGGGCAAATTTTCCACCCACTCAAGCATCCACTTTTGCACTCGACTTGACAAAGCTGTGACATACCAGCGGTAAGTAGTGTTAGCAGATAATTGTATTTGTCTGCCGCTACTAATTATCTCTCCATCCAAAGCAGAGATAGTAAAAGGTTTTTCTGATTCCCCATCGTGGAGATAAGCAGAAAGTTCCACGTCAAGCGATCGCACTTGGTCGAGAAACCAAGCATGGAGTCCAATGGTATACTGCGGGTAAAGGTAAGCATCTTTTTCGGGGATTAACTCAAACTCCAAGCCGATCAACTCTGTGTCTTTTGACCATGTAAGCTCAGAAGATGATGTAGTTAGCTTTTTTTGAGAGTGTCGAGGCATGGTAGCATTTAAGCTATATTTTCTGCATCTTATCAAGTTTTCATCCCCTTATGGGGATTTAATAAGTCAGATGTAGAGACGACGATTTATCGCGTCTCTATAAGAGTCGATTTGGAAACCTTAATAGAGAGATTGCATTTTGTCGGTTGCTATGGTACTGTTTATACCAACACATGCACCTTGACAATTTAATAACTACATTTTCTTTAATGTGTAACTTAATGGTTAGTTTCCTAAAGCCATTTTGTTAAGAAATGTAAACTGAGGGGGTCGTCCAAAGTCCGAAAGGCTTATTGTTTCGTAGACCCCCTCAGATGACTTACTGTATAAGGGTTTGGGGTCTTGAAGACTGTAGTTATTGTCAATAATTATGGTCTGTTGACAGGTAAAATAGACCCCCCTCAGTTTTACAGTTCTGTAATCCTTATTTGGTAAGCTTTCTGTAAGAGTGGGGTTTTAAATCTCTTACCCCTCACGGGGATGGAAACTTAGCCATGTTTACAGTGGTGAACATGGCAATAAGTTTTAAATCTCTTACCCCTCACGGGGATGGAAACCCCGTTGACGTGTCCTTTCTCAACTATGTCTCCAGTTGTTTTAAATCTCTTACCCCTCACGGGGATGGAAACAATTTCCACACTCATTTGCAAATACAGATGAAGCTGAAAGTTTTAAATCTCTTACCCCTCACGGGGATGGAAACACCATTCTTATAACGAGGCGTTTTGTGTCCTCATCAGTTTTAAATCTCTTACCCCTCACGGGGATGGAAACTTTCTTGAAATGTCCATTCTGCTCGCCAAATCTTACCAGTTTTAAATCTCTTACCCCTCACGGGGATGGAAACACAGTACGGCACAGGCAATTGGGGAGAATGCCACCCGTTTTAAATCTCTTACCCCTCACGGGGATGGAAACCAACGCCATTCAACGCCATCAAACCAGCAATAGCCAGTTGTTTTAAATCTCTTACCCCTCACGGGGATGGAAACTTTCAGTTGGTGGTGTTCACGTGCTGCACGATTGGAATAATCGTTTTAAATCTCTTACCCCTCACGGGGATGGAAACCAGTATATTTATTGCGCTAAATTTTTAAAACTTCTATTTATTTATGGAGATTATCTTTTTACTTTTTACTATCAGGTAATTTTCGCACTCCTTGCACATCAAAAATAATCAGAAAACTTGTATTTTTGATTGAATGTTGCAACACTTGCAAGTAAGCAACTGCATCATCTCGGCGACGAAATCGTGCAACAACTTTAGACTCTTGGCACTCTGTATAAATGCTTCTGGGGTGTAACGGCACACCAGAATTATCCAACTGTTGTTTATTAGGTAAAACACGAATAATGCACCACGGATGCAGTTGCTTAAAATAGGTCATAATTACCACCTCACAAATGCTGATAAATACCTGAAAAATCAGCTTTTAAATTGACTACTATCACCTTAGTTGAGGAATATTATTCAAAACAGGTCGAGGTGATATTGACAAATTGACTTAGTTGTGATTTAACTAAGTGAATTCTCTAAATTATTGAGGTGTAACCAGTGTAGAACCTCTTCGGGAATTTCCTCAAAATGTTCGAGTAGAAAATCCATCAAAGCCAAATGGCGTAAGTCGTTATAAGTGGGATAGCGTTGGTTACAGCCGTTTCTAAACCAGCCTCTAACTGTTGAATCGGAACGGGAACATATCAGGGCGATTTGTTCGTAATTTACACCCCATTTTGCATAAAATTGTGTTGGTGTCATACCAAATTCCCAATTGCTGTAGAGTAAAATCAGATGTCGTTCGCGTGCGGTTATTCGACGGGGATTAGACATCATAAATAAGTAAAAAGGTAAAAGTAAAAAGGCAAAAGAAAGAGTAGGGAATAAGTTATACCGTTTCTATATGAAGATGCGTCTAATCAGCCCACGTAGGTGGGCTTTGTTCGTATAGCCCTAGGCTTCCAGCCTAAGGGCGATAATGTGCAACCTCACATAGAATTGGTATAACTTGATTAGTGCGAATCTAAATGCGTGATAAGAATGTTTTCTGACTCCGTATAACGCCAGTAAAATCGTTTTGCCATCGATGCAGAAGAACTCCAGATATCGCCGTTTTTACAGCTATATCTGTGTGTTCTCAAGCTGCGATAAGCCGGACCATAAAGAGCAAAAATTTCAAATGCTTTGTCGTACTGCTTGCGGTCTTTTAGAGGTAATTCATCAAGTTTTTTTTGGACTTTGGGAGCAAAAATCAAACGGAATTTAACAGATTGAACTTCCATTCAATAATTCCTAGATATCCCAACTTGACCAGACAGCGCAGAGTTTCTTATTCAAGGAGGCGATCGCGCAGCGACTCCAAAGGAGTATCGCGCTTTTTTCCAGCTAGTCATTTTGATATTCTTTTCTAAGGTAAAAACTACGTAGAAATCACTTTCTAAACAATAAACGCTGCATCATCTACAACAAATTCAGGTTGTGTTCCCAAGACTGCAACTTTGCACCGATTGTGTGCAGACATGGGGTAAAATCTAACTTGGTCTTCGCGTTTGTTGACGAGTCGCATGAGGTATTTGGATAGCGTTTCGTACTGTTTTTCGTCCAAAACGCACTCAAAAACCGACTTTTGCACGCGAAACCCGTAGCCTTCAAGCATTTTCGACACCTTATTGCGTCGGCGATCGCTAACGATGTCGTAGCAAACCAAATAAAACATCATCGTTTCACCAGCGTTAAGGGCGTTTTTTCGGGTTCAGCGATATTGGTGAAATGGGGATGATTTGGGTGAAACTTCAAAGCTAAGGGGCGATAATATTCCACATCACCCAGCAAACAAGCGAGGTATTCCCGCACCTGTAAGTCCATACACTGACGGTAGCTTACTTCCCCAGCGTGGGGATGCAGTACAAAAGTTCGCAACTTCGCTTCCCAATGTTGAAGGAAATTTTGGAGAATCATTTTCGGCTGGGTTTTACCGTTACCATTCCCATTACCATTTGAACTGGGGAGATTGCGGACAAAGTTTAACACCAAATCATCAACGATAGGTGCGCGAAATTCTACAGTAAAGTCCCATGCCAAGGGGAGTTCGTGATGACCGTGACGGTGTAAAATGGCGTAATCGGGGTGAAGTTCTACGGTGTGGAGAAGCGTGTAAATATATTGATGCAACAGTTGATATCCCAAGTTGAAAAGTCCACTAATTTGCCTTACCCTTGTTTGGGGATATATGCTATAAAAGCTGAGTAGCGAGTTGATAGCGGTGTAGTAAACGTTATCCGCTTCGTCGTTATATTCGCAAAGTTCATCAAGGGATTTTGCGATCGCTAAATTGTCCATCAACAGCGTTAAATAATTTGACGCACGTTGAGTTGCGTGGTTTGCATGATAGCGAGTCCAACTTTGTAAAAATATATGTTGATTGTGCAATTTTGCCCAAATCATGCTTTCAGCCGTAGCGCGGTTAAATTCAATATCGCGCAAGCGTTTCCGCTGGTGAAACATGTATTTTGGTTGCACTTGGGATGGGTTTTCTAACCTTCCTAAATATTCACCATCTTGGGTTAAGTATAAGACGGGAATATGATGTAAGCGCAGAATTTTAATCACATCGTTTGGTAAATTAACATTACCAAAGATAATGATTTGATTTACGTGACGAATCGGCAGCGAAATGCATTGCTTTTGTTGATGAAACACTTGGAAGTAATTGTGTTTCATTTGAAATGATGCGTCAGATTCAGTGATGTAAATATTGGGCATAAATTGAAGTAAACTAGGTTTATTTTTAGAAAGGAAAGTTTTATTCCCTTGTCTATACTTCAATCTTTCCACGTCGCTATATGAGTACGTATCTGCGTAAAAGCAATTTTTATATGATTTTGTATATGAGTTATATGAGTTGCTCAAAAGGCATTAAAAAAGCCGGAGGTACTATCCCCGACTTAGCTATAGTTTAATTATTCAAGCAATTATTTATACTTGTTGTTGGTTTAACCAAGCTTCGAGTTCAGCAACTTCTGAAAAATCTAACAACGCTTCTCCCAAAGTTTCTAGTTGTTCAATCGATAATCCTCTAACTCGTTCAATTAACAATGGATTTATTTCACTAAAACGTCGATTTAGCTGGCGTATAATTAGACGTTGCTCTCCTTGTTTGTTTCCCTGTTCCAGAATATCTTGGTAAATTACCGATTCTTTCATGACATCCTCCCTTAAAAATTGGCGAATCAAAGTCTTATCAAACTTCAAACCTGCTAATATTTCGGTACATCCCGCAATATTTTGTCGTACATCTATATCTGAAATTCTAGCTATTCTGTTACCAACCTGCGAGAGTAAAGTTGCTGGAGAGTCAGTTTGAGTAAGAGGTGCTAGTGGTAGCAGTGCTGGATTATTGAGAAACAAGGTAGAATTTTCTTCCCACAAGCGTACAACTCGGTAACGGTGAGTTGTTATTTCATCAATATACTCTTGAGTGAAAGCAATTTCGTCACGTGTTTCCTGCAAAAATATAACAACCTGTGTAATTGGAAACTTATACTTACGTCTCAATCTCACGGAGTAATCCAGCATTCTAAAGGGTAGCGGGGGTTTCGAGATAGTACGGGTCTGGAATTCGATGTGTAAAATTCTCTCTTGAGTTTGCACAAAGGTAACGGAATCTGCGCGGATTGGTTCTAAAGAAAGTTCCGTTTTAAGTATTTTAGCTTCTGTGGTTTGAGATGTTAATAACCAACGAGCAAATTCGAGTGGATATTCTTCTGCTAACAGCTTACAAATGTTGTCCGTGTTCAATTTTTACACCCTGAAATGAGGCTATTTTTGTGACGAGTGTAAATACTTTATCATCATTGGCAAATGCGATCGCCACCCGTTTCCATCCCCGTGAGGGGAAGAGGAATTAAAACTTATGTAGTCCAAGCTTCTCTGGAGCGTGGAAACATTAAGTTTCCATCCCCGTGAGGGGAAGAGGAATTAAAACATCTGCTATTGGTTTCTTCTTTTAATGTTTCCAAAATTGTTTCCATCCCCGTGAGGGGAAGAGGAATTAAAACCCTTAGTAAAATCAAAGAACTGGTAATCGCGCGCGAGTAGCAATGGAACAGGAATGTACGCTAAGGCTACAAGCTTTGTCTACACAAGTTTCTAGCTATAGGATTCGCCAAAGTCCTTTGGATCGCGCAGAGGACGAAGTTCACCCCGCTTCAAATGTTCAGCTAAAGCAAACTGATAACGTCCTAACATATTGATATGCTTGTATCCCAAAGGAGAGAGCCGCGCCAAATCCTCAGATTTTACTTCCACCCCCTGGTCTTGCAGTTGCTTTACCGCTACATCTATGTAGTTCGTATTCCATAGTACCAGTGCATTCACTACCAGTCCCAGAGCGCCCAGTTGGTCTTCTTGACCTTCACGATAGCGTTGACGCACTTCACCCCGTTGTCCGTGGAAAGTTACCCTGGCTAAACTATGGCGACCTTCTCCTCGGTTAAGTTGGGTAAGGACGCGACGGCGATAGGTTTCGTCATCAATATAAGGTAGCAAATATAACGTTTTTGCTATTCGTCCTAATTCACCGATTGCTTTTGATACTGTCGTTGAACTACTTCCACCTTGCAAAGTTCGCATCAACTCAGATGCACTTACAGTCCCCAATTTTAGGGAACCAGCAACCCGCAACATATCATCCCAGTTATTAGCAATTAGCTCAGTATTGACTCGGTTACGTGCTAACCCATTCAGCGCACCATAATTAGCACTCTCGTCAATCCGCCAAAACCGAGTCTCACCGATGTCTGCAATTCGTGGGCTGAACTGATAACCCAGCAACCAAAACAGACCAAATACCACGTCACTGTAGCCTGCCGTATCGGTCATAATTTCAATTGGACGTAAACTGGTTTGTTGCTCCAACAATCCTTCCAATAGGAAAAGGGAGTCACGCAGTGTACCAGGAATAACGATGCCATGAAAACCAGTAAACTGGTCACTAGTAAAGTTGTAATAGGTAATGCCGCGTCCCACACCAAAGTATTTGCTGTTGGGTCTAGCATTAATAGTCCGCACAGGAACCGTAAAGCGCAGTCCATCAGCAGATGCTACCTCGCCTCCTCCCCAGGCTTGGACTAAGGGAATGTGAGTTTGGGCATCAACTAATCTGGCATTAGCACTAGTCAGTGTGTCCATGCGGATATAGTTTTGTTGTACCCACGAGAGTCGTCCGCGAGTTAATGCTGGGACATCTGGGCGGATCAATGGCTCCAGTCCAATATTACAAGCTTCTGCTAAAAGTACCGCACAGATACTTGTAGACAAGTCCTCTACACGGGCATTCAATGCGCTCAAATGGGTAAATTCATTGGCAAATCCTGTCCTTGCTTGAATTTCTAAAAGAATTTCTGGTAAGTCAGCACGAGGCAGCATCTCACTAACTTGATCTCGAAGGACTATCAAGCTAGGTGGCTCCTCCAGCTTGTCCAGTCCAGTTAATACTATTGTGTCGCGCCCATCAACTTGTTCAATACGTACCGCAGCATTAGTAGGTAAATTTAGAGCGGTGCGGCGATAAGCTTCATCAAGTTGGTGTGCTAATGCTTCCAACTCCAGTTGAGGAGTGGGATGAAGGTCTAGGGTACGGCATACAGTGGGACGTGCTGAAATCCAAGCGTCACCCTGCAAAAGTTTTGCGCGTGGGTCGCCCCATCGTAGACTAGGAGAAACAAACAAGTCCCGGCGGCGCAAAGTGTGACGTAAACGTTCTAATACGCAAAATGTGTAAGCGCGACGGTCTATTTCACCATTGACAGTTTTCACTAACCGCAGCCAGCTTTTACTGACAAAAGCTAGTGGAGCAACACTCATGTCAGGTTTTTTACGTCCCTCAATGGCATGAAGAAATTGCAGCGCCTCCAGGATGGGTTGTCCTGCCTCTGTTCCCTCAAACTGAATTATATGTAAAAGCCGTGGTAAAAAGATGCGGATATGTTTCCAACGACGCATCATCACATCTCCGTAATCGTCATCAGGAGGTCGTGCCAGTGCCTCTACCTTGGAAATTGCTTGTGTCAACTTCTCTTTGCTGATGCGTGTAAAAATTTCGTCGCGTACCTTCTGGTCATCACAAGTAGAATCAAGGAGAACTCCACAAGCTTTGCACAGTTGCAACGCTGCTGCATCCAAGTCTTTAATAGTACGCAGACGTTCTCGCTCTCCAATACGTTTTGATTTCGCTAATAAATCCCCAATTAGCAAATCAAGTAAATCTATGGCATCATCAGTAGCCGTGGCCTCTAAAACATGAACAAAAGCCAGCAGTGTAGCTGTTCTACGTTCAGGAGGCATCCTAGCAATAGCTTGGGCGCGTGCATTATATGCTGTTCGAGCTAATACCTTCAGTTGACTAGACGGTATAGCAGATAATGATAGTGTATTTACTTCTATAGCTCGCACCTCAACCAATCGGTTTAAAGCACCAACCAAAGCCGGAGCTGAGGAGCGGGTAGGGGAATGACGTAGGCGGTCTAAGGGTGTAGTGCGGGTGTTAGGAGTGATTTGTAGTAAATCATCCAGACGTGTCCGTTGTTTGGTGTTAGGAAGTTGGGACAGAACTCGCCACAGACGGTTAGCTGCACGGTCGCGCACACTGGCAATCAAACGTGCTAAAACACTAACACCAGGCAAGAGAATTTTTCGTTCAACTAATCGTGCTGTAGCGAGGTCAAATAGGATACTTGGACGTTCTGCGCTTAACCATGTACGTCCATACAACCAGCGCACCAATCGCCAGTGTTCTGGCTGCTCACTAAAGTCTCGGTAGCCGTTTGGTAGCAATGCTACGCAACTATCTTAAGCAAACTGGATATAAATATGGACCTCTGTTCCGAGCCTTTAAGAATTTTAGGGGTGGTTCTCTACGTTACCAATCAGTTCAACAGAAGTGGTCTAGTTATTGTAAAAAAGCTGGTATAACCTGTAGTATTCATGACCTAAGACACGCACACGCAACTGAACTTATCAACAATGGGGTAAGCCTAAATACTATCCGCAAGCGTCTTGGTCACAAAAACTTGCAAACTACTATTTATATCAAAATCGGTGGCGTTTTCAGCCTCGGCGCAAGCGTCTTGGTCACAAAAACTTGCAAACTACCCTCCGTTACGCAGAACAGTCAGATGCTACTGCTGACGCAGAACTGCGGGCTTGGCGACGACACCATGAACAAGGTTATCAGTAGCGATCGCAGTAGCGCGTGATTGCTCCCGATTGCCGTTGTCTAGAGTCTAGTGATAGTAAGCTTTTCGGGCTTAACGTACATTCCTGTTCCATTGCTACTCGCGCGCGGTAATTTGTGCAAAGTTTCCATCCCCGTGAGGGGAAGAGGAATTAAAACCGACAACTATACGGATGCCCAAGATGCTTGGTGCTAGTTTCCATCCCCGTGAGGGGAAGAGGAATTAAAACGTATTTGCAAATGAGTGTGGAAATTTCACGCAAAATGCGTTTCCATCCCCGTGAGGGGAAGAGGAATTAAAACCTTTCAGCCTTGACCAAATTATTGAGCAACAAGGACTGCGAATTGTTTCCATCCCCGTGAGGGGAAGAGGAATTAAAACCTTTTTCACCTTGGTCTCATTGAAGAATGGAATCAAGTTTCCATCCCCGTGAGGGGAAGAGGAATTAAAACCCTACCTTTCTGAAAGCTTTACCACAAGAGTGTTTTAAGGGTGCAAATCTGAGGGGGGTGTATTTTACCTGTCAATAATCTACAACTATTGACATAAAGCAACATACTGAGCCACTTCAAATCCTTACAAGGTAAACGTTCTGAGGGGGTCAACGTAATAATAAGGGTTTCAGCGATTGGGCTACCCCCTCAGATCAACTTTCTTCACAAAAGAATTTTGGAAAAATTACGCCTTATATGAATCTTGACGATCAACAGGCTTAATTTGGAACTGCATATTTATGAAATTGTCAAGGTACAGCAGCGATGTACAAAATATACCACATAAATTTCACAAAGCGCAATCCTTAAGTTTCTGTTTGCGTATCAAATTCAAAATTATCTTTCTTTTGCCTTTTGACTTTTGCCTTTTAACTTTTAACTTTTTACTTCCTTCCATAGCTAAAGTTTCCAAATCATTGGTCTATATAACTCCACCTCTCCCATCAAACAAGCGACATACTCCCGCACCTGTAACTCCACACATCGACGAAAGCTGACTTGATATCCTGTATGTGGGTGTGTTAACTCGGATTGTAATTTTTCTTCCCAATGTTTGAGAAACTTTTTTAATGCGTGGGGTTGAAGATATACCCCACCTTTTTCGTCTGGCGGTGTAAAATCTTCAAGTGTTAATATCTTAGAATTCACAACGTAAGCTACCAACGAATCAACCAATTGTGCGCGAAACTCTTCCATCAAATCGCTAACTAAAGCAGGATGATTATCTCGTGGTACGTGGAGATTACCAAAGTGCGTGTGTAAACCCACCGTTTCCACAAACGAGAAAACATTTTGACTCAATAACGTATATCCTAAACTCATGAGACTGTTAATTGGGTCAGTTGGTGGACGCTTTGTACGTCTATCAAACTCAAACACTCCCGTAAACAAAGAACCCAAAGCTTGAAAATACAAAGTTGCCGCTTTACCTTCATATCCTCGCAGTGCATCCATTGATTCAGCTTGCGGTAATTTGTCCATTAAATCGGCGATTAACTCAATAGCAGAACTAGCCATTTTTGATGGACGACGACGATTAAATTTTAACAACAAAGCGCGGGAATTATGTAACTTTGCCCACACAATATTTTCAGCTTGCTTTCTGGTAAATTCCGGATTTTGCGAACATATTACCTGACGCATCAAATACTCAACTTTGGCATTACCTTCAGTTTGTAACCTACCAAAATATCGCCCTTTTTGGGAAAGATACATAATTGGAATTCGTCGTCGTAATGCGTAAGAAACTGCACCATGTGATACATTACAACAACCAAATAAAACAATATTAGTCACTCGCGTTGCTGGAACTTTAATCCGTAATTCACCTTGGTAATAAACTTGAAACTGTTGATTTTTGACACTCAAATAAGCGCCCTGGTCAGTAACGTATAATGTAGTCATAAAATCCTGCCAAAGATGAGATATTGGTGCTGTCGGATATTTACTCGGCTTGTCGATACTGCAAGCTTTAGGAGGACGAGAAACGGGTTTTGTCGGTCTTGGTTTTGTGCGAAAATAGGGTGTACCCGAATCATTAATTACCCATTCACCCCGACGTACAGGTGCGGGGGGTGGTGGTGCGTAAACTTCACCTTTTTTAAACCGATAACCGAGGAAAATAAATTCATCGTCAGGAGCGTAAATTTGCGTTTTTTCTGGTTGCAGTTGTAAATAAAGTTCCCCCAGCCAAGTTGTAATTTTGTCTAAAATCCGGTTTGCTTCATGAAAACTGGTGCAAGCGATCGCAAAATCATCACCGTAGCGCACCAAATTTATGCCGTGACTGAGACATTTCCGATCAAAATTAGTCAGGTATAAATTTGCTAACGCACCGGAAAGCACACCACCTTGCAATACTCCCTTACCTGGGTAAACGGGTTTCCCCGCAATGACAATACCTGATTTGAGTTGTCCTTCTAACAATTGCAGTACAATTGATTCAAGCTGCAAATCTTCCAACGCAGTTAACAACAAAGCCCAACAAAGATTGTCAAAAAACTCAGCGATATCAGCCTTAATAACCCACTTTGGTTGCAACTGGTAATAACTATATAAATGCTGCACCGCTTGCTGAATATTTCTTCCCGGACGATAAGCGTAACTACAATCAAGAAAGGTATCTTCTAAAGGAAAATACAGTTCTTCAAGTAATAAACGCTGCACAATTCTATCCCGCACTGTCGGAATACCAATCAACCGCTTATCACCGTTTTTTTTGGGTACATAAAAACCCTTTGCCGGACTTGCTGTATAAGTTTCATGGTGGAGTTGGTATTCTATGTTCCGTAATTGTTCGGCAGCAACCGACTCAAATAAGTCAAGAGAAATACCATCAACACCCGCAGATTTAGTTCCCGCACGGACTTGGAACCATGCAGCATTCAGAAGTTCAAGAGGAAAACGCATGGAAAGTAAAAGGTGAAAAGTAAAAAGGTAAAAGAAAGAGATGGAAAAAGTAAAAAGTGGAAAGTAAAAAGTTAAAAGTCTTGATCGGGAGTGGAAGCAGTACCACCAACAGCTTCATAAAAAGTAAAAAGTGGAAAGTAAAAAGTTAAAAGAGCTTATTTAGAGACTGAAGAAGTCAAAATAGGCTTTTTATTTAGACTTTTATCTTTTGCCTTTAAACTTGATTGTCACAGCTGTGTATATGAGTACGTATATGAGTTATTGACTGAAATATATGACTTTGTATATGAGTTACCGAACAAATATAGGGTGCTGTACTTTCAGCTAACGCACCGCATATTTAATCTTCGTATGGTGCGTTAGAACAGTCGAATTACCCCCCTTAATCCCCCCGTTTATTGGGGGGAAAAAGAAATCTATCTAGTTCCCTCCCCTTTACAAGGGGAGGGTTAGGGTGGGGTAATTCGAGGACTGGTAGTGATTCTGATTAAACCAATTACTAAAGCAGCAATTAAAGCAGGTTAGGGTGGGGTAATTCGAGGACTGGTAGTGATTCGATAACTTGTGTGTACACCGTAGACGAGCGTAAGGAGAGGGAAGCCCTTATGCTGGGTGAGGTTTTATCTTATATTTAATTACGCCTACTTATTGACAAATGTATACAACTTCGTATATGAGTTAGACAATATTCTCTTTTAACTTTTGATTTTTAACTTTTAACTTGTTATGCCTGGAGTTTCTCTTGTTGCATCAGCAGAAGGTATTATACGAGCCAGAAAAGCTTTAAAATATCTAAACATGACCCAGATGTCTCTAGTTAACGAGAGAGGAATTGCATCTTGGTCAACCATCAACAATTTTTTTAACGGTAAACCAGTTAAACGTCAGATATTTATTGAGATTTGTGAAGAAATCAACTTAAATTGGCAAGATATAGTAGCTTCTCCCAAAGATGAAGACACCCAGCAACTAACACCTATTGATGAACTTTGGCAACATCTGCAAACACTAGGTTCTCCCACCGAACAAATGGGATTAGTGTTAGTAACAGAGGAAACACTCGCTTGGGGTTGGCATTCTAGCGTTTATGACAAATCCGTGCGTGTAGGCAGTTATATTCAATTTAAAATTAATTTTGAAACTCCTGGATATTTACTTTTATTACAAAAAGACACATCGGGGCAAATGTGGTGTTTTTGTCCCTCGTGTTTTGCGCCACAACCCAAGTTAGAAACTGGTAAAACAAGTTTACCTCAAGAGGGTTCACCTATTACGTCATTTCCTATTGAAGGTGCGCCAGGAAAAGAGGAAATTTTGGCAGTAATTACCCAGGATATATCTGGTTTGCAGTGGCTACCGCAAGAAAATGATGATCCATTGGAACTAGAAGCAAGTCATCTTATGGAATTACTAAAATACCTGACTGAATGCGGAGAATATCAGGTTTGGTATACAGATTATATGGTAACTGCACAATAAAGTAAAAGTTAAAAGTCAAAAGGTAAAAGTCAAAAGTCAAAAGTCAAAAGATAATCCCGATAAATTGCAGGAGCGGGGATTTAATAAGGACACCTTGTACGAGTGGACTGCTTGTCTAGAAACAAATCTTTTTATTTCTTTCCATAAGTAAATTTAGTTGCTCTCAAACCATTTTTTCTTTTACCTTTTGCCTTGTTTGGTGAAAAGTTAATATTTCAGGCTTTCCAAATTTCAAGTACTTTGTTATACTACTGTTTATAATTACAGAACCTTGAAAATTGAATCTCAAGTTTTTAATTGAGAGTAAAAGTACTCATTCTTCCCTTGGATACTTAAATTTTCTGAGGGGGTATCCCGATGGCTGTAACCCTTATTCTTTCGTTGACCCCCTCAGATGATTTGTTCCACAAGTGTTTGAGGGTGGTTGTTCTAAGTTTTATTGAGACTTATTATCAACTATTTGCCTATCTAGATTACCCCCTCAGATTTAGGCGTCTAAAAGTCTCTTCTGAAAAGGGTTTCAAAAGGGTAGGGTTTCAATTTCTCTTCCCCTCACGGGGATGGAAACATTCTTGTACCCTGAATTCAGTTGGGACACCGATAGGTTTCAATTTCTCTTCCCCTCACGGGGATGGAAACTTTTGCGGTGTAGGCTGAAAGCAGAAGGTGCAGGTTTCAATTTCTCTTCCCCTCACGGGGATGGAAACCTCCAGAGTCAATTCGCACAATTCTCTCAGCAAATTGGTTTCAATTTCTCTTCCCCTCACGGGGATGGAAACCTTCAGTTGTGCCAAATCCCGTGATTTGGTATTCTCGTTTCAATTTCTCTTCCCCTCACGGGGATGGAAACGCTACATCGCCAGGGTGTGGCTGCACAATTCCGCTGAGTTTCAATTTCTCTTCCCCTCACGGGGATGGAAACACTTGAGCAATAAACGCAGCGGATACGGTAACTTTCAGAGGTTTCAATTTCTCTTCCCCTCACGGGGATGGAAACAAGTTACTTGTGTAGGAAATCTGTCTCTAGTTATTAGTTTCAATTTCTCTTCCCCTCACGGGGATGGAAACTTGAGTCCCTGTGCGGAGGCTGTTCTTGGAACTTGTGTTTCAATTTCTCTTCCCCTCACGGGGATGGAAACGATGCACATAATGGTGCAAATATGAAAGATACTACTGAGTTTCAATTTCTCTTCCCCTCACGGGGATGGAAACCGCTTAGAAGAGCGCATTGCCTTGATACTGATATCGTAGTGTTTCAATTTCTCTTCCCCTCACGGGGATGGAAACATTATAAATCTTTTAAGAGCCATAAAAAAAAAAGTTTCAATTTCTCTTCCCCTCACGGGGATGGAAACATAGCTGCTTCTCGTAGTCCACCTTTTGTAAGATTAGGAGTTTCAATTTCTCTTCCCCTCACGGGGATGGAAACCATGTGCGATATGGGGTTTTCCCACCTATATCCCTTAGGTTTCAATTTCTCTTCCCCTCACGGGGATGGAAACCTGTTTGTTGTGTCTGGTTAGTAGAACCGACAACTGGTTTCAATTTCTCTTCCCCTCACGGGGATGGAAACTATTCGCAACAGTTAGCTATCTACTTGTTAGTTCTCGTTTCAATTTCTCTTCCCCTCACGCTTACGCAAAATTTTGCATAAAATAACAACTAAGAACCAAAAAATATATAAGCATCTCAAATCAGCAGATGAAAGAAATAATAGAAAAATTAAATCAACTCAACCGAGAAGTAGTGCAACTTGTTGAGCAAGGGAATTTTGAGCAAGCTGTAATCGTTACACAACAAGCGATAAAGCTAGGACGAGAAAATATTCAAGAACACTCTGCTCTAGCAGATAGCTTAAATAACTTAGCAGAATTATATCGAATGCAAGGACGTTTTTTGTTAGCAAAACCCTTGTATATCGAAGTCTTAAATATGAGAAAACGCTTGTTTGGCTCACATCCCGATGTTGCACAAAGTTTAAACAATCTTGCAGCATTTTATGTCTCACAAGGACGTTACTTAGAAGCGGAAAGTAACTTTTTCGCAGCTTTGAATATTTGGAAACATTATCTGGGTAAAGAGCATTCAGAGATTGCAACTAATCTCGAAAATATTGCAGAAGTTTATCGAGAGCAAGGACGCTATTTAGATGCTGAAAAAATGCACATTAAAGCTTTAGATATGCGAAAACGCTTATTTGGAGACTCACATCCTGATATTGCTCAAAGCTTGGATAACCTAGCAGTACTTTACAAAAATCAAGCGCGTTATTTGGAGGCTGAAAAAATACATTTAGAAGCCCTAAATATGCGAAAAAGTTTATTGGGTGAGGAACATTGGTATATTGCGGTTAGTTTTAACAATTTAGCTGCATTATATAACTCCCAAGGGCGTTTCTCTCAAGCCGAAGAAAACTATAGCAAAGCCTTAGAATTATGTAAAAAAACATTAGGCTCTGACCATCCTTATGTGGCAATTACATTAAATAACATAGCTGATATTTACAAAAACCAGGGAAGGTATTTAGATGCCGAAAAAATGAATTTAGAAGCATTAGCAATGCGAAAAAGGTTCTTTGGAGACGAACATCTCGAAGTCGCTATGAGTTGGAGTAATTTAGGAGATGTTTATCTTCAACAAGGACGTTATAAAGATGCCGAGCGAATGTATGTAGAAGCTTATACTCTCAAAAAACGCTTGCTAACTTCCGAACATCCAGATATTGCCCTTAGTTTATATAATCTCGCAGTTCTCTACACATATCAAGGGCGCTACCAAGCAGCAGAGGAAAAATGTTTAGAATCATTATCTCTGTACGAACGTTTATTAGGAAATCAACATCCCGATGTCGCCGATAGTTTAAGTCATTTAGGAATAATTTACCGTTTACAAGGATTTTACTCTCAAGCCGAACAAAAGTATTTAGAAGCATTAGCAATTCAAAAAAATCTTCTCGGACAAGAGCATCCTGATATCGCAAATAGCTTAAACAAGCTAGCAGGAATTTATCACTTACAAGGACGCTACTCCCAAGCCGAACAAATCTATCTCGAAGCCTATTCTATGAGTAAACGCTTGCTAGGAGAAATGCATCCTGACGTTGCAGCGGTTATCAATAATTTAGGAGTATTATACGATGCTCAATATAAACATTCACAAGCAGAGCCATTATTTTTAGAAGCTTTGTCTATTGTCAAAACTAACTTCGGAAATAAGCATCCGCAAGTAGCAAGCACCATAAATAATATAGCAACAATTTATGGTAATTTAGGACGTTATTCTGAAGCTGAATCAATGCATTTACAAGCACTAGAAATTAGAAAATCGATATTAAGTGAACAACATCCCGATATTACCAACAGTTTAAACAATCTTGCAGATATATACTTTTCTCTAGGACGCTATCAAGAAGCCGAATTACATTACACAGAAGCTTTATCTCTGAGAAAAAGTCTGTTAGGAGATAAACATCCTGCTGTGGCATTGAGTTTAAATAATTTAGCAACTTTATTAACTGCTACCCAACGTCCTATAGATGCCTTGTCATGTCGCATCCAAGCAAGCGAAATCAATGACAAGATGATTAGCAATATATTCTCTTTTAGTTCAGAAAATGACCGTCTGGCTTTTCTGCAAAAAATCAGAAATAATTTTAATTTATTTCTCTCTTTAGTCTACAACCATCTTTCTCACTCCAAAAGAGCCAAAAAACTAGCGTTAGATTTTATCCTCAAACGCAAAGCTCTAACTGCATCCGCACTCGCTGCTCAAAATGAAGCTCTTTATAGCGATCGCTATCCCCATCTTACAGAAAAATTCCGTGAACTCAACGATTTGAGCAACCAAATAATTCATCAAACTTTTGCAGTTTCCGAGACTGATGATTTTACCATATACCAAGAAAACTTAGCGCAACTGCAAACTAAATATAACAACTTACAAAAAGAATTAGCCGCTCAAGTTCCAGAAATTCAGTTATCCGAACAAATTGCTGACAGATACGCAGTTGCAGCAGCATTACCCCCCGATTCTATTTTGGTCGAATTTGTCCGCTTTGACGTATTCAATTTTCAGGCAGTCCCAGCAAAAATGGAAGCGCAATGGTATCCCGCACGCTATTTGGCATTTATCCTCAAAGCAGGACAACCGGATGCAGTGCAGATGGTTGATTTAGGGGAAGTAGAACCCATCGATAACCTAATTAGTGGGTTGCGATCGCACTGCACCGACAATACTAAAATAACTTTAGGGTGGGTTAAAAAAGCTGCTGCTGTACCAAAATTACCTATCAAACCGTACAACCCAACAACAGCAACCCAACTGTGCGAAATGCTTTTTCAGCCCATCCGCAATGCAGTTAAAGATTGCAAACATCTGATACTTGCACCCGATGGGGATTTGAACTTGCTACCATTTCAAATATTACCCCTTGATAAGACAGGTACGCACCTATTGATGGATGAATATACTATTAGTTACCTGGGTGTTGGACGGGATATTTTACGCTCAAAAATTCAATTAACGCGCAATGCGATCGCCTTTAGTAAAGCAGAGCCTATCGCACCTTTGGTTATAGCTGACCCTGATTTTGATTTCGGGGTGGACTTAGCAACAGATATTGATTATATACCAGATAACAATGATTTTGTCAAGACTTTTATTGCATCTGAAGCATCACCAACAGGAGAATTGCTCAAAGTTTTGGGCGATCGCTTATCTCGCACACTCGGTACAAGGTTCCTTGGTGAAAGCGTAGCTAAAAAACTTCAAAACGCACGACTGTATATGCAAGCAGAAGCATTGGAAACCCGCTTAACAAGCAGTCAATGTCCCATTATCATGCTTATTGCTACTCACGGTCTTTTCTTACCCGACTCCCAACAACCACCAACTTTAAAACGCAACTTGTTAGGTTTAGAGCGATTTTCTCAAGTAAAAGTAGAAAATCCGATGATGCGATCGGGACTTGCTTTAGCCGGTGCTAATACTTGGCTATTCGGGGGAACTCTCCCCAAAAAAGCAGGTAAAGGCTTTGTCTTTGCCCAGGATATCGCATCTTTAGATTTGTGGGCAAATGAACTTACCGTACTATCTGCCTGCGACACCGCCAGAGGAGACATTAAAATAGGTGAAGGTGTCTTTGGATTGCGTCGCGCTTTTGCGGTTGCGGGAACAAAAACGTTAGTGATGAGCTTGTGGAAAGTGCCTGATAAAGTAACTGCATTGCTGATGGAGCGTTTTTTCGACAATTTGCGAAGTGGGATGAATCGAGCGAAGGCGCTACAAGATGCACAATGTAATATACGTAAAATTACGGTTGCTAAATTGCGGAAATCAGCTTTGGGGATTGAGGTACTGAAAGAACTGTTGTCAGTTAAGGAATTATCGACAGACAGTAAAATTGATTGTCAAGAAGAAGACACGCCGTTTGAGCATCCTTTTTACTGGGGAGCATGGATTTGTCAGGGGGATACTAAACCTTTGGTATTAGAAGTATTGAATTGACGCAATCCTCACTCCTCAAATGTTGGCATCGATGCTCGACACTGAGGACATTTTGCATATAAAACAGGAAATGCCATCTGACAAAAATCTGCGTGTGATCCAAATTATCGGGATAGGTCGAGTGAACTACCCACACTGACTTGGAGCTTGCCTTGTACAGTGTCGGCTTCTGTAATCACGGGGGAGTGCCTAAACTTAGACTTTCGCCCAAGATTAGGACTTACATCCCCTCCTACAGCAGAGACGGATGAACCTTCCGTCTTTATCATTCTGATACCCTCTGCTCTAATATTCGCTGCTGCATTTCCATCGCGGTCATGATGAGTATGACAATGAGGACAAATCCATTCACGGATATCCAACGGCATCTCAATGATTTGATAGAAACAATTAGAGCAGAGTTTGGAACTGGGGAACCATCTATCAATCTCAATCAACTTCCCGCCTTTGCGTTCTAGTTTGTAAGCTAAAAAGTTAGTGAATGTTCCCCAACCAACATCAGATATTGATTTTGCCAATTTATGGTTGCGTACCATGCCTTTGATATGAAGATTCTCTACTATGACAGCTTGGCTATCGCTGACCAACTTATAACTAAGTTTATGTAGAAAATCTTGCCGCGAATTAGTAACTCGCTCGTACACCTTGGCAACAACTTTTTTATACCTGTTCCTTGATTTACTTACTTTTTGTTTACGTGCTAATTTTTTCTGCTTGCGTTTAAGGTTTTTCTCGTGTTTGGCAAGGTGCTTAGGATTGTCATATTTAGAAACTTTCTCACCGTCAGTAACAACCGCAAAGTGTTTCAAACCTAGATCAATCCCATATATTTTACCTTCTGAAATAATCGGGTTCTCACCCTCTACAAGAGTCAGTATAGATGCAAGATATTTACCAGAAGGCGTTTTACTCACAGTAACAGTCTTGATTTTACCCTCGATTAGTCTATGTATTTTGGCTTTGACTATCCCGATATTGCCAGGGAGTTTAACATTGCCATCTACAATCTTGACGTTTTGAGGATATTGGACAGACTGTTTACCGTACTTAGATTTGAACTTAGGAAATCCAGCGCGGTTCTCAAAAAAGTTTTTGTATGCAGTGGTCAGATTAAGTGTCGTAGCTTGCAAAACTTGGCTATAACAATCGGCTAACCATACAGTCTCTTCTGCCTTTTTGAGCGCAGGAAGAAACGCGTTGAGTGCTACACGGCTAAGTCCCTTGCCCGTTTCCTTATAAGTTTCAATCGACTTATTTAGAGCATAATTCCACCACCAACGAGCGCAACCAAATGTTTGAGCTAGTTGTATTTCTTGTTCTTTTGATGGATATAAACGGACTTGCACAACTTTGTGTAACACTCAACATCACCTCCTTGATAGCAATACTTTAACACAAATTGATATTGCGGTAAAGTAGCCGAATAAAATAATTGGTGATTCCGACGCTCGATGACTCGCTAACGCTTCGCTATCATACATCCAGCATTTGTTTTTGCTAGGCAAAAACAAATGCTGGATGCAATCGTTATCACCCGCCTTATATCCCGCCACTGATTCGGAGTACCAAATTCAGTGGGGGACTTACGGCGTAATAGTTAAGTAGCGATCGCCTCAAGTCGGCATCAAGGCTCGTGGCAGCAGCGATCAACGGGACAAGAAACGGCATATTAGGTTACTTAAGCGCTATATTGACTACTGACTTCGCCGAATACAGCGCGGTTTTGGGAGGTTAATATGTTGCAACTACGGGACTACCAGACGCAAGTAATATTCGATACTTATAAATTTTTTCACATCGGATTGAAATCGGTTCTGCTTTATGCGCCAACCGGTGCGGGTAAAACAGCGATCGCATCTCAAATTATCGCCGATTATGTTGGACAAGGTAAGCGAGTTTTATTTCTTGTGCATCGCACAAAACTTGTGCGGCAGACCCAAGACACGTTGCAGAAATTCCACGGCATTGATTGCAGCGTCATTTGGGCTTCGGAAGGTAAGCCAGATTATAGTAAGCCCGTACAAGTCGCGATGCTCCAAAGCCTCCATCGTCGTGAGCTACCACCAGACATCGATTTGGTAATTCTGGATGAAGGACACACAAGCAGCTATTTCTCAACATATCAGCGAATCTTAAATCAGTACTCTGGCGGAATTTGGGCGCTTTCCAAAACACTATTTTTGGGGTTGAGCGCTACACCTTGGCGGACAAAAAAGCAAGAGGGGTACTGCCACGTATTTGAGGCAGTTGTTCGCGCTCCTTACCCCCAGCAGCTTATCGATTTGGGGCATTTATCCCGCGCTCGTCAGTTTGGGTATGTGGGATTGATTGATGAAAGCAAATTAGAAGTAAGCCGGGATACTGGCGAATTTACAGATGCCTCAATAGCCGAGGTTTGTGACGAAGCGCTTAACCTTGAAATTGTTAACAAATACTCAGAACGCGATCCAAAAGGAGAGCGTAAGGTTCTAGCCTTCTGCGCTAGCGTCAAACAAGCGCTTGATTTAACTCTCAAGTTAAAAAGCCGAGGCTACTTATCTGAAATCATTATTGGTGAAACTCCAGAAAGCGATCGCTCTTGTATCTTTGAAAAGTTTACCAAAAGTGAAATTAAGATTTTGGTTTCGGTAGCAGTTCTTTGTGAAGGTTTCGATGAGCCATCTGCTGATTGTGTTTTAATCTGCCGTCCCGTTAAATCAAGGGCGCTGTTTATACAAATGGTCGGACGCGGGCTGAGGATTGCCAAAAATAAAGAAGATTGCTGGATTATCGATTATTGCGGCAACATTAAGCGGCTAGGACTGCCCACCCAGCGATATCCTATCAGCCTGTGTCCGCACACTCATAGCGATGACGACGAGCCTATATCCACTAAAACCTGTCCCAGTTGCGGACAAGAGATTTACGCCTTTTTGATGATTTGTCCTCACTGCGGACATGTTTTTGAACCTGAGAAAATAGATTTAGTACCACGAAAAGGCAAACTAGAAGAAATTCTTTCCCCAGATCAGCGCACCCACTTTAAGTTTCTAAAAGAACTAATCGTTGGCTTATACAACAAGCGAGCCCCCAATACCGAGATTGACCTTGCCTTTCTACAAAAGTGGGGCTACCTCCCACCAGAAGATTGGTATGATTCAATATTATTTGGCGATAAGCATGGCTGGGAAGTAGATGTACAAGTTTATTATCGCTATCTGTTAGAGGCGCTGCCTGGTGGTTCTACTCAGACCCGCGAGTGGATAGAAAAAAGCATCCGACGTGAATTTAAATCAGCGATCGCCTGGGCAGAAGAAAACTTTTACAAGAACTACAAACTTCACCTGCCCCCTGTTGGCGTACAGCGCTCCGCGCATGAAAACGGCGGAGCCTCTCGTAGAGAAGCCTCTCCAACAGAAGATATCCAGGAGACAATTAATAGACGCATCAAGGATCTAATTTCCTACAAAACCTGGTGGAAGCTTTTAGGATTTACCCAGGAGCCGACGGATTTATCTCTGGTCTACGATGCTTATCAACAGCGGCTCAGAGAAGCGGAAACTTGGAAGCGTAATATTTTTGAGCAACGAGCGAAGCTCTACAATTTAGCGTTGGAGCAGTCTGTAGCGCGGTTTAGCCTCAGTCCCCGTCTTTTACTATTGACCGCAGGTGCAATCAAAAGAGCGATCGCTGCCCAAGATTTCCAAGCAGCAGAGGAACATGCATCATCCGTGACGGCGATCGCCAGAGAAACTATTTGGTCAATGCTAGATCCAACGGAGCGCAGTTTATTTGCCCGATATCGCCGAGGTGAGTTGAATAAACCCGTTCAAGTTGCCAAACCAACCTACACTCAGCACGGAGCAGCGTTTTATCATAAGTCTCATCGTAACTAGCCGCAATATCGGCACTTGCTCGTCATTCGCTCTTGCTAGTTACGATTAGTTAGCGTGACAATTGAGCGATCGCAATGAAAAGTTTCTTTAATAAATCAAAAGTCTCATGAGTGGAGAGTGAAAACGGTGAGGCGAAAATAAGGAGGCGATCGCCCGATCATGATAAGCTGCCAAAAACTGCTATTCCTGCTCAAGCGCTCCAACTGCGAGCAACTTGAATGGACACTTCTACAGGTAGAGGATTGAGGAATTGTGCCGCTGCTGACAGCATACATTTGTGCAAAATCTTGCTCACAGGTGCAACTTGTTCTTCTGGACATTCCAGTAAAATTTCATCATGCACAGTGCCAATTAACTTCGCATCCGTTTTACCCAAAGCTTTGAACAGCTTGGCAATGGCGATTTTGGTAATATCAGCACTCGTTCCCTGTACGGGGTGATTTAACAGTTCAGAAAGACGAGGTTTATTTGCCCAGCGCCGTCGCCGTCCACCGATTGTCCTGATTTCTTTAATTCCTCTGCCGTAGACGGTGCTACGAATTCTATCATGCCATTTGGCTACACCTGAGTAAGCTTGGAAGAAGCGTTTTCTGAAAATCTGTGCTTCTTCAAGTGTCATAATGATACCGTATTCAGTTTCGGCATACACTTGCAGTTTTGAAGCTCCCATGCCATAGATTAAGCCGAAATTGATTGCCTTGGCTAACCGTCTATCTTCTGGTGTAATAGAGGACAGAGGTTTTCCCGTAACCAGGGAAGCGGTAACGGCGTGCAAGTCTTGCCCTTGTTTATAGGCTTTGAGAAGAAGGCGATCGCTACTGAGTACTGCTGTTATTCTCAGTTCGATTTGGCTATAGTCAGCTTTAATGATTTTGTAGCCACCAGAAGCAACAAAGCAGCTTCTTATTGCCTTATCTCGCGGAATGTTTTGCAAATTAGGGCATAGACAGCTGAACCTACCCGAACGGGCACCGCATTGACGGTATTGTGCATGTATTCGACCTGTAACAGGATGAATGTGTTCTTTAAGATTTGTTGATGTGAGTTTTGATAATTTGCGGTAGTCCAATAGCGATCGGATGATTGGGTATTGGTTAGCTAGTGGGATTAGGGTTTTTTTGCTAGTTGAGTCAACGGGGATACCGAGAGATTGTAGGGCTGCCAAAATTTGTTGGGGTGACTCAGGATTCACACAATCTGTGTATTCTGGTAGTAAGGAAAGTTGATCCGAATGCCTGATTTTTAGTTCTTTTAGCTGCAAAACTGCTGCTTGCTTTTTCTGTTCCAAGTCTAAACTTACAGCAAGCCACTTTTGGTGATCTAGCTGCATTCCGTTTAGCTCCATTTTTGCTACAGCTGGCATTGCTTCAAATTCTAAAAAGGCGGTTGGCAGCAAAAAAGCCCGTTTGAGATGAGTGTATAGAATTTTTTGCAATGGGAGCAGGATGGCAGCATCAATAGCAGCGTACTTTAGTTGGTCATTCGACAATTTCCCAGAAAAATCGCTGTGTTGTAGGTTTTTATTAAGTTCTATCTTTAAAAATTTGTCGGCTAGGGCAGCTAGGGTATGGCTCTTTTTCAAGCCAGCGAAAAGGACTTGGGATGCTAGTTGAGTGTCAAAATAAGGACCAGTGGGCTGTAAATTAGCCATCGACAGAAAAGATAAGTCAAACTTGCCATTGTGAAAAACCTTAGTAGATCCATTAGTTAGTAGTTGTCTTAAGGGTCTAAGTTTATCTGCGGGAATGGCGGCTAAGTCCACAATCATTACGGGCATTCCCGAAGCTGCTATTTGCACCAGCCTGAGTTGATGAGTTCGGGGGTCTAGTCCGGTTGTTTCTGTGTCAATCCCTATGGTTTTGGCGGTGGCTAAAGACTGACACGCGGACTTCAGGGTTTGGGCATCCTGCACCAGCTGGTACTGCACATCGTTTGTGTTTAAAGTTAAATTCATGGCTCTTTGTTAATAGGAGTTGATGATAAATATTGCTTACAGAGAACCGCGCCAATGGGTGGAGGAGTGGGAGACAACTTGTTGCCATGAAATTGTTTTGTTGATTTACAGCAGATTGCATTTTTATTGAATACACGTAGAGACGTTCCGGCGGAACGTCTCTACAGGATTTTGGGTTTTATGCATGTACCTCCTGCAACCTGAAATATGCTGTAGTTTTCAACATCAAGGAGTTAATCATATAAAAACATAAAAATGAAAAAAAATGACTTCCATTGAAGTCAAAAAACAAGAATATAAATGAATTTCACAAGAGGTATTCATGGTAAATAAAAGAATGTTACCAGCGCACTATCGACAGATGAGAAAGGATAATAGCAAGCAGTTACCTGTTAAATATGTACCGAAAACCAGGTGCTTTTAGTATTCGTCTGCACACATTAACAACCCAACCCGCCAAGTTTTATCGGGGTTGCTTGGATCATCAGAACCCAAATCTTGACCTTTGCGGAACGCTTCACGGTCGTAGTAATCGATTTTGTAAAAATATCGAATTCCGTCCAGTTCAACCACCGCTAGATCGTGTTCATTATACGGGTCATTATTAGAAGTGAATTTGTCAAAGCTACGCACCAGTTGAATGAGTTGGGCTAATTTGTTAACTGGGAGGGCTTGGACGTTACGAGTCATGCAGGTTATGCCCAAACTGGTGTCACCTTGGCGAAAGCGATCGTTCAGTTCTGCAATCGACATTTTGAGTTTGGGCTTTCGACAACTATAAGCTGCTTCAATCACATTGTCTGGGTCAAACTCAGGTGGAACTTTGAGTAATGTCCAGCATGAAGTGCCTTCAATTGTTGCGCTTTGTTTTTCTGTTAAAAAGTCACTGAGGACTTCTATAAAATGGTCTTCACCATGCTGTTCCCACAGCTTTTCTAATGTTTGTTTCATTGGTTTATATGGATTATAGAATTGGACTCAGCTACGTCCGTATGTGAACGTGCTGGCTAATCCTAAAGGGCGTTAGCCCTGATTTTTCTCTAGTTATCAGTGACTTAAAGTCGAGATTGAAGAACGGAGTTCTCTTTCTTTGAACTGAAGAGCGAAGCGCAACTACAAGCGCTGCGATGGTGTAGCTGCTAGCCTTGTCGGACTTCGCAATTTTTTTAACTCAGCCTAACGGCTGATAGCCTGACTGAAAATTCTTCCCGTTGATAGAACCAATTTTTAAAGAGTGTTGGTTAATTTAATTTGTCAATTTTGAATGATTTGTAGCTACAAATCATTTGAAGGTTCTTTATGAGACTTCCAAAAACGAATACTACTTTTATCTATTTTTTGAAAACATTTTTGCTGCCGTCAAAGACAACTTTTGAAGAAAGTGTTGAACCGACAATGATTAGAAGATTACCCAGATATTGGCGCTTTCTGACTTGCATATTTTCTGCCTTTTTAATCATTTCCAGTTTTCTAACATTTCCGGTAAGTGCGGTGGGACAGACTCTTAGTGATGGAAGTCTGCCTACACGGATTTGGGAAGTCAAGAGTGCTGAGAAACAAGGAAATCCCACTAAAACGAATGTTCTTTTACCGGATTGGAAGCAGATAACATTCAGTCAGATGCCGCCGATTAGTAAATCCGGTAGCATTAATGCTAGTGAGTACACGCAAGCCGTTGGTTACGACTTAAGCCGCAGCTGGCAGACTGGGCAAACTCCCGATCAATATATGAAGCTGGGGGATGTAAGCCAAGCTTTGCAACCTGAACTGCTTTCGGTTGGGGCGATCGCACAAGCTACGGGTTTGAATTTAAATCAGGTTGCTTTGAGTACTTTTACTCTGGTTGCCGAGCAGACTTTAGACCAATTAGTTAAAGCAGTGCCGATGACGGGACAATTTAATGTCCGAGATGTTGCTCCAGTTGCTGCTTTGCTTGGCACGTCATCTGTGGGCGATGTATCCGATCTTCAAATTGCTCAAGTACTAGCTCAAAATCCTCAACTAGGGCAACTAAAGCTTGGGGAAATAGATTTGAGCCGTTACTCAGTTTCTTCCATTCCTAATTTAGACAGCACACCACTCCAACAGTTTACAGGCTGGCAGAACACTTTTATTAAAGACGTGCCAGGACTGAACACTTTGCCTCTGGCTGCGATGCCTAATCCCATTGCTGAACTTGGCAGTTTGGTAATGCGGATCGATATGGTTTATGGCAAAGCTGAAGCTAAACGAACTAATACCGTTTCTGGCTCTGATGTCCAGGGGTTTTCAGTTCCCTGTGAGGGAAATGATTGTGCCTACGTTGAGCTTGACGATTTAGAAAATCAAGGTCGAGCAGCTCGCGGATCGTTGGAAGGAAAACAGTGGATTTCGGGTAAATACCAGGAAGTAGAGGGAGGTTGGGGCTGTTTAAAAGGTTTTAACGGTGGCAAAGAGCCAACCGGGAGATTGCCGTTTGGCAGTTCTTTTAAAGTGGTGATTTGGGATACGGATGAAACGACCGATAGCATTACCACTGCTTTGTTTTTCCGGTTTTGCAGTCCTTGCGGATGTACGCCTTACTTTATTGGACCAGTTCCCTTCTTCACTTATCGGGTCAATTCTCCAATATTTGTGGGGACTTTGAATGAAAGGCTTGTTACTGCTGCTTACATGCCGACTCAGGTTCAACCAGAAGTGATGTCTTCATCAGCATCGACACCCAAACCTGTTCAAGATGCTGTTTCCACTGCTAATATACCTTGTTCTTCTGCGAAAACATCTGGGGCATCTTTGCAAGGGATCAACCTAGATGCTTTAGGTCGTGCGATCGCTGGTATCGAAAGTAATGATCAGTCTGATGGTTTCGGTCTTTATGTTTGTGCTGATAAAGGACAGAACTGTGGGCGTGCTTTAGGAAAGTACCAAGATATGTCCTACAACCCCTACGCGGTGAAGGTGATTAGCAGTAAACCAGGTGGTGAGGCGTGGCTCTTGAAAATTCGCTCTGGCGGGGAGATAACGAAGCAAGAACTTTTTCAGTTTTATCCCCCTGCGGATCAAGAAGCAGTCTTCAAAGCTTCGTTGCGAGACAAGATTGCTTCTACATCTGAGCAGATTGATCCTAAAACTGGGAAGCCTTACTTAGGCGATTCTCTTTTGGAGACCCTACCTGTTAGCGAAGCTTACCGAAGGTATCGCTTAATTGAGCGAGTAGCGCAGAAACATTTTGGGGGCGAATACTCCAAAGTTGACTCTGGTGCAAGCGATATATATGGTCGATTGAGTATTTACACTTATGGTTTTGACGCTTTGAAACGATACAAGTCAGAGGCGGGTGGTACTTTGACTAACACTGCTTGTACTCCTACTGCTTCTGCGTCCTTTAGTCTTCCTACGTCTCCTACAACGCAAAAAAGTGGAGCGAGTAATTCTTCATCAGCCCTTAAAGCGACGAACAACTATGTCAAACCTTCAAACGGGCTAATAACCAGTAATTTCGGTTGGCAGACTCACCCGGTCACTGGTGTGCGGAAAATGCAGAATGGTATTAATTATACCGCACCTCTTGGAAGCTCGGTCAAAGCAGCTGATGGTGGTGTTGTTAAGTCGGTTGTCTCTAACTGTAGTCAAGGTCAGAGCAGCTGCGGTGGCGGCTACGGGAATTGGATTGAAATCGACCACGGTAACGGTAGAACCACTCGGTACGCTCACCTGCAATCTGGAAGCGTCAAGGTTAACCCAGGAGACACAGTTTCTCAAGGGCAAGTGATTGGTGGAATTGGCAGCACGGGATTGTCAACAGAACCACACCTGTATTTTGAAACCCGCTCCTATGGTAGCCCTGTCAACCCGTCTCAATTTGGACTTATGCAAGCCCACCAGTAAGAGCAAGCATTGTACCAGCGTGCTGTCAATCCGGCTCAATTTGGACTTATGCAAGCCAATTAGAACTTACTCACTAGGAAAGAAAAACGAAAGTCCTGCCAATGAAAGTAAAAAACCAACTAGCATCGTTCCTGTCTGGCTTAGGCTTTACGCCAATTGAGGTTTCAAACTCCTAGTAATGTTGCGATCCGAGGCGTGAATTTCAATGAAAAGACTCATAAAAAGAAGGTTTTTGCAGTTTAGTTGGGGCGTGTTGACTGTCCTGATGATTTCCTTGATCTGCGGGTTGTTTGCCCCAACAAACAGCCAAAGCAGTGAAATAGAGGTTCCGATCGCCTGCGTTCCTAAAAGTATTGGTGTTGTGAGAACAGAACTAGTAACGGCTGTTTCAGAAAAAGGTATTCAATACCGCTTGCTGGATGCTTATACCGAAGAAGCCTCTGTGCCATTTTCTCTGTTGGTTTCTCTCAAGGGCAAATCGTGCCAGATTCTTCTTTCTAATCCCATGAATGACTTTTACCCCTACCACCGTGTAGTGCCGTTGCAAGTAGCGCGACAGCTGGCTTTGGGCGAACTGCGTTACTCCATTGACAAGTTGGGAGGAATAGATAAGTTCCGTGCCACCTTCCAATCTAGATCTCAAGGCTCGTCTTGGGAATTTGCAGAAGAGGACATCTGGGCGTTGCAACTGTTAGGAATCACACCACCCAAAAATATCAAGGTTATTAACGCGAAATAGAGGTAAATCAGTGCCAAAACTAAAATTGCCAAAACATCACGTTTTATCTTCATCCCCTGTTTCTAAACCTCCAAGCTGCTGGATGTCACTTGCCCGTTGGTTCCGTTTTGGGCTTGGGGTTTTCTTGTTGCTTTCATTATTATTGGGAACTGTTGGTTGTAGTTCTAGTGCCGCAACGGTATCTTGGCAGGAAGCATTATCTGTAGTTTCTGTCAAGACTTTAGAACAAATTGTTCAACAAAATACTGAACTCGATCCGACTCAAGCAACTGCGGATGTGCTGGCTTGGACTGTAAAAGGAAAAGCTGAAAAATTGGTTGTTCTTGATTACAATAACTCCGGTGTTTGTGGAGCAGCAGGATGTTTGTACAATGGCTATCTAATTAGTAAAAATGAGCAGTTAAGCCAGGTTTTTTCGAGTTATTTGAACCCTTACTTACCACAGCATCAGCCTTTGTTTCAAGTTGGCAATGCTCCAGAGGAGTCGCTTGGCGTAGACGCGGAGCGGCTTGTCGTTAGACATCGCTCTGATACGGCTTTACCTTGCTTGCAGGTTATGCAGGTGGATAACAACCGACTTCGACAAATGCTCTTTTGCTTCAATGGTCAAAATTATCAGTTAACCAGTAGTCAATTAATTGACAAAAATAGCAAATAATGATTATTCAATGGGATGCACTCTTGGTGCTGCCAAAAAAGATTCCCCCAGTCACGAATGGTGCTGGGGATCTTTTTTAGCTAATTCGGACTATGCTTCATCCTCATCGCTAAAATCATCATCAAAGTCGTCGAACTCCGATTCCTCGTCAAGTTCAAGCTCATCCTCAAAGTCGTCATCCTCTTCAACTTGGTTGATTTTCCGAGGTGGTTTGTTATGACTGCTTGTAGAAGTCTTGGTTTTCTCTGCTGGTTTCCCGGCTGGAGGGAGAACTTTGACTTCAGGTTCAGAAGAGACTGGTAGGGCTGATGTTTCTGTAAATCCAGCGATCGTGTCATGCAGATTCCAGATACTGTTTTTGTGTTGGGGTCTGCCGAGATAAAGCTGCGATAGGTTATCAATTGTTGGTTTTGTATAGTTGAGGGTTTTGCAGCAGTAAGATTTATTGTTTCCTTCGCCTTCCTTAACAGCTTTAAACTGGCAATCAATAACCCCCAATGAGCGCCATTTGTCATTTTTACCGCTAAATGGTACTTTGAAGAAATCTGAAAATGTTTTTTCAAGTAGTCGGTAAAACTCGTCACGAGCTGCTTTGAAGCTCCACAGAGCTACGTTTTTAAAGCGGATCACAATGGGAGTTGAATGAATTGGACGATTGTTTTCGTCCAAGAACACCAGGGCGTGTTCGCTCACAACATCCATTGTTTTCTTGTCGAGGTTTAGTTTGTACTCATCGTACAGTCCAACAACACTGCCACCGACATCGGGGGCGTCGCTTTTATAGCGAATGTATTCAGGTACAAAGCCTAAGACAAGAATTCGGGCTTTAGTGAGTAGCAAACCAGTCACGTCTTCACTAAGTGTGACAGTAGTTAAGTCATCATCATCAGGCATAGCAAACCAATTCGCCTTTTCCAGTTGATCTTCTGGAATGAGAATACCTGCGGGGTTATCATTGATGACAATCCCATAAGGCAAGACGGGGCGGCGGATTTGATTATATTCTGAACCCAGTAATTCGGGGTCAATATCAAATATTGCTTGCTCTTCAACTTGAGTTGCTTCTTGGGAGGTTTCTTGGTCAGCTGCTCTAGTTCTGGATTTAGTTGATTAGACATCTCCGAAAAATACTAATACCTTTCTATGACTGGCTTTCAACGGGCGATCGCCAATTGCAAATATCAGCCACTCTCAACGCTAAAATCAGGGTTTGAGACAGTTTATGTCGATAATAAGGCAAAAGTAAGTACCTATGTGCGCTAATCATAAGCAGGAAAAATAGCAGTATTTTATATTCAAAATACTAAGGTTCCTATTCGGAATCTTACAAGTCCACATATCGTCATGATTATTTTTTCTATATTTACTTGGATTTAATCTAAATCTTTCCGAAGCGACTCTAAATATCTTAATCATACGAATTAAATGTTCGACAAATATTCTTTCAGAGGCTAGTTCTTTATTTTCAATTTTTGTGACAATGTCAATTCTCCTTTTTTTGGTTTTTTTGGTCGGAACTTTAATTGATGGTTCTCCTTCATAACCTTTATCTCCTTGAAATTTTTGATTTTTATTAAAGCTTTTTTTCCTTGCCTAAACAAAGTTATGTCACTTTTTGGTCCTGCTTGTCCCGCAATTATATCAACAATATCTTTCCCATCAGGTAGAACAGTAATTTGGTTTTAAATGTATGATTTTTCTTCTTACCAGAGTAATACTTTTTTTGCTCTTTATACTCTTCCGGTCTCTCTCTAGGCTGTTCGGCGCTATCCACTATAAGTTCATAATCGGTTAAAATTTCTTGCACTATCTCATAGTCACTTGGGTTTTTTTTTACTTGTTCAAGTAAACTTGATGGTAATAGTTCCTGTAACAGGGGAAACCAGTAATTAAATGTATCGTTGGCGGTTGATTCACTCACTCCAAACTGTATACCTAATAATTGAAACGTTGTCAGATGTCTTAAATACGTCAAAGTTAAAAGAATTTGGTCTTCGTTAGATAATTTTACTTTCCGACCACCACCTTTATTTATAATTCTAATTTTCTCAACTTCTATTTTCTGTTGCTTTTCAGTGTGTAAGGCGATCGCCTGTTTTATTAGTTGTTCTAGTTGCTCATATTTTACACCTATTAATCGCTGTGTTTCTTGGGGGTTGTCTTGAATATAACTCAGTATGCCACTCATGTTTTTGTTGGAAAAAGAGAATTTTATACTCTTTTACCAGAAAATGATTCTATTTTGGAGATGTCTATTTGTTATTAGTTCTAACCATGAGGGTGAAAATTAAAGTTTCCGCCCTCATTAGTGGCGGTAGCCACAGATGTTTGTACGAACTCAAAGCAGAAAAGCAAATTGACTCATACCCCAAACCAAAACATTGGCAGCAGATGTACCCGATGTACCCGGCATTGAGCAAAGTGGATTCGGCTTAATAAGTAGGGATGCGGTTACACTAATTACCCGAAGCTTGACCCGAAAATGTGATTCTCTATCTTCTTAGAAAAAGACAGTCGGTCTATGTTCAGGCTATCCGTAAACGTTCAATATCCTTAATTGGCGGTGCACCGAACATACGGGAATATTCGCGGCTGAACTGTGAGGGGCTTTCATAACCGACCTGATAGGCACTATTGGTCGCATCGGCATTCTCGGCAAGCATCAGGTGACGCGCTTTGAATAGTCTTAATTGTTTTTGATATTGCAGCGGACTCATTGAGGTTACTTCCTTGAAATGGCGATGGAACGATGACGCAGACATATTAGCTTGTTCAGCTAGATCCTCAACCCGCATCGGTTTTGTAAAATTAGCCTTGATTAGTTTGATCGTCTCAGCAATGCGCTGCATATTGCTGCCAGATGTGGCAATCTGGCGGACAGCTTTGCCTTGTTCACCCACTAAAAGACGGTAATAGATTTCGCGGATGATCATCGGTGCTAGAAAAGGGATATCCTGTGGTGTATCCAAAAGCTGTGTCAGCCTGATGGCAGAATCAATCAACCGATCCTCGGCATTGCTGATGAACAAGCCTCTAACCGAGTTTTCCTTCTTATCCATGCCTGGGTTGGTTTGGGCAATAATGTCACAGAGTTGGACTGGGTCTAAGTTCAGCTTAAATCCCAGATATGGCTGATCTGGTGTCGCCTCTACAGCAAATCCACAGATTGGCAAATCAACCGAGACAACCAGATATTGAGCTGTGCCATACCAATAGGTTTCCTCACCAAGCAACACTTCTTTTTTGCCCTGAACGACAATGCCGAGGATCGGTTCGCAGACACCACGCATTGCTGTGGAAGCATCAGATTCCCGCATGAATTCTAACTGATTGATCGGCGTTGTATGAACACCGTTCCCCCTGCCGTCAGTGTGCCGAGATACTAATGCCGCCAGTTCTTTACATTTGCTGATAGCCAAAGAGTGGCTCAGTGTTTCAATCGTCATGCTGAATTCTTAACTAATTTAACCATTCTCATGCGCTCATTATAGAAAATATTTCTCCCTTGGTAACGCCTTACTTGGTAGGATTAGGCAATCATATGCGAGGTTTGTGTATTTAGGGAAAGGCTTTTCAAGCTTATGATGAACTTGTACCGAAAGACAAGCTGAAAGGATAAGGCAATGACCATAGACTTGGCAAAAATTGCTTTGGTAACGGGATCGAGCAGAGGGCTGGGCAAAAATACCGCTTTGGCGCTTGCCAAAAAAGGGGCTGATGTCAACAAAAGTATGAAGTATCAAGGATAAAGGATGAAATTACCCCATCAATAAAAAGTATGAAGTATCAAGGATAAAGGATGAAATTACCCCATCAATAAAAAGTATCAAACAAGTCATTTTTTATCCTTCATTCTTTATCCTTTATTGCTGCTTTACTATCCGAGGAAAATAGATGGGTAAATGCCCAGAGAATTGAAGTTTCTGGCGGTCAGTTTCTCTAAATTCCAACCAACATCAACAGCAGGGAAAATAACCATGTTTTACGTAGAAAACAAAGTCATTGCTATCACTGGAGCCAGTAGTGGAATTGGTGAAGCCACCGCTAAATTGCTGTCTCAAAACGGCGCAAAAGTATTGCTGGGGGCGCGGCGCACAGAAAAATTGGAAAAGATTGTTGAAGATATCCGCTCCAATGGTGGTACGGCGGAATTCAAAGCTGTGGATGTCACCAATCGCGAAGATGTAAAAGCCTTTATTCACTTTGCACATACGAAGTTTGGTCGCGTCGATGTCATCTTTAACAATGCAGGTGTGATGCCCCTATCGCCGATGAATGCCCTGAAAGTCGAGGAGTGGGACAACATGATTAATGTGAATATTCACGGCGTATTAAATGGCATTGCGGCGGGTCTACCGATTATGGAAGCGCAAGGCGGCGGACAGTTTATCAATACCGCATCCATCGGCGCACATATGGTAGCACCCACCGGTGTGGTCTATTGCGCGACAAAATATGCTGTTTGGGCGATCTCCGAAGGGCTGCGGCAGGAATCGAAAAATATCCGCGTCACTATTATATCCCCCGGTGTGGTTGAGACAGAACTCGGCTCTGATATCACGGAGGAGTCAGCAAAAGGCTTCTTGAAAGAACTCCGCAAAACTGCACTTACTCCGGAAGCGATCGCCCGAGCCGTCTTATATGCTGTGTCTCAGCCGGATGATGTCGATGTCAATGAAGTGATTGTCCGCCAGACGGCAAGCGCATTCTAAGCATCGGACGACCTTATAAGACAGTTGACACCGCCTCATTCCCTCCGTCTTTTCTTCCGCGCCTCATAATTCTCTCCGTTCCCTTTTTCTGTCTTAAGCTTTATTGTTGCTCCCCAAAACACTTCCACAAATCTTTTTGTTCTAGTTAGAGGAAAAACCCCATGAATCTTACTGCCTTCCGCACTCTTGGTCGCTCCGGACTCATTGTCAGCCCGCTCGCCCTCGGCACCATGACCTTCGGTACTCCACGATGGGGTGCGCCCGACGAGGTTTCCGCGTCGATCTTCAACGCCTACGTCGATGCGGGCGGCAACTTTATCGACACTGCCGATGTCTACTCAAGCGGGTGCAGCGAGGAACTGATCGGCGGCTACATCTCAAACCGCAACCTACGCGACAAGCTGGTGCTTGCCACCAAGTTCACCTTCAACGCCGAATCCGGCAATCCCAATGCCGGTGGTAACGGACGCAAGAACATGTACCGTGCGATCGATCTTTCGCTGCGTCGCCTTTGCACCGATTACATCGACCTCTACTGGATGCACGCCTGGGATATGGTCACACCCGTTGAAGAGGTGCTACAGTCCCTCGGCGACCTGGTGCGTGCTGGCAAGATTCGATACTTCGGTCTCTCAGACCTGCCTGCTTGGTACGCTGTTAAGGCAGCCACGCTAGCTACGGCACACGCCGTTCCCGGACCTATTGCCCTGCAACTAGAATATTCCCTGGTCGAGCGCAGTATCGAGCGCGAACATCTGCCCGCTGCCCACGAGTGTGGACTCGGTATTACTCCGTGGAGTCCGCTCGCGGGCGGTTTTCTGGCTGGCAAGTACTCTAGCACAGACGCGGGTGCCACCGGAGAGGGACGGCTCAGTGGCAGTAATCCCTTCCAGGGGAAGTTCACCAAGTTCACTGATCGTAACTGGCGCGTTCTCGATGCCCTGCGGACTGTGGCGGCACAGGTTGATCGTCCCCTGGCACAGGTTGCCCTCGCCTGGGTCTCGGCGCAGCCCGGTATTACCGCGCCCATTCTGGGAGCAAGCAAGCTTGAGCAACTACACGACAACCTGGAGTCGCTGGACATCCGCCTCACCCCGGAACAGATCCGGACGCTAGACCAGAGCAGTGCGCTCGACCTAGCCTTCCCCTACGGATTCACGGACGACAATGTGAAACGGGGCATCTTCGGTGGTGTGAGCGTCCAGGGCTTTTGATAGCAGCCAAACACAGCTACTTACAAAATATTAAACGTAACTTGCAACCAGATGGTTTGTTTATAGTGGGTGACGAGTTTCTACCGCCTCATAATCCAAATGACCAAGTAGCTTGGCAGGCTGCACTTACTGCTTATCACGATCACATAATTGCGATCGCACAACAGCAAGGTGAAACAATCTTGGCTTCTTTGGAACGAGAAGCGTTAAGGTCAGGTTTGGAGCAAAATGGGGACTTTAAGGTTTCCTGTAGTCAGTATGAGGAGTTCTTATTAACAAATGGATTTACGTTCACCCACAAGAAGATAGATCCATTAAATCAGGACGATGTGGGCGGAGTTTATGTCTATCAGGCGTGGTAGATAAATCAAGGATTGAGCGCACGACACCCCCAACCCAAAACTCGCTAAAATAAGTTTAATCATTAGACTTAAATCAATGATTCAGGAGTCAGAAGGGTACGACGCGCAACGGGTGATTATGCTGCTAAAATTTATGCGCTCCATTCGCAGTAAAGCCTTGCATCCCCGAAACTTCGTTGAAAAATACCAACTGACCCAGGCTCAACTCGCCGAACTCCTCGGCGTGTCCGTGCAGCTTGTCAAAACTTGGTTTGCGCGTGAAGACCCGCGTGAACCAGAACAAAAGTATTTAGACCGACTGGCTGAAATTGATGCTCTCCTCGAAATCAAAAAGGTCATCGACGAAAAAATTCCCCCCCACTTACGTAAGCTGTTTCACCTCGATTAAAGTCTAATCATTAGACTTTTAATCTTGACCTTGCACAGCGGCGAACTTTACTGTGATAAAAAGTCGTTCGTTACTCTTAATTATGATGATCCAGAGCTTTCTCTCCGGCAACGATAACGAAAATGCACCCGTACCTAACACAGCCCAAACAACATCCCCCCACCGAGAATCCATCAAACATCTACTGATTGGTTCTCCCAAAGCTGTGACCAGCACAATTCACGTTTTGCACCAGCTTAATTATGCCCATGTGGGTGATTGGAGCGACCTGTTGCCAACCGCTAATCAAGGAGAAGTAATGAGTATTTTGAGTCGCACAATTTCGGTACAGTAGTAGTTAGTACGGTGAAGAAGAAGAGTTTACGCCCCCAATAGTGGGGGTTATTTTTTAGGTGACGATACTAAATAAAATTATATTTATTCAAGATGAAACTGCTCTTCCTAGCTAAATCTTAACCTTCGCTATAACTTCTTTGCCTTTTGGATCGAACTTCGATTGAAAACCGAATTAATATGTAAAAATTATGCCTATTGACAGAACCAAACTTTTTATATCGTTGCTAAAGTAACTTGTCTATTTTGAGCAGTTTGTAGCTACAAATTGCATTTCAAAACGCTTTAAAAAAATACTTTACTTATGAATTTTCATTATAAGTTTTTGTTAAATCAGCCTGTAACTGCAAGCAGCAAAACAGAATCCCAAATTCCACGTTCTTCAATTGATATGGGCGGATTGTTCAAACAATTCAGTAATCCAGAAGGACTATTAACAATAGGTGGGCTAATTTTTATCCTTTTGGTGCTGCGATTTGTTGGGGGCGGAAAAGGCAAAATTACCACAGGTAAGGTTTGTGGAGTTGCTGAGAAGTTAGCAGCAACCCAACTGGCGCTTAAACAGATCAAGCAGCGCAAACATAACAAGGTTTGCCTTTGGTGTGGTAGTCCTCGTTATTGGTGGAAAGGGAAGAATTTTAAAGGTATGGTTGCTACCGTGCAGACAGCAATAGGTGCGATTCCTACGATTTGGCTTCCTCATGCTGAACGGTCTATTTTGGTAATTGGTGCTCCTGGATCTGGGAAAACTTTTTCAACGATTGATCGCGCCATAGAAAGTGCAATGGTTCAAGGGTTTCCGATTATACTTTACGATAAAAAAGGAGACCAACTCAAGCTCCATGCACCGCTGGCGGCTCGTTATGGCTATAAGGTTCGGGTATTTGCGCCAGGGGAACCCTATTCAGGAGTTATTAATCCTCTTGATTTTATGAAGTCCCCGCAAGACGCAGTAATGGCTGGGGAAATTGGGCAAGTTATTAACAGAAACGCCAGTTCTAGTCAGGGAAAAAGTGATGAGTTTTTCTCCAAAGCTGGAGACTTGCTGGCTAAAGCGATTCTACAGCTAGTTAAGGGGTCTCGCTATCCAGATATGGCAATGGTTTATAGCGTGCTGAGACTGCCCAATTTAGTGAAGCGCATCGACTTTGCCGTGCAGTCTCGTGCTATGGACGAGTGGATAGCTACCAGTTTTAATCAGTTTCTTAGTGCTAAAGAAGCAGAAAAGACGATTTCCGGTATTTTAACGACGGCAGCGGGAACATTTAGTAGTTTTATTCAGGCTGATTTATTAAGGGCTTTTATTGGCAAGTCCGACATTCCCACACGAATTGAAGGTCGGGAGATGATTGTCTTTAAGTTAGACGACGAGCGTCGAAGCGTCGTGGGACCACTATTGGCAGCAGCAATTCATTTGATTGTTGTTTCTAACCTTAGCCGTCCGCGAAAAGACCCTTTAATCATTTCCCTTGACGAGTTCCCTTCAATCCGATTGGATCGGATGCCTCAATGGATTAACGAATACCGTTCTAATGGCGCTTGTTTTATTTTGGGAATTCAAAGTTTGGAGCAGTTGTACGAGGGCTATGGTGAAAAATTAGGGGCAGCGATCGCTAGTGCTTGTAGTACCCATGTTCTATTCAACCCTGGCAACCCCGACACTGCTAAAAAATATTCTGAGCGGTATGGTGAAAAAGAAATTACTCTCAAAAACAAGTCTACCACTCGCTCTAACGGAAACCAGTCAATTAGTTGGAGCGAATCTCTTCAGAAAATGCCGTTGTTCTCAGTGGATGAAATCTTGCGTTTTCCTCCAGGAAAGTGTGTAATCACCAATCCTGGTTACAGTTCCGGTGGAGAAGGCTCAATCCCTTATCCGCTGACTATACCAATTCCGTTGGCAGATTTAAAACGGAAAGATGAGAGCGAGGAACTTTGGGACACGCAGGTGAGGAAGCATTTGGAAAGTCGCGTCCAACTCGCTAGCCTTGACCAGCTAACCGCAGCCCTTTACGAACGTATTGAAGAAGCAGAGCGTATGCTACCGTTGCCAGACGAGGTTGGTAATGTTCCACCGACCAGTACACCAAAGGGCAGAAATAACGCTGTTGATGCTTTAGATTCTGTTGTTCCTAAGAGAGCTAACGTTAGAACTCGCGTTTTTGCACCCCCAGAGATTGGGAGCCGATGACAGATGTAGGAAATAAGGTAGAATTACTTATTGTCCAATTGTTTGCTAGTAAGCTTTGGTAGCAGTAAATTATAATGCACCAACGTTCAATCTGGTCAGCATATTCTTTAATTTCACTCGTGAGAGTCACCAAAGCTTCCGCAATCGAGTATCCATTTGTTTAGACAGAAATTTTTTCGGTTTTTCGTCTAAGTAGCCGCCAAGCGCTCCTATGTAGCACCTTTTGAACAGATAAGCATGGTTGGGCTGGTGGCAGCCGATGTAAAAGTATTTGATATACACAATTGTGTCAAAATTATTGTTAGGAAAGCGGCGATATTGGTATGCAAGAGTAAATGTTTCAAAGACATAAAATTCATGAGCAACGAAACTTAGTTGGTAAGATCAGCTTGGTGATTTTCGATGCTTGCGCTTGGTTTTTGATGGCTTGTTTCTTGGTTTTGGCTATGCTGGCGTTCTACTATCAGTTTGATCGTTGGTACTATTTGTTAGGCATTGCAATTTTGCTTTGCCCAGAGACACCGCTACACCCGCTATTCAAAGTGTTTTCAATTTCTGTAATTTTGGTGTTGCTAAAAGCAATTGTCTAAGTTGTTGAGTTATGGGTAGGAGCGGTGTGAAAGTAGTTTTGTTTAAAAGTGTCAAATTTCTACTTCCTCTATTTCTTCTAAGGTTAGAGCCAGTACTTGATTATAGACAGTAGGTGAGCCAAATATGATTGACAGTTCTCTGTCTTGGCAAATCGGCTGTTCTGTTAATACTGAAACTAACCATTGTTGGGTTTCTTCATGCTGTTGTTGGTTCCAGTAAATTTCGTGTTTTTTAGCTACCTGTTTAGAGTGCAATGCCAAGATTGTCAATTGTAACTGCTCAGGTGTAACCATTAAATACTCTGAAGTTACCCAGAGCTTAACTTTGTCATACCAGTTGAGTTGGGGTTGTCGAATTGCCCACTCAATTAGTCTGACCGATTTTTTTTCAAAGGCTACATTTGTGCTGATCTCGATTACTGCATTGTCGTTATCAAGTTGCAGAGCAGTGCTAAAGTGAGCATCAATTAGTAATTTATCTTTTTTAAGTGTAAATATTTCTGGAACTAGCGATCGCATCTGATCAACGCATTGGTTGATTTGTGGGTGTGCATCCAACAGTGGTTTTACAGGGAGTCCCAGAAAAATTTGCTTTATGACCAGTTGGAGGTTTTTCTGATCAGAGTTGGTTGATGAAGTTAGGGTTTTTGAATTAACCAAAATTCCCAGTTCTGAAATCGTGAGTTGTCGCATGGAAGAATGGAAAGTATTTTAAGTTTCCTTTATCCATGCGGCGATAGCCGCCTCACAAGTACAAAGTACTTTTTTTATTTGTTGAGGAAGCAACGTAGCTCAGAAGCGATCGCGTGGCTTTGAGTGGGTGCTGGTAATTACCGATTGGAGCTACGTCTGTGTGGCTACCGTGTGTTGTAAATTTAGGATTGCTCACCTAATGTCACTGTTACAGCAGATTCCTTTGTTATGAGGTACATAATAGCCCCCTCATCGCTTGCGGGGAGGCAGGGTGGTTTCATACCATCAGAGAAAAATTAAAACCAGTTATCAAAGCCTCTCCCCCC
>NZ_ALWD01000003.1 GCF_000582685.1 [Scytonema hofmanni] UTEX 2349
ACCACCTGCATATCCTGGTTTTCGCGGAGCAACCGACTTCAGCTTTGATAAAAGTTGATTTAAATAGTTTTGCACATTTTCTTGAGTACCCAAGAGGTTTAGTAATTTATCCGCAAGGGGTTTGAGGAGCATCTGAATTTGGGCATTGATGACGTAATCTTTGGCAGTAGCTCTGATTAATGCACAGCTATTATTAAATAGTGCTATTTCCACTGTTTGAATTTCTTGGCATATTTGTTCGATAAAGCGATCGCTAACATACTCCATCAGCACTGGTTGTTGAGTAAAATTACCAGAATTCTTCTCAATTAGTGAGCGCGATTGTAGAGATTCTAAAGTCTCTAATAAATCTTTGAATGAAACAGCAGGAATTATGTCCTCTTGTAACTCTTTAAAAGATACCCATTCTCGATTAATTGTCAACCAGTACATTACCTGTTGTTCTAAAGTTGACAAGCGATTAAACTGCTGGTCAAGTAAATCCGAAATATCACCAAAGACAATGGCTCCTTGTTCTAAAAACTGAGCAGCATTGCCGTCAAATAATTCATGAATAGTCGTTGCAACAATCTTCAACGCCAAAGGATTCCCTGCATAAAACTCTACCAGCGCAAGACATTCAGATTCTGAGACACAAAAGCCTTTTTCTGCGAGAATTTTCTCACCTTGTACCCCTGTTAAGCCAGATAACCTCAGCGAACGAATCGGAGAGTTTATACCTTCTTTAATCCTAATTCCTCTGGGTTTCTCCCTACTGGTCAACACTAGACAACTTTGATGGTTAGTCTCTCCCAAACATCTGAGGAGGTGTCCATATCCTTCATATCCTTGGCGATATGCTCCTGCGCGATCGTTACTAGATAGAATAGACTCTACATTATCTAAGACTAACAAACAACGCGAGTTACGTAGATATTGTATTAAACAGGAGATTTTACCGTCTAAGCTCTCTGGTAAAGTTGTTTCTTGCTGATGGGACAAAAAGTTAATTAGGTCGGTCAAAAGCTCATCAATTGGTGGTGCATTACGCAGACTTCGCCAAATAACGTACTGAAATTCGGTTTGCAAAAGCTGTGCTAATTTCACAGATAAAGCAGTTTTACCAATTCCACCCATGCCGATTAAAGTAATTAGTCGGCAATGGTCGTTAATAATCCATTGTTTTAGTGTAGCTAATTCTTCGCTGCGCCCGTAGAAAACTGAGACATCAATCGCCTCTCCCCAGTCTTGATGATTATTAGTGGTTCCTCCTCCAGTCTTTTTATCTTCATCTACAGTCTGGGATGGAATCTCAAAATCCAAATCAGCAATGTCTCTCCACGAGAGTGCCAACTTCTGACAAAGTTCTTCAAACGTTGTATGGTCAACTGGTTTGCCTGTGAGAAAGTTGCTGACTGTGGCTAAAGCCAAGCCTACATCTTCAGCCAAAGCTCTCTGGCTGGGGAAGCCGTTACGCGGGACTGCCTGTTTTACTTTCTGAATGCACTCCTGACGAAGCCTGAGCGATCTTGGCATGGCTCGTTTGATTAGGACTTTATGAATTTTACCAGTAACACACTAAAAGTCAGTCACAAGTCAGAAACAAGTCAGTAATCCTCAGGCTATAAGCCAGTATGCAGTGGGGTTTGATGAATATATCAGGTTTATATCAAGTTTAAACAAAAGGTAACGAACCATGAGATAAAGCATCTTTTACTACACACGCCTAAGTAAAAGGGGTTGCGGGTGATGAAATCCGATCGGGCGACAACTATATTAAATATTAGGAGAAAGTATGAGCAATATTGTATTAATTGATGCTAAAACTAAGACCAAAAACCTCTTAATGAAATGCTTGGAGACAGCAGGATTTGAGGTGATTATCACAGAAAATGGTCTGGTTAATGTTCATCTAAAACATGAGAACTTGTCTACTACCACCGAAAGTAAAAAATCAGATACTCAGAAGTCCATATTTCCATCTATTCCCCGATTGTGTGAGGTCTTTGAGTTCATTGAATTGAATTATCATCAAAGTATTAGTCTGAAAGAAGTAGCTCAAGCAGTTGGTTATTTCTCAGCTTACTTAACCGATTTAGTGCGACGACTTACTGGAAAAACAGTAAATAATTGGATTATCGAGCGTCGGCTAGCCCAAGCAAGCACCTTACTTTTAGAAACTAATAATTCTGTTGAGCAGATTGCTTTAGATATAGGCTATCAAAATATCAATCATTTCTATTGCCAGTTTCGCGATCGCTATCAAAATACTCCCCGTGCTTGGAGAGAATCACAGCGTTGTCACGTATCGTAATGATACCCTAAATTATTGCCTCCCTATTAGCTGCTAAGTAGGTGGGCATAAAAAAACATAACTATACTTTTGTCATTGCGAGGAGGCACGACGAAGCAATCGAAAGGGTTTCAATTATTTTACATTTCGTTACATAGTTGTAAATTTTCTCGCCCATCTACTTAATTAACTAAATATATTAATCGCGCATCCGATACTAGATTATGCTATTTGCACATCTAGTATTTTTTATTTGAAGATTTATGGGAATCCTCAATTTTCGATTTTAGATAATGCTGAGAAAATATTAAATATTTAATTTACAAGTTTTTTTGTTTTGAGGAGAATCTAAAAATACTTAATACTTAACTAATCTTTTACCTAAAAATAGTTAATTATCAATCCAATTAGAAAAGAATAGTATTGATATTAAGGAAGAGCGAAGGGGTTAGCAAACAAGCTAAACTTTGCCTTTCCCAAAAAACTCTATTTTTCAAAGGAGATTAAATTCGATGTCCGACAAACAAAACTATAAAGCTAAATTCCTACTAGGTATGGTAGCCATGACTAGCTTTGCTTCTTTATCTGTTGTCGCATTTAGTGGTAACAATATAGCCAATGCAACGACTTCAGATGGATATAGTCACACAAAATCATCAAGCAATTTGACTGAAAATCTTGTGCTTGAAGAACTTGAAGCTCATGATTCATCGTTTGATGGTTGTTTATGCACTCGTTGCTAATTATATTTGCTTAAGATGAATGAATGGTATTTTCCCAAAAAATGGCAAAATACCTTTCCTAATTATTTTCTAAGATATAAGCAATAAAAAAATGCTACGTAATAATTTTAATGGATTAACTATTTATGAATGCAAATGCCAACAATAAAAAAAAATATTGGGAAAGAAAAAAAGAAGAGTTGGAAATATTGTCTGAATATTCGGGTTATAGTTATGAAATAAATATTGATTCTATAGAAAAAATAATTGAATCAAAAAATATGTTGAAAAGTAAGCTTTTGGGTAATTTTTTTAGTAGTAACTTAACTTTGAGCGAGTCTAATTATACTGAAAAAAAACAGTATCATCTTACCGATTTATATTCTCAAGAACCTGGACTTACTTTACAGTATAAATATCAAAGATTTGATTTAAGATTAAAACAAAATAATTTTCATTTACTTACTTATGATTTAGAAGATTTACCAAATGCCCTATCAACAGGATTTTTTGTATCATCTGGAATGTCTGCCATCAGTGTAACTCTTTCTGCGCTACAAAAGATTGTTCCCAGTGATACATCTTTACTGATGTGCAAGGATTCATACTTTGAAACAACTAAGTATATTCAAAATTACTGCCAAGATTTAAGAGTCATTAATTTCAGTGAAAATACTTCATTTAATAATAACTTATTGTATCTCGATTCCATCAGCGCAGAGAATCAATTTGCTGCTTTTCGTTCAACATCTTTTTCAGACTTATTAGCAGTAATATTAGACTCTACTTGTTATGAGGCAGGTTCTGATTTTATTAAAGATTTAGTATCTAAATGTCTTACTGAACAAGTACCTTGTATTTTGCTGCGGAGTCATACTAAGCTTGACTCTCTTGCACTTGAATATAGTCGTCTTGGCTCTATAGTTTTTGTATTACCACCTCAATTAAAGTCATCTTCTATTAATTTTATTAAAGCTTTAATATTTCATATTACTTCCTTGATTGCAATGACGGGTACGAATTTTTCACCCCATGCACTCTTTCCACTCGCTCATTCAAAACAACTAAAATTATTAAATAAAAAAAGAATATTTTGGATACGTTATAACAACCGCTATGCGCTGCAACAAATACAAAAAGACTTAAATCAAAATTCAGATTGGCGAATCCAAGACTATCATCATGATTTGTTTTTTACAATCAAAATACCTCATGGTTCTCCTCAAAAATTGGAGAAATATACCAATGAGTATAAAGCTTTATTAGAGGAATCAGGGCTTTATGTCAAAAATGCTCCGAGTTTTGGATTTGATTTTATTGCTTTAGATACCTTTATCCATATGATATCTGCTGAAAGAGTGATACGAGTAGCTTTGCCAGATTATTGTGATGAGGATATTCAAACATTTGTCAAAGTAACTAGTTGTTGGATTAAAAAATATGAAAACTCTCAACCATAGAAGGATTACTGTTGATATTGATGCATTACCTGGTACTTTATGCCTTCATAATGTTAGTGATTACATTGGTATTCAAGTTCTTTCTCCAACTGCATTACCGCTATTTCGCAGTAATCATACGTCCAATTCTTTAGAGTGTCTTGGTGCTGAGAATTATTCTATTAGTCAAGATGGTTGTATCTATGAAGTAACTATACGTAATAATTTATTTTGGTCAGATGGAACTCAAGTCACTACCGAAGATTATGTACGTGGATTTTTAGCAGTTCTCAATTCCAAATATAATAATCATCGAATTTTGTTAAAAGATATTGCAAATTATTGTGAATTTATTAAAGGCAATTTTGAAAATAAAATCGGGATAGAAGTGATTGGTAGAAAACTAATTTTTCGCCTCATTCATCCTAATTATTTGTTCTTAACATTTCTCAGTGCCATCAATTTTTCTCCCAAACACCATTCTGAAGCAATGTTAGCAGCTGGAGCATATAGTATAGACAAAGTTTCAGAAAATGAAATTATTTTAAACAGGAATTTATTCTTTTCTTTAGCTAAAACTAATCCTGCCATGCAAGTGGACTGTATCTATTATATAAAACCAAAATCCAGATATGAATCTCTTCAGCAATACGAGCAAAAACAACTGGATATTACATGCAACACCATGTTTCCCTACGAGCAACTTCCCTTATTTCAAGAAAAGAAAGATTTTTATCGCGAACAAAGTCATATTTTCATGCTTTTGCGTAAAGAGAAAAAATGCCATCCTTTACTAGAAGAGAAGATTTTTCGCCAAGCTTTATTATTTTCGCTTAATCGCGCCAACCTCTGCACTGATTTTCACAATGTCTTGACTCCAATGATGGATTTTTTCTTTGATTCGTCTTTGAATCAAAATATTTTAGAGCCTATTGTTGATAATTTGTATAACTCAGAAATAGCAGAAAACTTGTTTCAGTTAGTCTTCTCCATCCATAATCTCAAACAAATTAACTTAAGAGTAGCATTTGATGATTATTTTCCCAATAAAGAAGTGCTAGAACACTTTGCCATAGAATTGAAACGTTACAACATTAATTTAGAACTGATTCAAGATAATTTTCTTGCTCACTCTATAAGTGCAGATTTAAGATTACATTTGTGGACATCTCCTGTTCATCATCCCTTTCCAATTTATTTAAAGGAAGCATACGACCGTGATTTTGTGAAAAATGATACTTGGAAAACTTATATAGCTTTACTAGACAGTTACCAAAAGTGCAGTGATGATAACAAAAGCCAGGAAATTTTAGAAGAAATAAATTCAATTTTAACTAGTGAAGCCTACATAATTCCTCTTTTTAAAATGCAAAGTTTGTATCTTCAAAGGAATGGATTGGAACACTTTAAATTTATGCCAGGACAAATTTGGACAAAAGAGGAACTCTAAATTATGAATTGTACTCAACCAAATATACAAAAAAATATAAGTAGCAAATTGCTTAATTTTGTTGCTGAACTTGAAAATAATTATAACGGACCGACATTAGTTTTTGACCTTGCACTATTAAGAAAACGTCTTAATTTATTACTATCTCTAGAAAAAGAATATAACTGCCATTTTATTATGCCAGTCAAATCTTTTCGGCATCCGTTAATTTACCAGGTTGTTTCCGAATACATTTCAGGATTTGATATTTCTAATTTTCATGAGTATGAATATCTACCTGATAATTTAGAAAATAAGTTAGTTAGTCTAACCGACCCAGGTTTTGATGGCTATGAATTACAACAATTCTTATCAAAGAAAAATCATTTAACTGTTCACATTGAAACCCTCGAACAATACGCAAGATTACAAAGACAAGAGACGACAGTTAATTTTGGAGTTAGGCTCAATTCTTTGCTGATACTGGATGAATATAATAGTCAAGATAAGACACCTTACAGAAGTAGGTTTGGAGCGCCACCTTTAGATATTAATTTATTACAAAAAATCACAGAACCAGGACGGCACAAATTTGTTGGTTTTCATATCCATAATGGCGCAAGTGAAAACTCTAGCGATGTCTTCCTTAAATTTGCTCAAGCAGTCATGTTCATCGCAGAAATATTAGGAATTAATCTGAGACACATAGACCTTGGGGGTGGTTTTCTCAACGTAGGATTTCAATCGCTTGAGAAGTTAATTCAACAACTTCGCAGTTTTGTTACAGCAGATATTAAGTTAATTTTTGAACCAGGGGATCTCTTATTTTCTGGTACAGGATTTGCCTGTGGCATGGTCAAATCAAGAAAGCTAGATTCAAAAGGTTGTATTTATACTCTAGATATTTCCAAAGAATGCCACCTACGTTGGTCTGACCCAAAATTACTTTACAATCGCCAGACATCAGATAAAAAAATCAATGCTAGTTTTTATGGTCCTACCTGTTATGAAGGTGATTTATTGGGGAGTTTTGATGTTTATTTATCAAGCGATAATTTACTTCCATATCAAGAAGGAGATTTAGTTTTATTTAGTAACATTAGTGCCTATTCAGTTTCTTGGAACACCTCATTCAATGGGATTCAAACCGCTCAAGTCGAATTTTTAGAATAAATGATACTTATTTTGAAATACTATGGATAGTTTACAAAAGTTTCATCAAGGAATTACTCTAAAAAAGAGTATAACCCTAACAATCACTAAAGCGCAGCAAGTAAGGCTTATCGGGCAAAGAGTTTTTAGCATTTCCAATGCTACTCCCCATGTAATTCAAACATTACAAAAAATTGCCGTAGGAGTAAAAATAGAAGAATTAGCTAGTTTGCTTTCAAAAGAAAACTTAGAACAACTGATTGACTTGCTAGATTCTAAGCAGCTAGTTCGCCCTTTATACACTAATAAATTTCAGGGCACAAGGGTTGAAAAACAAGTAGATTTTTTCTCTGATTTTGTGCTAGACCCAAATACAGCACAAGAAAGAATATTTCAAACGTCTGTTTGCGTTATTGGCTGTGGTGGAACGGGAAATGTCGCAGTTCAACATTTGGTTGCAGCTGGCTTCAAAAAGTTTATTTTGATTGACAGCGATACCGTAAATATAACTAATTTTAATCGCCAGTTTTGTTTTGACAATTCTCACCTGAATACATTAAAAGCTGAAGTGGTCAAAAATTATATTTTAAACCGAGAACCAGAAGCAGAAGTTGATATACGCCCAGTAAACATCAATTCGGTTGCAGATTTACACAAAACTTTAGAAAAATGTCAAAAACCTGATGTGATTTTATGCTGCGCTGACACCCCACCTATTGCTATTCATTCATTGATTTTAGATTACTGTATCCAGGAAAATATCATGTGTACTTTTGGGTCTGTAGGCGTATATGAAGGTTATATTGGACCTCTTTTGATTGAGAGTAGCCATATGAATAATTTTCTTCAGCATACAAAATATCTTCAGGAAGAATTAATTTTAGACAATTTAAATGTCATATCTTCCTCTATTTCTTACCTAAATACTTTAATTGCTACTTTAATGACAGCAGATGTAATTGACTTGATATCTCAAGTTAAAATACCATCTTCCTTAAACGCAACACTGAAATATAATACGGTGAATAATAACTTAACCAAAATTAGAGAATGGTAGAAGTTAATAGTTTTTTTTAAAAGCTATTATTAATTAGAAAAAATGATGGGAATAAAATATGAGTGAAGAAAACGTAATTTCGAGGACACTATTCCCTTGCACCTGTGCAAGCCTTACTGATGAATTACAGCAAATTGGACTAGCTCCAGGGATGACACTCTTGATACACTCTTCCTTGAGTTCACTGGGTTGGGTTTGTGGTGGTTCAATTGCTGTAGTTCAAGTTTTAATGGATGTGCTTACTACTACAAGTACCTTAGTTATGCCCACTCACTCTGGTGATTATTCAGACCCATCTGAATGGGAAAATCCACCAGTACCTAGCGAATGGTGGCAGACAATCCGAGATACTATGCCTGCTTTTGATGCGCGGTTAACTCCAACGCTGGGTATGGGCAAAATCCCTGAAAGCTTCCGCACTTATCCTGATGTGTTACGGAGTAATCATCCTAGCACTTCCTTTGCCGCTTGGGGACAAAATGCACAAATGGTTATTAAAGATCACGCTTATGATGATTCCTTGGGTAAAGATTCTCCCTTAGCGCATCTTTATGATTTAGATGCTTGGGTACTGTTATTGGGGGTTGGCTATGACAGCAATACGTGCTTTCACCTAGCTGAATATCAAGTGAAAGGCGAAGAGCGAATTTTCAAAGGGGCACCTATTATGGAAGCAGGACAACGAGTTTGGAAAACTTATAAAGATATTGAGTTTGAGTCAGAAGATTTTGAAGAGATAGGAAACGCATTTGAACAAGCTGGTTATGTAAAAATCGGCAAGGTGGGTCAGGCACAAACCAAACTTTTTTCACTTAAATCTGCTGTAGACTGGGCAGCGGCTTGGTTAAAGAATAAGCAAGATAATTCTGGAAAAAATGCTGACTAAACTTGAATTTACATAGCTTCAAAATTTATTTTTTTAGTCCAGATTAAAAATTTTGGGCAAAAATAGCTGTTGTAAATGCAAAAAATATCAAATTAAAAGATAATGAGTAGAAAGAAACGCAATTATATAGCATTTTTGTTGATAGTAATCATTACTATTATTACTATTAGCAGTCAATCATTTGCCAAGTTACCACCACTCATTCCGCGCCAAATTCTCTTTGATAACCCAGAACGTACAAATCCGCATATTTCCCCAAATGATAAATACTTAAGTTACATAGCGCCAGATAAAAATAATGTTTTACAAATATGGTTACGTACACTAGAGCAGAAAGATGACTGGCAAGTAACAGCTAATAAAAAACATGATATTTACGATTATATGTGGACATACAATGGCAAACAATTAATTTACTTAGAAGATTTCGAGGGCGATGAGAATTATCAACTGTATAGCGTTAATATTCAGTCCAAGGAGATACTGAATTTAACACCATTTAAAAATGTGAAAGCAAAAATCATTGCTCTTGACCGCAACTTCCCTAATGAAATTTTGGTGGGATTAAATCTTCAAGACTCGCGCAAACACGATATTTACCGTATTAACTTAGAAACAGGTCAATTGACTTTAGATGCAGAAAATACCGTGAATAACCTTGAGTCAGTAGCAGACCCCAACTTCCAAATTCGTGCAACTACTACCTCTAAATCTGATGCTGGTGCTAGTTTGGCGATTAGAAATACAATCAATCACCCCTGGAAAGAAATTCGTAGATGGGGACCTGACGATAATGGTAGTATAGTTGGCTTTTCCAAAGATGGTTACACTCTATACATAATAGCTAGTTATCATGCCAACACAAAACGTCTTTTGGCACTGAATTTGATAACAGGTAAAGAAACAGTTCTTGCACAAGACCCCCAATATGATGTTAGTGATGTGTTTATACATCCAGTGACACGGCAGATTCAAGCTGTTGCTTTTTACAGAGACAAATTGGAATGGCAGGTACTGGATAAAAGCATCGCCGACGATTTTCAGGCACTATCCAAAGTTGGTTCTGGTGAATTTCAAGTGATTGACTTAGATATTGCTGACAAAACTTGGTTAGTCTCATACAACACAGATGATGGCCCTACCACTTACTATATATACAACCGCACAAGCAAAAAAAGTCAACTCCTTTTTAGTGATCAACCTAAACTAGAAGGGCTAACTTTGGCGCAAATGAAGCCGATTTCTTATAAATCCCGAGATGGCTTCACCATTCATGGCTATCTGACAACTCCACCAGGTATTCCTGCAAAAAATTTACCTACGGTGTTACTCGTACATGGTGGTCCTTGGACGCGAGACACTTGGGGTTACGACGGCACAGTACAGTGGCTAGCAAACCGTGGTTATGCTGTGCTACAAGTCAACTTCCGAGGGTCTACTGGTTACGGGAAAAAGTTTCTTAATGCTGGTAACCGTGAGTGGGGTGGTAAGATGCACGATGATTTGATTGACGGCACCAACTGGATTATCAAACAAGGTATCGCCAACCCAAAGAAGGTAGCTATCATGGGAGGCTCTTACGGTGGTTACGCGACTTTGGTAGGATTAACCTTTACTCCCAATATGTTTGCAGCAGGCGTAAGCATAGTTGGACCTAGCAATTTACTCACTCTATTACAGAGTCTCCCTGCTTACTGGGAGTCAGGACGAGCGATGTTCTCTCACCGTGTCGGGAACCCCAACAAAGAACCCGAATTTCTTAAGTCCCGTTCTCCATTATTCTTTGTAGACCAAATCAAAGCGCCTTTACTAATTGCACAAGGTGCTAACGACCCACGGGTGAAACAAGCAGAAAGTGAACAGATTGTTACTGCGATGCGAAAAGCAAACAAATCGGTTAAATATATCCTCTATCCAGATGAAGGACACGGCTTTGAGCGCCCAGAAAACAGGTTACACTTCTTTGGCATTACAGAAGAATTCCTCGGCAAACACTTGGGTGGGCGTGTACAAAATAACTAATCCATTCCTGGTGAGGCACATATAGATTTTCACCTCCTCATCACTTTACTCATTCAAAAATCACTACGTGAATCTGCAAACAAACTAGTAATTGATAATTTTGCTAAATCTTATGACAACAAAAATACATAACAATTTTTTACCACCAGGTTCCTACCAATACTCCCAATATGAGGAATTAGGTAATGTTAGGGATAGAATTGCTCAAGACCTGAAGTACAAAGCAGGCTCACAAGTTCTAGATGTTGGAACAGGAAACGGTTTGTTTACATTCGCACTCGCACGCGCCGTCCCAAACGTACAGATTCTGGGCTTGGACATTGTTAAGGGAACTGTGCGCGATGCTGTGAGGCGGTCAATAGCAAATAATTTGGCTGATACTTGTAAGTTCGCTTGTAATAATTTTCTCCGTGTTCGCCTTCCTGAAAATTACTTCGATACTATTACCTTTTTTCTAAGCTTAAGCGATTTATTGCGCTGGACAACATTAGAAGAAATACTCCAAAGAGTTTCAGTTTTACTTAATGATTCCGGAAAATTAGTAATTTGTGAGGGATTCCCTGAAGATGCTGAGAATGACCAACAATTACTTGGATTTGCTTTGAATGATGCACTGGGTTACCGTAATTGTTCCAAGCATAAGATTATTACCGCTCTCGAGGATATGGGAATGGCTGTTGATTCAATTTCCACATATCATACTGGTCGCCCATCGCTAAACTCTTTTGGTGTTCAAGATTTTATTAAAGATGAATGTTTCTTTTGCACGCTTGATGGTTCTTTTGTACCTCCTTGGGAAGAAATTTGGCAAGAATTTGAACCATTTGTAAATAGCCTTGGCAGCATAGAAATAGATGCACAAATTTCTGTAATTGTAGCTAGTAACTCACGATTCGCCCATTTAAAATCGAATTAGAAAAAAGCTGAACGATTTAATCAGAGTTTTCGACTCTGCTAAAAATGTACTCGTAGTTTTTTGCCAAAATTATGAGATTGCTACTCTCCGAGAAGCCGCTAGCGCGTCTACCTTACGTCACAATGACGCGCTTTGATAGTTTTCAGAGATGTCTCTTGTTAAATCAAATCATCAAGCTGCCTAGTCAAAGCACCCTGCAAATCAACACGGTTATCATCACAAATATCTGAAAAACCCATTTTATGATATATATCTCTAATAGCTAAACTCTTTATACAGTAATAATTATAGCTGTTTATAAATACTGGAGTTTAGACTAAAAGCGATATGAGAGAACGCAAACCAAATGGAATTAGAGGTTAAAAATATTATCTTGTCAGCCTCAAAGCATCCGCAAGCTTGAACAATTATTGCGTAGTATGTTTGTTGATAAAATAATACAATAATGATAATCATTAAAAGGGTGGGAGAGAAACGAGCCTCGCTCGTTTCTCTCCCACCCCCCCCATTCGATTATCATTATTAGATAATGAGCAAGAAAAAAGGGGTGTCTGATTGAATACAGTCCCCTTTTTGGTAGAAGGTGAGAAAAGAACTACCATTACTCACCTACCAACATGAAAAATGCCAGACTTGAAGAGTTTCGTCAAGTAGCCTACAAATATTTAGGTAGAGCCAAAGACGCAACTTTTGAATTAACAGATGCCATATTGCTGACCCGCAATGTTTATTCTTTAGCAGACTTATCCTTATCACCAATATTCAGACGCAAGTGGCCAAGCATCTATGAAGCCTTACAAGATAGCAGACCACAGAGACAGAAATTGATGCAGCTATATACAGCATTTCCGGCTGCTATGAGGTACAGTAGCAGCAATTAGCAAACCAGTTTCTTAAATGTTGAGGATTTACTAAGTCAAGTGCAATTGAAATGATTTGGTCTACCATTTTTGTTGTGGTCGGTGAAAACATCCGCAAGAATGATTTAAGTTGTGACCACCATAACTCAATTGGGTTGAAATCTGGTGAGTATGGTGATAAACATATAACTGAAGCACCAACAGCTTCAATCATAGGCACAATTGAATCTAGTTTATGCGCGGATAAATTATCCATCACGACCACTGCTCCTGACCATAACTCTGGCACTAAAAACTTCAAGGGCAAATACTTCAAATGCTTTGCCATCCATTGAGTTATTCATTGTCATTAATGCCACTACTTTTTTAATACTGATGGCTCCAATTACCGTAACCTTTGAACCTCGATAAAAGGGGTTGAGAGAGTAAGCTCTTGTTCCCATTTGTGAACGGGCATGAGTTCTTGTTAAACCAAGTAGAACGCCAGTTTCGTCCAAAAATACTAAATTTTCTGGCTCTATATTTTTGACCTTTTCCCAATAATCTAATCTTAAATTCAGGACTCTCTCCGTCCCTGCTTGGGTACTCCGCTTTGTTTTTTTTTCCGATTTAATCCTAATTTCTGTAACGCACGACACATTGCACTTCGACCTACGAAATTGCCAGTCTTGTCTGCAAATAATTCACATAACTCTATCAATGTTGCATCTGGATGTACTGCAACTAATTCTCTTAACTCTATGTCAGCATTTGTCAAATGACTAAATTGTGGTTTTCCTCGCCGCTTGGATTGTAAATTTCCGTCAAGCTTTTGTTGTTTTACAAGCTTCTGCACTAAACTCTTTGTAACGGAAAATATGTTAGCTACTTTCCTGATTGAGATGTTTTTCTCAATATGTGCCGCAACTATTTTTTCTCGAAGATCGACAGAGTATGACTTCATGTAAAAGTATTTATATCTTAAATTAAGTGTACCTCATAACAGACGGAAGTGCTGTATACCGAGTTGCGTTCAATCTCCACAATTGAACGCAATTTGGTATTAGTCTTCTTTACGAACACCTTTAAAAGGTTCTCCGTTTTGCTTCACGTCCATAAACCGTCCGGTTTCAGCATCACGCTTCACCCATTGTTCGGTCACAGGGTTGTAAGTTTGGCTGCGTTTGTCCACAGCACCACGGCGATAACCGTTACCTGTATTCTTTGCCATATCTTTATCACCTCCTTCAGACTGATGTAAAACTGCTTTGACATTTTATATTATAATTAGAGAAAATAGTATCAACAACTTTGACACCTATAGCGATCGCTCTCAAGAATCAGCCATGAAAGAGATCATTGCTGCGAACCTGATCCGCTACCGTAAAAGTCTAGGCTTGTCTCAAGAGCAACTTGCAGAACAAGCCGGGGTAACTCGCCAGAGCATCAATAACTACGAGAACGCCAAAACTTTACCAGACAGCAAAATCCTTTCTGCTCTGGCGAATGCTTTGGGCATTACACTCGATGACTTGCTACGCTCACTTGGTGAAGGACTACCCAACTTCCGGTTCCGCGCTCATGTTTCCTTTGACAAAAATGCCCAGTTTGCGGCCCAAGTGCTACGAATGCTGCAAACTTATAATGCCCTAGAACAAGCCGTTGGCTTACCAACCTACACCCCAGAAAGTACACCTTGCCATCAAGTAGAAGGCAACGAAAAGCACATTCAGACAATAGCTGCTTTGTTTCGCCATCGCCTGGGCTTGGGAGATGCTCCCATTGCCAACCTGTTTCAGTCTGTAGAAGAAATCGGTTTAAAAGTTTTACGCTCCTCCATTCCCATTAAAGGTTTCTTTGGTCTGAGTGCTTGTAGTGATATTGAAGGTGCTTTTGTTTTGGTAAATACCCATAACATCACCATTGAACGTCAATTGTTTACCCTTGCACATGAGATTGGACACCTAATCTTTCACCGTGTAGAGTATCAAGACACTTTAATTGAGGAGGGAACTAAAGAAGAAGAAAAAGCACGAGAAAAGGTGGCTGATTACTTTGCTAGTCATCTACTTGTGCCTCAAGCTGAATTTGAGCGGATGTACGCACTTACCCAAGATATTGTCAAACTGAAACGGCATTTTCGGGTGAGTTACCTAGTCGTCTTGAATCGTTTAGCAGAAATGAAAATCATTGATTTTGCTAAAGAGAAAGCCAAAATATGTGCTATTTATAAAAAGCAGCATGATGGTGCATCTTTGCAAAACTCAATGGAATTACCACCAGCACTGGCTGCGGAGGATTATCCAGAAAATGAACGTTATGAATTTCTAATTTGGCAGTCCTTAAAATTGGGCAAGATTTCAGAGATGAAAGCAGCAGAACTTCTCAACTTAACTGTTGAAAAACTGCGGGTGCGTCGTCAAGAAAATGAGGTTTATGCAGTCGCTTAACGGAACAATTCTTGACGCAACAGCACTCATTGATTTTCATTGGCTGAACGAGTGGGGGTGGCTACAACAGCACTACAGCCCGTTGTACATTGCCCAGGAAGTTCTAGACTCAGATCAACTGGAACCTCCAACTCGCCAAGCTGCTAACCAATACTTAACACCTCTGGCTCTTTCCACAGAAGAGATGTTTGCTAGTTTTCTAGAATTTAGCGTTAGAGCGCCCCTTTTGAGTGTCGCGGATCGATCTACAATTGCCATTGCCCGTCATCAATTGCTGATTTGTGCTAGTGATGATGGGCTAGTTGTTGAAACCTGCAAGGCATACGGTGTTACCTACACCAGAACACTGCGATTATTGACTGAGATGGTAGAGACAGCACACAAAACAGTGATAGAGGTGACGGCAATGGCTGATTCATTAATCAAGGAGCGGGGTAAACACATTTCTCCCAAAGTTTTGACAGATTGGACAACAAGTTTACAAAAGTATGGCACTAGCTAAAAAATAAAATGTGGTTAAACTAAGTGCTTTAGATGTTATCATCGTCTTCTTTTGGTCAAGATGCTAGGAGGAGTGCCATATAGCAATTCGCCATTCTCGACGACATACTTTAAGGGAATTTTTGGGTTGTTAATGTCCTTCTGTCCATCGGTGTGCCACTTGGTTTCCCAAAGAGTATAAAACGGTTCTAAGTTTGCCGGCTTGAGACGATAAATTGCTTGTATTTCAATATTTTTATAAATGGCAAAAATCCAATCTACCTGGCGATATTTGTTAATGATAATAGGGTTCATGTGGTGGTGGGTTGAGAACCCTTTTGTGAGTTCAATATTGATTGATTTTAATTCGTATTCATTTCCATCTAGATCGATGGCGTCGTTCCCCTCTCGCCCCGGAAGAACGGTCAAACCAAGTATCAGCAGAACTTGCAGTAGTTTGCCACCATTATCTTGAAAAATGTCGTTTATACCGTGCTTCGATGCTAATTGTTGGTACTGCTGTATGGCAGGAAACAGTAACTCCAGCGTTTCTAGATCAGGATGTGGTTTTAGCACTCCTTGTCCCTCCCTAGCAAATCCACTGGTTTCAAACCTAACGCTGTAGCAATCCGTTCAATGTTGTCTATCGATATATTCCTTTCGCCTCGCTCCACTGAGCTAATGTAAGTGCGATGCAGCCCAGCCATCTCTGCTAGCCTCTCCTGTGAGATGCCACGAGCCTGCCGTGCTTTTCGTAGATTCTCCGCAAATAACTTCCTTGTTTTAGTAATTGTTTTTTCCTCGGTCATATACCGAAATTGACCTATTGACGACTTTACGTCTACAGACTATAAGTATCATTTGTGATGAACCCAATCGTGCGCTTACAAGACATAAAACCTGCTTATTTCACACACAAAGGAGCTGCCTACTGTGGCGACTCCCGTGAACTCTTGCAAAAATTACCAGATAGTAGTGTTAACCTAGTTATAACCAGTCCACCCTTTGCCCTTCAGCGTAAAAAAGAATACGGGAACAAAGAACAACACGAGTATGTGGACTGGCTCACCGAGTTTGCCGCACTCGTTTATAAAAAACTACGTGACGATGGCAGTTTTGTAGTGGATTTGGGTGGAGCTTACGAAAAAGGGGTTCCTGTCCGCAGCCTGTATAACTATCGAGTGCCTATACGCTTTTGTGATGACATTGGTTTTTTCTTAGCTGAAGACTTTTACTGGTACAACCCGTCTAAACTGCCCAGCCCTATTGAGTGGGTTAACAAACGCAAACTGCGGGCTAAAGATTCGGTGAATACTGTATGGTGGTTCAGTAAGACGGAGTTTCCCAAGGCTGATGTGACAAAAGTCCTTGCACCCTACAGCGATCGCATGAAGAAATTGCTGGAAGATCCAGACAAGTTTTACAAACCAAAAGTACGACCTTCCGGTCATGACATTGGTAAAGCCTTTGCCAAGGATAACGGCGGAGCTATTCCGTCTAACCTGTTGCAAATTTCCAACACCGAATCTAACGGTCAATATCTAGACGGTTGTAAAGCGGTTTCGGTTAAGCAGCACCCCGCTAGGTTTCCTGCCAAACTTCCTGAATTCTTTATCCGTTTCCTAACAGATCCAGGTGATTTAGTAGTAGACATTTTCGCTGGTTCTAACACCACCGGTAAGGTTGCAGAAGCTGAAAATCGTCTGTGGTTGGCTTTTGAAGAACAGCCAGAATATCTTGCAGCTTCTGCATTCCGATTCCTAACCAAAGAAAATACCACTTTGGAGATGCAGGAAATTTATAATCTCATCCTTGCCGGAGAATCGGTCGATTTGAACACTTATCACAAGCAAACTGTTCTCAGTTTTGATTAACTCTTATTTTTCGTGATATCTAAACTTACATATCCAGCAGAAATTGACTGTAATTATACATTATTCCAGAGAATAGATTTGAGTTCATCAATAGTATAATTGCGGGTTTTTTTTCGGAACCATTGCGTTAAAATTGGCACATACTGGACGCAAATCTTTTATTGGCTCAAGCTCATACTCTTTCCCAATTTATGATAATGGCTTTAATAGCCTGTGTACCAATTACCACCTTTTGGATCTTCTAGAAGCCCAATAATGCGAAATATATCTCTTCTTGTGTAACTTTTACCACAGGTAAATTCATAGCTCATATTTTGTCACTGTATACTAAAAAATTGATATTTTACTAGACGGCTGTGAGCGAATTACATCCGGCTTCCCAACACCCTTCATTAGTTCAGATTTGAAATAAAAGAACATCAAACCAAATCCGCAAGCACACTACTCACCTTCAACTGATGCTGCTGGCGATTGTCATCGTAAATCATCAGCGTCTCCAACTTGCTGTGCCGACTGAGTTTCTGCACTTCCCGCACACTTTGCCCCGCATCCAACGCAGCTGTAATTGAACTGTGGCGGATACGGTGCGGACTTAGCCGCTTGGTGATACCCGCTTTTAAGGCACGGGTTCTAACCATTTTGGCGATACCAGCATCGGTGAGGGGATGCCCTGGTGTATTGAGGTCGAGTGCTATAAACAAAGCATCCTTAGTTGACGCCAGTCCCCTAAACGCCAACCAATAACAAATCGCGTCCCTAGTTTTAGGTGTCAGGTCGATTGACTCGCGCTGGCTACCCCGTCCCTTACCTAATACCAAAAGTTTGCTATTTTGACGGTCAAAATCCCCCATCGTCAACGACGCAATTTCTCCCCGACGGAGTGCATTATCCCAAAGCAAGCGCAGTAGGGCATAATCCCTAACCCCCTTCGCTGTCGTGCGATCGCAAGTCCAAAGTATCTGCTTAAACTCCCCTGGAGTAACACCGCTGGTATCCCGGTACTTAATCACCGTCTCACCCTTAATATCCTCCAAAGTATAGCTACACACCCCCAACACCCTACCCTTATGCACCAGCGCCCTCAGCGCCGACAGCCGCCGATTAACCGTTGCCTCAGACAACCCCTGCTTTATCATCGTTGCTTTGTACCGCACCACCCATGACAACGCCTGCGCCTGAGGCAATGCCAAAAAACGCACAACCCATTCCGCAGTAGATTCTACCCCAAATATAGTTGCAAAGAAATGTTTAATATCCCGGTCATAAGCTTTCCGCGTAGATTCACTCCGCTTCTCTGACAACAACATCGCCAAAACATCAGGCGCAAGCCACCAAGAAACCACTGGGGGTAAAGTTTCATTGCTTACTTTTACAATACGACCAGCCATAGAAGGTAGGTGACGATAATAGCTCTTTACGTAACCTTATACCTCAAATGGGGGTCACGCATTAAATAAAATTGCGTTTCCTGCCAATTGAGTCGAAAACCACTGGAATTTTTCGCCCCCGAGTGGGATTAAGAGACTGAAAGGAAGCGATCGGTTCTGACCTTGCATCCCTGATATCTGTAAGCACAAAAAAGGCTACGTAATAACCCATAGTGTCTAGTAGCCATCATAAGCTTTGTGGTGAGCATTTTGCCGAGCGATCGCGCGATCGTGCTGTAGCCCCTTTGACGTTGTATTTCGACTGGGAACCCCGTTTGTTTTACGACTGTCAAACATGGTTAGACAAGCTGATTTTTTCCCCATAGGGCAAAAATTGCCTACAATCGCTTTAAAACTGTCTATTGGTGAATCGGTACCCAAAACTAATTTCAAAGGGCTTATAGGCGATTCTAGTCGTAGTGTTTTTTGATGTTTCTCTTGTAAACGTTTGTCTAACACTGTATTACAATGATTCGAGTGGGCAAGAACGCTCAATTCCTGTTGTCTAACACTCGTTATACATAGTCAAACCTATGACAAAACCATTGGCAATTCGCTGTCCGGATGATTTGTACGCTCAGATAGAAGCAATAATGAAGTCCACAGGGCAAGATAAAACAACGGTGGTTGTCACCCTGCTCAAACGGGGGCTGGGGATAGAGTCAGAAGATGCTACCCCCGATCTAGAGGCTCTAGCTAAAGCGTATGACGAATCGTTAGACGCAGTTAGACAAGAGATGACAATAGCGTTAAACAGTGTCAGACAGGAGTTAGACGCGCTGCGGGGAAAGTTAATAGCCTCGGTCAATTAGACGAAAAGAGGCAAGCTGAGTCCTCTGCGGCACTCTATAGCGTTTTGAAATTAGACGGACCAAAGCAACCTGACTTAGAGGCGATCCGATCGCGCGTCTTGTCGCGTTGGCGTGTTGCGAAGGGACCAGAAAAGAAAGAGCGCATAGCCCTGGCTCTGGATGCTTTCATTGCTGAGTTAGCTGCTTCCACACCGGAATTAAAACCCGCATCAAAAACTGCCCCAGATGGAACTGCTGCCCCACTGGTGGATGAGGCAATTAAAAAGCTAGAGTCCAAGCATTACACCAAAGCCGAGTACTACGAGGAACTACGGCAGATTACGGAGCGCTGCGGCTATCGTCTTTTTATAGACAACACCACCCTTGGTAGGGGCAGAGAACTATTTATTGTTAACCCCCCAGGCGACTCGACTGAGCGCGAGATTTCAACTCAAGACATTGGTGAAGTTGTTGATTGGTTACGACAGCAGAATTTATTTGAGTGAGCTTTAAGCGACGCTCCAGGGGTTGCCGAAGCGCTGCTGTACACCCCGGTGTAGCGCCGAAGCTGGCTCACGCTCACGTTTGAACTTCATATAAGAAAAATATGGCTTGCTGTGTTCTTAAATCCACCTTTGCTACCCATTCGACTGTCTCAAATCGAGTGGTTGTCATAAGCAAAAAATAGCAATACAAAAGATTCTATTCGCATAAAACTTGAGATTAGAAGCATAACTGAAGTATTTAGTATCGGGTTTTTCTTGGGCATTGGTCTTATAAAATCTTCTGGATGCTTATGAATCGGATTATTTTACAAATTCAGTCTAATCAAATCTTTTTTAATCAAAGAATTTTTTAAGTAAAAATACTCAATTACGCACCAGTAATAGAAAGCCGGGACTGTTGAAAAGTATGATGATTATGATTTTTAATAGTTGCATAGTTTCCTAATATTAATTGAATATTTGTAAACCTGACTTTTTATTTTGCGTGTCGGTCAGCTAGAGTAGGCAGTGGTCAGGAGCAATTACTACGGGCGTCAGGGCTGACCACACCCCCGAAACGTCCTGACCCGCGCAGCAACGTCATCTGACCGTTGCTGACTGTGCTGACTGACTGGCTGACCGGGCTTGCTGACCTGCTGTTAGGGGCATTTTTTAGGAGGTGGTCAGCGCGGTCAGCAAGGGTCAGGATGGCTTGTTAATTATTCTGAAAAACTCCCCGTCCTTAATTTGCGCCTCACCATCTTTTTGTAGAAAACCAACAATCAAACGCACATCTTCAGCATCACGAGTAACTTTTCGTAATGGCTTTGAGTTGGTACGAGCGTCACCAAATTTTATCCAGCCTTTTTCTTTGAGTGTTCGGAGTATTTCTAGAGCTTTATTGAAATCAAAGCCGGAATTATCCTTATGCTCACTATCTTTAATTGACTCCACCTCTGGGTAATTAGATATTTTGTCAGAGTCCAATTTAAAGCTGTTCTCCAAATTCATTACTGTGTCATAATCCACTACTAGCTTTTCTTCTTTAGTCAGAGGGGTAAACCCAGGTAGGAATTTTCTGTTATCTCGATCAAAGCCTGAATAATTTTCTAACCGTGGCATCGGATACCATTGGTTAGCTCCGCCAAAGTAAATTGCTCTTTTAATTTCAGACTTCTCACACAATTGTTCAATTTGGGTCGAGTTTAATCGTTTATCGCCAGGAATCATTTGAGCTTTTAGAATTCCTTCCGAAGCAGAAACATTACGAGCATCAATTATGAAGATGGGGATAAACATAGTGCGATCGCCGCCGTCCATCCCTAAACCCGAAACATGTGCATTCTGTGATAATCCCCAAAAGATAATTCCTCTAGAATCACCAGAAGTAGAATAACCAGATAACTTCCGTTTTAGCCAAGTTAAAGGACTGGACATTCCCTTTTCAACTTTCACAGCACCAAGAGTTTTTAATGTGAGAGTAAGTTCATCAAACACTAAAAGCTTACGACCATGACCACAATCAAAGCGATCGTATTCGTCTAAGCAGTTAGCCACCCATTCAGCAGCATCATCAGGGGAGGTTGTCATTAAATCTTTTCTGAAAAGTTTGTCAACTCGTCCAGAAAAATAAGCTGTTTCTTTTGGATCATTTTTGGGGTCGATATAGAAAACGGTGGTATTTGGGTGATATTGTTTGACTGCTTCTAGCGCATTTGTTACAAATATTCCTTTACCACTACCGGGAACGCCAACGATTAGAGTTAGCTTTAGACTTTGTGCTAACAGTGCTGGTAGGTCTGGTATTTCAGACTTAAACTCTACAACTTCTGTGTTTTTGTCGTCTACTGGCGAAGCAGGAACATTAATAGCGTTCAGCTTTGTGTTGCTGCCAATTAATTTATTCCCAGATTGAGCCTTCGTATCATAATCCAAAATATTAGACTTGGGTAACTCGACAATATTGGGTTTGGGCAGTTCCACAAACCGAGAGGGTAGCGCCTCCTTAATCGCTGTAACTTCCTGAATTCGAGTCCTGGTGTCAACCTCAACATTTTGTAGGTGGTCAGTTAACTGTTGTTTCCCTGGCAAGGAACGCCCCTCTAGTTTGCGATACCAGTCCAGCAGCCATCGGTAGGCATAAAACCTCTTTCCAGGCTCAATCTGAGTCAAATACTCAACTACAGTTTCAAAAAAGTCGCCGTAGAGGAAACTGTACTCTTGGGCATCGTGTCTAGGTAAAAACTTAATTGTGTGAGCAAAGTGGTCAGTGCGATAATTCTGCCTTGCATCATAATCACCAGCACGAGCGATCGCATCCAAAAAGTTTCCCCTAACAAACGGTAATGGTGCAATTTCCTTGGTACGAGCATGGTGATCAACTACAAACCACAACCAGGCTGCACCCCCAATCATTCCACCAATGAGCATAAATGGATTGACAGCGTAGCAAATAGTACCGACTCCAGCAGCGACTAACCCAAGTACCCGTGCTGCATCCGCCTCATTTTCTGCTATGAGTGCTTGGACTAATAACTGTTCTTTCCTTTCCCCCATCCACTCGGCTATTTTGCCAGCTTCCAAATAACTTAAATTGGGGTATAGATTGCGATCTGGTTCAGTTTCACGGGTGGTAATTTTAGGGATATTATTGTTAGTAAATTCCATATCTAAATCTGAGTCTGTTTTTTCATTTGGGGATGAGCGGCTCCCGGTTTAAAGGGTATCGCCGCTTAATTCTTTAATCGTTAGTCAGTCGCCAGACAGCAAAACCAATCTCACCTGATAACATCGTGCCGATGTTATAGAGGAAGCAGCACAAAATAATGACTGGTGCAGTGTAAGCGAAGGGGTTATGAGCAGCAAAAGTTGTCACTAGGTCAAAGACCCAAATTGCTATTGTGATAAACCCGGTCGATGTGCGATCGCGCAATCCAGCAGTCTTATAATCCTTCCAAAGTTCTGTTACTAAATCAATCTTGCCGCTCGGCTTGCTCTCCAGTTCATACCCTATGTGGTCTTGTAGTTCCCGTCTGGCTGCATCGGGGTTCTTTCCCCTCAATGCATATGCCTCAATTACTTGGATACCTACAGCAATTAAAAAAGCAGCATAAAAGAACGGGTTGAATAGTGCCAAGGGGACATTAGCCCAATGCCAAGACGGCTCAAACCAGGGGAAGATTGGACGTTGTTGGAAGACTGTTTGCCATATCGAGTCAGCGCTTATTGCAGCGCCAATGAGAAATAATGCACCTCCAACAACAGCCCGACCAGTCCCGCCAGTTGTAACGAATTGGGCAACAATTGCAGCTGCTATTCTGATCGGCATTCCCACAACCAAAACTATTATTTTCGCGCAGAAGTCAATAATCTGACCAATAGAGCGCTTTTGTTCTTGTTTTTTCTCGCCTGGTGATGTATTTGAATTCACTATGATTTCTCCTTTTATTGGTTAATTTGGTCTACCATTGCAAGCATCGTGCAGTTTATGCCGCCAGTACCACTGGTTGTCTTCAATGCGTCCTATACAAACCCCTGCCGAGTCATAGACATATACAACTTGGTCAGTCCCCCAGCCTGTAGTATCTGGTCTAGGGTCTTGTTTTGGGTTATCCAAATAGCGTCTGATTCGCAGTTTTTGAGTGTTTGGAGCAATGCCAGTTTTGTACAATTGCTCTGAAGTTTTGGCACGCTCCACAATGCGCGAGCGCTCAAATTGTTCTTGTGTTCGCAAGTTTTCCGCTTGTAGTTCCATCTCTGCTTTCGCCTTCTGTGCCTTTGCGTAAGTAGCAATTTGGGGTATTAGAGGCAGAATTACTGGCATAGCACAAATAGCGCATCCGGTTAGCGCTAGGTAAATTTGTTTCCGAAACACCATCTGTCCTCAAAGAAGAGTGAAAATCTTTTTGTTTGAGGGTGGGTACTGCCCACCCAGAGAATTACTCAGGAATTGGCTGAGTTTTGATTTGACTAACTAACGCTTCCAGGAAACTAAGAACATCCCGCCACGAAACATTTGTATAAACCAATTCAACAAATTGCTCTAGTTCTGAATCATCTACCTGTTTGTAGTAAGGGTCACTGCCTTCTAAGTTCCGGCAAGTTTCACCCATCTTAGTAGCGATTTGAATTAGTAAATAAAACTTTTGGGTTTTGGTCAAACGCTCCAATTGACTGCCGTAAGTTTCCGTCATCCAATCGAAAAATGACATTGTTTTCTCCTTATATTTCTGTTAAGAGTAGTGAAACTTTAGCTATATCTGAGATTAGTTAGGAGGCACTCTATAACGCCCAGAGCATCACTAAAAGACAATTCTTTAACTACTCTGTCGGCTGCCAACTCAGCATCATTAGAGATGTTCTCATCTTGAAATTTGGTAGCTTGCCATAGTTCAGAGGCAATTTGTCCTATCATCCATAACTTTTCGTTAGGTTTAAGATCCTCGCATCCATTGCCCCAAACTGTTTCCATTTTTTCTAGTAATCCACCGTCTCCAAAGGTGTAATTTGTAAACTTACCAATCGGTTGAGCCATGATAAAATCCTTAATGTTGTGTTTCTTCGTAATTAGCGGCGGAGATACACCACTGCGATATGAGGCGATCGCTCTCTCCTCAAAACAAGCTTTGCTGTATTGCTTCTGCGGTCATGGTCGCGTGATGCTGGCGATATAGCCGTGGAACCTCGTAGACTATTAGCAACACTTTACTTGTATTGAGTTGGATGTCTGCTGTCTTCCGTTGCCGTGGCAGTGGGCGAAATAGATACTGCCTGTGCTGAATGCTGTCAGTGTGGTGCATATATCGATAGAGAGTGCCGTCAATGCTGTAAGTTTTGCTCTGAGTAAGTAGCGTTACGCAATTGACCAGTTGCAAATCATTCACCTCTAAAAGCCTCCAAATTGCCTAGATTGAGCGGAGCGCACTTCTTGCCAAACCTTGCGCTGTACTTGGGTTGCACGACAGACGCAAGGGTGAAAGAGCGAGCGCTGCCTACCGCGCTGCGCCAAAAACAAACTGTACTTGTTTTCGCTTGTCCCTTCCTTAGTGCCATTCACCGCGCGAGCCTTGGATAATATAGCGACCGCTTTCGGTTAAATCTACGACGTTAAAAGCGGGTATTCTCCTGATACTTAGTCATACTCCTGTCAGTTCACCGTCAAAATTGGTTTCTTCGATTTCATTAATTTTTGGGGTTAATTCTCCAGGTAAAACTTTTGGTTGAACGGAAGAACATAAGCAGCTTGCTGGTATCACCCAGGTTGTCTCTAGGTGACTTCCATATCTAGAAACAAGCACATTGAAAAGTTCTGTCAAAATGCCAAGTTTTGTAGCTTTTAAGAGTTCTTGTCCCCTCTCTAGTGCTTCATCCCTCACAACAATTCGTGCTTGTGCCATAGTCACAGAATCATTCCCTCTATTGAAATTGTTTGAAAGTTTTCAACGATGCGGAATCGTTTTTTGGTGTCAGTTTCTAACTGTTTCGCTAACGGAGCAGAACCACCGATGATTAGCACTTCGCCAATTTCTTTGAAGTAGTCTGCCCACCTAACACGTACTTCTGCTCGGATCTCATCAAGCCAAGTGTCTCTACATTTCTCAAATACATTAGAGAAATCAACACCAGACTCTGTTATGTAAGTTCCGTGAGCGATCGCGTCCATGATTTGGGTTAAATCCAAACTTTCATTCTGGGTGCGTTGCATTGCTGCATTGATTAAATTGGCTAGTTCGTAAGTACCGCGCTTAATCACATCCTGTTTACGCAAAGGTTGCCCAGATGGGGAATACAATCTACCAACTGCTGTGCCGCCCCCCAAATCCAGGATTCCGTTAATCTTGGAAGTTGGACGCTGGAACTTTCTATGTGTGATTGCATATTTGTAAGCAGGCAGAGTTTCGTCCATCAGTTCCACTTTGCGGATACTGGCAGTCAACCGTTGACCGTTGCGGATAAAGTTGAAAGTCCCCTCTAGTCCTTTGAGAATGCTGGCATTATTTGTATTTCTAGAGTCTGGGAGAGCTACCCGCAGCGTTTCAACTACGAGCATTGATTTATCTACATCTGGCTCCAGAGCGGCAAACATTAGCTTTTTAGCCAGCTTGATTTTGTCGTAAGCGAATGCTGGTTTACCCTTTTGGATTTTGGCTTCCACCCCCAGCACATAACGCGAAGATACTTGAAAATCTTCGGAGAGCAACTCAATCACGGGAGATTCGGTGTCACCTTCTGGCACGTCCTCCCAATCTTCAAATTCCTTTAGCACGCTGGGGATAGTAATAGGTTCAGAGTCTGGGTTTATCCATTGGGTAGTTCTGTTGCCTGCGTTTAGAGCTAAAACTTTGCGTTTGACAAGTTCTGACTTAACGCAGTTTGTTATGACTGGTTGCGTCAAGGTTGTAGTCATACTTACTCCTATTCTCAAATTATCTTGGTTGGTGTATTTACAAGGGTTTTAGGCATTTTATAAGGCTTGACAATGCAACTATGGTCTATCTAAAACTTTGACCCAAAGCGTTTTCTAATGCCGTTACTTGCCTCTACCCGGCTATGGCTGCTAGCATACCTCTAGGTAACGGCAAATGTCAACACCCTAGAATAATTTCCTTGAAAAAGGTATAACTGGCGTTAAATAACGTTAGTTGGAGGCTTTTTTGGGGGTGGTAACGAAAAAACCCAAGGTGAGCATTTACCTGCCACCTGAAATTAAAGAAGAGCTAGATAACTGGGCAGAGGAGGAAAACCGCAGTGTAAGCAATCTGGTGGAGACAATAATTAGAGAAACGATTACCAAGAGACGCAAAAAGCCCAAAACACAATCTCAGGAAACAGAGACAGATGAAATTGACGCAGCAGCGCTTTTACAGCTTTTAGCTTCTGGCAAACGTCCAACCGATGGTGAAGTCCTAGTGGTGGCAAACGAGTCAGGGATTGATGAAGAGGAGCTAATGAAACTACGCGATCGCTTATTTCCCCAAAGGAAAAAGACAGGTAATGGAGCTACTTAAAGTTTTTAATATGGACAGTTACGACTGTTGAAATTAGCGTTTATCTGACAAAATACAAGGGTTTTTATCTTAGTTGCGTCTAAAACTGTATTATAGTTATTGTCATCTTATATGACGATACTAGTAATATTACAATTCGTTAAAATCCACTCTTTAGAAATCATAAAGTAATGCTTATTACTAACAGCGCTCATGCCCCAGGAATGAGCGCTAGAGCCATTTTCTGCCTTAATGTCCAGAAAAAATTAATGCAAGTTAGGCTTATTAAAAATAAGCAAAAAGACATGACAAAAAATTGACAATTGATTATGATGCTAAAGAGAGGTAAACTTTGATATGGCTTAAAGAGGTTGTTTAGACAGAACTAATCTCATAAGCCTTGCTCCACTCCATTGGGGTGAAGCCAAAATCAAAGAAAGGATCTCAAATTACACCAACTGCAACTGAGATACTTTGCACCCCTGCCGCCCACGAAGGCATATCCCAGACTGAACTGCTGGAAAACGTTGTCCGACTGCTGGATGAGCCGGAGGTAGAAAGTAAGCGAGTGTTGCGGAGCGCGAGTGTAAACCTCTCCTCAAATAGGTGGCTACAAAGTCATGGCGATGGCGTAAACACCTTGAGGAGTTTCAATTAAATAAGTTGACTGGAATTGGGGGGACGACAATCCTGACAATTCTCTAGGTCTTACGAAGTTTGGCGACGGAGTAAACCTTGAGAATTTGTTGAAAGATTGTTGATGTCCTTGTCGTCCTGTTTCTATATTAAGGTACGCGAGCGCAAAATCTCAAGTGGGTACACTTGTAGTACTTGCACAAGTAATGCACGATTAAAACAGGTACGACAACGCTATTCCCCCTTATTCCACAAGAGTTTGAGAAAAAACTATTGGGGGAATTAGTTGTGAAAGAAGCACAAAACAATCAAAAAAATTTATCGAACAATCAAAATGTTGTCAGTCACCAAAACAAAATAGTAGTAGAACGACTCAAGACCGATAGAGCGCAAGCTTTGGCACACCTCGAAGCTTTGGGCTACATGTTGGGCGACAACATTTACATGAGGGCATTTTTCCCAAGTGATGATCCACGCTCAGTAGAGGATAAGGGACGGAAAGCCAACAATTTAGATTTTAAACAAGTTGAGCAGTGGCAACGGGAAGGACGCGGAATATATTTCGTTGTCAACGGCTGCGGACATCGAAACTCGGATGTCAAATTTTGCCGCGCCATCTTCATAGAGCATGACAACCTAGACAAAGAACTTCAACGAAACTTATGGCAGCAGTTAGGATTACCAGAGCCAAGCATCCAGGTTGACACCGGGGGTAAATCCATTCACAGCTACTGGGTATTCTCCTTACCCATACCTGTAGAAGATTGGAAGCAATTGCAAACTGATTTACTGGAATTCGCTGATGGCGATCGCGTAATCAAAAATCCATCCAGAGTAATGCGACTGGCTGGCGCGTGGCATATTAAAGCAGATGGCACGGTTAATCAATCTCAAATAATTAGCAATAGTGGAAAGCGCTACGGCTATGAGGAATTAAGAGAGATTGTTCCCTTGACTCTTGTGTTGCCTGTATCTACACCAGATGCAACCAAGGTACAACCAGATGCAACCAAGGTGCAACCAGATGCAACCAAGGTGCAACCAGATGCAACCAAAATCCAACCAGATGCAACCAAAGTCCAACCAGGTACAACTAATTCAAACAAACCAGACTTAAAAGATTTTCTGGAGCGGGAAATTTACCCGCGTCTTGCGGCAGAACAATTTTATGGGGAGTACGCACAATTAACAAAACGGGGCGAAGAATTTCGGGGAGTGTGTCCTATTCATTCGGGGGCAGACAATCCCACCTCATTCTCTGTGAACCCAACTTCATTGCAGTTCCACTGCTACTCTTGTGGGGCAGGCGGGAATCCCGTTCAATTTCTTTGGCTTCTAGGTGGAAGACAAGGCTCACCACGGGGGAAAGATTTCATTGATGTGGTTCAGCAACTGGCTGAAAAAGCTGGTGTGCCAATGCCAAACCCAAATAATAAAAATCCAAACACTCAGCTAGAAGACAATAATGATACCAGCCAAAACATGAGGCGGTCAGCTTGGTCGGCTCCTGTATCCTGGGAGGGTGAGATTGGATATTGGGTTAAAGGCAAGTCAAAAGAAGAGAATGAGGATTTAATGTGGCAACCAAAATGTAATTTCGATTTTGTAATTGAGCGTGAGATACAAGATTCTCGCGGTGGGGGATTTGTCGTGCAAGCTAAATTAGCCTGCTCACCATCTCAGCACCGAATAATTATCCGCTCTGAAGATTGCTACTCTCCAGAAAACTTTGTCAAAGCTATTAAGCGAGGACTTGGCAGAAATGTTACCTGCAATTTATCTAAAAATGAACTGGGTGCATTACTGGCAGTCCGTCAATCTGAATATGAGCAAGCACGCGGTGGTAAAGTTTACAAGGCGATTGACCGCTATGGACAACAGGAAGATGGTACTTGGGTTTTTGAGAATGTTCAGTACACCAAAAATGGCGAAGTAACAGATGAATCTAAAACAGGATGGGTATTTACACCAGAGCTAGGGGAAGAAGATAGTATCCCATGCCCTAAACCAGCACCACCAAATCCAGAAGCCCTCAAGAAATTAATTGATGCTGCGCGTGTAGTTTTTGGTCCTCAGAATATTCATCAATTTCTACTGGTTGTAGGTTGGGTAGTTGCAGGGGTGCAGTTCCAACTAATTTACAACACTGAAGGTGCCTTTCCAGAAATAAATCCTTATGGCGATCCTGGCACTGGAAAAACTTTAGCAGCTGAGGCGGCACTTAGTCTCATCGGAACAAACTGGGCTAGTGACGGGATTATTAGCCGAACATCTCTCTCGGCAATTTACGAACACTTGAAATCTACTGGCTCACTTCCTTTTATTTGGGATGATCCACCTCGTACTGAAGAGGTGGATGAATTTGCTAAAGTCATCTACAACCTAAAACCGCGAATTGTACGCGGCAACCGCCAAGTGCCACACAGCCCTATAGGTTACACCAGCAACCATTTAATAGGTGGAGATCAAGATGCTACTTATACCCGAATAGTACGAATTCCATTTGTACTGGATGGGAACACCGCTGGAGTTCCCGCACTAAAAGCCGCACAAAAAACTGCTTCAGGAGCGCTGCCAGAACTTATTAAATTGGGATATCCCAAAGAAAAAATTGCTCAAGTAGAACTAGAACTACTTCCACTACTGGAGTTGGCACACCACAGAGTAGCTTGGAATTTAGCGATCGTCACCTACTATGCTGATGCAATTGCACAAATGGTAGGTGCAACCGAAAACTGTTTGCAGTGGGTTAAGAACAATTTATGTCCTGTTGAGAATGACTCAGACAATAACGGAAATAGCTTACAGGACTTTATTACTAAGGTACAGGCACTACAAACCGAAGATAAGGTTGGCTCCTGGAACATGAGAGTTAATGATAGCTACGTTGCTCTCTACGCTGAGTCGGTTTGGACCGCAGTAGATAAAACTTTTCACCCTGCAACCTATAACAAGAAAAGCCTTAAGGCGATGGTGGAGAAGGCTGGGGGTAAGGTTGACCAAATTATCACGTTCGACGCCAGTAGAGATGAAGTCCTAGCTTACAACAGAGCGCTAATGACCACAGGCGTAGACACTGACGGCAATCCGATTCAGCCAAATCGTCCACGTACTGTTAGGAAAAAAGCTTGGTTGTTGCCCCTGAACCTATTTAATTTAGGTGCAACCACTTCAACCACTGCAACCGAAGTGCAACCAGAAGCGGTTGCAGTAGAAAATCCTTATGTAGAAAGCAATCTAGACGATTTTGATAGTACTGCAACCACTACAACCAACTTTTTGAATGAAAAGAAAAAAGAAAAAGAAGATGCTCAAGGTGACATTGCAATTGATGAAATACAGTCGTCCGTGGGATCTCAAAAAAGTTCGTCTCGCCAAAAACACGGTTGCAGTGGTTGCAGTACCCCGACCCAATGAGCCGAATTGCCATATAAATCAAGGTTTTGAGACTGCAACCAACAACGGTTGCACAGGAGTTGCACCTAACAAAAATTTGGTTGCACCTGGTTGTACTTCCAGAATTAACCCAGAACAACTCCCTATTCCTACTGTTGATCTTGTGGGAATAGGTACTCAAGTATGGGTATTTCGAGTTCCGTTGGGGGAGTGGCTACCAGGTTTAGTAGAAGAAATTGAGGAACGAAGAAACAAACCCGAACTTTGGGAAGTTCGTTTAACCACCGGGGAATTGTTACCAACTCGAAATCTGGAACAGCTTAGGCTGAGGTAATGCTGAAAGTACTGCGGTCGGGTAGTAGAACTATATTGGGGGTATCAGTAATATTAGAGTTCGTTTGCTACTAGTATCCCAAGTCGGATAAGTAACTTTCGAGCAATTGCGGCAATGCAAGTGAGAGCAACCAAAACCCGAACAGTCCGCGCATGAATGAAAAATGTAGGTTAGAGTTACCTACAGGCTGCTTTTACTATCTTAATTTTTGGAAAATTTTGGGTAGTAAAAGCGATCGCCACCAAAAATCACGCATGAACATCGCTGTTTCAGCGCGTTTCGATGATGGCGAAGATGCCTCTAACCATTATCAACCCACGAGTTTTTGGGTCGAACTTAAGCCACTATTGGGGTGGATTTGAAGCTAGTTTTGTGACTTCCTCCACCGATAAATCAACAGCAGAAGCCACTTCCGAGATGCTGTAGCCCATGCCCAAAAGACGCTCAGCTGTTTTTAATTTGGTTTGACGTTCCAAGTCTTGGTAAATTCGTGTTTCTTCAATGTTCAGTCCTAACATGGCTTCCACTTCCTCTCTACTCAACGAAGAAAACTTATAAACGGCAATGGTCGTGATTACTTCTATGATTTCATTTTTCGCCAGTGTGCCTGTTTCTTCAAATTGTACTCGCTCAATTAATAGACGAGCTTGCTCCGCCATCACTTCATCCGGCGCGATCGTCAACTGCATTAAATTAATGCCTATTGGCAGAGTATTGGGATCGCCTAACTCGTCAAGATAGATTCGCTGCACTTGGTCGCTGTTGAGAAATAGTCGATGAATTCTCGTATCGCTCGGTTCACTAGAGCGTGATGGAAAAATTACCACACAGAACCAATCATCATACTGAAACCGATTCCGGTTCAGATACATCATCGATTCAGTAAAAAACCGGTGGTAGAGAGCTTCGTCTTTTTGGAATTGAACCTCAGCAAAAAAAACAATTTTAGATGTTGCACCCTCTGGAGGTAAAAACACGCCATCAATGCGAAAAGCGGTTTCTTTTACTTCAACTGATTCAAATCGGTAGTTTTGCGCCTCTATTGGAGGGTCATTAACAAGTTCAAAAAGTAACAAAGGATTGCGCTTAAATATTTGGTAATAAATGGAGTCGCGTTTCACTACTTCATCCTTAAATTCGCGAGGTTTTGACTATTTACTCGCTCTTTCAACGGACACTCTACTCTTTTGAGCCAGGTTCGTCAAAATGACAATAAGTAATGTCCCAGCCCAGTTATATTTCGTTACACATGCGGACTGCATGACTTCTTCTTAAATTGTTACCCGAAGTGCTTTCTAAGTGTTCTTTGCGTGACGAACTGTTGTTCTAAATTTGTTTTTTGTATGCCTTGAGATTAATTTGATTGTGTTTTGATTGTGTCAGTACATAATTTGGAGTCAGTACACTCCTGCCATGTCTAATTAACCAACACAATTTAATCAACTTTTTGACATCTACCCGAAACGTAAACGTCACTTTTTTGACAATAGTATTCGCGCTATCAACCATCCCCAAAAAGACTATCCACATCAAGTGGCTCTGCTTTACCTTGGATTAAGGCATTTGGTCGCCCCTCTAGTTCTGCCCCCCTTCACTACAACCGAAATCCCGCATCCGCTTCTATGTCCGCCAATGCAATGGGGTCGTCCAAGTCCGAGTCCCAAAAACCATCATCTTCCTCATCTTCATCCCCCTCATACTGAGCAACGTCAGCCTTGGGGACGGGTGGTGGTACAGCCACAGGGATGGTTATCGGTGCAGCCACACCCCCAACAGGCAAGCGCATCCCCTCACCAAAGGGCATCTCATCCGGTCTTAGTCCGCATTCCAACCGAATTACCTCTATCTGCTGCATCAGTTGAGCGATCGCTTTAAGCCCAACCGAGGAGAGTTCCTTTCCCTTAATCCCTCGTTCTTTGAGTGCCAAAGGCAACCAGTAGGGACGCATCGCCTCACAAGCTAAATCGGTCTGCGGTTGTCGCTGACTAGCTAAATAGGCAAACACTATGCCATCATCTGTCTTTTTTGCTCTCTTTATCCTTAGCAGTAGAGCGCCATCATTCTGTTCAGCTTGCTTGACTCTAGTACCCATGACAACAATTCTCTCTCAGTATAAAAAGTGATTAAATAGACTATAACCACACTGGGGGCATTTAGGGTACATATGTTGCTAATAAAGTGCATTTTGGTATCTAGAAGTGACACCCAATGACTCCTACTGACTCCACAACAGCCGTCAACCACCGCAAAAACTACAGTTTTGGGGTACATTTGGGGTCATTTTAGGTACAACTGTTGCCCCCTACCGTAAAACTCGTCGAAATCCGCGCTGTACTTGACTTTTCGGCATTTATCTCGACCACTCTGGCTACCGCAAAGGGGTTTTCGGGTAGGGCAGACCACATTTGTGGTGTACTCATTACACTTCTGCGCCCTACCGGGTGCCTGCGGCATCCCTCGCCAAAGGCTCGTGACACAGAAGTTCGTTCGCCCTCCGGGGGTTGTTGCCAGTTGTCGGGTGCTGCTGTTGTTGTTGTAGTGCAGCTATTGGTTGAGTGAAGCTCGCGCATTGTGTAGTTGAGCTGATGTTTTGGGAATACTCCATACAAGACAAACAGTGGTGGAGCAACAGCTCTTGGGGAACGATGACAGCATTAGCTATCTTGAGAGTGGAGAAGTTGAAGACTTTTGGTAATCTTGGTGGCAGCGAGGCACACACCGCCCGGATTCAGGATACCCCAAATGCTGACCCTCAAAAAAAGGAAACCAACATTCGTCTAATTGGCAACCCTCTTGACCCGTCACTCGAAAAACTGGTAAGAGCCAAAATTGAAAAGGAAACTAAACACACGTTAAAAACTGAGAACTCTTCACGCAAACGAAATAAGGATAAGGACAACCCAAATTCAAAGAAAATTCGGCTGCGTCCGGATGCGGTATTGTGTTCAGAAATATTCCTTAGCGCTTCCCCTGAATACTTCCGACCCGATAACCCATCAAAAGCAGGAGAATGGGATGAGCAATTGATGTGGAATTTCGCCAATGCTTCTACCAAGTGGCTACTTGAGAATTATGGTGATAAATGCGTCCGAGCAGAATTGCACCTGGATGAGGCAACCCCCCACATCCACGCCTATATTGTCCCCATCAACGACAAAACCAAACAACTCAGCCATAAAGCCATGTTTGGGGGAAATGGTAACGAAGGCAAGATTAAACTCTCCAAACTCCAAGACAGTTATGCCTCTGCACTGGCACCAATAGGTATTTCTCGCGGGGTAAAAGGCAGCAAAGCTACTCACACCCAAGTTAAGAAATATTATGCGGCAGTTAACTCAGATCCTCTGCTGATGGAATTAGACCGACTGGCACCACAACCAGGTGAAACAGCACAGCAACTATTTGAGCGCATTAAGGCAGACCCCACAATTCAAACTATCAATCACCAGCTAGCCGATCGCACTCGTGTAATTGAGTTAGAAAAACGGGCATCCCAAAAGGCGATCGCTTCTGAAAAACTGCGGCAACAACTAGAAAATCGCGTAGCTGAATTGGAATCCGAGAACTTTTATTGGAAAGAGCAAGCTGACCAACTGCGAGATTTACCCCTGGAAGATGTGGCATGGCATTTAGGACTAGATAAAGCAGATAAAGGAGGGAACCGTTGGAAGGGGTTAGGACAAGTTATCAATATTACTGATTCTAAGTGGTACGACTTTACAGCAGAAAAAGGTGGCGGTGGGGCTATTGATTTGGTGATGCACGTAAACTCTTGTAATTTTCGGCAAGCTCTAGCTTGGTTGCATGACCGTTTTGATGAAGAAGGGATGCTGCGTGCTACTAGAGCTTACGCACAAAAACAAGCTATCAAAATAGTCACTGAAGAACCTGTACCACAGTTTGTGCCACCAACCCCGGATGAATCAAAGTGGCTTGCGGTACAGAATTACTTGACTAAAGCTAGGGGATTGCCAGAAAACTTTATCGATGCCCTTCATACCAAGGGATGGATTTATGCTGACGAGCAGCAAAATGCTGTGTTTGTGATGCGCGAACTATCGGGAGAAACCACCACTGGCGCGTTTTTACGTGGGACGCGCTTAGAAAACAATTCGTTTATGGGATATGCGCTTGGCACAAAACGGACTCTGGGGTGGTTTTACTTCCATTTGGGCGGTAAACCAACGGATGAAATACATTCATGTGTCATTTGTAAATCTCCTATCGATGCCCTTTCGTGCGCTGCGATAAAGTTGGCTGCAAATTCTGGTATGCAAGAGACGCGGATGATGTTTTTAGCGGTGGATAGTCCCAAAAGCTTACCGTTGGATTTTCTCTCTAAAGTAAGAGCCATTACTGTTGCCTGCTCCCACGATGACACGGGACGCTCTATGGCACAAGCTATTAAAGAATTACTGCCGCATTCCAATATAGTGCAACCACAAGCACTTGATTGGAATGCGGAACTGTTGGAATATTCGCGGCAAGAAAAGGTGCGGATGAAGGAAGTAGAAAAGAAAAAGAATCGGGGACTGGAACGTTAGTAAATTGACGAATAGAAGGGGTACGCTCCTACCCGTGTGTTCCATTACACCTCAAAGCAACGCCTACCCGAAAATGCTTATATAATCGTTACGAGTTTATATATAGGTTTTTCAGCTTTGAACCGAGTTGGTTGCCCTTGTTGCGAGTTACTAATTCTCAATAAAAGGAAATTTAAGCTTTTGGGACTTCTTGTTCTTCATCCAAAAGCGTTTTGATTTGATTGAGCAATTTCTCCAACGCTTTCTTTTTCTTCGGGTTATCCCAGACTTTGGATGAACCGAGTTGTTTGCTTAACTCCTTGTACGCTTGTTTAAGTGATGGGGTAGTGTCTGCTTTTTCCTCATTGAGAATATCTCGTATCAAGAGTTGGATTTCTGTAAGTGATAGATTATCTTTAATTGCTGCAAGCAGTAAAGGAGCGCGTTTGCCCTGATCCTTCACTTTGGCGATCGCACGCGCTTTGGTGTACTCAATTGACCCTACTTGCAACTCCGCCTTGATATCATCCGGTAAATTGAGTAATGGCAGGCGATTAGTACGGAAGGATTCAGCAGAAAGCCTACCAAGGGAGGCAAATACGCCTTCTACTACAACATTTTCTTCATGGCGGATAACGTTATCCGCGCTTGTGTCATCTGAAGAATGGATAACATCATCCTGGTTGAATTTTTCCTTCTTTTCTTCATGGCGGATAACGTTATCCGCTTGTTTGCGATTAGCCTTGGACATGCGATTGAGCAGGCTGATTACCTCATCCTGGGTTAAGTTGAGGCGCAGTGCCAGTAACTCCAAAATTCCGATTGTTTCCTCATACGCATTTAAATCTTCGCGCTGGAGGTTTTCAATTAATTGCACCTGCTTAACCGTGTCGTCGTCCATTTCCTTGATGACGACAGGCACGAACTCCAACCCGGCCATAATAGCTGCTTTGAAACGACGCTCGCCCGCAATGAGTTCGTAACTTCCATCGGTTAGAGTCCGCACGATTAATGGTTCGAGGATGCCTAGTTCTTTAATAGATAGCGAAAGTTCTTCCAACTTTTTGGGGTCAAAATACCGCCTGGGTTGGGTGGGTGCTAATTTAATTTCCTGGATGGGAATCGTGTTGGTTGATTTATTAGATGGCGTTGCGGGTTCATCTTCACTACCGCCAAACATTAAATCTATTGGGTTGGCGTGTTTGAGTTTTGCGGTGTAAGCTGCGTCTTTTTTACTCACAGAACCTCCTAGTAAGTGTGGCAGACCTGTGGGTTTAGCCCGACGACTCCACTTTTAATTTGTCTAACTCTTTGGCAATCTTGTTTAGGATTTTGACTGCGGCGTGTTTTTTATCATACATTCCCAACGGCATTCTGTGCTCGGAGGCATCCGCAAAGGCGATGGATTTGGGAATAGCTGGGTATATCGTACCAATTTGGGAAAGTTGTTCTTCAACAGCTTGGAGTGTGCGGGTTTCTTGTGCGGTGCGGCTGTCGAGCATTGTCGGAATAAACCCAGCAATTTGTAGTCCTTTGTTGAGCTTTTTTTTTACCCTGGCGACAGAAGAGAGCAGTAGGTCTGTACCCAGGAAAGATTTAAATTGACACTGAATAGGTACGAGAATGTGGGTAGCAGCAGTTAGGCTGAGAATACTTAAAATGCCAAGCGACGGGGGACAATCAATAAGAATAAAGTCATACTCGCCTAGTATGGGAGCGATCGCTTCACTGAGGCGATATTCCCTGGCGGTGGCAGCAGGTAATAAAAGTTCGGCGGCGCTCAAGTTTATGTTGGTGGGGGCAAGCGCCATACCCTGGATTTTTTCAGGGTAGACAAATAATGGTTCTTCATCAATTATCGCGTTGTAAACAGTTTTTTCTAATGATTCGGGGTCTACACCCATGAAATTGGTGAGTGATGCTTGCGGGTCCATATCTACTAGTAGGACGCGGTGCTTGTTGGCTGCGAGATGGTAGCCCAGATTGTGGGTCAAAGTTGTTTTGGCAACGCCCCCTGACTGGTTGAATAGCGTGATGATGCGGGTTTTGCTCACGGTAGTTGGTTGAGAATTTCTTTGTTATTTAGGAATGAGTCAGATTTGGCGGATAACGTTATCCGCTATATGCGAAAAGGAATTTAATCAAGTTTTTGGTGCAGGCAAAGTTCCGAAGGAACTGCTACGCGATGCTCTGGAGAAGCTGCCTTACGGCGATCGCCGTGAGAAAGTCTATTGTAAATTTTTAGAATTTTTGTCAGACGATTTGCATAAAAGCCACAATTACCATCCAATAGCTTTTAAACGTCAATTTCAAGGAGTGGTAGTGGTAAATATGTAGTGAAAACTGATATTTACTAACTCAAATTATTCATTTTTAGCTATGGAAATTTTTAATTATATTTAACTGACTAATTGAACTCTCTATTTGAGAATTTTATGTGGGGTTCTTTTTTGAGGCAATATAGCCAAAAAAACGATGTCTTCTTCTTTATACTTCGTTTTTCCTCCTCAGGTGGAACAACTTACAGGGAGAAGGTTCCAGCCTGCAAAGGATTGAGCCTCGTTTAGGCGAAATTCTGTCCCACTTTACGCTGCTACCCATCTTATCCTTCTTCTTTAGCGACAAGTATTTTTGACAATAATTCGGAAATTCGCGCTTGTATCGTTGTAGTTTAGCAGGTCAGTGTATTTTTGCGGTATATCGTAAAAAAATTAGGGTTGCTATCTATATGAATCATAATATCTACGCATTACTAGTTGGTATTGATGAATACGTAAATGTTTCTCCATTGCAGGGCTGTGTAAATGATATAACTGCAATCAAAGAGTACCTAGAAGGGCGGGTTAATACTGATGGTTACCAGTTACATCTACGTACATTGTTGAACAAAGATGCTACCCGACAGGCAGTCATTGATGGTTTTCGTCAACATCTGTGCCAAGCTGGAAGTGAAGATGTGGTATTTTTCTACTATGCAGGACATGGGTCTCAAGAAGAAGCCCCGGAAGAGTTTTGGACTATAGAACCAGACCGACTGAATGAAACCCTGGTTTGTTACGACAGCCGCAGTTTGGGGGGTTGGGACTTGGCAGATAAAGAATTGGCAAAGCTGATTGCAGAGGTAGCCCAGAAAAACCCTCAGATTACGATTATTATGGACTGTTGCCACTCAAGCTCTGGCACTCGTGGTGATATCGAAGCGGACACCGCAGAACGTAAAGCTCCTATTGATAGAAGAAAGCGTCCCCTAGACAGTTTTATCTTTTCCAATAAAGATGCCGAGCAACTATTAACTGAGCGGAGTCTGGCAACTAATCCCACTGGCTGGACTTTACCACGAGCAAAACATATTTTTCTCGCAGCTTGCCGCGATCGCCAAACAGCGAAAGAATATAATGTCGGTGGGCAACGTCGGGGAGCATTTTCTTATTTCTTACTCGATACCTTAAAAAAAGCCAATGGCAGTTTAACTTATAGAGATTTATTCAAACGCACTAATGCTTTAGTTCGCAGTAAAGTTGCAAATCAATCTCCCCAATTAGAAGCAACAGTACTAGATGATTTAGAACAACCGTTTTTGGGAGGAGCGATCGCCGGACGCAAACCCTATCTGACTGTCAGTTATCACAAAGATCATGAGTGGGTAGTTGATGGGGGTACGGTTCATGGAATTCCCCAACCTTCTGGCGATGAAACAACCTTACTGGCATTATTCCCCTTTGACAGTTCCCCCGAACAGATGCAGGAATTGTCAGCAGCGATATGTGAAGCTAAAGTCATTGCGGTTATGCCGCAGCTGAGTCTAGTGCAGATTAGCGGTATTGAAACTTTAGACCCAGAGATGACTTTTAAAGCAGTTGTCATTAGTCTACCCCTACCGCCTAAAGGTGTTTTGATTACTGGTGAGTCAGCAGGAGTGAAATTAGCTCGCGCCGCACTGTTGAGCATGAGTCTAGGAAATCAGCCATCACTATACCTTCAGGAAGTTGGAACTTTTGAAGATGCCGAATTTAAGTTACTGGCTCGTAATGGGCAATATTTGATTACTCGTCCCGCCGATGACCGTCCAATAGTTGCTCAAATTCAGGGTTATACAGAAAAAAATGCCTTCCAAGCAATTGAGCGATTGGAGCATATTACCCGTTGGACAAATATTGCTGAACTCTCCAGCCCAGCAACCAGTAGCATTCAAGCTTCGGCAGTGCAAATGGTGATTTATCAGTCAGGGCAAGAGGTTAAAGATGCGACTATTAACTTGCAGTACCAACAGCAAAATGGCAAGTGGAAAGGTCCGACTTTTAAAGCCAAACTCAAAAATAATAGCAATCAAGAACTTTTTTGCGCCCTCCTGGATTTGACAGACAGCTATGCAGTTAGTCCAGAATTATTAGAAACCGGAGGTGTTTGGCTCAAACCAGGCGAGGAAGCTTGGGCATTGGGAGGTGAAAATATCTATCCTACAGTGCGAGAAAAACTTTGGAAACAGGGAATAAATCAGAGCCAAGATATTCTCAAGCTGATTGTTAGTACATCTGAGTTTGATGCTACCTTGCTCAGACAAAATGAACTAGACTTACCTTTTTTCCCGGAAAGAGATCCAGGTCGAGGGCGGGGAACCCTAAACCGTTTGATGAAGCGCGTGCAATCCCGTGACCTGAGATCCGCACCAGAAGAGGAAGTCTATGATGACTGGATTACCAGTCAAATCAACATTACTACAGTGCGCCCCAAGGCATAACGCTAATTTTCAAACCCTCATCTGTGTTTTTTAATTATCTATAGAGGTAGTTGACATTCGTACATTTAGCTGGATTAGCTGTATTCTTAGATAACTGAAGTATTTATAAAAGTCAGTCACAAGTCAGTAATCCTCAGACGGGAACTCAGTATGCAGTGGGGTTTGATGAATATACAGCGTATTGCAAGTAAATAAAATACACCCCACCCGCGCTATCGCGCACCCTCCCCGCTTGCGGGGAGGGTTGGGGAGGGGTTCTTCTGTACGTCACCAAGTTTAAATCTGCTGTATCAGTTTCAAACAAGTAGAACAAATAACTAACAAAGGAACTGCTTTTATGTCTGAGTTTTCTAGAAATCTGGCATTTATCATTGGCATTAATAATTACACAAACGGTATTTCTCCTCTACAGAATGCTGGCAATGATGCCAAAAAGCTAGTTGAAATACTGCGAGAAAAGCATGAATATCAAGTATGGGTGTGTTTAGACGAAGTAGCGACACTCAATAACTTAAATAAACTTTTAGAAAAAATACTACCAGAACAAGTAAGTGAAAATGACCGCTTGCTGTTTTACTTTGCTGGTCATGGGGTAGCCCTGAATGGCGATGATGGTCCGGCAGGTTATTTAATTCCCCAAGATGCGAAATTGAATGCCACTGAAACCTACCTACCAATGGCTAAGTTGCAAAAATCCTTGGAGAAACTACCCTGTCGTCATTTCTTAGGAATCCTCGATTGCTGCTTTGCTGGAGCCTTTCGTTGGTCAAGCAACAGGGATTTACTAAATGCCCCAGAGGTCATCCATAAAGAGCGTTATGACCGTTTTATTACTGACCCCGCTTGGCAGGTAATAACTAGTGCTGCCTCCGATCAAAAAGCCTTAGATGCCTTTGCACTTAACGCAGAACGCCGTCAGAGAGGCAACCATTCCCCTTTTGCTGCGGCATTAATCGAAGCACTTGCAGGTAAGGCTGATGCCTATCCTCCTTCTACTAATGGTAAACCCTCAGGAGATGGGGTAATTACTGCTACCGAACTCTACTTGTATCTACGGGATACAGTTGAACCACCCACGGAAGGAAATCGCCAACGGCAAACCCCCGGTATTTGGCCTCTGGAGAAGCATGATAAAGGCGAGTATATTTTCCTTGCTCCAGGACATCCACTCAACTTACCACCAGCACCACCATTGGATGCTTCAAAAAATCCCTACCGAGGTTTAGAATCTTATGACAAGGAACATAGCGAACTGTTTTTCGGAAGAACTGAACTGGTAGAAAAGTTACATAATTTTGTCAAAACTCATCCTTTAACAGTGGTGTTGGGTGCTTCTGGTTCCGGTAAATCTAGCTTAGTGAAGGCGGGATTAATTCCCCAACTAGGGAAAGATAAGACCAAGCAATGGTCTATTTTGTCACCTATCCGTCCTGGTGAGACTCCTATGCAAGCGTTAAATAATGCTTTGAAAAATGCCCAATTACCAGAGGTAGCAGCCCAAAACCCACAGCAGAACCTGGCAATGAGCATTGATGTTTGGGCGAAACGCAACCCCAACTCTAAGTTATTGTTGTTTATTGACCAGAGCGAAGAAGTTATTACACTCTGTCAAAACGAGGATGAGCGTAAAGAGTTTTTCCAACAGATACTTAACGCAATTAATGCCCATCGGGATAAATTACGGGTAGTCCTATCCCTACGCTCTGACTTTGAACCCCAAATTAGAGAGGCTGGCTTAAAGTTTGTCCCCACAAACTATAACGCGGGAAATACTGAGCTTAAAAGTCGTTGGCACAGCGGACGATTTATTGTGCCAGCGATGACGCGAGCCGATTTGCGAGAAGCGATTGAGAAACCCGCAGAAGCACGGGTGATGTATTTTCAGCCCCACGAACTTGTAGAACAATTGATTGATGAAGTAGCAGATATGCCGGGAGCGTTACCCCTGCTTTCTTTTGCCTTGAGCGAACTTTACCTCAAGTATTTAAAGCGACAACGGGATGCAGAAAATAGAGGTATAACAATTGACCGGGCGCTGACTCAAGCAGATTATCAAGATTTGGGAGGAGTCATCCAATCGCTGACTCAAAGGGCTGATGAGGAATATGAGGCATTAGTTAAAGAGAATCCGGCTTATGTCCAGATTATTCGTCATGTAATGCTACGAATGGTGGCGATTGGTGGAGGTGAATTGGCACGCAGACGAGTATCGCTATCGGAATTAGAATATCCAGCAGAGAAAAATAATTTAGTTAAGAAAGTAATTGAGCGTTTTACGAATGCACGGTTACTGGTTATAGGAGAAGATGCGGATAGTAATACCTATGTAGAACCTGCCCATGATGCTTTGGTGCGGGGATGGCAAAAGTTGCTGGGGTGGAAGCAAGAGGAAGAAGAAAATTTACTTTTGCAACGGCGATTGACTCCGGCAGCTCAGGAGTGGAAAAATCTAAAAAATAAGAGCAAAGAAAAGCCAAAAGAGATTTTAGATCAGACTGGTTCTGTTTTAGATTGGTTAGATCGACGACTTTGGTTCCCAGCCGAAAACTTAGTCAATAAAATTCCTTCTCAGTTGGCTCGACTGTTACCATACCCTCAGAACCAGCAAGGGCGTTTGAGAGAGAAATCTGTACAGTTTTTATGGAATGCGAATCCTTATCTCAATGTATTGAATAAAGAACTCAATTCCGATGACAACTGGTTAAACCAAGTTGAAGTTGAGTTTGTGCAGCAAAGCGTATTACAAAAACGCCGGAATATTAGTTTGCAGTGGTGTATTACGATTACAGTCATACTGGGGCTAGGTACAGGTTTAATATTTTCTTTGATTGGACAGAGAAATGCACAACTAGGTCAAATCAATACTTCTAGACAAGCAGCAGAAGCAAAATTGATCTCTAACCAAACCCAAGAATTTGATGCTTTGATTGATAGTTTACGCACAGTAAAGCTTCTTAATCATCCACTTTTGCAATTATTTCCACCAACAGATGTCTTACGAAAACAAGTGCAACTAACCTTAAGTAAAGCGGTTTATGAAGTAAAAGAATACAATCGTTTGAAAGATGATGAAGGCAGCATCTGGAGTGTGAGTTTTAGCCATGACGGTAAGCTTCTGGCGACTGGTAATAATGATGGCACAGCTCGTATCTGGAACTTGCAGGGCAAAAAGTTAATGAAAACTCAAAGTGTTCAAAGCAGAATCGCGAGCGTTAGTTTTAGCCATGACGATAAGCTTCTGGCGACTGCTGGTGATGATGGCATAGCTCGTATCTGGAACTTGGATAAAAAAAAGGAAACAGGAATAAAGGAGATAATATTGTCAGATGCTCAAACATTACCTAATCTACCTAAAGACAAGCTAACAAGCATCAGCTTTAGCCCTGATGGCAAATGGCTAGCTGTTGGTGCAGAAAATGGCAGTATCTCTATGTATTTGCGGGATTCTTTAGGATTACAAAAGAAAGCGCAATTCTCTTATCGAGAACTATTATTCAGCATAGCTTTCAGTCCCGATGGCAAGTATCTCGCTGCCACTGGACGCGAAGATAAAGTCCTTGTTTGGAATGTGCAGGATGATGAACCACAAGCTGAACCACAAGCTGAACTTACAGGATGCGGAATAAATAACAACAGTATAAGTTTTAGTCCTTCTAATGGAGGTAAGTATTTAGCGATCGCCTCAGATTCGGGTATCGCCTCAGATTCGGGTATCGCCTCAGATTCGGGTATAGGATGTGTGTGGGATTGGAATAACCAGAAACAACCAATCAAAAAACTGATCGGGCATACATTTGTTGTCAGGAGCATCAGTTTTAGTCCTGATGGCAAATGGCTGGCTACCGGTGGAGGAGATAACACCGCACGCTTGTGGAAGTGGGATATTTCCTTATCTAATAATGAGATTGAGATAAAGGATAATTTGTTGTTAAAACATCAAGGCTACGTCACGAGCGTTAATTTTAGCCCCAACGGCAATTATTTAGCTACTGCTGGTGTAGAGGGTATCACTCATTTGTGGAAGTTCAAGAATGAACTGGAGAATAAGAGACTTCCTATATATCAAGAGTTCAATTTTGATAGTTTTAACTATGGTGCGGACGATTTTATTCTCCGTAATAGCGGTTCTGGTTTTTCTTATAAGGAGATTTTTTCTAACTTTTTTACAGACAAAATTTTCAATAAGACCAAGACAGACGATAAAGCCTATCAAAGCTTTAGCTTTAGCCCCGATGTCAAACAATTGGCTACCTCTTCAGATAACGAAGTCAAGGTTATAGACTTACAGGGCAATGATAGTGAAAAAATAAAAAAATGCCCAAGCAATGAAGAGCAGATAGACTCTTTAAGCCTCAAATTCAGTTCGTCCCTTAGCAAGCGCAAACTTCTAGCTATGGGTACAAATTTTGGCATTGTATGTGTATGGGATCTGGAAAATGATAAATTTTGGGAGATTCCAACAGATAACTCTTCACAACGAATTCATAGTGTTAGTTTTAGCAACGACGGTAAGCTATTAGCTACTGGTGGAGAAGATTTAATTCTCCGTGTGTGGAACTGGGAGGAAAAAAAGATACTTAAAAAATTATATGGAAATCAAGATGTAATTTATAGCATCAGCTTCAGTGATGACGATAAACTATTAGCTACTGCTGGAAAAGATAAAATTGCTCGTGTATGGGAATTAAAAAGCGAAGAACAGTTAGCAGAATTCAAAGAGCATGAGGGTAAGATTTCACATGTAAAGTTTGGAGCTAATGACACGGAACTGGTTACTGGGGGAGAGAATGGCACAAAATCAAGGAAACTTGAATCGTTTAACGAGTTCATAGTGAGGGGTTGCAATTGGGTACGGGACTATTTGCAGAATAACCCTAATGTTAGTGAGAGCGATCGCCACCTATGCGACAATGTGCCAAAACAAAAGTAGTTGCAAAAGATAAAAGTTTTTAACCCCGTAGCAGCTATTCGTCAAATATAGATAGTGCGATCGCCCTTCAAAAATTCTTGGTACAAAAGTGCGATCGCTCTATACGTCTCTATCTGTTCCTGGAGAGCGATCGGATTCTACTTTTATTTCCGGAGCTTTTTTAGGTTCTTGATTTTTTACTTTGACATTTTGATGACTTGATGCATCAGATTTGATGTCAGGGTCTCTATCTGTTCCTGGAGAGCGATCGGATTCTACTGTTATTTCCGGAGCTTTTTTAGGTTCTTGATTTTCCATAGAGTTTTTTTGCACCCAATCCAAATTGTATAATAATTAACCATTACATGGGCATAATAGCATCTTATTCTCTCTCTACTGCACCAAGAGCTTTTAATGTGTTCTTCTGAGGTGTTGTTAAACCGATTGCGTTTTTAATATTCATACCTTCATAGGGTCTATAAATTCTGATTGTTTTTACACATTCACCTGTTTCAACATCCCAAAGCTTCATGGTTTCGTCTTCGCTGCTACTAACTAACACAGTGCTATTAGGACTAAAGGCAATTGACCGTACTGCTTTGTGATGTCCCTGAAATGTTTTAAGAACAACACCTGTACTAATATCCCACAGTTTTACTGTCTGGTCGTCACTGCCACTAGCTAAAATTTTGCCATCCTGGCTCAAAGCAATTGTTCTAACTCGGTATGTATGACCTTTTAATGTTTGTAGACATTGCCCCGTATTAACGTCCCACAGTTTAATAGTTTGGTCTCCACTGGCACTAGCAAGGATATCTGCACCCTGAGTGAAGATAACAGAGAAAACCCAATCATGGTGTCCTGACAATGTTTGTAAACAAATTCCCGTACTTATGTCCCAAACTTTGACAGTGTTGTCACTGCTACCACTTGCTACAAATCTACCGCAGGGGCTAAAAATAATTGTTTTGACTTCACCAACATGTCCTAGCAATGTATGCAGACATTCTCCTGTATGCCAATCCCAAAGCTTTATCGTTTGGTCACGACTACCACTTGCTAAAATTCGTGCATCTGGACTGAAGCTAATACAATGTACCCAACTATCGTGTCCCCAAAGAGTTTTAAAACACTCTCCTGTGTTTGCATCCCAGAGTTTGATGGTTGTGTCATCGCTGCTAGTTGCCAGAATAGGAGTTTTTAGCTGTTTCCCAATATCTTCAGATGAGGTGATATTTCTGGTATCTGTGTAAGTACCTAAGTATTTGGAAGCAAAGGTCACTGAAGATACCAAATTATTATGCCCTTGTAACGTTCGCAGGTATTGTCCTGTCTCAACGTTCCACAATCTTACCCGTTGGTCTTGGCTGCTACAGACTAGCATTTGACCATCTGGACTAAAGGCAACAGATAATATCCAATTAATATAGCCATCCACTGTTCTCAAACATTGTCCCGTGCGGATATCCCATAACTTCATCGTTTGGTTTTCACTAACACTCAGCAAGGTTTGACCATCTGGATTAACAGTAACTAACCAAATGCGTGAAGCATCGCTATCGCCTAAAAGTGAATTGCTATGCTCATGCAAAGTTTGCAGACATTTCCCTGTTATAACATCCCATATTTTAACAGTTTTATCCTCGCTCCCCGTCACCAGTGTTTTACCATCTGGGCTGAAAGCAACTGCCCACACATGACTGTTGTAGTCTGGCAATGTTTTTATACACTCACCACTAGCTAAATCCCAAAATTTTACCGTTGTGCGATCGCTTCCCGTCACCAATGTTTGTCCGTCTGGGCTTATAGCAATAGATAACAGCCAATTGATGGGGATTTCTAGGACTCGCAGGCAAGAAGCAGTATTTACATTCCACACTCTCACAGTTTGGTCTTCACCCCCTGTTACCAAGGTTTCTCCATTGGGAGTAAAGGTAGTAAAAAATACTCGATTCCTATGCCCTGACAAAGTTTGCAGACATTGCCCAGTGTGAATATTCCACAATTTTACCGTTTGGTCGTTGCTACCACTGGCTAAAATTTCTCCGTCTGGACTAAAAGCCAGCGATTGCACCCAACTTGTATGACCTCGCAGTGTTTTCAAACATTGCCCAGTGTGGACATTCCACAACCTTACTGTTTGGTCGTTGCTACCACTAGCTAAAATTTGCCCGTCTGGACTAAAAGCCAGCGATTGTACCCAAGCAGTATGACCATTGTAGGTAATAATTTGTGTGATGTTTGCAACTGACCACAACCAAATCTCATTGTCAGTACTTGTTGCCAGTAGTTTCCCATCTGGGCTGAAAGTTGCTGATAAAACACCCCCTAATGTTCGAGTCAAAGCAGACTTACTTAAATCTGCATTAGCGAAGTTGACTCGATGCAAATTCATCCCCTGTATGTAAGCTTGCCAAACCGTTAAGTTAGAAAAATCATAGCCACTCAGGTCAACATCAAGCTGCCAGAGTAAATTGAGAATATTACCACCTGCATATCCTGGTTTTCTAGGAGCAACCGACTTCAGCTTT
>NZ_KK073764.1:0-47373 GCF_000582685.1 [Scytonema hofmanni] UTEX 2349
AATGTCGTAAAGCTCGTCTTCAGCGAAATCATATTGCTTGTGCTATGTTGGTTTGGTTAAGATTGAAGAATTTAGCTTATCAAACAGGTCAAACTATTTATAAAATCAAGCACAACTTACTTTCTAATTATCTAATTCAGCAGCTAAAACGTCCAGACGTTTATATGTGTTTGGTCTGATTTAAATTACCGCGTGGTGGGGCGAAGCCCCGCCCGCATTTTGTGCCAGTTGCGTAAGTCCTGACTTTTTCCGGCTGGGGCGATTGTTGTTCATCTGAAGATTGGATTGTTGTTAATTCTGAGGCTGTTTCAATTGCTGCGATTGCAGTCAGAAAACTTTCTACTACAGAAGTAATTTCTTCTTCTGTTGGGTTATCTTTATCATTAACAATAGAAGTGTAAACTTCTCTTATTTCAGCTAGTGATTTTTTAATGCCCATGCGGTTGAGCCGAGATTGGATTCTTTTGGTGTAGGTGGTCATTTGATTTCTCCTTTAGCGACCGTTACGCAACTTGTTTGGATTTGATATTAACAGTCTGGGGATTTACTGATTTGTTGGTTGCGTCAGGCAAGTGTTTTTTGACGTATAATCTTGCTGCTAATACTACAGGTATTAGTTCTTTACCTGCGTATTTTCTGTTTTTATCAAAGTGTCGATTATTTACAGGTTCAACGGAAGCGAACCACCTAATAATTGTTGTCTTATGAGCCTTACTCTCTGTTATTTTTTGGAGATATTTGAAGACCTCTTCACCGGATACAACTATATTGTTGGTGTCGTTTACAGCTGCTAAATACTGTTCCATAAGTATGAAGAACGGCAATTTTAGGAACATGGTTTTTTTCTTTAAATCTGCTGCCATACCTACTGTTTCAAGGTTTACTTCCAGCCCTAAAACTCTAATATCAGATTTAATTCTGTACCATGACCTATCTGAAATTGGCTTGCCGTATTTAAGCTCAAAAAAAGCTTTCAATCGTGCATTATTTGTCAGTGCCATAATTGTCGTATTACCAAACAGAATAATACTAGCATAAGTGAAGCCAAGTGAAGCACTAAACTTCACCTTGGAGTCATTAAGTTTTTTGACAAAAAACTTATGCGATAATTAGCGGGGCTGATGAGTGAAGCACATGGAAGATAGGGATGCCCGTCAATCCACAAAAAAGTAAGAAAACTAGTATAGTTGTACCTATTGAAATTTATAGCGAAATCGATAATTTGGCTGTTGACGAAAGCCGAACCGTCAGTCAAATGATGGTGGTTCTAATGAAGGAAGCTTTGGAGCAAAGACGAAAAAAACAGGAAAAATCCTAAATTTTGGTTTATTTTCTTACTGCCAAAACTGCCATATTGCCATACAGCTATAGGGCTGAAAGAGTAGTTCTGCCGTTTGTAGTATTTGAAGATTACTTCTTGTATTGCTTATATTATTGCAGCAGATTTAAACCCTGTGTTTATAAGGGTTTGATGTTGTGACATGTGTTGAGTGCAGGCATTGCAACGTGGCGACACACTCATTAAAATTGAACTGCCATAACGTGTAGTTGCACTTTTTTGACTCTTACTGCACTTGCTGATTCTATAAGGGTTTCAGCTTTTTAAATAACAGAAGTGCCATAGTTAATTGGTTTGCATCAAGATTTTTAGTTACTACTATAAAAATCTGGATTTTCACAGTAGTAACTGACTTTTAAACTTATAATTCCAGTCTTTTATCTTTTTTGGTGTTTGCCTGAGTGTTGGTTGTGACCTATGGGAGCGTGGTAGCAAAAAAATTCCTACCCTTGTAACGACTTAACAGTCCTAATAGCTCTCTCAAGAAGCTCCGATTCGGAAGGTCTTTGATGTTCGGGTTGTTGTTCAACTACTTTACGCATTGCTTTAAGAATAGTATCAACTCCCTCAATGAAGAGGTCGATTGCATCAGCGTTGTAGGGATTTTCAATTTTGTTTTGGCACGCCAATTTATAAAGTTGGGCAGGTGGTACTCCCATTGCGCGAGCAAGTTTTATCAAGCTGCTTTCTGTCGGATTCCCTTGTACAAAGCACATCCCTCGCAATCCAGGTCGTGTTAAACCAGCCCGGTCAGCGAGGTGTTGCATGGGTGTGCCCGTTTCTTCCATATATTCAAGGATAAATTTTCCCAGTGGCGAGCAGTCCTTTGGGTCAATCTTTACGAAGGACATAAATCAGCAGGTAGTTGAGAGATGTTCAGCTACTTTTTACAGTATAGTAGTGTTGATTACTTAGAGTAGCTCATTGTACTACTCTCTGGGTTAAACAAAAGCATCTAAGAGGTGAAGAGACTATGAAGACCAAAAGTAAATTTGCATTTCCTAAAAAAGAAAAAAGCTGGTAGTCGCTTTGTTGTTAGTCCAAGAAACTGAAGGAAGCCTAAAATACTACAACCGCTGTTGTTGCCTGCCTTGCTAGTCACTAGTCCAATGAGACGATTACCAGTCGCTCTCACAACAAAGTTGGAATACCAACCAACTTTTCAACTTTAACTTTGAAACAAAATATTTTTTTGTGTAACAGCTCAATTTTAGGCTAAATTGCAGTTTTTTGCTAACGATCCATAGCGGCTACCCGATGTTCACCACAATCATCCGGTAGCGAAAAATGGTATTACTTACAGAGCATCAACTAAACTCGACCGTAGATAAAAGCTCTAAAAACCAATCGAAGCAAGCATCAGAACGAAAATCATCACCAGATGCCGCTTTCAAGAAGCTGTATATCCCAGCACTAGTAAAAGCATTACGCGAGTTGGGATTTTCTTGCTGTGGACAAATTAATTTCTACCGATTACAGCAAGCTTGGAAGACGCAAGCTTCAAATTGTGTGAACTTGCTGACATTTCACAAATTATCTGACTTTTGGCTTCATAACGACTCTAACTTTCGCTCCTTAACCGAATCGGATAATTTTTTCACCCATCTATAGAGTCCAACTTTTTCCCGTGAGAAAGATTTGGTTTCTCTATAGCTGGCTCCTGAGGGAAAGCCAGCTTCCTGCGATTCTTTACTTGAAACAACTGTTTACTTGCGTGCTTCGATTTCTATCAAACCCTGACAGGATATGGGTTTTCAGACCATAAGTGCAGGAAATTACACGATTTTCGGTACGATGCCTGATACAGGACACGCAAATAAATTTTTAATCTTGATTGAATGCGCGGGGATCGTGAATGCGAATAATTTCCATTCATTCTGGCTAAGACTTCGTAGAACCAACTAGCGCCAACTCTCTCCACGGGGCAACATCAACAATTGCCAGGAGATGTAAACATGGTTGCTTTTTTTAACAAAAAAGATTTTATCCGCACTAACCGTCACTTATTGTGTCCAGCCTGCGGTAATAACAAGTGGGATTGCCAAATTAAACGCGATGGCACTCTTATAATGTGCCTCAACACCCACCAAAGTATTCCCGGCTGGAAATATTTAGGTGATGCCAAGGGCGGTGCATTTTGGGGTATTCTGGTTGCAGAAAGTGCCGACTCTGGGCGAGACGATCGCTCACTAGAGCGTTGGGAGCGCAATTCCTCCCAACGGGAAATTAACCGTAGACAGGCAACAGAAGCTTTAGCCAAGGGAAAACTCGCGTCAGCAGAAATTGATGCTGCAACTAAGAAATTAGCCCAACATTTTGGATTATCTCGCCGTCACCGGGACAACCTGCTAGCACGGGGTTTAACGAACGAACAAATCGATCAAGTCGGATTTTTCAGCGTTTCCCCTGGCTCTAGGCTACCTGCCCTATTTCCCGTAAACTACCCCGGTGTACGCTCTGGTAGTCTTAGCGTGGCATCTGAGGGGATATACTGCCCTGCAATAAACAAGCTTGGGGAAATCCACGGCGGACAAATTCGGCTTGATAACGAAGCCGACGGTGGCAAGTACCGCTGGCTAAAAGGCTATAAATCCAGCCACCTGCAAAACGGCGAACTACCAATTACCATTATTCCAGGTGGTGATGCTCACTATAAAGAGGCATGGATTACCGAGGGTTTACTCAAACCCCTCATTGCCGCTCACAAACACGATCGCCTAACAATTGGTGCAGCAAGTGGTAACTTCAGCGGTTCCCCCGAACAATTTCAAGAAATTGTAACATCTTTTAATATAACCACCGCGACAATTCTCCCAGATGCCGGAGACGTGAAAAACCCCCAAGTAATCCGTCGCTGGATTCGTCAATACGAATTCTTCCGCAGCCTGGGGTTATTCGTCCGTGTTGGTTGGTGGGGACAGCTTGATAAGGAACAGCACCAGGATATCGACGAACTGCCGCTCTTTACCGAAATTGGTTATATCAGTTGGCAGCAATTCCTAGCGTATGCCCGTGAGCATGGTGGACTCCAGTCAGACGATAATTGGTTTGACTCTAAACAACTTAACTTTGGTGATTATAAAGAACGAGTTGCCAAAACGCAACAATCTTTAGAAGATTTCTCCCCGTGGGCAGATTCGATAAAAGAAGAGAGATTTTTAGACTTAAACCTCAATAATCTCACCAAAGGTGTTTATCTTTTTAAATCGGGAATGGCAACTGGTAAATCTACACTTGCCCTCAAAATTGTCGAACATTTTAGCGAAGGCACCGTACTATCTTACCGCAATTCTTTACTACAACAATTTTGTGAAAAATCTCAAGATAAAGTCATTCACCTCCATCATATTTCCACTACCGACAAGCGTTTAAATAAAAGGTTCCGCTCGCTTTGTTCTTGGATTGCAGCTTGTGTTGATTCTTGCTTTTTATTATCATCCCGAAAAGTCTTAATCCTCGAAGAAGTCGATAAACTATTGCAGCAGATGCTAGCAGGAAGCACCTGTCGCAAGCGTCGTAAGATTATTATTGAAAGTTTTGTTCGCCTGATACGTGAAGCTGATTATGTATTTTGCTTCGACGCTGACCTCACTGCAATTTCTTCTAGATATTTACAAGAAATCTCTGGTAAAAACATATTTGGAATTTGGAACAAAGGACAAGTTCCAGCATGGAATGTAAGCGTATATGGTGGTGAAAAGAAAGTATTTAAAAATGGTCAAGTCCGGGAAATGAAAAATGCTCGTGGGGGCTTTGAGAAAGGACTTGTTTATGATGCTGCTCTTGGCAATAAATTGCTAGTTGTCAGTGACGCACAACGCAACTTAGTTGGTTTACAAAGCGTTTTAGAGTCTTTTAATCTTGATGTTTTACGAGTTGATAGCATGACAAAAGCTGACCCAGAGACAAGCCATGCTGTTAACAGTTTCTTGCAAAAACCCAACGAGTATTTAGCAGAAAATAAACCGCAAGTAGTATTGATATCTCCTACTGCTGAAAGTAGCTTGGATATTACTCTTCCTTATTTTGAGCGGGTGTACGGTACATTTTTTGGGGTGATAAACCACCGTCAAATTATGCAGATGTTGGCACGGTACAGACAGCCTGTAGAGCGAATTGTCTTCTGTAAAACTTATTCTCTCTTGGATAATCATGCCTCTCGCTCTCCGCTTCCAGAAGTTGTGGCTCGCAATTATTTTAACAACCACCAATCAGCTATAGATTTGTTGGGTATTTGCAATTATTTACCTGAGAAAAACGAGGCTAGTAGTGTGATTGAAAATTTGGAACAATTGATGAATCCTACTTCTAATAAGTGGCAATCACCACATTTTAAAGCTGTTTGCAGCTATACGGCACTTGATAATCACAGTCGTGCTAATTTGCGTTCTGCGCTGATTCGAGATTTACAGAATATAGGACATAATGCTTCAGAAATGCCCATGCAAGTTTACGAGTCTTTTAAGAAGATTAATGAGGCTCGCGACGAATGGTTGAAAGAGGAATCTGAATCTATTTATGAAGCGGAAGATATAAGTTACAAGCTTGCTCTAAAGCTTTGGGAATCGATGATGCTAACACCCTCAGATAGACACAAAGCTACAAAAGCAATTTTAAAACATAAACTACCAGGTTTTGATTTTGATGCTGATTTTATATACTCTAAACACTTTAAAGACCCAGATTATATCAGTCAGCTGGAATTACGCTGGGCTATGGATAATCTGGAAAAACAAAAAATGTTTGATGTTGAGCGCTGGCTAAAATCCCTTAATTACGGTGATGAGATTTGGGATATGCGTTCCCGTGCAATGCAAGCAAGCATGTTGTGTGATTTGGGTGTGCCTTCTTTGGTTGATAAGTTGAGTAGAAAATCTGGGGCGAGTCCTTCCCTAGACAAATGGGGACAGGCTTCATCAAAAATAGTCGTGGGTAATTGCGGATCTACAAAACAAGCCTGTCCCCATTTGTCGTGGGTTGTTGCAGGGGGATGGACTGGGGAAGAGGAATTAATTCTTGATTTTAAACGGGTTTGTGTTAAAAATTCTTACAAACTGCGTGCTGTGTTGGCGATTAATGCTGCTGCTGATAGCGATCCGGTTTATTTGCTAAGACGAGTTTTGTCGAAAATTGGTGTTGTGATAGTGCGCGATCGCCATCGTGTTGGAGGGGGGAAAAGAAAGTATTTCTACCACTTTGACCCTACCACCTTACCGAAACTTGACGACACGACACGTTTTGTGCTAGAGGCGATTGACAAGAGATTTTCTAAACCTCCAGAACTGTCCCCAACTAGCCAAAGATATAAGAAATACTATATCTCCAGCCAGTCGGGGACAGTTTTTGTACCGGATTTAGACCCGTTAGAAAATCCGCATTTGATTAATAAGCTTATAAAAGTCGAACCGGCTGTGGATAAAGAACAGTTGGAGGAAATTCGGTTAAACCGCGACTCGCAACAAATAGTAGAATTTGAATTGAGTGTGCCTGAAATTCTATGTGGGTGCGACTCGTGGGAATTGGTCGTGGATTTTCTTGAACTTTATGAACGTAAGGAGAGGCAAGTGGCTTGGGCATTGCTTTCTCAACACGAGAGGGAAAGGTTAGCGTTCTTAAAAAAACATTCCCAACCGCAATTAATGTAGGGGGGTAGGGTTGAGCAGTAATGGCATTGTGCCGAGACGCTTGTAAAATGTGTTAGAAAAATCTAACCCTTATAACTATAGCTCTGGCTGCTTTACAGTTCTATACCATCAGCTAAATTACTTGGTTTAGTCTGTGATTGTTGACGAGCATCCAATATTTGTTGTATTTTTTGGAAATTATCTACATCAACTTTTGTCAGTGCAATTCCTTGGGGAGTTTGATTCTCATTGAGGGGAATGAACGCAATTATTTCTCCTGACTTGTGGCTTACATATATAATATTGTCCTCACCAAGCTGGAGGTCGTACTTCTTCGACTTTTTAACTAGGTCTTGTTGTGACCACAACAAGAGTACAGTTTGTGCGATCGCTTTTGCGTTCTCGTGTTGCACCTGTGTGCTGTCGTCACTATTGGTTGGGGTTGCAACTCCTGATGCTTCAAGTCGTGCGTTCGCCGCGTAGGACGGGCGTTCACTCGCCATTGAAGAGGGTAAACCCTCAATAGACGGTGTTTTGTCATCGGACAATAACGTTATTGTCACTTCGCCAGTTGGTGCTACAGTGGATACCTCCGGTGGTGGTGCGGGTGGTTCGGCTGCACCGCATTGAATAATTTCACTATCGCCCTCCTCAGTTATAAGTGCTGGTACTTCCTCAAATTCTTGGCTTTGGGTTGTTTCTTCGGTTGTGTTCAAAGGGGGTGGCTCCCCTACCACAGTTTGTTTTTTAGCGAATAATTCATTTGCTATTGTTGGAACTTCTTCAAGTGCTGGCTCCAAGTTTGCTGTTGAATTATCTTGTGTACTTAATACTTCAATAGTTGCTGTTTCTTCTGATGCTCCATCGGATGAAGAATCTTGTTTAAAATTCCACTCAATCCAACTTTCCAGATAATTAACCCACTTATCGTCAATTGTTCGCCCACGTTTAAAACTTTCAATTACTGACTCAATTGGATCTCGATAATCTTCAAGATAGCTAACTTTTAAATGTTCCCGGATACCAATGTGTGTATATAACTTCCCTAAATCCCCACCCTTGAACGGTTGTCCCTCCAAGCAGTAGCTTATCCCCTTGAGCTTGCCAGTACGGGTAAATTTACAATCGACTTGGATATTTTCTTTTAACAACCGTGCTACAAATACTGGCATGGCTGGTTGGTCTGCCGCCGCTTGTTCTATACTATTTTGCAACCGTTCGACTATATTTGGTTCGCCCGATTCTTCAGTTTGTTGTACGTGTTTGGGATATGCTTTTTTCTTCTGGACTTCCCAACTGGACGGTTGGATAATTAAATCGTATTGTTGTTCGATTTGGCGCAGGATTTTTTCTGTACGGTAGTAATCTAAATAATCGTCGTTGCACTCACCGTCGTAGGATACCCGATTGATGACCATATGAGCGTGGGGTCTGGGTTGTCCGTCAAATTCGGCATCATTGTGCTGCACCAAAATAAATTGGTTGTTGGATAGTAACAAAGCGTCAAGCAAGTCTTGTCCTATCTGGCACAATTCCCACTCGTCGAGGGTTCTATCACCGGGGGCAGGACTAAACGACAGGTGCAGTACGGGTTTTTTGACTCTTTGGTTTTTATTGGCAAAGGAGCGAAACTCCCAAGCAAGTTGGGCGGGTGTTTCTCCTGCCATATTAGTATTGATTAGTTGCGCGTCTTTTTTACCCAGGACATAGGCAACACAACCGTAGAAGCCATTTCCCTTGGTGATATTGCCAATCACTAGTCCTCCAGGGGGAAAGCAACAAAAGAGTCTGGTTGTTCGGGTTGGTTAGCGCTCAACAGCAGATTGTTTTAACTTTTCGGGCTGTTCGAGATGTTCGAGATATTCGGCATGTTCTGACTGTAAGGGTTCAGAGGGCATTCCCACCAGTATTTGTTTGATTTCCAGCAGCAATGGTTTGAGGGCTTCGATTTCCGTCCGGGGGTCAGCAGCGATGGCGATCGCCTCTCCTAACTTGACAGCACGGTTAATTGCATAGGCAATTTGGTTGATGTTGTTGCCAATTCTCCCCAGTTCTATATATATGTGTTCGTTGATAGCTGGTACTGGTGGGGCGATATAAATGCGTTCGCGCTCAACACAGTAGCGGATAAATTTGGAGAGATTCTTCCCCATACCAGCAGCAAGAGCTTTAGCTTCCCAATCTTCTTTTTCCTCCTCGGTTAGTCTGAGACTAATAAGACTTGTCCGTTTTGGTTTGGGTTTTGACTTGCGTCCAGAAGAGAAAACTTTTTTGGCTTCAGTTTTTTTATCCATCTATATATAGGGAAGTTTTTATAAATAAAAGAAGTTTTTTAATCTATAGTAAGTCGATAAATTTATAGGCGATTAATGATAATCACGCTTAATATTGGTAAGCAACCCCACGGCTAGAAGCCAGAGCTTCCAAAGCGAGGTGGTTCGGTGATATTAAATCCACTATTATTTTATCGAGTTTTGGGGGTTTCCAAAGGGGGCTTGTCCCCTTTGGCGAGCTTGGTGGGGTAAAGACAAGATACGCGCAAAATTTATCACGACGTAAAGTTTTGTAACAAATTTACTCAAAAGCCTAAATTTAACGTTTCCTCTAGTGCTGGTGGAATCGCATCGAGATCAATCAGATAATCACCAAAACGCTTAATATGACTGGTTAAATAAGGACTCAAAGCCGCTAAATCTTCTCGCTCCCAGAAAAAACCTTCTTTTCTTAGCTGAAGCAAAACCTCAGTTAAATCAACCACATTATGGAAAATAACAGCATTAGCTACTAAATCACCGTACTTAATCGTCTTCTCTTGTTGTTCAGGGTCATTACTGGCAATCACCCCTTCTCCTCCAAAACAAAACCATTTAGAAAAGCCATTATAAGCTTCTACTTTATTGGTCATTGCTGTAATTTGTTGACGTAACTTTTGGTCAGAGATGAACTGTAATAAAAAAATAGTTCTAATAACTCTCCCTAACTCTCGAAATGCTTGATAGAGTTTATTCTTCCGACTATAGTTTCCCAATTTTCGTAACAACATATCTGAAGAAATTTTGCCTTCTTTAATAGAAAGAACCACGAGTAAAACTAGCAGATTAAAATAGTTCTCTTCCCCAGTCGTAACTTTTAAGGCGAATGCTATCTCTATCCTAGTAGGAGTGTAAATTTTATCGAGTTCATTGGGGGTATAGTATCGTTTGAATCTGGGATAAGCTGTCCGTTCAATTGATGCCACGAGTGAGAGAAAAGATGGTTATTTTCAGTTTACAGGAGCATTGTTATCACCCCTAACGGCTCAATCTGTCCAAAAAGATTCAAATCTTTGGGGGGACATCTGCGTGTAGCGAACTGTATGGTGAATATTCTTATGTCCCAAGTAGTCCTGAATCGCTCTGGTATCATGACCTTGTGAAGCAAGATAATAGCCACAAGCATGACGCAGTTGATGGGGATGAACAGATTCGTTAAGTCCCGCTAATTCTCCGGCTCTGGCTATAATGTGACGAATAGTTCGGGTGGATAGGGGAGCTTTGCGCTCGGAGACGAACACATACTGGGTTTCGCTCTTATCTCGTTTAATCTGACGTAATGCCCTCAATTCAGGAGCGCGTAGGGGATGAGTGCTATCATGCCCGTGTTTTGCTCTTCTTATCTCAATATAGCCGTCGCTTAAATCAATTTGTGACCATTTCAGAGAAACTAACTCTGCCGTGCGAAGCCCATGCCGAAACATGAGTAAAATAATCGCTGCATCTCGAACTCCATGCCTTCCGAATGAATGCGCCCCTTTGATCATCGCTTCAACTTCCTTTGGACGCAAATATTCCCGCTCTCGCTTTGAAGCTACTTTGGCAGGGGGAGGAGGGTGAGAAATCATCTTTGCCGAAAAGGGAAGTTGGGGTAGTTGGGAAAGAATGGCTGAAAGCTTTATTGTCTGTTTCTCTCTTCATTATACATTGCCTAAATTGACTCAAACTAGGCAATGTTTGAAAGAAAGAAATACATAGCTACTTTACAAAACTTTACACCGTGATAAATTTTGCGCGTATCTTGTCTTTACCCCTTGGTGGCGCTACAAACTAAAAATCACACCCATAAATGTAATACGCTGCCATTGCTCGCTTCCTTGAATCTACGGGGGTATACGATAAGTATATCTCAGGCGGTAAGTCTTGTCAGCGTGGGGGGAGAGCGCGATAGTTCGGTTTTTTGTGGTTGGGCATCAGTAGCAATGCGGTGGCATGACGGGAGTAGGCGCAACTATCCCATAATGCGGGGTGATTTGTGATAATACTTTTGTACTGGGAATACTTCTACTATGTAGGGGGTTAGTTTAGGGATGGTGGGGGATAGCCAGAGATGACATTTTCTCAGTATAAGATTATGGTATAAGGAGTCATAAGAGCGAAACTGAGAATCTCTTTTTTATCGGTAGGAATGGTGTTTTTGCAGGTAATGCTCAAGGCAATTATCTGACGGCAGCATAGAAGACTTCGCTGTGCGAGTACTGGTTCGCTTGAGCGCCATCGTTTTGCAGATGTTACGTGGCAGGCAGTAACAAAGGGTCGCAAAAGTTAGAGGTTATCTACGGTGAACATCATGTATAAATATTTTCCTACTTTGCGGCAAATTTCACAGAAAACAGCTTTGTAAGTGCGTCGGTAGTTCTATTGCTGCACGCATACACCTCAACTATTGCTGATGACTACTGCCTGTATAAAGCGTATATAGAGCGTCAATAGCAATTGACCTGAAAATATATACGGGCGTTGGCTTTTAGCCCTTGATTTTCACCGCATTTTTACGCGGGGGTGCGTTCTACCTACGCATAAAGAATGCATCATTAATGTCTGAAGAGTGTACGTCAAGACTTATATTCAAGACCGCCAAAAGAGCTAACGCGCCTCTTGGTAGCTCTATTTCAATACTGATTTTGGGTACTTACAAGTATGCTTGTGGACTCACTCCACAATTTTTGCCCTCACGGGCATCGCTCCGCTAAAATTGTTGCGTTCGCTATTCCCATCGGCGCATCCTCAAAGTCCAGTCCCAGGTAGAACTTATGGACGGGGACATTCTCCGTCCGTTTAGCCAACGCTTTCACCACTCGTAACGTGATCTCCGTAAAGGGGGCGATCGCCCCCGGATATTTCTTCGCTTGAGACTCTATTGATCCTGGTTGCCGCAGCGGGATATAGCCAATAGGCAAGAACCAATAACTCATGCAATTGGGCAAGTATAATGTCAACATCGCACAGGGGCAAGATATTCAAATTGGCGATCGCATCTTCAAATCTCGTTCTCTTTAGATTTACCTCTTACGGAAAATCGGCTATTAAGTAGGGTTTGCAAATGTGATAATAATAACTAAAGCAATATTAAGCGTAGGCGTAGCCCGTTGTAGACATCGCTTTTAAAATAAATTCCTGATTAAATTCCACTGCTTTGAGACGCACGACAATTTCGACTAGCTAGGAAAGGATAATAAATGACTCGCCCTGATGAGTTGGTTTCTATACTTGACCGCATTCTCGACGGCTGTGGAGATGAGGGGGATGTTGCGATATTGCGTCAATTCCTCAAAGAAAGCAGTGGTCAAAATGTTGTGCAGTTGGGGAAGTACAACATCAATATTGGTGAGGGGCAGGATATTCATATCGGCGACAAGGTTTATCAAGGAGCCGACGCACAGACTATTCGCAGCATATTCCTGGAGGTATTGTCCCAGAACACGCGACAATTAGAAATCGACTGGCACAATATCAGTCAAGCTATGCTGTCCGAGCAGCAGCGACTCACGACAAACCCGCTCACATCAGGCGAGGGAATTACCTATCGGACAGAGCAGGTGTATGTGCCATTGGGACTGGTGGAGCGTAAAAAGCCAACTCGGCGACGCGAGGATGTTTCACCAGAGCAGGGTTCGGAACTTTACCGAGAAACGGAAATTACCCAAACGTTTGAGCATCAGCAGTTTCTAGAGCAAGTACTGAGGCACAGACAAAGCCCCAAAAGTCAGGGAAGACGCATTGCGATTATTGGCGAACCGGGGGCAGGGAAAACAACGCTGTTGCAGCAGATTGCTCAATGGGTGTCTCTTGAGATGGCGCAGTCGGTTGTGATTTGGGTGTCTTTGGCTGATTTGCGAACGCGTGAACTGGAATCATATTTGTTAGAGGTATGGTTGCAAGCAGTAGCCCGAAAAGTCGGACAAGCCGAAGCATCTACCCAGGTTCAAGATAATTTTGTGGCTCAGTTTAACCAGGGGTTGGTGTGGCTGTTGTTGGATGGGGTTGATGAAATGCAGGCGACGGTGGGCAATCCTTTAGGGGAGATTGAGCGGCAAATTCGTACCGGAACTTTGCTACAACAGGCGCGGATTGTGCTTTCTTGTCGGTTAAATCTTTGGGACGGTGGTAGTAACGCCCTGGATTCCTTTGATAACTATCGCACGCTGGAGTTTTGCTATCCCCAGCAGGTGGAGCAGTTTATTGGCAATTGGTTTGGCTCCCTACCGTTAGCAGAAACGCAGACAGGACAACAGTTGTGTGCGGCGTTAAGGGAATCGGCGAAGGAACGAATTCGGGATTTGGTGAAAAACCCGTTGCGGCTGACGCTGCTATGTTTCAACTGGTATTTGGGTGAAGGGAAATTACCAGAGACGAAAGCAGGGTTGTACGAGCAGTTTGTGGCGGATTTTTATGAGTGGAAGAAGGGGCAGTTTGCGACAACAGGGGAGCAGCGTAAGGGGTTGAATGCAGCTTTGGGAGAATTGGCGCGGGAGGCGATCGATAAGGAAGCAACGCGGTTTCGGTTGCGACAGGAATTTGTGTGCGAGTATTTGGGTGAACCGGATGATGCAGATTCGTTGTTTGGGTTGGCGTTGCGGTTGGGATGGTTGAATAAGGTGGGGGTGGATGGGGATAATCCCAGGAAGGGGGTTTATGCGTTTTTCCATCCGACTTTTCAGGAGTATTTTGCCGCGTTGGCGATCGATGATTGGCATTATTTTTTGAATCATATTCCTGAAAATCCAAGTCATGTAGATGCGAATTATCGGATTTTTGAAGTTTATTGGAGAGAAACCATTGTATTATGGCTTGGATGGAAGACCATATCAAAAAATAGTAAAGAAGAGCTAATACACGAATTAGTTCATTTCAAAGATAATTGTGGTAATTTCTATCGAATTCAAGCTTATTTATTAGCTGCGGTAGGTATTTCAGAGTTTTCAGTAAGTAAAGGTTATGTAGATGTTATTCTGGACAAGCTCATAACGGTAGGATTTGGCACGCTTGACGAGGCATCGAAAGAAACAAAGATATTTCCCAATTCTATTTCTCAAAGTGCCAGAAATGTTTTGGCAAAAAGCTACCATCCCAGCACCACAAGCAAATTACTGCAATTACTTCAAAAAAATAAAAATGAAGAAAATCAAGAAAAAATAGCTAAAATAGTTCTTTCATTATGCCCTGGAAATCAAACGGCATTACTATATTTAATCAATGTGTTTAATACGACTAAAAACCGTAATACTATTCAGTCTCTTCTCAAAGACTTTCGAGAAGTAGATTTAGGCGAATTGAAATCTGAAGTAGAGAAAACACTTGAATACTTATTATATTATTACTTGGAAGTAGATTTTATTGGCTATCTAAAAAGTGAAGAACTACCAACATATTTTCGATGCAATAAATTAGATATATACCTATTTTTAGATGTAATTACAACACTTAATTCGATTCAATTTTTTTTTAAAATCTCCAAGACACTACTAGAAAGCTTTTTTGAATTTGATATATTAGATGATAATATCCAATGCTTATTAGCCGAACAATTACTAGAAATAGATACTGAACATCCATTAGCAAATAAAGTATTAAGGACTATTTATCAATCCAGTCATGATGATGATGCTAGATTCTGGGCTGTTCTTTGTTTATCTAAAAATGATTCAGATAAAATCAGCTATTTAAACGAGCTAATTGATAACACTAAAGATATTGATACGGCTATCGATATTGCTGAAACTTTATTAAAGATAGACCATATAAATATAAAAGCACTTAATTTTATGACTGGGTTGCTTGACACAACATATGGCTTCTACTGTTTTTACTCTGCTGAAATTCTTCTCAAGAATAACCTCGAACGACAAAAGGCTATTGATGCACTTTTCGATTTACTGAAAAGTGATGAGATCGGTACTCGTCGTTATGCTGCTGAAGCATTAGGGAATCTATATGTTGATTGCAAAGACGCTGTTGATGTTTTGTTAAAGGATTTATCCTTTCAAGGTGAAGAGATACGAAGCTTTCCTTTTGCTGAGACTTGTCTGGGTAATCTCAAATTAGAACGTTTGCTTGCAGCAGTAGTTGTAAAATTGAAGGAATGTCTTCACCAATCTTCAGGCTATGTAAATCGAGGTGCTTGCTATGACAGTTTATGGAATTACGCAAGTAAAACTCCTTATCCTGTTTTTTACAATGCATGGAATAGTAAATGTTGAAAACAGCAAAAATACTGACAAGCATTTGCAGAGGAAAAGTTTGAAAGTATTGTTAGCTTTATATTTTTTTGCTCTCCCGTACTTGTAGTGGAAAACCGCCTAATTACTGATAAGTTACTAAAAAGTTTAGGCTGAAACCCTTAGCCTGCAAAGGCTTTGTGCATGATTAGCTTTGCTTATCACCACAACTACAAGAGAACCTATTTATTTGAATTTAGCAACTAAAAATATCAATAAATTTATTGGCATTTTTACTTAATATGAAGGTATAGTGCGAGTAAGATTGCCTTACTCTGATTTTTCGCGTTTGCGTTTTTCAATTTCGGCGCTCGGTAACAGCAACGTATCTTCAATTGCGTCTTTCACTTCATCACTCATTACACAACTACTATTTATGCAAGCTACCAGTAACTCATTTGCAACGTAATACTGCCGAAGCAATTCTTTCTGCTCATTACTGAACTGCCAATCATAACCAATATTCCTATGCTCAATCATCACAGTTCTCAGTTTCTCCTCCCAGCCTTTACCGTTTGACTGCCACCACTGCTTAAGGAATTCGGGAGCATTTTCTGGATTAGGTAATTTATCTTGCAATGTTTGCAGCACTTGATTCAGTTCAGGAGCCAGATTGCAAGCAATAGCACGGGCAATAGCACGAGCAAGAGCACGGTTGATATCCGTGGTAAAGTCACTTAAATTAACATTGGTAGTATTGACGATTACGCTGTTAGTGTCGAGGTTACGAAAGATATAGCTCACACTGTTAAGGTTACGGCAAATGGTACAGACTAGAATGTTAGCGCTATTCCAGGCACTTAACAGGTCTCCGTCTAGCTCAATTTCGATATAGTCATCATTTTCTAGGTGGCTATTGCTGGCAATGGTCAAATCAAGCTTAGTGGCAATGTTGCTAGCAAGGTAGGAGTACAATGCTCGAACTAATGCTAATTTGGATGAAGCTTCAACGGATAATGATTTTTGGTTGACCCAGATTAGAAACTGCTGTATAGTCCTGTCCTCTGACACGAGTGCATCTACCTGAGTTTTCATTAGCTGTAGTAAATAGTTAGCATTAGGTGATATTTCTATCATTAGCAAAAACATCTCTCGCAAAGACTTCTTAATTACCTGAGTTACTAGATTGTGAAATGCCTGCTTGAACTCTTCTGAGTTGAAACTAGCAATCTTTTTAGCGCTAAAGTATTCCTGAAACGTTAGATGGGAAAACGACCAAACCTTCTGCGCCCTCTCAATCAACAACCCATGCTGTGACTCGATCGCCCGCAAAACCCCTCGACTATCCCACTGCTCAATTCTCAAGAACCCCGCAATATACGCCTCCAATTCCTCCTGTTCAAACAACACATACTGCTCTTGCTCAAACTTTTTCACTGCTAAAAAACTCAAAAGCTCCAACTTTTGCTCCACAGACAAATCCCGATAAATCTCATCTCGCTCAACTTCCCGCGATTTGTCCCACTGTTCCAACAATAACTCCAAACTCTCCTCATACAACTTGGAACGCTTCGAGTAAAATTTCCCCGTTTGCTGGAATACCGCACAAGTTAAACTCAACAAAATCGGCGTAATCGCCAATTCCCGAATCGGTTTGTTCTCCTCCCTAAACAACTGTTCCAAAAAATCCCGCGCTTTGTTCTTCCCCGTATCCCGACATACCGTATCAAACCAATGTTCTGCAAACGCTCTCACCTGCTGCTCATTAAAATCAGCCACCTCCACATAATCGAACCTTTCAAACCGCGATTCCTGGCTTTGCGTTCGACAAGTTACCACCACCAGCACTTGGGAATAAGCACGAGCAAACCGCTTGATTTCCCTGGTAATTTGCTTTCCTGCTTCCCCCGTCACCTCATCCAACCCATCCAGCAACACCAAAGCTTTACCCTGGTTTAGCACCAATTCCATATCTACATTACTCAACCGCCAAAGCTGTCCCAAAAACTGCTCCAAGTTATATGCATACTTGCGTCCGTCGTCCACAAACTCCCGCAGCTTTATCAACACGGGAATTCGTTGGGCTTGCAATTTTCCGTTATTGCATTCGGTGACAATCCTTTGCAGGTATGTAGTTTTCCCCGAACCCGGTTTACCCACCACCATCAAATTCGTATCTTTTTCCAGCACAGTCAAACCCGACACGCGCTGCTGTTCCTTTCCCAAACCAATCCGATCTAAACTGCGGTAGTTGGAATTACCCGTTGTAAAATCCTGCCACAAATCATCCAGTTCCGACCTGCGGGTGCTGCTAAGTGATTCCAGGATATTTACATCTACAAACAAATCCCCCAAAGGAACCCAATGGTCTACTCCCCATAATGGCATAACACCGTGCAAACTTTGAATGCTGTCGTGAATGCGCGATCGCACTTGCTGCACCAAGTCATCAACTGGATTTGTTACCCTTAATTGGATTTTTTTTTTAGATTTTTGAAGACTGGGGTATGTTCTTCTGGGATTCCTTGTAATGCAATGGCATCGCAACCACCGTTATAAGCATCCTCATACGACCAACCAGCCCCTAGTTCATCATAAAAACCAACTGCAAACTTAATCGCTGCGTTGTCTCCTATCTTACTATTCATGCCGACTACATAATTGATATGTTGGGCAATCGCCGAAGCTTGAATCTCCGAATAGCAAGCGTTGAGAACAACACATTCCAGTCCTCGCGTAGCAAATCGTTTGAATAAATTTGCTAAAGCTTCAGTTGGGACAAGTTGCGCTAACCCTGCATCATTTTCCAAAGCTAATCCATCATCTCCTGAACCATGCCCGCAAAAGTGAACAATCTCTGGCTTAAAATCCAACAAAGCACGACGTAAATCATCGGGACGAACTGCCCAACGTTGCTGCAAAGTAAACTTTTCTCGCTGCTGCGACCTTCGCAAACCCTCATCAATTTCTCGCATCTGTTTGTCTAAGCGCAATCTCGCTTCATTCGTGGGGCTGGAGGCTAGCACTAAAATAGTTTTGCGCGAACTACTTTGAGGATTTTCCCGTTGAGCTAAGTTCTGAAACTCTTCAAAGAGGATAGAGCGAATAATTTCTTGGATATCTGCGGTATTAGAACCCTGAATTACTGCACGAGCAACTTCTCGAATTGCTTGTGCATCAAGTCCTTGGTAAGTGCGATCGCCAATATGAATATCTTGTCCCTGTCCGATATTAACGTTGTACTTACCTACTTGCAGATTTTGGCTACCACCACTATTTAACCACTGACGCAAAGCTTCAACATCGCCATCGGTTTGATTTCCGTTGAGGATGCGTTGAATAATGTCGTTGAGGTTACTGGGGTTCGCCATTTACTCGGAGTTTTTAGTTTTATTTTAGACAATAAAGCATTGGATATATATTGAAGTTATTCTTAAGCTTTCTTGTATTCAATATTTATCTTATTAGCTCCCCTTGAGGCTGTGGTATCATTACTAACACTGGCAATAAAATCAGGGTCTTGCATTTGTTCGAGCTTTGCAGCTATTTGTTCCGGTTCTTCGTACTCTGCGAAGGTATTGTAAATAACATATAATTTTTAGCTTATCTACCCACCACATATATGCAACTAAAAAAACTGAGTATTTCTTTACTACTATTTTTTCTGGTTTTCACATCAATCATCCTACCAAATGATTTTTTGAGAATAGCTGGAAATCCACGTACCTTGGCTCAGACTCCAATCGAGCAGCAAAAAGAAATTTCCTCAAAGATAGAATTGTTAGAAAGTACAGAGCGATCTGTTGTACAACGACTCAATCAATCTGGTGCTTCCCATGATTCTGACAGTGAATTTAGTACTCTATACGACATTGGATTTAAGTATTTTAACTTAGCTCAAATCTCTGAAAGACTTGGTTATCTTTCCCAAAAAAATACTGCTTTAGCGGGGGCAGAACGTGTACTTACTCTAGTTGTCAGTAAAGTCAGTGTTTTTTCATACAAGCCTACTCCTAGCCAATGTAACTCTAGCACATCACCAGATGGTTTTAACTTTAGTTTTACGTGCTCAATAGGCGGTGGTAATACTTCCTCGGCAACTCTTAGATATCAAACAGGAGACGTAGAGAATAGTACTTTCAAACTTCTTCAACAGGTTTATGTTGCACAAAATCGCAAAGAAGATGCGTTATTAGCTGCTGAATACAGTAGAACAATAGACATAGATAAAAATCTTTTATTTAATTTAAATGATGGGAATTGGACAAAATTTGTCAAAGATTTATCTCCCAGGTTAACCATTGAAGATATAAAAAAGATTGCTAAAAATGAAAATTCTACAATTGTTAGTTACTCCATTATTTCCTACGAGGATGATATAAAATACTTAGTTAGTTCTCCTCAAAATCCAGGGAACACTCCACCAGCAAGTAAACTTTATATTTGGGTTATTCGTCCTACAGGACAAATTTCCTTTGTTGAGCGGCCTCTTCAATTGGGAGCCTTGCAGAATGATGGACAGACTCGCCCATTTCCTGAAGAGTGCAAACTTTTAACTGATGTTTCGGATGATTGCCGTGGAGAGCAGTTGACTGCCTTGGCACAAGGTATTGCCAAACTTCGTGGCTCTCTGGGAGTCAGAGAACGTGGTACAACCTTAAACGCACCTTCTTCACTCACACCAAAACAAATTACAGAACAAAATAAGCAATTAAATCAGCTTTATCAGCTTCTAATTGCACCTATTCAAGATTTACTACCTGCTGTTCCGGAAGAACGTGTGATTTTCATACCACAGGGGTCACTTTATTTCATTCCCTTTGCAATTCTCAAAGATTCATCTGGAAAATATCTAATTGAAAAACACACAATTCTGACATCTCCTAATCTGCGTGCATTACTTTTAAGCAGTCGCAATCGAGAACGGAGTTCCTCGCGTAGCAAAAATGCTTTAATTGTGGGAAACCCAACGATGCCGACTATTAAAGTAGATAATGGTAATTCAACTCAAAAACTAGAACCTTTACCAGGAGCAGCCAACGAAGCAAGAGAAGTTGCCCAACTTTTGAAGCAAAAGAAATTTGATGTTGATCTGCTCACAGATAATCAAGCAGATGAAAATAGAGTAATTCGTCGAATGCGAGATGCAAGAATCATTCACCTTGCAACCCACGGTATTATCGATACAGGCTCAGACAAGCTTAATACTTCAGTTTCATCTTCATCTTCTCAAAAGCCTCAGGGATCGTTAGCTGAAAAATTCCAAGAACGCATGGATAAATTGTTATACTTATACCGACAGTATCAACCTAAGATAGCATCAGGTGTGATCGCACTCGCTCCATCCAAAGATGAGGACGGTTTACTTAATGCGTCTGAAATCATCAAAATGAAACTTCGGAAAACTGACCTTGTTGTCTTAAGTGCTTGTAATACAGGTCGGGGGCCTCTAACACCAGGAGGAGTAGTTGGATTGCCATTCTCATTTAGTGTTGCTGGAGTTCCCAGCATTGTCGTATCCCTTTGGTCAGTACCAGATGATTCGACCGCGCAGTTGATGACCAAGTTTTATGGACATCTTCTCAATGACCCAAACACAGATAAAGCTCAAGCATTGCGTCGGGCGATGCTGGAGATGATGCAAAAAAATCCTGACAATCCTAAAGAATGGGCAGCATTTACACTTGTTGGTTCGGCTAACTAAAATTACAGATTTAAACCCTTAATTATCTGAGTTATTAGTTTGTAAAACCAGTAATTTCTCTAAGTTAGTACGAATTTGAACCGTTATGGGATGATCAGAACCAATTTGTGTCTCCAAAATTTCTATTGCTTGAATGTATAAGGGTTGTGCTTCCGAAAAACGGTTCTGCTCTCGGTAAATTTTCGCTAAATTATTGAGGCTAATTGCTACATAAGGATGTTTTTCACCTAACAACCGTTTTCTCATATTAAGTGACTGTAAGTAGAGAGGTTCAGCCTCTAAATAACGTTCTTGCAAGTCATACATATACCCCAGATTATTTAAACATGTTGCAACATTTGGATGTTCTTCACCCAACATTTTCTTCTGTAATTCCAAAGCTTGAAAAAGCATCGGTTCAGCTTCCCAATATTTTGCTTTAGCAAGATAGAGCATTCCCAAGTTATTTAAACCATCTACTACGTTGGGATGCTCTTCACCTAGCAATTGTTTAGAAAGTTCCAATGCCTGTATGTAGAGAGGTTGTGCTTGATCATATTGCTCTTGTAAGTTATAGCAATATGCTAAATTACTAAGGCTTGTGGCAATACGTGGATGCTGAACTCCCAGTAACTTTTTCCGCATTTCTAAAGCTTGAATAAATAAAGGCTCTGCTTCCTGATAACGTCCCTGCTCGTTGTAGAGCATTGCCAAATTATTTAGACAATCGGCTATCTCAGGATGTTCATTTCCATATGTTTGTTTCCATATTTCCAATCCTTGCGTGAATAGAGTTTCTGCCTGTATGTATCGTCCTTGTTTGAAAGCAAGTACAGCCAAACTATTAAGACTATCTGCTACATCAGGGTGATTACTTCCTAGTAGATGTTTTCGCATTTCTAATGCGTTCATATATAAGGATTCAGCTTCTGTATAACGCCCCTGAAATTGATAAATTCTTGCAAGATTACTGATGCTAATTGCAATCTCAGGGTGTTCAGTTCCAAGTCGCTCTTCTGCTTTGATACGGCATTGCTCGTACCAAATTTCTGCTTGATTGTAGAATCCTTGGCTTTCGTAGAAACGACCTAAACCTGCAAACGGCTGAATGAGTTCTTGATCACTTAGGTAATTAATTAAGGTTGTCCCAGCTTCAGCAACATGAGGCATCATTGGTGTCATCTGCAAGAGAAATTTTAGAGTAGGTGACTCTGGAATTTGTTGAGCAATTGATGCCATAACTTGACAAAATTTCTGTTTTTGAGCATCTGCTTTATCTATCTCAGAATATTTTTCTTGGAGAAATTCTCGTATGAGTCTATGTAATTGATAAATACTGTCTGCCTTACGTTGTAGGAGGTGTAGATTCACTAGATTGTCATCTCGAATCTCCTCTAGGTCATCTGGATCTTCATGAGAAGCAACCTGTTCAACTAACTTCCAAGGAATGGGAGTGATGGCAAACAAGCTCAATAGAAAGGCTAAGTCCTTTGTTGAGTCATCCAAAGTATCCCAACTTAAGTTGAAGGCCGCTGACACTCCCAGTGGTTTCGTCATGTCAGAGTCCGGTTTTTGCAGCGATCGCTCTTCTAAGCGTTTCTTCTCTAATCTTTGCTGGATTTGTGCAATGGATAAATCTGGTTTGCGATCTAGGTATCGCCCCACCAATTCTAGCCCTAGAGGTAAATAGCCTAACCAGCCACAGAGTTGTTTAGCGTCATTTAAGGTTTCATGAATACGATCTTTTCCCACTAACGATTTTAGTAGCTCTAATGCAGAGGACTCATCCAAAACCTCTATTTCCAGTTGTTTAACTGATTTACCTAGTCGCAACTGAGTTGTAATGAGTACTTTAAAACGAGATTCTGATGGTGGTAGGTAGGGTTTAATTAGTTTGTAATCTATGACATCATCAATAATAACTAGCACTTCTCCGGCTTGCCAGTGCGACCAACAAAACCCAACTTGACCTAGTAGGTCTAATTCCTCCGATGGGTTGAGTTGTAGACGCGATCGCGCAAATTGAACAATTTGAGACCCAATATTCAAACCTCTTGCCTGTAACCAGCAAATTCCCCCCAAATATTGTAGCTTGTACTTCAAGGCATATTGCAAAGCCAGTTCGGTTTTGCCAATTCCACCCATACCCGTGATTGCGGTCACAGTAATCCTTTGGTTGTCTTGGAGCAACTGGTGCAGGGTATATAACTCGTGATTTCGACCAATAAATTCCACCACACCGCTGCGAGGTAGGTTTTCAACAATTCCAGTTGCTTTAGGAAGTTGCTTTTGAACAACCTCAATAAGTGCTTGAATTGCGTCATCATTCCACGTAACAAAGACGCGATCGCCAATGTGAATATCCTCTCCCTGACCAATATTGACGTTGTATTTGCCTAATTGTAGTAATGCCTGATTATTGCCTTCCTTCAGAAATTGACGCAAAGTACTGATATCTGCCTCAGCCTGCTTGCCTTCAACAAGGCGATCAAGAAGGTTACCCAGTTCCTCAGAGTTCATCGTTTCCTATAATCCTCATTGCACGATCGCCTGCACTCAAAATTTGACGCAGAGTTTCTATATCTGCTTCTGTGTGGGTTTCCCTGACAATGCGACCAATAATACTGTTAATGTCGTTAGAATCTACCATCTTTTATAAGTTTTTAGTTTTATCTTACACAATTCAATACCTAAAATATTTAAGCTTTTCTTTAGCTTTTTTGAATTAAAAAGCTGATAATAATGGGTTTTACCTCATATTCTGATGGATATTAGAAATATCTTTCTATTAGCTTTCGCCTGCTAGCAAAATATTCTTGTATTGAAAAAATTCTACTTGTGAGCCAAGAAATATTTAGGAATCGCAGTATCTACCTTTGTAGATTCTATTTTATTCAAAACGGAAGTTTTAACAAAGGAGACAGCACAAATGAACGATGAGCTAACCCCGCCAAACCCAGAAGAGACGAATGCTCTATTATCTAACTTGCTACAAGAAGTTCAAAAATGGGAGGGAACTCTCGCTGGTGGTACAAAACTAGGCATTGGGGCGGAAGCTGTTGACAGTCTGTTTAAAACAAAGGTCAGTTTTGGCAATCCTCAAGACAAGTTAATTCGCCTCACAGAGGAGACATTTAAAAATAGCGGTACTGAACTGATTGACATTTACAAGCAGCAGATGCGCGACCATTTCGATTTTTATTACATGACTCACACCGTAGATTTACGACCTGAACGAGGCGCTCAGTTTTGGCGGTTAACCTGTGAGCTGGATTTTGGGCCGAAAGGAAGCAAAGAGCCAATTATTCAAAGCTTATTCCCTTCCGATAAATGGCGCTCAGTGATGAGTTTTGGTGTAGGTATGGATGTGGGGTTGGGTGGTGACTTGGAATGGAGTATAGGAATCGATAGCTCCCAGTTGGCTCAATTTTTACCATCAATTCCCGATAACCTGAAAGCAAGCGTGTCCACTAAGGATAATTTCAAGGTGTTTCTTGCTATTCCAGCTTACGACTATAAACTTGGTTACTCAGAAATTATTACTAACGGTGAAGGTAACTCTCTGTGTTATTGGCGTATTAATGATGACAATTTACAACGAATTGGGACAGCAAAATTTGCAATTGTCTTTAAAGTACCTAAGGGAACTGATTCGATAACTGTGCGGGGTACAGTATGGGCTGAACCAAAGATGAACTGGTTAACTTCTACTTTAGAAGATGTAGCTGCTGCCTTGTCGGAGCGTTTTCAGAGATTGTTGGGACAAGGAGATGATGCTGCAAGCCAATTCGCCCGTGGTGATGCCGAATTCTGGACTTTAACACTTCCGAAATAAACCTAATTCACATCATTAAAATGTATGTATTGCTACGGCAAGGGTAAAAGCTAGTTTTGATATGAATAAAAGTTATTATACTTACCGCATCCGTATAGCTAACGTTGAGCGCGTGCAGGTAGAAAAGTGGGACGCTCAACACAAGCTTTTGGGAGAACCTTCTGGTGTCTTTCGTTACAAAGATAACTTAGAAGAAATTAACTCCCTGATTAATACAGCACGAAATGGCGAAATCAAAAACTCTAAGCAAGCGCGTCTGGTTGGAGAAGTGCTATTTAATACTTTATTTGACGATACGCTGCGTCAGGATTTTGTAAATTTCCATTTCCAGGTTGTACAGCAAGAAAGCCAACTGTTGCGAGTCGAACTAGATATTAATGAGCAGGGGATGCCTGAAATTGCTGCATTGCCTTGGGAATTCATGTGCTTGCCTGCTAGTGCAAACTTAGGTGAAATTTGGATAGCTACAGATCCAAATTTGGTCTTTTCTCGCCGACGCGCCCAATGGCATCCAGCCCCGCCAATTCAGCTAGAACAAGGAGAAAAGTTAAGGATTGCATTAGCGATCGCAGCCCCAAAAGATTTAGGTACAGTTGAGTATGAAACAGTAAAATCGGTACTGGAAGACTTAGCGAAGGAGCAATCTGAACGTATTGAGTTATTGCCAATTGTCAATCCAGCCACTCCTAACGCTATTGATGCTCTGTTAGAAAAACAGCCCCATATTTTCCACTTTATCGGTCATGGTCGTTTGCAAGATGAGGATGGGGAAGAAGTTGGACAAATTGCTTTAGTAAAAAAAGTATTGAACACAGCATCATGGGTAGATGCTGGAGGTTTTGCCGAGTTACTAAATCGACATCGCCCAGGTATTGTGTTGTTGCAAGCTTGTGAAAGTGGAATGTCCTCTGCATCACAAGCTTTTGTAAGTGTAGCCTCAAAAATTGTGCAGCAGAATATATCGGTAGTCGTGGCGATGCAATATGAGGTATCTAATTTAACGGCAAGTCAGTTTGCTTACGAATTCTACGAACGATTAGCTCAAGATAACCCGGTAGATATTGCCGCGCAAAATGGACGGCGTACAGTTGCACTCGATACGCAGTATCGCAAACGCGATTTTGCTACCCCTGTCATCTTCATGCGTGTGCAGGATGGGTATTTATTTAAACGTCAGAGTGCGGGAGATGAGACGCAGGGTAATAAAGCTGCAAGCGAGTCTAGCCAACAGTCTGCTGCACAAGGCGGGACTCAGGTTACACAAAATGTGCAACAGAATGGAGAAAAAAATATGAATTTTGGCGAAGCCAGTAATTTTAGGATTGGAGATGATTATTACGAGTCTGAATCATCTAAAAACAAGAATAATCAAAAATAAGATATTGGGTAGTGAGGAAGGAACAGTGTGGCTAACCATGATAATCTGAGTAATATTATTGAGCGTATCCTTAACGGAAGTCAGACTCAGGATGATATTGAACAACTGCGGCGATCACTGAACATGGCTGGCAGTGTGTTGCAGTTAGTATCTCAAGACGGCAAGTTTAATACTAATATTGGGCAGATAACTGGAGGAGAAGTCCACCTGGGCGATCGCATTTACCAAGGTGCTGATGCCGAAACTATCCGACAAGTTCTTCAGCAAGTTCTGGCTGAAAATACTGACTCTGCACAGATCGAGCTTCCGCCAATAGATGCAAACTATCGCCTTATACATTATGTTATAACTTTTCTGTCTTTACTTAGTAATTTAATTACTTGGATATTGTTGGGATTTTTTGCCAAATCAGAGTTCCCAATTGATTATGTTTGGAAGCTAATTGTCGCTTGCTTAAAAGGCCCAGAATATTTATCAAAAGTTTTGAATAAAGAGCAACTAAAACTATATCAAATTCAACAAAATGCTTTTCTTTTAGAAGAAAAGATAAAACAGGGAATTTCAGGATTAAACGAGTTAAATAAACGTGAGTATAGTATAGATATTCTGGAGAGAACTATCAAGCGCCTTTATAAGGAAATCGAAAGTAGAGACGAGTCAATTTTTAGAATTATACGCAAACTGGAACGTCAAAAGAGGTTGATTCAGATAAATTTAGCACCCTTAAAGCAGAGAGAAGATCCAAAGCTCTATAAACTAGAAAAATTGTTACAAATTATTACAGAAGGTACGACTTTACTTGAAAGGGATTTTGAACGCATAGAGTATATCCTGAAAAGTTTGAGTGATAAGTACAATGTAAGTTCACAAACTCCTTCAACCGATTCAGCCTCAAATTTATTAGAAGAGCTAAATCAAATCATAAATAGAAACTCTCAGAGTATGGAACTCTCAAGGCTATCAACTTTGAAGAGAGTTCTTTACTTGTTACAATGGGTATTCTCATCACAAAATAACTCTTTTTATCCAGATTTTAGTCTAATCAAGTCTGATAATATCAATGAAGAAAAAAAAATTTTAGAGGATAGTACAAATTATAACTTAGATGATCCTCCCGCGTCAGATAATAATGCAAATCAAAATACAGATATTAATCTAGCTAATAATTCAGAAGAGTCAAAGCAAAGAATTATAAATAGGGAATCTTGGATAAATTTAGTCAATGCTCAAATTGAAAAGGCACTAACAGAAACAAATGCAGCTTCTCCAAATTGGGTAGAGAAAGTGACACAAGGAATTATTAAAGAATGGATTAAAAGAGTCTCAATTTACGGATTTGATAATCAAAATTTGGCTAGAATAGAGCTAGCCTATGATATTGATTGGAATAATCAGGAAACCAAGTTTTGGAATAGCAGGAGTTCCGAAAGAACAATTAACTTAGATGAGGCTATAGAAAAATTCAAAGTATTTTCTCTTGAGCGTACACTTGTTGTTGAGTTTCGGGTATATTACACACATCCAGAAAATAGCGATTTTTATAACAAAGAATTAGGTTTTTCTCCTGCTGAACCAGTTAAATGGGCAACACAGGGGAAGGTTTTCAAAGGTTTGATTCTGGAACTTCAAAAACTAGTCGGTATTGAGCTATTCCCTAAGCTTAGTATTGAATTGAATTTTGGTCCAAATATTTACCGAAAAGCTACATCTTCTAATTCTACTTATACAGATCCGTCTGCTGGTTGTATAGTTGCTTTCGGTATCGCACTTCTCTTTATACTTTTAATAAGTCTTGTTTCTTCCAACCAAGAATCTAAAATTTCACCATTCCAACAAAATTCTTCAAAAGGAGGTTTGTCACCAACGAAACATAAGCAGCGTATCTCTGGGGTAATTCAAGTGAATCGTTCTGGTGTCAACGCAGCTAATTTACGCCTAACTCCAAATGGTCAAAAAATTGGTTTTTTACCAAATGGTACCCGTGTAATTTTGGGAGAACTTAGTAGTGATCGCCGATGGCGACGGGTGACAACTCAAGATGGACGATCTGGCTGGCTATTAGCTGAATTTGTCCAATAAGGTGTGTGCTAGTTCACATTTGGAAAGCTGATTTTGCATAGTTAAATTCTATCAAACTCTTGTAGAAAGGAATAGTGTGGCTGACCAAAATAATCTGAATGACATTCTTGAGCGTATCCTTAAAGGAAGTCAGACTGAAGATGATATTGAACAACTGCGGCGATCGCTTTCAGATGGCGGTCGCCAGATTGCATCACAATTGGGTAAGTATAACGTCAATATTGGAGAAGGGAAAGAGATACATATAGGCGATCGCATTGACAACCAGTGGGATAATGAAGCGATGGAAGCCTTAGTTAAAGCAATTCAAGAAGCAAGCGGTATTCATCAAAATACTCAGGGTGGCGATGCAGCCGAAAGAGATATTGATAAACGTAATATTTACGAAAATTGTACATTTATTCAATTGCTGGCTAAAGACAGTAATCTTGGTAATCTTTCTCAAGAACCCTTAAAAGATTTAGATTTTTCTGATATCCCTCAAGAAAGTATTCGACAAGCGTATCAAGATGCTTTACCTCCCGATGCTAGTGTGTGGAATTTAGAGGGAAACAATATCACACAAATCTTACAAGAGCTTAATGAATTTAGAAGATTATTTGAGTTTTTTAACTGTTTAAGTCAGGATGAAAGTCTACCTGAAGAAATTCGCAATAAACTAAGTAATGTTGCTAAAAACATAGTATCAAAAAAGCATCCAGAGGAGAAGACAAATAAATCCTCAAAAGATTTTTTTTCTGATAAAGAAGGACTACTTGAATCCTATTTAATCGCTACCATTGAGCGTTGTGATGATGATAATGAGCAGTTTTTACTGAATGCTTGGTTAATTATTGATGACTCAGTGCAAGTAAATGACCTATCTAAATTTACATCACTACTGAACAAAGATGAACAGCAACAGGGAACATTGTGTAGATTTAATGACATACCAAAACAACTGAACAAATTTTTGAAGACAAGTCTAAGACATCTTCGAGGTAAACAATATCAGCTAATTGTTGAGGTATTTTTACCCAGTGATTTGATTGGTACAGAGGTAGATCGCTGGAAAATTTCTGATCCAATAGTAGAGGAAATAACTTTGGGGATTAAGTATCCAATTCGACTGCGATCGCTAGAACGTTTGAACCTTGAATATTTAGATTCTTATCTATCTGATTGGTACAAGTATTGGGACAAGGTTAAAACTGTTTTACATAATGAACCCATTCAAGAACTATTTGCACATCTTGAGGAGATGGAAACTTTTAATTGGAAGTCGTTGAGAAGTAGTTTAAAGGAAAAAATCGGACTTAAGGTAACTTGCGCTCCTCCCAAAGCCAAAACCAAGGACTTATTTAAAGCTATCTTAACAGCAACGACACCAATTGCCATTTGGACAAGATGTGATATCCCTAATTTTGATCATGTAGCTGCAATAGATGAAATATTAACTTTTAAACCATTATGTCATTTGTGTGAATCAGTTAGACTGACTAGAGAAAAAGCTGATGCTCAAACTGAAGAACATTTAGGGTTTCATTTAGCCCTGCTTTGGGAAGATCCTCATCGTCTTACCCCTAATGTCATGCTGGAATTAAAAGCACCTGGACAATAACAAGGAAGTTAAATTAAAAACATGACCGATTGGAAAATTTTTCAAGGCAATAGTGAACCGCACGATAATATTAATCAACTTCCTCCTCCCCCAAGTTGGCGTAAATTTATAGGTGCAGATGATGAAATAGTTGAACAAATTGAGCAACGCTGGCAAAGTTTCTGTCAGAGATTAGAGCAGAATACAAGGAATGAGCAACGGGGTAAAAGTTTTCGGATTCACACTGATAAAAATAATGACAGAAATACTGTTATTAATATGGTCAATGCAGCCCTGTATTTAAGACGACCTTTGTTAGTAACAGGAAAACCAGGGACAGGTAAAACATCTTTGGCTTATGCTGTAGCTTACGAATTAAAATTGGGGGAGGTGTTACCTTGGTATATTACCGCTCGTTCAACCTTGCAGGAAGGACTATATCGTTATGATGCGATCGCCCGCCTGCAAGATGTGCAGATGGGTGATAAAAGTAAAGATATTGGTCGCTACATTCAACTAGGCCCACTAGGTACAGCCCTTCTCCCTTCTCACCGTCCGCGTGTGCTGCTGATTGATGAAATAGATAAAAGTGATATTAATTTACCTAATGATTTACTCAACTTGTTTGAAGAAGGGGAATTTGAAATTCCAGAATTAGCGCGGATTGCCAAAGAGGTGAATCAGGTAGAAGTTCGCACCTATGATGGAATGGATGTCCCTATTAAAGCAGGTCGAGTGCGTTGTCAAAATTTCCCTTTTATTCTGTTAACAAATAACGGTGAGCGAGATTTTCCCCCAGCATTTTTGAGGCGTTGTTTAAGGTTAAATATGCCTTATGAACCTGATGCAACTGCTTTAAAGGATATTGTGAAAGCACATTTAGGCAGTGATGTGATAACGAAAGATGAAGAAAAAATCAATGAATTAGTTGCAAAATTTAGAACATTACGAGAAGGTGGGGATATAGCCACAGATCAACTGTTAAATGCCATTTATCTAATCACTCGTGAGTTTAAACCAGCACCAGAAGAAGAAAAAGACTTGATAGAAGTATTGCTGAAATACTTAACCAGTGCGGAGGACAGATGATTGACCAGTTAATTACTGCATTGAGTAAAGAAGTAGAAATGTCAGCCGAAGAAATTGCTGATACAATTTGGCTGGCACTGCAAATGCAGAAATTTCAACCTGAGTCAGTCTCCTTTGATTTAAACCTGAGAACGGAAGACGAAAGAGAAATTAACAACCAGGAAAGTCAGTCAAGTCAGGGAACATTGCCAAAATCCAAGCCAGAAATTTCAGAGTTAGAAGAAACACCAAATCAGTCACTGGAGGAACAAAAAGCAGGTATTTATCCCCGAAATGGGCAAGGAGCTTCAAAATCCTCAGATTTATCCTTTAAAGTCCCTGATGCTCCTTCTTTACGTGAGCCTTTAACCTTAGCACGGGCGTTAAAGCCCCTAATGCGTCGTATTCCTTCTGGGAGAGAATTAGTCTTAGATGAAGCCGCTACTATCCAACGAATTGCTGATGAAGGGCTTTGGATACCTGTACTGAGACCCGCAGTAGAACCTTGGTTAGATTTGGAGTTAGTAGTTGATGAAGCAATCTCCATGCAAATTTGGAGACATACAATTAGAGAATTAGAACGACTGCTGAAAAACTATGGAATTTTCCGAGATGTGCGGGTATGGGGACTGATTACGGATGAAAACGAACAAGTTCAGATTCGTCGCGGTATCGCTGCAACGGCTAGAAGTCAAACTCCCCGTAGTCCCAAGGAATTAATTGATCCCAGTGGTCGGCGTTTGGTGTTGTTAGTAAGTGATTGTGTGTCATCTGTGTGGCGCAATGGAGCGGTTACACCTGTATTAGAACTCTGGGCAAAACAAGGATCAATGGCAATTGTCCAGATGCTCCCCAAGTGGCTGTGGAAAAGAACTGCTTTAGGTAGAGCCTCAGAAGTGCGGTTGCAGGGGTTGACTCCGGGAGCGTGTAACCAGAAATTAATCGCTAAGGAAGTGTCATTTTGGGATGAACTGGATGAGGAAACAGGGGTTAAAGTTCCTGTATTTACCTTGGAACAAGATAAGGTCGCTACTTGGGCGCAAATGTTGTCAGGTAAGGGCAGTATTTGGACACAGGGATATGTGTTTAAGTTAAATGCAACTCCTGTTGATCAGGAAATTAGTTTATTTATTACTCATGGTAATTTGAGTGCAGAACAGCGTGTACAGGCGTTTCGAGTAACAGCTTCACCAATGGCACGAAAATTGGCGGGATTGTTAGCTTCTGCACCTGTAATTAGTCTGTCAATTGTGCGATTAATTCGAGAAACACTGTTAAAAGATGCTCAACAAGTTCATGTGGCTGAGGTGTTTTTAGGCGGATTATTAAAGCCTTTATCTGAGATTAATGCAGATATCAATCCTGATTATGTTCAATACGAATTTATGGATGGGTTACGGGAGTTATTAATTGATTCTGTTCCTTCAAAGTATGTTTTGAATGTGGTGGATGAAGTATCAAAATATGTAGCCAAAAAAGCAGGGTTATCGCTAGAGACTTTCGCTGCTGTATTGAAGAATCCGCAACAACTTGGGGATAGTGAGATTGCTGAACAAGTAGGATGTTTTGCAACAGTTACGGCTCTGGTATTGAGGTGTTTGGGTGGGGAGTATGTAAAGGTTGCTAAAGAGTTGGAGAGCTACAATAGATTAGATTCTCAAGAAAATACTCAAGCATATTTAGACTCTCTTCCTAATATTCAATATCAAATAGGAGGCTGTTTACCTTCAGATTCATCTTCTTATATTAAGCGCAAGGTAGATGATAAATTTTACAATGCTGTAAAAGCAGGACGTTTGTGTAGTATATCTGCTTCTATACAGATGGGAAAATCTAGTTTGATACTGCAAATCATAAAACGTTTGAAAAAAGAAAGATTTGTTTGTGCTGTAATAGATTTAACATTGATTGGTAGTAATAAAATAAATTTTTATGATTTTTGTTACTTGTTAATTTATATGTTGGTTAGAGATTTTAATCTAAGTAATACAATTAATCTAAAAGATTGGTGGGAAGAAAATAAAGAATGGCAAAGTGCTGGTATGATTTTTAGCAGCTTTATTGAAGATATATTGTTGAAACAAGTCAATTCACAAATTATAATTTTCATAGATGAACTCGATTGGCTTATTGATACAGGTTTGATTGAAGATTTTTTGATGTTATTAAGAGGATTATATGAATCCCAAAAATATAAATCAAGAAATAATACTTATTATTGTAATTTTGTTTTATCAGGTATTTTTACCCCTTCTGACTTACACTCCATTGAAAACCCACACACTTCTCCTTTTAACATTGATGTAAGAACTAAGTTGGAAGCATTCTCTTATGAAGAGGCTTTACCTTTAGCTCGTGGATTAGCAGAAAGAACAAACAATCCACAAGAATTACTGAAAAAGATTTTAGAGTGGACAGGTGGACAACCATTTTTAACTCAAAAACTATGTCAATTGGTAAAAGAATCAGAAGAATATGTTGCAGATGGAAATAAAAAAGCTTGGTTAGACAATTTAGTTAAAACTAAAATTATAGAACGTTGGGAAGAACAAGACAGTCCACAACATTTATTAACAATTGAAAATAGAATTTTGAATTCTAAAAATGCAAGTGAAATATTAAAACTATATCAGTTAATATTACAAGAAGAATATACTACTCCTAGCAGGAAAGTGATACAAGAATTAATATTGACAGGATTAGTAATTAGACAAGAAGAAGTGTTAAGAGTTGCTAATAGAATTTATGCTGAAGTTTTTAATCAGAATTGGATTGAGCAAAGTTTAGCTATATTGAGTAGTGTTACATTAAACTCAAATCAAGAAATTAACTATACACAGTTGCGTAATCTACTTGCAGAAAATCAATGGAGAGAAGCTGATGAAGAAACATTTAGATTAATGTTGAAAGCTACTAATAGAGAAAAAGAAGGGACATTAGATTATCAAGCAATTAAAAATGCTCCTTGTATAGTCTTAAATGCAATAGACAAGTTATGGATAAATGCCAGTAAAGGAAGATTTGGATTTAGTATACAACTTCAAAAGTGGCAAGAAGCTGGTGGAAAAGCCAATAAAGAAACAGAGTATAAATTAGGTAAAGATATCGGCTGGTATGTTAATAATGAATGGCTATCAGATATCTCAAAGTTTACATTTGATTTGTCAGCACCAATAGGACATCTCCCTGTAAAGTGGACTTTTTATTTGGGAGGAATTTTTCCTAGAAGACAAGAATCAGTTGTATTTTCTGATTTTGCTAACAGATTATTAGAGTGTAATATTAATAATCTAGAAATTGGGTCGCAAATTACTCAATCTAAGATTGAAACTTCTTTACAAAATTTTGAATTTGAAACAGTTTATGAACATCTCAAGCAAATTCTGCATCGGGTTGAAAATGGACAGCAAACCGATGAGGACATAACATTTTTACGTCAGCTACTTCTGGCTGGCGATCGCCAGATTGTACAGCAACTAGGTAAGTACAATGTCAATATTGGGGAAGGGAAGGAGATACATATAGGCGATCGCATTTATCAACAGTGGGATGAACAAGCGATCCAAGCTTTAGTTAAAGCTATTCAAAAAGTAACTTGGCTATGTGTCGCTAATTTAACTGAGAATGATTATACTCAAGTTGAAAGTCAATCTACTGGAATTGGCATCATAGATATATTAGCCAAAAATTTAACTGATTTTTCCCAACAATCTGTCATGCGTTATGGATTAAAGTTAGCTTTTAGTCCTAATTCTAATCAAGAATATTTTATTAGTGGTGGCAATCAAGTTATTAAACGTTGGCAAACAAACACACGGGAAATACTACAAGAAATTTCTGTTCCATTTTCTCCAACAGGTATTTTTGATTTATGGCTGACTTCTGTAGCAATTAGTCCAGATGGTCAACTAATTGCTGCGTGTAAAGCCTATCAAATAAATATTTGGCGGTTAGGTACATCAAATGTGCTTCATTCATTTGGGAAAACTTTTTTGAGTAATTTTTTGGATGTTTTCGGGTTTGACTCAATCACCTTTAGTCCTAATGGCAAAATTTTAGCCGCTAATGATAACCAAGATATTAAATTATGGGATGTAGAAAGCGGCAAAGAAATCGCTAAATTATCTGGGCATTCTGATAAAGTAACCTGTGTTGCTTTTAACCCAACAAATGGACGAATTCTGGCTAGTTGTAGTTACGATAAAACTATCAAACTATGGGATATAGATAGTAAAAGATGTTTAGGTACACTTTCAGCACATAGAGACGCTGTTTATACGCTAGCATTTAGCCCAGATGGAGAAATTCTGGCTAGTGGCAGCAATGACAATACCATTAAACTTTGGCATCTAAATACTGGAGAAACACCTCAAACTCTGCGACAACATTCAGATGCCGTTACTTGTCTTGTATTTAATCCAGACGGTAAAACTTTAGTCAGTGGAAGTAATGATGAAACAATTGTAGAGTGGGAAATTACTAAAAAAGAATCAAAAATTTTGCCTGAACGACATCGCAGAGGTGTGACATCTATCGCATTTAGTCCTGATGGAGAAACACTAATTAGTGGAGGAAGAGATCAGACGATTAAAGTTTGGAGACGATAAAATCAGGCAATGCTTACAAAGGTGAGAGAAGAAAGCTACTTAGCGACAATATTTTAGTGAAGCAAAGGATTTTCAGATTGGCGATCGCATTGCCAAAGGTACAATTGCTGAAACAATACAACTATTTTATAAATTTATTAACATTGCGTTGCTCCCCAAGCCCGATGGGGTGGCGTTATGAAAAAGATGGACTTTATCATCCGGTGAAATGAAATTAGAAGAGAATGCAAGTGAAGCTGTGCGGTTCACACGACAAATAGCGTTTGCCTGAACCTGATATAGAAAAAATATGGCTTGCTGAGTTCCAAACTTCATCTAGGCTACCCCAGAAACTATCTCAAATCGAGTGGTTGTCATAAGCATCCAATAGTTATACAAAAGATTCATTAAGCATAAAACTTGAGATTAGAAGCATAACTGAAGTATTTAGTATCGGGTTTTTCTTGGGCATTGGTCTTATAAAATCTTCTGGATGCTTATCAATCGCATTCTTTTACAAATCCAGTCTTCTCAAATCTTCTCAAATCTTTTTTAATCAAGGAATTTTTTTAAGTAAAAATACTCAATATACTTCCGAAATACTTCAGGACTATCTGAATATTTTGCCAATGCTACAAAATTTAACACGGGAGTAGCAATCTTGACCTTTTCTGGACTGTTAGGCACTGGCTTTGCCGCTGTGGTGCTTAATGTTGCCTGTGGTTCGGATGACTAAGAGACGATGGCACGGAGTGCCCGCCAAGGGCGATCGCCGCTCCGACCAAGAATAAGCGATCGCCTCTATCAGAATGCAGTCTTCAAAAAGCGAAAACAACACTTCACACTGATTTTAAAACATGGCTAAATTTTTAGGCTACTACTGCGGAAACTTCCCCAACGAAGACGGACTACTCCAAGAAATGGTTGAGGCTTGGGGAGGAACATTCTTTCAAACTGACCCGTTTCACTTCTCTAATAAAGATGGTTTGAATGCAGTTAGTTTAGGTTATCAGGTTCCACTCAATCCCAAAAACGGTACCCTCCAATTAAGGTTAGAACGTAGACGCGAAAAAATTGTTCAAGACCCTTTTGACAAATTTGACTTTCGAGCTGAATCAGAACTTTTAGAAACGCAATAAAGCTAGAAAACCTACCCTTCAAATTGCGCCCTTTTTTGATATGGGAACAGTGTGGAATCAATCAGGAAATCCCAATCAGTTAACAGACGATAATTTCCTCGCAGGTGCTGGTCTAGGAGTCTTGTGGCAACCGTTTCCACAACTTAATATGCGACTGGATTATGCTATCCCACTTGTCGAGTTACGCAATAGGGGAGATAATCTTCAAGACAAAGGTTTGTACTTCAGTATTAACTATAAACCATAACTCTGCGTTGTTTTTGAGCATTGAAGCGAGATACGAATGAGTGCGATTCGTTCTGGAGAAACCCAGTTTCTGGGGGGATTCCAGGCTAGGGTAGAGTAACCCCCATTCGTTTTGAGTTCGCTCTTCATTAAAGTGCGAAAAAAATGGGCGCTCTGCGAGCCTCATGCCCGGTCGCTGCTCCTTGGAGCCGCCGGGATGATTCCCAATACGGTTCGGTACTTGCGCGATCGCTTGGGTCATTTTTAATAAGCAGCGCGTTGTTTTTTTGTTCTAGAGATGACGCGCGTCTGACTGCCTGAAGAAGAGTGCCATCAATGGTCGCGCTCATGTAGCTTTACTTAAAAAGCTAATTTTACGAATAGCTAAAAAACTAAATTTAGTATTTATTAAAATAATAAAATAAGTTTAAGCTAAATAGAGTGCAGTCAAAAATGTATATATGCTGACAATTAGCATCGCCAGCCTCAGTGGGGGACAGGGGAAGACGACAACAGCCTTATTTCTAGGTCGGCTGCTTGCACGCTCCTGTTGTCCCACATTAATGATTGACTCTGACCCGCAGCACAACCTCACTACTTATTTAGGGTTTGAGTTGGAACCCAACCAACCAACTCTACTGGAATTTCTCAAAAAAACAGTTCCCGCCGAAGATAGCATATACCCCACCGCATATAACGAGAATTTATTTCTCATCCCCGCCGACGACCAACTCGACACCGTACAGGACTATCTATCTAATAGCGGGGTGGGTGCAACCTTACTCAAACGTAGATTAGAAGCAGTTGCCAAAATATTCAAAGTGTGCATTATCGATGCTCCACCGCAGCGATCGCAAATTTGTTTAACCGTCCTGGGGGCGGCAGATTTTTTGGTCATCCCCGCAGAAGCATCAGTAAAAGGTTATGGTTCCTTAATCAGAACCCTTGACTTACTCAATGGTCTGCGCGATGTGGGAGCAACCGATGCCGAAGTATTAGGTGTCCTACCCTTCCGCGATCGCTGGTTTGGAAACACCCAAGCGCAAGAAAGTCGGGCATCTGTTGACTCTATGCGCTCGGAAGTTGGCGAACAATTAGTTCTACCCTCCATCCGGGAATCGGAACGTTTCAAACAAGCAATCAACAAACGTATAACCCTTAGCGAGTTGGGATATCAAGACTTAGAATATCCGTTTGAAATCTTAATCGAGAAAATTAGCACACATTGGAATAAATAAACAATGGATGATAATATACTTAACCAACTCCGTAACAAACGCAACCGCCGAACTGTTGAACCAAGAATTGATGCGCTCGTTCAGCAAGGATCTCAGTCAGAAAAAGAACTTGAACTTGAAGAAGCTGCAACACTACCGTTGCCAGTAGAGTCAGTAGAAAGTCCAACTACAACTAATGGTGCTGATACTATTGCTGCACTAATCGCCGAACTCGAACAATACCCAGAAACCAAGCGGCACTCGGCGATAGTTTTAGAAAAAGACCTCGACCAAAAACTGACACAATTTTGCCGCATACGGGGAATTACAGTTGAAACCTTCCTAGAAGCAGCTTGGACAGTTGCAAGTGGAGATAATGCGTTACGTGAGAAAATTACCACAGATGCCAAACGTAGGTACGACCAGCGCAAGCGGGTTGGGCAACTTAAAAGGTTGATAACGATGCTAAGTAACTCGTCGAAATAAAACTCCGCGACAACCGCTATTTGTTGAACTACATCTATATATATGTACACCACACCGGCACTTCGGAGCGACGAACAAACACCCCCATGCGAGGAGCTTTGATTGCGGCAGCGCTTCCGCTATAAAGGACTATGAGCGCGAACGCTATCGCTCGCAATCAAAATAGCTCTATAAAATGCAGAAACTTCACGCTCTCGGTATCGTACTTTGCCCGTGGATCTAATAAACAAAGTTCTGCATTTCTTCTTAGTCCTTGTCCCTTATCACGACAGACAATTTTCTGTACAGTTTTCTATACTCTGCTGACCGTTGCTTTTGATATCAATATTGATATCAAAGCAGCAATTTCACATAGTCCCGATTGATATCAAACACCAGATGAATTCCGCACCCCATCACAAGTGGATTATTAAATATAACTTTTGTGGTAGTGAGTGTACGTAATATGATATGCGTTAGTGGAAACCTACATTATCGCGAACGTCTGGGGGAGTATTGATGCCAAATGAATCAGAAAGGGGTGAAATTGTCAAGCTCTCGTTAGAGGCTTGTTTGGATGCGCCGGTGGTGCGGTATTTTTCCCAGCCGCTACACTCAGATCCAGATGTGTTAGCTCAACTTTTGGCTGATAAGCGAAATCCGAATACCAGAAGGGCTTATGAGAAAGATATTAAGGATTTCTTCTTAAAGATGACTTCTGTGTTACCCAATCGGGATAGTGTGTTGGAGTTTTTACACCTGACGCGGGAGCAAGCTGTGCATGTGGTGTTGAAATATAAGGCGCTGTTAATTCAAAGTGGGGTGCGGGAAGCTACTGTGAATCGGCGTTTGGCTGCTATTAAATCGCTCTCTAAAATGGGGAGAAAGTTGGGTGTTTGTAACTATTCTTTGGAAGATGTGGAGTCTGAGAAAGTAAAAGCTTACCGGGATACTAGGGGTGTTGATAGTAAAACAATAGCTAAAGTTATCGGACAATTTGATAGGGAAACGTTGATTGGTAAGCGTAATTATGCAATTTTTCTGGTGTTGTGGGGTTTGGCTTTAAGAAGGAATGAGGTGTGTCAGTTAAATGTGAGTGATTTTGATTTTTATGGGCGGAAGTTGAGGATTTTGGGTAAGGGTCAGGGGACAAATGAAGAATATATTGATATGTCTAAGGATGTGGCGAATTCTATTGCTATTTGGTTGATTGCGAGGGGGGATAATAATGAGAATTTACCAATTTTTACGGCGTTGGATTTCCATAACTCTGGGCATAGGTTGACGGGGGATGCTATTCATAAAATAGTGGCACGGGCGTTTAAAGCGGCGGGTGTCAAAAAGCCGATGTCACCGCATAGGGTGAGGCATAGCGCGATTACGGCGGCGTTGGATGCAACTGATGGGAATATTAGGAAGGTGCAGAAGTTAAGTCGGCACGCTGACCCCAGGACATTGATGATTTATGATGATAATCGGAATAGAGACTCTTTGGAAATGTCGGATTTATTGACTGGTATGTTGAAAAAGGATAGTTAATTAAATTTTTAGACGTTATTAATGGAATCCCTTCTTCAACGTACTTAGGCGTATCATGAGTTCCATCTCTTACAGACGAACACACTTCACTAGTAGTAGTCCAGATCCAAGCACTCCGTACTTCATATAATTGATATTTATCCTCACTCACTCCATTTCCTCCCAATCCTCAATCTGCAACCCATTCACTCGACTAAATTCCCGCGTATTATGCGTAACCAAGATTAAATTATTCGCCATTGCAATAGCAGCAATCTGCAAATCATAAGGACCAATAGGCGTACCACTAGCTGCTAACTCAGCCCGAATTCTCCCGTAAATAGTGGCGGCGGAATCATCAAAAGGCAATGATACGAAATTATTTAGGAATGCTTCTTGTAAAGCTAGGGTACGTGTAGTATTGTTGCTTCGCATTGCACCATAAAATAGTTCAGCTTTTACCACCGAACACACAACAATATCTTGTGGTGACAGCGATTGTATTTTTTGTCTCACGCCAGACATAGGGCGATTTAAATAAACAATACAAGCGTTAGTATCTAACAAATAAATCATTCAAATAACGGCTCTCGTTCTTCGTATTCACCTTGAGGATATCTTTGAATTGGGTCATCTGCTAAACAACCAGCAGTTTGCTCAAAAAAACCAGGAGTCCAGCCTAATTCTTCTGGTGTTTTTTGCTGCTTTGATATTTCTATTGGTTGATAAATCACCATGATTTCAACTTCTCTATCCGTTATTCCCAAGGGGATATCTAAATGTAAAATCCCATCTTTACCCACATGGGATCTGATTTTTATACTATCCATCGTCTTTTTCTCCTAATAAAAAGTTACTCTAACGGGTTATGTTTCCTGTAATCCACCACGACGACTAGCAATTTCTTTTTCTATTTCATCTTCATCTAATAAAGGTTCACCATCAGCAACAATAAGAGTGCGAATTTGGCGTAAACGTTCTCCCAAGGGAGTTTTATTTGCAGAGGTTTTCAAGCGAAGAAATTCAACAAAATCTAAAACTTCTTCCTGTTTGTCTTGTGGAAGAGAACGCCACTTAGTTAATAATTCTTGTTCTGCACTCATCTTTACTACCTACCTCTGATGATTTAGTAAATTTAATACTTATTATTGACCAGCATGAAAAACTTGTTCCGCAGTTAAATTTAACTCTCTTAAAGTAGGAGATAGAATTTTATCGCTACCCCGAAACAGACTAACTTGGTATTCCCCATCAATTAGTTGATAGACTGAGAAAGTGGGTTGTTTGGGATTACCGATAAACTTCCTAGCCGCCAATGCTGCATAGTCAACAATCCAATATTCGGGGATACCCATTTCTTCATAATCGGCAAGTTTGAGATAATAATCATCGCGCCAATTGGTACTGACAACCTCAATCACTAAAGGAATTGATGCACCCTTAGTAACAGTAGAAGACTTTTCCCAAAAAGGTTCATCAACCAAAGCTGCGTCATTTAGTATTAATACATCAGGGAAATAACCTGATTCTCTTTGTGGTGGTTTTACAATTGCTTGATTGGGAATAAAGTAGGGGAGATTTAATCGTCTAAACTCTACAGTCAATTCAGCAGCCGAAAATCCTTTTATCCTTTCATGCTTCCCTGTAGGCTGTGACATTTCGACAATTTCCCCATTGTGCAGTTCGTAGCGTACCCCAGAGTTTTCAGGATACCAGGTGATAAATTCGTCAAAGGTAACTATTTTTGGTAAGGCTTGGGTCATAAGAATTGATTATTGTGGGTTTGCTTTTATTCTAAAAGTGCTGCACCTTCCTCGGTTTCTTCTTCACCTGACAGCAACACCGTCAACGCCTCCATCTCCTCCATCGCTGTTTGTAATCTTGTCATAATAGCGGCTGCAATGATATCCGGTTCCGGTAAATTATCCCCCGACTGCAAACTTTCATCCCGCAGCCAAGTTATATCCAGGTTTTCGCCGCGTTTAGTAATTTCCTCCCGTGTAAAGCAGCGCCAGCGTCCCAACTCCCCTTGGTCAACACGCGGACTTCCCCCATTAGCATCATCCCCATAAACTTCTTTAAAGGGACTAAAATGCTCTCTAGTTAAAGGAGTCCGCTTGCCAAAAACAGGTATATTCGTCCGCATATCATAAAACCACACCTGCTTGGTGTTACCCTTCTCCGTCGTTCCCCGTTGGAAAAACAGCACGTTAGTTTTCACACCTTGGGCATAGAAAATCCCCGTAGGCAATCTCAAAAATTTTGACTTCATCCGGAGCATGGACTAAATCAATTGTGCCTGTCATGGGGTCATAATATTCCTTGGTCATGCGCGGTTGTAGGCAAGGGTAGATTCTACGCGCGTTACATATTTTAAGCGCAGATTCTCCTTATATTTACCACGCAATGACTGTTACTTATCAGCAGCGCATCAAAGATTGCGAGTGTATTGGTTGATCGAGATTTATTGTTCCTTTGTGGTGATAAGTTTGACAATGCGGGCAAGGTATGGAATGTAAAATTGGGAAGGTGATAGAGCGCGATCGCGAAGCGCTGCCGTCTGCGGCTTGGAGCGCGGGCATCGGTTAATGGGACTGACAAAGCCTGTTAAATTCCCCTTTCTTCCATATATGCTTATTTTGGTTGCCAAAGCGCTTCTCCTCGCGGAAAATGCTGTCCAATATAGATATTGCAATTGTGCTTTGAACCAACCATGACTGAAACCAAACCGACTCGTACCGCACGCAGGGGACGCATTTTCCCCGAAATCCAATGGACAGAGGAACAAAAAGCGCAGCGTGAAGCCGAACGTGAGGCTTTTTACCAACGTTGTAAACCGATATTTGATAAAGTCAAATCGGAATTGATTGAGACTCACTACAACTGGTATGTTGCGGTTGAACCCGATAGTGGAGAGTATTTCGTCGATAAAAATTTAGAAGTGGTTTGGCAACAGTGTCGTGAAAAGCATCCTGGTAAAATACACCATACTTTCCGAATTAATGGGGTTGAGCCGAGATACGTGCGAATTAGTGCCACTTCGCCCGAAAAACTTACCCTATATACATTTGCGCTGTACTAGTTTTTAAGTTTTTCATGTCCGCTAATTGACATTAGCAGACGTAAATTGACCGAAAACTGGGGTTTTATGTCTGCTAATGCTGCTCAAAACCCCTAAAAATGATGTCTGCTAATATAAGTGGCACTATTTTGGTCGTATCTCGGCTCAATCCCTTAATGAGTCTGGGGCTTGCGGCACGATATGATAGACGGTTTTTTTGGTGATGAGGATGCGCTACTTTTTGAGATTAATTTAATAACATCCTTACTTATTAGAATTACCAGTTGATGCAATGTTGGATACGGGTTTTTCGTATTGGTTAGCAATTAATGACCAAGATTTAGATGCACTTGGTTGGACTTATTTTGACCAACAAATAATGCTCCCTGCACGGGGGGATGTAAGATTTGACATCTACGCAGGTAAGGTACGAATTGATGGTAGTGAGTTCGACATTCCCGTTCACGTTGGTAAAGATTTAACTGAAGTTTTACTCGGTCGTCAATGGCTAACTACTCGACGGTTGGTTGTTGATATGCCATCGGGTGAATTGACGTTGGGATGACCCTATTCCTTGCGGATTTTTATCATAAGAAATAATTTTTATCAACATTTAAACCTAATAGCGACTCACATCCAAGTGTGTCGTTATGGGATTAAGAAGGGTATGGGGTATGGGCATTGACGACAGCTTAATGTAATAAACTATTTGTCATTGACACTCTCCCGAATTCTGATTTTGAGAGTGTCAAAATTTAACTATTTTCCCGGTTATTTATCCTTGTTGTTGGTTTAACCAAGCTGATAAATCAGCAACATTAGAAAAGTCTAATAATGCCTCTCCTAAATTCTCTAATTGTTCAATCGATAATCCTTGAACTCGCTCGATTAATGATGCATCAATTTCACCAATACGGCGATTTAGCTGACGTATAATTAAACGTTGCTCTCCTGACTGTATAGCTTGTTCTTTGTCTCTTTGATAAAGTGGTTCTAATCGCATAATTAACTCCCTATCATCAGTATCTAATTCTTGATTTACTCTCAAATTTTCACGCAAGTTATAAACGAGTTCGAGTGTTGCCTTTTGGTATGGATGATTTAATGGTAACGCTTGCAACTCAACAATCGCTTGTTCTTGTTTACTTCCTCTACCCAATAATCTCAACCACAACGTAAGAAGGTGTTTCCGGTAATTGATGTATGGCTACAATTGCTGTCCGTAAGGCATCACCTAAAAAATATACTCCTGACAACCATCCCTCTTTTTGGTTAACGTTAAAGCTAGATAATAAGCGTTCAGATATTGTTGGAGTCAGAACCCACAGTTTGGGTATTTCCGACTCCTGGAGTTTGGTTTTATTTCCTGAGTGCTTCTCGTCGCAATCCACCCTTTACTTCTAATAATTTTAAAATACAATCGCATATTTCGTCGGTAGAGGCAGGATTGCGGAATGGTTCTAATATTGCAGGATATTCGGCAAGTCTTCCTAGCAAACCCAGTACTTGTAAATTAGAGGCTTGTTCGACTGAAGGAGTGAACAATACATCTATTTCTTTTATCTCTCCCGATACTTTTTCGGATGATTTTACCTCTCCATAATCTTTTAATAATTCTTCTAAATAATCCTTGGCAAACTTGTCATGTATAAAGCGAGTCATTTAATTGAATGCTGGATTTTTGTCGATGCAATTAGTGTTATTTTACCTGCTTTTTCAGTACAAAAATCATGTATTTGCAGCTTTGAATTAACAAATATTTGGTGTTGGATTATTAGTTGCTTTGATGTTGGATTATGGATGAAGTTGGATGCATGTTGGATAAGTGTTGGGTGCTGTCAGGTATGTATGTCAATGCTTTTGGTATGTTGGTTGGTGAGAGGGTGTGTTGGCTTATGGGCATATATAAACTTATAAACGCAGTTATGACAACGATGCCAACAGTCCAACTTACTCGACGTATGTGTAGCTATCTTCACCTGAAATAATTACTTTTTCGAGTGCTACAAGTACTTTGAGTTCATCTCTAATAGTCTGCTCTGATATGCCCTTAAACAACTTGGCAGCATTCTGTTTAATCTGCCTGGGAGTTTTTGCACCTTTACCCTTGAGGTAGTCAATCAGTTTCACCTGGATTTCTGTCAGCTTTATGTTTGACTCTTGGGTTTGTTCGCTGGCATAATCATTGGTTGATGGTTGGTCGATATAGAACTCCAGCTTCAGCAGATTGTTGAGATATTCTGGGCTAACAGTATCGAGTGTGATAGCTGGTTTTTGTCCAGGTTTATAGCTGGTGATATCTGGTAGAATATCCAACTGCATGGGGTCAACTGAAATAAATATTAATGGTTGTCCTAATTGCTTGGATTGTGGTTTCAGTTCGTTAAATCTTTCTTTTAATTGAAGCCTTAGTGCTGCATCTTCTACAATCTTGGCGTTAGTTATTAGGTTGTACAGTACACCATAACTATCATTAACCGTACCGTCTGGCTCAACGTTATAGTTGCCTTGTGCGATGATGTAGAGGTTCTTTCTAATATTGCTGTCACCGATACCCAATGCTGCTAAATTGAATGATTGAGTGTCGATAATTAGGCAAACATTCAGTTCCCTGCCAACTGTAATAATGGTGCTAATTTTCTTGAGATAAGGCTGAAACCATTGTTCGTCCTTAACTGTTTCGTATTGAGAATGCCAATCGGCAAGGATTAACCTTACTGGTTGGTTGTCGAATTCATGGCGGCGATGTTCTGGAACCCTCCGGCGCTGATCGTAAATGTTGTAAACTTGGTCGATAGCAGCCATCGCCAGTTGTGGTTCTAGGGGGTCAAATAAAAGTACCCGACCTTTTTTATCTAAGCCGCAGAAAGAATCATTCTTCTGAGCGATCGCCCAAACTGAGGCTCCTTGAAATCGCCCGTTAAATTTGGTCAGCATATACGACTCAGTTACGCTTTTACCAGCACCCGTACCACCCACAATTAAGGTTGAACGCTTTGCAGCCAAGATTCTGTTAAGTGGTTCAAGTGTGGGATTAGTATTGTTAGAAGTATTTGTTGGTTCTTGGCTAATTCCATCATTCGTTTGGTGGTTGGACTCGGAGTCTGTATTTTCACCCTTAAAGAGTATTTCTTTTTCCCCCGAATCCGATACTTTGTCCTTTGGATCAATGGTTCCTTGTAAAGTCTGGGTTCCTTGCAAGTAAGGAGTTTTCTGCTGTCGTAGGAAGTTTATATATTCTTGGCGTTGTTCTTCACTCATACCAGCGGTTTCTGCTTCAAACACCGCGTCTTTTGCCTCCATTTGGGTGATAAGGATTTCTGTTTCACCTAGTATTTCAGCCTTTTGGATGTCCACAGTGCGATCGTTGGCGATTAAATCTAAATCAGCTTGCAATTCGACCTGCTTGACTGCCACTTCACGATAATTGTCCATTAGTTCTGACTGTGCTTTGAGTTCAGCTTGTGCTATGTCACGTTTTTCAGCAACAGTTTGGAAATTAGCCAGTTTGCGTTCGTCAGACTGCAAATGCCGCAGCATCCATCCCGCAGTGGCAAACCCAACGAATGCACCCAAAGCCCACAGTGGTTTGTGGGGATTACTGGCTTTAACCAAGCCCTTGGGTGAAATACCGAGATTGGGTACAACAGTGGTCGGCATTCCGTCTTTCTTCCACTGCTGCCAATGCCACAAGGTCATGCGGTAGGGACGGTTGTGATTATCGACACAGCGTAATTCGTTCTGGGGAGTGCGGATGCAGAAATAAATCCGGTTGCTACTTTCCCCAGTCCAAGCAATAGCAGCAGATGTAATACCAATGGTGAGAGAAACCCCAATATTGGCAATCTTCTTATCAAAGGACAATCCCCCAAACCATTGCATGAAGCTAGATTGTTGAGTTGAGGCTAGTTCCGAGTGTTTATCGCTCAAGTAACTCATCTTCTCCCCCTGCTACCACTCTTCACAAAAGCCAACATAATTGTAATAACCTGCAATACTAATCACTCAAACCTGCAATCAACGCATTTCCAAACCAGGATTATTTGCAACTATAATTACACTTCAACCAGGATTAATTGCAACTGAGCCAGGATTAACTGCAACCAA
>NZ_KK073764.1:47473-96709 GCF_000582685.1 [Scytonema hofmanni] UTEX 2349
GGCATAACCTATTAACATACTTTGAACCCTTAACAAGTACATATACTCGTTACTTAACAGGGTATGTTGACTTTGATATAATTACCGAGTTTCGTTACTAAACTTGATTCGGTTTCTGGTTTGCAATCTGGGTGGTCATAACAGTTAAAAAAACGACCGTTTATTTGACCTTATAGTTGCAATTAATTCTGGTTCAAATTTTAATATATTTTTGTAAAGTTGAAGCAGTTTTTAAGTAAACTCCCAAACTCCTGTTTGACAGGACTTTGGCTTAGTTGCAAATAATCCTGGTTGAAACCGATGATTGCAGGTTGGTTGCAGTTAATCCTGGCTCAGTTGCAATTAATCCTGGTTGAAGTGTAATTATAGTTGCAAATAATCCTGGTTTGGAAATGCGTTGATTGCAGGTTTGAGTGATTAGTATTGCAGGTTATTACAGCTAGGCGCAGGCGATCCGATAACCAAGGTTTGAGATGTCGTGCATAAATATGGCGGAAGTTGAAATTACGAGTGCCATACTGAAAAGTCGTATTTTCGATACCCTGGCGAATGATTTCAATGCTGCCAGCTTTGCCACTGCCTAAAAATTGAATTAACTCACTGTCACTGGCGATCGCATCCAATAAATCAATACAACCACCCACTTCCAAAACTTGCCGATGGATAATTGCACCACCAGGGGCAAAAACAGTCGGGATAACCGTCGAAGTTCCAAAATCAATGGCGATCGCATGGGCACTGCGGTCAATCAACGGCTCAGGTTTGACTGAAACGCAGTAGCTGTAGGAGCCAGCGCCTTCGGGTACAACTAAACTCACGTTTAAATTGACCTGTGAGAGTGGCGTATTTTTGCCGTTAAAACTGACAAAATGACTGCCGTTGGTTTTGTTGATTAACAAATCTTTGAAAACCTTCACATTATGTATAGATAGCACCAGATATAGGTTCCACTCTGGACGGTGGGGCAGGGTAGCCAACGCCCCAAGTAACGTGTGCAAGCCATATTCAGCCTTTAGTGCTGGGTCATCACTGAGCTTGATATGGGTTGTTGGAGCTTTCCAACTAGCAAGTGTACCTGTGAGGAATTCCCGTCCGACTAAATCCAGCCTGTCGCCTGAATGGTAGAAGAAGTGTCCACCCTCGTTAGATTGGAGGATATCGTGCAATTCTTCCTTTATTTCCAGCACTTTCGAGGGAGTGCGGACTTTGATTTGGTTTTCTGAGTCCCGATAGCAGACTTTGGTAAGTCCTGCCCCAGAATCGACCCCAACGGCAATGACTGGGCTAGTTTGGGGTGTTTCAGCCAAATATGGCTGAGTTACAAGCATTGGTTATTTCTCCAAATATTAGGGTGGTCAGCGCTCAATCCATTGCTAGGGGTAGAATTAAGGCGATTTTTGGCAATACAACTCTGTCGCCCAACTTGGACTGCTATTTGGCTTGCAGCAAGGATTTTGGGCGTTTTTGGTTATAGTGGTAGGATAGCAATGTACCAGTGCATTAGTCAACTAAGGCATAATCGATCTAAATATGTCGCTGTACCAATAAACTGATGGATAAGTTCATCAGTTGCGGAATAACGTGGCACAAGGAGAAACTTCTATTCGGGTATATCTAAAGCCAGAGGCAAAAGACAGATTTAAAACAACCTGTTTTCTCAAAGGGCTAAATATGTCTGATATTGCGGCTGAACTTATTGAGGACTGGTTGGCAAAAAATGCCGTAGATTTGCCTACTCCGCAAACCAAAAAATCTTCCTCACAAACCAAAAAACGTGAAGAAGAAACATGAACGCGCAAGCTTTAATTAAAATGCTTAGACTGCCATCAATACCCCGGCAACGGGCAAGTGATCGCATCTACCCAGCACATCCCCTGTGCTGCTTACCATCCGCGATCATCACGAATAGTGAGAAGCCAGAATCTCGGCACTCTACAATTTTTAAGGAGTAAATATGTCTTGATTCAACTAACAAAAAAATAACCAAAACACACATTGTTACTATCACTATCAACATAGATTAATGCTCATTGAGCAATCTTATTTTCTATGCCAAGTGATAGAAATTTATTTGCTGTAGAAAACACTATTGTTTGCTACGGTAAAAAGTCTTGTTTTTTTTTAACAGCCAGATTGTTAAGTTTTTTATACTTCACACAAAAAACGCTAATAAATATCTCTATAACCTTTAGCCAGAGATGCTTTTAACCATTTTTTATGATTTTTACTAAAATAGATTTACAGAAACCCCACAATCAACTAGGATCGATCTGAAACAGCTGCTTGCAAAGAAATAATGGCAACACTTCTTCAAGTTTTGTGCCACATTTGTACACCCCGTACAGCACAGAATCCAAGGGTGAAATTAGAGCATCATCTGTTAATCATGAAGATGCCTTTCATTGTTTCTATATAACTATCAAGCAATTAATGTTGAAGTCGAAGCGAGCATAGTGATTAGCTATCAAAATTCAGGAGGTGAGGAAACAAAATACTACAAGTCAATCCCCAAATATAAAAGCACCGCCCAAAAAGAGCGGTACTTTTACCCCCGAAGCGGGGTTGACAGACATTTTGAATAAAGAGCGGGTTACTCTCAAAAACCTAATCAGTGCCCAAGTTACTGTGGAAGGTAAAAACACTGTTTAAGTTGGAGAAGAGAGACAACACCAATAGCTAGCGAAGCATTAGCGGTTTAACACCGTCAACAAGGCTTATGCTAGCGGGTTTTGTGTAGCGGGTTTCGTGCCCGTTACGCATTATCTTAGCATTGTCGAGCGATCGCTTACATTCTTTTTGGAAGACTTTTACCAAAATTTTATTTTTAACCAATCAAAATGCCAAAACCTTCCCAAGAATGGTTAAAAATTCTCAAAAAGGAAAGAAGAAGCTAGATATCCACTGCTAACGGTGTACAACCCGCTCCAAAGTCCACAAAACTTTTGGAGAGTATCATGTACACATCATCTAACTCGGATCATCAGTCAGAAACCTTTGACATTCGCAACTTCCTAGACCGGCTTACCCCAGCCAAAGAGAAAAACAAGTACATTTGCCCCGTATGCGACGGACACAACTTAGGGATTAACCCAAAAAATGGGAAATATCAATGCTTCAACGGTTGTCAGTGCGACGATATCCGAGAAGCAATATCACCTTGGGCTGAAGTTGTTGGTAAGAGGGGAAGCGATCGCTCACAATCGACGAACACTCTTTACCCCAAATCGCACAAAACCAAACAATCACCCAAACCAGCCCCAATCCCGCAAGGTGAACTAATTGTAGTAAGATTGGCAGAAACTGCAACTGATGTACCCTCTCCCCAAAAACCGCAGTTTGTCCCAGACAGAGTAATCGACAAACTTAAATCGGATGGCGCAACCCCAGCAGAATTAAAGGAAATTACCGTCACCACCTATGATTATGGTAATGGGCAAACAGTTCACCGCTTTGAAAGCCCGTGTGCTGCTCACTATAAAGGACGCGCTAAATCCTTCAGCCAAAGCCACGTTGACAGCAGCGGTAAAACCAGGTGGAATAAGGGGAATAAACCCTGGAAGGCATATCGGCTAACAGAAGCTCTAGCTGCTGCTTCTTCTGTAAATGGAGTATCTATTTTACTTCAACACGAAGGTGAGGGTTGTGTTGAAATCGGTAGAGTAAATGCGATCGCCGGCTTCACATTTCAAGGTAGCGGTTGGGATAAAAAGACTATATCAAATGAATATCAACGCGCTTTGTCCGCTGGGATAGGGCTAATAGTCTTCCTGCACGACTTTGACGAAGCTGGATTAAAGAAAGCTCAACTATGCCAAAAATGTGCCGACAAAGTAGGAATTGCATTTATCGCCATTAACCCCCATGATATTTGCCCTGACTTACCATATAAGTCAAGTGATATCAAGGAAATTTTAGGGCAAATGTCAGTACCCGACTTTATCCGCAAGCTGGAAGAAGAAATTCATGCTGCTGTTGCCAAGCGATCGCTCGAACTACAACAAGAAAAAGAAAAAGAAGAACAACTTGAAGATGCCCGTCACTTCCAAATATCTCATTACGACGACCCCGAAAACCCAGAATCCTTTTACAAACCCATTTGTGAGAGACTGGGATTATCGCTCACTAATTGCGTAACCTCCACCACTTTTGACGGTTGGGCTTATCGGAATGTGTTTGATAGTGCTCAAAACTGGCGAGTTATCGATTCAGCGTTTTATCGTTGGTCAGAGTCAGTTGAAGTTTGGCAGCACCAACCAGATAACCGTATTTATACTTTAGTTGCCGACGCTGGGGAAAGAGCATTTAAACTCAAACACTCAGACAAATTTGGCTGGCAGGTGATTAAGCCTTATGAAACAAATAGTCACAAAGAATCAGCCTTTAAATTCTGCCGCAGCAAGTTAGAACGTCCAGAACCACTGCCAACAAATACACATTTACTGGCATTTGGCAACTGCGTTGTTGACTTGCGAACCGGGGATCGTTTGCCAAAAAGTAAAGATTTTTACCTAACTCACCTGATACCGCACGACTACGAACCCAACAAACCATGTCCCGAAGTCTTCCATGCATTTATAGTTGACTCTTTTGGTGAAGACATGCTGCCAGTAATTCGCGCATTCACCAGTATGTTTCTTGACCCAACTGCTCCTTATGGCAGATTCCCGCATCTAATTGGGCAAAGTGGCGGTGGAAAGGGGACATTGGGAAGATTTTGGGGTAGTTTATTTGGGAAAGAAGGTTCTGGCAGTGCCAGTAATTTTGTGGATATTTCTACCCCTGAAGGTCGCCATCAATACCTAACAGGTAAGCGAATATTTGGTTTCCCTGATATGGGTGGCTATGCCGAAGGAGTGCGGGCTTTTTACGAACTAGTTGACAATGGTCCCATGACCGGCAGGGCATTATTCAACCCAGTAGCATACGACAAACAGTGGTACATGCGGTTTTGGCTAGCCTCTGTAGACCACTTGCAAATTGAAAATGCTGGGGACGGCTGGGTGCGTCGTGCTTACCCAATTCCCGTAAAAAGCAGGGATATTAAAACAGACCCCGATTTGCGGGTGAAATTAGAAGCAGCTAAAGCTGATGTTATCAGTTGGGCGTTAGCAATGCCTCGTGACGAACGCGATCGGATACTGCTATCACGACCAGAATCAGAACGAGCAATAAATTTGGCACTGGACGCTGCTTTGTACGGAGATTCTACTAAAAGTTTTGTAGATTTGTGCTTGCGTCCATCGTCAGAGGCAAGTTTTGTTCCCAATCACCTGCTGCACAGTTGGTATGTAGCTTACTGCAAGGAACATGGCTACAACCCATTGGGGATGAGCAAATTTATTTCTCATTTGAAGACCATTTTACCGAGAAACTCTGTTGACCGCAGCTGGTCGCCAATGATTAACGGAAAACGCGATCGGATTCAGGCACATTGGTCCAATCTTGTTTCGCTACCTGGTGTATTTGTTTCATGGTCTCCAGAGGGTAGGGACAGCGGGGAAAGACCTCAGCCACCACAAAACCCAATTTGGATTTGCATTAAATCCAAGTGTAATGAAGGTGGGTTGATGGATTTTGAAGATTTCTGGAGTCCACCCGAACCCCCAGACGATTCGGGTAATGGGGGTAACGGTAATGGCGGTAATGGGGGTAATGGAGGTAATGGTTCGGGCAATGGCGGTAATGGCGGTAGCGGTTCGGGATCGGGAGGTACCGATTCGGGCAATGGGTGTAACAGTAATGGAGGTAACACCCCTACATCCCCCACTCCCAACAATCCACCAGTTTTCCGGGGTGAAATTGTGGAAAATAACCCACCAAAAAGCCCAGAAGCCAGTCACAGCATGGGTGTCCAGGGTGTCCAGGGGGAAATTTTTCATTCTACCTACCCTGGACAGGCTGAAACAACGCAATATCAAGGGTGTCCACCCTGTCCAATTGTCCAGGGTACAGGTTTCGATTTAGAAAAAAATAGTTCAGTGACCCAGCGAAATTTTCATTCTTTTGAAACGAATTTTTCCTCTAGCCCCATAACAGTGGGTGGACAAAATATGGACACCCTGGACAGTCGCTCTGGTACTGGGTTTCAGTCAACTGCTGTCAAGTGCGTTTTTTCAGGACAAATTGCTAATACACTCCCATTTGATTCATTCGCAAACGCGCAGGTAGTGTTATATACCCTAAGTCAAGAAAATGCGGCTGAGTTGCTGTTTGATTTAATTGGTATGTGGAGCGAGGAAGAATTTGCAGCAGTGCGATCGCATCTCACACACGAACAAGTGTCTTCAGTGAGACAGACATTAAAGCAGTATCGCGGTGCTACCCACTCCGACGCTGCTACTAACTCTACTGCTGTTGCCCACCAAACTGCTGCTACTAACGAAACCGCTGTTACTCACCAAACTGCTGTTACTCACCAAACTGCTGCTACTAATGAAACTGCTGTTACCCACCAAGCCGTTGCTACCCACCAAACCGCTGTTACTAACGAAACCGCTGTTACTAACGAAACCGCTGTTACTAACGAAGCTGCTGCTACCCACGAAACCGCGAATGTAGTCATACCGCAGTTAAAAGTTGGGGATGTGGTGGCTAGTAATGATCGTGAAAGTGTGGCTTACAATTGGCGTGGTAGAATTACTCGGTTCCACCCAGGAAATCCAGAACTTTGCTATGTCAACTATCCGGAACGAAGAACCGAACTAAAACTAAAACAAACAGAAATTTCTTCTTTGCTCTCTAAATTGCGCTTATTAGAATGACAGTCCCGGCTTCCCTAACACGAAAAATAGTAGAAAAAGGCAAGTTATTATATGGACGGAACGAAAAGCAGTTAGCCAAAGTCCGCACTTGATTTCAAATATAACCAGCAATGGGGAGCATCATGGCAACGTGCGGATGGGTTAAGCGCTCATCGAGTCCGTTGCAACAAGTAACCCCGACATATCCAACACTCGTTCCGACCAAGTAGCTGCTTTTGCAGCAAGTGTTGCAGTTTCGGTTGGGTTATCGCAAATAATCGACCAATTATGCTGCCATCCTCGTAACATATCTTGGATTTGGGTTAATTCGGTAGCATCATTTGTATAATCCGAGCGAAGTATTAACTCGATATATAACAAACTTTCTTCCAGTAACACTGGCACTACTTCTTGGTTAGCATTTTTTTGACACCAGGATTTGAGACGTGCCAGACTTGATGCCAATTCTCCCAATTGTTGTGGGTGGGGTTGGCGTAAAAAACTCGATTCAATTGCATTCCAGTTTGGCATCATAATCCTCCTAACAATCGTTGGGTAATTTGAGCAACTCGTTCTCTAATTACATTCGACTGAATCTCCATAGTACGATTGTTTTGACTTGGGCGGATGTTAATTATTGACTCAAATACCATTTCCTGCGTATATGGACACCAATCAGCACCCCAAATATCCCGTTGTCTACTACCGGATTTCAACAATTCTTGCTCGCATTCGTAATGATGTTCAGAACCACCCGCAAGAATTTCACGCTCAATATCTACTGCTATTTTAATAAATACTCCCCATACTTGTAGCATTTCGTTTAGCTGTTCGCTCTTCGCCGGTTCGCGGATTATTAAAATCAATTAAGATTGCCCCAACACTCATCAATATTAAGTTATACCGCTTAATTTACACGGACGTTTTATAAATTGGATAATTGGGTTTAATATCAAGCTCGAAGGAGTGAGTCAACAAAATATAACGAATACTGTTTATCCTTCCACGTTGCGATTGCCCTACCAGTCACAAAATTTATCCAGCGTTGCAACATTTCGGGAATTGCACCACTCGGTTCTCTAGCAACAAAATAATCGCTCTCAGGCTAGCTCAAAATCAATAAACGTATCAATTTCCTGTAACAACAAATCATCCAACAATCGCTTGTCTTCTACTGACGCTATAACTAAATCTCCCCTCAACTGCGACAATACAAACACACTGCGTCGCGTAGTTGCTTGGCAATCTCTACTAATTTATCATTCTTTATAACGCAACAAAGAGCGCTCAACACCAAATGGTAGCAAGGAGATTTAACGCTATCGTCGTTCTGAAAGGGATATTGTCAACTCGCGCACTTTCTTGTAACAATATCACCACCATACATATTCCCACCAACAAGGCTCGGTGCGTGCAATTTATCCAACACCAAGCGTCCCGCAATAGTAGCAAGCATATTTATGCTTACTAATAAAACCAATCAAAGCGCCTAATTTTTACTGACTATTAATATCAAATTATTGCACATCAGAAGTTGGAACGCCCCATTGGAGCGAAGGAACATATCAAGCTGATGATGGGATAGGGTTTGATACCCATAGAAAATGCCAGCTTGCGCTCTTCTACTAAACGTAGCTCATCCGTCACATCCATGCGATAATCCCCAACTCGCGCTTTCTGGCAACTAACTTTTATCGCTCTTTATTTGGTTGAGCGCTCCTTATATTCTCTGATATCTATCATTTATCTTATTTCCTCCAAAATACGCCAACATTCTGATATTTACCATTAAGCTAAAGTGCAGTTTTGTATTGCACGCTCTTAAAAGTTGCGAATATCCGCACTTGCACGGAAATCTTTTCTTTTATCGGTCGAATATGATGTCTACAGTCAAAATTTGTTATTAACAATGACCAAAAAAGCAGTCCGGATTAAAGATACTGAAAAAAAGCGTTCAAAAATTGCTGTTAGGCTAAAAGCTAAAGCAAACAATCCTAAAGATGCTACCTTGCGAGAGTTGATTGTTAGCCTCAAGTCAGAAATTGAAGAAGCATCTTTATGCTGGTTACGATTATGATGAGGTGGCAGAAGCATTTCAGGTTGAAGGTGTAGATGTAAAAGCAGCAACCATTAGGTCTTATCTACCATCCAAAACAAAACGTAAAAATACGTCGATATCAACTGATAACTCAGATGCGTCGAATGGTGATACCAATGACACTGCTAATTCTGAAACCGCAACAAAATCAAAGCGAACCAAAAAGTCAAAACCTGCTGACTCATCCGACTCTAATCAAATATTGGCAAGTAACACGCAACCTACATCTGATATAAATGTCGAACCCCCACCAATAGCAGGAGTAGGCACGCAAGATAATTCGGAGTTGGATGCTGCTTCAAAAGAAGGGGAAATGCAACCAATAGGAGAATTGAAGAAGCAAGATAATACTGCTGACCAATATATCTCCAGGCAATTAGATACAGCTAATTCCAACGGCAACAATAAAAGTACTTAAAATCAGCACTCTGTTTGATATCAAAGCAAGCAAGATTTAATACGAGTCAAGATATAAGGCACGCACTCGTGGCAGATTTATTTGAGATGAAACTATCAATCAAGTTATGGTCAAGAAAACAAATTGTGAGACTTTCAGCAAGAGTGATGAAGAAAAAAGCTTAGAAACGCTCGGTGTTAGAGTTCCACGCGAATGGATGGAAATAATTGATAATTTAAGCTCCGCGACCAATCGTAACAGAACTACAATTGCAAGGGAAGCAATCGGGCAATATCTTCAACAAAATATTGATACTATTCCCGACAGAATTACTGCACTAGAGTCGAAAATAGCACAAGTCAATGATAAACTAACAGTTGATACTGGTATTGTTGCACCATTAAACCAACGCCTCGACAAGTTAGAAGATATTCTGCAAGCAATATTACAAGCGCTTGGTGATATCAAACCCGAAATAAAAATAGTTGAAAAATTGAGGGAGACGATTTCCGATGGTGAACGGTATGGAGGAATCACCCAAACCGAATTACTAGAAAAATACCAGCTTTCGTACCACGTACTCGATAAGGAAGCGAAAGAAAAAGGCATACCATTCCACCAACTTGTAAAAGAGAAAACCGGGTGGTACAAAAAAGACCCTAATAAAAGACGCTCTCGGTGGCTGCCTCTGGAGAACAATGTTAATACAACTGTCCGCCAGCTTAATGGCAATACAGCTAATAACGGTAAAGAACCGACTCTAGTAAGCGATATAAATGACTCTTCAAGCAATTAGCTGTTCTTCTGTTCTTCTGTTAGCTAAAAGCTAAAAGCTAATCGCTTTTCTTGACGAATATCGCAATGTTAACGATGTTAACGGCTTCAGGAATGCGTTAGAGTGAAATCCAACAGCAAGGGGTGTAATTCTATTACTATGCTTACTTCGACAAAACCTACAATCTCTTAAAATGGAAACTCACACCCGCACTATTACCAGAGCGCAAAAGTAAACTTACTTAAAGATGTTAACGCTGTTAACGCTACGGATGGCATACTTGGATAAAACCCACAGTCAAATCGATTTGGAGCGGTACAGCTTACCCATTAGTGCAAGATAGTCCAACCAGTCAATGGACGTTTTTCTGCGTTAGCGGCGTTAACATTATACAACTGCCGCTGTCACGAATGGTGGTACTCTCTCCAGTATGCAAGGAATGTTTGGTGTATACTAAAAAGCCCCAATTAATGGGGAATATTACTTCATTCTTTGTGGGAGCGATCGCGCTGTATTTCTCTCCTCTTCGACGAGCGATCGCACTCGACGTAGCACACCATGTCAGCAGTAATCCGCGCAGTTGCACAGTACCACCCATTCGTTGAGTGCATCACCCACGTATGGGTGCAAGACTTCGACCATCCTCTGTTGTTGGTGGCTGTCTGACCCACAGATGCAAGGAATGTTTGCTGCATCCATAATTCCGCAATTCTAAGGTGGACGTTACTGTTATTAGCTAGCTACGGTGGTTGGTTGTAACCACAACTCGCTATGCAAACGGATAGTCAAAAGAAGAAAAAGAATAAGGCTTTATCTACAACCGACGAAACTACTACAAGTAAAAGAACCATTCGTCATCCAGTGAGCTTTTCGCAACTTGAAAGCGAAAAAATCAAGCAATATGCCTTTAATAGCAAACTGTCAATATCCGAATATCTGCGTCGTGCAGGACTCAGACGAAAAATCACCACTCCATTATTAAAAGAACAGTGGCAATTTTACAACCAACTTGCACAATTGAAATTGATTGCCAACCAACTTAAACTTTGTTTAACAGCAACAGCAGACAATAACGATATTAGTAATATCGTTGAACAACTCGAACAATTGCATTCGGATATTTGGACAACCACGCAGCAGTTGTTGGATATCGATAGAGATATGGATGATGAAACTGAAACTTTATAAAATTGAATTAGTACTGGGTAAAAGCGAGAACAACCTTGATTCCCAAAATATTTAAACATGGTAACTTTCTCCCCACTCTCAAGTATGTACTTGGGAAAGAGGGTGCGTCGATTATCGGCACTAATATGAATAGTGCTACACCCAACGAACTAGCACGAGAATTCTCGCTTGCAAAACGTTCCAACCCAGAATTTAAGAATGCTTGCGCTCATATAATATTATCTATCCCCCACCGCAGTAGCGAACATGCTAATGGTGAATATCACGAACATTTAGATGATTTGCAGTATGCTTATGTCGGTAAACGCTTCTTAGAAGAAATGGAATATTTGGGTGAGGGATTGCACAGAAGTCAGTATGTAATGGGCAGACATACTGATAGAGAACACGAACACATTCATATTATTGCTTCCCGAATTAAGATGGATGCTACTGTTGTTACAGATTCGTGGGACTATAGTAGAGCCGAAGTTGCAGCACGCAAGTTAGAGAAAGAATTTGGTTTAGAGCAAACACCTTGCAGTAGTGAAAAAGTTGTCCAAAAGCTGCAAGAAATAGGGATTATTGCAAGTGTTAGTCCTACGATTAGAAAACCGCAAACTATCAAACAGTTAAAGCATACTTCAGGTAAACCATCAGTAGCTCAACTGATAGCGGATGCAGTTGATGAAGCCTGTTCTGATAAACCAACCTTTACTCAACTAGTTAGCCGGCTAAAAGAGAAGAATATAATCGTCCATCCCAAGTTGGATAATCAGGACAATATATTGGGTATTGCTTACGAGATGGATGGGATAAAAATAGCTGGATATCAAATAGGTAAGGGTTATTCGTTCCCAGGATTACAAAAATATTTAGGTGTAGTATATGGCGAATCAGGACAACAACCAATTTCAAGAAATAAGCGAAGAAGAAAACGACTTACAGACGCAGCAAGCATTAAACGAATTACTGCAAGTATTGAACCAATTGCCGCAATCCTTAACACAGTGGGTAGAGAAAGTTCAATCGGTAGAGAATCAACAAGTATTGATAAAGTCGGAGATAGTCAATTTATCACAGACGATGCAAGCGTTGTCGAATCAATTATCGACTCCGAACCAATTAATAACCAACCAGACAGCAACGTTACAGAAAATAGAGCAGCAATTGACGAACAACAACCAAATATTGGGCAACCAAGCAACCCAGTTAAACCAACTAAAGGAAATAGAAAAAACCAACGCAGCAATTCAGAAACTAGAGAAACTGCTGCCGAAGAAGTACCCATTCAAGCTGATGCTGTCGGAGCAGATATTCACCTACAGGGGGCTAGCGGGGCTGCTAGCAATGATGGGAGTAATATCAGGAGCAACAGCCTGGATACTGATACAGATTCTACCACCAGAGGTACTCAACCGCACGAACAACAGGGCGAACAGCATCGAGATTCGGTTGCAGAAGATAGAAGAGAAACTGAAGAAGTAAATGCTAACTCTCCTCAAACTTATAATATTGATTGGTTAATAAAGCTACGTACTGAACCATTATTTCAAAACCTAATAAAAGAAACTGGTAGTGAAGCAAAAGCGATATACATTATTGGAGAAATTATCAAGCAACAAGGTGCAATCACACCGAATACTACCATTCAACCCGAACCAACTTTAGAAGTAGCACTAGAGAAGTCCAATATATCTGCTAGAAGTGCTGAAAAACCTGCATCACAGCAATTTTCAACCCAAGCCTCGGATGCAGCCCAACAGCAGCAGTATGCAAATCAAATTGCGTCTGTTATCCGCAAGTACTTTGAACTACAAGGTTACAAACGCAAACGCTATAAGAGCGATCGCCACGAACTACTGCTCTCTAACGAAACCTATATTCTCAAGCGGACTAGTGGCGAAGTAATTGCCATTATACCACTCGACCCAAACAAACCAGCCCAAGGTCAAGGGTTGACACCAGACGAGGTGAAGGAATTTTTACAATTCAATGAGAAATTGAAAAAATTGTCACAGCAGAAGCAGCAAGAGTCCAAGCAGCAACCAAAACCCCAACAGCAACTAAGTCTGAAAAAGCCGCAACAACGGAATCGTTCCGACTCTGGTTTTGAATTGTAAAGCCATCTCAAAGGAATCGCGCTTACCCGCTTGAAGAAGCGCATAGAATAATGCAGAAGTATCGCGCAGCATCTTCATCTACGGGCGATCGCTCCAAAGAATGAGCCGCACTCATCGTGAGTATAGAACAACGCAGTGCTAGTCCCATCATGAAACGAAAACGAATTCGTTACGATTTTACCCCATGAAGGGGCAACGCAACTAATTGTTTTCTCCTTGATACTCACGCTCGGAAAAACGCATCTTAACCAAAAAAATATTTCCCAAAGGCTTCTTATTCTAGTACGTAACTAAAAGTTGAGACTCTTTGTAAGCAGTCGTCCCAGGCAGTCCTGCCTGCTTGTAAAGCCGTATAATAGCTTTTCAGATGAATAACCTAAACAACGCACCAATAATCAGTAAAAAACAGTAATATTTCTAAAACGTATTAATAATTACATTGCCGTAAAATGGTGTACTACGCCCAAATCCGACAATTGGCAACGAAATAGATGAAAAAGGGGCAACTACATATTTTAGCTTTATGAAGCACTCATAAAATCATCATTAAAAACTACACATACACTGAAAATCAACCCCAGACGAAGTTAGGTAGAAATAGCATTAATATTTATTACTAAAATAGATTAAAAATAGTTAAGCAGAAAAAGCAAAGTTATCAAGGCAGGACTGTTACTCAAATTGTGGTTTGAATGCCAAACACCAGAAATATTAAACCGGATATTTGATTATCCGGTAAAAGTTGGCGTGCCACTTAACGAAGAGCTAATTTAACCAACAGCAAAAAGCATCTATCAAATAAAGGAAAAATTATGAATCAACAATTATCTGGTTTAAATATCGATATAGTATTTGCTACTAAAAAACAAGCAACATCAACCATCAATATAGACTTCTTTAGCGGTGCAGGTATTGTTGACGGAGAAATCAAACTTGCTTCTCAACCAGTCAATTCCAAAAACTTTTCACGCATAGAGCTTGAAGAAAATATCGTCATAGTTGGAGAACCAAACCGCATTGTCTTCTCAGAAGCAATGGTTGATAAAACATATGAAAAGCTGGTAATTCCAGCAATGGCACGTAAATACACCCAAACACTTCCCAACCTCGAATACGAAGCAATTGGTATTAATATTCGAGGCTTTCTTTCATTCCCAGATTCTCAAGATGCAGCATCAAGATATATCGCATCAAACTTTCTTGCTGCTGGTACATGGCAAGCAATTGGAACTTCTCCAATGCGTGCTTCTATCAACTTAGTATTTCAACTAGAACGCGCTCCTTTATATCTCAGTATCGCTGAAGCTACTGTTAGACAAGCAGACGAAACTACTACACCAATCGTCATGTTTAGCGGCAGTTTTAGTTATACACTCAATGGTGAAAGTGCATCAGAAAAACTAGCTTATATGCACGATTGTATCGGTAACTGGCAAGCAGACTTTGCAGCATTTACAGATATTATCAACAATCATTTTCTCGCACAAACAGCCACAAACAGCTTCCCACAGTTACCGCATATAGATTCTGATAGTGTTGTAAGTCCAGACTTATTTGCTATGAGTGGTGTTGCCTAAAGCGGTTAGCGGTTAGCGGTTAGCTATTAGCGGTTAGCTATTAGCAGTTAGCTAATCGCTTTTAGCTAATCGCTTTTATGGAAAGTAAAAAAAACACTTTAATCTTTATTTAAACCCTCGGATTTATCCGTTTTATTTCAGCCTAATTGCTAAAAGCTAAAAGCTAAAAGCTAAAAGCTAAAAGCTAAATTTAAAAACAGTTCAAACAACAGATATTTACTACTGGCAAAGGGGAGCGCATCATGGTTAGTTCCGATAATCTTGGCAGCAACAATACATCTTCAAACAGTGTCTTCGGTAACTCTCTTATTGATGACGCAACACTTGCTGCACCGCTAACCGAAAGCCCATCCCTGCTTCATATAGCAAAACCTACCAACAACAAAAATAGCGGTAACTACGACCCATTTTCTCCCCTAAACAACCAGCATACATCCAACGACACTACAACTAACCCCAACAATCGTCCAGTAAACACCAACGAACAATCATCGCTTTTCAACCAACCAATCTACACTCCCCCCGTTGCGCTACAACCACGTTACTCAAAAAATAAAACTGAAAAAGATATCCTCACTGGTAGTAATAAAAATAGCCCGTTAGTCAGCAGTTCCGAATCAGATCCGCTGACAAGTGCCAATACCAACCTGATGTCTATGTCGAGTTTTAGCGCAGGTTCATACGATGAAAGCACGGGTTCTACTTCCCTAAGTTACCAACCACCAAAGTTCACTTCATTTGCCTTAGTTAACGATACTGCTGGTGGTGGTACTACAAACACTGACTTCATTACATTTGACCCAACAATCAGGGTCACTGTCCCTTCTCCCCAAGAAGTTTATGAATGGAAAGCAGGCTTTAATAACACTCCTGAAGCCAACTATGTAAATATCTTGCCGTATCTGCAATCAAATGGCGTTACTACCTTTGACCGCACTTTGCTTTCGACGATTAACGGAAGTTCGCTACCAGATGGGGGATATGCTCTATACCTATTAACAAGACGGAACGAAGGACAGTTCCAGTCGGTATCCAAGGAGGGTTTTGGTTTTATCCTTGACACTACTCCACCCCCTCAACCAACCTTTAACCTAGATCCAGCATCTGACTCTGGTGTAATTGGCGATCGCAAAACCAAGGAAAGCACCGTAACCCTAGTAGGTCAAACTCAGGCAAACGTTACTGTCACTTTACAACAAACGTCGGGAGTAACAACCTCAGATAGCACAGGCAAATTTACCTTTGCCAATGTCCCCTTAGTAATGGGAGACAATTCCTTCACAGCAAGCGCTACTGATACTGCTGGCAACCAAAGTACTTTCTCCACAACCATCCAACGTCTCAACCCAATTGCTATCACCCTAACAGGCAACACCATAGCCGAAAATAGCCCGATAGGAACGGTAATTGGTCAGTTGAACACCAACAACCCAAATACGGGGAATTATACTTATACTCTACCAAACGACGCAAGCGGACGCTTTAAGATTGTCGGCAATCAACTGCAAGTAGCTTCGGGTACGCTGCTTGATTTTGAAAGCAATAATCAACACACCATTACAGTTCGCAGTACCGATGCGTCGAACGTAAGCACTACCCAAGAATTTACCATTAGCGTTACCAACGTCAATGAAGCACCCAGCTTTACCAGTACGCTTGCGAACACGAACATTTCTTCTGGCAGTACTTTCACTTACAATATTGCTACCACCGACCCAGATGCTCTTGACACGCGGACAATAAGTGCGAAAAACTTACCCAGTTGGCTAACTCTCACCGACAACAGTAATGGTACAGCGACTGTCTTCGGTACTCCTAACTCTAATCAACTGGGTTTATTTAACTTTACACTTTCTGTTAAAGATGCGGGTGGACTCAGCAACACGCAGAGTTTGCTTATCGGCAGTCAAATTACCCTCACCGAACAAACTAATTTTACCGCACAACGTAGCTTCCCGTTGGTTATTCCTGCTAATCCATCAATTCTCAGCTTCAAGATTGACCCCACCTTTGATTTAAACGACCTCAAATCCATTAACGACGCATTTGAAGTCGCATTAGTTGATGCCAATGGCAATTCTTTAGTACATACCGTTGCCAAAGGTAAAGATGCGTTCTTTAACTTAACTGAAGGTGAATCGGTAGGTAATGGTGCTGGTGCTACTTACAACGCACAAACCCGTACCGTTAGCCTTAACCTTACTGGTATTAAAGCTGATACTAATGCCACGCTGATATTCCGCTTGGTCAACAACGACAGCGATACAACTACCAACGTCAAGATTACAGACTTTGCCATCCAAGCTGCACCTGCGGGTACGCTTTCCCCCACACAAAGCACGTTTGCACCAGAAGTTACTCCAGGAACACCACCCAATTTTAACCTGCTAAGTGACGTTTCCAACAGCCTTCGCGCCGAATACCACAGTACCAGCTTCAACGCAGATACCAAGACTTTGTATGCAGACATCGCTATCCGCAATACTGGAAGTTACAGCGTTGATGCACCATTATTGGTTGCAGTTAAGAATATCAGCGACCCCTCTGTAATTCTACGCAATCCAGATGGGGTTACACCTGATGGCATTCCCTATTACGATTTCAGCAAGCTGGTTGCTTCTGGTAAACTCAATCCCGCTGGAGTAACTAACCAGCGTTCTTTACTATTCTACAACCCGCAAGGAAAACAGTTTACTTACGATGTAGTGGTACTGGCACAACTCAACCAAAAGCCAGTAATTGAAAGCAAACCCGTTATTGAAATCATTGGCGGTAAACAATACCGCTATGATGTTAATGCAACTGACCCACAGGGCGATACTCTCACCTACAAACTGCTAACTTCTCCTAGTGGTATGATAATTGATGCCACAACTGGGTTAATTAGCTGGAACACAGTAGCTAGCAACAAAGGCAACCAATCAATTGTAGTCGAAGTTAGCGACGGTCGCGGTGGTGTAACGCAGCAGAATTATACCTTATCAGTAATAGACACACCGCCGAATCGACCGCCAATTTTTACTTCCACCCCAGTAGTCGATGCGGCAATTAATACTGAATACAAATACGATGCCGATGCCACAGACCCCGATGCCGATAACCTAACCTACAGCTTGGCACTGGGACCAGAAGGCATGACAGTTGACCCTACCACTGGTGAGATCAAATGGACACCTACCAAAACGAAGGTATTCGGCGATACTGTAATAGAGAGGATTGCCAATCCTGGTGAAAGCGATACATTTACCTTTGGTGGAGCATTAGGAGAGCGCATCTATTTTGATTCCTTAGTTGGCAGTGAGTCTCAAACATTGCAGTTGTATAGCCCCAGTGGCTTAAAGTTAATTGATAGCAACACAAAATATCAGGATGTAATCAACTTAACTGAAACTGGCAACTATAACTTGGTTATTTCCGGTGCTACTGGTGACTATGGTTTTAGCTTGCTTGACTTCAATGCTGTACCAATTGCAACTTTTGACAGCAACATTACTGGTACACTCAGTCCAGGGTCAGAAGATGATGCGTACCGTTTGGACGGCAAAGCAGGTCAAAGGTTGTACTTTGACACTTTAACTGATAATAACAACTTGGACTGGGTTATTTACGACGCCAACAACCAAGTGATTGCCTCCAAAGATTGGAGTGATTTTGAGGTAGAATTGCCTGCTGATGGTCAGTATACTCTAGTTTTGCGGGGTAAGGGTAATTACAACGACAATATTCCCTACAGTTTCCGCATTATTAGCTACGACACAAATCCTACACCGCTGACTTTGGGAACCAATAGCAATCCCAATACCGTTAGCAGCAGCATTCTTAAAAAAGGTGAACAAGATGTCTATACCTTCACGGGTACTAGGGGACAGCGGCTGTACTTAGACACAATATCTGCAAGTAGTGGAATAAATGCCACTCTTATAAGTCCCAGTGGAGATAGGCAGAAGTATTTCACCAATTATAAACTAGATGGTAGCGATTCCAGTCTGTTCAGTTTAGAAGAAGATGGTGTCTACCGTTTGGTAATAGATGGTGATGGTGCAACAACGGGTGCGTACAGCTTTAACCTGTTGAATGCAACACTTGCTACTTCCATTAACTTAGATACAGATACAATTACTAACCGACTCGACCCTGGTAAAGAAACCCACTTGTATCGGTTGTCAACCACAGTGGCAAACCAGCGTCTGTATTTGGACTCTCTGTTAGGTTCCCCAAATGCTTCTTGGACGCTATACGGTCCTAGCAATCAAGTTATTCGCACAGCCACTTTAAATACTGATTTAGAGATAACGCTGCCAACCATTAACACATATACTTTAGCTATACAGAGTAACAGCGATAGCCCAATTGACTATCAATTTCGGGTGACTACTCCCGACGCAATTTCAACAGCGCTCTCGCTGGGCAGCACTGTATCAAGTAATATTGCAGAAAAAAGAGAACAAGATATCTACACGTTTTCAGTCTACGCTGATACGAGGTTATTTCTGGATGCCTTACAGGAATCTCCCAATATTAACGCACGGTTGGTAAGTCCGTCGTTAGTTGAAGTCTTTAATACCAAGATTGCCTCAGATTCTGCGCGTCACCCAGTTATTTTGCCAGAAACTGGTGGTTATCAGTTGATTGTTGAAGGTACGGGAGAAACTACAGGCAGCTACAGCTTCCGACTCAGTAATTTGTCTGCTGCTACCACCTTGTCAACGAGTACGTCCACCACTGGTACGCTGAATCCTGGGTCTTCAACTAACTTATATCAATTTACAGGCTATGCAGGAAACCGCCTATATTTAGATAGCCAAATTGCATCTGGCAATGCTACCTGGCTGCTTTATGGACCGGGCAACCAACTTATTGATTCAAAGCCACTCAGCGATGACTTTGAAATAGTAGTGCCCAGTAATGGAACATACTACCTCATGCTGCGGGGGGATGGTACCACAACTGCAATTAACTATAGGATTCAGGTTGTACCTACAACAGCTTCCCCCACTGCCCTAACTTTGGGAAGTACATATAGCTATAACATCAGCGGACTCGGCGAACAAGATGTTTATACTTTCGACATCACCACTAGTGGGCAGCGTTTGTATTTTGACTCCAGAAGCGGTAGTAGCAATATTACAACTAAGCTGACAAGTGCCAGCGGTGTGGAAGTATGGAGTGGCAATGCCAGTGCTGACAGTGCTCCTATTTTACTCACTGAAACAGGGACTTACCGTTTAACCTTTGATGGCAATGCTGACACAACTGGATCTTACAGTTTCCGCCTTGCCAACTTAGCATCTGCAACCAGTTTAACGCTCTCGACGACGATCGCTAACAGTTTGGCAACTAACGAAACCAAGCATTACAGTTTCAATGGTACAGCAGGACAAAGATTAAAATTTGACAGCTTAACGGCTACACAGAACGCTGACTGGGTACTGTACGCACCAGACGGTTCTATAGCTAATCAGGCAGCATTGAGTAATGACTTTGAAGCATTCTTGCCTACAAACGGCACTTACATCTTAGCCCTACGCAGCAGTTCAGCAAGCACCACTGTTAACTTTAGCTTCCGGGTAGATAACATCTCTTTACCTTCAGGAACGAACTCAGGTTTGGGGACAATACGCTCTGGCAGCATTACTACAACCCAGCCAGTTAACAATACCTTCACGGCATCTTCAGGTACTTTTGTATACTTTGACAGTCAGATTGCTGCGGAGTTAGGAAACCAAGTAACAGCCCGTCTTCTTGATTCGAGCAATAATCAAGTTTTTTCCACTAATGCTGCTTCTGATAGCAACCTAATTCAATTGCAGCAATCAGGAACTTATACCCTGCGTTTGGAAGGTAATGGTGACTACCGCTATCAATTGATTGACTTGGGGGCTGCTGTTGACTTAACTTTGAATGCTGTTACCAATGTTTCTTTAAATCCTGGTAAGGCTGCTTACTCCTATAAATTTAACGGAACAGTCGGTCAGCAACTATTCTACGATGCCCTTAACAGTAATAACCCCAACGCAACTGTTAGATTATTTACTCCTAGCGGTCGCCAAATTCTCAACACCCAAGCGCAATCTGATAGCGAATTTATCACACTGAATGAAAGCGGCATTTACTATGTAATTGTCAGTGGCAAAGAAGCCAGTGATACGTCGGTCAGCTTCCGTTTACTTGATAATTCTGCTAGTGGTGCTGCATCTCTTGCTTTAGACACAAATATTTATAATACTTTCTCGAATGGTGGATTTGGGACAGACCTCTATCGCTTCAACGGTACGGCAGGTCAATATTTATACTTTGATTCCATTGCCGGAACAACACCGAATACTTGGACTCTCTACGGTCCATCCGGTCAGCAGCTTGCCCGCAAAGATTTGGATAAAGACTTTGAAATAGCTTTGCCCAGTGCTGGTCAGTACCTGCTAGCTTTGACTGGAATTGGTGGTAGCGTAGCTGATTATCAGTTCCGGGTAGTAACACCCGTGCAAACCACAACAAGCATCTCTTTGGGTTCCACAATCAGTGGTAGCATTAGCGAAGCAGGCGAACAGGATACCTACACGTTTAACGGCACTGCTGGAAAGCATCTGTTCTTTGATAGCATCACTAGTGGTCAGGAGAGCATAAAATTGCTTTCTCCCAGTGGACTTGAGATTTTCAATCCCTTTGATTCTAAGTATAAAGAGCTATTCACCCTCGCTGAGAGCGGTACTTACCGCATTATTGTTGACGCTCCTGGTGAAACAACAACTCCTCAATATAGCTTCCGCTTCTTTGATGCTGATGTCGCTACTTTACTAAGTTCCGGTAGCAGGCAAAATATTACTGTTGCTGCTAATCAAACACAATTATACAGATTTAGCGGTACAGCTCTTCAGAATCTCTATCTTGAAAATAATTACACTGGTACGAAATCCACTTGGACGCTTTACGGACCGGGGAATCAAATTATTACCAGTGCTGACAGTGGTGTAGACAGAGAACTCCCTCTACCAGCTAGTGGCACTTACATCCTTGCTCTCAACGGTGCTGCTAGCGGGCAAACAAACTACCAATTCCAAATGGTGGCAACACCGACATCCCCTACCTCATTAACTGTTGGCAGCACTTACACAACTTCCATCGGTGTAATGGGCGAGCAAGACATGTATACTTTTACAGGGTCTGTGGGTCAGCGAATGTTTTTCGACAGTCAGGCTGGAATTGACACTTTAGGAGTTAAAATTTACAGTCCCAGTGGTGCTGTTATTTACAATCGCAAAACAACGCAAGAACAGGAACCATTTACACTCTACGAGGCTGGCACTTACCGGGTAGTATTTGATGGAGAAGGAAGAAGCACAGGTAACTACAGCTTCCGTCTCCTCGACTTGGCTTTTTCTACGAATCTGACCTTAAATACAAATACGTCATCAAGCCTATATCCAGCAAGCCAAGCGCAGCTGTATAAATTCACTGGCACCAAGGGACAACATCTGTATTTTGACTTATTTGGGGAGTGGAACACTAATAACGGCACTGGTTGGGCAGTTTACGGACCGGGCAACCAACTGGTTGCAAGCAACTTTAACAAGCAATCTGGTAGCTCCGATTTAGAAGTCAAACTACCTGGGGATGGTACTTACACCTTGATGATAGGTGGTAAAAGCAATGCCACCACCACGGAAAGCTTCCAATTCCGGGTAACAACTCCCCAAACCCTGACCCTTGGCAGTACCGTTCCTGGTTCTATCAACGCAGCAGGCAAACAAGATATATATACCTTTAATGGTACGCCCGGTCAACGATTGTTTTTTGACGGTCTGACTGGTAACAGCAATATTGCCGCTAAACTTTACAGTCCCAATGGTGTAGAAATTATTACTTTGTCTACCCTTGCTGACAGCAATCAACCCTTATTGTTAAAGGATAGCGGCAACTACCGCTTAGTGATTAGTGGTAATAATAATACAACGGGTAGCTACAATTTCCGCTTGGTAGATTTGGAAACAGTACCCACCCTTATCTTAAATACTCCCGTAATCGGACGGCTTGACCCAGGTGCTGAGGTTGACTTTTACCAATTTTATGCTCATGTCGGACAAAAATTTAACTTTGACCTGACTGCACCGCAATGGACTAATGCCAACTGGGTACTTTACGGACCGTCGAACGCAGCAATTGCTACACCCACTTCAACTAGCCCCGACTTTGAGGTAACTGCTGAAAAAGCAGGAACCTATGTTCTAGCAGTACGCGGTTCTTCCAGTACTCTTGTTGACTACAATTTTAAAGTTGTTCCTAGCCAAGTTAGTGTTAATCCAACCCCTACTTTCTCTGGCAATAAGTTTGTGGTAATGCCTGGTACAGGAGAAAAAGGGAACTTGGATTTGGATGGGACGAGTACTTACCGCGTTCGACTGGACGTAAGAGATGGACGAGGGGGTAAGGCTGAACAAAACTTTAAGATTCGCGTGCGTCCGGAACCGGGCAATAACTCACCAGTTATCGTCAGCGATCCGATTACTGTTGCCTATACGTCTTCATACTATACCTATGATGTCAAAGCCCTTGACTCAGATAACGACTCGCTGAAATATTCATTGGTGAGTGCCCCCCAAAGCATGACAATTGATGCCAACACAGGCATAATAAGCTGGAATACACCTGTGGTAGGTCAGCGAGACGTAACCGTGCGGGTGCAGGATACTCGTGGGGGGGTCGATACTCAGACTTTTAGGCTAAATGTCAGTGATGGTATTGCCCCTGGTAAAATTACAGGCAAAGTGTATGTAGGTAACGAATTACCGCCAACTGAAACTGTATATTTCCAGAATTTTGAGAGCGATACAAGTTTACTGACCGAATGGTCGAATGTTAAGCGAGATGTAACTCCAACGGGGCGAAAATTCCTCGGACAGTATGGAGGTCCAAATGATGGTACTGAGAACCAAGGTACGAGTTTGACGCTCAATAACTTACAGACTCACGATACTGTCACCGTTTCCTTCGATTTGTACATCATCAATTCGTGGGATGGCTTCGGCTATGGCGGTTATCAGCCAGACCTATGGAAACTGAGTGTAGACGGCAATCCTACACCAATTTTGTATACAGCTTTTGGTAACTATTGGAATCAGGTGTACCCCAACCAGATTAAACCTGGAGAGGAACCAATAATTGGTGAGACCAAAACAGGAGCATCAGAAGTTGACACTCTTGGGTATTATCCTAGTGCTGTATACAACTTATCGTATACATTTGCTCACTCAGCAGAATTGCTAAAACTTAATTTCTCTGGAGAAGGTACTACATCTTTTTATGACAGCGAAAGTTGGGGGATAGACAACGTAAAAGTTACTATGGGGCGCAATCTCAAACCTCTAGCAGGCACAGTTGTCTACGCCGATCAAAATGGTAATCGCCAGCGCGACCCAGAAGAACTTTTCACCCGCACAGATAACCAAGGCAACTATTCTTTAACGCTTGACCCTGGTAATTATACGATTGCACAAGAGACGAGACAAGGCTGGACGCAGACATTCCCTAACGGCAGCTACACCCACAACATCACCGTTGGCAGTAATCTCTTAGCAAAAGATATAAACTTTGCCAATATTATTGGGCTTGCTGAAAACGTACCGCCCGATTTTCTCAGCACACCACCAATTGATGTGATGGTTGGGCGTCCGTTTGTTTACGAACCCGTTGTTACAGACTTGAACGGAGATGCTCTTACTTATGACCTTGTGGTAAAACCTGATGGCATGGTAGTGGATTCGGCAACAGGAATTGTTGTTTGGAAACCCACCGCTAACCAAGTTGGAGAACAGGATGTGTTGCTGCGCGTTAGGGACTCTAACGGCGGAGTAGACCTACAATCCTTCAAACTCAAGGTATCTCCGTTAAATAACGCACCAGTATTTACGTCTGGGTTTGTCTCCGTAAACCGTGCCTTTGTTGGGCAAACTTACCAGTATAAGTTTACAACCCAAGATGCCGATGGTGATTCCATCAGTTATAGCCTTGCCCCAACAACAAGCGGTGCTTTTATTGACAAGAATACTGGCTTGTTTACCTGGACACCGCAAGCTGGTACTGAAGGTAGTAACACTTTTACTATCACCATCTCGGACGGACGCGGAGGCAAGAATAATTTGCCTTTTGGTATCAATGTTCTCCCCTCCACTGCTACTCCTGCCAACTCCTCACCTACCATCACCTCCCAACCACGTAAGAGCATTGCCTTGGGTCAAACCTACCTGTACGCTGTCCAGGCAAACGACCTCGATAACGACCCTCTCACCTACACCTTAGAAAATTCTCCAACGGGGATGACCATTGACAGCAAGGGTATAATCTCCTGGAGTCCTAAGTTCAACCAACTCGGTGCTATTCCCGTCACTGTTAAAGTTGGTGACGGTCGGGGTGGGTTTACTCCCCAAACTTTTAATATTGATGTTGTCAGTACTACTGTAAGAAGCAATTCTGCGCCCAGTATTACTTCTGTTCCCAACCTGATTACCAATTTAGACCGAGAGTATCAGTACAATATTACTGGTATTGACTCCGACGGCGATTTGTTACTGTGGAGTCTTGACAAAAAACCAGAAGGCATGGTAATTGATGCCAATACCGGAGCATTGCGTTGGAAACCGCGTGCCGACCAAATTGGCGAACATACGGTGGCTGTGCAGCTAACTGATGCCTACGGTGCATTCGTTGGTCAAGAATTTACGCTTACTGTTACTGGTGTCAACCAAACACCACAAATAGTCTCCACTCCTGTAACGTCTTCAGCACTAAATCAACAATATACCTACACGGTAGTTGCAACTGACCCTGAAAACGACGCGATCGCCTACAGTTTGGGTCGCCGTCCGGTAGGTATGACTATTGATGCTCAAGGTAAGATTCAATGGACACCAACACAAATTGGTTCTCAAACCGTTGAAGTTATAGCAAACGATACCCAAGGTGCAACTTCTACGCAGACATACACCCTAACGGTGGGTGCAACGGCTATTAACAATGCACCATTAATTACCTCTACCCCCGTGTCTGTTGCTGCGCTTGGCAGTACTTATAAATACCAAGTTGTTGCAAAAGACTCGGATGCTGGTGATACGCTGACTTATCAATTGTTATCTCCTTCTCCTGTACCAACGGGGATGAGCATTAATGCCACCACTGGTTTGCTGACTTGGACAAATCCTGTCGCTGGGAATTACCAAGTTGTTGTGGGTGCGGTTGATAAAGGTGGTTTGGCTGCTGCACAGCGCTTTACCCTGACTGCACGAGCTAATAACGCTCCCGTAATTAACTCGAATCCTGTTACAACTACAACTCCCGGCAGTGCTTACAGCTATGATGTAGTTGCGGTTGACCCAGACTCGGATCGCCTAACTTATACCCTCGACCAAGTTTCCCTCAATAAGGGAATGACCATCGATGCATTGGGAAGGTTGCGTTGGACTCCCACAACCAGCAATGTTGGCACGCATAATATTGTGCTGACGGTTAGTGATGGAAATGGCGGTACTAAGCAGCAGCCGTATAACTTGGTTGTAGCAGGTGATACTGTTGCACCAAAGGTTTCCCTGATTGCTACTTACGATACTGTAAATCTTGGGGAGTCGGTCACGTTCCAGGCACGGGCTACTGATAATGTTAAGGTGGCTGGGTTGCAACTGCTAATTAACAATTCTCCTGTAGTAATTGATGCTAATGGTTTGGCAACATTTACTCCGACAGTTGCAGGAACAATTAACGCTCGCGCGATCGCCACTGACACTGCTGGCAATGTCGGACAAAGCACTTTCAATGTAGTAGTAGTTGATACTAACGATGTGAGTGCGCCAATTGTTAATTTCAACTTGGTTGGTGTGACTGATGGTTTTGTGACTGCACCAAGTAAGATTAAGGCGACTATTACGGATGATGGTCAGTTGGATTATTATCGCCTATTGGTTGCACCTGTTAATGGTGGTGAGTTTAAGGAAGTATGGCGTAATGATAATCCGACTGTTGTTAATAATGCCTTGCTTGATGCTAAATATCAGTTTGACCCCTCTTTATTGCAAAACGATTCTTATATTTTGCGGTTGGAAGTTGCTGATAATGGCGGTCATATTTCGTACTCTGAGCAAGTTGTTGATGTTGCAGGTGAGTTGAAACTGGGTAATTTCCGGTTGTCGTTTACTGATTTGACTGTGCCAGTAACAGGGATACCTATTACGCTGACTCGCACCTATGACACGCTGACTTCCAATACCACTGATGATTTTGGGTATGGTTGGCGGATGGAGTTCCGGGATACTGATTTGAGAACTTCGTTGCGGACTCCAAGCGAGGAAGACCAGTTAATCGGCTATCAAAGTGCGTTCAAAGATGGTACGAAAGTTTATATTACACTGCCTGGTGGACAGAGACAAGCGTTTACTTTTAAACCGACGATTGATCCACAGTTTAGGTTATTGGCAAATCTTGGTGGTTCAAATGAGATTGATAGCGATCCGTATGTGTACAGACCAGCATTTGTAGGCGATAAAGGTGTAACTAGTACCTTGACGGTGAAAGATGCACGGATTCTTCATAAGGCTGGTACTAGTGAGTACGTTGGCTTGAATGGTGGTGTACCTTATAATCCGGCAGATGTCAATTTTGGTAGCGTTTATGTGCTGACGACGAAAGAGGGGGTTGTTTATGAGATTGATGCTTCGACTGGGGATTTGCTGACGGTTACTGATACCAATGGTAATAAGTTGACTTATACGGATGATGCGATTACTAGCTCTACTGGTCAGAAGATTACATTTGAGCGGGATGCGAGTGGTCGGATTAAGTCGGTGAAAGACCCAATGGGCGAACTTATCCGCTATGAGTATGATGAATTTGGGGATTTGGTGAGTGTGACAGACCGCGAGAAGAATACGACTCGCATTACGTATAACACTACTCGGAAACATTATCTCGACAAAATCATCGACCCCTTGGGCAGAACTGGGGTACGGAATGAGTACGGCTCGGATGGTCGCTTGAAGGAAATTATCGATGTCAACGGTAAAGCCGTTGAGATGTCGTATGACCCGAATAACTCCAGGCAGACTATACTAGACCAACTCGGTCATGCCACAGTTTATGAATATGACTCTCGCGGTAACATCCTTACTGAAATTGATGCTGAAGGTCAAATTACCAAGCGTAAGTACGATGATAACAACTATGTTTTGGAAGAAACCGTCATTTCAGACCGCTCTGGTCTAAATGGTTTTACTACTAAATACACTTACGACAGTCAAGGCAATCAGCTAACTCAAGAAGATGCATTAGGTAACATTACACGCTACACATACGGCGATAAGAGCCGCTTGTTGACGGAGACTGATGCCTTGGGTCGCACGACCACTAATGTCTACAGCACAAGTGGCAATCTCCGTTCAACTACTGATGCTCTTAGTCACACTAATAATTATACTTACGACCTCAGAGGTCAACTCCGGTCTGTTAAAGATGCTAATGGTAAAGTCACGGCATTTGATTACGATGACAATGGCAATGTTATTAGCGTTACAGATGCGTTGAGTAATGTTACGAATTATACTTACAACGCCAACGGTGACAAGCTGACTGAAACTCGTCAAATGACTCTCACCAATGGTCAGGTACGAGAGTTGTTGACAACGTGGACGTATGATGACAACGGTCGAATGAAAACGATGACCGATGCGGAAAATCATACTACCACTTATGAATATGACAAACTTGGGCATCAAACTGCGGTCATTGATGCGCTCCAGCACCGAACTGAGTATAAATACGACGACAAAGGTCAGTTGATTGCAACCATCTACGCAGACAACACCCCTGATAATCCTAATGACAACCCGCGAGAAATCAGCCGCTACGATGAAGCTGGGCGTACAATTGCAACCATTGATAAAGCTGGACGGGAAACGCGCTTTGTTTATGACAAAATAGGTCGCTTAAGATATACTGTTCTTCCAGATAATACGCTAGATAACCCAAATCTCTCACCGGAACTATGGGACAATCCCAAGACGGAAACTGTCTATTACGACGATGGCTTAGTTAAAGCGCAGATTGATGAGCGCGGCAATCGTACAGAGGTTCGCTACGATGCTGATGGTCGGCAAACTGAGATAATTTATGCCGATAACACACCCAATACACTGGATGATAATCCCAGAACTACTTATAAATACGATCAAGTAGGGCAACAGCTTTCCCAAACTGATGCGCTCAACCATACCACTACATATAAGTATGATGATTTAGGGCGGTTAACAAAAACCGAGTTTAACGACAAGACATACACCACCAGTGAATACGATAACTTAGGTCGGCGCATTGCTATGACTGACCAGAACAGCAAGCGCACTGAATATCGCTATGATGATTTGGGTCGCTTGACTGGGGTGAAGAATGCGCTTCAGGATTGGACTGAGTACGGGTATAACGAAGTTGGCAACCTGATTTGGATGGAGGATGCTAACGACCACCGTACCAGCTATGAATATGACAGAGTTGGTCGCCGGACTGCTACGATTTTACCACTTGATCAGCGTTCTGATACTGTTTATGATGCTGTCGGCAACTTGAAAACATACACAGACTTTAACCGCAACATTACTACTTACAATTATGACCCGATGAACTGGATGACTTCTAAGCAGTTCCAGGATGGATCGAAGGTTAGTTATGCATATACACAAGTTGGTTTGCAAAATATCGTCACATTTATTGACGTTTCGGGTCAAACGACTGCAACCTATGATTATGATTATGACGTGCGCGATCGCTTGACAAAACGTACTGACCCGGATGGACGCAAGATTGAGTACACCTATGATGTAGCAAGTAATCGCACTTCTGTTACTACCGCATCTGGCACAGTAAACTACACCTTTGATGTTCGTAACCGTCTTGACCAAGTAATTGAGAATTCTGTTGTAACCGCAGATTATGATTACGATGCAGTCAATAACTTGGTACGTACTACCTTTGCTAATGGCACGCAAGAAATTCGCTCTTATGATGACCTCAATCGATTGAAGTATTTGGAAAATCATAAGGGTGACACCATTCTCTCTAGCTACAGTTATACCCTGGACAAAGTAGGCAACCGCACCAAAGTCGTTGAACACAATGGTCGTAGCGTTGATTATACTTACGATGACCTGTATCGGTTGACTCAAGAAAAAATTACTGATGCGATTAATGGAAATCGGTTGTACGGTTATACCTACGACAAAGTAGGCAATCGTAAAACTAAGACTGAAATGGTCAACGATGCGACAACGGTTACAGATTACGTCTATGATGCCAATGACCGATTATTAGATGAGACTGTTAATCAACAAATCGTTGCAAATTATACCTACGATAATAATGGCAACACGTTAACGAAAACCAAAAATGGCATTACAACTGAGTACACTTGGGATTATGAAAATCGGTTGATTGCTGCAAGGGTTAAAGATGCTGGTGGTGTTGTTCAAGAACAGATGCAGTATCGATATAACGATAGGGGTATTCGGGTTGCTGCAACTGTTGATGGTATTGAAACGCGTTACTTGATTGATGAAATACAACCGTATGCACAGGTTTTGGAAGAATATTCTCCGAATGGTGCTGTGCTCAAGGAGTATGTTTACGGTAATGATTTGATTGCTCAGGAGAAGGCTAACGATCGCACTTTCTACCACGTTGATGGGTTGGGTAGTACGCGGATACTGACCGATGCTCAGGGTAGTGTTGTTACTACGTATAATTATGATGCGTTTGGGAAACTGCTGAATTCAACAGGTGGTGTAGAGAATAAATACCTGTTTGCTGGAGAGCAGTATGACCAGAACCTTGGTGATTACTACTTAAGGCAACGATATTACGACACTAATTCGGGGAGATTTACAAGAAGAGATACTTATGAAGGCAGGCTGAGTGAGCCAATGACGTTGCACAAGTATTTTTATGGCAACCTCAACCCAGTCAACTTTATTGATCCTAGTGGGCTTTCATTTACAGCTTCAGAGCAGGCTCTCGCTTTCTCTATAGAAACACGTTTGGCAGTGACCGCTTATGTAATAGTGACAAAATCTTATCACCCAGAACAGCTTAGGGGATTTGGCGAAGATGAACGACCGAGGACTATACTAGATGGACTGCTCACCTGGAGAAATACATGGGCTCCAGAAACTTTAGGTGGATTTAGCAAGGATTCACAACCTACAGTTAGTAATCATACAGGTCACTCAAGTCATGATATAAATGACTTAATTAGTTACCTCTTTACAGCCTCATCAAAGATCCCGGACGTTTGGATATCGCCGCAAGGAACGCAAGCTACTATTCCAAACAAAATTGCCAAACAAATTGGTATGGATCGTAATGATTTAGGTGATGCAATAGAAGATATGAAAATTTCTTCAGGTCTTCCTGGCAACTTTAATGTTGGAGTTTATTATGGATCGGGTAAAAATGTGCAAACAATTGATGGAGATAGTGTAAGCTTGGAGAAAGGTGATATCCTTCAAATGCAAAATGGAGAACTCGTTGAAGTTTTAGGTAATGCCTTAAATGAGTGGGGTAATAAATAATATCTGAAAGATTGTGTTAACAGGTAAAATACATGAATAAATATTCGGAATTTAAATCTGTTGAAGGAGATATAAACGGTATCACAGCCTATGTCGTTTTTGGTATCATTGGAGATATACCTCAACCAGATATAATCACCTCTCTGCTTCAAATTGAACCAAGTTCTATTCGTCAAAAAAAAGGAGATAGAGAGGGAATATGGCTAATATCTTCAAAAAATAAGCTAAATACATCTAGTTTAGAGAAGCACCTTGACTATTTACTATATCAACTTGAATTCAAACATAATGATCTCATAGAAATTTTAAATAGTTCGGCAGTAACAGCTTATTTTAATGTTGTTTGGAAAACAATTAAAATACCTAATGGTCCAATACTGACTCCTACTTATTTGCGAAGAATTGCAAATTTAAAAGCATACTTATCTTTTTACAATCGAAGCTTAGAAGACTAAAGGTTTACTATGAGTATTTTATGGAAAGATGCAGGGTTAAGAGAAAATGAAAACTGTACTGATACTTATGCTATTTTTACTTTATCAAGTAATTATTTAGATTCAATAAATATTACTGAATTATTGAAAATCCAACCAGACTTTATAAAATCTGGAAATTGTAGCACGGAAATTAATTCAGTTTTTATTGATAAACAAGAAAATATTTGGGCTTTGTCGTCACAAAGACAAATAATTACTACTTCTTCAGAGAAGCATTTGATATTTCTATTAGAGAAGTTGGAACGGGTTCAGTCACAGTTGATTAAACTTATTAACCATTGTTCACTGACAGCTGTGTTCCATTGCTACTGGATTAATGCTGGTTTTTTAGGTGGACCAGTTTTATCTGCGGAAGTTATGCAAAGGATTGCAAATCTGCACGCATATCTCAGATTTGAATTTATATAGATGCTGACCAGTTGGTAGATGCTACTGCAATTGTGCAACCTCATCATCAATCACGTATTCACTACCCATTACCCTTAACTAATTCTCCATCCACAACCGCAATCCCCCACTGCGGAAACTTCACAAGCAATTTCTTAATCACCATCTGCAATGCCGGGTCATCATTCCAATATTCTCTGAGAAGCTGCAACCCAGGATTGTTTTCCGAAATCCCTAGCATCTTCAGTACTAACACGCACTTTCATCGCTATCCCCAATATGAAAAGGCGATTTTGTGAGTGTGACAGACCGCGAGAACAACACTACACGCATTATGTTTACGATGATAAGGCGCGTCTTAAAGAAACAGTTTTCTTCGATAACTCTCATTATCAAGTAAGCTATGACGAGTTGGGACGGGTCAAAACTGAAACAAATGAACTCAACCAAACTACAACTTACGAATACGATGCTTACAGTCAAGTAAGCGCAGTCATTAACGCTCTGAATCAACGAACAGAGTTTGAATACGATCAACGTAAGAATCTAGTCAAAGTCACTGATGCCCTTGGTCACTCTACTCGTTACAAATACGATGAATATGCCCAGCAGGTAGAAACTCTCTTCAATAACGGCGATAAAGTTTCAATGGGCTATGACCAATTTAGCCGAGTCACTAGTGTTACAGACGAGAATTTAAATACCACTAAGTACACCTACGACAATCTCAGTCAACTGACTCAAGTTGAACAAGCTAATCAAGCAAAAACAAAATATACCTACAATAATCTTGGTTTGTTAACTCAAACTCAAGATGCAAATCAAAATATTACTCAGTATGAGTATGATGACTTTTATCGCTTAACGGCAACAATTTTGCCGATGGGTCAGCAGAACCAAACTGTCTACGATAAGTTTGGACAAGTCAGTAGTCAAAAAGATTTCAATGGCAACACTATTAACTATAGCTACGATTCCATAGGTCGCCTCAAGCAAAAGACCTTTACAGACCCCAGAGTTTCGACAGTCTCTTACACTTACGATCCAGTTTCGTCGCAATTGAAGACAGTGACCGACGGACGCGGCGTAACACAGTATAACTATGACCAGCGCGATCGCCTATCGAAAATTATTCAACCCGATCAACAATTTGTCAACTACGGCTACGATTTGTTAAGCAATGTTACATCTTTGACAACAGAAGCAGGAACCACTAGCTACGGTTACGATAAGCTAAATCGTTTGGATACTGTTAAAGATGGGACGCGACTCCTAGCAGATTACGATTACGACAAAGTAGGAAATCTCACCCAAACTAAACTTGCCAATGGTTCGCTGGAATCGCGGCAATATGATACACGCGATCGCTTAACGCAGGTAACGACGAAAAATGTCACTGGTACAATATTCTCCGACTTTAAATACACCCTCGATGCAGTTGGCAACCGCAATAAAGTAGAAGAACATTCAGGTCGCATTGTTGATTATACTTACGATACTCTGAATCGGTTGACCGAAGAAAAGATTACCGATCCAGCAGCAGGCAACCGAACAATCGGCTATGACTATGACTTGGTTGGAAATCGTCTCAGCAAAACCGATTCGCTTTCAGGGTTAACTAGCTACACCTATGACCGCAACAACCGTCTTAAGGATACAACCCAAGGGACGAAGGTAACAAACTTTACCTACGATAATAACGGTTCCCTCAAGCGTCGGTCGGATGGCACTCAAACTATTACCTACGATTGGATTAATGATGGTGAAAATCGCCTGATTGGGGTAAATAGTTCAACTTCCTCTGGTACTTCTCAACAACAGTATATCTACGATGCTTTTGGTAGTCGGGTAGCAACAATTGCGGATGGTGTAAGAACCAACTACTTAACGGCTCCAATTTGGGATTTGCCGGAAGTATTGATGGAGTATGGCACCAACGGACAAGTTACGGCTGATTATACTCAGGGTGTGGGATTGGTTAGGTCGCGTCGAGATAACAAGGAAGGATTCTACCACACCGATGGACTGGGTTCCACTAGGGTAATTACGGATAATGTTGGTTTGATAACTGACCGTTACACCTACGATGCTTTTGGGGTGTTGTTGAATAGTGATGGTACTTTTGGTAATTCCTTCCAGTTTGCAGGAGAACAAAGGGATAGTTCAACTGGGTTGGATTACCTGCGGGCTAGGTATTACGATCCGAACTTGGGTAGATTTATCTCGAAGGATGCTTATGCAGGTACTTTAAATGACCCTTACAGCCAGCATGATTATCAGTATGCTCATGCTAATCCGGTGAGGTATACCGACCCCACTGGCTATTTTACCTTGGGAGAGGTGCTGGGGGCGATACAATTTGCAACCACCCTCATAGGAGTTGGAGCGGCTAGTGGTGGTGTAGGTGCAGGGGTTGGATATATAGCTGGTGCTGCGGCAACTGGTGCGAGTGGTGAAGAAATTCTGGGGATGTTTGGTGAATGGGGTGCGGGTTTTGCTAGTGGTGTATCGGGTGGTTTCTTAACCGATGTTTACGAAGCAACCACTGGTAAGAAGATTGAACCGAAACATGCCATGTTGTACAACGCTGGTAATGTTACGGGCATTGGGGTTTCGTTCTTGACAGGAATGCAGGCTGCTACTTGGGCAAAAACTGCGATCGGTCCTTTGAGATGGGTGGCTAGGGCACAGGATGCTCTTGATGTTTATGATGCTGCTAAGGCTACTTATAACCTTTACCAGAGCTACCAAGATAACGGTAAGTTTGAACGCGAGGATGCTTGGAACTTGCTGGCTTATGTGCCTTTTGCTGGGTCATTATTTGGTGTCAAGAAGTTCTTCGCTGCTAATAAAGCGATTAAGGGTAGTGCTGAGTCTACTGATGGTTTGCTGGCAACTAAAAATACAGTAACTCAAATCGGGAAGTGCTTTGTCGCAGGTACAGAAATCCTTACTACTGAGGGTATCAAGAATATTGAGGATATTCAGGTTGGGGATTGGGTGATTGCAGATGACCCAACTACACCAGGGGAAATTGAAGCACGGCAGGTATTAGACACTTTTGTTAGGGAAACGACTGCGCTGGTTGACTTGTATGTTGATGGGGAAGTTATTTCTACCACTGGGGAACATCCTTTCTGGACACCTGATAAGGGTTGGGTGGAAGCGAAGGATTTGCAAGTAGGGAGTTTATTGCAAACTGAAGATGGCTCTTTTATTGATGTTGATAAGATTGAAAAGCGCTCTGGACAGTTTGAGGTTTATAATTTTAAGGTTGAGGGATTCCATACCTACTTTGTTTCTGATTTAGGGATTCTGGTTCATAATGCGGGTTGCGGTGATTTTGATGTCCCAGATGCACCCGTAGGTGGTTTAAAAGGCTTAGACGACAAGTGGTTAAAGAAACAAGGTATTGACCCTCATACGATAAAAGAAGTTCTCCCAGGTCCTGCAAAAGAATTTGACATTTACAAAGATAAAGACAATAATTTGTGGGGACTTCGCAAGCCAAAATATGTACCAAATGCGACCCCTGAATATCTTGGTAAATTGGATGATTTTCAAAATTTAGATGATTAATTTAGAATAAAATAGCATGGAAACACCTGAAAACTTAGACTTAATTTGGGAAAAAGCTGTCGGAGGATATGTAGGTATTTATAAAGCGCAAAAGAAAGTTATATTCACACCTACTTTGATGAAAAATTTGGCAATTTCTAAAATGATGGATGTCAGACTAATAAGTGCTGATTTTAAGGGAAGTCCTGTCGTTTTTACTCCTTTATTCTGGTTACTTCTTGATTCTATTTCTAATATTGAGTTTTTTGGAGTATATTCTAATAATGATGAAGATTTTAGTGATAATAGTAATAATTTAGATATTAGTCCCCCTTTTTGCATTAGAAAAGCATTATGGAGTAAATCTGAAGATATTTATAATTTCCAAAATGCAGATGATAAGAAGAAGTATATTCTGGGAGAAAATCAAGTTATTTCTAATGTCTTTTTCATTGATTCAACACACGTTCCCGAAATAACACAATTGATTTCGGAAGTTATTAAAATTACAAAAAATGGACTAATTCTACAAGAAAACCTCCAAAATAAATTAGTATATGATGAAATAAAAATAAATGTTTCAGATGGTCGCTTTTACTTAAACTTTTCTTACAAACCACATCTACTGACGAACAGTGCTTTAGAGGAGTGGATTATTAAATTATGTAACTGTATTGATAGCTTACCTCTTGATATTGGTTATTTGCCAGATGGTAAATTTAGGATGAGCTACGAACTATCATTATTTGATAAAGTCAGCATGTTTGATAGATTTTAATGATAAGTAGAATCACATCAATTCGTAGGTTGGGTGAAGACGTACAACCATCTATAAATTTAACTAATAATCTCCAATGCGTCGTAACCCAACATTTTACCTACGATTACTTAACTGCTTGCATTCTGCTCAAGCCAAGCAACTAGATCGGATACATTTGAAAAACTTAAAAATTCTTCCCCCAACGCTTCTAATTGTTCGGTAGATAATACTCGGATACGCTCAATCTGGGCAACCTGCGACAATAAATATCGTGGAGAATCAGTATCACAAATCCCACAGCTTTTGTAATACGTAAACAGCCCAAAAAGCTATTTACGTGTTATATGTCGGGTAAAAGAGTCCGGTATACAATTACAACTGTCTGGTTAATATTTAATATCTTGAGGAGCGTTTTATTACCACTGTCCGGTAGACAGTTCGCCATACATGTTAATATTTATGGTAATTTGTTATTCAAATATAATTAACTGTCTGCTGTACACTATTATTCATATCACAAGACTCTTCAACCAGACACCGGACGACAGAGACTCCACTGCTAGAAAATTTTTATCCAAAATTTATATATATGTTTTTTGATAAAAAAATTTACTTCTTTAATTATCTGTCAGTCGAAATACTATTTTGACATGTCAAATTAATAAAGCCAGACAAATAATTAGAAAGAAAAATTGGTACGATAAATCGTCCGGACATTCCGACGCACTGATGAGTGTTTTTATCAAAAATGTCTGGTCATACAGCGCGTTTTCTACACTAATATTGTCTGGTCATTTTATTAACTGTCTGGTCACTGTCCGGTTACTGTAAACGTGTGTGACGCGACTATTGAAGGTGATTTTATAATACAGACGTATGACAAAATGTAAGTAGAAATATTTACAGATGTAAAATAGAGTCGAAGTACACATAGCTTTTCAAGCTTCCGACAGTCCTGCACTTCTCAAAAACTCATGTTTTGAGTTATTCCACTGTGCTACCGTATTCCCACGTACCGCACTTTTGATAAATAGCAGTGTTTTTAAGTATCCTTAAGGTTGCCGTATTTATTATATTAAGCAATCCTTAAACAGTGAGTTTGTATTTAAAGCAACACTCGCACATTTCAGGCTGCTCTCTTCTACCGAAGTTTATTGCTATGGCACACATCCAACTTGGCAACCAAACAATATCAGCCACAGAGTTACCACACCTGTTGGCAGAGTATCAACTATTGTCACAGTTTCAACGCGAATTAATCGTTAATAAAGCCATTGCCCCTATCGAATTAACTCCCCAAGAGAAAGCCAACTCTATAGAGCAATTCTGTCAACAGAACAAGCTTACTACACTTGAAGCCATAAAAGCAGCATTACAACAACAGTGTATCACAGAGCTACAATTTGAAGCGATCGCAACAAGGGAACTGCGGGTAGAAAAATTCAAAATAGCAAATTGGGGAAACAAACTAGAATCACTCTTCCTCCAATACAAACCCCAACTCGATAAAGTCGTCTACTCCCTCCTCCGCATCCAAGACGCAGAAATAGCACAAGAACTATACTTCCGCATCAAAGCAGGAGAACAAAGCTTTGCTGACTGTGCCAAAGAATACTCACAAGGACAAGAAGCACAAACAGGAGGACTGCTGGGACCCGTTCCACTATCGCAACCCCATCCTGCAATAGCACAAAAACTCTCCATCTCCCAACCAGGACAGTTGTGGACACCCATCAAACTGGAGAATTGGTACGTAATTATACGGTTGGAAAAATTAGTTGCGGCACAGTTAGATGATACTACACGCACCATGTTGCTCAATCACTTATTTGAACAATGGTTAGCAGAACAACTACAGATTACACCAATTTCGCTTAACACCAACGATAATTCCCTACTCCCAAGTGCATCTACTCCAGTTTTAGTAACGCAATGATAGAAAGCACTACCACCATTGTAGAGTTCCTTGCTAGCATTCCACCCTTTGACAGGCTTGATCCCACTTCAATCGAGCGCATCGCCGCAAAACTCGAACCATTGCGTTATAGAATGGGACAAGCAATTCTGGCACGAGAAACCCTACCAGCAAGAATTAACATTCTCTTTCAAGGCAAAGCAAGGTTGCTGGGTTACTCAAGAAGTGCAGATGCTCCAGAAACATTGGAATTACTAGAACCAGGTGCAATTATCGGTGCTGCTTCCATTGTACGTGGAGTTATTTGTGAAACAGCGATCGCATCAACCGAATCAATTTGCCTTACACTTAAAGCAGCAGATTTTCTCGCACTGCTTGAATTTGAACCAATCCTAAAAAATGCATTTTGCAACAAATGCACTCTGATTGAAATCTACGACTTATTAAGTGCAGAATTAGAACGTCGCGGTAAAGTTGTAGATAATCTAAAATCTTTAGCCATCGCATCTCTTCACCACGCAACTGTACTTAACTTACCACCAGGTAAAACGCCACTTCAACAACTAGATCCAAATCTGCTATGGTTAGTTAGCAGCACTTGTGATAATTATCAGGTTGGAAATGCTATCAACCCAACCGATGCAGGTAATATTCAAGCAACGGGTAAGGGAATTCGTCTGGTTGGCTTAACATACCCTACATTATCATTTTCCCAACCAGTAACTACAACCGAATCCGATATTTCGATTGAGACAAATCCTTGGGAAAACGTCCCATTTGCACCCCTAAAACCAGAAGCACCATCCGAAAGCAACAACGCACAACAAGTCAAATATCCCTACGTTCATGGACGAGGACCAGTTGATGCTAGTTTAGCGTGCTTCCAAATGCTCAGTCAACTCTGGGGAATGCCGTGGAAACGTGATGTATTGAAGCGAGCATTAGTTAACAACTACCAGCGCACTGGTAAAATCTCCATAGAACTCTGCGGTGGTGTTGCTGAGTTGATGGGTTTGAAGTCGCAATTAGTCAACATTCCCGCTGTTGCTATATCCAAGCTACCAACTCCTATTTTACTACCTTGGCTTGACAGCTTTGCAATTATTTACTTTGCCACAGAACAAGAACTAGTTTTTGCCATCCCAGAACAGGGAATTACCCGTAAAAAGCCAGCCGATTTTGTTGAAGCTTGGGGAGAAGAGGGACAAGTCTTACTTTTACAACCTACTAAAGAAACACCCAAAAAGCGGTTTGGATTATCTTGGTTTCTCCCAGCTATCAAGAAACATAAGACAGTTTTAATAGAAGTATTTATCGCTTCATTATTTGTACAACTATTAGGGTTAGCTAACCCCCTCATTACTCAAGTAATTATTGATAAAGTCATTATTCAAAATGGCATCAATACCCTCAACGTGTTGGGTAGCCTGTTAATTGTAATGGCTGTCATCGAGGGTGTTATCACTTGGTTGCGTACTAATCTGTTTGTCGATACTACCAACCGCATTGATTTAAGTTTAGGTAGTGAAGTAATCGACCACCTACTCAGATTACCACTACGCTACTTTGAAAAGCGTCCAGTTGGTGAAATCTCCTCCCGCATCAATGAACTAGAAAATATTCGCTCTTTCCTTACAGGTACAGCCTTAACTGTAGTGCTAGATGCGATTTTCTCGGTTATCTACATCGCGGTGATGGTCTTCTACAGTTGGCTCTTAACAATAGTAGCACTAGCAACTGTACCATTATTTGCGCTAATTACATTTATATTTGCACCAATTATTCGCAATCAAACCCGCACCAAAGCTGAACGTAATGCCGAAACTCAATCATATCTGGTAGAAGTTGTATCTGGAATACAAACAGTCAAAGCACAAAATATTGAACTTAATTCTAGGTGGCAATGGCAAACACGCTACGGTAAATATATTAGCGCTAGCTTTGAGAACGTATTAACTTCTAATACAGCCAGTTCCCTCAGTAACTTCCTCAATAAACTATCGAGTTTACTTTTATTGTGGGTTGGTGCTTATCTGGTATTGAAGCAAGAAATTACATTAGGACAATTAATCGCTTTCAGGATTATAGCAGGTTATGTCACCAGTCCCCTACTGCGATTAATTCAACTGTGGCAGAACTTCCAAGAAACGGCTTTATCTTTAGAACGTCTTGCAGATATTCTGGATACTCCCCAAGAAAGCGAAATTGCAGGACGTAATAATATACCAATGCCAGCAATTAAGGGAACAGTCAAATACGAAAACGTCACCTTCAGCTTTGGTAAATCTCCCAACCCCCAACTTAATAACGTTCATCTTGATATCCCTAAAGGTAAGTTTGTGGGAGTTGTGGGACAAAGTGGTGCTGGTAAGAGTACCCTAACTAAATTATTACCACGTCTCTACGAACTTGATGCAGGACGCATCTTAATTGACGGGTACGACATCAGCAAAGTTGAATTGTACTCACTGCGTCAGCAAATTGGCATGGTACTGCAAGATACCCTCTTGTTCGATACCACTGTCCAGGAAAATATTGCTTTAACTTGCCCGGATGCTACACCAGAAGAAGTTGTCGAAGCAGCTCATATTGCTTGCGCTCACGATTTTATCATGAATCTGCCCAATGGCTACGAAACTAGAGTTGGGGAGAGGGGTTCAGCATTATCTGGGGGACAAAGACAAAGAATAGCGATCGCACGGACTGTATTGCAAAATCCACCACTTTTGATTCTAGATGAAGCTACCAGTGCTTTGGATTATGCCACTGAAAGGCAAGTTTGTTTGAATCTGGCAGCAGCATTCCGTGGAAGGACAGTATTGTTTATCACGCACAGATTGCCAACTATTCAGAATGCTGATGTGATTCTGATGATGAGTGCTGGGAAAGTAACGGAACAAGGGACTCATGCAGAATTAATGGGGATGAAAGGATTATACTACTGTCTCTACCAACAACAGGAGGCATCTGGCGGTTAGCGGTTAGCTATTAGCTTTTAGCTGTTAATTGTTTTGTTAGTAAATCTTAGTTTTTGGATGAAAGAATTGAGCATTCGTTTAGTTTCTATTAGCTCGTCCATCAACTTATCGTGTTGTAATTTATCGAGAAAACCCAAATCATGAGCAAGTATAAGTTGATATTCCAATTCACTACCAGAACCCATTGCCATTTGAAGAAAGCGAGCTTTTAGAGGCATCACTTCCCCTCCCACAACATAAAGCTATATTAGTAGGAATAGAGGCTGATGCTCGTCGCATTTGACTAGTTAAACCGTATAATTCGTGTTTGGGAAATTTTGCAGTAACTTCATAAACTTGGAGTACTAATTGATGACTCTTCTGCCAAACTTTCAACTCTATAAAATCTTTCATTTTCTGTTCATCCATGTGTCATAATTGATAGCTATCAGACAACAGGCTATATCGCCTAACAGCCAATCACTAAAGTCAATAGCTAATTGCTAACCAACAACAAACACAAGTTCAGCAATCATCATTTTTTTTAATTAATGATGGCTACATATTTATAATTAAAATTATACCAAATGTTTCAATTCGCTAGCATTTGATGAATAAAATATTAAAAAATTAACAAAGCTATAATTAATTAATTAATTAATTAATTAATAGACAAAAATAATGATTAATAATAAAATTTTAACAGCTAACAGCTAACAGCTAACAGCTATTTACCAATCACAAACTAATTATGAATACTGATAATGGTAACGGGAAAAATGGAAACGAAAAATCTTCACACAATGGGAATGGTACTAACAAGAATAATACTAGTGGTAATGGTAACTCACATTCGTCAATACCCTCGTTGGTTTCCATCCAACAATTAGAACAACTATCAACCCCAGCATCTGATATTCAACCCAAACCACCCAATACTGCACCACGTTACGTACCCAAATTTGACCAACCAGTAATATTAAAACAACCAAGAAAATGGTCAAGAGCAATCCTGTGGAGTTTGATGGCAGTAACTACTGGTACTGTAATTTGGGCAAATTTAGCCTTAATTGAAGAAGCAGTATCTGCTACTGGTAAATTGGAAGCTAGTGGTGCAACACTAGATGTACAAGCACCTGTGGGTGGGGTAGTTAAACAAATATTTGTTATTGATGGCAAGCAAGTTCATCTTGGAGAACGCTTGCTTACACTTGATAATACAACGAGCATTGCACAGATGCAATCCTTGCAGAAAATTCGTGCTTCGTTAGTACAAGAAAACCAATTTTATCAGTCTGAATTAAAAGGTAGCACTTCTGTTGATGTCACAAAGTTAAAAATTCCAACTGAAATACTTGATTTAACTAGAAGTCGGGCTACACTAATAGCAGAAAATCAGGTATACCGTACCCAGTTGTCTGGTGCAGGTTCTGCAAGTAAGCTGACGTTAGAACAACGAGAACGTATTTCATCCAACCAAGCCGAACTTGATACACGAATAACAGCTGCAACTTCACAAATAGACCAATTAAAACGACAATTTCAGCAAACCGATATTAAACTTGTCAGTACCAAAGACACTCTGAAGATGAATCAGGGTATCTTGGATAATATTACCCCTTTAATGAAAGATGGGGGTATTTCCAAAATTCAATACTTCAAACAACAAGAGGAAGTAAGAAATGCCCAAAGTGAAATTGACCAACTTACTCAAGAAAAAGCACGTTTAAGAGCTTCTATAGCAGAAGGAATTGCTAAATTACATTCGACTGTAGCAGTTTCCCGTAGAGATTGGCTTAATAGTATAGCAGAAAATAATAAGAAAATTGCTGAAATTGACTCGCAATTTACTAAAGGGATAGTCGAAAATAATAAAAAGATAGCTGAGACGGACAGTCAAATTAGTCAAGCCAAAATGAACCTGAAATATCAGGAAATAAAAGCGCCTGCTAATGGTACAATCTTTGAATTAAAAGCACACACACCAGGGTTTGTTGTCACATCAAGCGAACCCATCTTGAAAGTGGTTCCCAGTGACAAACTTGTAGCCAAAGTCTACATCACCAACAAAGATATCGGGTTCGTGAAAGAGGGGATGACGGTTGATGTGCGGATTGATTCGTTCCCGTTTAGTGAATTTGGCGATATTAAGGGTAAACTCGTGTGGATTGGTTCTGATGCATTACCACCCGACCAGATTTATCCATTTTACAGGTTTCCCGCAAAGGTGGAACTTGAAACTCAGCAGTTGTTGGTTTCAGGAAGGAATATATCCTTGCAGTCGGGGATGGGAGTAAGTACGAATATCAAAATACGCTCACGCACGGTGATGTCAATTTTTACAGATATGTTTAGTTCGAGTGTGGAAAGCTTGAAGAACGTCCGGTAGGATTCGACTACAAGAAAAGCCTGAAACAGCTTGAATATATACGGTTAGCGTTGCCCTAATGCTGCCAAAACGTTTCCCTCAATAATCAAAGCATTCATTCATTACCAAAGCGCAATCCCACTATATAATGTATACGCAATTTTATGTCTATTATCTTTTGTACAAAAGTACAATTACTTTATTGTATTTAAGTGCAGATATATAGTAGTATTATTGTGCAAGAAGGAATTTATGCCATCTTTCAAATGGAACTTTTCTCAACTCCCACAATCGTCACCTTGGGATTGGCAGGGGGACAGGGCAAGTCTACTGTCGCCTTAATGCTGGGTCGATATCTAGGACGGTTAGGTATCCCAGTACTATTCATTGATGCAGACCCGCAGTCATCACTCACAAGTTTTCTAGGGGTTAAGGTGCAACCAAATACCCCCACTTTGCTGGAAGTAATCACTCAAAGCGAAGACAAAACACCAATTGTGAATGCGATCGCACCAGTACCAGATGTCCAACTTGACAACCGCACCATCAGCAATACCAACTTATTTTTGATACCTTCAGATGACGGCTTAGAGAATGCAAATTATAAACTTGCATCCAGCGGCATTAGTTTGTTTATCCTGAGAAACCGCTTACAGCCAATTGCCAATAATTTCGGGGTAATAATTGTAGACCCACCACCAGAGCGATCGCACCTTGCCCAAACTTCTCTGGGTGCTGGTGACAAGTGGATTATCCCAGCAGAAGCAAACGTCAAAGGAGTGCAGTCTTTGGTACGAACACTCGAACTAGTCAAAGAATTTCAGCCAGCTTTACCCTATGGCTCACTCGTGGGAGTAGTCCCCTTCCGTGCCAAATGGACGGGTGTAAACCCAACAAAAGCCACTAAAAGCAGTATCACGCTCATGGGTGAAATAGTGGGAAAAGACTTAATGCTACCTCACCTGCTCGAATCTGATGTATATAAAAATGCAATCAACCAACGGGTATCACCAACAGACTTAGGACAACCGGGATTGGAATATCCAATTTCAGTATTGGCACAGAAACTAAAACCAACATTAGCCGAACAGTACGCAAAACTTATTCCGTCATTAGCAGTGTAATTTATAGTACTAGGAATTAGACATGAGCCTATTAGATGAGATTCGCGATCGCGCAACCCAACCTACCGTGGAGCCACGTATTGATGTATTGCAGCAAGAGAAGATTGATGACACGTTGAATGCCATCGCACTTCCCCCAACTGAAGTATCGGAACTCAAGCGATTAGAAGAATTACTCGCCAACTTTCCAGAAATTGCCGCTAGAATACCCGTGCGGTTAGAAACTCCAATTAAAGACGAACTCGACGAATTGTGCAACCGAGAAAAAGTCACAATCGAAACATTGCTTGAAGCGTTTTACGTAACTTGCTTTGATAAAGAATCCGTGATGAAGCAAGTTATCAAGGAAGCAAAAAAGCGGCTAAAAAGTAGGAAGGAAGCGGGCAATATTCGGTCTAGCCTAACTAAACTGAATAATTTGACCAAAAATAGAAAGTAGTAACGCTTGCCCAAAGCTGTTTTTATCAGCTATGTGGGGTTCGACTTCTGCCCTATAACTTCAATGTATTATAGTGAAAGCAACTCCTCTACTTGTGTCAACAAATCCCGCAACTTGGAACGCAATTCTGGGTTATCCCACGCTTTGGATTTCTTTGCCAATTTGTAAGCAACTCCTATGCGCTCTTGTAGTTCGTCCCCAGACGATGGTGGGTTAATAGCTAAAACCTTGTTTTTAATTTGACTCACGCTTAGATTCTGGGCGTGAGCCTCAGAAAGAAGGTCTGCACGTTCAACATCATCCGAAACTTTGGCTATCTCAAGTGCTTTGGTGTAGGCAATTTGCCCGTTACGTAATGCGGATAAGATATCGAAAAAGCAAATTGAGTAACGGCAATCTATGCACCCGAAATGATTCACGGGACATCTTGCCAATATCCGTAAACACTTCTTCGACTATATTTAAACGTTCGACGTGTACATCGTTGTACGCAACTCCGCGTTTGATTCGAGCAAGTCTATTGAGTAAGGAAATAACCCCGAACCTATCGCTCTTAAGCTTCAAAGCCAACAAATCTAGAATCGCTTCAGTCTCCTCGATGGCATTTAAATCTTCTCGTTGCAAATTTTCTGCTAGAGCAAATTCTAATACCTCGGTGTCAGTCATCTCCCTGACAACTGCGGGTACTTCCTTGAGTCCGCACGAAAGTGCGGCTTTAAACCTTCTTTCCCCACCAACTATTTCAAACTTGTCATCTCCCAACGGTCTTAGCAACAAGGGTTGGAGGATACCGTCTTTTTTCACCGATGCCACCAGAGATTCCATCGCTTTGGAGTCAAAATAACGCCTGGGTTGCGTGGAAGCAGTAACAATCAAACGCAGAGGCACCATCACAGCAGCAGGTTTATCCAATGGCGATGTAGCAACAACTCCTTCTGAATCTTCTTCCTTGTCCGATGGCACCGTCGAGAAAGGAGCTTCTTGATTGGACAACGGTACAGCAACAGATTCTACATCCAATGCAGCCTTATGTGTCGAATCAACTACCGCGTTGGTACTTGCACCATTTGACGAAGCTTGTTTTGATACACTAGAGCTTTTCTTGGGAGGAGTGTTTCTAGATTTGGGCTGGTTTGTTGAAGTACCTCTGCTACTAGGTGGACGTGTCATAAATTCTCCTGTGCATTACCTACTAGAGTGCATTGCAGCTTACTTGCCCTCTGCTTCTTCATCCTTCTTAGCACACAAAGCCTCGGAACTCCACAGTTAAATGCACTCCTTCGGGAGTGCGGTCGAATATTCACACTCAAATACTCAAAATTAACCTGTAATATCAATCACACTACTCATCAAATTGTTTAACTCAACCCCACGGAAAAATCCCTTAAGTGCAATATAAATTAACATTGCCCATACCTTGACAAAAACTTGACGCTGTGTACAAATACACCCTCTCGTTGGGTGTACAATATATTTTAAATGTCTGGGAACGGTACTTATCGGACATTTATATAAGTGGGCGGACGCTGTGTGGAATTATTGAGGTGTTTTGTGATGGACAATGCGAGTATTGACTTCGTAAGGCATACCGATTTAACCGATGCGATCGCGTTACTTACACCGGAGCAGTTAGCGTTTATCCAGGCAACTGTTGATGCTGTTGTACAGGCAACAGTCAACGTAAAAATTACTGGGGCTAATACAACGAGCGAATTATTTACCAGTTGGTTAGGTTCTCGCGAATCGCTTCAAACAGCGCGTGCTTATCGTAATGATGTAATGCATTTTGTGCAGTACAAGTTGGGGGTTGATTATCCTGACTTGGATGATTTGAATTTGCACGCCGTCACCAAAGAAGATGTGGATGAGTATAAAAACTACCTTCTAGAGAAGGAGAAGTTATGTCATATTGCACGGGCATCGGTACGGCGAAGGTTGGCATCGCTCAAAAGTTTTCTTAGATATGCGTGCGATGTGGGATATCTACGTGCTAACCCGGCGATGTTATTAAAGGTGCCTGCTGAACGCAAGAAAATAAAGGAAAGAACGCTTTCTGTCACCGAGATTGAGATGATGAGCGATGCAGCAATTTTAGCGATTAGTGACGCGAAAACACCCCAAAAGAAAATTCAAGCGCAGCGCAATTACTTGGTGTTTGAGCTATTTTACTGTGGAGGGTTTCGGGTTGGCGAAGTTGCTACACTCACCTGGGGCGCGATTCATCTTAATCAGTCGAGTTTACCTTATATTAAGGTTATAGGCAAGGGGGATAAGGAACGCGACGTGCGCCTTCCTGTTGAACTATATCAATATTTACTCAAAAACCGACAGCGCAAGAGTGATAAAACTGAACCCATTTTTATCAGTCAAAAAACGAACGAGCCAGTGTGCGATCGGCACATTCGTCGTATTATTAAATCGATTGCTCTTGCTGCTGGGTTATCGCGCATACCTTCTCCCCACTGGCTGCGACATTCCCACGCCACCCACGCTGCTAAAAATACTCCTATACATGTAATTACTAAGACTTTGGGACATTCCAGCGGGAAAATTACTATCGACAATTACCTGCACGCTGGAGAAGATGAAGCAAGTTCGCTTAACCTCAATCGCTTTAGACGGTAGGGTCAGCACATATGAAGCACCGAGATTGATAAATTATATGCGCTGCTTTCTTCCGGACTGCGTTGCTAGTACTGTGCATCCAATTCCTGATATTCTGATAGCAATGCTATCTACTTGATATCGATAGCTGTTGCTATCAATTGCGATATCACTATGAGGAACGAAAACAAACAAGCGCGAGATGATCCGCGTCCCCATCCACCAGAACATTGAAGTATTAGCTTCAGTGATATATAAAAAATCCCTCCCAACAAACGAGAGGGATGTATTTTAAACATGATTAATCGATTATTTATCGAAGTTGTTGGCTCAACCAAGCTGATAAATCAGCAACACTAGAAAAGTCTAATAATGCTTCTCCTAAATTCTCTAATTGTTCAATAGATAATCCTTGAACTCGCTCGATTAATGATGCATCAATTTCACCAATACGGCGATTGAGTTGACGTATAATTAGACGTTGTTCTCCTTGTTTATTTCCGAACTGTATAGCTTGTTCCTTATCTCTTTGGTAAAGTGGTTCTAATCGCATAATTAACTCCTGATCGTCTGATGATAATTCTTGATTAATTCTCAAATTTTCGCGCAAGTTGTAAACTAATTCGAGTGTTGCTTGCTGGTATGGATGATTTAATGGTAACGCTTGCAACTCAACAATCGCTTGTGACTGCACACTTCCCCTTCCCAATAATCTCAACCACAACGTAAGAAGGTGTTTCCGGTAATTGATGTATGGCAACAATTGCTGTCCGTAAGGCATCACCTAAAAAATATACTCCTGATAACCATCCCTCTTTTTGGTTAACGTTAAAGCTAGATAATAAGCGTTCAGATATGGTTGGAGTCAGAACCCACAGTTTGGGTATTTCCGACTCCTGGAGTTGGATTTTCTTTGCCGAGTGCTTCTCGTCGCAATCCACCCTTTACTTCTAATAGTTTTAGAATACAATCGCATATTTCATCGGTAGAGGCAGGATTGCGGAATGGTTCTAATATTGCAGGATATTCGGCAAATCTTCCTAGCAAGCCTAGCACTTGTAAATTAGAGGCTTGTTCGACTGAAGGAGTGAACAATACATCTATTTCTTTTATCTCTCCTGATACTTTTTCGGATGATTTTACCTCTCCATAATC
>NZ_KK073764.1:96809-99416 GCF_000582685.1 [Scytonema hofmanni] UTEX 2349
GATTCGACTGACTTAAATACATCGCACTTGATAAAGCAATTGTTACCCCGATAACTGTTAACCCTGAGTAGACTTTCATCTTCTTTTTGAGTCAATAATCGTGTAGATACCAGCTAAAGCGAGTAAACCACCTACAATAATAAATCCATTTTGCTTGTCTTCGGGTAGCTTATTGAAAGCCGTAACCGTATCCTGCAATTGGTTGTAGGTTTGTTTTGATGAGTTAACAATATTCAAAAAACTACCCAAGGCACTCCATATTACAAATGCAGTTACTAAGGTTGAGAATCCAAATTTGATAAGTTTACCCATATTGTCAGCTGACCATTGTCCATCTTTACGATTAATATTTATTTCATCAAATACTTCTCTATTGGTTATTTGATTGATTAGGAGGATTGATGCTATTGCTAATGCTATTCCCTGAGTACCACTGGTAAGAATCAAAAATCGGGCTAAACTGTAGGAAGTAATTCCCCAAAAACTTGTTTCTAATCCCTTTAAGATACTTCGATTTTTGCTTAGTTTTCGGTTGAGATTATCTTTGTAGGCTTTAATAGCTTCGATTTCATCGGGAGTAAATGCAGTATCTTCTTGGATTGGATAATTTGATTCTTGGTTGGTATCTTCTCCTAATTCAAATTCGGGCATCATAGAAATAACCAATGAATTGTTTATTTGTACCTCCAGTTCCAATTGTGTCTGGAGGCTTTTTAATTAACTGAAAATATCTCTAATATTGTTCCAAAGCTTAATTACTGGGTTTGTTGAGTAATGCTTTTTGGGAATCAGGCTTAAATCGCTGTCTGAACCATTCTCTAGCAAGTGTTTAATCTTTTTATCCTCATAATCCGCGTCTGCTTTCATTTGCGCTAAGAATGGCTTATTTGAAATAGATTCAAGGCTAGCTTTGGCGTTAACTGTAGCCATCTGTGTGTCTATCCAAGCCTGCAATTCGATGACATCCAGCGCATCATCGTGACGTTGATTCTCGGCTTCCAGCTTGGCGAATAAACTAGCTTTATACTCTGAAATCAGGTTGTTGTAACGGGTGTTCTCCAGGGCTAATTCTCCCCCAGCTTTATCAATTGCGATCGCACCTTTACCACCACTTTTATAAATGTCAGCTAGGGCTGTGTTGTATTCAGTGGTGCCTTCGATATAGGCTTTAAGATTATCGCGGATAAGCGGCATAGACGTAGCTAGTCTCTCCCCCAGCTTGCCCATATCGCCAATCTGTTTGAGGGCTTTCTCGTCTCCGTTTACGGCTTTGATAATCAAAGCATTGTTGATGCCAAACTTTTGATTTGTAGCTTTGGTTATTTGCTTACCGTAGCCTGATATGTGGTCGCGGACTTTGGCTTTGTTTTTCATAATTAATCCTTGCAATGTCCTTTACAGATGAAACCCTGTTCAATTAACCTTTGTCGTTGCTGGCTGGGGGTCAAAGGTCGGAAACTCCACAACAATTGAATCAGTAGGGGTAAAAAACACAGTCCCAATATCAATAAATAAAGTTTATGAACCCTTGATTTTGAGATGTGAGAGGATTGTAGCTTTTGTTCTTTTGAGGTTTGACTGGCTCACCGACAGTGCCGTTTTCACATTGCCTAAACCTTCTACAAACTTTTGATTGAGTTGTCTTTCTCGATACGTAAAATGATTTTTTAAATCTTCATGAGTATTTTCTATGCTTTGTTCTAAAGAATCATAGTGATGGTCGGCATAGGTTTTAATTGCTGAAGTTACTTCTCGAATAAATTCTGCATAATCTGTGAATTTATCTCCAACAGTTGATGCTAAGTCAGCTACTTCTACTTCGGATAGTTCAATCCCTAAAACTGATGCTTGGGTTGTGATTAAATCTTGCTTCTGTTCGGTACTAAATACTATGGATGATGTTTCTACTACTTCACCGCTCTCCTGACTCAGTATTTCATCAACTCCATCTAATTCAGCTTGTGTTGCTGACACTGGCTGAATTGGATTATTTGTTACTTTCAGGACTTACGCAACTGGCACAAAAGTCTCGTTGCGGCACAGCCGCAACATTGATCATAGAAAACTGTAAAACCCTTTCCTCATCTAACTTTGAATCACACTCTTCGTGAATAAAGTTATGTCTTAGTCAATTTTTATACTTGCAATCCCTGTGACTGGTAAAATTGGTCTCAGTGCCGCAAAGCCACACCTTCGGTATCAACCAAGTTGTCAATATTTAAAACGCAAATCTTAACTACAAATATCATAAGTAATAAAAATATTATTATACTAGCTAAGGTGTGATAATAATAAACATCTAATAAGTGCTGCTTGATAATTTTATATGAGATTTACGAAACTAGATTATTGTCAATATCTACTTAGTAGTCAGATTAACTATACAATTACTAATTTAGCAGAACACTTAGAAGATGTTAGTCATGATAGAATTAATTATTATTTAAGGGAATGAAAAGTTAACTCCTCGTCTACTTTGGGATAACGTGAAAAATCTGATTGTGACTGATGAGGATGCTTATATTATATTTGATGACACAGTTGTAGATAAAAGATTTTCTGAAGAAATAGAAATAGTACGAAGACAATATAGTGGGAATGAACATG
>NZ_KK073765.1:0-14586 GCF_000582685.1 [Scytonema hofmanni] UTEX 2349
CGATAGCCTAGATAAAATTTATTATTGTCCTTTAAAGACTAATCGTTTAGTTGATGATACTTTTGGTAAAGAAAATATAAAATATTGAATTATTACAATGGAGTAATGAGGAATTAGAATGTGGTAAAATCATAAAAATTAAAGCATTCCCCTCCGAGAAAAAAGTGAAACTATTCCGGGTTACTGTCTCTACCGATAGAACGGATTATGTCGCAACTAATGATTTGTCTCAAAGTTCTACGGATGTTGTACAAAAGGTGTGTAAAATCCGTTGGAAAATAGAGGAGTTTCACAGAGAAATAAAACAACTAACTGGCATTGAATCATGTCAATGTCGTAAAGCTCGTCTTCAGCGAAATCATATTGCTTGTGCTATGTTGGTTTGGTTAAGATTGAAGAATTTAGCTTATCAAACAGGTCAAACTATTTATAAAATCAAGCACAACTTACTTTCTAATTATCTAATTCAGCAGCTAAAACGTCCAGACGTTTATATGTGTTTGGTCTGATTTAAATTACCGCGTGGTGGGGCGAAGCCCCGCCCGCATTTTGTGCCAGTTGCGTAAGTCCTGATCAAAACAGGCGTGAGGCAACATATCGCTATCAGTACCGTGCCTGAAATGCTAGCCCACAGAGCTTTCTTTGGTTTCATGCTGGTTTTCTTTAAATACAATATAGGGAGTAGTTGAACCGTAGCGGCTAAGGTTATCTTCACAACAATGAAGCCGATTGACCAGTTTGCCTTTGAAAGCTTGCAACTGGGAGATTGTCTCTTTAATTTGCTCAATCTTGCGGAACAATCGGTGATAAACCTCCTGGCAGGGAAGCGATTGACCTTCCTGAAGGGACAAAATCTCCTTAATTTTGTCTAGATTTAACCCTAAAGCCTTGGCGTGAGTGATAAAAAACAGGCGTTTTACGTCTTCCTCATCAAATAAACGATATCCTGCGTCAGTCCGTATTGGCTTGGGGGTTAAACCAATGCGTTCATAGAAATAGATGGTTTGAGGATTAACACCAACCTTTCAGAATAACTCGCCAATCTGTAGCATCGTCGTAAGGCAACCTTTTACTTTACTAATAATTACATAAACCATATACCTATGTATAAGGTTAAGGGTTTGGGGGTGAAATGAGCAATCGTACAGAAACTTACGCTAAGGCTGAAACACTTGCTAAATAAGCGTTTTAATCCTCCTGCTCATTTGGGTCATTTGGATCGCGTAATGGACGCATTTCTAGAAAGCATAACTGCAAGAGGTAGAGAGAACTGATAACGCCCCAACATATTGACGTGGGAATGCCCCAAAGGCGAGAGCCGCGCTATATCTTCTTGATTTACGCTTTGCTCCAAACTGATAGAGGTAAGTGCAGCATCCATATAATATGTATTCCATAACACTAAAGCATTAACGACCAACCCCAAAGCCGAAAGTTTCAGTGATTGGGTTTTAAGAACGCAACTAATCTTGCGTAAATTGATAGTTATTTAGTATTTTAAAAATTATTAAATTTCGCTTTCATAAAATTAATTTGGTTGAAATTTAGATCCTGTGCTGCAAAATTAAGTTATTATCCTCATGAAAGATAAAACTCGGCATCCTTTGTGCTGGACGAATTTTTTATTTTTTGCTGTCAATTTCAATTAGAAAGAGATTTTCATTAGATCCCGTGGGCGAAAAGAACACGTGGTTTCTTTTTGTCCAAAGTCCAATACTTCCATATCACCACCTAAAATCATGGGTACTACAGAAGAAGGCTATTCACTCTTTAATTTTGTGACAGAAAAACAGAAATTGTGCCCCAATCAATTAAGTGAAAAATTAGTTGAACGTTTACCAGCTACTTCCATGCCAGATACTGACTGGTGGGAGGATTTATGGCCGCAGCCTGAAAAAACTTTGAAAGATATGGGATTGCAAAGCGGTATGTCTGTACTGGATTTTGGTTGTGGATATGGTCACTTTACAATTCCAGCAGCACAATTGGTTAACCCCTCATTAGTTGTTGGTATCGATATTGATTTACCCATCCTCCTCCAAGCACAAAAGAAACAGTTTGCTTTAGAATTAAGTAATTGTATTTTTTTGTACCAAGATTTTTTAAGTATTCCGAACTTAATCGCTAATAAATTTGACTACATCATCATTCACAGCACCTTTCATGGCTTGCCAAAACCTGTGAAATTTGTCAAACAAATTATTCATCTGCTCAAAATAAAAGGGTATATTTCAGTAGTAAATTGGCAACCCATTTCTCGTGAACAAACTATCTGGAAGGGAAAACCAAGAGGGCCGAAAACAGAATTGCGCATTGCGCCGCAACAATTATTGTCAACTATGCAGGCAGCAAATGAACGACTTATTCCAGTGCAATATGTAGAATTGCCCCCATATCACTATGGCATCACATTTCAACTAACGGGACTTAAACAAAAAATAAAGTAAAAATATGATATAACGTTTTGCCAGAAGGGAGCATCCCAATTTGGCAAAAATAAAATAATCCAGATTATTCGCGATGCAAACTCGCGAATAATTTCGGGATTCAATCAAGTGGTTCTTCTGACTCTTGCTCACGGGGTGAAATGAGCATCCATGCAGAAACTTACGTTAAGGACTTGATGAGCCACTTTCAATCTGCGATCGCCAGGAATAAAAGTGTACCAATTGAAGTTTCTGAAGTGTGATTCGTTAGCTAGAAACTAGCACCCATAAGGGTTATAGGGGATTAGCTGCTAGGTTCAAGCCTAGATAACTGATTAGTAATGTAGGTGTAAATCCTACCCCTCAAGTGCTGAGGTGAAAGCCCTTTCCCTACGGTAGCGACTAGCCATCAATCCGTAAAGCGGGAATGAAAGGCGCAATGGCTGGGAGCCTAAACCCGGTTATCCGCCGAGCAAGATATCCATGAGTACGAAAGAAAGACACGTTTGAATCATCGTAACTTCGATGTAGCGCAATCAGGCTGAAACCGCTGCGCCAAAAGGCAAAAGGATAAGGGGCTGGCGAGTTTCAGAACGACCAGCAAAGCACCCCCGCTAAACCCGGTGAATAGTGTCGCTCTAAAGGTATCAGTATTATTAATCGGAACGAAGTAACCAATCAAAAGCTCTCAGGTGGTCGAATACCTGAGCAGGTGCTAACCGGATGCTCTGATTGGCGAGATTGAGTAAGAAGCGAACGCTTGGCTGTAATGGTCAAGATAGGCTGACGTACTCACGATGATTTGGAAGAAATAATCTAACTAGGAAGTACAAATGTCTAATACGCTGAACAATCAGACGGTGGAATGGAACAGAATAAACTGGCGAAAGCTGGAAGTAGCTGTTTATAAGCTTCAGAAAAGAATATTTCAAGCCTCTCTACGTGGTGATACTTCTTCAGTCCGCAGACTCCAAAAAACCTTGATGAGGTCTTGGTCAGGAAAAGCCTTATCTGTCCGCAAAATAACCCAGGATAATCAGGGTAAGAAAACCGCCGGAGTAGACGGAATCAAATCCCTAACTCCCAAGGCTCGGCAAAATTTGGTACTGAGCTTGAACATTAACAATAAAGTTAGTGCAACACGCCGAGTATGGATTCCCAAGTCCAACGGTGACAAGCGCCCTCTAGGTATTCCGACGGTGTGTTCATATTGCACCTAGATTCAATGAAGTTTTGGGATATTTTATTTTCCCTAGCATTTCCTAATGTTAGAGCTTTTTTAGTTAAAACTAAAAGAGCGATCGTAAAAAGAACTGCATAGGTTATGCTGTTGCTATAAGTATGCCACCAGTGAGCGACTAGTAGCATAAAATCTAAATAGCGAAAAGTATTGTTCTCTTTTTTGTGAGTTGATGACAACAGAAAAGTTGAAAAGTAAGCTACCAGAAGAACTACTATGAAGGTTGATTTTTCCTTTATAGTAGCCTGTCCACATACAGTCTAAGGAAGAACCCTCCACCGTAGGTAGCTTACTAGTAGAATACTAGTAATTCAAGTTAGGTTAAGCTAAAAGAGGAATTAAACAGGATGCATTTATGGCAACGGACAATCCGCGTGTAGCAGCCTACCTACCACAACGAATTTATGACCGTTTAGTTGAATTTAAACGCGAGCGACGATTGAAATCAGATTCTGCTGTAATTATCACAATCCTTGAAAATTACTTTTTTAGTAGCACACCTGAAGCCGATAGTGATACACCAGCTACGACTCAGCGTCTTGATGATTTAGAGGTAAAGTTATTAGCCTGCTTGAGGATGTAGCATTTCTTAAGCAGGCTTATGAGGGTTTACAATCAGATTTACAACCGAGTTGCAGTGAGCCACCAGATACACAGGCTCAAACTAAGACAGAGAAAAAGCAATCTGAGGTGACTGTCGGTATTCACTCTGGTGAGTCACTAGTATCAGAAAATAATTTCGTGGTGCGGAAACAGGAAAGCACTTGTGAAGCAAAAGAATCTTCAGCCAAGTCGCCAAATGAGCTACTGGGTGAGTTACCAAGCGCTGTACAACTCGATATTCAACCCGAAGAAAGTAAAGAAGATATTACAAGTGAGCTACCAGAATCTCAGACTGAGCCACCAGAGCCAGATAGTCAACTTTGTCATGATGATAATTTCACAAGTGAGCTATATAGTGAGTCACTTGACGCGCTACCATTGGTCGAGGCAAACAATCATGGTATGACATCAATTAATAGTGAATCACCTGATGACTTACTTTTTAGCTCATCGAATTCGGATGAAAGTAAAGATTCTTTGACTGCACCACTTCAACTTACAGGTGCCGCTTTAGCAAGAAGGTTGAATGTTTCTCCCAGCACGCTTCGTCACAAGAAAAACGCTCGAAATTTTGGACAATGGACTTTGGGGCATGACCCAGATGGTATCGCCTGGTATTTTGATGGTCAAAAATTTATCTCCTCATAGCGGAGTGAAAAAATAAAACCCTTGGAGTAAGTTTGTACTCAAAGGGTTTCACGGTAGTCTTTATAGATTGTTTTTAGTTCACCATGATCACGGGAATTATTCAGATTTAACTGGCACGCGGCGGATTTTCTCACGTAACGTGTCTAGAACTACGTCGGTGACTATATACCACCAAGGACTTCTAGGAGTTTCTTGGAAAGCCTGAATAATTCCTTTGTCTCGCCAGTAGTAGATGGTATGAATTCCGACACCCAATTTTTCAGCCAGGGCGCTGGTGGAATAATAACCTTCCGGGCTAACCCCCGATTTTGCAACAATTGGGTCGCTTAAAGGCTTTTCAATCCCAAACTTCCAACGAATCCAGGCAACACCTTTGTTCGTAAAAGCCCGCCCTTTACCACCCACCAAACCTCGGCTATTCAGTTCATGAGCAATTTCGCTATCAGTTCGGCCCACAGCTAATTCTTCAATGAGTTGAATGACTTGGTTGGGTGTTCGGAATTTTTCTGCATTTGTTGGGCGTGTCACAACAAAGCAGCTTGTAGCTCCTGTATGCCACAGTATTTGCACACGAGTGGAACGTTCTGGAGCATCAATTGGGGTAATAGCAACTTGTTTGACTAACAACCCCAGTATCTCTTTACGCTCAAGGTTCGTAGTAGTACTGGCGTGCCAAAGTGTGGGAATATCGTTAGCTAACTGTAAAATTTGTTGCCGTTGCGCTGCCGTTAATTCCAGTCGTTGTACTTGGTGGGCTTTTTGGTATGCCTCTTCTAATTCTGCTAAAAGTTGTAGTTTTTTATTCCAACGCCTTTCTAGTGTACGGGCGACTAAACGATTTTCTGGCTCGGTGGCATCATATTGACGCCCTGCTCTGTCAGCTTCGTAACGTGCCCTTTCGAGCCTTAGTTGCCATGTTTTATCTATCTCAAAAGCCTGATTTTCCAACTCTGACAGCACAGCAAGGGAAATGTCGAGTTGTTCAGAGGTGAAAGCTTCAAGTACTTGCTCTGCGACTGCTGTATCAATTGCTGCTCCAGCTACAGTCCAACAAACACCCATGCTACCATCTTGTTTTCGAGCTTGGGTACATTCGCGCCTCCGCTCTACAACCACCAGTACCGTGGTAGCGAGGACTCATCCGACGACCGCATTTACCGCAAATTACTAAACCTTGAAGAAGAGCAAAGCCCTCTCTAGGTGTGCTGGGACATCCATCTGATAAAGAAACGGGGCTATTCTGTCTGAGTCGCTCACAATTAGACAAATATTCAGACCAACTAATATAAGCCTCGTGAGCGTTGTGGATTATCACTTTCCATTCTTCTTGGGGTAGTTGCTGAATTTTTACTTTCTTTATTTGCCCACCCTCAATGACATTAAAACTGCGTCGTCTACCATACACGTATGTTCCTGTGTAAGTCGGGTTATGCAGTAGGGCAGTTATACGGCTAAGGTTGGCTGGTCCCCAATGAAGTGTACCAATATCCCCAGGTCGCCAACGTCTTCTTGGGAAAGGAATTTGGTTCACACAAAAGTAGCGCATCACCTTAAACGCCGTTCTAAGTTCGCGGAACTGTTGAAAGGCTAACTGTATTGCGGCAACTACACCCTCATCTGGGTCTAGCACCAATTTTCCTTCTGGGTCGTAGACATAGCCAGTAGGTGGAGAGCATCGCAGTTCTCCTTTTTTCGCCTTGTTCAGTTTGGCTCCTTGTAAGCGTAAACGCATACCGTGTAGTTCTGTGTGACTCCAAGTTCCTTTAAACCCCAGTATTACTCGGTCGTTAAAATCATTTGGATCATAAATTCCATCGTGGTCAATTACCAAGGTATCTGTAAGGGCACAGATATCTAAAAGCTTGTGCCAATCCGCTTGGGAACGAGAAAATCTTGAGGCTTCGAGAGCCAAAACAGCCCCCACCTCTCCTAAACCAACAGCAGCCATTAGTCGATGAAAATCCTCACGTCCTGTCGTGGTTTGCCCACTTTTACCAAGGTCACTATCCAATACTTCGATTTGACTCTTGTCCCAACCCAAGGTTAATGCACGGTCAGCTAGGGCGTATTGTCTTTCTGTACTTTCACGGTGGAATTCGACCTGAGTGGGTGTCGATTGTCTTAAATATACAACAGCATGGCGTTCCAGATGGGTCGTCCTAACTTTACTATTCATCTGGTTTACTCCTTATTATCGACTCGTCGAGACTTTTGCTTACGAGTATTTTGTCTACTAACCTTGCTGTTAGTTTTATTAGACGACTTAGCCTTTCTTTGTTGGCTGGTTGAGTGGTTGGTAGTAGATGCTTTTGTATCATTATTGTTTTTCCTGTGTTCAACTCCTTTATTTTCAGGAACACAAGAAATTTCTAACGTTATAAATTGCGATCGCCCTGCTACCCATTCACTCAATTGCAGTAGTTTCTCAGGTAAAAACTTCCCGACTCTTTGGGTCGATTGAGCTTGTTGTGTCCATAGGTCAGTTTCCCTTGCTGGTAGAGACAAAAATCCTCCCAATGGACTTTCTACGGTTACTTTAGTCTCTTGACCAACTTTGCGAATTTGCCGTACTACAACTGACTGACCATACAGTGGGTGAATGGGATTGGTGATGGTAACACTACTTCCCAAAAGAGACTTGAAATTATGTGCAGTCTTATTATATCGTTCCTACTATGCACGACAGAGCGACTCAAGCACTTGCCAAACTGGCTCTTGAACCAGAATGGGAAGCTTTCTTTGAGCCAAATAGCTACGGTTTCCGACCAGGAAGAAGCGCCCACGATGCAATCGGAGCAATATTTATAGCCATCAATCAAAAGTCCAAATGGGTTTTAGATGCTGACATATCTAAATGCTTCGATAAAATCAACCATGAAGAATTGCTCAAGAAAATCAATACATTCCCAACAATGCGGAGACTAATCAAAGCATGGTTAAAATCGGGTGTAATGGATGATGGTCAATTCTTCGAGACTAACGAAGGCTCACCCCAAGGCGGTGTAATCTCACCCTTACTAGCAAATATAGCCCTACATAGGTTAGAACAACTAGTAATAGATTACACCAGGAAATTGAAAGGTAATAAAAGAGGAAATCAATCATCTATATCCTTAATAAGATATGCCGACGATTTCGTAATCCTTGCCAACAATGAAACTCAAATCAATGAGATGAGAGAGTTAGTCAGAAACTGGTTAGCACAAATGGGACTAGAGCTAAGTCTAGCCCTGTCAAGGTGGCAAATTATCAGATAATAATGCCATGCGATCGCAAACTAAAAAGTAGCGGAGGATATGGGCAATGCTGGGTGCAATATTTGAGCGTTTTGAAAAACAGAGTCCAATTAGTGTAATGGTTCGAGGGTTGATGGAAAGAGTATTCGCGCCAGAAACAATTGACCGTATCTTTGAAGAAAACGCTTCATCCCAGTACACGCGAGAACTACTTTTTTCTAGCCTCGTAGAACTAATGAGTTTAGTGGTATGCGGGATTCACCCATCAGTTAGCGCTGCCTACCGTGCAAAAGCCGAAGAAATAAATGTTAGCCGCACGGCTGTTTACGATAAATTAAATGGAGTTGAAACAAACGTTAGTTCGTCAATTGTAAGGGAAACAGCCGTGCCGTTGGCAAGTCTAATCGAGTTTGTTGGTGGTAAATCACCACAAATATTAAGTGGATACAAAATCAGAATCCTTGATGGAAACTGCCTTGAAAAAACTGACCATCGTCTCGAAGTATTACGAACAATTGCCGCAGGAGCTAACCCTTGAAAGTCATTAGTAGTTCTTGACCCAGAATTAAGATTAGCAATCAATGTATTTGCTTGTGAAGATGGTCATGCTCAAGAACGTTCAATGTTTTCCGAGGTTCTAAAAACTGTAAAAGAAGGCGAATTATGGATTGCAGACCGTAACATGTGTACTGTTGGATTTTTGTCTGGCTTATATCGAAGTGGAGCAAACTTCGTGATTCGGGAACACAAATCAATGCCCTGGGAAGCAATCAATTCATTGCAAGGAGTTGGTAGTGTTGAGACAGGGGATTTATTTGAGCAAACTGTTAGTCTGAGCGATGCTGGAAAATTGCTGCTGATGAGGCGAGTTGTTTTGAAGCTAAAAAACCCAGATCGTAATGGTGAGAATGAAATTGCCATTTTTACGATGCTTCCAAGGGAAAGTGTAACCGCAGCAGTTATTGCACAATTATACCGGGAACGACGCAGTGTTGAAAATCTGTTTCAAACTGTGACGGAAAATTACGAATGCCAAATTCAAACTTTGGGCTATCCAAAAGCTGCCTTGTTCTCATTTTGTCTTGCATTAGTCGCCCATAACATTTTAGCAACCATTCGCGGGGTTTTAGCAAGCATTCATGGTGTGGGGAAAATTGATGCTGGACTGTCTGATTACTATATGGTTGACGAAGTACAAGGCACTTATCGAGGAATGATGATTGCGATCGCTCCTCAGCATTGGAGTGTATTTGCCAATTTTGAACTCTCTGAGTTTGCTAAATACCTCCAAGATTTGGCTTCACGGGTTCATTTGAAGTCTTTTCTCAAACACACCCGTGCTCCAAAAAAGAAGAAAGACCCTCCAAAGTATGACCCTCAACATCCACATGTCTCAACTGCCAAACTTTTGAAGACTGCAAAAAAGTCACCTTGACAGGGCTAGAGCTAAGTCCTAGTAAGACAAAAATAGTCCACACACTATTTAATCCCCAATGGTCTGAAGATGAGAAATTTGAAAACTGCAAAGATGCAGGGTTCGACTTTCTAGGATTCAACGTCAGACAGTATGAAGTAGATGACCACCATTCAGGTAAGTCTACCAAGAAGAAATTACTAGGATTTAAAACACTCATCAAGCCCAGCAAGAAAGCAATAAAGAAACACTACGACGCTATAGCAGAAATTATCGACGCTCACAAATCAGCCCCTCAAGCTGCACTAATAGCAAAACTCAACCCCATCATTAGGGGATGGGTGAATTACTATTCGACAGTTGTAAGCAAAGAAACATTTTCTACGCTTGACCATCTAGTATATCAAAAGCTTTCCAGATGGGCGAATCGCCGCCACCCAGGTAAATCTGATTCATGGGTATCCAGCAAATACTGGCATACTGTAGGCGGGAATAATTGGGTATTCTCAGTAACCAAAGATGGAAAAGTAGCTGAAACCTTATTAGACCATGCCAGCAAGAAAATTGTTAGGCACATAAAAGTTAAGGGAACAGCATCACCATTCGATGGAAACCTGAAATACTGGAGTTCTAGAAGAGGGGAGCATCCACTAGTTCCAACAAGAGTTGCAAAACTCCTAAAAGAGCAAAAGGGAAAATGCGCTCACTGCGAATTGTACTTTAGGGAAGACGATTTAATCGAGATTGACCATATCATTCCTAAGTCCCTTGGCGGAAAGGATAGATACGGAAACCTCCAAGCATTACACCGTCATTGCCATGATAGTAAAACTGCCAACGATATCAGAGCCTCAAGGCTTGGGGAAGTCACCCCCGCCGAAGACGAGGAGTTATCAGTATGGTAGTTAGAGGTACTCATAACAAGAGCCAATTTATCGAGGAGCCGTGTGAAGTGAAAGTTTCATGCACGGTTCTGAAGACCAACGGGTCTGGTGACAGATTCGTTGAGTTTAATATTTATAAGCTTCAAACCCAAGATGAACCATATTAAATTGTTGTACCAAATAATCTATAGGTTAATTGGTACATTGAGAATTGATAAAAATATCGATTGACAGAATGCTTGCCTAGCAAGGGTTACAGCCTTAGCGTAACTATCTGTACGATTGCTTATTTGACCCCGTTTGTAGCTAATTGTTTTAATCTCTAAAATGTGGAGAAATATAAATAAGACGACATGACAATCCCAAAACTCCACAAAAATTTTTAGAAATTGTAATCTTTTCTCTTGACTCTCCAGTAGACTAGAGAGTTTATGCTATAAACAGTTTCGTACAGGTTGAATTCATGGTAATAACTAATCAGATTAAAAGACTCTCTCTAGCAGCAGTTGCAGCACTCGCTCTTACCACAGTTACTGGTTTAGCAGTCTTGGCAGCAACCCCTTGTACTACTCCTACTCCTGACTGTCCCCAGATAAATTGTGACAAATAGCTTGTCCTTAATTTATGTAAGTTCCTTTACAGATTTTAAGTAAGAGAAAGGTACTAACTCAAAACTGAGTTAGTACCTTTTGCTTTAAGATGTTTTCTTAGTAAATGTACTTACCGATAGCAAGCCTTTCCACAAACTATCGAGTTTGATAAGTGGACTAGGAAAAAATATTCCACCACTCCCTCGTCATCGGCAGAAATTTGTACGGATTTTTCGGATTTGATATGAAATGGAGATAGATAAAAGTCAGCTAAATCTAACAGTGGTGATAAAACCACCATTTTGACCGTGTTTTCAAGTAAATCCGGGTATTTAAGCAAATTTGAGTAACTTGCCTTAACTCTGTCAAGCCGCTGTTTTTCCACATCTGTAATTGGTGGTAAATTATCTTGCCACTCGCGGAAAAAGAAAGCATCCTCAATCATTTGGATTCCGAAATTGGTTTCCAGTTCCAGTAGAGTAATTTCCCTAGCTTGTATAGTTTGAGTCATAGTTGATATTTCTTCGATAATTGGTCGCACAACCAAGATGTTTTCATTCTTTGCTTATATTCTGCTCTTGTTGAGTGATCGCTCTTTTTGAAAACTTTTTATAAATTTTCTTTTTGGGATTGAGTCAGAAAACATGATTGCAAGCATAGTCACTGTAGATGCATGAACATATGTTTACATTTTATGCAATTTCTGGAATTAGAGAAATATTAAACGATTTAATATCTACCTTAGGAGCAAAAAGTGGGGGTGACTTAGTAGATGATAGTGACCCAAAGTTGCTGAAATTTTTACAGCAGCTGCATAACCGTTGACCAGAAACAAACACAGTTGACTGTAATTCGGAATACGAAGCTATTACTTAAAAATACGTAGGGCGCGATGTAAGACTTTTAAGGAGTAGATACGTTCGCGTAGCAGCTTACCTGAGGCATCGCTTTTCATGTGAGTCCCATTCAAAGGTAATTGAACTGTAAAAGTGCTGCCCTTACCCAATTCGCTTTCCACATTCAACTTCCCTTTATGTGCCCCAACTATAGCCTGGACGATGGCTAAACCCAAACCAGAACCGCCGGTGCTGCGAGAGCGATCGCTCGAAACGCGGTAAAACCGATCAAAAATGCGAGGAAGTTCATTTTGCGGGATTCCAATCCCTGTATCCTTAACTTTAATTACAGCATAATAGTCAGTTCTATTTAAGAATACTGTGACCTCTCCACATGAAGGTGTATATAGAATTGCATTAACAATTAAATTAGAAACTAAACGATAAAGCTGGTCGGTATTGCCAATAGTATTTAATGGTTGATGCACCCGGATTACAGATGTCAGCGTTATTCCTGCGGCAGTTGCCATTGCTGCAAATTCTTCGATTAAATCGCTGATAATATCATTCAGGCAACATTCTTCCCGTTGTTTAATAGGTTGTTTATCTAAACGCGCCAACATTAGCAAATCAATGACTAAAGTCGTAAGTCGCTGATTTTGACGGTGTATAGTTTGCAAAATATCTCGTGTTTCCTCCTCCTCTAATTGCGGTATTAAAAGCGCTGATTCAACTGTTGCACCTGTAGCAGCTAAAGGTGTTCGTAATTCGTGTGCGGCATCGGCTGTAAACTGTTGAATTTGTCTGTAGGATTGGTAAATTGATTTCATCGCTAATCCTGATAACCACCAGCTAGCAGCAGCAATCATTCCCATTGCTAGAGGCAAACCCAATACTAAAATTAATTTCACACTATCGAGATAACCATTAAACTCTGACAAACTTCGTCCAACTTGCATATAACCCCAATCTTGATGATTTTGGGTATGCAAAACCACAGAAATTTGATGGTAATCTTTGCTTTTACCATCTTTAATAAATTGCCAAGTTTTTTGATTAAAAACAATAGGGAATCCCTTTGGATAAGAACCAGCAGTAGCAATCAATTTTCCAGAAGTATCAAAAAAACGCACGTAGTAGCTATTTTTAGTAGCAATACCGAGAAAATGACGTTTAGAATCCACTGGTTGTTGAATACAACTAGCCTCAATGCCACAATTATCTATGTTTGGAAATAGCAGATGTGCAATTGGTTCCAAACGCCCAGGTTGCTGTAGTTTTAGTTCGAGACTATCGTGGAGTGTTCCCGCTACCAACTCAATTTCACTGTCTAAAGCTACCACATGAGCATGAAACACTGCTTTGTAGAAGCCGAAGGCACATAGGCTTAAAATTAAACCCATGACAAGGGCATAGTACAGAGCTAAACGAACGCGAGTTAGCCGAAAAAGTTTATTTTGATTCATCAGTAGAATTAAGCCGATATCCCAAACCGTGCAGAGTTTCAATGGGGTTAATGCAACCACTATTGGTTAGCTTGCGACGCAGCAAGCGTATTTGTGCTGCCACCACATTACTACCTGCTTCTGCATTCACTTCCCATACCTGATTGCGAATCTGTTCGGTATTAACGATTTGGTTGGGATGGTTCATAAAATATTCCAGCAGTTGAAATTCTTTATTAGTTAGAGAAATTACCTGTTTTTCACCAGCTGCATTTTGACTGACAACTGCGCTGCTACTATAATTTAGACTAAGATTACCAACAGCGAGTTGCTGGGGTTGGAACTGTGGAGAACGGCGCTGCAAAGCCCGTAACCTTGCCAGTAATTCTCCCATCCCAAACGGTTTTACCAAGTAGTCGTCAGCACCTGCATCCAAACCAGCAATCTTATCTTCCATACTATCTCTAGCCGTTAGTATCAACACAGGAAGAGAATTTCCTTTCAAACGTATTCTTTTGCACAATTCTAAGCCAGTAATTCCTGGAAGCATCCAATCGAGAACAGTTACCGTATACTGTGCCGAGCTATTTTCTAAATATGCCCATGCTTCTGTACCATCCATTACCCAATCTACTAAATACTTATGCTGATGGAGAGTACGCTTGATAGCAGCTCCTAAATCCGGCTCATCTTCGACTAGAAGCACCCTCATACATGATTGCTCCTTTAGTAGTGGCTGTTGTGTAATTTGTGAGATAAGCATAACTGGTAACGGAATTAACCCCTAAAATATAGATTGACAGAACTTGATGAAATCAAGATGAAATTTTAAGTTTTTAAATGTTGCTCGCCGTCTGCGTGAAAAATTTCCCAATCTCCGAGTAATTGCCGTTGATGCTGTTGGGTCGGTAATTTTTGGCGCACCTCCAAGTAAGCGTGAGTTACCTGGTATTGGCTCCAGTCGCGTTCCAGAATTATTAAACAGGGCTGAGATTGATGAGGTTACTTATGTCGATGACTGGGAATCGATGCAAGGTTGTCGCGACTTGGTAACTCACGAGGGAATTTTTGCAGGTGGTTCGTCAGGTTCTGTAGTTGCCGCTCTTAAAAAGCCAGGACTTACGCAACTGGCACAAAAGTCTCGTTGCGGCACAGCCGCAACATTGATCATAGAAAACTGTAAAACCCTTTCCTCATCTAACTTTGAATCACACTCTTCGTGAATAAAGTTATGTCTTAGTCAATTTTTATACTTGCAATCCCT
>NZ_KK073765.1:14686-88458 GCF_000582685.1 [Scytonema hofmanni] UTEX 2349
GTCTGATTTAAATTACCGCGTGGTGGGGCGAAGCCCCGCCCGCATTTTGTGCCAGTTGCGTAAGTCCTGAAAGCTTCTTCCCATTATTTTGCAGCATTGAATACCTTGGGTGCAAGACAAACGCTACTATTGAAGACATTGGGTCCGCCGATCGCTGCAATTGCATCTACTATCTTTTTGCATGAACAACTGACACCCGTCGCTTGGGTTGGCATTTTACTAACTATTTTGGGTGTGTTGGTAGCGATCGCTGGGGTGGGGTTGTTGTTTATCTACCGTTAATCGATCAAAGGCTAACCCAAGCTTGATATCTCTTAAAAGTATGTCCCCCAGCAAGAACTTGCTGGGGGATAGTTTTACAAACTATTGCACTATTTGGATGGAGTAGTGGTTTGCGAAAGTTCCTTATCGCACCGTTGCAAAGCTTCAAGTCTTGCTACGGTAGCTCCACCAGTAGGTCTTGCTGGAGGAACGAATGCACATACTCCTGTAATGCTGGATTGTATTGTACCTTGTGGAAGTCCTTTATAGCACTGCTCCAAAGCTTGGAGTCTTACTGCGGTAGCTCCACCAGTAGGTCTTGCTGGGGGAATAGAATTACAAATACTCGTATTAGACCTATTCTCCTGTGCAAAAGCAGTTGAACCTAAAGACGCGATAGCCAGAATAAATGCACCACTAATAAAAAGAGTTTTCATCGCAAATTCCCTATTCTCCTTATTTAGTCAGGATAAATCTGAACTTGTGGTAGACCGAGTGGAATTTCTTCCTTAAAATCAACCTTTTGAGCAGAAACTTGATATAGCCAGGTTGGAGCATCCCCTGAAGCATAGAAGGGAGTATTAATCCCGTTCATAGACACTGATATTGTTCTACCGGGAGCTACTGGTTCTGAGAAAGCGATCGCAGCTTTTCTATTATTAATAGAAACTGTTGCTGGTATTTTTTTACCAGATTTTTCTTTGACTTCAATTCCATTATCAATACTTATTCCTTCTGGTAAATTAATCGACAATCCTGAAAGAGCTTTTCCTTGAACATGTACATCAAATTTGTGAGTAGCATCTGATGTATTAGAATAGTTAGGAATTGCAGCACTATTGCCCAGATGGGAGATTTTTGCATCGTTTGGATTCTTTGCCCAAGCAGCGGAAAATGAAGATGCTATCGCAAGTGTGAGTGTAGCGGCGTAAAGTAACTTTTTCATAACTTGTTTCCTCGTTGAGGTAATAACTTAATAGCCTCTATACTTATTAGTTTGAGGCTTACTTATGAAATAAAGATGAAATATTATCTAGTAAAATATAAGTATTCATTATTGTTTAAAATATGTCTCATGTTATTTTGGAAAATCCAAAAATAAAAAAATCCTTATCTTCCAACATTTGAATTAAGGTGAAGATAAGGAAGTTGCAATTTGTGAAGTGTGAGTTAGATGTTAGATTTGGCTATATTACCCCAGTCATGAGGTAGATGGGATAGTAGTTGATTAAGAGATTAAACTAGATTGAAGCTAATAGATGCGAAACTGAGCAACACCGATGGGAATCTCTCCATTAATACCAATTTCTTTGACAGATAAGCGGTAGACAGCCCCATTACCAAGAGTTGGTCTTTTTACATTATTTAGCTCAATATAGAACTTAGTATCAGGGGTCACTGGTTCAGAAAAATCTATTTGTATAGTTTTATCATTCACAGAAATATTTGAGTTAACTTTATGTTCATTTTCATCGATAACCTTAATATTTTTAATGTCACTACTCAATGTTACATTCTCTGGAACTTTAATAATTAATTGGGAAACAGCCTTACTATTTTTTGGTATATGTAACCGGATAGTGTGTCTAACAATCCGCCATTTTGTAGGAGGAAATTGGGAGTTACCATCAACATGGGGAACCGTACCGTTATCATCCCTTGCACTTGCATAGCTAGCGGGAATTGAAAGTGCGATCGGCAAAGCCCCTCCTAGGGCGATCGCTAAAGTAGATACAACGGCAGAAACTAGTGCTTTCTTCATATTTACCTCTAATTTAATCAATAAAGTTAGCAATATTTTTTGCTCATTTTTATTGATGAACCTGTTCTTAATCGATACATCAAAGTTTGATAAACTCACAACAAACTATCCCTAAATTCACACATTCATAGGAGTAAGTTAATAGCTTACCAACAGTTGACTTATTCGTTTTTGTATAGACGTTTTACAAAACAGTCTTCTACCTCTATTTATTAGTTTGACAGGTGACTATGAAATCAAGATGAAATTTGTGCTAATTCCAAAAAATCTAAAAATGAAGTGAAAACTAAAATTTACGAAACTGAGCTTGACCTATGGGAATCTCTGCATCGCTTCCAATGACTTTAGCTGACAAACTGTAAATAGTTACAGATCCATTTATTGGTTGCCGTACTTTATTAAGTGAAACCAGAAGCTTACTAGTGCTATAAGTAACCGTTTCTGGAAAAGTTATGCGAATTTTTCTCTCATAAACAGAAATATTGATGTTAACTTTTTGACCCTTATCATCGAAAACATCAATATCATTACTCACAGCTACAGTAGAGGGAGTGTCAATTATTAGCCGTGAAAGAGGCTTGCCATACTTAGGGACATATATTTGAAAAACTTGTTTAACAAGCTGCCAGTGGGTTGAAAATAACTGGATATTATTCTCAATATTTTTAGGTTTAATTTTATCTGTCTTAGCGCTTGCATAGCCAGCATAGGTAATAGCTACGGCACTTATAGTCAATACACTAATATCAATTAACTTTCGCATCATCTTGACTACTATAATCAAAAAGAGTTCTAATTAGACTACCGATTCATCCTTAGTGAATGAAGCTTTCCCTAACTAGCTTGGCAGGTCACTATGAAATCAAGATGAAATTTTGGCTGGTTCAGAAAATTTATTTATTTATGTTGCGTCTTAGTGTAAGGGCTGATAGACTGCACTTGCGCTCATGATAAATTAAATTTAGATGAGAGTATATTTTAAAGCAGTTTTATACCACAACTAAGTGTTAGAGCGAAGATAGATGCTCTTTGTGTGGCTTTTCGTAAAGACTTTTATTAATCATAAAAATATTGTTTTGCAAAACAGGATACTTTTAAACTTGCAAAGCAATTTTACATTTGTAAAAAATCATCATTTAAAAATGCTTAAGGGACAAATGACCCCTTTCCTTCTCGCCCTAATAGGGGTAGATATAGCGAAGACACTGTTGGCGAAACATTGCTTAACAATTTTGGCAACATAATGTTGCACGAAAATTATGGTTGCTTCCACAGAGATAGGATAATTAAATCCTGTTGAAATAATAATTTGCTACCATGTCGATGCATCCCCAAAATATCCCCGACATACCTCAACAAACAGTAGATGTGGCACGCGGATCTTTTCCACTCGGGAATATTTACATGGAAATCCGGGATACATTGGGAAGCATTTTTGACTCAGAAGCATTTTTAGACCTCTTCCCCACTAACGGGCAGCCAGCATATGCGCCTTGGCGGTTAGCGCTTGTTTGTATCATGCAATTTATGGAGAATTTATCTGACAGACAAGCGGCAGATGCAGTACGTGGACATATTGATTGGAAGTATCTATTGAGCCTCCCTTTAACCGACCCAGGCTTTGACTATTCCATCCTTTCCGAGTTCCGTACTCGATTACTTGCTGGCGGTGCAGAGCAAAAGTTACTAGATATATTGCGTTCCCCGGTTGAGGGAAGCCGAATTCCTTAAAACTTATCGCCGACAGCGTACAGATTCAACCCACGTTTTAGGTGCAATCCGCGTTCTCAATCGATTGGAAACGTTAGGGGAAGGGATGCGTTTAGCCCTAAATAGTTTGGCAGTTGCAGTACCTGACTGGTTAGCAACAAATATTCAGCCTGATTGGTTTGACCGTTATGGTCGTCGTGTAGAAAACTATCGTTTACCAAAGCTTGACTCTGAACGGGAAGCGTTGGCTAGTACTATTGGTGCGGATGGATTATCGTTGTTAAACGCAATCTACGAACCAACTGTACCACAGCAGTTACGACAAATACCAGCAGTCGAAACTCTCCGCCAAATATGGGTACAGCAATTTTATGCCCCAGAACCAGATGTCCAAGTAAAATGGCGTACTGTTAAAGATATGCCACCATCTACAATCGCTATTCATTCCCCTCATGATGTCGAAGCCCACTACAGTTCCAAGCGTAGCGTCGATTGGGTTGGATGCTTGGCTGGCAGGGATACCTCTTGCTCAGACTCGCTCGTCTCGTTTCAAACAATTGCAACCACAAGGTGCTTGAAAAATAAATCAAAACAATTATACCATGTAATACACGGTTGACAAATCCTCAAAAGTTTTTTGCTCTTACCGTGTAATACATGGTAAGCATATTCTATGAAAAAAATTAAAAGAGATATTCAGGGTAAATTTGCGATTAAAAGCTCAGAATATCGTGAAGTGCGTTCTTTACGATTGACAGATGATACCTGGAAGGTATTAGGTATCGCCTCCGAATGCTTGGGATTAACCAGGGCTGACTATTTAGAGGAAATAGTTAGAAGTAACCTTATCCCGTGTATTACACGGGATAAATCAAATATTTCAACCTCTAACGCACAGAATTTTACCAAACCATTACCGAGTATTACACGGTATGAGGAGGAGATAGAGAGGCTCCGAGCCGAAGTGCAGACTATTCAATCGTATAATTCGGCACTTAAGGAACGGTCTGCTATAAACTTTGTACATGACATCGTAGATTTTGAGGCGATACGCGATCGCATTTTATTTGAATTGAAGTTGGGACGACAAGCTTCAGGTTACAAAGCAGCACAGAAAGCACTCAATCGATTTATTCAAGAAATAAAACTTATGGTTGACAGTTTCTGATTGGTGTCAAAACTGCTGCAAGAAATCACTCAGGATTTTTCCAAATTGATTGGTTTTATCGCTTTTTAATGTGAAGAAATATTTCGCCAACAGTGTCAGCGAAGCTGTCACCAGGGGCGTGCGACGTGAAAGTCGTGTATCAGGCGCATCCGCGCTATGTGACTGAGAGGCTTTCCTCTCCGGAGATTTCCTTCTCTCCGTTCCTACGTAAAAGGGTCATTGACCCCGCCTACGTTGAAAGTAAGTAATGAAATCAGCGGAATGCAAGGCACGAAAGCTTACCTACTAATAGCCTAAATCGGTAGGGCAAGCAAAGGGAAAATCGTCAAGGGTTAACACCCGTGAATCATCTTAAACTTCGTGATGACAAAGGAGTGAAATCAGGCTGAAACACTCTAACCAAAAGGTAAGTGAGTCGGTTGCTGGGGTGTCAAGCGTCAGCAACGAGGGAACAAAGCACTCACGCCTTGTATAGATGGAACCCAAAACGGTTGCAGGTCAAATACACGGAACACGGTAAGCCCAATGGGTTCTCCGATGTTCTTTTTAAGACACCAGAGTAAGCCAACCGTAAGGAAGGCTGAATTACCCAAGGGGTAAAGGAAGCTGGAGAAAGCGAATGCTCCTGGTAATGCGGGAGATAGGGATTTAAACATTATTCCACGGAGAAATCTGGCAGACTTCCAGCAGGTGTTCAACGACGAACCGCTAGTAAAAGGACTGAACCGACGTGAAAGATAGAGTCAGAAATGACATCGGAGCGACGGAACCGTTGCAGAAGTGGTCTGCCATTAATTGGCAGCAAATCAAGCGACGGGTGAAGAACTTGAGACAACGGATTTATCGGGCTACTCAGAAGCGTCAGTGGAACCAGGTTAGAAGCCTGATGAAACTGATGTTACGCAGTTACTCCAATTTGCTCTTAGCCGTGCGACGAGTCACCCAAGAAAATCTGGGCAAGCAGACTGCTGGCATCGATGGTCAGCTAGCTCTTACCCCACAAGCGAGGGTGGCTTTGGTCAAACAAATGCAAGAATATACTGTATGGCAAACACACCCAGTTAAACGGGTTTACATTCCCAAATCGGGAGGAAAACTTAGACCGCTAGGAATACCTTGCCTTGTAGACCGAATTGCACAGGCAATTGTCAAAAATGCCCTAGAACCAAGCTGGGAAGCACGGTTTGAGGCAAATTCCTATGGTTTTCGCCCAGGAAGAAGCTGCCATGATGCCATTGAGCAAACATGGCTGAGGCTCCGCTCGGGACGAGACACCTGGGTTTTAGATGCCGACATTAAAGGTGCTTTTGACAACATCAGCCACGACTACATTCTCAAAGCCATCGGACTTATTCCGGGTCGAGAGTTAATTAAACAGTGGTTGAAAGCAGGGTATGTAGAAGCAGAGATGTTTCACCCAACGTCAAGCGGAGTACCGCAGGGGGGGATTATCAGCCCCTTACTCTCAAATATAGCCCTAGACGGTCTAGAGCAATTATTAACAGGGTATCGAAAGACTAAGCGGTACAAAAGTTGTACTCACAACCCTCCGCAGTATGGTTACATTCGCTACGCGGATGATTTTCTAATTACGGCTGAGACGAAGGAAGACATCGAAGCGATTGTTACCACCCTCGAAGAGTTTTTACGGGAAAGAGGACTGGAACTGAATCCAGATAAAACCAAAATAGTTCCGGTGGAACAAGGTTTTAGTTTTTTGGGGTTCCACATCCGACAGTTCCAAGGTAGCTGCTACGTTATGCCACAAAAAGAAAAGGTCAAAGACCTTCTCAAAGGCATTCGAGAATGGCTTAATGCCAATAAGCAAGCCACACCGGAGATGGTTATCTACCACCTTAATCCGATTCTCAGAGGTTGGAGCAATTACTACAAACACAGTGTGAGCAAGCGGGTGTTTAGCTACGTAGACCACCAAATCTGGAAAGCTCTTTGGAAGTGGTCTCTCAGGAGACACCCAAACAAAGGAAAGCGATGGGTTGCCAACCGATACTTCAAAACTATCAACGGCAGAAAATGGAATTTTGCAGCCACCGTTAAAGACCGTCGGGGAAAATGGACAACCATTACCCTGTTGTACTTGCCTACGGTTGCTATTCAACGGCACGTTAAGGTAAAAGGAACTGCATCTCCAGATGACCCAGAGCTAAAAGACTACTGGCAACAACGTCAAACCCGATACGGAAAAACCTATTGGGATAAAGGCTCAAAGCTTTACAAAGTTGCTGTGAACCAATTTTGGCGTTGCCCGGTGTGTCACGAACATTTGTTTAATGGAGAAGAATTGCACACACACCATCTTATTCGAGTTGCGGACGGAGGTACAGACATGGCAGAAAATCTTATACATCTGCACTTAGCCTGTCACCGCCATCTGCACAACTCCAATAAACTTTCTGAGTAGTTGGATGCTTGAGCGGCTTGATGGGAAACTGTCACGAGCCGTTCTGAGGGGAGGGGGACACGGCGACGTGTGCCTCTTTACCCGCCAAGATAGCCTGAAAGTCTTGCTGTGATTGACTCTCAGGCTACGAAGTAAAAAACTTCTACACTGATGCTTTTAGATACATTTACCCCGACTCAATCAGCAACCTTTCATTCAGATCCAAGCGAAAAATACCGTAGGGATTTACATGACCCCAAATTAGAGGTGAAAGCGCTCGCAACTCGTCCACACCCATCAACTTCATCCATTGCGGCTGCGACAAAACCTGCTGAATCATTAAAGTATTTATATATACTAATGATATCTGTAGTAAATGCAGAGATAACACAGCTAATTCTTGGTCTGACAAGCGATTGGTGGCAATCTCTCCACCTTTGCCGTAAAAAATAAAGCCATTAGCGCCGTTCCAATTCTCCACCACGTTTAGCCCAGCATTTATCTCTTGTCGCAGTTCAACTGAATGTAAGTATTTACACAAAAAGATAGTTTTTACAGCCTTACCCAATTCCGCCAAGGCTTGATAAGTAGGGTGTAATAAATTACCTCTAGTAAAGCGTTTCAAAATAGCTTCAGTCTCCGCCATACCCAAACGCAGAGCAGTAGCATACTTTACCATTTGGTCGTATTGTTGGCGAATCAAATCCCAATTTATTGCACGAGTTAAAATCGGTTGTAAGTTTGGATAAGCATCATTATTTCCAATGGACGGGCGGTATAATTTCTGAACATTGATACGTTTGAGACGCGGCATTAACTGAAAACCAAGTAAATGACAGAAGGCAAAAGCAACTTCATTTTGCCCGTGACTATCCACATAATTCTTCTCTACCTTCATCTCGGTGCAATGGCGTAATAATCCTTCTATCATTGCCGCCACCTCAGAGGAAGAACAAGTTTTTAACTGCGAATAAATACAAACAGAATTCTTTTCAACATGCCAATAAATCATTACACCCCGTCCACCGTAACGGATGTGCCACTCAGTCATTAAATTTTGGTCCCAAGCACCAAACTTTTTTGAGTCGGAAGCACAAGCGGTTGAACCTTCTCCCCAAATAACGGGATTTCTAGCATTGAAAATAGAAGAGTGCAACACAGCCAATAGCGTTACGTAACTGGTCTTTATGGACAAAATGACGCTTTACATAGAGTAAATCCTGATAATTATCACCTTTAACTTCGTCGGATAAGCGTTTAACTCCTGCATTTGTTCCTAAACCATATAAACAAAGCAATAAGCGTTTCTGTAAAGTACAAGAACCTAATACTTCTCGCGTTGAGACACTTTTAAAATGTTGACTAAAATTGATTCTCAAATCAGTCTCTTTCAAAATATCTAAGAGACTAGTCATACGCCAACGATTAGTAATTTCCGCTTTTAATCGCGTCAAATTGGCAGGTTCATCTTGTGCAATTAAAGGAGAAACGGTAATTCGATTTTTACCCGTTTTTTTAACCTTGACAAAGTTATTTTTAGGTAGACCTTTATCTAATAAATTTAATGATTCATGCATTTGTTGCTGTAAATCAGCAATAAATACTTCCACATCAGACGGTTGCTTCAAAGCTTGGAAATATTCTAACCTTTGTGCATCAAAATCCACAGGTAAATCTTCTTCGGGATTTCTGTAACGATTGGCTCCTACAACCCATATTTCCTTGCATCTGAGCTTTTCTCTCAAAGCTTGAAGTACACTTAATTCATAATTGATGCGGTTTACTTTAATTTCACCCTCGGAATTATTTTCTAATATAATTTCTTGCCAACCACTCCGCAGTACACCTTCGATGGGTATATCTTCTCCAGCATCGTAGTAGCTTTGTTTGCTATCGGCATACTTTTTAAGTAATTCTAAAGCTTGAATAACTGGACGATGAACCTCATTATTGGAACGAAATTCTAATTGTTTTAAAATCAACGGTAAAATTCGACGATAATGCCCACTATAAGAAGACCGCATAACTGTATATACTCCAGGGCTATTTCATTCTAAAAACTTGCTTGAGTGTGTCTAACCCAAATGAACATAATCGTTGAGCTTGTGCCATATTTTCAAACATTTGGTTTCGATATAAATTAAGAGTAAAATTACGAGCAATAGCAAAAATTTGAGGTAAAGGTTTAGTACGGATTCGAGAAGCATCTTCTCCTTGGGTTACATCTCGAATATAATGGACTTTATTTTCAACACCCCAATATCCCCGAATGCGATCGCCAAATTCTTGTGCCGTTATACTTAAGGAAGATATGTAATAGCGTGTCTCACTTTTGACTTTAATATGATTATGCCTGATAGTCTGACGTTCCGATTGGACTCGAATTAAAGTTTTCAGACCAGGCCAAAACCTTATATCATTTATTGTTTGACAGACACTAACGCTACGTTTCTCTATTCGACCATGACCTTTATTTATCTGGGAGACAGTAAATTCAGCTAGAAAATTTGTTTTAACTTCTTGAAACAGACCTGGTTGATTGCCTTTAAGAGCAGCAATATAATCATTGCCAGTTTCGATAATCAATTCACAAGTTTTTTTTGGGTATTAATGGCATCAAAAGCGAAAACTACACCTTTGAGTGCCAGTTTCTCAATCAAAATCGGTAGAGCTTTAATTTCATTAGTTTTGGCATCAACTTCACAAGGTTCTAAAATTAAGCCCCGCTCGACGATATAGGTGCTGACTAACATAATTGCTGGGTGAGAGTCGGAATTTGGATTATCTTCTTCGAGTTGATATGAACCTTTAAGGACTTTGCCATCCAACCCAATGGTTTCTCCATAGATTGGTTGTACATTAAAGAACTTGGCAAGACACACTCCATACTGTTCATAATCTATGTGCAACAAGGCACGACGCAAGGTGCTATAAGAAGGTAGTCTATTTTTTTCTGGCTTTAACAGCTCTATTAATTGCTGCCGGTAGCTGACAATCCAATCTCCTATTGCTAAAAATCCTTTATTTCCGGCCGCGATCGCCAGGGTAAACAAGGCTAGACACAATGGCAGAGTATGACGTTGCCCAGCACGGCGACGGGGGTCTTGAAGCTCTAGAAAAGCTTCGATAATTGCTGCTTGACTCATGGTAATAGATACATTCCATTTTTAGTGCTGCATTTTACCATACAACTTTTACTGTCGGTGGAAGGATAATATTGCCAAAAATGGAACCATAATATTGCCACGACAAAGCTCAAAACGTTTATTCTGCCATTAATCACTGATGCCAAAAATTTGGCAATTGGAATGATAATAGTGCCGAAAACTCAAAATGGAACAATAAGCGTGCCAAAATTGTTAAATTAGATGACTCGTTCAAAACGCTTTTGTAGCTAGAGGTACAATTAATAACACATCAGATCCCGTGCAATGGCTTGAGTAATAATCGGTTACTGTTTCTCCCAATTAATTAGTGTTTGCTACTTCTTACGTGCCATTGTTATAGACTGTATGTCTAACTCAAGTTTCAGGGAGTAAGAAAAATGCTCACCGATTACGAGTTTAAAAAATGGTGTAGCGACCAAAAATTATCAAAATTATCAATCTCAACTCTTACGGATATTCGTTCTAGTGAGCCAACGCGACGAGTAGGGGGTGGAAGAAAGAATGTTTCAGGTTTTTATCCCAGCAAAAAGAATCAAAAAAGCATTCAATTTGAGTCTCATAAAGTCGAGCTTCCCTTTATATATGAACTAGAGCATGATGAGTCGGTTCTGGAATATTACGACCAACCTCCGGCATTTAAAATAAATTACCAGTCCAAGTCGGGACGAAATCTTGGATTTTTCTACACCCCGGACTTTTTCGTTATCAGAGCTTCGAGCGCTGGGTGGGTAGAGTGTAAAACAGAAAAAGAATTACAAAAGTTGCTTGTCAAACAGCCTCATCGTTACAGCTTTAATAGTGATGGTTATTGGTTCTCACCACCCGCTTTATCGTATGCCGCTCAATTTGGATTTGATTTTCAAATTTTTTCAGATGCTAAAATTAATTGGATTTTATACCGCAATCTAACCTTTTTAGAAGATTATTATCGTGCTATTGATGAATCCAAAAATCTGAGGAATAGGTCAGACGAGTTAATTGAAAATCTTGTTCGCGCTCAACCAGGAATAACTCTGAATCAATTGCTTGACAATAAGTTAGGAATTAGCGCCGACTCGATTTATTTTTTAATTGCTAGTGAGCAGATTTATATAGATTTAGGGGCGTGCTTACTAGTTGAGCCAGAACAATGCCAAAACACGGAGATAGGTCTTTAGAGGTTTGTCATATTGACCACACAAAATTGGACATAGAGCTACGATGTTCACATACAGACCAAGTACTTGGCAGACCTTGGGCTACATTTCTGGTAGACGCTTACAGCAGAAGAATATTAGCAGTTTATTTAACTTTTGACCCTCCGAGTTACCGCAGTTGCATGATGGTACTGCGGATTTGTGTAATGCGCTACTCACGTTTGCCCCAAATCATAGTCACAGACAACGGTAAAGAATTCCACAGTACCTACTTCGAGAGCTTGTTAGCTCTGTTTGAATGCACGCTCAAACACCGTCCCCCTGCTGCATCCCGATTTAGTGGAGTTTGCGAGCGTTTATTTGGAACAGCTAACACTCAATTTGTTTATAACTTAGCTGGTAACACGCAGATTACCAAAAAAGTCAGGTTGATGACCAAAACAGTCAACCCTAAAAATCTAGCAATTTGGACTCTTGGGTTATTGTATCTGTATCTTTGCGAATGGGCTTACTCAGAATATGACACAACAGAACATCCAGCTTTAGGGATGTCTCCTTCTGACGCATTTAATCAAGGTATAGCAAAGTATGGATTAAGAACTCACCGACTAATACCCTGGGACGAAAACTTGAGAATTTTAACTTTACCAACAACACAATCACAGAAAGTAAAAGTTCACCCAGTCCAAGGGATACAAATTCGAGGAATTCATTACTGGAATTCGGCTTTCCGCGACCCTAGTATTCACAAAACGTATGTGGCAATAAGATACGACCCATTTGATATTGGGATTGCTTATGCCTATGTTCGTGGTCAGTGGATTGAATGTATTAGCGAATATTATGCAGCTTTTAAAGGGCGTTCAGAAAAAGAGATTTGGCTGGCAACAACTGAGTTGCAAAAACGTAAAACCAATCATCATCAAGAATTTAAAGTTCGAGCCAAAAGTCATTGAAACTGATTTAGGATGGGCATTAGAGCAAGCTCTTAAACATCGTAAACCCAAAATATTTTTTATTGATGAAGCTCATCATATGCTAATGGTAGCTTCTGGGCGCAAGCTAACAGATTTACCTGAAGCTATAAAGTCCTTAGCTAACAGAACTGAAGTTGTGCATGGGTTAGTAGGTACATACGAATTGTTGACCTTACATGATGTTGGCGACCAGTTAAGCCGACGTAGTGTTTACTTACACTTTCCCCGTTACCATGCTGATGTAGAGCAAGACAGAGAAGTATTCCAAAGTGTGGTTTGGGGTTTTCAACTTCATATGCCTTTACAGCAAGAGCCTGATTTAGTATCACATTGGGATTACTGTTACGAGCGAAGTTTGGGTTGTGTAGGAATTCTTAAAAACTGGTTTCAGAATGCATTGTTCGATGCAATTAACGAAGGAACTGACTCTGTTGGGCTTAAACATCTAGAGCGTCGCGCCTTATCCGTTGCCCAATGCCGGAACATCCTCAAAAAAATTAAAGAAGGTGAAAATAATCAGGCACAAATTGAGGCAGAAGTTCAGCAACTGCGTGCGGAATTGGGCTTACCAATTTCCAAGGTGTCAATTGATAATCACATTAAACAAGTTCAGACTCAACCACAACAGGGCAACTCAACTAAAAAGAAAGTGCATTCTAAAGTCGGACAACCCAAACCGAAGCGTCGTCAAGTAGGAAGCTGAATAATATGCCCACACTAACCTTAAAACTTTACCCATCTTGGAATACGCAAAAACCTCCGATTCCACCAAGAAGCCGTTTGTATAATTTAGAACCAATTGGCATAGGAACTCATTATGTAGAAAGTTTAACTGGTTATGTCATTCGACTCGCTGAACAACATTGCATTACTACTAGGCAATTACTCCTAAATGAAATTGCCCCACTTATGGGTAGAGAAAGAAAATTATCAAACTCAAGAAATGAAAGTATCAGCAAAATTCTTGGAGTTAATAGAGATAGAACAGCAACTAATGGAACGGGCTTAACAGCAGCTAATTTAGTACATGCAATGTCCGCCCTGACGAAACGAACAGACTTACACTTTCTTACCCTCAGACCTTGGGTAAAAGTGCTTTCTAAAAGGGGTTTACTTCGCCACGAGCGTGCTTGGTGTCCTTTTTGCTACCAAGAATGGCGTGATACTAACAAAAGTATTTATGAGCCACTTCTTTGGTGCATTAATATAGTTGATATTTGTTCAATCCATCACCACCCTTTTTTATCTGTGTGTCCTCATTGCTTGGCTAAACAGCTTGTACTTTCTGGTGATTCCCAGACCGGACACTGTAATAAATGCGGTAAATGGCTGGGAAGTTCTCAATATAAAAGTGGTGGAGTAAGCAAAATGAACTCATCGGATGAAATTGCTTGGCAACTTCATGTGAATCACGAATTGGGAGACTTAATCGCAGCTGCACCCACTATAAAATCTCCTCTTAATTCAAATCGGATTAGTAATACAATTTCTAATTTTATTAATCAAGTATTTCAATCAAATCAAGCTGCTTTATCTCGTGCCATCTCAGTAAATGAAGCAACAATCGGTTCATGGTGCAAAGGAAAAGTAATACCTCAAATCGATAAAGTTTTACTACTGAGCCATCAGATGAGAATCAAACTGCTAGATTTTTTGACAACAGATGTTTTAGTTTTTGATAATATTACTTGTGGCTCGTTAACAACTCAGGCTGATAAACCAAGAAAAGCTTATAAAAGAATAAATTCAGAGAGAAAACAAGTTTTAAATATAGTTCTTCAAGAAGTAACTAATGAATACCCACCACCTTCTTTAGAAGATGTTGCGCTTCGTCTAAAATATCGTCCTCTTTTTTTACAGAATCATTTTCCTTCCTTATGTCAAATAATTAGAGTTAGACATGCTGATTATAAAAGCGTGAGTAAACAGCAAAAAATTCAACCTGTTCTCGAACTAGCGCTTCAGGAATTTCCACCTCCATCATTTCAAGAAATTTCCCGACGATTAGGCTACAAAAATAACAGCTATTTATACAGATATTTTCCTGAACTTTCTCGTTCTATCTCCAAACGTTACAAAGAATACAATAAGGCAATTGGTGAAGAAAAAAGAGAGCTTGTATGCCAAGAAATACAAAATGTTGCTCAATTGCTTCATTCACAAGGACAAAAACCTACACAACGTCGGGTTACTCAACTTCTTACCAAGCCCGGAGTGATGCGTAATCTCTGGGTTCGGTCTTACTTACGTGAAGTTCAACAGTCTTTTGGCTATGATTAACACATGAAGCCACTGAGTACAACTTATGCTTAGGATTAGAAGCATAAATCTGCCAGTATGTACTGGAAGCATAAGCTTGCCAAAACGGCAATATTATCCTTCCACCGACAATCTCGGCTCAATCCCAAATAGCCCTGCGATGTTTGCAGTTCGCTACAGTTAGCGTTTCAAGAAGGTGAGACGTGATGGCTGAATTTTACAGGTAATAGTGATTTGGATGCCTTTATTCGATATGTACTCATTATTATGCTGCTGTATTAGCTTTCGCTATCGACAGACTATTCTTGTCTTAATCTCTGTAGCTTCAGCATCGTAATACATATCATCAACCACAAAAATCCAACACCATATCCTGCAATTACATCTGTGGGCCAATGGACACCTAAATATAGCCGACTAACACCAATTGCCACTACTAAAATAACTGCTAAAACATAGATTAACCGCGAAAATTGAGGATAATGAGTAGCTAGTATATAGGCAATAAAACCATACATTACCATAGAGCCTAGTGCATGACCGCTAGGAAAACTGAAAGACTTTTCAGAAATCAAAAGATTCCAAAGTTGTGGACGGGGTTTAGAGAAAAATAACTTTAAACCTGTATTTAAAATTAAGCCTCCTAAACAGGTAAGCACAAAAATATATGTTTCTACTCGGTAACGTCGCCACCAAAGTATTCCTAAAGTAAATGCTGCGACTACTACTACTGTCTTTGGATTACCAAGATTCGTAATAAATAACATTAAATTATCAAGACTCGGATTGGCAAATTGATGTAGCCATAATAAGAAAGATGTATCAAATGCAAAAGCTTCTTTTTCCAGAACTTCTTCAGCAAGCTTGGCGACAATAAACAAAATTAGCAGACAAACAGTAAGTCCAACTAAACCAATCGTGGCAATTAAAGGAGCTAAACGAGGATATATATGGCGTAACCAAAAGGTAGAAATTTTTCGTATCATTGAGTTATATCTAAATCTGTTATGGACTTATAGCTTACAGAACAATAGTTAAGAACTTGAAAAGACATTTTGAATCAAAAATTGAGTTATTTTACTCAAACTAGGCTCCTAAGCACCTGGTTTAAAGTAATCTAGTAATCTATCCCCTGAATCTGCCCTTACCAGAGCTACCACTGTATTGGGTAGTGCAGCTAAATTGGGATACACTAAGTAACGAGGTTCCCAACGAGGACTAAACTTGTCTTTAAATGTATGTAAACCCTTAAAGTTGTAAAACTTATTTAAGTGGTCGTAAAGATATTTTAATACTTTTTCTAATTTGGGAGAATTTTGTGTTTCTCCAACTCCAGAAAGTGCAGATAAGCCCAAATTGAAACCGTCATATTTGAGTTGCTGAAAGTGCTGAAACATTGAGACAAATAAAAATTCCATTGTCCCTTTCTCAATTTCTGTACGTCGTCGCATCAAGTCAATAGTAATTTCATTTTTCTGATACTCTGATACCACATTTACGAAGGCACTAATTGCTCCTTCTGGAGTATGTACAACCATAATTTCGCATTCACGCAAGTAGTCATAATCAAACCAACCAACAGAAAACTTTTTCTCAGCTCCCTGCATCATTTTAAGCCATTCATCACTTACGGCTCTCAATTCTCTTAATAATTCATCTGCAATAGGTGGTTGATAAAATTTAACTTGATGACCCGACTTAGTAAGCCTATTAAGAGCATTTCTTAAATTTTGATTAGCTTTGCCTTGAAGGGTGAAGCTATATAAGTCAACAATTGCCTCCTCGCCAATTTGAACAGTACGGTAGCCTAAAGATTTATATATATCTAAATCATCTGGTAAAGTTTGATAAAATGCGGGATACCAGTCATTTTTCTCACAAAATAGCTGAAACCCAACAATTACTTCTTGTCTTTCTTCAAGAGGGCCAATGGGGTCGCCCAGAGCTATTGCACCTCTACCTTTTGCTACATAACCAATGAAGCTTTTCCCAGAAGGACTGAAATAATAAGTTTTATCATCAAAGAGAGTGAATCTTGCTAGAGAAGATTTTCCATATTGTTCTACAATTTCTTTTGCTCGTTTTCTTTCTACTTCTAAAGCATGATTTCTTGATAATACCGGACGTAAGAGCATGAATAAAGCATAAGCTAATGTAGAAGCACCTACGAAATATATTGAATCGCCGAAAAACTGTCCAAATCGCGTTGTAGGTTCTAACCCTGCATTATCAGCTGTGAAAAACATTGCCAAAGTTTGCAGCAACGCTTCTGGTAAGTCAAAATTAACCGTATATTGCCTATCTAGTAGAAAGAAACCTACAGTGCCGTAAGATAATGTAAACAGCAATGCACCAATTAAAACTCGAATTCCCTGAGTAATAGAAGGACGATCTGATTGTGCTGTAAAAACATTACGCATTAAAATAAGTTGAGCTAGTAAAACTCCAGCTAATAAACTTTCTTCATAGTCCAAACCTTTGATTAAATGGCTAATAATAGTTACAATTAACAACCCAACTGTTAGTAACCAAGCTACTCGCTTACGTCGTAATAAATTAACTGCCAGAGTTAACAATATAAATCCAGAAATTGCTGCAAAAAAATGTCCACCTACGCGGATATCAAAAGGAACAAATTGCTCTATTAATTCTGTGCGTCTAGGTGAATTAGGAGTAACCGCAGATATCAAGTTAACAACCCCTACCATAGCGGTTAAAATAGAGGCTGTCCACAATCCAATCCGTTGACGTTTATTTAGCAATTGCTTTTCCTCACTTTGCTTAACTATTTGATTGTGTCGTGGAGCAAGTTTAATTTCAAGTTGGGTTAAACATAAATTAAGCTAAGAACGCGCTTTTAGCCGTTGATTAATTTCATACAAACCCAGCAACACCACTGCAACTGTCAAAGGCAGGATGTAGTAAACTCCTCGGTAAGCTATTAGCGAACCCAAAGCTGCTGGGGCTGTTACTTCTGATGGCAGTAGCAAAAGTATTACGGTTTCAAACACTCCTAAGCCTCCAGGAACATTGCTAACAATGCCTGCAATCATTGCTAATAAGTAGATACCAGCAAAGCCGAAATAGGACAAAGGAATACTTGGGGGTAGAAGAAGATAGAGAACAGCGATCGCCAATCCCCAGTCCAGCAAAGAAACCCCTATTTGCTTTAAGGACAGATAAAAGGAAGGAAAAGAAAATGTCTGTCCACGAATACTCAAGGTTTGATTGTAAAAATAACTTCCCAGTAAATATGCCACTACAATGAGTAAAAAAATAACTCCTATTGGATGAACAGAGACAAAGGGTAAATTTAGTAGGGTAGGAATGGTGAGTGGTTCAAGAAGAAATATTATCCCACTTACGGCGAATAGTCCTAACCAGAAACTCAGGTTCTCGAAGGCAATTACTTGAGCGATCGCTCCCACTGATACCCCCCAATTTGAATAAAGACGGTAGCGGATAGCACCACCTGTCAAAAGAGCAAAGCCAACAGAATTACTGATAGCATGGCTGATAAAAGCTGTAAAAATAATTGCACTAGGAGGAAGCGAATGACGGATATAGCGGAAGGCTAGAAAATCATAACTAGTGAGTACTAGATAGCCTCCGATGGAGCATCCAATGGCTATAAACAAGCGATTTGAGGGAATTTCTGTCAAACTACGAAGAACATCACTTAGGTTATGCTGCCGCAGTTCGTTGTTGATTGTCCAAAGAGAGAAAGCAAACAACAACAAGCCAAAAACAGATAAACTAATTTGAGAAAAGCGTTTTCGATTCATCTTTAAAGTCAAGAATGTATAAAGCAGATTGATTAATTCTTCTGCGCTGAGGCTTGCTTAAATTGCTTTCCCACATAAGTAAGTTGGTCTGCTAGATGTTTGTGCCAATAGTTCCAGCCAACATCTGCGCCAACAATACCATGACCGCCAGGAAAAGCATGGAATTCGTTTGCAATTCCTAACTTATCTAGAGTTTGATGAAACTGCTGAGTTGAGGTAAGAAATTCTTTATCTTGCTCTCCAGCATCCAAATATGCTCTAATGCGTTTACGTTCTGCAACTGGTATTTTTTCAATAAAATCTTGGGGACTATTTGCCGTACCACTGCTATCGGTAAAGTAGCCGCTAGAACTAAAGAAAATATTAAAGTTATTCAAGTGGCGTAAACCAATATTAAAAGCTCCCCAACCACCGCTTGACTGTCCTCCCATTGCCCAAAACTGCGGTTCATTCAACGTCCGATAACGAGATTTCACAATTTTGACTAACTCTGAACCAATCAAAGTGCCAACTTTACCATTGGGGCCATCATAGTAATCTGAATCCCAAAATGGACTTGTACCGCGCTTGTCGTTGCCATCTGGGGTAATAACTATTGAATAAGGTAATTTGTCACTTTTGTAAAGGTCATGTAGCACGGAGGTGACGGCTGCTTTATCCTGATAAGCACGAGTATCGCCATGTCCCCCGTGGAGTAGAAAGATTACTGGATAGCGTTTCTTTAGGTTCTTGGCATAATCGGGAGGGAGAATTAAGCCATATTGTTGCACTTCTCCCATTGTTTTGCTGTTGAAAGTCTTTACCTCAAATGACAATCCTGTATTTTTCTCTACCTGCGGAGGGTCGAGTTGCGGCGCACCAGCAATGAACACATACCAATAGCCAGTTGCCAACAAGATAGCAACTATGGCTATACCTGCTAGTAAAATATTTGACCATCGTAACTTCATCTATAATTTCCTTGGTTATTATCTCAAAATAATATTAAAATTAAACTTTTCTATAATTGCTCACAATCAAAACAGTAGACAATTATTTGTTAACCAGCTATAAAACTAATAACCAGCCCAGTCAAAACAATTAAAGTCAAAATAATATAGGTGATATCTCGCTGACGTATAAAAGCTAACAAAGAAAAAGCAACTCTAGCAACAGGAGTAGCAATTAATAACAACAATCCAAGTTGAATGATGCCACGACGGCGACCTGATAATGCTGAGGTTGCTACTCCTTCAGGAGAGCGAAAAGCTGGAGGTTCACCGCGAAAGATTTGATAATTAGGAGTTTCTTTGCCGTGATAAATTAGGTATAAAACTCCGCCGATCAAGACTAAAGTTGAAGCTAAAAGTACGCCATATCTTAACAAATTTCCAACCAAAAGTTCGACTTGTCTTTCACTTAAGTTGTGTCGATTTTGGGACATTTTAAATTCTCCCAGTCAAGCCGTTATAAATCATTTGAATTGCCAATAGCACAATGACTAAACTAAAAATATTTCTTAAAACGCCTACTCTTGCTTTTACCAATACCCTAGCTCCCAATAATGCGCCTAAAAGTACACCTAACATGACAGGCATTGCTAGTCCAGGGTCGATGTAACCTCGTTTCAGGTACACACCCGCGCTAGCTGCTGCTGTCACCCCAATCATAAAATTACTGGTAGTAGTAGAAACTTTAAACGGAATCCGCATGAATTGATCCATTGCTAGTACCTTGAGTGCGCCAGAACCAATACCAAGTAACCCGGAAAGCACTCCGGCGACAAACATCAGACTAAATCCTACGGGAACAGCATAGACATTGTAAGATTGTTCACCTTCAGGAGTTGGGTAAGTGCTATTTAGCTTTAAACGAGTTGCTAAACGATCACGTGGAGTATCAGCTGAGTGTTCAGGACGGGATTGACGCGAGAGATGGGCGCTGTAAAGTAAAACAAATCCAAACACCACAGCGAGTATTCTAGTGGAAACAAAAGCGGCTATGGTTGCACCTGCGATCGCTCCAAATGTTGTTGCTACTTCCAAGAACATTCCCAAGCGTAAATTAGTGTAGCCTTCTTTGACGTAAGCAGAAGCCGCACCGGAAGAAGTTGCAATTACGGATACTAGCGAAGCACCGATTGCGTAACGAATGTCAACACCAAAAACCAAAGTTAATAGAGGGACAAGCACCACTCCACCACCTAAGCCTGTCAACGCTCCCAAAAAGCCTGCGGTAGCAGAACTAATCCAGACTAATAGGGTAAATTCTAAAACATTCAAGCGAACACCTCCAATGGGCGCGTCACGCCAACGCACCTTCGCTTCTAAATTAAACGTTGCTTATTGAAAAACTCAATAGCAACGCCTGCATTATATAGTAAACAAGTTAAGAAATAATTAATTACACGGAATCATTAGGGGTTGCAAATAAAACTCTAATAGCACTAGTAATTAGTAGCAAGGCGAATATTTTAGTTAAAACCCCATTCGGTAAACTCGTTCCTATTTTGGCACCGAACCACCCACCTAAAATAAATCCTAGACAGAGAAGTGCAGCTACTTTTATATCTACATATCCTTGCTTGTAATAAGTCCATGCTGCTAATAAATCTATTGGTGGAACTAACAAAGCCAATGTAGTTCCTTGTGCTTGGTGCTGAGAGAATCCTAAGAAAAAAATCAAAGCAGGTAAGATAATTATTCCACCACCAATACCTGTCATGCCACTAACAATTCCTGCTACCAATCCCAAAATTATGCAAAGCCAAATATTAGTCATAATTAAACTTATTCCTCATTAATGTACTTTTGCCAGTATCACAGAGTTTTTTATTAGCTGAAATTGATGTTGCTATTCGTATTATGCTCTCAGCATCAACTAGCCAGATAACTACGCACTTGTTCTTTATACCTGCGTAGAGTACTCAAAGCTTGTAGCTCTATCTGTCTTACTCGTTCTCTACTAACACCCATGCGCTGACCAATTTCCGCTAAGGACAGTTCATTTCCATCTACTAAACCGAAACGTAAATTTAATATTTCTCGTTGCTGGGGAGTTAGTTTTGACAATAAATTTTGAATATTTTGTTGGAGAAACTTTTGCTCAGTGTAAAATTCAGGAGAAACTCCTTCATCCTCCAACATATCTTGTAATTCCGTCTCTCTTTCTGCGCCAACTCGTAATTCCAGAGAGACAGGTTGACGTGCTAAGAGTAAATAATCTCGAATTTGTTTGGGGTCTAAAGATAGTTCTTCAGCAATATCAACTGCGCTAGGAGTATGACCTAATTTTTGAGCTAGTTCACGTTGGGTTCGCTTGATTTTATTGAGTTTTTCTGTAATATGAATAGGCAAGCGAATAGTACGCCCTTGTTCGGCGATCGCTCGTGTAATTGCCTGACGAACCCACCAATAAGCATAAGTTGAAAACTTATACCCTCTGCTAGGGTCAAATTTTTCAACTCCTCGCTCTAAACCTAAACTTCCTTCCTGAATTAAGTCGAGAAATTCTAGATTACGTCTTTGATATTTCTTAGCAATAGACACTACAAGTCGTAGATTAGCCCTAATCATTTTTTGCTTTGCTTGATGTCCCTGGTGTAGTTGTTGCACTAGTGATTTTTCACTAATATTTATATTTTCAGCCCATTCTTTTTGTGTAGGTTGACGCTTTAATTGAATAGCTAGTTTTTCTTTAGCAGCGAGTAAGTTCATCATTTGTTGTACTTGCTTGCCCAAATCAATTTCTTGTTCATGAGTTAACAAAGGAATACGTCCGATTTCGTGTAGATAAGTACGCACAATATCAGCATTGGATAAGGGTTTTTCATTTTTATCGCTTACTTCTATAGATGGATGAGATATATTTTTCATAGTTTTTTGAACCTTTGTAAATACTGATTAACTTGGAGTGAATGATTTTTGGCTCTGTGTAGTTAGTATGACATCAAGAAATGAAATTAGAATGAAATAATGAATTTTATTCATTGAACTGCTTCTTTTTTCTGACGGAATAACATAAACAGTAATTAAGTCTTTGGGAGTAAAATTTTAAGAATTGCAGTCTAAAGTATTCATAGCTTTTAATTCCTATAATCTCGTTTTGTAACTTCACATTAAGGGGTAAAAGTTAAGAACTCGGAAAGATTTCTCTGGTGGTGAGCAGATATGCTTAATTCAGCCAAAACTGATATTTTTTAAGTTAAGAGCTTGATGTTGCAGGATTTTGTCAAAGAGTTGAAAAAGTGATGTCTATCGAAATTAAATAACTACAATCACGCATTCAGTAAGCGTACTCAATCTTTATGAAAAATATCAGGTTCTATTTAATATGACTTCACTTCCTTGGTTTTTAGAAATATTGGTTGGAGTCGGCATGGGTTTCTGTTCTGGGCTGTTTGGTTTAGGCGGGAGTTCAATTGGTACGCCCATTCTACGGCTGTTAGGGCTACCAGCCTTAATTGCTCTGGCTAGTCCGCTTCCACTTACATTACCGAGTGCAATCGGAGGCGATCGCGCCTCCGGCGGGGTGTAGCCCATCGCACAGTGGTCATGCCAACCTAAGATAATTAAACCAGTATCCCACTGTTGAGCAATATGGCAAATCGTCGCCATCATTAATCAATCTTGTTGGTCAATCGGCGCTGGTTGCTTCTGCTTAAGGCTTAAGTAAATAACCAGACTTACGATTATAGAAAGGAAAAGCATACTAGTTTCAACTGTACCTAAACCAAAGCCACCATTTTTAGCAGGTTGAGATAGTAAATCACCCATAGATGCGCCAAGCGGACGAGTCAAGATATATGCTATCCAAAATGCCAAAACTGCATTAATTCTAAAGTAATAATAACCACCAGCTACTATCGCAATTAAAACACCAAATATTAGTGCTGATTGGGCGTAACCTAGCTTCAAAGCCTCTGCTAGTAAGTCTCCTGTTGCCGTACCTAAAGCAAACGTAAATAAAATAGCCACCCAGTAGAAAAGCTCTCTTTTAGCTGTGTTGATGGAGTGCATTGCTAATGTTTTTTCTTTGAAATACCAAAGCGCAAAAACTACTAGCAAGACAACACTAAAAACTATAGTAGTTGTCATCAAACTAACTCCAAGCTCATCTACCAATCTATCAGTAATCAGTGTGCCAGTAATGCTTGTAAAAACAACTACAAGCCAGTAACTCACTGGGACATACCGTTTCAGCCTAAACTGATTCCAAAGCGCAATCAGTAACACGCCACTCATAATATAGGATGTAATGCCTAAACCAAGGTTCAGAGTTACTGACAAATAATCAGCCGCAGTTTCACCTACTGTGGTTGCCATAACTTTAATAATCCAGAAAGAACCTGTAACCTCTGGAACCCTGTTTAAAACTTTTTTCATGATATTTGTCCTACTTGATTTTTTAGAGTAGTGATGAAGCCTTCATCGTAGTGATTTGGCCTTGTTTGACTCTAAACAACAAATGTCAAGAAATTGGAAAGTTTTGTAGGGTGTGTGATGCAACTAAAAAAATTACACATTAAAAATATAATATTGTTCCAAACTCAATCAAAGGTTCGTAACATTATCTATGTAAAGTAGTGAAATATCATTAAGCAAGCCTTGTCTTTCTGAGCTAAATTCAAAGCTTGCTCAAACATCAAAGATGCCATACTACATTGGTAAATAAGCTATCTACTGCAATTAGATATCACGAAGACATAATAATATACTACTGCGATCGCTCTTAAGTAAACCTATACCTTTTCTAATCCTGCTTGGGTTTTGGCTTTTTCCTACCAAACAAACTAGTCATACTTAATCCAGTCACCAGCAACCCTAAAAGTCCCAGTCCGTTCAAAATTGGGTAAATTCCTTGTAAACCAAAGATTTCACCGCGATGAATCGAAAGCAAAAGACTACGCGGAACTCCAATATTAGCTGACCACTCACCCACCAGTGTAGCTGCGATACCAGTTAACAATGTTACAAAAAGCGGTAAAGCTAGAATAATCGCCAGAGTGCGGTGGTACTTGCGAAATGAACGCATGATCAAAAATCTCCAGTGGAAATTATCTTAGTGATTTCTCACCCCTTGGAAACAGTAGCGATATTTGAGTTAAGTGTCTGTAACCCCTCAAGAGCTTTTGCTTTATCTTTTGCTTTCAGCGCACCCTTCACCTGAGTTGCAGCATCTTCAATCGCATTATAGGTTTTGGAAGATTTAGTTTTGACACCATCCTCAACCTTAACCCAAGCGTTTTCAAACTTGTCAAACTCCTGTTGGGCTTTATCAAAATTCCCTGCTTCCACAGCAGTTTTTGTATTTGAAACAACACTGTTCAAAGCATCAAAACCTCCCAGCGTAGCACCAGGAGTTTTAGACACTGTTGTCCCTCCATTCGTTTCAGTAGTAGCAGGGGTCTGGGTATTAGATTGTTGAGAGCTATTGCATCCTACAAATGTCAATAAGCTAATTGCAGTCAGGGGAATGATGTAGATTAAGCGTTTCATAATACCTTTTTAAAAAATATACCTGAGATTAGACCTCTTGCAAAAGTCCTAGATGCGTGGGACAAGTAGATTAGAGTTGGGTAGCATCCATGACCTACGAACAGGTAAAGAGCCTGAAATCAGAAGACTTTAAACGCTTGTGTGGTGTACGTCCAGATACTTTTAACCAAATGCTAGAGGTAGTGCGATCGCACAGCCAGCCAAAACGGAAAACAGGACGACCAGGTAAATTAAGCTTGCAAGATCAATTATTGATGACATTAGAATACTGGAGAGAGTACCGTACCTACTTTCATATAGGTCAATCTTGGGGAGTAAATGAGTCTACAGCTTACCGAATTATCCGAAAAATAGAAGATACGCTGACTAAATCTAGGGCTTTCACGCTTCCAGGTAAGAAAAAACTCGCTACTTCTGATCATCAGTTACAGGTCGTGGTGGTTGATGTTACAGAAAGTCAGATTGAACGCCCTAAAAAAAACAAAAAAAGTTCTACAGTGGGAAAAAGAAACAGCATACACTAAAGTCACAAGTAGTGGTTGACCAAGCGAATGGTCAAATCATCTGCACCGCTCATGGTAAAGGTAGAGAGCATGATTTTCGTATATTTAAAAATAGTAAAGTTAGGTTAAGAAAAGACATAGAATGCTTGGGAGATAAAGGTTATCAAGGTATTCAAAAACTACATGGCAATAGTCGGATTCCCAAGAAAAAGCCCAGAGGAGGTAAGTTAACTTCTGAAGATAAAAAGAGGAATCAAGAATTAGCTAAAATCAGAGTTTTAGGTGAGCATGTACATCGGAAACTGAAGATATTTAAAATTTTGTCCCTTACTTATAGAAATCGTCGAAAAAGATTTAGTTTGAGGTTTAATCTTATTGCTGCTCTCTACAATTACGAGCTTCATCTCCCTCAAACCGAATTTGCCTGAGCGACTTTTGCAAGAGGTCTATTGAATATAGCTTCTTTTCTTTAGTTTTTCATACATAAATGAAATTACGATGAAATTGGCTCTTGAAGTGATGATTTAAAATACAGTTTTTGAGTTTATTGATTGTCCAAAAAAATCATATTTTTTCAACTTAATTCATCTGAGATATATATTAAATGAAATTAATTATCAATTAGACGGGCAGATATTTCTGATAACTTACCTTTGTGTTCGCGTAGACGCTGTAATAGTCTATACTCTTCTGTACTAACGCGGGTGCGTAAAGGTTTTTTTTGCACGTTGGTTAGAGTTTTTGGTCGTTAGTTTACCAAAATATATTAGTTCGTTTCTGGAACTAAGCATTAAATTTCCAGTTCACTTTTGTCCTTACTATTAATAGCAACTAGTACTGTCACACTTGTACAAGTATTTGAGAGATTGCATACACTTCAAAATAGGTATTGCGATGTAACTGGTTTAAACTAAACCTCACTTGTACCGCAAAATAAAAATTCAATTGGTAAAATCCGACACAATCTTCACATACCAAACCTGGAATTAACTTACAAGCTTAGACACACCAAGTTGATCAATCCATCCATTCAGGCAGTTCCACTTCTACCCAATCTTTCTCGTCTAAAATTACAGCAGCACCAAATCCAATTGTGGGTAGACCAAGTAATACTAATAAAGCACTACCAATTATTATTGGATGAGTCTGTAAATTTGACCAATTAAGCCATCGTTTCTGATCGTTATTTGTCATAGGGACAGCTAGAGGGGAGTCCAAAGCCGCTAGCAATGCTAATGTTTGTGGCTCTGTTAGGCAACTTTCAACTACCTCGCCTTCTCCCAGATAAAGCTTGCGGGTTTCTCTGTCTAGTAGGAGATAACAATACTCAGTAGATTGACTGCGATCGCCAAAGTGGTGCTGTGGTGTGATTTTTTGGGTAACTAGGTGGGGTCATCTCTCAAACTCCAAAAGTAGTCCAATGCTATCTATGATTAGTTGCTAATGTAATAGTCAACTAATTTGTGTATCTAGAGCTTGTTTTTGTGAGTACCAATACCTCAAGCATTGAGCATACTCAAGTATCAGAAAGTCTAAGTATTACTATTTAAAGACCTTCTCTAGATTATCCACTTCATCTAGTACAGGGGTAGCAAGACGACCATAATCTTTAGATGATTTAGCCGCCTCAACACTAGCAACAAGTCCATCAAATTTCTGTACTTGTGCAGTTCCTCCACGCGCTAAGATAGATGGTCTAACTGCATTCCAGGTGCGGCGCATCTCCGATGCAGTTTTTTTCAGCTGGCTTGTATTTCCTGTTGCTGACCAAATTTCCAACTCGCGTCCATAGTAATCAAGTAGCGTTACCTCAACTGGTACTTTTGGTTCAAATTCCTTGGTAATATTAGCAGCGAGTAACGTCACTTGGTTAGCGTCGCGCATTGCAGATATGCGATTTTTAGCGGTGACAACTTTATTGAGTGCTGCTATTTTGGAATCCAACTGTGCTAATTCTGTTTTATTCTCACCCTTGATTTCGGTATGTAGACTTTTTGCTGCATTTTCAAGCAAGGTAAGATTAGCTGTGGCTTTTGTCCAATCATTGGCTTTAGCCATATCGTAGACACTTTCACCGTATTCACCTACTTGGCTAAGGAAAGTTGGTACTTTATCATCATTTACTTCAGTATCAGCATCGTTAGCTGCATCTAGCTTTTCTCTCTCTTCATTGACTTCCACATCTTTATTAATCATCATCTGAGTGCTGCTGTAATGCTGTGGCATAATTGCAACAGGTAACTGGGGTTGATTTATAGAGATAGCTTTTGGCAAACCAGCGATACCTAAAGTACCAAGCAAAGAACCGATAACAATGATTTTTGTTGAGTTATTCATAAATCCTATATGCCTCAATCCATGTTTGTAGTTTTACTATAGATACCATTTGTTAAGAACTTGGAAAGATTTGATTGAGTGTAAAAAATTTTTAAAATCCTTTATTTATAACTTAGATATAGTTATTAAACTTATTTTTTATAATCTCAAACAATCTTTCCAACTTCTTGACTTTTTATCTTTAAAGTGATGTCATAGCAACTCAAATACAGGTGTGAAAAACACAGTAATGATAACTACTTTGGATTGCTCAACAAACAAAAATTTCTAGGATTGACACACATGAGAACTTCAACAAAAATCGCTTTAGCAGCTGCTTTAATGAGTATTTTAGGTGTTGGTGCAGTGGTCAAAACAGTAAGTGCCTCTACTTCTCAAAACAGTGTACAAGTAGCTCAGGCTAGTGACGGAGATGGCGAAGCTAATGACGCTACAGAAGCTCCTGAAATCATGAAGAATGGTGTTCATCACACTAAAATAGCTCAAGCAAGTGATGGTGACGGTGAAACTAATGATGATCAAGAAGAACAGCAAGAGGACAAAAAACTACAAGCTTTAGCTAAAATTACAGCAGAACAAGCTAAACAAGCTGCTGAAACTTCTGTCGGTGATAAAGCTAGTAGTGTAAAACTCGAAAATGAAGATGGTAACTTAGTTTATGCTGTAAAAATTGGTCAAAAAGAGGTGAAAGTTGACGCTGGTAATGGTAAAGTTCTCTACACTGAGAATGCTAACCAGGAAAGCGATGAAAATGAGGCTTCTCGTCCAAAGAGTAGCATTCAAGTTACGGAGAATAATAACGAACAGGAAACAAATGAAGGTAGTAAGTAGAGTAATTTATCACTAGTTGTAAGTGATGTTTAGCTGTAAATAGCTAAATACGAGGTTGTTGAATCATCTCTTTTCAACAACCTCCTTTGTTTTTACTAGATCGCCGACGGCGGGGCTTCTCTCAAGCAATACAATACTACCTTGCTGCTGAATTTTTTCCCAATATTCATTAGCAACCAATTTCATAATTATTTCTAGTAACCAGGTAAATTTTATTCCTCGGTTGAGTCGGTGTAACTCTTTCCATGCAGATACAGATTTTGCAACTTTCCAATTATACTGTTGAAAAAATTCTGCCCCTTGCTCAGGAGCAAATAACAAGGTTTTATTTCCATTCGCAAAATATTGGTCAAAAATTTTTCGAGCGTAAACTTGATCGTAATTTTTTAACGCTAATGATGATTCCAATTCAAATAGCCACCAATTTAGATTAGATTGCTCATAAATATCGGTTGCAAGTAATGCTACTTGGGTTTCATGTAGATATGCTGACGGGGCGACAAAAGGGCTAAGATGCAGATAGAATAAGCTCCATCGCTCTTAGACCTCGTTGATAATACTTCGATTTATTGCGACATAATCTTATTAATTTCGTGACTAAATCTTCACATGATTCCATGAAATTAACCCATGTTTGACCATATAATCCTATATAAAAAGTGCTGTGCCGTCTTTCGATACGCCCATATTCTTTCACGCGACCCACATATTTTTGCACACCTTTTTGTTTAATTTGTTGTCCATGTATTGTGGCAGATGTGTAGGCGATGGCTATTAATAAAATCAGAGATATTAAACGCTTATTTGAGACCTTAGTCCCTTCCAAGTTGTAGCCGCCACTCTTAAAATCTCGGAACATCTCTTCTATATCGAATCTCCTTTTATAAGCTGCGATCGCTAACTCTAAAGTCACTAAATTTGTGACGATAAACCATCCTTCTTTTGGCGCTATTCCTTGAATTTTACGTTTCCATTTACAAGCCACGTTAAAACCGATAAATCCTTTTTGTTTAGTTACCTTAACTCCTTGGAAAAAAAAAGAAATTCCCGGCGATAAACCTAAGTTATTTAATTCTTTCCAAATATCATGTTTAATTTCAATAAATTCGTTCTTTTTCAAACGAAGACAAAAAGACATATCTTGCTCTCGGAGCCAATTTGCTAGTTTGACTGAACAAAATTCACGCGTTGCCTAATATGCAAATTTTATAATTATTAAAAAGTGGTAAAACTTGAGATATCAATGATTTTTGTTCATCCAGATTGCTGCTTCCTAACTTTGATAAGAGTTCAAAATATATAGGAAAGGCTCTTTTATCCCAAACTACGCTAATTACAAATAGATTAATGCAACCCCATGCAGTGCGATCAATGACTACATAAATCATTTCGCCAGGTTGAAAATATATTGACAACCATGTGGTAACAATAGGAAACCAAATTCTTTCAATTGTTAGGAAGGGGAATGACAAAAATCTTTGTAATTTCTTTCTTCTGCTTTGAAATAAAATGGGAATTGGTAGAGCAGTTGCTAACGCTTCCAAATTCACTTTTTTAATGGACTGTAGAACATTAATTAAAATAGTTAACAACAAGTATTCAGTTGGGCTGAATTGACTTTTTAAGTGTGTTTGGTAGAATAGAGGTATCATTGTCATTAGATAAGTCTTGTTGACAAAAGTAGACCTATCTTTTTTTACCACAAATTGCTACACGGTTTATCTCATAAGCTTTTCAAGCTACTTTGTCGCCCCTTCAGGTAGATATGATAGCAACCCTTCTGTAATCACTAGCGTCTGTCTTGTTGCAAGATTAATCTCTGAAAAAAAAGTTTCGGCAAGATTCATCATCGAATAAAGTATTATTTGTGATTCTGGCTAAACTTTAAAAATATTGCAGATGTAAAATCCTAAAACTTTAGGCAATATTAAAAATGGCACTTTTGTATCACACTATAGTAACAGCAGCTACTATCACTTTTGCATAATTTTTCATTTCATTCACTCCTTTAATTAGAGTTCAATAACCTGGATGAGTAAGGTTGTTGGATTGAATTATAGAGAATAAAAGTCAAGAACTCGGAAAGATTTGCTTCAATTTAAAAAAATATTCTGCGATCGCTTGAGGAATAAAGTCATAAAAAAATTAAGTCCTTCATCTGAATCTTTCCAAGTTCTTGACCTTTGCTGCTTATAATCACAAACCTATATTTCAGATAAATTTACACCATGAATATTTCAATTAATCTAGCTATAGCTATAGCTTTCATCAGCATTTTTGGCTTTGGTGGTCAGTTGCTTGCATAAGAGCATGATTGCTTTGCGATTGGCTACGCCCCACCGGAAGCGATCGCTAAGTGACTCCTATGGAGTACCGCGTGTGGTAACTATGAGGAATGTAAAGTAAAATGCGTCTATTCCCCGTATTGGTAGCAGTAGTAGCAATTGCAGTTCCTTTAAGCGAATGCAAGAATGCAAATGGACAAACTGCTGACAGTTTCAAACAGACAACAAAGGTTTTTATACCAAGAATCAATCAGCAGTCGGAAAAAGACTCCGACACCACTCTTGGTCAAAAGAATGCCAACGCGCCTGCGGCAATACCTGTATTTCCCATAACTCCAGGAAATACTCAAACCAACAAAGCCCCAGAAGCAACTGAAGCCCCTGTGTTGATATCGGAAGTAGCAGTTAGATATCAGGTAGGGCAAATCTTACCAGAACTAGAAAACCAAGTATACAAAGTAATTCGTACTCAACCAGGACGAACCACAACCCGCTCCCAATTGCAAGAAGATATAAACGCTATATTTGCTACTGGCTTCTTCTCCAATGTTCAAGTAGTGCCAGAGGATACCCCTTTGGGAGTAAAAGTAAGCTTTGTAGTGCAACCTAACCCTGTTCTGACTAAGGTAGAAGTGCAAGCTAATCCTGGCACAGGTGTTCCCTCTTTACTATCTACTAATGCTGTGGATGAAGTCTTTCGTGAGCAGTATGGCAGAATCTTGAATTTGCGCGACTTACAAGAGAGTATCAAGCTATTAACTAAGCGGTATCAAGACCAGGGTTACGTGCTAGCCAACGTGATTGGAACACCGCAAGTTGCTGAAAACGGAGTTGTCACCCTGCAAGTAGCAGAAGGGGTGGTGGAGAATATTAGAGTCCGGTTCCGCAATAAAGAAGGTCAAGAGACAAACGAAAAGGGACAACCAGTACGAGGTCGGACACAGGAGTATATCATTCAGCGCGAATTGGAGTTGAAGCCGGGACAAGTATTCAACCGTAATACTGTGCAAAAAGACTTGCAACGGGTATATGGATTAGGGCTATTTGAAGATGTAAATGTCTCCCTTGACCCTAGCACTGACCCCAGCAAAGTAGATGTAGTGGTGAATGTGGCCGAACGCAGTGGCGGTTCGGTTGCAGTTGGGGGTGGCATTAGTTCTGCTAGTGGACTGTTTGGCACTGTTAGCTATCAACAGCAAAACCTAAACGGAAGAAACCAAAAATTGGGTGCGGAAGTACAGGTGGGACAGAGGGATTTGCTGTTTGACCTGCGATTTACAGAACCCTGGATTGCGGGAGATCCTTATCGGACTTCTTACACCACTAATCTTTTTCGCCGTAGCTCCATTTCGTTGATTTTTGATGGCAAAAATAATGATATTAAGACCTTTGAAACAGGGAAAACGAATGGCGATCGCCCCCGTGTCCTCCGTCTAGGCGGCGGTGTCACCTTTACTCGTCCCCTGAGCAATAATCCTGACAAAAATTCCGAATGGACGGCTTCAGCAGGTTTGCAATATCAACGAGTTTCCACCCGTGATGCTAATGGCAACATCAGAAAAGAAGGAACCGTGTTCAAGAATGGAATAGCTACTGAACTAGTTCCACTTAGCAAGTCTGGACAAGGTGAAGACGATTTGCTGTTGTTGCAACTAGGGGTACAACGCGATCGCCGTAATAATTCCTTACAACCCTCTAGCGGTTCTTATCTCCGCTTCGGAGTCGATCAGTCAGTACCAGTAGGACTAGGCAATATTTTTCTTACCAGATTACGAGGTAACTATAGCCAGTATTTTCCCGTCAACTTTATTAGTCTTACCAAAGGGCCACAAACCTTAGCATTTAACTTGCAGGGTGGAACTGTTCTTGGTGACTTGCCTCCTTACGAAGCCTTTACCCTTGGTGGTAGTAACTCCGTTCGGGGTTATCAAGAAGGAGGATTAGGTAGTGGACGTACTTACATACAAGCCTCGGCTGAGTATCGCTTCCCCATTTTCTCAGTCGTCAGTGGCGCACTATTTTTTGATATTGGTAGTGATTTCGGAAGTAATACCAAGCCATCTGAGGTACTGAACAAAAATGGTAGTGGCTACGGTTATGGTCTTGGTCTGCGCGTACAATCGCCACTGGGGCCAATTCGCATTGACTATGGCATCAATGGCGATGGTGACAACCGCATCAATTTTGGTATTGGCGAAAGGTTTTAAGTTTTCAGCAGTCAGTAAAGCGTATGAACGGATGACGCAGATAGCATTAGTAAAATATTAGGATTGAGCATGGCTTATTTGATCAATCTCTTGCCGATTAGACAACTTTATCACCTGAGTTGCGATCGCTTAACTCGCTATATTGTCGCAGTTATATCAGTTGTAGTCGCGCTACTACTGACACTGCTGTTACAGTCTTTGGTAAAATCTAGGACCAGCCCTTTCAAGGTCTTGTAATTACCCTCAAACTATAGTTAGTTGAAAAAATATAGTTGCTAGAGAGGGAATAGCTAGAATGGTTCTAGGTCAAGTGTTTGAGCGTTTTGTAGAAGAAAGTCCGGTTTCAGTAATGGTTCGCGGACTTCTCGAAACAATTTTATGTCCTGAGAAACTTGACGAGCTATTTGAGAAAAGCACCAAAACTCAATACACAAAATAATTACTGTTTTTATTGACAAATTATTTAACTTTAAGCAAGCAATAAAGTAACAAGTAAGGAAAATTAAATGATCGAGAAACGTCCTCCAGGCTTGATAGCAATTGTTATTTATAAAGGCTTTGTTGCTTTACTACTTACAGCTACATCTATTGTTCTACTGTTAGCTTTAAAAAAACATGATACTCTTGTGGTCTTTTCCGAATCTTACATATTGGAAGGTAAACGCGAAGTTATTGAGTGGTTACTAGAAAAAATTATTAATATCAAACCACAAACTTTAAAATTTAGTGGAATTGCCACTGTAATATATGCAGTTGTAACAGCTATTGAGGCTATCGGTTTATGGTATGAAAAAACCTGGGCAAAAATACTAGTTATTGGATTAGTTGGTATTAGTATACCTCCCGAAATCTATGAGTTAATCAAAGGAATATCAATATTGAAAATAATAGTTTTTTTAGTAAACATTGCTGTGTTAAATTACTTAATACGCCATTTCTACAAGCAGTGAGTAAATTAAACTGTTTTAGGGCTATCTCGGCATTTTTACAAGTAACTTTTTTAGCCAAAATAAGAATACTATTCCAGTCAGTATCCAGATGCAAATGAAGATACCTGCTGCTAACAAATTGGTTGGTTTATTTTTACCAGTAGCAATTGCGGCTATAGCCTTTTCACGCGATTCATCCATTACATCTTTTGGAATTAGCTTTAAGAGTGAAATAATACCAATTGGAACTAAAAGTAAATCATCTAAATAACCCAATACTGGTATAAAATCTGGAATCAAGTCGATGGGACTGAGTAAGTAGGCAACCACACAGATTGCAAGCAGCCTAGTATGCCAAGGTAGTCTAGAGTCTTTACAGGCATAATAAAGTGTATAGGTTTCCTGTTTTAGTTTTTTTACTCTTTGCTTCCAACTGTGCATCATTTAGGTATCATCCTATGATTTAGAATCTTCGCTTTCATTTTTTCAAAATAGGATTATCACATTGTACAAGTTTTGTTTGTCTAGAATTGAAAAATGTTAAGAGGAAACGGATGGTAAGCGCACTGTAAAACAACTACCAACTCCTAGCTGACTTATAACAGTAATTAATCCACCGTGATTTTGAGCAATAGTTTGAGCAATAGCCAAGCCCAAACCAGAACCACCAGAATTATAAGAACGTGATTTGTCTGCTCGCCAAAAACGCTCAAAAATATTTCCTAAATCTTTTGGTGAAATTCCTATACCTGTATCTTGGACATTAACTAATATATCGGAAGCAGAACGATTAGCTGTAATTTCTATTGTCCCTTCTGACGGTGTGTAATGTATAGCATTTTGAATTAAATTAGTGAATAATCGTGTTATCTGATTCGGATCACCTAACAAATAAAGCTTCTCATTCAATTGATTTTTCAGATTAATTCGTTTAGCGATCGCTTGCGGCTGATATAGTTGCACTAAGTTATTTAAAATTGAACTGAGATTAACAGTTTCTTTACTCCGGCTAGGAATATTATCATGACGAGCTAAAAATAATAAATCTTCAGTGAGGCGAGTCATTTGATTAGTAGCACTAGAAATAGCCTGAAATTTTTCTGCGTCAGTTTCTCGCATTCCTTCTGGATACTTTAGTGCTACCCCTGCATTACTTTTAATCGCCATTAAAGGACTGCGGAGTTCATGGGAAGCATCAGCAGTAAACTGTTTTAACCGTTCAAAGCTTTCTTCAATTGGTTGCATCACTTGACGAGTTAGCCAAACTCCACCAGCACCACTAATAATCAAAGCTACAACAATTCCACCGCCTAACCCCAAATCTAATTTATTTAAAGTTTCATCGAATTCTTCTAGAGATTGACTAGCTCTTACATATCCAATGAATTGTTTATCATCACTACTAATAATTGGTAAAGTAACAGACTGAATGCGATTTTTACCAACTGTATTAATTTGTTCTCCTTCTTTTACATGAGCAGGTAAACTTAAAATATCTTGTCCCTGTTTTTCTACTAAATTACCTTTAGTATCAAACCAGTTTAACCCTTGATGATTTTCAAATAATTTATCTTGAGGTAAGTCATTTTCAATTTTAATTCTACCGTTATCAAACTCGGCATTAGCAGCAGCAACTTGTGCTAGAGCAGCAAGTTTTTGTGTTTGTTGTTTATGGAGGCTATGGGTAAAGACAATCCGAACAGCAATTGCAAATCCACCTAAGATTAATGATAATACGATTAAATAAGACAACAGTAAACGACGGCGAATTTTTTCAAACATAAGTTAAATTTGCCTTCACTTAGGACACAGACGATAACCAACACCGTAGACAGTTTCGATAAAATCTTCTGAACTTCCTATCGCTCTCAGTTTCTTTCTTAAATTTGTAATGTGAGTTTTAACGGTTTCCTCTCCAGATAATTTATCAAACTCCCACAATTTATCTAAAATTGCCGAGCGAGTCAAAATTTGAGTAGGATTTTTCAAAAAACATTCCAATATCATGTATTCTTTATGTGTTAATGATAAAGGCTTATCTGCATAGGTGACATGACAATTACTAGGGTCTAGTTGTAGCTCACCATGAATTAAAATTAATTGGCGAGTTTCTGGACTCCTTCGAGATAAAGCTCGAATTCGTGCTGCTAATTCTTCTAGTTCAAATGGTTTAACTAAATAATCATCTGCACCAGCATCAAGTCCAATTATTTTATCTGGGGTTGTATCTCGTGCTGTCAACATCAGAATAAAAGCATTACAATTAGAAGCACGTAGCCGTTTACAGAGAGTGATCCCATCTAAGCGCGGCAACATTAAATCTAATAAAATTAAATCATAATTACCTGCTTGGGCGTATTCCCAACCTTCAATTCCATCACCAGCAATATCAACAGCATGATGTTGATGTTTTAGATCTTCGGCTAAGGGTTTAGCAATGCGATCGTCATCTTCAACTATTAAAATTCTCATATTTCTATACTATTTATTTTGTATTTAACAAAAAATAGTCATCTATCTGCTTAAAAGCATCACTCAATTGGGTAACGCACTTTTTTCTCCTTTCGCACGGAAAAGAATAGGACAACCGCCAGCAGGATAAAGGCGATCGCTGAAGCATAGCCCCTTGGCAGTGATAAACCGCCATCTTTTATCGGTTTGGTAAGAAAATCGCCGAAGGTAGCTCCAAAGGGTCGCGTGAAGATGAACGCGAGCCAGAATAGGAGAACATCGTTCAACTTTGTTACGTAGTGAAGGGCAATGACAACACCAATGACGCTGGCTGTTACCAATGCGCCCTGGATATAGCTCAGTCCTAAGTTGCTTGTCAGAAAATCACCAAAGGCCGTTCCCAAACTGTTGGAGAACACAATCGCCAGCCAATACGTTGTCTCTGCGTCTTTCCTCACGATTGGATAAACGCTCAAATCTCGATCCCGGTAATACCAGATGGCAAGAACGCTCAACAGACAGGCTACCAGGATAAGCGATCCCATTGCGTAGCCCAGCCCCAAAGATCGATCCATCAGGTCTGAAACTTCAGTTCCGGCTGTGGTTGTCGCAATGATGGCCAACCAGTAAAGGGCTGGACGATATCTGTCGGATTGAATTTGAAAAAACAGGAAAATAGCCAGAATGGCAAAAGTTATGGCAAAGGCTACGTAATACCCCAGCCCAAGAGACATTGAGATGAAGTCACCTGCCGTCTCGCCCAGCGTCGTGGCAATGATCTTCATAATCCAAAAGAAAATTGTGACTTTTGCAACTTTGTTCATTATTGCTCCTATTTGCTGCTGGACTACCAACACGTTATCTGAACTTGCAGGTTCATCGTAGAGAGAAAAAGTCAAGAACTTGGAAAGAGATAGCTGGCAATGAAGATTTTTACTCTTTACCTACTGATTTTCGTCTTCCGGCTTCAAATACCAGCAGTAATATGATCGCACTCAAAGCGAAAATACTTCCAGTGATGAAAGTTGCTTTTGGACTGATTGTTTGCCACAAAACACCTCCTAACAAGCTAGCTGGTAAAAGCGCTACACCAGTAGCCAAATTAATTAACCCAAAAGCAGTACCCCGCAGATTGGATGGAACTCTATCTGCTACCAGAGCTAACAATATGCCTTGACTCATGCCCTGATGCAGACCATACAGCGCAAATAGTCCCCACACCTGCCAAGGAGCATCAACAAATGCAAAACCTAAATATGCTAAAGCATACACACAAAATCCACCCACTAGCAGCCCCAATCTACCAATGCGGTCAGATAGCAATCCTAATGGATAAGCACTGAGAGAGTAAGCTATATTCATTACAACTAGAGTGAGTGGTATTAGTGAGGCGGATACTCCAGCTTGCTGTGCTTGGAGTAATAAAAAGGCATCGCTAGAGTTACCGAGATTAAATAGTAGTGCAACCGCAACTAGCACCCAGTAGCTTTTACCCAAACTTTGCAAAGCAGACCAATGTAGAGGATTATTCTGCCTTTGATTATTTCTATTGTCAGGTTCGCGCACGCCAGTTGTTAAAAGAGCTACTGCTAAAATACCGGGAAGCACCGCTAACCAGAAAACTAGACGAAAGTTCTGTCCTGAAAAAGACATCAAAATGAATGCAACTAGTGGCCCAGTGAATGCGCCGATGGTGTCTAAAGATTGCCGCAAACCGTAGGCAGCTCCACGATTAGCGCTATCGGTAACATCTGCTACTATTGCATCGCGGGGAGCTACACGAATTCCCTTGCCAACGCGATCGCCAAAACGAGCCATCAATACCCAAGCAGGACTAGTTGCCAATGCGAACAGAGGTTTAACTAAGGTAGATAATCCATAACCAACAACAGCTAATTTCTTACGCTGTCCTAAATAATCACTTAAGGCTCCTGAAAAAACTTTCAGTACAGAAGCAGTTGATTCTGCAATTCCCTCAATCCACCCAACTGTTAGCAAATTTGCTCCTAATGCCGAAACTAAAAATAACGGCAACACCGAATGAATCATCTCGGAACTAATGTCAGTTAACAAGCTGACAAATCCCAAAACCCAGACATTACGGGGGATGGTTTGAAAAGTTTTTGTTGTCACTGCTGTTACCTTTGAGTTGATGACTGGCAATTCGGTGCTAAGAGAAAGCTGTAATTGTCAAATCACAGTTAATTGCATTTATTATCATCACACTTGACGATGAAATCAGAATGAAATTCTATCGACTTCGAGAAACCTCAATTTGGAGCAATTTTTACGGTTGGCGTAGTGCTTGTAGTTGTTCTAATTGTTGTGTTTGTTCTTGCAGCCGAATAGCAAGGCGATCGCACACTAACTCACATAGCTCAAAAATTATCGGGTCAGTAATTTGGTAAAAAACACTGATTCCTTGTGGTTGACGAGTGACTATACCCGCTTGCATCAATACTTTCAAATGTTTGGAAACGTTTGCTTGTCCCAGTCCGGTTTCTTGGATGATTTCTGTCACGTTTTTCGCTTCTGACTTGAGACAACACAAAACTTGCAGCCGACTTACTTCTGACAAGACTTTAAAGTATTCAGCAACGGGAGCAAGAGCTTGAGGTGAAGATTTTAACATACAGACTTAAATATTACATCTTCTTATATGTAGTTACTACCATATTACCAGATAGTAATATGGTAGTAAGGGTTAAGAGATAAAACAGCAATGGAAAACGTCAAAAAGATTAACAATGAATTAACAGTAGCAGGACAGGTGACATCAGAGCAGTTACAGCAGGCGGTGAATGAAGGTTATAAATCTGTACTCAATCTGCGATCGCCTGATGAACAAGGTTTTATCAGCAATGAACAGCAACAAGCACAAGCTTTAGGGCTGCACTACGTCAACATTCCTGTCAAACCAAACGAGATCAGCGATGAACTGACGACAGAGGTACTCAAGCAAATCGATGACCTACCTAAACCCGCCTTAATTCATTGTGCCAGTACCATGCGTGCGGGTTTAATGGCATTTATGAACGTAGCGACGCGACAAGGAATGACACCAGAGCAAGTATTTGAGAAAGCTGCTGCGGCTGGCTTCGACTGTAATGCTAATCCGCAGATGAAGCAGTTCCTTGAACATTATGTTTCAACTCACTCCCAAACAAATTGAGGTTTCCTATTGTCGCAGGACAAAACACTATGTTATTCAGACAATTATTTGACAAAGAAACCAGCACTTACACTTATCTACTTGCAGATCAACAGACTCAAGAAGCTATTTTGGTAGATCCGGTGCTGGAGCAAGTCGAACGTGATTTGAAAGTACTTACAGAATTAGGGTTATCTCTGCGTTACTGCTTAGAAACCCACATTCATGCAGACCATATTACAGGTACAGCCAAATTGCGAGAAATAACTGGTTGTTTGGGGATTGTTCCCGACAAAGCGAAAGCCAGTTGTGCGGATCGGTACATTAAAGATGGAGAAATTCTCAAATTGGCAAGTATGACAATTGAAGCGATCGCCACACCAGGTCATACAGATAGCCACATGACGTATTTAGTTAATCAAGATCGAGTTTTAACTGGAGATGCCTTGTTTATTCGTGGCTGTGGACGAACCGACTTTCAAAATGGTGATGCGGGAACTTTGTTTGACTCAGTGACACAAAAACTATTTACTTTATCAGATGAAACTTTGGTATATCCTGGGCATGACTATCGTGGACAGACAGTATCTACCATTGGCGAAGAAAAACGCTGGAATCCCAGATTTGTCATACATTGGATCTAGTTAACAGTTAACGTTGTCCAAAACCAGACTCAGAGCGTGTTGCAAATTTTCGGACGAGTCTAGTAGACATCTCCAAAAAATAATTAAACTCTGATAAAATAATATAAAAGGGTGTTTTACCGGAGTACTTATCATGAATAGCTTATTAGAGTATATTGAGAATAAGCCTCAAGAAGCACAACGTTTACTAGGTTTGAGATATGAACAACTAAAGCAGCTTTTAGAAAAAGCGATAGAATTACATAATCAAAAATTGGAATTGGCTGAGTCTAAAAAAGTGAGAATTATTCTCGGCGGAGGTGGGCGCAAACCAAAATTGTCTACACAGCGAAGCTATGTTTGCCGTCAGGCGATCGCTTTTTACAAAGTAGTGATAGTAGGGACTTGACTATTTTCGGAGATGTCTAGCGGTTACGAATGCCCCACGTCTGCGTAACTTCAAAGCCAAAGCGATCATATACTGTATTTTACTGATGAAGAATCTTTTGTAAATTTTGTGGAATAGACAAGTGAAAAACTTTATATACCTTGGCTTGTTTAAGGCGAACATATTTTACTCAAGAACTGTATGTACTAACTACAATTATTAGTTTGACAGGTATTGATAAAATCTAGATAAAATTTTTCGTGTTTACCGTCCAAATCCCAAAATTAAAATGTCTGGAACTGAGCTTGTCCAATGGGAATCTCAATATCACTCCCAACAACTCTAACGGAAAGGTTATAAATTGAATCAGAACCACTTGTTGGTTGTTGCACTTTATTGAGTGAAATCAATAGTTTCTTTGTAGTTGCGAAAGTGACTGTTTCCGGAAAACTTAAAGTAATTCTCCTGTCATTTACCAAAACATTGATGTTTAGCTTTTGACCATTATCATTAAGTACATCAATGTCACTGCTTACCGCTACAGTGTAAGGTGCATCGATAATTAACTGAGAAAGAGGCTTACCATTCTTAGGAACGTGGAGTCTGAAAGTATGTTTAACAAATCGCTGATTTGAGGGTAATTGAAAAAGATTATCAATTTTATCAACCCTGTTATTGTCTGTTTTTGCTGTTGCATTACCAGCGACAATTGTAACTGTAGATGCTACACTAAACACAGTTAGGTAAATTATTTTTTTCTTCATCTTAACCTTTTAATTTTTAAGCTATCTCAATAAGAAAGGCTAGGTAGATTGCGAATTCATCGGGAGGGAATCAAGCTTTATTTAACAATTTTGGCAGGTTACGATGAAATTTGGGTGAAATTTTGCCAGTTTGATAAAATTATTTATTCATGTTACGATAGGTAGCCACGGTTGGAGAGTTGCGGTTGAGATAGCGAAAAATCCAATATTTGAAATTAGCAGAGTTTTAGTGTGAGTTTTAAAAAGCATGATAAGCCTCCTGTTTAGCGTTTTGCAGAACAGGTTCAAGTTATATTTATCTACCTATAATCAGTTTTACATATAGTTATAAAATTAAGATAAAATTTGAAAATTGCTATTACACATTCATCCATAAATCAGTCTTAACAATGTTAAGATTACGGTTTATCTGTTGCGATAGTTTATATTTTATAGGTTGGTAAAAATAGTCATAAAATGAACTTCACCCTTTTGAGTATTTTTCATAACATGAGCATAAATGTAGTCTGCTTCTGTCAAGGGTGATGACTGTTTGAGGAGAACTAAATGCCCTCTTTCTCATAAATATGCTTGTAAATATTAAACTAGTACTGAGTAGTAATAAATCCCTTAATACGACTTTACTTTAAGCAAATAAAATTAGGATGAAATTTCTGAAATTGGCGTTCTTATCGTAGGTAAACGAACAATAAAGGTAGTACCTTTATTTAGTTGACTTTGTACCTCTATACTACCCTGGTGCGTTTGGACAATTGCTTGCGCGATCGCTAAACCTAACCCCGAACCACCAGTGCTGCGAGAGCGATCGCTATGTACGCGATAAAATCGGTCAAAAATCCGCTTTACATCTGGTGCTGCTATCCCGATACCTGTATCTTGAACTTCAATCACCGCATTACCATTGATGCGTTTGAGGATAACGTTTATATAGCCACCTGTGGGAGTGTATTGAATCGCATTCGCAATTAAATTAGTAAGTACGCGCAAAAGTTGGTCTTCATCCCCCATCACATACAAGGGTTGATGATACTCCATTAAAGATGTCAGTTGTAAGTTTGCAGCACTAGCTAAAGCAGAAAATTCTTCAATTAGGTCATTAACTAAAACATTCAGACAGCAAAGTTCTTTTTGTGTCGCGAGCGTTTTTTGCTCTAACCGAGATAGCAGCAATAAATCTTGAACTAGTTCAGCAAGTCGATTATTTTGTCGTTTAATAGATGCTAGAGTATCTCGCGCTTCTTGTTCAGAGAGATACTCCATATCAAGCATAGTTTCTACTGTAGCATTAACTGCTGCCAGTGGTGTGCGTAATTCATGGGAAACATCAGAAGTAAACTGTTGCATTTGTTTATACGACCTATCAATTGGTCGTATCGCTAACCCTGCTAACCACCAACTCGAACCACCAACTAAAAGTATTGAAATTGGCAATCCCAATCCGACAATCAATTTTAAACTAGCAAGACGATTATCCAATTCTTTGAGACTGCGACCTACTTGTATATAACCCCAAATTTGATGATCTTGAGTATGTAGTGCTAAAGACTTTTGACTGTAGCGATCGCCTTGTTTATCTTTAACTGTTTGCCATACATTTGTTCGCACAATTGGCGGTAATTCGTCGGGACGAAAACCAGCAGCAGCAATTAACTTTCCTGAAGTATTAACGAAACGAATGTAATATAGTTTATCTTTATAAACATTACTAAAAATACCGTGTTCACGATGAAAAGATTGATAATGACTGGGTTTTGTTTGCTTAAGACAGTCAGAGTTAGTCAAACAAAGGTTGGGTATAACCAACTTAAAAACAGGTTCCACACGACTAGGTTGTTTTAAACTTGGTTCAATTACATTTTGCAATGTACCAGTCACAGATTCCAGTTCTCGGTCGATAGAAACTAAGTAAGCTCGAATCATCACCTGGTAAACAACTAAACCGCAGAGAATGAGAATTAAGCCCATAACTGCTGCATACCAAGCTGCTAGTCGCCAACGAGTTTTATTAAATAATTTAATCTGCATCATCAGGATTAAAACGATAACCCATACTGGGGACAGTTTCGATTAACCCATCACAATTATATTCTGATAATTTGCGCCGTAAAAGTCGTACCTGAGCCGCTACTACATTACTAACTCGTTCCGCGCTAAAACTGTAAAGATGATTTAATATTTGGTCGCGGGTAACAATTGTATTGGGACGATTCATCAAATATTCTAGTAAATGAAATTCTTTCTTTGTTAAATGAATTATCTGCTTATCACCATTATGTTGCTGACGCGAAACTGTACAAGTAGCGTAATCTAAAATCAGATTTCCTACTTGTAGTTGCGGTGTTTTAAAATTAGGATAACGTCGCTGTAAAGCACGCAATCTTGCTAACAATTCCCCCATTCCAAACGGCTTTACTAAATAATCGTCAGCCCCAGCATCCAGCCCAGCAACTTTATCTTCCATACTATCTCTTGCTGTCAGCATCAGCACTGGTAATGAATTGTTGCGAACCCGCAGACGCTTACACAAGTCTAAACCCGATAATCCTGGTAGCAACCAATCAAAAATTCCTAACGTGTATTGCGTCCAATTAGTTTCTAGATAACTCCATGCTTCATCACCATCTTGAACCCAGTCAACAATATATTTTTCTTGATGCAATTTACGCTTAATTGATGCACCCAAATCTGATTCGTCTTCAACTAGTAAAACTTTCATAGTAAGCGGATACAGTAATTTATCAATTAACGCGCAGTCGAACCACACCAATTGGTAATTCGGCATTTATTCCAACTAAAATTGCAGAAATCTTGTATAGTTTCTCTCCAGAAGTAACTCTAGTTTTTTTGACATTATTCATCTCAATGGTAAGCATAGTTCCAGGAGCCACTGGTTCGGCAAATAATAATGTAACTTTTTTGTCATTAATAGTAATTTTTGGCTCAATCTTTTTACCCGATTGGTCAGACACATCAATATTATTCCTGACAACTATATTCTCTGGAGCTTCGATGTTTAGTTGAGAAACAGCCTTACTTTGTCGGGGAATTTCTAACTTTAATGTATGTCTAAGAATTCGCCAGTGTTTTATACCTTGGGGAAATTCTGATAAGCTAATAATGTGAGGAAAATTACCAGATTCTCTTGTAGAATTGGCATAAGTACCTGGCATAGAAACTGTTACAGTCAAGGTGAAAGCTGCTGCACAAATTAAAGTTTTCTTCATTACTACACTCCTCTAGCTATTTAAATGAATCAACCATCAATATCTTCTTGGCTGAATAATACATTTATTTAATAGTTTGGCAGAGCGAGATGAAATTAGGATGAAATTTGATAGTATCCCCGAAAAATTATCAGAAGTAAAAATTTTTAATTTATCTTGTTTTAAATAATTCTCAATTATTTCGATAATAACTTATTGTTACTTAACATTATTAAAAGCTATTAAGAAGTTAAAGCATCAGCTTCTTGATAGTAGTTATTATTTAGGCTGATAGTAAAACTACTTTTTTCTGCTCTAAACAACACCTTCATTTGCTAGAACACAAGGATAATTGGGGTTCCCAAACTCTATTTGAATTGTGGGATGTTCAATACTAAAATGGTCGTGAAGCTCTTTATTCACTTCTACTAAAAAAGCATCGCCTGGATGTCCATCTGGCATTATTAAGTGAACGGTGAGTGCTGTTTCTGTGGTACTCATCCCCCAGATATGTAAGTCGTGGACACCAGTTACACCAGGAAGTTCTGTTAGGTACGTGCGGACTGCCAAGGGTTCAATTCCTGCTGGTACGGCATCTGTAACCAGGTTGACAGACTCTTGCAACAATTTCCAAGTCCCCACAACAATCACGACAACAATAATTAAGCTAACAACAGGGTCAAACCACAACCAACCAGTTGTAACAATGGCAATTCCAGCCAGGACTGCACCCAAAGATACCACCGCATCAGCAACTAAATGTAGAAATGCTCCCCTAATATTTAAGTCGTTTTCCCGTCCAGACATAAACATCAAAGCGCTTACTGTGTTAATAACAATACCGATGGCAGCAACGCCGATGATTGTACCACCCGATACTGAGCTAGGTTCGAGAAAACGGCGGATAGCTTCCCAGGCGATCGCACCCGAAGCAACGAGTAGTAGAATAGCGTTTAACAGCGCAGCCAAAATTGAGGAACGACGCAAACCATAGGTACGACGAGGTGTTGGAAGACGACGTGCGAGAATACTGGCTCCCCAAGCGAGTAGCAAACCTAGAACATCGCTCAGATTATGACCTGCATCGGCGAGTAGGGCAAGGGAATTGGCAAAAATGCCGTAAATTGCCTCAATGATAACAAAGCCAGTATTGAGAGCTATGCTAATTATGAATGCGCGGTTGTAACTGGTTGGTTCGTGGCTATGTCCGTGGTTGTGACTGTGTGCCATAAAGTAGATACTGGTTAAATTGGATAAGGTGCGCTACATTAACGCACCTGACAAAAATGGTAAATCTTGATGGTTATCGTTTAAAGTTAAAACGACCGTTGAATTTTTCACCTTTAATATCAGTTTGAAGGACAACTTTATAATCTCCCGTTGCAGTTGCAGGTAGCTTTGCTGTGTATTGCTTCTCCTCAGTATTATAAGGAACTTGTAGAGTTTTGTTACTGCCATCTGGTAGCTGAACTTGAGCCGTGAGTTTGGCATCAGTAATTGCTTTGTCCTGCTCACCGTGTACGGTTATATCTAAATGCGTAGAATCTTTCACTATCTCAGGTTTGAACTCTAAATGGTATTTTCCTGACTGCACAACTTGACCACTATGACCATCTTTACTATCTTTGGAATGTTCTTTGTGACCATCTCCTTCTGTATGTTTTTCCCCATATGAAGCAGCAGTTTCAGTTTTAGCTGCTGTTTCTGTAGTTGAACTTGCTGTAGTACTTTGAGAATTAGCGGCTTGATTACCACCGCTACAAGCACCTAAGAAAAGTAAGCTGGCACTACCTAAAGCAATTAAGCTGGTTTTGAGAACTTTCATTGATTTACACTCCTCGATATTTGGTAAATAAACAACTAAAAGCTGGCTGATGCGGCAATTTCAGTATTAATAGTTGGTTGAATTTTTTTCGGAACTAAAAACTTCCCAAACTGAATATACAAAGCAGGAAGCACCAGCAACGTTAAAGCGGTAGATGTAAACAATCCACCCAAAACGACAATCGCAAGTGGTTGTAGTATTTCTTTTCCAGCTCCGCTGCCAATTACCAAAGGCACCATACCCAACGCAGAAGCCAAAGCTGTCATCAAAATCGCAACCAATCTTTCCATCGAACCTTCAATTAAAACTTCCCGTAAAGGTTGCCCGGATGCTAACCGAGCATTATAGTTTTCAACTAATAATAATCCGTTTCTGGCTGCAACTCCAAATAAAGTAATAAATCCGACCATTGATGCAACCGAAATAATTCCACCAGTTAAAGCGATAGAAATAACGCCACCAATTAATGCTAGAGGCAAGTTGATTAAAATCATAATGGTAGCAGGAACAGATTTGACGGCGAAGTAAAGGATAACTGCGATGGCTATAAATGCTAAAATCCCAGAAAATAATAAAGTCTTTGTGGCTCCTTCTTGTGCTTCAAATTGACCACCAAACTCAATAAAATATCCAGGAGGTAACTGCACCTGCTGCTTTACTTTTTCCCTAATCTCTTTAATCACAGAACCTAAATCTCGTCCAGCGACGTTGCTCGATACAACAATATATCTAGAGACATTTTCGCGGTTAATCGTGTTGGGACCACTACCATAATCAATTTTGGCAACTTGAGCTAAAGGAATTTTCTGTCCGTTGGGAGTATCAACCAGCAAATTACTGATAATTTCGATATTATTGCGATATTTTTCTTGCAACCAAACTACCATATCAAAAGTTTGTTGCTGCTCTAATACTTGAGAAACAACTCGTCCATTGAGAGCAGTTTCTACCTCTTCCGACAATTCACCAATTGTCAAACCATAACGTGCTGCGGCATTGCGGTCAAATTGAATTTGCACCTGTTTCATCGGTACTTGTGGTTCGAGTTGCAAATCAACTAAACCTTGAATTTGACCCATTGCTGACTGTACTTGGCTGCCAAGGGTACGCAGTTGTTCCAAGTCGGGACCGAAGATTTTGACTGCGATCGCACTCCTCACCCCTGATAGCACTTCATCCATCCGGTGTGAAATAAAACCACCAATATTCGGTACAACTCCGGGAATTCTCTCAAATTCTTTGCGGATTGTTTCGATGGTTTTTTCCCTATCTTTTGCTCCCTCTTCGCTAAGTTGCACGTCCAATTCGGCAGAGTTGACACCAGCGACCTCCGTATCTCCTTGAGCTCGTCCAGAGCGCAATTGAGCCGTTTCAACTCCAGGATTGTTCTTTAAGGCTTCTTCAATTACCAAGCCAACTTGATTTGTCGCTGACAGCGACTCCCCAGGCATGAGAACTGCGGCAATTACTAGTGCTCGGTCTTGAAATTCTGGTAAAAATACTTGCCCTAATCCCGTCATGATTACTAATGCCGCAACAAACCCAGCTAATGCGGCTGTTAAAATAATTTTGGGACGACGTAATGAGAATTTCAAAGCTGGACGGTAAAGTTTATGGGTTTGTTTCTCTAACCAAGTTTCCGTACTAGGTAATTTTGTATTTACTAATAGCAACGCACACATGGCTGGGGTTAATGTCAGCGCAACCAAAGTGGAAGCAGCAATTGATAGTAAATATGCTAGCCCCATCGGCGCAAAAATTTTCCCTTCTACCCCAGAAAGGGCGAAAATTGGTGCAAAGACAACGGCAATAATAATAGTGGCGAAAAGTACGCTTACCCGCACTTCTACCGAACCGTTAAAGACAACTTGCAACGGTGGGACGGGGTTTCCTGCAAGTTGATTTTCTCGCAAACGACGGTAGACGTTTTCCATATCCACAATTGCATCATCCACCACCGAACCAATAGCTACCACCAATCCCCCTAAAGTCATGGTGTTAATACCTTGTCCCGTCCAGTTGAGAATCATCATTCCTAGCAACAAAGATACCGGAAGGGCGCTTAAACTAATAATTACCGTCCGCCAATTCATCAAAAATAAAATCAGGATGATGCAGACGATAATAGTACCATCACGCAAAGCTTCTTCAACATTCTTAATGGAGGCTTCGATAAAATCTTCTTGGCGAAAAGTAGTCGTAATTTTGACGTCTTTGGGTAGACCAGCTTTAATCTCCTCGATAGCGGCTTCAACTGCCCTTGTTACCTTGGGTGTATCCGCAGTTGGTTGTTTATTTACTGTTACAATAACTGCTTTCTTACCCCCAAAACTACCGTCACCGCGTTTGAGTGCTGCACCAATTTGTACATCTGCAACTTGTTCTAATAAAACAGGTGCGCCATTTTTAGCTTTAATTACTGATTTTTTTAATTGTTCAATAGATTCAATCCTTCCCACCCCACGCACCAACGTTTCTTGGTCGGGAGTTATCAAAAATCCTCCCGGTGCATTAGCATTAGCAGCTTGTGCAGCTTTGGTGACATCTGCTAAGGTGACATTAAATGCTTTGAGTTGATTTGGGTTAACCAGCACTTGGTACTGACGCTCATCCCCACCAAAGACAACAATATTGCTAACACCAGGGACAGCCAAAAGACGGTTTTTGACTTGCCAGTTGACGATACGCCACACTTCCATGATGGGTGTAGTATCGGAAGTGAAAGCATATTTAACAGTCCATCCCAGAGGAGAACTGACAGGCAGAATTTCTGGCTCTTTGACACCCTGCGGAATTTGGCTGCGTGCTTGCTGCAACCGTTCGGTGATCAATTGACGAGCGCGATAAATATCCGTATCCCCACTGAAAGTTGCCCGCACAGCCGAAAGACCAACAGCTGAGGAGGAACGTAATGTTTCAATTCCAGGGGTTCCGTTAATTGCACTTTCGATCGGACGAGTAACCAGGGACTCAACTTCGTCCGGTGCAAGTCCTTCTGCTTCGGTCATAATTTCAACTTGCGGTGGGGCAAAGTTGGGAAATACGTCTAGTGGCATTTCGGTAAGGACGCGAAAGCCCCACAGGCTGATAATTATAGAAGCAATAACGACTAACCAACGTTGAGCAATAGACCATTTAACTATAGAATCAAGCATTTTTAAAAGAATTTAGGGATATTCGCACTGTTAGTCCAGTTAGTCAATTTAAATATTGGATACTTTATCTACTCTCTCAGATGAAGATGAAATTGGGATGAAATTTCTGGCAGGTATTGTAGGGTGCGTGCTTAACGAAGTTCGTAACGCACCAAATCCTTAAGAAGTCGTGCATTACGCTCCTAACACACACCCTACGTGTATTTAAGTACTGGTGACAAAGGGCAATAATGATTATTTTAACTACATATGCATCAAAAATTGCCCCTCTTTAGCTTCCTCCACTTTCTTAGGAAATAAAAATTTACCAAACTTCGCATACAATGCAGGTAAAACCACTAAAGTTATCGCAGTAGAAGTAAACAAACCACCAAATACAACCACAGATAACGGTTGCAAAAGTTCTTGTCCTGGTCCACCTTGAATGACCATCGGTGCTAAACCTAATGCGGAAGTTAAAGCTGTCATCAAAATCGCATTTAATCGTTCCATTGACCCTTTGACAATAACTTCCTTTAAGGGCATTCCTTCGGCATACTTACTGTTATAATTGTCTACCAATAACAAACCGTTGCGAGTTGCCACCCCAAACAAGGAAACAAACCCAACTAAAGACGCAACCGATATTACCCCACCAGTTAAAGCAACAGCGATTACACCTCCTACCAACGCAATTGGTAAGTTAATCATAATCATCGCGGTAGAAGGGATAGATTTAACTGAAAGGTACATTAATACTGTAATCGCAATGAATGCGATCGCGCTAAAAACGAGAATATTTTGGGTTGCACGTTCTTCCGCTTCAAACTGACCTGCATACTGAATAAAATAACCCGCAGGTACTTGGATATTACTTTTAACTTTGCTTTCAATATCAGTAACAATCGAGCGTAAATCTCGACCTTTAGCATTTGCAGAAACCACAATTAAGCGGGAAACATTTTCACGGTTGATTGTATTGGGTCCCGTTCCATCGACAATACTAGCAACGTTACCTAAAGGTACTTTCTGTCCATTGGGAGTATCAATCAACAAATTACGGATGGTTTCTAAATTTTGCCGTGCTTCGGGTTTTAACCATACAATCAAATCAAAAGACTGTTGATTTTCTAAAACTTGAGAAACAACTTTACCATTAAGCGCAGTTTCAATTGTATTTGCCAAATCCCCCACCGTATGACCGTAACGACTAGCTGCATCACGGTCAAATTTAATTTGAATTTGCGGGACTGGAAGTTGTGGTTCGAGTTGTAAGTCAATGACACCATTAACTGTTGCCATTTGTTGCTCGACTTGCTGTCCAATTTTCCTTAACTCTGCTAAGTCGGAACCGAAAATTTTCACAGCTATGGAACTACGAACCCCGGATAAAACTTCGTCCATTCGGTGTGAAAGAAATCCACCAATATTAGCTGCTGCACCCGGTATTTTTTCAAATGCTGCTCGGATTACTCCTAGAGTTTTTTCGCGGTTTCGCATTCCCTCATCGGTTAATTCAATGTCAAGGTGAGCAACGTTTACACCTGCGGCTTCGGAATCACCTGAAGCACGTCCGGAACGAGTTTGAATAAATTTAAATCTCCGGTCATTTTTTAATGCTTCTTCGATTACATGACCTGCTTTGGTACTACTTTCTAGAGAAACAGTTGGGTAAGATATCAAAGTATTAACCATCGTTTGCTCTTGAAACTCTGGTAAAAATGCTCTACCGAAAGAAGGAATAATCACAATTGATGCGACTGTTAAAACTGTTGCGATACCCATAATCAAGAAGGAGTTTCGCATGGAAAAGTTTAAACAAGAGCTGTAAATTCCCTTACAAAATCTAGCTAACCAAGGTTCTCGCTTTGTTACCTTTGTATTGGGTAATAAAATTGCACATAAAGCTGGAGAAACCAATAAAGATTCTAAACTAGAAATGACAACTACCACTAAATAAGAAATACCCATTGGGGTAAAAATTCGACCTTCGATACCCGGTAGGGTAAAAATTGGCGAGAAAACAATAATACCGATAATTGTTGCACCAACCAACGAATCGCGTACTTCTTGAGAACCTTCAAAAATAATTTCTAACGGTGATAATGGGTCGTCCGAAGTTTTATTTTCCCGCAGTCGGCGATAAGTATTTTCACCGTATACAATTGCATCATCAATAGCAGTCCCAATTGCAACTGCTAAACCACCCAAGGTCATTGTATTCAGTCCAATTCCCAACCATGAAAGTGCTAGCATCCCAAACAGTAATGTTAAGAAAAAGTCTAACAAACATACTGCTAGAATACGCCAATTCATTAAAAAAGGAATCAGAATAATTGCGGCAATAATACTACCTTGAATCAAAGAGGAACGAACGTTGTCAACCGAAGACTCAATATAACTGTCTTGGCGAAATGTAGTAGTAACTTTAATATTTTTTGGCAATCCAGCTTTGATTTCTGCCATTGCTTTTTCTACCGCACGGGTGACAGTCGGAGTATCAACTATTGGCTGCTTATTCACCATGACAATAATTGCGGGTTTGCCGTTGAAACTGCCATCACCCCGTTTTAGTGCTGCCCCAATTTGGACATCGGCTACATCTTGCAATCTAACGGGAACGCCATTACGTGCAATAATACTTGATTTCTTTAAGTCTTCAATTGATTCGATTCTACCGATACCCCGAATCAACTGTTCTGTATCTGGCGTAATCAAAAATCCGCCAGGAGCGTTGACATTTGCTTTTTGAGTTGCTTGCGTAACTTGGTCTAGAGTAATATTAAAAGCTGCTAACTTTACGGGGTCAACTAGTACTTGAAATTGACGTTCGTCACCACCAAAACTTAAAATTTGGCTGACTCCGGGAACAGCTAAAAGACGATTTGTCACTTGCCAATCGACGATTCGACGAGCTTCCATTAGGGAGTTAGGAGTTGGGGATGTAGCTTGTTCCTCCGGGGTAGAATTGGAGGAGTTTTTTTCATCTTCGACGGTAAAAGCGTACTGGACGACTAAACCAACGGGGGAAGTGGTGGGGGATATTTGTGGTGTTTCAACTCCTGGAGGTAGCTTGCTAACCGCTTGTTGTAGTCGTTCGGTAACTAGCTGACGCGCTTGATAAATGTCAGTTGACGAATTAAATATCACCCTCACCGCAGAGATCCCAGCCGCACTCGACGAACGGACTGCGGTTACTCCCGGTGTGCCGTTAATTGCACTCTCTATTGGTAAAGTTACTAGCGATTCGACTTCCTCAGGCGCGAGTCCAGGGGCTTCGGCTTGGATTTCCACTTGCGGGGGTGCAAAGGCTGGCAGTACATCCAACGGCATCTGAGGAATGACGTAGAATGTCCAAAACGACACAATAATTGTAGCTAATACGACGAGCCAGCGTCGGTTAATTACCCACTTAACAATGTTTCCAAGCATTTTTAGATTTTAGTGATTTGCTTTCTGTACTTGGCGCGTAGTTACTTTCTAGTTTTTCATGCTCGGATGAAATTGGGATGAAATATTTGATGGGACTGTGTTGGGAAATCTAGTAAAATTGAATAGATATGATAGATATAAAACTGGAAATTTATGCGTTACCCACAATCCTTGTAGAGACGCGAAATTTCGCGTCTCTACATTCTTTTTCGGAGATGTCTAATAAATATAAAACTGGAAATTTATGTGTTACTCACAATCCTTGTAGAGACACGATATTACCCTGCGGGAACCCTTTAGGAGGAAAGCGTCTCTACATCGTTTTCACAGAGGTCTAATGTTAAGCCGAGCTTTTATAACCTTTACTGCTACTCCTCTTTCTTGCCCTTCTCCACCACAGACGCATCTGCCAAAGGTGATGAATGCTTATCTAAATAAACCTCAGTTTCATACCTGAACTCGTTGTAATCTAAATTACCTGCTGGAATTAAACGGGAACGCTTACGACTCGACCAAAAACTTCCAGCCGCAAAAGCAGCAGCCGCAACTATAGTTCCTCCACCTGCTGCTAATAACCACGAAGGTAAAGCAGAATTATTACTTTTAACCGTAGTCTCTTCTGCGTGACTATCTTCCTTGCTTTCACTACTACCCCGTAACGATTGTGCGTATAATTGCGTAGCTCGCTGAGTCACAATCATATCGCCATCAAATAAACCTGTTTTCACCTCTACTATATCCCCAGAGGTTTGACCCAATGTGACTTCAGCAGCTTGGTAGGCACTACCATTTTGAACGTAGACAATTTTTTTACCATTAGCATCAACCATAGCCGAGGTGGGAATCGCTAAGGTAGGTGCAGATTGTTGACCTGTCAATACTTCCAGTTCGGCAAACATTCCGGGTTTGAGTTGTCCACCTGGGTTATCCACTACGGCTTGTACGGGTACTACTCGTGTTTCTCCTTGTACAGATGTGCCAATTCGGGCAATTTTTCCTGTGAAAGTGCTTGAGCGTAAACTCGCAACTTTCAAATTCACCCTTTCACCGATTTTTACTTTATCTAAATCTTTTTCGTAAATATTCGCTGTCGCAAACACCCGACTATCGTTAACAATAGTCATCAATCTACCACCTGCATCGTTAAAAGTTTGACCGATGGTTACTTCACGTCCAGCTATTTTTCCAGAAATCGGAGCCGTCACTGTCACCAATCCTTTAGAATTAGGGAGATTTCCTAGTTGTTGTAGCCGAGTATTATACGTATCTCCACTGATGCGGAGTTGGACTTGTGCTACCTGAAGGGCAGATTGAGCGCGTTTAACTTGTGCTTCAGCTTCGATTACATCCCGTCTGCTACTGGCTGAAACGAGTTTAGCTTTTGCTTCTGCTAATTGGGTTTGAGATTCTAGAGCATTACGACGCGGTAAAGCACCTGCGGAGGCTAATTGCGTATCTTTAGTATATTTTTCTTGAGCAAACGCGACTTGGCTTTGTGCTTGCGCTGTCTCTGCTTGGGCTATCTGTAGGTATCGCTCTCTATTTTGTTGAGCTAACTTTAAATCGGCTTGTGCTTGTTGCAAAGCTGCGATCGCCGAAGCACGTTTTTCTTGAGAAGTAACGCGCAAATCAACTAAATCGGGACTTGTGACAACGGCAAGAGCTTGACCTTTTGTGACTGTTGCACCAGGTTCTACCAATAATTCTACGACTTTCGCCCCTGTAATTGGAGTTGTGACTTCAACTTTTTGGCTGGGTAGAGTTTCAATTTGTCCGGTGGTTTTTATCCCAAGAGCGAGGGGCTGACGTTTTACGGGTTCAACTTTAATTCCTAAGCGTTGGGCTGTTTGTGCATCAACATTTACTGAACCATTTGCGTCCCCTCCACCTTTAAACGAACTTGCACCGCTGTGGTCGTGTCCAGCACCTGCTAATACAACGCCTTGAGGAGTTAGCAACAGCAAGCTCAGTATTGCAGAAGAAACATGAAGAAGTGATGCAGTTTTATTTTGGGAAGGATTAAATGGCATCGCCTAAAGTTTCCTTTAATAGAGGGGATCACGCCTATGTGTTTTTCGCATATTCATGAAAAAATAGCTACATAGCTTTTGAAATTTACTTCAGAAGCTGAATAAGCTGTTAGTTAACATTCTTTCACACTGAAATGAAATTAGGATGAAATATAGGATGGAGATTCAACCTCATAAATTTATAATGGCTGCGATCGTTTCGATTGTTTATTCTCGATATTAATATCTAAATCTCGAAAAGGTCTGCGGAAGCGCTTTTCCAGGTTATTCCAGTGCATAATTACCGTATTTCCCCTCTGCTGTTGTTGCTCTGCCCACATTGATAACCAGTCCAGGCAAGAGTGGTCTATATAAAGTAATTTGTCAAAATGTACACATAATTCTGTATTTGGTGGCATGTCCTCTAAAACAGAAGCCAGCTTTGGCAAGCGAATAAACGTTGCAGTTCCTTCTATATACACATGTATTCGTCGATTTTCTTCGTCCTTCTCAAGGTGTAGGTTAAGGTAGGATATTTTATAAATCAGTGTCATTATGGTCAGTACAATACCAATTATTACTCCTTTAAGCAAATCGGTGGTAATAATTCCAAGAAAAGTTGCAGTAAAAATGACTAAAGGCATACGTCCGTACTGTTTCAGCTTGCGGATGTTCTCGACTTCCACTAGCTTGTAGCCCGTAACAACTAGAATTGCGGAAAGACTCGACATCGGAATCATCCGAAGTAAGCCTGGTGCGAGGACTACCAAAAGCAGTATCCAAACACCATGTAGTATAGCGGATAGTCGAGTTGTTGCCCCAGCTTTGACATTCACCGAACTGCGGACAATTACTCCTGTCATTGGTAATACTCCGAGTGCACCGCAGACAATGTTACCGAAGCCTTGGGCGGTTAATTCCCGGTCAAAATCGGTTTTTGAGCCTTGGTGTAGCCTATCCACCGCCGCCGCTGAAAGTAAACTTTCGGCACTGGCAATAAATGCAATTGCGAGCGCTGATATTAGTAAGGATGGATTCAGAAGGCGAATTAAGCTTCCTGTGGTTGGTATTTGGATGACTTCGAGAAGATTTACTGGTACATCGACATAGGGAATTGATAGGTGCAACAGGTTGGCAATTGTTGTCCCCGTCAACACACCAATTAATCCTCCAGGATACAGTTTCAAGCTACGCGGTTTGAATTTATCCCACAACAGCAGCACAATTAAGGTAATAACACCAATTGCCGCAGCCATCAAATGGTTAACACTGTCAGCAGCAAAAAAAGTGTGGAACAGAGAGATGGGGATGGTAATTAAATTTTCAATTCCTGTTTCATGGGGCTTTTGCTTTAGCATTACATGGAATTGCGAAGCAAAAATTAGCACCCCAATACCTGCTAGCATCCCATAAATAACTGCTGGAGATATGGCGCGGAATATCTTACCAAACTTGAATACTCCCGCTAGCGTCTGTATTAAACCTGCTAAGAGTATGACGGGACCAAGCATTTCTACACCATTGCTGCGAACTAATTCTACGACTATCACCGCTAACCCTGCTGCTGGTCCACTAACTTGTAATGCTGAACCTGAAATCGCCCCGACAAGTATACCACCAACAATTCCTGTCACCAAGCCACGAGATGCAGGAACTCCCGAAGCGATCGCAATTCCCATTGATAGCGGAAGAGCAACGATAAATACAACAAAAGATGCTACGATATCTTTGCTCAAAGAGTGTTGATATTTGATTTTTTCAAGCTTTGCCATAACTAAATTCAAGCCAGTTTAATATGTTTATACTTGGTCATTCTGTAAAAGGTAAGTGCTGATATGTATGTTTTTGTCAATAAGCTAAAAACTGAATAGAAAAATTACATTTTTGATGCGGTGCAAGCAACTGATTTTTTTTAACAGCTTGTCCAAAAAATAATCTGCCACTTGTCAATTAATTTTTCTGTTTTGCTTAACTCTCCTCTTATTTTTGGAATTATAAAATCGAAAGTAAAACATTTTTTACATAACAAATGTTTCTGAGATAAAGTGAATTTTTTGACACAGTATAAAAATTAGAACAGCCACTTTACACACTATTACATGAATTTATGAAATCAAGATGAAATTTTTGAATTGATTAGAAAATTAATCTCAAGTAGGCGCTGAAGTGATGATCTGACTTATCTTGCATAAATTTTTGGATATGTCAGGCAAAAAAATCTCAAAAAAAATTTCATTTACCTCTTGACTATGATGACAGGTTTGAATGTATCTTTTATCCCCATGTGGTTGCATAACCCTTGGGTGCATCAATTTGAGTGTTGAAATAGACATAATTTTAAATAAAGAAGCCCGATTATTAAAATTCCTAAAAAATAGTTACTGAGGTTATTATTTATAATCTCGACTTTTGAATAAGACTGAAAAAAAGAATAACTTTATTCTTGAAATTTAATTAGGGCTTGCATCTAAAAATGAAATTAGCATGAAATTTATTTGTGATATATATTATTTACCTAATTATTCGAGCTAATTTTTTAATAAATTCAGCACTTAATTCCCAAAACTACTAAATTTTCTCAAAGCGTCCTAAAAAAGTGGGTCGAGGACGGGTAACATGAACTTCCCACAATGCTTTGACGTTTGCTAACATTTCCCGTCTTAAATCAGGAATCATTTCCCACAGTCCGTAAATTTCGATATCTGGAGTTCCTAAACCTACCGTATCTAACCCAAACTGACGACAGGTATAAATAGCACGAGGTAGATGATAATTTTGGGTGATAACAACAGCTTTATGTAGCCCAAAAATCTTATGAGCGCGATAACAACTCTCATAGGTGCTAAAACCAGCGTAGTCTAGAGTAATATCTTTCATTGGCACGCCCAAATCATGAGCGTACTGCTGCATCGACCTAACTTCATTGTAGGAAACTGTACTGTTGTCCCCTGTCATTAGTAACTTTTTAACTCGTCCGATCTGGTAAAGTTTAACCCCAGCTTCTATGCGGTCTGCAAGCATCGGTGTGGGTTTACCATTAGCCAAAAGTCCTGCACCGAATACCATTGCTAGCCGTTCTAGTGGAACTTCTTCCGGTTTGATATAGCGGATGCCATTCGTCATCAAACCGATATAAGCGGTTGCGGTTAATGGTATTACCAAGACGCTAATTAGCAAACCTAGCAATATCAAACGCAACCAACGGAACAACCTGAAATATTTTTTCTCTATTTTTTGTCCAAAGAATATCATTTTTGTTGCTACTAGCTAAGTTAATGAATTTTTCAACCCTCTTTAGCCAATCTCTTATCATATGCATAAAAATATGAGGTTGAATGAAGTTTTCTTTACAGTTTTGGTCGAATTCCTAAACTTTGAGAATTGCCACTTACCGCACGTTGTAAACTCACCAAAGCACGGTTGTAATCCAAAATTGCCCGTATACGACTACCTTCAGCCCTAGTTAACTCGCTTTCAGAAGCAATGACATCAAGTTGAGTACCCACACCTGCTTTAAATCTTAAACGCGCTAAACTCAGAGCTTCCCTTGCTTGTTCTAAAGCAGCAGCGGAAGTATTAACATTCTGCAAATTAGATTGCAGGTTACTATAAGCTTGCTCTACCTGAAAACGGATTTGGTTACGTTGGTCAGCAAAACGAGTTTCTGCGATCGCAATGTTCGCTTTATTTTGATTTGCTCTAGCTTTTGCTGCACCCCCATCAAATAAATTCAAATTGGCTCTAATTCCTAAAGAATACCCATCAGTTATGCCAACCCTGTCATTAAAAGCATCTAGCAAGTTGTAACTAGCAACCAAACTAACTTGCGGACCAAGTTCCGAAAGTGCCAAACGTCGCTGCTGTTCGCTGATGTTGCGTTGTGCAAGTTGTTGTTGCAGTTCCGCACGGTTTTGAAAAGCTAAGACAATACTTTCTTCTAGTGGTTGGTTCCACAAACTCGCTATTTTTACTGAATCTGCCGCAGTAATACTAATCGACTGTGGCAAACTTAATCTAGTTACTAATCGCCGACGGGTAATTTCTTGCTGGCTAATGGCATTAGTTAATTCTTGTTGGACATTTGCTAAGTTAACTTGCGATCGCAACACATCGAACCGGGTACCAACACCAGCTTGCTCTAAAGCTTGTGCGTCTCGCAAACTTGCTTGAGCATTTCCTACAGCAGCACGGTTAATTCTGACTTGTTCATCTGCTTGTTGCAAATCATAGTATTCGTTAGAAACATTAAGGCGAATTTCTTCTGATAGACGCTCAACGTCTAACTCGTCAAAACGTAGTTGTTCTTCAGCAGTTCGGATGCGAGCCGACCTCAAGCCAGATGTATAAATGTTATAGCTCAGTTGTGCTGTTCCGGATAAAGTTGTACCAGGTGCTGATTCTGTGGATAGTACACCACTTCGAGAACGCTGTTCAGAAGAAAGCTGACCGCTTGCAGATTGTTGGCGGTTAATATCAGTGTTAAGGGATAGATTTGGATACAAACCTGCTTGTGCCTCGCGCAGTCCAGCACGACTGCGTTCTAGAGTTAGTATTGTTACCTGTAGTTCCCGATTATTGCGCCGTGCTAATTCTAAAGCTTGTTGCAAACTAATTGCTTGGGTGTCTTGAATCTTGACTTCTTCTGGTTTGGTAGGAAGTTGGAGCGGATTTGGATTCGGGTCGAGGGATTTAGGAACTGGGGTTTTGTCTGGTAAAACTGGAGAAGGGAATGAAGACTGAGTTAGCTCTAAATTTTTGCTAGGATTGCTTAGATTGTTTGAATTAGTATCCTTGACAGTCATCGCATTAGGAAACTGCATCATGGCAGGAGATGAGTTTGTTTGAGAATAATTGTTTTGGATATCTGGATTTTTTACCGTATTAAATATAGTTTGTGCGAAACTAATACTTGTATTGCTCAAAGCGATCGCACAACCGATAGCCACAAAAATGATATAACGATAATTAGACATATACTTACTGTAGTCATGAAATAAAATTTACACCACACAAAAAAAAGCGACCGCATAAAATTGCAGGCGTCGCAACATCAGAAAACCGAAAAGTTCACAGATTTAAAACTACTGAGTAATTAATTTTATACAGAACGATGGCTAATACCCTAACAGGATTTTGGAATTCCTTTTGTAAGGTTGTTTCAACAATCCATCCGTCGCATTGCATTTTTCCTAAATTGGCATAAGTAGGGTTTTGGCAGCCAAGATTTAATAAAAAAAACTCAATAGACTCTCTTGCCGTAATTGGGTATGGTGTTAGAAAGAGGAGTTATATGAGAAGGAATATATTGAGCTAATACTTATTTTGACATTTGCAAATGAAATCAAGATGAAATTTTAGTAAGTTTCAACGAGTGAAAAACCATTTGATGAATAATTTTTCAAACTCAATCCAAATAAACATCAAAGCACTAAAACCAACACAGATAGCAAGTTCCATCGGAGTTAGCCAGTGGGGATTAAAAAAATTCCTTAGGGGTGCAACGTAAATTAACATTAGCTGTTAAACTGTCGTCAAGCTAACGACAGCAAGTAAATAAGGATTAGAGAGAGGATTTAGTGGAATAATGCCAAGGCATAAGTTTTTAATACTTACTGTAGTAAATCAAAATGAAATTTAGTATTGGATTATTAAATTGATAAAAAATGTAAGAAGTCAGCTTTGTATCTGTAATCATAGAAATACATATAAAAAGTCTGACATGATTATAAAACATGAGGAACGTGCTATAAATATTTAGTATAGTAAATCAAGATGAAATTAAGATGAAATATTTATGCTTGAGCTAAAAAAATATTCTCGTCCCGCAGCAATAATTATTCAGGCGATCGCATCTAGTACATCAACTATTGACGAAATGTATATATGTACTAAAGGAGAAAATCAAATTTATCGCTGAGGGCATTTTACTATTTAGAATAAAAATATAAAATTTCATAAAAAATCCTAAAAAATAAAAATTTAAAAGGAGGGCAATACAAATTTGCCCTCATTACAATTATTTATTATTTAACAGAAGCAACCAAGTGATGAAAATCGTTATATTCAAAGTAGATGGTTATCGTTTAAAGTTAAAACGACCGTTGAATATAATTATAGAAGCACTACTACTCAGATTTTTCCTGCTTCTCAATTAAAATCGGGGTGTGAGATACATTTGTTTGCTTATGGTTATCTAAATAAATCTGAGTATCTGTTTCGTAAGTTACAGTTTCTTCTCCATAAGCACCTACTGTTGCTAAATGGGGACTTTTGCGACGAGATAATAAATTACTAGCTGAAAATGCGATCGCAGTAATTACAGAACCTCCCCCTGCTGTCATTAACCACAAAGGCACTGGAAAATTATTTGTTTTCACTTCAGTTTTTTCGTCTGCATGTTCTTCTTCTGCATTTGGGGCTTCTTTTTTACTATCACCCCGCAATGACTGTGCATATAATTGTGTAGCACGTTGGGTAACAACCATATCACCCTCAAACAAACCTGTTTTCACCTCCACCATGTCCCCAGAGGTTTGACCAAAAGTGACTTCAGTCGATTGGAAAGCGTTACCATTTTGCACGTAGATTATTTTTTTACCATTAGCATCCACTACAGCAGAAGTCGGAATTGCTAATAGAGACGAAGCTGTTTTATCTGTGATTACCTCTAATTCGGCAAACATTCCCGGTTTCAGCGAACCGCTAGAATTATTTATTTCCGCTTGTACGGGTACAACTCTTGTTTCTCCCTGTACAGATGTGCCAATTTGTGTAATTCTGCCTTCAAAACTTTGGTTAGGCAAGGAAGCGACCTTTACTCTTATTCTTTGACCATTTTTCACTATACCTAAATCTTTCTCATAAATATTCGCCGTGGCAAATATCCGACCGTCGTTTATGATTGTCATCAGCTTACCACCCGCATCTTGCAGCGATTGACCAATACTTACTTCTCGGCTGGCAACAGTACCGGAAATGGGCGCGGTTACTGTCACAAGTCCTTTTGCGTTGGCAGTGCTTCCCAATTGTTGCAGCCGAGTTTGATAAGTAGTATTACTGAGCTTAAGTTGAGATTGTGCTACTACTACATCTGATTTAGCGCGTTTCAATTGTGCTTGTGCTTCCAAAACGTCTCGACGAGTTTCTGCGCGTTTCAATTGTGACTGCGCTTCGGCTACGCGAGATTGAGAATCCCGCAATTCTCTTAAAGGTAAGTCTACCTCCGCACGTTTAACTTCGCTTTCGGCTTGGACAACTTGAGGAAGACTTCTGGCTCTAGCGGATTCAGCCTTTGCCCTTTCGAGTTTAGCTTGCGACTCTAGCATCTGCCGTCTTGGCAATGCGCCTTTTTCCACCAGTTCTTTATCTCGGTCATATTGTTCTTGGGCAACTGCAACCTCCGTGTTTGCTTGCGCGATTTCTGCGTTGGCGATTTGCTGCTGACGTTTGAGGTTTTCTTGGGCGACTTTCAAAACAGAGCGCTGATTGACTAAAGATAAATCCCGATTATATTGTGCTTGAGCAGCATTTAATTGAGTGCGGGCTTGTGCTATCTCTGCGTTAGAAATTGTTTGCTGGCGGTCTAAATTTTCTTGGGCTAATTGAAAATTAACTTGTGCTTTTTGCAAAGCTCCTTGAGCATCGGCTTGTTTTTCTTGAGAATTTACGCGCAAATCAACCAACTCCGGTGAAGCAACAACAGCTACAGGTTGACCTTTTTTGACTTTACTACCTGGTTTTACTAGTAACTCAACTACTTTACTTGTCAGGGGTGCAGTCACCTCAACTTTTTGGTCGGGTAAAGTTTCAATCTGTCCGGTAGTTTTAATCCCAATATCTAACTGTTGATTTTTTACCGACTCAACTTTAATTCCCAAGCGTTTTGCCGTTTCCGCGTCAACAGTTACAGAACCAGATGCTTCACCTCCAGCCTGAAATGAACTTGCACCACTATGGTCATGTCCAGCACCTGCTAGCACAACTTTGGGAGTATTGAGTACTAGTAAACTAAGTATGACGACAGAAGTATACTGGAGTAGCGAAGTTTTATGTTGATAATGGCCTTTGATTCCCATTGTTTATAATTTGCTTATGTAAGGCAGGTTTATAGTTTTTGGCTTCTTCTCCAGTTTTTCATATAGATATGAAATTGGGATGAAATTTTATACCCAATGTATGGTAAAAATTTACGCTCGTCAAAAATGCTCTATTCACGAAAACCCTGCCCTCTTTTCATCAGCATTGATAACTGTTAGGAGTTCAGCTTACTTTTTATACCAAGCTTTACGCCACTGTTTCATTTGTGAAATTTCTGTATTTTGGGAATTAATAATTTCTTGAGCTAATTTCTTAATTTCAGGTCGTTTAGACTTATTCAAAGCGTCCTTCGCCATTGTGACAGCGCCTTCATGATGCGGGATCATCGCATTGATGAAGCGCAAGTCAAACTCAGCATCGGCTGCACCTAAGTCCATGTTCATCATCATGCCTTCCATTTGTTCGGATGGCATTTCCCGCGTCTGCTTCGATGAAGCATCGTAAGCCATTGGTTTATCTCCTGCCTTGGGATACCAAGCTTGTCGCCACTGCTTCATCTGTGTAATTTCTTGGTTTTGCGCCTTAATAATATTGTCTGCTAGCTTTTTAATCTCAGGACGTTTTGATTTTTGCTGTGCTTCCTTAGCCATTTCTGTCGCTCCTTGATGGTGTGGTGTCATCGCGTCGATGAAACGCAAATCAAAGTTAGCATCAGCTGGTCCTAAATCCATCGCCATGCTGTGATTCATGCTACTACCCTGATTCATGCCACTTCCGTGGTTCATCTGCTTGTTGCTAGCATCGGTTGCAGCACTGTTTGGGGCTTGAACTTGGTTCTGGGAAGCATTTGTAGAACAACCTGTTAGCACACCACCTGTTAGGGATGCGATCGCCACAAAACCAAATACCAAAATGTTATTTTTCATAGTTTCGAGTTGCATAAGTATCGTTTGATAGTTTCTTGATTCAATCCTAAAATATCCAGCTAACTGGAGAGTCAAGCTTTGTTGGTGATTTGCGTTTTGTTGGGTTGTAGCGTTATTGCTACACTTACAACTTAATCTTTGCAGCCAAAAATGAAATCAGGATGAAATTAAGGGTTGATACCCATAGTTTTCTGTAGAAGAACAGCTGGTATGGCAGATTCGCTGGCTGCCATAAGATGTGCTAGTCAGCATTCGCAAAACTGTCAATACATACGCAGATGAAATCAGAGGTTCAGCAATACTATCGAAAAGGGGTTGGAACCTTGAGCAATAGCAGCGTACAGATTCCCCAAATTTTTCTCTTGCTTCAGCTTCAGTCAAGCCAACAGTAGCAGCTTCAGGTTGAGAAGAAAGAGATGAGGGAATACACTTATATGTTTTACAAACAAATTGTAATTTATTTAACTTTGTAAATATAATTATTTTTTCTCGAGAAAACTCATTATTAAACCTGTTAACACAATCAAAGTCACGATAATATAAGTAAAATATTGTTGTCGTATAAAAGCTAATAACGAAAAAATTGTACCTGCGATCGCTCCAAATGTCGTTGCTACTTTTAAGAACATTCACAACCGCAAACTAGTGTAGCCAAGATATCAATCAATGATACTTATAATGCTAATGTAGTTCCTTGCGCTTGTTGCAGAGAAAATCCTAAGAAAAGAATCAATGCAGGTCTAATAATTATCCCGCCACCAATACAATACCTGCCATTGTCATCCCGCGAATAAGTAGGTGGGTGGAAATAAACTACTCTTGGTTTGTTACTGTTAAGAGCGCTAAAGCGCAACTAGAAGACAATTCCAGAGGTTTGACATTTCGTTACATAATTGTAAATTTTCCCGCTCACCTACTTAGTACCTAATTTTATGAGTAAAAGGCTATTTTTACTTCTTGCTTGCTTATCTGTCGTCATGATTGGTTTCGGAGTAAGCCTGCCAGTACTTCCTTTCTACGCCAAACACCTACATGCAGCAGGAGTTCCGCGTGACGTACTCGCAATTCACATTACTTTATTAACCAGCATTTACGCCTTCGTTCAGTTAATTGCAGCACCGTTTTGGGGGCAATGGTCAGATCGAGTTGGCAGACGACCCTTAATTTTGCTCGGAATTGCTGGCTCTGCCATTACACAAGTACTATTTGGGTTTGCCTCTTCCCTGACAATGCTGTACGTTGTTCGGGCAGTCGGTGGGCTTCTATCCTCTGCAATGCTACCTGCTGCTACGGCTTATGTTTCTGATTTAACGGCTGAACGTGACCGCGCCCAAGGAATGGCTTGGCTCGGTACAGCAGTGAGTGTTGGAGTAATTGCAGGTCCAGCTTTCGGTGGCTTGACAACTCGTGAAGACTTACATTTCACCCTTGGTTTTTTAAATATCAAAGTTGAAAATTATGCTCCTCCCTTTTTTCTAGCTGCGGTTTTGATGTTCTTAACGTTGCTAGTTGCTTTCCGATGGTTGCCGGAATCGTTACCATCGAGATCGGCGACTGTACTCGATCGTCAGTCAGCACTGAATTGGACAAAGCTTGGTAAACCGCTATTACTGCTGCTGGGTTTAACCACGCTCGCACAGTTTGGACTCACGATGTTTGAAGCCGTTTTTGCATTATATGCTCAAGAAAGATTGGGATACGGTCCCATCCAAACAGGCATTGTATTCATGATTTGTGGCTCAGTGATGGCAGTCTTTCAAATCATTGCAGTGAGCTACTTGTCTCGATCTGTGAGTGCGATCGCCCAAGTTGCTTTAGGGTTTGCACTCATGGGAAGCGGAATTTTCCTGCTGCTAATAGCGCGATCGCTTCCTATTGTGCTGGGAGTTGTCGGTGTGTTGGCATTCGGTATGGCATTGATCACCCCAAACTTAACTGCTTTAATTTCAGAACGGGGCGGTCAACACACGGGAACGGTATTAGGAATTCAAAATGCCGCCAATAGCCTCGGACAAGTTGGGGGATCAATGTTAGGGGGCATTCTGTTTGCATGGCAGGTAAACGCCCCTTATGGTTTTGCTGGCGTTTTACTGGTTGGAACTGGGTTACTGCTGGGTTTGATGAAGAAACATCAACATAGACGATTCAGGTAGAACATCACCCTAAAAAAAGCTATGCATACAGAAATGAAATTAGGATGAAATTATTGTCATCATCAGGAAGAAATGCTTTCCATTTCATTAGATAGATGTAATCGCATTTGCGATCTCTTAAGGTGTAACCAAGGTAGCAAAAATGCTGTAATAAACCGAACTTCCTGTTTGAGAATTTGAATAATTACTACAACTAACAGTCAGCAATGCCAGCTTGAAACTTGCATTCACAATTGTCTTAATTGTTTATTTGACGATAATGGAATTACCAAATCAAATAACGAAGTTATCATCGAAAATTAATTTTACGTTTATTTTAAATATAAATTACATATATCTTAAAAATAAATTGTAGAGGATATTTTAAAACTTGAAGCAGGTCAAAAATCATGCGAGTTTTGGAACCATGATACCTATCATCGCAAAATAAATAATAGAGGTAGATATATGAATAGTAAAAAACTGATTTATAGTTTCATCGGGCTTTTAACTAGTAGTACCATTGCTGGCTTATTAGTTACAAATAGTACACAAGCTAAAACTCCAGATTCAGAAGACAATTCTCATCACCCATCTGGTCAAACTACCCCCGATCAACAAGGAATGATGGGTCAAGTCGATCAGCATTTCATCACAATGATGATTCCCCACCACGAGCAAGCAGTGCAGATGGCAGATTTAGCCTTAACCCGTGCGAAGCGTCCTGAAATCAAACAACTCGCTCAAGCCATTAAAAAAGACCAAGTGCGCGAAATTCAACAAATGCGAACTTGGTACAAAGCATGGTACGGCAAAGAAGTTCCTACTATGGCGATGAATCGTCAGCAAATGATGAGAATGCATCAGAGTACGACCGATCAAGGTAGCAATCAAGGGATGATGCAAATGTCTATGAACGGCAATATGAAAGGCATGGAAGTAGATTTAGAAGCCCTGAAAAATGCCACCGATTTTGACAAGGAATTTATTCGTCAGATGATTCCCCATCACCAAATGGCAGTAAAGATGGGGCAGATGGTTTCTAGCAAAACTACCAAACCAGAAATTCGCAAATTAGCTCAGTCCATCATTAAAACTCAAATTGCTGAAATCAGTCAGATGCAGCAATGGTATCAAGCTTGGTATAAGTCTAGTCCGACACAAAGCTAAGTAGATAAGTACGATAAAACCTAACTACGTCATTGCGAACGTAACGAAGTGAAGTAAAGCAATCACAAGGGTTTCGAGGGTTTTACATTTCGTTACATAGGTAGGTTTATTTGTGCCTACCTACTTAAGTGGAAGTAATGGGTTGCTGATAGGAATTGTTGGAGTTGCAGATACACTGAAGCCCGAAGCTTATGAAGCAGTTGCTGCTTTGAGTAAAGAGAGAGTCAAAGTAGTTTTACTTACTAGGGATAACTAGCGCATAGTTTAGGCGATCGCTCATCTGTAGTTTCTATCTTGCTGTATGCCCTGCCACTGGTATTTGTGTTGATGTATCTTCCCATCTCAATACCATTTTTCAGAAGGAAACAACTTTTTACAAGCAACTCGGAATTAAGTTATCTACCAGCATCAACTAGTTTAACGCTCAAGCAGTCATTTGCGCTTTGTTTATATTGCTGCGGGCGAGCGAAGTAAAGATAGTTGTTAACTTTTATATTAGCCCAAAAAGCTCATATTGTTGCAACAATTCAAATCTTAAGGAATTCCATTCCTCTCACACGGCTTTCCGTTGTAGCGGGGAGCCTAGCTTCATCATCTGTAAATCTGCCAGTTAGGGTATCTCGGTAAACCAGGAGGATTCATTTGTGAACCACGATCACCGTCATCATCAGCAAACCCAACCCAAGCCCGGAAACGCTGGGCACGATGAACACGAAAAACAGCTGAAGAAGAATCTGCCTGACCCGCACGGCAACCACGGTGGTCACGGTCAGCAGCCCAATCACGCTGAACACGCTGGGCACGATAAACATGCTGGACACACCCCAGGTATTTTCAAACGACGCTTCTTTATTTGCCTCCTGCTAACGCTGCCTGTTCTCTATTTTGCGCCAATGTTTCAGACTTGGTTTAACTATCAAGCTATCCAGTTTTCGGGTGCGAATTGGGTTATTCCCATTTTCTCAACCATTATTTATTTCTATGGTGGCTGGGTTTTTCTGAAGGGAGCCTACTACGAACTCCGCAGTAAAATTGGCATGATGACTCTGGTTGCTCTAGCAATCACCGTAGCATTTGTCTACAGTGTGGCAGTAACTTTCGGATTGAAGGGAGATTCTTTCTACTGGGAACTGGCAACCTTAGTCGATATCATGCTGCTCGGTCACTGGATTGAAATGGCTTCTGTGCAGGGAGCCAGCCGCGCTCTAGAGGAACTCGCGAAGTTAGTGCCTTCGGTCGCTCACAAGCAGGTGAATGAGCAGATAGAAGATGTCCCAGTGAGCGCATTAATTGAGGGCGATCTAATTCTGATTCGTCCTGGTGAACAAGTCCCGATCGATGGTGAGATTGTCGAGGGTACTTCCAGCGTCAACGAAGCCTTTCTGACGGGAGAGTCGCGTCCGGTGGTCAAAAAAGCCAATGATGAAGCGATCGCAGGAGCGGTTAATGGAGAAGGCGCTTTGACACTCAAGGTAACTCGCACCGGAGATAAAACAACCTTGAGCCAGATTATGCGGATGGTTGAGGAAGCGCAGACATCTAAAAGTAAATTTCAATCACTAGCCGATCGACTCGCTTATTGGCTCACCCTGATCGCGATCGGGGTTGCTACGCTAACATTCATCATTTGGCTATCTATCAAACCAGATGGTTTAACATTTGCAATCAATCGCGCGGTTACTGTATTGGTGATTACTTGTCCTCATGCGTTAGGTTTAGCGATTCCCTTAGTACTGGTCAATGCTACTGGAATGTCTGCTAAAAATGGCATCCTGGTGAGAAACCGAGAAGCATTTGAACGAGCAAAAAGCATTAAAACAATCGCATTCGATAAAACGGGGACATTGACGACAGGACATTTTGGCGTACAGCGAATTTATACTGATGGTATAGATGAGTTACAAGCTTTGGGTATTTCTGCCTCCCTAGAATCCTTATCAGAACATCCGCTCGGACAATCGATCGTTGAAGAAGCCAGCGATCGCAAAATCCAGCTTTCTAAAGCCAGTGACTTCAAAGCTGTTCCAGGTCAGGGCGTTGAAGGCGTAGTAAACGGTCAGCACTATCGGGTCGGCAGACCAGAATGGGTTCAGGAGTTGAAATTGCAGTTTCCGCCAATGTTGGAAAAGGGACTGCAAGAACGTGAATCTCGTGGTGAAAGTGCGATCGTACTGATGGACGATCGCCAAGTTCTCGCGCTATTTGGGTTAGCAGACCAGGTGCGGGCATCTGCACGAGAAGCGGTTATAAAATTACAGAAAATGGGCGTGCAAGTGGTAATGATTACAGGCGATGCCGAAGCGGTGGCAAAGACCGTTGCTGAGGATTTGCATATCGATCGCTACTATGCTCGTGTCCTACCACAGGATAAAGCTGCGCTGATTCGTCGCCTCAAAGCTGAGAAGCCGACCGCCTTTGTGGGCGATGGCATCAATGATGCACCTGCTTTAACCGAGGCAGATTTAGGACTGGCGATCGGTGCTGGAACCAATGTTGCGATCGAGTCTGCCGACCTAATCTTAGTTAAAAGCGATCCGCTTGATGCCACCTACGCGCTCAAACTTGCGAAAGCGACTTACAACAAAATGACTCAGAACTTGTTTTGGGCAACTGGGTACAACGTCGTTGCAATTCCCTTAGCAGCAGGAATTGGCTACTCATTCGGCATTTTATTAACACCAGCAATAGGCGCAATATTGATGAGCGTTTCGACGGTCGTTGTTTCACTTAATGCAATGTCGTTACGTCGCATTCGTTTAAGTGATTAAGAACTCTATCCAAAATAAGTTGAATAAATTGAGGTCTTTATGCATCAACATGATTCATCGAATCAGCCCCAGCCCGTTGGCAAAGCCTCTCAGCAAGACAATCATCAGCAAACTCGTCTTAGTTTGCCGATTAAGTTTGTGCTGTATGTATCAATCGGGATTATTGCATACTTCCTAATTACAGAACATTGGGCGCATTTAGCGGGATTCTTACCGTACTCTTTACTGTTCGTTTGTATATTCATGCACCTATTTATGCATGGTGGACATGGAGGACATGGAGGCGATCAGGGCGGCAATAGCCAATCTCGCTGAAGGCGGTTATTCAGACTTTGCAAATCAATTTATTTCAAGGAGATCGAAACATGAAAGATATGAGTAATGTTCCGGCTTACGGACTGTGGAGTTTAGTGATTATTAATTCCCTGATATTTATCATCTTTGCCTTTAGTTTCACCAAGCCGCGTACACCTAGAGATTGGCGATCATTCGGTGCATTCTCAGCGTTTATTGTGGCATTGTTCGCAGAAATGTATGGGTTCCCCTTAACGCTTTACTTATTCTCCGGCTGGCTGCAAACCCGCTATCCAGGACTGAACATTTTTTCCCATGATGCTGGGCATCTTTGGTGGACATTGCTGGGGTGGAAGGGTGATCCTCATTGGAATCCGATTCACCTTCTGAGTAGTGTAATAATTTTTGGTGGACTGATTTATTTAGGCAACGCTTGGGAAGTTCTCTACAAAGCTCAACGAAGTCATACATTGGCGGTTTCCGGACCCTATGCAACAATTCGCCATCCGCAGTATGTCAGCTTCATTATCATCATGTTGGGCTTTTTGCTGGAATGGCCCACCCTCTTGACGTTGCTCATGTTCCCCATCTTGGTCGCCATGTACATCCGATTAGCACACCAAGAAGAACGCGATGCCTTCGCAGAATTTGGTGAGGAGTACGCTCATTATGCCGCAATGACCCCTGCATTTTTCCCGTGGGGTCGTCGCAACACTCAAAGAAAACTATCTCATGCACAGGAGTCTCATCATGACCCGTAGTATTCAACATAGCGAAGAAAATCGTGTACGTAGTTATCCAGCACTAAGATTAAGTGTGCGATCGCTATTTCTTGCCACAGCGATTATTACAGGCATTGCTTATTTAGACTGTAATTATCTTCGTGCAAATTTTTCCAAGCATATTTTGTCGCCCGATGGATGAGGAGGAGTGTCAAGACATTAGTAGCACTTACTGACATTATTACTTCATATCAATGAGGTCTTACAATGGAATGGACGATTGGATGGTGGCAGGTTTCAGTTCAACGAGTTTATCCAACAACTACACAACTGTCTCAAACCTATAATAAAGCTGCTGGCTGGTGGCATCAACTTCTTCGTCTTCTGGGTTATCGTCATACTTATCGAGAGTTATGGCGATCGCTAAAAAACGCTGATATTTTGCCTCACTGGCAAGACAACCTGACCATTTGTGATTGTGGTATTGGCACAGCGGACTTCAGTCTTGCATTTGCTCAAACTATCAATCCAACAATACAGATTACTGGAGTCGATATCTCATCCGAGATGCTCAAAATAGCCCATCAACAACTCAGTCAGGCAAATATTCGTCATCAAATCTGTCAAAGTGATGTGAATATGTTGCCATTTCCAGACCATTCTTTCGATGGTGTCATGAGTGCCTATATGCTTGAACATTTACTGAATCCAGCACAGGGATTACAAGAAATGGTCAGAGTTTTGCGTCCTGGTGCACCATTAGTTCTTGTTGTGACTCGATCTGGACTACTCGGCTCACTCATTCAGTGGTATTGGGGAAATCGATGTTTCAACCAGGAAAAACTGTCAGCACTGATACGTGAAGCAGGGTTAAATCACGTTCAGTTTTTATCGTTCCCAATAGGATTAGCTCGCTTTACCAGCATGGCTTATATCGGCTTTAGGAAATGATGATGTTTCTAAAAATCTGGTGTTTGTTTGGCGATCGCCTTTCCCCTCATGTATTTTCTGCGGATCGAATCTGTCATTGAAACTCTCCCTGCACTGGATGCAGCCTTCCTGATTATTATTAGCCTTGTGGTACTCTCAGCGATTCTCTTTCACAGAGGCTACGCCAACGCTGCTCCAATTTATGCAAGCATTGCCAAACAAAGGCGGCATTCATTCAGCTTAAAACAACATCATAAAGTTCCGTGTCACCGCTGTCGATATTTTAGCCGTAATCCCTATCTTAAGTGCGCTCTCCATCCAGTAATCGTACTGACCGAACAAGCAGTTGACTGTACAGATTACTGCCCGAACAGTGAAGCGAAACGGGTTGAAAAGTGGAGAAAAGCATTGCTGATTGTCCAAAACGTTTTTCCTAAGTAACCACACAAAAATAAGGATTTGACATTATGAAACTTCAATTAAAAGTTCCTGGAATGACCTGTGGTGGTTGTGTAAACACCATCACTAAAGCGATTAAAACAGTCGATGCTCACGCTATTGTTCAGGGCGATCCAAAAACCAAGATTGTATTAGTGGAAACTCAAGCTTCTGAAACAGCAATTAAGGCAGCGATCGCCCAGGTTGGCTATCCTGCTAGTTAACTCAGTGTAATTGGCTCTGACTTCAATTTCAGAGCCTCTCACTGGATGACCAATTCTCAGGTTACAGGTGCTATAGCAATCCTGTAAAGATGTTTATTGTTTGAGGAACTTCTTATGAAACCGGATTACCTGATTATCGGTAGTGGCTTATCAGCATTAGTTTTTGGCGCTTTGATGGCAAACTCCGGCAAAACTGTGCAAATTCTCGAAGCTCATGAGCATCCGGGTGGCTTTGGTCATACGTTTACGATGGCTAAGTGTAATAACCTGCAATACTAATCACTCAAACCTGCAATCAACGCATTTCCAAACCAGGATTATTTGCAACTATAATTACACTTCAACCAGGATTAATTGCAACTGAGCCAGGATTAACTGCAACCAACCTGCAATCATCGGTTTCAACCAGGATTATTTGCAACTAAGCCAAAGTCCTGTCAAACAGGAGTTTGGGAGTTTACTTAAAAACTGCTTCAACTTTACAAAAATATATTAAAATTTGAACCAGAATTAATTGCAACTATAAGGTCAAATAAACGGTCGTTTTTTTAACTGTTATGACCACCCAGATTGCAAACCAGAAACCGAATCAAGTTTAGTAACGAAACTCGGTAATTATATCAAAGTCAACATACCCTGTTAAGTAACGAGTATATGTACTTGTTAAGGGTTCAAAGTATGTTAATAGGTTATGCCCGAATTTCAACAGATGACCAGAATCTGAACCTGCAAATGGATGCTTTGCAGCTTGCTGGTTGCGAGAAAATTTACTCCGACCGTATAAGTGGTGCAAAAGCCCTTAGACCTGGACTTTCATTAGCATTGGAGGTAGCACGGACTGGCGATGTTTTGGTGGTATGGCGGCTCGACCGCTTGGGAAGGTCGCTCAAAGACCTGATTGAAACTATGGAAACTTTTAGATAAGCGAGGAATTGAGCTTTCTAGCTTACAAGAATC
>NZ_KK073765.1:88558-241381 GCF_000582685.1 [Scytonema hofmanni] UTEX 2349
CAGCAAGCTGCAAAGCATCCATTTGCAGGTTCAGATTCTGGTCATCTGTTGAAATTCGGGCATAACCTATTAACATACTTTGAACCCTTAACAAGTACATATACTCGTTACTTAACAGGGTATGTTGACTTTGATATAATTACCGAGTTTCGTTACTAAACTTGATTCGGTTTCTGGTTTGCAATCTGGGTGGTCATAACAGTTAAAAAAACGACCGTTTATTTGACCTTATAGTTGCAATTAATTCTGGTTCAAATTTTAATATATTTTTGTAAAGTTGAAGCAGTTTTTAAGTAAACTCCCAAACTCCTGTTTGACAGGACTTTGGCTTAGTTGCAAATAATCCTGGTTGAAACCGATGATTGCAGGTTGGTTGCAGTTAATCCTGGCTCAGTTGCAATTAATCCTGGTTGAAGTGTAATTATAGTTGCAAATAATCCTGGTTTGGAAATGCGTTGATTGCAGGTTTGAGTGATTAGTATTGCAGGTTATTACAGCTAAGAAATATACGTTTAATGCCCAATTTCACTATGTCTGGGACTGCGGTGAAGGACAAACCGTCAATCGGGTACTCAAAAAACTGGGCTTGGATCAGGAAGTGACCTTTGAGCGGTATGACCCAAATGGCTTTGATCACATGCGAATGCCAGGCTATGCGATGAATATTCCTTCGGAGTCAGAAGAACTGATCCAGCGATTGTCTGCTTTGTTTCCTGCTCATTGCGATCGCATTCGCCAATTCGTCAACGAAGTGGAAAAGACTGGTGCAGGCTTGAAAAAACTCGCTCCGCCGCTCAAGCCAACTGAACTACTCAGCCATGCAAGTGAAATATTCTGTACCATCCAGCATCTCAACAGCACACTTCAGGATGTATTTGACAAGTTTCAGCTACCCCAAGCCGCCCAAACCCTATTAGCCCTGCAATGGCTTGATTTTTTGCTGCCTCCAAATCAACTCTCCTTCTATGCTTGGGTTATATTGTTCCGAGGCTATCAAGCAGGCGCATTTTACCCAACCCAGCATTTTGAGCATGTGATTAATTCGTTGGTCAGTGTCATCGAATCGCATGGAGGACAGGTGCTACTCAACCATGAAGTCACGAATTTTAGAGTCACAGACAGAACGGTTACGGGAGTTCAGGCGATGGATCTCACCACCCATCAAACCCATGAATTTACAGGTGATACTGTGATTTGCAATATTGACCCCAAAAAAGCCGCCAAAATGATTGGTGAGGAAAAGTTCTCCAAAACTGTACGCCGAAAACTCAATTATGAATATTCGGCATCTAACTTCATGGCTTATTGTGTCGTCAAAGATATCGACCTCCGAGACTATGGATTTGGCAAGTGGAATCTCTCGCATACTGGGCATCACGATCTAAATGAAGCTTTCGCGCAGATGTACGATCGCCATGACTTTTCTAATCCTAGTTTTGCCATCACAACGCCCACTTTACTTACAGAAGCGGGTCGGGACTGCCCAGAGGACTGCCAGATTGTCGAATTCCTCACCGTTGCTAATTACGACTATTTCAAGCAATTACGGGAGAGCGACCATAAAGCTTACAGCCAGAAAAAACAAGAAATCTTAGACTCCATCCTGGATGTCGTGGAAGAACACTATGTGCCAAATTTTAGAAAACACATGGTTTTTCATATCACGGGCAGCCCTACTACCAATGAGCGTTTTTGCTGGTGTCCCAATGGAAATTCCTACGGCTCCAGTCTGACACCGCGCAATATGGGTATGGGGCGACTGAATCACGAAACCTCCCTTAACCATTTTTATTTCTGCAATGCCTCATCGGGCTATCCGGGCTTTGCCCCCACATTTTGGACAGGGGCATTGCTCTATCAACGATTATCGGGCGACGTGCTTTTAGGCAATGGCTAAACAGGCGATGTCTACGACGGGCGTAGCTGCGGCACATTATCCATTTCATAAACTTAGAGGTAAATTATGAGAATCGCTGTTATTGGTGGCGGAGGCAGTGGGATGGCTACAGCTTACCTGCTTGATAAAGAAGGGCATCATGTCACCGTGTTTGAGCGGCAGCCCATGTTGGGAGGGCATATTCAGACACTGAACAAAAACGTGAAGCCGAACCAAGCCGATTGCGATGAAATTTTGGAAAGTGGGGTGCTCGAATTTCCAACTGTGTTTTACAACTTTATCGCGCTGATGCAAGAGCTAGGGATAGAATTAGAACCCGTCGATATTGGTTCAGCAATGTTTCTCAAAGATGGCAGCCACTTTCTATCGGCAGTCACCATCGAGAAAAACTTCGCAGGTATCCACGGGCTGATCGAACAGTTACGCCTCGATACCATCTATGCCCGTTCCGCTGGATTATGGCTGAGAACGCGATTTGCTAACTTGCAAAATTTGTCCAATCGTCCGCTGTCGGAATATTTGGAAGGCTCCGGTAGCCGCGATACCTGGCTGAAGTTGGTGGTTATGTATAGCTATTCAATCCCATTTGAACTGATTGATGATTTTCCAGCAGAGTTGGCAATCCCTACTTTACGTGACTATCTCGCGGTCAACTGGGTCAGGGTTAAAGGCGGCGTGTATTCTTACATTGAAAAAATCCTGGCGCGATTTAAAGGCGAGATTTTGCTGAATGTAGAAATTGACCATATTTCCAGAAGCCCGGATGCTGTAAAAATTGTGCGATCAATGGGTGAAATTCTGGAGTTTGATAAAGTCGTGTTTGCTACGCCCCCTGACCAGGTAATGGCGCTGTTAGCAGATCCAACCGATACTGAAACCAAACGGTTTTATGCCTGGAAAGCCAACCATGCAACGACCTTAGTTCATAGAGATATTTCTATGTACGCCCGACATGGCATTACACAACCCTCAGAGTTTGATTACTTCCAAAAGCCAGACAGTCGCTGGGGCTATAACAGCTGCCTAAATCAGCTTTGCGGTATCTCGTCGCCACAGCATAATTTTTTATCATTCCAACTAGAGGAGTTGATTGCACCCGATCGCATCATTCACATTCAGAAACACCACACCCCAATGTATACCACTGAATCCTTTCGATACCGAGATGAAGTAGTTGCCACTAACGGCGAGAACAACACCTACCATGCCGGAGCCTACCTAGGGGATGGCTTACATGAAGGAGCGATCGCCTCTGCCTTTCGAGTCGCTCAACTCATCGGTTAAGCTTTGATTCTAGCTCCTTGATCAAACAAAAAAGTTTCAAGCAAGCTGAAGAAAGTGTTGTAAGTAAATCCTCTCAATGCCTACAACAGCTAAATGCTTAGATGTCTGGCTTCAGTCGTTTTACCAGGTTCTGGTTTTTTATATTTTCACAAAATCAGGAGAGAATGCCATATTTGGATTGCTATTAGGACTTGCACTGGTTGCGATCGCCGTATTCTGGTTTCAATGACGCGATCAACTGAGAAAACTGTAAAAAAGTAAGTAGATTTAATACTGATCGTAACCCGAAAGCAACCACTGTCCTCAAAACTCTACCTGTGCCTAATTTCAGCTATTCCAAGCATTTGACCAGAATAATCAAAAATTTTCTACACACCTCTTGACTCTCCAGCCAACAGGAGGATTCAAGATGAAGATAGTTATTAGTCAATGCCATTTGGTAATCAGGAGTATAATGGAAAATACTACACTTAAGCTACGCGGCATGAGTTGCGCCTCATGTGCCAGAAGCATTGAAGACGCAATTAGTTCTGTGCCCGGTGTCAACGAATGTATCGTGAATTTTGGGGCAGAACAGGCAACTATTCAGTATGACCCTAGAAGAACTGATTTAGAAGTTATTCAAGAGGCAGTGGATGCAGCAGGTTACTCTGCTTACCCCTTGCAAGAACAAAACCTGATGGCAGGAGAAGATGATGCTGAGAAAAAACATCGTTTAAAAGAATCCCGCGATTTAAAAGCAAAGGTGACGGTGGGAGGCATAATTGGCACTGTGTTGCTCATTGGTTCATTGCCAATGATGACGGGATTAAACTTACTCTTTATTCCTGTGTGGTTGCACAATCCTTGGGTACAGTTGATACTAACTACCCCGGTACAGTTTTGGTGTGGTTACTCTTTCTACGTCAATGCCTGGAAAGCTTTAAAGCGCCATGTTGCCACAATGGATACTTTGATTACCTTAGGTACAAGTGCGGCGTATTTCTATTCGCTTTTTGCCACTTTATTTCCCAGCTTTTTCGTCAATCAGGGTTTAATGCCAGATGTATATTATGAAACTGCTACTGTCGTTATTACCCTAATTCTACTAGGACGGTTGTTTGAAAATCGCGCTAGAGGACAAACTTCGTCAGCTATCCGTAAGCTCATCGGGTTGCAAGCTAAAACAGCCCGTTTGATTCGCAATGGACGAGAAATTGATGTTCCGATTGCAGAAGTGCAAATTGGAGATGTGGTACTGGTTCGTCCTGGTGAGAAAATTCCCGTTGACGGGGAAGTAGTTGAGGGGACTTCCACAATTGATGAAGCGATGGTGACAGGGGAAAGTTTACCTGTCAAAAAGCAATTAGGTGATGAAGTGATTGGAGCCACCATCAACAAAACTGGAAGTTTCAAGTTTCGAGCAACACGAGTTGGAAGTGACACCGTGCTAGCGCAGATTGTCCAATTAGTCCAGCAAGCTCAAGGTTCTAAAGCCCCAATTCAAAGATTAGCAGACTCTGTAACCGGATGGTTTGTACCTGCGGTGATTGCGATCGCTCTACTCACTTTCATTATCTGGTTCAATTTCATGGGCAACATTACCCTAGCACTGCTGACTACAGTTGGAGTGTTAATTATCGCTTGTCCTTGTGCGTTGGGTTTAGCGACACCAACTTCTGTGATGGTAGGAACTGGTAAAGGTGCAGAAAATGGTATTTTAATTAAAGGTGCCGAAAGTCTAGAATTGGCACACAAAATTCAAACAATTGTGCTAGACAAAACTGGAACCATCACTCAAGGTAAACCAACAGTTACGGATTTTGTCACAGTCAACGGTACTGCCAATGGGAACGAAATCAAGTTGGTGCAACTAGCAGCATCTGTAGAACGTAATTCCGAGCATCCCCTAGCAGAAGCAGTTGTGAGATACGCTGAATCTCAAGAAGTAGAGACGCGATATATCGCGTCTGTTAGAGATTTTGAGGCAGTTGCAGGTAGCGGTGTACAAGGTATAGTTTCCGCTCGTCTGGTGCAAATTGGTACGCAACGCTGGATGGAAGAATTGGGCATTGACACAATAGCTTTGCAGCAAGATAAAGAGCGTTTGGAGTATTTGGGCAAAACAGCGATTTGGATTGCGGTTGACGGAAAAATTCAAGGATTAATGGGCATTGCTGATGCAATTAAACCGACTTCCGTACAAGCAATTCGCGCTTTGCAAAAACTGGGTTTAGAGGTAGTGATGCTCACAGGAGACAATCAACGCACCGCAGAAGCGATCGCGAATGAGGTTGGTATCAAGCGCATCTTAGCTGAAGTCCGCCCCGACCAAAAGGCTGCTACAGTAAAGAAACTACAATCAAAAGGGCATATTGTGGCAATGGTTGGTGATGGGATCAATGATGCACCAGCTTTAGCACAAGCCGATGTGGGAATGGCAATTGGAACGGGGACAGATGTAGCGATCGCGGCTAGTGACATCACACTTATTTCTGGTGATTTACGAAGCATCGTTACTGCGATTCAATTAAGCCGCGCTACAATTCGCAACATCCGGCAAAATTTATTTTTCGCTTTTATTTACAACGTTGCCGGAATCCCGATTGCTGCTGGTATTCTCTTCCCCATTTTCGGTTGGTTGCTTAACCCCATTATCGCAGGTGCTGCAATGGCTCTTTCCTCGCTCTCAGTGGTTACGAATGCCCTACGTTTGCGTAACTTCAAAGCCAAAGCGATCGTATAAGGAGGCAGCAAATGTTTATTAAAAAGGCAGTTGTTGGCAGTTTAGTCAGTCTTGGATTTGCGTTTGGGGTCGTGGAAGGAAAAGCAGATTCCCAGATGACTCATTCCATGCCAAGCAGCGAAAATTCACAAACAAACCAATTCCACCGCATCGAGCAACCTCTGTGGCTAAAAGGTGCAGTTACAGCAGGAGGTTTGGGATTAATCGGACTGGAGATATGGTGGTTTCTACTTAGCAAACCCAAGTCGGAAAAAGCAGAAACTCATCAAGGCATTCAAGAAGTTACCATTACCGTAGATGGAGGCTATGAACCAAGTAGAGTAGTGGTCAATGCGGGTCAACCAGTCCGACTTAATTTTCTACGTCACGACCCTAGTGGCTGTTTAGAACAAGTTATGTTGCCTGATTTTCATATTGCTTCATATTTAGAACTCAATCAAGTCACTCCAATTGAATTTACACCTCAACAACCCGGTCAATACACTTTTGCTTGTGGTATGAATATGTTTCGCGGTGTGGTGGAAGTCAGGTAATGGGCACTGATAAAGTTTCGGGATGCAGTTTTCTGTTGACTCTCTAGTTAGCTGGAGAGTTTAGAATAATGTTAGGGGTTTTATCTAACCAAGGAGCATCTGAGTATGTTAGTTCAAGAAAAGTCAAAACTCATTGGTTCAGTTGCCAAGGAAAGTGGCGTCTCAATTAAAACTATTCGCTACTATGATGAGCTAGGTTTACTTAAAGTTTCCGGTAGAACTGAGGGTGGATTTAGGCTGTTTGACTCCGATGTTTTGGCTCGCTTGCACTTTATCAAACGTGCCCAAAGTCTTGGGTTAAGCTTATCAGAAATCAAAGATTTTTTGGATGTTCATGATGGGGGTGAATTACCATGCGAACACATAAAACCGAAACTGCAAGATAAGCTGATAGCAATTGATGAACAAATTCGGCAACTATTCATTCTTAGACAAGAGTTACAAGGATTACTTTTGGATTGGGATACAATACCTGAAAGCTCTGAACAAACAATTTGTCCTATATTGAACGAACTTAAATAGTTAAGGTAGTAAATTTATTTTTTTCAACACATCAACCTATTAAATAAAGTTGATGTGTTAATTTTTTTTCAATAGCCAGTTATGAATAAATTAGTTATTTTTTTATTTTACCCCTTGACTCTCCTGTAGGCTGGAGAATTTAAACTAATTTTAGGTTGAGTAAATTCATCATATATCTACTCAACTATCTTCAGGAAAATATTCGTTTTAGATGAGGAAGTCAATGCTATGACATTGCAAATTACGGTTCCGAAACTGGCTTGTTCCGCTTGCGTGAATAGTGTTACCCAAGCAATTAAAACAATTGATTCTAGTGCCATTATTGAAGGTAATCCAAAAAAAAATGTTAGAATTGAAACTCAAGCATCAGAGACAGCGATTAAAGAAGCAATAGCTGCTGTAGGCTAACCACCTGTTTAGACATTTGAGATTGTTCTACTGTCGGCAGTTAACATTTTGTTAGCTGCTGATAGTTAAATACTTATCTTTGAATTGAAGTTTATTAGTTGTTTTAGACATAAAAATGTAAAGAACTTTGTCAGAAGTTTAGTTATAAATAAATAAAGGAAAATTAATGAATCGCTTTATTACTGCAATTGCGATATGACTACCACCTTAGTGCTAGCTCAAAGTTGCTCATTTAATTTGGGTTCTACCGATCCCTTTATGATAATTGAACCCTAACCAGGCTGAAAGCCTTGTCCTGCTAAGATTGTGGTGAGTTTGTGAAAAAAGCTTTATAGGGAAATACTTTCAGACTTTTAAATACTATTTTGCATGTATGAGTACGACAGAGCCATAATTTGTTACTTTACAGGTAGTATAATTTTTATAGATTTGATAAACTTAATTCCGGGACATAAAGCTCTACCCAATCAATTTTCCCAATTGAATTGTAGCGATTCGAGCTTTCAAAACAGACATATTACTTTCATCAATGCTGAAATTAAAAACCATTACTCTCTGCGGATGGGGGTTATACTGGCATATATAGTCTTCAACTACTTTTGAAGCGCAAATCACATCAAATTGTGACAAAAGTTGAGGACTTTGCTCAAGACTCTTTAATTCTATTGTTTGAAAACTTATATGGGAAATGCCAGCCTGCACTAGAATCCGTTTCATATCCTCGCTATCAGTTTCTGAACTACTAACAAGTAGTACCTTTGTGTTACGAGGTTTTGACGAAATTTGTGTCAGAAGTTGTATATCTGGCTTGAGATTGATGGAAATTACTTCCTGTTCAGGAGCCGTTAATTGAATAACCTCCCATTGATGTTGCGCTGTCGTAATCACAAGGTCAGCAGCTAATATTTCTTGTAATGTGTTTGGCTTACTAGGATTTAGGTCTGATAAACGAAGAAATGATAAAGGAATTTTTATTTCTGATTTAATGGCTTCATATATATCTGCGCTCTGATGCGAACATCCAACAAATACTAACTTTAAGGAAGTAGAGGAATACCGATTTAACATTACTGCTTGTGCATAGGCAGCAGCACCGAATTCAGATGCAGATAATCCGATTATTGCCGCAGCACTAAAGGCTTGACCTAATAAATTGTAGAACTGTTTGTTAGTAATAATATTTCGTACAACTTGGGTATTAGCGACGAAAGTTCCTTTACCTCTTTGGGCTATTAGATAGTCGGAAGATATTAAATCGTTATAGACTGCTGCAAGGGTATTGTGATTGACACCTACTTGTTTGGCTAATTGAGTAACAGTTGGTAAAGCATCACCTGGGTGTAACTCTCCCATAGCAATTAATAGTTTAATTTGTTCAGCAATCTGGGCATTAATTGTTATCGGTGCTGAAGAATTGACAACAATAGGAAGGAAATCCGGAACAGGCATTATCATCTATCTCGATAGGCAAAACTTATTGTACATATTTTTGGATAATTTTAATTAGGTAAGTTAAACATTATAAGAAAGCATTTAATAAAATTAATATCTAGAAATTTACAAGTATTGGATACTTACAAGAAGTTACTGAACTTTCGAGCAGATTATTTGCCAATCGTGATTCAGCAATACAAGAAAACATCCAGAGTCTTCCTACATATTTTTCTTCTAACCATTGCGGCTGCGAATGTCGCTCAAATATTCGACCATCCTTTAATTGAATAGTGTCATGAATCTCCAAATGCTGCTGCATGTATATCTGCTGAACCTCTTTAAAAAAGCTTTTGGGATATTCAAATTGTTTAGAAACGAACTTCAACACTTCCTCATCGTGTCGTGACATATAATGGTGTTGGGAAATACTCCACAAATCTAAAAAATTTCGATTTAGGCTTACCATCGTCCTATTACTATCGACTACGAGAATACCAGCTGCATTAGGTTGGATTTTACCTTTATTTAAGCAATTCATAAAATACGTATAAAAAATTACTAAATATTAGACAATCTCCGCTCAGAAATGGTCGCAAATTCTTGCTTAATTCAGTTGTATCGCATGGCAAGGCTGCAAACGATACCTTACCATACTTGTGTCCAAAGTATTCTAACCAATTATATTGGCTGGATAACTAATTTTAACTCACATTGACTTCCATTAAGTAGAATTGCTTATCGATTAAATAAAATACATCCTGAGATTGCTGTCAATACCGACAATATTTAGGTAACAACACTTAGCAGTTTTCAATAGAACTCTGTTCGTTAAGATTCTTTATACTACTTGACTAGTTTTGTTATACCAATATACTATAAATAGCTGGTGTTTACAAATTTCACCAAACTAGAATACAAAATTGAGTGTACATAAGGGGAATTTTACCAATGCAGTGGTTGTTAAGTTTAGCAGAAGAATATCGAAATCATCTTCAAGATGGACATTTTTATAAAGAACTGGCTTTATCTTCAAAGCCGGAGGACATTAGAGGCTGGATTCGCCAGTTATATTACCAATCCCGCGACTTTACTTCAGCGTTATCTCTGCGCTACGCCATGTGTCGTGACGAAAATTTCCAAGGTTGTTTTGCTCTACATGCGATGGAGGAAGTAGATCACTGCGAACAGCTAATTGGTTGGATGCACAAACACGGCTTTCTAGAGTCGGACGAGAGTCCAACCAGCGTACCAGCTACGTTAGAAACAATTGCTGTTTCAGCTTATTGTTTTCGCTCTGTTCTACGTGAGTCGAGCGCACATCAAGTAATCGCACTAAATTTAATTTCGGAAGGAGTATCTTATGACTTCTTCTCCAAAGTGAACCTAAAACTTGAAGCGCTGGGTCTGAAAGTGGGACGCTATTGGCAAGTTCATAAAGAAATTGACCGCCAACACCTGGCAATGGGGCTGGATTTGATTCCTCAATGCGCTCCCGACTCGCCTCTGGGTAAGACCTACGCTAGAATTGCTTGGGAAATGGCGACTTTGTACGGTCGGATGCTTGACTCTTGGACTGGTATTTCAAAACACCAGAATGTTGAACCCTCTATTTTGCCTGATAAGTCTATTCAAGGGAGTTCAATAAGTCGTGAACTAGCTGTGCGTTAGTAAAAATAACAAACATGGACACCAAACAGTTAGACCAAACAAATTAAAGACGATGCCTGACGACAAAATAAGTGCGCGTCTACGCATCTTACAGCCAGCTGTTTTACCTAATCTAATAAAAAGTTGATGAACCTAAACTGCTACTGCATTTCTTTGTTTCAGGAATCGTCCTACACTTCTAGGGGAAATATTTGGTACAATGCCCAGCCTGACAGCCTCATCAGCTATTTGCTTACTTTCCCTATATCCCGGCAGTTCTATAATTTCCTTATGCCCAAAAACTTCTTTAGCTTTTGCTAAAGCCAGAATTTGGCTTACCTGTTCTTCGCTAAAAAGATTAGGCATTCCTGAACGAGATTTGTCACTCAAAAACTCAACCACTATTTCCTGTAGCTCCAAATCCTCTAACCCCTGTTTTTCTGCATCTAATAATTCAGGAGCAGCATTTATCCATCTCTCTTTCCACACTCTAACCTGATTCCTATCCATCCCTACCTGTTCGCCAATTTTTGAATTGACGGTCATGGAAGTTGCAGCCAGTATCACCTGTGCCCGCTTTGCCAATTTTACAGAACTGCTAGGCAAGGTTGCAATTTGTTGGAGTACCGCTTTTTGTTTATCAGTTAAAGATATGGTTTTTGCTTTAGAAGACATGAAAAACTCCTTAACACCCGGCTTCTACAGGATTTCTTGCGTTTTTAACTTAGTTGTAACTAAATTATTAAATCGCTGGAAATTCCTGCCGAAAATTAAGATAAATGGTATACTTGATATTGTTATTATTCTAGCATAAAAGCAACAAAGACTCGTGTTCTAAGCACGAGTCTTTGTAAAGGACAATCACCCGTTACCAGCGGGATAACTGCTCAGTCGTTTTGAGTCACTGATTAGTTTCACACCTAGACAGTGACTTGTTTAGCGAAATAAAGCTCATCAGTCTTGTTGATTGATGAAGCCCTTTTCGCTGTTCTGATTTAACTAACTTAACTTCCCCCATAATACTATGTTCTTAGCTCAACGTGCAAATCGACTCTCCAAGAAACAGCAAATGTCGATTTTTCGGAAAAACTTTACAAAATTTGACAATGCTAAAGAGCCTCTTTTTAGAAGCAAGGTAACGCAGCATTATGTGATTTTTTATTTAAAGTGTATAATTCAATACATTTTAAAATATTTGCATCATATTTATCTTTATTATTTATTTTGGCAACGAGAACCAAGTATAAGTCGCAGCAAAGCTACACCACCAATATTTAGAGTCTTGGTGTTCAGTTAGCACCTCCACAAAATGTATGCGCTTATCATAGCTTCCCCAAACAAGAACTTAGTCAGTATTTTCCAAACAATTAGTATTTTGTTTTACAGAATAATGTTGTATTATTTTGCTCACTTTCAAAGTAAGCAAACTTACGCAAACTTTGAAATACTTTCTGAGTAAACGTTTTGAGCGATGGTCAAAGACCCGCCTTCTGGAGCGAGACGCTTGCGCGGTTTTCATGCGCGTTCGCGTTGGCGGAGCCTCTCGAAGAGAAGCGTCTCGAAGAGAAGCGCTGTACGACGATCGCCTACATTTTATTTCATTGCTCTTAAAACCCTTCTAAGCCAGTAAGAGTCCATTCTTCGTTGTGTTTGACGTATGCCGTTGAAATATGTCTGGGTACAAATATGCGCCATTTCGATGATAGTCGGGTTGTTCATCTGACCCCAGGTGAATTGGTCATTCACCCAAAGTTAATAGAAATTTACGGTGAAAACGAGGATCGTCCTGCTTTGGAAAAAAGTATTTCTGAAAAAGGAATTCTTGAATCTTTGAAGGTATCTGCGCGCACTGGTGTAAATCTTGTTTTGGCGGGTAAGTGTCGGTTGCAGATAGCCCGCAAGCTTGAAATTACAAGAGTGAAGGTGGAATTTGTTGAGTCTACTTCAAAAGAAGAAGATTTGAGGCTGGTACTAGATTTTAATCTACATCGGGAAGTAAAAACTCATTACCAGAAATTTCACGAAGGACAGTATTGGGAGTCTGTACTTAAGCCGAAAGCGAAAGAGCGCCAGCGCTTGGGTGCTAAGTATGCTCGTCAACCCTTGCTTTTGTCAAATTTGACAAAAGCAGATGATGAGAGATTTTCTCAACAACAGTCCAGAATAGATGTTCGTAAAACTGTTTCTAGTAAGTTGGATTTGAGTGGTGGAAGCTATTCAAAAGGCAAAAAAGTATTTGAGTTTATTTCTCAATTGCAAGAATTTGGAAAACTTAAAGCGGCGGCGGCGTTGGAAAAAGAGTTTAACCGGAGTATTGATGCAGCTTACAAGTTTGTTTGTAACCAAGATATCTACAACCAAGTGATAGACCGTATTGAAGCAGGTGAAATCGGTAGTGTGGGTGATGGAATTGCGTGGGTGCTCTGTGGCGATCGCAATCCGTTTCGTAGTTTTAAGCTTGATCAGGTTTATTTATTTAGCGAGCGGGTGCGGCCTGAGTTGGAAATTGTGGGACGTGTTATTGGCATAAAGAATGAATTTGTCGTGTTTGGATTTAGAAATTTGGCGAACATGACCCTCGAAGTTGTCAATTTGCGTCCTCGGCAGATTGATGCCCAATTGCAAAACGAGCCATCCGCTCAACAGAGGAAGAGGATATTTTGCTTGATTGATAAGTTTGCTGGTGTTTTTCCGATTCAGGTTTCTTTAGCAGAAATGTTGAAACTTCCAAATTTGACCGACTCTGAGGAGTGCGTGTTGCGAATGTATGAATCCGATTTATATGAAAAGAATTTGGAGGATTATAGCGCAGAAATGAAAGCTTTGGAAAATCTTGCGTTCCACAAAGATAAGATTTTCGCCGCTTGACACTCCCTGACCGTCGCGGACAGGGATTCTTGATTCAACGAGTCCACTTAGGTTAGACCCCTTGCGGTATCTAATCCAGAGGTGGTTCTCTCCTCAAGCGTTAACTTTCCGAGTGCCCCTCGGTAGTTGGATGATTCCAAAATTTGTTTGATTGAAATTCTGATCGCCTAGTCCCCATGAAGATTTTACCTATTCCTGGGCAGGAACTAGAACTATGGAATAGAACCCCATATCTTCAATTGTCAAGGTACAGATTGCCGTTAGGCACTTAGGTTTTTATACAGGTTGATTACCGTTCCTGTTAAACCTAATTTTACCAGAACATGACTCAGGCGTAAACGCATGAGTGACGGCTTTCATGAGGCAGTGCGTTGGACGGGTTCCCCGGCAGACGCGCACCTGCCGTCCCCTTGCCTGAAGTACAGATGTATCCTCCTGAGTCGGACACATCCTCAAGGGTTTTCAGCCAGCCGTCCGCATAAGTTACGAGTAATGGGTGCTGAAAGAGATGAAAATTTTAAACGTGTTTTTGACTTTGCTTTTTAATTTGGTGGTGGAGCATGGGTAACTTTATCTCCACCAGTCGCAATAATCCCTGTACTGTTTGTGGTGATACTCGTGGTAAATGCCGCCACGTTCACGACAGTCCTGACATGACTTTGTGCATGACGGTTACTGACGCTCACTCCACTCCCCCTGGTTTTAAATTTCTCAAAATGTCCAAAGATGGTCTTTGGGGCATTCTAATTAGAGATGAAGGAACAAGTAATGATGGCAAACAAGAGTGGATACGCCAACTACGGTTGAAAAAGCAACAAAGGTTAAAGGAAGAAAAATATAGACTTGCTCAACTTAATAGCGAAACTGAGCGCGATCGCAATATTCACCGTCTTCTTGACTCTATTAGTTTGTCTTCTGACCATCGAGAAGACCTACGCAATCGGGGTTTGTCCGATAAGCTTATAGATGCAGGTTTCTTTAGAAGCATTGAGAGATGGCAGCAGCTAAGTTGTGAAGTTTCCCACCGAGTAGCAGGTGTTTCTCTTAGCGGTAGAAGTCTCACCAACTGGACATCTGGCTATATCTGTCCGTTGTGGAATCCCAAGGGAGAAATAATTACTTGGCAATTGAGGACGGATGGGCAAGAAAAGAATTTACAAGAGCAAAGTGATAAGGAGATACCTAAGTATCTCTGGGCAACTAGTTCTTCTAAACGCCGTCCGGGTGGTCCCACAGCACATTTATCTAATGGAGAGTTGCCACTGACTTTTTGCACTCCTGTTGTGGATAACTTTGAATTTAATGGAAATTTAGTTAATGAGATTTCCCCTGTTCTTCCTGCCCCCCCTGCAACAACCCACGACAAATGTGGACAGCCTTGTTTTGTAGATCCTCGATCCCCCACGACATTTTTGATTGAAGGCTGTCCACATTTGTCTAGGGAAGGACTCGCCCTCCTACGAGACTACATTGGTATAGCTGAAGGTATTCTCAAACCTTGGATTATTTCTCAGTTGCGTAAGCAAATTGTAATTGGTGCAGCAGGGGGTCAGTTTGCTTCTTCCCCAGAGACATTCAAGCGCTACTTAGAAGCTGCTTCTACTCAGTTGGGCAGTTGTAAAAATGTCCTTCTGTGGGCAGATGCGGGTGCGATCGCAAATAAAAATGTGATGCGTCAGTACCGCCGCACTTATGAGTTGGCTACTCGTTGGGGTTATACTTTACGGGTGGCGTGGTGGGGACAACTTGATAAATCCTGTGCTGACCCAGATGAATATACAGGTGAATACGAGATACTCACCTGGGCGCAGTTTGAATCTTTATCGCGCAATCCCAGCAGGTTCTGGGATGATGTCAAATACCAATTAAGAAAAGTTAAAAAATTATTCCGACGGGGGAGTGGGTTTAATCGTAGAGTACAACGGTTGCGCGAACGTTCTACGCCCACCGCTACAATTATCTTCACTCCGGATCAACTTCCGACCCCTGCTGAATATATTAAACTTGGCTGTCCTCGTATCATATATATGGGTGACGAACGGGTGACTATCTGGAAGGAAGCTGTCGCCAAAGGGTGGTGTCATATATTCGACAAATCCGTCCCTGGTGTGGGTAAGTCTCACACTGCCGGGAGCATGAGAGCGCATGAGTTTAATGTTCGACAATTATTTTACAACGCCGCCGACCATCGCAACCCCACCACACTGACAGTGGAAAAGCACTTTGTCGATTTACCCCCACGCCATAATGGGTTAGTAATAGACAAAAACCGAACCACCCCGATGGGTCGAGCTTTCACCGTCCACCCAACTGGAAACGAGCCTGAAGGTACGAATAAAGTCGTGGGTAACTGCCACCGCACCCCCACCTTCCGCGCTTTAAGTAATAAAAATATTAACAATATTGAAGGAACAGAAAACCCAATTTGTGCAGGCTGCCACCTGCGATTTGCTTGTCAGACTTCAACAGGTCCGGGGTTCGGCTACCGCAATAAGCGGATGGAGGTATTAAAACACAGCGAAATCCGGGCACATCCCCAGAGTTTACCGTTGGTGGATGATTATGAATACGGCGATGTGGGGATGTACTGGGACGAGGCATCTGGGTTATTTACTACGAAAAAGAAAATCGAAGTAACTATAAGCGATTTTAATCAAACCGTAGGAGAGTTGGCAATTCGCAACCCAGAATTATTTGTCAAGTTGCACCCAATATTTGAGAAGTTGCGGTGGCTGTGGGAAAAACTAAAAGTGGTAAAGGGTGAAGGGCAAGGGGAGGAATCCGTAAATATTGCATTTTCTTATGGAGTTCCCGAATCAGATCGCTATGGTTATAACGACACGGCGATACGTCAATTGCTTTTGGAAGTACCCGAAGACATTGCCGATACAATCGAGGAGTTGGATCGTTGCCTCAAACCCGATTTATCTTTCTTGGCTGATGGTACTGACGGAATTGATACCACATCCATGAATAAGAAAGAGCGTGACAAATTACGTACAGCAAACCAATTACTACGTCAAGAAAGCTATAGAGAAGCCAAACGTACCCTTGAATCTATCTCCCTCAACTGGTTGATACCCATGCTTGAGGTATGGGCGTTCTTCCAACGGGGTGCATTACATTTCGATAAAGGAATATTATCGATATACGTAGCCGACAATCGCCATCAGGAAGTAGCCCGTGCTGCTAAATTTAATATTTATTTAGATGGCACGATGGATGTTCGCTACCTTGCTCTCAAGCTAGGTGTGGGGGTTGAGAATATCCTCCAAATTGAGCAAGTTGTCCCTAGTTATGAGAACTTGACTGTCATTCAGGTTACAGGGATGGGGGTACTTGGGCGCGATCGCCGAGAAAGTATGATAGCACGGGTGATGGCATGTCGCGAGGGTATTATTAATAAATACCAGGGGTTGAGTGTCGCGATTATTGAAAGAAAAGCCTTTGCCTTGGATGGGGATGGCTACCATTTTAGAGATAGTCGGGGGGTAAACCGCTTCAAAGATGCCAACGTATTGGTATCGATGGGTATACCGTACCCGAATATTGGGGAACTGGCTGCCGAGTATCAGATATTGATGGGGGTTAGCCCCGACTTGGAGGGAAAAGACAAAGAGGAGCGAAGAAAGCTCATGGCAGCAGGGTTTGGCAAGCAAGGTACTAACGACTATGCTCTTGTGCAACAGCGGAGCGACCTTGATTACCAGGAATTTATCGATTCTTTTGTCCGTGCCGAGATATTACAAGAAGCCGGTCGCTTGCGATCGCACTTGCGCCCGGAGGAGGAATTGATTTATTATTTCGTCGGGGATTTTGATTTGGAGTTTTTCCAAGTGGAACTTCCAGGATGTAAGTTTGAAACCAAGCAGGCAATTGAAATCGATTTCAGGGCTGCCGATTATGGGGAGCAAACTAAAATAGCGATTGTTAAAGCTTGCGCTGATTTAATCGCGTGTCAGATAAAACCTACTCAAGAAAAAATTGAGGAGGAATTAAAAGAAAAGTATCCCGACCATGCGGTTAGTCAGGAGCGGATAAGTCAGATTGCCAATAAAAGTTTGGGGGGTTGGAAGGGATTGCCTCAGACGATAGCAGCAATAATTAAATCGTTAGGGGAAAAAGGAGAATTACCACCACTCCAAGAGCATGAGCCTTTTTATGCCAAAGTTTATCTGCCCTTATTGAGTCAGGAATCCCCAATCAAGGCAGTTGTGGGTTTGGTGGAGTTTGCTTTATTAATGGGAACTCGCTTTGGGGCTATTCTCCAACACGTATTAATTGATGTGCGGTCGCAATTGTTGAGATATGCTTTTTGTGTGATGAAGATAATTGGGTTTGGTATGGAATGGTTAATTGAGGAGTTATCTCCCTTGCTGGATACCTGTTAAAGTTGTTGAATTAATAGGTATGCTTAACCAGTTGATTATATACTTACTGGAAACTGTTGGTATGGCAGTATTTGAAAACAAAAGGATTAATATTAATAAAGTAATACGCCATTTATTTTTACTAAAAATATATAGTACCGTTGAGTGCAAAAAATCTCGAATGCACTTTACTGATATGACTGATGCCGAAATTGTTCCTATTTGATATGAGGTGAGGCTTAGGCAGTTACAATAAAATATCCAGCCATGTATAGCCATTGGTTGGTTGGGTATCGCGGAAGACGCGGTTATGCCTGTTGATAATTTTTTGGATCTCCCTTACGTCGATGGGATGCATCAATTGTTGAATGGTATTTAAATTACAACCCAAACTTGTCTCAAAAATAGAAATATACTTTTTTGATTTTTACTTTGTAGACAATTTTATTTAGCAAATATCAAATTTGTATTTTTAATTGGTTTATTAAATATTTAAAGGTATTTGACAGCCAAAAACTATTAATTTTGTATATAAGTTTTAAATACAAAGTTAATAGTTTTTTACATCTAAAAACTTTGATTGAATTTACATTTAATAGTTAAGTGGCAAAACAAATAGAATACTAGTTTGTTTCTATACTGAAATGGAATCGCGATACTAAGGTTAATTTCTGACAAATTATCTTGGATTATGGCTCATGACCAATATTTATATTCTGATTTTATCTAAATTGCGCTCAAGCAATATTAAGTAATAGATATCTTATGTTGACCTTTATTTAACATTTATAAGCAATTTGCATAATTTACTGCCGACATAAAAATTAGATTTATGCATTATTTTACAGACGAATAAAAAATAATTTCTCTTAATTCTAGTCTTGGAAAGAAGTATTTTTTTGCAGATTGTGTATGGATATGACTACTGTAAAATTCTAATATCCTGCCTTAGTGCTAAGATTTGCTGACTTTAATTAATTGCCAAGTTTCATAAAGAATTTATGTTTTAAATTTTCTTAAATATGGCTCGTACTAATACTAAAAAGGATAATTTTATGTCTGATAATAATCAGGAAGAAGGGAATCAACAAGTTCAAGTTGAAGATAAGCCTAAAAGACTTGTCATTGTTACTGGTGATAAAGGTGGAGTTGGTAAAAGTACCTTTGCACGGGCTTTGCTACAGCTTTATATTGACAAGAATCTTTGGTGTCTAGGATATGATGCTGATATGCGTAACAACCAACTTCGCCGTCACTACGAAAAATATACTGGTCTAATCCGTTGTATTAATGTTTTTGATAAGGGTAAGGCAGACCAATTATTGATTGATTTGGAAGAAGACTATTTTCCCCTTGTTTTAGTTGATATGCCAGCGCAATCCGGAGGTGTTTTTGAGTTATTTGTAAAAGAACTATCCTTTTTTGATATTTTAGCAAAAGAACTTGGCTACAAAGTTACGATGCTATCCGTCATCAATCGACTTCGCGATTCTGTAAATATTTTAGAGGCTTTGCATGAATACTGCGGAGATAAAGTTAACTATGTAGTTGTTAAAAATTTGTTTTTCGGAGATGAGGATAAATTTGGTCGTTATGACTCATCCCCTATTCGTCAAACATTAAAAGCTAAAGGGTTAGTAGAAGTATTAATGCCTGATTTAATGGATTATTGCTACGATTTTATTGATGATAATGATTTAACATTTGGGCAAGCTTTGTTTAAAGAATATGGTTCCTCTATTTCAGTTCGTGCAAGAGTTGGCGCATGGTTGAAAGATTTTGAGGAAAAAGTACAAGTTGCCCATGATTTGTTAGGTTTTAATTGTGAAATATTACCAGATGGAAAATCTCATTATTCAAATCTTGTTACTAAGAAAACTTCTGTAGAGCAGCAATCTTAAAGTGCAGCATAATTATGTTAAAAAAAAGATTTGTTATTACGATTGGTGATTCTCGTGTTGGCAAGTCTACAGTTTCTAGATTGTTGTTGGAGCTGTATAAAACTCATGATTTAAATATTCGTGCTTTTTACCACGGTCAGCGCCCTGATGGCTTATCTAATAAGTTATCATCATATAATAGATTGGGATTTAATGTTAGACACTTGGGACTTAATCGAGGCGACTCTGATATCTTGTTAAATGAATTAGAGATGTTTTCAGAAATAGATTTGGTACTTACTGATATGCCAGGTCAAAATCTCTTAGATTTTTTTAGATTTGATAAGGAGATATCTTTTTTAGAAAATTTAAATTCTTTAGGCTATCGTGCCACTTTTATTCATCCTATCTCCAACCGTAGAGATTGTGTCAACTATTTGCAATCTCTTTATCAATTTGTTGACAATCAAGCTGACTATTTAGTGATAAAAAACTTTTATTTTGGCGATAGCTTTAAATATTATGATGATACTAAAATTAAAGAAAATGTTAATAAACTAAATGGTATAGAGATGATATTACCCAAAATCGAAGATTATGTATATCAAGATTTAGAGGATACTAATTTACCTTATAGTATAGCGATTACTACAGAGTCAGATATGCAATTATTATATCGTTCGGTGGTATTTAATTGGATAGAAAGTTTTCATCAAATTATCATTAACCACGATATTGCTCCAGTGTATTTAGGTTTAAAAATGAACCGTACTGAACTAACTCACCAACAAAGTTATTTTTAAAGCCTATATTATTTTAAACTTATTTAATTAAAAATATGTATTATACCAAAAATATTGATAAAGAAAATAATTTTAGTCAAGATGAATTAGAGAAGGAGAAAGAATATTTAGAAGAGTTGATAGTTAAGTCAGGTATGAAGCCGTCTGACCCTTTGTTTAAGTTGTGGGCGCAGATTGGCTCTACTCAATATGCGATTATGCAGTTACCTGGCAAGCTTGATGCTGTGATAGCTGGTTGGACAATTAAGGTTGATAATAAATTAAATAATGCTGCTGAAGTGGCAATAATTCAACAGCAGGCTGCAATCGCTAAAGCAGCTGAAGAGTTAGTAAGAACTACTAAGAAGGCTTCTTCTGATAAATCTGTTTCTAAGAAAGTTGCTGCTGGTTTGAGCGTATTTGACGTTAATAATTTGAAGTTAGCCCAGATCGGTCTTGCTTTGGGCTGCGTGCTGGCATTGGGTGCGGTTATAGGCGCTTTTACTTTTAATATGGCTATAACAACACTATCTGCTACTAAATCTTCTACTGCGGTAAATCTTAAGCCTGAAGACGCTAGGCTTTTGAAGTGGGCTAAATCTAAACAAGGGCGTGATGCTCGCTCACTTTATAATAAGAATGCTGGTATCATCCAAACTTGTCGCCAGACCAAAAATCCGGGAGGCTGCATAATTGATGCTAAGACTGAGAAATAAGCAATTACGCAGCTAAAAATTCGCGGTTATTGTAATCGCGAGTAAATTCTTTTGTCTCTTTGTATATTTCCTCGGTTAGGTCTTCCGAACAGAGTATTCCTAGTCTTAAAGCTTCGCATACAGCTTTTCCTCTGGTGGGTCTATGCTTGTTGTCTTCCCCCGGTTTATCAAGCTTGCCGATTATTCGGTGAGCGTGCGAACGTACAGTACTAATTTCCAGGCAAAGTTTGTTAGCCATTTCTTCGTAGGTCAGTCCTTTGGCGAGCAATTTTAGTACTTCGTATTCTCGTTTTGTTACTGTGCTTCCGGGAGTATTTTTGGCGTTAATCTCCCACATAGCTTGTGCCATGATTGTGTGTATTTTGCTGTCAATCCAAGATTCGCCTTTGTAAGTGGTTATGACAGCTTCGATAATTTTACTTTCGGCATTGTTTTTACTGTAAAAAGAAGTTGCTCCCTTCTTAAATACCTCTTTGACTAATTTTTTATCACAACTTCCTGTTGTAATAATAGTTTTGATTTTGTTTGAGTAAACTTGGACGATCTCCTCAACTACCTGTATTCCGCTGATGTCAGGTAGACCTATATCTACAATTACTACATCAGGCTCTGTATTTTTGATTACACTTAGAGCCTCTTTGCCGTACCCTGTTTCTCCGCAGACTTCGATTTTGTTACTGCTTTCTAGAACTGCTTTCAGCCCTAGCCTGAATATATTCTGGTCTTCTACTATGACAGTTTTTATAAGTTTCATATTCTAAAGTTTTTTTATTATATCGTGATATTTACTTATAACATTCCTGTCAATTTCCGGCTGTAACTTAATTGTATTTATACATAACTATCTTTGAGCTTTATTATTTTTTCATATTTACATAAAATTTAAGAAACAGGGTAATATTAAACTTTCGATTAAGTTTAATTAATTATTTGATTTAGTATTATTCCTGTGGTTAGTGTTGCTGGTATGGTGCTTTGATAGTTACAGTAGTGTTTGTATGTAACTTGCGTGTCGGGCAAAATATTGGTAATTGGCAGAAGGCGCAATCAGGTTGTTGCTAGTGTTCTTGATAGCTTGCAGCAGTCAAATTATTCGGTAGTTACTAAGTCTGCAATACCTGATAATAAGGAAGGTATTGATTTGATACTGGACGTTACTTTAAAGCCAATTAGTGTCCGTTCTGAAGGTTTACCAGCCATAAAACTGGTGCAGTCAGCGGATGATTTATGTATTCCCGACTTTGATGATTTCTTGGTATATCCTTTTTCCTCGTCTGAGTTATTGAAGCGTGTGGATTTATGTTTGCGGAGGCAAAGCGATCGCCTTTGTAAACTCCCTCAATATTTGGAGATGGTATCCCACGATGTTTATCATCCCTTAAGGACAGTTAACTTTGTTTTAGGTTTGACTAGGGCTGGTAACTATGGTGATAGCCTGGAACAACTCCATTCTGTACTAGAGACATGCTGTTCTACAATTACCGTTACTTTGGGTGTGCTTGCTGATTTGAAGAGCCAGTTGAGTCAAGAGCCAGTGGGAAACATCGAATATATCAATATTGCTAGCCTCCTGCATTCTATCCACGCTCAGTTTTTAAACAGTGCGATCGCGCAGAATATAAATTTTTCAATTCTAGTTGAACCATTAGCTGCTGATGCGTGCTTGTATGCGAATTACAACCACCTTTGGCGGATGGTTTGTAACTTGATTGTTAATGCTTTTAGGTATAGTCCTGGTGGTGGCTCTGTTGCCATTAAACTTGATACTCAGGGAGGGGGTTTGCTTCGCTTGGCGGTTCAAGATACTGGCGTAGGTATTACAAGAGTGCAATTGGAGCAGTTGAATATTGATTTAGGTATAAGTCAGTGCATAGGAATTAGTGGTAGTGCATTTTCTGAGCCAAACTATTTATTTGAGGAATGTTGTGCTAACGGGGGAGATTCTATGAATGCCCAACAAAGTTCTACATTACAAGAAGAATTACATCCAACGCGAATTTCTGTACTTAACAGCAGACGCTGTAAGCAAGAGCGGGAGATACGCGAATTGGGCAGTTTGGCTGGTGACGGGACATTTACTCTTGATGCTACTGGCTCTCATGTAGCTTGTGCTGGCTTGGGCTTGCGTACAGTTAAGTATGTTGCAGATTGTTACCAGGCTAGCGTTAGCGTGTTTTCTCAAGTAGGTGAAGGTTCAACATTTGTCATAATCTTTAATTTAGAAGCAAATTTTCAATGTTATTCTCAGGATAAATACTTACTTGAGAATAATACTGTCTCTTAAAATGGAAAACCCTCAAAAAAAAATACGTGGTTGGATCGGATTATCGATAGTATCGTGAATTTATCCAATCGATTTGATATCGGCTGGCTATTTTTTTGTGGCTTTAGTCTTCAATCATTAATTTTTATCTATAATATTTTTACAAATCAGCTAAATAACGCTAATTATTTGCGAGTTGCTTATTGTATTGGTATGGCTGGAATTACTTTCCCTAAAAACAAGATACCGAATAGGTATATATTCATCGCTTGTGGATTTTTTGTCGGTATCTTGATAGGAATACTTTGATTAATTACCCAATCTCATTATCGTTCGATTTTGAATTAGTCGATTGTTGAGTTTGTTGGTGGCTGTAGCGGTTTTGTTCTTCATTAAATAGTAACTTAAACCGCTCAAATTCTTCTTGGCTAATGTTGTTTACTACGATAATATAGCTAGGTTCATCATTATTTTTGGAAGCTACCAGCGCTTTTCTATTTTCTGAATCTAAATTTCTGTTCAGCGAGAGTATATTTGAATCTTCTTCGAGTTTGATGCTAGCTGTGTATTTTTCATCTTGGTAAACAACTGAGCCATTTTCTTGCTCACCTTTGTTGCTTAATACCTCTAATAACTTAGGAATTATTACCTGCTGCACATCTGAAGTTTTTGCAATTGCTACATTTTTATTTTCGACGGATACTTCATTTTTACTATTTTTATCATCATCTTTTTTATCAACGCTGGATGTGAGGTTTTCTACGTCAGTAATTGTACTCTGAATTTTATCTTGGTTGTTAATTTCAAAACTTGGAAAATTGATTGGTTCTACACCTTCAATGCTGACTTGGGAGAGTGCCACTTTTTCTTCGTGCATTGTACTTGCCCTTTCAAAAAGTGCTTCTTTAGCTTTCTCTTTGTCTTCTGATGTAACTACTGCAATTTCTTGCGCTTTTTTAGCAATACTTTCATCAGTTATACCTAACCTAGTCATATCTTCTTGAAGATTGGCATAACGCATTGCTTCTGTCATATTCCTCATATTATTTACCTTTCTACAAGTTCTCTTCTAATATTTTGAAGACTATGTTCAATTCGGAAGTTCATAAATCTAAAGTCATCTACAACTTCTTGATTTAGCTTATTAACTTTGGTTTTACCTTCTCTCAAGTATAGTAATACATTGTTATCCTTGTCTTTAATTACATAAGTTTCTTCTTGGGCTTTTGTTGCTATTTGATAATTTTTATATTTTTCAGTTTTAATACTCATTATACCGTTTATATCTTCTTTACCCAAGACTTTAACAACACTTTGGGCAAGTTTTGTTATTTCATTAATTTGTTGTAATTCTTTAACATCTCGTGACATTGCTTTGAAAGCATTTTCCAAACTGTAACTGCTATCATTTATATACTGTGCAGTTACTTCTTGAATTCGGTTGAGATACTTCTCTGACCTACCCAATTTTTGGGCTGCTTCATACCAATTTTGGAGATTTTGAACTGTACTTTGTTTGATGTTATCGAGAGTTTTGTCTAATGAATTTGTTTGGCTATTAGTTTGTGTTTGTGATAGAGCTTGCTGAATGTCCGTACTTATAGTTCGTGGATTTTTAGGAAAAGTGGTTGGCGAGAACCTTGTTTGTGGTTCCGGTAATGGTTCTTGACTGGGCGTAGGCTGTATGATAGATGCTGTTTGATTCTCCGTTGCCCGTGAATTAGAATTTTCTAGCGCTTTGGTGTATCCTTGGGTGAGTGCGCGGATGTAGGGTGATTGTAATCCTTTTCCTTCCCAGAAATTTTTCTCTTTGTTTGACACCAGATAGCTGCACTGTTTCAGCCATTCGGCTCCTCCTCTTTCAGTTACAGCTTCCATGAGTTTTGGGTGTTGCTCAAACCTTGCTTGGAGGATTTCAGCCATTAACTGTACCCTTGGCTCTTTGAGGGGTACTGTTTCCTTGTATGCGTAAAAAGCTTGTTCGACTGACAGAAAGGGCTGTCCTGCTGGCTTGGATTTGGTGTAAGTTTCAGGACCGTATATTCCAGCGGGCATTTCCTGGTTATCACGGAAAGAGACTGGGTAATCATTGACAATAGCTCCAATCTCTTTGGATTTTACGGTTGTACTGGTAAGTACAGCACCTAGTGGATCTGGACTGCGGGAATTGAGGTTGATGCCAGGGGCAAATTGAGGCACTTGTGTGAGTAAATTTTCTGTGCTGCTGGTTTTGCCCGTATCAGTCTGTTCTAATTTAGTATTAATTAGGGAAGTCTGGTTTTTGGTGCTTTTAGAAGTTTTCTGTTGTGTGACAGCATCGCTTGGTATCTCACTTGTTGTGGTTGTGTTTTCTGGGGAAGTGCTAGCTTCGTTTGTGTCTTTAATATTCTCAGTGAAACATAGTTTTGCGTATCCTTCTCTACGAGAGGCTGCGCCAACATTACTTAGTTTTATTTGGTAGCCCCGTTCTGTCAGATAATTTTGGACTAACTGGTCAGTGCCTTTGGCATTACCTACTACAAACGAGCTTTTAGCCTCGATTGCAGCATTAAGTAGAGGAACGTATTCTTTTTCAAATGTGTGTTTTATCTGCTCGTTTGTTACTCCACGCCAGGGACCAGAACCTGAAACCATAATTACGTCACTGGCAGAATAATTGCCCGTATTTGCGCGATCGCCCCAAGCTTGTTCATAATTGCGTGTACTAGAAGGTGTTTCCGGAGGTGCGGCTGACTTACCAATAAACTGTGTCGCTATTTCAGCCATAGCAATGTCTTTCTTCATGTGTTCGGCTACGGCTGGATTTATGGGTTGTAGGTTGGCAAGCGGGTTGTTTTTAGCTGGTGTTTCAGAAATAGGTGCTATATCGGTTTCATTATTCTTTTCTACTACATTGGTATATGCCTCAGTCAGGGCGCGAATAAATGCTGATTCTTTGCCCTTACCTTCCCACTGCTGGTCTTGGGCGTTGGTAACGTTGGTGAGGCAGTGCGTTGCGGGGGTTCCCCCCGTTGTAGCAACTGCCGTGCAGTTTTCGAGCCACTCTACCCCCCCGCGCTTGGTTATTTCATTTGTCAGTCGGGGGTGTTGTTTGAATTTGGCTTGAAGTACACTCACCATTATTTGATAATCGTCAGCGGAGGGATTTAATTGTTTTTGGTGATGAAAGGCGTGTTCGGCAGACTTGTATGCTGTACCTTCTACCTTAGCCGTATGGTTTTCGCTACCATACTGTCCTTCTGCTGCCTCTGGGTTGTTATTGACTGAAACTTGATAATCGTTTTGCAGTTTGCCTTCTTCTTTGGCAAGTGCAGTGGCTAGGCTGAGTGCTGCTCCTAATCCGTCTTTGGAGTCAGGACTGATATTAACAGATGTGGGAGTTTGCTTTTGGACGGGTGGAAACGGAACAATCTTGCCGTTGGCGTAATCCCCAAGGGGTTCCATGAACAAGCCGTATAGTTTACTTTTACTTGCCTGGGTTTGGGTAAGTTCTTTATGTGAATGTTTTTCCCATTTCGCCCAAGCTTGCTGGTAGGCTGGATTTTGAATCAGTTGGGGGGTAATTTCGTATTGTTTACCTACCTGAAAAGCGACTTTTTCGCCTTTACCACCAACTGCGATCGCAATATCTCCCTCTTTTATGCCATAAGTTTTTTGGTAGTCTACACCCCTGGTTGTGTGTACCCTACCGTGTCCGCGCATGGCATCGATGGTAGTATCTACGGGCACTGTTTTTGCTTCCCCGTATGTGTGCAGTCCGTAATTCATTGGTACATTGCCAGCAATATGAAGATTTTCTGGTATCTGTGGATTTAAACTACTCGCTATAGTTTTATTGCCGATGGCAATGATTTCTTCTACTGTTGGTTGATTTGGAGCGGGTGCAGGTCTATTTTGACTTGCTTCTTTAAGGCTGGTATAGCTGCGTTCTATTTTAATTTCTCCCCCTGGTGTCCATTCATTAGCCTTAATGGTAAGGTCAGTGCTACTTTGGACTACTGCGCGCTTAGGTTGGTTTGATTTGAGGAAATCTTCAAACTTTTGGCGAACGCTATTATCTCGATCCAGGTCATTTTTAATTGACCAGATGTTGATAGACCATCTGCCAGCTTCAGTATTGAGCGCGGCGTGTTCGTTTTTGCAGTTAAAGCGGGTTACTGTACCCGACTCAAGTTTAAACTCTTGGTACGGTGCGTCTTTATTTTCTTTTCTTGTCCATGCCATTTGTTCTTTGGCAGCGCGATATCCCCAATCAGAATTACCGATATTTATGCTGCGGGCTTCCGTCGCAGCATACGAATCGTCGCGGTGGTAGTTGATGCCAGCGCCAGAGTTCTCGGAGTAAGTTACCAGCACTATATCTGCATCGGGGTATACTTGTTTAACAAGTTCCATTAACTTATCGTCCTGTACTCCTGGCTTAAAATCTTTGTCTTTTAAATCCCACTTGGCACCGACCCATGCTACTTGTCTCAGTAGTGCGTAGTTGGATTTATCGTTTTCAAGTACAGGTTTGAGGTGGGTTTCAAGGTGCGATCGCAGTTGCTCTACTTTTTGGGAGCTGACTTTGCCCATAAGTTCAATAGCTTTGGTTTGGTCAGCTTCGCGTGAACTGGGTAGGGATATTGCAGTGGTTGTATTGTCTGTAGTTACTTGAGTTTTAATAATTGGTGATATTTGCTTAGAAAGTATGCTTAACTCTGTGTTGGCTGTATTTTTCTCTTGAATTGGCTTTGCTGGTGTCATTGGTACAGATATTTCTTCTCTACCAAGTTCTTTGGGACGGTTGGGGAGTGATTGAAGTGCCTGTTTATATTGGCTCGGCTGTAGTGTAGAGTTAATTTTTAGTAGACTACCTTGTTCTTTTACTCTTTGATTAAGCTTATTACTCAATTGTTCATATTGGTCAAATCCATCTACTTCACCAATATTGATAGCTTCTCCCAAGAGATTATTTAAATCTTTTTGTAATTCTCCAATGATTGTATTCTTTTCGATTATAAATATAGCTATGTTACTATTTTTATCAATAATGTAATTATTGTTTGTGCCTTGAAATTCCAACCAGTCATTGACAGCAATGGCATCTTGGGCTGGTACTACCAATCCAATACTTTCTTTAATTGCTTGTGAGTTATCTTCTAGAGTATATTGTTGGTTGGGGTTGTTGAAATATACAGTTTGTTCTGGAATAATTGGAGCAGGTAGTGGTGGAGCATCATTACTTTTGATACCACTAAATCTTTCTAGAAACTGTTCTTTCTTTTCAGAGCTAATTGTATTTTCATCGAGCATGAATACCGTCATACCCTTTTTAGCTTCCAGTCGGCTTTGCAACTTAGGAACTTGGTCGTATGTTATTCCTACTTGATCCAAATACTTTTTAGTAATTTCAGCTTTTTTACTATCGACGGTCAGCCCAACTAATCCTACTAATTTATCCTCTTGACTTTGGAATATTATAGTAGGGCGTTCGGTAATTTTATCGAATAGTTGATTATTTTTTTGTTCTACCAGGCTGACTTCTTTTTGTTGGTCTACTAGTTGATGACGCTTAACCCAGGTTTCAGGGTATTGTACTGATTCAGGGTCAATACTTAGTTTGCAGGTAGTTTCATTGCTGGTAATAATAACAGGTATAGTTGTTTGTACTTTATTATCGTTAATTATACCTGCATTTACTAATTGTTGTACTGTACTTTTATTTTGACCATACCTACTTCTATTTCCAAATGCTTTTTCCGTATATTGACCGATAATACCAAGAGATAAATTACCAATTTTGGCTGTATATACATCCTGTTTATCGTAAGCTTTAATTGTTACTGATATCTCTTGTCCTTTAAATTCTCTATTTTTCAACTTGTCGTTAATATCTATTCTGACAAGATTCCCATTGGATGTTTTACCAATTGCAAAGGCATTTTCACCTATAGCTATGCTCGTGATTTCTAATTGTAACTTTTGACCACTTTGACCCGGTTTTTCTGCTAGCCAGCCCTGTTCTATTCCCACTTTTACCGATTCTTTGGAAAGAGTACCTAATTTTTCTTCCTTATTACCGCTTTTAAAGGTGATAACATAATCTTCCCGTTCCAGCTTATCTTTGATGATGGTTAAATTTGCTTGCTCTCCAGAAAAAGTTTGGTCTTTACATTGAAATTTTTGTAATTCTTTAACTTGAAAATTTAATTCGGGTAGTCCAGGTATTTTTGTCGTAATTGTGGCTGTATATACTTTCCCTCTTTCAATATTACCAGTTGCGGTTGTACCGATGGGGAGCTTACCATCAGTAGCATTGATGTTAGCAAAGGTTTCATACTCTCCTGTTTCAGGACTTTTTACTTCGATTACATCTCTAATTACAGTATTACCTTTGCTATCTTTATGTTCGCTGATGTTAAATCTAACTTCTTGAGGAGATACTTGATTTTCTAACTTGATTATTTGACTTGTACGATCGTGTCCTGTAAGGGTAAAATCAGTAAATTGAAGTGTCTCTACCTGCTTGAGAATTTCTTGAGGGAAGCTAGCATAAACAAAATTTGATACTTTCTTTTGTCTTTCAACTTCTTGTTCAACCTGATTTTGATTTTTGGAGTTAGAACCTTCACGGGTGGTTGATACTGCCCAAGTAGCAGCAGCCATCGCTAGCTTTTGGTCTTCAGGAATTGAATTATAGAAATTTTCGGCAATTTGGTAAGCATGAAGGTACATCAGCTTAATTTGCCCTTCACTTAATTCAGGCTGGAAGAATATTTTGGTTGATGTAATTTCTTGATTGGGAACAATTCCTAACTCTTTAAGAGAGTTCTCTTGCTCTTTAGATACAGTTCCTAATGTTCTAAATTTGGGTTTGCCGTTTTCAGTCTCATCATTAATTTGGGCTACAACTCTATACTTATGAGGCTTATCCTTTGAGCGTTTTTCGGGTGCTATTTCTGAGACTTTTAGAGTAATCTTTTGTGCGTTCCAAACAAGTGGGTGGTCAGATTTAAGAAGGTTTGTAATATCGAGTTTTTTTCCACCCCCTATATCTACACTTGCCGATGGTCCTTTTTCTACCTTTTTTCGCTGCGTATAACGGGTGGCATTGTTAAACTCTTTATCAAATTCTTTCTTGGTAAGGGTAGCCTGCAAGCGTTGGTCGTGGGTAAATTGTACTTCTTTGAACAGGTTTGAAAATTGGGCTAGTTCGCGTGACTCCAAGCGAGCTTTTTCAAAGTATTGGTTAGTTTTGCTAATAAGAATCTCAACAGGTGAGTATCCCGTTGGTTGAATTGTATTCTCAACATAAACATCTTTTTTCTTGTCCTTAATATAGTTGACTTCCCGATGAAGAATCCGACTGTTGTTGCGGATAATTTCCATATCGGGTTTTTTAGCGCTTTTGAAGAGGTCAACCGCAATTTGGTTTTGAAATGCTGCTTCGGCAATCATTTCCCGATACATTCGGGTGTTAATATTCATCGCAAAGAGCGCATTTGCCTGATTTAGGGGTTCCTGTCCTGCGGCTTGTACAAATTCTTCCATGTAGCTGCGATACTTCTCTGGAACCTCTTTACCTTCAATACCCTTGGATTTTGCCCATGCCTCTGTTTTTAGTAAATCTTCGTAGTGTTTGGCTACTTGAAGAACATATCCTACTTGGTCTTTTTCGCTACCAAAGATTTTGAGAATCGTCACTTCTGACTCTAATGCCTCAATTGAGGTAAGATGGTTATTGATGGTACCAACGCTAATACCATCGCTCATGTGAATGGCGATTTCCTCAAACTCAGGTTGACTGCTATCTTCCCGGTAGAAAGACTGTTTTTTGAGTTTAACAGTTGGGTCGTAAGCATTTTCGGGTAAGTTCCGCCAAATAGCCTCAGATGTTAAGTTGGGATACTTGCTAGCGTGGTCAAATCCAATACAGTCGCCGTCGTAGTCGCGTGCCTGACGCTCTTGTTCGGACTCTTGGGGGAGAATTTCTAGCTTATACCCACCAGATTGAAGTTCTGAAATATACTGATTAAATTTTTTAGTAAACTCAATTTTGTCTTTAGTTTCCAGCTTGCCGATATTTTGGTCTAAGTAATTTTCAATACCTTCTAATGGTCGGTTTTTCCCTTGGGCTTCGGGTAAGATAGATTTAATTTGCTCGTTTAGGCGATTGTAAATGCGATCGCTTGTTTCGTCCGAGACAGCGATAACACCTGCCAGGGGTTTGCCATCGGGTCCGAGTACGTCATCAACTACTTTGTTAGTTGAGACGCATAAACCATTTGAGTTGAGGAAGGGGGAGCGGAAGTTGAGAACCTCTTCCCCGTCTTGGTAATGGGGAATGCAGATTTCGCCATTTTGCAAGTCTTTAGAGGGAATGACCATTGCCCGCTCAAAGCTGAGGGTTTTCCCAACTGAGATATCTTGCCACTCTCCTTGGACAAATCGGGCGAGTTCTCTTTGAATTTTCTCAGTTTCTAGGAGTTGTCCCGACCCTTCGAGATCAGTTTTAATGAGTTTGTAAATACTTGTATCGGTAGCAACTCGTTCTCGTAGGGTTTCTAACTCTTCTGTTACTTCTGGATCGACGGCTGCTTCTTCCTCCAGTTCGGCAGCTTGCTGTTCGAGAAAGGCTTTGCGTTTTTCGTATTTCTCACAATATAGTTGGGCTATTTTGCGAGGGTCATCTAATGCTTCTTTGAGTTTTGCTGCTTCAAGTTCAACTTGTTCTCCAAAATCCTTCAGCCCACTGGGAAAGGATGCAATCATTTGCGAGATAGCAGTTTTCCCTAACTCAGATTGTGATTTTTCCCCTAACCACATATTTTGACGGTACAGACCAGGTTTAATTTGTGGTTTGGTTGGTCCACTGGGGTTGTCCTTATCTGTTCCTTTAAAAGCAGACAGGGGTATGACTAAATCAATCTTTGGTTGATTTGGTTCTTGATAATTCAGGATTTGGTCGAGGTTAGCTGGGCGTAAAGTACCTTTCCCAAACCTGAACTTATCATCATTCCCATCTTTATCTGTCCAGCCGAAGCGATGCTGGATAACTCGATATTGGTCGCCTTCTTGGTGTCTGGTTAATTGGTGGTATAATTGTGTGGATATTTGTCCGTAGCAGTCGCCAACGAGGCGGTAAGCTTGATTGTTGTTGATGATGCCGCCATTTTCTCCTGTGGTATCATCTACGATGAGGATATTTAATTCTGCGCTGATAGCATTTTTGCACGAACCGAGGAATATTGACCCGTAGGCACCCCTATCTTTGTTGTCAGGGCACAACTTGCTTATGGTTTCTAGAGATTCTTCTGGTCCATATAGCAGTCGGCTTTTTGAAGATAGTAATAGCTTGTGTCCTTCGGGGTGATTTTTTAGTTGGGTATCGGTAGCTTTCTCGTCCATATGTCCAAACGAGAAATTCACTCCTGGGAGAAAGTGTTCTAGCAGGCTGTTTTTCAGTTCCTCTTTAAGCAAGGAATCTGGATTGTCAGGATTGTTATCTGTATGAATCCACTGATTTAAGCGAGTGTCAAAATGCTTTGCCTCAATGACCATTTGTCTGCTGGAGCTAGCTTTCCCACTCGATTTTATTTTTTATAAGCTGAATTTACATCCAACTAGGATTTGATAACTATCATAAATGTTTTATTTAGCATGATATAGTTTTGTTTTTCTATTATTTAAAAGTTATGTGTACTCAATTGAATATAGAAAAAATATTTCATTTATATAACTAGCTTTGATGTTGGATTATGGCGATATATTCAAATGGTTAATTCCAGATGAATGGTATAATTATACTGAACTAGTAAAGCTGAATATCAACCAGGATATTGTAGTGAAGGGTAGTTAGGAAAATTCTACATCTTTCTTTTTGTTAGATACTAGCTGTTTTTGAGCGATTTTTTCCCAATATTGTTTGTCTTCATCCGTGGGGTTAGTAGTTAATACTGTATTTTTCCCTAAATCGTATAATGCCACTTCTCTATTATCTTTTATTGATAAAATGCTTAATTTTTTATCTTTTATAGTAATTCTGTAATCTCTTCCCTCCACCTGTTCCCCTGCTTCAGGCATTAGCTTAATTCTCCCTGTTTGGTTTGCCTTTTGCCAGATTTTACCGACAGCAGGTAAAATACCTTCCGCCCAGGATTTGTCTTCTTCGGTGGGTTCTGGCTGTATTTCATCAGGGCTTATAGTGGAAGCTGCTTTAATAGTCTTTTCTATAGGTAAGGGTAACTTTTCTTCATTTTCATAGGATGAGGTTGCAAGGCTATTTTCTGGCTGAGAGTTATTGCTTTTACTTGATAGTGACGTATGAGTGGTTTTTTTATTTTCGCTGTCGTCCAGCAGTTTTAACTCTGCTACTAGTATTGGCATTTGTTCGAGTTGTTTATCTTCTCCCGTTTCGTTTTGAGAGCTAGTGTCTTTATTATCTGAGTCAGTACTTGTAGAGGTGGGTGATTGAATAGCATTTGTATCAGCTACCATTTGTTGCTGTTTGGCTTTATCCTTTCTGGTTGCGACTAAGTTTGCTATTACTGGAGTTGGAGTATTACCTAATTGGTGCTGTTCATCTGTTGCGAACTGACAAGTCAGCGCTTGCGCTATCGCACTATTTATAGATGTTATAATTTCATCGCTACTGTTATCTCCATCATTACCATTAAGTGGTTTAAAAGTTTCCTCCTGTTGTGCCTTTTTCCCTTTTTTCTTCTTTTTGGGTATGGCAGCGACGTAAAGCAGCGATTGGGAACGAATGGCTGATAACTTGGTGTAATCGCGTTCTCGCTTGTAAGATAGTCCAAACTCTGACTTTAGTTTTGGTAAGCTGTAATTCTTACTTACCTGATAGCCAGCGATGAGTACGTTCTCTTGGACATAGGTAAATCCCAACAGTTCCTTGCCTTGGAACTTAGGTAGCACCCGAATATTATTTTCCTCCAAGCGCTGGACGTACTCAGATGCGGTGGGTTGTCCTTGAATTGCTTGTGCTATTGCTCCCCTAATAATCTCTTTGGCTCCAGGGGTAGAATGTTTGCTGTTAACCTCCCTTATGCTCTTGGAGCGGTTGGGACTAGTGAGGACGGTGATACCATATTCTGATTGTAACTTTCGTGCGATCGCATCATTACTGGTAGGTGTAATTTCTAATCCCAACTCAGCACTCAGCCGACGGGTGATTTCTTGCGCCTTGAAATAATCGTAGGAATCGCTAACAGTGGTGCCATCCAACTTAATACGACTGGTAATTATATGCAGGTGTTCGTGGTTTCTGTCTTGGTGTCGGACTGCAACAAATTGACTGGCGACGCTATTTTCTCCTTTGTTTGGCAAATACCCCATTTCTTTTAGGTACTCCTCTGCCACATAGCTGTACTGGCTATTATCTAGATGCTCGTGATAGTTTTCCCTATGGGCAATTGAGATAATCAGGTGGGCGCATTGCCTTGACGTTTTTTTGTTGGCATATTTGGTATCAAGAAACTGTTGGTTAAAGTCAGCTACAGTCTTTCCTGCCATGTTGGTACTTACAAGCACAGCATCTTCTTTTTTTAACACGTAGTTTAACGTGTCCAGAAAGTCAGCCTTTTTGTAAATGACAGATATCATTTGTGAATTGAAAATTAAAAGTTATTGAATATGGTTTTTGATTAAAACAAACTTAACTGAACCAAAGCTTGTTTATCGGCTTGTTCCTTTTGTACTCGCTTGATTGTATCTTTGCCAAGTTTTACCTATTTCCGCAAGAAGGCTCTCACTGAGCCAAGGGTGTAACCTGTGGGAGAGTGGGAATTGAGAGAGTTGAGCATTTGCGTAGCGTCCCCGTTGACGCAGCCTCTCTAATAGGAGAAGGGGAATCACTTGCTGAAGATTGGGGAACCGACACCACGGACAGTTAATACTGGAGTTTAGACTACCGCATGAAAAAATGACTCAGGGACAGAATAGGTTCGTCTTCTTATGGGCTATAACTTTTATAGTTTGATTGGTAATAACGTGATATGGATTCTCCCTTGGTTCCAAACTGTCATTTTGAATCGTTCTTGCACGAGTTGATGGAAGTGCCGTGTCAGTCTATTCTTAGCAGTATTGACTTTGGTAGGTTTATTTCAAATCAAACCGTTATATTTCGCAACCAGTACGGTCGTGGTTACTTTGCTGCTTCAATTGGGGATTATCATCAAGCAACTGGTAAATTTGAGTGTGATACGAACCCTAAATTTTTTTATTTTACTCGTGAGACTGGCGCGAAGGGGATGATGGAATCTTCCTTGTGGGAAGAAATTTGGAAGGTGGTTGGAGATTGTGTAGAGTCTGGGACTTACTACCAGCAACCGATTGTTTTTCTGTTGTGGGGTGAACGTAATAGGGGTGCAGTCAAGCCTTACCACATTGCTATCCGCGCTCACATTTTAAATTTGAGCGGTCGGATTTGACCGTCGCTGATTGTAGAATTGACTCCTACTAATCGTGCTACGGTAAAAGAGTTACGGTGAAATCGCTGTTCTTGTAGTTAGCCTGCGCTGCGCTCTGTTTACCGAGTGAGAACATCCACCCAAAGATTTAACACAATAAGCTAATCAACTCATCTTTGAGAACAAACTCCGTCGTCGTCTTTATCACTTTCTAGTTTTATTTTGAATGCAGCGGCGATGGCTTTGTCTACGAGTGCGATCGCATTTTCTACAGCATTTATAATCTGTTGGTCGTTTGTCTTTTTAGATAAGTGTCTAAGCTGCATGAGTTGGCTTTTAGCAGCCCCACCATATTCTCGTACTTTGATTAAATCTGCGGGTGGTTTTTCTCTGATAACCCGTTTCAACCCACAATTTCTCAGATACTCAGAGGCAGTTTGATTAGTGGCAGCAGCTTTATCCTCAATGATAACTTTCTCGTCATCGAAGAGATATACTTTTAGGGATTTCTTTCTGGTAGTGTTTGAATTGCTTGTCATATAAAGTTATATATATTTTGAATCTCTGTTTGCAATTTATAATTATTTTGATTTTGGTTATGTATAATTGGCTTAATCAAAGTTGTTACGAATAAATATACTCTTTTAACGAATCTTCCTTATTCTTAATAATTAGTTTTATTGCAATTATTTTTAATCTGAATTAAGAAATTGATTTAACTACTTGAAACAGTCTGTCTATTTATGTTTGACCCTAATTAACATAGGTTGTCCAAGCACGAGAATATGGCACAACAGGGGTATTTCCCCAGTACGCCAGTGTCACCACACGACTGTTATAACTGACATAGTATGTTTATGACAATGCGTGAGATACTGCAATGCCTATAATGCTTGTGTAGTAAGATATTGCTCTGATTGCAAAAGCAGGCGATCGCGGGTTATTTATCTAATTAAATATGTCTAAATACAAGTGTAAATATTATTTAAAATACTGAAAATATTTTACAATTAGAAAAGAAAAATAAGACAAAGTGTTTTATAAAGTGTTACATAACGAGACGGGGAGGATTGGGAATTTGTGATAATTGAGGTGTTACTGACCCTAGTAAACATACCTTGTCTACATACGGGAATATAACTTTTTAGGGCGATCCTGTGGTAGCGAGGGGATACTACTGCAATGCTGGGATATAGCTAGTGTAGGTGTAACCATACCATGAGTCTAACAATACGTATGTACTAGGGAAACTTCTACTATGCTGAGGTATTGTCAGGGAAGCAGGAGCATAGTCGGAGATGACATTTTCTCAGTATGAGTTTATGGTATAAGCAAGTACAGACTAGCACTTATATTCTACGATTTGTCTATCATCTATTAGTACAATTTTCGGGCTGTGATACTTCAACTGTGAATTAGTGGTTAGTAGGGTTAAAGGGAGGGAGATGAGTACAGAATTTGAGGTGATACCGCAAATAAAGAGGAGTGGGAATACAGTTACGGGGAAGATGTTCAAGTATTTGGCATCTAACCCGATGGAGATGGGGTTAGTGGAGACGGTAATATATACCCTCAAGGCATTTTGGTTGCCCCTGTCGATGCAGTCGGTAGGAATTAGGGGTGAGGAATTGAGGAAAGTTGCCTTATGGGCGATTGGGGTATTGGAGAGTCAGATAAATACGATTAAGAGGATATGCGGGTTAGAGAATATATCGCAGTTGGTGCTAATTACCCCAATGGTTGGTCAAGAAACAGCAGCAGTGGTATCCCCTACTGTGGCGTACCAACAACCAAATAGTAATGCTTCTTCTGTTGCTGTACTTGCCCAACAAGAAGAATTATGCCAACACAAGGCATCTGGGGTAGAGGATAATTATGATGACTTTTTTGATGATGATTCGGATGTGATACCTGCGGGGGCGATTGAGGGGGATGCAGGATTTAGAGTGTAAAAAAAGAAAAATTTCTCGTTTTGGCGAGAAATTTTTCTTTGTTTCGTTTAATTCACAAATACTTCGTAAGTATGGAGGGTTTTACCGATAACGGTGAGGATATTGAGTATATAGTTGGCATCGTTACCACAGAAAGTGACTTGACCAACTGTGGTTGTAGATGTGGAAAATTCTGATTTGTTAGTGCGAATAAGACGATAATACTCTCGAAGTTTGGGAAGGTCATCCTTGCTAAAAGGGATATAATCGGGATCAATTTCTTTACCACAGAATCGGGCAATATTGTAGGCGATGCTACTGGGGATGGACTCAACAATTGCTATGGCATCTCTAGTTTGAGGATTGTCGATTTTGTAGAAAGTTTTAGACATGGGTTTTTCTCCTGCCAATCGTTTCAGCAGAATTCCGCGTCAAGCGGCTGTAAAAAAAAGACGGCGAGGTCAGAAAAAATAAAAATTCCTCGGTTCATGAGGGATTGAGGTTTTGAATTGGTTGATTAAAGTATTTTGAATTCAGAATCTTAATAAAAACTAGGGTTTTTGAAATTTTTATGAACTAACCCCCTCTCATTTACGTGTGGGTTAGATTGGTTGTTACAAAATCATTCGTTAATAAAAAATTTCATATATGGCTAAAACTAACGATAAAGCTCAACCTAAGAAAATTGTTTTAACTTTAGACATGGGTGGAAGCAAGACTAAGGCGATTGTACAGGAATATCCGGAAGGGAAGCCGCAAGTTTTGTTGATGGATTCTGAAGTTGCTGATGTGGCGAAGGCTTCGGTTGAGAATATACAACCAGAAGGGCTGCCTGAATCTCGTGCTTGGGTAGGTGTACGCGGTGAATACTATGTACTGGGCGCACTTGCTCGGCATCAGTTTCGGGGAATATCGCAATTGAAGGAACTTAAGTACGAGCTGGCAGTACCCAAGGTATGCGGGGCAATTTGGTTGGCGAAAGAGAAATTGGGACTGGGGAATAATGTTTCTGTTTATTTGAATATTTTGCTGCCACCAGGGGAGACTCAAGACAAGGCTCAATTGGAAAGTCGCTTAAAGGAGGTTTTTACAGGATTTGAAACTCCGGCGGGTAAGATGCGGGTGAAGATGGCTTACTACAATGTGGCATCTGAAGGAAGCGGTATATTCTTTTATCGCAGACGCACTTTGGGGGGTACTATACCTACTTCAATGTTTGTGATGGTGGGTTATCGTAACGCTAGCGTGTTTCTCGTTCGAGATGGTTTTCCCAATCGCGGGATTACTAGCGATTTGGGGATGTCTTGGCTTGTCAGCAATTTTGTTTCTAAAGTATCAGGACTTAGCCCCGATAATACTGATATTGTTGGCGCGATCGTTGAAGCCGGTGTAAATTGTGATGCTCAGGTGTTGCAAAACCTTTCTCGCAAGCGTAATAGTAGCGAGATAAAGGCTGATGGAGAGTCTATGTCTAAGGCTTTATTGCTTGCCAGGGATGAGTATTGGCGGGCAGCAGCACGGTGGTTGCGCTCTGTGATGGAAGATGATGTACGGGAATTGGTATTTTGTGGTGGTACAGCCGATTATATTCGTTCCGAGGTTGATACTTACTTCCAGAAAGAGGATATTCTAGTATCTTGGCACGCCAATATTCCGATTCCAGATATAGCTAGTAGTCTGGGCAACCGTATGGCAGATGTAGTTGCGTTACACGAGCATATGGTGTTGGAATTTGATAGAGCAACTGGTCATGAGCGATCGCAACCTTTGTTTGGTACTTCTACAGGTAAACCAACTGGCACTACTGATATTAAGGTGAATGCTAGTACTCCTGTCAAGAGGGTTCCTAATTATACGCCTCGTGAAGTACCTAAAGAATTTTTAACTATGAGTGATAAGGCTTAGAGCGTGTTTTCGCTCCCCCCTCTGCCCTAAAAAATAGGCGATCGCTTGGCATAATAGCGATCGCCTCCATTCTTTTGTAGGGCAAGAGGGAAACGAAAGGATAAATCCTTTCTATCGTTTTCATCCACCGCTTAAAAGACGGTGGCTCTCAACTTCTTAGATGTTTTGGTAGAAAAAAACAGTTGCATTAACACAACTGTCCTTTCTATTTAATTTATGCCAAAGCAATAAGGAATGCGGTTGGACAATCTTCTTTCTGACCGAAAAAAAGAATAGCTGTGGATTCCCCCACAACCGTTCTTTGTCTAACTATATTTTTTGGATTTCACAGCAATTTTTCTTGCTGTCCCATGTGCCACCTAATTCTTTGCAGTCTTTCTCGCCACCTGCCAATCGCTGGCAAATGCTACCATCATCGCGGACTACTCCGCATTGCGCTTCTTGAGGAAGGCTGAATGAACCGATGAAGACGATAGCGATGATTGTAGCTGCGCGGAAGATTTTGTTAACAGACATGATATTGACCTTTACGAGTTGTTTCACCTCTTCTCGGCGAATGCCGCTGTAAAGACTTGTTGGTTGTAGGAAAAATTCTTCTGTAAGGTTTTGTTGATGTAGAGAAGTGGATGTGGAGTGTATGCGATTGCGTTTTTCAGTTTGGGCGATCGCCTTTTGGGCCGATTTTCGACCATCGCAAAAAATAAAGGACAGTCTACCAGTTAGACTGTCCTTGTCACGTTACTTTTTTTGGTAAGTACGCACGAGTTTTTTTCCCTTGCCTCCCGTGAACTTGACAGGCAGTTTGTTTAATTGCATCATTCTTGTTGACGCTTCCGGTGGTTGGCAACCATGCTAGGGTTTCAATTAGTAGTGTGTTACAAGATAATGAGTCTCAAGAGACTCGACAATGCCCTTGAGCTTGATGTTGAAATCGACTTTAATGTTCATAGTTAACTTTTATTAAAGTGATATTTAAGAGACTGTTTATATGAGTGAGAACTGAGCGATCGCTCTTGAATCTGTCAGGACTTACGCTGTTAGACCTCTCAAACTCTCATTCCTCCGTGTCCTCCGTGTCGCGCCAGTTGCTACAACGGGGCGGCAGCTTTTCGGGGGAAGCTTAAGAGCGAAAACGTGCCTTGGGAAAATACGCAACCCACTGGCTTCTCTGCGGTTCGTTATTCGTGAAGGAGTGCGTAAGTCCTGTCTGTTAAAAAACAAACAGCCAGGATGTTACTCCCAACTGTTTGTTATTTGTTAGAAAGGTTGTTCTACTAGTTCAGCTTCGTCATATTGCTTTTGCCACTGTTCTCGACGTTGCCAAGATTTCTTGTTGTGTAGCAAAAGTTCTTCCATTCCTAAGTTAAATTTTTCTTTGGCGAAAGTTAGAAGTTGTTCGAGGTTATATCGTTTATCTTCTGCCTTGCCAAAAGTGAGTTCAAACTGGATTTTGAAAGCTTCCTTATCGAATGCTTCGCTCAACATTCGTTTTGATTCGAGATAGTGGATATCTTTAATGCTGTAGAAGACTGCATTATATTTTCGCTCATAAAAAGCATCAATTTGATATTCACCCATTAAGGAATCGTCGATTACAGTAAGCTGGATTTTAGTGGATTTAACAGCCATAGTTATCTCAATGATGAATAATTTTTCTGTATTTCTTGTGCGAATGCACCTGTAAAAAAAGAAATGTCACTCGCTTATGAGTGATATTTCTTGTAGATTAGTTAGATAACTTCTGCTTGATTGGCGAGAAACTTTTCTCGACGCTGCCAAGTTTTGCGGTTAACTTCTAATAGTTCGGGAAGACCCTTGTTGAAACGGTTGATAGAGAATTGAATCATCTGTTCAACCGTGTATTTGGGTTGTTCAACTGTTCCGAAGGTTTCCTGGAACTTTGCTTTGAATTCCTCCCATTCAGCCTTTTTCCACTTTGTACCAGACTTAGCCTCAGAGGATTTTCCATAAACTTCCTGTAGTCCGTAGTAGACTGCCTTGAGCTTGCTTTCTTGATATGATGGGAGTTGGTAAATACCCATTGTGGAATCATTAATTTTGACAAGCTTGTTGGTTTTAGTAGCCATAGTTATATCTCCACAAGTATGAGTTATTTTTATTCATAATTTATCGGCGAACGCCGCTGCAAAAAATAAACGTATGAGTCATTTTTTTTCCTGTTAGTAATCTTCTTTATTTTGCGTAGCAGCTACTTTGGACGTGGATTTTTCCGGCTATGTAGTTTATAAAGACAGCTTCAGCTAAATATTTAAGTGCCTAAAACCTTTACTTAGAAAGTTTTTACTTTGCTTAAGAATGTAATTATGATGCTTTCCAACTTTAGTTGTACTTAATTACTAAATATTTGTTTGTTGTGGAAATTTCGGTATGTAAGTGAAGATAATAACTTGATTGTAATTTATCTTTTTTACACGAGGAACTTATATCTATGTTGGCTTTAAAGCAAGAATTTTTTTCCAGCTATACGGCGGTTACACTTAACGAAGACACTTCTCCAACACACAGTTTTCGTAATAGAAACTGGGAAATGGGTCAGATTTCTTTTGCCGATTCTGGTAATTATCAACCATTAGAAGTGAAAACCATCTACTATAAGAATTCACCTATCCGCGTTGTCATAACTCCCGACGGTTTAGAGTGGGTTGCGCTTGATATTTTGCGTGCTTTGTTTTCTTCGGATGGGTTGTGCAATCATTACTGGGCATTGCAAACCTTGCCTATAATTTTTCGTCCAAAGCGATTAATTAAATCTGAAGGAGTAATTCAGTCCGAGGAAAATATGTTTAATGCTCTATTAAAGATAAAACACACGCTGCGTGTTGATGAAATTCCTTGTTCGGAGATACAGAATAGTTCATCTTTCAGGACAGTTATTATTCACGAAGTTTTATTTAGTTGGCTATCTAAATATCTGACCGATGAATCAATTTATGAATTTTGTGACTGGTTTTCCAACCACACCCAATTAGTGGATATGGGTTGTCAACGCCAGTATCAACCAGAAGTAATTGCATATTTCGCCGCTTAGTACGCGCAGACGCACGACTACTATAATTCTGATGAGTTGCTCGTTTCCTAGTTGCATTGACTAGCAACTTGTGGGTTGATCCGCTCTTCTTTGCGGCGTTCTTATATTGCAATTGAACCTTTCTCTTGCCCAATTTGTCAAACAGGTAAAGCGTGGGATAAAGGCTACTGTTTGGGATATGTCATTTATGCGTTACCTGGGGACTTAACCTATCTTAAGATCCGTGAAGATATTCTTTATCGCGTAGCCCATAGCTTATCTAGGTTTTTGTATGCATAGTAGATGATGCTCGCCCTTATCAGGTTGTTAATGTAGTTAGTCAAGCGCGTATGATGAATGTTCATCCCATGAATCAAGCTCTTTTTTTAGAGCATTGTTTGCAACTTGATTCTTCTCAATTAAAAGTTTTATAAACAATTGCAGCACTCAATCATTAGTATTTGTCGGGTGCAGTGTGTTTCCAGAAGGAGAGGGGGGGTAAAGATAAATATGCAACCCCCACTTTTGTTTATAATTAGCGCCTCTAAATCGTCTCTTCTTCTGCTTCCATCTCCTTTGAAGGCTGCATTAAATCCAGAAGCTGTTTTAATAATTTATCAACTTTATTTAACCTTTTTTTATCTTCTAAAAGGGTTTTATCTTTCATGATCAGCGATGAAATTTTTCCCATTTGTGCAGCTAATTCTCTTGTAGGCGTTTTTTGTTTTTCTTGTTTGCTAGTTTCCAGGATGCCCCCCACTATCTCTCTTATCTGTGATAGGGATAGTTTTTCCTCAATTACCTTTTTTAAACAAGCTTGTCGTTGTGCTAAATCCTTAATTTTTGAGATGGCAGTCGCTTTGGTATATTCCAGTTCCCCTATGAGGAGTACTTCCTGAATGTCGGCGGGTAATTTGAGTAGGGGTAGGCGGTTAGCAACAAATGATTGCCATGTAATTTTGCCTAATTTAGAGAAAATGTCTTGTATGGTAAGTCCTTCCGAACTAACCATAACGTTATGGTTAGAATTTCCCTTAACTTCGTTATTCATGTCATATAGTACTGAAACTACCATATCTCGGTCAATATCAAGCTCGTTGGCGAGTAGTTCAATAATGCCGATAGTTTCTTCATAAGCATTGAGGTCTTCTCTTTGTAGGTTTTCGGCTAGCCGGATGCGGCTGGCGGTTTTGTCATCACAGTCAATGATATTGACGGGTATTTCTTCTAGCCCAATTAAAGCGCAAGCACGAAGGCGGCGTTCGCCAGCCATGAGTTCGTAAGTGCTGTCTTCTGTAGGTCTGACTGCAATGGGTGCAAGAAGCCCATTTTGTTTGATATCGTTGGCTAGAGATTGTAGTGCTTCGGCATCAAAGTAGCGTCTTGGTTGGGATGGGGGAAGGATGATTGAATTTATTGGTAGGGTACTAGTGTTTTTGTTATTTGTGTTTTCTTGACTAGCACTATCCAATAAATCATCAAGTGCATTTTTGTCGTATCCTTTCAGTTCAACTTGTTTGGTCATATTTAAAGTTTGACGAGGTAATTTGCTATTTCTTCTAAGATACTAACTGCGGGGTGGTTTTTTTTCCACAGAGCAAGTGGAAGATGTGCTTGTGATGCGCTTGGAAAATCTATTGATTTAGGAATAGGGGTAGTTATGTGGACGCGTCCTTCCATTTGGTTTTTGATGGCTTCGAGTATACCTGATTGTTGCAGGGTGCGTTTGTCGTGCTGGGTTGGGATAAAAGCTGCAATTTGTAAGTCTTTGTGTCCTCCTTTTTTAAGACGGGCAATTGTTGTTAGTAGTTGTTCTGTGGCTGCATAGCATTTATATTCTGTCTGGACTGGTATCAATATATGGGTAGCAGCAAGCAGGCTCATGATGCTTAAATAGCCCAGTGAGGGAGGGCAATCTATCAAGATGTAATCGTATTTATCAGCTATTGGTTCAAGTAGAAATTTTAGTTTTTGACGGTTGTCGGTTGTAATATCGCGGACTAACTCTAGTTCAGCACCAGCTAAAGCATTATTACTGGGTACAAGATGCATCTTGTGGATGGGTTCGTGCCAAATATCTAGGTGTGCGCGTTCGGTGACAGCAGCATATATTGTCTGCTCGGATTTTAGTTCTTTGGGTTCAATCCCCATGAAGGTTGTCAGGCTGGCTTGGGGGTCCATATCGACAAGTAGGACTTGGTGTTTTTGTGCAAGATGATACCCCAGGTTGTGTACAGTTGTTGTTTTTCCAGCACCACCTGACTGGTTAAATGCGGCAATTATCTTGGTCTTTTTGTTGTACATAGGTAATTGGGTTCTTAAATATGTAATTGAGTTCTTGAGTAGGTAATTGGGTTCAAAACTAACTGTCACACGCCCTTAAAATCCTTACCTTATGGAAGTATTATATTCGCTCTTGTGTTACAGTTTTACAAATAAGAAGCCGTAGATAGGTTAACTCTACTATTTCTGACGGTTCAATGAGTGCATTTTTGAGGCACGGAAAATTGAGAAATCTAGTTTTGCTCAAGGTTTGAGATATGCGAGGTGTATTAGCCTTCATAAGCAATACTTTGTCTAAGATGCTCGCCTAAGACAGCGCCCGTTCTGCCATAAGCGATAAGCGAGCAAAGCGCCCGCACTATATAAGTGCAACTCTATCAAACGGTAATAAAAAAAGTAAAGAAAATAATGTCAGGATGAGTGTTTAGACTCACACTAACATTATTCTCAAATGGGATCGGAATTTGTTAAAATGCCGGCATCTCGCTTAGTTCCTCATCGCTATCGCTGGAAATATTTTCTTCTAGCAATTCTTGTGCGAAGTCGGGAGTTTCTTCTTTTGTAGATTCAAATTGCACTAATTCCTGAATTGTTTTTCCAGTTGAGATGAACCCTCTAATTACGAGGCTAGCAACTTTTTCTTTGTAGCCTTCTCGTTCGTTGACTTGTAAGTCGATGTATCCGGTAGCTATGCCTTGGGAGTTTCCCCCGGAACATTTGATGTCTACGGCTGGGATACCTTTGGCACGGTAGGAAATTTCATCTATTACCGCCCCATCTTTACCCCGATAGCTAAATTCAGCTATTCCGTAAGTGATTAAACTACCCAATGAGTCGTGGGACTCATTGACGCTTTTGATTACTACTGTTGCGTTGGTTTCAATCATGATGTTGTAAAACAATTCACTAAACGAACAATGCCCCAACCGATTGTTCTGGGCTGGGGACTTGACGAAGATATTTTTAGTAATTTGCGTTAGCAATGCTTGCGGTTTGTTTTTCTTCTTTATAGGATTTATCCTCGTTCTTTGGAGAACCTAATAATTCGATTGTTTGAACCGTTACTATTGGTTTAGACCGCATTGCACCTGAATTTTTGTCTGTCCACCTATCGAATCCAAATTCACCTACTATAGCGATTTGTGTTCCCTTTTTAACGTAATTTGCAATTACCTCGGCGGTTGAACCCCAGGCGATAAGGTCGAACCATAATGCATTTTCACTTTTGTAAGGAGGTCTAACTGCAACCGAGATACTTGCTTTTACCGAGCCACTTTCAAAATAACGGATTTCCGGGTCTTGACCGCAGCGTCCGACAATTGTGATGCGATTGAGATACTCGCTCATAAAATTCGTTGAATTTCCTAATACTTCAAATTATTTTTGCGTAAGCACCTGTCTTGTTTGTGGTTGTTTGCGACTGGATGGGGGATATCCACAATTTTTCTAATATCTGGCTATCTTGTTTATCTATTGGTAGAAAAGTTATAGATACGGGAAATATATATGTATCGATTTATTAATTATTTATGGAAACATTTAAATTGGAAGTAGATATAGCACGCTCTTTTAAATCAAGATTTATCAAATGTAAGTTAGTCTTGCTTGCTCTAATGTGGATGCAATATGATGAAGACCAACACGGAGATGGAAGTGCTAATTACTCGTCGCCTTTATTTGTAGACAATTCCGAATGGTGGGATAGAAATGGTGGTTCCGATGTCGAACATTTTAGAAAGGTATCTAATACAGCTCGAATTGGTGCTTGGGATGAGGTGATGTCACTTTGTTTGGTAGACCTTCTTTCTCCCAACCCAACTTGCTTGCATGATGCTTCCTATTCTGCTCTTGTGGCAATTCTCATGTATCTTGTAGATAATGAGCTTGAGGGAAGATTTATCAACTCTACCGACCAATATTTTGCTCGCAAGATCGCTTATCAAAGCTTAAAAACTTTGGGTGAGAAATATTTTATTGGCACAGATAGTTTTTCTCTAACTGGAATTGAGGACGGAGATCCTTTGATGTGGGGGTTGGCGCTACATTATCTTGCGCTTGAGGTTGTAGCTATAGGTGATTTTGGTATGGCGAATAGCGATATAGATGAAGAGGGAATTGAAGATTTCCTGGACAATATGGATGATGTTGAAAGGGCTGAGTTTAACATTCAACTTGGGTTTCTGCCAGATGGTTATTTTCAGGTCTTGCCCTATGTTGAAAAATGGACTGACCGCACCGCAGTTTTATCAAGATTAATCCATAGGATAGTGTATTACATATTTGTTGGGCATGGGTATGATGCTAATTGCCTTAACGAGATAATGTTGATTCCGTTTAATTCTCGCGTCCCCACTACTTTTCAATCGTTGTTGGTTGCTGCTGTTTATCGGGTTGGTTATTTTATAAGTAATACGGGTGTTGAGGAATGGCAGGAAAGTAGAAACTGGTTTTTATATGAGGCTTTTTCTAATTTATTACCCTTCTATAACAGGGGTAGAAAAGATGCTGCGGGATTGTAGGGAAAAAATCAGGTTGGTTTAACCAATCCTGATAATACTTTGCTTGATTTGGGGTTGCACAACTATAACTGCATGATAGTTGTTGGTTGTTTAAAAAAGTGATAATTGGGGATTATTTTCCTCTGTAGATTGATTGTTTAAGAGGGGTTTTTGCTTAAGCTTTTTACCCCATTCGTTGCTTGCACCCTTTACCACATAAGCACGGATATCGGCAGCAAGAGTTTCATAATCATGCTGAATTTGTTTGTAATCGATTGAGGTTATACCAATACTTTCCCAAAGTTTATCGTAATCATAATTTGGAAATGGTTTGTGTTTGGAGAGAGTAGCATGTGAAGCCCAAAGGTATACGTTTGTCCACTCCCAAGATAGTGGAACTTCAAAAGTAATCGGCATCATTACAGCAAGCACTTCGCTTGGCGTAGCAAGTTTCCCTACCTCACCTTTATCTACCTCCTCTAGGATTGTATCTAGTCTATCGATTGCGATTGCTTGCCACACCCAACTGGAAATAGTATCTCTCCATTCTCGCCCACCAGTGATTGTGGGACCAGCTAAATATTTAATTAATTGTGCATCCACCTCTGCTAGTTCTAACAAACAGGCGAATACCTTTCTATCCATCCCCATGCTGGCTAGAATCTTAAGCATTTTTTGGATATTTGGAGTTAGTATTTTTTCTCCTTTTAATTTACTATTTTTGATTGTTTGTTCAATATCAAACAGGCTTTGTTGTTGCATTTTAACCTCCATATAAAAAGCCATCAGCTAATTATTACTAGCTAACGGCTACATTCATCTTTGGTGGATTTTTTTAGCGCAAGAGTAGGTTATCCCATACGTTTCTAGGTGATACGTGACATTGAAATTGTTCTCTTGCTGTCGTAAAGAAAGCAAGCAATCCCGTATTTTTAGTCTTTTCCCAGCATCTTGTCTCTAAGTAGGTGAGTAATAAAGCTTGAGTTGATTTATCCTGTTTACTTGTCCAATTACTCACTTCCAGGGCTGTAATTACATTTTTGGGAGGTAATTGTAATTGGTCGAGTATGCTTTCTGGTATGGAATTTAACAGACTGTGGAATGCGATCGCACGACCAGGACTGCCTAAACAAAGTTCGAGTATGTCTTGGTGGAGGTAGATTTTATAGTTTTCCAGAATAGTTTTTAGTTCATCAATAGGTAGTTGAGCAAATGGGATTATTTGACACCTACTTTTTATGGTAGGCAGTATATTCTGGGCTTGGGATGTAATGAGGATAAATATTCCTTTTCCTGGTGACTCTAAGATTTTAAGTAAGGCGTTGGCGGCGTTTAGCGTGATCCTGTCGCAGTCGTGGATAATTACTATTTTGCGATCGCCTTCAATGGGAGAAGTTGAAAGAAAGGTGATCGTTTCCCGTACCTGTTCTACTCCGATAGTAGAATTGCCTTCTTGCGGACGCACTTCCAGCATATCTGTGGTGCTACAGATGTAGTCAGCAAATAGTCGGGCAGTTTTGGTTTTACCTACCCCTTCGACGGTGCTGGTAAATAGGTAGGCGCTTGAAATTTGATTTTGGGCAATCGCATTATTTAAGATTAGTTTTGCGGTATCCTGCCCAACTATCTCGTTAAAGAGGTTGTTCATAGGGTGCAGATTTTGATGATGGTGGGGGTGAAGTTGTCAATGCCAGACTTGAGTTCACCTTCAAGTTGGATTAGTGCTATGAGTATTTGTTTGAGTTTGACGACGCTTACAGCCTCGACTTCTTTTTTGAGGAAGTACAGCCTTTTGGGGTTGCTGAGTTCGGCGAGTGTTGAGATTTTATTGTCGGACAGTTTTTCTTCTACCCCAGCTTTCGTAATTAACCAAGTGCGGAAGTAACTTATGAGGGTGGCGATTATTTTGAGAGGGTGTTCGTCCTCAACTAGTAGGCGGTGGAGTATTTGCCCTGCTGTATCGGCTCTACTATTTTTAATGGCGTGGGCGAGTTCGGTACAGCTGATATTGTTGTTGCTTATAAGTGACTGAACATCTCCTAACTCCAATTTTTCCCCCTGAGCGTAGATAGCAAGTTTGGTTAATTCGCTATCGAGCCGTGCAGTATTGTTTCCAATTGCCTCCACTAGATAGGTAGTGGCGGTGGGGACAAGCTCTAAGGAATGGGTTTTTACTGCTGCTTGAATTAGTTTTTCTATTCCTTGTTTATCCCAACTGGGGATGAGAGGAAATTCTTCAACTTCGGCGTGTTTGAGTAGTGCTTTGACGACTTTGCTTCTACCATCAGGTTTCCAAAGTGAGGTAATTAAAAGTAGGTTTAGAGTAGGTACTTTGTCAAGATTTTTTAAGAGTGAGGAAATTATTTCATCCGAACATTTATTGAATATTGTCCCATCTGTAATGTGGACAATCTTTCCACCTTCCCCTAAGGGAACTGTCATTACCTCTGTTATTGCCTGGGGTATTGCTGCTGCTTTGTTATCAACTCGAATGTAGTTGAAGATTTCCCACTCTTGGGTAGTAAAATCTTTAATTAATTCTTCTACCCTTTTTGATATTGAGTGGATATCTTCCCCATAAATTAATTTTACTGGCATGGGTATCTTGCTAAATTTTTATATAGAAGTGCGTTAGCTAGCAAGTGGTGGTAAATAAATTTTCAAGTTATTGATATTTTTAGTTAGTCATTTGGAGTTATTATGTACATGATTTTTTGTATATTTAATGTGAAAAATATTACCACAGACTTATTAATTAGTCTGTGGTAATATCAAGTTTATCTTTTTATCGGATTTCCTTGTTGCCAACCGATTGTATATCAACTTTACTTTGGTTGACATCTTGAACTGAATTTATAACTTGCTGAGTACCGTGATATTTGCGCCAGCCATCTAACTCGTTTAGGTATTGCAACAGCGCAGATGAACCAGCTACCTGATATAGCGAGATGGCTGATTCCCACTCCCGAAAATTTGCTTTTTTATCGTTGAGAATTTTGATAATGGCACTGGGAAGTTTGTATCGAGTGCCACTATCTAAATTAATGTGCGGTGTGGTTTCTAGAAGTAGTTCCTGTTCGGATAGGGGTACACCGCCATCTTTAAGATTTATCTCGTTTAGTTGGGCAGTTATACCTTCAAGAGGTAGGGTTTGTTGGGTTATACGGGCGACTAATATTTTCTGTTTAGTCTTCCTAGATTTGACAACTACAGGATTTTTGGGAATGGGTATTAAGTAGCTTTGTGGAAGTTCAAGTGATAGCTGTTCTTTGAGTCGGTAGGGTAAGGTTTGTTTTTGGGCTGGGGTAATCTCGTAGGAGAAATTGGCTGTTTGTCTGGGGTCGCCAAACTTTCGGAGTTTGATTCTTACCTTGTAAGATATACTTCCTTGAATGAGTGTATGGCTGTCAAGAACTGTAGGTATGCTATGTTCCCACCATACAATTTCAACAACTCGGTCGCCGTCTAATGAGTTATAGACATTGGTTAATCTGGCGTAGGGCTTTCCTTCAAGGAAGTTATTTAACCACTTGCGTTGATTTTTGTTGAGCAGTGATAATTTTTTAGCCATTGTTAGAAAAGAGTCAATTGTTTACCGCTGTTTAGCATTTTAGGGTTTGCAATTTGCAGGATTTCTACTCGTTTTTGGGCGAGTAATTTGATGTAATACTGTGATGAATACTTTTGTAGGCTGTTGATGTCTGTTACACCCAGAATGCTGTAATAATAAGTCACGACATCTCCGGGTTTTCCAAGTTTGAGAAGTTCTTTTTCACCCTCTTTAATTCTGCGAGTAATGCACAAGTTTTCTTTTGGGTATTCCCTTGATAAAATATGGGATAAAATGTGGGTGTAATACTCTTCTGCGGCTGATATATCTTGGATTAGGAGAGTTAAATACTGAATGGAAAACTCTTTCTCTAGTTGCGAGCGATCGCGATTGCGCCAGTTCCCCTTGGTAATGATTTTCCCGTCCGGAAGCCATAAAAGGTAGTTTTTGGTTCCTCTTTCCGGGATAAACATCGCCGAAGCGATAAACTCTAGTTTGACGGTTATCCCTTCAGGCAGTTGAGATTGAAGTAAACTATGTATCTCTTCTGGGTTGGGGTGGGTGAAAAACACCCCGTCAGTGTCAACTTCCACGGGAGTACCCCCTTCATAAGTGATAATTTCAATCATGAGTTTGAGTACCCTTCTGCTGTAGGCTGTCACCAAAGCCGCAGCCTCCATATCGTTGAAGGCGAGTTCAGATGTGCCGAAGAAGCCAAACTCGGAGTTAGCTAGAACTTTGACAGATTCTCTCTTCTCCTTGGCAGCAATATCCCCTTTCTCGGCAAGTTGTTCCAGTCTTGATTTTTCATTCACCAGATATTGCAGGATACTTAGCCCAATACGGTCTATATCCTTGATTGAGCAAATACCCTTGTCTAGCATTGCCCAAGGGTGCATTGAGCTAATGTCTGCGTATCCGACCTTTCTATACAGTCCAGGGATAGAGTAGGCCATGCCTCCCTGGAACTTGTACTTGCGATCGGGTTTGGGTTTTATCCCTTGGTAGTGATGCTCAAATATTCGCTCCCATTTGGTACCATTACCAGCTAGTGCTAACTGCTGGAGGTTCATTCCCGGTACTACCAGCGCTTCGTAATAGTATGAAGGTACAAGTCTGTTAGCAATTAACCGGGTGTCTTCGAGGTCGTAGATGAGGTACTCTTTTAAACGTTTCCACCCCCTACTGTTTAGACCATCTTTCCAACAAGCTAAAATTTCCTCATAGGAAAGAACCAGTCTGGTGTTTTGGCGCAGTCCCATGTCCAACACAACCTTTTTAAGCGACCTTCCGTTGGTTAGCTTTTTGGTGACAAAATCCCACCTGAGAACGCAGATATAAACGTCTACATGCTGGCTATTTTTGACAAATACCTCCCGAATTTTTAGCGGTTCGCCGCGTACCTTGGCAGTTCGGATAGTCCGAGGTTTGGATGCAATTTTAAATGGGTGTTTTATGCCATGCAGGTTGGATCTAGTGATAACGAATGGAATGTCAAATTCCATCCCGTTGTAGGTGAAAATTACATCTGGATTTTTCTTCTTTAGGTGATTGAAAAAGTCTGTGATAGTTTGTGCTTCTGAAATATTCATAAAAACAGTAGGATATCCCATTTCATCCATACACCCGATGGCATAAATGCGATTTTCAATTGGGTCTATACCTGCTGTTTCAATATCGACAAATAACTGTGAAAGTTCCTGGTATGGCTTGAGTTGTACTTGCGGTTGCCAGGGTTGAATTGGAGTGGGGTCTTTCCAATAGATGTCTAGTTTGTCTTCATCGACAATGATTATACCCCTAGACTTTTTGACAAAATCCCTGTGGTTATAACTCATTAACTAGAGATTTTTCTAATTGTGAATGAAAGATTTTTCGCGTTCAGGATATATTGCAATGCTTGTGGGTATTGACTGTTGAAGCCTCTTTTAATTGTCAAAACTAAAAGAGGTTTCAACTTATGCTATGCTTGTTGGCTGTTGTTCAGATATGCTTTAAATCGTTGGACTATGGCTTTGATTTCTTGTGCAGCTAGTACAGCAGCGAAAGTATCATTTGCTAGTTCTTGGTTAATAAACATCCCATATTCATTTTTAGGACTTTCTTCGATTTGTCCTCCCGCATCATTTTCAATTTGTTCTCCTAATTCTTCCAAAGTTTTTAATTGTTGCTGAAATAGTTTGCGATATTCCATGTATTCAACAAATAATTGTAAGTTGTATAATATTAAGAGCGTTAGCTATAGCTGCGGTTTTATTTGAACTAATAACTAACTCTCCCTAATAAGGAAGAGTTGCTATTCTAAGCTTGTTGCAGTTGTGTTTGCTGCAACTTTTGAATGACTTCCACCCAAACTAAGGCTTTCTTTCCATTGATGGGTGTAAGCTTTTGCCAGTGTTCCTGTAACTGTGTCTGCGATAAGTGGGGTAACTGTTCCTTTGCCCAGTTAATTGCGTCTTGGGCAGTTTTCCAATCCTTCCAGGGTTGAGTTTGGGAACTACTCTTTGTGGTTTGAACTATCTCGATAATGGTAGCTTCCATCCACAGGTGCGCGTTTTCATCTCGCATGAGATTTTGACGTGCCATCAGGAGTGCGATCGCACTGTGGATGTGGTTAACGCTCCACGATTTGGAGATTGTTGTAAGGGAATTCCAGGTTTCCTCTTCCAGTTGGGTAATATTTCTGCCATCGGGGTTGGTTTTGCAGACAAGCAGGTCTTTTAGAAAGCTGACAAGGCTTGTGTGAACAGTGATTGGGTGCTTGCCGCATTCAATCCAATCTTGGAGAATGCCTAAATTGTCTGTAATTTGTCTAAGAGTGATATTTTCAAAGAAAGTGACTAAATCGTATTCGGGGATGATACCCGATAGTTCCCATACCCAATTGGGAGTGATTTCCTCTTCTCCCAGCAAGGTTAGTTGGTCTAAAAGTTTGAGTGAGTCGCGCAAGTGTCCCTTGTTTGCTTTGGCGACGGCTGTTAATGCTAGTGGATTGATATTTATACCTTCCTGGTGGGCAACTTTTTCTAGGTAATTTACAACTAGTGAGAGGGTAACCCTTCTAAAATCGAACTTTTGGCAGCGGGAGGTAATAGTTTCTGGGACTTTGTGTACCTCGGTGGTACAGAAGATGAACACAATATGGGCTGGTGGTTGTTCTAATGTTTTGAGTAATGCTTGCCACGATTGGTGGGAAAGGGCATGACATTCATCTATAATTAGGATTTTGTACCTACCCTCGATTGGTTTAAGTTGAAGGTTGGATACTATCTCGCGGATGTTATCTACTCCAGAGTGGCTGGCGGCATCAAGTTCGGTTACATCGAGAGATGAGGAGTGGGAAATAGTCTGACAAGAATTGCACTTGCCACAGGGTTCGGTTGTTGGTTCTTCTGTTGATTGACAGTTGAGAGATTTGGCGAGAATGCGCGCTGTACTCGTTTTACCCGTACCCTTGGGACCCGTAAGTAGATAGGCTGGGGCAGTCTTTTTGAGCAAGATCGCATTATTCAGGGTGCGTACAATATATTCTTGTCCGACTATTTGTGAAAGTTGCTGGGGGCGATATTTGAGATGCAGTGGTGTGTACATATTTGAGAAAATCAAATTTTATAAATGGATTTGTGTATAGCCAGTAAAAATGCTGGCTATATTTGTTGGTCTATAAGGCTGCTGTTTCTACTGGTTTTGCTTCCTGCTTGCGCTTGCGGGATTTTGACTTGCTGGTGCTAGCTGTATCAGACGGGGATGTTTCTGCTATGTTGGTTGTTTCATTAGATACCTCTTGTTCGGAAATATCTACTGTTTCACTTTCTGGCTTGGAAGTGGTGGCAAGATTTTCTGGTTTATCGAAATCCTGCACGTCTACGGGCATAATTAGTGTTAATTGGTCGAGCAATCCACCTACAGGAGAAATGATGACTGGTTGGAGGGGTTTGTTAAATCTGAATAGGATTTCATCGGTTGAAATGTGTTTGAGTGCTTCTTGTAGATAGCTACTGTTTACCCCAATACCGATGTTTTCCCCTATACTGGTTTGGGTTTTCATAAGTAAAGAATCTACCGCATCGCCAATATCAGTATTACCCGTCATTAATGTTGCTTGTTGATCGTTCACCTCCCACAGGATTTTGACAATCTTGTGTTTTTTCTCTGCGAAATGGCTGATTCTTTTGAGAATAATTTCCATACCCTTGCGCTCTACAATTAGCTCGTTGGCAAAGCTTCTAGGTATAAGGTTGTTAACACGGGGAAATTCTCCTTCTAACAACCTGGATGTCAGTTCTGCATTTGGCAAGATAAACTGGATGGTGTTGTTTGCAACTTTGAGCGTACAACTGTTATTTTCGGCTGTTGTCGCCAAGATTTTTCCCAACTCGGTGAGGCTTCTTCTAGGAACTGTGAATGATAGTGGTTCGTAGTTTCGCTCCAGCTTGGAAGATACAAACGCAAGGCGGTGTCCGTCGGTGCTGGCGCAACTCCAATTTTCACCTTGTAACTGAAAATGTACGCCTGTGAGGATGAGTTTGGTTTCGTCTGCGCTGCTGCAATACAGACAAGCTTCCAAGGCAGCTTGTAGCTTCTTGCTAGGAATGCTAATTTCGGTAGGGTTTTCTGTTTCTGGGATGCTTGGAAAATCTTCGGGATTTCCTCCTATAATCCGACATTTTCCCGTGCTGTGGCTGATAACACAGGCGCGATCGCTTACTTCAATATCCAGTTCGCCGCTTCCTAGATTGTTAACTGTATCGACTAGTAGTTTGGCATTTAAGGCGACTACACCTGAGCGTATAATATTAGTTATCGCTGTAGTTTTGATACTTACATTCAGGTCAGTACCAATGACGGTAAGTCTGCCCGAATCCGAGGCTTCGATTAACAAGCTTCCGAGTATAGGGTCTACTGGTCTTGTGGATATGCCGTTTTTGGCTGTTTCTAAGAGTTCCGCCAGTACAGATTGAGTAATTATTAGTTTCATGGTGTATTTTGCCAGGGCATGATTTGTAAAGTGCTAGCGTGTTAACTAGCACCCTTGAAGTTTTACAAATGGTTAGTAGGGCAATTTGTCTAATTCGGATGAATTAGCTGGTGAGATTCCGACTGTTTCTACTGCACTTGGTAGTAGTAAATTATTATCTAGACCTGGAATTGCCATAGGTTTGTTGGGTTCGAGGGATTCCCATACGTAATTCTTAACGTCGGCTTTAAACCCTACGAAGTAGTTTTGCCATGTTTCTAGGGTTGGGGTTTCGTGTTCGACTACCTTGCAAGCAAAACTTTTTTGTTTGGTTCCAGCTTGTTCTCTAGCTGTTTTGAAGCAAAAGATTCCTAGAGAATAAAACAGGGTATTTTTTTGTTTGGCTGGGATACCATTAATAATTGAATGGCAAGTGTTTAATTCTTTGCAGAATTCTTGCCAATGAGTGGCAAAGGATGCTTGATTTGCGCCCATTGCCTTATAAGTTAGGGGAATTTGATGCAGGGGTTGATTATTTTTGTCTAGCAGGAAGACTTGAAAATACTGTAGGTTGCCAATATTTTCGTCTTCTTTCATTTCGAGAGTGTACTTACCTAAAATTATTGTTGACGAGTTTGCTTCTTGGGATTGCTTTCTATCAAATCCCAACACTGGCGATTTGGGACACACCAACATTCTGGGATTTTGGATAAGAATACCCTTTTCTTCAGCACCGCTAGACTCAAACGTGTAGGTTATGAGTTGCTTGTCCTCAAAGTCCATCCAACCAGCATTTGCCATTTGGTCTACACTTATGAAATACCCGCAGGTTTGTGAGGTAGTACCGCGAAGTGCTTGGATGCGAGGGAGTCGTGCATTTGGGTCTAAAAACTCAGGCGAACAAAATTCATCTTTTTCTGTTACTTGAGGAATTGTTGTTGAATGAGTTTCGGCAGTATTACTTTTTGTTTGAGTTTCATTTAAATTGGCTTGACTTTTAGCCATACTTATCCTTCTTGAACTAGTTCATATACCCTGTGCATTTGCATATGCCGTGATAAAAAATAAAGTTGCCTGTTATAAACAAGTAACTTTAAAGTTCATCTTGGAAGTATTATTTAAGTAATATCTTCTAACCCCTATGAATATTCTCCTTCTAAATACTCATTTTTAGTCTTAATAAGTTTGTGATATGTTTTTTCTAAATTGCTGATTAATTCTTGAAGAACTAACGTGGTTTCAGTAGTGAAAGTTAGACTCACTGTTGTGCCAATTGAATTATGTATTGCGACTGTTTGTTCATCTGGACTACCGTACACTGTGACGCTACTTTCTTTTCCAGGAATAAATCTGTAGGATGTGATTGTCTGAATTGTCATTTTACTTCTTGGCTATTTTGGTTTTTTTTGCAACATTTGGTTAACTAAATTAGTGATATTACTTAGCTTTAAACTAGCTAGTTTGCACTTGCTTACAGTATCTTCTAACTTCTAAATCTTGCTATTCAAGTATTTTGTAGCTAATGTGCTTTTCTCAGATGGGGAATAGGTATGTTATATACCTATTCCTATTTCCATCAGGCAGTATGCAATGCGTTTGTAATACATTAAGGCTTGTATATTTTGATGATGCGGGTGGCTACGCTTGTGGGGTTATTTGATTGCAAAAAGGCATCTTTAGGTAGAAACTCGTCATATAAATTCCAATTTTCTAGCCATTCTTTAAAATCCTTATATTTATTGTTGAAGAATACCGACTCTGGAACTATTGCTATTATGATTCCTCCGGAATCAATTAACTTCCACGCATGGTAAATATGTTCAATTAATTGAGAGAAGGGAGGGTTCATAATGATATGAGAGTATAAACCTTCGGCTGTACAACCTAGAAAATCTCTACCTACTAAGTTGAACCCTTTCAATTCGAGGATTCTACGTAGAGTTGGGTTAATCTCTACTACTTCTAAATTGGCTTGAGGATATTTCTTGAGTATGGATTCGGCAATGCAGCCAGAGCCAGCGCTGGGTTCAAGTATGCGAGAGTTTTCATTAATTTCTGCTAACTGAATTAAGCGATCGCAAACAGGAGGTGGGCTGGAGAAAAAGTCTCCTGATTTCATTCCAATGATTTTTAACTCCAGCCGATTTAGCTCTTGTTGAGTAGTATTAACCTTATCAGGTTTAACAACTTTCTGAATTTCAGCTATCGCAGACATAATCTCGCCTGCGGTGCAAATACTTGCGCGGTTGAGAGACTTTATCCTATCTTGATAATACTCATTGGAGAGAATTTCTTCTACCTCTTCGAGAGTTCTTGCTCTTTGAGAGATTTTGTACAGGGCTTCTGCTTGGGACTTTTGGGAGATGCCCCGCAGCACTTCGGGGGTATTTCCCACAAACCACATTTGGGCTATAGCAAGTAACCAAGATTGGATTGTCTGTAGTTCTACTCCTTCGGCGATAATTGATTGAGCAATTGTTTTGCGGCGTTTGGTTGCCCGCTGTTTGTTTATGGCAGGATTGAGCTTATTGTCAATTGATTGTTGCATCGAGGTGGCAAGTTCTTGCAGTTTTGCGGCTTGCTTCGGGTTGGGAGTGTTGAGATTGAAGGTGTATATTTCGCCGGGGGTTGTATGTTCTGGGATTATTTTAAAGAGCGATAGTTGCATTTTCTTGTAGATCCTTGAGCGCGCATTTGACAATGAGTGATTCTTCTGTACCCCAGACTTTTATTTCCCAAGGAGTATTTAGGCGTTCACTTGGGCGAATTACAGCTTTAGTGCATTTGTCCTTACGGGTTATCCATATAAGGAAGCTTTCGGCTTTTTCCTTAGAGTTAAACCCAAAGTAGGTAGTTTTTCTTACTCCCGTAGGGCTGGTAATGGTGGCGACTCGCGGAGATAAAATGTTAAGTGTCCAACCATCGGGGGTAAGTTCAACTTTTTTGACTTTAATTTCTGGGGAGTTCATAATTCAACTTCAGGAATGGCATCTAGATATTCTTTAGTTGTAATTTCCCTATTCATCCACTTGTGATGGGTAATTTCTAAACTTTCTTGCTCAACTTCTTGTTGAATTTCCTCTACCGCAAACTGTGTAATAATAGACAAAAGTCTTTCCTTGAAAGCTATGTGTTTTTCTTCTGAATAGGTGAATTGGTAAACATTGGCTGTGTTGACGAACAAGTAGATTAGATTAACTTTATCCGCTGTAAATTGGTTTTTTTCATAGAGTAAGAATAATCTTAGTTGAGTATGAAATGAATTCTCTAACGACTGAAAATTTGATGGTTTCTGGATAGTCCAGTCTAGTCCAATTACCTGTTGATCCTGATAGATGATTAAGTCATAATTAGCGTGGACTAACTGTGAATTGTAGAGATACTGCGCTTCGGCATTCCATTGTTTGTTACCAGGAATTTCTATAAATGGTAGCAGCACTTCTACCCACTTGCCTAATTGAGGATATGCCTTTAAAAATGGTTCTACAGGTAGTCCTAGCCCAATTTGCTGCATGATGATGTGAAACTCGCCACCAAGTTTTTCACCTTGGCTAATTGGTGATGTACGTATGGTGTTTTTGCCTGAACTTTTACTTTCACATTCAAGCTTTTCTAACAGACTTGGATTAAATCTGTCCATAATAAAAATCTGTCCTAAGAAATACTCAGGACAGATATGTGTTAACTGTTGTGGTTGTTTTCCTTTAGACAATGTGATATTTATCTAAGTTTTTAACTGTGGTTTGGATGCTGCGACAAGACATAGGAATTAGGTTGAAGTAGCTAACAAACTTGGTTATTTTTCCTATTAGGGTTAACTCTAAAAGGTATTGGGATGCAATGGCTGATGTCATGCGGTTTATGAATAGAGTTTGGTGATTAAGTATTTGAATTTCCGCACACGAGAGGTTGTTGCTGCTGAGTTCTTCAGGCTTTGGGATTAGTAATTCGGGATGTACCAGCGCTGGGGATGGTAGGTGTTTCCAGAATGCGGGTTTATCTGGGTTATTGGAGGCGCTTACAATATTGAAATCAGCGTGGGTTCCTAATATAACTTGTCCTGATAGTGAACTGTTACCGCAGTCTAGCCAGAATAAGTCAGCTTGTTCGTCGCGTGGGCTGTTATATTTTAAACACGAGTGAATTTGTGCCCTGGTGGCAGCATTGTCCACACAGCCGATGATAATTGTGAGGGTATTCCACTTGTAATTTTCTACATGGTTAGGGGAAAACCAATCTGAAATTGCTGTTACTTCTACCCCATATTTGGCACTGCACCTGGTGGCTAGACATTGTGCTTTGGGAAAACTTATCTCAGATGGTTGGTAATTTTGGCGTGCGATATTTTTAGGTTCGACGCTATCTCCATCGATGATGGTGAGGTTAGCCTTTTTCTCGTTTTGCTGTAGCTGTACTATCAGGCGGCAAACATCTTCGGCAAGATACCCCCCTGTACCACCAGCCCCTACTAAAATAAAATTTACTTTGCGGTGGGGACGGGGGAGAACGGGTAAGAAAAATTCTGTGTCGATTTGTATCATAACTCAAATATCAAATTAGGGTCAATTTCAAGGAAGTGGTTGTATGCCCCTACGCGGGTGTAGATGGTAGGCTTTTTGTCAACTGTGCCGATAATTCCGAATATGCGGAACTTTCCTGACTCCTCTTGGTTGTCTTGGTTGCTGGGGATTGCTCTCATACAGCCGTGTGAGTGGATTTCAACCAATGTTTGGCTGTATCTGAGGTTTGTATTTTCTAGCGATCGCACATGAGTTGAGGATGCTTCTTGTGCTGGTGTGTGACACCACCATTGGCTATTTGCAACCCCCAAATAAAAAAGGATTTCTTGATGGGGATTAATCCGCGCAGCATTGATGATGTCTGCAATTATGCTTGTTGGCACTTTCGGTACATTTAACTTGAAATAGGGTTGTATTTGTGCCAATCCTGCTATGTGAGTATGGGCGATTTGCAGGCATATTTCTAATTCTGGGCGGTGCGATCGCGCATATATTCCATCAGATGCAAGCCAGTATTCCTGAAGCTTTTGGCTATAGGGGGGAAGGTTGTGACTGACAGCGTAGTTATAGCTGATGAAGAGGTTATTCATGTTGGAATAGATACTTGGGTATATCGTTTGGCGTTTTGATTGTTTGATACTCTCTAACGATTAATTCCTTTGCTGGAAAGGATTTTGTGTTTCGTAGGCTGATCAACAAGTCGCAGACATTGTGGGTGTGTGATTTTGACTTGTTTTGGCTGAAGTCTTGGTTGAAAGGGCTGTTCCAGAACAATTCCCAGGTTTTATTGATTGAGTCGGGATTACAAGCAGGTGGAATGTTCCTACCGAAGCAGATTTTATTTGAGTCGTCCCAAATATTTGGTAACGGCGCTTTGTATAATTGACAATCCTGCTTGAAGGTTCTTCCTTTAACTGCCCATAAGTAGTAGCTACTGTTGCATCCAGCGAATATAAATGCTGGCATGGGAATAGTTATTGTATTGTTTCCTTCTGGGGTTTGTATTGAGACTGAATATTTTTGAGGCGGGTAAAATTGAATAATACCTTCTCCATTTGGTGTTATCTCCCACCACAGCGTATTGCGAGATAACCATCCTGAATTTACAGTTTTGGCTGTAAACGCTTTTTCCACAGCTTCAGGCGATATAAATTTATGCTGTGTTTTATTACCTTCTTTTTCTATCAGTACAAACTGTCCTTTGAGAATGATTAGATGCCCTAAAATTTCCTGTTGTGGAATGTTATCCAGTATGATTTTAGTGTTTAATCCTGTATTTATATGGCAGCTTGATTCCATATTTTGACTACCTTCTTTCGATTGGCTATTGATACTTCTATCCAGTCTGATAACTCTTTAAATTGGTTTAGGATGATGCTGGCTTCTTGCCATTTATCCGCGATAAGTAATACATTTTCTTCGCTCCACTCCCACCAATATCCAGTTTCATAGGTTGTGTCTAACCAAATATTCCCTGTTGAATAGTCGATAACACTCAGGCTAGGTACTAAATATTTGATTGGTGATTTTAACTTGTTACAGATTTTCAAAAGTTTTTGAAAGTCTATATTTTCCGCATCTGCTATATAATCAGGTTTAAACCCAAATTCTTCTTCCCAATATTCAAGGCTATATCCATTACCCACAACAGAGAGTAAGAATTTTTCGTTTGCCTCTAAATCTTCAAAGTTATCATTCCACCATTCAAGTCTTTGTGGTAATATAACTATATTTTCATATTCTTCGTATGTTTCTATTTCATCAATAAATTCAACTGGAAACAACTTTGAATTTACTAGGTGAATAAATTCAATTTCTCTATCTGAATATATGCAATCAGGATGTGTCTTTCTGTTTATAGGTGTTTTTGACTTATCCCATTCTTCTGCAAATAGTTTTTGATATAAACTGAGTAAAGTTGCTTTTTGAGAGAAGTTTTCCAGATAGGTGATTGTTTCTGTACAGGTGATGGGTATTTTAAATAGTTCTAGTGATATCATGATGAACGATAACTGCCGCTAGTGTGGATAGCGGCGTTGCTTAACTACAGTACGGGATAATTGCTGGATGTAGGGGGTTGCTGTCTGAGGGACTTAAAAACCTTATTTGTATATGTTTCCCAGTTTTCTCCCATTTTGATTGTCTGATTTATTTGTGAGCGCATACTAATTAAAACTTCTAAAGTTAGTTTATTTTTTATTTCTAGAAGCTTCAATTCCCAAGCTAATACAAACGCTGGGTTAATTTGTTCGGGTGCTAATTTGAGTTCTGTGATGCAATTTCCCTTGGTTCCAGCGCGTTTAACAAGTCTTATTTCGGTTGTTTCTCCTGTAATTGTACGAGTGATTTCGGCATTGGCATATTCTGGAAAATAAGTGCTGATTGCCAGTCTTAGCTTGTTGTCATCTATTGCTGTATCTGGTGGAATAGGAACTTGCTGCCCTTCGATAATAGCGATATAATTCATGGGGATTAGAATAGTGAAAGTTGTTGTTTATCCGACTCGGTTGGATGAGAATTATTAGATAATTCTCGTTTTTGTACTTGTTTACGCTCCTGGGATTGATTAATATGATTAATAGCAGTTTTTCTTTTTTCGGCGGCTTCAATAATCTTAGGTAAGGCTACCTCTAATTCTTGAATACTTTGTTGAATGATGGTTTGTTGGGTTATTTCCTGATAGCTAGCATTTTTGATAATGGGAGGTGCATTTTTAATACCAATAGAGAAAATAGCCTGTTGCTCGTCTGGATAAATTTGGATGGTTATTAGATAAACTTTAGGGTTTGATATACTGTTGCTGTTATCTTCATAGTCATCTGTTTCATCACTATCTTCTAAGCTATTGTTGTTACTAGAATTCAAATCATTACTGTAACTAGCTTTGGAGTTAGTTACACTTTCTTGCTCTTGATTGTTCATGAGAGGTTGGCAAATTTTGCAAGGGTACGAATGGTAATGCCTGTTCTGCGGAAAGACTGCCATTTGTAGGCACATTCTCCTGGTTTGTATTTGGGTGATAGCTGACTCCATATGTCCCAGGCTTTTAGTAAGGTAGGGCTGACTGATTTAAGTGCCATTCCAACTTGAATCCAAGTTGTATAGTCAGAAGCGAACCTGGGATGTATGACTTCTAAGAATGTAAGTGCAGCTTGAATATTGGTTTCAATGTCGGGGTATAAGTTTACGCATCTGTTTGCCTGATGTGTGCGGTTAGATTTTTCCTGGAGAGAACTCGATGGAGAATGAATTACCCTTTTGTTCTCCTGCTTTAATAGCATTTGGGCTATTACCCAATCTGGTGCGATCGCAACTTGTTTTTCTTGGGGACTGCAACCGGTAACCCACCGATAGTATCTTCCTTCTGGGTGGTAAGAAGGAGGTAAAACTGACGCATGATTTTTACCTCTAAACTCCAGATTTGAGATTTTGCTAGACTTGATTGATGATTTTTCAGTGATTAAGTATAGAAGTTGGCGCTTGTATTCACCTCCAGAGGTGAATGCGACAGTCGCCGGGAGGTATGCAAGTGCGCCTTCGTATAACTTTTGGGGAGAAATTTTGTCTATTTCACCCTCTTCTAGTTTTTTGTTGAGGATTAGAATTTGACCCCAGGCGCGGGGTCCGTCGCAATCGATAGCCACGATGTGTCCTTCGGGTTGGTTATCGCCGCAGACAATAGCAACCCCAGTGGCAGGTGTATACCTCTTCCCCGACCAAATTTTGCATCTAGTACGAATGAGTTCGGCTTGTAGCTGTTTGGGTGAGTAAGTTTTATACTGCCATTCTTTTCCCCCCAGAGGTCGCTTGCCAAATGTGGGTATAACCCTCCATCTGTCGGGTAGTGTTTCCAGGGACGAGATAATTTTACGTGCCTGGGCGTGCATGATTTCATTTGATTCCTACTAGTTAACTTTAGTAACTAGATGCATGAGCTTTTGGTGGTGGTTAGCTGTATTTTGGGCAAGCAGTTATTACTACTTGCCCTATGTTTTAAGCTAATCGTTGACTAAGAGCATTTTCCACTTGATAAGTTCCAAGAGTGCAGTTTGCATCATAGGGGAAAGTGGGAAATTCCGGGAATTTATTTATAGCTTTTGTTACCCTACACATCACCATTGTTCCCTCCCTTCCCTTTTTGTTTAGTAAGTGATGATAGCTGATGACTTCAAATTCATTGTTACCTGCTTCAAATTTGCTTTTTGCGTGTAGGGAAATAGCCTTTTCCCAATTGGGTTGCCATGACATAAGGGTATTGATTGCTTTTTCTCTAAATGTCGTGTTATCCATGTAATTAAGAATATCCGATACACAACTCTCCCTTTTAGCTATAACTTCGCGAGCGTAATTAATTAACCAGTATTCTGCTTCTTGAAGTAGGGTGCGTGATTTTCTATCCAGGCATATTTCGTCATGGCTTTTTGCCATTACATATGCCCGTTGCTCAAAAACCATACCGTTAAGGCGCATTTTTAAATCAGATGGATAAAAGGTCATCAAATCAGCTAATTCATCACTAATTGCAGGTAAGGGATATTTGATCGGGGGATAGATTTTGACTTGATATCCTAAATTTACTGCATGTTCAACTATTAGGTGAATATCGGATGCAGGGATACAATCACCTATTTGGTAATTTTTATCCAGAAGTAAATATGTTGGCGCATGAACAATTTGGAATTTTTGAGGTGATTGTTCGCAGTCAGGAACTAGCTCTACGTACATAATACTAACCAAATTATTTTTTATTTGGTTAGGCGTTAGTTAGTGTCGTGATTTTGCTATTGCAGTGTTGTGTAAAATTTTTTAGTAATGTAATAGACTTCATATAAAAAGTTCTGCTCTATACATTAAGAGCAGAACTTTTTTTAGACGATTCGTACTTCTTGTTGGATTAAATTTTGAAGTATAAGTAATCCAACTTGTTTGGAGATTGCTGTATTGTCATCGGGGCATCTGTAAATAACAGTACAGTTTGAACATCCGTGCTTGCATGGACAATTTTCCACTAAGAACCTTGCCCTCGATACGGCTTTTTCCAGATATTGAAATAGTGTATTGCACATTCCGGTTCCTCCCTCAACTGTATCGAAGAAGTAGCCGAGTAAGTTAGGCTGAGTTGGTTCTTCATAAAGCATAAAGTCAATATCTTTACTACTAGCACCATGTTCAACTAATGGTAATGCTAGTATAAGTTGATGTGCTAGACTGTGGATACAAATGTCGGTTTCTTTATATTCAAATAACTCCCTCTCCTCTTTTGGAATGTACTTCTGATTCTTTATTGTTAACCTAATTTGCTCTACTTTTGACTTGAAGAAATTTCTCGCTTGTCGGTCTATCTCAATTTGCAAACAACTGGTAGAACAGCTAATAGTCAAAGCTTCCTTATATAATACTTCTTCTACTAGTTGGATTATGTCTTTATCTGTGAGTTCGCTGTTGCATATGGAACAGTTTTGTAGTTTACTTGCTAGAGATTGATTGTGGTTTCTGCAATCTTGATTTGGACAAGTCCATTTTGACTCTCGATTGTATAATCTGTATCCGGACACTGACTCAGAGATGTTACATATTTTAGGAGTAAGTTTTATTACTCCCATTGGCAGTTTGATTGACTTTGCTTCCCCAGTAGTTTTAACTTCCTCAAATTTAATTAATCCTTGAGGGCGGGTAAATAAATTTGTTTGTCCAATAGGCTTGAGGAAAGCTTGCCCTTCTTGGATTTTTAACTCTGATGATTTATACCAAACTGGATTACCATCAAAATCCTGGGCTGTATAAATTGCATTAGGGTATACTTCTCTTAAAGCAGTGTTGACCGCACTTTGTTCAAACTCCTCCCCAGTTGAGGTGTTGATATAGTTGATATTATTGCTTCTGCTCCCCCTAATCTTGATATCGCCGTGTACGTAACCTAAATTGCGGGCGCACGCTAGCTTGCTGTTGAAGCTGTACACGAGCTTGTTTTCTTGAAGAAGTTGGTTTGCGATCGCAAGTCCAGTTTGTCCGAAATGCTTGCTGATTTGGTTGATTGTCGGGCGTGACTCTTTGCAGCAGGCTAGAATATGGCACGCGAGTAGATTTTCAAAATTGGGGTTGAAGTTGATCACCTCCGGTGGGTCGGTTAACAACCGTTCGGGATTTTTCGAGTAGTAAGAGTCTAAAATAGACTGTTTGGAAGGTATGAAGACAACTAGCCCTTCTTCCTTTCTGCCAGCACGACCTGCCCTTTGCCGGAAGGATAGGATACTGCCAGGATACTTGCAAATCAGGACGGCATCAATACAGCCGAGGTCTAACCCGGCTTCGAGAGCTGACGTTGACACGATAAATTTGATTTCCCCAGATTTGATATCTGTAATGATTTTCCTCCTTTGGTTGTTTTTCAAATTGGCGTAAAATGCAGAAATACTATTTTTGAGGTGAAATAACCCATTTTCAGTTAATATTTTGCGGATTGTTTGGGTTAGGGTTTTAACCATTTCTCTGCTGTCGCAAAAGCATATTCCCACCACATCTTTACTGACAAGTGAAGCTGCTATTTCGGCGGTTGCGTACAAAGTACTATTCTGGGGTTTGAGACTGATAAATGTGGTTTCAGCTTTTCTTGCACCGCTTTGGCTAATTACTGTAAAATTGCTTTTACGGTTGGAAATCTTTTGGGCTATTTCTTGGCTATTGCTGATAGTAGCTGAGGCAAAGATATATTGTAATTTAAATATATCACTTCCAGCTAGTTTTATCATTAGTTGAGTGCGACGGTTTAGCAAAGCGAAATTGCTACCAAAAATACCACTATAGTAATGAGCCTCATCAACCGTGATTATGGAAATTTTGCGTAGTGTTTCAATGAAGTTATAGTTATCAAATTGGTAGTTGGTAAGCTCGTGATTCCAAACATCGGGCGTGACGCAAATAATCGAGGGTTTATGTGTATAAAGCTTTTTGCGCTCTTGAGATGGAGTATCGCCATTAATATTTAGAATTGCGGGACGGATAGGCTCTGGTAGGAGATTGATAAACTCCTTTATTTTCTGCTCTTGGTCAAATGCAAGAGCTTTGAGGTTGAAGAAGATGATACATGAATTGCCTTTGAGACATTCGTGAATAACTGGAAGTAGGAATGAAATCGATTTTCCACTACTTGTTGGAGTTTCGAGAATGATATCTGATGATTGGTTGTATGCTTCCCATGCTTGAATTTGATGGGAGTATAATTGATTGATTCCTAATTGAGTGAGAGCCTTACTTACTGCTGGATGGACATTTTCTGGTATTGGTTGATGGTTTGCCGCTTGTTCGGGAATTATATCGCAGTGGGCGAGTTTATTTCTACCTTCTAGCTCAGATGCTATTTGTTGATAAATTAAACTTCTTGGAGATAGAGCATTTTGAACCGGGCTAAGATTTCCTTGTTCTATTTCTTCCCTCCAATTGAAGATAACTTGGCTAATATTCCCTTTTATGAAATAGAGATTTTCGCCAATAATTGTGCTAATTTGAATTGTTCCGTACTGTTTAGAGTAAATGCTGCGACTTGGTTGTAACCACTCTGGTCTGTTGTTCATAAAAAACTACCTACTTATTGTTTGTAACAAGTAGGCGTTAGCGATGGCGGTGGTTTTTATGCAAGCAAATTATAGTCATTAATTTGTGGCTTTCAAATTTAGATAAAATTTACCGGAGAATAACCTTTCCGGTAAATCTTTATTGTAATGGGATTGTCTACGCCGCAGTAAACAACGTAATTAATTATACAATATTTCTCAATTGCCAAAAAAATAATCAAAATAATACTAGGAATTACGGTTTGTTAGATGTTTGAGGGTAATAAAACTTCTGATATAGTTACTGATGTAGATATTGTTATTTGAAATTTTTGTATTTCAAATACAAATATGATTTAGCTTCATGATGTTTTTATCTAAGTAAGTGAATTTTTATTAAAGGTAATATAAACTTGACGATTTAAATATATTATTAAAGGTAATATAAACTTGACGATTTAAATATATAGGTTAATTTGGATTATGTATGCGGGTGTTTATTTATGAATTTTGAACAGACATCTCAAGTTAATTTGATAATTGAGCGGGCGAAACAAGAGAAATTTAATGATAACGAGATTGCCCTGTACGACGATTTTTTGATTGAAGGGGGAATAAAAAATCCTGCCAAGATGACGGAGCAAGATGCCACTAATTTTGTGAATTTTCTAGACAGTTGTGATGCTTCTAACGAATTTGTAGCGATGGCTTTGACTAGATTGGCGCAGATTGCCCCTCAGGGTGCGATGGCAAGAATACTGGAAAGTGATTCTGACGGTGATGGTCTAACCCTTGCTGAGGAGCTAAAACTTGGAACCAAAGCTACTGAGTTTGATACACCTGCCGAGATAGCTGCCTCGCAACAACGGCAATTTCAGGCTTTCTCATCCAAAGATTCTGCGGCATTTGAACTTTAGGTAGACCTAAGAAGCATTCCGATGAACGTTGTCAGCATCTCGCTCAAAAATACTAACAACGCATGATGAAACGGCGATCGCTTCTATATTTTTCTTAGAGGAAAAGTTGGACGCTAATCATGGGCGATCGCTCTTCCCTATAAGCAAAGCAATAAGTGCGATCTTCCCCCCATCACTATTGCTTAACTTCAGTTTTGACAGATGGAAGGAGAATTACGAGAAGAGAGAAAATAACTCGACACAAACAGGGCGCTGTTTGTTGCATTTTGAAGTGCGGCTGCGATCGCCGGACTGCGGGCGGGTACTTCAAAAGCACAAGTGAAATCGCGGGTACTTCAAAAGCACCTTTCCCTTAACTCCCTTTCTCAATCCACTCCCGAGAAAGCTTTTTCTGCCGCTTCCGGTGTGTAATAAATCTTGCGCTCTCCAAACACTGCACCGCCAGGACTAACCACCCGAAACTGCCTTTACTTGAGCTTCAGTATAAAACACCACGCTTAGTAACATTCTGGATGCTAGTGACTAGGTGAACTGTGGTTTTAGTCATAGTGCGAGTGTTACAACAGTAGCGTTCTAACTATGGGATTATATTGCGTGAGCGATGGCGCTCCGCGCCCGTCGTAGACGATCGCATAAAAATCTGGGAGATAAGCGGAGTGCGTAAACGCTTTCATACCTATTTCTGGTCATCGTTTCCTTTTTCTGGTATGTAAGTTAGTAATTCCCCAGGTTGACAGTTGAGAGCTTTGCAGTATTTTTCCAATGTCTCTCGCTCCAGTCTTTCTGGCATAACTCTCATATTTTTGTGTTTGCTAACAGTGACGTGGTGCAATCCCGCCATGTCAGCCAATTGCTTGTAATCAACTTCTCTATCAGCCATCAATACTGCTAAACGCCACTTTATTGGCATGGATTCTTCTATAACTCTCAGCATATCTAACTTACACCGCCAATAAAGTGGCGCATTAACGGCTGCGACTATGGTATAAAGCTCTGCGAAGAACCAGTTAGTTGATGATTTGATTTTTTTAATCGTTGCGACTAATATGATAACTACAGCCGCTAATTAAAAAGGCGATCGCAGCTTCTTGGCGGGAGAGGCGATCGCCTTCATGTAGTAAACCCCCACTAACGGGAGACAAACACAATGATGGCACAATCACAAACGCTCGTTATTGACGAGCAAGCACTAGCCCAATTGGAACTTGAGTTGTACATAGCTCAACAAGCTTCTTCGACAGCACTCGAAGAGGGCGGAAATTATGCCGTGCAGCCCACAAAGAAAGGCTTTTTACCTGACGCTGATGCTCAAAACGTACCTATCCTCAGCCAGGGAAGTTCCCAAACAGAGCCAAACCGGGAACCACTTAAACATCTATTAATTGGTACGGCGAGAACTGTAACCAGCACAATTCACTATCTGCAAGTAATTGGTTATGCGGATGTTGGCGATTGGAGTCCACTGATGCCAAGTCCTAATCCAGGCGAGGTCATGAGTATTTTAAGCCGCTCAATTTTGGTGCAGTAGTTATGACAGATAATTCACAAACTGAACTTGATTCGTTAAATCCTCAAACCGAGTATGATTCGCCCTGGAAAGATGTCTTAGAAAGATATTTTGAAGACTTCATGCTATTTTTCTTCCCCCAAGCACATCGAAGGATTGATTGGACTAGAAAGCATGAATTCCTCGATAAAGAACTGCTTTCTGTGGTTGGCGATGCAGAAATTGGTACACGATTTGCCGATAAATTAGTCAAGATTTATCGTATTTCTGGAGAAGAAAATTGGATACTTATTCATGTCGAAATTCAAAGTCAAGAAGAATCTAATTTTGCTTTACGGATGTACACCTACAATTATCGTATTTACGACAAATATCAAAAGTTTGTAGTATCTCTGGCTATTCTCGGTGATGAAAACCCAAATTGGCGACCATCGCAATTTAATTCTCAACTATTTGGTTGTGGGATAAGTTTTCGATTTCCAGTAATAAAACTGCTAGACTACGAACAAAGGTTGTCCGAGCTTGAAGCTAGTCGCAATCCCTTTACTATTGTGGTTATGGCGCATCTACAAGCTAAGGCAACAACCAGCAATCGCACCGAGCGCAAGCAGCAAAAATTAACTTTGGTAAAAAGGTTGTATGACTTAGGATTTGAGCGGGATTCGATAATTATCTTATTCAAGTTCATCGATTGGATGATGACTTTACCCGCCAATTTAGCACGGGAGTTTTGGCAAGAATATAGTATTTTCGAGGAATCTAGACGTATGCAGTATGTAACGAGCGTTGAGCGCATTGGCATTGAGAAAGGTACTCGCAAAGGTTTATTACAAGGAATTGATACCTGTTTGCAATTGAAATTTGGTGCAATGCAGTCAGAACTATTTGAGGAAATTTCCCAAATTCAAGATGTCGAGCAATTGGAAGCAATTTTAACTGCATTAAAAACAGTTAACACGGTGGAGGAATTAAGAGAAATTTACCAACCGATAACTGAGTAAGCCATGAATAGAGAGCAAGCACGCTTGCGATCGCTAACGATGCTAAGAACTTGAGTAATCAAGGCTTACAGCTAATCAGACAAGGAAGATATCGTGAAGGGCATAACTTAATACGTCAGGCGTATTTGTTGCTGGTAGACAGTGCCGACAGTTTCACTCAACAGCCAAAAATAGAACGCGGTTTAGCAATGCTCAAACAAATGCATCAGCCATAATTACCGCGTTACTGCAATTACCAAACACCCCCAACCTGATTGGGGGTTATTTTGTGCCATCCAACATAAGCAACCCTTGTTATTCACATTCACTATGGGATCTGTTATTTTACTCAAGGACGTATTCTCTTAGTTTTTGCCGTTTTCACTCTTAAAAATAGCTCTTAATCTAACGTGAGTTCGATGGAACTAAAAAATGGCAGGAGGTAGAGCAGGCAAATCTTTTGGGTAAATATCAATGGAAGGTTTTTTAGGCAAATAAGTATAAGCGGCTAAACCAGCCATCAAATTTACCAAAAAGTTAAATGGACTACGGTGACGAGAGTGTTCGATTTGACATATATTTTTGAGATGATCATTGACGGACTCGCTTCCCAGCACGTTTGCGTAAAAGAATTTTATCAATCATTTTGACCAAACGATTTTTCATTTTCTTTTTAGATTTCGTGACTAACTGCAACCCTCGTTCATATAACTCCTCAAATAATTTTTGAGAGATGTAACCTCTGTCACCAAAGAGTTTACTTTCTTATGTCTTTAGTCATATCTGGGACTGGTTTTCGGTCATCCACAAATGCTTACGTTAGTGAAAATGCGAGTAATTCTCCACAATCATTAATAATCAAATGCAGTTTAAATCCAAAGTGCCAACGATAGCGAATTTTTGCCCCATTTCACCAACCCTTTAAAAACAAGAGTGAGAATGCGCACGACAGTTGTGACAAACATTAATTGGGGTGGAATCGATAAAACTAATCCCTGTAATTTCTCCTGTCCGTGTATGCAAAAAACAACACAACAACATTAAACACCAGGGCATGAGTTCCACAAATCTTGTGTAACTGACCAAATTTGGAAACGCTCCACGCCAGCTTTGTAGTATGTGCAAGGTGTAGAACTCCTTGAAAGTCTTATAACCACTACCATGAAATGCAATTACGATTGTCATCACTTCTGATAAATGCATTCTTGAGTAACTGCGACACTCACACGAGTGTGGATGGTAACTGTGGTACTTGTTGCCACAAGTTCTCCCACTGGTTACAAAAATCATCTACGTCACAAAAGATTTGTTCGATATCGAGGCGAGATACAATGGTAGACTAAGCCCTGACCCTCATTTTTCTTATATATTTTTAGACGGGCGCGTTTTTTTGTGCCTTTTTTACTCATTCTCAATCAATCAATCAAGCGCGATCGCCAGAGGCAGAGGCGATCGCTTCGCGCCATCGCAACACCTGCTCAGTTTCTCAAATTCCTATCGAGCAAGCTTTTTGGCGTTTTCCAACCGTCGAACTCACGTTCCATTAATCGATTGGCAGGATGGACAACGCCACTCTCTAATAGACAAATCTAGCTTTTCTAGAATGTGCTCACAATTGGAGCAAGTTTTGCTACTGGCATACCACTGATCAATAAATACAACTTGCTTATCTTTCTTTTTGGCAACCCATTCCAATATTTGTCTCCCTTCTTAGAGCCGCCAGCAGCTAACAGGACAAACTTTGGAATCAATTGTCGCATTTTGAACGTTGTTGCCTCCACTTAACAAGAAAGTAAACAGGTATGGCTAGAAGAACTCCAATAACTATGTGAATCAACACTTCAAAAAAACTGTAAGATATATAACTGGGTAGTTCAGGAATATCTGAAGGCTTATTTTTAGTCGGCTGGACAAGAAAAGTTTTAATAGGATTAGGAGCGACTTGAGAAGTAACACCACTGACAGCTAAAGCAGTACCTATAAAGGTAATTAACCGCTCTAATCTTTGTTGTCGTTTTTGAGCAGCCGATTCATTAGTGCGATCGCTCTGTGCTTGTTCCAGTTCCACAGTTCCACGAATCGTATCAATCATCTGACCAAAGAGGTCTTGACCAGGAGAAAGGTAGTCTATATAGATTTGAATTTGGTTTTGCTTCCGTTTACACTCAAGATTCAGAAAATCCTCCCAAAATTGAGGGCGGTCGCCTATTGCGGTGATTTTTCCTAGACAAGTAACGTAGTTTGTAGTATTGGTAGTAATTGCTGTGTGATGCGCTTTCAAGTCTCCCAGACACCGATTGTAATTAACGGCATCTAGGGGTATTTCTTTCAACAATTCCTTAAGCTTTTCCAATCGCGTTTTAGGGTCAGCAATTAGGCTTGGGAACTGCTGCATTTGTTTATCTAGCCTGCTGTAAAGTTTCAATGCTTTGGAATAGCAGTTACAAGCCTCCTGATAGATGTAGCGAATTTTATGACGGGAGATGAGCAAATTTAGCAGCCAGTCGTAAGCTCGTCCCGATAGCGTAAGGGAGTTAGCTTGACTATTATTTAACCAAACCAGAATATTACAGTGATTCGCACTATTATGGGTGTGATTAGGGTCACTTACCTGGTATTCAAATAGGAGACTACCAAACAGTTTATCTTCATTTACCAGAACAGGGTTTAAGTATGTTCCTGCTAGCAACGCCACTGCAAATTTATTCGCAAGTTCTTGACAGTCTTCACTAGCATCTACTTCCCCATAAATCCATAAAGTGTGTCCCAGAGATGCTTGAATCTTAGATGGTAGGAGACAACCTGGCTTAAACAGTTGCAGTTGCTGCACATCAATCGAGATGTTTGGTGATTCTGGTGACAGAGTGAGGTCAATTGCGTAGGTATCATTGAAGCGGAAAGGCTGAAGGTTGGCGTTAATTTTGAAGCCTTCTACTGTGGGAATACTCCCCAAATCCAAGCTACCTGAATCTGTCAACCATTCAGTTTCTCGTCCTTGCTCACGCTTGGGTTCGTATTTGCCATTTTGATAACAAATCAACTTTGACCGTAAATCCCTCAATCCAGGAAATGGCAGTGAGCTTTCACCCAGTTTTACTAAATTCTCCCATAAAAGTTTGGCATCAGCGACAACTTCATCGGGAGCATCGGTGAAAGTTTGCCGTAGATGAAAGGCATAGAGGCTGATGGTGAAATTTTTCACGGCTGCTGCTTGGATGGTTGAGAATCAGGTAAGGAAGAGTTCTTTTTAATGGCATTGTCCAGAAGTTCCCTAGAAGATTCACTAGGCTGATTGGGTGGGGTAGGAGATTTGGTATTACCAGGTCCTAGATTTTTATCCAAGTCAATAGTAGATGAAGAAGTAAGTGCTTTCAGACGTTCTTCATAAGCCTGTAGAATTTGGCTGCGTGATTCTGGTTGCAACCAATTTTCTATTTCCTCAGCAATCTCTTCTACATCCTCCGACAGGCTGCTAGCCAGTTGATTTAATTCAGACCAGTCTTGGGTTGAAAACAAATCAGATTTAGATTCCAGCACATAAATAAACGCTTGGACACTATTTTCATAAATAGACATTTGCTACACTCCTTTTCCGATAGCACAAAACGCTGCCCAATAATAAGGTTGCTCAAAAGGTTTTGCAGTTCCTCCCTGCTCCCCCTTGATTTTATTGAAGTATTGAGATAGTTCAAACTGCCAACCTAGACTAAGTTGCGATCGCAACAGCCAATCTTGAAAACCTTGCACTGTCGTGTCCCGCAACCAGCGTTGGGCTATATTCAGAGCAACAGCTACAGTATTTTGTTGCATTAGCTGTTCATAAAATTTAATCATTAATAAGGCGGTAGCAGTAGCACTGACTGTCCAAAGACTACTCACTACATTGGTACTACCTGCTAAGAGAAAACCATATGGCAAGCTAATATACTCATCACTCAGAGAGACGTTGCTTAAACCTGTTTCGCAAGCAGCAAGCGTGACTAAACGACAATTTTTGAGGTCGAAGTGACCAATGATATCTGCTAAAGTGAGTTTTTCATCTGCCAACTGTAACCAAGAATTTAAAGGAGAAAAAAGATCGAAGTAGCCGTCGAAGTAGCCGTGACAGAAGAAAAAGACGCAGTGAGCTGCGAGAAGTTCTTGATGTGGTGTCACTGTTTTTGTGTTTTCATCAAAGCGCAGGATTTCCGATTTTTTAGCTTGAGATTTTTTCAAAATACAAGATTTGGCAAACTGTTTTTTGATTGTCCCAACAGTTCCTAAATCCTTTTCATATTCTTCATATAAATCTGCTGTAGGGTTTTGAATTGCAAACAAGTGTTGAAATTCAGAATTTTGTTGTTGTTGCAAGCTTTGTAGCAGTTGGCAACTGGGAGTATAGCGAATGCCTTTAGCAAATCTATCAAGTAAGTATAATGTAGAATCACAGGAATTGCTACTGCTGATAGGCAATGCATGAAGTGGGAGCAAATGCAAATACATATGGGGAATTAGTATCAATTGGTCGCAGGTTTTGGGAATGTGAGACAGGATGTGATTAATGTGCAGAATGTCAGCCAGTTCCTGAAGGCGATCACCTATACTTGTTTCCCACTGATGTTGCCATTCATTTGGTTCTACTTGATTCTGCGCCTTTCGGTAGTTATCGTATTCGTTCACATAGTTGGGGAACCAACTGTCCAAATTTTCCAAATCTTGAGATGAAGATGTCCAAATGATTGGTTGTGGAGAATGGCAACTAATGATGAAGACGCGGAAGCAATCTGCAAAGATATACCATTCGATTATTGTGGTTTGATCATCTATGAGATTTTGGATTTGGTCAAAACGGATGGGTTCGTAAGGGTAAAGTTCTTTGTACTGTTGGCGCAGTTGATAGAGGTGGGTATGGTCAGGTGTTGCCTCAGATGCTAAATGAAGCTTTTCTCGATCAATCTCCTGCCGTAGTCTTTGCAGTTCATGTCGCACTGTTTCGGGAATTTTAGCTTTAGGGTATAAGTCACGGGTGGCGAGAAGTTCGATGAGGTTACGTGCTTTGCTGCGCTCAACGTATTCAATGGCTTGAGTATAGTCGTGTAGTTCTAGATGCACTTCCACCATTTGACGATAGAGCTGATTCCATTTTCCAGCGAGCTTTTGTTTGTCTTCTTCTATCCCAGAACCAGAGACTATTTCGCTGCGTAGAGATTCTACTGTGTCAATGGCAGCAGCAAAGGCAGTATGGGCAGAGTCAAACTGTTGGGTAAATTGGTAAACAAGACCAAGACCATATTGAATTTCTGCATATCTTTGAGGAAAAACTTCGCGTGAGCAGACTTCTAAGGCTCGTTGGAAACAGTGGATGGCAGTAGCCAAATTCTCGGCTTTCTCACCTCGGATGCGATCGCGGTAAGCATTTCCCAAATTGATTTGGGCTGCTAGCCATTCTTGAGGCAGAACATTATAGGTATCTCCCTCCAAAGCAGCTTGGAAACAACGGATAGCAGTTTCCAAATTCTCTGCCTTATCTTCCTTGAGGCGCTCATTATAGGCAATACCTAAATTTATTAGGGTAGCAACCCGTAAAGAATGGCGAGTTTCGACATCCAAAGCAGCTTGGAAACAGCGGATGGCGGCTTCCGAATTCTCGGCTTTCTCACCTCGGATGCGATCAATATAGACATTGCCGAGATTGGTTTGAGTTTCTGCCCAATCTTGAGGGGAAGTTTCACGGGTGCGCTTTGTTAAGGCTGCTTGGAAATGAGCGATCGCAGCTTCTATATTCTCGACTCTTCTCCCTCGGATGCGGTTACGGTAGACAATGCCCAGATTATTTTGAGTTTCTGCCCACTGGCGGGGAAATGTTTCTGGGGTGCGTACTGTCAAAGCTTCTTGAAAACAGGCGAGCGCAGCTTCTAAATTCTCGGCTTTTTCTCCCCGAATCCGCTCCAGGTAAACAACGCCGAGAGCATTTTGAGTTTCTGCCCACTCTTGAGGTAAAGCTTCGCGGGTACGTATTGCTAAGGCAGCCTTGAAATAAGCGATCGCTGTTTCTAAATTCTCGGCTCTGTCTCCCAAAATACGATAAAGGTAAGCAATACCAAGACGGTGTTGCATTGCTGCCTTGTTTGGCGGAAAGGTTTGGGGATGGTTGAAAACTTGAGCCGCAATTTGGTAACCTGTAATAGCAATTTCTAGATTATTGGCGCGGTTGCCTAGAGGAAACTCAAAAATCAATCGGCTGAAATTGCCAACATCTACTGCATTGGCTTGCGTTTGTTCTGGCTTTAAGTTGGACAGAGCAGCAGTTACCATTTTTTGGAAAACTTGTGCAAAGTTATGATCCAGTAAGTGCAGGTTTGCTTCTAACAGAGGGTATACAAATTCAGGATTTCCTTTGCTGTCTTGTGTTGCTTGCAGAGCCAACACAACAAGTCCCTCTTGAGATTCGAGGGAAGGCAGTGGAGAAGACTTGGAAGTAGATGATAATCTTTCTAGGGGTGTATTGTCATAAACCCTCATTAGCCGACCTGCAACATTCATGAGAGAATTAGCCGCTTCTAGGTTCCCCTGCATTCTTAGATCGTTTGCGACTTCTAGCATCTTCTGCACTAAACCAGCATCAACCAAGTCCTGGTTGGCATTCAAAATCTGTACTTCCTCACCACTGGCGCAACTGAGTAGCTGATTAATTAGATTTAGGTATGCTTGGAGACGTTGTTCGTTCATTGGTCGAGTGCATATCAGCTAAGATCTTTAAAATTGTAAATTGATGCTGTTAGTAACATCGGCTACTCACCTTTACCGATAGCATAAAATGCTGCCCAGTAAAAAGGCTGCTCAAAAGGCTTGGCAGTTGCTTTTTGTTCTACCTGAATTTGATTGAAGTAGTTACGCCATTCTCTCTGCCAAACTCTATTCAGTGTGGATCGTCCCAACCAATCTTGAAAACCTTGCACTGTAGTGTCACGTAGCCAGCGTTGAGCGTTATTGAGAGCCAATGCTATGTTACTTTGCTGCTTTAGCTCTTCATAAAATTTAATCATCAGTAAGGCTGTAGCAAGGGCACTGACAGACCAAAGACTACTGACCACATTGGTACTACCTGCCAAAAGGAAACTATAGGGCAAGCCTATATAATCATCACTAAGCATTGTAATATTATCTGGCATTGTTAAACCAGTTTCGCAAGCAGAAAGCGTTACTAAGCGACAGTTTTTAAGGTCTAGGTGTGTAACAATGTCTGCCACAGTAAGGTTTTCGTCAGCCAACTGTAACCCAGCAAAAGAATCTATAGTAGACTGAAGACTTAAATATCCGTGACAGAATAAAAACAAGCAGTTAGCAGTTACTAACTTTTCATGTTGTGTCAATATTTTTGTTTTTTCATCAAAGCGTAGAATTTCTGATTTTTTTGCTTTGTCTTTTCTCAAAAAATAAGCATTAGTAAACTGCTTCCTGATAGCTTCGCTAGCTCCTAAATCATATTCATACCCATTAGGATATAAATCTGGTGTAGGCATTGTAATGCCGAATAGGTTTTGGAATTGTGGACGTTGCTGCTTTTGCAATTGTTGTAGCATTTGGCAGCTATTAATGTATCTAACACCTCTTTTGAAGCAATCTAATAAACAAGGATTCGGAGTCTGATCGTGAGCAGATTTAAGAAGCGGAGTTTCTGGATTGACAGGTAAGGCATGAAAGGGTAAACATTGCAGGATAAGATGAGGAATTAAAATTAACTCCTCGAAAGTTTCTGAAATGTTAAAGAGTATGTCAAGGATATTATCGATGTGCAGACTTGCCGCTAATTGCTGAAGGCAAATCCTTGCGTTCTCATCACATTCTTGTTGTTGTTGTAAAGTTTTAGCCTGTTTGCGTGCTTCCCATACTCCCAGCATCAACTCGCCATCACTCACCCAATCTTCTGAAGATTTCCAAACAAGAGGTTTAGAAGTATGACGGGTAATGATGAAGGCATATAAAAGTTCACCTACGATATACCACTCGATAATAGCGGTACGGTCATCTATGAGATTCTTTATTTGGTCAAACTTGATGAGTTCAAAGGAGTAAAGCTCATTGTACTGTTGATATCGTTGATTGAGGCGGGTATAGTCGGTTACTGAAATACTTGTCTCTATTGCATTTCGCTTTGCTTCTGAAATGCTTCCTTGGGAAGAAATATCTCGCAGCATGAGAAGTTCTACTAGGTTACGGGCTTTACTGCGCTCAACATATTCAATGGCAGCAGTGTAATTGTCCATGTCCAAGCATACTTGTATCATGCTTCTATAAAGTAAGCTGTTCCAGTTTGGGTTTCTATTCCATCTTTCTTCATTTAATCTCCATTCTTTAAGGAATAGTTTTTCTAGGTCTGATTCCTGGTTGTGTTTTTCCCGAGCAAAGATATACTGACCTCGCAAAAATTCTACCGTCTCAATTGCCGCATGAAAGTACTTGTAAGCTAATTGGAGTTGGGAAGAATTTCGGTAAATAACTCCCAAATTATACGTTGTGTTAGCATATTCTTCTGGGAACTGTTCACGAGTAGTCACTTGCAAAGCGTTTTTATAAGCAGCGATCGCTCGCTCTAAATACTCAGGTTGTCCTTTGCGGATTTGTCTATAAAAACGTGAATAGGCATTACCTAGAATATTCTGCACACTTGCCCAGTGTTCTGGAAAAGCATCACGGGTAAATACTTGTAATGCATTGGTACAAGCAGTAATTGACCGTTCCCCCCTCTTAACTAGCTCTTCTTCCTTCAAATTTTTATCCCGATCTTCCTGTATTGTTTGACAGTAAAATATTCCTAAATGAAGTTGAACCTTTGCCCAAAGATCAGCATCTTCTTGACAATTTAAAAGAGTTAAAGCAACTTCACAAGCAGTAATAGCAATTTCTAAGTTATTTACTCTGTTTAATCTAAATTTTTCAATTAAACTGACGAAAGGTAAAACAGTATATGTGGCAAAGAATCTTTGTAATTCTTTATCTTGATTTTGCAAAAATTCATTTCCCCAATATCGTAGTATTTGAGGGAAACTATCATCCAGTAAGTTCAAATCTTTTTCTAATAAATCAAATAAAGCTTGTTGATTAAATTTTTCTACTACACCATCTTCTAAGAATTCGTATTTGTGATTTTCTGTTATTGCGTTTCCCACTTGCAGAAAAAATTCAATTTGAGATTTAGGATTGGGAATTTGAGAAGAAGCGAGATTTGATGGTGTAAGTCCCAACTTCTCAGATAAGTAGCGGGAAAGATAGGTTAAAATACTAGCACTGTAAAACTGACCTTTCTCTTCTGCTTCACTTGTTAAATATTCCATTATCGCTACCAACAACAAATCCACTAAATTCTGGTTGGCATCTAAAATTTGCAGTTCCTCACTACTAGAACAAGTCGATAGTGTCTTAATGAGGTTTAGATAGGCGTTGCGACGATTTTCATCTAAGCATGCTATCAAAACCTCTTGGCGATTCTTAGCCTCTTCAAAGTCAGGCTTGATTTCTAGAGCTTTTCTGTAGCAAGCAATTGCTTCTTCGTGGCGGTTCAATTTAAAAATTACATTACCTCGCTGATACCATGCTTCAAAATCATTGGGATTCAATCTTATAATTTCATCAAAGTCAATAAGACCTTGTTCCTCTCGTTCAAGGTTGGCTAACAATAAAGCTCGATTGAAACGGATATCTACAAAATCCGGCTGAATTTCAAGAGCGCGATTGTAATAAACTAGAGCCTCTTCATAACGTTCTAGCGTTTGTAATGAAATTGCCACATGATTTAAGGCTTCAATGTAATCAGACTTAAGCTCTAAAGCTTCTTGAAAACAAGCAATAGCCTCTTCATTTTGGTTGAGATTTTGTTGTAGCAGATATCCTTTACGAAACCAGACATAGGCAGAGTTTGGTTGATACTTTATGGCTTTGTTGTAACAAACAACTGCTTCTTGGTAGTTACCTTGTCTCTCAAAAATAATCCCCAGACTGCACCATGCTTTATGGTAATCAGGTTTTGAAATTAAAACCTGCTCCAGGTCTGCGATCGCTTCTCGTTCGCGCTCAAGCTGTATAAATAAATCAGCTCGATTAAACAGAAATTCTGGATTATCTGACTGAATCTGTATAGCGCGACTATAGTAAGTAAGAGCATCTTCAAGCAACCCTAAATTTCTGAATGATGTGGCTGTCAAATTCCAAATCTCAGGCGAATTAGTCCAATATTCCAAAGCTTTACTGAACCTAATAATCGCTTCTTTATCCCTTCCTTTATACTGTAGAAAAACTCCTTGGTGACACCAAGCACTCCCTAGATTTTCGCGAGTTATTACCCATTGTCTTGGGTATGCCTCATAGGTGTATACTTGCAGTGCAGCTTCATATGCAGCGATCGCCAGTTCTAAGTTTTCCGCCGTATTTCCCAGTATTCTATAACAGTAAGCAACTCCTAAATTATATTGAGTCATTGCCCATTGTTCTGGGTCTGTCTCATAATTGTATACTTGCAGGGCAGCTTCATATGCAGCGATCGCCAGTTCTACGTTTCTCGCCTTATCTCCCTGTATTCTGTTACAGTAAACATTGCCGAGATTATTTTGAGTCAATGCCCAATCTTGAGGAAAAGCATCACGGGTTTGAACTGATAATGCAGCCTGATAAGCAGCAAGTGCCAGTTCGAGGTTTTCCGCCTTGTCTCCTTTGATTCTATTTTTGTAAGCAAGCCCCAGATCGTATTGAGCTTCAGCCCAATGAACAGGAAACGCCTCATGGGTGAGAACTGACAATGCTTTTTGCAGTGCATCTATTGCCATCTCTAAATTTTCTGCTCTGTCTTCCCGTATTCTATTCTGGTAAGTACTTCCCAGATTGTGTTGAATATTTGCCCAATGAACAGGAAACGCCTCATGGGTGTAAACTAACAGTGCTGCTTGATATACAGTAATTGCATGTTCTAGATTCTCCGCTCGCTCTCCCCGGATTCTGTTGAAGTAGGCACGACCCAAATTTTTGTGAGTCATTGCCCATTGTTCTGGGAACGCTTCACGGGTATAAACTTGTAAAGTATCTTTATAAACGGCAATTGCTTGTTCTATATTATCTGCCCTATCCCCTCGGATTCTGTAGAAGTAGGCATTCCCCAAATTATTTGGAGTCATTCCCCAATCAGGTGGGAAAGCCTCATTCTTACAAACTTGCAAAGCATTTGTATAAGCAATAATTGCCCGTTCTAGATTCTCCGGCCGCTCTCCCTGGATTCTGTAGAAGTACGCAGTACCCAGATTATATTGAACTATTGCCCAATCTTGGGGATTTTCTTGGCGGTTCAAAACAGTTAGGGCAACTTCGTAACCAGCGATCGCTATTTCTAAGTTACTCGCCTGATTGCCCAAAGGAAATTTCTGAATCAGTTCACTAAAAATGACAATATCTACAGCGATGTTTTGTGTTTGTTTGGCTTCGGGATTTGGCAAAGTCTTGATTGCCCAATCTCGCAATACTTGAGCAAAGGTATCATCTAGCAGGTTGAGATTTTCTTGCAGCAGAGAATATACTACTTGCGGGTTGTCCCTGTTTTCGTTCGTTGCCTGCAATATTTGCGAGAAGAAGTGAAGTTGGGGAGAAGTAGGCAGAGACGATGACATTTCCAGTACCTCAGCTAGCTAACAACGGGCAAAGGCTAACGAGCAAGTAGATCAAAAAATCAGCTCCATTTTATTATGAGAGATTTTCTGTGTAACTAGTTTTTATCTATACTTAATATTTGATTCATAAAAAACATTTACTATACTCCCCTTCCTATGGTAAAAAAGGCTGCCCAATAATAAGGTTGCTCAAAAGGTTTTGCTGTAGCTCCCTGTTCTGCGAAGATTGCATTAAAATCTAGACCAAGTTTTCTCTGCCAAACTCTGTCCAGTGCTGATCGCACTATCCAATCTTGAAATCCTCGCACTGTAGTATTACGTAGCCAGCTTTGGGCGGTATTGAAGGCTACTGCTATATTCTCCTGTTGCTGTAATTCTTCATAAAATTTAATCATCAATAAGGCAGTAGCAGTAGCACTGACAGTCCAGAGGCTACTGACGACATTAGTATTACCAGCCAATAGAAACCCATACGGCAAACCAACGTACTCATCGCTAATTTTTTGTTTAAGTCCCGATAGTCATTCTGTTATAATTTAATCAAACTATATGTAAATAGAAAGTGGTGATTATATGCCGAAGCTGAAAATGATATTTATTACATCATCTAGAGTAAGTTTGAATTTGCGCGCAATGTTATTTATATTTGCCTCTCCATTCATGTGTTCTTCTAATATTAGGCGAATAGTTGATTCAGATATTTTAGCTTTTTTATCTTGAGCGCTAGTGATATAAAAGTTTTTGATAAACTTGTTTATTTCTGCTCGTTCGAGTTCTTGCCAATATTTTTTACGATTGCTCCAAAAGCAATTGCCGGGTGCGTAATCTCCGGTGGTATCAATACGAGCAATTATTGTATTATTTGGGGCTTTTCCCATATCTAGAAGAAACTGGTTAAAGTTATCTCTCCAGGATGGATGTACTTCGATTCCACACCCTCCATGTTTTTTGTAAAAAGGGTGATTTGTGTTATAGCAGGCTTGTTTGATATAGTTCCAAGAATGGTATTCTCTCCAGTTTTCTGGATTAATTTTGAGCGATAATTCTCTTCTCAGACAACCGCAGCTATTAGTGCTGTTGCTGATTAAACTATGCTTGTACACATATTTTTCAGTCCCGCAGCTACATCTCACCAAGACTTTTGCTAACCTACCTAGTTGTTTTATCTCTTGGTTATCAATTACTGTTAGTCTACCGAAAGTTGTACCTATTTCTAGAATGCTTCCTCTTTTGACGCAACCACAACTTTTTGTCTTGCCGTTTAAAAGATTAAACTTAAATACTTTTCTTTGGATTCCGCAGGCTGTACACTGGCATAGTATTTCCGTCCCTTGGTTTTCAAGTACCTGCCAGTAACCAAACTTTTCTCCAATGTCAATAGTTCGACTACGCATATATAGTAATATTAGGTGATTTTTAATTTTTAGTATTTCTTTTTTAATGATAAAGTAAGTAATGAAAATTCCTCAAGTTTAGCATTTAAACTTGAGGATTCAGGGAACTGCAAAGAGCATTGGATAGGCAATAGGCTTTCTTTTAAGCAGCAAGTCCCATCAAAGCGTATACCTGATCCAAACGGGGTTGATGTTTTTCCTCTGTACTCGACACTAGATTTAACCATTCGCATTTGGTAAGAGTGTAGAGATTGTATGTCTCGTTTGGCTCAACGATAAATTTATCGCCAAAAGCGGCGATGAACGAGTATGACTTTTTGGTGAGGGTATTTTTGACAGATACCTGTACCCTGCCGGAGATAATTATAAACAGTTCGCTTTCATCTTTTTGAGAGTAGCTACCGTGAGTTTTGCGTTCTTGGAGGCATTGATAATTTACTTTTACCCAGGAGCCTTCTGTGTGGCTGAAAGAGAAATTATTTTCCTCGGTAATTGAAACTGAGGATGTTAGTATTTGCATGATTGTTTACCTGTTTTCAATTGAATGAGATGGATTTATGCAGCAAAGAGAATTTGGTCGCAAGTTTCAGCTTCGTTCAAGTCATTATTTTTATTTATGGCATCTATAAGGTTATTTATTTCTATTAAATTCATTCCTTCTGCAAGAGCTAATGCTTCATTTAGGTTATCGCTATATTCCCCTGTTCGATGATTTAAATTTTTGAAGATAGCATTATAGTTACCTGCCATTTCTACTGCTATTGCCCAAACGCATAATTTTGCTTGAAATTCTACTTTCTCATGTGACTCTAGTTTTTCTAAATGATTGCCGAATTTTGTAAACAAATTATTTGGTTTGGTGGTGAATGCTCTTACTTTTGAAAACATCTTTCAAGCTGAGGTTGATTTATATATTCATAATTTATCAGTATTTTTACTATTATTGGTGTCTTATTTTTAAGCTTTTGATGAAGATTTTTAAGTTTGAATTACCTCATCTTTTTAAAGATATTATTTATAGATGAGAAATAATCTTCAAAATCTTTATATTTTTATAAAGCAAAATACTAAGTATTCTTACTTTTGTAATTTTTCGTAATTAACAATATTTTCAAAGCCGTATTTACGCGGTTTTGTTGTAAATAATCTCAAAGTTCTAATCCTCCTCCCACCGCTTTGCGTCCGGGTGCAGCGGCGGCGACTTTTTGTTTTTTGTAGTCCCTAACAACTTGGGTGGGAGTAAACTGCTGTTTGATTTCTTCAGCCCGCCACTGTTGTAAATCCTGCATGATGTCTTTTAGTGGGGTAAATTCTATGGTGCTTTCCCCTTGTTTTTGCGCCTCGTTTGTTTTGTGAGTCATAATTTTGAGGTACATTTCTCGTTGATCGGCGATAGGGAGCTTGCCATTATTATCTTTAAGCTTTTGCAGGATTTCTTCATTGCCTTGATTCATTGCCCCTCCCCAAGCAGGACCGCCTTTTTTTGTCATCTCTGCCCACTCTTGGGCGATGTAGGGGTGAACCTGGACAGGGATATCACCTGCACTTTGGATTTGTTGAGGTTGGGGAGCCTGCTGGGTGCCGAGCTCTCCTTGGTTAGGTGGTTGTTGCGTCTGTGCTGTTTGCCCCCCTTCAAATATCTGTTCAAGATTAAGCTTGTTGGCGTTTTGGGCAATAAACTTCACTTGGTTGATGTCATAGTCGCTGATATTCATCTTGGCGACCTCTTTTTTTATGCCCTCCTCAGTTTTGGTTAAGTCAAATTTGACTAATTCCTGAGTACCCCTTTCCTCAGTCGTTTTAAACAGTTGCAGGCTGGCTTTTTTCCCTTTAGGGTCGCGGGTGCGTTTAATCGTAAATTCTCCTACGGCAAGTTCATCTTTAAGCGCTGTCAGGAGTATGTTGTTGAGAGTGTCCAACATTTCGTTTTGTTTGAATACCTCCAAGGTTTTGATAGTACCAGCAGGAGCGAGACTGCCGAGGCTATTTGCCACATCCCGGATGTCTGAAGAACTTAGATCGGGTAGTTTGCCTTTATCCTGAAGGTGTTCGCTTATTATCAGGAATTCCTGACGTTCTACCCCTAACATTTTAGTGGGCTGTTTGGTGATTTTGGGTTCTTTATCTCCTTTACCGGGTTTGAACTTCATCAAGGAATTACTCCATCCCTGGAGTTCATCACTGCGGCGATGGATGCTGACGGTATCCCCTTCTTGCCGAATTACAAAGGCATCACTTCTGTAAATACGAGAACCATCTTGCTCAATGGTGCCGTATTTCTTCAACATTTCGGTTGCAGCTTGGGCAATATCTTTGTTCTCGCCGTTGTAGCGTTCCTTTTCTGCTTGTTTGTTTTTTATCTCGTATATTGGTACTTCTACTTGACGCGCCCATTGTTGCGCTTGTGGTTCTACCCCCTCAGAGTTGGCTGCTTGTTGGTAAGTGTATTGAGCGGCGTATTGTTCCTCTTCTTCTAAATTTTCTTTTTTGGGAGTTACGCTTGGATTTTCTGAATCAACAGGTTTCTTTTTATTGGTAACTGTTATTTCATTTGAGGTATAATTCTCCTGATTTTCTACCTCTTCCTGAAGATTATTGATGATAACTTCTTCAAAGTTATCTTCGGCTGACTCTGCTACAGTTGATAGTGTGGACTCAGAATTTTCAACATTTAAAGGTTGGTTATCTATCTGATTGCTGGGTTCTAGTATAGTTTTGTCTGTTAATTCAGCTTGCTCATGATTTTGAGCGATCGCAGTAATTTGCTCATCTTCATCTGGTGGATAATCAAAATCTGGAGGATTGCTAATATCTATATTTTCTAGAAAGTCAATTGTCTCTTCATCTGGGGGTATATCTTCTACTGTAATAAATTCTCCTGACTGAATTTTATCTCTACTAGCAATTATCTCTGTTGGATTTTCTTCCAAATTAGTATTATTTAATACTTTTGAAAGCATATCATTTGCTGCTGCTGATATATTGTCAAATTGGCTGCTTTCAATATCAGATGGCTGGCTGTTCACGTTAGTTTCAGGTTGAAAATTCTCACTCTTTTCTATAAAACTTTTAGTATCTTGGTAATTTTTAACGATATCAGATGAAGGAGGTAGTAGTTTTATGAGTGGCTCGTAAGCCACATCCATAATTTCATCTTGGGAGAGATTTTCTGTAATTAAATTTGTTCGACATTTGCCTTCCGAATCTTGCTCGTAAATGACAGTTTTATTGCCTAATTCAGTGTAGGCAGTTATCCTGATAGCTGGTTCATAATCGCTGCTTGAATTTTCACCTAAATCGGGTACATCTTGTACAATTCGGGCGGCGAGAGTTTGTGCTTGATAATCGCTAGGTTCGTTGTGTGTCTCAAACTCTATGGTGTACCGTACATTATCCATGTACATATCTGGCATGAGGATAACTGTGTCTCTACCATCTATCCCCTGGTTTAAATCTACTTTTTCCCATTTGTAAGCCCCAGGGGTAGATTTATCGGGTACGAGGTTGTAGGTATCTTTGCCAACTTCAATTGCTATTTTATCTGTTTCTTCCCTCTCTTTAAGTATTTCTCGAACTTTTTTAAAAGTGTCAATCAGGATTTTGGCTAATTCTAAGGCTGCTTTACCAGTAGTATCAGCCAGTTGAAGATAGTTATCTGCTATTCGTTGTTGCTGAGGGTCAAACATGGTGGTGTTGGAAACCTATCGATAAGTATTGAATTTTGATATTTAACGAACACTAATTGATTATCAAATCTGATGATTAGTAATGATGGTTTAGCACCATTTTGGTATAACTTATCGCAAAAAATATTATTTGGGCTATTGCGGTCGTAATGGTAAACTAGGATATTGTCGAAATAATGAGCTTCCACATAAGGTGGAAATTGATAATTCCATTTCGAGAAAATTTGATATTTATTAATTTCTTTTATTATCTCTTTATTCATCATGTTTATTATTTAAAAAAATCGGCATAACTGTCTACAGGTAATGGTGAATTACCAGCTTGTACGGGCGCTTGGGGAATGGGGAAACGCTTATCTACTTCTTTTACTCTGAAATCTAAATCTTCTTGAGTAGGTCGTTTTTGGGTGCTTTTCCGTGCTAGCTGCTTGATAAGCTTGTCCCAATTATTTCCGTTTTCTTCCTCCAAGCCAATAAGATATTTTGATACTTTAATAGTCTTTAATAAGGGTACAGAACCTTCCTTTTTATTATCATAAGCAGGGTTAATAAATACACATTTACCAGGTGGCAATTTGAGGAATTGGGCAGGTTCAAAAAGCTTGCGAGTTTTTTCCTGGTCGGAGATAGATGTTGAAGCTTTGCCCCCTCCAGTTGACCGGGATTTTTGTTTGTAGCTGATTTCCTCTTCACCTAAATAAGCACTAAAAAGCCTTGCAGATTCCTCTTCCCCAGGATTAAATACAAACTTGGTACCGCACGCACCAAGGATTGCTTTTGAGATTTCCTTGCCGTAAATTTTCTCCAACTGACCCATGTTTTGCCATCCGAGGATTCCACAGAATCCTTCAGAACGCGACTCGTTAAGCCATTTAAACAAGTCTGGTAAAAAAATTGACGGTAGTTCGTCAACGCTAACCACAAGTGGACCAGAATATTTCCTCTTTTTGGCAATACTGCGAGCGACGGTCATGTGTAAAATAGAAGTCATGAGTGGACCTACTGCGTCGCGGCGTTCGCGGTCGAGTCCAAAGATAATCATCTGTTTTTTACCTACCTCTAGTGGTAAAGTGGTCTGACCGATAAAACAGCCTAAAGTGTTCTTAGCCATGAATCTTGTAAACATGAGCGATGCGGTACCGGCGATACCTGCGATGGTTTTCTCCGATCCGCTAGAGCTAAACAATTGACCAAAAGCTATTCTTATCCAGGGGTTGAGGCTCGCAGCCATCAAACGTTCGACCATCTTTTCACTCGATAGAACTGCTGCTGCGGTCATGATATCGGCGAACTCGCCAAACTCCTTGGTGAGCATGAGGATTGCCTGGGTGAGTTGATCCCCCGCAGGTCCAAAAAATGCGTCCTCATTGGCGCCTCCCAACATCCGGAAGTTTTTATTTATCACAGTTGCAAGCTGACGTGCGGTTTCAGCATCGCTACTGTCGCGCAAGAAATCAATGGGGTTGCATACCTCCGATTCGGGGAATCCTGGCGCAAAGACGTGTACTTCATACCCCTTTGATTTAGCATAAGAAGCGATTTTGGCTTGTGAGGGGTATTTAAAATCGTATAGTACGATACCAAACCCTTGGTCAATTGCTGAATATAGCATGGGGTTGATTGCCGAAAAAGATTTACCGCTACCGGGTGCCCCAATGACGGCTGTACCTCTTTGAACATCAGGCACGTACATGGGTGTTCCCCCACTCCCCTTTGGTAGTTTTTGTTTTTTGTATCTGTGTACTCCAATATACAAACTAGCCGAATCGCATTTGGGGGAAGTGACTTGCTTGATAGCCTTTTTCTTGGCGCGGTTTGTTTCTTGACTCCCACCCCAATAGCTAGTGGCAAGTTTGCCTTTTTTACCTCCAGAAAACATCTGTAAGAGAAATAGTCCTAATATCCCCCCGGCGAGTGCTAGTCCTTGGGGAGACATCAGTTGGTTGGTATATTTGCTGAAGTCATAGCCAGACGAAGGTAAGGATTCTGTAGCAGTTTTAACTTTAGTGCTTGGGGTTTGAGCCAGGTATAAATTATTCATATTTACTAAAAATTGGTATGAAGAAATATACTTTTGGATTGCATATTTATCCTTGTGGTGTTAATTGAGGAAAACTTGAGATTGACCCTAAGGGAGAGTCTGCCCTTCTTCGGCTTAGGTACAAAGCACTTCCCAGAAATGCGATCGCCGCATCGTTTTTACTGATAGTACTGGTTTCTAGCGAACGAGTCGCACACGTCCTTATAGGACGGCTTTTTATGCTAAAATTAAATCGGCACTGCGATCAAACGCCTAGATAGCCAATATTGGGTACTCCCCAGCTACAATGCTCAGCTAGCCTTCGGCAACGCCAAGGGCGAACGTGCGACATAGTGTAGGAAAGAGGAAAAAAGATTCAGTAAATCATTCCAAACGCGGTCGGGCAGTCCGTGTACGCTTGTGGACGTATCCAAACGGGGATATTTAAATGCTTGCATTTGGGTATCTAGGGAGGACGGATGAAGCAAGAATCCTCATGCATTACAGCTGAGGAGTGTCAAAGAGTTGGTTTTTTAGGCACTGTCAGGGGTGTGCCTAAGATAATTGAGTCCATCTCGCTATAGTTTAAGAATGGAACAGGACCGATAAAGTAGGGCGTGCAGGTGCGACCAACGAAGGGGATTGTTTTGCAGAAACGGAAGAACATCGCAGTAGTTATACTTCCGTCAGCTTCGTTGACATCCCAGATAACTTGTTTGAATGATTTACCGAAGGGATGTCTTCCGGTTGGTTCTTTCCCGCCGTTAACACCACCGAGAATACCGAACCCACCCTTGACTTTTTGGAACTTGCCTGACATCCATGCCGCACCAGTTAGGTTATCGTTTCCAGCTACTTCGATGTGGGCGCATTTTTTGTTGTAGCAGGGGACGTTAAATCCTTCTTGCTCGCTACCCGATATTGATTTCCACCTGCCGTTTTCTACCTCTTTAAGTACCACATCCACCTTACCGATAAAGCTGGTATCGGGTACGGGTACTCCAGGTAACTGGTCAAATGGTACTTTTCCCAATCCCGGAACCTTGCCGATAATAGTATTTTCCCAGTTGTTAAACTTTTTGAGGGCGGCTTTTTCGATACCGGGAATGCTGGTGAGTTTGTATTTATCAAGTTTGAGGTATTTGCCAAGTTCGGCGGTTTCAAGTTTGGGGTAACTTTCGAGTGCTTCTCCTACAGTCAAGCTGCTTGTTGCATCCCCTGTCACTTTACTAACTAAATCATCAATTGCGGGAATATCGGCAACTTCTAATTTGGATAATCCTGGGATAGCTGAAGCTAAATCGCCGAGTGACTGCCACTTGAGTGTCTCAAAGTCTGATAGTTTGAGATTTTTGAGGCTGGTATCCGTTATTTTTGAGATTTGACTGAGGTTAAGATTTTCGATTTTGAATTCTGTTGCCTCAAAATCTCCCAACTGCATTACCTCAGCAAGTGACTGTCCCGCGCTCCAAACACGCTTTCCTTTAAGTTTTAAGTCTTTAATGTTAGGAAATTCAACTTCCCCTGCACTTGAAAACTTCATGCTATCAAAGTTAATCTTGCTCCAGTCAGGGACAGGCATCCCATTGATATACTTGACCGCAAGGAGTTGTTTTTTCGGTGTTTTAGCTTGTTTGCTCGAATGATTCAAATTTGAATCATTCGGGGAGAGGTTTACCGAAGTGTTCCCGAAGTACCCTGCTCTAAGCCGCTTTGCGTCTAGTGCTGGAGGGAGTATAGAACTAGTAACTTCTCTCAAATTTGAAACATTCGTTGGTGTAGCTGCGACAGCTTTATTCTCAAATACGAGACTGCCGATATTGTAGCTACCCCCGAATCTAATTAACCCGTGGAGGGCGAGTCCTGCCACCATACCAGCAGCCATGAGGTAGCGCCATACATTCATCTTTGTAGTGCGCCATTGATACCCCTTACTTGGTTCATTTTTAGGAGGGTTGTAATTCGTGGTTGTAACTGGAACAATGGCGACTATCTCCGAGTTAACTTGGATGGCGCTAGTCTGCGGGTGGATTGCTTCTGTTGTAATATTTATTACTTGAAATGTGTGATTATCTGTTAAAAAATCTTTGGTTTCCATAATCTTTACTACTTTTCAACAACTAGGTTTTCTGGTGTAGGTTGGGATTTGTTGAGTATTATTTGTTTCTACTGGTTTGGGAGGGGCATCTCAAAATAAGCGTTTTCCACCCATAAGCATGAGCTTTTCAACTAATTTCATCGATACCCCGGTGTTGGTTGCAGCGATGGTGAGTTCTTCACCTGTGCGTCGCAACTCGACTAGTTTGGTTAATCTTTCCCACAGTGGGGTATTGCTGCTTATCCACTGTTTGTCAAGTGCAACCTGCATTCCTTTGGCAATATATTTGCTATCAGATACGGCAATGTAATCAGATGAAGGTTTTTCTGGTTCCCGGTTATTGCTTGAGTCACCTATAATTTCTAGTTGGCTGTATTCGGGTTTTCCACTGCCTGGTATGATTTGGAAATGATAAGATTTTTTATTACCTCCAGATTCAGTAATTACTGTGAGGTGCGAACCATAACTAGCTTGTGGCAATCCGGGTATTTTGACTGTTTCGATACGGCGGAGATGAATAAGTCCTGCTCCACTTTCCTCGGACGAACATTTTCCCAATCCTTCCAGACAGCCATCTACGTCAATTACAAATTTGGAGGGGTCATCCAACCAGATTTTTTTAATAACTTCCCCGGTGCGGTAAAACGAAATTGATACTCCATGTCCGTTCCAAACCTTGACGGTTTGTAGTTGGGCGGTTTCTCCCGATACCATGTATGCTTCTATTTGACGGACAATACCTGCTGTCGCACTTTGTATAGGTAGTGCAGGCAGCGCGATCGCCGAAGATAAAAGTAAGCTTAAACTGAATAAATATTTAGCTACCATGACGGTTTGTTACAGTTTGATGGAGCGATTGACGAGAATAGAGATTTTGGTGTATGCAGGTACATACCAGATGTTTGGACGGCTGGTAATTTCACTAGTAGCTTGTTGGGTGCGGCTTGTAATGGTTTCCGATAGCTTGCCAAAAGCGCCTTCTAAAAATGCACCTGTGATATCGCGATTATTTCCTGTGGTGCGCGTGCGGCTGCCACCGAAGGGGAGGTCTTCTGTGGTTTGGTCTTGTCTGTTGATTATTTCTCCTACTTTTGCAAGTCCCGCGATAGTGCCAAGAGTGGTATCAAAAAGAGCGATTTCTCCTCCCTTATCTTTGTAGGGACGGGCGATGAGGGGGTTATTACCTTTACCTAGAATTGAGATTGCGCCGGGGGAGATGGGATATTCAGTACCATCTTTAAGTATTGCAATTACTTCAGCAGTGATATTAAATCCACTATCAACAGAGATAAGTGCGATCGCAACTTGCGTACCAGCACTCAGGGCTATTCCACCTGTGTTGCTTTTGATTGGTTCATCCAAGCGGGCTACAAATCTGAGATTGCTGTTTGTGCTGCCTTGAGTGAGTATTAAAGGAGTAACTAAGGTAGCGCTTGTGGAAGAACCTACTACTAAATATTGGGTTTGTCTTTCCTCTAAAATTTGGGCTTCTTCAGTTAGGTAATTAATAGAACTAAGTTGGGCTTGCTTGCTTTTAGAAGTAGTAAACTCGACAGCGTTAGTTGGTTCCCATCGGGGGCGCAGTTCTTCAACTTCCCCTGTGTTGTTGGGTGTACTGTTAGGTGTAATATCGACTGTATTTTCACCGCGACGGTTGCGGCGGCGGGGTGTTTCATTATCAGAAGGAACTTCCTCTTCTGTTCTACTGCTAGCAATAGTAGTGCTGTCGGTATTGTTACCATATTCAACTCGACCGACATTACCCAGACTGCGGAGGCGTTCGAGTTCGGCTATGGGGTCTTTCTGTGTTTCTGTACGACTCTCGCTGGATGATGGTGCTGCTTTTGTGGTTTTACTACTTACCGGAAGAGTTATTTTTGGTAAAGTTGCAGTGGGGCGTAAGGGTTCGATGGGACGGGACGCAAGGACTGCACTGCGTCTTGGTCTGTTGTATTCAGTTTCAGGATTTGCTTCCCGGTATACACGGTAGCTGCGCGGAGGGGGAGGTGTTTCTTGAGATGTGACCCTAGCTTGAGTTGTGGTAGACAAAGCGGGAGTGTTGGCGTTAGGAATTTGTTTTTTACTGTTTTTACCGTCTGGAGTTTCTTCACCTTCAGTATTATTTTTTTTGGTTTCTTTCTCTTTACCGTTGAGTGCTTCAAGTTCTTGCTGTTGCTTTTGGAGAGCTAGTTTTGCATAAGCATCCCCGTCCTTCTCTTCAAATGGTGCGGATGTAGGAGTGTTGTTGGAAGTAGCAACTGGAGTTTGAGCAGTGTTGCTGCCACCGTTGATCATGCTGTTGAGGACGACAAACATAAGTAAAAAACCTACTCCAAATGCACCTCCAATAATGCCGAGTCTCGACCAGGGAGAGGTTACAAAATCATGTTTGGTTTGAACGGCTGCGGGATTTTCCTCCTCATCATCATCTTCTGTTGATTCTTTTTCTAATTCATTTTCACATTCAGTTGGTTTAACTCTATCTTCATCGAGTGGTAAAAGTGCATCAACAGAGTTATTTTGATTTAAATTATCGTTATTACTAATAATAGTTTCTTGATTTTCGTCGTCAAAATTTAGTGTCATATATTACAAGTTAATTGCTACAATGTTTAACTAAATTATTATTTTCTCTTTTTACCAAGTTCGTAATCTACGATTTGGGTTATTTCTAAACCAGACATTTTAGCTTTATAAATTTTTTTGGCTATCTCGCTAGTTTCGGGTGGGTTTTGGGGGCTATCTATTGCTGCTACGGTAATTGTTTTGTTGAAAGTAATGCCTTTACTTAGATTTCTTTCACCGTTGAATGTGACTAAATTACCGATAACATCAACTTCCCATTTCCCATGTTCGATTTTACGTGGTTTGGAGACAAAGTTGGTTACAAGAGTGACTGTACCTTTTCCGGAAAGTATACCTTCAGGGATTGTTTCTGCTAGTTTTTTGAGGAAGCTGGCGCGGAAATCTTGATTTTCAGATAGTGTGAAAGCCCCTTCCCAAACATCGGTGGGGATTTTTCTTCTAGCGCCATTTACAGTTTCAATTTCTATTCCTTTATCTACTTTTTGGACTAAATTTCCATTATCATCTTCATTGATAACTCCATCCCAGTTGAATAATTTAATTAAGCTATTAGTAACAAAATCGTTGATAACTTTGTCAGTTCTTTCTCCAGGAGCAACACTTTTGATAGTTTTGGTACTTCCATTTTCTAACTGGACAAATGTCATAGCTTTCATGTATCTGTTATTAGCAGAAGTTGCCCCAAAATTGATAAATTGTAATAGAAGAGAGAGGATGCCAGAGAAGGCGCCTACTGTAGTTGCGATTGCGACTGGTGCTGATGTAGATTGTCCGTAACTGAGTAGGCGAAGCGGTTGTGATTTTGGTTTAAATTTGAGCATTGTTGATTATTTTTTTCTTACTTTTGCAGCGACAAATTTTGTGGCATTTACGCCTACTGTTGCTGCTGTGCTTGCTCCGGCTGTAGCGATGGGAGCTGCAACTTGAGATCCAAACGATGCGGCTTTACCCAATCCTGACCAAACAGCAAGTCCGCCGCCAGCCGCCAGAGATGATGCCAGGATAGGAGAAACCAACCCAACGAAAAGAAGAAATATCATTGGCTGGTTTTGCTCGGAATTTGCAATTAGTTGTCCGCACAAACCGATAATGATGTTGAAGCAAAGTTTTGCGATGCCGACTGAAAAATAGCCAGTTAACCAGGCAAAGATTGGTTTAGCGCCAAACGGGAGTAATGAACCACCAACTGCAAGCGGACCGAGAAGGGCGGTTAACAGCATCGTAAATTCAATGCCCCACTGGTAGGCATTATTTAGGGCAAGTAATATGACGGCGACAAAACCAGTTATCATTGAGCCGATGGTACTGGTGATTGTGTTACCGACTTTTTCTATCACTTGACCGGGAGAAAGATTTGAGAGTGCGTCTTTAGCGTCGGATAGGGACTTAAGGGGGTTAAATTCCCAACTTCCTTCGCTAGGTGCTTCTCCCTTGAATAAGCCTGGTGCAGACTTTTTGATTTCAAGTTCGGCTTGTTGGAGACAGGCGATCGCATCACCAGTACCACCCGGAATCGACCGACATCTTTCCATCGCGCCTCCGACTTGCTGTTGAAGGGCGATATTTCCAACTGCGCGGTTGAATGCTACCTCAAGGTTTGCTCCTGCGGCTGTAAAATTGAGTACATCGTTGTTGACATTATTGATATACCCTCTGACTGTAAGGGTTCCGCTTCTAAGTAAAGTGCCGTTGTTTGCTAGCAATCCAATGACTATGATGGGCCATATCCAACTTGATAACGCCTTCATGTCTTCTTGGTTGATGAAGTTTTTACCAAGTTCCACCATATATAGAGTGAGGGTGGCGAGGGCGAAAAACTGACCGACCTTACACATTGCACCATATAAATTTCCGTTGAGGGTTTCTTGCCAGAGTTCGTTAAACCCCTCAGCTACTAGTTGCGCTCCCCCGGCGGCGTTTTGGAGGATGTCTTGTCCAAAATATGGGTCAGTGGCAATTATTAGATGGTCTAACATGGGCACTTGTGTTATACGTTTGTAGGGAGTCATCTCTGCAATCAGAGATGACTAATTGATTAAAGCAAATTACTTACCAGCAGTAGTTTTGAGAGAGCTAAACCCGCTAATTTCTATGTACTGGGAGGTAATACCGTCCATCATCAGATTTTGACGGCGGCGATCGCTTGCACCTTGTTCGGCGATTTGAGATAGCATCAAGTTAGTTTGTTGTGAGTCATGCCGCTGTTGCAGTCCGTCAGTGCGCGATTGTCCCAACATTGAGACAACCTGGGCGTTTTGAGCAGCAATCACCTTGAGGATGTTTTGTGAAGCATCCATTCCTTGCGCTTCGTTAGCCAAATCTTGCGCCGAGGCTACTGTTTGTTGGGTTGCTTCAATTTCCTTTTTGGTACGTTCTTGCCCTTTTTCCCCCAGGACACTTTCAACTGTGGCGCGGGTGGTTTCCCGTTCCAGTTCGTTGCCTGCACCTACAGCACCTTCAACTGTGTTACTTTCGTTCCAGTTACCCTTGCCCAAGAGTTGCTCTTTCAACTTATCGGCTGAGTTTACTGGGTCTGGCATATCCATACTGCCAGTCTTAATAGCAGTTTTGGCTTCGCCTTTCATCCCACCCCAACTTTGATTAATGGCAGCGGTGAGTTCGCCTTTAGTTTCTTCAAAGTAGCTATTGAGTTCGCCCAATAATTCATTAAAGAAACTATTAACATCTAGTGAGAGGGCTAGTACAGGTTCTGTTCCAAGAAAAATACATACCCCAATTACCGAGCCGATTATTAGTCGTTTTTTGGGTTTAAACTTGAATGGTTGTTTCATAATTTACTCGTGTATTTGTCCATGTGGCAGTGATAACTCAGTCTTAAATTTGGTTACTTTTAGCCACTTTTTTAGGGATTTATTCTGTTAGTTTTTCTTCTATCGCTTGTACATTTAGTACGGGATTTTTATCACCGAAATTTAATGCTTCTTGGTTATTTTCTGTTGGTTGTTCTATAGGTTGTACGTTTATTACGAATTTTTTATTAGTTGAATTTAATAGCTCTTTGGTTTCTTCTGTTGGTTCTTCTTGGCGAATCATCCCTACGTATGCTTCAGAGAATTTAACCATTCCCAACATGGGATTTTGTTTATATTTGGTGAGATATAGGGTACGTAATTCTTGCTCGTTGGGGTTGTTAGCAACAGCAGCAAGCAGGCAATAAGCTGGATAATATCTACAAAAAGTTAGTTTGCCATTATCGTCAAGCAACCACTGCGAGTAAATACTTTCGCGTTTGGGGAAGAAAGCTTCTGTGCTGTTACGAGAAATAATTTCTGATGGATATTTAAATCTGGCGATAAATGGGTCTACTGCTGATGTTTGAATCCGTCCTATAAGGCGGGTTGTAAGGTTGGCGAATATTTTAGGAGCAGATTTACTTTGGAAGATACTTTCCGGTTCTTGGGCTGATAAAATAACTCTGATACCAGCTTTTGCACCGTTAGCGCAGAGTCTGCCGATTAGTTCGGCTATACTTTCAAAGTTGAAGAGAATCGGCGCTTCATCTAGGAAAAAAATCGATGCTTTACTCGACAATGCTCGACGTAGGGCGGCTGCATATGCTGAGAGTGCAAGTATTGCTGCGTCTGTTTCGCTCCCTAGCGATCGCAAGGCAAATACTAATAGCCGAGCATCTGTTCTAAAACTAGATGGTTTAGCAACTGACTGACCTACTCTTGAATTTAGCCAGAATTTTATCCGCAGTCTAATTTGGTCAAGTGCATCTAAAATATCCTTACTGTTATTGGCAATTGAATCTAATTTGATATATCCAGGCGAACAGAAATTATAGAAATCTTGGAGAGTTGGAATATCATTCCACTCAGGTGTTCCTACACCTGATTCAAAAGCAAGTTTATATCGTAATTTGATATCATCGTCGTTAAAGAAAGTTTCAATCCCAAGGGTCAGAATACTTTCAATATTTGATATCATCGTGGGACTAACGTTAGCTCGGTTAGTACCAAGCACCATTGTCATAAGCGTTGATTTCAAGAACTCCTTGAAATCAGTCATTCGCTCTTTGATCAGCTCAGGTTCGTATCCCCTCAAATCGGGAAGTTCAAATAAGTTATTTGCCTCCTTAGTGATGTCAAAGTAAGCACCTTCTTCACCCATCAACTGCGTATAATCTGTGAAAGTAGAACTACCGTCTGGTTTGGGATAGTCCAGGGCGATGACGGGGATACCTTGAGCTAAAGCTGGTGTTAATAACCCGGCTACTAGTACAGATTTACCAGCCCTAGTTGTACCGAAGACTGCAAGATTTTTGTGCTGGGTGTACAAGTCGAGATGTACGGGGGTTCCTCCTTCTTCGGCTATAAGCTCAAACCCAGATTTATCGCCTGTGGAGGTACGTACTAGGGGCATAATTCCCGGTACTTCAGAAGAGAAATAGGGGAGACGGCGATTAAACGGTTTTGTTAGTAAATTTTCCCAAATAATAGGTACTGTTTGCGACCAGGTTTTCCATGCGTATTCTATTTCTCTATCAACTACTGCCGGTCGTAGGAAACAACTGGAGATATATCTGTAAGCTTCATCAAGTTTTTGACGGCTGCTACGATAAATACAGAAGACAACCGCCGTGTGGATAGGTATAGAACCTAATAGGATAGTTTCTTGTGCCCGCACAGCCTCCTCGATGTTCATGTTTGCCTTGACATCAATAGAGCCTTTATCAGCAGACATGGCGCTGGAGGTGATTGACTGTTTGGTTATGCGCTGAAGGGCAGTTTTAGCTAGTCCTTGGTTAGCTTTGGATAACTGGCAGATAATTTCGGTATCAGAGATTTTCTCTTTAGAAATTACCTCCCAGAGGTATCGTAGTTGGTCGTACTCATCAACCCAGCCTTGAGGTTTTTCGCTAAATTGTAGGACACCGATATACTTGTTTTGGAGTTTGACCCAGCTGCGGTCGAGGAAGGGAACCGATTGTTCGTTTTCCAGGACTAAGTGTTTGATATGGAAATCGCTTGTTTGTTCTTCTTTGAGTCCTGTTTCATCAAGGATAAGGCGATTGGGGATGGGGGGTACTTCACTACGGTTAAATTGATTCCAGATAACTTCCCAGATATCGCTTGCTGTAAGTACTTTGGCGCTTAACCCCATTGTGTTGGAGATAATTTGCTCCCACATTTGAAATCCAGATGTGAAGCTATCTTTTAAAATAGTTTCAATGCGCTGGTGCCTGACAGCATGAATTTCTCCAGTAAATCCTTGCCAGTATGTTTGCAGTTGCTTGATAGTTTTTTCAATGGGGTCGTTGCTTTTGCTGTTTTCAGCTGCAAGTACGGTATAAGTACACCAGAAGCGGAGGAATTTATTTTTACGTACCCCTGCGAGTGTGAGTTCCCTTGCCCGTAGCCGTTCTGACCTCATTAGTAGAGTTAGCTGTTCGAGATCGCACTGTTTTTCGACTTTCTTTAGCTCTTGTTGCCGAAAGGTATCATCGGTAAACGAACCAATGTGGATTGTTAGGGTTTCGCGTTCGGGTAGTTCCTTGAGTCCACCCTCGATATTTTCAAATATAGGTAGGATTTGTTCTTCTGGAAGGGATGGGTGAATCCCTTGGATATCAAAGCAAAACCTAATTTGAATATCTTCCTTTTTCTTGAGAATGATTGCGCCAACATTCTTACGACCGCCAAGTGAGATACTTGCAATTCCTGCTAAGTGGGTAATATCCTCAAATGGCGTGAGACCTTTTACTACCCCAAGTTGTTCGGTTTCGAGGGATTGTCTGCCAAGTTTATCTTTTGGCTTCTTGGGTTTGGTTGAAGTCATGACGATAACTCTCTGCGTTAATATTTATTGACAATTGAAGATTATTTGCGCTTTTTGCGTTTGGGTTTTCTTGTTGGTGAGGAAGGTGGATTCACCAGTGAGACGAAGGGTTTATATCCGCGAGTGATGCGGGGAGTACCGACAAACTTACCTAAGAAGGCTTTATTTGATGTGACCGTCCACCAGGTTGCCCATCCCCAGGTGATTGATATTCCCGTTGCCAGCCATCCTGCTTGAAGAAATCCCTTCACTACGAAATACATAATGAGTGCGATCGCACTCCAAGGAACAATTTGGTCGGCAGGAAATGGACCGAGCCGAGGTTGGTCGCCTAAGACTTGGTTGACGGTACGGAATTCTCTGTCTCTAGGCATTGCTTTTTGGGTTGGGAGTGGTTTTTTACCACTCCTCTCATGATTTGATTAGCCTCCTGCGCCACCGCCACCAACGACGAGTCCTGAAAGAATGTCCCCAACAACTACGGTGATGGCGATGATAATTGGGGTACGGGCAATGGTCTGCCAATCTTCGTCATTTCTTGCTGCTTGCACCACCCGAATAAGACCGATAGCAAGATAGATAAGGAACAGACCGCGCAGTACTGCGAAGATGAATCCAGTTACTTTTTGATCTATACCGGGGAAGTAATTGGCATCTTTGAAGAATTTTTCAGCGTTGTTCATGAATTGGGCGCTGGCGGGTGCAACTGACATATCCAGTAGAAATACCGCACCCACTAAGCAAAACATGATTGTGTAAATGTTTACGCCGTACTTGCGCTGCCATTTTTCAAAGTTGGAAAGCAGGCTGTTTGCTTCTTTGGGCATTAATGCGACACCGGCAGTAGCGAACGCTAATGATGCCATAAGCATGTTGTGGATTGAAATATCCACAAGCATCAATCCGGTACCAACAACCATCAAACCGGCGATTGTGCCATTTTCTTTCCAATTGCGGCGGCGACGTACTGGTGCGGGATATCCGTATTCTTGTTCGTATGATGTGTAGTTGTTATTGTAATCTGGGTCGTAGTTTGTTCTCATGTGCGCGTAATTATGAATTTATGAGAGCTAATTTCAACAAAAAGAACGACGTTGGGTATTTTAGTCCCGGCAAAGTACCCTACGAGAAGAGCAAAGCCTAATGGAGAATTGGTATTTTTTAAAACTCTTAAAAGCTTTGCGGCTTATGTGTTTATTCTATGGGTGGTAGTAATTCGGATACATCCGATTAATTGTTTAAGTTTTGACGTTATCTTTGCCTATAAAGTGTTGCAGCAAATTTCAAATATAGTTGGATTGACAAAGTTAATAATGTATCTCAACCCTATTTTGAAGCAAAGTAAAATCCCTAAAAGCAACTTTGCTTTTAGGGATTGAATACCTGATTATTGCTAATACATTAAGGCAAAAAAAGTGACTAGTACCGCAAGGCGGAAGTCAAAAGTCAAAAGTCAAAAAGCTTATAGGGCAGAATTTTTGGCGATTTGGAATGGGTGGTTTATTTCCGCCATGCTGTACTAGCCTTGTTTTCTAGATCCTCTCCCAAAGGGAGACCTAGGCGCGAACGATACAAGAGCGACTTTTTACTCCGGAAGGCTGGTCACTTTTTTCCGACTTCCTCCACTAATATGTTCTTTGATGATGAATTGAGACTATTTAATATTTAGTTTTATAAATTTCCCGTTATTTAACCCTAGAGAATCTACGCTATTTGCGGGCAATTCGATTACTTGATTTACAGGATGAACTGAATTGTATTTAGGACATTCCCTCGTTGTACAGGGTGGTGCATTCCTGACGATATGTTTAATTTCTCCATCTTTGAGAAATATCATATCTAGGGGGATGTGAGTATCCTTCATCCACAAGCTAATTGCTTCGGGTTTGTTGATAACAAATAGCATCCCTTGGTTGTTAGGTAAGTATGAGCGGAATTTGAGTCCTTTGGATAGTTCCTTATTTTCTCTTGCTACCTCTAGTTGGAAGGTTTGATTGTTGGTAGTAAAGCTTGCACCAATCGGTAGATACTGGGGCTGACAAGTCCAAAAGTAGAGTGCTAGGGGTGAGAGAGCAGCAGTAAAGCCAGCAATTGGTCCAGCGAAATTCAGAATTTTGAAGAATAGGCTTTTTTCTGGAGTTTGCGATCGCTTAGTTTGATTGGTTTGTTTTGTGAATTCCATAATTTTAGATAAATCAAGTGGTAAAGTGGTTAGATTTCTATCATTCAATTGGAGATCTAATGCAGTTAAAACTGCATGAGTTGCTTTCCTTCCAGGTCGTGCTAACACGCTCGTTTCCCGCATACCAAGAGGTTTATTATGAGCTGGTATGCTTGCATTGATTCCCAAACATTTCTGGAAACTTTGAACTAATTTATAATGTTTGCTATCCGAAAATATCAATGTTACCAACAGCAAATTTAGACTCATCGAGGGGGCTAGATGGTAAAGCTTGTTGGTCTGCCTTATTCCGCATCGACTCAACTTTATCAGCTTCTCGAATGGCAAGAGGGTTCATCTGGCGGCGTTCTTCTAACAGTGCTTCGATGGTTAGTTCGAGTGGAGGAAGTTCGCTTGGATTATGCGTATTTTCTGCTACTGTCTCATAGAATATTGTACTGGCGGCGCGTTCGACAATTGTCTGGATTTCAGCACCTACACACCTATTGGTAGCTTTAAGTATTCTGCGCCACTGTTCTGAGTCCCAAGGGTCGCCGCCATTACGGAATCGCTTGTCAAATCGAGCGGCGTGCAGTTTGAAGATAGTATACCTTTCCCCATTGTTCGGCAGGTCTATCTTGAATAGGTAGTCAAACCGTCCAGCGCGGGTTAACTCTGGCGGCAACCACTCCATACGGTTAACGGACGCTATAATTAATACATCTGACTGTCTTTCTTGCATCCATGTTAATAGCTTACCCGCTAATCGTTTAGCTAGGTCATCATCACCGGCAAAACCTTTATCAAAATCGTCAAAATAAAGTATTATTTGTGACAATTTATCGGCTAATTTGAGCAATCGTTCGAGTTTGATTTCAGCGAGAGAGCCGAAACTGCGGAAGTTGCCCCAATCGACCATTATCAAGGGTATGCCCATATTCTGGGAGCAGGTTTTTGCCGAATGGGATTTACCCGTCCCTGGTGGTCCTACTAGCATAATACCTTTGGGTACTTTGAGGTTATATTGCTTGGCGCGGGGGGTAAGCAGCCTTTTGAATTTTTTGAATGACTCCTGCATAAGTTCTAACCCACCGAGTTGGACTTTGGGTGGGGGTAGGAACTCAATATCATAGAGGCGGTTGAGGAGTTGAATTTTCTGTTTGAGGAGGGATTGCGCTACAGATCCTGAATTACTGAAATCTGTGGTTTTTCTAATACATGCCAGCAGGTTAAGTATATCTGATATATACAACCCCATTCCGGCGATCGCTACTGTGAGGTAGTCTGTGTCTGCATATTCTGGGGGTAGTACACAGCCTTGAGTGAGTGATTTGATAATTTCTCCGACATCAGGTAAATCTTGTTTCCAGATAGGAATTTCGGCGGCGATATCGCTACTAATATCAGCAGTTGCTCCGAGAAGTAGGGCAACTTTACCAGTATTTTGGTTATAAAGTTTAATATTAATCAGTGAAGATTTAATCCACTCTGATATTAATAAAAATTCAGCTTCTGGGAAACTATTTTCTTGAATCCAGGGGTATATATTCTCGACGATTAATACCCCATTTTCCTGATATTCTTTCCAAAAATTGAGTAGATGAAAATAATCTTCTTTATTATGTTTTGGTTTGGGAATGTAGCCTTTAAATTCTCCAATCGCTAATTTTGAATTTTTTACTGTCAATTCTTTGATACTCTCTTCTCCCAGGTTCCAAAGGTAGCATTTATTTCCAGTGGTTTGGCAGAACTGGCTGATATGGGTGAGCAGGCGCAGTCTTTCCTGGAGGGGAGATTCGCAGGCGATTAAGGGATATTCTTCTTGAATCAGTCCTTCGAGTATCTGGAAGCTGTACATACTTTGTCCGGAGTGTTTTTGGTACATTGTCTTCCATCTGACTCTTAATCTGCATCCAATTTTAGTTGTAAAAAATATCCAACATTTATTGGTTTAAATTACTTCTGCATAGCTGTAAAACTGAGTGTAACACTATTTCTTATTTGAGGAATATGTAAAGTTGCAGCCTATTATTTAAAGTTTTGATTAACAAGCATGACTAAATCGTCATTACCAGTTCCGTCTTTTCCCCAAATATTTGTCCCCCAATTGGTTAGAGATAATAAATTTGCTCCCGTGACTGCACCTTCGGGTACGGGTGATGCTCCTATAGGTGCAAGTGAGAAATTATTTGAGAATGTTTTGAAGCATTACTTTGGTGAGGGACTTGTTTTACCCCAACAGAAGATGTTACCGACGGGGCACGATTTACATTACACGGCTGACTTTTTGATTGTTGAACCTACTACTGGGCTACACCTAGATGTTGAAGTTGATGAGCCGATATCGTTTGCGACGGGAAAACCTACCCACTGTGTTGGGGAGGATGATTATCGCAACAAGTGCTTTGTCGAAGCTAACTGGGTGGTGGTGCGGTTTGCAGAAGAACAGGTTTCCAGCCAGCCGGAGCGTTGCGCGCTTGTTATAGCTACTGCGATCGCAAAACTGACGGGCAATACTATCTATGAAGAGAAGTTGCGCCACGCGGGTAGGGTAGATGCTATCAAGCAGTGGACACCTCGTCAGGCTACGAAGCTGAAGAAGGGCAATTACCGTCAGGGTTATTTGGCAAAGAGGAACTAGTACAGTTTTTCAGGTATTTAGCCGAGAGCGCTGGGCTACTGAGTAGGTGGTATTTTCGAGAAAAAATTAGGGAGTTTATCAAGATGAGCAAGTGCGTTACATATTATATCCAGACGAATCCAATTGACCAACTTGTCGAGTATTTCGGCACGACGCTAGAGAAACTTACCCTAGCTGATAAGCTGGCATTGCGGGTAATATTAACATATTGGTTATTCCACCGCGAAGTCGCTGATTTAGGTGAGTATACTTTAAATCATGCTATGGAAGATACGATGCAAGGATATTCAGAAGACTGTCAAATTAACCTGAAAGAAGCGATTGCCATTTTAGAAGATATTGGCAAGAATGAAGCAGAAGGGTTAATTGAATCACTTACGGCTCAACTGCGCTGTTTGTAAAAAATATTGAACTAACGGCTTTGGGCTTTGGCGCTAAATAGGAAAGCACAAATAAACACAACTATGTGAATAAAGATTAAGGTATTAAAATCTTTTTCCCTTTAGCATAACTGCCTTGTCTCAACGACAAATATTTCTGCTGACCTACTTATCATACGGGAATTAGTTTAAGTTCTTTTAATCGTTCCTGAATACCTACTACCTCAACTTCCCAGAATTTTTCAATTGCCAGGTAGAGTTTTTCAAACTCTTCTGGCTGTTTTTCTAAGAAATTATTTAATTTAAGAGCTAAAGTATCTTCATCTATTGAATGATTGCTGTAAAAAGCTACTATTATCTCGTCTTTTGAACCTTCACGGTCAAATGTAATGCCACACTTAATCTCTTGAATAAATATTTTGGGCGTGGGAAATTTGTTTTTTCTATCTTTGAAACTGAGGGCTATACTTTTGAGTTCTTCTATTGAAAAATTTTCCATGTTTCTCATACCTATATACTATTTTATATTTGTATCTTCATTAAATAAATTTGTCAAATCTAAAAAAATAGAAGCAGTATTTAAATACTACCTCTATAAAGGAGTAGTTTCACTCCTTGCACCACTTAATTTAAGCACTAGCTTATGCCGTAGTATTACTACAGTTCACATTTAATTTGTGTTAGTTTAATTGTTCACGACTCCACTACTTATCCAAAGGGTTTATATGTGCTAGTTGTTTAACCTCCTGTTTGGCTTAAGGTTTAGGTCTCACTTTTCCCGTACTTACCGTGGCAGACTTCGCGCCGTGCTGCTATTTTATTCATCCTGATTGGAGTTACTTGGTTGATTGATAAGTGTAATAACTGTGTTTGGAGTAAGGGGAGTCCACCGAGGACGCGAGAATTTTACGCCATCGAAATTGAATTGTACTAAGCAGAATGTTTCTTTTGCATCCCGCCAATTTTGATTGTACCGAGGATAATGTTCGATAAAGACAAATCCAGGATTGTTACCCAATATTTCCTCTTTATATTGTTTCCAGATGAGAGTCGCTACTCTTTCACATGAGTTAGTTATTGAGGTTCCTGTATCTGATTTATCCAAGTCCGAGCAGATAACAATTACGGGCATTGAATACATTCTGTAAATTTTCAGAGCGCACTTGGATGTCCAAATCTTGGGATTCAATTGTTCGTAGTCGTTAGAAAGCTCCTTTCCACTCGAAGATTGTGTTGATAACCATACTAGGAGTGTTAAGGTCGATATTTTTGGGTTTTACTTTCATTCTTTCTCACCAATTCCCTAACTTTTTGTAATTTTTGTCAACCCAGTTATAAATTATGATTCGGCGGTTTAATTTTGTTGCATCAGCAATACAATTAGCTGTTCCTCCAGGTTGTCCATCCCAGATTACAATTATCATGTCGTGGGCATTTTTTATTTGATTAACCATCCAACGGTTGCGAGCATTTAAATATTTAATGCCACCTGCTTCTTGATAGGTCAGGTTAGAAACAAACTTGATACTGTCGCATTGGGATAACAACTGGTAGTACTTCTCTTGGTCGGATTTATTCCATGCAAGTTCAAGATTGGTGCAGGGTACGGCAGCAGTTAGGTTTATTTCAATGGGGTATTTGCCCTTTAGCCCCAAGACTATTTCTGTGGCAGCGGTATCGATTCCTAGTGCCATACCCGAATAAAACTGGATGCGTTTGTATCCCCATTCAAGTGCGCGAACGCAAGCACGAACAATCATGCCTTCAAGTCGGCTATGTACCTGCTTCCATCCCGACTCATCAAATTTTTGATGCCTGTTTCCTGTAAATGCCACTTTTAGGGTTGGTTTATCTTCGATAAGGCAATCAACAAACTCCTGGGGCAGCCAGATATTGGGAGGAAGATTGAAATTTGCAATCAGGGAAGCTATCTCTAAGTCGGTGTATCCAGCAAGGTTGCATCCAATCCTGGTTGTTAGGAATTCTAGTTCAGGATGAGTATTTGCATATTCGACTAGTTTCTCAATTTGGGATTTGATTTGGGGAAGGGGAATTGACCGGATACCCTTATTTAGGTCTTTGGTTGCGATCGCCCAGGATTGTCCTTGCCGTCCTTGGGGATTGCCGTATTCTGCATTGCAGTACTGTCGCGCAAATAAAGCACTTCCAGCGCCATGTCTTCCTTCTGTGTTGCTGCCAAAGACAAAAATCTGGTCTTTTAGTAGTTTGGTAATTCTGTCAGGAATAATTTTGTAGGGATGATTATTTGCCATTTCGTTCTTTTACCCAAAAGATGCATATTGGGGTATCTGTGGTTAAATTTCTTTAATTCTGCTTGAGCAGCAGTTAGGTTGTTCCACAATTCCATCTCTCCATAAACACCTCTTATCATTGCTTATTGTCTATAATTTGGATGAGTGAAAATTAAGGGTGATGCGTCCTTACTATAATTTTTTATTAGCCAAAAAATACAGTACTTGTCCATTTTATATAAACTGATAGTAGAATGAATTACTATCAGTTTATATTTTTATTATGCTGACTGTTTAATCTGGGTTAAGGCTATTAACATTTCTTCTCGATTGAGATGTCGTTTCTTATCTGTTTTAGATTCTTGGATAGCGTAACTCCATTTTATTCCAGCTTGTGAGCATTTTTTTCTCAACTGTTGAACAGTTATCGGTTTGGTTGTAGATAGTTGATTTTTGTTGTTGTTAGATATCCTAATTTGGGATTTTTCAGTTAAGATTTCGCTTTTGCTTACAGTGTGTTTTATAAATGTATTACGGCGACAGTCCTTTTCAAAGGCGACAGATATTTCTAGTATGAATTGGAAAATAAAGAGAGTAGAAAATCCGTAGATGAGGATGTAGAGGATTGCTGTTAGGATAAACTGTGCTAATTCCATTGTTTTAACTTTTGTTGATATAACTTTAACTGGTTGTTTATGAAGCGATATACCAGTTGTTGCTTATATCAAGCGTCAGCTTTTGTGGTGTTTTCAAAAAAAAGAGGACAATATTGCTCTATTGGATTTGATATTACATCAAAACCAAAATTTTTTATATTACAAGATGTAGTTATAGGGGTTTGTCCCGATCGCATGGGTAGTACCTCTGGTTTGACTAAACTTTTGGTTCAAGCAGTCGAAGACAATTTGCTGGTTGTGTCCTTTTTTGGGGATGAATTCTTAGTGTTAGCACGGTAGAAAGATATCAAAACATTCATGACACTGTTGCAAAATAATATAGCTAATAGACTGGCTAATAAATGGGAAAACGAACTTGAGTTATAGCCTTTAAAAAAAATAAAAATGGTTAAGACTTTACTCTTAACCATCTTTTTAAAAATCTTATAAGTGAAAATGAAAGTCTAATCTGTTTATTTTTGATGCATTATTGTGGGTAGCCACTAGTTGTGGTTTTTCTTACTGCGGGCTTTTCCACCTGATTGCATTTTAAATCGTACTTGCTTTCCGACAGCCATTTCAGCAATGTTGCTCACATCTCTACCAGATTTATGTGCCTCTAGAATTGCCTTGTTATTAGCTTGGTACTTAATAACTCTAAATTCATCAGGAAAATCTTCATCATCTACCTCTACTAGTAAGTTAGCTACTTTGGTTGGGTTATCCCTGATTTCAATTACCCTTTCCTTGCCGAGGTTTCTGTCGTTGATTAGCCCAATTTTGTGGAGGTGGATGAGAGTGCGTTTGATTTGTTCAAGTTGGGTCTTCCGGCGTAAAATCACCTTATCGTGGAGTTCGATTGCCCGTGCTTTTCTTTCCTCCCATACTTCCAGATCAAGATTTAGCTGATCGACAACCCAGGCGATCGCATCAATTTTGGTTTCCATGCCATCCTGGATTGCTATGAGGTTCTGGAGAAGTTCCTCAACTTTGCCCTCTTCCCCTAACTCAGAAGCGGATTCGATTTTTCCCCAGAGTTTGGCGGCATCGAGGGATAGCTCTTTGAGGGTGAGTTGGTTGATTGAACGTTCTATTGCTTGAGTCATGATTTGTTCCTACTGATATGAAAAACCACTGCCGACAAGGTTGACAACTGGTGGAGGAGGGGTTTCACAAACGCTCTTTCACTCATTGGACAGCAACCGAAGTGAAATATTCATGGAGCGTCTCGTAGAGACGCTCCGCGAACACAGACAGTCTATGTAGAAGGCTGTCCAATGAGTGTCCAGGTTCAGCCCAAGGGTGAAAGTCGGCTTGTGAGGGTAGATTTGGCTTAATAGTTGTACTGCATGTGGAAATAGTCCGACTTTAAGAGCGCCATCTCTGCAATTGTGTCGTAGTAATCCGCTTCGTCTTTTACTGTGCTGACTTGCTGTTGTTGTGGTGCAGGTTTTGCGCTTGTTTGGTTGGCTTTTAGTCTAGAATTAGTGGTAGTTTTCATTTTTGGTGCAACTTCAATTCGCTCAAATTGAATTGCACGTCAGTGCTTGCCGTGGTTTGGGACGTTTGAAGGGGAGAACTAATTTTTGCAAGGACTTCAGTAATTTGCTCGCTTGCTAGATAATTTAGAATTCCAGTTGTCGGGTTCCTCAAATAGTAACGAGACTTCATCAACTAAACGTATATATGATTTAGAGCAAAAAATCGATTCGATAAATAATCGGTTGACTCAGTTTACCGAGGCAATTATGCAGCTTCAAAGTAATATTAATAATAAACCTCGGCGAGGAAAATCATACAACAGCAATTACTATTATCAAGGTCAATCTGTTAAAGTTCAGCCAATACCGGAAGAAAGTTTAGCCTCAAGGTTGGGGGTAACTCCAGAAAGTTTACGCAACGAAAGAGAAAGTCAACCAGCAGCACTTTTTTTGCTTGGTGTAAGCGTAAAGATACTTCTGGTATTGGCTGGGAATTTAATGAGAAAACAAATTTGTATCATCCAGTTACTTAACTTTAATAAAACACTGTTTGCTCAAATTATCTATCAATTAAGCAATTAATAGATAATTTTATCTGCGGTCAAATATAATTTTATTGAAAATATATTTATTAATTGTGCAGAGCCTGCCTGAATCCGTTCTAAACCCCGTCCATTTTGAAACCTGGAGTTTTTAAGGAGAGTGTATTATTCTGTCGTGGCTTGAGTTCTGAACTTTACTCTAATTCCAAAAAACTATGGTTTTCAAGGTAGACGCGGTTTAATATAGATATTATCTTATTATTATTTTTTAAGTCACACCATGACCGAAGCTAAACATACCCGTGTTGCCCGTCGGGGACGAATATTCCCCGAAATCCAATGGACAGAAGAACAATTTGCCCAATGGAAAGCAAAACAAGATGAGTTTTACCAGCGCTGCAAACCCATTTTCGATCTCGTCCAACCCGAACTAATTAAAACTCACTACAACTGGTACATGGCAGTCGAACCAGAAAGCGGTGAGTATTTTGTTGCATTAGATGAGATGACTGCTATTAAAATGTCATCTCAAAAGCACCCAAAATGTCCCGTTTTTATATTTAAAATTAACGAGACTGGAGTTGCTGGGACAATATGATATCAGGAAGGTTTGGTGATGGAGAGGAGTTAATTTTTGAAATTGAATTGATTGCATTTGATGGATTTGAATTACCAATTGATGCAGTTTTAGATACGGGGTTTTCTGATTGGTTAGCTCTTGACAAGCAGGATTTGGAGGGATTTGATTGGGAATATTTAGGCGAAAGAAGTATGCTGATGGCAAGAGGTGTATCTAACTTTGATATTTATGCTGGAAAAGTCAGAATTGATGGTGAGGTGTTTGATATTCCTGTTTATGCAGGTAATGGAGTACCTGAAGTTTTACTCGGTCGTCAATGGTTAAAAAATAAGCGTTTGCTTGTTGATATGCCATTACTGTTATTGACTTTAGGATATTGATACAAAAACGATCCCTTTTCTCCCCCTTAAAATGATTGTCATTCTTTAATTCATCCTGCCTCTTGTTTTTCTTGGAATAATTTATTCTTTGGAAGCCCCTTATGCAGAAAGTTTTTCGGAAAAATTTACCTGCGACATAACTTGTGTGCGTATTGAATTAGCAGCCTTATCGGCAATTTCTTCTCTATCAGAATCAGTAAGAAGTACTGCAAGTAGTGATTTGAGGGCTTCGCGGTTAGATATAAACTCTTCACCGTATAAATCATTTTGTAACAAAGTAGCTTTTAAGCGAGGTACCAATTCAGGCGTAGGAGATAGCAACCGCTCTTTAATGCGTGCCCTTGCAGTCTCTGTTGCAGAAGTTGTACCTATACCTAAATCCCATGTTTCAATTATTAGCCTAACTTCGCGGTTGAGAGATACACGCAGCGTTGATAGACGACCAAATAAAGGAAGATTGAGCATTAAAGGTGCTAATGCACTACCCCAATCCAAACCAGCGCCGATAGTGCAATTTGCTTCATCTTCGATGCAAACAGCCTCATCAAGCCATCCTTCACCAAAAAGTAAATCTACAGCTTCTTGGGTTGTTATTGACTCGTTTGCCTCAAAATTATTATTTTGCTGTTGGTGATTCATAAATTTTTACCTGATCTTCGTCTCAATGCACCATACTCAAAATAAACTAAATTATCATAGTCTTCTTCAGATCCGCAGTTCAACATGTTTTGTTTTTCGTAAAATCCTTCAGACCTTGGTAAGGAATGCAACCCAACTCTACCTTCATACCCTAACTCAACACTTCTAATTCTTGCGAAATTTAATAGTGCTTGACCAACACCTTTGAATTGAGGCGGGCGTTGAATCTCAATTCGATTAGTTGGGGCAGTAGTAATGCCATCAACATAAACTAGCCTCTTACCAATATTTAACCGAGAACCGTGCATTTGCGTTTCTATTATCATTAATCCTTGGGTTTTGTTCTCGCACTCGACTGCGTAACCTTCAATATTTTCTTGATTGGCAATATATCTTAATTTGAATACCCAGTCCCAGTATTTATCTTCTTGACTAAATAACCTTAAGTTTTCCACCCAATAATTAACATAATCATCAACGTGTCTTTGTCCTAAATCTATCAAATAGGCTTCAACATATGTATTGTCAACACCCCTTTTTAATTCAATTTTTCGTTGCACCATTAGCTCCTAATTGTCATCTGCTTCTATTACCTCAATAATTCCAGCCTTATATCAGGGCGATCGCATCTAAATTAGTCCCGATCAAAACTGTGCTTTTACCCCCTGGATGATCAAATGATGAACCATAACCTGACCAAAAGTTAACGTCATCTCAAGGGTTATAGCCAAAACGGAAGATAAAACTTTGCATCAATCTGATTTTACTTGAGTGGGTGATACAGTTCGTCAAGAGCATTCCATTCCCAAGCCGTACTCATCGGATCGCGGTTTCGAGACCAACTCAAAAATTCTTTGGTGCTGAGTTTTTCTCTTTCTGCAATCAGGCTTTGGGGGGTGATGCCGAGTCTTGGGGCAAGGCTTTCATTTGTCCTTGGTTGCAGTTCAACTTGTGTTTGTTGGTACGGGTACGCCGTTTGTCTTCGCCCTTTGCTGTTGCTCAATCTCCCAGAGGCGATTGCCCGTTCGATAAGATCCAGCTTCTTGGCGATTCCTTCTAGTTTTGTTTCCACTGAGGAGCTTTGATCGGCAAGATGGGATTCCAGTTTATCCAGCTTTTTCTCTAGCTGTTTAATTGATTTACTGCCTGCTGTTATATCGATATCATTTTTGCTATCAAATTTTCCTAGTAATTCCTCTAAGGCTTGCAGCAAGGCAATTGTATGCCCTTGTCTGTGTAGTTTTGATAATCGCCGAACCACCCCAATTAGTGGAACGGGCACGCGGATCATCTCGCTGGGTGGGGACTTTTGGTCAGGCATTTGATATCATTTTTGATATCGACAAGCTGATTATAAAAGGTTTAGTGGAATGCTGTAATTCACTGAGTATTAATTGTGTCGATGTTTTTCATAATTGTCATATATCGATACAATTTGCGACAGGAGCGATAGGCTTCGCTATATCTACGCCAAGTAAAGTGTTTAACAGTTGGGAATCGGGTAGGATCTAAACCGACCTCCGAAATAATGGTTTGCACTGTTAAGATACCAAGACCATCAATCTGACTTTTCCCGTTAAGTCTCTCTAGCAAGCTGCCAACCTTCACTCTTGTTGTGCAATTTTAACCAGCCCCTCCACAGTACCTGGATCCCAATCGGAGTTTTATGTCGATGTTCATGCGGAGCCACCAAGACGAGCGATGGCAACCAAGCGCCCAAGCAACTGTTAATACCTTGGGGAGTTTGGGTGATTTGGCGCTCATTACCTTGATCTCAAGGGGATTGAGCAGTTCAGTAGCGTTGGTATCAGGCTGGGTGCGGTGTAAATAAGTCAGCTGCAACAGTTCAACAGCAATTATACTCAAAAACCCAAGTAAAGCCTTCATACCATCGGCAGCAAGTCTGTATCGTTCAACTTGACACCCCGATTTTAAAATTTTATGATATTCCTCTACTCGCCAACGGTAAGAATACCAACGCAGAATTGTAGCAGCCATAGAAGCATCGGTGACTGCTTCTGTTGTCAATAACATCCATTCTACAGGAGTTTCACCTTCTGGACAATCTATTTCTATGGCATAAACAGCATAAACTTTAAGTGGATCTCGATTATCAAAACGGTAAGGAGTACGGAGATTAACTTGGCAAAATCGCACCTCTAATTTAGCTTTGCGAGGAGAACGCTTACTAGTTTCTGGGAGTTGAATTTCTTGCCGTAATGAAATGGGTTGAGCTTCTAATTTGGCCCACAAGCGCTCACTGTTAGGGTCTAAACTCCGGTTTTGAGCAGCACGAACCACAACCCCTGTATGCTGAAGTTCACGAACTTTATCAAAGACCTCTGCTATATCACCTTCACGATCAAAAACATGGATCACGCGAGTAGATTTGCTAACACTGCTTTCTATCGTAGTCAGTGCTTCTACCCAACGATAAGATTCTTTCTCCTCAAAGGGGCGTTTTCGGGCTTCATACCTAGCTTGCGCTTGGCGTTTTTTCTTCTGTTCTGGTGTCTCATATGAGTGGTGGCTTCTGTTTTGGCTCTCGATGCCAAACTTTTTGCCATAACATACCGAGTGATTGGCCAATTTCTGGATCTATTGCTAAAGCACTGTGCAATATTAAACCATTACCCCCTTTGCCAATTGGACCATAACCTTCTTTTTTAGCCACAATGTTGTCATAATCAAGAAAGGTAGTGTCTCCGACGCACAGCACTACGGGAGCATTCCGCAACAGTTTCCGCCGTCATTTGACAGTGCGGCTCAATTATCTTGGAAAATTCCACTTTAGCGTTCCCAAAAACTCATAAGCCCTCTTGAGTACGGTTCCAAGGAGTGAATATTTCCGACAGTGCTTTGCCAAATCCTTGACTTATAGCGTAGCCAAAAGACAAAAGCACGCTCATTCAAACGAATGTCGCCGTTCTTCACAAGTAGCAAAATTTTTCTCCCACCAGTCCAACATGATTTGTCACCTTTAGCACCCAATTTCAATTACTGTACCCTATGTGCTGTCCTTTATCTAAAATCCTTTGTGAGCAAGCCTTTTGAGACTTAACGGGAAAAGTCAGGACCATCAATGGCCGTGAAGTCCACACCACTAATTCGGTAAAGATGGGTACGTAAATCAGGCATCGGGTTCATTACCTTGGGGTTTATGGCGGGGGTGCTTTGGTTGCGGAAGCGGAGATTCATTCAAATTAACAGAGTATGGGGAAGTAGTGGGACTTAGACAAAAAGTAGCCTGAAAAACTAATCAAACGTATATACAGAAAGACTTTGACATCGTTTTACTCAGTTTCTTGATATATCTGGGTTTGAAGCATTTTTGAGTCTTCGGTGTATTTTCCTTGCCCTGTATAGGTTTGAGCCTTGTTTCTGCCTCAAAAATGTTTAAGTCCCGGTAGTTCTTTTAATAGTTGAGCGAAGTGTTCATTCACCTGACTGGAGTTAATTTCAAGTAGTGGAGCCATTACCTGGGGATCGCTACCACTTAGCATAACTGCTAGTAAAATATCGTAAAATCGGCGATCGCTCTTGAGCGCAGTTTTTTTCAATAGGATAAATGGCTGTGGCAGTTGTTAGGACACCTGGAACTAAGAGAGGGGATTGTTGTGGTGCTTGCAGTTTGCAATGCGTCCGAACGAAACCGAGCTTCGTAAGGGCGCAAACTCTGATTCGCTGTAACCCAAACAGTTATTAAAATAAGCTCAATTGGATGTATTCTGGAGCTTGCTCAGTTAGAGATTCATCTAACAAATCATCCTCAAAATCATCGAAGTCTTCCTCCACATTCAGCCTTGATATGTACTCAGAAATTTGTTGACCTGAATGAACTGGCTGTGGCAATAAAGTTACTATTTCTGCATCGAGAAATGGGGACGCTTCTCGCAGTCTATGTACTACTAATGTCCATTCTCCTGGCTTATCTTCTGGTTGGAGAGATAACCAAGAGATTTCTAGCGCGGATTGGTTCCATCCCGGTTTTGATACTCTGTCGCGTTGCCTTGAATTTGACGGTCTTTTTGCAGATTGAGGAGAGCGACCAATTGAGTAAAAAGCAGAGCTAAATTCTGGGTTATGATAAATACCACTGTACCTATTGAAACCTGATATCGGACAAACGTGGGCTACCAAACCATCACTGGAATATCGTAGTCTAGCTACACGCAGTAGTTGGGGATTTTTGCAATAAAGAAGTTTATTTTGATGCCAGAGATTATTTGGGTCTTTTGCCTCGTCTCCTGACAGAATTTCAAAAAGTGAAGGAAAGTCTTGACGGAGATTTTGCTCGTCTAATAATAGCAAGGTTGGATTTTTTATTTCTAAGTCTGCAAAAGCACGCTCCACAAAATTATTTATCTGCTCGGATGTGTAGTTTGAGTTGTATCTCTGCTCAAACCGGGCTACTGTGAATAGACTTTCATCGTATGGCATCCAAGCTGGCCCATAATCCCCTGGTAAACACACTTGTATTTGAGATGAATTATTTTCTGAAGGGATTTTGATAAGCAGAGGGATAACTACCTTTTTTTCCCCTTTCTTTCGGGCGTTGAGGCGGATAATTCTAATGGTGATCATATCAATATTTTGCGGTAGTGATGTTTGAGAAAACCCTGTATAAAAGGGTATACCTAAAGGAAAATTTAACTGGCGCATTAAATCTAAAATTGCATTTAAGCACCTCGCTTTGTAAGCTTCCTTCTGAGTGACTAATTGTTTTTTCTTACTTTCATAAGTTTTTACTAGTTTTTCATTGTTAGGGTCTATTGGGGCAAATTCTTCTGGATTTATATATTCCGGTTCTGGTTGTAAAAATTGACTTACCCAATTTGCATAAGCGTGTCCCCAACGAATTGCAGCTTTTGGGTCGGTTAACCTCCTCCCTTTGTCAAAGTTGCGGTAATCAACTAGTTCAATAAGAATACCTCGTTTTTCATTGCTAGCTTTAGGCTGCATCGCCATTTGGCTTTCTATTAGCCTAGCTCTATTTTTGCTAGCGGCAGCTTGGGCTTGACCAGAATAAGAACCACCTAAAGATAAAGGCAAAAGCCATTCATTAGGCAGGGGAATTTTGTTTACCTTCAATAAGTAACTTTCTCCTAAAGAGTTGGTAAATTGCCAAGTTTCATTGTCTATTTCTTGAAGAGTTCCTTGTAGTTTTTTGCTTTCTAAAAATTTCCTCAATACCTCTAATAAAGTGTCTGCCGAATTAGATGAAATTTTAATACGGTAAACTTGCTCGCTGGTGGTAGTTGGTTGATTGGATGTTATCTGGGGTTTAGGAAGTCGCCGTTTTCTGCAAGCACTAAAATCTATCTTGTTGATAATTGGCGCTGCCACTACTCCAGGTGGTAAAGCTGTTGTTAATCTTTCAAATAGCTCAAATCTATCGGCTGCTTCCAGCCCTACTCCTACTGGGTGAGAACCTAGCCGCGTTCTATGTGATAGTAAATATTGTGGTGCGTATTTTTCGGGGTCGCTTAAGAACTGCATTGGTTCTGGGATGTCGATATGAGGAGCTATCATCGACAAAATTTTGTCAATTCTCCCTTTCCAAGTAACCGTATCGTATCGTGTTAACTTGAGGTTTATGAGAGTGGTTTCTCTTTTCAAAGTCGGGTCGGAATTTGGCTTGAGCCACCCCAGATTTTCCATAGCTACATAAACACTGCTATCTTCTCCTTTTGGTAAGAAAATTTTTTGTCTTGCACCTGGAAGTGGTTTGTTTCCTTGATTATCCCAAGCAGTCATGGGTTTGGAAATATAGCGTCTAATGCCTGCTTGAAATAGTAATAAGTAGGGAGTTTTACCGTTAGGAGGAGCGATATAGAACTTTAAGTAATATGAATATCTAGCTACTTGTTCAGGTTTATTAGAGGGTGAATATTCGATAGGAGGCCAGGTTACTAAGTAAGCTTCTTTGTTAGTAGAGGGAGACACTACTAAAGGCCAGTATTCCTCATGACCACTAGCATTACTTAAACCTAACTGAAATTCCTTTCTTGTTAGCCAGCGTGCTATTAGTTCAGGCAATACAACTTGTATAACATCAAAGGGAGCGTTTTTTAAGTCTATGATTTCCCAACTTAATTTGGCTCGATCTGGCTCCATCTCAGCCAACACAGATTTTACAACTTTAAGGTCATAGTTGACTAACAACCAATTTTTTATAATTTCCCAAAATTGGTTTAAATCGATTAAATCACTATAAGTATGAACAATTATCCAATATTCTGGTCTGTCTTCTGGAACGCGAGAAAAGGAGTTAGGAAAAATGTAGATAATGTCAGAGGCACATCCTCTTAAAACTGCATAGAGACTTTGGATAGCAGGAGTATGGTCTACATTTGCTAGACCTTTTATAATGTCTATCCAAGTCACTGGCAGTCTTAATCCATAAACTTCTCCCATAACAGAAGGGTCGAAATTATCATTGAATAACCAAGCCAAAGTCTGTAGCCTGTCAATGGGAGGTAATTTTTCTTGTGCTTGAGTCATTTTATTTACCTGCCGTTGCTATTATGTTCTAAATGTTCTACCAGAGCTTTTAGACGATCATAAATTGACCCATATAAAATTCTGGCTAATTGTTGTTCTACTTGGGGTTTATTGCTATTCGGAGAAAGGTACTCTCCAAAAATTTCTACCCATCCTTTCAGGAGACTACGTTCTGCACCTTGTGGATAAAATGCTGAGTCACAGAAGAAGACCCTTGTAGGAACATTTCCTCTGGTAGCTCTGCCTAAAGCTTGTACTATAGAAACAGCTTGATCCCAAAGAAGTTCATGCCAAAAATCAACATCAATGGAAGCCGAGCCATGATGTGAAGCTCTGAGTCGTCGATGCCAATTTTTGTAAGACAGGCTTCGCAATTTAGCGATCGCTTCTGCTGCTGTTCCTCCTAAGCTAGACGGTAAAACATTACTTCCTTGCAAAATCTCGTCGAATACCAAACGGTTTATGGATCTAATCTGCCTGCCGAAATCTGTTGGCACTGGGTAAGGGCGTACTAAAAAAAATACACTACCTAAGTAGGCTTTGTTGGTTATTGGTGACAAAATGTTATATCCGCGTTGTACGGCTCCCAAAGGTCCTACTAATACATCACGCCCTCTAATTGGAAATTGTTCAACTTGCCCTCGCCGTAAGAGCCACTCGGCGATTTTTTCGTCTTTGTCAGATTGAAGACAATCTACCCGATTTTTCCACTTACTGGATTCTTGCATATCCCTAGCGATTAACCGTGCTTCCAGATAACTGCCCGTAATTAAAATGACAGCTCTTGGTGTGCCGAGAGACTCCCAATACTCCAACTCTTGTGTTATCCGGTCTTTGCCACCGCCGCCAAAAGCTAAATACTGAGTAAGTTGCAGTAGGCTATCTTTTCGTCCCATCCCAGAACGTCCGCTAACTATTATTGCTTCTCCTGTACGGTCTGGAACTCGAACGAATTCAAAATGGCTATTAGACAGCGCTTCCACTGCTTCGAGGGGTGGAGATAGAATTGCGCGGGGTTGAATCCCAATATTGAATTGGGGACTTCCAGGCGACCAGGAGGTGGCACTAGTTATTAGCGTGTGGGGTCCGTAATCTCCTGTTAAATTTACATATAAGTAGGGAAATTTTAATAACAAATAACGCCCTAAACCGAAGCAAGCTAAATATCTTAGCAAGCCCTTTGGAGTTTTTTCTTCTGTTTGGTCTACGAATTGATACCCTAACAAATGACCCAAAGGTGATTCTACATTTAAATCGATGTATTCATCCGGCGGGTTTTGGCTCAAGGAGAGTCCTTTTCCTAGTTCCGCTGTTGCTAAGAGCCAGTAACGAACCAGTTCGTTGACCTGTCTATCCATTGCTGTTAGCAACACGCTAAATTCTAGTCTTTCTAATATCTGTTGCGTTTGCGGCGATTGGGGAAGGTGCCAAGGTAAACGTTCCTGTAGCCAAATTCTCAGTTTTTTAATTAAATTGTCCCCCTTATCATTTCGGACATCGCTGACTAACTTTTCTAAATCATTTTCGCTGATTTCACTATCCTCTAAACCATTTGATGAGGCGCGGAGTAGATAGTAGTTTTTAAATTCATCTTCTAAAAAGGATAAAACTTTTAAGAACTCTTCTTCTGGGAAATCAACGGGTGCTAATGAACGTATGTGCTCAATTAACTGCTCGTAAATTAAAGAATTATAAAGAGGTCTCTCTCCTATCCATTTTCGTAAATGTAATTTGTCAAATAGTCTGACGAATATTCCATCTGATAATCGCGAAGCTTCCCTAGCAACTCCTCTAAGTTCGTGATAACGGGGGTCATTAAGTTGTGTTCTTCCTGAATAGAAAGATTTTTCAGCTAAAGTATGTTCGATAAAATCAAGTATGGCTGTTTGAGAACCTGCTAAATCGTTGGAGGGAGCAAAGTCGTCTTCTATTGATACTTGTACTCTATCCACTTCGTCTACAATTAGTAAGGAACAGTAATGATAGGCAGCTTCTAGTACCCGCATTTCAGTTCCTACTAATTCCGGAGGCATTGTGGTGTAGATAAAAGCAGCAGAAGTAGCTACCCAAATAGAGGCATTAACTAAATCCCGGTTTGCTTGGTGAACCGGACAGATAGGAAGAAATGGGCAACTATAATATCTAACTTTGTCTGGGTAATTTTTTTCTTGTTTTTTGAGGTCTTCTAGACTTACTAAACTATGGCAGGGTTCTTGACCTGCTGGAATGGAACCCTCACTTACTAGTCCTGAAAGGATACATTTTCCTGTTAGCCAAGGGAGAGCAGGATTATCTAATAATTCTGCATTCTTTGTGTCTTCTACTGGGTCGTAGGGTTGGTATAAATCTTCTGGTTGTAGCTTGTTGGCGTGAGCCATTCCATATTGATACTGATGAGAATCTCTGGCTTTTCCCAGTATTGGAGCAGCTGATAAGCCCATCTTTACGAAATCAACTGCCATATTAATAGCATCAGTCACCGTATTAACAATAATGCAGATACGAAAATTTTTGTCGGATATTGCATACTTTTCACACAGATCATGTACCGACAAATAGATAATAGTACTTTTGCCAGAACCCGTAGGTCCTAACAAGTGAAAAATTCCATTTATTGTGAATTTATCACTAGGCTGTAAATTTTCTTCTATTAAAGATAGAGATGAATTTAATTGCTCCCATCTTTCAAGCCATTTTCTTCCTGGTAGTTTTTCTTCAAGTTTTATTGCTGATTCTTTTAATTCGCATAATCTTATTGTCAAAGGAGATAAAGGAGATGGGCGTCTTGGTTGCTCGATAACTGGTGTTGCAGTGGTGCTAATGTTAGATAAGCAGTCCTTCATTCCTTCAATTAGTTTAGTGGGAATGACTACTGAAACTGCTTTTGAATTAATATAAAAGCAATATTCTTTTTCTGATTTAGCCCAATTTCGCGATATGGGTTTATGTTTTGCTGGTTGATTTAATGCCTTGGTGATAGCTTCTACACGTTGCGGAACATAATTAACTACAGGTTGTCTGGTGTATGTTCCTGACTCCAAAGATACGTCAAAAAGCCTAATGCTTAGAGGCTGTTGACTATACCACAAAAGGGATTTTTTCCAAGCTGTTGCTGTGCGAATATATCGGACTCTATGACGTACTCTGGTGCAAGCTTCTATCAGCTTCTGATTATTCGCTAATTCGGTCGGAATGAAGTTTGTTAATAAACTCCAAGCTTCTTTAATATTACTGTTGCTTGCACTTTGATAAATTTCGGCGTGGAGAGTTATTACTAATTCAACCTCAAAGAATCTTTTACTTTCTGTTTTGGTAAAGGTAACAGGAATTAAATCATCTTGTCCTAATCGGAGGAGTTCTTTACTAATCTCTTTTAACCAATCTTGCCAATCTCTCATTTTTGCTCACTTGATAGCTTGTTTTACTTGACCAACAAACTGTTTAATTGACAAAACGCCTATATCACTGAGAGCAGATTTCTCTTGACATCTCACATCCCAAACAGCTTGAAATATTTTTTTATATTTCCCTTTGTATCTATAATCTGGGAAGACATAAAAAGCTTTATCCCATTCAGGAAATTGTTTAAAAGGTTTTAAAGACCAAGCCAATTCTCTTGCATTTGCTTGGTCTTTCATGTCTACTGCCCAAACTTCCCCAGTCGGAAATTTAATCCTCAAATCGTAATTATCTACACTGGGCCAAAGCGAGCAATCTAATCCTAATTTGACTAGAGTATCTCTTAATTGAATTAATGACCGTTCTGGAGCTACGACAGAAGCCTGAATACCACGAATTGTTCGCATCGATTCTGGGCGGTAGGGTATCCACTTTTCAGGAGTGCTTATATTGCTAACAAGGCGAGAACACAAATCGCTGTAACAAACGGCACGGTGGTGCGAAGACCCTTGCCACTCTAATGGCCATCCACACCTGGGACATAGTGCGAGATGGTAAATGCCATTTCGTTTAACCCGACAAGCAAGGGGAATGCGTTCGTAGGTAGCGCACAATGAAGAACGAATTTCTCTTTCCCAATCTAAATCGCAGTTGATAATTTTCGTTCCCCACTCTAAATAAGAATTTTGTACTAGAAATATCCTAGCTTTTACATATTGCTCATCTAACTTATTTTCACAACAGTATTCGAGAATCTCTTTGAAGGGAAGGTCTTGAATTTCTATCTCAGGATTGCCGCCTGAACGCATTCTTTCACTTAGCTCATAAGCTAAATCTGTTGGTTGTCCCAGAAATAAAAGTGAGCCGAAAAGATTAGCCGCCTCCATTAATTTTCCGACACCTGGCCATTCTTCTACAGGCTGGTGGAGCCAATTTACCACCTCTTTGTGATGCAAAGGTGGCATAGTTTTGTAGCTGATGCATAAGACAGATAATTGTTCAAGCCCGGATTTGATGTGTTCGTTGGGACTGGTAACGGGAAGTGCATTTCTTTTGGTGATTTGTTCTTGCTGCTCAACTAGCCCTATTGCTATCCTGGTGAGAATCTTTTTCGCTTGTATTTTTTGTGACTCCATTGATGATAGATTGCTCATAGCCCTGGTTAAGTAAATACAACACACAATATTGAAGCGGTTTGCTTCTTGACAGCAGCCAAGCAGAAATTTCTGCTCTCTATGAACGGCTCTACTTTCCTGATGCTTACAATTGTGTCTCTCTAAGTTTCAGCAAGCGCGAAGCTTTAATAACCATTAACGCTTGACTTCAACAGTAGTTTTGCGGATTACATTGCCAGTATAGCTTTTGTTAAGATTAAATGGTCATTATTTAAATATAAACATTTTGTTAATTTTATTTAAAAAGGTATGTTGAACTACGAACACCTAGGCGATCGCCTTCGGTTAGCCCGTGAACAGACTGGGATGAGTCAGGCAGAGGTGGCTGTTGCTCTTGGCATCACGCCTGCTGCACTCAGCCAGTATGAAAAAGGGAAGCGGCGAGTGGAAGCCCTACTCTTAGAGACATTAAGCAAACTTTACAAAGTCCCCATTAGCTATTTCTTTGGCCATGAGCCGCGTTCTGCTGATTGGGAAACAGCATTGCGTTCGATATCCAAAGACCTATCAGTAGCGGGTAAAACTGGAATTTCGTACCTAATCAACAAAGTGCATATGTTGGAGGATTTGTACCGCCGAAGCGAAACCCCTTTCCCAAATCCACCTCATCCACCTTTTGCTGCTCAAGAAGAAGAAAAACTAAGTGATTACGAAATAGCTGAGTATGCCCAAAAGGCACGCCGTCATTTTGATTTGGGTATAGCGCCAATTTTGAACTTGCGAGGTTTTCTCGAAGCCCAAGAATACAAAATTTTTGCTGTACCGTTGGGAACGGACAAGGATGATCTAAGTGGATTTTTCTTCATACACGCGCAGCTAGGACTAATAGTGGTGTTTAATGAAAATCAGGCTTACAGCCGTCATCCTTTTACTTTGGCTCATGAGTTAGCTCACGGTCTATATCACTACAATCGTCCAACTATCTTGTGTCGGGCATCAGACTTTCGTTTCTTGGAGCAGTTCGCCGAACGATTTGCGTCCTATTTTTTAATTCCTCAAGAGGCACTACACGAGAGGTTACGCTATCTTCGTGTTAAAACCGTGACCAGTGCCGAAGAGGTAGTCCACTTGGCACGCTATTTCGGGGTAAGTTTTGCAGCCATGAAGCACCGATTAGAACGGGAGCGCCGACTTAATGCAGATAGTAATCTGTTTGATAAAGTTAAGCCAGTTAATCTCGCGAAGGCTTTGGGCTATCGTCCGTTAGCTTATGAGTTCGGTGCGCGTCCGTGGCCCCCTGAAGAACGGTTACCTCGTATCTTCCTTGAATTAGTCAACCGTGCCTTACAACAAAAGAAAATTTCTCTGCGGCGTGCTGCCGAAATGCTTGGCATCAGTGACATCGAGATGGAGGAACGATTCTACTTTACAGGGGGAGAAGAGGTTGATTTGATAGTAAGTATTTATGACTAGAGCTGTACTCGACACGCTCCATGCTACGAGTAATGACATTTGCACACCCTAATATAATTGACATTTTTTCTGAAGTGCCAAATTGTTTGTCAGTAGAAAACATAAATTCCACCAAATTAATGACGTTGCTTCTGCCAACAGCCCTACGCTGTTTGCCTAAGCACGAGCGTGTGTGGAGTCGTCACCCAGGAGTCAGTGTTAATTCTTCACGCTTGTTCGATTTCATCATTTTCATTAAGTGTTTGTTTAAGTAGCTTTGTGCGGATATATACATTTGCTCCCACACGTCCTGGTCACGGCATATCTTAGCACCTACGGTATTTCCGGCTGTTTTCTGTGCTATTAAGTATTTACGGAAGTAGTTACCCCATAGATGTTGCAAAAACTCTTCAGCAAATTCATCAAATGGTAACAACCAACTATAGTCTTTATCCAGGAACACGCGATAGGACGCAATTATCGGTAGTGCGAGGTCAGCTGGCGCACCAAATCCAAAAGAATATTTGCTATCAGGTAAAAGGGTATTTTTGCGTGTATCAATTGATGCCAAATCGTTAGCACCCTTTCTTCTGGGATTAGAAATATGCTCTTGAATAATGGAATATAGTCTTTGTTCAATCCACAATGCTTGAGGAAGTAGGGGTAACAATGTAGTTAATCTTGCCCTTTCATTTTCTGCAATCGCGCTCGGTGTATTTGAACCAGTGGGGTGCTTGCTTCTGGTGTTGCCGTCAGGATTGTATCGATTTCTGTCGAGGCAATTGATTAGCTTGAAGAGGTGCGTAACATTGCAATGAGCATTCCTGGGTGCGCCACTTTGATTTTGGTAGTAGGCAATCCGAAATTTACTATCACTTGTTAGTTCTAATTGGGCGAGGTAATTCTTGATAAAATCATAATCGCCTTTAGCATTAGTCTTAGAGCGAGCATCCACAGGTGCAGTAGTGTTTGAGGCAAGGGCAATATCTCTAGCGTCTTCTTCACCTAGCCCAATGTGGATAGTAACTTTGACACGCGCTTTACTCAGGTCGTACTTATAGGCTTTAGCACTTTCAAACCCTAAAATCGTATGACCGCCGTTAATGATGCCATCACTCCCACCCTCGCAAGCTTCGAGTATTTCTAGTTCGAGTTTGTCCTTATTCGTTTTAACCTTATTCGCTGAAAGGACTATCCCTGAATGTCGCTCGAAGAATTTGTCGGGTTGGGTGGTGAGAGAATCAAATATTTGCCGATAAGTTGAACTTTTGCGGTTGGGTTCTCGAATATTTGGCTCTAGGGGTAAGTCGGTGGGGAATGTGTCAATGTGGGCAGTGGCAATAATGCACTGTGGGTTAGCAGCAAAATAGTTATCTATATTAATAACCCAAGTCTTAGGCATAGTTCAACACGGTAGAATCAGCAAATACTATATTTTGGGTTATTCGTCACGATAGGGATCGTAAACCCAATAATTTGTAACAAAGCTCTACAGCTGCGTAAATTGAGGATGCTCCCTGTTTTCGCCTTCGTCTGAAAACCAAATATTGTTAATTTTAGTTACTTTTAAGAGCCATATTGTGAGTTATGTGGTTAAGGCGCGGGAAGATAATTACTTATGAGAATCTAAATTGTGAGAATTACATTTCGCATAAGTGACAGTTGTTTTTGGTCAGAGTACTTTTTTTGAGGGTGATTTTGCACGAAAACAGCGAGTGTATTATTTAAAGGTGCTGATAATTCTTCCTGGGTGGTTTTTATGGATGTTCGGGAGAAGCAGGAGCAACTACTTGAATCTTCTTTATTGTTGGCGGCGCCTGTTCCGTTAACCGAACATCCAGCTCACGTTTATCTCAATTCAAGGTTAAGTCCTGGTTCCCGTCGGGCGATGCGGGGGGCATTGAATACGATAGCCCAGATTTTAACTCTTGGTGTTGCCTCGGAGATGACTTTGGATTGGTCTAAATTGAGGTACAAACATACTGCGGCGTTGCGTACTGTGTTGACAGATAGGTATGCGCCAGCTACCACCAATAAGTTTTTGAGCGCGCTGCGGTGCGTGCTGCGAGAAGCGCTACGGTTGGAATTAATGGATGGTGCTGATTACGCGCGGGCAGTTGATGTGATTAACGTTAAAGTTTCTACCAAGTTGCGGGGACGGGCTTTGAGTGAAGATGAGATATTAGCTTTATTTAAAGTTTGTGAGGAAGATTTTACGACCGCTGGTTTTAGGGATGCAGCACTTTTAGCGATACTCCGCAGCTCTGGACTGCGACGGGCAGAGGTGGTAAATTTGAACTTGAAAGATTTTAATCCCAAAACTGGGGCACTGGAAGTTATTGGGGGGAAAGGGGGTAAGGATGGTACTGTTTATTTAAACGATGACGCGATTGTTAAAGTTCAGGCTTGGTTAAATATACGTGGGTCAGTTGGTCAACCTTTACTATGTCATGTTACTAAGTCAGGTCGTGTAGAAGTGCGGCGCCTGACTCCCCAGGCTATTTTATACATCCTCCAGCGTCGGGGACAACAAGCCGGAGTGACTAATTTTTCTTCGCACGATTTTCGTAGAACTTTTATATCAGAACTTTTCGATGCTGGGGTTGATATATCTACAATTCAGCAGCTAGCACGCCACAGTAATGCTAACCAAACCACTCGCTACGATAGACGCGGTGATGAAACTCTTCGGCGCGCTGTACAGAAATTGAGTATTCCCAAAAAATAGTCATTTAAAGTATTGATGATTAATTGTTCTTATTGCAAGCACCTTATTTTATTTCGGCGCCAGTATTTAGATAAAATTTGAACTACGGAGTAGAGAGTTGATAATTATAATAAGAGAGCGTGCGACCTTGAATCTATCCCACTAATATAATTTTGTTAATCCAAATATGGATTGTTGCAAGAGATAAAAAAGCATCAAAACAAGCAGAAATTCTTTCCCATCTGACAACAAGGCGACGATATTTTTTTTGAAACCATGCGAAACAACGCTCTTGTTGAAAACGTGGAACGGAAATTTTAAGCTTGTCTGCCCTTGTTCTTTTTTGTTTTCCAAACCCGCTTGGGCCATTGTGGTCTAATGCCACGTCTACGTAAAGCAGCACGCTTGTACGAGTGAATCATAGCCTTTATCTGCTGCAAGCACTTTCAACCGTTTACGGGGTCTGCCGCGTTTATTAGTCTTAATTTTTACACTATCGAGAAGCGGTATCACCTGATCTCTTTCACTACCATTGGCTGGTGTCGTGCGATTGGATAAGGGCATCCCATTTCCAACAGTCACGAGTATGTATTAAAATCCCCTTTCCTTTTCCACCGTAAGCAACACCATCACCACCGCCCGATCCAACGGTAAGAATACCAGCGTAAAATCATAGAAGCTGTCTGGATATCTGCAACAACTTCTGTGGTTAGCAACATCCATTCTACAGAGGTTTCACCCTCTGGGCAATCAACTTCCGTGGCATAAACAGCATATACCAGTAGAGGGTCACGGTTGTCAAAACGATAGGGAGTACGGAGGTTTACAGGACAAAATCGTACAGCCAGCTTGGTTTTGCGGGCAGAACGTTTACTAGTCTGGGGTAATTCGATTTCCTGTTCCAGACTGATAGGCTGCCCTTCCAGTTTTGACCAAAGACGCTCACTCTCGGAATCTAAGCTACGGTTATGAGCTGCACGAATGATAACTCCTGTGTGCTGAAGTTGACGAACTTTATCAAAAACTTCTGTGATATCTCCTTCTCGATCAAAAGTATGAACCACTCGTGTATGCTTACTTACAAGGCTTTCTACAATGGTAAGTGCCTCTAGCCACCTGTAAGATTCTTTGTCTTCAAAGGGACGTTTTCGCGCTTCAATTCTTGCTGTTGCAAGGCGAATTTTCTTCTTGGCTGGTGTTTCATTTTTGGGTGGCTTTTTTTTTGGCTCCCGATTCCATAATTTTTGCCACAACAATCCAACAGATTGACCACTCTCAGGTTTTATAGCTAATGCACTGTGCAATATTAAGCCGTTACCGCCTTTCCCAATTGGGCCGTAACCTTCTTTTTTAGACTCAATACTGCCATAATCAAGAAAAGTTGTGTCTCCAACGCACAGCATTACATCGCTTTCTGCAACAGTCTCCGCCGTCATTTGACAGTGCGGCTCAATCACCCTTGGAAATTGCACTTTTGGGTTGGCAAAAACTCATAGGCTCTTTTAAGTACTGTTCCATTGCTGAAGATTTCTGACAGTCCTTTCCCAAATCCAAGGCTTAGAGCATAGCCTATCGACATTGCACGCTCATTCAATCGGCGATCGCCTAGTTCTAGGGTTGCAAAATTTTTCTCCCACCAGTCCAGCATTGCTTGTTACCTTTAGCACTCGATTGCAATTACTTTACCGTATTTGCTGTACTGTTTCTTAAATCCTTTACCACCAAGCTTTTCGAGACTTAACGGGAAAAGTCAGATCCTTGAGTGGTTTAACATAGCAGCGTTGATGCTTTGCGCTGTTATTATGATTTGGATCACTGACAAAGATACAGCAATTACTAATTAATCACTTTTTGAGGTAGAACAATTTGTCAATATTCAAGATTGATGAAGAACTTTTAAATAATCTGCCAGAAAATAAATTTATAAATTTGATCTGAAAAAAATTATATGGAAACAATGTACTATGCTTACTCGTATGTCTAACAGCAAGTGGGGGAAGGTTTTCGACAGTTATCGGTAAAGTCACAGATTAGCCCATAATCATCGTTGCTCAACTGCTTAAGAATTATTTTATAAACACCCTTTAAGTATTGGACATGGGAGGCACCCCTATTATTCTCAGCAGAGGTAAAAAAGTTAGTAATTATCAACCAACTCACAGTTAAGAAATGAAACGGATTACCGATCCAAATAGTCCATACACATTTTTTCAGCAGCGTTTTCAGTACATATATCGGCATCCAGAGAGAGAGTTTACTTCAATTGTAGAAAATGTCCCTCACTGGCCGATTTCACCTTTTGACACACTTGCGCCATTCACAACATCATCAATCGGTAAATATGCACCCTGTCAAGGGCAACCCGATTTGATAAATGCTATTTGTAGACGCGAGAATCAGCAATATGGGATGTCGTTGCAACATCCTCATGTATTGGTCACAAATGGTGCATTATATGGTTTGTCCCTAATTTTTCGTGACTTGTACCAATTAGGTTCTGTGGTTTTGTGTCAGGCCCCCTTGCTTTCTAATATTGCCAATATGTTATTAGACATTGGCTATCAAATTTCTTACTTTTCGACACCAAATGGCACAGTCGATATTGATTGGCTGCATCGGAATTGTCATCCAGCAGTTCGTGCTATTTATATCAACACGCCACACAACCCAACCGGCGACATTTGCTCCTCAAATACTGTAGAACAACTGGTGCGCTTGGCGTGTGAACGGAAGATCGCATTGGTGATGGATATGGTTTACGATAGTTTCGTCTTTAATTGTAGTCCTATCGTACATCCATTTCTCTGTAGCGATCAATGGGAGCATCTATTCGTTGTGAACTCAATGTCCAAGAATTATGGGGCTCCAGGTTTGCGTATTGGGTGGATCATTTCGGAGCCAGGTAACATAGCACGACTTGGGGCACGGCTCGATCAAGAATCTATTGCTGTTTGTGGTTCAGCACAAGACAAAGCACGCCAATTACTGGACGTAGATAATAATCCATTGGTGGAAGCAACATTAAGGGGAAAGGATCTGATAGAACAAAGCTTCGCTTGTCACCCAGATATTCATCTTACCCCTGCTAAAGGAGCAGGGCTGTTTCATTCCCTAAAAGGTGTAAAATGACAAGCATCTTGGGGATGAAAACAATGAGTGCAAACGGAATTGAACAACTGCGAGAAGTTAAAGATTTTCGAGTCAAAGATGGACAAAGACATCAACTGTGGTTGGTATTACTGTTTGTCATTATGGGAACAATGAGCGGGTACGTGGGGTATCGTGCATGGGGAGACTTTGTAAAGCGGCATCGTCGTGTACTGATTGATAAATTTGGAATTCAAAAACATGGCGTGCCTTCCTACTCAACGATACGACGAATACTAATGGGAGTAGATTTTGACAATCTTGCCAAAACTTTCAATACTTGGGCACAAAGCTATGTTCATTTAAATACATCTGAGTGGTGTGCGATTGATGGTAAAAGTATTAAAGGAACCTTACAAAACTATGAAAGCGAATATCAGAATTTTGTGAGTGTAGTCTCTGTATTTGCACAGAATAGGGGACTTGTCTTCGGTTTGGACAAATTGGAAAATAAAAAAGGTAGCGAAATTAGCACAGTTCACAATCTAATTTCGGCATTGGATATTGAGGGTGTCGTTTTTAGCTTAGATGCATTGCATTGCCAAAAAAAACTTGTCAGTTAATAACTGATGGAAACAATGACTATGCGATCGCTGTTAAAAGAAATCAAAAAAATCTATATCGCCAGATCCAACACAATACAACTCATTCTAGACCCACGAGTCGGCATATTGCGACTGAACGGACTCGCGACCGAGTGACAACACGTACAGTAGAAGTTTTCAATGATTTAAACGGCATTAGTCGCGAATGGGTTGGTTTGAAGTCATTGCTTAAAGTAGAAAGAACAGGTACTCGTGCGGGAAAAGCCTATCACCAAGTTGCCTACTACATCAGTAGCAAGAGTGCGTTCAGCAGTTGATTTTGCTCAAGGGATTCGGGGGCATTGGGGAATTGAGAATCGCCTTCATTGGGTTAAAGATGTAGTTTTTAATGAAGACGTTTCCACCATACACATGGGTAATGCCCCTGCAAATCTATCCGTGATGCGAACGATCGCACTCATTTAGAGTCAATGATTTTGGAGCTAATCGTGCCACGTCCTCCTTCCTTTTCGCTCTTACAGCAATTTATCTCACTTAACTCCAGTGTCCCATAATATGGGTGCTTTACTTACGCCATGCTGTACTAGCCTATGAGACTTGTTTTGTTACAGACTTCCGAATGTTTCCCTAGTTCGGATTATCTCTAAGCCTACTGGTTGTAGGCGCTTGCAGAAAGGACATGCTGAACAAGTTGGGCTAAGGGACTTATAACTTTTCACGAAAAGGATTATCTCCAATGATTCGTGTTTCGGTTTTAGATAAAGACGGAAAACCACTTATGCCAACAAAACCTAGTCGTGCTAGACGTTGGCTCAAAGAAGGTAAAGCCAAGATTTTACACAATGACCTGAATATTTTTTGTATTCAGCTATTGGTAAAACCATCTGGCTATAACCAGCAATCTATTGCTTTGGGATTGGATCCGGGCAAAAAGTTTACACGTGTGGGCGTTCAATCTACCAAGTTTACTTTGTTCATGGCACACTTAATTCTGCCATTTCCAGATGTCACAAAAAAGATGTCAGGGAGGCTGATTTTAAGGTGCGCTAGGCGCGGTAGACGTATAAACCGCAAAGTTGCGTTCAATAAAAGAGCGCATCGTCAAAAACGTTTTGATAACCGTAAACAGAATAAATTGCCTCCTAGTATTCGAGCCAACAAGGAATTGGAGTTACGAGTCACCAAGGAGTTAATCAAACTGTTCCCAGTTACTCAAATCACCTATGAGTACATTAAAGCCAAGGGCGACAAAGGGTTTAGTCCGGTGATGGTTGGTCAAAAAGTAATGCTGCAATGGCTAGCAGAAATTGCACCAACCAACACGCAGGAAGGCTGGCAGACTTCGATTCTTAGACAACAGCTAGGTTTGGCTAAAGACAAGAAGAATAAGGAGAAACAAACTCCTGAGACTCATGCTCATGATGGAATCGCACTGGCAGCAAGCAACTTTATGCGGTTCGAGAAATTCCATACTGCAAACGCTCGTGGGCATCACTGGTTGGGAGAAGTAACCGTTACTAGTGCATCATTCCGTGTTATTGCGCGTCTAAGAGTGTTTCGTCGTCAACTCCATTTTGAGAACCCAGTCAAAGATGTACCAGGTAATAGAAAGCGTAAAGGTGGAACAGTCACACCATTCGGTTTACGTTCTGGTGATTTAGTTAAAGCTGAAAAAGCAGGAAAAGTTTATATCGGCTGGATTGGTGGTTATACCCAAACAGCCAAAACCAAGAACGTTTCAGTCTATGACCACAATTGGCACAGACTTGGACAATTCAGCCCATCAAAAGTGCTGTTAATAAAACGGAGCACGAGATTATGTGTTGCGCCCAAATTCCCCCGCAATTCCTCCCGACACCGAATCAAAGATTATGGTGTGGGACTCCTTGCGGAGCGAGTTGAGAAATTATCGTTTGCTTTGTCCGCACGCTTTAGAAGCAGTTGACGGTCAGCACTTAGAGGAGTTGAGAATTGATAATTATAATAAGAGAGCGTGCGACTTTGGAACAGGTCGAGCAGATGTTGGAAACTTTGAGGGTTTATATCAAAGTCGTGGTTGATATCGAACGCTGCATATTAGCCGGAGGAGGAGAAAAACACGCTTGGTGCGAAGCTGTGTTACTGGAAGACGGTAGTAGGCAGCGTGACATCTGGGGGTCTAATTGGACTCCGTTCAACCAATCGATTGATTACGAATCGATTATTAATATTCGTCCAAGTCAAAACAATCGCTCGATGATTATTCAAGATCATGCAATAAGAGAACGTGTAAAACAAATTACAGAGGATTTAATTGGTGGATATGAAATCGAATTTAGATGAAAAAAAAGCACGTTTCCAAAACGAAGACATTCCCCATCGTTTAGGACATATCGCTTCTAACTTAGCGCGCGTTCGTTCGTTTTGTAATAGCGCGTTCAAAAAAGGTGTAGAAGTTGTAATAGATGAAACTGAGTGGTTTATTGAGTGGACAGCAGCAGAAATTGAACCAGAACAAGCGGAAGAATTAGTAAACATTCAAGTTCAACTCGCACGTTGGCAAATAAATTTAGACAATATTTTGTTGGATGAACTTCGTCGAGGAGAAGTAGCCAAACAAGCAGAAACATACTCACAAAAAGTCTTAGATATGTCAGGTTTGCTTGATTTAATAGCTTGATATTACAATTAACGGTGCCTATGATGCTACGAAAATTATTGCATTTTACTTCACATTGGTGCCGACTTACTTAAGCGCATGTGATGCAACAGCGCAACTGCTGTAGCTTTAATTTTTTGTGGCACTATGTATGCAACTATAAGTATCGCTCTTTTTTTAAGATTAAGAATTATAAAGTATAAATAAAAAGGTTGAGACTCATACAAAACTTTTATTGAATAATAGATATTCATGTTCATTAATTAATATGGAAGCTAATCCTTTTCGTGACGTTGAACTTATTGCTCATGTCAAGCAAATAGCCGAGATTCATGGTATTAGTCTAAAATCAGCAATCACATATTATATAAAACAACTTGAAGTTCAACTTGCTGAGAATGAAGAAAAAATAGCAAATTATAAAAGTCCCCCATCAAAGTTGATGTTAAGGCTGGGTGAGGAAAAATATAATATGTTAATAGAAAAACTTGTAAAAAAGGTTACAAGTTCATCAGAACTATCTCAAGCTTATTATTCAGCTAAAGCTAGCGGTAGATTAAAGCAAGCAAAGCTAAAAATAGAAGGAGAATTCCATATTATAAATTCCGAGTTCATTGGTAACAAGTTTTTGGAAGTAGGTACGATACTTGAAGCAGAAGTATATGACGAGCAATTATATCAAGTATGGATTTCTACTACCGAGCGCGAATTCGTGTTTAACGAAGAGCTAGAAATATTGTAAATCCAAATATGATTAATTGTTGCTAAGTCTAATTATTTCGGTGCCTAACAGTAAGAGTATCTTGGTGAGCGGGCTGCGATGGCGCAGAACGCCCGCCAGATGTTTCTCCCGGTCTGATTTGTGGAACGAATTTGGTTCACTGAAAGTATGGGGGATCTCAGAATACGTAATAGATAAAGCGTTGCGTCCAAGGAATAGCAAGTATCAGCTACCTGCTAAATTATGGGAAGCTACACTTTACGATGTAATCGGAGATATTCATGCTGTTCAAGCATCTTGCATTGAAAAAGCCCGAATATCATCGGTTATGTTCTACTGAGTGCGATCGCCGTTTCAAAGCGAGGGATAACAGCACAATGGCACTCTTGTTTCTGGAATTCCCCATCTAGGCGGTGTAGTCCTTATTAGAACAGCGACTTATACAGAACTTCTATAAATAGCCCTTGGGGAATATAACCCCATCAAAAGCCCAATCGTCCCGACTGGGTTTTTTGGTTTTGAGGCGATGCAAAAAGCAGGCTGTGAGGCTCGTTCGCCCTACAGCCCTTCAGGAGAAAGAGACGCACTGCTCCCGATCGGGCATCCTACGGCGACACCGTAAGACTCGCTCGCCGCTTCGCTTACGGTGTCGCCCTCCTCCCGTCCCTTAATAGCTCCAAGTAGTCTAGAATTCGTTTTCGGTCATAGACCTGAGCGCGATGAACTGATAACTTGTAGACATACTGAAGGTTGCTCTCTACCGTTCCTTCCAAAAGAGCAGGACGCTGGTGTAAATAAATAACCTTGGCTCGATAACGTGGCATAAACCACTTCTCCAAAACCTGATCCTTGAAAACAATCTGCCCTTCTTGAATGGGGTCAAGTCCAGCAAGCGATCGCAGTAACAAGCTTTTGCCTGCTCCTGAAGGACCGACCACTGCTAGACGATCTCCTGACCATTATGGTGTGGTTGCAGCCTTAGGTACAGCTTCGTTGGCGATCGCTTTGTTGGTACTAAAAGACCAATGGGAAGAACCAAAGCTTGAAGCAACCCGCACACTAGGCGCAGTTTATCAGAAATTCCGCAAGGGTATCCGGGAAATCTTGATGGACAGACGGGTGCTGCTTTCCAGCAATATGGAAGGAGTGCAAAACCTTTCAGTGGGAGCTTTAGAAGCCTTTTTACCCATCTATGCTGTCAAGATTTGCGGATTCAGTGCGTTTCAGGCAGGGATGCTTTGGGGCGTACAAATTCTGGTGACAACCTTTTGTAAACCATTAATGGGCAGGTTGTCAGACCGTCGTGGGCGATTACCTCTAATATTTCGAGGAATGTTTGCCTGTGCAATCCCCTTTGCCCTGATACCCTGGTTTCAAAACTATGCGGTTTTGCTGATTTTAGCGGCAGTATTCGGCATTGGAGAGGCAATTGTCACTTCAGGAGCCGCAGCACTGGTAGCAGATTTTTGCAGTGAAAGTAACTTAGGTTCGGCAATGGGTACATTTGGAACAATCTTTGATGTGGGACACGCAGCTGGTCCGTTATTAGCGGGTTTATTAATTAGTTGGACAGGCGGTGAGGATTTTCGTCTTTCGTTTGCTTTGATATCAGGACTTTTAATTGCCGCAGCAGTCGTTTTTCGGATTGGTGTCAGGGAGGAACCAGCAAGAGGCTAAAGACAGGAAAAAGGAATATCAATAGTAGTGACTCAAGTAGCATAACTCAAAATGAAGGCTGAAGGATAAAAAAACAGAGTAACAAATCGGACTTAAAGTAAGCTGATTTAACCGTGAAGTTCACTTTATACTTCAAGTTACCAATTACTCTCTGTTTCTGGGAATATTACTTGAAATGTATGAATAAAGCTTTTGCTGCGGGTTTAAAAAAACTAGCCATCCTTCCTGCTACTTTGTTGGCAATTAGCATCAGTACAAAAGCGGCATTAGCTCAAAATAAGTTATATAGTCCAATTCCTTTATCTACTGGCAGTGCTGAACTTTCTGATACGCTCTCAGACAAAGATATTCCTACAGGTCAGGGTGGATTCGCCCGTGATTATACGGTGAAGTTGAATAAGGGCGATAATCTAGCAGTCGATCTATCCTCGGAAAACTTTGACAGCATCATTACATTGTTAGCACCTGATAGCTCGACACTGGCAGAAAATGATGATGGCCCCGACGGTACTAGCAATTCCCTACTGTTTACCCGCATCAACGAGACTGGAACGTATATCATTCGTGTCCAGTCTTTTGGAGAAACTGGAGTTGGGACTTTTAAACTCAAGGTAACAAAGCTGCAACCTATTAAATAAAGTTATGAGTTATGAATCTCTTACTTCGGTACATTTACCCCTACATGGAAGCCGCAGTTTCGGAGATTTATGTCTGGTTAATTTTCTATGTATTAGACGATACAATTTTTACTGCTAGCGTAAAAATGCTACCTTTTCCCACCTGACTTTCAACTTTCAGATTCGCTTGATGTTTTTGGGCGATCGCCACAGCTATAGCCAGCCCTAACCCCGTTCCTCCTGTTTTACGAGAGCGATCGCCATCAACACGGTAAAAGCGCTCAAAAATTCGATTCTGTTCAGCAAGCTCAATCCCAATCCCCGTATCTTTCACCGCAATTACAGCAGTATGATCATAGATGACTAAGCTCACGGTCACATATCCTCCTGTGGACGTATACTGGATGGCATTAGCAATTAAGTTTGACACTAAGCGGTAAAGTTGCGATTCGTTACCTAGAGCGTAAACCTCAAAAGTGGGAATTTGGTTGGTCAAATGAATATCAGAAGCAGTGGCAAGCTCTAAAAATTCTTCGGTCAAATCGCTAACCAAATCATTTAAGCAACAGGGCTGAAAGGGTTTTGGCGATGAATTCTGCTCAAGACTGGTCAACAAGAGTAAGTCTGCGATCAAATGGCTCAACCTTCGCCCCTGCCGCTCAACAGTATGGAGCATCATTTGGATATCTTGCTGATTTGATTGCTGTATGCGGAGGATAGCTTCCACAGTTGCCAAGAGGCTAGCAAGGGGCGATCGCAGTTCATGAGCAGCATTAGCAGTAAACTGTTGCTGTTGCTGATAGGACTGGTAAATCGGCTGCATAGCTAATCCTGAGAGCCACCAACTGGAGGTAGCAACCAAGCTCAGGGCAATAGGCAACCCAATCGCCATAATCCATTGAATTCGCCTGATTTCAGCATCAAAAGGTTCTAAAGTGCGCCCAATTTGGAAATATCCCCAGGATGAACGGGCGCTGGGTTCATTAGCCAGATGATGGGTATGGGCACTATGCAAAATCGTGGTAAATTGGTGATAGCGAATTCCCTTAGCTGTGCGAAAGGTTTGCCATTGTGTGCGGTTGAGAGTTTTAGGCAGAGATGACGGTTGATTGGGTGAAAAAGCGAGGAGTTTCCCTTGATGATTGAATAGACGAATATAGTATGTGGTGCGATCGCTGATACCGATGGTGTGCTGTTGAATCAGTGTCGGGGTAGCATTGCAGGGTTGCCCACTCAAACAAAGATCGGGAAACATTTGTTGCAGCACAGCAGTCGGCTCTTCAGAAGCAGACAGCAGCGGTTCTACGCTATTGTGTAAGGTTCCGGCGATTGACTCAATTTCGCGCTTCATTGCTGTCCAGTTTGACTGTACCATTGCTCGATACATACCAAAACCAGAAATACTCAAAATCACGCCCATGACTCCGGCATACCAGAGGGCTAACCGTAGACGACTGCGCCGAAAAAGTGAGTAGCTATTCATGGCTGAGAATGAAGTTGGGAGTTAAAGCGATAGCCTGCGCCAGGAACAGTTTCAATCGGACAGGGGCAGCCATGATTTGCTAACTTCCGACGTAGTAGGCGCATTTGAGCCGCAACCACATTGCTAATTGGCTCCTCGTCCATATCCCAAAGTTGATGACGCAATTTGCTACCGGGAATGATGCGATTGGGGTTTTGCATCAAATACATGAGCAGCTGAAATTCTTTGGTTGTTAAGGGAATGACTAGAGGGGTGCATTTGTCTGAATTCACTTGCAGCACATTGTTTGCTGCATCAAGGGTAAATCCGGCGACGGTCAAGGTAGGCAGTTGTAGTTGAGGCGATCGCCTCTGAAGGGCCCGCAACCGCGCCAGCAATTCTTCCATCACAAAGGGTTTGACTAAATAATCATCGGCTCCCGCATCCAGCCCTGCTACGCGATTTTCAGGCTGACCCAAAGCAGTGAGCATCAGCACTGGTAAAGGATTTTGGTGCAATCTCAGCCTCTGACATAACTCCAGTCCCGACAGTCTGGGAAGCAGCCAATCGACGATAGCAACCGTGTAGTCTGTCCACTGGCTTTCAAGGCAGAGCCATGCCTGAGCGCCATCTGGCATCCAATCCACGACATATCTCTCACTAATTAGGACTTGCTTGATTGCCAGTCCCAAATCTGCTTCATCTTCGACCAGTAAAATTCGCATTGCTCCAGGGAAATCAACCACGAGCTTGATCTTACAAAAACATTTGCCATTTCACCTGGATTTCATCTGTCCTTTGGCAAACTAGGAAGAACTTTTGTTTAACCCAGTATCCGTTGAGAGGAGTGATCATGAAATCCTTTGTGCTAGTGAGTTTCATATGATTAAATTTATACAACTATTTAAAGACAACAAACGTTTCCTTACCCTGATGGGTGTTGCAATAGTTCTGGCTGCAAATTTTGGGATAATTCCCGAAGCGATCGCACATGGTGTAACTTCCGGCGATAAAGGCTACATCCAGGAAAGCACGGGCGTGCTACCCATACCCTTTATCTATCTGGGTGCAAAACACATGATGACAGGCTACGATCATCTGCTGTTTTTATTGGGTGTCATCTTTTATTTATATCGCCGTAAGGATGTGACAACCTATGTAACCCTGTTCGCAATAGGTCATGTGATTACATTATTATCTGGCGTGTTATTCAAAATCGGTATCAATGCTTATATTATTGATACCATTATTGGGTTTTCGATTGTTTACAAGGCACTCGATAATATGGGTGCATTCAAACGCTGGTTTGGGTTTCAACCGAATCCGAAAATGGCGACGCTGATCTTTGGATTGTTTCATGGTTTCGGTCTTGCGACCAAAATACTCGAGTACGAGCTTTCACCCGATGGGTTGTTTTTCAATCTCATCTTCTTCAATATCGGCGTTGAAATCGGGCAGGTTTTGGCACTAGGAGTCATTCTGATTGCCATCACTTATTGGCGAAAATCCAAGAGCTTCCTGCGCCATGCCTACACCGCAAATGTTTTTTTGATGATGCTGGGATTCCTGCTGATGGGATACCAGATCACAGGCTATTTCGTATCTTAAAATCCAACGGAGAACATAGTTGTTATGAGCAAGTCAAATATACCCACAGATAGAGAGCTTCCGTCAACAAACCAGCTCATCAAATCAACTATTCTGGCGGCAGCGACAGCAGGAGTATTGCTGATAACCGTCGTCATGCCCGCCGAATACGGCATCGACCCCACCGGAATCGGCAATGTCATCGGCTTGAAAAAAATGGGCGAGATTAGAGTTTCGCTGGCGAAGGAAGAGGCGGCAGATCAAGCCAAGAATTTAGGTGCCAATACCGAGGATAAACAGGACGAGATCAAGACTGACGCTGCAACAACACCTAAGCCCACAGCTGCTGGTGCAGCTATTTTAAATCATGAAATGCAGGTTACGCTTGCCCCTGATGAAGGTAAAGAAATCAAGCTTGACATGAGTAAAGGCAATAAAGTGCAATACACTTGGTCTACAGATGGCGGCAAAGCCAATTTTGATCTACATGCCGACTCTCAAAAACTAAACATCGATTATTATCAGTACAGCAAAGGATCTGAGCAACGCAAAGAAGGGGAATTTGAAGCAGCCTTTGATGGTTCACATGGTTGGTTTTGGAGAAACCGGACATCTAACACAATTACCATTACCCTTAAAACTAAAGGTGAATATACTGATATTAAACAGAAATAAGCAGGAAATGCGCGATTCTTAATTGGCGGCGGTCAAGAACTGTTGGTGCGCGGCATTGGGCAGGTGAAATCAATTGAAGACTTGCGGCAATCTGTGGTGAAGGTGCAAGATGGTAAACCAATTTTGCTCAAAGATGTGGCGGAAGTAAAAACGGGTGCGGCACTGAAGCGGGGGGACGCTAGTTTTAATGGGCAACCGGACATCGTGATGATGATTAACAAACAGCCTGATGTCGATACCCCCACGGTCACAAAAGCAGTAGAAGCAGTACTGCAATCCTTACAATCAACCTTTCCGACCGATGTGCAGGTGGCACGGACATTCCGGCAGTCTAACTTTATTGATACTGCCATTCACAATGTCAGCAGTTCTCTGATCGAAGGCATCATCATTGTTTTGGTGATTATGCTGCTGTTTCTGATGAATTGGCGCACCGCCGTGTCACAAACAACCAACCTCTTCCGTCTTAGTTAAGTCAATGAGTTATGGGCTGTAAGGAGAACGCGAGGATGGAAGAATTAACAGCATTACTTATAAGTTTAGAAAATGCTCTCAACGATAAAGCACCCGAAGTTGCTCAAAGTCTGCAACCGAGTTTGACTCGTGCAGAAATTGATGGGTTGACCGCAAAGTTTTCGTGGGTATTGCCAGAGGACGTTTATCAACTGTATCAATGGCACAACGGATTATCTCGCCAAGCCAGCAAAATGAATTTAATAGAAAAATTGCTGAGGCAGAAAGATAAATGGCACGGTGAATTATCGGGTCGAGAGAACGAACTACACTTAAACTATGGGCAGCATCTAATTACTGCTAAATTCCTGCCTCTAGATTATGCCTTGGCAGGGCATCGTCATCTCAAGCTGGGTAAGTGTCTCCTTGATTTACTGCCAGTCTTTATCGTGAGCGATCGCAATAGCAAATTGTACTGTATGATTCGTTTAGATGCCGAGCAGTCCACGGTGTATTGCGCCAATGGTGCAAAAGTTCCACCTTTAGGCATCACTGAAGCATTTTTGTCAACACAAGTTCAATACCGCAGCCTGATTGATTTCGTCTCATTTCTAACAGCTTGTTGTCAGCAGGCAGTGGATTTTACTTCGGAAAGCCAGGAGAAAGCGACAGATTATAAACTAAATCCAGAGCAATTTGAGCAAATCTACCAACAATATAAAAGCTAGAAAACTGGGCATATTAAACATCCCACGCTTTGTTTAAATTTAGAGGCTAATGTGTCACAGCGAGGGTAAGTTCTTCGTCATATGAATAGATATTCGTTTAATGAAGAACTTCTATGAGATTACTGGAAATCCAATCTAGTGTTCGTTTAGAGAAATCCATCTCCCGCATTCTCAGCAGCCAATTTGTCCAAGCATGGAAAATTGCTCATCCTGATGCTGAACATAAACTACGTGATGTTGGTATAAATCCCCCTGCTCATCCTATTGAGTTGTGGACAATAGCGAATTACACACCCCCAGAAACTCGAACGTCAGAGATGATTAATGTTTTAGCCAACTCCGAACAACTTATTGATGAGTTATTGTGGGCAAGTCATCTATTACTTGGAGTACCAATGTATAACTTTAGCGTACCATCCAATTTCAAGACATATCTAGATAATGTGGTACGTGTGGGGCGAACCTTTACATTTGACTCTACAAAATTAACATTTCAAGGACTTGCCACAGGTAAAAAAGCTTTGGTGATTCTTCCGAGTGCGGCGAACTATGCTCCCGATACACTATTAGCAAAAATGGATTTTTGCGAGCCATATTTAAAAGCTATTTTGAATTTTATTGGCATTGATTCAGTAACAGTGATAGCCATACCAAACCAATTTATGCCTGATGAGGTTCGGCAGCAAGCAATCGAAACCGCACAAACAAAATTGATAGATTTAGCAGCAACTTGGTAGCCAATGAATCGATTAGAAGTTTTTAACCAGTACCGCCCGTTGTTGTTTGCGATCGCTTATCGTATGCTCAGTAGTGTCGCTGATGCAGAAGATATCGTACAAGAAGCCTGGTTGCGCTGGCAGACTGCCGAATCATTAGTACAATACCCCAAAGCCTATTTATCAAAGCTAATCGTTCGTCTTTGCATTGACTATCTACGGTTAGCTCATGTTCGGCGCGAACAGTATATTGGTTCTTGGTTGCCAGAACCATTGATTAGTCAACAACCATCACCAATAGAGAATGCAGAATTGGCAGAATCTCTGTCATTTGCATTTTTAATCCTGCTTGAGTGTCTATCACCTACAGAACGAGCGGTTTTTTTGCTACGTGAAGTATTTGACTATGATTATACTGACATCAGCAAAATTGTAAATAAAACTGTCCCAAATTGTCGTCAAATAGTCCATCGCGCTCGTCAGCATCTTACTCTTGCTAAAAACAAAGGTGATGTACCATATCAACAAAAACAAGAAATCATTGCACAATTCCTTGCAAGTTGGAATCAAGGAGATATGCAGAGTTTAATAGCACTGATGGCAGAAGATGTTACCTTCTGGGCAGATGGAGGTGGTGAGGTAGTAGCTGCTCGAAAACCATTACACGGTAACTTAAAGGTGGCTCGTTTTTTAATTGCGATTCGGTGTAGCAAGCTTTTACCGAGATTCACATCTCAAATTGCTAGGGTAAATGGTCAATCTGGAATTGTTAACTACACCAATGGTAAGCTCCAAAGTATTCTATCGTTCGAGCTTTGGGGTGATGAAATTAAAACAATCTTTGCAGTTGTTAATCCGGTTAAGTTACAGCATATTACTCACCGTTCGCGCAATCGAGGATGAGTTTGATGAAATAAGGGAGAGAATGCAAGTAGGCGATAATGATATACCCGAATGCAACCATCCTCATGGGTTGTTGATTGACTGTGCGAATTTTGACCACTAAATTGAAATATCCTTGAGTATGATCCAATTTTTGACAACTCCTATTTTCTACCTCACACCTTACATATTTCTCTGGTCGGTGCTAAATGGGCTAATTGTTGTCGGGCTGTTAAAGCTACTCAAAATTAAAACAGCTAAAAGAACACAAATTGCAACTGCCATTACAACAGCAGTCGCATTTATTCTCTGGAATTGGAGTATTGAATTTAATCGGTCAACGATACATCTAAATGTAGATCATCCCTATCTCCGGATCTCTTGGGCGGATGCTTTAAACGGCATTTGTGTGTTTGCCCTCACAGCGCTTGTACTCAGTATGTTTACTGACAAAGAAGCTCCCGCCCAATTTATTACTAAAATTGCCTCAGTTGCTGCCCTGCTCACTATCTTTACCGACACGTTCTTCTTTTAACAGTGCTTAAACCAAAACTCAAAGCCGAAAAGATTAAAATTTAAGCACTGCTGTCCCTTTCAATATACTAGCCTGCTAAACCAGGCAAACCCCGCATCTGACGTAGAGCATTTAAGCAGGGTGGGCAATCGCAGCCGAATAATTTTATGGAAGTTTCACTCTCTTCATCAGTGAATTCTAATTCAGGAAGCTCTTGAACAGGGGCATAGGCTAACTTTACAGATCCACTCTGCTCTAGTTGAGCTTGAGGAGCGGTAAACTCTATGACTCTATCCTCATTTGGTTGAACTTGGGTTGGTTTTACTCCTGGTGTAGATGCAGAAGCAATAGTATTGCTAACCCGGATGCAGACCATTTTCTTTGTTGCTGAGTGGGGGGATTGTATGCAAGAAAGACGGTTGCCTACTGCATCCACTGTCTGATTTGCCTGAGATGGTTGGGTCATCATGACCATAGAGATCACAGACGCAAACAGTACGGGGCTGGAAAATAAAGTGAGGAGAAATTTGTTCATTTTATTCAAAAAAGTCTGTGACTACTCACACCTTTAAATTATTACTGAGTAATTTCTATATAAATATAGTTGATATCTCAGTAAATAGAAATAGTAATGGGGATTTTACCAGAGGTTGTTGATAACGTCTAGAGAGCGTGGAGCTAAAGAGGCTTTACTAGGGACGTGCGACCACGCTCATGCACTAATGCTACTAATTTGTCCTTGAAAGTGGTTTTCTTCGTTGCTGTATTAGCAATCCAATTGCCATGCCAATGCCGACAATGGCTGTAAAGTAGAATAAACCAATGAACCGGATATAAATTGGTGGTGCGATTCCTTCAACTTCAACTGACTGTGCCACTTTTACAGGTGAAAATTGACGGTTAGATCCAGGGTTGGGAGTTGCTTCTACCTCGACTTTGTGGGGTGAGCCATCAAAAAATTGTTCCTGCCAGATTAACTTACCCTGTTGGTCGGGGATTCCTTTGTAGGCAAAGACTGTTAAATTATCTTCAAGAGCGATCGCCTTTACTTGCAAAGCTACATCTTTAATGGGTTGTCCTGTTGCGGTATCCTTGACCTGTAACGCTAAGTTCGCAAGTTTTCCTACAGTCGCATTTTTATCACCCTCAATCCGGACTTCCACCCCCTGCGATTTTTGCGCTGATGGTGCAATCACTTCATCACTATTATTGTGTTTGCTGCCGTGAGCCTCTGCGACTTCTGCACTAATGTTAATAAACAATAGGGTGACTATAGCTACCACCGTCAACGCACTTAACAATAGACGCACTGACTGCGGCGCAATTTCTCCTTGTCGCAGTTGTTCTTGTCCGCCAATAACCCAACCACCCAATAATCCAACTGACAATAAAATAGCTACGACAACAGCAGTATATTTATATTTGACTGGATTTTCGCGGACATTCAGATTCAAAGTTTGCTGATATGGAGCAAAAGCATTTGTAACCAAGGGTGACACATTCACTTGCAGTTGGTAATTGCCACGAATGGGTAATATCTGCTGAATTTCTAACTTTCCATCAGGTGCAGCCGCATCCATTTCCAGCAATTTTGTACCCTCAACAAAGGGAAAATCTGTTGCTAACCAAGGAGTTGGCGGCGGTGTCAGAATTTGTAAGCGAATTTTGGCATTTTCTAATGGTTTACCCATAGCATCAATAGCTTGTAGTGTTAGGGTAACGGGAGATTGTGGTTTTTCTGTTCCTGTTTCAAAGGGGAGAATACGTTCTAGAGGTGGGTTGGTAGAGAGTTGCACTCTGGGTGCAGGAGTTTGGGAAAACCCTACAAAGGAGTAAAGAATTGACAACGCGATGCAAACAGTGCCAATCATCCCAAACAGTCGATATTTTTTCATAAAACTTAACTCTAAGTGTAGAAACCTATATTTTTAGTGACTGGTATCTTGATAGCGGTAAGTGAAACTTAATTAATTCAGCTTTTATTTATTAGGACTTACGCAAAAATTCTGTCTCTTCCTTATTCCTCCGTGAACTCTGCGTCGCGCCAGACGTCTCTCAGATGCGGAGACGCTACGCGTTCACGCAGTGTGCCCGCAGGGCTTTACAACGGGGGGGAACCCCCGCACGGAGAAAGCGGCTTCTCTGCGGTTTGTCCCATACGTGAAAGAGTGCGTAAGTCCTGTTTATCAGGAGTGGAGGAATTCTAGTCAAAGAATTAGTAATAAATTAGGCATGATATGAAATTAAAGTTAGGCAATGTAGAGATGGGAAACAAAACATTTCTACATCGTCTAAAATTCTTTCCCAGCAAAGGCATTAGTGCGAAAAGAGCGCCATTACTTTGTCAGGTGTCAAAGCATTACCTAATCTACCTAAAACATCTGGGAATTCTGACAATTTAGTGACACGCAACGCCTAAAGTGTGGTGACGCGCTGAGTGTGCTGTGTTGTGAGCCGCTGGATAAGTGGAAAACAACATAGTCCAGATAATCAGAGAAGATAACAGCATATAAAGCGTTACCTGTACAGGCTTGGATAGGGTAACACCTGCGGTCTTCTGCAACACTGAAGTAGGAGAAAAAGCAGTCATTTTTGACCTCTCATAGTTAATTTGAGTAATCGCTCAATCAAAAGACATTTTGCCGCTTGATTGCAACAAGATATACGATCAACTTTGTGTTTGACAAGTGTGTATAAAATGTGTTAAGTCCCAATTGCCACTTGTTTTTTAACTATTTTCATCATTAGTTAATACGCTATCTTGTAGGGTGGTGAATATCAACAGAGTAGGGGTGAGAGTGGCGCATCAATTTATGTTGATGAGGATGTGCATGTGGTTCGGATTCTAGTATTCCTTGGTGATAGTTGTGCTGATGATGTTCATCGTGGACATGTGAGTGTTCGTGCCACATATTTTCATGGACATGTTCATATTCATCTTCTGAGGGCTTTAGGGTAAGTTGTACCACAACTAGCAGTGCTAAACCAACCAAACTGCCATATAGGAATTCACCTTCAGGAAATTTGCTTCCTAACCACCCAGCTAAGGGATAGGAAATTGCCCACCACAAGTGACTCCAGGCGAAGTGTGCGCCGTAAACCCGTCCTTGGGCATCACGGGGAATGCGATCGGCAATTAAGGTTTGCGTAGGTAAATCCACCATAGTTTGCCCCGCCCCTGCGATCGCCCAAAGAATCATAAGCAGCGCTAAACCTGATTTGGACGCAGGCAATAGCGCAAGAGTGATGATAATAGCCCCCATCAGTACAAAAGTTGTACGTCTTAAGCGTCTATCCAAAGCTCCAACCACCACAGCAGAGAGGGTCGCACCGATGCCAAAAGCCGCCATAACCCACCCGTACTGAGCGTTCCCTAGTTTGAGTGTTCCCTGGACGTAACCGACAGTATTGACCAAAATTTGTGCGCCAACGATTGACGCGACTAACTGCATTGCCAGAGCGTAGCGAATCGGCGCTGAGGCAAATAAACGAGTCGTCCCTTCTTTAATATCCTGCCATGTCCTGCCCGGTGTCCGATTTGGCTGCTGGCTTGAATTGACTCTAAGCTGACCTGGTAGGGTGAGGATTAAAATAGCAGCAACTACGAAGCTAAAAGCGTCTAAGAAAAAAACCTGCCTTGCCCCGATAAAAGCCGCAACTGCTCCTGCAAGACCGGGACCAAGTACCGCTAGCAATTGATACGTGGCGCTAGAAAGGGCGATCGCGTGGCTGTAATCATTCTCCCCTGTTACCAGGGGGATGGTCGCCTTATACGTTGGTGTAAAGAAGGCATTGAAGATATTGAGGGCGAAAATGAGAACGTAGATTTGCCAGACTGCTGTCACAAACGGGAGCAGTCCAACAATCAACATTCGCGCCAAATGGGTTATGACCATGATGCGCTTGCGGTCAAAGCGATCTGCGATCGCTCCCGCTAGCGGTGAGAGCAATACGAACGCTGTAACACGCAGCGTGAAAGCAGTACTAAGTACAATTGCGGATTTTTCGCCAGCTAATTCAAAGGCTAATAGGGCTAGACCAACCCAGGTGAGGGCATCACCTAACAGACTTGTGGTTTGAGCAGCGTAAAGTCTAGCAAATACAGGGTTTCTTAAACTGCTAAAGAGCATAAAACTTTCGATTTATCCGAGAGCATAGCATTTACAATGCTTGTATAGCAAAATTTTAAGAGATATGGGGGGTGGGGGCATATTTTTTAGTTATACACCGCTGCCAACCTATAGCGATCACCTTAAACTAGAGAGGAAAATTTTCCTAAGGTTGGATTAGAGAGACTTCAACCTGAAAAAGTCTGAATTTCGTAAATAATATTTATAACTAAGGGTTGCTTAATTGAAAGAAATACTGAAGTCCTTACTTAACTTCATCTGAGCTGGCTTATTTGAGATAGGCGAATTCTTTTTAAATTTTAAGTAAAAATCTAATCATTTGACTCGGACAAATGTTCTTCTACAGACCGATATAGATTAACGATGTGACTGTCAGCCAAGCTGTAATAGACGTTGCGACCTTCGCGGCGATAGTTGACCAAACGCATCGCTTTTAATAATCGCAGTTGATGGCAAACGGCTGATTCCGTCATTTTTGTCACTGCGGCTAAATCGCAAACACACAACTCTTGTTCAGCTAAAGCTGATAGGAGACGTAAGCGGTTTGGATCTGCCAGCACCCCAAAGATTTCTGCTATCTGCTGTGCTTTGGGAGTTGGCAGAATTTGTGCTTGAGTTGAGCGCACATTATTTAAATGCACCAGATGAGTGTCACAGTTTGGCGCATCAGAATTTTGGATCTCGTCGGAGTTTTGCTTTCCCTTGGGCTTATTCATAGCGTCCTGCGTAGACAATGGTTATCAATTTCAATTGTACCTAAAATGATAACCATTGTACAATTGAATAGTTGTTCAATTGTTGTATTAGAATATTGGCAGTTAACTTTGTAATCTTTTCTTTAAAGCTGCCATGACTCAAACCCCTTCCGTCAAAAGTCAACTTTTACAAGTTGATGGCATGGATTTCGGTAGCTGTGCCAAAACCATTGAAGCCAGCTTACTTTCATTACGCGGTGTGATGGAAGCTTCGGTGAGTTTTACAACTGCAAAAGTCAAAATATCCTATGACTCGGCTCTTTTGAGCGAAGCTGAAATTAGAAATCGCATAACTGCTTTGGGTTATACGGTTAAAATAAGCAGTGAAGTAAAGCCGCATAATCACACTCAATGCTGTGACATCGACCACAACCATGTTGAAGTGGCTTCCACTAAAAAGATACAGGCACAAATCGGGGGCATGGACTGTGGCAGTTGTGCCAAAACAGTTGAGGTTGGCTTGCAGCAAATCACAGGGGTTTTGTCGGCATCGGTCAGCTTTGCCACTGAAAGAATGCAGGTATCTTACGACCCGCAAGAGGTTAATGAAAAGGCAATTTATGACCGTGTTCGCACTCTAGGTTATACGGTTGAACAGAGTAGTGAGGTCAAGCCCCACAATCACACCAATTCCTGTAATGGCGACCAAAACCACAACCATGACCACAAACACGTCGAAGTAGCTTCTGCTAAAAGCCTACAAGTGAAAGTTAACGGAATGGATTGCGGCAGTTGTGCTAAGACGATTGAGGTCGGCTTGCAGCAGATGGCAGGGGTAAGGGATGTATCGGTTAACTTTGCTCTTGAACGATTGCAACTGTTTTATGACCCAACTGTTGTGAGTGAGACAGCGATCGCTAGCAGAATTAAGAGTCTGGGCTATACGGTTGGGGAGAGTTTTGAGGCAGGTTCCCAGCGTCACACCCACAACGACGATTGCCAGAATCATGATCATAACCATAATCACGCTCATCCAGTCTCCAAGCCCTCTCAAAATTCGGCGACCACAAACTGGAAATTCTGGATTAGCAACCGCCGGGGACAAAGCGTAATTTTAGCGGGAATGGGGTTGATTTTGGGCTTAATCGCTCAACATTTAGCGTTACCTGTCTGGATAGCACGGGGTTTTTATGGTGTCGGCATTGTCATTGCTGGCTATCCTATAGCACGGGCAGGTTTGTTTGAATTGCGCTTGCGCCGCGCCGATATGAATCTGCTGATGACCATTTCGGTGATTGGGGCAGTGATTTTAGGAGACTGGTTTGAAGGAACACTTGTTCTGTTTTTGTTCTCTTTAGGTACAACACTGCAAGTTTTCACCTTTGGTCGCACGCGCAATGCTATCCGCGCCCTGATGGATTTGACTCCACCGACTGCTACCGTCAAACGGGGAAATAAAGAAGTTACTGTAACCGTTGAAAGTGTTCAAGTTGGGGAAATTCTGACGATTCGACCGGGACAGCGCGTGGCATTGGATGGTGTAGTCGTTTCTGGGACAAGTGCCATTGACCAATCTCCAATTACGGGAGAATCAATCCCAGAAGATAAAGCTGCTGGCGATACTGTCTATGCTGGGACGTTGAATCAATCAGGTTTTTTAGAAGTTAAAGTTACCCACACGACGAACGATACCAGCGTTGCCAAAATTATCAATCTGGTGGAACAAGCCCAAGGAAGCCGCGCTCCTTCTCAGCAGTGGGTGGATAAGTTTGCAGAAGTTTACACCCCAATTGTGATTTTGATAGCGATCGCTATTACCCTGATTCCACCTTTGGCATTTGCTCAACCTTTTAACGTCTGGTTCTATCGGGCGCTGGTTATGTTGGTAATCGCCTGTCCTTGTGCCTTAGTGATTTCTACCCCGGTTTCGATTGTCAGCGCTATTGGTGCTGCGACTCGCAAAGGTGTTTTGTTCAAAGGAGGTGATGCACTGGAGAAAGCCGGACATCTTACGACGCTTGCCTTTGATAAAACTGGTACAATTACGCAAGGGCTACCCGTAGTACAGAAGGTTTATGATTTTGGCAAGGTGAATGCAGATATGGTGTTTCAGGTGGCTGCTAGTTTGGAACAGCAGTCGGAACATCCTTTAGGGAAAGCAATTGTCCAAGCTGCTAAATCGAAATCAATAGAGTTACAGACTCCATCCAAGTTTACGGCGCTACCTGGTAAAGGAATTGAGGCAAAAATTGGTGATTCACTTTACTTGGTCGGTAATCGGCGTTTGTTTGCTGACCGGGGTATTCTTTTATCAGTAGATGCTGAATCAAAATTGGTGGAGATTGAAAATTTTGGTCAAACCCCTGTGCTGGTGGGAAATGAGACAGGATTGTTGGGTGCTGTTGCCCTAGCAGATGGATTACGATTAGAGGCTTCTGAGGCAGTGCGAAGTCTGAAACGAGTCGGGTTGAAAAGATTAGTGATGCTGACGGGCGATCGCGCTGCTGTTGCAAAACAGATTGGTCAACAGGTTAACATTAACGAATATTACGCAGAATTGTTGCCAGAAGATAAGCTGCAAGCGATTCAAAAGCTGCGTCGGGATGGGGTTGTAGGTATGGTTGGAGATGGCATTAATGATGCACCAGCCCTGGCTGCGGCAGATGTTAGCTTTGCTGTGGGTGGAATTGATATTGCCATAGAGACGGCAGATGTCGTGTTGGTAGGAAGTGACTTGAGACGACTTGCCTATGCAGTAAATTTAAGCCGCCGCACTGTATCTGTGATTCAACAGAATGTAGTCTTTTCCTTGGTGACAAAGGCATTATTTCTACTTTTGGCGACGTTTGGGTTTGTCGGGTTAGCTGTTGCTGTCTTGGCAGATACAGGAACTTCTTTGTTGGTTACGGCAAATGGAATGCGGCTATTTAGAACTAAGGAGGAGTGAGGATTAAGCAATGGCACATAACCACAGTCAGGGGCATCACGGACACGAACACGGAACTGGTAACTATAATCGCGCCTTTATAATTGGTATTGTTCTCAATATGGGGTTTGTGATTGTTGAAGCAGTTTATGGCTATTTGGGACACTCTGTTGCCCTCATTGCCGATGCAGGTCACAATCTAAGTGATGTGTTGGGATTGCTACTTGCTTGGGGAGCAAGTGTCCTTACTCGCCGTCCTCCCACCGGGCGCTATACTTACGGATTGCGTCGTTCTTCAATCTTGGCATCTCTTATTAACGCGCTCGTTCTTCTCTTAGCAATGGGTGCGATCGCTTGGGAAGCGCTCCGCCGCTTTAACGAACCTAGCTCAGTATCGGGGGGTATAGTTATCGGCGTTGCCGTGGTCGGAATTATTATTAACACGGTTACTGCATTAATGTTCCTGTCGGGTCGCCAGCAGGACTTAAACCTGAGGGGAGCATTTCTGCATATGGCGGCTGATGCTGGCGTTTCTTTGGGGGTTGTATTAGCTGGCATTGCCATTGTTTATACAGGCTGGCTGTGGTTTGACCCTGTTGTGAGTTTAATTATTGTGGTAGTGGTAGTAGTTGGCACTTGGCAATTGTTGAAAGATTCTGTGAATTTGGCATTGGATGCCGTGCCAGACTCTATTGAGCCACAAGCTGTGCAAATGTATCTAGCGGAGCGCCCTAGTGTGGTGCAAGTTCATGACTTGCATATCTGGGCAATGAGTACGACAGAGATAGCTCTAACCGCCCATCTCGTCATACCCTCTGGTCATCCTGGTGATGATTTTCTCTTTCAGATTTCTAAAGAGCTTCATGACCATTTCGGCATTGAACACACCACCCTCCAGATAGAAATTGGCGATCCAAGTTCTTCATGTTCTCTGGCACAAGACAATGTTGTTTAAATGACAGTCTCGCTGATCTCACCCCTAGTAAGAACTATCCTTTAAAAATTCAACAATAATCAAAGAGGCGGAAGCAAAACCATTCAACGACTGCGGCGACGGTAGCGCAGGTAAGAGATTATAGTGACCACTACCATTACCACAAGGGCTGGAATCAACACATAATGAAGATATCCAGCCAATGCCCCTAGCCCTAAAGCTCCTAACGTAATTATCAACAGGACTTACGCAACTGGCACAAAAGTCTCGTTGCGGCACAGCCGCAACATTGATCATAGAAAACTGTAA
>NZ_KK073766.1:0-31529 GCF_000582685.1 [Scytonema hofmanni] UTEX 2349
AGTTAACGCTTGAGGAGAGAACCACCTCTGGATTAGATACCGCAAGGGGTCTAACCTAAGTGGACTCGTTGAATCAAGAATCCCTGTCCGCGACGGTCAGGGAGTGTCAAGCGGCGAAAATCTTATCTTTGTGGAACGCAAGATTTTCCAAAGCTTTCATTTCTGCGCTATAATCCTCCAAATTCTTTTCATATAAATCGGACTCATACATTCGCAACACGCACTCCTCCCTATCGGTCAAATTTGGAAGTTTCAACATTTCTGCTAAAGAAACCTGAATCGGAAAAACACCAGCAAACTTATCAATCAAGCAAAATATCCTCTTCCTCTGTTGAGCGGATGGCTCGTTTTGCAATTGAGCATCAATCTGCCGAGGACGCAAATGCACAACTTCGAGGGTCATGTTCGCCAAATTTCTAAATCCAAACACGACAAATTCATTCTTTATGCCAATAACACGTCCCACAATTTCCAACTCAGGGCGCACCCGCTCGCTAAATAAATAAACCTGATCAAGCTTAAAACTACGAAACGGATTGCGATCGCCACAGAGTACCCACGCAATTCCATCACCCACACTACCGATTTCACCTGCTTCAATACGGTCTATCACTTGGTTGTAGATATCTTGGTTACAAACAAACTTGTAAGCTGCATCAATACTCCGGTTAAACTCTTTTTCCAACGCTGCCGCCGCTTTAAGTTTTCCAAATTCTTGCAATTGAGAAATAAACTCAAATACTTTTTTCCCTTTTGAATAACTTCCACCACTCAAATCCAACTTCATAGAAACAGTTTTACGAACATCTATTCTGGACTCTTGTTGATAAAATCTCTCATCATCTGCTTTTGTCAAATTTGACAAAAGCAAGGGTTGACGAGCATACTTAGCACCCAAGCGCTGGCGCTCTTTCGCTTTCGGCTTAAGTACAGACTCCCAATACTGTCCTTCGTGAAATTTCTGGTAATGAGTTTTTACTTCTCGATGTAGATTAAAATCTAGTACCAGCCTCAAATCTTCTTCTTTTGAAGCAGATTCAACAAATTCCACCTTCACTCTTGTAATTTCAAGCTTGCGGGCTATCTGCAACCGACACTTACCCGCCAAAACAAGATTTACACCAGTGCGCGTAGATACCTTCAAAGATTCAAGAATCCCTTTTTCAGAAATACTTTTTTCTAAAGCTGGACGTTCCTCATTCTCACCATATATTTCTATCAGCTTCGGATGAACAACCAACTCCGCAGGCGAAATATATACAATTGCCGGATTCTGCACAAGAGACATATTTATACTCCGGTTCACAAATTGTCACTCAAAAGATAAGTTAAAGAAATGAAAATCCCAAAAATCAAGCAGTAAAAGCTTATGCAGCAACATTTGCAGCACTTCTATCCCTTGGGAAAAGTGATTATTTTAAAAAATAATGAATTCTTGTAAATACCAAAGATTACCTACCAGAAAATTCTTTTTGAGAGATTTTCTCCCGCAGTAACTATTATTCTCAACCAATTGACAGCTAATACGACTGAAGAGATATTTAAAGCACTGATATTGGGACAAAAAGCATCTATCCCAAGAAAGATTTGTAAAACTGTGTAAACTCATGATATGATGGCTCTAGATAAGTAAATTGACAAAACAAAATTCCGTCCTGTTCTAGTAACAGGTGGGCTTGTTTTTTCCTCAAAGCCCTGTTTGCACCAGGGCTTTGAGTGAATCTTTAGGAAAAATGGACTCTACAAAAAAAGTATATCAGGCTTCATTCCATTTGGCAAAATTGTACCGTCAAGAGGGGTAAATTTTAGATGCCTCGTCTTCAGATACTAAATTCTATTGAAAAGCAAGCACTAGAGCACATAGCAGCGACCAGCAGCGATGAAGTTAGCAAAAGAGCGAAAATTCTGCTGGGACTAAACGAAGGCAAAACATATGTAGTTTTAGCCCAAGAGATTGGTGTAACCGAAAAATCAATAGCAAAGTGGAAAAAAAGATGGATATCAAGTACCATCTTGTCAGAAAGCCAGGAGGCGGCGATCGCAAAAGCTAACGAGGTTTTAGGTGTCAACGTAGGCAGACCTAAGAAGTGCAAAAGTACAGAGGCGAGCAAAATCGTAGAAATCAGCGAATGGAGCAAGAACCGAAAACCCAGTCGTTCAAAGCACCATTACCATACGCAGGTAGCTGAGGAAGCTACTCGGAGGGGATTACCGACATTATCGCCAAGAAGTATAGGACGCATCTTGGAAGCTCAACCTCAATAGAAAGAATTATCAAGCAAGCACCATCCTATATCAAGGAAGTAGTTTTGAAATCCCAATTTTTACCGAGGCTTTTCATCAAACTCTAAGCAAGCATTTCCACAAACTCGACCACTTGAGCAGAAGTTACTTGTTGTGCGATCAGAAAGTCAACGAGTCCATCGAGTTTTTTACGGTTGTAGACGGTAGAATAGCCTTGAATCTGGCGTTCTTTGCAGAACTGTCGCAGCTTCCGCGCACCTAAATCCAAAAGCTTCTTCCTCTCTTCCGTAACGTCTATTAGCACAAGTTGTCTGGCTTCATCCGCAAACCTAGTTTCAACAAGTGGCGGCGCAGTTTCAATAATCGAAGATTCTGGTTCAGGAAATTCTTTTTCATTAGAAACAGCACCAACAACAGTCAAATCCCCCTGAGTTTCCAAAACTGGCGACTCTTCAGAAATCACCGCAGCGCTATTACTAACTTGAAGTGATACTGATTGAGCAGGGACAAAAATCACGTACAAGATTGGGAAGATAATCAAAAACAACTCGATTGGAAACAAAACATCGTTAACAGATTGCACAAAAGGTGATATTGCAAAAGCAGACATAATGTGATTCCTCCATGAATTACTGATGGGTGGCGTTGTAGCGGCTTGCCACCCAGTAGCGGGGGGAAACCCCCGTACTGAGTGAAAGCTTTTACACGTATCCCATCCACCAGTAGGAGGTAGGAGGGTAAATTGCCTTTAAGCAATTAGACGAACCAAGTTTTCCAAAATTTGCAGTTGTTGAATTTTATAAATTACCAATTCAAGATACAGAAATTGCAAAAATGCGATTTTTCCAACTTGCACCCGCAGCTTTTAGAAACTTCCTTATTCATTCCAGCACTCCAAATTTTTTACTCTTAAGGTAGTTGACGTAACTAACCAAGTTGTAGTTATATTTGAGTTCTTGGGGAACAAAAGTTGAGTAAGGATGCAGCGCTACACCATCACGGCGAAAGCGGTGACTGGGTGCATATATATCAAAAAAGATAGATATCTCATCACCATCAAACTCGATTTTGGCTATGCCTTTAAGTTCCTTCGTAAACTCCGAAACTCGCCCTGATGCTACGTAGTCAAAGACCACTACATTTCGAGTGCGGAAATACTGGATGTAGGAAAGAAGTCTCGCTTCCGTACCAAGCTCAAGCAGTCTATCAGAATGTTTCAGCAAGATACCGGAATAAGAAAAAGAAAACCTACGATTAGCGTATTCATCCCACAAAATAAGGTCGCCGTAAAACTTGCAAATATTCGCCTGATTGGACGATATTTCTCTATTTAAGCTTTCGACAACAGCATCATCCTCAAATGGAAACAACGCCTTACGTTCATCCCATTGCTTATCTGGACAGCAACCATCTTCAAACCATCCGTATGAATGAATGCCACAAACAATATTATTGGCACCATGCAGTAACTTACACCCAGCACACACTTGCAAATAGCAAGAAGTAAATTCTTCGCTATTAACTGCATTAACATAGCGTCGGTGTATATTTAAATGCTCCTCTAAAGCTTCACAAGGTAAAGGCTTATATGAGGAAAAAGTTTGTCCAATTAATTTGTCTGGATCAATTTCATCACAGATTACTGCCAAGTCATCAATGTGGTGAGAACGTAATTCCTCGTAAAGTACAAATTTTCGATACGGTTCTTCCTCAAATCTGCAAATAACCAAGCCCTTTAAATCAGAATGTACCTCAAAATTCATCACCGTATAGGTGTAAATAAAAGGCACATCATTAGATTTTTCAAAGCTCTCATATTTTGTAAATACAAGCGGTTTTATGTCAGCTATTTTTGCAGGTTCTATCCTAGAATTAGTTTCCTCCGATTCTTCAACAATACTTAAGAAAGCACCGCCCAAGGAAGCAAAAATAATTCCGGTAAAGCCCAATACAATAGCACCAATGCCGGTAGGGGCAATTTGTTCAGAGCGTTCTTTCTCAACAATTGGGAATCCGCCCCTAGCTAAGTACAATAAACCCAAACCAGAAAAAGTTGCTATAGCGCCCAAACCAATAGCAGTCAAAGACACCATTCCAAAAGCAGCATTAATGTTTCTCAAGCAATTAAACGCAAACTTCTTCAACATAATTCATCCCTCCAAAATGCAGGTTACAAGGTTTTTAATTACTCTTGCCCCGGCACGAATTGGGATTTGCTGAGAACTACACCACTAACCTACCGCTTACTCTATTAACAATTCCAAAACTATTTAATAGATTCGTCCTGGTTAATTTTCAGTATCGGCAGTAGTTTCATTCCCAATGGTGATAGCAAGAGTCGAACTTGCTTGATTGCTTAAAACAATCATCCACCCAGAGTCGATATCACCAAAAAACGATATCTAAAAGCCATATATCTACTGTCCAAGAGTCCAAGTATTAGTTTCGTTTAATTCCAATCTTTCAAAATAGTTAGCAAAACCTGAAAAATGGAAATATTCTAACGGCATCCGAGATATTAATAGTAAAGAAAAATTTTCTAGTTGAGCTAACTGTTGTAATCGAAATAAGTCGTCGATAAAACTATCGCTAACAAAGTGTAATCTATCAAAATTATCTATCACCAGCAGTTTATTATAACCATCAGATAATTTGCTTATGATATTTTGCCAATTCTGCTGGTAGTAAAAGCTGAAGCTAATAGGAATAACGTTGAATAGATGATCCACACTAAAAGGATGTTCAAGATTGAGGTAAACAGACTCTAAGTTAATATCCTTGAGTAAACAGTTTTTAACAGTAAGAGTCTTACCAATATTTTGCTTGCCCCATAGGTTAATATTCTTGCCTGCATTTACCTGATCGATTAACTGACGGTAGTCTTTATAACGTAACATTATCGTCATCCTTTAAATCCAATATATCCATAAATTAAATTGACACTAAATATGTGATTTTTTGGCTGTGCTTCTCTAAGCTGTTTCGGGAAAATTGGTTAGATACAATAAAATTATCTAACAGAAAATCAGGTGATTGTGAAAGTCTCAACAGCACACCATCATCACCACTATTGCGATGATAGTAATGGACAATAGGTGATTGGATAACTGTCAAGTTATCGTTACGAATTGCTCGTCCTGTAACCAGACCATCCATGATAAATTTGGCGGCAGCAGCTACGTTATCGCTATCTCGTCCAAAATTTTTGAGATACCAATGAAATTCAATCCAAACTGCACCATCTAAACAAAATCCACATTCTCGAACAAATTCACCAATTAAGTTTGTCCAGTACTTCTTAAGTCCAGCGCTGGCTTGCCAACCTGACCGTGCCTGGTTAATAATTTCGTTCATACTAGGAGGTAAAGGCATCGTTAATTCAAATATCATCTTCTTCACCCCCTTTCAAGCTATTTAAAAAATCCTCAACAACATTTCTAAATTTCTTATACGACCTACCATCTTGACGGGATAAATTGAATACCGCTTTGACAATTTCATCAAGTTGATAGCCCTTTTGATGCAAATTCAAAATTGAGTTTCTTGCTTCCTCGTCAAGCTGTACCTTAAAGTTAAAACTGCCCTCAAAATCAGTTTTATGCTGTTTAGTTTTAGTAACAGCAGTAGCTTTAGATTTACCTATGTCCTTACTATTGCTCTCACCATACAAACTAGCGACAAATTCATCAAAGTCTAACCTAGACTGCCAAGCTGTGTAGGGGTCGTTTTGATTTTTAGCTTCTAGAAGTAATTGCTGGAAGTATTCAGGGTCTTCATCGTCAGCTACATAAAGCGCCTGGAGTCGCAACACTTCAGTTGTCTTGTACAAGAAATCTCCGTATCCCAGTAAGTAAACCGCACGTTTGTCTTTATCGTCCCCAAGGATAATACAACTGTCTTCAGGGCGAGTCGTAACAAAGGCTGTCTTGGCTGGAAAGTTTGAGCGAATTAACGGGTCTATCACGTTCTTATCAGGTCGCTGGGTGTACAACAGTACGTGAATCCCTGCACCACCAGCTTTTGCAAGCAACTTCATCAGCGCAGTCTCAATGCGATCACAGTACTTATCATCAGAAAGTAGATCAAAACACTCGTCAATTAGACAAATCACTCGTGGCATGATGCAATCAGGTGCTAACCGTGAATTGTACTGTGCGATCGTTTCAATACTACTGTGGCGCTCAAATTCCTGGTAGCGCAATTCCATTTCTTCGACCAAGTAATCAAGCAAGTTAGCAGTCGCCTCTGCATCACGCGCAACTGGGGCAACAAGATGGGGTAGCCCGTCAAATTTACCAAAGGTCACACGCTTGACATCCGAAAGTGCCAACCGAACAACCGAAGGGGGATACCGCCGCACTAAGTATAAGATTGCTGCTTTCTCAAATTGCGACTTTCCACCCCGCGTCCGCCCACCACCCAAGATATGGGTTACGTTGTCGCTATAAAGTGGAATTTCGACATAGGTACCATTTACATCAACACCACCAGGAATAGATACAGAATGAATGTCAGGTTCACTGTCAAAAGTAACATATTCGCGGAAATAGGCAAATTGTCTATCTAACCTGGGTACGTCAAATACAACTCCTCCAGGCACTACACTCACCATTGGTGCAAATTTCAAGCCTAACTCTTCACCAAGCTGCTGCACTAAGTCATTACCGATGTCTTCTACTTTTTTGTAACTAACACCCCGTCCCAGTTTTACTCTAATACGGTTAAAAGTAGGGCCATTTTTGGCATCAACATACTTAGCATTAATATTAAAATCTTCTAACGTATCAACTAATAACTTCCCTGCCTGTACCATAGTTAAATTTTGTGAAGTAGCAATCTCATTTGCACCAGTACTTCTATCTAAATATTTAGGCTCTTTTAAAATAACTGAGCCATCACCTGTCAGTTTTAAATCTAATGGCTTACCTGTGGCACGCGCAACAAGCACTGCCGTTCGGCAGCAATAGTTTTTAATGAAATTATCTCTCGATTTATTCGCTAAATCAGTAAAATAACTAGTTTCTTTATTGCTCAAAAATAAATTATAAAGATTCTCTTGAACTACTTCATAGCCAATCTGCTTAAGATGAATATTTTTGATTGATTCAATATATTCAAATAAAGATTCAATGGGTGATAGATTAACTATCCCAATCATTTTTTGATATATGTTATTTTGCTCCCACTGCGATGGAAACCGATTAACATGAATATACTCAAGTGCATAACGTACAAATTCGTACTGATTTAAAGTACAGTGTTCTGCACATATTGATAATATTTCTTCATCGTTTGTACCTGCAATTACTGATTCGTATATTAACTGAAATAAAAATTCTAAATTAAATTCTATAACCGGACGTGATAATTTTGCTCTAAAGTCAATCTGCTTTAAAACAGTTTCAGCATAAGAAACCATTACATCAGGTAAAGCTTCCCGTATATTCTCTATAATCTCTTCATTGCCCAAACCATCTTGTTTTGCCTGCACAATTGCAGTCAAAATCTGTTGTTTTTGAACTTCAATATTCTTGCCAATATTATATAAATCTAGCATTATTTTTTCAATTAGTAGAATGATAAAATTGAGTTAGTAAATAAAAAATTGACTATGAAAAGTTGGAATAGATGGAATGCAGAAGAAGAAGAACTTCTTGCCAAAGCAGTTACAAAATGCTCAAATATTGATGAAATACATCAGGAATATTTTCCATATAGAAGTAGAAAATCAGTAAAAGGAAAGCTGGGCTTACTAGGATTAACACTTGAACCACAATGGACTGTCGAGGAAGAAGAAATATTACACCAACTTTACTCTGAGCTATCACCAAAGTTGATACAATCTCAGTTTATGCCTCATAGAAGTCTTCCTGCAATTCACGCTAAAGCACAAAGACTTAACCTAAAACAACGCCATAGATGGACAAGAGAAGAAGAAAGATACCTCAAGGATAATTACTTAACTCAAACCTATGAAAAAATAGGACAAAAACTTGGAAAAGATGAACCCGCAGTAAGAGCGAAAGCTCAACAAATGAAACTCAGAAAGCTTGAATCATATACAGTTAATCACAAATATTTTAACAGTCCTAATTTAAAAAGTTGCTATTGGGCTGGATTTTTAGCAGCGGATGGATGCATAAAATATTCAAATCATGGGTATATTATAGAAATTGCTCTAAATGAAGTAGATGTAGAACACTTGGAAACGCTTCGTGTAGACCTAGAATGTAGCCATAAGATATGTAAAATGTCTAACTCAGGAAAATTAAAAAAATTTCCATCTGGTAATAAATATATTTGTGGAACCACTTTTAAACTCAGATTTAACAGCAAAGATATATGTGAAGATTTAATCAGTATATTCAATATTACACCTAAAAAATCACTAACACTATGTCCACCACCGCTAGAAGATGAGCAATTAATCAAAGCATTCATTATCGGATTGATAGATGGCGATGGTGGAGTAAATTTATTTAAAGTGAAAGGAGAAGTTAATAGCATAGAAATTGATCTCACAGGAACAAAAGAAATACTGGATTGGGTAAAATACTGGTTTGATATTTGGGTTCCAAATACACACTATAAATGTGCCAATACTAAGAGAACTAATTCAAAAGCATATAGATATCATGTTGCTGGAAGTCGAGGTATCAAACTATGGAAAATGCTTTATCAAGTAAAAGTACCGAAATTAAAACGTAAATGGGATAAACCAATACCATATTTTAGTTAATGCTCCTATATTTTTCTAAATTTTTCTGATAAACACTTCTAAGTTCTGCAAGTGATTTTTGTGGCTGTGCGTAATTATTACAAGGAAACGAGGCCCATACCCTACCTACTTTGCATATCGCAGTATCAAACCTTCCTGCTTCAACATCACTTAAGGCATTATTACGACGAATATATTCAATTGCCATCTTGTCCTGAGAAGCTGGGCTAAAATCCTTTAAGTTTAACTTTGGCTGAAGGTCATACCAACTTTTATCCAACATTTGATAAGCACCAGCCGCAGTTGAACAAATATTTTTACCATTAATAGGAGCGCACTGTTTCTTTAACGGGTGTGTAGAAAAATTATTAAAAGTTCCATTAAATACTAACTTGCGATAACTTTCTAGCTCACTGGTTCCTGTTTCTGCCCAACGAATTGTTGCTAAAAAAGCACTCAACCGTGGTGAATAAGGATGTAGTGAGTAAGAACCTGTACTAACTCTTCCTGTTAAACTATTTGACGACCATGAAGAAACACCAGTACTTTGATAAATTGAGAAATAAATACCCAAAGTAATTAAGGAAGTAGTTGACAGATGAATGGGTTTAAAACGGGATATAAATTGATGGCGAGGACTCAAAATAAACCCAGCCAAACCACCAACAATAAACCCAAATTTCCAACTATCAAGTGCCTTACCAAAGCTACGTACCTGACAAACAGTATCCGCACCCTTTGATACCAATCCACATGGCAGTGAAGCTACTCCGTAAGAAAATGCAACAGAGCAGGCTGCACCAACTACACCTGATATAAAAATCGGTACAATTTGCATCTCTCTTGCCAATAGCTAAATAACCTTCAACGGTTTGCTAAATATTCGTGTAAATAAGGACGGGGGTTCTGTGTTACACCATTAACGTGAACTTCAAAATGCAAATGCGGCCCCGTCGAAAAGCCTGTACTACCTACTGCCGCAATCATCTGCTCACGCACAACTTGTTGTCCCTGCTGTACATACAGCTGACTGGCATGACCGTACAGAGTAGATAAACCTCCCTGATGTTGAATAACAGCTGCTTTGCCATAACCACCCTTGTCGCCTGCAAAAACCACTCGGCCAGCATCAACCGCATAAATTGGCGTACCCTTTGCTGTACCAAAATCAATCCCCGCATGAAACTTGCGATCGCCTGTAATGGGGTGTGTCCGCCAACCAAACTCTGAGGTAATAGGAGTACCAGCCGCAGTAGGAAAGGCAATTCGACCAATATTTAAAACCTCATTACTACGAACAGTTTTAGGTAGTATTGGACTTTGGAGAGATTTAATTAACACTTGAGATTCAATCCATCCAGAAACCTGGGGAATTACCATAGCTGCAATTAAAACTGAGGTTGCGATCGCATATCTCCAATTTGCACTCGAATTAGTATCGACTGTCTCATCCAAACTAGTTACAGTCGAATTACTAACCTCCTTGTCACTGTTAGTTTCAAAAATTATTCGCATTCCCTCAACGCCTTTTCGCATTAGCAGGAGAAACCTGCCAACAACCAATCCTTGCAGTACTCAATACTTCCTCAAAATCATTCCTAGCCACATGGCAATCAGGAGAATTTAGGCCATCCCCAGATGTTGCAGGTTCCCTTACTTGAGGAGAGTAACGTGTAGGAACAGAAGTAGAAGATATATTCACGCCAGGTGCAGCAGTGGGTACAACAGCCGGCGATGAAAACTGAAGCTTTTGTACCAATGCCACAGCATTACGCCAGTTATAAAACTGCAAATATCCCGGTTGCAAAATATCTGCAATCCATACCAGCAGTACGAACCAAAAAATTGCCTTTACCGTCATTATTCCAATTGCTTAACCACAGGCAGGGCAAAAGAGGGAACTTCCTTGGGTACAACTTCAATCTTCTTCCCAGACGCATACCCCGGCCCGGTATAACTGCCATTTAGGAAAAAATTCAACAGCATTATTAACAACCACACTCCCACACCAGCCACACCCACAGGAGATTTAATTACATCAGATAAAAAATATACTGGATACCAGCCAAATCTGCAGGGGTTTTGCGGATGCAGCCGATGTGCTTTCCAAGTCTCAATGTAAGGAATCTCTATCTGAGGAACCCTCGGCTTATAGGCAGTAGGTGCATTAATATACCTAATTTCTACTGGCTGAGTCTCATAAGTAGTCATGGGAGAAACGTTAGGTTGCTGATTTACTATTCCTCCTTGTTGCTGTACCTGCTGCAACATATTTTGCAAGCGGTTTGCAGGCACAATTGCTCCACCTTCAGAATAATCAACATCAAAGTTGCGGCGCTGATTTCTGCTCATAATATGACCTCAAATTAAGTAACTAGCTGGCAGGTTTATCATTTACCTGGGAGTTAGTATCTTCCCAGAAATCTTCATCCTGAAGTTGGGCATAAAACTCCTCTGGAGATAACATTCCAGATTGGTTTTGCACTCCATCTTCAACAAATTGGCTACTATGTACTCGCCCTAATCCAGAAACACTAGAACGAGGAGAAAATTGGACTACATTCTTGGCAGAGAATTCGCTATTTAATCTCATCCCAGAAGAAGGTGATACTGGGGGCATTAAAGAAGGCTGAATATCAGTATCAGAAGCACCAACATGAAGTTGTTGATTGCCAGGATTAGCCAAGTTATCAGACAGTTCGTCTCTCTCTTCAATTGCATTGTTATAGTCAGAAATTCCCCAACTCAAGAAACAAGCAAACCCAGCCAGAAATATAACTGCACTCATCCAATGCACTCCTGAATTGGGAGATGGCATCATCTCGACCGTCGTGCGAGTTGAACCTTCAAGGGTAGTACGAATAGGGGTACGTTTGACTGCCGCTACAACGTTGAGCGAACACAAAGCTATGCAAATTATCGCAGCAGCAAACTTGACATACATGACATCACCCCCTCGATTTATTAACAGGCTTTCTATTAGGAACTGGCTGAGGTAATTGCTTCTTCATTTGTTGGATATACATCCGCCTTTCCTCCTCCCGTTGGCGTATTCTCTCGCGGATGTCTGCCACCTGTGCCATCTGCTCTACTGGGTCTAAATACCCCCGCGCTCGTAACAGCTGTGCCTGTGCAAGAGAATATGGTTCTTGAGCATTCTTAATGTGAATTAGCATTTGATTGAGATCAACCGATGGTTGAGATTCCAAGTTTTGAGCATAATCAATCGCCTCTAATTTACCCAAAATTAAAACAGCAGCCGCTCCAGTTGGTATCTTCTCCTCAACTTTCGTACCATCGGTTTTGCGGTATCCCCAGTAAAAAGTATTATTTCCAGAAGCCGCTTCTAGTAAAACATCCAGCGAGTTGAACTTAACTATCTCCAGTGCCGGCATATAGTGAAGGCGGTAAAACCCAGATTTATCATTAGCCTGCATTCTGGATATTTCACTTCGCAATTGCTGTCCCCACAATGCCGCCGCCAACTGTCGCCAGCCCGTAAGAGTAGGCGCACCCTCGACTGAGGAGTAACTGGAAAGATGGTCTATATTGTAGTCAGTACGGGAAAGCTTTTCTAAGTACACTTCCCGAATTTGGGAAACTTGCGCCTTTACCTGTTGTACCTCCGATATTTGATTACCTGGAACCTGTTGCTTCCATCCAACCATCAATGCAACCGCCCCGATAACAGACAGCGCACTAACAGTTGAACAAACCGTCCACAGGGTAACATTTACCTTTTTCTTTCTGCGACTTGGCTGTTTATTTCGCACAGGTGTAGGAGTAAACATAATTTACCCCTTACGTATTATCAACAACCAACTGCAACTGAGGGCGCTTGTTTAACTCTCGCGCCATCGCAATTCCCGCACCACCGACAACTATCCCAGTAAGTAGCAACAGAGGATGCAAGGCAAGGGTTGCCCCCACTCCCAATAATTGTCCTACCATCCCGGAAACACCCAGGTTCATCAATAAACCGCCTGCCGTGTTAACCAAAAAGTCAAATGCTGCACTCATACTTGCTCCCTGGCAATAATGCGACTAAATTGAGTAATGTCCTTAATGAGAGAAAAGTTGATTAGGTTTTTTGTTCGTCCCTGGTAAACCAAATTATTACTAGTGCCAGAATCAGACCAACTAATTCACCTACACCCACACCAATCAAAATTGGCTGAATACTTGGAATTTCCTGTCTCTCTTGAGTTGGGGGAACTGCTACCCACGTCCCAATAACAGTACCAGCTACTACTGAAAGCAAATTTATACCAACTGCCTGGGTAGATGTCTTTCTCAAGTTGAGTAAACTCTCATCCCGTATTTGATAGCAGATGGGTAGCATTTGAGCTACTATTTCTTCGGAGATTGCCCGGTTTTCGGCTGCGAGGACTTCAACTGTCTCGGCTGCGGTGTCGATGTACCGGCTAACAGTGGATGAATCTCTTCCCCCCAGTTCACTTTGCCGAAAAAATCGTTATCGATGCGCGAGTTAATTCGCTCTTGCGCTTCATCGTAACCAGGCGGAACGGAAGTATCACCTTCACCAAGTAAACTGCTGCCATGAAAAACAAATTCTTCTAGAGCAAGTGTGGAAGATTCAAGCACCACTTTATGGCGTAATTCCCCTAATTGAATACCCCTATCTGCATCTCGGTAAAGTATTCCTACAAAGCTGTCGGGAGAAGCTTGTTCTGGATCTACACCAAATCGCTGTTTGATGTACTCGCGCTTGTCGAACTTATGTTCGCCTACTTCTGATTTGCGATCGCGCATTGTAATCAAGTGCTGGGCAGCTTCTTCAAGGGACATACCTTCACCAGAGGCTATCTCTTTGAGTTGAACTAGCTGCTGCTCAACTGTTTCATCAAGCGTATCATTTGGCTGCAAAGCTAAATCTAACAACCGACAGCAGGTACGTACTACATCAGGCGACACCTGCAAAGTCTCTGCCACTTTGTTGATATGCTTCATTTCGCTCAATTCTCCTAATTACTGCTTGCACAATTGGGTTATTTTTTTCTTCATCAGATATATGCTTAGTCAAAAAGTCATAAAGGCTTACGTCATTGACTTTTTGCAAATAAGCATCTAAGCCACCAGCAGGAATCACCTGCTGTAAATATTCCTCACAAGTCAACCGCCGAATCTTGATAGCAACGTAGAAAACATCCGCAATCTCGACTGTTGTTGCATCAAAATATCCTCCCCGCTTTCGGGGTTTGACTATACCGGCATAGGGATACCACCGTTGTAAAGCGGCAATGGAAATCCCGTATCTTTCGGCAAGTGTTTTCTGGGTGTAGATAACGTTCTCACATATCATCAAACTCTATTCCAACTGAAAGACTTCATCAATTGAAAGCGAATTAAACTAGCACCTTACCAAACTGCTTGTAAATTAAAAAGTAATTTACAATTTATGTCACTTTAGTACAGGTATAGCTCAACTCAGATACAACTAAACTTCAGTTCCTCTCCTACTAAACTGCACACTTGCCAAGTTACATACTGCCTATTGATAATGCAAGCACGTTTGTATATATGAGTAAAAGAAATAGAAAAATAACTCTTTTGGTAAGAAACTGCTCTAACAGAAATATATAACGCAATGTGCGCCTTAATAGTCTGTGACAAGTTCATTGAACTTTTACCCATTTATGAAAATACTTGACTTCACAATCTGATAACTACAAAGCTTATTCTTGTTGAGAAATAGCCTGCTGCTGTTTCTTTATCGCACGCGCTATCAAAGGAGCTTTTTTTTCTAATCCTTGTAGAGTCAAATCCCCATCCAAATAAAGTTGATACCATTGTTGACGCTGGCGCAAAACTCTTTCATCATCCCGTAACCGCAACCGTTCCAAAGTAAATTCCGCCTTTTGACGTTGTTGCGGAGGAACTTTATCTGTTAATACTAATTGTAGGGAAGGAAGTAAAATTTCAAACCAATCTTCTCCCAAATCAAAAGGGTCAAGTACCTGGTCATCAAGCGTACCTTTACTACTGTTTATCCAAGCAGAAGCAAAACGTAAATTGCTCCATTCATAAGCTAAATTGCGATAATTTTCACGGCTGCGATAATGATCTACTGTACCAACTGGTTCATACATAACGCTATAACCACAAAGATTATTAAATCCATCAGCTAAATCACTTTTGAAAGGCGACCAATAATCTCTGGTTCCTTTTTTAGGGTTTGGATTTTTTGCCAACCAAGCATTTCCTGGTTGTCGCACTTTTTTATCAAAATCAGGTGGTTCTGGAGGAGGATTAAATGGCATCATTGTAAGAATTCAGGAGTCAGGAGTCAGAATTCAGAATGGAATTAGCATAACCTGTTAGTAATTTACTAACCTCCTCAAGTTGAAGCATTAATCCTGATGTGTCACCGTAGTCAGTAGTCAAGGTATGAGTGAAAGAATTAGATAGTAGCGGCATTCCTCTACAGAGCCTTGTGCAATGTTCATAAACCGTACTTTGTCTGTTGCTCCCTTTTTCTTAAAACCCTCAGCTATATTTGCTGCAATAGAGATTGCTGCTCGTCTAAATTGGGAAGTAAGTCCATATATTTCCGATTTAGGAAATTGACCAGTAAATTGATATACTAATAAAACAAACTGGTGTGCTTTTTGCCAAACTATCAAATCTTGAAATGTTTTGGCTGGCTGTCTCATTTATTCTGGCTCCTAAGTTCTGACTCCTGAATTCTGACTCCTGAATTCTTACTTATCATCTGTGTTATACCCCTGATAACCCAGAATTTCTTTTCTCCGTTGTAACTATCCAACGGGGCCAAAATGGGTCATGTCCTGGTAAAACTCTTTGAAGTTCGGTCTGGATTTGTGTTGGTATTCTCAGATTTTCTGGAAACGCATTCATATCATCAGCACGCATCCAAGCCTCTGCTGCTTCAATTGCGATTTCTGCTTCTTTGGAACGGGCTTGTTTGAGTCCAAAAATGTCTGAGGTTAACCATCCAACTATGTCCCCTTGTTTTGACCAAGGTACTTCGTCAAGGCTAACCTCTGTATCTTGTAATTTAAATAAAAATAGTTTATCTTCTTGTTCATGAAAATTTGGCTCTAAGGAAGCAAGAATAAGTGGAGAATGAGTAGTTACTAAAGCCTGTATCTTCATCCTGGGTTGTAATTCTGTCACCACAGATAAAATAGCTGGTAAAATCACCCTCTGCCAACGAGGATGCAGATGTTTGCAGTTTGCTGTAGCGAACTCACAGTCTTTGCTCAAGCTATTCGTAATCGTTCAATGTCCTTCATAGGAGAGGCACCAAACATCCGAGAATATTCGCGACTAAACTGTGAAGGACTTTCATACCCCACCTGATAGGCAGTATGGGTCGCATCGGCATTCTCGGCAAGCATCAGGTGACGCGCTTTCAATAGTCTTAATTGCTTTTGATATTGCAGCGGACTCATGGAGGTGACTTCTTTGAAATGGCGATGGAACGAGGAAGGAGACATATTGGCTTGAAGAGCTAGATCCTCAACCCGCAGTGGCTTTGTAAAATCAGCCTTGATAAGTTTTATCACTTCAGCAATGCGCTGCATATTGCTGCCCGATGTGGCAATTTGGCGAACTGCTTCACCTTGTTCACCAATTAACAAACGGTAGTAGATTTCGCGGACGATCATTGGTGCTAGGAATGGAATATCCTGCGGTGTGTCCAAAAGTCGTGTCAGCCTGATAGCACAATCAATCAACGATGGATCGGCATCGCTGATGAACCAGCCTCTAACCGAGTTTTCTTTCTTACCCATGCCTGGGTTAGTTTGAGCAATAATGTCACAGAGTTGAACGGGGTCTAAATCTAGCTTAAATCCTAGATACGGCTTCGCTTCGGTCGCCTTGATCGCACATCCACAGAGCGGCAAATCCACCGACACCACTAGATATTGAGCCACACCATACCCATAGGTTTCCTCATTTAGCAACACTTCTTTTTTGCCTTGAACGACAATGCCGAGAATCGGTTCGGCGACTCCCTGCATTGTGGCTGAAGTATCAGATTCCCGCATGAATTCTAACTGACTAATTGCTGTTGGATGAACACCGTTTCCCCTACTGTCAGTGTGCCGGGCGACTAATGCTGCCAGTTCGTCACACTTCCTGATTGCCGCTTCATAGTTCAGTGTTTCAATCACCACGCGCTCATTCCTGACTGATACCATCCTCATACGCTCATTATAGAGAATATTTCTCCCTTGCCAACGCCTGACTTGAGAGGATTAGGCAATCATCTGCAAGGTTTGTGTATTTAGGGAAAAGCTTTTCAACCTTATGATGAACCCATGCTGAAAGACAAGGCTGAAAGGATGAGGCAATGAAGAGAAACAAGGCAAAAATTGCTTTAGTCACAGGAGCGAGCCAAGGACTGGCGAAAAATACCTCTTTGGCGCTGGCGAAAAAAGGGGTTGGTGTAATTGTGACGGATCGCAGCAGTGAGGCAAAAGTGAACAGTGTTGTTTCTGCGATCGCCTACTGTGGCCATTCACCCATCGCGGAAACCGATGAGTAAATACCCAAAGAATTGAAGTCTCTAGAAGCATATTTTTCTAAGTCAAATCAACCTCAACAGCAAGGACAGTCATCATGTTAAATGTAGAAAACAAAGTTATTGCGATCACTGGAGCCAGTAGTGGCATTGGTGAAGCCACCGCGAAGTTACTTGCTCAAAACGGTGCAAATGTAGTTCTGGGGGCACGGCGTACAGAAAAGCTAGAAGCGATTGTCAAAGAGATCCGCGACCAGGGAAACACCGCAGAATTCAAAGCAGTGGATGTCACTGATCGCGAGGATGTGAAAGCATTCATTCATTTTGCATTAGAAAAATTTGGTCGCGTCGATGCGATCTTCAACAATGCAGGTGTGATGCCCTTGTCTCCAATGAATGCCCTGAAAGTCGAGGAGTGGGACACCATGATTGATGTAAATATCCGTGGCGTATTGAACGGCATTGCGGCTGGTTTACCGATCATGGAAGCACAAGGCGGCGGACAGTTTATCAATACTGCGTCGATCGGCGCACACATGGTGACACCTACTGGCGTAGTTTATTGCGCGACAAAATACGCTGTTTGGGCAATATCTGAAGGGCTGCGTCAGGAATCGAAGAACATTCGCGTGACCATCATATCCCCCGGTGTCGTTGAGACCGAACTCGGCTCTGATATCACGGACAATGCAGCTAAAGGCTTCTTGAAAGAACTCCGCAAAACTGCCCTCACCCCTCAGGCGATCGCCCAATCTGTCTTATTTGCTGTGTCCCAACCGGATGATGTCGATGTCAACGAAATCATTGTCCGCCCGACAACCAGCGCCTTCTAGGTATTGAAGACATCACTTCTGTGTCCCTTCTTTGCGTCATGAGCTTGATTGACACAGACAAGACACTTTTACCATTCTGAGTACTCAGTACTCCTCTTCTTACCCAGCACGGGCTAAACCTTAGCTATCTGCTAACAGCACTTTTAACTCAGCACTCTTCATCGACTTTGTTGTTTCAGCCAGAAAAGAAACCTATGAGCCTTACCGCCTTCCGCACTCTCGGACACTCCGGCTTGATCGTCAGCCCGCTCACCCTCGGCACCATGACCTTCGGCACCCCGCGATGGGGTGCGCCCGATGAGGTTTCTGAGTCCATCTTCCATGCCTATGTCGATGCTGGCGGCAACTTCATCGACACCGCCGATGTGTATGCCAAGGGTCGCAGCGAGGAACTGATTGGTAGCTATATCACCGATCGCAGCCTGCGCGACCAACTAGGGAAAAGCAACCAAGTTCAGCTTTCATGGCGGCGAATCGGGCAACGCGAATGCGGGCGGCAACGGACGTAAGAACATGCATCGGGCGCTTGAGGGTTCGCTGCGCCGCCTCCGTACCGACTACGTTGACCTCTACTGGATGCACACCTGGGATATGGTGACGCCCGTTGAAGAAGTACTACAGTCGCTCGGCGACCTGGTACGCGTCGGCAAGATCCGCTACTTCGGATTCTCAAATGTGCCAGCTTGGTACACTGCCAAGGCAGCCGCGATCGCCACAGCGCATAACATTCCTGGGCCCATCGCCATGCAACTGGCGTATTCGCTCGTTGAACGCAGCATTGAGCGCGAACATCTGCCCGCCGCCCGTGAATGCGGTCTCGGCATCTGTGCCTGGAGTCCGCTTGCTGCCGGTTTCCTCACTGGCAAGTACCAGCGCGAGGAGGCGGGGGCGAGCGGTCAAGGACGGCTGATTGGCCCCAATCCTTTCGGCAACCAGATGTTCACCGATCGTAACTGGCGCGTCCTTGATACCCTGCGAACGGTGGCAACCCAAGTCGATCGCCCCTTGGCACAGGTCGCCCTTGCCTGGGTTTCAGTGCAGTCTGGCATTACCTCGCCGATTCTGGGTGCAAGCTTGCTCGATCAACTGCATGACAATCTGGCATCATTGGACATCCGCCTCACCCCGGAACAGATCCGGACGCTGGACGAGAGCAGTGCCCTTGATCCCGCCTTTCCCTATAGCATCTTCACCAGCGAGGTGAATCGTAGCATTTTCGGCGGCGCGATCGTCCAAGGCTGGAGGTAGCTGCTTCGGTTGTGTTGCAAATTACTTTAGTAACTTAAGGTAGTCGATTTCAACGTGTCGCGGGAGTCCTCACCCTCAACTCTTAGTAGGGTGGGGAGGAATAGCGGGTAATGAGGAGTCTTGCCTAAATACCTTAGCCAATTTTGAGTTCCCCCATAAATAATTTTGGGAATAATCGCAGCTTTTCTAGAGCAATCAATGACTACATCATTGCTAACTACATTTTCTGATAACTCTCCAAACTTCCCCACTAAAGATAAAGGCGTTAAGGTGCTAACTTAAGCTCCAAGTTAATAAATGTTGAGCAAAGGGCAGATTCAGGGCATTTTTCCCTTCTGCCTTCTATATTTTTTCGGTGTAATTGCGGTTCTCCATCATCTGAGTTGCATGAAAAGCTGGGAGCGATCGCACAAATATTTTCGAGCTGCGTGCAACTATTAATAGGTTGATTAATCGATGTCTTCATCTGAAAAACCATCTTCAGGATACTCCTTCCGTACAGGCACTGTTGCAGAGCTACAAGCGCACAACTCTAAATACTCTGGTTGGATATTTCTTTTGACATCTATCTTAGGGATAGTTCTTTGTATCCGAACAGTTTTAGACATATTTGTCAAGAGATTAGAGATAAATTATAAAGCATATTTATTTGAGTATGGAAAACCGCCAAATCACTTCTTTGATTGGCAGATTATTTCTTCAGCAGTCAGCCCAAGTGATTTTTTTGTATTTTTGTATATGGGTGGTGCAGTTGCATTTGGATTTGGTATATACATACTTTCTGCATATTTAATGTCACGTCATTATACCAATGATAAAGTTTGGTTTGTTGAATATCAAAAGCAAATTGTTGGCTGGGTATTCTTTGTAGCGAGAAAAAAATATAATATACTGTCTAACATTTATATTGCTCCTAAACATCGCTACCAAGGTGTTGGTTCACTGTTACTCTGGAATTGCCTAGAAAATGTTAGTTTACCTGTATATCTAGTTTATCTTCCTCATCTCAAATCATTTTATGAACGATTTGGGTTTGTCGCTCTTCCCAAGAAAGATAAGCCCAAAGAATTGCAGCTTTATCAACTACCTGCAATGGTATTATTGCAACCACCAATTCCCATCGGCGAACATCAATCAACAAGTTTACCTTTACCACCTGGGATTTCTATTCGCCCCTTCCAAGATGTTAAAGAGCAATGGCAAATTTACAAAACCTTTTGGCATCGGCAAAGATTTAGAAAATCTCTACTTTATATTTTGACTGTACTTGCTTTGATGGCCAGCGGCAGTTTTGTGGTGATTAGTCTAACTTTAAGCTTTATCAAAGCCCTTTTGGGTTTAACCTGGATAGGGGAATTTGATTATTCTTTACTGGATCTACCAGTTTCGGGAATTGCGATCGCTTTCTGGTTCATCTCCCTATACTTCATTTTGAATCGCTTTATTTTTAGATGGCAAGAGTTAATAATTGAAAAAGATAAACGCCCAATAGGTTACGTTCACTTTGGGAAAAATACGAATTGTTCGATATTATTTAACTTACATATTGAGCCACAATATCAACCACAAGAAATGACGAAGTTGTTATTAGCTAGGATTCAGCCGCAAATCGCCCTACCCCTGTACTGTCTAGGTTGGCGTAAAGATAAACAGTTTTATAATGGGCTGGGTTTTATTTCAGCTAATCGTCAAGAACTACCATTAGAATTTAAAATTCTTCAGTTGAGCGAGCAAGTATATTTAAAGCTGACATCTCAGGCGGTGACAAACATATCTAATCAGTTACCGGAAGCTATCGCAGCTATTAGCGCACATCAAACTATACACCCAGCAAATCCACCAGTTAAAAAGTCACGCGGGAGCAAGTGGTTTTTGATTGTCGATGTGGTAATTTTTCTGGTGATGTATATGCTGACACCACTTTGGCAAATACCACAAATTTACGCTGACTCACAGCAACAAGCTCCAAAAACGGATATCTCGACTCATACACCAGCTATCCCAGCCTGGAAAATACCAGAACATATTGGAGTTTTAGCGATCGCACCAGATAACCAAACACTCATCAGCGGGAATTGGGAGAACAAAATTCAAGTTTGGGATATTAACAGCAAGAGTCTGCAACAAACCTTGAGCGTCTTTTCTGGCAAAATTCAATCTATCGCTGTAAGTCCAGATAATCAAACTTTAGTCGTAGGTACATCTACAGGCGTAATTCAAAAATGGAATTATAAAAGTATCACATTAGATAAAACCTTTTCTCCCGGACATTTAGGAGAAGTCCAAGCCTTAAATATCAGTGCTGATGCTCAAACTTTGGTTACTGGGAGTATGAACGATCCGGTTGTAAAAGTTTGGAATTTACCTCAGGGTAAACTTCAGCAGCAAGTCAATACTCGTGGTTATGTTTTGTCTTTAGCAGTCAGCAAAGATAATCAAAATTTATATATTGGTAGCCTGGGTGGAGTCAAGATTTGGGATTTACGTCAACAAAAGTTTATCCAAAGCTGGGCAGCTCATTCTCTTGAAGTTGAGGTAATCGCCCTCAGCGCTGATGGTAAATTAATAGTCACTGGCGGGATGGATCGTCAAGAACTCAGTACAATTTGGATGGTTAAAGTTTGGGATGCTCAAAGCTTAAAACTCTTAAAAACATTGCCGGGGTATTCTAGTTCATTAAATTCATTAACTATTACTCCTGATAGTCAAACAATCATTTTTAACGATTGTTGTTCCACAAACTTGTGGAATTGGATGAATGACAAATATATTTCTGATGTTGATGGACTTAAACATGATGCTGTGCTAAGTCCAGATGGTGCAAATCTTATCGGTGCAGCGTCTGATCGTCAAACCATCACAATTAAAAATTTAAACAGTCTGTTGCCATCCAATTCTAATCAATGAAAGGAAAACTCGGACCATGCCTGATATAGCAATCCTAAATGATTTGTGAGAAAATACGGTTAGAGAAAAAGTAGCATGAAGAACCAGAAGTGAAGGGTAGCAATGTGGATGCGATCGCTAACCTAAATTTCTTTGCCATAAGGTCAATTTCCAAGGGTGAAAAACTATAGCAATGTGGATGCGATCGCTAACCTGAATTCATGCAGTATATTTGTACTAAAAAGCTTTTAAAGGTTGCTGTATAATGATTTCAACTGTTGATGTCTCATTTGTCGTATTCCTTTGGGCGGGCGCAAAGCGGCATTTTTTTTATCCCCTGAACAGTTACCCTAAATCATTTGCGAGAAAAAACCATACTCATGGAGCTTAGGAAATTCAAAAGTTTGGCAGTGAATCGATAATTAAAATAACGCTTTGACCACAGAGAAAGAATGACAAAAAAGTAGAATTATCGAATCAATCTTTTCGCTTGTAACCAGATATCTTCTACAGGGTTTTGTTGTGGAGCATTCGGTGCAAAACGCTCGCACGTTATCAACCATTGTTCTTTTTCTCGCTGACTATTTAAAGAATTTAAATAATCTTTGATTGGTTGGGAACGGTGATAGCTTGGGGAGCATGTCACCTTTTGAAAAAGATCTAAGATCAGGGATGATACAAAGGGAAGTAGTGCATCTGGAATTATGACTCCTGAAAAACAACAAGCTTTACAAGAACACATTCAGGCGATCGCTAAAATTCTTTATGAGGAGACCCGGTCTGAGGAATTGACCACGCTAGCAGGAATTGAACAAGCAGTCCGCAACCAGATGCAGCGACATGTAATGCCTGAAGTGGGAATTTTTTTATCACAACGGTCACGGGCACAACAGCAGGACACCGTCGCATCCTCAAAAGCATTCTGGGAGAATTACCCTTAACAAGTCAGCAAGCCCAAAGATTAGAGGTGCGCTCTCACACACAATTGAGTCCGTATCTAGAGATGTGTTGCTTGCGAGTAAGTGCAAATGTATCTTACCAGCACGCACAGGAAGATGTTGAGTTGTTCAGAGGTATTCGGGTTGCAGCCAAAAATCACTTCTCGATTAGTGCATCGTCAAAACTTCGAGATGCCTGATATTCAGAAGCCTGTTGAGGAACTAAGTGTAGATGGAGGCAAAATTCGTCTCCGTACTGCTGAAGGAGAACCTTGTACTTGGCAAGAATATAAAGGGATAAGTTTGCACTCGGCTTGTGTGACTGGGGCATTTTTTCAAGATAATAGTGCCCTGGTGGAGTGGGTCAACAATCAACCTCTAGATTCACCTGTCACTTGCTTGGGTGATGGACATGATGGTGTTTGGAAGATAAGAGCGCGAGATTGCCCCAAACTCTGAGCGGCGAGAAATTCTTGACTGGTATCATTTGATAGAAAATCTACATAAGGTGGGTGGGTCAGTTAAACGTTTGCGTCAAGCCCGAACGCAACTGTGGCATGGACTTGTCGATCCTGCGATCGCATTGTTTAGCGATCTCACTACCAAACCCGCTCAAAATTTTATCAATTACCTTAACAAGCATCGTCACCGCATCGTCAACTACCAGTACTATCAGGCAGAGCAGATTTGTTCGATTGGCTCCGGTTTTGTTGAATCTGCTGTTAAACAAATTGACCGACGCACCAAAATCTCCGGTGCGAGCGTGGAATAAGGAAAATGTTCCTCAAGTTTTGGCTCACCGTTGTGCATATCTTAATGGATTGCTGACTATCTCATCTAAACCAAAAAGGTGACATGCTCCCATAGCTTGCGCCATCCCAAATAATTAAAAGTTTTGCTCCTGGGCGTTGCGAGCGAATTGATGAAACGATTGGATTATAACAGTACTAAAGTACTAAGCCGACTTGTCTTCTTTTGCCTTTTGTTAAGTTACAAGTTCACCCTGTTAGAAGATTTTTCATTTCTTTTCAACGGCATCATGGATGCCTGGCGCTTTAAACTGTTGTAACCCTTAGCCGGACTGAATGTTAGGTTGAACTTCGCGCAACCGACGTTCCAGAAAACGACGCTCACTGTCATTTGTCACTAACTCTAGTGCCCGTGTATAGCTCTGGGTCGCTTCCTCTAATGCTCCAACACGCCGGAATAAATCTGCACGGGTGGCATGAAAGAGATGATAGCTGTCCAGTTCTGGAGCAAGGCTATCAATCAGTCCAAATGCGGCTTGAGGACTGTCTGCCATTGCGATCGCCACTGCTCGGTTCAAGGTCACAATGGGTGAGGGCTGCAAGCGTTCCAACACCTCATAGAGCCGCACGATCTGCGCCCAGTCTGTTTCTTCGGCGCGGGTTGCCTGACAATGGAGGGCTGCGATCGCCGCTTGCAGGGCATACACTCCGGTTCCAAAGAGCAACGCTTCCTCTACCAAAGGTAACGCCTCAGCAATCTGTAGATGGTTCCAACGACTGCGATCCTGATCTTCTAGCAAAATCAAATCGCCTGCCTCATCTAGACGCGCATTGCGCCGCGAATCGTGCAATAACATCAGCGCCACCAGTGCTGTGACTTCAGATGGGGGTTTGGGTGCCAGCAATTGCCGCACCAGTTGCCCCAAGCGAATCGCTTTGATGCAGAGGTCAGCCCGCACGATCGCATCTCCTTTAGTTGCGGCATAGCCTTCATTGAAGATGAGATAGATGACTGTCAGGACTGCCTCTATCCGGGGAGCGAGATCAGTCGTCTCAGGTACTTTGTAAGGAATGCCTGCGTCTCGAATTTTGCGTTTAGCACGAACTAACCTCTGTGCCATTGTTGCAGTCGGTATAAGAAAAGCGCGGGCAATTTCGTCGGTTTCCAGTCCACCCAACATTCGGAGGGTCAACGCTACTTGAGTTTCCTTTGCCAGTGCCGGGTGACAGCAGGTAAAGATTAATCGTAGGCGATCGTCTTCAATTTCATCACTGTCATAGGTTGGTTCTTCAGTGGATGGAATTAAGCCAGATGCCGCATACCACTCCAGTTTTTCGGTCAGTTTCGTGCGTCGTCGGAGGTGATCGATCGCCTTGTACCGGGCAGTTCGGATAATCCAGGCACGGGGACGATCAGGAATACCGTCACTTTCCCACTGATTCACTGCCGCTGTAAATGCTGCCTGTGCAGCTTCTTCAGCTACATCAAAATCTCCGACCAGCCGAATCAGAATAGCGACAATGCGCCCCCATTCAGTTCGATAAAGGGCAGCAATTGCTTGAGCCACATCTGTTTTTGGGATTGAAGCCATACCTTTGACAAAAAGACATAAAAAATTTTGGGCAAGGTGTCGATTTGAGCAATTGCCGTTCGACTAACTGATAAAGGGAGATAAGTTCAATTGTACTAGACAAAATTTTTGCACTCAGGTGTCGATTTGGACAATTCCCGTTCGACTTAATCACAAAGGAGGCAACCGCATGAAATATTTGCTGCTGATTTATATGGACGAAAACGCCATGAGCGACACCGAGCGGGAGCATTGCTATGGAGAATCTGCCCAACTCGCCCAGGACTTGCATACTCAAGGACAATTTCTGGCGACGGCTCCACTCCATCCTGTTGCAACCGCAACCAGTGTCCAAGTCCGTGATGGCAAATCACTCGTGACCGATGGACCATTTGCCGAAACCCGCGAACAATTGGGTGGATTCTTCCTCATTAATGCTCAGGATTTGGATGAAGCCATTGCGATCGCCACCCGCATCCCAGGTGCAAAAGTCGGCACCGTCGAAATCCGTCCTGTCATCGAAGTTGCGGGACTACCAGCACAGCCCTGACCGTCCTTAACCGCTTGAACTCAAGGAGAACTCTCATGCAAAACAATTCCAAAATCACTCCCTGTTTATGGTTTGATGATCAAGCCGAAGCCGCCGCTCAGTTTTATACGTCGATTTTTCGCAATTCCAAAATTGTCCACGTCAGTCGATATGGAGACGCTGGACAGGAAATTCACGGAAAACCAGCCGGAGCCGTCATGACTGTCAGCTTTGAACTTGATGGTCAGCCGTTCACAGCACTCAACGGTGGTCCGACATTCAAATTTAACGAGGCGATTTCCTTCCAAATCTTTTGCGATACACAGGCGGACGTGGACGATTACTGGCAAAAATTGTCTGCCGGTGGGGATGAAACCGCACAGCAATGCGGCTGGCTCAAAGACAAATACGGCGTTTCCTGGCAAATTATTCCTCGCATTCTGATTGAGTTACTCAACCACCCCGACGCGGCAACCTCTCAAAAAGTGACCACTACCATGCTGCAAATGAAGAAGATCGAGATTGATGAACTCAAACGTGTCGCTGGTTATTAGCGGTTCCTTCGGAGTTGCGCTTTGTGCTAATCAGCACACCCACCCCCTCGCAATCTAACTCAAAACCATTCAACAGGAGATTTCACAATGAAAGTCATGGTCTTTGTCAAAGCAACCCAAGACTCCGAAACTGGGGTCATGCCGAGCGAACAGCTTTTAACTGAAATGGGGCAGTACAACGAAGAATTAGCCAGGGCAGGTATCTTGCTCGCCGCTGAGGGGTTGCATCCTAGCTCAAAAGGGGTGCGAGTTCACTTTTCAGGAAGCGATCGCACCGTCACCCAGGGACCTTTCACTCCAGAGCAGGAGCTAGTGGCAGGGTACTGGCTGTGGCAGGTGAACTCAATGGAAGAGGCAGTTGCTTGGGTAAAGCGCTGCCCTAACCCTATGCCAGGAGACTCCGAGATTGAGATTCGTCCCGTATTCGAGGCAGAGGATTTTGGTGAAGTCCTAACACCCGTCTTAAGGGAGCAGGAAGACCGCATTCGCGCTCAACTTGAAACGCAGCAGCAAGAGTAACGTCAGCGAAGAGGACAAGGGGCGGGGGGCAGGGGGGAGAACCCCATAAATAAATTTAGGGGCTTGGAACAAGGACGTATTATTTCTCGCGCTTCGCGTCGACGCTCGCGGACTCGCTTGCCGCCGGCGCTATCGAAATAAATGTTTTTACTTGGAGCATAAATAAATTTAGGGGCTTGTAACCTTTGTGGCAGGGGAACTCCAGTATCTTTCTCCCTTGCTCCCTGCTCCCTGCTCCCCTGCCTCTTTGGTCATCAGCAACCGCGCAAATGATGTTCATGTGCGAACGATCCGCTCATCAAAATGCAGAATCGATTACAAAAGGAGAAATCAATGCAACTCAATTCTTACCTGATGTTCAACGGCAACTGTGAGGCAGCGTTCAAGTTCTATGAACAATGTCTCGGTGGGAAGATAACTATGATGATGACACACAAAGAAGCACCTTCTGCCGAAAATGTCTCACCGGAATGGCAGGACAAAATCATGCACGCTTGCCTTGAACTAAATGATCGCCTCCTGATGGGATCTGACTGCCCACCAGGATACTTTGAAACCCCGCAAGGTTTCTACGTACAAATTAGCGTTCCCCAAATCGCTGAGGCAGAACGGCTTTTTCACGCTCTAGCAGAAAACGGCAAGGTGAAGATGGCGATCGCGCAAACCTTCTGGTCATCGCGCTTTGGCATGTTGACTGATCAGTTTGGGACACCGTGGATGATCAACTGCGAAAAAACCATCTGAGCCTATACCAACATCTGTCATTCGTTCTTTGTCCTTTGTAAATAACCTGAGTTCGGGATAATAAATCCTCAAAAGCCTTGAATTATCGTTGTTCGGTCTAAAGCTCTGTTTTCATCTATTGTCAATAAGACATATTGCTGAGATTAGTTTCATTTGTGAACTTTATTGACAAAATGATTCCACTTTTATCCCTGCTTTGATCAATTCCAGTTTTATTCAATCCTGACAGAATAAGCTTTTTAGCTTCTGGCTTAACCCGAACTCAGGTTAAATAGCCACAGACCACTGACCAACAACTAACTACACCAGGAGAAACCGTAAACAACTCGCCGCTAAATCGGAGTACCAATTGTAGCGGGAGCTTTATCCCAGATTTCACCTGTCGCAAAGAGAGGCAATTGCCCTTCTAGTTGACAAGCAATCCCCAGAACTTCGGGCGAGTTTACAAAAGTCACCCCAAGAGCAGCAATAATATTGGCCGCATTGATATCAGCATCATGTTCAAATCCGCAATGCCCACACTTAAAAACTTTTCCGTTGCGATACGACTTCCCTTTGATTGGGTGAATGTGATGGCAGCGCGAACAAGTTTGACTCGTATAGGCAGGTGGAACAAATACCACTGGAATACCAACAATATTGGCTTTGTATCCAACGAACAAACGCAGCTGATAAAACGCCCAATTATTAGTTCTACGACGCTCTACTTTGCTTCGTCGCTTTTGATTCAATGACTCTCGAATGTTAGTCAAATCCTCAAAAGACAATGCCGCGTTCAATCGTTTTGCATCTTGAACAATCTGCTTGCTGATATTGTGATTCAACCATTCTTGAAACTTCCGCTCTCTCCCAGAAAGCCTTCTCAAAAGTCGTCTAGACGACCGAGTGCGTTTAGATTGAACGTTAGCCCTGACCTTACTGTATCGGTCACGAGTGTTTTGAATCTGTTTACCACTCCACGATTTTCCCGTGGATGTGGTGGCGATATCGCGCCTGCCCAAGTCAACCCCAATCACTTTTGGGGTTTTACCAGTGGGCTGAGTCGGGATATTAACGACAAAGTTGATAAAATATTGCCCCTGTTTGGTTCTATTCAATGTTGCGCTAGTGGGGTTTTGCCCGCGCAGCAGTGCAATTTGATAACCACCAATGGACAATTTAAATTCAACTCGTCCACACATCAAAGTCACCCCTACCTGTAATAACCTGCAATACTAATCACTCAAACCTGCAATCAACGCATTTCCAAACCAGGATTATTTGCAACTATAATTACACTTCAACCAGGATTAATTGCAACTGAGCCAGGATTAACTGCAACCAACCTGCAATCATCGGTTTCAACCAGGATTATTTGCAACTAAGCCAAAGTCCTGTCAAACAGGAGTTTGGGAGTTTACTTAAAAACTGCTTCAACTTTACAAAAATATATTAAAATTTGAACCAGAATTAATTGCAACTATAAGGTCAAATAAACGGTCGTTTTTTTAACTGTTATGACCACCCAGATTGCAAACCAGAAACCGAATCAAGTTTAGTAACGAAACTCGGTAATTATATCAAAGTCAACATACCCTGTTAAGTAACGAGTATATGTACTTGTTAAGGGTTCAAAGTATGTTAATAGGTTATGCCCGAATTTCAACAGATGACCAGAATCTGAACCTGCAAATGGATGCTTTGCAGCTTGCTGGTTGCGAGAAAATTTACTCCGACCGTATAAGTGGTGCAAAAGCCCTTAGACCTGGACTTTCATTAGCATTGGAGGTAGCACGGACTGGCGATGTTTTGGTGGTATGGCGGCTCGACCGCTTGGGAAGGTCGCTCAAAGACCTGATTGAAACTATGGAAACTTTAGATAAGCGAGGAATTGAGCTTTCTAGCTTACAAGAATCTATTACCACCACAAACAATAGTGGTAGGCTGATTTTCCATTTATTTGGTGCATTAGCTGAATTTGAGCGCAATCTAATCCGCGAACGCACGTCGGCTGGACTTGTTGCAGCGCGATCGCGTGGACATACTGGAGGCAGACCAAAAGCCCTTGACCCAACTAAACGCCAATTAGCAGTAAAGCTTTATACCGAAGGACAATACACAATTATTGAAATATGTAAGTTGATGGGAATTTCCAAACCAACGCTCTACAACTATGTTGCAGAGGTAAGAACTGAACATGGTACATAAGCAAATACCGGTAGAGACACTCATCAATTTACGCCATCGTCTCGAATCTTTACCTAGCCGCTGTCAAGAGCGTCGGATTCTTATTGAAGAAACAGCAGCATTATATGGTGTGTCAACCGATACGCTGTACCGTGCTTTGCGTAACTCATCACGTCCGAAATCCATCAACCGCTCAGATAGTGGGGCACCCAGAAAACTTTCCATGACTGATATGGAACGTTACTGCGAAGTCATCGCCGCAATGAAAATCCGTACCACTAATAAAAAAGGGCGACACGTCTCCACAGTACGGGCGATTGAACTGTTGGAGGAATTTGGGATGGAAACACCCGATGGTTTTGTCCAACCGCCTAAAGGCGCATTGACTAGAAGTACTGTCAATTATTATTTGAAAACCTGGGGGTACGACACTGAACGTATGACTAGACAACCGCCTGCGGTACGTTTTCAAGCAGAATACAGCAACGAATGTTGGCATTTCGACCTCAGCCCATCGGATCTCAAACACGTAAAACAGCCATCATGGGTGGAACCGGGTAAGGGTAATCCACTACTGATGCTGTACAGCATTGTTGATGACCGTAGTGGCGTATGTTACCAGGAATATCACTGTGTTTATGGGGAGGATGTTGAAGCTGCATTACGTTTCTTATTTAATGCGATGACGGTGAAAACAACTGACGGATTTCCCTTTCATGGGATTCCAGAAATGATTTACACCGACAACGGACCAATTGCTAAAAGCCATGTATTTCAAAATGTGATGGATTGCTTGAGAATCAAGCTGGTTACGCACATGCCTGCGGGTAAGGATGGTCGCAGGGTAACAGCTCGCTCCAAGGGCAAAGTGGAAAGACCTTTTCGGACGGTCAAAGAAGCCCACGAGACTCTGTATCACTTTCATGAACCGGAAAGCGACGTTGAAGCTAACTTGTGGTTACGCCAATATTTGTTGCATTACAACGACAAACCACACCGCATAGAACCACATTCGCGGATAGAAGATTGGTTGCGAAATATACCCAAGTCTGGTTTACGTTCAATGTGTAGTTGGGAGCGATTCTGTAACTTTGCCCGCGAACCACAACGTAGAAAGGTTGGTTCAGATGCCAGAGTATCAATTGAGGGCGTAGCTTACGAGGTAGAGCCAGACTTGGCAGGTGAAACCGTCGTCCTTTGGTGGGGTTTATTTGACAACGAGCTATACGTGTAATAACCTGCAATACTAATCACTCAAACCTGCAATCAACGCATTTCCAAACCAGGATTATTTGCAACTATAATTACACTTCAACCA
>NZ_KK073766.1:31629-102349 GCF_000582685.1 [Scytonema hofmanni] UTEX 2349
TACGAGGTAGAGCCAGACTTGGCAGGTGAAACCGTCGTCCTTTGGTGGGGTTTATTTGACAACGAGCTATACGTTGAGTTTAGCGATCGCCGCTACGGGCCATTTTACCCGGTTGATGGGCCCATCCCACTACATCGCTATCGCAAACACAAGAAAACTAAAACCGAAGAAAGGGCAGATAAAATTGCCGATTTGGCTAAAAAGTTGGGCTTGCCACGGACAGCCTTAGACAAAAACGCGGACTTACAATTTCTAGTAGATAAGTACAAGGAACTTACGCCAACTGCCACACCTTTTAACGACCCCGACCCATATCAAGAATTTACTTATCCCACTGTATTGTTTGCGAAGAGGGCGATTTCGGATTATCTAGCTAAACCTTTAGCGAAATTGTCTACCGAACAGTTGGCATTTATTGATGCACTGCTAGCTGAAACTTTGACTAAAAAAGTGATTATTGAACGAGTACGGCAATATTTCCACTCACATAAAGGAGGGGAACAAAATGCTCACTGAGGTTATGGAACATTTTCGCTTAGTTCGGGAGTTCTCCAAGTCTGGGTACTATGAGACGGAACATCAAAAGCAAATGTTTAAGGACATTAAAGTCGCAATCCATTCAGGGAAGTTGGTTGCTATCACGGGAATTATCGGGTGTGGCAAAACAACGACTTTACGACGTTTGTTTGAAGTTTTAGAAAAAGAAGGCAAGATTTTAGTCTCGAAATCCCTTTCTGTTGATAAAGACCGAGCGACCCTACCAACACTGATTGCTGCCTTATTTTACGATTTATCAACAGATAAAGAAATTAAAATCCCTGTACTTGGAGAAAAACGGGAACGGGAACTACGCGACCTAATTAGAAAAGGTAAAAAGCCCGTTGCACTGTTTGTGGATGAAGCGCACGACCTTCACTACAGTACTTTGACGGGACTCAAACGTTTAATTGAAGTAGTTGAAGACGGTGGTGGCACACTTTCGGTAGTGTTGGCTGGCCATCCTAAGCTAAAAAATGATTTGCGCCGTCCAACTATGGAAGAAATCGGTTATCGGGCAACGGTCTTCTCCTTGGAGGGTATTGTTGGTAGCCAACGAGAATATATTGAATGGTTGGTATCTAAATGCATCACTGAAGATACTCAAATAAGTGACATATTGTCGGTGGAAGCCATTGATTTACTCGCCATGCGCTTGAGGACACCACTACAAATCGAGCAACATTTGACACTTGCTTTTGAGGCAGCGTACCTCTTTGGGGAAAAACCTGTTACCACGGCGATTGTTGAGTCCGTTTTATCTAAGCAAATTGACGATTTGGAACCCACCCTAACCCGGCATGGCTACGATGTAAGGGGCTTGGCGGAACAGTTCAATGCCAAACCGGCTGAAATTAAATTACTGTTTCGCGGGCAACTTGACCCAGCGCGTTCGCGTGAATTACAGGAACAAATGCTGGCGGCGGGACTGCCACTTTGAGCGGATTGAAAATGCAATAAAAATGGAAGTATTTTGTTCGTATTTATAGTTGCAAATAATCCTGGTTGAAACCGATGATTGCAGGTTGGTTGCAGTTAATCCTGGCTCAGTTGCAATTAATCCTGGTTGAAGTGTAATTATAGTTGCAAATAATCCTGGTTTGGAAATGCGTTGATTGCAGGTTTGAGTGATTAGTATTGCAGGTTATTACACCTACCGATTGAATTTCTTCCTTATAAACAAAGGTGCGAACATCCAAACTGATAGAGGTGGGTCTAAATTTGTGGATTTGTTTAACAGCCTTAGCGTTACCAATAACTCTTCTGATAGCCTGACAAACATGGTTAGCTTTCAATCCAGTCGCTTCACGCACAGGCTTATAAACCAAATGGTGAAGCTTAGTAGTATTCCAGCAATTCTCACGTTTTGCTACTTCCAAAATCTGATTACAAGCATCAGCAAACCCCTCCATTGTGCGGTCGATTTCGCCGACAAAGTTAGATGGGACTATAAGCTTGCATTTAACAGATATGGATTGAGTCATAATAGTATTGTAACTCATCCACTTAAATTATTAATGACAACTCGCTCACCCCGCGCATTGTCTGAACGTAGTTCAAAGTTATTTGGGGATGAAGCTCATTGCCGTTCCTCCATTCTTCTCACCGCCAACTGTTCCAGTGTGGCGGGAGTCTCCTGGAGGTTTAGATGAGTACTCAAATTTTCGTCAACTTATATCTTGCACCTCTGAGGATAAACCACTAATAGGCAAATAGGAGTGTAAAAAAAGTGGCTTCAACAGCGAGCAAGTGTTTAAGTAGACAAAATAAATTTATATAACCAAACAAAGGGTGAGATTACGTAAATTACTAAGGAGCAAGCGATCGCTAACTTGAAAGAGTAGATGGATTTGCACTTAATAGCAGAAATATGAGAAAAAGGGCGTGAAAAGCATATATCAAAGCAAGAAAAATGGTTTTAATTCTTGCCCACGCCCAAAAGCTAGTCTACACTCTGCTGTCGTTGATGCCCTCTAGATATCAGCAACAGAACTTAGAAGCAATGTTGGGATTGTTCCTACAGGCACAAGGACATCCTTTACCTGAACACTCCCAAAGTAAGTCTGCCAGTGCATTAAGCCGATTTCTGAATATTTATCATTGGTCAACCCGTAGTGTAATTCGTACTACGCGCGCTCGTATTCTTGAGGAGATTTTGTCCTACTGCCCAAAAGGACGCAAACCTTGTCTGCAAGTCATCATTGACCTGACAACTTTAGAAAAATGCGGCAAATTTCCGCAATTTAAAGATTTAATCCCTGTCTACAACGGAAAACGAGGCTTGCATTTGGTTGTGGTGTATTTGGTTGTTGGTCAGTGGAGAATTCCCTGGAGTTTTCGTGTATGGAGGGGAAAAGGTACTTCCTCTCCTGCACAGTTGGGATTAAAGCAGATTTTCTGTTTGCCGAAAAAGTTAACCCAGCACTTCCAGGTGATGATTCTCGTAGATACTGCATTCGGCAGTGTGGAATTTCTACATGCTGTGCGAAAGCTGAAGTATCACGTCATTGTTGGTATCGCAAGGACGCGGCAATTAACTTCGGGATACAGCGTTTCTCAACTACATAAACGCGGACAACACCTGCGCCTGAAAGGTTTAAAGTTTCCTGTTTATGTGTCTTGGTATTATTTTAAACGTGATGATGGTAAGTACGAAAAACGATTTGTTGTTTCCACCAAAGCTCTTAAAGCCAGCACTATTTCTTGGTGGGGTAAACGCCGATGGCTTTCTAGTGGGCTGGTTTAAAACTGCCAAGCATCGTTTTGGCTTACACCGCTTTGGGCAAGGAACACTTTTAGGTGTTTACCGTTGGTTGATACTGTCTTTAATCTCCTATATCTTGGCCCATTGGGCTTACTTATCTACAACCAGAGCATCAACAAGTTTACCCAATTGGGGACAAGCCGCTGAAATTGCATTCCAAACTATCTTTCCACAATTATTGCTGTTATTTCTTTTACAAGATATTGAACGCCTGAGAAACTTGGCACTTAGTCAGGGAATTGACATCCAAGTTTCCAGGTGCAAGATATGAGTCAACCTACCCGTCAAAGATCTCCAGCAATCGATCGAGTTTTTCACAAAACTTGGCTTTCAGTTCAACCCCCAATTTACCGATGAAACGGCCACCTGCATGATTGTGTCCGAAACCATCTTTGTGATGCTTTTGACGCATGAGAAATTCAAAACATTCACGCCAAACCCGATTTGCGATGCCACAAAAAGTACCGAAGTGTTGACGTGCTTATCAGTTGAGAGCCGAGAAAAAGTGGATCAGCTGGTTCGTGAAGCCGTTGCTGCTGGTGGCACAACCTACAACGAACCTCAAGACCACGGATTTATGTACGCGCATGGATTTCAGGATTTAGATGGTCACATTTGGGAACTAATTTATATGGAACCCGAAGCAACCCATCCAGTTGAGGCCCAAAGGGAAGGAGCAGGAGTTTGAACCACAACAGAACAACCAGTGGAACACAAAGAAAGCGAACTCATCGAAACATTAGCACACCCATTCATACAAGAAGATGAAAGATATTTGCACATCACTGAGGTTGATTCTTGACATCCTCTCCCGCTAACAAAAGCGGTGTAGCGGGAGATTCCCAAAACTCACGATTTGGGTTTCTGTTTCTTTCCATTACTGGATTTTCGCAACTGCCCTTTAGACTTATGCCTATCAGGTCTTATGTTCGCTCCACAGACTGCAACGGTGTGTCCCACCGCCAAGATATTCCGGCTGGCGTTGATATCACGGTCGTGGTGTGTTCCGCAGTTTGGACAATCCCACTCTCTGATACTCAACGGCAATTTATCAACGATATGTCCGCAGCTACCACAGCGTTTAGAACTGGGAAACCATCGGTCAATCTTCACCAAGGTTCGACCGTACCACTTGGCTTTATATTCCAGTTGCCTCACCATCTCGCCCCATGCAGCATCACTAATAACACGGGCAAGTTTGGGATTTTTGACCATGTTTTTAACTGCCAAATCCTCAACTACTATCGTTTGGTTTTCACGAATCAGTCGGATTGTCAGTTTATGCAGATGGTCTTTACGTCCGTCAGAAATTTTAGCTTGAATCCGAGCAACTTTGAGTCTAGCTTTATCACGATTGCGAGAAGTTTTTTGTTTGCGACTCAAAGACTTTTGGACTTTCCTCAACTTTTGATAGTGCTTGTCAAACGCTTTTGGATTCGCAATCTTTTCACCCGTACTCAGGGTGACAAGGCTACTAATGCCAACATCCAAGCCTACAGCACTATCAACTGGTTGCATGGCTTGGTCGGTCAGATCGTCAATCCGCAAACTAACAAACCAGCGTCCAGAAGGTTCAAGTCTAACTGTGATGGTGCTAGGTTCACATCCTTCGGGAAGCTGCCTAGACCATTTAATTGGCAAACTTTGAGAGCATTTAGCCAAGTAAACCTGTCCATCTTTCCACCGGAAAGCAGACTTGGTAAATTCCGCGCTGCCACCACTTTGCTTCTTTTTGAAGTTGGGGTATCTTGCTCTACCAGCAAAAAAGTTAGTGAAAGCCGTTTGCAGATGTCTCAGACCTTGTTGCAGTGGTACACAGCTAACCTCATTCAGAAATTGGAGATCATCAAGTTTTTTCCAAGAAGTCAACATAGCAGAAGACTGAACATAATCAACTTTCTGCTGTCTCTCGTACCAAGCCTCGGTTCGGGAAGCCAAAGCTTTGTTGAAAACCAACCGCACACAACCAATTGTCCGGCGCAATATCTGTTCTTGCTCGGTGGTTGGGTAAAAACGGTAGCGGTAGGCTTTTTCCATACCTCACATTTTACCATTAAATTTGTGAAATACGTACAACCCCCCATGCACCAAAGTTTAATTACTCACTCGTCGTTCACCCCGTCGCCTAATGTCGCAAAGCGACAATTCGTCTCAGGGGTGAAACTTCTCGCTCGTCCCCATTCCTCTCGCCGCCAAACTGCGTTGTGGCGGGAGTCTCCTGGGGGTGTTAGATGAAACTCTATGAATTTGCTCCCACACGATCAATTCGGGTTCGTTGGGTTCTCCAGGAACTTGGGGTGGAATTTGAAGCAATCTCTATCAACATGCGGGCAGGTGAACACCGTACACCCGATTTTCTCACCATTAATCCCACTGGCAAGCTCCCTGTGCTCGTCGATGGCGAACATATCATCACTGAATCCGTAGCCATTGCTTTGTACCTCGGTGAGAAGTACCCAGAATCTAACTTGGTACCTACAGACTTGCTTCTGCGAGCACAGCTTTATCGTTGGCTCCTCTTTACTGCCACCGAATTGGAACAGCCGCTATGGCGTATCGCTCGCCACACGTTTATATACCCAGAACAGTTGAGATTGCCTGCTGAAATACCTCTCGCTCGGCAAGACTTCACCAGTATGGCTGTCGTTTTAGAGAACCATCTGTTGGATCGGCAGTTTGTAGTGGGTGAACACGTCACAGTGGCTGATTTTGTGCTTGCTTACACACTGGATTGGGCGAACGAAGTTCAGCTACTCGCCACTTTCCCCACGCTGGTGGACTACATGGAACGAATGTACAAACGACCAAAGGCATCTGGGCGAATCGCAGCTGCACTTGCAAGTCTCAATCAGACCTCACAATGATTCGCGATCTGATCAGCCGTTTGGGTATCAGCCAGAGTGAAGTCTGGTAGATATTGTTTTACAGAGACATCCAGGACATCCAGGTTAATTTTTCCAGCTTCTACGAATTGCAGCGCTGCGATCGCTTCTAGACGCAATCATTGTCTAGCAAAAGCCAAGTCACTTCAACGATATCATCAAAGCTGTCAATCTCCTGAACAGTCTTCTTCATCTACCCAATCTTCATCCCAGAGAAGTTCATTGTAAACCTTAGTTGCTTGAGATATTTTTAGGTTGTGAGCTGCTGTCACACAATTTCTTGGTTGCCAGCCAATGAGGGCATATCTTCCATGTAAATGTCTGACAGCATCTTTGCAGTCATTAATTACTGGAATATCTTCTTTGATGTATTTCCGCAATTGGACTCCTAAACGAATTGCCTCCATTTCATAATTTTGAAAGTAGGGTTCTTCAACATCAGGTGTAGAAATCAGCAATGCTCTCACCCAGGCATGATTTTTATAGATAGCCTTCGCTACAACTAAATTGACTTGTTTTGGTGTCCAGTTGCTCCTTTGTAAAAAGTTATCTATTGCTGATTCATCATCTAAATCTATATCTACGTTAGATTCTGAAAGTATTTCCGAGATATCTGTATTTTCTAGGAACAGTTCGTACCATTCTTGAAATGTTTCGGGACTAAATAGTTTTCGCGCTTCTTCAAATGAAATTTTCTCCCATCCAGCATCTGTAACTATTTCGTTACCAGTCTTTGCAATGAACAGATTTTCTTCTACCATCCAAGGGAAGGATTTTTTCTGATGTTTTCTCTTTCGTTTACCCATTGAGCCATTGCAATGTCTATCGCCTTGCCGCCTAAACGTCTACGCACTCAACTTTAATGCTATCGTCGATTATTTGGTAGGCTTCTTTACCAAAGAGCAACTCCTGTTTGTGACAGTACGTACACCACAGGAGTAATGTATTCTTTTTTACCTATGCTTAACAGGAGTATCACCCACAAAAATCATCCACCCGGATATCCCGCCAAATGTCAGAAATCTGCCAACCAGAGTTGCCAACAGACTGTACTGGAGGATTGTCAAGGAATGGAATATAGTCAGGTTCTCTTGGAAGAAGAATTGCTGCTGGTTGCTCATCAACTACAGGGGCTGAAGAATTGACGGTATCAGCTTGAAGATTTTGGTCTTCAGCGTGTTGGATTTCCATCATTTTCTTCAGAGTCAGCTTGTCGGATTTTTTGATGATCTTCATATCTATCTATTAAAAGTTTTCATTCACTGCTCCCCAAAGGCATCGGCTGAAAATCTGGATGACAGCAAAGTTGTGAGAAATTGGGTGTTAATAATTGCACGGAATAAACAAGATACAGCAAATCTATAGAAAATACGAGTCCCTTGCTGAGGAATTTATCAATTAGATACAAATTTCTTTTTCGCGCAGATGCCACAATATTTTACACAGATGTTTTGGGCACTCGCTAGCCTCATAAAAACCATTAATTCTCAAAATCAAACTGGCATATATCAGTTCAGTAGGAACTATTCAGTTTCACATCTATGTTTGTATTACCTAACCTGCACACTTGCCAAGTTACAAACGTACTTGTTGAGAATGCAAGCACCTTTGTATATATGAGTAGAAGAAATAGAAAAATAACTTTTTAGGTAAAAAACTGCTTTAACAGAAATGTATAGCCAAAAATTAGTTGCCTACTGAATACTTATGCCTACAGCGAGTTTAAAGATACGAGAAACTCTTCCTGAATTAAACGGTCGATATGTTCTGCCACTTGATGAGCTATATCTTCACCGTGAACTAGTAGTCCCATTTCCATATTTAATGTCAGAGCGTACTCAGTGAGGTTAGCACTGGAAATAAACAAGTGCTTTCTATCAGCGATCGCACATTTAACGTGTAAGGAACCATACCTTCCTTCTGAATCTGTAAGCCGCTTATTTCGTGGCCAAATAAAAATGTGTGCTTGTTGGGCAATTTCCAGTCCCAATGCTGCACTGACTCCAAAAGGTATTTTACCCTTGCTAGATTCGGGGGTTTCAGCAATAATTCGCACAGTGACTTCTCGTTTCATTGCTGTTAATAATGCTTTTGCAATCTCTGGAATCTTATAAACAGCAAAACTGACAAGAATTATTTCCCGTTGTGCTTCGTGAATTAATTGTAGTAACACTTGTTCTGTTCTGCGAAGTGGTATTCCCTCACTTGTGGGGCCAGTCCAAACTAACTCAACAGACAACTCATTCTTTGCTGCCACCTCACAGTAAATTGCTGTGGCTAATGCAGACGCGATCGCACTACTGTCCAAATAAATAGCTTCCCGACACCAAGTTTCTAACAATTCCCCTACTAGTCGGCGAAAATTAGTATTGGGCAGTTGTTTCAAGATTGATGCTTTCAACGCAAAATCACAATATCTTGCTGGAGTAGCTATCAACAAATTAATTACAGCATCTAAAACAGGAGATGGAAGTTGTTTGGCACAGGTACGAATTTGAGCCAATAAAAGCGGTGGTAAAAAGCTCACGTTTTCTCCTCTCTTAAGAACGCTAAGTCTGCGGATAGTACAGTGGGAATAAGTACCGCGCGATCCAGATACTTATTGCCGCGTTCACAGGAGGTTTCTGGGCTAAACAGACAAGCATGGCAAGCTGCCCAATGTAGTGATGTAGCTCCTTTAAAGGGAGTATGTTCTGCACACAAGGGATCAGAAGCACATAACCGCATTTGTTCTAAAGCTTGGTCTATATGGTATCCAAGTATTTTAGGCTCTCCCAAACTGACTAAACCACCCAAGGTACCTTCACTATCAGGCGCGGCGGTATAAATTAGTATGCCTGCCATTGGGCCGCCTTCTTCTTCTGGTCGTTTGGAGTAAATTCGCTCCTTTAAACTGGCAGCATTGTAACCACACTCAAGGGCCATTTGCCGCATCAGGGCGTGAGCAAAGGAGTGTAGTAAAATGTACCGTACACCGGGAAATTTAACTTTGTCTGGATCGAGAGAACGAACATTACACCACTTTTTATGAGCATCGAATGCTTGACGCTCATAATCTCGCAACAGTTGATTTTGCTCCCATTGATGAAGTGTCGTTTCTTTGAACTGGATAAAGATACCCTCGCCTTTGACTTCACTTGCCGGTACCCATTTAGGTTTGCTGCGACTCAATGGAACCCGATGCTCTGTGAGAATTTCTCCAGAGTCGATAAAATCACCTGGGGATTGAATGCGTGTAAAGCCAATTAAGGCACGAACTTCTCGCAATCTTTCTACCAACACCACCTGCGAAAAGTAATTTTTATACCCAGATGGTGGGTTTACAGTCCGCAGTTGAAAATCTGGGGTATTAAGATTTTGGTCTGCTGCTGAGAAAATTTGCCATTCAGGTGTTTTCAAGTCCCTGACGCTTTCATCATCAAAATTGTTTTGCTGCTGAAGTTGTTTTTGTTCAACTAGCGACCAAATTTTGTCTGTTGTGTATTTAGATAATTCCTGAAGTTGCCCCATAGCGAAGAAAGCTTGCAGCACAGCATCTAAGGCACTAAAGTTACTCGCTTTTCCCAAAATAGTCCAGTTTTGATTGACCAACTGCTCTAATTGATTGGAGGTGATGGGAATTGATAAGGCTGAGAGTGTAATTGGAAACCAACTATTGGATGCTCCCAACAAGATGGTTTTCATCTGTTCGTCGCAGCTATCATCGAAGTTACGTAGATGCGGGTGACGAGCGCGACAACGCGGCATATTTTTTTTGCCTAATTCACCAAAAGCATCGGATAATCGACGTTCGGTGTTGCAGCCATTGCATTTGACTACAATATCTGTAGGTGAACCAGATACACCGTATTCCTCCAGCCTGAGTGATCCCTTGCAGGCTGTATTACCACGATGGACAAAATATAACCAAGGAAAGTCATCTAAATGTCCGCGTTCGCAGGAAACGAGGAACCGCGATGGTATTGCTGTTGGGTCTTTCTTTTGACTTTTGGGACAGTTTAGATGAACGTAACGGATTTGATCTGGACGAGAATAATTTTCTTTTTTAAGTTGGAAATAAGGATATAAAGGGGCTAGCAACCGACATCTCGGACATACCATCCATCCAGGAAAGGGAGCGACGGGAATTCCTATTCTGGCATATTCGTCAAAAGGACTAGATGAAGAGGCATCTTCAGCAGGTATTGGAGGTGCAAGTAGTTTTTTAACTTGTTGACCCAATTCACGACGAATGGCTGCAAGGAGACGCTGTTCCCCTAATTCAACTACTCCCTGTTGGGTGTTCCAGTCCTCCAAACCCATAACCATAACTGAAAGGTTTGGCAAGTCGAGTACAGCACCTACACCGAAGGAAAATAAAATCTGGCTGGGTCGCAGTTCGCCTACTCTGTATTTATAGTTAGATTGGCTCATTTTGGGGAATTGATTGAGAATTGGGGATTGGGCATTGGGAATTGGGAATTGGGAATTGTGGACTATTAAACTGTATTTTTTACATATTCCCCATTCCCTCTTCTTTCATTGCTTGAGGTAAGCGACTAAAGTCATCATCAGGTACTTGATCTTGAAAAATTAACCCTACTGTCGGTTCGACGTTTCGCAGGGAGTTCAAACAAGTAAATTCTTGCCAAATTCCTTGACCTGCTGATTCTAATAGTTCAATGGTTAAACCATCACGCTTGTCTGTCTGATATTTGAGAGTACCGCCTCCAATCAAGTTTTGTGCTTTACTCAACCAAATATCTAATTTGGCTTCCAGTGCTTGTTTAACGAGTTTTTGGGCTTCTGTACCCGCAACTAAATTAGCGCGATCGCAAATTGTATTAATGGCAGATTGTATATAAGGATGGTTGCGTTCAATTCGTCCTGCTTGGTTGTTACCGTTAAATTCTCTACCCGCCAACCGCACCAGTGATATAAATAACGCGGCTAAACCCCTGTCAATCGCACGGGGCGCAAAGGGAGTTAAAGATAGCGCTTCTACGTGTTGATAAAATGTAGCGTGGTAATGCTCAAATCTTTCGTAGTGGGATAAATCTCTAGGACGCGCCCAATTATAAACTGTAAATACGATACCAGGAAATGTCCGCCCGACACGGCTGGTAGCTTGAATATACTCGGCGGTATTTTTGGGCTGACCTGTAACAGCCATCACACCCAGGCGTTTCACGTCTACACCCACGGAAATCATATTAGTAGCAAGTAAAACATCGAGCGGTTCAAGCTGATCGACTTTTTCCCCAGCTTTGCGTTTGGCTTTGATTTGTGCTTCTCGCACTGGATCGAAGGATGTTTCTAGCCTATCTAGAACTACAGGAATATCTGTAGAATCCTTACGGGATGTAAGTTCCTCCAAGTTAATCCGCAGACGCTTTGCTAGTCCCCGACTATCCATTTTCCCAAGGCGGATGCGAATATCATCATCCACTAAGCGTCGCATACCCCCTAATTCCCGCATAGAATTGAAGTAACCGACCAACGTCATCCAGGGGTCAGCACGATTTCCGTATTGTTTGTTTTCATACAAATCTTGAGAAGCAGCAAGAATAGCAACATAAACTCGAATTAATGCAGCTTTTAGCCGTCGCCCTGTGGCACAAATACCGACATAGCGCCGCCCTGGATTAGTCTCATTTGGTTTCCTCTGGCGTGAGAAGAAATTATCCTCTACATCTAAGCCCTGGGGTGGAAAAACCTGTACTTTCCGCAGAAATAGGTTATGCATCTGAGTTTCTGCTTGACGTATTGTTGCAGTAGAAGCTATGACTTTGGGGCGAACCTTTTTACCATCGACTTCCCAAGAGGAGAGTTGATCTACTGCGGTTTCATAAAGTCCTACTAACGTACCGAGGGGGCCACTAATCAAGTGCAACTCATCTTGGATGATTAAGTCAGGTGGGCGTAGGGGGTTGCTGTGAATTGTTTTAGCACCGGGTAAATACGCAGTTTTTTTATGTGAATTAGTATCTTCAATATCTGATGTCCGAAAACCATGCCGTTCACAGTAACCATCTACTTGCCCAAATAGCATTTGAATTTCCCCTTTCCAAGGCATTTGGGCAAATTTATCTACGGTAGCAATCAACAGCGTGGGTAAACGACGGTAGATTTCTTCGTCAACTACAAGGATGGGTAAACCTTCAGTTGAAGATTGTTTTTTACTAAACAGACAACGCCCCAAAGAGTCGCCGCAGTAAATTAGAGTACGGGCGCGACCTTTACTAAAAGATTCGACTTCAATGTTTTTACCTGGATCGATTTTAGAACCACACCACGGGCAATTTGTGAGTTGGTGAGGGGAACCGCTAGCACTTTGCTGGTACTGCCCTCGCGCTTGTTTGCAAAATTCTTCGCTTTGGTCGGTGTGGTTGGGGGTAGTGCGCTGACCTACCCACAACCCAATACGGAATGGTTCTTTTCCCCATTTAGTTGGGTTGTCTCTACGAATAGATTCGCAAGCACAAATTAAGGTAGTAGCACGTTGAAATTGTTGTAGGGTAAGCAGGCGTAGGGTGTAGCGCATGAGGACTGCAACGCCATATTCTCCAGAACGTCCCGCAATTACCCCTTGTAACCTCCGCAAGCCGATGGTGTAAGCGGTTAATCCCAGGTAAGCTTCAGTTTTACCACCACCAGTGGGGAACCAGAGTAAGTCTGCAACAGCATCGGTTTCGTGACTCCGATCGCAATGGTGTAAGTCGGTTATGCTGGGTAAGTTCAACAAAATAAAGGCTAATTGGAAGGGAAACCAAGTAGGATTAGGGATTTTGTCTAATTCTGGCGCTTTGCCTTGGCGTGCTTCTTCTGAGTAAATAGAACGAAGACGCTGCAAGTGCATGGCTTGATTCATAAATCGGAAAGCTTCGGCTGCTTCAGGGTTGGTTTGCAGCAGCGTTAAACCTGACTGAATGCGTTGAAGAGTGCGATCGCAATTTTTAATTGCATCCTCAGCTACATCTTGGTAATCTGTCAATCCTTCATTAGGATTAGAAATCCGTTGTGCTTGTTCTTTAATCCAGGTTTCGTAAGCTGTTACCAAAGGATTTAGCTTACTGATAAAATCTGCGGTTGGAGTTTGTGCAAGTTCTTTCATATCCAAAACCAATCCCGCCAATTCAGGAATTTCATCTGCTTGAGGTGGAGAGGTTTTGGGAACTTCGTAGACAGGTACAACGTTGGTAGATAATTTAACAGCACATTCTGTAGTATTTTGTGCTGTTTCGGCATGGACGCTTACCCCATGACCAATGGCGAACTCTACCTGTTTACGATAAAGCATTGCCATTGCTTTTTCTTCAGCATAAATCACCGGGTCAAGCTTACCAGCCTGACGCGGTTTGTGTCGCTTTAGAAAAATATCAAGATGTTGAGAATCTGCTGATTGTACGCTTAATTCTGGTTGAAATAACCACGATTCATCACGTAATTTTGCGGGTTCTTTTTGCCCATTAATTAAAAACAAGCTAACAATCCAATCCCCGTTACTTTGTTGGCGAATTTTGCCTTGTACTTGCACCTGGGGATATTCTGAATGCACCGTCCATTTAGGAATTTCTCCTTCGATTAGAGGAATAGGAGGTGAATTTCCTAGAATTTGTTGGCGCTTCCACACCATTTTTGGTGTATCATCTTTTTTGGTAATAGTTTCGCTTTTAGTGCGTTTATATTGTCCCCAACCTGCATTAATTTGCAATATTTTGGCTGCACCACTAACGCAAAAAGTCATCCCAAAAGATGAGGGAAACATCGTTTCAGCAGGTGGTACACTAACCTCAGTTGTGCCTTCCTCGACAGTACCTTTACCAACTACAGCCAATTCATCAAGAAGTTCTGGTTGTTGATAGTCAACTTCTCTAAATAATTCGTCTTGCACTTCGTCAGCCACAACCGATTTATTTACAGTCTCAGCAGTGATGCGGCGTTGTTGCGGTGCAAGTAACCCTACAAGATAGCGATCGCTTACACTATCCTCATCTACTTCTTCTTCCTCACCACCCGCAGGCCCAAGTAAATCTGCCAGTACTGCTTTTTCTAATTCATCACGGATTTTATAAGGTGTGGGTAACTGCGATTCCAGAATTTTACTAGTTTCATCTGCTTTTACTTCTAGCTTTTCCTCAACAACCGGATCAATCGCAAGTATAAATTTCTCTTCTAATAATTGACCTTCATTTGTTGAAGGTATAAATTGCGTTTCTAATAGTTTTCTCTGTTCCCAAAGTTGAGGAGTTACTTTAGTTTCTAGCGGCTTTTTCTTAGAACGCGATTTTTTAACTTTCGGCTTCTGCTTGTTAAAGAAATTGATGATATCAGTGGCAATTTTCTCTGCAATATCTCCATTTATCAAGCAATCAGCATCTTCTACTTGATCGATTCCGTCCAGCAAAACCACAAGCTGAGATTCTGGTGCAGACACAACCGCACTCCAATCAAGCTGAATTTGATGTTCCCGCAGTTGTTTATTGATATTTAGTAAATCTAATTCACCTGGAAGTACAGAAGGAAGCTTAATAATTTCCATATTGCTGATAAAAGTATATATATTTAGCCTAAATTATGCGTGTAAACTTCTTTCTTACTCCCTTATCCTTGGGGGAGAAGGGTTGGGGATGAGGGCAAATTTCGCAATTCAGCAATGCCATTTTTCTTTCTTATTCCCTATTACCCAGATTCCACAATTGAAAATCAAATTTTTCCAAGAGGAGAGAAGAGTTGCTTGCAGGAACAATAACCAACAATGCCCGCATAGCGCGAGTCATACCAACAAACAAAGTCCGGCGATCGCGTGCTAAAATTTCTGTAATTTCATCCTCCGGTGTACCTTTGGGAATTGTTGGATAGGTTGCATCCAAAAATCCGGCGATCGCTACAATGGGAAATTCTAACCCTTTCGCAGCTTTAAGCGTAATAACTTTAACACCTTGTTTATTTAAGTCCAAGTCTTTGCTAGACATGAAATGCGCTTCTAAACCTAAGTATGAAAGTTGACCAGCTATTTTTGTACCAGCATTTTCTGTCGGCACAATTACGGCACAAGCGTTAATACCCAACCGAAATTCACGGGCAGCACTTTTGCAAAATCGTACCAGTAATTCTGCTTCATCCCCTGGATTATTTACGGCACGGACAGCCGGTGGTGGGCCATTGTGGATATAGTCTCTAGTTGGAGAACGAGAAATTTCTCCGATTCCCAATTCCCAATTCCCCATTTCCTCATCATCTAAAATCGAATTTGCCAAGTAAGATATTGCAGCTTCGTTAATTTCGCGGGTGGTGCGGTGATTAACGCGCAGTACTCCTGTGCGTCCGACAAATTTCAAGTCTTGGCTAACGTCACTCCATCGGAAGCTACTACCATATATGGATTGATTGGCATCGGCGGTAATAAACAGGCGGTTAGGGTGACGGCAGACTTGAGTCAAAATACGTAAAGTATTGGGGTCTAAATCTTGGGCTTCGTCAATTACCACTGCATCATAAATCGGCGGGTTATCCATCTCCCGTAATGTTTCTAAGGCACGGGTACGGACTTGCTGCCAAGTTTCGAGTTCTTGTTTTTCTAGCAGCTGGTAAAATTGTTGACGCAAGTGCCAGATTGCTTGACGTTGCGTTTTGTTAAGGGAAATTGCCCTACCGCTTCGTGGCGTTGCTTGATATGCTTCGAGAGTTTTGATTTCGCGTGCTTCGATAACTGTAGCAATTTCATCGATGAGATAATCGATACTCAGACGTTTTAACGTTTGTTCTTGCGCTTGACGTTGTAGTAAATTGCCTTCTAGAGAATCAATTGCGTAGATTAGCGCTTGCTTAATGGTTTTTCGCAGGACATCACCAGAAGCAATATTGGGTTTTCCGGTACTTTGGGAAATGACTGACGCAATTATTGTATCGGCAGTTTTGACATTAACATACTGTATATCTTTGCCTAACAGACTTGCTAAAAGTTGTTGAGAAAACGCAACCAGTGCATTTGTATAGGTTGTAAATAGGATTTTAGGTTTTTCGATTCCGTTGGCTTGGAGGATTTCTACCAACGCACGAACACGGTAAAGTGCAACGGTACTTTTTCCTGTACCGGGGCCACCTTTTAGCAGTGTAGGGCCAGAAGCGTTGATTGCCCAACTGACGAACTTTTCTTGTTCGGGATTGAGTTTGAGTAAAAATCCCAGCAACTCACCTTCAGTGAAGCGCAATAAATCATCAGTGCTACCCGTAACAAAGCTGGGTTGGTTCAGAACTTGGTCAAAATTGGGTTCAGCGATACAATCAAAAATGCGTTCGATAATCGACTCCGTAGGAGTATCGCACCACTTACCTGGTAAATTGACTGCCATTAAATCATCTAATGTCCGACACGCGGTTAATGTTGTCCAATATTCTTCCGGTAGTCGCAACCGATGAAGCAAATCTTCGGTAATTTTCACGGGTAGCGGGCTTTCTGTGTTGGAGGTATCAGGCAAAACCAAGTTTGGGGTATAAGTTGGTTTTACAGCCAGTAATGCTTCTACATCTGGCAGAGTGCTGATATCAATATTGGTTGTTTCCGCAACTAGCTTATCGCCTTTGTATACATCTTTACGGGCATCTACACCCAGCAACGCTACCCATTGATCGCCAAAAGTATAAATTATGCGATAGTCGCCTGAACGCAAGCGATACACATCACCCTTATAGCCATGTAATTTTTTCTTTAAATTACCGAAGAAAGGCAGAGGGCAGGAGGCAGAAGGCAGAAGGAAGAAAATGCAATTTTTGCCCTCAGCAAGCGTGGGTTTAAAGCCCCTAAATTTATTTATGAACAAATGTAAAAAGATTTTTTTGAGACGCAAGGCGCGAGAAAAAAGGTGTCCTTATTGAAACCCCTCAATTTATTTATGGGGTTTCCCTTCTGCCCTCTGCCCTCTGCCTTCTGCCTTTTCATCGTGAGGTTTGGGATCATCCCGCAATACTTCGATTTTTTCTAAAATTTGCACTACGTACTCTTTAGGAATAGCCAAGAGTTGGTTAGTGAAGGTAGGTTTATGGATGATCTCGAAAGTCATTGTGCATAAGTATTTATACGTATAAAATATAAGTGTGTTTAAACACTATTAAAAATTATACTCCATCTTCAATGAGGAATGGGAAATTGGTAATGGGTAATGAGATAAAAAATCTTTTTATCTGCTTTCTGCAAATGATTTAAATGCCAGCAAGTTAAAGTTTTACTCATTTTTAAAATGTAATATTTAGTTGATAACTATAGTAATTTATTATTATAAAATTTTTATTTATTAGCCAGAAAATTATAAAATTGTAGTGGATAAAATTTGGGTATAATTAGTGCCATTTGACAATGTTTGTAAAATATTAGCAGAGAAATATCCAACGGATTTTGCCCGATGGCTGCTACCTGATGAACCGCGACAAATCAAAGTATTAAAGACTGAATTAAGCATCGAACCAATTCGAGCAGATTCTGTTACATTTTTACAAACAGAGAATCGGATTTTACATTTGGAATTTCAGACAGGAGCAAAATCTGATACTCCCATTCCCTTACGAATGTTGGATTATTTTGTTAGATTAGTGCGAAAATATGATGTTCCAATAACGCAAGTAGTGATTTTCTTACAAGAGACAAGTAACGAAATCGCTTTTACTGAAGAATATGTAAATGAGATGACACATCACCGCTATCGTGTTGTCAGAATGTGGGAACAAGATTCGGCGTTATTTCTGGATAATCCTGCATTATTACCGTTAGCACCTTTAACACAGACAGATTCACCCCAAAGGTTATTATCGCAGGTTGCCCAAAGTGTTGCTAGAATCTCAGATAGGGAAACTCGGCAGAATATCGCCGCTTACACAGAGATATTAGCAGGTTTGAAGTTTGAGAAGGATTTAATTCAGCAATTTTTAGGAGAGGAAATTATGCAAGAATCTGTAATTTATCAGGATATTTTGCAGAAGGGGAAACAACAAGAAGCGTTTTCATTTTGTTTGCGGTTACTCAATCAACGTTTTGGGGAGCTTAATTCATTCATAATTGAGAGAGTTCAAGTTTTATCTGTTGAGAAGCTCGAAGCTTTAGGTGCTGCATTGTTCAACATTTCAGAAGTATCTGATTTAGTTACTTGGTTAGATCAGCAGGAAAGTAATTAGTTTTAGGTTTTGATAAACTATAAAGTCGGAGGTAAAAACTCCGGTCTTTTATATGGTGATTGTTCATAATTATTAAAGTAAATTTAACTTAATTCATATTTTTACAACAATAGGCTATTTATTTTATAGTAAAAATGTACTATATTGATATCCAATCAATTATGGAGTGAGGATTTTATGCAAGAGTCAGTCAATGATGAAGATATTTTATATCCAGGTGTATATCATTTATTTAATTGTTTAGTTCGTAGTCGTTTTTGTGATATTGATGAACTTGAGGAAGAAATACCTGGAATATCCGAACGCATTCGCGGATTGAATCTGCAACAGTTAGAAGGTTTTGCAATAGCTTTTATGGAATTTAATGATGCAATTGATTTAAAGGTTTGGTTAGATGAATATGAACATGAAAGGGATTGGGAAAATCGGTTTGTAAAAAAGGTATTTAATTGGTGAAAGAGGATTCATCTTCCATATTCTCAACCTAAAACAAACTCAACTGCCCATTATCATTATCTTGCTTTTTAGATTCCGCTTGCGCCTTCTTCTTACCTCCAGATTTACCTTTTTTCTTGCCTTTATCATGTAAACCCTGTGCTACCTCTTCAGCATAGCGTTGGTGATTTAATTCTAATAATCTATCTAGTACTTCTCGCCGTGCAGTTTCGCTGATGGTGAAGCGTAAGCCTTGTTTGGTTTGGTGGAAACCATGAGATAATTCTAAATCTTGCCAACCGTAAGCAGCAGCTACAGCATTATCCATTTCTATGTGCAATTCGCGCAATTGTTGAATATCGGCGGCGGTTTCGTCGGGGTTGTGGAAGCGGTTGTAGGTTTTGGTTAATCCTTCTTGGCGTGTTTGCATGATATTTTGGCGATGGTTGTAGTAGCGATCGCCTATTTCTTCTAGGTTTGCGGTTGATGTGGGGAAAGGGAAGGTTTCAAAGCAGTCTGAGGGAGAATAATTCAGTCGTGTTTCAAGACTTGATGAATATTGTCTAGCCCAACATTCATGAATTGTAGATTGCAATATTGCATATTCATACCAATTATTTAAAGAAAAAACACAACATCTATGAGCATAAACCCATCCTGTAGGGCAGAATGCAGGTGCAAAATATTGAGTTACTATACATAGGACTAATACTCGTTTTTGGTTTGCGATCGCATTTTCTAAACCAACTGCATAATCTCCATAAATCCACCAACGTTCTGAACGAGCTTTACGTTTATTTTGAATTCGCTCAGGTTTAACCCTTTCCTCAACTATTGATAAAGCATTAGGATACTTTGATGCTTCCTCAAAAGACCAGTTCCGAAAATTAACTATCCATCGACTTGGTGACTGGTCTGGTCTAGAATTTACATCTTCACCAACTAGGTAAGGAAATAAAACATCTGTGTTATTATAATTTTTATCAATTAATGTTTGAGCTTCTTCTTCAGAAATGACAAATCCTATCCCATAAACATTATGACCTTTAAATGCTTTACTTTGATTAGCCACTAACTTATGAGGATTTCCTAGCGCTTTCCCTGGATTTGTCAAAAACGCTGTAATTCCATCAACAACCTTATCATCTAAAACAAACTCACCCAACCAATTATTTTGTCGCAACCACACATAAGCAACTTCTAAATTAGCAATACCCGACCATTTTCTACTCGGTACAGCACGAGTAATTACACATTTATCAGCAACTAATTGGTCTAATCCTACTTCTCGCGTATCACCCTGCGCTATCGTATTCGTAGCAATTAAACCAAATCCACCATTTACATTTAATAACTGCTTGGCGTGTAAGAAAAAGTAAGCACAAAGGTCAGCACTACCACGTTTATTATTCGCAATCCATTTAACAATAAAATCTCGATAATCCGTACCCAAAGCATCCGATATTTTTCCCCCACCCATAAACGGCGGATTTCCCACGATCGCATCAAATCCAACCCTCACCCCCGTCCCCTCTCCCTCTGGGCGAGGGGTGACTTTACTCCCTTTACTCTCTTTACTCCCTCTCCCCGTGGGAGAGGGCTGGGGTGAGGGCAAAAACACCTCTGGAAATTCCAACTCCCAATGAAAAGGACGCAACTTTTCAAAATCAGGTAAAGCCTTACCCATCCCATCAGGAATATCTGCACCATCCCGAAAAGTAGTTAACAAAGTCTTCCTTAAACCTTCCCTTTCCTTCTCCGACCAATCATTAAAATAACTCCCAACCAATAAATCGCAACCTCTGCGTAAATCAAAACTTCTCGCATTCGCTTCCGTCAATAAATACACCTTGCGATTTTGGTCTTCCCTCGTCAACACCGGAAGCGATGCAATCTCTCGCCGTAACTCAATCACCTTATCAACTTCCCGCCGAATCTCCTCAGCAAATAATTCCGGTGTCCCAGTTGTGTCTAAATTCCAATAACGCAACTGTTCCAAACTCACCCCAATCAGCGAATCCCCACACTTCAGGGCATGATCCACAAAGGTAAACGGACGATTCTTTTGCAACGTTATCAACCACAGCGATAACTTTGCCATTTCCACCGCCAAGGGGTTTTTATCCACCCCATACAAACACCTGTCCGCAATTATCCGCCGCGCCACCATCAACCGTTCATCCGCATCCTTGGGAATTACACACTCCTCTGGACGCGATTTAGATAAAGTTCCCTCCGGTGCAGTCACCACCTTCCCCGGATTCGCCTTTTCCGCATTTTCCCACGCTTCCACCAACCGTTCCGCCAAATAGCGACAAGTCTGCACCAAAAACGCCCCCGAACCCATCGCCATATCGCAGATTTTCAATTTTAATAATTCTGCTGCTGACTTGAGTTTCCACTGTTCCTTCGGCTTCCCCTCAGCCACACCCTCATACACCAACGGTTCCAAGGTGTACTGCACAATTTCTTCCGTCAAACTGCGCGGCGTGTAGTGTGTCCCCGTCTCCCGGCGATCGCTTCCCTGCGTCACATACACGCTTCCCGTAGGAATCACCACCGGATAACCTAAAGTATCTAATCTGACTAACCCAGCAAAAGGCAACACGCGGTTAAATAATTCCTGGTCATTATTACACGCCGTCAACAAACGTTGTTCTTCATACGCCGTCAACTCTTGCTTTAAAGCCTTCTGCAAAGCAGACTGCGATCGCCCAGCCTCCGCTTTCAGAAATTTAATTAATTCCCCATCCCCAATTCCCTCCAACCTCTCCAAAGAAACTTCTGGTTCCTGATACCGCGTTCCCATCAACCCCAAAACAGGCGCAATTGCCCTTACTGCTGTATGGTCGAGTAAACCTTCATAAACATGACCAATTTGTTCAATATCCAATGCCCGGAAAGATAGCCTACGTGGTTCTACAGTACCAGCCACCTTAACTTGTAATATTTGTAAAGCTTCCAATAGGTGCAGCACAATCCGGTTATTCACTGGAATCGGGTCGGCAGAAATTTCTTCCCAGCGTGTCCCGGACATTCGACCTTCTAAAAATGGGAACCTGTCAGGGTCAAATAAACTACCACCATAGGCGGGAAGCTGCAAAGTATCATGCTGAACACCGCCATAAACTGCCCGAAATGTCGCCAACAGCCGACACCAAGCATCATAACGCCGTTCTAATACTTCCTCACCTTCTTTATCAGCCCGTTGCTGCAACTGTTCCCGCAGGGTGGAAACAGCATAATACTGGTCGTAAAGGGGGTCGCCCAGTAGCAACAAACCCCGTTCCTCCGCCGAAAACAAAAACACCAGCCGCATCATCACCGTCAACGCAGCTTCGTAAAGGTCTGTTTCAGAAATACCTTCAAGGAGAGTGCGGTTTCTATCTTGGTCGATGCGGTCTAACGCCTCTACCAACACTTCCACCGCCTTGCGGACTTGATAGCCAAGTTGGTCGGTAACTTCTTGCTGGTCGGTAACACTTGCTTGCAGCAAAGCCTCCAAGCTTTCCGAGTCATCTACCCCAAAAAAGCGCTGTACACCCAGCAAACTCCGAAATGCCCGCAGTGTGATGTGTTCTTCCAGCCACAGCGCCCCATACCAGGAAATAAAACCAGTCGTTTCCCCCCGTGGGGCGTTTACCAGCAGCCAATGTTCTCCATTCGTCACCAATCCCAACCGCACATTACAAGCGTGCAGCAACTCCATCATCCGCGTCGCTGGACTTGCTTTCCAACGGCGGTCTTTAAGGGGTTTTTCTAAATTCTGCTGAGGCGATACAATCTGCACTAATAAGCGAGGTTTGTTCCCATCCGGTTCAACTACCACCCAGTCGGGACGCAAAGTTTCACCCTGTTCAGCAATTGTGGCAACTAGCCCCGTGAGAATGCGTTGACCTGTTAATAAAACTTCATCCGGCAATTCTAAAGTCTGCCGCAGCACAAAATCTACCCATGCCCGATGAATTGCTGGTTCAGGTTTTGCCCCTAATTGATTATCTTGCCATTCTTCGTATGCTAATCGTAACAGCTTTAAGTGTTCTGGATCGTGGGCATCTAAGCCATTAGGAAATACTTTGAGGAGTACAGGTAGACTGAGAAAGGGGCCAGAAGCTTCAACTAGCGATAACCATTCGGCGTGGTGACGGGCTGTAGACATGGGAATTGGGAATGGGGAATGGGGGATGGGGGATGGGCTGATGTTTTGAAAGTTAAAATTTAGCTAATAGAGATTTATTGTTTAGGTAAGAAAATAGAATAATTCAAAAAATTAACACACCAATCATTGAAACTTTCCCATAAGTCATCATCATCTTCTAAATACACAATAATATAATTTGCTTTTGATATTTTTAATCTTTTTATCATTTCTTCTGGTGTGATAACTTCGTAGTCTTCCATACTAGCGCAACAAAAACAATCTCCCGGTTCAGGGATTTCAAAAGCTTCATCGGTAGCAGGTAAATCCACTCCTGGGTTTTTTACAGTTCCTGGATAACCTCTATCTTCCCATTCTTGTGCTGTTGAAATTGATGACGAGAAAGTTACGTATGTGCATTGACAAGCTTCGTAAGCAACAGCCATTAAAGCTAAATCCCGATCTTCTGTTTCAACATAAACAGGAAGATAAGCTAAATTCTCATCTTCATCCGCTTCTAAAAAATCTTCATTTTCTTCATCGTCTCCATTTTCATAATCATATTCGGAGTAAAATTCTTGTCCTGTCTTGTAAGGTACTAAAACAATAAGTCCATTTTTGCTCATGTTTTTATTCTTTTTAAGATTATGTGTTAGGAACTTGAGATGAACTATTAATAAATATTTATCTAGTTAAAAAATCTCAGGGATATTCAATTAACAATGGCCCTTCAGGAATAAAGCGAGAATTATAACAAGACTTTTTACCTAAACCTTTCAAAGAGCCAATTTTTCTAGGAGAAGTTAGTGGTTTCAAATCTTGCACTTCCCAAAAACTAGCCCAAGTCGGCTTATCAGTAGCAGTAGATGGCGGACGAAATTGAGCTTTACCTGGATATCTGCCATTGCGAGAATTGACATGACCAATGTACAAACCATGCCAAGATGCTTCTGAGTCTAAAGGTTGATCTGCATCTGAATGGGAAGCATAAATTAATACTTCCACACTTTTATCTCCCCGCAACTCATCAACTTTACGAAATAGCTCAAAATCCATACTTCCGAAAGCTGTTTTAACCGTTTCATCACTTAATTCATGCTCTAAGTTAGCTATTGTCTCCATCGCTGAAAGCAAGTGCATTTCTGGAACAGGTGCAAGCATTGCAAACGAATGTGTTTTAACCATATTTCCACAAGTTAATTTTGTAATTATATTTACAGTTATACTCACCGTGCTAGCTTTTGGGGAATTAAGTAAGTAACCGCTAAGGGAAACAGTCGCGGTGTCGGATTTGCAAACCTAGCTTGAATTGCAGCCACTTCACGCTCAATTTCTGCTGGAATTTGCTCTACTCTCACCTTAAGACTGTTGACATTGCGCTCAAACTGTTCTCTTTCTGCGGTATTAAACAATTCCAACTGCTTAAACTCAGGTTCATCCAGTTCATTGAGAATGCTTTGACGCAATTCCGTTAAAATTGCTGTAATATCAGCCGCTTCTTTTTGAGCGCGATCGCTTAAGTCTCGTTGTAAACTTTTACTACGGTCTTGAAGCCGTGCCTCCAAAGCTTGCATCAAAGCTGATGCGTGACTATCCCATAACTGGGCTAATTTCTCTGTGATATTTTCTGGTGCTAATTCTGGTAAAGCCACTGAAACAGCTTCTTGAATTTTCATTACACCCAAACGGCTAAATTTCCCTTCTTTAAGCAACCCACCCGCCATGATTACTTCCTCATGTAACCGTTGCTGGTCACTTCCTAAAATCACCAATCGACCGTAAGCTATAACCGCAGGTGTATCCAAAACCGAATTAGGAACCAAACGCGCCGTCACCCGATGCAAAGCTTTTCTACCTTCCTTTGACCAAACTTCAGCGCGTAACAAGCGCAAGCACATTTGCACTAAACGATGATTCAAGTGGGCTAAGACTACATCATCTCTACCATGCGCCAATTCCGGGTCAAAAACAATCGGACGAATTTCTTTGGTGTGGGGATGGGCTAAACCTTCGCTGCAAACTGCCCAACTGCTTTTTAATGGTGGTAGGTAAAACACCTTCCCAGCAACTCCCTCTACTTTCCCTGCAATCAAAAGTGGTTGTTGAGCTAATTCCAAACCAATTTTGACCACCGCCTCAATATTATCCGGTGTCAATCGCAAATGCTGGCGCGTCTCATTCAACTGTTCTCGCAGCTTTTCAATTTGCTCCCGCACTTGGCGTTCAAATTTCAACATTCGCCGCACAACTTCAGACTCTCTCTCTGCGACTGAAGTATCCAAAACGCTGCGATACCCCATCATTGCTTCTTCCACCTGCGCCGCAATCACTGGCCCCACCTTACCTAAATCTTCGCGGATGTTGTTAATTTTCAACGCCGCCCGCATAAGAAATTCTAAATCGCCTTCTAATTCACCAGGACGTAGCCCAGTTGTATTATGTTGATAATCTTTGCCGACAAAGTGGTAAATCCTCACTAAAGAGGCTTTTTGCCCATGACGGTCAATTCTACCGTTACGCTGTTCCATCCGGTTCGGGTTCCAGGGAATTTCATAGTGGATAAGGCGCGAACAAAAATTCTGCAAATCCAAACCCTCACTCGCCGCATCCGTCGCCAGCAAAATCCGCACTGGGGAAATATCAGGAGACGCTTGAAACGCCGCTTTTACCTGTTCTCGGTCTTCCGACTTCATCCCGCCGTAAAGTGTCATTAGGCGATCGCCTTCTACTAACCCTTCTGTGGCAAATAAGTTATATAACCATTTCTGGGTAGCTCGATATTCTGTAAAAATTATCACCCTTTCATTTGACCATCTACCATCAGGTTTAATGTGAGTATGAATCCAGTTAAGTAGTTCTTTGGCTTTGGCATCAGACACTCTCGATGTCGTTTCTGCCCATTCCCGCATCTGTCGCAGCAAAGCCTGTTCTTCTGCACTCAGTTCTCGAAATAACCTAGTTGTATTAGTAATTGCCTCATCTGTCGATTCTTCATAAACTTCATCATCTGCAAAATCTTCTTCAATTTGTGCCAATTGGCGGCGCAAAATACCTTCTGTCGGTCGAGATAAACTGCTATAAGTGCGGCGACGGGCATTTTTTAGCGATTCTTCGTGCTGTGCCAAAGTAGTTGCAAACGCTTGAGGAGACGAAAACAACCGTTTTTTTAACAACTTGAGGACAAATTCAGTCGCATATTTTTCTGTATTATCTGCCACTCCCTTGCAGCGCAATTCAGTATATCTTTTCAGGTTACTGTGTGCTTGTCGTTCTGCTTCAGGATAGTCTACAGGTATAGCTTCTAACTGACGCTGTGGAAATAAGTCAGAACCATCCCAACCTTTCATCTCCGATTTGAGACGGCGAACCATGATTACTTGTAACTGCTTGCGATCGGGTGATACCCCCCGTGCAAACCGTTGGCTATCAAGTAATTCCAATAGGGCTGTAAAACTTTCGGGGTAGCCGTTGTGTGGTGTCGCCGTCAAGAATAGTTTGTGTTCAAAATGCGGTACTAAAAGCCGGATAGCCGCAGTCCTCAAAGAATCAACAGCATAGTTTCCACCGCCAGAGGGAGCAACATTGTGCGCTTCATCCACAATCAGCAAATCAAACCGCCGGGGATACATCGGTTCGCCTTCTCCTGGTAAGATTTCGCGGAATAAGCGCAGAGGGCGATCGCGTTTGAGAAAATCTATTGAGGTAATCAACCTGGGAAAATGCTGCCAAGGGTTGACGTGAATTCCCCGCTTCCTTCGCAGTTCCTTCATTAAGGTACTGTCCACGACGCGGAAATCTAAACCAAACTTATCGCGCATTTGGTCTCGCCACTGAATTTGCAGTGAAGATGGACAAACTATCAAAATCCGCCGACAGCGATGACGGATAATTAATTCTTGAGCAACTAACCCCGCCTCAATGGTTTTACCTAATCCGACATCATCTGCAATCAATAAATTAACGCGAGGCATTTGAATTGCTCGCACTACTGGATCAAGCTGATAATCTTCAATATCAATGCCACTGCGAAAGGGGGATTGTAAAGTGCGAATATCAGCTATTGATGCTGCACCCCAGCGCACAGCATCGAGAAATGCATCTAACCTTGCGGGTGCGTCAAAACCCGTGGGTTTGGGCAACTCCATCTTTTCATAAACTAAAGCCCCAGGCTCTAATTCCCAAATTACTTGTAGTTCTTCACCCAAACCATCATCTTCAACGGAGGATAGACTGACCAAATGCTGAGTTTTTTCCACTGCACTCAGCATTGGATTGGTGGGTAAAGTCGTATTACGCACATCCGTGACGACGAATTGCCGGGAGCGAACGTTAACCAGTTGACCTTGTTCTGGGATAGCTCTGACTATAGCCATGATTTGGGGAATTGGGGATTGGGAATAGGGAATGGGGAATTATCAAAAACAGGTTTGTGTTGTTATTATTGTTACTTCTCTTTTCCTATACAGTCAAAATTATCAGTGATGTGTTCTCAAGATAGTGGTGCAAAGCATCTGTCGTGAAAACACACTCAGTATCTCAAACTGTGAAATGTATGATAAATTTTTTAATTGGAATTTTTGTAGTTTGCGTAGGCGCAGCCCGCACTTCTCTACGAGAGGCTGCGCCAACGACAAGCTCAGTGACCATCGTAGACATCGCTGTGTACGTCAGGAGGGCAGGTTGCTGAACTGTGCTGTTTCTCGCTTTTAGCAGAGGCCAATAAACCAGACCTTTGTTGATCTGTAGATACCTGTAGGCGAAGCTTTCGCTGCGATCGCTTATCCAGCCACAAAGTAAAACTTAGAACATAAAAAAAATCTAGAGAATGGCGTATTCTTCCAAAAAGTGTAAATAAATACGCTAAATATAGAATAATTAACCAGTACTAATGTACTTGCCTTAGTTCAGATAACCAAGGGCACTGAGGTACAAACTGCATCAAAATTTTCACAGATATAAAGTAAGTGCTAGATATGTCCATTTGCTTCAACGGGTTTAAGGTAGAACTTTCCGCTAATATGTTCACCGCCTATGTTCAAGACATGCCAGATAATAGAGGGCTACGAGAATTACGAGAAAAACTCCAGTCGGACTGGTTTCTTCATTGGCGCTCTGGCAAAGTCTACGGAATTCCTAAAGTTAACGTATCTCAACTAACACAAAGTTTTGGCAAACCCGTTGAACTGAAGTGTGACGAACACTTGCAACTCCTAGCAGATCGCATCAACAGTGTCTTGCCAGATACAGCAGCTTCTGCAACAGCTAGAGCAGACTTACCCCACCAACACCACAACAGGGCAGATGGTAGTAGCAACAAAAGTTATTGAGCGTATAGAAAGTGACCAAATTTGGAAACAACGGGTTGTAAACGCAGTTAAAGAAGGTGGTCTTCAAGCGTTCGAGAAAGCCATTGATAACCCTGTAGGTGCTTTTATTGTAGGAGCGATTAAAGGTTGGCAGGAAGCTGAAATTGAGTGATGTCTACTGCTAATTTAACAAACACTCCCAGGTTTTGAGCATTTGGTCAAGTTGCTCCTTTGTCGCGCGATTCCCTTCGGGATAGCTGACGCTCGTTCCTCGCTATCGCTAATGTCGTTTGTATTGCAATCTGTCTCGTCAACTAACAAAACCCAACTCGAACGCTCATATTTCCGCACCTAGATTTTGAATGAGAATTTATTGGTCAGTGTTAGGTAAGATAGTTGGGTAAAATTTTTGGAGTAGGAGTAAAGTTTTTTGTACTGTGGTAATCCCTATTCCTTTCGTTGATAAAAATTTAGATAGATTACATATACTTTCCTCTTGCATTGCTTGCTTGACTTTTTTAATGTATGTTTTCCCCAAGCCAGTTACCTCTACAATTTCTCTATCTGATAGTGAAAGAAAAACAGTTTTTAATTCATTAAATATATCATCAGGTGCATGAGGATCGTATATATATATTTCTATAGGTAATTCACATTGACCTAAATACCTATTCATAATTTCTAGAGATTGCTCTTGGGGAATTCCTCCATTTTGTGTTCCAAGCAGAGGAAAAGCGATAGAAGTTATCTTTTTTTCTATGTAGGTATCGACGAATTTTTGCAAACCCAATTCCAGATATTCTAACTTTGATGGTTTCTTCCAGTGCTTTTTAGTTGGGAAGTTAAGAACCCAATGTTTGTCACATTTATACAGCCACAGCTTACCAATATCCATCAAATTTTGATTACATATTTCTACATAATATGTATACATTTCTTTATATCTTAAGCGAAATTCCAATGCAATACCAGCACCCATCACCCCCACACAGTTAACAGTGTTGACTAGTGTTTGACAATTTGAAGTAAATAAATTGCCTTTAATAACTTTGAGACTCATTTGTATAAATTAACCATCCTTGACCATTTTCTTGAAACCTAACACTCATAGGAGTATTAGGCTTATATTGTAGCTGGATAAAACGAGATGAACTAACATTAATAGATTGTCCAAAGTTAATTTTTGAAATATCTTTAAACGGCGAAATAATTTCTCTATTAAATGGAAGCTGCTCTGTAAAGCTAAGAATTAATTCTCCATTAATGTTTCCATATTTATCGTAGTTATCAATTTGGATATCAATAAAATTCCCCCGATCGTTAATTGTTACATAAGGATTATTATGATAGAACAAACTCCCTTCACGAACAACTTCCAATTCTTGAAATACGCGATTAGCATATTTTGATTCTGTACCAATGAGCTTTAGTAAAGTATCTTTATCCTGGGTTGTACGACAAATAATACTTATATCCTCTAAATTAAACTCAGTAAAATCGAGGTAATTATGAACGATAAATTCTTGTTGGGATGCTCTCAGAAAAGTCTCTTTGCCAACTTCCGTAGAATAGACATGATCAAAATCAAAACACTGCTCCAAGAAAGTTGTACTGTTACCATAATGAGAGCCTGAAGCTGCAAGATTCCCACTACTTATACCACATTTGCTGCCATGAGTTTCCAGCACTCGCTTTATATCGAAGCGGAAGAAAATTGGTACAGGACAAAGAGCATAAATATTTCCTCTACGTTTGCCTAATCCTTCATTATGCCACTGAGTTGGAGTTTTTGGTCGGCAATAGAAACGTGCAAAATCTTTTACATCGCTTCTAGTACGGTCGATAAGGTTTGCGCCGGCTGAATTGCTGAAGTTCCCACAAAGATTTCTGGCTAGTAGTTTCTCACCTGTGAGAATTGAAACAGCATTTTCAACATGGGTAAAGTGGTAGATGTATCCTTTCCAAGAGGAATTTTGACGATTTAGCCCCGCTTGAAGTTTACGTGCAAATTCTTCTATTTGTTCTGATGTTCTCTGTAAAGAAAAATCATCCTTGGTACAATTAGTATGAATTTCAAAGAAAGGATTATAGTCATCTGTTTCTGATATAGGTACTGGAACATCTATATTTATCGGTGGTAAAGTTTCTCCTCTTTCAATGAGAATCAGTACCATAAGCTCAAGTATGTCTATTATCTGTTTATCATTGGCAAACCAATAAAGCTGTCGATTAGCATATAAGCTAGATGCTATTTCTTCTCGTTGCTCTCCCTGCAAGAGATAGATATATACAGCTTTACGCTGCTCTTCAGTTGTTGCCTGTAGCGCCCACCTAATAATTTCGTCTTTGGAAATACTGTCTCTTCGGGAACGACAAGCATAGAAGAAATTTAAAGCAGTATCTTTATATTCAGTGTGGAGGATGCGGCTATCTGGTGCAAAATCAACTAACAATTTTTCCTCAATAGCATTGGAATTACTGATTAATAGTTGCTGACAAGGCAAATAACTACCAGCTTTAGACATAAAGTAAACTGTCTCTAAAAAATTCTGAAGTTCATTAAATTCATAAGCTGCACTGAAGTTATTAAGAAAATCTTTGGAAATCAGACTACCAAGATATATAGCTTGGGATGCTCCCACTCTTGGCTGACTCTTTCCTATTTCATTTTTTAATATATCAACTAACCGTAAATCATTAACAACATAACGTGTTTGAACCAAATCTTCTCCTAATAGTTTCTTAACTTCTTGCCATTTATCATGGGCGATGAGATTATTTTGATACTGTTGCTGAAAACCTGTCCAATTTGCAACTTGTAAAAAAGTGTTTTGCTCTGAGATTTTACCTGTTAATTTATAGTTCACATTATCAAGTGAGACGAGTTGACGGTAGCGACCATACAAACCACTGGGTAAAGACTGACAGCGAGTGATGAGATAACCCATAGCGCGATCGCCCGCCAACATATTACTGATAATATCAATTCCTTCACTGGGGTCTTTTTGCTGCCAACGAACTGCCAACTCCTTCCATAAGAAGTTCCAAAACTCATATTCATCAATATTCGTAAAACCAAAAGTTTTTGCCAAAGCCTGCCAGTTACCCTCACTAGCACAAAAAAGGCTATAAAGAACTTCTCCTAAATTCTCTCCTATAAGTTGCGCTAACTCACGGTTACGAACCGAAGACTTCACTAAACTTTCTCGACCTGTAGTAATGTCAAAGTTAGCATTTAATATAAAACCTAGAAATAGCTCTTCCCTTGTGGGCGCTGTCACCCAAAAAGTTGGTATCTTTTCTGGTAAAGCATTATAAAGGCAACCATTCTTCTCAAAAAGACCTAAAACTAAACTGGCTTTTGTTTCTTCGCCAGTTTTTAGGCATAGTAGTATAGAATCTTGAATATTACTTGCAGCTTGATATTTACCTGTTTCCACTCTCGAAAGATTCAGAACAGTAGAAGGATTCCAATATAAAGTAATTTCTTGACGATAGTGATCAACAAATGTACAGGTTTTGATAGCTTTAGAAAAAACTAACAGAATATTAGCTACAGATTGGAAATCTTGAAGTACATTTTGCCAAGATAGATTCTCTTCAAGATTCAATTCGATAATTGTTGCATCAGATAAACCGATATAGCGTTTAAAATCGCCTCGAAGTTCACTAGCTTTTAGTGCATTTAATCGTGATGGTATCAGCCCACCTTCAACGGTAAAACCTAAATTTTTGCTTAGTACATAAGGTTTTCTGCAAGCAAGATAAATACTCTTAAATCCTAAGCCAAATTTCCCTGTGACTCCTTCTCCTTTATCAGAAATATTAAAAGTTAACATTTTTTCTAAGTCGCGCTCAAATCCCTTATCTCTATATTGTTTCTCTGGGTGGTCAGGATGTTGAAAACAACCAATTGGTCTACCTGCGTGAATGAATTGAATTTTATTGTCCTCAAATTTAATAATAAATTGCTTTCTGCTATCATTCAGTTTTTGTTGGGATGACATAAACTGCCATTCAACTACTGCATCATCAGCATTTTGAAATAACTCAAATGGAATACTTTGACATCTATAGCCGTGTAAATTTATCTTTGCTCGCACAGCTTCTAATAATTGCTCTCTTATCTCTTCACTTTCTGAAGATTCATCTTCTAGTAAATGAGATAATTCAGAAATCAGATTTTCAATTTTTTTATCGATATTATCTACGGAGCGATTTTGCTGCTTTAATTCTGCTCTCTGATGACGGCAGTTATCCCAATTTGTTAAAAGCGTTTTAATCAGAGGAATATGTTGATGTGCGCCTAGCATTCTCATTACATAAGGCGCACCTTCTAGTAAAAAGTTTTTTGCTACTTGGATATCTAGTTGATCGGACTCTAATAAATCTTCCCAAATCTGATTTAGTGATGAGGGAGTTACTTCATAAACTTCTTTGAGTAAGATTTTTGTAGAGTTCTTTAAAATATTTATTAACTCTGTTGGAAGAAAGTGTTGAGCTTGAATAGGTAATAATTCAATTTCTGTAACATCAGGTGCAAGTTTGTTAACAAAAAGATGAGGAGGATTTTTAGTATTTACAAGACTTGCTTTAAAAGTAAAGCCCATTATAGATTGTACTTCTCTAGTGCGATCGCTTGCCTGACCTACATAGATACGAAAGGTGCGATTTGCTACGGGTTGAAACTCAAATAATCTTTGGCGTAAGATGCCTAAATTTCGTTTACCTAAATAGAGATGAGCAAGGTTTTTAACACTGCCTTCATTACCATATAATAAAGTTAAAAATGCACCTATTGGTTCTGTAGGACAATATTGTTCCCAAGCCCGAAAGTAATTTTGCAGAACATTAGAGTTTGTTTCATCTGTTGCTGTTACAGAAATTTGTAAAGCATTTGAGGAATTATTTTTCTGCATATCTTTTAAATAAGGGTGCAGAATTGCTGTTTGCTCCTTATTGAGAAGATAAGCACCATCAATATTTTCTCTATTTCCCCAAGTTAAGCTATCAGGTGTTTGCCACTGATTGTGATGGTTAAGTAAACGAATTTGACCTATAATTTGTGAAAAGCTATTATATTGGACTGCTAATTTTAGGTAACAATTAAAAACTTTAATCGTAATTGCTTCAGGTTCATTATTTAAGTCAACAAGATTTTGAAGAATTTTAATTAATTTTTCTTCATCTATTTTACCTAATAAATTAGGAAGTAGATATTTTTCAAATTCTTCTGAGCTAACTCTTTGAACGAAGTTCCAAGCTGGCAGAAAACTAACATTAATGGTGTTAAATACTTGCAAAACTTCATCTAACGGGAATTCATCTTTTTCAAATTGTCCCAGTTGATACTCATCTGCTTGTTTCAAAAGTGTCCCAATTTCTGACAATACTTGCTCTTGAGTTAAAAATAATTCTTTAGATAACCATTGCCAACAAGTTTCATAATTACGTATTTGTTGATTTAATTGTGAAGATGCTATGTAAGAGCTAGAAATTTTTAATAGTAACTCTTCAATTTCTATTTTTATATCTGGATAATGTAGAATATTTTCGGGATAAACAGCATTTCCATCTATATCTACAAGCCACGGTGCTATTTTCAGCTGTTCATGATTCTCTTTAAAGAGCCTTTGATTTGCATTATTAAATAAACTACTTAAAGCATCCAGAATAATATCAAAATATAAGTAAGGTTGAGACTGACTCAGAATAAACTCAATTACATGATTTTCATTCCACCGAGAAAACAGCTTTTTGACTATTTTCAAGCTATCGTGATTTTGGACATCTGGCGATAGAAGTGATAGTTCTGCATATTCACCTTCACTGATCTCAACCAATGTAAATAAATGTTTACTAATTTCTTTAGATACAATCTCAATTACCTGTTGAGGAGCAATTAGCTTATCAGTAGAAACTAGCCATCTTTCTATTGTAAGCAATCTTTCTAATGCTGGGATTTTAGAAATATCTATATCTTGCAATGCGTCTAAAATTACTGGAGAAAAATCACGCCAGTAATCTAATGTTTTTTTGGAACGAGCAAAAAATTTTTCCAGGATAGTTTCTGTCTTCCAAAAGGTAAATAGGTTTTTGACATAACTATATGCTGGATGATTTTTTATCCTGGCATTTAAAGAGATTTCACTATATTTGGTATTATCTAAAGTACAGATCATCTGTTGATGTCGTACTAAATTTATTGGTAATTTGATTACATCTCGTGGTTGTATTGGTTTACTATCTACATCCACTAACCACTGAAGATTTTTTAGTTCATTTTCCCATTTATCTTTTTCTAATGTAGACAATTGTTGCAGAGCATTCAAAATCAAATCACAGTATTTTTCAGGATTGGCAAAATTTACAATTGTTGCTATTGCTTCATCAGGAGTCCAAAATGGAATCCACTCTTGGTCTATTTCCTGTTTGTTTTGGCGAATCAGTATAATATATTCTTTAAGGCGTTCATCAAGGAAAAAATCTGGATTTTCTAAATACATTTTGCCAGATTCAATACGAACTAGCTCACCATTAAGTGTTTCATGGAGTTGTAGAGATTTCCATAACTCTTGATTACTAGGTCTTTGCCTAATATGCCGCAATAGCTCATATCTCTCAGATGGTTGTAGCAAATTACCATCTACACAGCCTGCTCCTAACTCACGAATTAAATCTACAACTTCTTCCGTTTGTAATAATTTAATTCTTACTATTTGGCGTTTAGCCGAAGGAATATACTCAACAATTAACGGATCAATTAATCGCCAATCTTCACCTCGTATTTGTAAAACTTGTTGTCCAACTTTTTGCCATACTGTACTTTCTTGCGAAGTGATATATAAAGGAGTTGTAATATCTTCGTATTTTTCTTTATTTTCATGCAACAAGTAACGCAATTGCTTAGACATGATTAATTAACTCCTTCAATAAATTAGTTCGTTGCCTGGAATTGCCTAAATCTGGTTTTGTGGCTAAAAGCTGTAAGCAAGTTTGAGGTTCCAATTTAGGGATAGCTCTTAAAGTGCTAGTTTTTTCTAAAATCATTGAAATTTTTGGTTCTATGAAAATCAGTTTGCATTCTGGTAATGCTGCTTTTACAGCAGTAGCAATAGGTGTCTCATAGTCTCTTTTATCACCTCGGAATAGCAAATATTTTTGTTTGTATTGTTGTAAACTTAAGTATGAGTAAATATAGGTTTGATTCTGCTGATGATTATACCCAAAAAATAAGGCAATATTCGACACAAGGTTTAAAACAGTTTCTAGTGAATTAATCTGCTCAAGAATTTGCTCAAGAATTTTTTTAGCTACCTGCTGGGTAGTTGCTGTTATCAATAATTGGCTAAGACAAGTCAGAATAAATTTTACTTGTTCATTACTCAAAGAACCAGTACTAACAGGTGAATTTGGCTCAAATAATTCATAAATTAATAGTGGTTGTTCAATATCTAGCTGATATAATGCGTTTAAAACAAGTTGGATAGCTTGCCCATTGTAAGTAACTTGTTTAAGTTTCAACCTTTTTTCAGGATGAATTAATGCAACTATTTTTTTAATAGTTTCATTGTATTGCTCTTGTTGGAGGTTTTCGATACCAATGGTTATAAATGCTTCTCGAACTATATTTATTAGGCAGGTTTGAATTTCCGATTTTCCAATAAGTTGTTTATTTTGGATGAGAAAATTCACAAAGTAGTTGACATTTTTAGGTTGAGCAAAAAGCAAATTTAAATCTAACGATGTCAGTAGATTAATAATTTCTTGCTTTTGCCAATCTACAGATGTTTCATTTGACAGAAGATTAGGTTGTTCTTTGTCAATTAAATAATATTTTTCTTCTAAATTGCTTAATCCAGGGAAGATTTCCCAGTTGGGGGGAACACCAGGTAGCGATCGCACATTTGCATTAACCGGAATTAGTTCCCAAGCACTACGAGATGCTTTAATCCTAAATACCCACTGAGTCTCGCTACAAATACTCTGTTTGTATACTTTACTTTTGAATAACTGTGAGCGAAAAATTGCTTCTGAAAGGTTAGATATATCTGGAGTAGATAAACTATGAATTTTCACAAATTTCTCAAGGGAAGGAAGAAAAACTTTTAAAGTTCCTTTAGTAGCCAGCAAATAATTCCACTGAGCTATCATTTCATCTTCATTCGTAGGAGTCTTTTGAACAAACCCACCAGTCCGAATTTTTTGCAATCCCTCAATATACTTTCTACCAGAATCAAGAAAGAAATAACCATGTAGAAAAATTGTATAATCTTGCTCACCTTTGCAATCAATTACTTCATAGACTTCTTGTTCGGCTCCTTCTGTACTATAACTAGTTTCATCACTAGCTAAAGGTAGAAAAACCGACCATTGCAGCATTAATCTAGCTTTATGTCTATTGTTTGGGGATTGCTTGGTAAAAACCACAGCACAATGAGGGATTGATTTATCAGGTATACTTTCTGATTCCGCCGATTCATTAATTGATACTCTTTTTGTCCAATAAGATGATTGTTGTAAATCATCCCAAAAAGTATTTGATACGCTTTCTGGATCTTGACCTAGTAGTAATGAAAAGTCATTAGCTGGTAAAATTCGTTCTTTACCTGCAAACCGGATTCCTGTTGCATCTGTACTAATGATAATTCTTCCTTGCAAATCATGTTCATCTTGTTGTATTATTTCACTTTCTGAATTGGGATAAATACAACGTTCGCAGGGATTATGGCTATCTAAAGTAACAGAAAATTGTGCCTGAAGAGAACCACGATCATTTTCTAGCCAATATCTAACCTTTCTAATATGACGTAACAATGGTAATAACTGCCCAATCCTCATTTTCATGTCTTCAGGTAGATTGGATTCCACTGATTTGGCATCATTATAATAGTTAGCCAAAATACAACGTTCATCTGGCATTATTTGGCGCAGTGGTATCCATAACAGAAAGTAACTATACTTAGGTTTTACTAACTTTTGTTGAATCAAATAATTTTCTAAAAACTGACGATCTTCTAGAGAAAGTTCTCCCCACTCTGGGCGTTTAGAATCAATTCCATCACGATTAGCCCAAGGATTAATAAATTCACCGCAACCTTCTTGAATATCCTGAGAACGAGCAATATAAAAGAAGGCTTCACAAAAATGAAAAATACTCTTTTGTCCAAGTCCAAATTTACCGATTTTACCTTTATCTTTAGCATTAGCATCAATGCCAAAGCAAGATATAGATAGGACTTACGCACTTGTTACGAGAAAACAAGACTTTGAGATTGCTTCCTTGCGTCGCAATGACGGAAATACGTAGTCCGTGCGTAAGTCCTGATAGATTCTTTATCAGATTTAGAAAATGTACCATTATTGAGGAAAAATAGTCCCGGTATCTTTAAAAGGGGATGCTTAACTGCATCTCCCAGTTCTTTGACTATTCCAAATTCTAAAGTTGTGGCTCGTCCATCATTGGCATTTTGAATTATTTCTTTAATGATAGGAAACCCTTGCTTATACCTCTCCCGCAATAGACTTTTGATATTATTGACAATTGTTCCGGGTGGAATTTGATAACCTGCCATAGTTAATACTCTATTTTGTAATTGAAAATGGTCAAAAATTTTGAAATTGGGTTTTTATATTACTTAGGGATTTGATAATCTCTGCTATGGCATATACTCCTGAATTTGCGGCTTAAATCTGCGATGGGCAAAACCCACCGCCCATACCAAAACTGAGCAAACAGCTAATTCGGTAAATACTTAGCCAATAAATCCTGACCCTGACTGCCCATCTCATCAAGCTTCAGCTCAATAAGCTTCATCGCCATTGGTGACGGTTTAGAGCGTCCATTTTCCCAACGATTAATCGTGGTATAAGTAACGCCTACAGTGGCTGCAAATTGTTCTTGCGTAAGCCCGAAGGCAAGCCGCAAATCATGAATGATCTGCCCCACCTCTGGCTGGTTGATAGCCAAGGGTTTTTTGATAGTCATTTAACTTCTAAACTTGATCCACTAGTTTAAGTAGCCGATGCTATATTATTTGCTACATATTAACCATACGAAACCTGAATATTCATCAGTAAATACGCGATATTTGTGTTTTTTATAGTAAAATTTCATGCTTTAGTTAAGGGAATTTTTTAAGTGATGTTGAACTTGAATTTAACCTAACGGTTTATTGCTGATGGCTCCGTTTCATTGGTGAAACAGGTATTCACTGTCAAGTAAAATAACCTTTTCGTTGATTAGCTCGATTCAAATGAGTATTCTATCGTTTAAAAAATAACAACATTCCATGTGGATTATCTAAAAATACATCTTTATTACTATTGTGATTCTGCGACTCATTCCCTTGTAAATCCTGACTTGAAAGTGAGTACACATCAGTTGCAACAAGCTGATATCCTTGAGTATTGAAATAACCAATTAGTTTATCAGGCATTACATGAGATGCGCCGTAACTTGGTAACAAATTATGTTCAATTTTATCCTGATCTAAAATATTTAATTGCACAACACCTGTACGACAAAATATATCAAAATCAATCGACTCGACTAAGCCACTGGTAGTAATTTCTATTGAATCTAATTCCATCGCCAGTTGCTCTATACTTGCAAAATTCCGCGACCACGGGTTGCCCATTAAAAATAACCGTATCGATATTGCCTCTGGCTGCACCTTCACGATATCAAGTAATGTTGTTGTAACCGCATTTGGTTGCAAGTAATCTAATACTCCATGAACTGAAACTAGCCGCAGGCTATTTGGAGCGTAAAGTTTTGTCAGTTCTAATTCTGCTAGATTGCGATCGCAAAAATAATTTAACTGTAGGTTTGGATATTGGCTGCGTAAAGCTAAAAACTTTTCTGGCGGATTAGTAGCAATGTCATAACAGTCGATTGTCGGAAGTTGGTAGCGCGTTAAGTCAACTCCCTCAAAACCAAAAAAAACTTCACGCTCGGCAAAACCTGCACCCAAGATAGCTGCACTATCACCATTACCTGAAAGAATCGCTTCCCAGGTGAGGGGATAAACATTGGGGGTAAGTTCTAAAAGCCTAGCTCGACTAATTTCTAAGATATTGCCACTGCCCTTATTTTCTAGGAATCTGACTGCCATAAAACCTCGCTGTATTATGAAATAACCTTGGGACGACTGATTAGGGTAATATCTTTACCTTCGCCCAAACGGTACACTTCGGTGCGATCGCCAACATCAATTTCAAAAAACCGATAGCTTGTAGTAAACCGCGCCCACGGTGCCAAAGGATTAATTTTTGGGAGATTGGTTGTTGCTTGGTAAGTAATTTCAAACCGCTCATAAAAATCTAGACAAAACTACCCAAAAATAGCCATATCTAGACAACTACGTTTGTAATCTTAGTCCAAAGTCCTAAAACTACAGGGATAAACGGCAATCCCACTATCCCATCCATAAAGTTTGGGATTACTTTTCTAGCAATATTTAAGCTTCCATTGGTATCAGCATTGATTGTCTTGCCAGTGTCCGTTTTATATAAACCGCGTTTAATTCGCCTACCGCTAAACACTGGTTTTGTTTCTGGTTTATCACCGTATTTTGGTAGCTCATCACCATCTAACGCACTAGCTTTGGAAGTGTAACTTTCTTCAGTTACAATTACTTCAATACCGATTAGTTGCGCTTTGTAGGTTAATAAGTTAATTAATTTTGCGTGTGGAATATTAGTAAACTCTTGGTTATTCTTTTTGCCGATGTTTATATCTTGTTTCCACAGATAATTATTACCAATTATTAGATGCCCGATATCGTTTATCTGACACCAATCAATTACACGACGACTAACAGTGTGAAGATAATTGTCTATCCTTCTATCACGTTTTCCGTTCAGTTTTTTGATTTGGCGGTAGGCATCAATTGATTGCGATGCAGCTACTCGTTTATTAAAAAATTGGTTAATACTTTTTAATGGTCTACCATTTATCAGCAGCGGTCTTACACCGGGCTGGTTTGATGTTATAGCCATTAAATTGTTTAAACCTAAGTCAGCACCTGCAACATATTGTCCAGTACTTTTAGGTGCATCCTCAACTGTGTAAACTACTTCAAGAACGTAGTGGTCAAGCTTCGGTACTATTCGTACTTGGTCAACGCTTGCAGCACGAGTAGGAAATTCGATACTAGTCTGAGACAGCTTAACAATACCTTTCAGTAAAGCAGGTTTTGATATTGCATCAATCGGATATATTACAACATTTCTTCCGCGTTCTTTATGTTTATATCCAGGCATTTTTGGCTTGCCTAGATATTTATCGGGATGTTTAAACCAATCTTTAAGTGCTGCCGTCCAACCTTTCCAAGCATCCGTTACTCTACGCACAATCTGTTTACTAACTTTAGTGGGGAGATATCGATAAGCTACTAGATTTTTGGTTTGATGATAGATATCAATTGAGTTGTAATATTTCTTGGTTTCAAAATAGTATTGACGCTGCACATAGTTAGCAGTGTTGTATAGATGCTTGGATTGCAATGCCAAATAGTCGCATTCTTTCCAAAACCTATGTTGACGACTTACTATGTGTCTTTCTACTAATTGCATTGCTTACGACCTAAGGCATATGCTATAAATGTTACTATAGCAACACTTCAATCAATCTGCAATGACTTTTGAAAAAAGAAACAAACTTGGTGCAAGACCTTTAAATGCAGAACCGATGGATAGGTCGCCAGTATGCTTTAACGTTCGTTTGGGTGTAAGAGAAAAACTAAAAACCGTCCCTGACTGGAAAGAACGGCTTAGAGAGTTTGTCGATAAGTTGATTGAGGATATGGACAAACAATAAGCTTTGTCTAGATATGGGGAGAAATTACCGAACAGTTTCAAACCCCGCTCCCCCATCTTGCTTGAACATCCGCAAAAAACATTCGTAGTCTCTAGCGTGCCAAAAATCAGTCGTTCGACGACGCACCACATCTTGTGAGTCAGAACTCATCGCCCGTGCTGCTGATGCGGACACGATCAATTGCAAATTGTCAGACATTCGCGTTAAAGCAAGTTTCTTGTCTGGGTTTGAGAATATTTCATCAACAATTGGTTTAAGCTCAGGGTGCAAACAAGTTTCGGCAATGTAAAACCCTGAATACTTGCTGATATCATTCTCAAATTCCCGATTAACTAGTCTTTCTGAATCACAACTAACCGACTTTCGTAGGCTTGCAAAAATCAAGTCTTCATATAACTTCTGCTGCGATGCTGGTGTTGCTGCAATAATTTTGAATGCAGACCCACGCATTCCCTGAATTCCAATTAAAGCACAGGTACAATCGAGGGATGCAGCCCACATTGCTAGAAATTTCCGATAGTTGGTATAAAGCATTAATGCTTCCTGGTAGTCAGGAGCTTTAATTTTGAGTAGATGCTTTACTGGGTTGGGTTTAATTTCCCATCCAGGCTTGCATAGTAAAGCCCATAACGCAGAAGAATCTTCAATGGCATCCATGCATTTATGCCCCAAGCTTATTAATGACAATTATTTATCTGTCCGTTCTTGTCAAACTTCATGCGGGATATGAGTTCCTTCAGATGCGCTGGGTCTACACCAAACCTATGAGCAATGTCATATTCCTCATCTTCAGTTGGTGGTGCATTTAGTGTCAATAAATGCTCCAAAAAGGGTTGCGACCCCCCTAAAGGCAAACCATCATCCGTAAAAGGTAACCTATGTTCGTGCATTGGCTCCTCAAATACCGCAGGGCGGGTATTTTGTAGCCACGCTACAACCTCACTCCTTTTTGGCGGATCTATCCCCAGTCGATCGCATTCTTGCAATAACTCGTTTGATAATTGCGATTCTACCGTGGAGAGGCTGCGCGATCGCTCCACCAAATCCTGCAACCATTCCTGTAGTTTTCCTGTCTCTGGTAACTGCAAATCCAGCGCCCGACAAGCAGCTACAAACTCTTGTCCAATAGCAGCATTAGCATATAAATCCCCCAACCAAGTAGCAAATTCCTCATTTTGAGGTAATTCTATCCCTTGTTCAAAGCTAAAAGTTTGCAGTTTCTTTCCTAAACGAATTCTTTCTAAAAGCTTTGTACCAGTATCTTCTTCATCATTAATAATTTGAGGGTCATTTGACCCAAAAGCCATTTTGTCTAAAAGCCAAATAGCTATTTGTCCTGGTTTTGGATCTGACAAATTTAGAGTTTCACAGGCAATAAGCAGCTCAGTTCCCAAAGACGTATAACTTGCAAGCCACTCCTCTAAATTACCTGACCGAGGAGCAGTAAGTCCCTTTTGAGATAAACCAACAAGCTCTAAACTCAAATTCACCAAGTTCCTAACTACCATTGACAAGCTTTTACCCATATCAGGTATTAGCTTCTCAATTTGACCTCGCATCTCAACACGATTATGGAATGTCACGCGGTCTTTGTCCGTATTTACGGGATGACCATCCTTCGTAGCTTGCTTCACCTTTGACCCATTCATCCAAGGTTTAAAATGAGCAATCATAAGCTTTTCTAGCTGATCCAGAAATTGCTGGCTGTCACAAATCAACCAAGCAATACGGACTTCACCTGGTAAACTATTCAACTCTTTTAACCTGTGGTGAACTGACCAGCGCTGCATTAGTGCGTTTGACTTACCAATGTAAATAATCTCGTCTTTATGTAGCACAAAATACACTGCACAAACTGATGGTAACTGCTTACGCTGTGAGAGTGAGAGCGATGGCAAGGTTAGAGGGTCAATGTCTGTTACGTTCATTCACTATTTTTACTTGTTTTACTTTTGACCCATTGATCAATAAGCTCCCTAGATTTTTCACTCATATTTGTCCCTTCTTTGGCGCACCAGACCTTGAATTCTGTCCGCAAAGATTCAGGAAGAAAAACTCGAAAACTTACGGTGGGGTCTTCGGTTTTTTTATCATCTGCCATAGATAGGCCATGTATACCACACGCCTATTTTGCGTCAGACAAGTCAGTTTGAGAATACCCCACACGACCTTATTGATATATATGACCTATATGCACTATCATAGCATTATCAGTAAAAGCTTCCACAAATAAGCGAAGATGAAAAACTGCGAAATCCTCAAAAACTTACCCAAAGAAGGCTTAGAACCCAGACAATTTCTACGCCACTGTTTTGATATCGCTGAACTCACCCCCAGAGAACTGCTCGAAGAAGAAACCGACTCACAATACCGCAAAAAATGTATCACTGTACTATGTGCAGTCTTAGGTGTACAAAGACCAACAGTTCGCAAGTGGGGAAGTGATCTCAATTTTGATGGGATACCCAACTACTCCAAAGTTTCACTTGCTTACATTCATGCCGCCGAAATCGTGCCAAAACAGCTTCATAGCATCTTGAGAGGAGAATACAACGCACCAGAAGTAGATGCTCAAACGTTTCTAGAAAGAATACTCCTCGAAGGGTTAAGCGAACAACAAGTATTACAAACTGTTTCTCACGCCAATTTTCGCGCAACTTGTGTCAAAACTCTTACGCAAGTATTACATATTGGCACCAAGTCAGTCCAAGATTGGGGTCAGGATATGTCGTTTCACAAAATGCCCCAAATTCACAAGCACACCTTGGGCTATGCCTTGGCTGCTATTTCTAAATCATCATCAAAAAATTGGGAAAAAGCGGCCTGACTTATTTAACTAGTCGAATTAGGAAACTTGGTCTTAGAGATTAAGACCGCGCATACAATATCATGACTACAACAACTTTTGCAAATAAATTATACGTCGAGCAGCATCAGGTAGACTCCAATCCTACCACCCACATAGAGCAAAGTAGCCTAGAGTACCTCCATACGGCTTTCCTACTCTATGAGTACAAGCAGACTTACACCAAAAAAGAATATCGCGCACTGTTAGAAGAGTACGGTTGGGATAAGGGCAGTACTGAGGAAAGGCGATCGCTCCGAATTGCCGAGAATTTTCAAGCATTTATCAGTTGCCCGGAACACTTAGCAGTTTTACCAATATCGGTACTACTTCGGTTATGTTCTGTGAACTACAAAATCCTAATTGATGAATTAAAAGATATTCCTATTGGTGGATTGACTTGTGGATTAGTGTTAAAACTGATTGAAGAAAGAAGATTGTTTCTCAAGGCCATGAATCAAGAAAAAAAAGATGGCAACTGGCGATCTACACCAGATGGAAATAGATATTACACCTTCGGCAAAATCTTTGAGGATGACCACCAAACAGGAGTGTTTACCGAGAAGTTAATAGAGGAATTGGGACTGTCACCACAGCGAATTGTCAGAATGGCGATCGCTGACTTATATGAAAAGCATCAAGCTGAGATAGGGAAAGCTGAAATTGATGATTTTGTTGAACCAATCCCTGTAGAAGAAGATTTGACAAGCGATTCGGAAGATGGAGTCAACGACGCAATAAGCTGGGAATCCAAACAGCAAGAGTTTGAAACCCTATGGCAGAGGGATACAGAGGAATATACTGGTTCTGAATATTTAGAAGAACCCCAAGAGTCGGATATTGACTGCGAAGAGGATGAGTTTGAAGTATTGGGAGATACGCCTTCCGAAATCTTAGTTACAAATCCAACACCAACTAAAGATGCAGAAATCCTTGCAGGCATACTGCGTCAAGCATCAAATTATGCTGATGTGCGTAGTGGTTTGTATCAATATCAACTAGTTAAAGAAGAAGCGTGGCAATTGCTCTCAAACTCGGAGCGTAAATCTGTATGTGAAATGCTTCCAGAGCCAATTAAAAAGCTGAGTCATGCCAGACGCGAAGGATTAATTGTTAATTTTTATGAAATGGAGTCGGGGGAAATCTATAAAATCTTTACTACAGATTGCCCACTGATTGAAAAAACCGTTAGTGTCCATAGCTTGGATAAATTGTTAGAAGATTTGAGAGCAAGGCAGAATTACGATTGTAATTAACAGCCATGTGTAAAAACTTAACATTGATTTAATCGTGGCAAATCTGATGATGAACTCAACAGCACCAGCCAAAAAGATAGCTGTGAGTCTATTCTCCGGGGTGGGTGGGTTTGACTTGGGATTTAAAGCAGCAGGATTTGAAATTGCAATCGCCATTGATAATAATCCCATTGCCCTAGCAACATACCAACATAATTTCCCCCACGCCACAGTCTTATGCAAAGACATTCGGAGAGAAATCGGAAATTCGGTACCCCCATTGCTTGCATATGCTGTGGGAATGCAGGTTAGAGAACATCTAGAATGCAATACCACTTATCAAATTAAGTGCCAAAATTGGCAAAACTGCCTATTTTTACCAATTACTTGCAATTTTAAGAATCTATTCGTTTTTGTCAATGAAATACTGTCTTTAAGTGGGTTAAGCAAAATCAGCAAAGAGCGACCCCCTCCACATCTGGAAGTAGAAGTGTAACAGTATCTACGGATACAACTGGGATTTTTAAAGAACCAGTTGAGGGACAAGTGATGATGCGATCGCTCAACTTAGATGGGGATAGACAAGCTGATTTGAGCGTCCACGGAGGCAAAGACAAAGCAGTTTATGCTTATCCATTCGAGCATTACGACTATTGGCGACGCAAGTTACCTGATATGGATTTGCCCTGGGGAATGTTTGGTGAAAACCTTACTACAGTTGGACTGTTAGAAGATGAGGTTAATATAGGCGATCGCTGACAGGAAACTTCAAACCCTGAAGGCGAAGCTGTTGCCCTCGCTTATGTAGTTGAGCAACACAGCGACCATCAACCAACTTACGGGTACAAGCGATACCAGCAATTACATTGTATTTCCGCTTTCGGACACCATCTAGAAATTGCACACTACCGAAGGCTGTATCTACCAGAACCATCACCTGGAAGTTCCTGGTTAATTTTTTAGGCAGACTATTGACCATTTTGAGTGCCAATTGCGCGGGGGAAGGAGTCCCTTTTCCTCTCCATATACGGAAACTCCAAGGTACTCGCCACCTACCAACAACTAAATACATCACAACCAAATGCAAACCGCGTTTTCCGTTGTATACGCGGATTAAATTCTCTAACCCCTTAAATTTTCCAGCTTTCTCGAGAGTTGTCAGGTCAATAATCACTTGTAGAAATGGTTTACGTCCCTTAGGACAGTCAGACAATATCTCCTTAATAACACGCTTACGAGTAGCACAAATTACACATGAATGTTGACCAATTGTAGATGTTGAGAAATCGACTCAAGGCGCTGGCTGACTTACTTTTACTATGTTCAGGTAGCGGATACCCCTGTGCCTGCAAGAACAGTCCTAACATCGCTTCCAGATTTTCCTGCTGGTAAGTAGAAGGCATCAATGACAGCAAGGTGTAGACTAAGTTTTGGGCGTGGGCAAGAATTGAAACCATTTTTCTTGCTTAATTCAAATATATTTCAACGCCCTTTTTCTCATATTTTGGCTACCAGCGTAAACCTTGGTCAAATCATGAATATTTACGATCGCCTGAGTTTATGATCACGCAAAACGTGTCGCATCCCCAAGCGGGCATTTTTTATCTTCTCAGAAACATCACAGCTTTAGTAGTTGTATTAATCACACCAAACTACTTGATTTTCTCTGTTGTTCTGATGTCTCCCTTTTGTGTTCTTTATGTGCATCTTCTGGGTTTATCCTTATAGGTGCAAGATATAAGAAATATATAATTAATATTTGTTTTTAAGAAGGAAATAATTTCCAGATTAAGATGATCGATGTCCCCACACATTAGACGTTTGGCAAACGGCAGAAAGTCTTTCGGGATTTGATTCCCTGATGAAGCTGTTTGCTGACTTATTCGACCCAGCAGTAGGTCAAGCAATTCTCGACTGTTAAAATAAATATCTCTAAAGGCGGAGAGTAGATTGATCTCATTTCCAAAACCTTTCAGAAACAATGCTGTGTGTTCGTCAATTTTGTGTAGATATGGCTCTTTCAGCTGTTCAGCAGAGAATTTAAATTGAGCGATTGCCCTGTTGATTAAGGCCAATCGAACATCGTCTTTTTCTAGAAATTGGTGATGTTGACCGAAGCGCATAATGAAGTTTTAATTATTTATTTAGTGGTATGGTGCGTTAGCGTGCAGCATAACACACCCTATTATTTGTTAAACTGTGCTTTTGGAATGTTTATGTATCATATTTGCGATGATTCTGTTTTATCTGATTCTGAAATTTTTATTAACTCTATACCTTGACATTTACTCGCCACTTCGTTGTATAAAGGTACAAAGGCTTTAATCTCACTCAGTACACCATGTTTGGGTGATTTTACAAGAGTTACATTTATGATGGCTACTGGTTCACCATTTTGCATATAAAAATCAACTACTGTGCCATCAACACTCATTAAGCTCCATACATCAGGATGCCCACTGTCCCTTGTCCAACCGTAAACATCCAACGACAGAAGGTACAAGATTTGCTCTAGGCAACTTTTCATACACTTTAAGAAAGATAATATATCTACGTAAATCCAGTAGTCTTCTGGTCTAATTACAGCGATTTTATCTATATGTGAATCAATCTTATCTCTTACAATACGCAAATTACTTTTATTATCTGTAGGCACTTCTACTATAAATTTTTTTTTCCTACTGATGATCTCTTTGTGTTGACTAGATCCTATCAGTGTGTAGTCTTTGGCATTACTTTCTAATTCGTTAAACATATCCAGAATGCCAGATCCCAAAGCAAAAAGCGGGGATGCAAGTTGCTTTACTAGTCGCTTCTCGGAAGTAGGATCATTAAGTTTAGCTAGACCTTCCATGCTTTTTGAAAGATCCCGCATCGCTTCGAGGCATCGGAGTAATTTAAAAGATATGTCATTTGAGCCACGCCAAACTGTAGTGGCTTGTGATAAAGCTGGGTCATTAATTTCTGGTTCACTCCGATCAGCATATAAAGGAATACCTCTTTTTGGCTCTTCTCCACTTTTTGTTTCCGTATTTTTTTCCGACATATTATACTTCGATCTGTGTTAGATTTATAGTCTAATATAGCAACTGAAAAACGATTTGATTGGGCTACTTATAATTTAAGCTTGATTAGCAATTAAGATTCTAGTTGAAACAAATTCAAAAATTGATCTTTCATCAACTCTTAATACCACTCTCAGCACATTATAGGATTCATAACTGATAATCCAAATATCGATCGCCAGAAAGAGTGTTGACTTATGTGTATTGAATTTGGACAGTAAATCTGATTTATTTTGATAATAAAAATTAATATAAATTTTTCCTGAGTTTATCCTAGATTTTTATTTATCAATTCACCTAGCAAATTTTAATCAAAATATCAGCCCCATCTTTGATAAAAACGTGATACTCAATATAGCAAATTAATTAAAATAAAGTGCAGATATGCACGGGGTGAGATGATGACAACTCCAACCCAAGAAGAAATCAGATTAGCAGAAGCCCAAAATCACATAGTCCATTGGCGTAGATGGGGGACTTATTTAAGCGATCGCCAGTGGGGAACGGGGTACGTGAAGACTATAGCCCAAACGGTACAGCTTGGGACTATTTCACCCACGATCAGGCTCGTTCTCGTGCCTACCGTTGGGGTGAGGATGGGATTTTTGGTATTTCTGATAACCATCAACCGCTTTGTTTTGCGTAGGCGTAGCCCGTCGTAGACATCGCTCTATAGCTGAATAAACTCGGTTCTTCTTCTATTAAATAAAGGAGTTCACAACCTCATGTCAATTCATAACTTTACTCTCTCCCGTCAGTTATTACGCAACTTGTCCATCATTTCGCTGACTTTTTTACTCCTATACGGTACGTCTCGTGTGATGCTTTCTGCTCCCGCCACTGATATCTCGAATGCTGCACCGCAGGGAAAGCAAGTAGCGGTTTTCGCTGGTGGGTGCTACTGGGGAATGGAAGCAGTTTTTGAGCATCTATTAGGTGTTTCTGAGGTCGTTTCTGGCTTTTCTGGAGGCGATGCAAGAACCGCAGACTACACACTTGTCAGTGCTGGATTAACTAGGGTTTGCTGAATCCGTAAAAATCACTTACGATCCATCAAAAATATCATATAACCAGCTTCTGAAGGTCTACTTTTTGGTAGCGCATAACCCAACAGAGTTAAATCGACAAGGCCCAGACTCAGGTAAGCAATATCGTTCGGCGATCTTTTTTGCTAACGATGAGCAGAAACAAGCTGCACAAGAATATATCGCTCAACTCAACAAATCGCAAATCTTCGACAAGCCGATTGTGACGGAATTAGATCCTTTGAAAAGTTTTTATCAGGCTGCGGCATACCATCAGAATTATATAGTGCATCATCCGAGCGATCGCTATGTTGTAATGAATGACTTGCCGAAGCTGGCTAAACTTCAAACAAAGTTCCCTGATATGTATAGCAAGTAAGGGGATTTGCAGCATTCGACTTTTAATATCCCCTCAATCCGGTGAAAGATTAGCCTATCCTGTAAGATGCTCGTCCATGCTTCTCCAGATATTGCTGATGATACTCTTCTGCTCTATAGAATTGTGATGCAGGTACAATCTCCGTCACAATTGGATTTTTGTGATAGCGAGAACTATTTTCAAGCTGCTCCTTGGAGGCTCTTGCTAATAATTCCTGCTCTGGAGTGTGGAAAAATATCACTGACCGATATTGATAACCAACATCTGGTTCCTCGTGGTTTGATGCTGTGGGATTGTGCTTATTCCAAAACACATTTAGCAGTTCATTATAAGATACTATTGCTGGATTGTATTCCACTTCCACTGCTTCAGCATGTCCAGTTATTGCCTCTACAGACATCTTCGTAGGTTGGATTATCAAGGTGTCCGCCACTGTAACCAACTGCTGTAGAAGTTACTCCTTTTACTTGACGAAATGCTGCTTCAACTCCCCAGAAACAGCCTGCTCCAAATGTCACTTTTTGTAGATTAGCGTTTTGCATATCTTTGACAACTATTTTGTGATAATTTTAAATGAAACTCATCAAATCAGACAGATACTTGAGAAGGAAATATTTTCTAAATACTGCCTGATTTATTTTAATTATTAGAATTACAGATTATCCTGATACGAGTATGATATAAAACTGAATATTATCTAATAATTAATTGGAAAAAATAGTTTAATTTAAAATTAATATACTACTACAGCACGGCGTAAATAAAACACCCATTCCAAATCAATGAAAGGCTTGCAGTATCCGAATTACGAACTTGTACTGAGCGTAGCGTCTCGTAGAGAAGTATTACGAATTACGAATTACGCATAGCGGTACTAGCTTTTGCTAACTAAAGGCATGATTATCATCTACTATTCTTGTTGTTTTTATACACGTTAAGCCATCCGTTCAATGAGCCGGGAATAATCCGTTCAGCACAAGTGGCGCAAGTGTTTTCGCCGCTTAGTAGTTCGTACAATAACGGCTTGAAACTGAAGCGATCGCGCTGTTCAATTAAAACAGGACTTACGCAACTGGCACAAATAGTGGGCAGGGCACAGCCCTGACACGCAACAATTTAAATCAAACCAAGCACATAGGAATACTTGGGCGTTTTAGTTGCTGAATTAAATAATTAGACAGCAAATTATGCTTGATTTGATAAATAGTTTGGCCAGTTCTATAGGCTAAATTTTTTAACCTAACCCAAACCAACATTGCACAAGCAATATGATTTCTTTGAAGACGGGCTTTACGACACTGACAAGATTCAATGCCAGTTAGTTGTTTAATCTCCCTGTGAAACTCCTCTATTTTCCAACGAATTTTACACACTTCTTGTACAACATCCGTGGAACTTTGAGATAAATCGTTAGTTGCGACATAATCCGTTCTGTTGGTAGAAACAGTAACCCGGAATAGTTTCACTTTTTTCTCAGCGGGAAATGCTTTTATTTTGATTATTTTACCACACTCTAATTCTTCTTGGTTCCATTCTAATAATTCAATACGTTTATATTTTTCTTTACCAAAACTGTCATCAACCAAACGATTAGTCTTTAAAGGACAATAATAAACTTTATCTAAACTATCGATATAAAGCATTAAACTGTGTACCGCATACCATGTATCCATCAAAACCGTATCAAACGGTAAAAGCTTATGATACACAAGGCTTTGGAGCATGTCTTTTACATGGTCTATCTTGGTTTTGCCATCAACATCAGGATTAAATATTCGATAATCTATGACCCAAAATCTTTGAAGTGTAGGGTTGACATACACGCAGCTAACTACACCAATGCCTTTAAGGACACCATGCTCATTACCACTATATAGTATAGCTGACTATTTCTATTTCTTCAGAATACCTTTTATCTAAAACGCTATCATCAAATATTATGTAACCATTGGCATCAGACTCAACTACCTCTTTTACGTTATCCCATAATAAACGAGGTGTTAACTTTTCTGTTTTCAAATAATAGTTAATTGCATCATGGCTAATACTCTCGCTGAGGCTCTGCCAAATTGGTAATTGTATAATTAATTTGACTACTTAATAAGTATTGGCACTAATTAAGCTTGAGTTATCTCATTACCTTAAGCAACATTTATCTAATACAACCTCTACCTATTTTCTCATAAATATTTCACTCTTTGTTTCCTTTTGCAGCGACTTCTCATGCGTTGACTAAGCTTTCGGAATCGGATTAAATTAATACTCATGTACTATCAACTAGCGATCGCCCTGTGCCTGTTGCGTTACTTATATAGTACAAAAGCACTACATTTTAGCGATCGCCTGTGTCAGTTGCGTAAGTCCTGTAAAATAATCGGATGGGAATAATTTTGCTGGCTTAAGTGTAAAGCTGTAAACAGTCCAGCGAAGCCACCACCCAGGATGACTGTGAGATGAGACTGAGACGCTCGAGAAGAATAATTGAGAATGTATCGCTAAGATGCAGAAACCACCCATGCCGAAAAACTGGATTATTAAAGTAGACAACTATTTCCATGCAAACCCCAATTGCATTATCGCCACCGCCCATGTGGACACGTTTCCCACAAACCTACCCCTAGAACCCAACATCCGGGAACCAAACCGCAAAAGTGCAACCTACAGACAAATCTTCGACTCACTGACGACCGAACCTGTAAAATTCTTCTCTCGTCACAGTGGAATCGTTCTGTCAGCCAATAAAGTTAAACCTAGCAAAAACAAAACCGAACTGGAGTTAGAAGTCTTAGAAGCTAGCGAGGGGGGTAGCGATGGCATTATCAATGGAGGTCACACAGTTTTAGCTTTTGAGCAAGCTAAAAATTACAAATATGACCTCAGCCTTGCCAGAGTCAAAGTTACCATCCACATTGGCCTCCAGGAAGAGGAAGCTAAAGATATAGCCCTCGCCTCAAATACCACATCGCCAGTGGATTCTCGCTCCAAAGTCAACGCCAGGGGAGATTACAAATTTATCAAGCAGTATTTAGCCCAGTTAGAACAGAAAGAAGATAGAAAATTTAGAATAGCCTATTACCAAAACCAAAGCGGCGCTCCTAGAAATGCTCAGTGTAATGTTAACCACTTATTCAAGCTTCTAAACTGCCTCGACAGAAATAGATACAACCCCGACGGCAATAAACGAAGCAAGCACCCTACAGGTACGAATACCCCAAGCCAAATCACAGACACTGAGAGGGAAAGATTAACTCTTCTACTGCCTCTACTTCCCAAAGCTCTGTGGATTGAGCAAAGACTGTACGAAATCATCCAAGAACATATCAGCAACCCCAGAAGAAAAGGTGTCAACGACTTAGCATCAATCGATACGCGCAAAAATACCCTTCTCCCCGACAGCAAGTACTCGTTTGGGTTTGGTGCGCCAACCGACCTGGCACTACCCATAATTGCATCCTATCGGGTATTCCTAGACCAAGACTATAACTGGATTATCATGTTTGACGAATTCGCCGAAAACTTTCTCCAACACCTGTGGGTTAACTATTACCGTAAATACTTGATATCGGAGAAAACAGCAGGAAATACAGTGGGGACTAAAATTTGTCGCAATCAAGAAATTTGGGAAAGTCTGTACATTTCGGCCCAAAGTTATTTAAACCAACATTTGGTGAAAATTGTCAATTCCGCCAAGCGTGAAGAATTAACGCTCACACAAGGCTAAAATCTCCACTAAATAATTACAGCAGATGTGGATTATTATTTTCCCAACCGCTAGAGAATTAATTCGACGGAGCAGCTAATTGAGCTATGGGTGCATTCTGTCACTATTAAAAGCGACCAAATGCGACGAGCATATCGGCAAATTGGTTATGAGCTTGGTGATTATATGCAGTCGCGGTTTGGGATATCTGATTTATGGCAGCGAACGCCGCTTTCTAGCGTCGGCTGCGCTCCCGTTCAACCCTAACGTCAATGCCTAAGCAATAACCCGCCTGGCTCCGATTATGACCCCTCTCGAATCACCAAATCAATCGCAGAGTCAATTAACTCAACCGCATAGGTCTCATAGTGATAAGTCTTAAACCGAAACTTGCCCACAATTTCGAGTTGCTTGGACGGGCAATGTCCATATTTGTCCGAATACAGTTGTAGTACGATAGTACCAATAGTCGTCATCTGTCCTGGGGTGGCAGCAGTGAGTCCGCGTTCGCGCAGTCTAGACGCGACGGTGATGGTAGAAGGTGTTGCACAAGCAACTCCCCTAGCTTTGCCTAAGCGCGAGCATATTTTGATAAGTTCATCTTCTTGTGAGATGAGTAGAGTCATTAGCCCAGTAAACCTTTTTGCTGGTTTATCTGTTGCCACGGCAATCTTTAATGCTTCTGGTTGTCCAACCACGATAAATGTACCCTGAGCGCGAGTCATGGTAGTGTAAAGCAGTTGACGGGTTAGCATACGTGCGTTAGACATGAGTAATGGGAAAATCACATACGGAAATTCACTGCCCTGGCTCTTATGGCAAGTTATACAAAACGAATGCATGATTTGCTCAAAGTGACCAGGATAGTAGTCAACAATCGCGCCTCCCTCAAATGAAATCCTTACCTTTTGTTTTTCCTCTTCTACAGCAGTAACCCTCCCTGTCTCGCCGTTCATCACTGCCGGAACAGTATCGTAACGATTTTTTAGTTGTATCACCCGATCACCCACTCGGTAGACGACTGACCCGGAAACGACTTCTTTTTGGTCGGATTTTTTTGGATTGAAGATGGGTCCAAGCAGCTTATTGAGATTGTGAACTCCAGCTGCTCCTTCCTTTTGGGGTGCTAACACCATCACTTGTTGATTTAAATCGACATTCTCACGGCTCATAGCTTGGACTAACTCGACGATGGTGTTAGCCGTTGCTTGTGGTGAAGGAGTTTCCAGCATGGCGCAGTCCCCCACATCCATCCACTCCGATACCTGATTAAATTTGTGCAGTGTCGGAACTGTGCCAAAATTTACGTCGCTTGCGGCATAGATAATCGGGCTTTCGTGTCGCTGTCGATAAATGGTCTGCAATCTCGTTGTCGGTACTATTTCAGAATAAAGCAAGTCTCGCAATACCATTCCAGCCCCGACACTAGGTAATTGGTCAGAGTCTCCTACCAGCAAAATTTGGGTTTTTGGCGGTAAAGCTTTTAGTAGGGAATTGAATAGGAATATGTCCACCATTGAAAATTCATCAACAATTAGCCAATCAATTGCAAGAAGATTATGCTCGTTATAGTGAAAGGTTTGCCCAAGTCCCTGCCATTGAAGTAGACGGTGAATGGTAGTTGCTTCCATGCCAGTTGCGTTTTTCATCCGGTTGGCAGCCTTCCCCGTAGGGGCTGCAAGAGCTATACTTGCCCCAATGGATGTTAACCATTGCACTCCTGTTTTTAGCACATGGGTTTTGCCGCGTCCTGGCCCGCCTGTAATTATACTAATAGGATGTTTAACTGCCATCAATAAGGCGCTAATCTGTTCATGACTCAAGCGTGAGAGTTGACGATATTCAGCCCCTTCAAATTCGGCGAACCAGTGTTCTAAATGTTCTGTCGAGTAAGTTGGTTGGTTAATTAAAGTTTGAATTTTTAACGCTACAGAGAGTTCAGCGCGGTAGGCGGCTCTTAGATAAACACTATTGGCTACTTCACCATAAACTAAAGTTTGGTTCTCAATTAACTTCAGAAGAATGGTACTTAAAGATTTATAGTCGGGTATGTGGTCAGGACGCTCTAACAAAGATACAGCACGTGCTAGTAATTGGGATTCAGGCAGAAAACAATTGCCCTCACTTAAGGCATCCTTCAAAACATGGAGCAAACCTTTAGAGTACCGAGTTTTACATTTTACCGACATACCGAGGGAGAGTGCTAACTGATCAGCAGTTTTAAAGCCGATGCCTTCAATGTCATCAATTAACTTGTAAGGGTCGCTTTTGAGTACTGAAGAAGTTTTGTGTCCGTAATGGTCACAAATCTTTAAAGTTAACCTCAGTGATGTTCCCACTGCCAAAAGCTGGGCAATAGCTGCTCTTAGAGGATTAGCTTTACTCTGTGACCAAACTTTGGTAATTGCAGCGATTCGATATTTACCAAGTCCAGGGACTTCTTCAAGTCTTTCTGGATTGGTATCTAACACCAATAAGGTGTCAGAGCCAAAGTGGTTTACAAGAGTTTGGGCAGTTTTCTTTCCAATTCCACGAAAAAGTCCACTTTCTAAATACTGCTGGATTTCGACCAAGGTTAGTTCTGGAAGTTTATCGATTTTAGGGAACGAAATCATGAGTATTTAGCAGTTGAAATTGTCAAATGTCGTGGGATGAGCATCAATTGAAAAAAAGGGTAAGAAACTGTAACTTAATTTCTGGACAAAGCTAACCATTGCTACTCATTTTTGGGTAGCTTTTCTCGTGCCATACGTTCTATAACATCACTCAAGCTTCCAGCCAGCATTTCTATCTGTTTTTCTTCTAACCACTCAATAGCTGTTTGAGTCAAAGTCATGGTAAACCTACGTTTTGGTTCTGCATAAATCTTTTTTCTAGCCATGTTACCAAGTTCTAATAACTCATGTATAATACGAGTATAACAACATTGAACGGTCGAATCAATGCAACTTGTAGAAAAACACGTAATTAACCGACAGCATAAGTTTTGGAAAAAGTGCGACTATTTGGCGTTACAGTCCAAACATCTTTACAACGCTGCTAACTATATTCAACGTCAATATTTCTTTGAAACGAAAAAGTATTACAACTCGATTGACATCTACCATCAAACCAAGAATTTAGAAGCGTATCGGTATGTACCGACCAAAGTTAGCAAGCAGATTGTGCGTAAAGTTTCAGAAGCCTGGTCATGTTGGTTAGCAGCGTTAAAAGATTGGTCAAAGTATCCAGAAAAGTATTTAGGTAAGCCGAAAATGCCTGGATATAAACATAAAGAACGTGGTCGAAACATTGTAGTGTATCCAAGAGACGCAATTTCAAAACCTGCTCTGAAAAAAAGAATAATCAAGCTTTCTCAAACTGATATTGAGTTTCCAACTCAAGCTAATAATGTAGACCAAGTTCGGATTGTTCCTAAGCTAAATCATTATGTTATTGAAGTTGTTTACACCGTTGAAGATACCGCTAAATCAGATGGTAAATATATTGCTGGTGTAGACCTTGGTTTAAATAATTTGATGGCTATAACATCCAATCAGTCCGGTGTCAAACCGTTACTGGTAAACGGTAGACCATTAAAAAGTCTTAACCAATTCTTCAATAAACGAGTTGCTGCATCACAATCAATCGAAGCTTGGAGACAGGTTAAAGAGCTAAACAGCAAGCGTGACAGAAGAATTGATAACTATCTCCATACTGTCAGCCGTAGAGTAATTGATTGGTGTCAATTAAATGGGATTGGTCAGTTAATTATCGGCAATAACCAAGGATGGAAACAAGATATCAATATTGGGAAAAAGAACAATCAGGAATTTACCAAGATACCTCATGCAAAACTAATTAGTATGTTGACCTATAAGGCACAATTAGTAGGGATTGAAGTAACTATTACTGAAGAAAGTTACACTTCAAAAGCTAGTGCATTGGATAGTGACGAGTTACCGAAATATGGCGATAAAAAAGAACACAAGCCAGTATTTAGTGGCAAGCGCGTCAAACGTGGTTTATACAAGACGGACACTGGTAGAACAATAAATGCTGATACCAATGGAAGCTTAAATATAGCTCGTAAAGTAATCCCAAACTTTATGGATGGGATAGTGGGATTGCCGTTTATCCCAGTAGTTTTAGGACTTTGGACTAAAATTACAAACGTTATTGTTTAGTATTGGCTATCTATGGGTAGCTTTGTACAGATTTTCACGAGCGGTAATATCTATCAAAACACCATCTTCCCTAATGCCAGCGTCCTTGCCTGATTGAACCAGCCATAACCTATATCATCACAATTTTAAATAAAATAGCAAGCACGAACAAAAATATACATTGCCAATTAACATATCACCGTTATCTTAAGTTGTAATGGGGCAGGTAAACAAACTCAACTTATGAGCCGAATCATCGCAGTCTTTAACCAGGCAAGAGGTGTTGCCAAAACCACCCTTACCCAAAACCTGAGCTACCACCTAGCACAACTGGGACATCGCGTTCTGCTCATCGACATAAACCCCAAGCCAGCTTAACCATTAATATCGAAAATTCATGGTATGGATTTAGCCCCAGCCTTGTCGCCCTTACATCGCTGCTGAATTCTGCACTATTCAAGCGTTGTGTTGAGGAACCGACATCGACGGAAAAATTGACTCTAATGAGTGAAAAATCCCATGACTAATAAAAAGGAGTGGTCAATCCCACTCCTGCTTTTTATAATAATTTTCAAGCGAGGAAAGAGCGATCGCCCCATCTATTCTTTCGTTTGCTTTCGCGCTGAACCGACTATGCGCGAATTTCAACAAATGACCAAAATTTGAACCTGCACTCGTGCTGTTTTGCAGTAAGTTGGTTGTGCGAAAATTTATTCAGATCGAACGAGCAAAACAATCATCGGCACTTTTGCAGGTCTTAGCCTTACTAGCTTAAAACCAAAATCCTAATGAAGAAGATTTTAATCTTATCAGCAAATCCTAAAGGCACAACACCGCTGCGTTTGAGCCAGGAGGTGCGTGAAATCCATGCTGGACTAGAACGAGCTATGCACCGAGATCGGTTTGTCTTAGAGCAGAAGTGGGCAGTGCGACCGAGGGACATTCAACGGGCTATGTTGGATCTCAATCCTTCTATTGTTCATTTTTCTGGGCATGGAATGGGGGATGAGGGTCTGGTCTTTGAAGACGAAACAGGCTCGGCAAAGCTAGTCGATGGAGAAGCATTAGCGGGATTATTTGGTTTGTTTGCCGAACAGGTAGAGTGTGTTGTTCTTAACAGTTGTTACTCCGAGGTACAAGCAAGTGCGATCGCCCAACACATTAACTATGTGATTGGCATGAAAAAGGCGATTGGAGATAGAGCAGCAATTGAATTTGCCGTAGGCTTTTATGATGCTCTAGGAGCAGGACGGTCTGTGGAATTTGCCCACAAATTAGGTTGCGCTGCAATTCGGTTGGCAGGTATTCCAGAACAACTAACCCCTATTCTTCACAAAAAGTCTAACATTAGTTATGATTTTGAGCCTGACGATGGCTCCAGTTTTGAGCAAGAAGACCACTATCATCGTCTACAGAAATTACTAAAAGCAGAGGCATGGCTAGAGGCGGATAAAGAAACCACGGCAATCATACTTAAGGTATCTGGTCAAGAACGAGGGGGCTGGCTTGAACTCGAAGACATCAAGAGATTACCTTGCCGAGGTTTATATATCCTCAACCATCTCTGGTTAAAGTATAGTAATGGACGTTTTGGCTTCAGTGTGCAAAGACGCATTTGGGAAGATATTCAGGTTACCGAAGCCAAGGATTATCTAATAACATTGCTATACGGAAATGAACATGTGGCATATGCTGAAACCTATAAATATTTTAGTGATCGTATAGGATGGCACTCATTAAACTGCTTTCTTGATTATGACGAGCTTATCTTCACTAGAGAGGCGCCTGAAGGACACCTCCCATTCTTTGGCTTCTTTAAGCCTTTTTGGAGAACGCGTATATTTGAGTTTAGTATTGCTTCTGCTCTGTTTTCCAAAAATCCCAATCCACAGCGACATCAGAGACTATTACCCACAACGAAATAGAGAATTCAATCTCTGCACAATCGGTTTCCCTGCACCGGCACAAGCATTGCAGGCAACGGAACCGGACTCAACCACCCAGAATCAAGCTTGTGGTTTCAAGCCCTGCGCTGTATCGCCGACGGCAGACCCGATTTCGCCATCATCGAAAATCCTGCGGGGGTTATCAGTCGAGGACTTCGAGCAGTGCTTGGAGGACTGCGAATGGTCAAATATTGTTGGGACGATCCACAAATCATTTCAGCAGAGGAATTCGGAGCGCCGCACGAGCGCAAAAGGCTTTTCATCGTTGCCTACTCCGACAACATACGCCAAAGGCTCAACGGGATGCAGACCAGCTGGTCAGACCAGATTGGAACAGTCATTAAGGAAATTTATAACCAAGGGAGACAAGTTAAACTCTTGTGTTCCGGGGTGGATGATGGGCTTCCCAGTTGGTTGGGTGGAAAGCATATTGATGGATACTGGCGAGACAATATCAGTGCAGCTCCCATTTACCCAGGAGTACGCCACCACCTCAACAAACGCCGAGAATGTAACGACCTCTACGCCCGATCAGTCTGTCCCCTCCAAGCTGCGATCGCACTCCGAAGAATTCTTTATCTCAATTCAATCGCCGGATAATCCGATACCCGTAAATTTCTTAGAGGATAAAAAGCAATCGCCCTCAATAGAATCACTTAGCTTATCTTCAATAGTGAGTAATGTAGCACCAAAGAATTTCTTAGAGGAAACGAAAGAGGATACAAAGCGATCGCTTGCCCCAAAACGGCGACAGCGCAAGGGATGCTTGTATAAATACTTAGAAAACAAGAAGCTGAAAAATGGCAACATAGCCTCATACCCGCGTGTGATTGGTGAAACACGCAACCCTGATAACCCGAAGCATTGGCGATGGGGTTTTAATTGGGAAGAAAAAATTGATGGCGAGTGGAAGGGGCGCAGTATTGGTAGTGTGCCGTTGGGTGCGATCGCGCTTATTCAATCAATGCAGAATGAAGGTGTACCGTTATCGGAGATTATTGGATTTATTAAGCGGTCAAAGAATAAAGGATGAAACAAGGGAGCGATCGCTTCCCTGTCCCAGTTTCTTAGAGGAATAAAGCGATCGCTGGTATAATCCCTAGTAAAAAGTAACACCGTTGCGATAGCCGCACATGACTAAAACCACAGTTCATCTTGTCACCAGCATCCAGAATGTTACTAAGCGTGGTGTTTCACACCGATGCCCAAGTAAAGGCAGTTTCGGGTGATTAGTCCGGGTGGTGCGGTATTTGGTGAACGCAAGATTTATTACTCAGCAGAAGCAGCGGAGAAGGCGGGGCGGGAGTGGATTGAAAAGGGGAGTTGAGGGCGATCGCTCTGGTTTCATCAGGCTATCAAAAATCAACCTAAAACGCGCTTCGCAATTCCGTTTTAAAAATCACAGCAACATCCCACCCAACTTTCCGTAATCACCAACTGCACCGTTGTAGTTATTAAAAGACTTGCAACTATAACGAAACTATATAACGTTCACTGCGGGGACATACCCCAACTCGAACTCAGTCACGATGGCTGGGTTTTTGGGTTTTGACGGTAGCGTGACTGTGAATGGAGAAGCGATCGCACATCTTCATACTTGCGTTGATTCGGAGACTTGCGCTTAGAGATAGCAGGTTCACTTTTTTCAATTTTACCAACTTTTGATGATTGGGCATCTAAGAAGGTATCCAGGGCGGACATACGGCGAACTCGACGGCATAAGGGGTAGCGTTACCGCCCTGTCTGCCTGATTCTTATCGTTTTACCAAGTTTCGGTTAAAAGTTGGTATTTACAAAATATCTTTCTGACTCTAGGCGTGTGTTCCACCAAAATGCCTTAACGTGGAATGCTGCGTTAGTCATGAGTCGAGACGATAACTATAATGTTTTTACTTTGATTATGGAATTTAGAACAGAAACTGTGTAGTAATCAATAAATAGGTGCTGCTATCTAGCTGCATAAGTCAACTTTGGTTTTACCTATAAGAAGATGTAGAAGAGTTCATTGACCTCTTCTGCTACTGCATACTCTGTCATCTTTTTCAATGCGTTAGTACTAAATAATATATTTTCCACGAGTCAATTAACACCGTGAAAAAAATCCTTATATTATCAGCCAATCCAAAGAACACAAACAAGCTCCGCCTAGACCAAGAGGTGCGGGAAATCCAAGCAGCGCTCAAACTCGCTAAAAATCGAGAGCAATTTGAAATCGTCACTGCCTGGGCGATACGAGTTGAAGACTTGCGCCGTGCGCTGTTAGAATACCAACCAACTATCGTTCACTTTTCTGGGCATGGCTCAGGTAGTACTGGTTTAGCCTTAGAGAATAATTCTGGGCAGATGCAACTTGTGAGTACAGAATCCTTATAGTGGAATTTCTCAAAGTGTTAGTAGTGGTCGAATGTACGGCGGGATGATTGCTGCACAGGGGAACAATAACCAACAAAATATGACCAACTACACAACACCTGAACAAAAACATGATCTGGCACAAGCTGCCCAAGAAATTCAACAACTTTTGCAACAACTAGAGCAGACTTATCCTACTAAAAGTAGTGCTGAAAAAATGATGGTTGTTGGTAAAGCGGTGGATGAAATTGAAAATAACTCACCTTTGAAAGCCCGCGTGATAAAAGCTTTGAAAGCTGGTGGAACTGAAGCTTTCAAAGAACTAATTAATCATCCCCTAGTTAATATTCTGATGGCATCTATAGAAGGTTGGTAGGAGGCTGAATAAGCTATTGGTAACGCATTACTGCTAACAGTCAATAGAAAAAATGAAAAAAGCTAATGAACTACTAAATTGGCTGATTATTACTAATAAATTATTTAATTTTTAATAGTAAAAACCCATGAACAAGCCTGTGCGTCCTGAGGAAAATTTACCTCCTTACCCTCAAACTAGTATTCAGCAAAACGACTGATGATAGTCGTCCAATGCTAGCAGAAATGCAACTTGATGAGTTACGGTTGGCGATTGAACAACCTGCTGCTCATCATGGTGTAGTGTTTGAAATTGGACTAGTAGAAGAAATCATTAAAGACGTACAGGGGCAAGCAGGTTATCTACCGTTATTACAGTACACCTTGAATTTACTTTGGGAAATAGAAGTAGAAACTGGTAGTATTAACGTTCGTACACTAAGCATTAGTACTTACCGACAATTAGGTGGGGTCAGGGGTGCGCTACAAAAACATATAGATGGCATCTATGACAGGTTACCAAAAGTGGAAAAGTTGGCAACTCAAAGAATTTTTCTAAAACTGGTTGACATTGGTAAAGATACTGAATTTGGTACTGGGTGGAAGCCAGTCCGCAGAAGGGCATTGAAGTCTGAGTTTAATGATGAACTTGAACAAAGCGTGCTAGCTAAGTTGATAAATGAAAATCTCCTGGTGAGTGATCAAGAGCCACAATCCCAAGAATCTACAGTAGACATTACCCATGAAATCCTGCTGATTTCTTGGACAACTCTAAATACTTGGATTAAGGAAAACCGTCAAGCTATAGCCCTTCGTAACCGACTCAATGATGATGTAGCGCTTTGGAAGTCCCAAAAAGCAGATGATGAACTGTGGAGTGGCTCAAAGTTGGAACAGATTTTAGAACTTAGAAAAGACGCAATATTTAATCAAGTTCTGGGGGGGTTTAGTGATGCAGCAAATCAATTTATTGATGCAAGCAAGTGTGGGATTGCGCGATCGCCAACGGCGCAGAACCATTATAGGGCTTACTGGTTTTTCTGTAGTTGCGTTGATTCTAGCTGGTGCAGCTGGGTTGGGGTGGTGGTTTACAGAATTTCAAAGACAACAAATCATTACTAATCTTACGAGTGCTTCACAAGAACTATTTGACTCAAATAAAGAATTTGATGCGCTGCTGGCAAGCCTAAATGCGGGCAAGCAAGTCAAACAGGCATCATTCGGGGTAAATTCCGATATGCAGTTTCAGGTTAAAGTTGCCTTGCAACAGGCAATTTATGGGGTGAAAGAACGAAACCGCTTGGAGGGGCACAAAGGTGAAGTTCTTAGTGTTAGCTACAGTTCGGATAGTAAAACTGTGGCTTCTGCTAGTAGTGATAAAACTATCAAACTGTGGGATGTCGCCACTGGCAAAGAAATTAGTTCCTTGACTGGGCATCAGAATACGGTCACTGTTGTTAGTTTCAGCCCCGATGACAAGATCTTGGCTTCTGCCAGCTTTGGTGACAAAACTGTTAAACTCTGGGATATCACCACTGGCAAAGAAATCTTTACTTTCAGCGGGTATAAAGCTGACGATAGAGGCAATAATGGCATCAGTTTCAGCCCCGATGGGCAACTGCTGGCTGTTGCCTGTGAAGGAAACTCCATCCAACTTTGGGATGTTGCCACCCACAAACAAGTAGCTACCTTTATTGGACATAAGGATCAAGTCAATGGCGTCAGTTTCAGCCCCGATGGGCAACTGCTGGCTTCTGCTAGCAATGACAGAACGGTCAAACTCTGGGATATCACTACCTACAAAGAAATTCCTAGTAACATGCAGCATCCCGCTTGGGTCAGTGGCGTCAGTTTCAGCCCAGATGGACGACTACTGGCTTCTGGTGCTCAAGAAGGCCACGTCATACTTTGGGATATCGCTAGTGGTCAACAAATTAAGACTTTCTCTGGGCATAGACATTGGATAAGTAGCGTCAGTTTTAGTCCCAATGGAAAATATCTTGCTTCCGGTAGTTGGGATGGTACAGTTAAACTGTGGGATATTGCTACTGCTCAAGAAATCAAGACTTTCCCTGCGGATAGTAATGTAACGAGCGTCAGTTTTAGTCCCAATGGAGAATATCTCGCTTCCGGTAGTTGGGATGGTACAGTTAAACTGTGGAATGTTGCTACAGGCGAAAAAATTAGCACCATGACTGGGCATGAGGATTGGATCAATGCTGTCAGTTTCAATCCAAACGGGCAACTACTGGCTTCTGCCAGTCGCGATCAAACTATCAAGCTGTGGGATGTAGTCACAGGCAAAAAACTTGCTACCCTCACCGGACACAACAGTTACGTTGACAGTGTAAGCTTTAGCCCCAGCGACGAGCGAGTGCTGGCTTCCGCAAGTGACACAACTATTAAACTGTGGGATGTAGTCACAGGCAAAGAACTTGCTACCCTTACCGAACATAAAGTTAAGGTTAACAGCGTTAGCTTTAGCCGCGACGGGCGAGTGCTGGCTTCTGCTAGCGATGACAAAACTATCATACTTTGGGATGTTGCTACCCGCAAAAAAATCAACATCTTTAATGCAAAAACTGGGGTTAGCAGCGTCAATTTCAGTCCAGATGGGCAACTGCTAGCTTCAGGAAGTAACGATGGAAAAGTGATTTTATGGAATTTAAAAGCGTTATCGAATTTAACTCTTGAGAATCTACTGGCACGCGGTTGCGATTGGGTACGCGGCTATTTACAGACAAATCCCAATGTTAGCGATAGCGACAAGCAACTCTGCAATGGCATTGGTACTGCAAAGTGAAAGGGCGATGGTTAATTATTTGAGGAAAGCAAATTTTGTATTCAGTTGGGGTAAAAGTAAGACACTGTTGGCAAAACATTGCTTCAGTCCTTGAGTGTTTTCCCAACAATGGGTCAGAAGTTGGTATTTTAGTTCTAACTGTATTATTGCGATATTTGGTCACTGAAACTAAACCAAATCTGCCAATATATCGGTCATTTGCTTTTGCAACTTCTGCCGATTATCATCATATTTCATTACAGTATCGGGTTTAGCATGACGGCTAAACCTTTGTGTGGCGCGGTAATTCCCATTATTTTTATCCAATACTGTGGTAATGGAACTATGGCGAATCCGGTGCGGTGACATCTGTTTAGTAATACCAACTTTTTTACATAACCCATCCACCAACCGTCGAATTGCTTCCCCAGTGAGGCGTTTACCATTACCGTTATAAGCAATCACCGCAAATAGCGGCTGTTTTAATTTACTTGCCCTTTTACTCGCTATCAACCAATCAGCGATCGCTTCAACGGTTTTCCGACTCAAATCAACTACTGTTTTTTGCGTCCCTTTGCCCTTACCCAATATAGATAAAGTGCTTGCTTGGGCGTTAAAATCGCCGACATTTAAATTACATACTTCACTACGCCGCAGCGCATTATCCCACAACAAGCGCAAGATTGCATAATCTCGTTTCCCCTTGAGAGTTTTTCTATCAACTAGCGCCAGCACCTTGGCAAAATCGGTGCTTTGTATACCCGTTGTGTCGCGGTACGATTCAACTTTCTCACCTTTGATATCTTCGAGCGTGTAGTTACACACCCCCAACTTGCGCCCCATTGCAGTTAAAGACTTAATTGCACTCAACCGCCGATTGACTGTTGCTTCTGCGAGTTTACGAGTATTGACCAAATGTGCCTTGTACTTTAACACCACCGCGACGGCGTGACGCTGCTCTAAGTGCAGAAACTCTAACACTAAATGTTGGTCTGGTAACTTGCCTGATATAAATAAGAAAAAATCCCGTAAATCTTTCTCGTAAGCTCGTTTTGTATTGGGCGATCGCGTATCACTGAGCAACTGGTCAATAACATCCGGGTCGCCATCAATACAAAAATCATCCCCAATTGTTAGCGCATAAGCATTTTCGAGAACAGTGACACTCAAGGGGTACTGGTCAGGCATAATAAGGCAGGAGGCAGAGGGCAGAGGGCAGAAGGGAAGAAAATGTTGAAGGAATTAAGCTTTGAGTTTATTGACAGTTGCAACCATTATTTTTTGCATTTCTTCTACTTCATTTGTTACACAAGGAAATAACTTCTCATCAGCTAACTTAACCCTTTGGGCGATTATTAACTGAGTGTCTAGTTCTCTTAGAGAACCCAAAGATATATGAAGGAATTGAATATATTCATTTTTCGTGCGTCTGCCGTACCCTTCAGCAATATTAGAAGCGACAGAAACTGCTGAACGTCTTATTTGACTAGTTAAACCGTATAGCTCTGATTGTGGAAAGTGTTGTGTTAATTCGTAACATTGAACAGCTAAATCTACACTTCTTTTCCATATAAATTGCTCTCTATAGCTCATAAGTTTGAAGGAAAAAGTTTGAAGTATTTATATACTACCACCTTTGTCTCTCCTACCTCAAAGACAGAGTAAGTGTGTTGCAAAGCACAAAGACAAGAAGTGAAAACTTTTTCTTCCTTTCTTTCCTTCTGCCCTCTGCCTCCTGCCCTCTGCCTTCTCTAATAGTGTGATAATGACTCTTTCCGCACTATTTTATTTACCCATACTTTGAGAGCTGATTTGGGACAATATTCGTCAGTATTATCAGCAACAGTCACAAAAAGAGATTTCACTTCTCACTTCACCGGATGGTATTTCCCATCTTTAGAGTTAAACCGCCACCCCACCGGGCTTGGATCTTTGCGACGACACCAAATTTCAAATTCAGCCTGGGTGTTGTTTTCTCGTTCGCGAGTTAGGGTTGCGATATCAACCCCCAGTCTTTTAGCTAAATTCTCACCTGTGTAAGGCTGAAGTTCTAGTTGTGGGGGATGATAGTTAAAAGATTGCCTTCTGTAACCCCCACCCGTATGCTGCGAACGCTGTTGACTAAGAGTTGTTATAACTCCTTCAATTTTTGCCAACTGTAAAGCTTGTGTTTCTAGTTTCTGCTCTAACGAGCTTAGTCTGTTCTCTACATCAGTGTCTACACGCTTATCTGCACTGTTAGAGAGGTGGTTTAATTGGGCTTCGAGTTGAGCAAGGCGGGTTTCTACACTGTCTTCTGTACCCGGAACTGGACCCAGGACATGATGCAGTCCCTCGATGACTAAATTGGTGGCGGTGGTGTTGCGATCTGCTGCGGCAGTCCGAAGTGCTGCTGTTAAGGGTTTGGGGAGTTTGAAGTTAATTGATTCCCGTTCGATTTTTGCCATGTCTACACCCACGCATATACGGTCGTGTAGATAGTTTACAACTAGCATGAGTATTCAGTTTGAGGAATAATTTTGAAAATTTTTCATTTAATGCGCGAACCGACAAAAGCAAAAGTAAAAATCCCCCAGTATTAATGCTGGGGGAATATAAATGCCAGTTTTGTAGAAGACCCTATTTGCCCTTCCCTCTTTTATTCTGTTGTTTTGTAACCAAAGGGAGCAAGACTTTGATCAGGTCTGCATTACCTTTGTTAAGTACTGCAATCAAACAAGAAAGAGACAGAATGATAGCTACCGAAATACCCCCGTACTGTAGTAATGCAACTGTATCAAGTTGCCCTAGTGGCACTGTATTTCCGGGTACACCAACATAACTGGCTTGATTGAAACCCAGTTCTTCTGATTCTGGCGATAAGTCAGTAATTGAACTCATCTTTATTAACTTCAAGTTGTATGCACTTCTATTAATAATCATAATTCTCAAAAATTTAAAGGGTCTTTAACTCCATTTTTAGGAAATTATTTGAGGATTACAACTCGAAAAATTAATATTAAAGTGGTTATATTATAATTTTTTAGTTTAAGCAAAACTGGAATTTATCAAAATATTATAACTATAACACCAAAATAAATTTGGTAAATTATTGGAAAATCGATAATTATGAATACTGTCGCACTTTGAATCAGAAGCTATAACTAAAATATAACAAGGATTAGCAACTCAGGCGCGATTATGCAAAATTTTATACATAGGAATCTCGATTATGAGTCAAGATGTCCAGTTTGGCAGCCTTCCTCTCTCTAGCTTTGAAGAGGCTATATTAAATTCCCTCCTCCTAGAAGAACGCTATGGATTGGAAATCATTGATGCTATCAAAGAAATTAGTGAAGGTAAAATCCTAATTAATGTAGGTACATTATATCCCACACTAAGACAGCTAGAAAAAAGAAAAATAATTGAGTCAAGATTAGAAGATAAGAGATTAGAAGCTAGGAGAGGAAAGGCTAGAAAATATTACAAACTTACTTCTAAGGGAAGAAATTTGGTTGAAAACATGAATTATATGAGAGAGCAGCTTACAAATTGGAAGCCATCATGATGTATTTAAAATGAGGTTGAAAATGAGATACGCAACAGACCCACCCAGCTAGACATAATTTTCAATTATTGTATATTGAAAAGAATAAGCCCACTAATTTGAGACACGATATTCATGACAAGGATATTCCATATTAAATGAAAATTTTACTAATTTACGGCAAAAAATATGAGTCTAATAGATTTAATCTTAGGCTTTCTTCTGCCGTCTGATTGCAGAGATGAATGCTTAGGAGATTTGTACGAAGGATACTTCATTTTAAGAGAGAGAGGTGCGTCTAAATTCGCCAGCATTATTGTCACTATTGGACGTGCCATACTGCTAATTATAGCTGCATTGAAAATGAGATGGGATGATATTATTTATTTCAAAAAAGAGGCGCAGCATACTTTAAAGGCAAAGCACTCTCGCCATTACAAGAATACTAGCTATCATTCAAATTCACCAAAGTCTAGTTTACAAGCAGTCTATTGTTATGCAAAAGAGAGAGAAGCAGAAGGAGTTACAGGCTATGATTTGAGTGTAAAACAGCACAATTCTCTATTCAGGTTGGCTTCTAAGTTGCTCAAATATTTTTTGCTGGCTCTACTTGGCTTTATGATCGCCTACGTTTTGTCAACAAGTTTGGGTGGGCTACATATTGTCTTCCTGATGATGTACTTATTACGCCCTTTAATACTATTTGGGATTATCGCGTTATGTTTATTTACAACGGCAATAATTTTTGAATCTTGGCGTTAAGGTTATCATCTGTGTCGATACACCAATTCAAGTTTTACTTAATACTAATTAGGATGCGTTTGCCCTGAATAGGTTTGTAAGTTGTTTAAATATTTTCTGTTGGTAAATGTTAGCAACATTTGATTAATTACAAAATCCGCGAAACAAACCACCTCGAAGTGATCGCAAAGATTGTGAGGAATCCGGGTTACGCTTCTCATCACCCCTGCAATTCCACTCTTAACTGGAGAATGATCACACTATGAGCAGAGGGGAGCGCACAAAACCACGCAAGTGAAAAGCTAATTTAGTAACGAGGGTTGGGAAGCGATCGCACAAGTGAAATCGCGGGTACGCCATCGCACTTCAAGGCAACTTTTCCTCTTTGAATTTTTTATGGGCGATCGCTATAAATGCGTGTTTATCCTCTTTGAATTTTTCTTTAATAAGAGCGATCGCACTATAAGCGGAGGGGGGCGCACAAAGCCGCGCATACGTAAAAAGTGAAAAGCTAATTTAGTAACGATGGCTGGGAAGCGATCGCATCTTGAGGTTGAGGAATCAGCAACTATTTCCAGATTTTTGTATTGCCTCGTGTCCTACAAGTTGAAGTGCGGAATGTGAGTTGTAAATTTACGTTACTTATTTTTGTTGAATGACTGGCAGACCTAACCAGTCACTAAGTTCATTGGCTAGCCAGTCTAACTCAATCTCGGAGAGTAAGCCACTTCCACCAATTCCGAACTTTTTAGTTCCAGCCCAAATATTGATTTGTGGTTTAACTTCTATCCGATTTCCTTCAGAATCTCTCTTGTAAGTGGTCTGGGTTCTTTCTAACTTCAAGATTTGATGCCGTGAAGCAGGGCGAGGACGATGATACTTAAAACCAAAAAGCTGATACCTTAAGGAAATCTTCTCTTGGTCTAGGTGGAACCAAACCTTTCCAAAAAAAGCAAACAGAATCTGTAGAATTAACCAAATACCCACTCCTACATGTAATAAAGCGAAGAAAGCAGAAAACCATCCTCCAGAACTCCAATTACTTAGTGCTATATAATACCAAAGCACTAAAAAACCATTCCCGATAACGGCAAATCCAATGACAGGCAATAATTCAAGACTAAACCCTCTCGGTGGAATGTAAATTTCTAAAAGATTGTGGTTTTTAGTTAAAATGACCTTAGAATCTTGAGGTCTTACTGGGACTAGAAGTTGTTTCTTTCGTAGAGTTTCATGCTCTAGAGCTTGCAAAGCATGATTAGCAGATTCCAATCGCTGTTCAAGGGACGGTTCGGTCATCCATTGCAACCAATCAATGAAGGTGTTTGAGAGACTGACGTAATTTTCAAAGCAGATCCTAAGATTTCTTTGAGGTAGATCAGCAGGATGCTGCCCCGAAGCCAAATATATTAGGGTTGCGCCTAAAGCGTAGAGATCAGAAGCAGGTACTGCTCGTTCTCCAAACTGCTCAGGTGGCATATAGCCATATGTACCAACAATCGTTCTTGTTCCTCCTTCACTCGCAGCAGCTTGTACAGAACCGAAGTCTACCAAGTAAACTTGACCTACACTATTCCCAGAACGATTGGCTAG
>NZ_KK073766.1:102449-110635 GCF_000582685.1 [Scytonema hofmanni] UTEX 2349
GTCACTAAGTTCATTGGCTAGCCAGTCTAACTCAATCTCGGAGAGTAAGCCACTTCCACCAATTCCGAACTTTTTAGTTCCAGCCCAAATATTGACTTTGTGGTTTAACTTCTATCCGATTTCCTTCAGAATCTCTCTTGTAAGTGGTCTGGGTTCTTTCTAACTTCAAGATTTGATGCCGTGAAGCAGGGCGAGGACGATGATACTTAAAACCAAAAAGCTGATACCTTAAGGAAATCTTCTCTTGGTCTAGGTGGAACCAAACCTTTCCAAAAAAAGCAAACAGAATCTGTAGTATTAACCAAATACCCACTCCTACGTGTAATAAAGCGAAGAAAGCAGCAAACCATCCTCCAGAACTCCAAGTGTTTAGTGCTATAGCATACCAGTTCACTAAAAATCCATTCCAGATAACGGCAAATCCAATCACAGGCAATAATTCAAGACTAAACCCTCTCGGTGGAATGTAAATTTCTAAAAGATTGTGGTTTTTAGTTAAAATGACCTTAGAATCTTGAGGTCTTACTGGGACTAGAAGTTGTTTCTTTCGTAGAGTTTCATGCTCTAGAGCTTGCAAAGCATGATTAGCAGATTCCAATCGCTGTTCAAGGGACGGTTCGGTCATCCATTGCAACCAATCAATGAAGGTGTTTGAGAGACTGACGTAATTTTCAAAGCAGATCCTAAGATTTCTTTGAGGTAGATCAGCAGGATGCTGCCCCGAAGCCAAATATATTAGGGTTGCGCCTAAAGCGTAGAGATCAGAAGCAGGTACTGCTCGTTCTCCAAACTGCTCAGGTGGCATATAGCCATATGTACCAACAATCGTTCTTGTTCCTCCTTCACTCGCAGCAGCTTGTACAGAACCGAAGTCTACCAAGTAAACTTGACCTACACTATTCCCAGAACGATTGGCTAGCAAAATATTACTTGGTTTTATATCACGATGGATGATAAGGGGATAGCGGTTGTGAAGATAAATAAGAACTTCTAAAATTGCTTTGGCGATTTGCTTCAATTCGGGTTCACTAAATGCTCTAATTGCTTTGACTTGTTCTTCTAACGAGCAAGCGTTGATATAGCTTTGTATTAAAGCAAAGCCTTTGCCAGAAGTTGTCTCAACATCGAAATAGTCAAGGTAGCGAGGAATAGCGGGATGTGTAAGCTCCTTCAATGTCGTGGCTTCGCGCTCAAAAAGCTTAAACGTTTCCCACTTTAGCTCACTGCTAAAGATCAATAGCTTAACTACAACTAAATCATGGGTTTGTTGATCGAGAGCTAGTAGAGTTTGTTGACCGGATCTTTCTCCTAGCTGCCGTTGAATTTCGTAACGCTCTCGCAATATATGATCTACCATAAGGACTACCTCAGAAATATTAGTAACCCTGTTTATTCTTAGCTTAGGGCTTCTCGAAAACAGAAGGCTGGCATGTTTTAAGTCGTTTTCTCGCAGGTGCTAAGAGAATGTTTCTTCTATTGATTAATTATAAGAGTGAAGTTAAATCGGCAAGTTTGCTTTTTGCTCCCACTCCTTAATTGCATATTTTAGTCTGAATCAATACCTATCTGAGCCAACCAGCATCAACACGGCGGGCTATTTTTCGCATTACTGTGCCAGTTTCTTCATCAGCTTTTTGCCGCTGCCCGGATGCCAGCAAGTCGCGCAGTTTTGTATAGTCTGCGCCAACGGTTGAAATTAGTGCGTCTTGTTTTCACTTATAGGGGAAAAGGGGTGCATGGGAAGGGGGAAAGGGAAGAAATTATTGGGAGTTTCCTTGAGAGGAATCCCAATAATTGACAAGAACTAAAAGGGGCTTCAAACCCTTATAGGGTGAAAGAATCATATAAAAACTGTTAGCGTGTTGTGAATAACTTCTTAACATGAACCCCTTTTTTCATGAACCCCTTTACTTGGACCAGATTGGTGACATTTTTTAGTTCTTAACGCCTGCAATCGCACTTCTTTATTTTCTACATAACTCACAAATATTGGAATGCATTGTAGCTAATAACTGTTATTCGCATAACCACACCTAAACGGACGGACACCACTACAGTTATAAAGATTAAAATTACTTAACATCTCGTTACGATAGAGACATTAAGAGGGTTGAAATTAAATCTCTTGATGTTGAAATCAAAGGTGAATGGCATGAATGGCAATATTCGATGTTGCAACCTCTTCGGGATTCCCTTCTATATCAATCCGTCATGGTTTTTAGTCCTGGGCTTGGTAACTTGGAGCTATAGCAGTGGATTAGCAGCGCAATTTCCCCAGTTAGGTGGGGGATTACCTCTGTTACTGGGATTGATGACAGCACTGTTGTTATTTAGTTCTGTCGTTGCCCATGAATTAGGACACAGCTTTGTCGCCATTCGCGCTCGTAATTGATGTCAAATCAATCACGCTGTTTATATTTGGTGGGTTGGCAAGCTTAGAAAAAGAGTCAAAAACCCCGGCATCCGCTTTTTGGGTGGCGATCGCAGGTCCAATAGTAAGCCTGTTGCTATTCGGTATATTTGTAGGCATTGGTTTTGGTACTGCCGCATCGGGACCATTGGCAGCGATTATCAGTGTACTGGCTTCTGTTAACTTGTCATTGGCGCTATTTAACTTAATTCCTGGCTTGCCATTGGACGGCGGAAATATACTGAAAGCAATCGTATGGAAGATTACGGGTAATCCTCATAAAGGTGTGGCTTTTGCGAGTCGAGTTGGGCAAATATTCGGTATTGTAGCGATCGCTTCTGGTTTACTTCCGTTGGTGTTATTTGGTAGCTTTGGGAACTTCTGGAACTTGTTAATTGGTTTCTTCTTGCTGCGAAATGCTGGTAATGCGGCTCAATTTGCGAGGGTGCAAGAACAACTAACAGGTTTGACAGCAGCTGATGCAGTAACACCCGATAGCCCCATTGTTTCTGATAAAATTACCCTCAGAGAATTTGCTGATGAGCGGATACTGAGCGGACAAAACTGGCAGCGGTTCTTAGTAACTGATGATAACGGGCTTCTTGTGGGTGCGATATCTGTTGATGATATGCGTTTCATTAATACTGCACTTTGGTCAGAAACTCAAGTCAAAGAAGTGATGCGACCAATCGAGCAGTCTGGCACTATACAATCCGATCAACCTTTGTTGGAAGTAGTACAGCTACTGGAAGGACGCACATTATCTGCACTTCCTGTGATTCGTGACAATGGCGTGCTAGTCGGAATCTTAGAAAAAGCTTCAATTATCAACTTGCTTCAGAAACGAGTGCAACCAAATCCTGCATAATGCACTCATTTGTCACGCATTAGAGAGATTAGTAAACTATAAGTAACAATACTTACATTAAACCGTTTTCCATTGTGAGAAACGGTTTTTTTGTACTTGCCTACATCTGCCAATTAACATTACTATTGACTGTCCACAGAATCGATTAATTTATCGTACTGAAGAATAATTAAGCGAATGGTTTCAAACAGTTCTGATAATTGCAGGTCGTTACAGTTAATATTGCGTTTTAGTGGGATACCCTGGTGCAGACTAGACCAAGGCAGCAGTTAGAGCAAGCACTAATTCAAAAATGGAAGTCACCATTCAACAAAGAATGCTGGCAGCGGTGGGGGCAACCGTTTGGGTGAAGTAAGTAAAATCCCTGCTTTCGGCTCTCCCTAAGCACGAGTCAGCAATTCTAAGTTATGCCCATTGGGGTCATAAAAATAGAAACCACGCCCCCCCTTCCTATGGTTAATTTGACCTTTGTTTTGATGCATTGGGTCACTGCTATATTCAATGTCTTTTTCTTTAACCCGTGCAAATATTGCATCAAATTCCTCATCGCTAACATGAAACGCATAGTGATGCGACTCCAATACGGAGCAATCGGCAAAGTCCAAAGTTAACGTGTCATTAACGCGTACAGCAGCGAAGTGACCAACACCAGGCTCAACCTTCAAACCAAAAATGTCTGCAAAAAACTGTGCCGATGCTTCTTTATCGCGTGATCTTACAATGGTGTGATTTAAAACAATAGCCATGATACACCTCTAAAAAAAGCTTATGGGTGTTATTTCCAGCATGACTCTTTAAGTCTTCTATTGCCATCTTCCTAAGGGAAGCGATGCCTGCGGTTCTTGCTAGCCTACGCCTTTCAACAAAGAAAATTGGCAACGCTGGGGGCAACCGTTTGGGTAGTTGGTCGTAACATTTTTATCCGTGAGTCCGGCGTATGGTTTTATCTTGTGGATGCATCGCTTTTACCACGAGAGGAAAAGCACCATCGCACCTAAGGCTCTTTGTTTGTCAAGCTAGCATTTGAGAAAAATCTGAAATTTTTATGCTTGTGCGTCCGGAATGGGCAAATTAAAAAGTGATATTAAGTGTGTATTTACACCAAACACGAAATACTAAAACGTAATTAGGCAAGGAGAAATCATGAACACTACTTCTGTTGTGCTTAAAGAAGGATCAAAAGGTGCAGAAGTTACCAAGCTGCAAGAAGGTTTGAAAAAACTCAATTTTTATTCAGGTATTGTTGACGGTGTTTTTGGGGCAAAAACCAAGGAAGCTGTCATCAATTTTCAAAAATCACAACAATTAGTAGCCGACGGCATTGTAGGCGAGAAAACTTGGTCTAAATTAAACGCAGCACTCCAAGAGAGCAATCCACGAGCTGATTTTCGAGTAATTAACGTACAAGAATTTATCTCTTCTAACCGGATTAGAGTTTCTACTCCAAAAGCAATAGCTGTACAATTGTTTAGCAACTCAGAAGAAGAAGAAGCAAGAAAGTCTGAGGATATAACAGTAGCGTATCCTACAAGAGAAACTGCCGTCATCGTATATACCATAATAGGTTTGGGTGATGATTCAGTAGCTGGAATACGAAATCGCATTGAATTGAGACGCAACCAAAATAAATGGGAAATTGTTTGGGTGGGTGAGCAATACAAGTGTCAGCCAAATCGAGGACATCAAGACTGGTCTGGCAGTCTTTGCTCGTAATTGGGTTTTTAATCTTCGCCAAGCCTAATTTAATTGCTACTTCAGCCTCTGTAATTAGATATATGAAGTAGCATTTTAATCAATGACAACATACGTGCAATTTTCACGCTTTTGTTGCAGCGCTTCTGGGATTGGGGGAATGCGCGAGCACTTGCGGTGGACTGAATAATAAGGTATTCAATCCACCAACGCGATCGCTCTCGTTACTTAATGAGAGCCGACGCAGTTAAACCTTGACTCGTCTCTGTAGTCAGCTTTACTCCTCATCAACTTTTTCGATATCATCAGGTGTACCAGTGGCAGAAATTTTTGATGTGCCAGATTTACCAGCACCTGAATTGCCACCAGAAGCGCCAGCACCGCCTGAGTGTTTAGAATCCGTGTTACCTTGTTCTTCTTGAAGCTGTTCAAGGCGGTTTTTTTCTTGAGCTTTATCTTTTTGGTCAGCCATATCTTCTTTACACTTTTTGCTATCGTATAGCTCTTAACTCTAGCATTTTCCTTATTTTGCAACACTCTTAGGTAAGCGCTTTTACTTTCATCTAATTCGCTGCCACGAGACAGTGATAAATGACACTGCAAACAATGAATGTATGATGATTACAAGTGTATTAGCCATGCCACCAATAAAGCTGTAGATTTGGGCAACTGCTACCAGACTATGAAAAATAGACAAAGCGATTAATCCCGGTTTTAGTTCTTTTTTATCAGTCAATGAGAGCATTAAAAAACTCAAAGTCCCCAAAGACAAAGCACCGCATCCTATTACCCGCAGTAAAGAAATAGACAGTTGGCTATTTAGGGTAAGCAGAGTTGGGAAAAAGAGAAATACGCAACCAATTCCTATTTCAAAAATAGTATTAGCTATTAATAGCATTCGCATTCAGGAAACCGCACTTGCGACTCGGATACAACCTTAACATAACTTTATACGCGGGACTCACATAGGGGAGCGATCGCTTCACGAAATAATAGACATCTCCAGAAATTAAATATGCGTCATCCAGAACCTTTGTAGAGACGCGAAATTTCGCGTCTCTACATTCTTTTTCGGATAGGTCTAATGAGTATTAAAGCCTCCGTTGCGGCAATCCGCATGGTTCCAGTCGCGGCAATCTTACGGGTTAACCGACACAAGCCTTTCAAGCTTTACGTGGCGGCAAAATGTGTCTTGGCTACTTTTACTCCAAAACTTGGTAAAGTTGTTAAAATCCTCCAATTGCTTAATCTGTATTGAGTGGAAAATGCCTATTTATAGAGAGCGCTACGCGGATGATTGGGATGACATAGCTACTGCCATTAAAGCAGCAGCACATTGGCGCTGTCGTCACTGCAATCAGCAATGTTTGCGTCCAGGTGAAAAGCCAAAGGAATTGTCGCGCTCTGAGTGGACTGTACTCACGCTGTCGGTACACCATGCTAATTTTACACCTGAAGATAATCGACCAGAGAACCTAATTCCGCTTTGCACACCATGCCATCTTGCGCTGCACAGTCGAGCGCGAGGCAGAACGAATACAACACAGGGGCAGTTGGAGTTACCACTTTGGACAAATTAAAGGTGGGGGTATGGGGTGCGATGTCTGCGACGGGCTGTTCGGTAACGCTTGGGTTTTCCTCTCTTCGAGACGCTCTGCGCGTTCGCTTGAATGAAGGCGATCGCACGTATTAATTAAACTACTTTGCCTAATCAGTAAACCAAACGAGTGGTAAATTCTGATGAGCGATCGCCTACATACGATATTTTTCCTCTAAGAACGGGAAGTGATCACTCAGTATTCCCTCATAATTATGTTTTTACTGCACAATGATATAAGCTTTTAAAAGGCGTTGCGTTGATGGGAAGAGAAGATGAATCCGAATGCTACAGCCGCCCGATATAATCAAATTGCCCTATGGTGGCAGACTAAGCATCAAGATTCGCCATACGGGATCGCACAATTGGAGCAGGCTATCAAATTTACTTCTAAGAGGCACTCAGCTATTGACGTAGGCTGTGGAAGCAGTGGACGTTTTATTAACATCTTATCTAAGCATGGATTTCAGGCTGAAGGACTTGATATTTCCACAGAAATGATAAATTTAGCCAAGCACCTGCATCCAGAAATTACGTTTTACACCGAAGACATCTGCTGTTGGATTCCTGGGAAACTTTACAGCTTAATTTCTGCTTGGGACAGCATTTTTCATCTGCCGCTAAATATGCAACAGCCTGTTATAAAAAAGCTATGCGATGCCCTTGATTCGGACGGAGTACTCCTGTTCACATGTGGTGGCGGACATACAAAAAGTGAGATTTCGGGGGCATTTCAAGGTCAGGACTTTGAGTACAGCACTTTGGGCGTAGATGCTTTGCTACGGATTCTTAAGCGTAATCACTGCACATGTCGCCACCTCGAATATGACCAATATCCTGAAAATCATGTTTATATCATTGCTCAAAAGACTTAACCAATCATTGTGTTTTCCTCGCTTGAATCTTGAGCAGCAGTTGAAATGCAGCAACGCATCACCGATTTCATTATCCGCCACAATGATTCTGCACAACCAATTAAATGGTCATATACAGTGGCACAGATGATGGAGAAATTCGCGCACGTATTAATGCGATCGCGGCTTAAACAAATTTGATACACAATCCCAAGCAGTAATGGTATCCTTAAGGGTACTATCGGATATGTTTTTAAGGGTGTAAATAATAGATTATCGTTACGTAAGCTTTTGTTTACTTTTAAAACATCCTCTGAGAACTATTAAATGATTCCTCCTCAACAGCTAATCCAAGAAACTATAGAACGATATAAAACGCGCTCCCCAGAGCGCGGGAGCAACATTCGTAAACTTTCATCTGGTTCGGTCCTCAATGTAGACACCCCTGAACGTGTCAACAGACGTTTGGAAAGAATTGCTCGTAATCCTGTAGCTGCTTCTATTTTATCTGAAGCCAAAATTTCCATAGACGATTTGTCTAGCGAGGAGTTTAATCGCGTTGTTCAAGAGCGGATTATTGGTCAAAGAGACCTAATGAGTATTTCATACTTGGAATATGGACTGAAGGTTTCGCGGTCTATCTGCCGCATCATTTTACGCAGTCGTAGTGGGAGAGTGATAGGGTACGGGACTGGCTTTATGGTTTCTCCCCGTCTATTACTTACCAACACATCATGTACTATCTTCGGTGGAAGAGGCTATGCC
>NZ_KK073766.1:110735-168713 GCF_000582685.1 [Scytonema hofmanni] UTEX 2349
ACCTGACTCAAAGATTAGAAGTATTTACTCGCGTCTTGAATACACACCAGAACAAATTATTCAAGAGGATCTCCTAATTGAAAAAAGGCGAGCATCTCGTTTGCAAGAAATTATACTTAGAGAGTCACTCACGACAGCAGAGATTTTAGAAAGGGTAAATACCCTTGAAAGAGATTTACCATACAACTGTGAGCATGTAGTTCCACAGTCGTGGTTTAAAGATGTATCACCCAAACCGATGAAAGGCGATTTGCATCATTTGTTCGCGTGTGAGATGGCGTGTAACTCCTTCCGAGGAAGTAGTCCCTTCACTGACTTTGATGACTTTGATAACTTTGAAGAAGCAACTCGTAACAATTGCGGTAAATCTGAAGGTAACAGGTTTGAACCGGGTTTTGGTAAAGGGGAAGCCGCGCGTGCTACTCTTTACTTTTTGTTGCGTTACCCAGGCGTTATCAATAACTTAAATAAGGAGTACAAACCAGAACATTTAAAAACTTTACTTGATTGGCATAAGCAATATCCTGTCACCGAGCATGAGAAACATAGAAATATGGCTATTGCCAGTAAGCAGAAGCAGGGCAACCGTAACCCATTGATTGACTTTCCAGAATGGACAGATTTAATCGATTTTAGCCTAGGCATTGGGTAAATTCTAGACGCAGCAGCATTGGCTCAATGTTTGATAACTGAAGAATGCAAACCACGACTTCCCAAAACTGTTACCAAGCATTGCCCACCCATAAGTGCTTGTAGTAAATCGGTTGCAATGCATGATACGACAAGCACTTTCTTTCTTCTTGATTTCTTGGTACTGAGGCAACATGAAAAGCGCATTGCCTCTTCATGTTGGAATTAATCTATGAACTTGGTAGGGTTTCTGGCGCGGCAACACTCACATCTTGTGTAACATCTTTCTGCTTCTTCTCGAAAATCTGAACCCCGGCATCAACCACTTCAAATCCATTATCTGTTCGTTGACCGAGCTTACCTGACACAGCCCCAGCCCAGTCTGCAAACTCCGAGGTGTTAGTTTCAGCCTTGCGCCAGCTTTTGGCATTGATTATGGCAGTGAAAATTATACCGTTTTGGTCGGTTAGCTCAACTTCGACTTTTTTGTTCGGTGCAGGTTTGGCTGTTGGTAGTGAGCCACTGAATTTGATTGTAATCTCGCTTCTTGCTTCCATAGCTAACCCCTTAATCATCAGAAAATAAGATTTTTCGCTCCTGATTTTATCAAGCTTGGTATTAACGGGAGCATTTTAGCCACAAATAAAGCTCGCATCATTATTGTGCGTGGGTGTGCGATGGCGTAACCGCGATTTCACTTGGGCGATCGCCGCTTTTGTCTTTCTTCGGTCAGCCTGCTATATCTACCCCTGATTGTTTTATTCTTCTAAACTTGGGGTGTTCCCTGTGGCGATCAGACTGCGAGTGTTTAACCTGTGAAAAAGTTCATACTTGGCTTTACTATCGTTTTCTATCAACAAAATATTGACATCTATTTTAGTTTATTCCAAAAGAAGCCTCTCGCTCTAAGTGTATCTGCTTGTTCTCCGATGTTCATTTCCAATGTGTAATTGCTACCCGCATGAATAATTGATACAAACTAAAAAAAAGCACCCTTAGCCAATTAATCCTTTTCACAATCCCAATGACTTTCTTACCTCTGTCACCAGAGAAGTGAGAGTTTGAGGTAAGTTAATGACTTCTTGCAGCAAATCTTGGGGAGTAAAGCCAAAAACCATTAAGATGACGACGATTACAACAAGGGCAACTGCTGTACTTATGAATGTTTTCAGCAGACTCAACAAAGCTCTAAAGACCAGCAATGCAACAATTAATGCAGCTATAAGGACGATTAAATTAGTTGGCATAATTTCATTCAATAGATATCGGCAATTAGCACTAAGGCTCTATTCCTTCATCAATCCAAGCATCAATTGTTGTTTTCACTTCTGATTCGGTGACAGCAGACCACTCTTTTTCGTTAATAATTGTTTGAAATGCCGCCCTTTTCCCGTGACCAACTTTTTCTATTGCGTGTCCGCGATATACATTATTTTTAGGCTTAACCATTTTTATTAACTCTTTTTTTCCAAAATACCATAAGCAAAACTGAACGCAGTGAAGCCACAGTCCTAGAGAAAGCGATCGCTCAAGTGAAATCGCGGGTACGCCATCGCACTTCATGTAGAACTACAGTTCTCACGGGTGAAATTAGCTTTTGATCAACTACGTATGCGTAATTTTATACATTCTGCACAGGCGATCGCTCTCCCGCCAAGAAGTTGCGATACAATTATGCGCCATAAGCGATCGCCCTGTTATCAGGTAAGTCATTGGATTTACTAAGAATGAATAAACTTCCATCGCCTCCACGTCCAATTCTTAAGGTTTCATCCAAGTAAGTAATGTCCAGGGTCGCAATTCTGCCAGTAGGATTATTAGCTGGAACAACCTTAAATGGGTTAAGTTGGGGGGTATCAATGCCAACAATCTTTTCAATTGATAGGTAGCGTTTGTCAAAATAAACGTTAATACGTTGATTTGGTGGAAGTGATGAATCAACTGTTGCTACTTCAAAGCTAGCTGTTACTTTTACATATCCCGATATTAGCCCCAGAGGATGTTTAACTTTAGCTAAATTGAAAAACAATTTATTGGCAACATTAATTACCTGATATACTTTACCCAGCTTTAATCCCAACGGCAGGGAGTCTAAAGAACGGATTTCTCTAGCAGTAGAGTATTGCAATTGCCAAGCCCCCTCTAGTAAAGCAGGGCTGTTTCATCCCCTAAAAGATGTAAAATTACAAGCATCTTGGGGATGAAAAATTATGGGTGCGAATCTGATTGAACAACTGCGGCAAGTTAAAGACTTTCGGACAAAGGATGGGCAAAGACACCAACTGTGGCTGGTATTACTGTTTGTGATTATGGGAACAATGAGCGGGTACGTGGGATATCGTGCATGGGGAGACTTTGTTTCATCGGCATCGTCTTGTACTGATTGATCAATTTGGAATTCAAAAACATGGCGTGCCTTCGTACTCAACGATACGACGAATACTAATGGGAGTAGACTTTGACAATCTTGCCAAAATATTCAATCAGTGGGCAGAACAATATGTGAGTTTAGATACATCTGAGTGGGTTGGAGTTGACGGTAAAAGTATCAAAGGAACTGTAAAAAACTACGCTCATGAGTATCAAAATTTTGTGAGTGTTGTTTCTGTATATGCTGGGAAAAGAGGTCTGGTCTTTGGTTTGGATAAGTTGGAGAATAAGAAAGGTAGCGAAATTACCACAGTTCAAAATTTGATTGCAACACTGGATATCGAGGGTGTTGTGTTTAGCTTGGATGCTTTGCATTGCCAAAAAAAACTTGCAAGTTAATAATTGATGGTGGCAATGATTACGCGATCGCTGTGAAAGCAAACCAAAAAAACTTGCATCGCCAAATTCGACAGACTACGGATAATTCCAAGCCAACAAGTAGGCACATCGCAGTCGAAAGAACACGAAACAGAGTTACAACACGTAGTGTAGAAGTTTTTCATGATTTAACGGGTATCAGCCAAGAATGGACTGGCTTAAAATCATTGATTAAGGTTGAAAGAAGCGGTACTCGTGCGGGTAAAGCATATCACCAAGTTGCATACTACATTAGCAGCCTCGTCAAATCTGCGGCTGATTTTGCTAAGGGGATTCGTGGACATTGGGGGATTGAGAATCGTCTTCATTGGGTTAAGGATGTAATTTTTGATGAAGACCATTCGACCATACGTATGGGTAACGCTCCTGCAAATGTGTCAGTGATGCGAACGATCGCACTCAATATTTTGCGCCGAAATGGTTATTCATCCATTACCCAAGCCCAGAGATTTACCTCTAATGATATTGACAAACTCTTATCCCTTGTGGAATGAAACAGCCCTGCTCTAGTAAAGAAGTAGCATAGAGTAGTGGGTTGGGATTGGGATTGAGGCTTTCTAGTTGAGTCGTCAATTGTTCAATTTCTTGGGCTAAAGCTTTGTCTAGCTTCAAATCGGTAACAGGAGAGCCATCACTTTTAGTTTGAATCTGCTCAAGCGAGGCAAGTAATTTTTCCTTTAATAAGAGTTGATTGTTCAAGGGTCGAATATTTTCCATAACAGAGCCTATAGCTTTTATTAACCCTCATCTCGTTGCTAAGAAGGGCATTAAATTTTTTGGGGGGTTCGGCAGGGCAAACGCCCCAAAACCAAAAAACCCAGTCGGGACGATTGGGCTTTTGATGGGGTTATATTCCCCAAGGGCTATTTATAGAAGTTCTGTATAAGTCGCTGTTCTAATAAGGACTACACCGCCTAGATGGAGAATTCCAGAAACAAGAGTGCCATTGTGCTGTTATCACTCGCTTTGAAACGGCGATCGCCGGACTGCGGGCGGGTACTTCAAAAGCACTTCATAGTGAAATCGCGGGTACTTCAAAAGCACCTTTCCCTCAACTCCCTTTCTCAATCCACTCCCGTCCCGCTTTTTCCGCCGCTTCAGCCGAGTAATAAATCTTGCGTTCTCCAAACACTGCACCGCCAGGACTAATCACCCGAAACTGCCAGCACTGGGCAGAGCGTGTAGAACACCACGCTTAGTAACATTCTGGATGCTGACGACTAAGTGAACTGTGGTTTTAGTCATGGTGCTTGGCAGGATGAATATTTTTCTACTTTTTTTTCTGCTGTTCAAGCTTTTTCTCTTGTTCTTCGCACCAGGCACCAATTAAATCTCTAGCAACACTGCTCATATCCGTTTCTGCTTGTACGCACAGCGACTTAAAACGGATTTTTAATTCTTTGCTAATAACCAGCTTTACAGTGTCTTCGGGTTTTGCCATCCCATCATTCTGGCATGGCATAGGGGGAATATCAGCAATATTCCCATATTCCCATATTCCCCCATTCCCCCCAGTTTGATATAATTTACTTTATACAAGAAAGCGATCGCTCAATTCTTGCCGGAACCAGTGCGATCGCCTTCATGTAGTAAACCCCCCATATCGGGAGATAAAAACAATGATGACACAATCACAAATTCTCTGCGATTCGCTTGCTCTTGCCCAATTGGAACTTGAGTTGTATATAGTTCAACAAGCTTCTTCGACAGCACTCGAAGAGGGCGGAAATTATGCCGTGCAGCCCACAAAGAAAGGCTTTTTACCTGACGCTGATGCTCAAAACGTACCTATCCTCAGCCAGGGAAGTTCTCAAACAGAGCCAAACCGGGAACCACTTAAACACCTGCTGATTGGTACGGCGAGAACTGTAACCAGTACAATACACTACTTACAAGTCATTGGCTATGCAGATGTCGGTGACTGGAGTCCACTGCTGCCTAGTCCTAATCCGGGCGAGGTCATGAGTATTTTAAGCCGCTCAATTTTGGTGCAGTAAAAAACATGATAAAGATAGCAACAATTCGACGCAGTACGAAAATTGACTCCTTGAACAATAATGAAACAATCAACTGCAAGCGCTTTACTAGCAGCGTATAACTCGTTACAAGAAATAGTTGTAAAGCTTTACAACGAATTTCAAAAAGCGATAGAAAATAAAGATGATGCCGATGCTAGCCTACTTGAGGCAAGAGCCGAAATTTTGTTTGAACAAGCAGAGGCAATAATAGCTGTTTTGGAGGAGCAACAAAATGGATAGAGAGCAAGCACTTGCCTTAGCTAACGATGCTAAGGACTTAAGCAGTCAAGGCTTACAGCTAATTCAGCAAGGAAAATATCGTGAAGGACATAGCTTAATCCGTCGGGCTGTTGAAGCTGGTAGACAGTGCCGACAGTTTTTAAAACAGCCAAAAATAGAACGAGGTTTAGCAATGCTCGAACAAATGCATCAGCAGTAGTTGCTGTATTCCTGCAATCACCAAACGCCCCCAACCTGATTGGGGGTTATTTTGTGCCATCCAACATAAGCACTTCTTATAATTCACATCCACTATTATTTGTCAAGCTGTATTGACTATTTGTAACAATATTGTTAAATTTATTTACATAAAGTAACACACACCAAAAAAACCTATGTATACAACAGTTAACGAAGACGGCATTTTAAATAACTACGCAAATGAACCCCAGATGTACTATGCAGAGTACCCAGCAATTTGGGAACAACGCAAATATGTTGTACAGGGTGTGTTCGCCGCTTTGATTGTTACCACTCTAGTTTTGGTTGGCTTGAGCGTTAGCTAAGACTTATTGATTTTGGTATCGGTATCTCATTGACATATGGACTTCTCCCAATCACCTCGGTATTTAACGCCGGGGTTTTTTGTTGTTGATGGGTGCGATCGCGCAACCCCAAAGTTTCGGTCAAACATCCACCAAAAGAAAAAATGTCGTACTACAATATCACTAAGTATTACTTAGTCAAACAGGATTAAAAGTTAATGTAGTTTTTAATTCTCAATATACCAGTATGAGCAAGCCGCAAATCGCCATCAGAATTCCCCCATCTCTCCTAGAAGAACTCAACAGCCACGTTGAGCGAACTGGCACGTCGAAGACAGATGTGATAGTCAGTGCGATCGCCACTTATCTGGGCTGTGGTTCAGATGTGCCATTGAGTCAGAGGGTGGCTGAATTGGAAACTAAAGTTGAAGCCCTGCAAGTATTAATAAAAAAATAAAACTTTTAGAGGTGTAAATGAGCGAAATTCCTCTAGTTAGCATAGTGATTTCATCCCAACTGCCGCCAGATGAAATAGCGTCTTTGGAAACATCACTAACGATGAGTTCAATAAATGTGCAGAAGTCATTAAATCGTGTGTTTGGTGCAGATGACATAGTTTTTGTGGCTACAATACTTGGAGGGGCAGCCGCAACAGCCAATTTGATAGATTACAGTATCAAAGTCGCTAAGGCAATCAATAATTGGCGGCGAGAATTACGAGAAAAAGGGATAGAACCAGAAGGAAAGTTAGAATACCCAAAACGTCCTTCCCTAGACATAAGTAAGGCTACTGATGAGGAGATAGAGGAATGGTTGTCTCAAAAGTAGTTTCAAAAGTTCCCATTAATCCAGGGATAGAAGAAGTTACTAAAAAAGATAATTCCTTCAGTAATCAAATTCTCATCTTGTTCTCAGCCCCTCTACTCAATGAAGACTTATCACCAGTAGAAAATTTATCAATCCAGAAAGAAATTGATGCGATCGCTTCAGTATTAGAGAATATATCTCATCCGATAGCAGTGGAAATAGTGGTTAAAGTAGCCACCTCACAGACTTTACAAGATGTGTTGTCTCATCATGTCAAACCACTGATTATTCATTTTATCGGTCATGGGATGAGAAAGGGGGATAGCACAGCCTTGGTGTTAGAAGATAAAGCGGGAATTACTCGTTATTTTAGTGAAGAAGAACTGGCGATTGCTTTATCAAATCAAAAGCAAGCACCCTGTCAATTAGCATTATTAAATGCCTGTCATTCAGAAAAGTTAACTCAAGCTTTTGTAAAAGCCGGAGTATCTCATGTAATTGCGGTTAACGCTGAAGATAAAATTCTAGATGTGGCAGCCCGATGTTTTTCTCGACGACTTTATCAGGCATTATTCAATCAAGACTCAGTTGTGAATGCTTTTTTATCGGGTCGTAATGCAGTTAAACTTGATGATGATTTAAAAAAGCTGTTTAACTCTCTGACCTTTCAGCAAGGAGTTAATTTCGATGAAGCCTTCAAATTTCGATTACTACCCCAAGCTTCCCATCATCAATCGCTGATTATAGAACCAGCCGATTCTCACTCCTGTATCTATCCCCAGTGGTCAAATACTAATATTCCCCGTGACGATCCAAACTTTGTTGGACGCAGACAAGAAATACATCAGGTAATTAAAGTACTCGTAGAGTCTGATAAACGTTGTATTGCTCTTCATGGTATGGGGGGAATAGGCAAAACTGCCTTAGCTTATGCCATTGGTCAGTGGTTACATGAGCGATCTCGCTATAAAGATGGAGTTTGGTTTATTAGTTTGCGCGATACTGATTCTGTGGGAACGCTGATTACCAAAGTTCAACAGAGTCTTGAATTAAGGAGTTTTGGCTTAGAAAGAGAGTTAAAGAATAGCCGATTGTTGTTGATTTTCGATGATTTGGATAAATTGATTGAGAAAGAATCCAATGAACTAATTGAACTTTTAAACTCAGTTTTAGAACAATGTCCTAATTTAAGACTGTTGTTAACTTCCCGTGATTCTCTGGCAGGGGATATTCTTTATTGCCATCAAGAAGAAGTTTGCAGCATGGGAGCATCAGAAACAAGAGAGATATTTAAAAGGTATGCTCCACCACAAATACAATGGGGGGAGAATGATGATTTACTAGAAAACTTTAATCTTTTAGTCAAGTTTCTTGATGGTTATCCCTTACCTATTAAGCTAGCAGCATCTTATATGGCAGAAACTAAATCTACTCTCAAGATGCTGCGTGAAGACTTGATAGATGAACCACTGTCCGTTCTTGATTCTTATTCTAGTGAACAAAGAAAAGAAAGAAGTCTGCGGATAACTTTAGAGCGTTCTTTTGAGATTCTATCGGTAGAAGGGCAAGATATATTTCCTTTATTGGCTTTTTTTCCTAGTGGGTTGAATCGGGATTTAGCTAAGGCTATTTGGGACAGACGCGGGAATAAAGCTTTGTTAGAATTGTTTAAGTTTTCTATGGCAGAAAAGTCTCCTACTGCATCTGATTGGAGAGTAACTTTACCCGAACCTGCCCGTACTTACGCAGAAAGTAAATTGCAGAAAGGAAGAGGAGTTGACTATCTTGCTCCCCAAGTTTTGGATTTTTATTATATAAATTTCTGTAACACAGTTATCAAGCTTTTTGGTGACAGAGACGATAATAAGGGACGGCAATTGCTTTTGCAAGAAAACTCAAACTTACTCTTGTTTCTGGAATGGGGTTATGAGCATGAATTGAGTTCAGATAAAATCTGTCGCAGTGCTAGGATGACAGCTTCATTAAGTCCTTATTGGCGTTGGATTGAAGCAAATAAAGACCCTTTGGCTAGATTGGATTTAGCAATACAGGCAGCCCAAAGAAACCAAGATCCAGTGGGAGAAGATTTAGTTAGAAGTGCGTTAGCTGCTCTTTCTTCTAAAGAAGAATTTAAAGATGTTCAATCTTTGGGACGCTCCCGTGATGAACTAAAGCCTTTTGAGTTTGAAACCGTCACCGTCAACCGTGTCAACCGTCGCGGCGAAATCATCGAGCGAGAAACAATACTTGCCCAATACTTTAACGAAGATTTGGGTGAGGGTATCACCTTACAAATGGTCGTTATTCCCGGTGGTACTTTTATGATGGGTTCGCCTGAAGGGGAAGGATATAACTTAGAAAAGCCCCAGCACGAAGTAACTGTTCCACCTTTCTTCATGGGCAAGTACCCCGTCACTCAGGTACAATGGCGGACTGTAGCCGCTTTAGAACAAGTAAACCGCCCACTTGACCCCGATCCATCACGCTTTAAAGGGGATAATCTACCAGTAGTGCAAATTTCTTGGTATGAAGCGGTAGAGTTTTGTGCTAGACTATCAGAACATACCGGACAACACTACCGGCTTCCTAGCGAAGCGGAGTGGGAGTATGCTTGTAGAGCAAGCACGACAACTCGATTTCACTTTGGCGAAACTATCACATCGGATTTAGCAAACTACAATGCTGAATACAATTACGGTGATGCCCCAAAAGGTCAGTGTAGGAAACAAACAACACCAGTAGGCACTTTTAAAGTAGCTAATGTATTTGGGTTGTATGATATGCACGGTAATGTCTGGGAATGGTGCGCTGACCACTGGCACGGTGATTACAAAGGCGCTCCTACAGACGGTAATGCTTGGATAGATGAAGCTATTGATCCTAATGAGAATGAGAATCAAAAAATTCGTGTGGTGCGCGGTGGCTCCTGGAACAACGCTCCGAGGAATTGCCGTTCAGCGTGTCGTGGCTACTACGAGCAGAACCACTGGTACTACCTCATCGGGTTTCGGGTTGTGGTTTCCGCCGCGAGGACTTAATTCTTTACACTCTTGCGCTTTAGCCCTCTAAGGTTTTTCTTTTTCCCTTATCCCCGCCGAACGCGGTCGATTTTTTAATATTTAGCACGAATATAATATACTATCCAAGAAGTGGTAGATTTTGTCAAGGGGGTTGTGCAGACTAAAAATTTATTTTTGACCAAATGCAAGATTTACCAATTATTCAAAAAACCTATGACCTGATTAAATGGTACGTGCCTATTTTAAATCGTCTGCCTAGAAAACATAAATTTGCTTTAGGGGACAGGACGATAGCCGGACTTTACGACCTGCTGGAAGGCTTAATATTAGCACGGTACGCTCAAGAAAAGTTGGCTCAGTTAGAACTATTAAATGCTAAGTTAAATATTCTGCGTCATCAAACCAGATTGTTATTTGATTTTCAGCAAACAGCTGCCCAATTCTACAAACAAATTGCCAGCAATCTGGCATTGCATAGAGATATTTCTAAGTGCGTAGGCGCAGCCCGTCGTAGACATCGCCTTTATGTGGATCTTACAGCAATTTTCAAGCGAGGAAAAAGCGGTTTGGGGGTGCGATCGCCTTTATGTTTAAGTCAAGCGATCGCATCTGCACCCAACTAACAATTTTCAAGCGAGGAAAAAGCGGTTTGGGGGTGCGATCGCCTTTATGTTGAAGTTCATGGGAAGCGATCGCTCAACTTTTCTCCTGAGTTTAGACACGACTTTTTAAAGGCAGATGAAATTTGCATGGATGGAACCATCAATTTTAATAACCCTTGAGACAGCCAATAAGTCTTGTAGTTGCAACACTTTTGTTGCGTCCCCCACTGCTACATCTATTGTGTATGTGCTTTACGCTATATGTAGTTTTAAAAATGCCAGTTGTATAAAGTCACTCCCTCCGATAAAATAACCGCTTAATTATTGCATTAACTTCACTTCAAAAATTGTGAGCCAAACCCGCATCATTGCGTTATTCAACCAAAGTGGCGGCGTTGCCAAAACTACACTCACCCAAAATTTGGGCTATCATCTGGCACAAAAAAAGAAAAATCGCGTGCTGCTGGTGGATATCGACCCACAGGCTAGCTTAACTACTTTTATGGGACTCGAACCCGACGAACTAGAGACAAGCATCCACGCTTCTATTGTTGAAGGCAAACCATTGCCCGTAATGCCCGAACTGATTCACGGCATGGCGTTAGTGCCGGCTGATATCAACCTTGCCGCAAGTGAAATGCAACTAGCGGGTGCGATCGCACGGGAATATCGACTAAAAAATGCCCTTGTGACAGTCCAAGAAAATTACGATTTTATTTTGATTGATTGTCCGCCATCGTTGGGGTTACTCAGCATTATTAGCCTCACCGCTGCCACACACATTTTAGTTCCCGTCCAGTGTCAATTTAAATCGTTTAAGGGGACAGAGTTATTGCTTAATACCGTCGCCCAAATCCACCAAAATACTAACCCCGCATTACAATTTGCTGGCTTTATCCCGACAATGTTCGACGGTCGCACGGCACAAGAATCTCGCACTGTTAAAGCAGTCCAAGAACAACTGTCATCTATTGCCACCGTTTTTCCACCAATCCCTAAAACCATTGCTTTCGCCGATGCATCAGAGCGTAGGCTACCATTAGCACTATTCGACAAAAATCACCCCGCCGTTAGTATCCTTAAAAAAATAGCGAGTAGTCTAGAAAAACTGGAAGTCAAACCGTGAGTAGTAAAAAAGACGCACCCTACACCGCTATTAAAAAGCCCGTCTCTTTGTTGTTTGGAACTCAACCAACTGCGACTGCCGAAATCGAACAGCCAGCATTGTCTATTGCGATCGCTCAAATTAAGCTGCCCAACTCTCAACCGAGGCGCTACTTTGACGAACACAAACTAGAAGAACTCTCGCGATCGATTAAAGAATTGGGTATACTTGAACCCTTGTTAGTCCGCCCCCTAAGTGGTGGTGATTATGAACTCGTCGCGGGGGAACGTCGTTTAAGAGCTGCCCAACTAGCCAAACTAACTGACGTGCCTGTTGTCATCCGCGAGATGGATGATACCGTTACGGCGACTGTGCGTTTGGTCGAAAATCTCCAACGCGAAGACCTTAACCCCATCGAGGAAACTGAGGGTATTTTAGAACTGCTGGCAATGCGTCTGGAGATAACTACCCAGAAAGTAATCAGCCACCTTAACAAAATGCGTAACGTATGCGATCGCTATAAAGAGGAAAATTCTGAGTTGAGACATAACGTTATGTCTCACGAACATACTCGTGTAATTGAAGAATTGTTTAGCTCGTTGGGGCGGATGTGTTGGGAGTCGTTTGTTAAGAACCGCTTGCCACTGCTTAATCTTCCTGTTGATGTGTTAGAAGTACTGCGTTCTGGGAAACTTGAATACACTAAAGCGCGGGCGATCGCTCGCATGAAAGATGAGCAAGAGCGAAAGGAACTGACAGAAGTAGCAATTGCAGAAAACTTGTCTCTTTCTCAGATTAGCGATCGCATTAAAGCAACCAAAGAATTAGCAGCAACAGAAAATTCGCTCAAAGAGCGCTACAAGCAAGCACTGCCAAGGTTGCAAAAGTCGCAAGTGTGGGACAATCCCAAAAAGCAGAAAATGCTGGAAAAATTACTTGCAACTATTGAAACGCTGATAGAGGAAGTGACATAGAAAGATAGTTTTAATCGCTTTTCTCTCCAAAAGTCGTTGCCCGGATTTCACCTTAACTGATTTTAAGACCCAACCACCTCAAATGCGATCGCCATTGCTGCCAGTTTCTTGACATCAATACCACGAACTCCGCTTGGCAGTGCTATCCCTTCAATATTATTATTGCTACGAGTCCCTGCATCCAAATCATCAAGCAGACTGTTCGTAACGTCCAAAACCTCATCTGTAACAGCAATTGGAGTATTGCGATTTCCAACACCTCTCGACTTGGCAATTTGTTGCAATGCTTTGAGAGAAGTTCGCAGAGGTGTTGTACTAGTAATAATTAACGCTTCTGAAAATCCCAAGGGTTTGCCGATAGTCAGTTTGAATCCATCATCAGCTTGCGGAATCACACGCTTCTGCTTTGCCTCTATCAATGCAGCATTTTCTGAACCTGACCAATTATTCGGAAAGATTACCGTCATTTCTCCTTCGGCATCAATCACCAAAATGCTAACGTAGAGAGGTTGAGACTCGTTATTTTGAACTTGAAAAGTAATTTCAGTCGATAGGGGTAATTGAATCACGCCAGAGTTAGAAAACTTTACAGACGAAGCTGGTGCTTGATTAGACCCAACAGTATTTTTGATTGTACCACGAATTGGGAAAGTTTCACCAACTACTTCTTTGTTGCCAGCAATATTCATCGAAACACGCAGATTTATCTGTGATGAATTAGTATTACCCAGCACCTGATTGACAATTCTCGCTGCGAGTAAAGACTTGAGCTTAGGTTGCAAACGCTTCACCGCAGCACTCACCGTTTCCCCACTATTACCAAAAGATGCGGGGATTATTTGCTCTAAACTAGGTAAAAATAAACCAAAACTATTCACCGCTGGCAGATTCGATATCTTTTGTTTCTGTAATTTCTGATATCTATCTTCAGTCATGCGACCAAAAATATATTGTACCTCAACAGTTCCCAACGGTTTGGGTTCGATGCGATTGAGTGCTTGTAAAGCTTGTGTTGCAAGCTTTGCGGTGTTATTATCAAAGGCATTATCAACACCAATTTTTAAACTTAGATTATTGGGAATACTGCGAACCCGTTCTTGTAATAGCGTTCCTGGCTGTAGTTGTACTCGTTGAGTTGGAGTATTTTGTAGCGTCCCTTTGCCAATTAATCCAGTACGAGATTCTAGTTTCACAAGTCCTCTTTCACCACCTTTTGCATCCACAACTGTGAAAATGGCATCTTTATCGAAGGCTTCCAGAGTTTGTGAATCTAGCCCACCCAACCATAATTCTACTTGATTGCCTGTAACTTGAGTTATGACAGCTTCAGCAGAAAGAGCAGGCGATCGCGTAAAATAAATAGGTGAGTTGTCATTTTCTTTGCTAAACCTAACTTCTATTTCTGGTTCTTGAGTGTTTCCCCTCTGTCTAGCTACCTCTTTAGTATTTCGACCAACATTAGCGATCGCTGTAGTTACAGGTTCATCCGCAGTTTGCTGCCAAAGATATTGCGTCAACTCATAAGTAAAAGCACCTGCATAAAATTTACTAAAAGATGCATCGGATGCAAGCTGTTCCCGTTTGGCAGCAGCGATAACAACTCCTTTCGCAACACCTTTTCTACGAAGTTCGATAAACTTTTCTTTTGAAAGTCCTAGTCGTCCCAGCCATTGTTTTTGATACTCAAGTTCCTCATTACTGGGTTGCAGAATGGAACCACCTTCAAGGGAACGCACTCGAAAATTTCCTCGTGTACCACCCCCAGAATGACAACTATCTAACACCACAGTAACATTATCTGTCTTCAACGCATACATGAGTAAAAACAGCGTATGTCCCATAATATGTTGTACGGGACCACCAGTAACAGGAAATCCTGGGGGAAACTGGCTATCTATAGGAACAAAAGTACTGTTAAGTCCATCTGGTGAATCGCGATCTGGATCTACAACTCGTGAACCATGTCCACTGAAGTGGAACACAACTACATCCCCACGTTTGGCTTGTTTGATTAAATGGTCTTCAAAAGCTGTGAGAATACCTTTGCGGGTAGCTTGCTTGTCGGTCAAAGTGAGAATATCATTATCTTTAAAACCAAAGCGGTGAATTAATAACTCTTTTTGTAACCTGACATCATTTACACAACCTTTTAAAGCCAAGTTGCCAGGATATTCATTGATTCCCACCAATAGCGCTAGTTTGCGGGGTGCATTTTGTGCCAGCACTTGCCCATAGCGCTTACCTTGTGAGATAATATCAAATTGGTTTAAACCCACTGTTGCGAGAGTTGAAGCAGAAAATTGCAGAAATTGACGGCGTTTGATAAAAGACATAGGATTTTATATCTTGGCTGAAGTCGCTTTAAAGGATTATATTTCTAGGCTTGGTGAGGTTATGCAAAAACAATGTAAGTTTTTCCACCTCAAAATTGAAGCGATCGCATTTCTGGTGCGAAACTTTGCGCTTACCTCAGCGTCACGAGTGCGTTAAAAATACATATCACTGGGGAAGGCTAAGTACAGCATGAGTGTAAAAGCATAGCGTTTTTTTAACGCAGAGGAGCGCAAAGGTAAGCGCAGAGTGACGCAGAGTTTTTGTGATAAATTTTCGTCAGGGATTTATGCTCTTGTTGTACTAAGTACAGCATGAGCGTAAAAGCGTAGCGTTTTTAAATGCAGGGGGTTGCGATCGCATTATAGGGTTTCCTAGTCTGCTGAGGTACAAATTTATCAAACAGAATACAGGAGTCAGGAGCCAGAATTCAGTATGAATTCTGTGCGACTGGCGGATGAATAAACGGGTTTAAAACCCCCTCCAAATCGTAGATTTGGTGGTCAACTTTCGTAGTGGCGGGTCTGAATCCCCTACTTTCTTGTTCTGACTCCTGACTCCTGACTTCTGGATTCTTCTTCAACTGCGTCCATCGGCGTTTATCTATCGGACGAAGCGGTTAATTCTTTTTTTCTGTACCCCATGAATGTGAGAATCGCTATAATATCAATACAAGCGAATTTACTTGAGTTTTATGACTGTTGCTCAGTCAGCGAAACCTTCCAGCAGCAATATTACGGTGACATTGAAGCGGCTCGTTGCTCTTTTAGAAGAGGATGAGACGGATGAGTACGGGATTTTACAACCAAGTCAATCCGCCTTTAAGCTGGCGATGCGATTGGTCGTAGATGCCTATGAAGCAATGGGCGATCGCTTTCCGAGGGCATCGGCTTCGACGGATGAGCAAGGCAGCATACGACTAACATGGAGCAAACAGTCACCGGAACGTGAAGTCCGGTTGATTTGCCCAGCGGAGGCTGAACAACAAGCTTATCTATACCATGAATTGGGAGACAATTACGCTGTCGAACGGGATGTGACAGCATCTATCTTGGTGCAGTGGTTGGAGTGGCTGAACTAAGCATGAGTCAGTTTGAGCCATTACCAGAGGATGCAATTGTTTATCGGGCATTGCTGCGTAAACAGTGGATCGATGAGGACACAGGGAAGGTGAAAGCAGATGCCTATTTCCTGCGAACTAATGAGCCTGGGCTTTCGGTCAATTTGGCTAGTGTGTGTTCTCCAGAACAGTGTGCCGGGTTGTTTCGCAAGTGTTATGGAGTTGCCAGTCTTGAGGTTGAGCGTATTCGGGAAATTGGGTTGGATGTAGAACAGGATTCAGTAAACCATGCCAATATTGTTGGTTTACCTCATCGAGAAGATGATTTAGCTTTATCAGAACGATTGGCGGGATTATTGGCAAAGCGATCGCACATCGTATGGCAACCAAATTAATAATAAAATGCTTTCAGAGGGTTGCAAGTTTAGGGTTGCAAGTTTAAAAACGTGGGATTGAAGCAATGACGCTTTGTCGGAACGCGGCACTTTCCGCTCGATACAATTCTTTTTTTTTAAACTGAGCTTTGAACTCACAAAGTAAGTTTTTTCTTTCTTCTTTTCTACACCCCACACCCCACACCCTACACCCTTTTCTTTGTAATCCCTGTGTACAAAATTCACTCCGCTTCCCCAATGAGAGTAAAAGCTGCCCAATCAACGGGATTCGGACTTTTTTTCATCGTCGTCAGCATTGCCTGTCGCAGTGCTTGCGCCTTATCCTTGCTCTTTTGAAGATTTTGATAAAACTCCGTCATTAACTGTGCTGTAGGCGCATCTGGAACCGACCAGAGCGATACTAAGACACTGGGTACACCAGCACTAATTAAGGAACGCGATAAACCAATTACCCCATCCCCAGTTAAGCGTCCACGTCCAGTGTCGCAAGCGCTTAAAACGACTAATTCGGCATTTAGCTTCAGGTCGAGGATTTCCGAGGCAGTTAATAAACCGTCACTTTTATCAGATGGTGCGAGGGCAATACTGCTATTTAATCCTTGGATATCATCAAATATGCCGTGGGTTGCTAAATGAATAAATCGCGCTTGGGGTAAACGTTGGAGTACTGCGATTTTTGTTGCTTGGTTGCCGATGAGGGGTTGGGTTTTTAGGAGGGATGCGATCGCATTTGCTTCTTTTTCCGCACCGGGTAAAGGTTGTAACTGTTGCGGAGTATCGCCGATTTTTGGTGCGACAAAAGGCATCGTCGGATTACCCACAATTAATATTCCCCCCTTCTCCCCCCTTCTCCCCCTCTCCCTTTGCCGACGGGTTAAATCTAAAACCTGAATTGATGGGGATGTGAGAATAGTGTGTTTTTCAATCAGGTATTTACCGTTTGCGTCTTGTAGTGCGGGGAAGGGAACGAGGAATAAACTACTTTGGGGAATGAAGATAACTCTGTCGCTGGGGTTTTTGGGCAATAAGTCAGCGATGGGGTTGATTAATAATTCATGTAAACGTTTCAGCTTGTTTGTTGCTTTGGGTGCATCGGGGTTGTAAACTACATTGATGCCGCGAAAAGCCGCACCTCTTGCACCGATAGAGTTACGACTGGTGGTAACGAAGTCGTTTAAAGTTGTATTTTCTTTTTGCCACAGGGGTTTCAGGTCAGTTTTGCGGAATGTGACTTCACCTGTGGGTTTAATTACCCAAATATAGAGTTCTGATTCCTTTGCTTCTTGTTTACTCTGAATCTTGAAGCCATCATTAATAATCGAATATTCAACGAAAGTCGCATTTTGCTCTTTAGCGGTTTGTTGCAGTAGCGATAGTGTCGGTTTAGCAACAGTAGGTTCTGGGGTTTGACCTGTAGTTTTGCTCTCCAAGCGTGAAGTTAATAACTCTACAAATGCCCTACTACGTCCACGTTCAGAAATTTCTAAAGCTAATGAAGTTTTATTCTGAGCAATTAGGACTTCTTGCAGTATGTGGTAAGTACGAGCTTGTTGTTCAAAAATTGAAACTTTGTAGCTATCATTATTACCCAATAATTCCCTGAGAGATTCCCATGTTTCAATGCCAGTGCGGAGAATTTTTTCAGCTTCTGCAAGATTACCAGATTTATAGAGAGCTAATCCTAAATTATTTAGGCTTATTCCTTCTCCATTGAGGTCTTTAATTTTTCTTGCTATAGCTAAACTCTGTTGCTGGTATTCAATGGCTTTAACATAGTTTCCTAAAGATTGGTAAGCATTTCCCAAATTTGCAAGAGATCGACCCTCACCATTACGGTCTTTAATTTCGCGTGCTATAGCTAAACTCTGTTGCTGGTATTCAATGGCTTTAACATAGTTTCCCAAAGAATCGTAAGCATTTCCCAAATTTCCAAAAGCTGTACTCTCTCCTAAACGGTCTTTAATTTCTCGTGCGATCGCTAAACTTGAGGAGTGGTATTCAATGGCTTTAACATAGTTTCCTAAAGAAAAGTAAGCAACTCCCAAATTTGCAAGAGCTGCACCCTCCATATAACGGTTTTTAATTTCTCGTGCTATAGCTAAACTCTGTTGTTGGTATTCAATGGCTTTAATATAGTTTCCCAAAGAAAAGTAAGCAGCTCCCAAATTTACAAGAGATGCACCCTCACCTTGACGGTCTTTAATTTCGCGTGCGATAGCTAAACTCTGTTGTTGGTAATCAATGGCTTTAACATAGTTTCCTAAAGAATCGTAAGCATTTCCCAAATTTCCAAGAGATTGACCCTCACTATAACGGTCTTTAATTTCGCGTGCGATAGCTAAACTCTGTTGTTGGTAATCAATGGCTTTAACATAGTTTCCCAAAGATTTGTAAGCAATTCCCAAACTTCTTAGAGCATTACCCTCCCCATTACGGTCTTTAATTTCGCGTGCGATAGCTAAACTCTGTTGTTGGTAATCAATGGCTTTAACATAGTTTCCTAAAGATTTGTAAGCAATTCCCAAACTTCTTAGAGCATTACCCTCTCCTTGACGGTCTTTAATTTCTCGATAGATAATTAATGCTTGTTCCCAAGATTTTAATGCAGCTTCAAATTGACTTGTTTGATACTGCTCATAACCTTGCTGCAACAGTCTATCTGCTTCGGCTTTGCGGGGATTACTTTGATTTTGAGCTAACTGTAGATATTCCTGAGCAATTTTCTCCAAATCCTGATTATTGATTTCCTTGGCAATGACTAAACCTTGATTTAAAGAAGCGATCCCGCGAACTTTATCTTCCAATCCAATGTAAGCAACACCTTGAAGCATTAAAGTACGTGCCTCACCATTACGGTCCTTGATTTCACGATAGATAATTAGCGCTTTTTGGCAAGATTTTAATGCAGCTTCAAATTGACTTGTTTTAGCCTGCTCAATACCTTGCTTCAACAGTCTATCTGCTTCAGCTTTCCGTGCATCTGTTGTTTGTGCTAACACTTGCGATGCTGTAAAAACCATCGACAAATTAGTAACAGAAGAAGTCGAGAAAACAACCAACAGACAAACAAACGCACTCAATCCAAATTTGCGGAAACGCATAGTTAAAACTCCATTAGATTATAGTTAATCAGCATCAAAGCAGCCGATAAAAAAACAGTTCGTTCCAAGTACATGATTTATTAATAAAATAAATCATGTAGAAAACTGGAGGAAAATTGTGGCTTTCGATAACGTTTGTAAAATATTAGCTGAAAAATATCCTGTTGAATTTGCTCGTTGGCTGTTACCAGTAGAACCACAAAAAATCAAAGTCTTAAAAACTGAATTAAGCATAGAACCAATTCGGGCAGATTCGGTTACATTTTTGCAAACAGAAAATCGGATTTTACATATCGAATTTCAAACCCTAACAAAATCTCATCCTCCAATTCCCTTCCGCATGTTGGATTATTCTGTCAGACTCAAGCGGCAATATGACGTTCCTGTAACGCAAGTAGTCATTTTCTTACAACAAACAGACGACGAAATTGCCTTCACCGAAGAGTATGTAGACGAAACTACAATCCATCGCTATCGAGTCATCCGAATGTGGGAGCAAGATTCAGCGCTATTTCTCAATAATGAAGCATTACTTGCATTGGCACCATTAACACAAACAACCTCACCGCAAGCGTTGTTATTCCAGGTTGCCCAAAGGGTTGCTACAATTTCAGATAGAGATACAAAGCAGAATATTGCCGGATATACAGAGATATTAGCAGGTTTGCGGTTTGAGAAAAACCTGATTCGTCGATTATTAAGTGAGGACATTATGCAAGAGTCAGTCATTTATCAAGATATATTACAGAAGGGCAACAAACAAGGTGAAGAACGGGTGATTATACTTCAGCTTAATGGAAGATTCAACCCAATAGATGAATCATTGATTGAACGAGTGCGGGGATTATCTACTGAACAGTTAGAAAATTTAGCACAAGCATTGTTAGATTTTACAGAAGTTGCTGATTTAGAAAAGTGGTTGAATCAGCAAGAAAATAATTAGGAGATATTAAAACTGTTTAGTCGGAGTTATAGCGTTTCCTAGTCTGCTGAGGTACAAATTTATCTGCGTTCATCAGCGTTTATCTATCTTCATCTGCGGTTAATTCAATGTGGAAATCGCTATAAGCGTAAGGTACAGCGATTACCTCACCCCGATAAAGCTGCGCTTTATCTCCCCTCTCCTTACCAAGGAGAGGGGTTGGGGGTGAGGTTTTGAGTACCGCTATATACCCCTTCCCCCATCTCCTTTATCGCTTTTGTTTCACCGCTTTCACTGCTGCATCCGCATTTACCAAACCATTCCCGAAAAAGTACTGTTTATCCTTCGCTAAATCTGACTTCGCACCCTTTGAACGGTATGATTTAGCATCTTCATCAGAAATATTCAACCCTTCGTAACTCGCTGTAGATTTAAGAATACTAACCAAACCTTCTCGATTTAACTTGGAATTTTCCCCTTTCATCAAAGCAACTACCCCCGCTACAGCCGGTGAAGCAAAGGAAGTCCCCTGCACCCACCAATATTTACCTCTAGGGTCAACCACAGAAGACCAGCGCGAGGTAGGATTTGATACACCCTGCCAAAAGGCATCTCGCCAAGTGCCGCCTGTAGTGGGGATTCCACCCACCATTCCCGGTGTATTTAAATCGCCTCCGGGTGCAACTAAATCTAATCCTTTACCGTAGTTGCTGTAAGGCGCACGATCGCCCATAATATTGATTGCACCCACTGCAACCACTCCTGGATAAGCAGCAGGAAACGCTACTTGCTTAGAGTTTTCATTGCCAGCAGCAGCCACAATTACTAACTTCGGATGTGCTTTGAGAACGGATGCGATCGCTTCTTCTTCTCCCTCACTTGGTAAACTTGAACCCAAGCTGAGATTAATCACATCAGCACCCCGATCTGCCGCATAACCTATAGCTTCGATATAAGCAGAGGTAACTATACTACCATCTAACCCGAACACCCGCACAGGTAAAATTTGAGCATTAGGAGCCACACCTACGACTCCTTGACCATTTTCCGGTTTAGCAGCAATTACCCCACTCACCCAAGTACCGTGAAATTCTCCACCTATTTTATGACGAATATAGCCACGTAAAGCATTAGCGATTTCTTCGAGTGAGTAATCTGGATTTTTTTTCTTGATTTTGATCGCATATGTGGAATATTGCTCGACTAATTTCGCGTCAGATAGTTGGAAAGTATCCTGAAATTTTGAACCCAAAATCGCCAGTTCCAAGGTCGAAATCCGAGTATCTGCATCACCATTTTCGCATGGATTGGCGCTATCACCACCAGCGGAAAAATCCCAACCGTGAACTTCTCCCGGACATTTATCAGCAGCTTTCACAGTATACAAACTATTCGCCAAATCGGGATGCTCCCATTCAATTAAGCTATCTATAACTGCCACAACTACACCGCGTCCGCCGTTGCTACGTTTCCAGGCATCTGTTACTCTGATATCTGTGCGGGATGGAGTCGATTTTGTCGCTTTTGCTTGTTGCAGGCAGCTTTGTAATGTTTCTAAATTAAATACTGATTGTTGCAGACATTGTTTTAGTGGTATGCTATTTAATTGCCACGCCAATCCTAATAAGTTGGATTTCGGCGAAATGCTTCTGGTGGATTGAGTCGCCATATTGCCTTGAGTGAAGTTGGCAAATGGTTGGGAGTTTTTCAAACTTGCTTGTTTGGCAGTTGTTTGGAGATTTTGGTGAGTAACAGTTTGAATGAAATTGGGTGCAGCAGAAGTTACACCTTTCACTTGATTTAACTGGTTAGAAATGCTGAGAATTTTGGTGCCGTCAGCAGATGTGGATTTGACGATATAGCGATCGCGATTAAAGCGCAACGGACGCACCATCGCTAAATTATTTTGCTGCAAAATCGTTTGTCTCTGGCTCTCGTCAAGTTGCGGCTCAAAGCTGATAATAATTTCGTTGGGTAAAACGATAACTTCTTGACGTTCGCTGCGACTCAGTACTGGTAAAGTAGTTTGGACGTAAGGTTGCTGTTGGATTTGAGAAACAAAAGCATTGCCCACATCTCGAACTCCCGATGGTAGACTAACTAAAGCATAATTTGCACCCAAAGGACTGACCTTTGGTGGAGTAGTTCCACGAGTACCACCTTGTAAAGCTTGCTGGAGTTGCAGGTAAAGCGGTTGAGCTGTGCGATCGCGTGTCCCACCAACTTTTTTAAAGGCAACAGCGATCGCATCCGGTCGTTGATTTAAGGGAATGCGTTGTCCTTTATACAGGTAAAATAAATCGCTATTTTCTTGAGTTTGAGCGATCGCGCTCGTGTTTGTTACTAGGGGGACGCTGCTTAATGACCAAATACCAGCAGCTAATAAAATGGAGAAGATACGTTTCATGATGTTGACTCCAATAGTTTTCTAGTTGAATTTACGTAAGAATTGTAGATTTTGACCTCTCTCCAAACCTCTCCCCTACAAGGCTACGGTGTATACACAAGTCCAACTACCCCCCTTAATCCCCCCTTGGAAAGGGGGGAAACAAGAGATTCTTGTCCCCTCCCCTTTACAAGGGGAGGGTTAGGGTGGGGTAATTCGAGGACTGGTAGTGATTCGATAACTTGTGTGTACACCGTAGCTTCCCTGCGAGGGAAGGGGGTTGGGGGGTTAGGTCACTCCGATTCTCCAATCAGGGTGAAAGCTGCCCAATCTCTAGGACTGGGGTGGGTTTTCATCGTCGTTAACATCGCTTGACGCAAGGCTTGTGCTTTATCCATGCGGCGTTGTTGCAGATTGGTGTAAAATTGAGACATTAACTCTGCGGTGGGGGAATCGGGAACTGACCATAGAGACACCAAGACGCTGGGAACTCCCGCAGAGATGAGCGATCGCGATAAACCAATTACCCCATCCCCGGTAATTTTTCCCCTACCAGTGTCGCAAGCGCTGAGGACGACTAACTCAGCTTGCAGTTTCAGATCCAGGATTTCTTCAGCTGTAAGTAAACCGTTGATTTCCCCTGGTTTTGGGGAAAATGATGCATCGGGAGCAAGAGCGATCGCACTCCCCAATCCTCGGTTATCATCGAATATGCCATGTGTCGCTAGATGAATGATTCTTGCAGAAGGCATTTTTTGGACAACAGATGCTTTTGTACCCTGAGAACCTATAATTGGTTTGGTGTTGAGTAGGGATGCGATCGCTCTTGCTTCTTTTTCTGCACCTGGTAATGATGCTAACTGCTCCGGTTTCTCTCCTGGCTCCGGTGGTACACTAGGCATCGTCGGATTACCTACAATTAATATTCCCCCCTTCTCCTTGTCCCCCCCTCTCCCCCTCTCCCTTTGCTGGTGGGTTAAATCTAATACTTGAATCGATGGTGCAGTGAGGATAGTGTGTTTTTCAATCAGGTATTTACCGTTTGCGTCTTGTAGTGCGGGGAAGGGAACGAGGAATAATGCATCTTGAGGAATGAAGATAACTCTGTCGCTAGGGTTTTTGGGTAATAAGTCAGCGATCGGGTTGATTAATAATTCGTGTAAACGCTTTAATTGGTTTTTTGGTTTAGCTGCATTAGGATTTTCGCTAACTACAATACCACCTGCTCTAACACCAATAGAATCACGGCTGATACTAACGAGTTTTGCTAAATTTGTATTTTCTTTTTGCCACAGGGGTTTCAGGTCGATTTTGCGGAATGTAACTTCACCTGTGGGTTTGATGACCCAAATATAAAGTTCTGATTCCTTAGCTTCTTGTTTACCCTGAATCTTGAAGTCATTATAAACAATCGAATACTCAACAAATGTTGCATTTTGCTCTTTAGCGATTTGTTGCAGCAGCGATAGTGTCGGTTTAGCAACAGTAGGTTCTGGGGTTTGACCTGTAGTTTTGCTCTCCAAGCGTGAAGTTAATAACTCTACAAACGCTCTACTACGTCCCCGCTCAGAAATTTCTAGAGCCAATGAAGGTTTATTCTGAGCAATCAGGACTTCTTGCAGTATGCGGTAAATATTAGCTTGTTGTTCAAAAATTGAAACTTTGTAGCTATCATTATTACCCAATAATTCTCTGAGAGATTCATATCTCTCAATGCCAGTGCGGAGAATTTTTTCAGCTTCTGCAAGCTTGCCAGATTTATAGAGAGCTAATCCTAAATTATTTAGGCTTTGCCCTTCTCCATTGAGGTCTTTAATTTCGCGTGCTATGGCTAATGTCTGTTCCAGGTAATCAATGGCTTTAGCGTAGTTTCCTAAAGAAAAGTAAGCATTTCCCAAATTTCCTAAAGATTGACTCTCTCCTAAACGGTCTTTAATTTCCCGTTTAATAGCTAAACTCTGTTCGTAGTATTCAATGGCTTTAGCATAGTTTCCCAAAGCACGGTAAGCAATTCCCAAATTTCCTAGAGCTTTACCCTCACCATTACGGTCTTTAATTTCCCGTGCGATCGCTAAATACTGTTCGTAGTATTCAATGGCTTTAACATAGTTTCCTAAAAAATTGTAAGCAAGTCCCAAATTTCCTAGAGATTCACCCTCACCATTACGGTCTTTAATTTTCCGTGCTATAGCTAAACTCTGTTCTTGGTATTCAATGGCTTTAACATAGTTTCCCAAAAGAAAGTAAGCATTTCCCAAATTTCCTAGAGATGCACCCTCCCCTAAACGGTCTTTAATTTGCCGTGCTATAGCTAAACCCTGTTGGTAGTATTCAATGGCTTTAACATAGTTTCCCAAAGATTTGTAAGCAACTCCCAAATTTCCTAGAGCATTACCCTCACCATTACGGTCTTTAATTTCCCGTGCGATGGCTAAACTCTGTTGCTGGTAATCAATGGCTTTAACATAGTTTCCTAAAAAAAAGTAAGCATTTCCCAAATTTCCAAGAGCTGCACCCTCACCTTTACGGTCTTTAATTTCGCGTAATATAGCTAATGTCTGTTCCAAGTAATCAATGGCTTTAACGTAATTTCCCAAAGAAGAGTAAGCATTTCCCAAATTTCCTAGAGATTGACCCTCACCTTGACGGTCTTTAATTTCTCGATAAATAATTAATGCTTGTTCCCAAGATTTGAATGCAGCTTCAAATTGGCTTGTTTTATACTGCTCAATACCTTGCTGCAACAGTCTATCTGCTTCGGTTTTCCGTGCATCTGGTGTTTGCGCTACTACCGCAGATTCCCCAAATGTTAACGGATTTAGCCAAACAGACTGTAAACCGGTAAGTAGCAAAGTGCTAAATACTATCAGTAAAAATTTATTGATTCGCATATTCGTTGCCATAACTATAACTATTTTCCATATATTTCTGACGACTAAGAGCTTATGCAAAAAACGCCGCAGTGTACACACAAGTATGACCAGCATAGGTTTCAACTCTTCTAGTAGTTTCGTAGTAGCGCGTTTTAGCGAGATATCCTGCATTCGGTGTAGATTGGGTTTGGTTACGTCAACCCAACCCACACTTTTTTTGCTACATATTATACCAAGTCATGATAATTAGTTATGATTCCCAAAGTCACTGCACCCCACCCCTTAATCCCCTCCCCGCTTGCGGGGAGGGGAGACAAAGCATAGCTTTGGCGGGGTGGGGTTCTGCGGAGAAGCGTAAGTAATCTACCGGTGATATTAGTCTAGACACCCCAGTATGGTGCGTTATCGACAAGCCGAATTCAATAAACGGCTTCCCGAATTCAATAAACGGACTCCCGAATTCAATAAACGGACGCCCGAATTCAATAAACGGACGCCCGAATTCAATAAACGGACTCCCGAATTCAATAAACGGACTCCCGAATTCAATAAACGGCTTCCCGAATTCAATAAACGGCTTCCCGAATTCAATAAACGGCTTCCCGAATTCAATAATTTAGCTTTGGGGTGCATCCCAGTTTTTATTATTCGATGAAAAATAAAAATTAATATGTCATTGCGTTCACGTTGACGGAAGATTGTTAGATTTTGCATTAGTATCATGTCCGGTTGATTACTTAATGCGGTGTGCAACTTTCTCTCAAACCTAACCCCCAACCCCTTCCCTACGAGGGAAGGGGAGCAAGAGTCCCTCTCCGCGTCGGAGAGGGACAGCTTTGAACACAGTTCAAAGCAGGGAGAGGTTTCCCGAAATCGTGAAAGGGCAATGTTAAAGCGCACCAATCAGGGTAAAACCCGCCCAATCAAAAGGATTTGGATACTTTTTCATCGTTGTTAACATCGCTTGACGCAAGGCATAAGCTTTATCCGGCTTTTTACTTAGATTCTCATAAAACGTAGTCATGAGCAACACAATTTTTTCATCCCACGGACTCCACAAAGTACCAACCACGCTAGGCACCCCTGCGGCAAAGAAAGACCGAGATAATCCAATCACACCATCCCCCGTAATTCTCCCTAAAGCTGTATCATCACTACTTAAAACAACTAGCTCTGCATTCAAATTCAAATTCATCACTTCTTCCGATTTCAGCCAACCATCATCTTGACTCGACGGTGCAAAAGCCAGTTGACCAGGGATATTCATTCCCTCAAACTCAAGACAACCCTGTGTTGCAAAGTGAATAATTCTGGCTTGAGACATTCGCTGCTTAACTGTGGTTTCCGTTGCTACATCACCCGTGAACGCTTGAGTATTGAAAAGACGAGCAATTTCCTTTGCTTCTTTTTCCGCACCCGGTAGCGAAGGTAGTTGCTGCGGCTTTTCTCCAGGTTTCGCCGATACGCTAGGCATAGTAGGATTACCGACTATCAAAATATCCTTGGCTACCCCTTTAATTTGCTGCTGTCGTTGATAAAGTAAATCCAGCACTTGAATCGAAGGAGCGGTAGAAATGGTATGCTTTTCAATTAGGTATTTACCATTTGCATCGGGTAACGCCACGAAGGGAACAAGAAACAGCGAACCTTGAGGGATAAAAACTATTTTATCATCCGGTTGAGTCGGTAAAGTGTCTGCAATGGGTTGAATTAACAGTTGATGTAATTTCTGTAATTTTTCTTTTGAGTTAGACTTTCCTGTTGGTTTTACCTTAATCATGCCTTTAACATTTCCACCCCTAGCACCAATCGACTGACGACTCTGGGAAATTAAATCAGTCAAAGATGTCTTTTCTTTCTGCCACAGTGCTTTTAAGTCAACGCTGCGAAATGTAATTTCACCTGTCGGTTTAATCACCCAAATATACAATTCTGATTCCTTAGCTTCCCGTTTCCCCTCAACATTAAACTCATCCGTTATAATTGAATATTCTACAAGTGTGACATTTTGTTGTTTCGCAACTTGTTTAATCTTATCAATCGATAAAGGAACGGATAAATCATCTTTTGTCGATAAGCGCTTTGCCAATAAATCCACCAATGCACGGGTACGTCCTCGTTCAGAAATTACGAGCGCTGCTTCCGTTGGATTCTGAGCGATGAGGTTTTTTTGTAATTGCTGGGAAGTTTGCGCTAATACTTTATTTGCCTTAAATAAATTTAAAGGCATTGAGATAGTAGCCACAATCATAAAAGTCAAAGCAACCGTCGTAGAGACGTTCCACCGGAACGTCTGGACATAGTGTAAAAGGTTCATTTTTGAATTAATTTTTGTGGTAGTTTGTGCCGTTTTTCTACGAAGATGCATATAATCAGCCTGCGAAGGCAGGCTTTGTTCGTGTAGCCCCAGGCTTCCAGCCTGAGGGCTGTTTTCGGAAGAGTCACAAACCCGACTTATCAAATAAGTCGGGTTTCTATCTAACATTTAGCCCTCTTGTATCTTCTGAATAACGGTATCTGTTTTTTGCGCTAAGTCCTGCTTTCCTTCTTTTTTAAACAGCGTGGATGCTTTGCGTAAATCAGCGAGCGCACTCGGTTTATCTTTCAAAAAATAGCTGGTTAAACCCCGAAAATAATAGGCATAAGCTATATCAGGAGTAATTTCTATAGCTTTGTCAAAATCTGTCTTCGCTACTTGATATTGATCTAATGAATAATTGGCTATTCCTCTACCAAAGTAAGCATAAGCATTGTTAGGTTCAATTTTCAATACTTGGTTAAAAACTTCAATTGCTCCTTTATAATCGTCCTTCTCAATCCGCTTAAATCCTTGTTCTAAGTAGGTATTAGCATCGTTTGTAGTCTCCTTCTCTGAGTTGGGAACTTGCGCTATTACTTGCGATGTGGATACTTGTTGAGCGTTAAATAAGCTTTTTGCATCAGCTTTAGGGCTAATGACGATTGTTCCTAATGCTAAGATTGCTACGGCTAGTTTTAGACCTTTCATTGTTCCGTCTCCTAAAATTTATTTGCTTGCTTACGTATATATATTTCTGAGGGGGTAGGAGGTTATGCAAAAATTCGGCAAGAATTATTTTTTTTGTTAGAGGATATTTGTAAAGTCTCAATTCATACCAGCCCTGGCGAATATAAGTCGCGGCTATACAAGCAAAACCCGCCTACGCGCGTTTAAAAACGCTGATTTTTCATTAGTCCGCGTAGGCGGACTTTGTTTGTGTAGCCGCGATTTTAATCGTCGGGGCTTCTTAACGACTTCGAGAATTACTACCTACCATTTGTTCTTGATTACACAGCTTATCGGGAATATCTTTAAGAATCTGAGCCAATTCTCTAGAGGGGTTTTCCACAGAGTAAGCTTGCTGCAAGGCATCTGACCACAACTGATTTTGGATGAAGTAATTGGCTTTGGCAAGAGCGATCGCTTCACTGTTAGCTTTTTTTGCTTTGATTAAATTATTCAAATCACTGGTAATGCGTTTACTTTGTTGTGCATCCATGACCTGAAACGGAACAAATTTACTAGGAAACTCACCAATAAACACCAGCCATTCATAGGTTTGACCTGGTTGTAGCGCCATACCAGTATAATTTGCATTCTGCGCTCCAGCTACATTTTGACTCCATAAGTATTCATTACTACCTCTTGTCCGCACGGCTATTTTCTGCACCGCACCTTTCCAGATAAATATAGGGCGATCGCTCCAAACAATTCTGCGTACACTTGGAGCATCTGGAGAAATCATGCAGATATCATCAGTAGGTAGCCGGGAACCACCTTTGCGTGGTCGTATGGGAGGTTTCTTGCTAAACAAAGCCTGAGAAATATTTATCCAAGAAAAGCCTTGCATTGTCGCAGTTTTTTTAGCACTTTGAGCTTGATTCGGTAAAATAGGCAAAGTACTTAATGAAGCTGATAACACTAAAATAGGCAGTAAAAATTTATTCATGAACTTTTCTCCTCAACATAGATGGTAGAACATAAATCCACAAGATTGCAGACGGTAAAAACCAAGGTAAAAGCACCGCAGTTGATGAAATGTAAATCTGTAAACTAATCAAGCCGTAAATAGTTGTGATTATACTTACTAGTATTAAACCTGAAAAGCGATGATGTTTTCTTTGTCGCAACAAATACATCGTTTTCCCCAACAATATCGCTAACCCAATCATCCACAAATCCGGAATCGGCACAACCAATCTTTTATTCAGTAAATGATGTACCATGTATGCATGATATTCACCACCAGTAAAAACTTCATTCTGGTTAACAGGATTTTCTTGACTTCGCCAATAAGCAACTGCTGCTGGTAACTCAAAATTGTCTTCATCATCTTTTGACACACCTGCTTCACCATATCCCCCAGGTGCAACAATTACAACTTGTTTTTCCAAGCTTTGAGGAAAAAAACAACTGCGACTACCATAAACACAAAAAGAATTACCCTTACTTGTCCCCCTTGTCTCCCTTGTCCCCCTTGTCTCCTTGTCCCCTTGTCCCCCCCTCTCCCCCTCCCCCTCCAACAACTGCCAAGCGGGAATGGAACTATACACCCGATTAGGGGGAATGGAAAAGTCTATAATTGGGTGCAACCACATTTGACCAATCCAATAACTCAAAGCTGTAAGTGGTTGAACATGGGTTTCCTGAGATGTTAAAATCGTTTTATTATTTTTGTTACTTTCGAGAAAAGAGGTCATCTGTTGTAACAAATCGCTCTGACTGTTCAATTGCGGTTGTGGTGAATTGGGTAATTGCTGTAACTCCTGGGAAATAGCCAGCACGGTAGAGAAAAATAAAGGTTCAGAATCGGACTTGACAACCGGCAACAGTTGCATATATCCAGGTAAAACATCGATTTCCCCTTGCAAACTCCAGTTTAAACTGGCAATATTGGGTAAAGTATCTAGCCGTTCCTTAGTTTTAGTGAGAGTTGTAGCGAATACAAATGTTGTCGGGTTTGGACTTTTTACCGCTGTTTGCAGAGATTGTGCAAGGATTTTGTCGCTTTCTCCTTGATATCGATCTAAAGAATAATCTATACCAACTACCCTAGCTTTTGCAGCAGTAAGTTTATCCACCAGACGCGCTAAATATTTGCGCTCCATTGGCTTGGGATTCGATATCTTGGCATCTTTAATTGACTTTTCATCGATTTGCACCAACAAGACTGGGGGAGTTGCTGTTTTATCAATTTGACCCGTAACTTGACGATATATAGCTTGTGTGAGCGATCGCCTTTCTAATAAAAATTGCTGCACGGGTAGTTGTAAACTAATTAATATCAGAGATGAGAGAGCGATCGCTTCAGTCCGACTTGGTATCAACTTTTTGAGTTTTTGCTTGATTCCAAAAGGTTCGAGACGAAATAATCCCGCTTCTGGATGCCGAAACAAAGAAGGTATTAAGTAAGAACTTGGATAAGTCAGATTTTTTTCTAACTTGAGATATTCGCAAGCAGCTAATATTGATTCGTGAACATCTTTATATTGTGTCAAAGCTTGCAAAAACAAAACGAAAAATTCTTCAGCAACGCGATTGTGAATTGGTTCTCGCATAACTGCAACTTGACTTAAACCCAAGTCAATCAGTTTATTTGCGATACTCAAACCGCTGCAAGAATTGAATATTGCAAACTGCAATCCGCGTTCTTTGGCAACAGTCAAAGATGGGACTATTTCGCTGAGTGATAAAACTACATTTGGGGCTATAGATAATTCTCCTCCTGTTAAACTAGTTTCATTACTATGTCCAGCAAAAAATAAAATATCCCATCCGCTTTTCGATGCGATCGCTTCAACTATTTCCCTTTTTAATTCAGCAATATCTTTTCCGGGTTGCCAACCGATAAATTTAACTTCGGCGATTTTTTCTAAAGAACGAATTGCAGACTTTTCCGAATTAAAATTTAAACCAGTATCATCACCTAAAATAGCCAAAACTCTCGCTTGACGATTACAGGGATGATTTGATGTCACCTTTTCGCGGATATTCAGAGGTGCGCGGACAATATGAATTTTATCAGCAGCAAATTCCGTATTAATTTCCCAAGCTTCCCAAGGTAAACGCGCTAAATCTAAAGGACTGCAACTAAGAAAGACTTCAATCGCTGGTGATGTTGTTGCTAATTCCCTATTTTGATTGGCAATGACTGCCCGAATTTCATATAATTCACCACTGCGTAACCAATTATGAAACTCATATAATAGTTGTGCTTCCGCTTGCACTAATTTTGCGTGCCAATCAAGCGTTGGTGCAGCTATAATTCCAGCATCTGCGACTCTTCCCCGCAAGTAAGTTTTATAAAAATTTAAATAAGTTCGCTGCCATTCTTGATATAGTAAAGTGATTTTTTCAGGATAGGGAAGTGTCGCATTAATTTGTTGTCCTTTTCCCCATGAAAGTTCAAATAAACAAACTTTGTCGATTTGTTGAACTTTGAGATATAAAGCAGAAGCGTTCATTAATTTATTGTTCTCCTATTATTCCTCGTTTGTTAATTATAGAAATGGTATAACGATTCCCACATTCATGAGGTACAGAATATTGAATTAACCGCTTCGGAAGATAGATAAACGCAGATGGACGCAGATAAATTTGTACCTCAGCAGACTAGGAAACGCTATAAACGCACCCTACAATACTTAAATTTTTTCATAAATCAAATATGATTCCTATATTATTCCTCATTTGTTAATTATTTCGTCTCACCAATTAACGTGAACGCTGCCCAATATATCGGACTGGAATGTTTCTTCATTGTGTTCAGCATCGCTTGACGCAATGCAACAGCTTTATCGGGATTTTGCTGCAACCTGCCATAAAAATCGCTCATTAATTCTGATGTGGAAGAATCGGGAATCGACCACAGTGAGACAATTACACTAGACGCACCAGCAGTAATTAAAGAACGAGATAAACCAACTACACCATCACCAGTAATTTTACCTCTGCCGGTGTCGCAAGCGCTTAAAACAACTAATTCTGCATTAATTTGTAAATTGATAATTTCCGCAGGAGTGAGTAAACCGTCATCGTTGCCAGATGGTGCCAGAGCGATCGCATTCGGTATACTTTTATCAGCGTCATCTAACAACCCATGCGTTGCGAGATGAATAATCCTGGCAGATGGTAATTTTTGTTTGAAAGCTGCTTTAGTTGCGTTGCTACCGATGATTGCTGTAGTATTTTCCAGCTTGGCAATTTCCTTCGCTTCCATCTCTGCATATTCAAGTTGACGTAGTTGCACCGGTGGAACACCGACACTCGGCATTGTCGGGTTGCCCATAACTAACACATCTTTGCCTCTAGTTTTTTGACGCTGTTGATGCGTCAGTTCTAATACCTGAATTGCCGGGGAAGTTAGAATAGTGTGTTTTTCAATGAGGTATTTGCCGTCTTTGTCTTGCAGCGCAACAAAGGGAACTAAGAACAAAGATTCATGGGGGATGAAGATGACGTGTGCATCTGGGTTGCTGGGTAGAAGGGATGCGATCGGTTCAATTAATACTTGATAGAGTTTTTGGAAGTTTTCTTTTTGAACGGGTTTACCTGTGGGTTCCACGTTAATACCCCGACCACCTGCACCGATGGATAGACGGCTTTTGTCTACTAAGTCTTTTAGTGGTGTGTTTAAAGATTTGAGGTCTACTTGTTTAAATGCAATTTCCCCAGTGGGTTTGACTACCCATATATAGAGTTGAGATTCAATAATTGAATATTCCACAAAGGTGGCATTTTGCTGTTTGGCTATTTGCTTAATTTGCTCGATACTCGGTGGTTTAATATTGATTTGATTGTTGAAGTTAGGGGATTGTTTTGAGGCTAATAACTCAACAAAAGCTCTAGCTCTACCCCTTTCCGAAACTTCCAAAGCTTTGTCATTTTTATTCTGAGCGATTAAGGCTATTTGTAGGAAGCGATAAGTAAAAGTTTGCTGTTCAAAGATAGAAATTTTATCAGCATCTTTTAAGTCAACTCGTAGAGACTCCCAAACTTTAATTGCATCTAATAAAGTGGTTTCCGCTTTGGGATATTGACCCAGACTGATGTAAACTGCCCCAATATTATTGAGAGTTCTTCCTTCCCCTGCTTTGTCACCGATTTGTTTACGAATAACTAAAGATTGTTGATAGAATTCTAAGGCTTTGGGATATTGACCCAGGTTGCGGTAAACTGCCCCAATATTATTGAGAGTTCTTCCTTCCTGTGCTTTGTCACCGATTTGTTTACTAATAACTAAAGATTGTTGATAGAATTCCAAGGCTTTGGGATATTGACCCAGGTTGCGGTAAACTGCCCCAATATTATTGAGAGTTCTTCCTTCCTGTGCTTTGTCACCGATTTGTTTACTAATAACTAAAGATTGTTGATAGAATTCCAAGGCTTTGGGATATTGACCCAGACTGATGTAAACTGCCCCAATATTATTGAGAGTTCTTCCTTCGGTTGCTTTGTCACCGATTTGTTTACTAATAACTAAAGATTGTTGATAGAATTCCAAGGCTTTGGGATATTGACCCAGGTTGCGGTATACTTCCCCAATATTATTGAGAGTTATTCCTTCGGTTGCTTTGTCGCTGATTTCTTTACGAATAACTAAAGATTGTTGATAGAATTCCAAGGCTTTGGGGTACTGCCCTAGATTATTGTAAACTGCCCCAATATTATTGAGAATTGTTCCTTCCCCTGCTTTGTCACCGATTTCTTTACGAATAACTAAAGATAGTTGATAGAATTCCAAGGCTTTGGGATATTGACCCAGGTTGTCGTAAACTCCCCCAATATTAGTGAGAGTTGTCCCTTCCCCTGCTTTGTCGTTGATTTGTTTATGAATGACTAAAGATTGTTGATAGAATTCCAATGCTTTGGGATACTCACCCAGATTGTTGTAAACTAACCCAATATTGTTGAGAGTTGTCCCTTCCCCTGCTTTGTCGTTGATTTGTTTAACAATGGCTAAAGATTGTTGAAATGTCTCTAACGCTTCTCGAAATTGACCTTTCTCAAGCTGCTGAAGACCAACTTTGTTCAGACGAATTGCCTCGTCTCTTCGTTGTTGTGTGGTTTGCGTCTGTGCAGTCCGAGGTACTTGCACAATCTCCCCTGTCCTCGATTCGGCAGCACCTATCGGCAATATCAGTGAAAACACTAGAGTCGCAAGGGTGAGAGATTTGAGACGGTAGAACATTGGCAACTCCTCCAGATGGGTACAAGTAGATTGACGCTTCAATCTCTTATATTTCTGAGGGTAAATAGGTTATGCAAAAATTTGCCTTTAAATAAATACACCTCAGCGCATTTACGTATTGTAAGGCTTTAGTACACTTCGTCGTGTGTACCGACATCAAGCAGCACAATAATTTCCTGCTCGGTTTCTTCGTCTTTCTCTATCGAAAACACAATCCTACAATCGTAACCACACGAACAAGCTCTTAAACCAACTAATTTTCCTTCGAGCTTATGTGTACCCAAGTCAGCAGCAAACACATCTAACTGCATTTGTACCAAGGTTTCTTCAATGCGCTCCTGTAAATTGCTATTGCGCTTGACAAATTTCCGATAAGCTCTTTTAAATTTGGGACTGAGAACTAGTTCTCTCATTCTTCCGTCGCTGTATCTATTGACTGACGCAATTCTGATATAATTTCTTCTACAGGTTGCGGTTTCAATTTGCCAGCATGAAAAGACGCGATCGCTTCACGAGCATCTCTAGCAATTTCCTCACGACGACTTTCAATATGACGCTTGTGGATAATATCAATCAGCATCTCTCGTTGTTCGAGAGGCAGTTGCATCACAATGTCCAGAGCTTGTTCAAGAGTAACCATTTCAATTATTGTTGTAGAAAGTTCTTTAACTTGAGCAAGATTGCAAAATTATTCTTTAGCCTCGCAATGACGGAAATACGTAGTCCGTGCGTAAGTCCTGCTTATATTTAAAATTATAGATGAATAAAATAGACGTTTATCTTCCCAAATCAAACGCAAACGGTGGCAAAGTCACCTCAACCCCATCCATTAATCTCACACTCACAAGAAACTTCTCATCCCAATTACCAATTACACGAGTGAAAATATAAACATCTCCATTTTCTGGCTCTAATCCTCGTTCCACTAAAATGCCTGTTTGGTCACTGACGCGAAGTTTCACATTATGCGGTAAACTATTTGAATTAGGTGCGCCTAAAATTAACAACAAAGTCCATTCAGAGCGATTTGATTCTGATACTAAATGCCATGTTACAGCATACAATCGTAGTTGAATTCCTGCCAACAACAAATCTTTAAAAGCTGCACGCGCTTCTAGAGGAATTTCTGAATCTGTTTGCTGTAGTTGTGTAATAATTGCGGCAAATTCTTCGGTGGGACTTCGCATTTCTCCAATCGGTGCAAAACCCGGTAACAGCACCCAAGAAAGTTCCTGCGCTAAATTATCCAATTCATCCCACAACCAACGTCCCACATTTAAAGCAGGTTGTGTCAATAATTTGAATAAATCTGATAAATGGGGAATTGATAATTGTTGGATTTGCAAATTATATACCCAATTGAGTAATTCTGGACTGGTGAGAATTGCTGTTCCTTGTTCCCAATTTAAAACTTGCCATAATTCGCGTTCAGGTGAATGCAATTGGGGTAATAATGCTGTTAATTCATTTTGCATTCCGGAAAGATTATAAGCCCGTGGCGGTACAGCGGGTAAAGGAATTGCCTGTGGTTCTAAGCAACGCAGATATAGCAATAAACGGTCTGAATTATCTTCAAACCAAGTTAAAGGTAGCTGATATGTCCAATCTTCTTCAGCTACTAAGTTACTATTTGCCAATCTTTCTGTTAGTTGCTGATAAGATAAAAATCCCTGAATAACAGCACATTCTTGTTCTTCTAAAACTTCTACTAATATGTAAAAATGAGCTACATATTCTGCTATATCTACAACTGCTCTAGATAAAGTTACTTCTTCATCCGTCAGGCTACCAGTGGCAATCAAACATAGTTTAAATTCCCCAACTTGCAAATTGCTAACACTATAAATTGCATTGGCAACTGCTGGCTGAAAAAGTGTACATTTTTCTCGATTAATAGTTAGCGATGTATCTCGTGATTCTAACCATTCTTCCAAGGCAAATAAAGCTAAACTATTCAAATAAACTTGCCATTGCCGATTTGTATTGATGATTTGATTGCTAAGTTCTATTGCTTGATTAATTTGGTCAGGTGATAAAGTAATTGCTGATGTCGGCAATCGTTCAAAGTCAAACCACGTTGGTTGAGGATTAATTGATAAATTAGTCATAGTAAGTGATAAAATAGTGGTGATTAATTGTCGTAGACATTAGCCCGACAAATTAGAGATTTTTAACTGCTTGCAAAGTCTTTCTGTAAAATGGCTTTGAGAAGATGTCTTTTTCGGACTTTGAGCTTCGGCTTCTGCTTGGGAAATTAAGCTGGTAATTTGTTCATTAAGAGCGAGTGTAATTTCACCTTCTAAAGTGGCAAGACGTTCTGTGGTAGAATAATTTTTGGCTAATTCTATGACACGCGATCGCAATATCACTAAAAGCTTCTGTTGAACATCAGTGCGAAATTCCTTAAGTTTCAGCAAGCGAGTGACTGCATCTTGTGCCCGTAGTCCTAAAAACTTGGCGATTTCAGACATTGATATTTTCTCACAGTGAGATAAGTGCAGTGCTGTTAGGAACATTCTTGCCTTTTCTTCGCTCTTACGTTGTAGTTGTCTCACTCGCGATGAAATCACCATCGTCAATGCTCGATCTAAAGAAGCTTGAAACTGCGGACGATAAAACTGTAAAAACTCAGCTTGTTCCTCTTGTTCCCCCAGGTGAGAATCAGGAGTAATTAAGTTATTATACTCCTTGACAGCATCCAAAGATTTTGTAGGCAAAGAACCACCCCGGACATGAATCCGGTACTGTCGCAGACGGTTAGCGAGGTTTTGCAGTTGTCGCATAACATCATTTAAGAGCATCTGGTTAGTTTTACCTTCAACACGCTGGCAGATTTGTTGTAGTTGTTGAGTTGTGGGTGTAATACATTGTCCTCGATTGCGTTTTTCTAGGCGATCGCTACGGTAGATAGCGTGATATGCTTCTAAAAGTTGTTGCGATCGCTTAATTTCCCCAGGTGTAAGAAAGTGAAATTCCCCCAAAATTCGCTGTAGCTGTTTTGGTTGAGTATCGTTGAGAATTGCCCAATCACTGATGAGATAAACTCCGCACTCCAATAAAAACCGATTTAGTGCTGGATGCTGTTTTACTTTTCTGCTTGTCCAAGTTGTGAGACTGCTTTGTTGTGGGTCAAAATCCTGTAAAATTTCTCTAGAAAAGCAATTATAGGATGTTAGCGGTTGTAAACTACCATCATCATCAAGGACATATGGCAGTAAGTCCCGACAAGTGAACCCATGAACAGCACCAAACTGGGTTTCTAGTTGCAGACAGACTTGCTCAATTTGCCAAGAAATAAAGCAAAGTAAACAACGTTGTGCGAGTAAGCGTCTTTCATTATTGCTAGCATCCCTTAACCATGTTAATAGCTGCTGCTGGATATTGGCAGAAGACACGTCATTATATGGGATCTCGGTGAACGAATTAGCGAAAAAAGTCATAGCTGGTGCAATTTCCAAGATTTGACGATTTCCCGCTGCATCGATTCTCACGCATTTCCAGTATTTTGATTTAGTCATTAACTTTGGATAAATGACTCATTCCTTGTGACACAACGAGAAGTTGGGGGGAAATGTTCTTCCCTCAAACTTTGGTTCAAATTTTTTACCTCCTACTATGGTCTGAATTCCTCATTATCTTTTAAATCTAGACTAATTGAGCTTATGCAATTTTTAGTATTCATTTCAGCATCCCCATAATTTCTTTGAATAGCCGCTCATATTCTCGTGCTGACTCAGCAGCCAATCGCCCTGGTAAATCCCAAATTGTCGCAGCCTGACCGAACGTGTCAGCAATTACCTGCTTCTCAACCCCAAAAGGGGGTGAAGGGCTGCCCCCCTTCACCCCCGATCTGGTAATCCGGTGTTTGTATTAAAATCTTTATTCAACAAGCATTTAAGCAATTTGCAAGAGAGAGTTTGATAGATTTGTATTCATTTTGTAGCAACAAATGAAAATTATCTGATTAATTTCCCTGGTATACGCGTGAAAAGAGTGATATATAAGCTTTTTTGGGAAATTGGGTTGAAGAAGAGTGTGTATTCAATTTGTACCAAATCAGTCGTACAAAACACAAAATATTGGTTATGTCAATAGTATTAGGGTGTATCACTGTATGGCTGGACGTTTTGAAGGACTGAGTGACGAAGAAATGGAAGTTGTTTGAAGATATATTTTCTGAGGAGGCATCCAAACGTGGGTCATGTATGCCTCATGCACCATGAGGCTAAAAACTCCAATAAGGAGCGAAAAAGTCAGCGTGGGTAAGCATAATTCCTCATGTTTACCAGCTGGCACGAGCCAAGCTTTTAAATTTAGTAAATTGGCTATCAAACAGTAGTTTTATTGTTCCCGTCGGACCGTCGCGGTGTTTAGCTATAATTACTTCGCATATACCTCGCTCTGGTGAATCTAAGTTGTAGTAGTCATCGCGGTATAGCATCAGCACCTTGTCCCCGTCTTGCTCAATTGAGCCGCTGTCTCTCAAATCTGAAAGTATGGGGCGTTTATTCGGACGTGTCTCAACTGCACGCGAAAGCTGGGATAAACAAATTACGGGTACAGAAAGCTTCATTGCCAGTCGTTTCAACCCCCGTGTAATTGCGCCTATCTCGTTGTTGCGGTTGCCGCCATCACCGTCCATCAATTGCAAATAATCAATTACCACAAGCCCTAAATCGCAGCGCTCGGTTGCCATAACTTTGCGGCATTCAGCTTCAAAATAACTTAGGGATGGTGTAGCGCACTCGTTAAGATATATCGGTAGTGTTGATATATCTGATACTGCTTGCGCTAATGGTTGCCATTGACTATCGCTAATGCGCCCAGTTTTGAGAAAGCCGCTTTCAATATTTGCCTCTGCACAAAGCATCCGCATCGCAATTTGAGTTTTACTCATCTCCAAACTAAACAAAACCACTGGCAGATTTTGCAATTGGGCAACATTGAAGGCAATTTGAGCAGCGATCGCCGACTTTCCCATTGATGGGCGACCGGCAATAACAATCAACTCACCGCGATTTATACCACCGCTCATTAATGCGTCAAGGTCATAAAATCCGGTCGGGATACTGGGTAAAGTTAACCCCAAATTGCACGACTCTATCTGTTGGTAGGTATCAATCATCACAAGAGATATATGGCTTGTGTTATGCGCGGGGTTTTGTCCAAGTTGCAAATTGTAAATCTGGGTTTGTAACTGTTCAAATGCCTGTTCTAGTGGTACTTCGTCGTCTGATTTGTGTTGCAATTCCATTGCAATAGTACCCAGTCGCCCTAGTTCGCGGCGCTTCCACTTGCTTATAACCAAATCAGCTAGCGCGTCAATGTTGACCGCGCTAACGCATTTTTCCAGCAAATTAAATAGCTTGGTGCGACCGCCTACAATTTGCAGTAAATTGTTATCCGATAAATAGGACGTAACCACAAGCATATCTGTAGGTTTTTCAAGGGCATTAAGCCTAATCGCTGCTTGATAAATATCCCGGTGGGCGCTGATATAAAAGTGGTGCGCTTTCAATTGGTCACGCACGCGCATTATTGCATTAGGGTCGAGCATTATGCCCCCTAGTATCGCCTCTTCAGCTTCTAAGCACTGCGGTGGTATCTTGCTTGCAGCCGAGGCAAATTGAAGCACGTTATCTTGGTTTGCGTACATAAGTTTATGAAAGTATAAATTTTGGCAGCAGAGTCAGTGTTTATGATTTTTGTCACTCAGGAACTTCGATAAACCTTTCTGGATGTTTGGCTCTAGCCCACTCATACCAAGCTTTGGAAATGGCGTTTTCACAAAACTTAACTAAACCAAGATTCATCAATGTGTGGTATTGCCCCTCATGAGTGCTGCCATCCCAACTTTCAAAGTTCTGTACATTTGTACTACCCGCCGCCCCGCAATGTGTTGGTGCATTTGTACTATTGTGTTTTTCCCACTGCGACCGCAACTCTTCAAAATGGACTTCAATCCATTTGAGGGGTAATTGCACTGGGGGGTTTTTAAGTTCTTCTGCTTTCTTGTTACCAAATTCTAAAAAACTCTCTCTCTCGCCTTCTGAGAGAGTCTTTATTAAGTCTGAATAAGTCTGAATAGTCTGAGGAGTGCTGGAATCGTTATTTGGCAAGGGTTCCGGCTCATCAGGTGTCATCTTTTTTCGACACGGTGTCGATTTTTTTTGACACGGTGTCATCTTTTTTCGACACCTGGTGTCATCTTTTTTCGACACCTGGTGTCATCTTTTTTCGACACCGTGTCATCTTTTTTCGACACCTGTCGATTTTTTTTGACACCTTCTGAATCCGAAACACCATAGCCTTTGAGATTTCTGCCTTTCCATTTGTCAGCCCAAAAATCCCAAAGACCGGCGGCTTGAATTTCAGCGGCAGCGATATTAATAGCTTGTCTAGATACGCCCAAGCGTATGCCTAATTCTGTTTGACTTGGTAATTCAACATCACAATCGCCAAATGGATAGTTAGCAGACAAGTAAATCCAGAGGCGGTAAGCTGTTTTGGATAAGTCAGCGTCAATAGCTTCTAACGCAGTACCATAAGGAAGCCTAAAAAACTTTTCTTTATTTGAATCTAAAACCTTTGATTCCACAACTTGAAATCTTGTTTTGACGGATTCTATTTTTTCTTGACTTGGCTTTTTAGCAGGCATGGCTACTGCACCCCTTCAAAGGCAGCTTGAGCCAACGCCAGTCTTGCGTGGGCAAAACCCTTGGGAATTGACAAAAGCTTTCCCTGAATCTTTGTGTCTGTCATAATGGAATTAAAATGAGTTTCTGTTCTTAGAGTGCATATGCAAGCAAGGTTAGTCTTTTGTTGTAAAGTTGCTAAAACTTCACAAAACTGTCACCCCAACGTCACCAAGCAAGTGTGATTCTTTGCTAGATTGTATTTCCGGGATACATTTGATAATATTCAATAACTTGAAAGAAAGCAAGTAGTTTCAATATGGATAAGCATCAAGAAATATTAATTACAGCAATTAATGACAGTGGTCTAACAGCAAGAGAGATTTCTGTTAGAGCTGGTGTTCATGAGAGTACTATCAGTAAGTTTCTTGATGGCAAAAACGACCTAAAAGCTGGCAATTACTTCAAAATCCTTCATGCCCTGCCAGAAAGTTGTAGAATTCCGGCACTAGCGAGAATAGGAGTGGTTGAGTTAACGCCTATTCAATTAATTGAATCTGCAACACCCAAAGAAAAGGCTGAGATACTGCAAGCGATCGCAGCATGGGTATTACAACCAGGAGCCATGTCCAGGAAAAACACGGATAATAGTGACCTGCAAGTAGCCGTATGATTGCCTAAGAAACTTGTTAATATACGGTTAGGCGCTTATTGTGGTAGATAAAGGTGAGGTTGATTTAGGAAAATTGCGATCGCTTGGATGCTGAGGGAAAAGCCAAATTAATCAAGCATCTGTTGGGCGGATCTGGATTACAAGTGGTGATAGGTAGTAATCAAGTTCATGCTACGACTGTATATCAAGTGAGTTTATCTAGCCCTGACCAGATATCAACAATATTGGATGCGATCGCCAAAAAATTTCCTCCCAAGATTCTTCTGAAGAACCTTAGAGCAAGACACATGGAGCGACTTTCAGAAATATTGCAGGCGATACCTGCGGCACACGAGTACGCTGATAAAATTTCCTCGCTTGTATTCTTGAGATAAAAGCGAGGAAAAGTAAACGGCAATGCCAACTCGCCCCGCATATCGATCACCAGGTGGACAAGCTCAGTGCATAGCGATCGCATCCCGTGCTGGGGTGTGGTCAAGTCCAAATTTAGACTTATCCGTGGGAATATAGACGTAGATACAAGTAGCCAAATTTAGCTTCATGCGGCGCAGTGATTACAGCGGATATCGACCGCTTTATCGACTTCTATACTGATGTATTCGAGATGCCAGTAATCTTTCAAGAGACGACCCCAGCCTTTCGTCACGCACTTCTACGGGCTGGACCACAGAGCGTGCTTCATGCAGCAGAGATGCCTGATAATGTCCATAGTTCTGGGTCTAAGGACATGTTTGGACGGGGACACATCGACCACTTAGCTTTGAATGTCCCAACAGAATCGGCATTTCAGATTATCCGTCGCTTTCCTTATAGATCGGGGTGTGAGTGATGGCGCGATCGCCGTATCCTCGCTTATCGCAGATTTTTAATGGAAACCTGGATCAGCGATCGCGTTTAGCTGAACGGCGCGAGCCTGGTTTCTTCGTACCAGATTTCTGACCACCGACTACGGTTCGCGCTGCCGATTTTTTAGCCGATGTTTGTGGTGACGATTTCGCACTTATTAGAGCGGTTTGTTGATTACGTCCGGTTTTTGGTCTGTGTTTACTTATATCTTGAATTGGTTCGGACGATTCGGGTGGGTTGGGTCTAAAGCCTGCGATCGTTTCTCTCGGCAACCTAATAGCAATCAGTTTTTCAATATCCGCCAATATTTGATATTCATCAACGCACACCAGCGATACAGCTTCACCTAAAGCACCAGCACGACCAGTGCGACCAATACGATGAACATAATCCTCCGGTACATTGGGCAGATCGAAGTTGACCACATGGGGCAACCCAGTGATGTCAAGACCCCGCGCAGCAATGTCTGTTGCCACCAGTACCTGTAAAGTACCATTCTTGAACTTTGTTAGAGCGAAGGTACGTGCCGATTGGCTCTTATTGCCATGAATTGCCAGCGCTTGAATGCGGTCTTGTGTCAACTGCTTAACCAAACGGTCAGCCCCATGCTTAGTGCGGGTAAACACCAGCACTTGATACCACTTATCTTGCTTAATCAGATGAGCAAGTAATTGGGGCTTCTTGCCGTACTCCACCTGGTATACTTTCTGTGCTACCGTGTCGGCTGTAACGTTGCGGCGTGCCACCTCGATCATTGTCGGGCGATCGAGCAGCCCTGCGGCAAGTGCCTTAATTTTGTCCGAGAATGTGGCGAAAAATAGCAAATTCTGCCGCTGTTTGGGCAGGAGCGAAACTATGCGACGTATATCACGAATAAAGCCCATGTCTAGCATTCGGTCAGCTTCATCTAACACCAAAACCTCAATACCTGACAGGTTCACTGTACCCTGCTGCACATGGTCTAGAAGCCGTCCTGGCGTAGCAACCAGAATATCTACGCCATTTCTCAAACGCTGTTTTTGCGGATTAATGCTGACACCACCGAACATCGCCATCGATCTCAACTTCAGGTATTTACCATACTCATACACACTTTCGTGTACCTGTGCGGCGAGTTCGCGAGTTGGGGTCAGAATTAGCGCCCGGATCGGTGCGTATCCACTCTTGTTGTTTTTGAAGCTATTGTCGGACGACGACAACTGATGCAGGAGCGGCAGGGTAAAACTCGCAGTTTTTCCAGTACCCGTTTGGGCACCAGCTAGTAGATCGCCACCTGATAATACAGCAGGAATTGCCTGCACCTGGATTGGCGTGGGTTTGGTGTATCCCCGCTCGGTGACAGCACGGATAATTTCATTGGACAAGCCGAGTGTAGAAAAAGACATAGGACTCCAGAAATAACATCAGCCTGTCGCTAATGGCGGCATCAGTCTGAGGCGGACGCTTGCATGTTTGAAGGGCTGGATAGGCAGTAACGCAAAGACAGTTCAGCGAATGCCGCAGTTCTGAATCATAACAAAGTTCAGTCCGTTATGCTGTTAAAGTTCCTTTGTTGAGAATCAAACGGGAATTTAGGCGATCGCACAATTTCAAGCAGACAGGGTGCGATCGCACCTTTATTCTGGGTGGAGTCAGTCAACTATTCGGTCAAACGGCATTTGAGCAAAGTGGTCTTGGAGCAGTTTATGGATGAAGCGATAGCGACCACCGACACGTTGAAGGAATAAGCGATCAGTGCAGTAGTCGAGGAAGCGGGCGTAGTTCCAAGGGATGTAGCCTTTACTTTTTAGGAGGATACGAAGTGCTAAATGTTGAATACAAGCTTTACCACCACCATTTAATCCAGCCCTGTGTCCAGTATCTAGTCCAAAGAACAAACCAGCTATCAGACCATTAATTAGCGCACCAATTAACGCGCCAATTAACGCACCAATTAACGTACTCATAACCCCATAACTTAACCAGATAGTTCCGTAGTTTATTGCTGATTTCCAAATACCTTGATTTGGAATAACCTTGTTTTCAATATCTCTTCCATCAAGCGCCTCAATCAACGCTGCACTCAACCCCTCTGTCAACCAAATATACATCCATGTTCCTACAATTGGTAATGAAATCAGGAGCAAATTTGGGTCTAACACAGAAAATGGTAATAATAGCAATAAAAAAAATAGCCCAATTTTTGCCACACTAATTAACTTTTTAATTAACTTTTTCCAAGACCATTGAAGAATTTCTATCGGTTGAATTTTTTCTTCCAGTCCCACAAGTAAGTAAATAAGTATACCAAGACTTGACCAGAAGATAATCAGAGCAAGACTCAGCCAAAAGATTGATGAGATATCTAGTATAATTCCCCAGGTTTGGAGAAAGCCAAGACTGGATATCAGCAACCAATTCAGCCCAGCAAGCAACCCAGTGAGTAGTCCAGCGATCAGCGCAGCAAGCTGCTTAGATTTAGTTGTCAGTAGCCAAGTAGATTGTATTTCTTCCAGGGCAAATTCTGTTTTTGACTCTTTTCCTAACTGCGATGCCAAAAATATCAACCAATTCTGCGTTTGTCTTTTACTTGGAACCTGGTGTTTCTTATAAGCTCGACTCTCTACCTTCGGCTTCAACATTTGCCGTATATAGGCATTCAGTAAGCCTTCCAATCGATTTTCTCTAGACACCAGTTTCCAGTTCTTGAATGATAGCTCTTGCTCTGATAGCACTAAAATATTTAACCAAAAAGGTGTTTTACACAAATCCAATAATGTTTCATCATCTTGTAAAACCTTCCATAAGTCCTCACGGTTTATTTGCAACAAGTAATTCTGTACGTGTTTATCATCTAAATTCCACAGGCAAATTGCTCTAGATAATTGCAGCTTCGTCTGATAGTTACTGTACTCTTCCTGCCGACAACAAACTACTAAGTACTGCGGACGAGACTCGCTCTGCAACAATTGATTAATCGCTTGCACACAAGCTTCCTGTCGCCTACTCTCCAACTCATCCAACCCATCTAACAAGGGCAGGAGTTGATAATTTCTTATCCACTCTTTCCCTAAATTAACCCAAATGCCATATTTAGATTTCAGTTCAACTACCAACCACTCACTCATTGATTGCTGATCGCTCTTCCAAGAAGATAAGTTGAACAACACCGGGATGGGGTAATTGGGGTCATCTTCAGCACGGCTAACTAATACTTGAGCAAGTTCGAGCATGGTAGTTGTTTTACCAGAACCGGGCGCACCAAGGATGAGTAATTTGCCTGCGATCACACTATCGTCAAAAACATCTTTAATGCTGGTGGTTTCTGCAAGTGATTCGGGTGGTTTTAATCCTATTTTGATTTCTGCATCCCAAGGGCGCTTTACTTGTTGCGGTTGTGACTCCTTCCCTAAATTAATCAGTACGGCATTATGTAGAGATTGCCTTAACCGTGCTGTTACTTCTAACTTGACTGCGGCTAGTAGTATCCGTTGATTCTTTGGTCGAGCCGGGTTACCTACTGGTGCTGCTTGTTGCCCCAAGAAAAAATTCCAAATGTCGCCGCCTATACGTTGGGCGTTAACGTTCTCAGCATTTATAAACCCACCACCAAATTGGGCATTCCGTAAGTCGTTATTAGAAACTTTTTTGGGGTCGTCTGACTCTGGCATGGGCTTAATCGGGGTGTTCTTGGTTGTCTGTATTATAAATGTCTCCCCCAATCTGCTGGCTTTGAACTGCTCGGCATCCACAATCCCACCAGCTATCTGGAATCCATGACTTGTGGAAGTTTTTTTGATACAGCAAATAATTCAACATAAGGCGTAAATTGCTAAAAGGGAAAGGAATTTGGCTCGAGAAAGCGAACGTTTACACTCCTTCCTGCCAGACAAAAATTGCTAAAACTGGGGGTTTTCTGCAAATCAACTTTGATTCGCACTGTCGCTACCCGTATTGGTAGCTGACGGCGGGCAATTTCTGGCGGTGGTTCTACAACATATTGCCCAACTTGAATGCGACCTGTACCAGCTCTAATTGTCTCTACTCGTCCTTTCCATTGAGTATTACTTAACCCACTAAAAACAACTTCTGCTGCTTGTCCAATAACAAGTTTATTCGCATCCGTCTCCGAAACAAATGCTTCTACCCAAAGATTATTACAGTTAAGTAACTGAATAATTGATTTGTTAGCTTCAACTTTCTCCTGTGGCTGAGTATCAATTGACCAAATCACACCTGTTGTCGGTGCTAACACTGAGACTATTTGCTGAACCTGTAATTCTTTACTAGTACTGACGAGTTGTGATTGAATGCTTTGCAGTTGTTTTTCTAGGTTTTTTTCTTGTTGCTTAAGGTCTGTCAACTCTACCTCAAGCTCGTAAACGCGCGTTTCAGGATAACTTAAGGTGCGAGTTCCCTCTAATTGAAGTCCGGCTTTCGTTGCCTCTAAAGCAAGTTTGGCTTGTTCAATTTGTGATTGAATTTCCTTGACTTTACCTTCGGCTTGCTTTGCTGTTGCGGTTTCGCTTTCAGCCCTGCTCCCGGAAACTGCCCCCTCTTTACTTAAGAAAGTATAGCGTTTAGCTTCAGCAAGCGCTAGTTTTTCTACAGCTTGTGATTGAATCTGTTGCCCTTCATACTGCTTTATCTGTTGACGAGCATAGTTACGCTGAAGATTTTTTTGGATGTTAGTTTGTTGTTTAAACAACTTCATCAATTTCAAACGATTCCTAATTTGCTGTTTTACACCAGAGATTTGCTGTTGAACATCCTGTAGGCGAGTTTTCAATTGTGAAGAGTCAATTTTAAGGACTGATACTCGTGGATTTTCGACACTAGATTTAATTGTACCGATTAGTGCACCTTTCTCAAGTTGGTTGCTCAACTTAATTTTCTCACTTTTCAACTCTAGCTCACCTGGAATGGCTGCCCGCACAAAAATGATTTCACCGTTAACAAAAGCTTGTACACTACGAATTTGAGAAAAGTTGCGTCTCAGCCTAACTCCAATAACAGCTACACAGCTGAGAACTAGAATTGAAAGGATAATTTTCTGTGAAGATGTTTTAATTAATTTCATGAAAAACGTAATTTCATGTCTTAAGCAGCAAACTATTCTTGCGGCAGCTTTATGAATCCCATGTAGCTCCATAAGCTGGAATACCTTTCCCCAAACAAGTCTTGACCACCTTTTCAGTAACCGCTTTGTTGGATACACAAAATACAGCTTGCGCCCTAAAATCTCGAACGGCGTCAAGAGCTAGCTGCTCTACATTTGGTCTACCATGTATTGCTGTATCGAAAATATTGCACCTCGGATGAGAGTCAAGCAAAGACCAAATCTTTTTGCCGTAAGTTTGTTCATGTTCGTTAGCAATCCACACAATACAAAGTTTATGACCATTTTTTATAACATGAGGTATTACTGGTGCAATTCCGGCACCAGTTGCGATTACAACTACTCGTGAATAAGCGTTAATTGAGAACATAAAACCGGGAGGCTTAACTCGACGAACCCATAACCGTTTGGGCAAATTTCCTTTTTCAACTTGCCGAATCAAATTTTTAGTCCAGTCGCCTACCGCACCGATTATTAAATTAATTTCTAATTTGCCCGTTTGTTTGCTCTTACTCGTTTCTGCTACAGAAAAGGAATGCCATTCAACACCATCTAGACTAATTCGAGCAAATGTCCCTACATCAGCGCTTCCTGGAAAAGTTACAACTAAAACCCCTTCAGAAGGATAATGCATCTTAAAATTATGGAAACACTGTACGCTTATCCAGGGCAAAAATATACTGAAGACCATCACCGCTACCATGAGTAAAACTGGATTAATTAATAAAGTTTCTAAAGGATAAGCTTGGTTGAGAGCGATGATAAATTGAAATCTAATTTGATGAAAGACAAGAATCGATAAACAAGACCATCCAAGATAGCGATGGTTTATTTCAAACGTGTCATGGAACTTATGGCGGAATGGGGGGGTAGCGGTGAGGATAATAATAAATAAAAGTGTTAACAATATACTAGATGTAGCGATTGATATGGGGTCGCTCTCTGTTGCAATTGATAGAGGGTCGCTTGGGTTTCCCAACTGCTGGAATTGATCAACAAGTAGCCATATAAAACCCCAAGTAGCGCATGAGGCGTGAATGCCACCGATGTAATGAACGCTACTATTAAAATAGTATTTGCCATAAACAATCTTTACCGAAGTCCATACTGCCAAACGATATAAGAAATGTAGAATTAGTTCATTACGGACTATAACCGCTACTAGTATATTGCTGACACTAAAAATTGCCGTTGAAATATCAGTCAAATATATTGTGTCATAAAAAGTAACCAAAAATAAAATATTGACGCTAGAAACTAAAATCCACCAAAAAAGATGCATTGCTTAATTTTTGCTTGAACATAATTCAAAATAATCTTACATAACCTGCCATCAAAAATTTCGTTGAAGAGAGCAATTATTATAAAAATATCTCTAAAGATAGATTATGAAATTTTGATTTTTACTGAATTAAATTAATATATATGGGTGTGTAAAGAAGCTACTTATGCAGTTTGCGCGCAAATCTTTAACAAATTTTAAATTCTATCTCTAACCTACCGAGCGTCATCGTGTCGCACCCAAAACGGGAAGATTGTACGCTAAGGCTGAAAGCATTGCCCAACAAGCATCTTAAACATTCATTTTTCAAGAGTACCCGCTCTGTGGCTGTTTACCCTCAGTTGCTTGTGTTTCAACCTCATACACAGTCTCCAACACGCTCAACAGCTTTTCTTCCAGCGGTGTTAAATATGGGCGTTTAATCTGACCAATATGTTGTAAAACGCTCATCGCCGCCTCTTCCAACTTGCCGCTGTTACGCAGTTTGGCATTTGCGATCGCACACCGAATTCATTAGACCTGTCCAAAATATAATCTAGGCACAAAAAAGTGGTAAAAATTAAAATTGGAAATCTACCACTCTGATTTAAAATGTGTATTGTCTTCGATTATATCCAAAAATACCCATCGAGAACAAAACAGATTTTGGGCATTAGTTACGAACAGTTTCAAGCGTTACTTCAATCAGCTTTAAAAGAACATCTTCAAATCCAGAAGGAAAAAGAAAAGCAAAAAGTCAGGATTAATTATCCTGGGGGAGGCCGGAAAGAAATATTATCAATTTCCGAGCAAATATGTCTATGCCTGTTTTATTTAAGACAGATACCCACCTTTGAAATACTAGGGATGTTGTTTGGTGTATCTAAAAGTGAAGCTCATGTTACTTTTCATTACTGGATAAAAATCATCCGAGAAATTCTGCCATCAAGTTTACTAGAACAGATGGAGGATTCAGAAGGAGATTTCATGATTGTACAAGAAATATTGACAAATTTTCAACTCTTAGTAGATAGCTTAGAACAGCCTATTGATAGACCGTCTGACAATGAAGAACAAAAAAAGTTTTATTCAGGGAAGAAAAAACAACATACTTTAAAAAGTCAATTAGTAGGTCTGCCAAATGGCAAAGATATTGTTGATGTAGCAGTAGGATTTCCTGGGCCAACATCAGACATCAATTTATTTAGGGAACAACAGAAAAAATTTGATTATGAACAAAAATTTGAGGGGGATAAAGGATATCAAGGTGGTAAAAATATTACGACTCCCCATAAGAAAAAACGAAAACAGCAACTAACCGAGCAACAAAAAACAGAAAATAAAATTCTGTCAAGCAAACGGATATTTATAGAACATTTAATCAGGCTTGTGAGAATTTTTAAAATAACTTCACAAAAATTTTGCCTGCACTCAAATATCTATAAAGAAATAATTTTAACAGTTTGCGGTTTGGTTAGGCTACGAATTGGTACTTTAGTTTTAACGAGGTAATTATCATTAATAACAATTAGCGATCGCCTCGAATGCATAACTTCATTTTTTGGCTCTAAACTATCAGTAACGATATCAAACCCTAATTGTTACGTTTAAAGAGAATCTGCAAGGATTGGTCTCAAAGCCTTGTAAATATTGGCTTGCAAGTTTTAGGACGGGTCTAGTGCCAAACTACAACAGCACCCCAAGTTAATCGAGGCGATCGCCCTTCGTGGCGAAGTGGCGTGGCTGGAAACTTGCGAGCATACCGTGGAGTAACAGCTATTGGGAAGGCATTGGGCGTAACTCGACCTTCATTGCCTGCCTTATTGCAGCTCCCATCGCTCTTACTCAGTTGCAATGGTCATCTACAGCAGCGCAGATTATGGAGAAATTCGCGCTCGTATTAATGAAACGCTGTACTTAGTGCAACGTTTTATTACAAAATTTCTTCAAAATTGCATAAGTTACGGTGACTTAGAACTACATACATTATTTGATTAATTGAATATCATAAAATTTGTTATCTATCTTTAGATAGAACTTTTATAGCTTTTACTTTTTTTTGGTAGATTTTGATAATAAATTATGCAAGAATTTAAACGTCAAGTGAGAGACTCGCAACCTAATAATGTACTAATCAAAATTAATATTACTCTTCTTAATTGTGAAAAAAACATCTACACAACAAAAAACAGCGATAATTAAGTATCTCGGCACAATTAATTTTCGGCGTATAGTTAGAGAGTCAAGAGCCATTAAACCTCTTGTTGGGTATAGCTTATTCTTCTATCTTGCATTAGGAGTTGTGGCTTCTCCTAAAGCCAATGCGAGAGCATTTTGTACACTAAATTCTGGTAAAAGTGCTGCTATATTTAATCATTTAGGACAAACGATTGCGATAGTTAACGGTCCCCGAGATATTGATCTCGAGGAGGAGGGTGACATATCTCCGAGAATAAAAGTGTACCGAATATATATCCGAAGAGATGCGTGGCTTACAGTGTATAGGATAGAGAATACTGACTATTATATTGATATAAATACCTTTAGGAATCCCTTTACTTGTAAGCAGGTATCACCCCAAGCCGGACCAAACGACATCATAAGAAGACCTCGTAATAGGTAAGCTAATTGGCGATAAACTTGCATAATAAGAAGATATAGCTGTTTAAAAGCAATTATGCCTCTACCAGCCAAAAACTCTTTAACGCCGTCACAAATCGCCCAGCTACAGAAAGCAACTAGGACAGGTCGAAATGGCAGGAACACCGCAATATGACCTATTCATTTCTTATGCCCAAGCAGACTACGAATGGGTCGAAGGTTATTTGCAAAATGCGCTGCTCCAATCGGGTGTGCATTTTCATTCTGAACGAGCATTTGCGCTGGGGGTTCCTCGAATCAAGGAATTTGAAAACGCAATTCAACGCAGTCATCGTACGCTGTTAGTCATTTCTCCAGCATATTTGTTAGATGGTTTTAATCTGTTCGTGGATTTATTAAGTCAGTCGTATGGATTAGAATCACAGACCTGGCCTGTGATTCCACTTGTGTACCAGTCGGTTCAATTGCCACCACGATTGAATGCATTGGTAAAGCTGGATGCAACGAATCCAGACCAATGGGAATCAGTAATCGTGCGCCTTTGCACCGATTTGCAACACCCAGTACCAACAGTTTCAACTAAGCCAGCCTGCCCTTATCCAGGTATGGTGCCTTTCTCTGAAGCAGATGGGGATCGCTTCTTTGGACGAGATCAGGAAATTGAAGAACTTTTAGACAAACTTCGACTACAAGGCTTTGTCACAGTTATTGGACCATCTGGCAGCGGCAAATCTTCCCTCGTGTTTGCTGGGCTAGTTCCGGCGCTGTACCGAACTGGGCTATTTAACTCCGACATCTGGAAAATCTGCTCAATACGTCCTGGCGAAACTCCTCTAACTCAACTAAAAACCCTTCTAAACACTGACCTAGAGAATCCTGCCCAAGCGCTATCGCAAGCACTAGCAACTCAAGCTAACGCCAAACGGTTACTACTGATTGTAGACCAATTTGAGGAAGTGTTCACTTTTACTAGTGCTGAAGCAATTCAATTCCAGCAAGCCCTGCTTAAACTTGCTGGAATTCCCGATATTTATCTAATTTTGACCGTTCGAGCAGACTTTTATGCTGATTTGATGACATCACCCCTTTGGCGCAAAATTCAGACTAACCGAGTAGAGGTAACACCTCTAGATGAAGTCAGGTTGCGGCAAGCCATCCTAAAACCAGCCGAAAATGTCGGAGTCTTAGTGGAACCTGCTTTATTAGAACGGCTAGTGACAGATGCCGTTGGAGAACCGGGCGTATTGCCATTAGTGCAGGAGACCCTTGTACTGTTGTGGGAACGGGTAGAACGCCGCTTTTTGCCGCTGAGAGCCTACGAAGCTCTGATGCTAACGCGGAAAGCTTATGGTACATTGGGAAGTGGCCGCCGGACGGGATTACAGGTAGCGATCGCTCGCCGAGCTGATGCTGCTCTAGCTAATCTAGATGTCGATCCAGAAAACATTCCCCGCCGTATCTTTCTGCGATTGATCCAGTTCGGAGAAGGACGGGCGGATACTCGCCGTCAGCAACCTGTAGAAGCCTTACGTATAACTAACGATGATCCAACGCTGTTTAACAATATTTTGAATCATCTGGCAGAGTGCCGTCTATTGACATTAACCAGTGATGAGAAAAAACAGACCGTCCAGGTAGACATTGCCCATGAAGCCTTGATTAGTGGCTGGCCAACCTTGCAGCAGTGGATTGCTGAGCGCAAAGAGGCAGAACAAACTCGTCGTCGCCTAGAAGCCAAAGCTCAGGATTGGATTAAGCTTAATAAGAAAGGAGGATTGTTAGATACAGCAGAGCTAGAAGAGGTTAAACGACTCAAGAGTTCTAATGCTACCGAATTTGAACTTAGTTTACCCTCATATGAATTAATAAAAGCTAGTCGGCAAGCGGCTCAAGTAAGAAAAATAATTTTAGGGGCTTACATAGTATTTATAACTGGATTTGCAATCATTGCTGGGGTTCAGTGGAGAAATGCAGAAATTGGTCAAATTAAAGCTTTGAGCGAATCTTCAAAAGCAAAATTTACGTCAAATCGGTTTTCTTTTGACGCGCTGCTTGATGCGTTAAAAGCTAGTACACGTTTGAAGCACCCACTTTTACAGGTAGGATTGCCTTGGAGCAACGCAGAGACCCAACTTAAGGCTGACGTCATGACGGCTTTGACTGAGTCAGTATTCTGGGTCAAGGAAAAAAATCGCTTAGAGGGGCATGATGGCGTGATAAGTAGCCTCAGCTTTAGTCCCGATCAACAGACAATTGCCTCAGCCGGTGGGGATGGCACTATTAAGCTTTGGAAGCATGATGGTGAACTAATTGGCACATTATTGGAAGGTCATAAAGATACTGTACGCAGTGTTAGCTTTAATAGCGATGGGCAAATTTTAGCTTCTGGCGGCAATGACGGGATAGTGAGACTCTGGAAAAAAAAAGATGGTACTTGGAAGGAAGATGAAAATTGGCGAAAAACCTTGAGTGTTTCTAAAGAAAAAGTTAAACAAGTGTTCGTCGTTAGCTTCAGTCGAGATGGTAAACTTCTTGCGGCGGCTGGTGAGGGTGGTACTGTGAAGATCTGGCAGTTAGATGGCGAATTAATAGCCAGCCTAACTGATCCTAACGACCCCTATGAAGTTTATAGCATCAGTTTTAACCCTATTAGTCCAATTATTGCCACAAGCTATGGCAGAAAGGTTAAACTGTGGCGGTGGAAAGATGGTAAAGGCGAAGTAATCCAAGTTTTTGATGAACATAAGGATGAAGTTACTAGCGTTGACTTCAGTCCTGATGGTCAAATTTTAGCTTCTGGTAGCCTCGACGGAACAGTTAAACTTTGGCAACTAAATGGCAATCAAAAAGCTTTAATAACAACGTTAACGGATGAGCTTTGTGATGAACAGAATCAAAATGTATGTGGGGTTAGAAGTGTTAGCTTCAGTCGAGATGGTAACCTTGCCTCTGGTGGTCAGAACAACACCGTAAAACTTTGGCAACATGATGGCGATTGGAAGAAGAAAAAGTCACCAACGACATTAGTTGGACATAGCAACTATGTTACGAGCGTTACCTTTAGTAAAGATGGGCAAACTCTTGGCTCGGCTAGCAATGATAATACTATCAAGCTCTGGGAATTAAAAAACCAACGGTTGACTGTCTTAAATAACGATACCCCAACCAATAGTGTCAGTTTTTGTCCTAATATTAATACTCCGATACTTGCTGCTGCTAACAGCGATACTGTAAAGCTTTGGAGACTAGATCAGTCGCTGATGAATACTTTGTCTGTAAAGGAAAAGAAGGGGCATCCTCAAAGTACAATCCAAAAAGTCACCTTTAGCCAAGAAGAAAATTGTCGATTACTTGCCTCTGCCAGTTCCAATGAAGATCAAACAGGTGAGATTAATGTCTGGCAATTAAATGAGGATGGCACGCCTCTCCCCTCCCCCCCAATTTTCGGAAAAGGAGAAAAAGATTTTACGGATGTCAGTTTTAGTCCAAATAACTCGATGATTGCGACCGCTGATCGTGATGAAATAAAACTCTGGCAACTAGATCGTAATCGACTAAAGGCCACTCTAATAACAGAACCAATGCTCAAGCGACACAAGGGAATTGCTTATGCCGTTAGCTTTAGTCCAAACGGGCAGATGCTTGCTAGTAGTGGTATTGATGGCTTTGTGAACCTCTATAAAACAGATGGGACTCTGATTAAATTCTTTAAAGAACTTCAAGAAAATCCTTATCCCCTTCTTGATGTAAAATTTAGCCCTGATAATAAAATGATTGCTGCTACTAGTAAAGACGGTTCAGTGAAGCTTTGGAAGATTGATGGAACCTCAGTAAAATTAATAAAAAGCCTAAGTCAAAATAGCTCTCCAGTTACTAAGGTAAGCTTTAACCCCAAGAAGTCATATCTTGCCTCTGGTAATGAGAGAGGTCAAATATTCCTCTGGAAGCTAGATGGAACATTCATTTCTGAACTTCCTGGACACAGTAAATATGTAATGAGCTTGAGTTTCAGTCCCAATGGCACAATTTTGGCATCTGGTAGTGACGATAACAGCACAATTCTCTGGAACCTAGACGATCCGAGTGACGATGATCTGAGCTTAGATCACTGGCTGACATTAGGCTGTAATTGGATGCAGGATTATCTAAAAACTCATCCCCATACCCCAGATACAAGCGATTTGCATATCTGTAGAGAGTAACGCGATTTTCTGAAGTCGGACAAAAACGAGTGATAATGCTCCGACCTGCGGGAGGCGATCGCCTGTTTTATCAGTTGTTCTAGTTGCTCATACTTTACACCTACTAATCGCTGTGTTTCTTGGGCGTTGTTTTGAATGTAACGCGCGTATGTCAGTCATATTCTTGTGATAAAAAAGATAATTTTATACTCTTTTACCACAGAACGTTTCTATTTTGGAGATGTCTAATAAATAGGTCATACTCTTTGTTCATGGTGGTTCTCGATTACATCTGCGGTAATGATTCGCCTAATGCATGGATTAATCGTTCAAATTCACGCTCAGCTCGACGAGGATGAGCAAGATCAAGAGTTGTCAGCATACTCAAACGTGTAGGTAACTGACTGGAATCAAATGGTAGGGCTTTTACAGGCAGCAGACGGTAAGTTCCTTCTTGAATCCCAATGGTTTGCCCAAGGATGTTTTCAAACGTCGCTTCGTAGTTCGCTAAATATGCCGGAGACAAAACAATAATTGTTCGCTTCGCTTGCCTAATTCCCTGCTCAATATTGACGACACGAGCCACACCGGGGCTTTCTATATCACCAGATACTGCAATTCGTAAGTTAGCCTGCTCTAAACGAGGTAGTAATACATCCCAAACCCAAGTAGTATCAGGCTTTTGATCTACATAGCTGATATAGATATCATATTGAAAATTTTTCTGGTTTTGGTCGGGTACGTTTTGTCGATGATTTACTTCGTCAAACCGAGGGGCTAATTCCTCAGTTTTATATTTAAGAACTGGTATGGAAGATTCTGGAATACCCTGCAAATCAATGGCATTACAGCCAAATTCAAAAGCATCTGCGTAGGACTTGCTCCTGCCGATTGCCTGATAAAAGCCTTTAGCAAACTTAACGGCAGCCCGATCACCAATCGCCTGATTCATTCCCACCACGCAATTGATGTGCTGATAAATTGCTTTTGCTTGTTCCTCGGAATAGCAGGCGTTCAAAAAAACGCACTCCACATTCGCCTTAAATAACTTAAACAGCCCTGCTAACGCTGTAGCACTGACCAACTGTATCTGCCCCAGTTCATTTTCCAGCGCTAATCCTTGGCTCCCCCCACCATGCCCGGAGAAATGAACGATATCAGGAATGTGATCCAACAGCATCGGCTGTAGATCATCCACTCGAACGGCCCAACGAGTCATGATTTCAAACTGGTCTCGATTTTTGGACTGGTTCAACGCCGCCTGAATTTCCCGTACCTCTTCATCCAGGCGCAGTCGGTCTGTATTCTTTGGGTTCGCAGTCAGAATTAATATCTTTTTCACGGCAATATAGCGTTTCCTAATCTAGTGAGGTACAGTAACAACAGTGAGTAAACCAGTTTTGGATATCTTTTAAAGATATTTTATTAAAACCCACATTCCGCACTTCATTTTGTAGTACATAGCAAGTGTAATAAGCAGCAAAAACCCTTTAAATATAAACACATAATTAATCTGGTAATAAATACAACTAGTATTAACAAACAGTAACAAATAGAAATTCATAGGGCATTGACAATAAATTCAGGAATAAAAATGAGAAAATGAGTCTGAATTAAATAAAATACCCAAAAAAGATGAATTACCAAAATGAAGAGTTTGAGAGTAAAAATTAGATCA
>NZ_KK073766.1:168813-169226 GCF_000582685.1 [Scytonema hofmanni] UTEX 2349
TACTTGATTGTTAAAAACTATAGTTTTACATTGACTGTGAATGTAGTTTATTTATGTTACTTATTGAAGTGCGGAATGTGGGTTTGAAATTCGTTGTGTTGTCAACGGTTCGGGTCGAAGACACGACTACAAGTTGTTCGTCGATAGTAAAGTGCGTTTTCATCCCGAAACCGAGAGCTTAGAAGATAGTGGCTACCAAGGTATTAGCAAGTTACATAGGAATTGTCGTTTACCAAAAAAGAAACCAAAAAAGGGCAAGTTAACTCCAGAAGATAAGGATTACAATCGTTCTTTGGCCAGTCGTCGGATTGCCATTGAACATGTGAATCGACGTTTAAAAGTTTGTAACCGTTCAGGGGGGTAACGAGAGAATAAGAGTTACAGGCGATTTAATTGGTTGATCTAGCTACGTC
>NZ_KK073766.1:169326-206445 GCF_000582685.1 [Scytonema hofmanni] UTEX 2349
TACCCGGTACCGCCCAATCTAGCGTAGCGTTCCCCAGTTGCGTCACTTACCCCCCCCTGAACGGATACGATTTTATCAGGGAAATACCCGATAGAAAAACTCTCCATTACTCGCAAAATTCGTATTGGGGAAAAAGAACTTCTTAAATTAGGAAAACCTGGAGATGTAGTAATTTACTATTACGGAATCAGAGGTATTACTAATATCAGCACTAATGAGAGCTATTCACGTCAATACTATCTTGACCTTATCGAAAAAAGGCGAGAAGAAATCCTCAAAATAGCCGATCCTGAAATACTAGAAAATAATAAACGTCAGTTATCTCTTTTCTAGATGAATAAACTTGATATTTAATCAAAGCGCTTAAACTAATAAATATCAAGTCTTTTTTCAATTCATGAATTCTCAACAGTTTGTAAATCATAAAAAATATTTGCAAGTAAATCAGGCTTTGTAAAAAGTGATTTTGATGCGTTCACATAAACCGAAAATATGCCGTAAAAAATCAGATTATCAAACCCAGTATCAGTCAAAAGCTCACTGGTTAATTTATTTAATTGATTGAGGGATTGGTGGAGATATTATTCTTAAATTGGAAAAGTAACTAATGAAAAATAAATCCTCATATCGCAAGCCCAGGCTTAATAAAAAACAAAGGGCTTGGGTGAACTCATTCCTTGCATCTCATCCTAATGCCAGAGTTAGAAATATCTATGAATTAGATGGCGATCGCGTTGTTGAAATTGAGTGGTGGGAAAATACAAACCGAATAATATTAGACCCAAAAACCTATATTCAAGGAATTATCAGCTACAAAATGCGGGTCAAACTCAGGAAATTTGGCGATGCGAGAAAAACAGCCGAGTTCTCGTACCGAATCACCCCGCCAAAAAAACGAAGTGCATTATGGCACTTAACAGGTCAACTTTCTCTAGAACTTCCCCAGTGTTACGCAGTTACAGAACCAAACAACCCAGTTATCGTTAAACCAAAAAGGAGGAATGCTAAAACCAAGAAAGTTAAAAAATTAATTCAGCATACTCTTCCTCTATCAGGAATTAGTGCCCAACTTCATACTATGAATATCGAAGATGGTGGTGTTCCTTTATCAGAACAAGAACTATTACTAGAAAGCGTATCACACCTAAATCTAGATAGTGCTAAAGAGACTAAACTTCCAGGAGCTATAGTCAAAATTCTTTCCAAGAAAAAAGCTAGCCTAAAGGAATGGGAAACAGCTATTGCGCTATATGAGGTAACTGGTTCTAGTGGAGTAATAGAGTATCTCCAACAATTGGATTCTTGGCGAAAATATTTGGGTACTCAACCAGTAAAAAACACTGTTGAGAAAGTCTCAAATCATAAGTCAGTACAGCCAGTACAAAATGAAGTGTAAGTATTTGCTGATCGCTATATTTTGCTAGCGGCTATATAACAAACACTAAGGATATAGAAAGAGTTAACACTAACTCTTCTTTTTTTAAACCACCGCTTACGACTAACGCCTGATCAATAAATGTTTATCTAATCTATCATGACTGTATATCTATACTACGGCGAAGATAGCTACTCACTCAATCAAAAAATTGATTATTTAGTGAATCAAAATGTTCATGCGGAATGGAGAGCTTTCAATTACGTTAAGCTATCTGGAAATGAGAAAAATATTGCTGCCAAAGTCTTTACTGAGGTTATGACCTTACCCTTTGGAGAAGGTAACAAAATTATTCATACAGGCAGCGATTCTCTAATTGGAAGCTTATCAAATGAAGATAATAACCAAGAACTTGAAAATCACCTTTCCCGAATACCTTCAAGCAACATTCTACTAATTACTGGTAATAAAAAGCCAGATTCGCGCAGGACAGTAGTAAAAACTATCCTAAAATATGCCCAACAAGAAGAGTTTCGCCTCGTCCCTAGTTGGGATAAAAAGGGGATAGTTAACTTGATAGGAAAATATGCAGCCATCCATCAAGTTAAACTCACTCCAGATGTCACCGATTACCTAGCTGAAGCAATTGGCAATAACGCTGCACGAGCCAATAGCGAATTCGCTAAACTTGCTGTTTATGCAAGTGGAAAAATAATCTCTATTGAGGAAGTAAAACAGCTCGTTGGTAATTATAATACTGACTACCTAAAGCTTACTATTGCGATGTTAAGAAACCATCCAAGTTTAGCAATAGTGCAGGTATCTAAACTACTAGATAATAATGAACACCCGCTCAAAATAGTAGCAACACTTACCTCTATTTTCCGCACTTGGTTAATAACTAAAGCTGGGGTAGAAACTAAATTATCTGATACGAAGATTGCAGAAATAGCCGAACTGAAAAACCCCAAAAGATTGTATTACCTCAAAGAGGAAGTCAAGTTTGTAGGCGTTCAAAAGCTTAAACACAGCCTTACTTTACTTGTACAACTCGAAGCCGAACTCAAAAGCGGAGTTGACAACCTAACCAGTCGAATTGCTGAAATTTCTACGATATGAAAAACAACCCATTTACAGAAATCACCGGACAGCATACCGCCAAACTTCTCCTGACTGAAGCAATCGAACAGAATAAAATTGCTCCTGCATACCTATTTAGCAGTCAAGTTGAGGGAGTAGGGAAAGGAAAAACTGCTCTGGCGATCGCAACTGAGATCGCAGGAGAAAATAACCATCTAGACATCTTACAAATCAAACCAACCCATCTCGAAAACGCCTCCCAGCAGAAAGGTATACCTGCTATTCGAGTAGAACAGGTGCGCGAGGTAATTGAATTTCTATCAACTAGTGCAGTCAAGGCCAAGCAAAAGGTGGTCATTATCCACGAAGCAGATACGCTCAACCCTACCGCCGCCAACAAACTTCTCAAGACGCTGGAAGAACCGAAAACTGGAACATTTATCCTGATCTCGTCCTATCCTCAAAAGCTATTACCCACTATCAAGAGTAGGTGTCAAATCATACCTTTCCAAAGGTTAACTGATGAGGAGATTATCTCTGTTCTCAAAAACCAACAAATCGAGGTAACAGAAAAAATACTAGCTATCAGTTCAGGTAGTCCTGGTCAAGCGATCGCCAACATCACAATGTTAGCTTCCATCTCAAAAGAAATCACAAGTCAACTAGAAGTGCCTCCTGACGATATTCTCAACGCACTCAGTTTGAGTAACTCCATCTCAAGCTGGAATCACGAGACACAATTATGGCTGCTTACCTACCTGCAACACGACTGGTGGCAGAAATTAAAAAACACTCAATTGCTAGCTAAATTTACCCAAGCAAGGAAGCAATTGCTGCATCACGTTACTCCTAGAAGCGTTTGGGATAACCTACTTCTGCCATAGCAAAACACACCCATTATCAAAAAGCACTGCCAGTTAGAACTATTTCTAGCTGGCAGTATTTATTTACACAGAAAGAATATGAACCAGCAGCAAAGCTTATTCGATGTCGAAGAAACCATTCGTAACAGCAAAAGCCAAAAAGCTAGCGAAATTCTTACTCCTAGCACTAGAAAGATACTTCAGCTACTAACCAGCCAAGGAATTAACAAAGCTGTAACAGCCAGTCTACTTGATCTAGCAGGAGCAAGTCGTGAAATTGTTCAATACATCGTCGGGCCAATTGTGACTCAGCAAAACGGCTGGCAACAGTCAATTCCATCCTGGGTAGGAAAAGCGATCGCAGTCGATAGATTAGATGCAGCGCTAGAAGAGATAGACAAGGGAGAAGTAGGTAAACTCGCCTCTAGCAGCGAAGTTGTTGCACTTATGATGCCAATTGCTTTTGAAGTGCCGCTTTCATCTGAATGGACAGATGTTTACCTCTGGGCAAGTCATGATGCCCTCGTCAGGCACAGACCTTTTGAGAATTTCAAATACGATAAACTGTGGGAGAAGATTGGTACAACTCCGGTTTCGTATGACAAAATCCGCTCTGATTATGAAACCCTGGCTGCTGATATTCGTTCTCGTGTAGTCAAACACGCTGTGAAAGAAGGGTGGGGTAAAAGGTCGTCAAATAAGAACAAACACCTTGTTAAAGCAACTACAACTGAAAGTAATATTCAGATGGAGCAATTATCACTGTTCTCATAACTAATTTTCAGTACTTTTTTCAACACTCTTTTCAAAGTCCTTCCTCTCCTTCTCTGTGAGAGGAGGTAGTTCTTCTTTATAATAAAAATTACCTAATTTCTGACACTGATTGAAATAAATTCGTCTTGCTGAATCACTCGCCCTCAAGTCCTGACGTAAAAGTAATTTAAACGATTTTTCACGCTCTTTCAATTCCTTCACTGCCACAAGCATTTCTTGTGATACAGCAGGATTTTCATAAGTAGAAGAAAGTTCCTCACTTGATGAATAAACCTTTAGTTTATTGCCAGCAGGTTGAGTTAGAAGTCGCTGAGTATTATACGAACGCCACAGACCCAATTTCTCGCGCCGTAATGACTCAATTTCAACCTCACCAACTCGGTCTGGAGTACTACGCCGCACGTAGACAAAACAACCTTTATCAGCTGCTATAGTCAAACTCACTTTCACACCATTACCATCAAAATAGAACAAGTCAATTAAGTCGTTCTCTGCATTAACTTCTCCAAGCTTCTCTTTATTCGATAAATCAGGCAACGCTTCTGGATTTAGCGATGGCGTAGCATTATTAACATTAGCTGGGGATAATGATGGCGTAGGTGAAGAATTCGATTCTATAGCCGAGACTTTATCTTCTTTTTCTGGAGATGAACATCCAATTAGTAAGAGTAACAATCCTATAAATAAGTATTTATTCATAAGTAAAAATTTATATTTGTAAACTAACAATAAAATATTAATTATTACTTCCCACTCAACCGACCTGTTTGATAAAAATCACGCAGGCTAGGGAAAGCTTTTTCTAAAAGCCAGTTGCGCCCAACTTCTGATTCAGGAATATTTGAAGCAGCCATGTAATAACCACTTCTGTAAGCAGCTACACCCAAACAAGCTTGTAAGCTGGATATCGCCCGTGAAGAAGCTGGAATAGCCATCAAATCTTGCAGATGACTGGGATGATAATTTTGCCCTACCAGCATGAAATAAACCAAAGTATGAACCAACCGTGATAAAACAACTGTTCGGTCTTGCCAACGTTCTAAATGAGACTCGATACAGAAGTAATCAGGTAAATCAGCCGTCTGAGATTCATTATCAAGGAATAAATCGCTCTGGCTTTCGATAAAACTGGAATCCAGACCTATAAACTGTTTCAGAAAAACAAGCGTTTTCCCCCAACGTTCATGTCCCTCAGTTTCAGCAGAAAACGCACCTTCTGAATACTGCGAACCGTACTTCTGTTGGAGTTGGGCAACAGCCTCTTGATTGATATCACCCTGCCAATCAGATTCAGTAAAAAACTCTTTTAAAATCTCTTGTAAATAGATGGGTGAAAACTCATTAACATCTGGAGATTCATCATCAAAATCGTCTTCATAAGTATTAATAATAAATCTATCTAAGTCGATTTCTAGCTCTTGCTTTCTATTAACTGGCAGTACAGCACTTCCCGGTGTCATGAGGTACAAGAACCCCACCCCCAACCCCCTCCCCGCAAGCGATGAGGGGGCTATTATGTACCTCATAACAAAGGAATCTGCTGTAATGATTTAGCGTCTTCTAACGATAGAGGAAAATCTAAATAAGGATGGCCTTTGGCTAAGTAAGAATCACCTAAATCTGCTAAACTTTCAAGCGCGATAGTCCGGGCAAAATACTTATCTTGTGGATGCACGCATATTCGGTCTAGTTCCTTATCTACTAGCATCATGGTAATTGCGAGTAGGGCAAACCATGACGCATCGTGCAAACAAGTCGGTAAATCAGCAATTAAATCTACTAACTTTAGTTCTAGGATTTCTCCCCAAACGCCTATCCTAGTTATATTTGAAACATCACAAAAATGCTCTACATCTTCTCCAACAGATGTTTCTCCTAACCAGGTAAGATTTTCTACCTGCAAAAAAGATGAGTAGTCAGAAGTCAGCTGGTTTTGGCTATCCTCATCCGACTGTATCCACATCAAAGCCAAAAGCATCAGCTTACAAATACTTACTCGCTTCAGGAGAAGATATTCAGGCATAAGTCATTACTTATAATTTTTAGATACAGACCATATTAATTGCGATACCACCATAGCACAGGGTAACTTGTGGTTCCCTAGTAAAAACCACAATTTTACGATAAACAAGGACAAAAAATAACTCATAAGTATGAATAAAAAAGAATGTGGTTTAAATAAAACAACTCGTCAAAATAATAAATCCTGAAAGAACTAATGCTGACGCACCAATAAGAGAAATATATAAATCCTCGCGTTATGAACTATATCAACAAAGTCATGCTGGTTGGCAGATGCGGACAAGAACCAGAACTCAAATATTTCGAGTCTGGCGCAGTTAAGGCTTCAATATCTATTGCAGTAAGACCACCCTACAGAAGTGAACAAGCCCTTTGGTTTGATTTAGTCGCCTGGGGAAATCAAGCAGAAGTGATTGGAAATTACGTTCGTAAAGGAACCCAAATTGCAATTACTGGCGAGTTTGGATTTGATCGTTGGGCAGATAAAAATTCTGGCACTATGCGGCAAAAACCCGTAATTACAATCAACGCTATTGAATTGTTAGGTTCACCCCGTAAGGAAGAATCTACATCCACTTCTGCACCAAACGAAACACAGACTGTAGCTAACGCAAATTTTTAGGAAATTACAAATCGCCTATGACTATAAATCGTAGGCGATAAACCATCTAATCAATCTACAAATAAAACGAACATGATTCATAATACTGCAACTATCAATCTTAAGTCAGTGAACACTACCCACGACAAAGAAGGTTCCTTGATTGCCTTTGGGATCGCCGAATTCTACTACCGTTCCAAGGAGGGAGTAGTTGCTGACGAAATGCCATTCCGTTCCAAGGGCGCACCTGCCGTCGTTATTAACGAACAGGGGGAAGGCGTACACGGCACAGCAGAAGGATATCTCGATTTGCTAGTTGATAATAGGGGTGATTACAAAGAAAAGATTGCCACATTCGTAATCAGAAACTTTATGTCAGCACAACCCATCAACGAACTCACCCAGGTTAGTAAAACCCCTCACTCGCCTGAAACTCCCGATTTTGCCAAAGAACTACTCGAAGATAACGTTACTTCGACAGATGAAGACCTAGATCAAGAACCTCCGTTCTAGACCCAATTAACTAAATAATGCTAGTACATACAGGGTTACTTGTTAGTACTGGCATTATTTTTTTATAGAAATCCAGAATAAAAATCTACTGTTTGGTAGAATCGCTGACATCAACTCATCTTATATAGTACATAAATACTGAAATACTTACACTAGAGCTAAATTCAAAACTTTTTTAACATAATTACCCCACGAGTTGGGAATTACCGTTGCCAACTTCATCTGACGGTTATAATTCAAAATCAAGACTGAATGTTTCGCCATCAGGATCTTCTAGTTTTTGGTCTGTAGATGGCTGGGGAATTGGCTGTTGGAGCCTGTTTTCGTTAGTAGTAAGCGGCGTGAAAGCTACTTGTTGTGTGGCTAATCCAGCCTTTATGAAAACAAAATAGCAATCAATAATAAAATAAAGCGTCTCCAAGTAACTTTTACCTAGTTGTTGGGATTCTGCAAATATGCGTTCTCGGTAGTTTTCTTTGAGCCGAATTTTTACCGGAGCTAAGTCTTGTTTATCTGTCATTGTTATAACTTTACTTCCCAGATATGTTTGGTGAATTCTTGCTCGTAATGGTTTTTGCCATTTCTAGAAGCCCAAAAACATTAGCTTCTACCGGATTATCCAGAATTTTGAAACCGTTCTTCTCTAAGAGCTTCTTAAATCCTGGTAACAGACACCCTCCACCAATCGCCCAAATTTCATCCCCTTGGTGCTTGGCATCAAGTGTCAGATTCACCACTTTCTTCAAGTATTTTTCATACCAATCTTTCAAACAAGCACTGTATATATCTTTGATATCGATGTCACGGCTGTACTTGGTATGTCCCATTTCCAGACAAAATCGAATCTTGGATGCATCCCCAATTTTTCCCCCATTTAGATGTTTCATTTTTTGGGAAATATCATCAATGAGAACTTCTACACCAATGGGGTAGGCGGTGTGAACTTCTCGTTTTCCCTGGTTGTAACGAGAATACAGAGTCGTGCCATTGCCAAAATCTAAAATGGTTAGTTTTTTGGGTAGTTGATGCCCAAATAATGCACCCATCCCCTCTAGTACTATTTTCAGCACTTCTACTTTCACCTCTGATTGTTTACCAGCAAGTATTGGCTGATATTCTCCACTGAGTACTTTTTGCAATTCGTCAGCCAGACCAACATCATGTAAGCTGACGACTAATTTTAAGTGCCAAGCCTTACGGTGTGGCAGATGTGCCAATGCACCGAACAAAGTCAACAACGCATTATTGACTTTGTTTTCATTGTTATCCGTGTTCCGGTCAAAATGATAACCTGTACGGAAAGCTGATTCCCCGACAGTGTAAGCAGTACCGTTAAAAACTACTCGTCCGGGTACATCTTCCATGTCGGCTGTGGAAATATAGCTGGGGACACGAACAACTTCAAAGCCATCGACTAAAAGTTTTAGGCTTCCGTAACCGTTATCAAAGCCAGCAGGAAAAATTTTTTGCAAGGCGTGAATGTTTGACATAGGGATCAAATCAATACGTTTTGATTTGTGAAAGTTATCTGTTTAGATTATCTAGGGGAGCAGGAAAGCAGGGGAGAGAAGAATAACTTGCTATGAGTCTTTCTCTAGAACTCTGCCCCTTCCCTCTCTAACCTCAAGAGCTTATCATACCCTTTGGGGGCTAAGTGGGGTACAAAATATCAAATAGCTAAATGTACCCTATAAAGCCCCCATATAGCCCCCATGTAGGTGTCAAATCCTCATCGAAGTCCTAATCTATTTTTGGGGTACACATAGCCCCCATATAGCCCCCATCAGAATTTTTGAAATCTTTTCTATGAACGTAGTAGAAATTAACTTACAAAAAAATAGAGAAGAAGGAATAGAAAACTTTAGTTGTGGTATAAAGCCTACTTAAAAAAATATTTATTTCGAGACGCATAGCGCGAAATACAAAGCGCAGAGGCGGAGTGTCTCCGCCTCTGCTCATTGCTTAAATCCCACGTTTCAAAACGTGGGTTCCCTACACCCTCTGAAATGGTTGACTGTTTGATTTATACTCTTCTGTCAATATCTTTGTTATTAAATTAGCTTCCCGCCACGCAAGATGCCTAGCCAAGCTTTGATACAGTTGGAATCTACCTACGAGAAATTGGTCGCTTTCCGAGGCTATTGCCAGAGTAAAAGATTGTCTACACAAGACTTGTAAGGTCAATGCAAAACTTGATAAGCAAAACAATTCTCAAGTGCAACGACTAGAGCGTTCCCCAACTAGGGCTGAACTAGCTACCGAGGTAAATAAAACAGAAGCACAGTTAACCCAAATCCAAAAGCTTGGTCAACTGGCTAAACAAAAAATGATCCCCGCCAACCTCCGGTTAGTGGTTGCGGTAGCTAAAAAACGTCGCTGAAGTAACCTGGAATTTCTGGATTTGATTGAAGAGGGAGCAATAGGTTTGCTTTCATCCTGTGGAGAAGTTTGACCCCAATCGGGAATATTAGGACGTGAGCAAGACCAAATTAAAGATTATTTAGTTTTTTGAAAACTACTTATGTCCAAGCAGAAGGAATCGCTGTTGTAGAAAGCACTTCTTCCGTACTCAGTCTAATAGCAGTTTGCTCCTAGTTGGGGCACTTAACCTTAATTTGGATGATTGAAGTCCCTCCATTATATTCTCCAACTATAGGCTCACCCGTAAACTCACAAAGTATCCTCTCTTGGCAGTGTCACCACTCAAATATAATTCGGCTCACTGCTTTGTCGCAGTCTAGAAATCTCACATGCTGAAACCGTTCGGCTGATAATTCTGGTTTGACTCTGCGGGATTCAGGCGAAAGCCATTTGGGTAGTTTAGATAAGCACTTATAGATTACATGGACATCTGCGATTCAGTGAACTAAGTCGGACGAGATAGTATTAGTCCAACTTTTTCCGAATCTCTTTTGCCTTAGCTTCTAATACAGCCAATAAATCTCTCAGGTGATCTTGCTGGATATCTTCGATCTTAGTTGCTGAGACATCTCGAATTAGAGAACTGATTTGGGGACTTGGTTTAGGTTTTGTTTCAGGAGCATGTTCAGCAATAGTTTGGGCAACTAGAAAACGAGTTTGAGCGACTGTTAGCCTTTCTTGCAAAACTTGTGATGTAGCATCTTGTCGGATTTTAAGAGCTTTAGTTTCCTCAATTTTTAAATTTTTAGAATTTAGTTTTTGGAGTGACCGGGCATGGTTTGCACCAAGTCCTGATTGTCTAATCGCAATTTTTAAGTCTTCTGAAAGCCGTAAGCAAGGAAAGACATTTGCATCTACTGATGCTGGATTTTGTTGAAAACGTAGTAACAACAGAAGAATACTTTGTTCTATTTCGTCTAAATTAAATTCTTTAATGCCTTCTGACTGCTCTTTTCTAGTTAAAATAACCAATTCAGTTAACTGGGGCAACAGTTTTTTTGCGTTTAATCTAGCTATTGCTCTCCTAAGTGCTCTAACTACTTCTTCCTGTTCAAATTCCAAAGCTAACTTAGCCTGTTGAATCAAACCTTCGGCTAAATCTAGCTCATTCAAGCTTTCTCGGTGAAGACTAGTTAATAAAGTGCGTGCGTGTAATTCCTCTTCAGAAAGAACTTTCTGAAGCATCACTGCATCTAGTGTTTCAATTTCTGGCTGTAACTCTTCTGCAACTGATCTCCATCTTCGTTCTCCATCAAAAATGAGATTTCCCGGTAGTAAAATAATCGGCTGTTGTTGCCCTTCCTCTCTGATTGAAACAGCCATACTCCGAATACTATCCGAAGTAAATGTTTGCCTTGCTTGTTTGGGATTGGGTCTTACTTCACTGTAGTGAATTTTAAAAATCCCAGATGCTTTCAAATGTTCTCGTAGGTCTTCAATAGTTTGATTGAGAACTGTACGTTCTTCTTCAGCAAGCTTTCCCTGTGCTTGTTCATCTTTTAATCTTGTAATCTCTGCCTGTAAATCTTCTACTCGTTCTTCAAGCTCAAATACCTGTTGAGAATCAGCAGCAGAAGCAAACATTCCAAGTACACTCGGTTTGTTCAATTTTGTCATCGATCAACCTCTTATTAGCTTAAGTTCTTGAACTAGTGCATCAACAATTGGCATAAAATCTCCTCTTGCCTCTTTGCCGGGTCTGTAAATTCCCAGAGGTAGCCCTCTACCAGAAGCATTAAGAATATCAGCTGATTCTCGAATTGGGCTAAAATACTGAATTCCCAAATTCTTACAGACTAGGGGAAGTTCCTCAACAATACTTCTATGCGCTCCCCAATCACTTTTCCAACGAGTAGGAACTATACCTAATATTTTCGGAGTCGGTTTCAATCTCAGCCGCTTGCAGTTGAAATAGTACCACTCAATCATCGCCGCAGCACTTTGAGAAGCCTTGTATTCAGGTTGAATGGGAATTAACACGTGGCTAGAAGCTGCAAGAGCAGTCAGTGGTAAAGGCTCCAATGTTGCAGGACAATCGATAATTACAAAATCGTGAGATAAGGGGTAATCACTCAACCGATCTGCAAGAGTATAAGCTCCACGCAGATCCTTTGAAACTTCCCGAATTGTTTCGTGTAATTGTTTTCCGCCTTTACAAACTTGAATTTTGTCAATCTTACCTTGCCAAGCTGTAACTAAAGGCCAGTTCCCATTGAAGTCTGGATGGTAAACATTAGCCATTGTTCCCTGAGTTTTAAATTCTCCTAATCCGCAAAATAATGTCAATGATTCGTTAGGATCGATGTCTAATAGTGCCACTGAATAGCCACGAACACCCAATTCATACGCAAGATTGTATGAAATAGTACTTTTTGCCACTCCTCCAGCGTTTGTTTCAATCGAAAGGGTCAAATTGGCAGGCATAATTTTTTCTCTTTTTTGATTACTATATTTTCGACTCCCAGTCATGAGATAACGTTATATCAGTTTGGTGGAATAATTTTGAGATAATGTTATATCATTTTTCTAATTTCTCTAACAAAGATTGCTATCAAAACAGATGTTTACTGCAAGTAATCATCGACCTAGTTACACAGATTGCCTAGCCTGGAATTTTACATCAAAAGAAATATACACCGTCAAAGTATTCACTCAGCACTTGCTCAATCAAACAGTTCCGTAGGAAAGCATTATTGCCTTTGTGCAAGCTGGTTATTGAGTATAAAAATCAACAGCATAATTCTAGTGTGATTTCAACCTTTAAAGCTGTGTCAACCAGCAGCTATTAATGCAACTTTTTTGAGCTTATTGAGAAGAAAAACCTTCTGTTGACATAATATAACCACCCTGCCATGAAGATTCTACGCTGAACAACAGTCTTTGTTCAAAGTGTACTCGATTGAAGCGGGATAACAATATTCTCTATCTACCTGATGTCATTATAGAAAGGGGCGCTGCCAACAAGCGAGTATTTTCAATCCCCCTAGAACTAGCTATTCTCACCTAACCACGAGTAATCGGTTCATTCTTGCAGTGGTTATTGAGAAGTTACTTGACATCCTCCCACCGCTATACCGGGAGTACCTGATATAACGGGGGATTCCAAAGATCACTCTTTGGGTTTCCTCTTTCCACGACCCGACTTACTTGGAGGGATTTCTCCACCCATGCAGAGGTCGATGTCTCCAGAGGCGATTAACGTTCCTGTGTGCCCCACAGTACGGAGTCCAATCTCAAGTATGTTCCGCGCCGCGTTCCAGTCCCGGTCAAGGGTTAGCCCACAACGAGGACAAACATGAGTTCTAGTGCTAAGAGATTTTTTAACAACTTCACGACAGTTAGAACAATTCTGGCTAGTGAAATGGGGCGGGACTGCAACAGTTACCACGCCAAACACTTTACCGAAATATTCAACCCATTCACGAAACAGCGACCACGATGCATCACTAATCGACTTAGCAATCGCGTGATTCTTGACCATATTCCGCACCATCAAATCTTCATACGCCACGAGGTCGTTAGACTTCACTACGCACTTTGCTGTTTTTACAGCAAAGTCTTTACGCTGGCGACTTACTTTGAGGTGTTTACGAGCAAGTTTATTTCTAAACTTGACTCTGTTGTTGGAACCTTTTTTGGACTTAGACAAACGACGTTGCAACCGCTTCAAAGACTTTTCCGATTTGCGAAGATGTCTAGGGTTAGCAACTGTTTCCCCGTTACTATCTGTATAGAAGTGGTTCAATCCCACATCAATACCAATAGTTTTACCAGTTGGTTCTCGTTTTTCAATGCGTTCTTGAGCAATACAAAACTGGGCGTAGTACCCATCGGCACGACGCACAACCCGCACCCTCTTAAACTGTTTAAGTTGGTAGAAGTGCAGGTCACGGGTTCCCCAGAGCTTGAAGGTTCCTGCCTTAAATCCGTCACTAAAAGTGATATACCTGCGGTCTTCGGAGAGTCGCCAGCCACAGGTTTTGTACTCAACAGAACCATGCGTTTGCTCTTTCTTAAACTTTGGAAAACCCTTCTTTCCAGGCTTACTTTTCTTGCAATTATCAAAGAACTGAGCAATTGCAGACCACGCTCTTTCTGCACTGGCTTGACGAGCCATCGAGTTCAGCTTGGATACCCAAGGGAACTCAGTGTTAGCAGCAAGGACAGCACAGAACTTACTCAAATCATATCGCCCAATTCCTCTATTTTCTATCCAGTATCTAAGGCAGCTATTACGAACGAAACGAGCAGTTCTAATTGCTTCATCAAGCTTTCGGTACTGCTCGTTAAGTCCTTCAAGTTTTGCCTCAAATACTAACATATTTACGTCAATATAGCTGACGTAAATTATTTCATAGATTTGCGAAAAACTCAACTATTTCCTTTTCTCACTGACCCTCGGTCAGTTATGGTCGGGAACGTCTCGTTTTTCGTCCTCGATTGATGAGGCAGCGCGTTGGGCGGCTCCGCCGACTTGAAGCGACTGCCGTCTCGCCGCCAAATCACAGATTATGGCGGGAGCCTTCTCTCCGATTTACGTAAAAAGCATCCCAGAAGTGTAGTTGCAGTCCTTGTAACTACACTACTTTTTCTGAGCTAATCAAACATTCTCGTTCACGGCAATAAAGGTACTAGGTCGCTCACAAGGCGTAAAATTATACTTAGGTTTAATTTCTTCATCTGTACTACCTTCAGAGGATTTAGTTAGCAGTACAACCTCAGAGCGGGTATAACCAGTCAACTCATCAAACTGAATAATCATATATTGGTAGAGCGCCCAGACATCCGCCATCCGATTGCCAATACCGGAAGATATCTCATCAGGTATAAAAATATTACCGTGCCAAGATACCTTAATCCCCTCTTTCTGGAAGTAAGCGTCTATTTCTGGACGAATGTAATCCGCAGTCCCTCCGCAAAACACCAGTTCTTCAATATCCTCATCCATTTTCGAGCGTAACCACCTGACGATCGCACGCCAATATTCGTCTCTAGCAAGTAATAAAGCCTTAGACATCGACTCTCCATCGAGTTGAATTTCATCACCTTTGCGCTTGCGCGAGAGTTTCTGCATCACTTGGGAGTCACAACTAACTCCAGCTTCTACCAATACCTGGATAATATTGGGGTTATCAGAGCTTAGTCCCGATATCTTGGAAGTAAAATTATTCACCAGCCAAGACATACCAAAACTGCTGGTTATTCCCGCACCAATTGAACCACTCCGAAAGGTGAAAATACTCGCATTGCGATAACCAAGCATCACATACATAGAAGCAGGCATATTATTGCCAAGCGATCGCCTACGGTGAAAAAATATCCCACTACCCTCAGAAGCTGCATCATAACGAAGCATTTTCACCCGCATCTTACCTGCTGGTGTATCAAATCCTCGAAACGCATCCTTTAACCGAACTTGTAACTGTTCCTTGTCTTGCACTTCACCGGGCGGTAGCAGAATGCTCAAGTAAGCTGCAACATCATTACCTAAATTCAGCTTTTCCTTAGCCAGCCAAAATGCACCACAAATTTTAGGGACTGCTAGTTCGTACTTTAGCTCCTTCAGCTGCGATATACCCCCAAATCGACGACGGGCAAGCTCTCCCAAGGCGCAATACTCATCGCCTATTCCTACCCAAGCGCGAGAAGAAGGACTACCTTCTTGTTGGACGCTCTCAACTGAGGCTTTAGCAACATCCGCTACTTCTGAGTCTAAAAGTAAAACAACAGGCTTTCCTTCTGGATACTCCTGAACGATAGCTTTGGTTTTACTTGCACCCATGTCAATCGTAATTACTATCTTTTTTACGTCTGTTTTATCCCTAGTTTTGGGCATATCTTTATCTTTATTAACTTTTACTATCGTTCCTAATTTAACCGAAATGGGAAAAATACTGTGGTTCAAAACACTTTCTTTACAGGGTTTAACAGCTTTTTTACATACAAAGTGCGTAGAGTAAAAACTATTACGGTGATGTTCTTCGATGGCGCAACTGATAATGAACAGAGCATCCGTACTGAACTCCCTCCATTGAGTAGAGAGTCCACTGCAAAGTGCCAGCAAGCAATTTCAAATTACCAAAAGGCTAACTGAAGTACCTCCATAGCACTAAGACTAAATCAAAACCGTAAATTCTAAGTACATTAAGGTATGAAACATTGCTTTAATACACGCTGATCAAAACACCTCCTAAATCATGACTAAATTACCCCAATCACACCCTAATTCTGTATCAACTAAAAGTTGAATTATTAAACAAAATTAGCCTTTTGCCTGTAATTCAAACAATGCGATTCTCATCATCACACCCCGTATTACCTCAACCGTCCCCGCAATTACCCCAGTAAAAAGTATCGCAATTTGCAGTCTTGTACGATAACAAGGTATGTCACATGGGGTCAATTACATATTTGCTTTGCTGTCAAATTTTTGATTGTAGCTTTTACAGATGAGATATATGAAATGATTATTCTAGGCGATCGCACCTCTAAAAATAGAATGCGATCGCCTTTCCAGTTCCGTCAAATTCCAGAATTTTTTTCACAACAGTACCTTCTGCTGATTGGAGGAGCCAGCTTAATGGCAACAATCGAACAGTCAGCCAACGGAGCAACATTTGCTCAAAGTGCCCTCTCAGTTCTGATTGATGCGAATATAGAAAATTGACATCGTCACTTACATGAAAGAAATTAGGTAGGCTAAAAACCTTTGCCTGATTCGTGGGCGAACCTTCGGTTCAATGCTCTATTCCAACAAGTGGCTTGTACTACAAGTTATACTCTCCCAACAGTTAGCTGCGCTCAGTCGAGAAGTGAAAAGCATCTCTTGGGAACAGCGCCCATTACGCGATGCCTGCGGCGGGCGTAGCTCATCGCACTCCAAGAGATATTGCCCACAACGACCAACACGATAAGGGCAGGGACTTAAGCTAGTATCACAAGCGAAGGCAGAGAGTACACTTTTTTTCCAACACGTAACACCCATATCCTAATAATCCGTTCATGCTAGATGAAATCCTGCATCAACTTCTATTTCTGCCTTAGCAATTGGGTCATCCTCGTCATCATTAAAAAATCCATCATCTTCAGAATCTTGTTCCAAAATATTGGATCTGGCTGGTTCTGAAATAACAGGTAACAAGTCAGGACTTGGCCCAGTGGAATCAAAAAAAGAAACGGAAGGGGGAACCAAATTAGCTGAAATAGGAGCTATTTCTACGCCATTAGTTCCAATTGTTGGTTCTAAGTCAATTGCACCTTGTGAGAAAACTCCACTATGAGGATTAACAAGAACTACCTGGGGCAACCCCTCCATCCCAAACGTCCGTTTCATCTTTACTATCTGAACTTCAAGTTGCGCGATCGCATCATGGAGGGCTGACTGCAATTCAACACCAGATACCCCCGCAGCAGATAGCGCAAACGGTAGGTAATACGCCCGCAGAGCCTCACATACTAACTCAGTTTGCCCTCGCTTCTTTGACTGGAGATAGCTAATTACTATACCGTCCTCCGTATCTTTATTCCGCATGATTCGTGCCAATTCAACAGAATCAACAGGCTTACTCGTTCTTGCCATACCCTTACTTCTATATAATCTGCAAACCAAGCTTTTCAGTAAGCTATTTGTCAATACTCTTACTTTAACCACACTGTAGGAGAACTTACCCCCGTATTTACTCCTAACTACCCCAATTCACACACTAATTACCCCAATCAATTGAAAATCAGGTCTAATTTTTTAAATAAAAATATGTTGTTAACTGATAAATAAACTCTCACAATTCCCATGATTGAGGTGTTTTGAGGGCAAATTAACCCAACTATTTTAGCATTACTTCAAACATCAATCGTCTTGGAACAAAACTCTACAACCCTCTCTGCCTAAGAATTTGCATCAGTCCCGTTCCACAGTAAACTATTGCTGTTGTCGCACAAACCAGAACTAAAACAAGGTATGTTCAATGGGGTTATTTTATTCTTATATTATTCGCAATAAATTAGATTAATTGACAATATATTCAATACAATTGTTTATCATGTAGTTATAATAAATACTACTTCCGTTTTTATTTACTTTTTGATGACTAAGGTATGGTAAATGACCCCGTAAAGCGAACTAAATCCATCAAGGTATACCTCTTTGAGGAAGAGAAAACTACCATTGAGGAAAAAGCGATCGCCACAGGGGTAACTGCATCTGAGTATTTACGTTCCTGTGGATTAAGGCGGGTACTAACGGCAAAACCGTCTGCCGACTTGATAACTATCCGCGCTACTGCTGGAAACCTTAAAAGCGAACTGATGATGTTATCTCACTTAGCGAAAAAAACAAACAACCAGCAAATTTTGGATACTGTCAATAATGCGATCGCATTTGTAGATCAGACCATCGCAGCTGCATTTAACATAGACGTTCCAGATAAATCACCCTCAAGCCAAGATAAATAAGGCATTGTAGGTTCTACAGCCCCCACTTTCAACTGTCTCAATTTGATTCCCGTCATCTATAAAAAACCCAATTTTCTCGACACGCTCAAGTATGTCTTGGGGAAAGATGATGCTGCGATTGTCGATACTAATATGATGGGAACAAACCCCGATGAATTCAACCAGCAGTTTCTCAACATCAAGTACACCAAAAAAGCAGTTAAACGGCAGTGTGCCCACCTCATTATCTCGATAGCACACCGCCACAACTACCACGAGCATTTATCGGACAGGCAATACAGCTATGTAGCAAGAGAATATCTCAAGGATATGGGATACTTGCCCAAGGAAGAATCATCTGTAGCAGCTACGAGTCAGTTCGTTGCAGTACGCCACCACGATCGCGACCACGAACACCTGCACATAATTGCTTCCCGAATTCGGTTAGATGGCAGTTTAGTTAATGATTCCTATGATTATTTCAACTCCCAAGTCTCAACTAGACGCATCGCGGCGGAACTAGGATTAGAAGTAACTCCGACAACAAATGAAGCCGTCGCCTCTAAGTTAGAGCAAGAGTACGGGATAATTACACTCAGCAGCCCCAATCGATCAAAAAGCATCAGAGCAGTCAACAGTAAGCACAAAACCCCAACAAGTAAGGACATTATTCGCCAAGCAATAGGAGAAGCCATTAAGGATAGTCCCACCGTCTCTACGTTCATTGAACGCCTGGAGGAAAACAACATTGGGGTATTGCCTAAGATGCGGGGAGAGGAACTACTAGGCTTTACCTACATCCACAATGATGTAAAAATCGCTGGTTATCAAGTATACAAACCTTATAGCTGGAACAAACTGCGGTCTGAATATGGAATAATATACGACCCAGATAAAGATAAAGAAGTAATTCAACAAGCTCAAGCGAAAGCAATTAACCGCATAAACTACAACTATACAAGTAATAATGATTACTGGTATAGTGATCAACCCACTAGTAGTAGTACAAGTGATAGCAATGGCGATACCGATAGTAACTCCAAAATATTTACTAGCACAAAAGTACTAAATAGTAATTATGCAGATCAAATTTCGACAATACAACCAAAATTAGAAGATAAACCCACGTTGGAAGCAAATAAGGTTAAGAAAAAAGTACAGCCGTATCTCAAGGAACAGCACCCACAACAGGATATTTCAGAAGAAAACCGTTTATCCACTACTCAACAAATCCTGCAAGAGCAATCTTCCCCTACTTCCTCTTTTCATAACCTTCTCCCTTCTAAGCTCAAACATCTGCCTTCTACAATCACTGACTATATGCTTGTTACCAATAATTTCCGTATTAAGGGACGGGAGTTGAGCGCTAGCTTAGATGGCAATATTCTGACTGTTTACCGTCATGGGGATAATACTCCTGTGATGCAAACCTGCTATAGTCAGGGAAACTGGTACGAAGAGATACCAACTCGACTAACAACAAACGAAATCGAGCAGATTGAAAGCTTGCGTATTTTTACCCAACAAGCGTTAATGAATAAATCGCAAGCGCAAAGAGGCATTGAGCAATAGTAAATCTGTTGGTAGAGAAAACTTAATCCACAGTGCCTCTGTGACTGTGGGTAGATACAAAGTCGTTGGAAATTACTATCGTCGTCTTTACGAAGTGTTCAAATTTGAATACTTCGTAGAAACGATGTCTTGCTCAGGTGCAAAAATCCTAATATCGTTTATCTCGCCGATAACTCCATAGGAAATAACTCCTCCTTGTTTTAGCTATATAAAAATTATATTTGATACCAAAAATGCACCAATTTATCGTGTGTTATGGGAGGAATGTTCTGACACTGTTGAAAACCAGAGTGCAATAGTTATTGGGGCAAGGCATCTAATGTGGAGTTTACTGTTGAGTTGAAGAGCGTGGTTGCTTGACGGATTATGCGGGGATCGTTTACTTGACGGAGCGAGCAACCAGCTTGCTCGAACTTGTATCGAGTTTGAGCTGATGCGTCTGGATCAGGAGCTGCATAAACCACATGTCGTGTACCTGCCTGAATCAAGTTAGTTGTACAGTCCCCCATATGTTCGCCCGGTCCTCCGGGAGTGCGTTTTCCACATGGCTCTACTGTTGTATATATGATGTCGTCCGGAAGAACTGGGATAGCAGAGAGTTCGATCTGACGCAGAAGTACATATTCGGAATGCTTGCCATCGTTACAACTGATTCCTTCAGCCATAATGTTTCCTTGTCGTACCAAGCACGAACTCACCACTCCGCCCGTGTCGTCGGATTGATCCGCAATGGTGAATAGATGTTCAAATATCTCTTTCTCTGTCATAAGAACCACTCTCTAGTTGGGATGCTCTCATACATTATCGCTGTGGAAATATCTACGGTTATCGCAGAGTTAAAAGTAGCCACTAAAGGATAGCCATAGCACGTCTCGAAAATATCCTTCTACCCGATACCCCTGCTCTGTAGGGGAGCAACGCGATTTGGTGAGGTGGGGCAAAAAAGGTGCGATCGCTAAAAATCTTCTTCAGTACAAATTAACTATTGACTACCCATTAATCAGTATTAGTACTTATTATGAGTTGCATAAGATTTTAATATGTGAAGATAATCTTTTTTTTTGTACCAAAAAAAAAGGTAGGATTCCCTTTGGAGTAAAGGTTTTGATATTTAATCAAAACAAAAACAGAGAATGCCTACGATGAAATATTCTACCTTCGATTTAAGCAAATCATTAGAACACTTTCAAGAAAAAGTTACGAAACTTTTAGAATTAACAAATATCCCAGAATTTGATGGACAAGCTTTAAAAGTACGTGAAGGAAAAATTCGGGAATCTGCGTTAATTCTAGCGGGAGAATGCATTGCTTTATTACTTCATAATCTGTCTAAATCTCAAGATTTTTTAGATAAAGCAATGCAGCAGACACAAGGTTGGTGGCATGATAAAACACAAAAACACGGTTATAAACAGCGACAAGTATTAACAGTCGGTAATGTCGAAGTTACCTTAAAATTACCATATGTAGTTGAACGACAAAATCAACCAAATAAAGATAAAACATCTTTGCACGAAGGATTTTTTCCATTCTTACAATATTTAGGAATGTCTGAGGGTTTAACTCCTATTGTTTTATCAACGGTTGCCCAATATGGTGCAATTGCTGGTTCGTTTGAAGCTGCACGTACAACACTAATTGATTGGGGAATAAATATTAGTTTAAAACGAATAGAACGTCTAACATATTATTTTGGTCAATTAGGATTAGATTTACGTAATAACAAGTTGAATGATTTAAAATATGGTAATTTACTTACCTTAAATACTCTTAAAGACCAACGTGTTGTAATTGCTGTAGACGGTGGGCGTACACGTATCCGGATTAATAAAAAAGGGAGACGTAAGATAAAAACTAATCGTAGAGGCTTTACAGCAGAGTGGATTGAGCCAAAGTTATTAACTATTTATGTAGTGAATGAACAAGGTAAAAAAATCAAAACTGGAGATATTCCTATTACCAATGATGGAACATATGAAGGGTATGAAGGATTTTTACAAATACTATAAATGTACTTGATTCATTTAGGGATTAGTCAGGCGAAGCAAGTCTTATTAATTGCTGACGGGGCTGAATGGATTTGGAAACATATTCCACCTTTATTAAAAAAGTTAGCCTGCTCAACTGAAACGTATCAACTATTAGATTTTTATCATGCAGCAGAGCATTTACAAAACTTTGCCGATGCTGCTTTTAGCACAAATAATGAGCGTCAAGAGTGGTTTAAAAAGGCTCGGACAAGCTTAAAGAAAGGTCATGCCTTAGATTTAATCAGAAATATGGACGAGTTTATATTATCTGCTACTGGAGAACGCTGTAAAACTTTAGTACGAGAACGAAATTATATTTTAAAAGCTTACCGCCGCCGGCTTTTAAAATATAACGAAGTGGCGTTTCAAAAACTTCCTCTTGGCAGTGGTGCAGTTGAAAGTTTAATTCGTCAAGTCGTTAACTTACGGATGAAAGGAAACGGTAAATTTTGGTTAAAAAATAATGCTGAAATTATGTTACATCTTCGCTGCCAATGGATAGCTGGAAGCTGGAATAATTTTTGTGATTCTATCTTAAATTCATTGATTAAGCCGAAAGCAGCTTAAAATATTTTATACCTTGATACAGGTTTTAATCGATTTGTTGCTGCAATTAATACCAAGTAATCAAGCTCTGTTGGAGATTTTTTTTAAAAATAATAGTCAAATGACTTGTCAGTAATCTTTTTGAGATATCTCATAAAGATCATTTATCCTGCCAATCAGTATGTTTAGTGCAAATAAAATCACTTTGTACTTAAATATTATTTTTAGCGATCGCACCTTTTTTGCCCCACCTCACCAAATCGCGTTGCTCCCTGGAAGAGTTTATCAAAACTGTTCGGCAAGAACCTCTAAACCAGGTCAATACACTGGTGGCAATGAATACTAACATTAAGATATACCGCGAAATGATTGCCGAGGCAGCATTTCAAAACCAAATTGCAGTTGACCTCTTCAAAAGTGCCAAAAAACCCGAAATGGAAATTATCCGCAACAACAGTCGGATTCTCCACCGGGAAGTTAACTATATTAAGGATAAGAAGAAAGATGTCTATATTGACAATACAATTCAACCCACGGGATACTCGCCTGTTGAATTACTAATTGCTCAAACCAACCAGTATTTTGAAAAAGCTCGTCTCGAATCGCGTGAAATCGCCCAATTTCAAGCTTTATTTAAAGGTGTCGAGTTTTCTAACGAACAGCGATTAAGAGCTACTCTTGTCAAAAAAGAATTCGACAAATCCTTTAACCAAGCGAGTCAGCTATCTAGACAAAAAGAAACTGAAAAAGGGCCGTCTGCAAATATTACCCTTGCTAACGGCAATCAAGTAAGTGTAACTAACCTTTTACAGTATGACAACGAATTTATCTGGAAAGCGAATAAAATTACGATCAAGCTATCAGAAATATCTGAGGATAAGCGCAACAGTAACCGCCCGCATAAATATGTAGTTTATGCCCAAATTAACGATGAGACTGAGAACGGTAAACCCAAGTTTAGGGCATTAGGAACACTTGCTAAGGAGCAAGAAAACAAACCCGAAGAAATAGGAATTGGACTTGTACAGGAAGTAACGTCTAGCAAAATAGCCTTCCAAGCTGAATTAAGTGAAGGTCAAATTAAACTTCTTTACCAAAAAGCCTACCAGATAGCAGAAGAATTTTACAATTCAATTCCAGAAGGACAAAAGCTAGCAATGGCAGCTGCTACCTGGGCAGTATCAACTACTCGTGAGAGTAGTAATGATAAAGGTAGCGATTACCAAAAGAAAGTTTCTAATTTCGCCTTTGCTGCCTTTCCTGAAGAGATTATCAGTCAGTTAGACACACTCAGATTTAACGAGTTTAGTATCACTGGCTTCGACATAAGTAGTGAATTATTTCATGAAAATAAACTTCAAAATATTCGATTTAACCTAGCTGAAGATGGAAAAAGTGTCATTGAAATCCAGAATCAGGAAGGTAGTTACAAAACATTTGGCAATATAGAACAAAGTAATGCCCGACTACCAATTGGTAGTGTTGCTATTGCCAGCGTTGAAAAAGGTGAAGTATATACCACCTCTGTTACAACCAAAGTACCCGGACTACCAGAACTTACCTTTAAAGTAGGTGAAGTTAATAAGTTTGGAAATTCCCAAAGGTTCAATCATGAGCCTGTAATGTTAACAATTGAAAAGGTTGACCTGATTCGTGAAGACTATAGCATTTATCTTCAAAATGGTAATAAACCTGAGAAACTAGGCAACATTGATAAGGAATCAATCAAAGAGGGTATTGCTGAAGGTTGGCTAGCAGAAAAACCCGGTAATGGGCAACAGTTACAGCTTAAAATTCAAACCATCATCACCGGACAAAATGCCTATGCAATAGCAGAGACATCTAAGGGAAATTTTTTAAGAATCAATATTACTAATCCAAAGTACAAAAAACAGGAGATTAGCAACCAAGCATTTAAAGAAACTTTAGTTAGAGCATTTGATAAAAAGCACGTTTATATTGCTAAAATTGGCGATCAATCCCTCGGTATTATTGGTCAGCATAGTGAACGCCTTGAAGCCGAGTTAAATAGAGAGAATGTACAAATACAGTGGCAAAAAAAAGAAAGTAGCACTGTACAAAAACTAATTGATACGGGTATTATTCGCCCAAATCAACAACGAACGACTATCCCTGTGCAGATTACCAGCAATGAAAGTACCTGTAAAATAATTATTAATCCAGAAACAGTACAGTATCCCGACAAATGGATTAAACGCAGTCAGCTTATAAGTAATGAAAAGCCTGTAAAAACCGAGCAACAAAAAAAACACAACCAAATACTCGGTAAAATTAACGAACGCCCTACAATTATATCCCAAGATCAAGAACAAAAATTAGTAGGGCTTTTAGGATTAACAGTTGATGAGCATATAGCTGAAAAAACCAAAAAGTACCTAGAAAAAGTAGGAGTATCATACGAACAGCTTCCAGCATCACAAGCTCGGTTAGAAACCAAAAAAGGTATGACTGTATTCGTACTTGATGAAAGTACCATTAGTGAGGAATTAAAACAAACATTTATTCACCGTGCTGGTGGTAATATCAAGAGTGCAGATACACCTTCACAAATCACTCCAATCATTCCAAAACAAACTATATATTTTTATAATCAAAATCAACAATATAGTTCACCGGATGGATCGCAGACAGAAACGAAAGAAGCTCTTGGATTAGTAGTTCCCGCACAAGACGCGATCGCTGTAGCCACTTGGCTAGAATCAAAATCTACTGAAAACGACTATTTTATTGAGAGTAACACAGCTAGATTTATTTTTATTAAAAATAATATTAATGTAAAAATCAACGAAGAATTAAATACTTTGCTTGGAGAACCTATTAATATTGGTAAAGTTGATGAATTTGACCGTTACGAACAGCTTATTACAGAGTTAAATCAAAAAGTTGCAACTGAAGGTAGTTTTTTAAAATTAAACCAAATTCCAGAAAATAGTGAGTACAAAAAAGCTCTACAAACACTTCCTAACCGTCCAAGAGAACTCAATCAAGAAGATTCTCCAGTACCAATTATTCCAGCAAAAGCTGTACCAGAAAAGAATACAACTAACACTCAATCAAATACTAACGCCACAGTTGCAGGAATTTCACAAGTCTATCAAAACGCACCTAAGATACAAGTATTAAAGGATACACAATTAGAAGCTAAAAATCAACCAATATTACTACCCAACTCGCGTCAAGCAGATCCAACTAAAGCTATTGAAATCTTGGGTAAGATAAGCGAGGAAAAAGTAGAACAGCTGCGATCGCACCTTGAAACCCACCTCAAACCCGTACTTGAAAACGATAAATCTAACTACGCACTACTGAGACAAGTTGCATGGGTGGGTGCAAAATGGGATTTGAAGGATAAAGACTTCAAGCCAGGGGTACAGGATGACAAGTTAATGGAACTTGTCAAACAAGTATATCCTGATGCGGATATTGTGCTGGTCACTTATTCCGAAAACCCCGGCGCTGGCATCAACTACCACCGCGACGATAGTTATGCCGCGACGGAAGCCCGCAGCATTAATATCGGAAATTCTGATTGGGGATATCGCGCTGCTAAGGAACGAATGGCATGGACTAGGGAAGAGAATCAGGACGCACCATACCAAGAGTTTAAACTTGAGTCGGGTATAGTAACCCGCTTTAACTGCAAGAATGAACACGCTGCCCTCAATACTGAAGCTGACAGATGGTCTATCAACATCTGGTCAATTAAAAATGACTGGGGCAGAGAAAACAGCGTTCGCCAAAAATTTGAAAACTTCCTCGCCTCAAACCAACCTCCTCGTGCGATAGTCCAAAGCAACAGCGACCTTACCATCAAAACTAACGAGTGGACACCTGGGGGAGAAATTAAAATAGAACGTAGCTATACAAGCCTCAGAGAAGTCACTCAAAATACTGCCTCACATCCTTCAAACCAAACAACTGTAGAAGAAATTATCGCCATCGGGAATTCCACTACGGCACGCGCTGCTAACCCTCAGATTCCAGACAACCCGACTATATCTGGAAAACCAGTACCAATGGTTTATTCGCTACATCTGCACGGCGAAGCTTCCACGATACCAGTTGATACAACCATTAATGCTATGCGCGGACACGGTAGGATACACACTACCAGAGGTGTAGACTACCAAAAAACTTATGGTATCAAAGAGAGAGATATTGCGATCGCCCTTGGTAAAAACGGCGAGCAAGTTGCTTTTCGGGTGGGTAAGCAATACAAAATTACCCCTGAAATGATTCAAGATCCAAGTTACCAGCAAGCCTGGGCGAGATGGGAGAAGCATTCACCAAAAGAACTTACCCAAACTCAAGCGAGTAAGAGTCAGGTATATGGCTTATTCATGGAGCCACTAGGAGATTATGTCAATGGCAAAATTGTTCCGTTCCCAACCATCCAAAAACAAGCTGCAACACCAGTAAATATCAGCCCAAACTCCAAAGATGGGCTTGGAGCAGCACTCAGCCTTGCCACTGCACTCGCCAAAGAACAAGGCAAGCTGCAAAACGATTACCAAGTTTCAGTCAATAATAACCCAGAAGCCCCCGCCGGGCAATATGGAGTAGAAACCCATGTCCAAAAACCTCAAGGAGTACCATACGCATCCGCCGAACACGCATTTAATCACCAAAAGCAGTTGCATCCATCAGCTGATGAATACAAGCTAATGGTAGAAGTGCTTCAAGCTAAACTCGAACAACATCCCCGGCTAACTGAGGCGATCGCCAAACGTGGGGGAGTCAATTGGTTAGAGAACTGTACAAGCATTACTAATGCCCAGGATCAACAGTGGCAGGGTAAGGGTAAAGAATCCGCATTTATTCAAGCCCTTAGCGAAGCATATATGTATGTAGTTGCAAAAACACAACAAACTACAGTACAAACCCAGCAGGACAAGTCCCAACAGACTGCTCTGCGGCCCACAAATCCACTGTCCCAACTCGAACCTATAAACGCCGCCGTCGCTGAACACATGAAAAAAGATATTGCGATGGCCCAAATAGCTACCCAGTTTATCGGTAAATCAGCTGCACCCCCCGGTACACCTTCAAGCACACGAAATTACGAGCAAGCATGGGGGGAACGCGCCAACACAGGAAATTACTCAAAAGAAGACATCATTATGGTGTCCGGATCTGGCCCGTGGCGTGGAGTAACAAGCGAGCAAATTGCCCAAACATTTGAAAATCACTATAAACCCTTACTTGATAAGGCAATAGCAGCGAAAAGCTCTTTCATTGTTGGAAACGCACAAGGAACTGACCAATTAGTTCAAAATTATCTTCAAGAAAAAAGGTACAAAGTAGAACTGACTTCCCAAGGATATGCTGTATTTAATCATGTAGAAAATACCAAAGTTAGTAGCAATTCTATTTCTGCTAATACACAAGTATCAGATAACTCATTAATTGCTAAAGACAAGAGCATTTTCTCTCCACAACAAAGCCAACAACCAAATATTGATCAAGCATTTGCATCACCTGCTCAACCCAAAATGCAGCAGGTTAGAGCAATGGATAGCATTATCGAGCGGATGAAAGCTAATACAGTGCAAAATCTCCAAGACTGGTATATAGCAGCTGAAAAACTCGGTAAATCAAACACATATCTCAATAGAATTCAGGAGATAACTAATTTATCCATTCAAGAAAATATTAGTCTTGAGAATGCTTTTAAGGCAATGGAACAAGACATTAAAGACTTAGAAAAAGTTAATGAAATGACCAGTCTTGCTCAACGTGTAGTTAAGACAATTGGACAAGAAGATATTAATGGCATTATGTCAGTCCAAACAGAAAAATATCAGATTGCTACTCAAACTAAAAACCAAACTTATTTAGTTAAAGATAAAAAGGATAATATCTTGTTATATGTCAAACAAGGAAAAACTCAAGTAAGTAACATTAGTGATGAAACATTACAAGATTTTCAATTTATGAGTTATCGCATCAATAATACACTTAAAAATGTCAAAAAAGATTTAGTAGAAAGGTAATTTTACTATGAAAGAACTAATCGAGTTTCCAGTAGAAGGTTTAACTCCAGCAATGCAAGCTTGTCTCCTCAGAGAATTGATCAAACAGCTTAACATCCCTGAAGAGAAATTTGAAGAATCTGCAAAAAAACCTCCAACTACTGAGGAAAGAAAAGAGGCTGTGCTAAGGTTGAATTCGGAAATTAACAGAATCGGTGAAGTAGTGCGAGATGAAGCAAAAGTAAACTTTACAGAAATTAAATCTATCACTTTTGTTAATCAAGTTAATCAAAAGTCATCTTCACAAGCCGAAGCAAGCCAGTTCACAGGAATGACAATTGAACCAGAGGTTCTAAAAAACCCCACAAATAAAAATGACGACAATAATGGCAACCCAGTAGAAGAAAGTCCAGAAGATAGAGTACAATCTGTTACCGCCGATTTCCAAATTAAACAGTTTGTTATTCCTGTAATTTTAGACCGCTTAAATATATATGGAAAATCAGATAAAGAGACACAAGGTATCATTTATAAAAGTGAAGAATATACTGCAAGTCTAAAATTAGAAGAAAATTCGCAAACTCTTAGTCTTGATAGAAATTTACCTGATTCCGAAGAAACTCAAGAAGCACTCTTGGCATCTCATGACAATAACTCAGAAGAGTACTCTATCACCATCAATAACCTCACCAAAAATGAATTTGAACGTTTCAAGGCTCTGTTCAATGAGCAACAAGCACGCCGAGAACAGAGCCAACAACAATTTAAAAGCAAGGATGATCATAAAGAGTTAGATTAAGTTAAATCAACCCAACCCACACACCATATAAAAAAGCTATAAACCCAAAAATTAGCTTTTTATTAAGACTCAGGGGAGTCTTAGGACAAATAACAACTGCAACAGCAAAATAGTAAAAAGACGCACTAAAGTCAAAAAAGCTCGTCGGGTTAACAGGCAATCTGCCTAATCCGACCAAACATAGTATCCCTATCAAAGACCAAACAACAATCTTTTCTATCCATCCTAAAAGTTTATCAGTATTCATAAAAATTATCTATTCGTCTGTAAAATTGCTGAAAACTATTAAAGTTAGTGGTTACAAATAAAATTATGTAGTAAATAAATACTTAATTAAAATTACCCAATCATTTTGTAAAGTTTTTACAAATACTAAAAAACTTTTTACGGGACTTACGCAATTGATACATTTATATGAAAACTGTCACATTGAATCAAGTTTGATTTAACGTTTATAAATCAATGCTTACAAGCATTTACCTCAAATTCAAATATATGCGCCAGTTGACTTTATATTGTGACACTTGCGTAAGTCCTATTCTAAATAAGCTAATGAATTTATAGTAATTGTGAAGATTAATAAATTTCCAAAAGTCAGTGCTATAACTATTATTATCAGGGACAGTACCAAACCCAAAAATCATATAGTATGAAACCTATTAATGTTATCATCATTGAAAATGAAAACATATCTAGGATTGGCGCGGCGGCAATATTATCTGAAACTGGTAAAATCCAAGTGTGTGGCGTTGCCAAATACGGAAAACAAGGAATAGAAATTGTTGACAGAAAAAAGCCAGATATCGTAATTATAAATATTGATTTACCTGATATCGATGGCATTGATGTAATAAGTACAATTAAATACAAACACGCATCAACTAAAATTGTGGTTATGACTGCAAATTGCAACCGAGATGCCATTAATGCAGCAATTAGTAATGGCGCAGACTGTTACTACTGTAAAAATAGCGTCAGAGAAGAAGTAGGAGAAAGATTCATTGAAGCAGTTATGGCTGCGTACAATAACGAATCATGGATTGACCCAACTATCAATCGCATTCTGATTGATAGTCTCAGATCAAATGACACGCCCGATAGAAATGCACTGGATTTGTTAAGTGATTTCTCTAATAAAGAAATAACAGTTCTTAAATTAGCTGCTGGAGGCATGAAAAATAATGAAATTGCTAATGTCATGTATGTTTCTGAAGGTACAGTAAGGTCATATCTACATAATTCATTTATCAAGCTAGGAGTCAAAGATAGGTTAAACGCTATCCGCGAAGCTATCCGCCTGGGAATCCTCAGTTTTGCAGACATGAAAATTGAAGAAGTTACTCAAGAAACCCACACAAGAGTCAAAAACAACCAAAACAGTCAAAAAGATATAACTAAAACGAGTAATAAGGGATACAAAGGCTGGGTTGCTTAGAAAATTAATCAACCGCAATTATGCAGCCACCTGAATACTTCTTGTGCTGGCGGCAAGTTTTAATGATGGCGGCGTTTTTAACATAAATACTACGTGCTACCTCGCCTTCATTGGATTTAGCCCAATCGAGAAGCTTTTTATCTTTGGGTTGTAAAATGGCAGATCCAGAAGCCGTCGGCTGAAAAGTTGCACTTTCAGCAATGGTCTTATGCGTAAAAACACCTATTGCAGCCCCTAAAGCCAGTACGAAACCCAATACCCCTGCCACTTGTGCCAATCGCCAATTACTTACACCCAAGTGAGGCAAAACCCCGCCAGCTTGCTTAGTCATCTTAATTAAATCCTTAGCCGCTTGGGCGATCGCACTTTTTTGTTGTTGTATTGCCACCTTAGAAGCACTATTAAGCTTATCATCTACCATGTCAGTCCAACCCATCACAAGCGAGTCAAGCCTACCTGGTAGCTGCTGCAACGCAAACTGAGTTGTACCCAGTTCGGCATATAGGTTAAACAAGGGGTCATCAGGTCGAACACCCAATTTAAGTATCCAATCAGTGACCTCTGCTTTTTTTTCTTCAGAATATTCTGCAACAACTTTTTCAACAACTTTTGCAATATTGGTCATAGCGGTACTTAAACAGTTAATTTAAAACCTCACTGTCAATTTGGTAAAGCTAATACTTACCATTCTTCAGATTCAATATCTTCATTTACATCAAAATCGGAAGGATTTTGTTGATTTGCACCTACAGAAGCTAGTTCTGTACAGTTCTTACTTAGCCCTAAATAATTAGAAGCAATCACATTAGAAACAATAGAATTCTTAAAATTCTCTATCCAGTTGAATACTATTGAACGCTGAATAGTATTAAGAGGCGAGTTAGTTTCAACAAGTTGAGCATAGGGTAAACCAGTATCCTCAAGCATCTGGTAAAAGTCGTTATGCAACCCGCCCAAAACTAGCTCCAAGCCATTTAATTTTTTAATATCAGCTTGGAATCTACTACCTTCATAGTATCGAAATTGCTTGCCAAAGTAATAATTTTTGATAACAATATAGTCAACTTGACTACCAAAATGCTGGTATAAATCCTTAAGATAATCTTCAACACAGTCTTTACGATGTGATATCGGGTGCAAGAAAGTAACACGATATCCTAGACAATTAAGATTTTCTATCAGCGAAACATCTCTATCAAAAAACTTGAATTCTCGGAGGTTTTGACCTGGCATGTCAGTTAAAACAACTTCAATTTTGGGAAACATCTCTAAATCAAGTAATAACCTATCAGAATCACCTCTGGAGAATCCCAAATGGTTTATCTCGAAGCCTTTTGTTTGATACATCGACAGTTTGTTACGATACCCGTGGTAAAAAGCACGCACATTAAGTTTATTCTTTAAGTACAACTCTAGCAACAGCCTAGAAGTTGTGGACTTACCTACACGAGCATCACCTGATGTAATTACAAAACGCTTTTTAAACATAATCAACCAAGCAAACTATTCAATTAAGCAGCTATATCTTGAGATGTTAAATTTGCATCTTGGTTTTTAGCTTTTTCTTTTTCTTCGTTTTCTCTAAGCTCTTTAGATTTTTCCACAACTGCTGGGTAGTAACAATCATCTGGTTGTATATCAAAACCCAATAAATTAAATGCTGGCTTAATTTGCGTTTCAAACTCAGCAAGCCAAGATTTAATTCTTGACTTAATTACAATATTTGTTTCTTTATGAGTCTGTCCTTCATTAAAGGTTAAAGCATGGCGATCAATAAAGTCATAAGACTTGTAGAATAAATCTGGCATTACAAGTTCCATTAGACCTTCTGCAAGCATATTTTGGCGTAGAGAAGAATCATTATATCGCTCAAACTTTTCTTCTTCACCATGAAAGAGATTTTTGACAACAATATAATCTACTTGGTCTTTACAAAGTTCACGAAGTTTTTCTAAAACATTTATAGAGTCAAGAACCCTACTAATCACTGAAACCATCGTAACTTGACAATTAATATCGGTTTTAAGCACCTCAAAAAATGAAAGTTCTTTAACATAGCTTTCAAAGAAACCTCCAGATTGTGCTGGCAAGTCTAATAATGTAATAGGACAATCAGTCTCATCTAAATTAATTAATAAATCGTCAGCACCACCTCTATGAAAAATATCAATGTAACGTATTATAGGTCGGTAGTCTTTTTTGAAATATCTTTCTAACTGAGGATTTCTTAAGTCAGCTTCATAAGTAACACAGGGTAAATTTTTATTAATGTACAGTTGAAATAGCGCTCGTGCAAAGGTGCTTTTTCCCACACCACCTTTATCACCTGTAACAATTACCAGTCGCTTTTGAGGTTTCTTATCAGTGTTTAGCGAAATATTACTATTAATTGTATTATCATCAGACATGAGTTTTTTACCCTTATTTTTTTTAATTTGAGACATAATAATCTTTTACAAAGCAAATACACCTTGTTAATGTCAATCACAATTTTTCATCTTTATTTAAAAAAATATTTCATTTAAAAGAGGTGAACAAAATTTACTCTAAACAGTATTTAATTATAAAAGCAGTTGGTTATATAAGGAATAATTAAAATTCTTGCATCATTTTCCAAAAATAAATAATTATAAATATATTTTTGCATAAATCCAAAACAAAATTTTCTGCCTGGATCAATTCTAAAATGCTCATCTACTTGCACTGAAAATTAACTATATAAGTAAATAGTACTGATTATTCAATGAAACTTGACTACTCTCACTTACATATATTGCTTATATTATGTAATCTTTAGCTCAAAAACTCAATCAACAAAACTTAAATTTTTACTCAACATTTGTTGATATATCAATTAGTAATAAATTTCATCTAGTTTGCTCAAAATACAGGTAATTACATGTTGACTCAATAAACTTTATAAGCTTATAAGCCATATTCTGTACTTCAAAACGTAATATATTAATAATTCAAAAATAATTACCAACAATGTCATGTTATCAAGTATTAATTATGCAAAAAACAACACAACGGCATTAACAAGGGCAAACTTGGTGTAGCTGACCAGATTTGGGAATGCGCTACGGCAACGCAAGCAGTACATGCAGTGTATAAAACTCGTTAAATGCCCTGTAGCTTGAACCATAAAAAGCGTTCGCAATATTACAGTCTCAGCTTTTTTTGTGCCTTTTTCAACTTGTCGAACTCACGTTGGGTTAAATGTAAATTCAATCAAAGTTTGTACATGTAGAAAAGTATTAACTTTGTATTTAAAACTTATGTACAAAGTTAATAATTTTTGGCTGTGAAATACTGTTAAATATTTAATAAACCAATTAAAAATACAGAATTTATATCTGTTTAAGAAGAATTCAAGAGTCAGAATCAATCAGTGGGGAATTCAGACCCGCCATTGATAGCCTTTTGTTATCCATCCAGTACCGAAGGCAAGCATTGCGAACAAAACGAGCAGTTCTAATCGCTTCATCAAGCGCTTGATACTGTACGTTTTGTCCTTCAAGTTTTGCTTCAAGTACCAGCATTTATGTCAAAAATTGCGACATAAAACACTATACCATATTGTCAAAAACTCAACTACCCTCTTCCCTGATGAGAGCTTACGCTCAATTTTGGTCAGAAGGTGTTTCGTTTTTGACCCGCGATTCATGAGGCAGCGCGTTGGGCGGCTCCGCCGACTTGAAGCGACTGCCGTCTCACCGCCAACCGTTCCGGTGTGACGGGAGTCTTCTCGCGGAAGAATGATAAATTATGTATGCATATCCCAGTAGCGATCGCCAATACGGAAACTTGTAACAATTCAAACAGACTTGAGGGTTAACGTACTCCAACAGTTCTATGGACGGTGTTCCAACCTAGTTGGAAGCCGCCACTACCAAATAATTTCGCTGCTCGCGCATTTATAGAAGACAACGGCGGAAGTAGCTCCTGTTGACACTGGCCGTCAATTTATTGCGGCGATTCTACAAGCTTTACAACAAGTCCGATAGCTACCAACTTTAACAGGTATCTAGTAAGGGAGATAACTCCTCAATTAACCACTCAATACCAACCCCAATTATCTGCATCACAGAAAAAGCATATTTCAACAACTGCGACCGCACATCAATTAATACGTGTTGGAGAATAGCGCCAAAGCGAGTTCCCACTAATAAAGCAAACTGCACTCCTTCCACAACTGCGTTGATTGGCGATTCCTGACTCAATAAAGGCAGATAAACTTTGGCATAAAAAGGCTCATGCTCCTCGATTAGTGGTAATTCTCCTTTCTCCCCTAACGATTTAATTATTGCTGCTATCGTCTGAGGCAATCCCTTCCAACCCCCCAAACTTTTATTGGCAATCTGACTTATCCGCTCCTGACTAACCGCATGGTCAGGATATTTTTCTTTTAATTCATCCTCAATTTTCTCCTGGGTTGGTTTTACCTGATGTGCGATTAAATCAGCGCAAGCTTTAACGATCGCTATTTTAGTTTGCTCCCCATAATCGGCAGCCCTGAAATCGATTTCAATTGCCTGCTTGGTTTCAAATTTACATCCTGGAAGTTCCACTTGGAAAAACTCCAAATCAAAATCCCCGACGAAATAATAAATTAATTCCTCCTCCGGGCGCAAGTGCGATCGCAAGCGACCAGCTTCTTGTAATATCTCGGCACGGACAAAAGAATCGATAAATTCCTGGTAATCAAGGTCGCTCCCCTGTTGCACAAGAGCATAGTCGTTACTACCTTGTTTGCCAAACCGTGCTGCCATGAGCTTTCTTCGCTCCTCTTTCTCCTCTCCCTCCAAGTCGGGGCTAACCCTTGGACTGAACCCGGACAAAAATGGACAGCCTTCATCCGAGGGTATCGTGGGGTGTTGCGGATCTATAAAACAAGGCTGTCCATTTTTGTCTAGCCTTTGTGAAACCCCCATCAATATCTGATACTCGGCAGCCAGTTCCCCAATATTCGGGTACGGTATACCTATCGATACCAGTATGTTGACATCTTTGAAGCGGTTTACCCCCCGACTATCTCTAAAGTGGTAGCCATCCCCATCCAGAGCGAAAGCTTTTCTTTCAATAATAGCGACACTCAACCCCTCGTACTTATTAATAATACCCTCGCGACATGCCATCACCCGCGCGATCATACTTTCTCGGCGATCGCGCCCAAGTACCCCCATCCCTGTAACCTGAATGACAGTCAAGTTCTCATAACTAGGGACAACTTGCTCGATTTGGAGGATATTCTCAACGACAACACCTAGCTTAAGGGCAAGGTAGCGAACATCCATCGTTCCATCTAAATAAATATTAAATTTAGCGGCACGGGCTACTTCTTGATGGCGGTTGTCGGCTACGTATATCGATAATATTCCTTTATCGAAATGTAATGCACCCCGTTGGAAGAACGCCCATACCTCAAGCATGGGTATCAACCAGTTGAGGGAGATAGAATCAAGGGTACGTTTGGCTTCCCTGTAGCTTTCTTGACGTAGTAGTTGGTTTGCTATACGTAATTGTGAACGCTCTTTCTTACTCATCGATGTGGTATCAATTCCGTCAGTACCATCAGCCAAGAAAGATAAATCGGGTTTGAGGCAACGATCCAACTCCTCGATTGTATCGGCAATGTCTTCGGGTACTTCTAAGAGCAATTGACGTATCGCCGTGTCGTTATAACCATAGCGATCTGATTCGGGAACACCATGAGAAAATGCAATATTTACGGATTTCGCTTGCCCTTTATCCTCTACGGCTTTTAGTTTTTCCCACAGCCAGCGTAACTTCTCAAATATTGGGTGCAACTTGACAAATAATTCTGGGTTGTGAATTGCCAACTCTCCTACAGTTTGATTAAAATCGCTTATATTTACTTCGATTTTCTTATGAGTTGTAAATAACCCAGATGCCTCGTCCCAGTACATCCCCACATCGCCATATTCGTAATCATCCACCAACGGTAAACTCTGAGGATGTGCTCGGATTTCGCTGTGTTTTAGTACCTCCCTCCGCTTATTGCGGTAGCCAAACCCCGAACCGATTGAAGTCTGACAAGCAAATCGCAGGTGGCAGCTAGCACAAATTGGGTTTTCTTTTGCTTCAATATTGTTAATATTTTTATTACTTAAGGCGCGGAAGGTGGGGGTGCGGTGGCAGTTACCCACGACTTTAGCCGTATCTTCAGGCTCGTTTCCAGTTGGGTGGACGGTGAAAGCTCGACCCATCGGGGTGGTTCGGTTTTTGTCTATTACTAACCCATTATGGCGTGGGGGTAAATCGACAAAGTGCTTTTCCACTGTCAGTGTGGTGGGATTGCGATGGTCAGCGGCGTTGTAAAATAATTGTCGAACATCAAACTCATGCGCTCTCATGCTCCCGGCGGTGTGAGACTTGCCTACACCAGGGACGGATTTGTCGAATATATGACACCACCCTTTGGCAACAGCTTCCTTCCAGATAGTCACCCGTTCGTCACCCATATATATGATACGAGGACAGCCAAGTTTTATATATTCAGCAGGGGTCGGAAGTTGATCCGGAGTGAAGATAATTGTAGCAGTGGGCGTAGAACGTTCGCGCAACCGTTGTCCTCTACGATTAAACCCACTCCCCCGTCGGAATAATTTTTTAACTTTTCTTAATTGGTATTTGACATCATC
>NZ_KK073767.1:0-49621 GCF_000582685.1 [Scytonema hofmanni] UTEX 2349
GTCGAGCCTAAGCCCCCAGAAAACTAGAAATAGTTGAAGGAAGATGGGTAATGAGGTATGTTTGACATACACCAAATCATTGAGGAGCCGTGTGAAGCAAAAGTTTCAAGCACGGTTTTGTAGAGCAGCGGCTCTCGTGATGGAGTCGCTGACTTTAATCGAAGAGAAATAACGAAATAAGTAGGTAGGTAGAAAAAAACCAAACTATGTAAAGATCAAATAAATACGGAGAAGGCATCTACCGAGGTAATTTAAAGTATGGGCGCTCGTCTAAGAGTATTTTTGACTCGTGAGCAAAACCAAACCCTATTAAATCTAAGAACAGCAGAGGTGTCACAGAAGGTCAAAGACCGAAATTCGCGGCGTGTGGACGGACAGAATCCTCTGTCCGCGCCAATTATCAATGAAAGACAACGACAAACTTATTTCGGCGCTCTAAATTATTACACACAAGAGTTTCTAATTAAGCCTTGTAAAAAAGGTGATTCTAGTAACGCGATCGCGCAGGGTAAAATATTTAATTTCCCAGTATCCAAAAAGCCGTATTGCTTTGATTTGGGATGGCGCTAGTTATCATCGTTCTGCTGAATTTAAAGCTTACTTAGATACTCTTAATCAAGGGTTAAGTGAAGATAAATGGAAAATTACTTGCATTCGATTTGCGCCCAATGACCCAACGCAAAATCCTGTAGAGGACATCTGGTTGTACGCTAAAAACTTTATTCGAGAGTTTTACCACTTATGTAAATCGTTTCCTCAGATCAAGAGATTATTTGAACTCGTTACTAATCATCAAGTTTTTGATTTCCCGAAGATATTTATGTATGGTTCATTTTTTTCACAACTCATTTAGGATTGCTATATGACAGCTAGACACTACGTATTGGCAATATTTAAGACAATTAACCAGCAATAAAATTAATCTACTTCCACTACTTCTAATGTCAAAATCCCTTTCGGTTTATTCACAACCATGCGATCGCACGACTCGGGATATACAATTATCGTGCGTCATGTCATTTTCGCACTTTCTGCATATGTAGTCAAATTTTGACGAATTGGTATAACTGAAAAATAATTCGCATACAAAATATTTGGGATAAATTTCGTGAAGATTATCGAGTTACTATTGATGGAATTGTGTTTAATGGTATTTGCACAAATCAAGTTCTTGCAGATTTTGAAGCATTTGTTGGTTCCCCGGATGAACTTGATATTAAGTCAAATTACCTGCGGGCTTGGTGGGATTAAAAAGACAAATTTTATATCATCAAAAATATGAAAAACACAGAATTTAAATTTGACCCAATGATGACTGTTTGGGAATTTGGATATTGGAAGAAAGGGTGGAATGAACCAGATAGTGACCAGCACTGGGAAGGGGCGGGTAGTTTTGAACCTTGGAGTATTGAAAAAGCTTTAGACCGAGCGATAGAACTTGGTTTTTTGGATTCATCCGATAGAGAAAAAGTTCGCTTAACTTGCTTAACCGATGGCGAATATATGTTTGGATCGGAGGAAACTTCTGGATGGATGATTGAACAATATGAGGATTTTACTTGTACATCTCCTTATCCATACGAACCAGTATGGATGATGGTGAAAGTACCGGGCGGTAATATTTACTATTGTAATTCGCAAGCAACTGTTTGTCCTACTCTTTCTAGTTTAGAAGTTGAAAAACTGAACGATTCAGATAGGATTATTCGCAGTAATTTAACGTTGCCGGAAATTTTAAATATTATTCTGACAGAATCTGAGAAAAATCCGAAATACCAAGACGTGTGGTTGCAATGTTTATATGCAGCAACTGCTGAAGATTCTTATATCTACCGTTCAGAATCAAATAAGTGGATACAAATTTGTCGGCAATTTACTGCTGAAGAAGAAGCCGAATTTATGTCAAAAAAAGATAATAAGCTGTTCGACATATAACTTACAAAGAAAGGCAGCTATGCGCTCGGGCAGAGGGCAGAAATACATATGTATCAATAAAAACTGCACGTTGTGGGTATAAGGAACATGCTTCATAAAAAGATTTGTGGCATCATGGCGTAGCACTCAATCCATAACGCTCCTTACTTCAATCCCATACTTAAAAGTATGGGATCAGAAGTGCCAAGAGACGAGCGATCGGGGCTGCCTTTATGAATCCCCGTGAAAAGAGAAACGAGAAAAAATGTTGGACGTACTGCTCCCGGATTAACAAAAGCAAAAAGCAAAATACTACTTTGATTTTTAGGTTCAAATAAATCAAAACCCAATCGAGCTTTCTGTATAAATTCCTCATGAAGTGTGCCCTTATTTCACGCGCTCCTCAACTTTTTTATTCTGTAAGGCAATAAGCGCGGGGCGTACATAAAAAAGTATTGACAGCAGAAACTGTGCCGCGACGGTGACTCGACCGACAATGCCGTAATTTCGAGAGCAATTAGATAGTTACAAACTCAACCACGTATAAAACTGTGGCATCATTTGTTCTAATATACGTAGTTCTGAAGCTGCAATTTTCTCCAGCAGTAGCACAGCACACCACCGACGATCTTCACTCCAACGTTGGAGGATATCTTTAATGGCATCAACCCCATGCTTAATCCCAGAGCGCAGTTGTTGGACACAATCTCTAATTGGTGTAGGATCGCCATCTTCGGGTTCCAAATCGACAAAATCGATGTTTTCAACTTCGGTATCCACCCCCTCCCCTAGTGGTGGAACTATAGAATTAGGGGGGGGGGTGGATACGGGTGAGTTTGGCGGTGCAATCCCATACTGTAACTGCAATCTGGCTTGATATCGCCGTTGTTCTTCTTCGACTTGCCTAATCCGTTCTTCTTTTGCTTGTCGCTTGTAATCGCGGTATCGCATTACCGATAGCGCAAAGTCCAATTCCTCTTGAGATAGCAAGTGATATTTAACTTGTTTCCCCCGTGGACCTTTTTTATGGTCATCTAGTTTTAACCCCAATTGGTCAAGCAGCGTTCCCAACAACCATATAGGTTTGCACTTAGGGGGAACCGTAAACCCTAAAATCGCCTTAACATGAGACGCACAATTATAGGCTATTTCCGTCATTCTCACCAAATCCGGGTCACTCGCCGTAACCTCAACACCCGCTACTAGACGTTTGAGAATGCCATGCAGTCCCAAATTAAACCTAGCCAGCCAAGAAGCCGAATAATTCCCCCAGTCCATACAGAACGGCAGATGTAAGCGCTCCTGACGGTCTTTGTCTGCCACAATTGTTGGTGGTGCTGGGTATAATGAACCAGTATTTGGGTCAACAATTGTACCATCTGGCTCAGATAAAATAGCCTCCAAGTCAGCGATCGCCCGAATTAATTTCCCACTGTTATCTTTTTGCACCAGTGTTTCTGTCACCTCCATCCCGTAAGCATCTTTGATGCGGAATTTTTCGCACTCATAAATTTCTTCGGGTGATAGATAATCTTTACTTTGCCTTGAGCGATACTCAGTAGCCGAAATCTGGTTGGAAGAAGCAACCGCAGTATAATACGCAGCGTCTAGGGCAATGCCAGCATTTTTTAGTTGCTCTTGGGCTAGTTTATTTTCCTCCACACCCACTGGGATAATTACGTTACCCATCTCCGTTAACAAGTTGCGTAAATCAGCCCGCAAGTTGTTGATAGATTGGTGTCGCTTCCCTTGAATTTGACAGTACGCATCAAGGCAAGAGTCTTTTTCAGCACCTCTTCGTCCTGTTTCACGGTCAATCCTGATCAGGAAAGCCGTCATTTCGTTGGTTTGCAGCAACCGCTCCTTAATTTTACTGGCATTGGTATCTTTATAGCCAAAAGGCGGACGCGGAGCTACCCAAACATGAATCGGGACGTTGGGACGATAACGCCAAAGTTGTTGGGCGCATTCGGTAGCCGTTTGCGAAACCCCGTGAAAAACGCCAAAAACAGCGTCGAAATGATATTCAGGTATGTCCACCCCAGTTCCCAGGCTAGGAGACGCTAAAAGGGCATCTAGGCTCTTTACAGCGTTAGTTATGTCCTTGATGAAGGCAACGTTTTCTTCACTGCCGGAGTTTTCCGAGTGGATCGCCCAGATGCGTAGCGGCTGTTTGACATCTGACGTTTTTTTGTCATCTACCTTTTGGGGTAATTGCGATGCTTTAACACCTGACGTTTTTTTGTCATCTACCTTTTGGGGTAATTGCGATGCTTTAACACCTGACGTTTTTTTGTCATCTGTCTTTTGGGGTAATTGTGAGGGAACGTCAGAAATATTGTCATTTGCAATCACCGCCTGCAAACTAGGATCTGCGTTGCTACCCTCCACAACAAGGGGCATAGAGAGCGACTTTTCAAGTTTCTTAATAAAGCGCTTGGAGTCGGAAACCACCATGACTTTCTTACCCAGCATCAGCGCTGCTGAAATCTGGGCTACTAGGGCAGAAGAATTATCTCCTTCGTACCAGTAAATTGGGCGATCGCCATTTTTCCACTCGTTTTTGATAATAAACGGCTTTTCCTCTGGTGGACGCATTGCCCGGAAGAAGTCCACCGTCACGTCGTCCATATGCGCGTCGGCAATTACAACCAAGGGCGCATTATACACGATATATTCCAGAACTTCTAAAATCTCTGCCCGATGTTCTTTACAGGTTTTACTGTGCAGCAGGTGAGTCAGATACTGGCAAGCTTCATCGATAAACACGCAGCCGTAGGTGAGGGAATCGGTGCAAAGCTTGTGCAAGCTGTCGATGGTGATGCTGAGGGCATTGGCTTTAGCTAAACCCGTATAACCCAAATCTGAGTACATCTCGGTTTTGAGACGATTAGCCAGGTTTTTCAGCAAGTTAACTCGATGCCCGTTGTTGAGGAATCGCGCTTGGGGATGTGAGTCACGCCATTTTGAGAGCAACTCGGTTTTGCCGGTTCCCATATCACTTTCTAATGCTACCAGTCCTGATTCTGGTAATTCAACAGCTCCAGATAAATACTTGACATTTACCCGAACGTCTGGTTTGTATTTGTTGCTTAGTCCTCTCTGGCTGAGGTAGAACGATCGCTGATAATCTGTGAGGCTTTTGGCGTCGTCAACGATGGCAGTTAATAGGGCGCTAGCATCGTCACCACGGGCTACTACGAAGTCATCGACCCCTTTCTCCATTCCGGGGAGTTGAGCCACCTCACAGGCGCATAGAGATGCCTCTATTGCCTTACCTGTACGTAGGGTGGCTTGAAAGACCGACCAACGGGTTTTGGGGTTGGTTTCGTGGTCGAAGAGGATGATAAATTTGCGTCCCTTTTGTGCTAAAGGCAGCAAATCGGGGTGGAGGCGTTCGTCGAAGTCTTTTTTACCAACTCGTCCGTTCCAAATACCGGGGAGTGCGATCGCTACAAACCCAAGACTTAACAAACAGGCTGCTTTCTTTTCCCCTTCGCAAAGGATTATGGGGATTTCTGGGTGACGAATAACCCATTCCCAAAATAAGAGCGGATGTAGCCTATCACTAAGGCGCGACGAGAGGGGAGAATTATTGCACTTGATATTATACCGCTTTCGGACTAAATCCCAAATGCAGTCGGGGATATCGAAGTAAGTGACGCGGTTGGGGGTTTTGGGTGGTGACTCGTATTTGACGAGTTTGCCTTTTTCTGCATTAATTCGGGGGTTAGTGGGCTTAAAGCGCCCCCATTCCATCGGTTGCCAGTTGTTTTGAGGGTCGAGTCCGCTAATCCATAATCCACCCAATTCGGCGTGTTGGTACTGCTTTAAGAAGCTGTCGGTGACTCGACCGGCATTTTTGCGCTTTATTTGCTCGGAAATGAATAAGTACGAGTAAACTAATACGCCTTCGATGTGGATGAAATTAGCCTCGATTAGCGCGGGGTGAATGGCGCTCTTGTCGGCGAGTTCGTGGTACTCGGCGACTGTGAGGTCGTTGGGGTATAGGTTTGGGATATTGTCGTTCATCATCCCTCACCCCCTTTGAAGCTGGTATGGCGGGAGTGTGGGTATGAAGCACTACATCTATCTAAGTAAAGCGGGAGACAAGGAGAGTGTTGCTTTTGGCTACCTGAGCTGGTTTCAGGAAATAATCTCTTCCCTTGCTTGTACAAAAAGAGGAAAACGGGGTACAATTTAAACAACATTTTTAAAATTGAAATTGATTCGCCTCCCCTGCTAGTTACAGGGGGGGCTATTTCTTTTAAAGTAATTTTACACCTGCATTGGTCACAAATTCTTTGGCACATCTCCCAAACTGCTAAGGAGAGCGGCTGACTGGGGATGTTAAATATGTTTGCGCTGCGTATATAAATCTTCATGAAGGTTATCCGGTACGGAACAACCTTATTTCATACCATGCCGTTTTTTTGACCCCGAAAAATCGAGGTCGCTTAACTTAATTAACTTAATTAGGCTTGTCTACCAAGCTGGAACGATTGATTCACAAAGGTTTCAAAAAAAAGGCGTAGGGGGATTCTAGAGATTGCGTAGGTCGATTCTATAGATTTCGTAGGGGGATTCTAGAAAAACTTGTCTACCTACTCTAAGCTATATGGGATATGGATTTTACTGTTTTTATTCTCAATAAGCAAAGTAGACAAACGGTTTATCAATGGTTTCAGCTTTTGGCTTATTGAGAATAGCTGGCGCTGGAAAGATATAAACAGCCCCAAACCTTTTATAAGCAAGGGTTTGGGGCTGTTTCTTGAAGTTGGATGTAAGGATTAATTTAAAAAAAACTATTACCCGATTCTAGAGGAGTAGACAGAAGTAAGGTGATTTTAGGGAGAGTAGACAAGTAGGGGTAGTGTGGCAGATTTTGTGCGATCGCAAGGCAAAGTAGGCTCTTACCCTTGCCAACAAAGCTTTTTAGATGATTAACACTCTTGGTACTCGACAAAAGCCAAAGTTCCGGTTCCTCAACAAAATTCGGAACTTTCCACGCTTAAGCTGTGAAATAACTCCCATTTTTACATAGCTAAATTTTGGATGTGAAAATAATACTTTGTTGCAAAGTATTTAATTTCTCTTTTAACGTTTTTAGAAGCTTCTAAAAATTAATTACAGGCTTAGGATTAATATTTATCAACAAAATTATTCAAAGTAGTTACCCAATCAAGTACCTCTAACTCATTATTTGCTGCAAAACGTTCTATATGTTTAACATTAGTCGTAATAACAGTAACCTTGTCATAGTATTCAAACTGCTGCAATGCTTGTGCTGCAAGAATAGCATCGCAATCTAAGCTTTTATTATCGGATGTTGGTTTCCCTTGGTTTCGTACTTCCGCCCAAAATATAGCAGCTTGTACAAATGTTTCTGAATTAATAGGTATTAGACTGTAACTTATAAATTGATTAAGTCGCTCAATACTTTTGTTATTATTTAGCCTTATTAATTCTCGCCTGACCTCATAAACAGAAATTTCTGGAGATTTTAAAGCAATATTATTCTCTCGCAAAGATTGCATCCAATTTATTACTTCTGGCTTGATTTTCGGATGAGTAACCTGTGATAATGGATTAGCATCTAGCAAAACAACTTGTCGCATTTAAAAGATAAATTTTAATCTTGATTTAAAGCAGCTTCTATATTCGGATAAACTTCCTCATCATATCCTGATTCATCTTGTTGCCACTCCGAAACGAGCGCAATCATTGAATCTAAAGCTTGCATGTCATTTTGGTTGTTCACCTGTTTTACTGATGAAACAACAATGTCAATATCTTGAGCTAAACCCGAAACAAATGTTGCTTTCTCGTAAGACCCCTTGATACTTACTTGGAAATTATTAGGAATAGGATGTTTAACAACTGTATAATAATCCGTTCGATGTAGATGAGTTGTAATTTTAGAAGCAGCAGTATTTAAGGTTTTCGACTGTATTAATTTATCAACCTTCTCTTTGACTTCTAATAATTGTTCTAAGCTAAAATTATCCAACTCAGCCAGAAGTTCTGATGATGTGTAAAATTTCATAGCCTCAAAGTCCTAAACACTCTAACTATATAATAAAAGGTGATAAAGCTTTACGGCTACTCAACACCCTTAGGAAGCCACCAGCCGACTACTAACAAAGGATGGGTGTGACTATTGATCGCGGTTTTAATCGCTCATAACTTCGTTTAACTCTGGGGTTAACCACTCCCAAAGCCGTTTTAGATGAAGGGGTTGAATCTTACGGGTTCCATTTATCCACTTGCCAGGAAGCGATTTTTGCAAGCCCAACCGCTCTGCTAAATGCGATTTAGTCCATCCCCTTAGTTTCAAAGCTTCTTCCAAAGCCCATCCAGGAATTAGTTTTTGGCTATCTTCTACTGCTGTAATTCTTTGCTTGTTAGGGTGCGAATCTTTACTTTCAGTAAGTACAGTTTTAAGCTTTGGCTCAGGGTCAGATTTAGGCTTACTAACTGGAAGTGCAGGAGCGTTAATTGCTTCTAGCTTTTCCTGAATTTTTTCTGTAGGTTTAATAATTACTTTGGCTTCTAGCCAAATATTTAGCCACCCATTGGGTCGTCGCTGTCCTTCTTTATTTTTATCTGACGTTAATACCCAAATTGGTTGAATTGATTCTGGATAAGTAACTGGTTCAAAATCAATCTGCCAACCTAAATCTTGTAGGGTTAGTAGGGCATTATCCCACTGTTCAATTAGTTCCTTTCTTTTATAACGATTACTCGTACCCTGAAGCTCCTGCAATTGTGTTTCTGAAAGATATCCTATCCGTTTTAATAATGTTCCTACCTTGTATTCACCATCAATTTTAATTCGGCTCATAATAGTTAACAATACTGCTAACCTTGCAGCAATTGGATTTTGATAGGGGTTAATTTGTAAAGTACTTTTAGCTAAAAGTCCGTACTCATATAGTGAGCGGTAGTTTTCTAAATCCTGAAATGGTCGAACCCAGTCATTAGCACCAACAGTGATGAATAACTCTGTAGGGTCATCAAATTCATGGTCAATTTTGGATGGATAATTATGTTCTAAAGTTAAAGACAACTGACCTGTGTACTGAAGCTTTAGTTGCCACATAGCTTGAATTTCGGCTGAATATTTCATCCGCTTTAAGTCAAGCTTATTAATGGTGATACTCAGATGGGCTACTTGCTGGGCAAGCATACCGAGTTTTTTCAGCTTATTACCTAAACTTAAATCGGTTCTATTACTCCAGCCAAAAGTTTTAATTAAATCAGTTCCTTTGATGGTAAATGCACCCGACCAAGGTTGTTCTAAATCCGTGGCACAAGACGCAAAAACTAAAAACATATAAGCAACTTCTGGGTTAAACTTCTGAATAATCTCCCAGGCTGCATTCCCAGCTATAAGTTCTAGTCTGTTGGTTTCCGGGTTTTCTTTAATGATGTTGTGTTCTATAAAACCCTGACCAAAAAAGCGCCGAAAACAAGGAACACCTTCAATATCATCCCAAAGAGTTTTTCCTAAACAAGCTTGCGCTCCTGATAAGTAAGGGTGAGAAGTCATTACGGGAGCATCATCAGTTGTTTGAAATAAGGGTGGTTGTGTTACGGGAGAGAAGTGCGTGATAGTTTTAGAGTTGTCTTGTTGTTGAAACTCTTTGGCTGACATTGATGAAAAGTCTAGGGAGTTGATATTCTCTAATTTCAATGGCTCGTGTAGCTCGTCAATCTTGCTTCTTTTTACCAATTGAAATTGCTTATTATTCTTGGCTATTTTCACTAATTTCACCCCTTTTTAGCCTAAACACGTGCCCTTAAAAAGTTAGGAATGAGCGCAAGCGTCACAATATAAGGTCAACTGGCACATATATTTCAATTTGAGGTAAATGCTTGTAAGCATTGATTTATAAACGTTAAAGCCAAATTAATTTCATGTGACAGTTTTCAGATAAATGTGCCAGTTGCGTAAGTCCTGAAAGTAAAAAGATAAAAGTAAAAAGTAATGCATAGAATCCTCATAAATAAATTTAGGGGCGGCAAGGAAAGCGATCGCGGCAGCCATTCTAACAGGGAATATTGCAATTCTTGGGCGATAAGTGGCACTTAGAACACTGGACAATCAGCGGATTGTTTAACTTGAAACGCGATGTCTGCCCAATTATCTGGGTATCTATTATGGGATTTTTTCAACATCTTTATGTTACTGGGTGATATAGTCCCGTATCTTGATTAAACTCCCACCCAATACCAGAAGTATCCTTACGCTTAGACCACCCGACAAAAAGCGGGGGTGGCTGGCTACTTCTTTCAAAGCGTACAGTTTCTACATTCACACCTAATCTTTTAGCTAAATTTTCTTCTGTTAATGGCTGAATTTTAACAGTTTGCCCTTGATAATAAGAATTGTTGTACGATTTATTCCGCCTCGGTTGGTTATTAAGTCCTGTTTGTATTTGGATAATAGCCGAAGCAAATTGTGTCATCCGACTTGTCATCCCCTCGATTTTTTGTTCTAGATCGGCGAGACGTTTGGTTTCGGGTGTTCCATTGCTATTCGACTCACCCAACAATTGTGACTCCAAACTCTCAAGTCGTTCGCAAATTGCCCCTAAAGTTTTACTTTTGGCATTGTATGTGCCACCACTGCTGTTATCCAACGCCAATATTAGTTCATCCAAACCTTGAAGTACCTCACTTGTACGTCCTTGTCGGTGCAAGCGGGATAATTCGCGAACAGCGGGAATTAGGGGAGTGGGGACACGCACCATTGCACTTGGTTTATTATCATCGACCGTTTCAGACATGGTGATAGCAGTATTGATAGCAGAGAAGACCGATATCGAATAGATAGCATTGATATCACAATATCAGAAAATGGATGCTTGACATCCTCCCCACCCTGTAGAGGGATGGGGAATTCCGCGAAAAAGGTTAAAGCATTATTTGATTAACGCTTTTTTATGTCTCTGGGGAGATAAAAATGCTCTGATGTCCGTATCCGCCGACTTTCACGCGATAATGGTACTAAAACTGGGGCTTGAGTTTGAGCGGTGCTTTCTTTAAAACTTTCTACTACCTTAGATATTTGTGCAATTGTCGGTGCTTCAAATACGCTACGCAAAGGTAACTCCACGCGCAATGCGTCGCGCACTCTAGAGACAAGCTGAGTTGCCAGTAATGAATGACCGCCTAATTCAAAGAAATTATCATGAATTCCTACGCGTTTGAGTCCTAAAATCTCGGCAAAGATTTTCACTAGCACTTGTTCAACGGGAGTCTGAGGCGCAATGTAATTTTCTGGCAATTGAGGCTTAATAGCATCCAATGCAATTAAGGCGCGGCGATCTACTTTACCATTAGCTGTTAGAGGTAGAGAGTTGAGTACTACAAAAGCTGATGGCATCATGTACTCAGGCAGCTTCTGTAGTAGATAAGTCTGCAACTGCGGCACTAACTTGCTTGCAGCTTTGGCTTGTAGGGGATTATTGGCATAAGATTGCCACGGACGAGAGTAAGTCGTGCTATTTGGGAGAATAATTCTCTTACTTACTACATCTTGCCGGACAAAAGTGATGTCATAGCATCCTTGAGTACTTGAATCTGACCAATTAATATCAACGCTGTAGGGTACATTCAGAGTATACCAATCTTCTGGATCTACTCCTAAATTCTGGAGCTTTTGCAAAGCTTCACGCATTTCACCCGCAGTTTTAAAATCTTCTAGCCCTAATAACCATTTTGCTGTTTTAACTGCCGTAAATACTCGTGCATTAGCTACATTGGTAATGCATAAAATTTCTGGTTGCTTCTCAATTAATAGCTGACGTACTGCTGACACTGTTAAATTATCTTCAGACCAGTTCAGCACTAAAGAATTTTTAGTATTATTAACCGTCTCATTGCCAATATGAATAATCACATTGTAACGAAACTGAGTTAATTCATTGCGATCGCGTCCTCGGATAAGTTGAATTTGCACACTACTAATTTGAGGAAAATGCTGCTTTAATGCACTGAAAAAAGCTGGATCAATCACCAACTCTGTTTCTTGGAAAATTTGCATTTGAACCCGTTGCTGCAATTCAAAGCGGGTAAGGGAAGGTTCAGCTTGATACAGTTGCACTGAGGCATGGAAAGCTTGCAAAAGCGGCAAACTACGCACATCTCCTATGAAGATAAAGCCACCAGGAGCAGTTGCTTGCACAGCACCTTCTAGTACGCGGATAAGATAATCAATATTAGGAAAATATTGCACAACCGAGTTGAGAACTACTGCATCAAAAGCTGCTGTTTCTACTTCCTGAAAGTCAGTAGCCATCTTTTGTTGCAGTGTTACTTGCGGTATTTGTTGCTTTTCTAACTGTTGCTGAATGTAATTAAGTGAAACCTGGGAGAAGTCCGTCCCACAATATTTAGTGCAGTGAGGTGCAATCCTAAACAAAATTAAACCCGTTCCACAGCCAATTTCTAGCACTCGCTGGGGTTGCAAAGCCAGAATTTGCTCGACTTGATTATTCACCCACTCGCGCATCTGCTCTGCTGGAATAGGCTGATTTGTATAACTACTATTCCACCCTACAATATTAAATCTTGGATCTGAATCAGCAGCAGGTTGATTGTAAGTTTCATTGTAAAGCATTTGCCATTGCAAAACTTGTTCATCTTGCAATTGCCCTAATTGCATATTCTCTTGTTCGCTGCTGTATTCAGGTTTCAGTACCACACAAACTAATAGACGCTTTTCTCCTTGATGCTCACGAATTACTGCTACAGTTTGCTGCACTCCTGGATGTTGACTCAGCACCGCTTCAATTTCTCCCAATTCAATGCGGTAGCCGCGAATTTTTACCTGTTCGTCGAGACGACCTAAAAATTCGATGTTGCCGTCTACTCGATAGCGAACTAAATCACCTGTTTTATAAAGTCGTGCTTTTGGATTATTAGTAAAAGAATGATAAATGAAGGATTCAGCAGTTAAGTCAGGATGGTTTAAATAACCTCGTGCCAATCCATCACCGCTGATGTACAACTCTCCTGATACACCAATGGGTAGTGGTTGTAAATGTTTATCTAGTATGTAAACTTGGGTATTGGCGATCGCACTACCAATTACAGGTGCTAAATTATCTTTATTCTTAACAGAAATATGACCAGAAGTTGTTACAACCGTGTTCTCCGTTGGCCCATAATTATTAAATACTTGGAAAGAGTGGGAAGCTAAAGGATATTGATTTAGTTTGTCTCCACCTGTGAGCAATATCCGTAAAGCTGCGTTCTTAGGAAAATCTAATAATAGAAGCTTCTCTGCTATAGGTGTTGGTAAAAAGGAAATTGTGATTTTTTGTGATATTAGCCAATCTCGGAGATATTCAGGCGATCGCTTGATATCATCATCTACAATATAGATGCTTGCTCCAGCACTAAGGTAAGGCCAAATTTCCCAACTGCAAGCGTCAAAGGCAACCCCGGCTATTTGTGTTACTCTATCGCTAGGTGAAACCACAAAGGCTTTTTGATGCCAAAAAACTAGATTTAATAATCCTCTATGTTCAATTTGTACGCCTTTAGGTTTTCCTGTTGAACCAGAGGTATAAATAACATAAGCAAGGTTGTCTGCTGCAACTTCAATAGGAAGATTATCTTCAATTTCTTGAGCAATAATTTCGCAATCTTTATCTAAACATATTATATTTGAATTATAGTTTTCTAAACGTTCAAGCCATCGCTCATGAGTTAATAAAACTGAGACTTGAGCATCTTCAAGCATAAAGTTTAAACGTTCAGATGGATAGCTTGGATCTAAAGGTACATAAGCTCCACCTGCTTTCAATATGCCCAACATCCCGATTATCATATCAAAAGAACGTTCTACACAAAGTCCTACTAAAACTTCGGTTTTAACTCCTAATTTTTTTAGATAATGTGCAAGTTGATTACTGCGTATATTTAACTCTTTGTAGCTGAGTTGTTTATCGCCAAATACTAGTGCGTTCGCGGAGCGTGCGTTTAGCGCAATCGCATCGGGAGTTTCCTCCATCTGCGCTTCAAATAACTGATGGATGCACTTATCTTGAGGATAATCTAACTGAGTATTGTTCCATTCAACTAATAAATCATGTAGCTCCGATTCGCTTAAAAGTGGTAAATGTGCAATTCGGTCTTCTGGATTTGCAACTATACCCTCCACTAATATTTGGAAGTGTCCTAGCATCCTGGCGATAGTAACGTCATCAAATAAATCAGTGCTATAAATTACAAAACCACTAATTCCTTCTGAGCTATCTGCCCATAACCCATTTTTGGTATTTGGCTCCCACAAGTGGAACTCTAAATCAAAGCGTGTTGTTTCCGTTTCAAATGGTAGCGCTCTTAAAGTTAAACTAGGTAACTCTAACGCTGTCATAGGTGCATTTTGGAGCGCAAAAACAACTTGAAAGAGTGGATTTTGATTCAAATTACGCTCTGGATGCAGTTCTTCTACCAGCTTTTCAAAGGGTAAATCTTGATGGCTGTATGCTCCTAAAGCTACCTCTTTAACCCGACTCAATAGTTCCCGAAAAGTTGGGTTTCCTGATAGATCGGTACGCAGTACTAAGCTATTGACAAAAAAACCAATTAATCCCTCAATTTCACTACGGTTGCGATTGGCAATAGGTGAACCAATAGCAATATCTTCTTGTTGTGTATAGCGGTAAAGTAAAACTTTGAATGCTGCTAGTAGGGTTATAAATAAAGTTACCCCTTCTTGCTGTCCGAGAGCTAAAAGTGCTTCGCTCAAACTTTTTGATAATTGCAGAGGTTGCTTTGCACCTTGGTAACTTTGAGCAGCTAGTCTTGGTCTGTCGGTTGGCAGATTTAGCATAGAAATGCCCTCTAACTGCTTCTGCCAGTAACTCAGTTGCTTTTTTAATATTTCCCCTTGCAACCATTGGCGTTGCCAGTATGCAAAGTCTGCATATTGGATTATAAGTTCCGGTAAAGGAGAAGGCTGATTGCTGGCAAAGGCTGTGTAAAGTGCTGCTATCTCTTGAATCAGCACCCCAATAGACCAACCATCGGAGACAATGTGGTGCATAGTCAGCAGCAGGATGTATTGTGTCTCATCCAACCACAGCAGTTTTACTTGCAGCAACGAATCAGTTGATAAATTGAAAGGACGTTGAGCTTCTTGCGTAGTGAGTCGTCGTGCTTGTATTTCTCGTTCGGCTTGTGGCAGTTGCCGTAAATCTATTATTGGTAAAGGTATTGTTAGGGTAGGATTAATTACCTGAATTGGTTGCCCTGTCTGTACGACAATAGTGGTGCGTAAAGCTTCATGTCGTTGCACGATTTCGTTAAAAGTTTGCTCTAGTGCGGCTAATTTCAGCGAACCTGTTAAATGTAGTGCTAGTGGAATGTTATAGAAAGGATTATTAGGGATTAATTGGTCAAGAAACCACAGCCGTTGTTGAGCAAAGGAGAGAGGAAGATTTGCTGACCGCGAAATAGGTGCGAGAGGTCTAAAACTCTGGTTATTAGTACGATTAGATGCTTCTAAAAATTCAATAATTTCTGCTTTACGCTCTTGAATTTCTGCACGCAGTTCTGGTGTAATAATTCCTTCAGGGGCGTTAGCGCGAAACTTTTCACCATCAATAAAAACTTGAATATCTAAGCTGCGAAGATAAGTTAAAAACTCAACCGTATTCAAAATTAAACCCCTTCGCAAGTATTGTTATTTATTAGAAGTTAGTAGGCAGCTATGCTGGAAGAATATTGCTTGTGTCATTAGCTTTTTAACATTTTTTAACTGGATAGTTCTTTTTGCCAAGCTGCACTGCTTATTACCTAACTCAGTATTTTTATCACACTTATAACACTGTATAAATCATTCTTGGGAGTGAAAGTTGCATGATTATAACTATGGTATGAAGCTAAAAGACAACGCAGTGAACAACGTATTGCAAGGTTTAGGCTCATGATATTCATGCCTCATAATTTTCTGTTTGTATGGCTGGTTCAACTGCTGTCGATTGCGGTAATTGGCGGGGGGAGCTACATTCTCTATGAGTGGTACGAAGGAGAACTTGTAGGAACATTTTACTTAGTGGCTGGGCTAATAATGGTTCTGTGGACTTTTGGCGGTCGTTTTATCAGTTTGCCATTGCTGCGCCGTCCTGGAGCCGATGAACCTAAGTTTATGCGTAGCAAAACTGTTCAACGTTTGCCACGACCGGATGGTAGTGTACTGCAAGTAGAGTTTTTTGGCCCTGAAGATGGTCAACCGATTATCTTGTCACACGGTTGGGGGCCAAACAGTACTCTATGGTATTATGCCAAACGACAACTGAGCGATCGCTTCCGAGTAATTGTCTGGGATCTACCAGGGTTAGGAAAATCCGCCAAACCGAAAAACAACGATCACTCTATAGAAAAATATGCCCGTGATTTAGAAGCTGTTATCGCCATAGCAGGGGATAAACCTGTTATCTTGGTAGGGCACAGTATGGGTGGGATGATTAACCTCACATTTTGTAGGCTGTTTCCAGAGCAATTAGGGAGTCGGGTGGCTGGCTTAATTCTTGTAGATACTACTTACACCAATCCGGTCAAAACTTGTATCTTTAGCGGTCTGGTACGTAAATTGCAGAAACCGCTACTCGAACCTGTGTTGTACCTGACTATCGTGCTGTGGCCGATTTTTTGGTTGATGACTTGGCTTTCGTATTTGAATGGTTCGCTGTACATCACCGTCGAACTATCTGGATTTACGGGTACAGAAACACGGGGTCAACTAAGTTTTGCAGGTCTATTATCAGCATTGGGTTCGCCTGGTGTTTTAGCTCGTGGCACACTGGGAATGTTGAAGTTTGACGAAACAGACACACTTGCAACTATTAAAGTACCTGTGTTGGTTGTTTGCGGCAATTCAGATATAGCAACTAAACCTGTTGCCAGCGATCGCATGAAAGCTGAATTGCCGAACTCTCAACGAGTTACCCTCAACCCAGGCGGACACATGGCACTAATGGAGCAAAACCAACAGTTTGCCGAAGCGGTTAGCGCGTTTTGTGCCGGCTGCTCAAACTCAAGTGTTTCTCCTTAAAATTCTACCTCTTCTCGCTCCTGACCCGTAGTTCCAACTTTATCTAAACTTTTTGCCGCCCAAAAAGTTGTTTCAATGTATTTAGTAAGTTGTTCAACAGTTGGTGCTGCAAACAAATTGCGTACAGGTACATCTATTTGGAAAGTATCGCGGATTCGAGAAATTAACTGAGTCGCCAAGAGAGAATGACCACCTAATTCAAAGAAATTGTCGTAGATACCTACTTGCTCTTTTCCCAAGACTTTAGCCCAAATTTGGGCAAGTAACTCTTCAACTTGCGATCGCGGTGCCACATAATCTTGATTATTGAAAGAAATTGTATCAGGCATGGGTAAAGCACGCCGATCCACTTTGCCATTATGTGTTAAAGGTAGAGATTCCAGTATCACGTAGGCGCTTGGCACCATGTATTGTGGTAACTTTTCTTTGAGGAATTGACGAAGTAAGGATGTAAAGCCTTGCACCTCTTGCATCGCTATCTGTTCCTGGTTGAGAACAACATAAGCTACCAAGTACTTATCATCAGGTACATCCTCACCAACAATGACAACAGTTTCTCTCACTGCTGGATGTTTATTTAACACCGCTTCAATCTCTGACAACTCAATGCGGAAGCCACGAATTTTTACTTGATTGTCAATGCGACCTAAAAATTCAATATTGCCATCAGGTAAATAGCGAGCTAAATCACCAGTTTTATAAAGACGTGCTTTCGGTTTATTACTAAAAGAATAAGTAATAAAGTTTTTAGCAGTTAATTCAGTTAGATTGAGATATTCTCGCGCCAACCCCTCCCCACCCATATATAATTCGCCAGTAACACCAATAGGCACTAGTTGTAAATGGGCATCCAATATATAAATTTGCGTATTTGTAATGGGACGACCAATAGGAAAAGATGTGGCTAATGGTAAATCTTGTACGTAATAATAAGAAGAAAATGTTGTATTCTCTGTAGGCCCATAAACATGAATTAAATGCTTTGGCGCACCATGTTTAAGAATCTTTTTAACCCATCTTTTATCAACAGTCTCGCCACCAAACAGCAAATATCGCAACGAAGTAAAAGCTTGTGGAACATCTCTGGCAATCTGTTGAAATAACGCAGTAGTCAAAAACAGAATACTGATACCTTTTTCTCGTAGTTTTAATGCAAATTCGTGAGGCGAGAGGGTTATATCTTTACTAACTCCTACAAGTTGAGCGCCGTTAAGTAGCGCTCCCCAAATCTCGAATGTAGCTGCATCAAAAGAGGCGTTTGAGGCTTGGGCGACTTTATCAGATGGTAATAATTTTATATAGTTCGTATTGCACACTAACCGATTTACAGCTTTGTGAGGTACAGCAACTCCCTTGGGTTTTCCTGTAGAACCAGAGGTGTAAATAACATAAGCTAAATTATCACTATTTAAATCGCTTTCGGGATTGTCTTCCTTTTCTTGGTTAATAATTTGCCAATCTTTATCTATAGAAATAATTAGTTTTGAGAAACCTGCAAAATGCTTGAGCAAGTTTTCTTGTGTCAGCAACACTGAAACTTGTGCATCTTCAAGCATAAAATTTAGACGCTCTTGAGGATAACTTGAGTCTAATGGAACATACGTTCCCCCTGCTTTAAGAATACCCAACAATCCGACGATCATTTCTATAGACTGTGAGATACAAATGCCGACTAAAACTTCTGAACATACTCCGATTTTTTGTAAGTGGTGTGCTAGTTGATTGCTGCGAGTATTCAACTCTTGATAAGTCAGTTGCTCGTTAGCAAAGTTTACTGCTATAGAATCAGGATACTGTTGTACCTTTTCTTCAAACAATTGATGGATACACTTATCTTGAGGATAATCGGCTTGGGTGTTATTCCATTTCGCCAATACCTGATGTAACTCCGCTTCACTTAATAACGGTAAATTTGCAATTCGTTCTTCTGTATTTACAACAATAGCTAACAACAGATTTTTAAAATGTTCCACCATCCGGCTAATAGTGGCTTGATCAAACAAATCTGTGTTGTAAACAATTACGCCTCGAAAACCTTCAGAATATTCCCAGTTTCCGCCCCATAAGCTCCTAAAATCCTCAGAACACTTCCACAGATGCAGTTCCAAATCAAAACGTGTTTTTTTCAAGTCAATATTCATAAAGCTAGGTACTAATCCAGGTAGCTCTAGCGCTGACATTGGCGCATTCTGAAAACCAAATACCACTTGAAATAGCGGATGATGACTCAAGTTCCGCTCTGGATGTAGTTCTTCAACTAACTTTTCAAAGGGCAAATCTTGGTGGCTGTATGCTCCTAATGTTACTTCGCGTACTCTGCCTAGTAGTTCCCGAAAGGTGGGGTTTCCAGATAAGTTGCTACGTAGCACCAAACTATTGACAAAAAAACCAATTATCCCTTCTATTTCGCTGCGGTTACGATTAGCAATTGGCGAACCTACCGCGATATCTTCTTGGTGTGTGTAGCGGTAAAGTAATGTTTGAAATGCTGCCACCAATGTCATAAATAAGGTAACACCTTCTTGCTGTGACAGCTTTTCTAGTGCATCAATTAGCTTTTTCGGTAATTCTAGAAATTGCGTTGATCCTTGATAGCTTTGTATAGCTGGTCTTGGTTTGTCAGTAGGCAGATGCAGTATGGAAATACCGTTTAATTGCTCCCGCCAGTAAGCTAACTGGGTTTGGAGTACTTCTCCTTGCAACCACTCGCGCTGCCAGTGAGCAAAATCGGCATACTGAAGAGGCAGTTCTAATAGAGGAGAAGGCTGGTTTTGTGCAAAAGCTGCATACAGCGTTCCCAGTTCCCGAATCAGTACCCCCATAGACCAATCGTCGCAGATAATGTGGTGCATATTCAATAATAGAATATGTTCTGTCTCAGAAAGGACGAGGAGTATTACTCGCAGCAATGGCCCGGAGGATAAATCGAAAGGATGTTCTATCTCTGCGGTAATAATACACTTTGCTTTAACCTCTTGTTCATCATCTGGCAATTGCTGGAGGTCTAATACAGAAAGAGGTATTGTTAAGCTGGGTGCAATAGCCTGTAGGGGTTGCCCATCCGACACAATAAAAGTTGTGCGTAAAGTTTCGTGGCGACGCACGATTTCGTTAAAAGTCTGTTTTAGTGCGGCTAATTTCAGCGAACCGGTCAAACGAATTACTGTCGGCACATTGTAGATACCATTGTCGGGGATCAACTGGTCGAGAAACCATAGCCGTTGTTGAGCAAAAGATGCTGGAAAAACGAAGACTTCTTCAGAAGACATAACGATCCTTATTTTAAATTCTGTGCTTTCTCAATACAAGCTCTTAGCTGTGCGGCGAGAATTTGGATATGGGGTTTTCTGAGCATAGTTAGGTGATTGCCAGGAATATGATGAATTTCCGTTCCTCCCACAATTAGCTGATCCCAACCCATACTCGGATCTTCCTTGGCAATGCTTGATTGAACCTTTGTTCTGAAAAGATTAATTCGTTTAGGGTAAGCTTGGGGAACGTAGTTAAGAACTGCTTGGCTATTGGCATAAAAAACGCGAAACATTGGACGAATTGCTAACTCGCTTAAAAGTCTTAACTTGGATTCTTCAGATATAAGGTTGACTGTGGCATCCTCTTTTAGGATGAAGTTGGAGAATAGATTTGTTTGGAGCGATCGCGTTAGCGACTCCCAAACAGAATTTTGCACAATTTTATTAAAATTAGTTAACCCAGAAGTTAAACTGTTAATTCTGTTATTGGCGATCGCAATAATCAGATAAAAATAATCGAGGAAAAAGGGCCATATATATCGCGCCACTGTCGTCAGCATAAACTTGAAACCACTACCCAAAGAAGGTATATTGCCTGGAATTGGCGCTAAAGTGTCAAGCACAGCGAGTAAAGCCATTTCTTCCCCAGACTTTTGGAGTTGTTGAGCCATTTCAAAAGCAACCCAACCTCCAAAAGACCAACCTCCCAAAAAATAAGGGCCTTTCGGCTGCACTCTCCGCAATGCTTCAATGTAGTGGGTAGCCATATCCTCAATGCGAGTTAGTGGAGGAGTTTTCCCGTCAAGTCCAATGGGTTGTAGCCCATAAAATGGTTGATTTTTTCCCAAATTAGCAGCTAATTCGTAATAAGGAAAAACAACACCAAAAATTGGATGGACGCAGAAAAAAGGTGGATTTGAACCAGCAGGTTGAATCGGAACTAAGGGAGACCACGGGAGAGAATCTGCTTTTGAGGATAGAGCAGTTGCTAAACTTTCAATTGTCGGATTTAAAAATAAGGTAGATAACGCTAATTCGTTCTCAAACTGCTTGTGTATTTGCTTCAGGAGGCGTACAGTTAAAAGCGAATCTCCTCCCAAGTCGAAGAAGTTATCGTGAATACCTACACGCTCAACATTAAGGACTTCAGCCCAAATTTTTGCCAAGGTTGACTCAGTTGGAGTACGAGGAGCGATAAATGCTTTATCTATTAAGCGGCTAGCGGGACTGTCGAGTGCTGTTAGCGCCAAACGATCCACTTTGCCACTAACTGTTAGCGGCAGAGAATCCAGGACTACAAAAGCTTTTGGCACCATGTATTCGGGTAATTTTTCTTTTAAGAATTTGCGTAGTAGAGACGCAAAATTTGAGGCAGCGCGTTGCGGGGGTTCCCACGCCACTTCCTTCAAGCCGGGGAACCCGTCCAACGGAGTGGCTCCCCGTTGTAGCGACTGCCGTTGCGTCTCTACATTGGTAACAATATAAGCCACTAAATACTTATCACCAGATATGTTCTCTTTAACAATTACTACTGCTTTTTTGACACTTTCATGCTGACTCAGCACTGTTTCAATTTCTGACAACTCAATGCGAAATCCCCGAATTTTTACTTGATTATCGATGCGTCCTAAAAATTCAATATTACCGTCTGGTCGATACCGAGCTAAATCACCCGTCTTGTAAAGTCGCGCTCCCTTTTTATTATTAAAAGGATTGGGAAGAAATTTTTCAGTAGTTAATTCTGGACGGTTAATATAGCCTTGTGCCAATCCTTCACCTTCTATGTATAATTCGCCAGGAATCCCAATTGGTAGAGGTTGTAAATACTTATCTAATATATAAATTTGAGTGTTAGCAATAGGGCGACCGATGGGCGGTTTTTTACTCATAGTACTAATCTCTGCAACAGTTGACCAAACTGTTGCTTCAGTAGGGCCATAAGCATTAAAAAACCGACGCTGAGAGTTACACCAACGTTTTACAATATCATCGGTACAGGATTCGCCTGCACAGATAATAGTTTGCAATGTCGGCAGTGATTCTGTAGGTAAGACTGCTAAGACTGCTGGTGGAAGGGTGACGTGAGTAATAGCTTTTTCGCGCAAGAATTTGAGCAAAGGTTGTCCGGGTAGAAGGGATTCTTTGTTTGCTAAATAAAGAGTTGCTCCTGTTTGTAGTGCCATAACAATCTCAAAAATTGAGGCATCGAAGCTTAATGATGCGAATTGCAGAACGCGGTTATTCGGTTGTAAGTTGAAAATTTCAATCTGAGCTTTTGCTAAGTTAGATAATCCTCGATGCTGGAGCAAAACGCCTTTAGGCTTTCCTGTTGAGCCAGAGGTGTAGATAACATAAGCTAGGTTGTCAAATATTACGCAGTTAGTTGGGTTTTCTTGGCTGTGTTGTGTAATAGTTTCCCAATCTTTATCTATGTAAATAATTGGATTCGAGAAGTCTTCAAAATGCTTGAGTAACTTTTCTTGTGTCAGCAAGATTGAAACTTGTGCATCTTCTAGGATGAAGTTAAGACGTTCTTGAGGTAGGCTCGGATCTAAAGGCAGGTATGCTCCACCCGCTTTGAGGATGGCTAATAATGTGACGATCATCTCTAGCGATCGCTCTACGCAAATACCTACTAAAACGTTAGGGACTACCCCCAATTTTTTCAGATAATGTGCAAGTTGGTTGCTGCGTATATTTAACTCTTTGTAGCTGAGTTGTTCATCGTCAAAAACTAGTGCGTTCGCGGAGCGTGCGTTTAACGCAATCGCATCGGGAGTTTCCTGCACTTGTGCTTCAAATAATTGGTGAAAACACTTGTTCTCTGGATAGTCTCGTTTAGTGTCATTCCAATCAATTAATAACTCTTGTCGTTCTTGCACAGTAAGCAAAGACAAATCTGAAATCCGCTGTTCTGGATTTGCAACAATGCTTTCTAGCAGCGTTTGGAAATGTCCTAGCATTCGCGTAATGGTTTTGTCATCAAATAAATCGGTGCTATAAACCATTTGTCCTTTCAAACTTTCCAAGTCTTGCCACAAATGGAATTCTAAATCAAGCTTTGCAGTTTTGCTATCGAACTCAAATAGCGAAAGTGTTAACCCAGGTAATTCTAGCGTTTCGATAGGAGTGTTTTGTAAGCTAAATACAACCTGAAAAAAAGGATGATAGCTCAAATCTCGCTCTGGGTGAAGTTCCTCCACCAACTTTTCAAAAGGCAAGTCCTGATGACTGTATGCTTCTAAAGTTATCTCTCGCACTCGATTCAACAATTCTCGAAACGTCGCCTTGCCTGAGAAATCTGTACGTAACACCAAGCTATTGACAAAAAAACCAATTAATCCTTCTAGCTCGCTACGATTGCGATTAGCAATAGGTGAACCTATTACAATATCCTCTTGCTGCGTGTAGCGATAGAGCAAAGTCTGAAACGCGGCAAGCATTGTCATGAACAAGGTAACGCCTTCTTGGTAACTCAGTGCTTCTAGCGCTTGAGTTAAGGAGTGTGGTAACTCTAGAAATTGTTTTGCACCCCTGTAGGTAGGAACTGCTGGTCTGAGTCGGTCGGTGGGGAGATTCAATACCGAAATCCCGTCTAATTGCTTTTGCCAATAAGCTAACTGGGTTTGTAGGGGCGAACAGCCGTTTGCTCCTACTGCTTGCAGCCACTTCCCTTGCCATTCGGCGAAATCTGCATATTGAATGGGTAGTTCTGGCAGGGGCGTAGACACGGAGTCGCTTGTCGTCAGACATCGCTTATCCTCTGCAAAGGCTTTGTATAATAACCCCAATTCTTTAATTAGCACTCCAATTGACCAGCCATCGGCAACAATGTGATGTAGATTTAGCAGCAGCAGATATTCTGCTTCATCCATTTGTAGCAGCTTTACTCGCAGCAATGGGCCAGTGGTGAGGTTGAAAGGACGTTGAGCCTCTTGGTTTACGATTTGCTGCACTTGTGTGTCGCGTTCTTGGCTCTCGAAATGGCGTAGGTCTATTAGGGGAAGAGGTATGGTTAAACTGGGTGCGATCGCCTGCACTGGTTGCTGCTCTACCATAACAAACGTAGTGCGTAAGGTTTCGTGGCGACGTACAATTTCGTTAAATGTCTTCTTTAAGGCGGTGAAGTTGAAGGAACCTGTCAGGCGAAGTGCTGTTGACACGTTGTAAAATGGATTGCCCGGTGCTAACTGGTCAAGAAACCACAATCGCTGTTGAGCGAAAGAAGTGGGAAAAACGAAAACCTCTGCTTCTTCAGAAAAATTAAGTTCTTCATCATCTGTAAGACTACTGAGAATATACTGGCTCATAAGTGAATGGCAAATAGTTGTGGTGGAATTTATAGAAACTTTTTCTCAGCCCCTGAATGTTGTCAACGCTCACAAATGTGAATTGTTATAGTACGATTTATTTCGCTTTGGTTGGTTATTTAGGTTACAGGACTTACGCAACTGGCACAGGCGATCGCCATTTAGTAGTACCTTTGTATTAGCATATCTGACGTAACTGGTACAGGGCGATCGCTATCTAGTATTACATTTGTCTTCTAAGAAAGAATTTCAGTGATCGCCTCAAGCTTAAATTAGTAATACTAATCAATTGTGGAAAGTTGACTGGAAAATTTTATGAGAAAATTAATAGAGGGTGGATCAAAAAACTTGTTTAGCAATGAGATTTACTAAACTTAACTATTGCCAATACTTACTAAGCAGTCAAATTAATTATACTCTGACAAATTTGGCAGAGCATTTAGAGCAGATTAGCAATTGATTTAATTAACCGCTATCTCAAAAATGAAAAGCGCTCCCCCACGCTTGCTTTGGGATAATGTTAAAGATATTATCCAAGTAAGTGATAATGCATATCTAGTTTTTGATGACACAGTGATTGATAAACGATACATCTTCACATACAGCTAGCAACTTTACACTTGAGAATATAAATAATACTTACTACGGAATTTTCCGCGCATCACTCAACATTCAGGGGCGGCATAGAGTACTTGCGCTCCCGGCAGCGCTTGAAGCACGTTCTGGAGCGGTGCCGAGCTTTCGAGCGATGCCTTAGTTGTGCGTCGGCTTCTCTACGAGAGGCTCCGCCGTAAGCGTTCGCGTAGCGTGTCCGAAGGACTCAGCTATGCCGTTCGCGTAGCGTCTCGTAGAGAAGGCTTTACGCCAACGGCGGTACTATAAGAGACCATCGCCCGTATGTCCCCCAACCCCAAACGGATCTCTGTGTTCCAGCCAAGCTCCACTTGGCTAGAATCCTCTGAAAGGCAATTCGGGGATAGGGCTAAAGAAGCGATCGCACTTCTTGACTCTGCGATCGCTTCTTAAGAACGCCATCAAGTCTTTTTACGAGACAAACACAATTTAACAGCACTAATTGAGTTATCTTACCTCTATATGGGGCAGAGCCAATCAACTCACTTATGAGCCGAATAATTGCAATATTTAATCAAGCGGGTGGTGTCGCCAAGTCAACTCTTACCCAAAACTTGGGCTATCATTTAGCACAACTCAAACATCGTGTCCTCCTCATCGACATGGACCCTCAAGGCTCCTTAACAATCTTTATGGGTTTAGTTCCTAGAGTTTTAAACAAAACCGTCTATGATGCCATAGTCGAAGAACAACCCCTGCCGATTCATCAGGGAATTCATGGCATGGACTTAGCCCCCACCAACACCACCCTTAGTACAGCGGAAATGCTATTGGTCAATGCCGAACTGCGCGACTTTCGCCTCAAAGAAGCTATTGAGCCAATCCGGGACGATTACGACTTCATCTTAATAGACTGCCCTCCCAGTCTAGGACTGCTAAGTTACATTTCTCTTGTAGCCGCTACTCATGTCCTTGTCCCCATCGAAACCCATTTCAAAGCCTTTGAAGGAACAAACGAACTCCTGAAAACCGTCGCCAGGATTCGCACCAAAGTCAACCGTCATCTTGAGATAGCTGGTTTCGTTCCTACAAAATACGATTCCCGTAATTCCCAAGACACTCGCACCTTGGGAGCAATTCAAGAACAACTCTCTCTCGCAGGAAAAGTCTTTCCCCCCATTCCTCGTTCCACTACCTTTGTTGATGCAACAGAAGACCGAATGCCCTTAGCCGTGTATGAGCCAAAGCATCCAGCTGTTGCTGTCCTTAAACAGTTAGCTAGCAGCATGGAGTCCTTGAAATGATCCGCAAACGTAACCAACCTCTCAAAAGTCAAATTGAAGTGCCTTGGGACCCCAGAAGCGATTTATCTCCCAACGCTGCCGCCGAGTCCACCCACAACGTGCCATTAGAGCAGATAAGTCTCCCCCAGCAGCAACCCAGGCGTTACTTTGACCCCCAAGCTCTAAACGAGTTAATCTCCTCAGTCAAACAGCATGGCATCCTGCAACCCTTATTAGTGCGCCCCATTGATGAGGGTAAATACGAATTAGTGGCAGGGGAACGACGCTACCGCGCCGCAAAAGATTGTGGACTTGAAAAAGTCCCCGTCGTTGTCCGCGAGTTAAGTAACGAAGATGCTTTTCAACTGGCACTAATAGAAAACTTGCTTCGAGAAGACCTTAACCCAGTGGAGGAAACTGAAGGCATCCTACAACTGTTGGCAGTCAGATTAAAGCGCAATGTTGAGTCAGTTCCAACCTTACTGCATCGCCTGCAACGCGAACAAAAAGAAGCCGCCAAACTTGCCAATAACGTTATTGGCAAAAGTGAAGCATCGGCTCAAAACTCTGCCAATAACGTTATTGGCAAGAATGACTTGGATGAACCTGACACTGCCGATAATGAATCGGATAAACCGGAATCTGCCAATAACGTTATTGGCAAAAGTGAAGCATCGGATAATGAATTAGACTCTGCCAATAACGTTATTGGGAAGAGGGAATCAGATGAGATGGAATCTGCCAATAACGTTATTGGCAAAACTGAGTCAGATCCAGACGCTGCCAATAACGTTATTGGCAAGAATGAATCGGATGATGAACCGGAATCTGCCAATAACATTATTGGCAAGAATGAATCGGATGATGAACCGGAATCTGCCAATAACATTATTGGCAAGAATGAATCTGATGAGGGTAAATCTGCCAATAACGTTATTGGCAAGAATGAATCGGAGGAATCAGACTCTGCCAATAACGTTATTGGCAAGAATGAATCGGATGGTTCATCGCCATCCCCTAACCCGAATTTAAGTGTCAACCCAGATTTGAAAATTATTGAAGAAGTATTTACCGGCTTAGGGACAATGACCTGGGAGTCCTTCGTCAATAATCGCCTGCCTCTACTAAACCTCCCAGAAGACATCCTCAATGTGCTGCGCTCTGGACAAATTGCCTACACCAAAGCCAAAGTCATTGCCCAAATTAAAGAAGATTTGACACGGCAAACCGTCTTAGAAAAAGCCGTTGCCAATAACTGGTCGCTATCGCAAATTAAAGAACACATCCAAACTCTATCACCCACTACGCCACCACCAACGCCTCTCAAGTCTCGTCTAGATGCCACAATCCGTCAGGTGAAGAAAGCCCGGATTTGGGATGACCCCAACAAGCAAACTCGTCTAGAAACACTTCTGGCTGAACTGGAAACCCTTCTTACTGAAAATTAAACGCCACTAAAAACAACACCCATAATCCGTAAAACCCTTACCCTTAGTGCATTGTACAGTGTATAAGCAACTACGAACCTGGCTGAACCGGAAACCCTTCTCACTCTCGATTAAACGCCACTAAAACCTACGTCGTTTTACCTTTGAGGAAGTATTCTCCCTTAAGGCTTCTCACTCTCGATTAAACGCCACTAAAAACAACACCCATAATCCGTAAAACCCTTACCATTGCTGTATTCGAGAGTGTATAACAAACCACAAAAGCAAAATTAATAAACTACACTAGCATTTAAAGCCAAAGTCGATCGCCCTTTCCTGACAATGCTAGATAAGCATAAGATTGATCAGCTACTGAACGCTTGGTTGGATTTCTTTTATCTGGAAAACCTCTCCCATGCTGAAGTTGATGCTGCCGACGATGATAACCAAATCTTTGACAAAGGCATCTCCCTGGTCGGCGATAATCTGCTTATAGAAGAATCCTTATTTAAACAACTCAAACAACAATTCCTTGCGCTCAAGAAGAAAGGGAAAAATAATGACTTTCAAATGGCTGTAGCTTTGCCTCAGATTTGGCGGGCAATTGAAGGCAGTCGCCGATTTTATCCCCTATTCAAGATTGATATTTCTAGCATCTTTCAAGGCAACTACCGCGCTAAAGGTTGGGATTTGACTTCTTTTGAGTTCCAACCCGTTCCCCCAAACTTGATGGAATTGTATCAGCTTGACGAAGAAGAAATCGAAGCCTTAGTCATAAAAGAAGGTCTCAAGGTCTTCTTAGAAACCACCTTTAAGCAATCTTTCACCAATCTGCAAGACTTTATTGACCTTGTTGACTTGCCAGTCAAACCTTACACAACCAAACGCGCTCCCTATCTGCTGCACTTCGACTTCGTTGCTTACAATTACAATCTCAAAAAAGACTTACAGAAAATATTAGAGCAGCCGCAGTGGGAGTGGGCAGATGATGGTCATCCCGCTTGTGAATATCTGTTCGGGCAACCCCAACCACAACACCACGAGATACTGTTTCTGGGAGCTTTTCCAACTCATCCCCCCACTGACTCTCAAGCAGTGGCTCTCAAACACACCGCTACACCAATCCTTGACTCCGGTGGACAGCCTTCTCCTTCTAAGACGCAAGCGCGAACATCAAAAAATGTCGTGGGGAATCGCGGATCTACAAAACAAGGCTGTCCACCGGAGTCTACGGAAAGACCCTCCCAAGAGAACCCCATCACTGCCGTTATTGGTCCTCCGGGAAATGGCAAGACTACCTTGCTGTTGCACAAAATAGCCCAGCAAGTCGTTAAGCGGGCTGTGCAGTTGGCGCAAACGGGACAAGATGAAAGTAATCTGACCCTTGTTACCAGTACGAATAATCGGGCTGTCTCCAATGTTGAGCAACGATTAGCTCAAGACTTTCCAACCGACCGATTTTACTTATCAGGAGGCTCCAAAGAGTTAATCACAAAACTTGTTATACCCAAACTACAAGCTGCCATTGACTGGTTACAGAAGGAGACTTTTAACGAAACCGAATGCCAGGAAGTGTCGGAAAAATTGTTGGCAGGAGTCAACCAACTGCATTCTCAACTAGAGTTTGACCAAAGACAACTTCAACAACGGGCAGAGGATGAACAACTGCTTCGAGAGCTTGTTGAGAATATCGAAGCTCTGTCTGTTGAGATAGAAACGCCTCAGATTAAGCAGCAACTTCAACAACAGCTACCATATTCCGAACCCGACTACTCCCAATTCCCCCTAGAAGCCTACCAGATAATCAAACCGCATTTGGACAATGCCAAGCGATCGCTTCCACATGTAGACCGCTCCCAATTTAATCGTAAAAATGGTAATTGGTGGGTGCGATTGCGGCACTGGCTCACGAGATTCTGGCAAAAGCTGACCAGAACCACTGAGGCACACATCCTACGAAAGTTGCACAAACAGATTTCAGCTCCGATTCTGGCTACCCTAGCAACACCCTTTCCCTTTCAAATTCCTCTCACCAGGGAATCTCTGTCTGCTGCTTGCTCCTCTGTCGCTTTACAACTAGAAGCAGCACACCAGTGGCACGCCAAATTTCAGAAATTGGCTGACACTCAAACCCATTTAGACTCGCTCCAACGCCGTCAAGATGACCTTGTTGCTGAGAAACAACAAGTTGAAAAACGGTTGGCTGGCTATCCCACTCAAGATTTTTACACTCGCTTCTACACCGAACACCACCCGCTTTCTGTGCAATTATTTGAGTGGTCTTGGCAGTATCTGCAACTCCAAGCACTACAACGCAAGCATGAAGTTATTGCCTCTTTAAAGACTTACATTAGTGTTTTGAGTGGCGAATGGGAGGCTTACCGCTCCTTTGGGCGTGACTGGCGAAATATTTACTCTGACCTCAGCCTGCTGTTTCCAGTTATCACTTCAACGCTGCACTCTGTCCGCAATCTACTGCCCTATCCTGACAGTGGCTGCATTGACCAGCTGATTGTCGATGAAGCCGGGATGATTCCCGTCCATCAGCTATTTCCTGCCCTCGTGCGCTGCAAAAAGGCTCTTGTGGTGGGCGACCCCTTGCAGTTGGAGCCAGTTATTAGCTTTAGCAAACAAACTCTAGAACAATATTGCACGCAGGCTTTTTTCAAACGGGGACTGAGCGAGTCAGACTATGACCGTTACAGTCCCACAGCTTGCGACACAGCAACCGCGTATCACCGAGCAGCAGGAGCTAGTGGTCAATCGGGAGACTTGGGCAACGGAATTATTCTCAAAGAACACCACCGCTGTGTTCCACCCATTATCACTTTTTCAGATCGCCTCTGTAACTATGGCTTAATCATCAAAACCCCCGACAAAGCTTCTGCACTTGGTTCCAACTTGATTGCTTACCACGTCGAAGGCAAGTACGAATCCCACACAAACCCTGAAGAAACGAGAGCCGTCGAAGCGATTATTGAGGAGCTGCTTAAGTATGGTTACTGCATTGATTCGCCTGACTCGGAAAAAACAATTGGGGTAATTTCGCCTTATCGTCGTCAAGCCAACGCCCTTGGGTCTCGTTTATGCTCACGCTGGAAAGATTTTAGCAATAACAGCATTGGGACAATTCACACCTTTCAAGGGGGCGAGAAATCGGTGATTCTCCTATCCACTCGCCAGTGCCGTAAAGAAGATTCGCTGTGGTTTATTAATCGCCGACCGAATCTGCTGAATGTGGCTGTGAGTCGTGCTAGGGAATTATTTATTTTGGTGGGGAATTTAGAGCATCTGGAGCAAGGAGGTGGTCACACCAAGATGTTAGTAGAGCATATTCGGCAGCATGGAGAAATTCGCTCGTTCCCGTGAGCGCACCCCGATTGTGGGGACGTGTCAGTTAAAGAAAGGCTTATCCAAGAAGCAATTAAAATATAATAAATATACTTACTACGGAATTTGTAAAATCATTCAGCTTTTACACTCCTCCAAAGCACAATTAAACAGGAGAGATTGATAAAGGACAAGCCGATGGCTTACGCAATCTTTCGCATTGAAAAGCAAAAAACTTGGGGACAAATCGCTGGCAGTGCCAGTCACGCCCAGCGTACCAGAGAAACACCTAATGCTAACCCCAATCAAGAAAATATCTGGCTGATTGGCAATCCTAAACAGGATTTAGTACAGGCTGTGCGCGATCGCATAAATGAGCAAACGATTCGCAAGAATGCAGTGCTTTGTGTAGATATGTTACTGGCTGCTTCTCCAGAATATTTTCGTCACGACAGTGTAGCGGAAGCAGGGTTATATGAGGATGACAAATTAGAAGCCTGGGTGAAGCTGAACGAGCAGTGGTTGAGTGAGCGATTTGGCGATCGCATTGTGTCCGCTGTCCTGCACCGAGATGAAGCCACTCCCCATATTCAGGCTCACTTGGTTCCCATTGATGAAAAAGGCAAGCTCAACTGTAATGGCATCTTTGGCTCTCCCAAAATTTTGAGGAAATGGCAAGATGATTATGCTGAAGCCATGCAGCCACTCGGTTTAGAACGGGGGATACGAGGCAGTAAGGCTACGCACATCGACATCCAGCAATATTACAGCAATATTAACGCTGACCATACGTTGGATATGGACGTGCTGCTCGACAAAGCCAGAGACAGGGATAGAGCCGAACGTCAGCGTAGGGAGATGGAAGCTACTGCTAAGGCAGCACAAGCGTCAGCTGACCGATTGAGGCAACAAAACCAGCGGTTGCAATTACAAATTCGCAAGCTCAAGAAGCAACTGGCACAACAATCAGAACAGCTGCAAGACATCCCTCTAGAAGATGTGGCTTATGAACTTGGGTTGTCAGGCAATAATGATTTGGAGAATCGCTGGATTGGTGCAGGGATTGTGCTGGAAATAAACGCAACTAAGTTCTCCGACTCTGGGACACAAACCAATGGTGAGGGTGCGATAGAACTGGTGCAGCACGTTATGGACTATGACTACCCCTCAAGTGTTGCTTGGTTAGCTGATAGATTTGGGGAGACAAAAGCGATCGCTGCCACTACAGCTAAGTCCCAACGACAAGCAGAGGATATTATTGCCACCAAAAGAGTTCCACAGTTTGAACCACCAGCACCGGATGAAGATAAGTGGTCGCTCTTGAGACACCACCTGGTCGAGACTTGTGGACTGAGAGAAAACTTGGTGGACAAGACGCACTCGGTAGGGCGCATCTATGCTGATGCCCAAGGAAATGCTGTATTCTTGCAACAGGCTATGCACTGCACTGATGGACAACTTAGGCGCGGTAGTGTCACGGGAGCCAGTATGAAGGGAAGTGGCTTTAATGGGTTAGCACTCGGTTCAAGTCGAGACGAAGGCTGGTTTGGGGTAGGATTAGGTCAGGGAGACTTACAAAGAATTGCACTAGTAGAGTCTCCTATTGAGGTTTTGTCAATAGTTTCCTTGTATCCCAATCCCAAAGTCCCCACTCTCTATTTGGCAACAAATGGAACTGATGCCCTGCCAATGGAGTTAATGCACTCCTCAATGGAGCGTGGCGGTGAAATCTTTGTGGCTTATGGTGCTGGTGAGTCGGGGGAAAAGCTAGCTCAACAAGTGATGGAGCAACTGCCTGAAGCAACCAGAGTTAAACCCCAACAGGGTGAAACTTGGAATGAGCAGCTACGAATTAGTCAACAGCAAGTTCGAGAGCAGATGAATAGACAAGCGCAACAGAAACAGAAATCTATTGGTGGTGGGGGAATGGAGCTTTAATGGGTTGTTGGATGTTCAGGCGCCAGCAGGCGATGGTCAGGGAGACTACCGCCGTTGGCACATCAAGGAGCGTCCAGGAGAGCGCAGCGTCTCCGCGATTGAGAAGTGAAGCCGACGCACAACTAAGGCATCGCTACAGCTACCCATTAAAGCTGGAACTTATTGAAATCAAGAGGAGTGGAGCCTAGAAGAAGGATGCGGTTATGGAAAAAGGCTCGTTAGAGAAAATTTCATTCCTTCCGTGAGTTCGTAATTCTTTTAGTCCACCATGTGTAGTCCACCATGTGTCCGTCCCTTGACCACCCCATCCTTATCAAATCACTTCATGCATTTTCAGCTGCCAATAACGTTATTGGCAATTATCGCCATCAAATTACTGAATGAAGAGTGAATTTGCCAATAACGTTATTGGCAACGTGACTGCTGAAAAAGGAGAGAACGTAACATTTAGCAAAAATTGTACGTGATCGAAAAAGATGAAAAGGCTCAAATCATTACCAATAAAGCTTTAGAGCCATGTAAAAATCATCACAAAGCCGATAATGTTTGGGGCGAGGTCCGGATGCGCGTTGGCGGAATAAATAGGTACGATACCTATTAAATAGGTACTGAAAAGTTATCTAGTACCTATTTGTTGGGAAATTCAGTTTGGATCTGAAGTTTGGTAGCCTTGGGTTAAGCCTGTTGCCGGAAATTTCACAACTAAAGCAGTTCGGCTGCTATGGCTCTAGCCAAAGTGGGTGCTTGGAAATCTTCAAATAAGGAGTCGATTTGACGTTGCAGTGCGTTCAATTATTGCCAGGGTTTGTAGCGTACTAATACCAGAACTCTCTCCAATTTGTAAGTCTTTCTTTACTTTATTCAGGCTTGATCATTGCTTTGATTATTAGTATATTGCGAATTATCATGACTGGAAATACGGTTAATCGCACTTATTAAATTCAGGATTACCGCACCTAAATTTTGACTGAATAAAAGGTAGTAACAATACGAATTTATTGGGTACGGTTTTCCCTAAAATGTCTAGCTCAAAAAGTGTGGTGATGCGGATATCGTTTTGCGATCGCCTAAGAACAACTGGTACGTTATGGATGTAAAATACCCTAACGGTACAAAAATTTATCATGAGTGGATGTAACGCGCCCGATGATTACCATGACCGATTCTGAGGCTGATAACCAAAAACTACAAACGCAACTCGCCCAAACGTACCGTCAGCTACTACCACTGGAAGAAAAGATTGTCCAATTGTTCTCGGTAATTTACGAACCGATCAACAGAACTTCGTTCTTAGACTGTTTGAATTACATCGGTGCGCGCGATCGCAACTACAAGCCTTTCGTTAACGCTACATTAAAGCCCTATATTGATGGATTGCTAGCAGCAGGCTTGCTGGTTCAAGAACAAGGACAGGGGCCTCAGTGCCATCCGTTACTGGTAGAGATTGCTACTCGCTCGGCAGTGAAAGCCGGATGTTTTGAAGTCATGGCAAAAACCGTGCATGATAAGTTAGGAGTAAAAGCTCGTTGGCAAGATGGGCCACTGTATTTCCAGAGCGCGAGCCAATTTATCCGAGAAATCCGCATTGGTCTTTACAGCCAGAACCTCAGTTTCATTAACAAACAGATTGAAGATTACAACAGATACAATAACAGCAAAGACAAGATATCCATAGAAAATATCTTCGAGCAAGTATGCACTAACCCATTCGATGCAGATTGGTTTCGCACCCTGCCACAAGAATTGTATGACAGCTGCATATCTATCATCCTCATCAATGCAGCGCTCTTATGTTCTCCCGCAGATGTTGCCTTTGCCCTACTTCAAGAAGAATGCGCTACTTCGAGTGGACATTCCTCAGATTACTTGCACCTAATTTTGACAGAACAACTGCTGCTACGAGGTTGTATACAAGAAGCACAAGAGAGTTTGGAGTGCATATCCGACGATTATCAAGCGGAAGCCGCCGTATACAAGGGTTGGTTGAATTTTTTACGTGGCAATAATCAGCAAGCGATCGCAAATTACACTGCTGGTCTCAAAGCCCTCAAAAAAGCCACAGGCAAGCGTCAAGTGTATTTTAGCACTATGGGCGGCTTGTTTTTTATTTTGGCACTGTTAAAAGATGGTTCGCGGGACAGTCTCCAAGAAGCACTTGATTACACCAGTCTGCTTGCACGTCAGTCAGACCATTGGCTGAGGTCGATTTATGCACAGTTGAAAATCTTGCTGCAAGTCCAATTAGGCGACATCGCGCAAAAAGAATTCATCCTCAGCAACCGTATCTTATTCCCTGAAGAACACAACAGCCTAGAAACCCTGTTTTTCGCTCTGTGCCATTACTGGGTAGATGCCGACAGAGCCAAAAAGCACCTGCCCAGATTGTTAGAGGAATTTTACCAGCAAGCTGTAACATCTGGTTATCACTGGTTGGCGATGGAGAGTGCAGAACTCTTGTCCCGACTCAAACCGAACAGCAGCTATGAAACCCAGGCAGAAATCCTGGGCGAAGATATCGGTATCGACAGCATTATTGACGTAATGCAGCCACAAGAACCTTGGGAGATGTGCTTAAACGCACTGGCAAATCTCCAGAAGGAACCCCAAGCAGCTGTAAAAGCTGAAGCAGAACTGCGCTTGGCATGGTTTATTACTTTCTATCCCAGCAAATGTATCCTGCAACCCCGCGAGCAAAAGGTTAACGCCAAAGGTGAGTGGAGTAAGGGTCGCCCGATAGCCATCAAGCGTTTAAGCGGCAATCTGGGTGAGTTTGATTATCTCACGCCCCAGGATATCCGGGTATGTGGCTGCATTGAAACATTTACTTCTTACGACTACGGATATCACGGCAAAACTGAGTATACTTTCAGCGCCAAGGCAATCTCTGCGTTAATTGGACATCCCTTGGTATTTTGGGAAGATGCACCAACCACCCGCGTGGAAATTGTCAAGGGAGAACCAGAACTAATTGTTAAAAAAGGCAAGCGAGAACGCTTAACTTTGGAATTTTCTCCCAAACTAGAGGCATCACAGAATATCCTCGCTGTCAAGGAAACCCCAACCCGCATCAAAGTGATTGAAATTAGTGCCGAACACCGACGCATTGCCGAGATTATCGGTAAAGAAAATCGGCTCAACGTACCCGCTACTGCCTCTAAGCAAGTCTTAGCCGCCATCAATGCTGTCTCTGGAATCGTCACCGTGCATTCTGATATCGGTGGTGGAATGGCCGGATCTGAAGAAGTACCAGCCCAGACTATACCCCATATTCACCTGTTGCCTGCCAATGCCGGATTGAAAGTATCCCTGCTATCTCGTCCCTTTGCCCAAGGTGGCCCCTACTACCGTCCTGGTGCGGGGGGCGAAACTGTGATTGCAGAGATTGACGGCAAGCGTCTGCAAACCAGACGAAATCTGCATGAAGAAAAGCAACTTGCCAATGCCGCCATAAAAGCCTGTCCCACCTTGACTCGTGCTGAAGCACAAGATGGTGAATGGCTCATAGAAGACCCAGAAGACTGTTTGGAACTGCTGCTAGAACTCCAAGCACTCTTGGACACTGTAGTACTGGAATGGCCGGAAGGAGAAAAACTGCGTGTCAAGCACCAAGCTGACCTCAAAGATTTTCAGATGTCCATTCAACGCCAGCAAGATTGGTTTGCTGCTACTGGCGAGTTGAAATTGGATAAAGATTTAGTGCTGGATATGCAGCAACTACTAGAACTATTGGATAAAACCCCAAGTCGTTTTATCCCTCTTGGTGACGGTCAATTCCTGGCTTTAACCCAAGCGTTTCGCAAACGCCTTGATGAATTGCGGGCATTTTCAGAAAAACATAGTAAAGGTATACGCTTTCACCCCTTGGCAACATTAGGCTTAGAGGATTTGGTAGAGGAGGTAGGCATCCAGAAAGCAGACAAACACTGGAAGGCACACATCGAGCGTCTCAAGGAAGTGCAAAGCCTCCAACCGGAACTTCCATCTACGTTTCAAGCAGAACTCCGTGATTACCAGATGGAGGGGTTTAGTTGGCTGGCGCGGTTAGCTCATTGGGGTGTGGGAGCTTGTTTGGCAGACCAAATGGGACTCGGTAAGACCGTGCAGGCATTGGCTGTTATCCTCAGAAACGCTCATGAGGGGCCAACCCTGATTGTTGCCCCCACTTCGGTGTGCATGAATTGGGTGAGTGAAGCGCAGAGGTTCGCTCCTACTCTTAATATTATTCAATTTGGTGGGAGCGATCGCGTTGGTGTTGGTGAAACCTCTCGTAGAGAAACCTCCCGTAAAGAAGCATCGTCTACGGGGAGTCGCCAGCAATTACTTAACAACTTGCAACCATTTGATATGTTGGTGTGCAGCTACGGTCTGTTGCAACAGGAAGAAGTATCCCAAATGCTATCCCAGGTGCAGTGGCAAACAATTGTGCTGGATGAAGCCCAGGCAATCAAAAATATGACTACCAAACGTTCTCAGGCTGCAATGAACCTCAAAGGTAGTTTCAAACTGATTACCACCGGGACTCCGATTGAGAACCACCTCGGCGAACTGTGGAATTTGTTCCGCTTTATTAATCCTGGGTTACTGGGTTCCTTTGAAAGCTTCAATCAACGCTTTGCTATCCCCATTGAGAAATTTCAAGATAAACTTGCACGCAACAAACTGAAAAAACTCATTCAACCATTTCTGTTGCGGCGTCTGAAAAATCAGGTGCTGGAAGAATTGCCGAATCGTACCGAAATTCTGTTACATGTGGAGTTAAGTCGGGAGGAAATGGCTTTCTATGAAGCGTTGCGCCGTGAGGCAATATCTAAACTGACCGAAAGTGAGGCAACTGCTGGTCACAAACACCTGCAAGTGCTGGCAGAAATTATGAGACTGCGCCGTGCTTGTTGTAATCCTAGTTTGGTTATGCCTGACACTGAACTATCCAGCTCGAAATTGCACCTTTTTGCTGAGGTGCTAGGAGATTTACTGGAGAATCGCCATAAGGCCCTTGTGTTTAGTCAGTTTGTTGACCATTTGCACATCATCCGCGATTATCTGGATAAGCAAGGTATTAATTATCAATACTTAGACGGCAGTACCCCAGCTCCAGAGCGTAAAAAACGGGTGGATGCTTTCCAGGCTGGGTCAGGAGATGTGTTTTTGATTAGCCTGAAGGCGGGCGGTACTGGTCTCAATCTTACTGCCGCTGATTACGTCATTCACATGGACCCCTGGTGGAATCCCGCCGTCGAAGACCAAGCCTCAGACCGTGCCCATCGCATCGGTCAACAACGCCCGGTGACTATCTATCGCCTAGTAGCGAAAGATACTATTGAAGATAAGATTGTGGACTTGCATCAGCACAAGCGAGATTTGGCAGACAGTCTGCTGGAAGGTACTGATATCAGTGGCAAGATATCGACAGAGGCGTTACTAGAGTTGATTGGGGTATAACCGAGAGTTGATGGATGCCTTGCAGCAAGCGGGTTGTGCAAAGATTTACTCAGTAAATATAAGTGGAGTGAAAGCAGCCTAACCGATACCACTTGTTTATTTTAAGTTGCCTGCTTATAAACTATCTCGTGGAGGCAAGTGCCGATTTCACTTCTTCTTTCCAAAATTTCAGCGCTACGAGACTTTTACCCCAAATGGGTGGAGAGAAAAGGTATTCTCACAACATATCTTCAAATTGCTTCCAGGAGTTTTGATTCAAATATTCCATCGTCCGCCCTCAAAGTGCGCGGCTCTAATCAGGGCAGCAATGCGACCATACTCTTGCTGCACAACCGACACAGGCAACCGATTCAATCGACTCTCTAGCACAAGCGGAACGACCGTTGGGAATTGAGTAATCTGCGATACCCACCAAGTTTTTTGTGTAATGCGGGAGTGGGTGTCATGCCGCCCGTCATTGTCGGAGATGTGAATCTCTAAAAGTCTTAGGCGTGGGAGTTTCAACCATTGTAGTTTTGAAGAATTGCTGTGGTGATGCCAAATATTGAGGTGTGCTAAGTCAACAACTATCTTGATTTGAGGGGCATCTTGGCAAAACTGGGCAACTTCCGAGGCATTGTCCAAAAGGTTCTCTTTAGTGCTAGTAGGGAGTGTGGGATACATCGTTTCGACACCGAGAACAATGCCTCGCGTTTGGCAAAGCTGGTGGAGGCAATGGACGTTTTCGAGAAATGTTGCATAGGCTTTGGCGCGATCGCTGACCGTTGGAAAATTCCCACCATGCACTGAATAAGCTGTGATGCCTTCATAAGCTAAGAAGTCTGTTAGTCGCTCGAAATAATCCCAGTCTTGTGAACGCGCTAAATTAAAAGGATAGTGGCGATCGCCCCAGACGAAGGCATGGTGCGCTCGATAGACCATTCCTTGTTGCCTAAAATCCTGGATTGCCTGCACTGCATCGGTATCGGGCAAGGGACCGATTGCCAGTTCAACATGCCGAATTCCTGCTTCCCAAAACACCGTCAATGCTTCACGGGTTGACACTCCACCGTAAGCAGACAAACTGAGATACAACTCCATTAGTCCTCCTGCGTTGATGTATATTCAAAGTTTGCAGTTCTCGGCGTGAGGGCAAACAATGAAGTGGCATACCCCACCAAAGCGCTTAATTCAGCCGTCAATTGATTTATTTCTGCTTCTGGGTGCTTTATCTCTCTGAGCAAGTCATCCACATCACCTGCGATGTAGAAATCAATTTGTTCTTTTAGAGAAAAATCTCTGTGTTCGTTGAGGTTGTAGGTACGTTTGTAAGGTATCTCAACAACACGTTCAGCATTGCCTAACCTCAAAGACAGAGAATAGCTGTACAGGATATGGGTGCGTTCGTCATCATAGGCGTTAGGGTCAACAGAGGTCTGGTAGTTGCTTAAACTTATCGGTAGTGAGAGTGTTGCCAATAACCAAGTAGTTGGGTCGTCTGCGATGGGAGACTCTGGTTTCTGAGAGTACCAAGGGCGAGACATTCGCTTGAACTCCTGCACAAACGCGCTCAATTCTGGTGTTGGCAGCAAACACCTCGCATCCGTAGCCAGGGCATCGGTGATGCGTTTCAGTTCTATTGCCTGTGCTGACACCAGTGCCTGTTCTCTTGAACGAAGTTCTTGCATTCGTGCTTCTACTAGCTGTTTGAGGGCTGTAATTTCTGGGTCGAACGAAAAGGCATGATTTTGCACCAATGCTTGATAACCAGAAAGTAGGGAATCAGAATTTGTCATCTAGACCTCTCATGAAGTTTGGAAACTGTGCGGATGAAAGCGACGGAGGAAAACGAGTGCGTTCTTATTAATGACTGTTGCAGGAAAGCAGAAATTGCAAACTCGGGTAATAGTTCTTTTGTACTAATATATCACTGATAACCGCTATGAACTAGTGGATGACAAACTAGAGAGCCAGCCCAGTAGAAGGAGTTGACGTTCACATGTGGAATATGTGTGTGCCCGGCTTCGCAACATTTAAGCCGAAGTTTAAATGCGATAGGGCAAAGCCCTTAAGCCGAATGGCTTATCGCTACGATCGCCTGGGAGAAAAAGGGAAGGGCGGACACAAAGATTGCAACGCGCTTGGGCGATGTAGCGGTTTCTATGGAACATCGCTAAAAATCATCCCTTAGGTATTGAGGCTAAAATGGACATTTTGAAATAGTGCATAAAATGTTTGTTTTTGTCAACATATATTAGTGGATCGGCTCTCTAGAACTAAAATATTGCGACAAAAGGCTTTTTATAAATTGTTTAATAAAAGCTATGTACGATAATCTTAAGGGTTTGAGATGCTATAGTTGTCTAATTGTTTTATTCACCTACAGAATTATTGCTCTTGGGTGCTTCATTTGGTGGAGGATATGTTAAGTAACTCCGCCCAATTCGTTCGTGACCAAAAGATGCGATGTCTGACGACAAGCCGCAAAGTGTCTACGCAAATTCCAATTTTTCTCCTGAATCGCTGGCGTATCCCTTACCGGTACCGCTAACTTTACACCCAGCTGAGGTTTACTTGCGATCGCTAGGTGAAGGTTCCCGACGCACGATGCGCGAAGCTCTCAATAATATAGCGAAACTCCTCACTAACGATGCTTGCGATGCAACAACTATTGATTGGTCGAAACTAAGATACCAACACACGGCTGCGGTTAGGTCGGTGCTGATGGAAAAATACAGTCCGGCGATGGCGAACAAGATGTTATGTGCGTTGCGACGAACGCTAAAAGAGGCATGGCGGTTGGGGTTGATGTCCACGGATGAGTATGGACGAGCGACTGATATTGAATCTGTGCGGGGGAAGAGTTTGCTGAAAGGGCGATCGCTCGATCCGGAGGAAATTACTGCATTATGGGATGATTGTATACGGGATAACTCAAATTTAGGGGCGAGGGATGCGGCGCTGCTGGGGGTTTTGACGGTTGGGTTGCGCCGTAGTGAAATCGCGCACCTTGATTTGACCGATTTTAAGCCGCGCAGTCGATCGCTGACTATCCGCGAAGCTAAGGGGCGTTCGGAGCGAATTGTATACTTACCATTAGCTAGTGTACGGGCTGTGCAAGATTGGTTACTTATCAGGGGGAAAGAGGCGGGAGCGTTGTTTTATCCGTTGGACAAGGGACATAAAATTATACCAAGACGCATGAGCGAGCAAGGGGTATTGCGGGCTTTGCAACGACGTGGGGAACGTGCGGGTGTGGAGGGGTTTACGCCCCACGATTTTAGAAGAACTTTTATTGGTAATTTATTAGATGCAGGGGCGGATATTGTCACTGTAGCTCACCTTGCAGGTCATGCGTCGCCAAACACTACGAGTAAGTACGATCGGCGTGGGGAAGCGGCGAAGAAACGGGCGGTTGATTTGTTGGATGTACCTTACAGTGGGCGGGGTAAAGGTAATTAAGCAGTAATCAAATTAATCTACTTCCACAGAAGAATGCATGTCAAAATACTTCTTGGTTTATTCATAACCATCTGCATGATATACAACATCGGGTTGGATAGAATAAATTAAAACCAAGTTATCTTATCTCGGAATTAAACGCTCACGACTCATGAACCGTGGTAACTTTTTAGTTAAGATGTTTGGAATTAAAAATGGAGAAGAAAAATTTTGAAGCATTCACGCTCCTTACCAGCTTTGAAAAAAAATGCTATTCAACTCTGCGGTCAAGATTTTATTGATAGTTTAACAGTCAAAGGCATATACGCCAAACACGATGAATTATGGCGTCTTGTCAACAAAAAGCTAAACGTTACTGATGATGCTTATGAAATAAAACAGGCTAGGGAACAAGCAGAAAAAGAACGAAAATTAGCAGAAGAAAAAGCGATAAAACAAGCAGAAAGAGAAAGACTACTAGCAAACAAGAAAGAACTTTACAGTAAAAATAGGCAAGGATGGACAATTACTGTTTTTGAGCTTCCAGAATCAGATAAATACGGAAATAAATTTGTTGCACAATGCACTAAAGAAGCAGAATTGCAACAGACTACCTATTTTTCAAATACTGCTGGTGATTCCTATAGTCAAGCCTGTAGCCTTGTAGATGAATTTGAAATAAGGCAAGACCAATTAAGACTATTTATGGAAAATTATAAAGTTATAAAACCTTTATATCTAATGCTTATATATCTTTCTGGTTGGGATGAATATAATCCTTATCTTGTCAACCCCAAGAATAAACACTGCAAAGATAATTTTGTCGGAATTAGCTTTTGGAACGGATTTAATTTTGAGATAGTTAATCGTTTAGAGGCAGAAGGATTATTAGAACTTTCAACAACGAGAAAAACTCTCACCATGACTAAAAAAGGAATGAAAGAAGCGAGAGATATCCTACTCCATATTAATCTTGATGGAGTAGGAAGCCTACTAAAGCAGCGAGAATATCATGAAGAATACATTAATTATCAGAGCCAATTAAATATTTTACAGGAGGAACAAGAAGAAGAATAAATTCTACTCAAATTACTTTTTTATTAAACTGCTGAAGATACCCCGTCCCATTTTAGGACAGGGTAGTTGATATTGTTTAATCACCTCTCTCTAGAGAACGCGCCATCAAGTAAGCTTCTTCCGCTGTATACCGCGTACCTAGACCGCCTACAACATTTACAATGTACTTCTGCTTGCTCTTGTGGCTAATCCTGTCTAGGTCAATTGGTGAGGAAGGTTGACCAAACACCTGGTAATTTGTTTGAGTTTCTTCAATCATCCATACCGCAATGCCCTGAAATTCGTAATTGGCGAATACGGATGCTGCGTGTTGAGCTTTTTCTAGGTCTGTCATTGCCTGCTACTCCAATTCCGGCTTAATTAATTTACCACTCTCTTTAATACATATGTACTAAAGAGAGTAAAGCGTGTAAATCCCATCAAAAAGTCAGGGAAGTCTAAGTGTCAGTCAAGAGATTCCTTACTCCGAGTCCGACTCTTCTAAATCTTCTGATTCCGCTACATCCTTGGCACTAACCGCATACTCTTTGGCTAAGGTTGCAAACGAGAAAGGTAACGGTAAAGAAACTTCGTTTGCAAAATAAGGCCACCGATCTCTGAGATGATGAACAAAACAAGCCAACTTATCGCGGTCAATTCCTGGGTGATGAATAACAGCTATTTCTAATGGTTTGGGGTTCCCTGCTTGCAAGCTACCATTATCGAGCCGGGATTCTTTCCGTTGTAATGTGCTTGTACCTGGTTCTGTATTTAACAGCTTTCTAATGCTTAAGTAAAGTGCTATTGCCTTATCATCACAAACATCCTGCCAACAGAATAAACCATTGGTTCTGCTACCAGGAGAATCTTTGACAATGGCTACAGGAACTTCGCTTCTATCACCAGCAACTCGCAACCGCACAACCAACAAACGATTTATTTCTGATTCTGTCATGTGCCGTTTTAGTGCATCAGGTAAATCGTTAGCTGGTAGTTCGGGGTTTTTCAGCCACGTCAGCATACTGCGAGCGTTTTGTGCTTCTGCCATAAATAGCACTCGCGGAGGTTTTTCCCCTTCAATGGGGGTACTCAAGCAATCGCGTAAGCAATCGGTAATAAATTTATTGAGTAACTGTTGTTCGTTTTTGATATCGCTCGACTGTTGTTGGTCGCCAATGTCACCAATGGTTTCATTCTTCAAGGAATCAGGGTTCCATTTTTCTGTAAGCAGGTGCCCTAGAGCTTTTGGATACGATACCCAGCCTTGTGTGTTAAATAAGGAAGGGGTAGTAACCTGCACTGTTCCTATCACTGGGTTAACTCGTATCATCAGCGCTACAATGGAAGGAGCATTACTGGCAGTTGTTTTTCGGGTTCGGCGTAATACGTGAAAGCAGGTCAGCCAAGTATCAGAATTAATGCCATCCTTTTCGGGGTCGATTAAAGGAGCAGGTAAAATCCCAAATTGACGCAGCAAGTCGGATACAGCTTTTTGTACTCGATTGGGAGCATCTTTGGTTACATATTCTTCGCCGTCCTTTTTAATCTTTGTTAAAGCGTGGATGTGTTGATTGACATAGCCAGCTCTCATTGCTCCAATTCGCAATGCTAGCTTGGGGTCGGACTCTGATATTAAGGGTTTGGGCTTAATTTCGATTAAGGCACCACTCAGTTCTTGTGGTTTGGGTAAGGATGAGACAATTTGATCAATGCGCTGATCCATGCAATTAATGCGTTTTTGCTGTCGGCTATTGCCTTCTACAGAAGGATTATCGAAATCGAATATTTGTGTAAGGTCTAAGACGTGCTGAGTTTTGATACACAGGCAACCATAAGAACCTTTGTAAATAGTTTCTTCTCCTTGTACCTCACTAGGGGTTGTATATGTTTTTGTTTCTCCTTTTTGTGACAATAAAAGTAACTCGCAAATTTCAGCAATCAGTTCATCCCGACATTTTTGGGTTTCCCACAAAATCAGTATTGTGTTTGGAGAATTCTTAGGAACATCTGATGAAGGGGAAAGAGTGGCTTCATCATTATTAAAAGAAGTAACTCTGCTAACTTCCCCTGCTTCCGCTACTTCGTCATTATTGAAAGAAACAACTTTCCTAGCTTCCCCTATTTTTCTTGCTTCCCCTGCTCCACGCCACTGCTTTGCAGAGGTTTCCTCGTTGAGTGCAAGTGGCTCCCCTGCTTGTTTATTAAGAACACGAAATGTCGCGGGTGCAGCGATTTTAGATCGCTGCATTGGTGTAGATAAATCGTCACGGTTTTTAGCTTCTTTACTACCTTTCTTTTGTGGCTTCCCTGGTTCCCAAAAAGGCACATAACCTGATTTTTTTACTGCTTCACCAACTCTGCGAACAGGGCAATTTTCTTGCTCTATATTATTTTGAATAGCCCTATCTAAACTGGCTAAATCTAGCGGGCTAACACCGGGAAGGCAAGGTACAGCACCACGATGTCGAGAGTCGTAGGCGATAGCTGCTTGTATCCTACTAGGGTCTTCACCAATTGCTGACCAGTTATAAAGTGGTTCACCAGCTAAGGTGTTAGGGTCAGGGAGTGGGGAGTCGTTAATTTTAAGTAATTCGCTAATGGCTTTAGGCCATTTTGCTTCCCTTCCGGGACGTTTCATATCAAGAGGAATAAAGCAAAATGGTTGATTTTTGCCATCCAACCAGCGTCGATTATCGCCAATAAAAGCAGTAGCACCTCGGTATGGTAGGCGTTCCATAGGCTCGGCGACCCATCGCCGAATTGAAAGTTGGTGGTAAATTATCGGTTCATTGCGCCAAGAAACTGTTTGCAATTTGAAACGGATGACAAACGAGATGTCTGCTGTACCGACTTGTTTTTTATATTTAATAAGTGGAACCGGATAGGGAGGCCACGACATCAGTTCGGCTCCTTTGTTGAGGCTGACCACTTGGTAAAAAGTTAGTTGGTACTGATTATTAGCGCCAAAATTGATTTGTGGTTTTTTGAGAAATTCAAAAGCCAGGAAATCTGGTATCGCTTGAAAGCGAATATCTATGTTGTTCGGGTTTTTTGTTTGAAGTCGTAACGGATAGATTATTGGTTTTTCTTCCCACTCCCAAGCATCATTGTCAAGCTTTTCCAGAATGGACTCGACTTCATCATCTCCCAAACAACTGCTAAATTCCTCACGCAACCAATCTTTGATAAAATGTGGTAAATCAGAAAGGTCGGCGCGTTCTGTCGCTAGCAACCAAGGCACACCAGTACGTTGCCAACCGTTACGCTCTGTCTTAATAATTCTTGGAAAGCTACCACCGATGATGGAGTCGAGGGAGTAAACGGGAACGGAGGGATAACCCCTGCCTAAGAGCTTGACTCGTTTTTGAGCGAGAGATTTAGCAACTTGCTGCCATGCAGTAGGAACAAGCAGAGAAAATAGCTCGTATTGGATGTCAGCAGTTAGTTCCCAAGCTCCAGGAAGAATATATTTAAAGCTCATAGCGTAATTCCTTTGTTTGTTTGAGTGCGTTGAAGAAAGCGCCGTAAAGCGATCGCGCACTTGTTGTTTCCCAAGGTTGTTTCCCTTCAGCCTCGATAGCGATTTGCAGTTCCTTGATAATGCCAACTAAAAGTGAGGTGACTTCGCTGTCGAGTTTGCTTTCGACTGATAGGAGTGCAAACTTAACATCGAGAAAATGGACAATGCAGGGTACGCCACCCCGTACCAAACGTCCGATAATTTGCCAAATACTCACCAACTGAGTCCAACAGAGTACAGAACGTTCGTCCGAGGTCAGTTGCTTGAAGGACATCGCCCGACAGTTCAAGTCAAGCATTTTTGCTACCGCATACTGATAAAATTCGTTTTCTACCTTCGTTAGCGTCAGAGCGTCGCCTCGTTTTTGTAGTGCTTCATAAAGACTAAAATCTGAAGATTTTTCCAGTGCCCAATTGTTGAGTTGCTGGACGGTAGTTTGCCAATCGTCGGGAACTGGCATCGGTCGGCTTAAGAACACTGCTGCTCCAAATGCTGCTATCCGGTTCTCGTTCAGAATATTGTGACCCCTTTCCAGTGCCATCAGAGGAACTATAACAATTTGGGTTGGGAGTTTACCGATGTCACGGATTTTACCCCGACGAATACCGCTTAAGTGAGCTGGAGCATTGTCACGGCGCAGGGTGGCAATGCCATCAAAGTGAGCTGGAGCGTTGTCACGGCGCAGGGTGGCAATGCCATCCAGATGTTCTACGCGGTAAAGAGGTTTCAAAATTGACTCAACCAATTCGGCTTCGTCGTAGCTGTTAGTAATTAGCAGCAAGCGTTGGCGATCGCCCCATCTTTCTGGGTCTTTCTGTTGTAGGTCTTTTAAAGTATCAAATAATTCAGTAAGAAAGCTTTTGGCTTGTCCTGGACTGTGACAAATAGCTTTGACCATCTCGTCAGCAGCTTTTCTTCTCTCATCTGGTGGCTTTCCTGATAAAGCAATGTACTTTCCTTTCTCATTACGCTGGGGACTGAAGAAAAAATCACTTTCGCCAATTCCGGCATCGCCTGCCGTGTGATTATTGCTAGCAGATTCTAGTAAAATAGTAGGGTTTTTCCGGATATGATAAGCGGGTGTGCCAGGAGCGTAGCTGGTTCCTGAAATCAGTACTGTATGGGGACCATCCCAACCATCAACCGCAAAGAGATTGGGGAAATTAAGGAGTAAATAGCGACCAACCCCAACATAGCGAAAATACTCCAGCTTGCCACCAAATTTGTTAGTGCGATCGCCTCCTAAGGGGCTACGCCCATCGCGTGTATATTTGAAGCCCAAAATATTTCCTACTGGGGAGGATGGCACAACCGGAAGATAATCGCGGGGTGGACGATACACAAGAGCAAGACTGGTGTCGTGTAGGTCGAGAACGCGGGTTCGCATGAGTGCGTTTAGGTTGTCCACCAGAAAACCCAGTCTATCGTTGAGTACCGTCACGAGAATTGCCAAATATATATGGTGCGTGGCTTCATCAAACTTAGCTTTATCAGCAAGCGATATTCCCAGAGATTCCAACCATCTGCGTAACCAATCAGCAACATCAGCTAATGCCCTTGCATCCGAGTCGGCACTCAGTAGCGTAAGGGCAAGCTCTGAAAGTTCTTTTCCCTTCCGAGGATTGAGGGGAGCCTGCAAAAATCCTGAGAGCGTTTGCATGATTATTTTGCGGCGTTGGCGTTCCTCTTCAGGGGGTAAACCTGCCTCAATCCGCTTGCGTCTTTCCTGACTGCGTTTGGCACGGGTGAGTTTTGGAGATAGTTCGTCGTCTTCTGTTTCCGGTGTTTCCAAAATGTCGCGGATAATATGGGCGAAAAGGGAACGACCTGTAAAGGGATTTTGTCCCAACCATTCCACAAGTTTTGGGTGGTTGTAGAGTCGAGGGAGAATCAGGTCGGTGGCAATTTGAGCGTAGTCGTTGGCTTTTTTTGCTGCTGCTACGAGTTCAACTGCCATGCTGCGACGATCTGAATTGTAAAAAGATGTGGCGAATTTTAGTCCTAGCTTATTTAATAAGGAGTTTCCAGAGGCATCGACTAAAACTTCATCTGGGGCGCAAGCTTCGTCAAACTGCACCTGTACCCTATCGGCTTCATCAACGAACAGAAAGTCACATTCGCGGTAAACAGCTTCTGCAAAAGTAAGTTTTTCTGCAAAAACTTGAGGGGGGACGCGGGTATGGATGAAGCTGGCTGGGGTTAACACCCACACCAAAGCTGTAGCAATGTCTCGTTCTAATTGATGACGCGGACATTTGTAATACAAGGGACAGGTATATTTATCTTCAGTTTCGCCCTCCTCCAAAGCATCCAATTCCTCATCATCGTCAATACGGTCGTTGCCATTTTTGGTAGTAGTGGCTTGTTTTTGGTAAAGATTGTGACAAGGTTCCTCACCAAACTCCCACTTATCCTCTGATTGCACTAACGCTAATAAGGGGCAGACTGGACTAAACCAACGCCATGCTGGATGTGTTGCTCCTTTTTCAATTTCTTCGCCTTTGGTCGCTAAAATTGGTTCGTAGACTTTTTCTAGATGTTGCGAGCGGTTGCTGGTTCCCAGCACGGGAGCAGCAGAAATCTCCAGTCCGTCTTGAAAAAGCGAGGCTAGGTGTAATAACCTGCAATACTAATCACTCAAACCTGCAATCAACGCATTTCCAAACCAGGATTATTTGCAACTATAATTACACTTCAACCAGGATTAATTGCAACTGAGCCAGGATTAACTGCAACCAACCTGCAATCATCGGTTTCAACCAGGATTATTTGCAACTAAGCCAAAGTCCTGTCAAACAGGAGTTTGGGAGTTTACTTAAAAACTGCTTCAACTTTACAAAAATATATTAAAATTTGAACCAGAATTAATTGCAACTATAAGGTCAAATAAACGGTCGTTTTTTAACTGTTATGACCACCCAGATTGCAAACCAGAAACCGAATCAAGTTTAGTAACGAAACTCGGTAATTATATCAAAGTCAACATACCCTGTTAAGTAACGAGTATATGTACTTGTTAAGGGTTCAAAGTATGTTAATAGGTTATGCCCGAATTTTCAACAGATGACCAGAATCTGAACCTGCAAA
>NZ_KK073767.1:49721-55311 GCF_000582685.1 [Scytonema hofmanni] UTEX 2349
GCAATAAAAATGGAAGTATTTTGTTCGTATTTATAGTTGCAAATAATCCTGGTTGAAACCGATGATTGCAGGTTGGTTGCAGTTAATCCTGGCTCAGTTGCAATTAATCCTGGTTGAAGTGTAATTATAGTTGCAAATAATCCTGGTTTGGAAATGCGTTGATTGCAGGTTTGAGTGATTAGTATTGCAGGTTATTACAGCTAGGCGCACTGCTGCGACAACATCATTGACGAGCAATGCACAGCGATATCCTTGTTTGGCAAAGTGATAAATTAGCACTTCAAGGAGTGTAGATTTACCGACATTTAATAAACCAACAATGTGGACTAGTTGCTCTAACTTAATTTCTGCGTCTGGTTGGGAAGGTTGGAAATCATTTGTTGATGCGTCGTATAGCCGTAAGGCAATTCCTTTCAGGCGATGATGATAATTTTCTGGCTCGTACCCAGATGCTGCCAGTTTTGTATCCATTTCTTGGGCGGAAAGCAGCAACTCCTCTAGGGTGACGGAACGGTTAGGATTTGAACTGGTGCGCGTGCGTCGGAAGGATATCTGCGGTGAGGGTGCCTTCTTTGCAATGGCTTCAGGGATGTTGATAGGAACCTCTACTGGGGTATGACCCTTATGGGAAACTTTGGCATACCAGTATCCAGAAGTTGCAAGTTTGACTTTTCGTTTTTTATGTTGCGGGGTTGTTAATAAAGTTTGGCGATATAGCTGCAAGCGTTGTGGGTAGGTGCTAGACAAAATCAATTTGGGAACATCGCTAATGTCCGTTAAGCTAAATATTCTGATAATTTCTGGCAGCTTAATATATTCGCTTAAAGAGCGTTCCCACTGTCTTCCTTTGCGACGCACGAGATAGAAACGGGCTTTTTGTGCAAGCTGCCAATTTTCATCGCTTGAGAGTGCTTTGACTGGGAAACGATATCCCAAAAGTAAAGCTGATACAGAAGTAGCAGGTTCTTCTGGGGCTATCTCCATCAGTAAAGCCAACCCCAATTCCACCTCCGCAATTAGCAGGGCAAGACGCGCTATTTATCGAGAAAGGGCGATCTCTGCATGAGAGTAATTCTCCTCGACATAATGCTTTAAATCCTGCGATTTGCGAAGGGCTTCGCGTAGCGGTTTGCCCCATTGAGAAATGTTACGCATTGTTTTTCTTCTCCAGAATTTTTTGAGCCTGGGAGACAATTTCGCTAACCAGCCTCAAACGCACACCGCCCAATTCTGGTTCGAGTCTTTGCCGTTCTACCCCGATTCGCAGTACGTCTTCTCGTTCCGAAGGAAAAACAACAAAAGTTTCAGTCGCATCAAGGCGATATTCCACTTTTTTTAAACGTTCTTCATCCAGGTACGACCAATCTTTGACATCAATCGCCCACCGAACTTTCTTGCTAAATTCCACAAGTAGGTCAAATTCATCAATTTCGGGCCAGAGAGTGACGCGCACCCCCATTTTGGTAAGGGTTTCTGCAAGATGAATTTCCCAGAGTCCCGGTAGTGTTCCGTACCTATGCACCCCAGGAGTAACGGCTTTCCAAGTTTCTGCTTCCTGTTTGGAAACTGACGGTAGTGGTAGAAGGCGGTCTTTGGCACTCAGTTGTTCGCAAGTCATGTTGCGACATCTATAAGTTTCATCTTGGCGACAGCACATGATATACTTGCAGCGTGGGCAGAAGTGATAAATATTGTCACCAGCTAAATCAGCCAAATCGATGTAGATTTGCAGCAAAAAGTCGCGCAGGGGTCTAAGTTGGGTTGAAGACAAAAGGCGGCGGTACTCAGGGTAAGGAAGAACTGGACGCTCAATAATCAACTTCCGTAATGCCCGATATTGCTCTTCTAGCTGGTTCGTCCGACAGTATTCCAGAACATCTTGCAGAACTTTCTCTTGTACCTGCATTTCCACATCAGAACCTGTAACTTGCCACTGTAGGGCGAAGTCAGAGATTAACCCATCTTCTGTGAGGGTGACTTCCGGTGAAAGATGTTTAATCTCGGTTGCGGGTTTCCACTCAACGACTGGTTTTTTTGCCCATTCAAAAAATTCTGGGAGATTCGAGGGGGCTTGTTCATCTCCTTGTAGCAAAGACGTTAAGTACATTCTGGACATCCCAACGCGGAGGGCTTTGGGGATGTTTGAACGCTCTTGTGGTTCTCGTTTTTCCCACTCTGCCAAGCCGGTCGCCAAATATCGCAATGTTTCCGTTATAGGTATCTGTAGTCCGGGTTCAACTTCCAGGTCAGAGGTGAGCAAGCGAAGACTTCGGGCTGCATTATCCTCCCATTCCACATCGATACCTCGCATCGTCTGCAACCAGCGTTGAAGTGTTGCTTTCTGGCGCGGTTGCATTGCCAGTTCAGCACACAACTCTTCTAGGGTAGGTGCCTCTTTGTGGATGCGAAACCATTCCCGCAGTGCCTCTAGGATTTTGTCTCGATGTCTGGTGACTTTCACTTTCATCGGTCACGCTCCTATGTGTGAGGTTTGACCAATTGTGACACCCACTTCACTCATAGGTCAAGAAAATTTTGGAATGTTTCATAAATGTTTCCAATGTTTCCATTTTTAGTCAAAGCTAACCTAATGAGACTTTAAAACTTTCTGGCACTTTTCGTGGCAGAAAGCCTTTATGGAGAAGAGTCAACACGAGAAATACACGCCCAACCAAGTAGGAAAAATGGTAGTAGGATGCGATGTAAAAATCGTAACTGTACCGTGATTTTGGTAGCGATGCCTTAGTTGTGCGTCGGCTTCTCTACGAGAGGCTCCGCCAACGCCAACGGCGGTACTCTTCGAGACCATCGCCGCCAACTGCAAGAAATCCGTAACGGGCATCACTTACATCGGTAAACCAACTGAATAAAGGTAGGTATGTGCGATTCGTTCTGTCGAAATGAGTAGTAATCTCAAGGATGGCAGGCTTGGTAAATGAGGCGCAAGCCATCAGAACCATGACAACTGAATGACCATGAGGGCGCAAAACCCTCCCTCCAGGTGCAGGAGTGAAAGCATCACCCCCTCGGTAGCGACTAGTCATCAATCCGAGAAGCGGGATGAAAAGGTGGCAATACTGGAAGCCTAATCTAGTATCCATCGAGCAAAGTACCCATGAGTAAAGCCCCGGCTTAAAGACACGTATGAATCGTCGTTACTTTAAACCAGCCAAAAGGCTGACAGGCTGGAACCAAAAGGTTAAGGCTAGGGAGTTGGCAACTATATCTTTGACCAACAAGCACTTCCCAAAAACCCGGCGAAGAGTGTTGCTCTAAAGGTACATAGTATGGTCATTTGGAACGAAGTAACCTCCCGTTCGTTCTCTCGGAGGTCGAATACCGAGAGTAGGTGCTAACCACATACAACGAGGAGGAAAGATTGGGAAAGAAGCCAATGCTAGGGGTAATGCCCTAGATATGCTGACGTTCCCACGATGATTTGGATGATAGAGTCCCAATTAAGAGTACATATGTCTAATACACAGTCTCAACAACTGATGGTGGAATGGCACTCAATTAACTGGCGAAAGCTGGAAAAACGAGTGTACAAGCTCCAAAAGCGAATCTATCGAGCCTCTAATCGTGGTGATATAAAAGCACTTCGCAAACTTCAAAAGATGCTGATGAAATCTTGGTCAGCAAGAGCATTAGCGGTTCGTAGAGTGACCCAGGATAATCAAGGGAAAAAGACGGCAGGAGTGGACGGCGTTAAATCGTTATCCCCAAAGCAACGTCTCGACCTTGTAATTAAATTACACCTGGGAATCAAGGCTCGTCCAACCCGGAGAGTATGGATTCCAAAACCCGGAACGGAAGAGAAACGACCCTTGGGAATACCTACAATAAACGACCGCGCCTTGCAAGCGTTAGTCAAACAGGCTCTAGAGCCAGAATGGGAAGCGCGATTTGAACCCAACTCATACGGGTTCAGACCAGGGCGCTCATGTCACGATGCGGTGGCAGCCATATTCAATTCAATTCGAGGTAAATCCAAATACGTGCTGGATGCCGACATTACAAAATGTTTTGACCGCATCGACCAAGGGAGACTGCTCCACAAATTGAATACATTCCCCACCATGAGACGACAAATTAAGTCCTGGTTAAAAGCGGGAGTGATGGATGGATTAGAGCTATCTCCTACATCCGAGGGTACACCGCAGGGTGGCGTTATTTCGCCATTACTTGCAAATATTGCCCTCCACGGGATGGAGTATCAGATAAAACAATACGTTGGCTCCCTAAAATTAAAAGGGAGCCTAACCACTAGAAGGGACAGTGTAAGCTTAATCCGATACGCCGACGACTTTGTGATTCTCCACAAAGACTTAACCGTAGTCCAAGGATGTCAGAAAATCATTTCTGATTGGTTAAAAGATATGGGATTGGAATTAAAACCCAGTAAGACCAGATTGGCTCATACCCTCAATTCGGTAGAAAATGAGAAGCCGGGGTTTAATTTCCTCGGCTTCAATATACGCCAATTCCCTGTAGGAAAATACCACTCCGGTAAAACCACAAAGGGAGAATTACTTGGTTTTAAAACCATCATCACCCCAAGCAAAGAGAAAGTAAAGGTACATTACGACAAAATTGCGGATGTAATTAGCCACCACAAGGCAATATCACAAACGATATTGATTCAACACCTGAATCCAATAATTAGGGGCTGGTCTAATTACTACTCAACTGTAGTAAGCAAAGTAGCTTACGCAGACCTAGATTGCCTCATGTACCAAAAGCTTCGTGCTTGGGCAAAACGTCGCCACCCCAATAAGAATATGGGGGAAGTGGTCAAGCGCTATTGGATGACCATAGGCAATGAAAACTGGGTATTCGCAACCAGGAAGGGAAATAATCCGCTTCGGTTACTTAAACATTCAGGCACTTCCATAGTGCGTCATGTAAAAGTTAAAGGCGAATCGTCTCCATACGACGGGAACCTAGTTTATTGGAGCAAAAGAAAAGGTGAAAATCCTGAAATGCCCACCAGAGCGGCAACACTCTTGAAAAAGCAGAAAGGGAAATGCACTTTATGCAATTTACACTTCCGAGAGGAAGATGTGATGGAGATTGACCACATTATCCCCAAATCGCAAGGTGGAAAGGATAAATATGATAACTGGCAACTCCTTCACAGACATTGCCACGACACAAAGACCGCCAGCAATGGCAGTCCAGGCAAAACAATCCGACTGTAATAGTGTCGAGCCTAAGCCCCCAGAAAACTAGAAATAGTTGAAGGAAGATGGGTAATGAGGTATGTTTGACATACACCAAATCATTGAGGAGCCGTGTGAAGCAAAAGTTTCAAGCACGGTTTTGTAGAGCAGCGGCTCTCGTGATGGAGTCGCTGACTTTAATCCCAAAATCCTCAACATGAGCTACTGTCTCAATCCCCGGTGTCCAAAACCAGAAAACGCTGATAATATCAAGTTTTGCCAAACTTGCGGTTCCAAATTAATCCTCAAAGAACGCTACCGTGCTATCAAACCGATAGGACAAGGTGGTTTTGGCATCACTTTTTTGGCAGTGGATGAGGATAAACCTTCAAAACCTGCGTTGTGTAATTAAACAATTTTACCCCCAA
>NZ_KK073767.1:55411-105032 GCF_000582685.1 [Scytonema hofmanni] UTEX 2349
TTTGCAGGTTCAGATTCTGGTCATCTGTTGAAAATTCGGGCATAACCTATTAACATACTTTGAACCCTTAACAAGTACATATACTCGTTACTTAACAGGGTATGTTGACTTTGATATAATTACCGAGTTTCGTTACTAAACTTGATTCGGTTTCTGGTTTGCAATCTGGGTGGTCATAACAGTTAAAAAACGACCGTTTATTTGACCTTATAGTTGCAATTAATTCTGGTTCAAATTTTAATATATTTTTGTAAAGTTGAAGCAGTTTTTAAGTAAACTCCCAAACTCCTGTTTGACAGGACTTTGGCTTAGTTGCAAATAATCCTGGTTGAAACCGATGATTGCAGGTTGGTTGCAGTTAATCCTGGCTCAGTTGCAATTAATCCTGGTTGAAGTGTAATTATAGTTGCAAATAATCCTGGTTTGGAAATGCGTTGATTGCAGGTTTGAGTGATTAGTATTGCAGGTTATTACACCTAGCCTCGCTTTTTCAAGACGGACTGGAGATTTCTGCTGCTCCCGTGCTGGGAACCAGCAACCGCTCGCAACATCTAGAAAAAGTCTACGAACCAATTTTAGCGACCAAAGGCGAAGAAATTGAAAAAGGAGCAACACATCCAGCATGGCGTTGGTTTAGTCCAGTCTGCCCCTTATTAGCGTTAGTGCAATCAGAGGATAAGTGGGAGTTTGGTGAGGAACCTTGTCACAATCTTTACCAAAAACAAGCCACTACTACCAAAAATGGCAACGACCGTATTGACGATGATGAGGAATTGGATGCTTTGGAGGAGGGCGAAACTGAAGATAAATATACCTGTCCCTTGTATTACAAATGTCCGCGTCATCAATTAGAACGAGACATTGCTACAGCTTTGGTGTGGGTGTTAACCCCAGCCAGCTTCATCCATACCCGCGTCCCCCCTCAAGTTTTTGCAGAAAAACTTACTTTTGCAGAAGCTGTTTACCGCGAATGTGACTTTCTGTTCGTTGATGAAGCCGATAGGGTACAGGTGCAGTTTGACGAAGCTTGCGCCCCAGATGAAGTTTTAGTCGATGCCTCTGGAAACTCCTTATTAAATAAGCTAGGACTAAAATTCGCCACATCTTTTTACAATTCAGATCGTCGCAGCATGGCAGTTGAACTCGTAGCAGCAGCAAAAAAAGCCAACGACTACGCTCAAATTGCCACCGACCTGATTCTCCCTCGACTCTACAACCACCCAAAACTTGTGGAATGGTTGGGACAAAATCCCTTTACAGGTCGTTCCCTTTTCGCCCATATTATCCGCGACATTTTGGAAACACCGGAAACAGAAGACGACGAACTATCTCCAAAACTCACCCGTGCCAAACGCAGTCAGGAAAGACGCAAGCGGATTGAGGCAGGTTTACCCCCTGAAGAGGAACGCCAACGCCGCAAAATAATCATGCAAACGCTCTCAGGATTTTTGCAGGCTCCCCTCAATCCTCGGAAGGGAAAAGAACTTTCAGAGCTTGCCCTTACGCTACTGAGTGCCGACTCGGATGCAAGGGCATTAGCTGATGTTGCTGATTGGTTACGCAGATGGTTGGAATCTCTGGGAATATCGCTTGCTGATAAAGCTAAGTTTGATGAAGCCACGCACCATATATATTTGGCAATTCTCGTGACGGTACTCAACGATAGACTGGGTTTTCTGGTGGACAACCTAAACGCACTCATGCGAACCCGCGTTCTCGACCTACACGACACCAGTCTTGCTCTTGTGTATCGTCCACCCCGCGATTATCTTCCGGTTGTGCCATCCTCCCCAGTAGGAAATATTTTGGGCTTCAAATATACACGCGATGGGCGTAGCCCCTTAGGAGGCGATCGCACTAACAAATTTGGTGGCAAGCTGGAGTATTTTCGCTATGTTGGGGTTGGTCGCTATTTACTCCTTAATTTCCCCAATCTCTTTGCGGTTGATGGTTGGGATGGTCCCCATACAGTACTGATTTCAGGAACCAGCTACGCTCCTGGCACACCCGCTTATCATATCCGGAAAAACCCTACTATTTTACTAGAATCTGCTAGCAATAATCACACGGCAGGCGATGCCGGAATTGGCGAAAGTGATTTTTTCTTCAGTCCCCAGCGTAATGAGAAAGGAAAGTACATTGCTTTATCAGGAAAGCCACCAGATGAGAGAAGAAAAGCTGCTGACGAGATGGTCAAAGCTATTTGTCACAGTCCAGGACAAGCCAAAAGCTTTCTTACTGAATTATTTGATACTTTAAAAGACCTACAACAGAAAGACCCAGAAAGATGGGGCGATCGCCAACGCTTGCTGCTAATTACTAACAGCTACGACGAAGCCGAATTGGTTGAGTCAATTTTGAAACCTCTTTACCGCGTAGAACATCTGGATGGCATTGCCACCCTGCGCCGTGACAACGCTCCAGCTCACTTTGATGGCATTGCCACCCTGCGCCGTGACAATGCTCCAGCTCACTTAAGCGGTATTCGTCGGGGTAAAATCCGTGACATCGGTAAACTCCCAACCCAAATTGTTATAGTTCCTCTGATGGCACTGGAAAGGGGTCACAATATTCTGAACGAGAACCGGATAGCAGCATTTGGAGCAGCAGTGTTCTTAAGCCGACCGATGCCAGTTCCCGACGATTGGCAAACTACCGTCCAGCAACTCAACAATTGGGCACTGGAAAAATCTTCAGATTTTAGTCTTTATGAAGCACTACAAAAACGAGGCGACGCTCTGACGCTAACGAAGGTAGAAAACGAATTTTATCAGTATGCGGTAGCAAAAATGCTTGACTTGAACTGTCGGGCGATGTCCTTCAAGCAACTGACCTCGGACGAACGTTCTGTACTCTGTTGGACTCAGTTGGTGAGTATTTGGCAAATTATCGGACGTTTGGTACGGGGTGGCGTACCCTGCATTGTCCATTTTCTCGATGTTAAGTTTGCACTCCTATCAGTCGAAAGCAAACTCGACAGCGAAGTCACCTCACTTTTAGTTGGCATTATCAAGGAACTGCAAATCGCTATCGAGGCTGAAGGGAAACAACCTTGGGAAACAACAAGTGCGCGATCGCTTTACGGCGCTTTCTTCAACGCACTCAAACAAACAAAGGAATTACGCTATGAGCTTTAAATATATTCTTCCTGGAGCTTGGGAACTAACTGCTGACATCCAATACGAGCTATTTTCTCTGCTTGTTCCTACTGCATGGCAGCAAGTTGCTAAATCTCTCGCTCAAAAACGAGTCAAGCTCTTAGGCAGGGGTTATCCCTCCGTTCCCGTTTACTCCCTCGACTCCATCATCGGTGGTAGCTTTCCAAGAATTATTAAGACAGAGCGTAACGGTTGGCAACGTACTGGTGTGCCTTGGTTGCTAGCGACAGAACGCGCCGACCTTTCTGATTTACCACATTTTATCAAAGATTGGTTGCGTGAGGAATTTAGCAGTTGTTTGGGAGATGATGAAGTCGAGTCCATTCTGGAAAAGCTTGACAATGATGCTTGGGAGTGGGAAGAAAAACCAATAATCTATCCGTTACGACTTCAAACAAAAAACCCGAACAACATAGATATTCGCTTTCAAGCGATACCAGATTTCCTGGCTTTTGAATTTCTCAAAAAACCACAAATCAATTTTGGCGCTAATAATCAGTACCAACTAACTTTTTACCAAGTGGTCAGCCTCAACAAAGGAGCCGAACTGATGTCGTGGCCTCCCTATCCGGTTCCACTTATTAAATATAAAAAACAAGTCGGTACAGCAGACATCTCGTTTGTCATCCGTTTCAAATTGCAAACAGTTTCTTGGCGCAATGAACCGATAATTTACCACCAACTTTCAATTCGGCGATGGGTCGCCGAGCCTATGGAACGCCTACCATACCGAGGTGCTACTGCTTTTATTGGCGATAATCGACGCTGGTTGGATGGCAAAAATCAACCATTTTGCTTTATTCCTCTTGATATGAAACGTCCCGGAAGGGAAGCAAAATGGCCTAAAGCCATTAGCGAATTACTTAAAATTAACGACTCCCCACTCCCTGACCCTAACACCTTAGCTGGTGAACCACTTTATAACTGGTCAGCAATTGGTGAAGACCCTAGTAGGATACAAGCAGCTATCGCCTACGACTCTCGACATCGTGGTGCTGTACCTTGCCTTCCCGGTGTTAGCCCGCTAGATTTAGCCAGTTTAGATAGGGCTATTCAAAATAATATAGAGCAAGAAAATTGCCCTGTTCGCAGAGTTGGTGAAGCAGTAAAAAAATCAGGTTATGTGCCTTTTTGGGAACCAGGGAAGCCACAAAAGAAAGGTAGTAAAGAAGCTAAAAACCGTGACGATTTATCTACACCAATGCAGCGATCTAAAATCGCTGCACCCGCGACATTTCGTGTTCTTAATAAACAAGCAGGGGAGCCACTTGCACTCAACGAGGAAACCTCTGCAAAGCAGTGGCGTGGAGCAGGGGAAGCAAGAAAAATAGGGGAAGCTAGGAAAGTTGTTTCTTTCAATAATGACGAAGTAGCGGAAGCAGGGGAAGTTAGCAGAGTTACTTCTTTTAATAATGATGAAGCCACTCTTTCCCCTTCATCAGATGTTCCTAAGAATTCTCCAAACACAATACTGATTTTGTGGGAAACCCAAAAATGTCGGGATGAACTGATTGCTGAAATTTGCGAGTTACTTTTATTGTCACAAAAAGGAGAAACAAAAACATATACAACCCCTAGTGAGGTACAAGGAGAAGAAACTATTTACAAAGGTTCTTATGGTTGCCTGTGTATCAAAACTCAGCACGTCTTAGACCTTACACAAATATTCGATTTCGATAATCCTTCTGTAGAAGGCAATAGCCGACAGCAAAAACGCATTAATTGCATGGATCAGCGCATTGATCAAATTGTCTCATCCTTACCCAAACCACAAGAACTGAGTGGTGCCTTAATCGAAATTAAGCCCAAACCCTTAATATCAGAGTCCGACCCCAAGCTAGCATTGCGAATTGGAGCAATGAGAGCTGGCTATGTCAATCAACACATCCACGCTTTAACAAAGATTAAAAAGGACGGCGAAGAATATGTAACCAAAGATGCTCCCAATCGAGTACAAAAAGCTGTATCCGACTTGCTGCGTCAATTTGGGATTTTACCTGCTCCTTTAATCGACCCCGAAAAGGATGGCATTAATTCTGATACTTGGCTGACCTGCTTTCACGTATTACGCCGAACCCGAAAAACAACTGCCAGTAATGCTCCTTCCATTGTAGCGCTGATGATACGAGTTAACCCAGTGATAGGAACAGTGCAGGTTACTACCCCTTCCTTATTTAACACACAAGGCTGGGTATCGTATCCAAAAGCTCTAGGGCACCTGCTTACAGAAAAATGGAACCCTGATTCCTTGAAGAATGAAACCATTGGTGACATTGGCGACCAACAACAGTCGAGCGATATCAAAAACGAACAACAGTTACTCAATAAATTTATTACCGATTGCTTACGCGATTGCTTGAGTACCCCCATTGAAGGGGAAAAACCTCCGCGAGTGCTATTTATGGCAGAAGCACAAAACGCTCGCAGTATGCTGACGTGGCTGAAAAACCCCGAACTACCAGCTAACGATTTACCTGATGCACTAAAACGGCACATGACAGAATCAGAAATAAATCGTTTGTTGGTTGTGCGGTTGCGAGTTGCTGGTGATAGAAGCGAAGTTCCTGTAGCCATTGTCAAAGATTCTCCTGGTAGCAGAACCAATGGTTTATTCTGTTGGCAGGATGTTTGTGATGATAAGGCAATAGCACTTTACTTAAGCATTAGAAAGCTGTTAAATACAGAACCAGGTACAAGCACATTACAACGGAAAGAATCCCGGCTCGATAATGGTAGCTTGCAAGCAGGGAACCCCAAACCATTAGAAATAGCTGTTATTCATCACCCAGGAATTGACCGCGATAAGTTGGCTTGTTTTGTTCATCATCTCAGAGATCGGTGGCCTTATTTTGCAAACGAAGTTTCTTTACCGTTACCTTTCTCGTTTGCAACCTTAGCCAAAGAGTATGCGGTTAGTGCCAAGGATGTAGCGGAATCAGAAGATTTAGAAGAGTCGGACTCGGAGTAAGGAATCTCTTGACTGACACTTAGACTTCCCTGACTTTTTGATGGGATTTACACGCTTTACTCTCTTTAGTACATATGTATTAAAGAGAGTGGTAAATTAATTAAGCCGGAATTGGAGTAGCAGGCAATGACAGACCTAGAAAAAGCTCAACACGCAGCATCCGTATTCGCCAATTACGAATTTCAGGGCATTGCGGTATGGATGATTGAAGAAACTCAAACAAATTACCAGGTGTTTGGTCAACCTTCCTCACCAATTGACCTAGACAGGATTAGCCACAAGAGCAAGCAGAAGTACATTGTAAATGTTGTAGGCGGTCTAGGTACGCGGTATACAGCGGAAGAAGCTTACTTGATGGCGCGTTCTCTAGAGAGAGGTGATTAAACAATATCAACTACCCTGTCCTAAAATGGGACGGGGTATCTTCAGCAGTTTAATAAAAAAGTAATTTGAGTAGAATTTATTCTTCTTCTTGTTCCTCCTGTAAAATATTTAATTGGCTCTGATAATTAATGTATTCTTCATGATATTCTCGCTGCTTTAGTAGGCTTCCTACTCCATCAAGATTAATATGGAGTAGGATATCTCTCGCTTCTTTCATTCCTTTTTTAGTCATGGTGAGAGTTTTTCTCGTTGTTGAAAGTTCTAATAATCCTTCTGCCTCTAAACGATTAACTATCTCAAAATTAAATCCGTTCCAAAAGCTAATTCCGACAAAATTATCTTTGCAGTGTTTATTCTTGGGGTTGACAAGATAAGGATTATATTCATCCCAACCAGAAAGATATATAAGCATTAGATATAAAGGTTTTATAACTTTATAATTTTCCATAAATAGTCTTAATTGGTCTTGCCTTATTTCAAATTCATCTACAAGGCTACAGGCTTGACTATAGGAATCACCAGCAGTATTTGAAAAATAGGTAGTCTGTTGCAATTCTGCTTCTTTAGTGCATTGTGCAACAAATTTATTTCCGTATTTATCTGATTCTGGAAGCTCAAAAACAGTAATTGTCCATCCTTGCCTATTTTTACTGTAAAGTTCTTTCTTGTTTGCTAGTAGTCTTTCTCTTTCTGCTTGTTTTATCGCTTTTTCTTCTGCTAATTTTCGTTCTTTTTCTGCTTGTTCCCTAGCCTGTTTTATTTCATAAGCATCATCAGTAACGTTTAGCTTTTTGTTGACAAGACGCCATAATTCATCGTGTTTGGCGTATATGCCTTTGACTGTTAAACTATCAATAAAATCTTGACCGCAGAGTTGAATAGCATTTTTTTTCAAAGCTGGTAAGGAGCGTGAATGCTTCAAAATTTTTCTTCTCCATTTTTAATTCCAAACATCTTAACTAAAAAGTTACCACGGTTCATGAGTCGTGAGCGTTTAATTCCGAGATAAGATAACTTGGTTTTAATTTATTCTATCCAACCCGATGTTGTATATCATGCAGATGGTTATGAATAAACCAAGAAGTATTTTGACATGCATTCTTCTGTGGAAGTAGATTAATTTGATTACTGCTTAATTACCTTTACCCCGCCCACTGTAAGGTACATCCAACAAATCAACCGCCCGTTTCTTCGCCGCTTCCCCACGCCGATCGTACTTACTCGTAGTGTTTGGCGACGCATGACCTGCAAGGTGAGCTACAGTGACAATATCCGCCCCTGCATCTAATAAATTACCAATAAAAGTTCTTCTAAAATCGTGGGGCGTAAACCCCTCCACACCCGCACGTTCCCCACGTCGTTGCAAAGCCCGCAATACCCCTTGCTCGCTCATGCGTCTTGGTATAATTTTATGTCCCTTGTCCAACGGATAAAACAACGCTCCCGCCTCTTTCCCCCTGATAAGTAACCAATCTTGCACAGCCCGTACACTAGCTAATGGTAAGTATACAATTCGCTCCGAACGCCCCTTAGCTTCGCGGATAGTCAGCGATCGACTGCGCGGCTTAAAATCGGTCAAATCAAGGTGCGCGATTTCACTACGGCGCAACCCAACCGTCAAAACCCCCAGCAGCGCCGCATCCCTCGCCCCTAAATTTGAGTTATCCCGTATACAATCATCCCATAATGCAGTAATTTCCTCCGGATCGAGCGATCGCCCTTTCAGCAAACTCTTCCCCCGCACAGATTCAATATCAGTCGCTCGTCCATACTCATCCGTGGACATCAACCCCAACCGCCATGCCTCTTTTAGCGTTCGTCGCAACGCACATAACATCTTGTTCGCCATCGCCGGACTGTATTTTTCCATCAGCACCGACCTAACCGCAGCCGTGTGTTGGTATCTTAGTTTCGACCAATCAATAGTTGTTGCATCGCAAGCATCGTTAGTGAGGAGTTTCGCTATATTATTGAGAGCTTCGCGCATCGTGCGTCGGGAACCTTCACCTAGCGATCGCAAGTAAACCTCAGCTGGGTGTAAAGTTAGCGGTACCGGTAAGGGATACGCCAGCGATTCAGGAGAAAAATTGGAATTTGCGTAGACACTTTGCGGCTTGTCGTCAGACATCGCATCTTTTGGTCACGAACGAATTGGGCGGAGTTACTTAACATATCCTCCACCAAATGAAGCACCCAAGAGCAATAATTCTGTAGGTGAATAAAACAATTAGACAACTATAGCATCTCAAACCCTTAAGATTATCGTACATAGCTTTTATTAAACAATTTATAAAAAGCCTTTTGTCGCAATATTTTAGTTCTAGAGAGCCGATCCACTAATATATGTTGACAAAAACAAACATTTTATGCACTATTTCAAAATGTCCATTTTAGCCTCAATACCTAAGGGATGATTTTTAGCGATGTTCCATAGAAACCGCTACATCGCCCAAGCGCGTTGCAATCTTTGTGTCCGCCCTTCCCTTTTTCTCCCAGGCGATCGTAGCGATAAGCCATTCGGCTTAAGGGCTTTGCCCTATCGCATTTAAACTTCGGCTTAAATGTTGCGAAGCCGGGCACACACATATTCCACATGTGAACGTCAACTCCTTCTACTGGGCTGGCTCTCTAGTTTGTCATCCACTAGTTCATAGCGGTTATCAGTGATATATTAGTACAAAAGAACTATTACCCGAGTTTGCAATTTCTGCTTTCCTGCAACAGTCATTAATAAGAACGCACTCGTTTTCCTCCGTCGCTTTCATCCGCACAGTTTCCAAACTTCATGAGAGGTCTAGATGACAAATTCTGATTCCCTACTTTCTGGTTATCAAGCATTGGTGCAAAATCATGCCTTTTCGTTCGACCCAGAAATTACAGCCCTCAAACAGCTAGTAGAAGCACGAATGCAAGAACTTCGTTCAAGAGAACAGGCACTGGTGTCAGCACAGGCAATAGAACTGAAACGCATCACCGATGCCCTGGCTACGGATGCGAGGTGTTTGCTGCCAACACCAGAATTGAGCGCGTTTGTGCAGGAGTTCAAGCGAATGTCTCGCCCTTGGTACTCTCAGAAACCAGAGTCTCCCATCGCAGACGACCCAACTACTTGGTTATTGGCAACACTCTCACTACCGATAAGTTTAAGCAACTACCAGACCTCTGTTGACCCTAACGCCTATGATGACGAACGCACCCATATCCTGTACAGCTATTCTCTGTCTTTGAGGTTAGGCAATGCTGAACGTGTTGTTGAGATACCTTACAAACGTACCTACAACCTCAACGAACACAGAGATTTTTCTCTAAAAGAACAAATTGATTTCTACATCGCAGGTGATGTGGATGACTTGCTCAGAGAGATAAAGCACCCAGAAGCAGAAATAAATCAATTGACGGCTGAATTAAGCGCTTTGGTGGGGTATGCCACTTCATTGTTTGCCCTCACGCCGAGAACTGCAAACTTTGAATATACATCAACGCAGGAGGACTAATGGAGTTGTATCTCAGTTTGTCTGCTTACGGTGGAGTGTCAACCCGTGAAGCATTGACGGTGTTTTGGGAAGCAGGAATTCGGCATGTTGAACTGGCAATCGGTCCCTTGCCCGATACCGATGCAGTGCAGGCAATCCAGGATTTTAGGCAACAAGGAATGGTCTATCGAGCGCACCATGCCTTCGTCTGGGGCGATCGCCACTATCCTTTTAATTTAGCGCGTTCACAAGACTGGGATTATTTCGAGCGACTAACAGACTTCTTAGCTTATGAAGGCATCACAGCTTATTCAGTGCATGGTGGGAATTTTCCAACGGTCAGCGATCGCGCCAAAGCCTATGCAACATTTCTCGAAAACGTCCATTGCCTCCACCAGCTTTGCCAAACGCGAGGCATTGTTCTCGGTGTCGAAACGATGTATCCCACACTCCCTACTAGCACTAAAGAGAACCTTTTGGACAATGCCTCGGAAGTTGCCCAGTTTTGCCAAGATGCCCCTCAAATCAAGATAGTTGTTGACTTAGCACACCTCAATATTTGGCATCACCACAGCAATTCTTCAAAACTACAATGGTTGAAACTCCCACGCCTAAGACTTTTAGAGATTCACATCTCCGACAATGACGGGCGGCATGACACCCACTCCCGCATTACACAAAAAACTTGGTGGGTATCGCAGATTACTCAATTCCCAACGGTCGTTCCGCTTGTGCTAGAGAGTCGATTGAATCGGTTGCCTGTGTCGGTTGTGCAGCAAGAGTATGGTCGCATTGCTGCCCTGATTAGAGCCGCGCACTTTGAGGGCGGACGATGGAATATTTGAATCAAAACTCCTGGAAGCAATTTGAAGATATGTTGTGAGAATACCTTTTCTCTCCACCCATTTGGGGTAAAAGTCTCGTAGCGCTGAAATTTTGGAAAGAAGAAGTGAAATCGGCACTTGCCTCCACGAGATAGTTTATAAGCAGGCAACTTAAAATAAACAAGTGGTATCGGTTAGGCTGCTTTCACTCCACTTATATTTACTGAGTAAATCTTTGCACAACCCGCTTGCTGCAAGGCATCCATCAACTCTCGGTTATACCCCAATCAACTCTAGTAACGCCTCTGTCGATATCTTGCCACTGATATCAGTACCTTCCAGCAGACTGTCTGCCAAATCTCGCTTGTGCTGATGCAAGTCCACAATCTTATCTTCAATAGTATCTTTCGCTACTAGGCGATAGATAGTCACCGGGCGTTGTTGACCGATGCGATGGGCACGGTCTGAGGCTTGGTCTTCGACGGCGGGATTCCACCAGGGGTCCATGTGAATGACGTAATCAGCGGCAGTAAGATTGAGACCAGTACCGCCCGCCTTCAGGCTAATCAAAAACACATCTCCTGACCCAGCCTGGAAAGCATCCACCCGTTTTTTACGCTCTGGAGCTGGGGTACTGCCGTCTAAGTATTGATAATTAATACCTTGCTTATCCAGATAATCGCGGATGATGTGCAAATGGTCAACAAACTGACTAAACACAAGGGCCTTATGGCGATTCTCCAGTAAATCTCCTAGCACCTCAGCAAAAAGGTGCAATTTCGAGCTGGATAGTTCAGTGTCAGGCATAACCAAACTAGGATTACAACAAGCACGGCGCAGTCTCATAATTTCTGCCAGCACTTGCAGGTGTTTGTGACCAGCAGTTGCCTCACTTTCGGTCAGTTTAGATATTGCCTCACGGCGCAACGCTTCATAGAAAGCCATTTCCTCCCGACTTAACTCCACATGTAACAGAATTTCGGTACGATTCGGCAATTCTTCCAGCACCTGATTTTTCAGACGCCGCAACAGAAATGGTTGAATGAGTTTTTTCAGTTTGTTGCGTGCAAGTTTATCTTGAAATTTCTCAATGGGGATAGCAAAGCGTTGATTGAAGCTTTCAAAGGAACCCAGTAACCCAGGATTAATAAAGCGGAACAAATTCCACAGTTCGCCGAGGTGGTTCTCAATCGGAGTCCCGGTGGTAATCAGTTTGAAACTACCTTTGAGGTTCATTGCAGCCTGAGAACGTTTGGTAGTCATATTTTTGATTGCCTGGGCTTCATCCAGCACAATTGTTTGCCACTGCACCTGGGATAGCATTTGGGATACTTCTTCCTGTTGCAACAGACCGTAGCTGCACACCAACATATCAAATGGTTGCAAGTTGTTAAGTAATTGCTGGCGACTCCCCGTAGACGATGCTTCTTTACGGGAGGTTTCTCTACGAGAGGTTTCACCAACACCAACGCGATCGCTCCCACCAAATTGAATAATATTAAGAGTAGGAGCGAACCTCTGCGCTTCACTCACCCAATTCATGCACACCGAAGTGGGGGCAACAATCAGGGTTGGCCCCTCATGAGCGTTTCTGAGGATAACAGCCAATGCCTGCACGGTCTTACCGAGTCCCATTTGGTCTGCCAAACAAGCTCCCACACCCCAATGAGCTAACCGCGCCAGCCAACTAAACCCCTCCATCTGGTAATCACGGAGTTCTGCTTGAAACGTAGATGGAAGTTCCGGTTGGAGGCTTTGCACTTCCTTGAGACGCTCGATGTGTGCCTTCCAGTGTTTGTCTGCTTTCTGGATGCCTACCTCCTCTACCAAATCCTCTAAGCCTAATGTTGCCAAGGGGTGAAAGCGTATACCTTTACTATGTTTTTCTGAAAATGCCCGCAATTCATCAAGGCGTTTGCGAAACGCTTGGGTTAAAGCCAGGAATTGACCGTCACCAAGAGGGATAAAACGACTTGGGGTTTTATCCAATAGTTCTAGTAGTTGCTGCATATCCAGCACTAAATCTTTATCCAATTTCAACTCGCCAGTAGCAGCAAACCAATCTTGCTGGCGTTGAATGGACATCTGAAAATCTTTGAGGTCAGCTTGGTGCTTGACACGCAGTTTTTCTCCTTCCGGCCATTCCAGTACTACAGTGTCCAAGAGTGCTTGGAGTTCTAGCAGCAGTTCCAAACAGTCTTCTGGGTCTTCTATGAGCCATTCACCATCTTGTGCTTCAGCACGAGTCAAGGTGGGACAGGCTTTTATGGCGGCATTGGCAAGTTGCTTTTCTTCATGCAGATTTCGTCTGGTTTGCAGACGCTTGCCGTCAATCTCTGCAATCACAGTTTCGCCCCCCGCACCAGGACGGTAGTAGGGGCCACCTTGGGCAAAGGGACGAGATAGCAGGGATACTTTCAATCCGGCATTGGCAGGCAACAGGTGAATATGGGGTATAGTCTGGGCTGGTACTTCTTCAGATCCGGCCATTCCACCACCGATATCAGAATGCACGGTGACGATTCCAGAGACAGCATTGATGGCGGCTAAGACTTGCTTAGAGGCAGTAGCGGGTACGTTGAGCCGATTTTCTTTACCGATAATCTCGGCAATGCGTCGGTGTTCGGCACTAATTTCAATCACTTTGATGCGGGTTGGGGTTTCCTTGACAGCGAGGATATTCTGTGATGCCTCTAGTTTGGGAGAAAATTCCAAAGTTAAGCGTTCTCGCTTGCCTTTTTTAACAATTAGTTCTGGTTCTCCCTTGACAATTTCCACGCGGGTGGTTGGTGCATCTTCCCAAAATACCAAGGGATGTCCAATTAACGCAGAGATTGCCTTGGCGCTGAAAGTATACTCAGTTTTGCCGTGATATCCGTAGTCGTAAGAAGTAAATGTTTCAATGCAGCCACATACCCGGATATCCTGGGGCGTGAGATAATCAAACTCACCCAGATTGCCGCTTAAACGCTTGATGGCTATCGGGCGACCCTTACTCCACTCACCTTTGGCGTTAACCTTTTGCTCGCGGGGTTGCAGGATACATTTGCTGGGATAGAAAGTAATAAACCATGCCAAGCGCAGTTCTGCTTCAGCTTTTACAGCTGCTTGGGGTTCCTTCTGGAGATTTGCCAGTGCGTTTAAGCACATCTCCCAAGGTTCTTGTGGCTGCATTACGTCAATAATGCTGTCGATACCGATATCTTCGCCCAGGATTTCTGCCTGGGTTTCATAGCTGCTGTTCGGTTTGAGTCGGGACAAGAGTTCTGCACTCTCCATCGCCAACCAGTGATAACCAGATGTTACAGCTTGCTGGTAAAATTCCTCTAACAATCTGGGCAGGTGCTTTTTGGCTCTGTCGGCATCTACCCAGTAATGGCACAGAGCGAAAAACAGGGTTTCTAGGCTGTTGTGTTCTTCAGGGAATAAGATACGGTTGCTGAGGATGAATTCTTTTTGCGCGATGTCGCCTAATTGGACTTGCAGCAAGATTTTCAACTGTGCATAAATCGACCTCAGCCAATGGTCTGACTGACGTGCAAGCAGACTGGTGTAATCAAGTGCTTCTTGGAGACTGTCCCGCGAACCATCTTTTAACAGTGCCAAAATAAAAAACAAGCCGCCCATAGTGCTAAAATACACTTGACGCTTGCCTGTGGCTTTTTTGAGGGCTTTGAGACCAGCAGTGTAATTTGCGATCGCTTGCTGATTATTGCCACGTAAAAAATTCAACCAACCCTTGTATACGGCGGCTTCCGCTTGATAATCGTCGGATATGCACTCCAAACTCTCTTGTGCTTCTTGTATACAACCTCGTAGCAGCAGTTGTTCTGTCAAAATTAGGTGCAAGTAATCTGAGGAATGTCCACTCGAAGTAGCGCATTCTTCTTGAAGTAGGGCAAAGGCAACATCTGCGGGAGAACATAAGAGCGCTGCATTGATGAGGATGATAGATATGCAGCTGTCATACAATTCTTGTGGCAGGGTGCGAAACCAATCTGCATCGAATGGGTTAGTGCATACTTGCTCGAAGATATTTTCTATGGATATCTTGTCTTTGCTGTTATTGTATCTGTTGTAATCTTCAATCTGTTTGTTAATGAAACTGAGGTTCTGGCTGTAAAGACCAATGCGGATTTCTCGGATAAATTGGCTCGCGCTCTGGAAATACAGTGGCCCATCTTGCCAACGAGCTTTTACTCCTAACTTATCATGCACGGTTTTTGCCATGACTTCAAAACATCCGGCTTTCACTGCCGAGCGAGTAGCAATCTCTACCAGTAACGGATGGCACTGAGGCCCCTGTCCTTGTTCTTGAACCAGCAAGCCTGCTGCTAGCAATCCATCAATATAGGGCTTTAATGTAGCGTTAACGAAAGGCTTGTAGTTGCGATCGCGCGCACCGATGTAATTCAAACAGTCTAAGAACGAAGTTCTGTTGATCGGTTCGTAAATTACCGAGAACAATTGGACAATCTTTTCTTCCAGTGGTAGTAGCTGACGGTACGTTTGGGCGAGTTGCGTTTGTAGTTTTTGGTTATCAGCCTCAGAATCGGTCATGGTAATCATCGGGCGCGTTACATCCACTCATGATAAATTTTTGTACCGTTAGGGTATTTTACATCCATAACGTACCAGTTGTTCTTAGGCGATCGCAAAACGATATCCGCATCACCACACTTTTTGAGCTAGACATTTTAGGGAAAACCGTACCCAATAAATTCGTATTGTTACTACCTTTTATTCAGTCAAAATTTAGGTGCGGTAATCCTGAATTTAATAAGTGCGATTAACCGTATTTCCAGTCATGATAATTCGCAATATACTAATAATCAAAGCAATGATCAAGCCTGAATAAAGTAAAGAAAGACTTACAAATTGGAGAGAGTTCTGGTATTAGTACGCTACAAACCCTGGCAATAATTGAACGCACTGCAACGTCAAATCGACTCCTTATTTGAAGATTTCCAAGCACCCACTTTGGCTAGAGCCATAGCAGCCGAACTGCTTTAGTTGTGAAATTTCCGGCAACAGGCTTAACCCAAGGCTACCAAACTTCAGATCCAAACTGAATTTCCCAACAAATAGGTACTAGATAACTTTTCAGTACCTATTTAATAGGTATCGTACCTATTTATTCCGCCAACGCGCATCCGGACCTCGCCCCAAACATTATCGGCTTTGTGATGATTTTTACATGGCTCTAAAGCTTTATTGGTAATGATTTGAGCCTTTTCATCTTTTTCGATCACGTACAATTTTTGCTAAATGTTACGTTCTCTCCTTTTTCAGCAGTCACGTTGCCAATAACGTTATTGGCAAATTCACTCTTCATTCAGTAATTTGATGGCGATAATTGCCAATAACGTTATTGGCAGCTGAAAATGCATGAAGTGATTTGATAAGGATGGGGTGGTCAAGGGACGGACACATGGTGGACTACACATGGTGGACTAAAAGAATTACGAACTCACGGAAGGAATGAAATTTTCTCTAACGAGCCTTTTTCCATAACCGCATCCTTCTTCTAGGCTCCACTCCTCTTGATTTCAATAAGTTCCAGCTTTAATGGGTAGCTGTAGCGATGCCTTAGTTGTGCGTCGGCTTCACTTCTCAATCGCGGAGACGCTGCGCTCTCCTGGACGCTCCTTGATGTGCCAACGGCGGTAGTCTCCCTGACCATCGCCTGCTGGCGCCTGAACATCCAACAACCCATTAAAGCTCCATTCCCCCACCACCAATAGATTTCTGTTTCTGTTGCGCTTGTCTATTCATCTGCTCTCGAACTTGCTGTTGACTAATTCGTAGCTGCTCATTCCAAGTTTCACCCTGTTGGGGTTTAACTCTGGTTGCTTCAGGCAGTTGCTCCATCACTTGTTGAGCTAGCTTTTCCCCCGACTCACCAGCACCATAAGCCACAAAGATTTCACCGCCACGCTCCATTGAGGAGTGCATTAACTCCATTGGCAGGGCATCAGTTCCATTTGTTGCCAAATAGAGAGTGGGGACTTTGGGATTGGGATACAAGGAAACTATTGACAAAACCTCAATAGGAGACTCTACTAGTGCAATTCTTTGTAAGTCTCCCTGACCTAATCCTACCCCAAACCAGCCTTCGTCTCGACTTGAACCGAGTGCTAACCCATTAAAGCCACTTCCCTTCATACTGGCTCCCGTGACACTACCGCGCCTAAGTTGTCCATCAGTGCAGTGCATAGCCTGTTGCAAGAATACAGCATTTCCTTGGGCATCAGCATAGATGCGCCCTACCGAGTGCGTCTTGTCCACCAAGTTTTCTCTCAGTCCACAAGTCTCGACCAGGTGGTGTCTCAAGAGCGACCACTTATCTTCATCCGGTGCTGGTGGTTCAAACTGTGGAACTCTTTTGGTGGCAATAATATCCTCTGCTTGTCGTTGGGACTTAGCTGTAGTGGCAGCGATCGCTTTTGTCTCCCCAAATCTATCAGCTAACCAAGCAACACTTGAGGGGTAGTCATAGTCCATAACGTGCTGCACCAGTTCTATCGCACCCTCACCATTGGTTTGTGTCCCAGAGTCGGAGAACTTAGTTGCGTTTATTTCCAGCACAATCCCTGCACCAATCCAGCGATTCTCCAAATCATTATTGCCTGACAACCCAAGTTCATAAGCCACATCTTCTAGAGGGATGTCTTGCAGCTGTTCTGATTGTTGTGCCAGTTGCTTCTTGAGCTTGCGAATTTGTAATTGCAACCGCTGGTTTTGTTGCCTCAATCGGTCAGCTGACGCTTGTGCTGCCTTAGCAGTAGCTTCCATCTCCCTACGCTGACGTTCGGCTCTATCCCTGTCTCTGGCTTTGTCGAGCAGCACGTCCATATCCAACGTATGGTCAGCGTTAATATTGCTGTAATATTGCTGGATGTCGATGTGCGTAGCCTTACTGCCTCGTATCCCCCGTTCTAAACCGAGTGGCTGCATGGCTTCAGCATAATCATCTTGCCATTTCCTCAAAATTTTGGGAGAGCCAAAGATGCCATTACAGTTGAGCTTGCCTTTTTCATCAATGGGAACCAAGTGAGCCTGAATATGGGGAGTGGCTTCATCTCGGTGCAGGACAGCGGACACAATGCGATCGCCAAATCGCTCACTCAACCACTGCTCGTTCAGCTTCACCCAGGCTTCTAATTTGTCATCCTCATATAACCCTGCTTCCGCTACACTGTCGTGACGAAAATATTCTGGAGAAGCAGCCAGTAACATATCTACACAAAGCACTGCATTCTTGCGAATCGTTTGCTCATTTATGCGATCGCGCACAGCCTGTACTAAATCCTGTTTAGGATTGCCAATCAGCCAGATATTTTCTTGATTGGGGTTAGCATTAGGTGTTTCTCTGGTACGCTGGGCGTGACTGGCACTGCCAGCGATTTGTCCCCAAGTTTTTTGCTTTTCAATGCGAAAGATTGCGTAAGCCATCGGCTTGTCCTTTATCAATCTCTCCTGTTTAATTGTGCTTTGGAGGAGTGTAAAAGCTGAATGATTTTACAAATTCCGTAGTAAGTATATTTATTATATTTTAATTGCTTCTTGGATAAGCCTTTCTTTAACTGACACGTCCCCACAATCGGGGTGCGCTCACGGGAACGAGCGAATTTCTCCATGCTGCCGAATATGCTCTACTAACATCTTGGTGTGACCACCTCCTTGCTCCAGATGCTCTAAATTCCCCACCAAAATAAATAATTCCCTAGCACGACTCACAGCCACATTCAGCAGATTCGGTCGGCGATTAATAAACCACAGCGAATCTTCTTTACGGCACTGGCGAGTGGATAGGAGAATCACCGATTTCTCGCCCCCTTGAAAGGTGTGAATTGTCCCAATGCTGTTATTGCTAAAATCTTTCCAGCGTGAGCATAAACGAGACCCAAGGGCGTTGGCTTGACGACGATAAGGCGAAATTACCCCAATTGTTTTTTCCGAGTCAGGCGAATCAATGCAGTAACCATACTTAAGCAGCTCCTCAATAATCGCTTCGACGGCTCTCGTTTCTTCAGGGTTTGTGTGGGATTCGTACTTGCCTTCGACGTGGTAAGCAATCAAGTTGGAACCAAGTGCAGAAGCTTTGTCGGGGGTTTTGATGATTAAGCCATAGTTACAGAGGCGATCTGAAAAAGTGATAATGGGTGGAACACAGCGGTGGTGTTCTTTGAGAATAATTCCGTTGCCCAAGTCTCCCGATTGACCACTAGCTCCTGCTGCTCGGTGATACGCGGTTGCTGTGTCGCAAGCTGTGGGACTGTAACGGTCATAGTCTGACTCGCTCAGTCCCCGTTTGAAAAAAGCCTGCGTGCAATATTGTTCTAGAGTTTGTTTGCTAAAGCTAATAACTGGCTCCAACTGCAAGGGGTCGCCCACCACAAGAGCCTTTTTGCAGCGCACGAGGGCAGGAAATAGCTGATGGACGGGAATCATCCCGGCTTCATCGACAATCAGCTGGTCAATGCAGCCACTGTCAGGATAGGGCAGTAGATTGCGGACAGAGTGCAGCGTTGAAGTGATAACTGGAAACAGCAGGCTGAGGTCAGAGTAAATATTTCGCCAGTCACGCCCAAAGGAGCGGTAAGCCTCCCATTCGCCACTCAAAACACTAATGTAAGTCTTTAAAGAGGCAATAACTTCATGCTTGCGTTGTAGTGCTTGGAGTTGCAGATACTGCCAAGACCACTCAAATAATTGCACAGAAAGCGGGTGGTGTTCGGTGTAGAAGCGAGTGTAAAAATCTTGAGTGGGATAGCCAGCCAACCGTTTTTCAACTTGTTGTTTCTCAGCAACAAGGTCATCTTGACGGCGTTGGAGCGAGTCTAAATGGGTTTGAGTGTCAGCCAATTTCTGAAATTTGGCGTGCCACTGGTGTGCTGCTTCTAGTTGTAAAGCGACAGAGGAGCAAGCAGCAGACAGAGATTCCCTGGTGAGAGGAATTTGAAAGGGAAAGGGTGTTGCTAGGGTAGCCAGAATCGGAGCTGAAATCTGTTTGTGCAACTTTCGTAGGATGTGTGCCTCAGTGGTTCTGGTCAGCTTTTGCCAGAATCTCGTGAGCCAGTGCCGCAATCGCACCCACCAATTACCATTTTTACGATTAAATTGGGAGCGGTCTACATGTGGAAGCGATCGCTTGGCATTGTCCAAATGCGGTTTGATTATCTGGTAGGCTTCTAGGGGGAATTGGGAGTAGTCGGGTTCGGAATATGGTAGCTGTTGTTGAAGTTGCTGCTTAATCTGAGGCGTTTCTATCTCAACAGACAGAGCTTCGATATTCTCAACAAGCTCTCGAAGCAGTTGTTCATCCTCTGCCCGTTGTTGAAGTTGTCTTTGGTCAAACTCTAGTTGAGAATGCAGTTGGTTGACTCCTGCCAACAATTTTTCCGACACTTCCTGGCATTCGGTTTCGTTAAAAGTCTCCTTCTGTAACCAGTCAATGGCAGCTTGTAGTTTGGGTATAACAAGTTTTGTGATTAACTCTTTGGAGCCTCCTGATAAGTAAAATCGGTCGGTTGGAAAGTCTTGAGCTAATCGTTGCTCAACATTGGAGACAGCCCGATTATTCGTACTGGTAACAAGGGTCAGATTACTTTCATCTTGTCCCGTTTGCGCCAACTGCACAGCCCGCTTAACGACTTGCTGGGCTATTTTGTGCAACAGCAAGGTAGTCTTGCCATTTCCCGGAGGACCAATAACGGCAGTGATGGGGTTCTCTTGGGAGGGTCTTTCCGTAGACTCCGGTGGACAGCCTTGTTTTGTAGATCCGCGATTCCCCACGACATTTTTTGATGTTCGCGCTTGCGTCTTAGAAGGAGAAGGCTGTCCACCGGAGTCAAGGATTGGTGTAGCGGTGTGTTTGAGAGCCACTGCTTGAGAGTCAGTGGGGGGATGAGTTGGAAAAGCTCCCAGAAACAGTATCTCGTGGTGTTGTGGTTGGGGTTGCCCGAACAGATATTCACAAGCGGGATGACCATCATCTGCCCACTCCCACTGCGGCTGCTCTAATATTTTCTGTAAGTCTTTTTTGAGATTGTAATTGTAAGCAACGAAGTCGAAGTGCAGCAGATAGGGAGCGCGTTTGGTTGTGTAAGGTTTGACTGGCAAGTCAACAAGGTCAATAAAGTCTTGCAGATTGGTGAAAGATTGCTTAAAGGTGGTTTCTAAGAAGACCTTGAGACCTTCTTTTATGACTAAGGCTTCGATTTCTTCTTCGTCAAGCTGATACAATTCCATCAAGTTTGGGGGAACGGGTTGGAACTCAAAAGAAGTCAAATCCCAACCTTTAGCGCGGTAGTTGCCTTGAAAGATGCTAGAAATATCAATCTTGAATAGGGGATAAAATCGGCGACTGCCTTCAATTGCCCGCCAAATCTGAGGCAAAGCTACAGCCATTTGAAAGTCATTATTTTTCCCTTTCTTCTTGAGCGCAAGGAATTGTTGTTTGAGTTGTTTAAATAAGGATTCTTCTATAAGCAGATTATCGCCGACCAGGGAGATGCCTTTGTCAAAGATTTGGTTATCATCGTCGGCAGCATCAACTTCAGCATGGGAGAGGTTTTCCAGATAAAAGAAATCCAACCAAGCGTTCAGTAGCTGATCAATCTTATGCTTATCTAGCATTGTCAGGAAAGGGCGATCGACTTTGGCTTTAAATGCTAGTGTAGTTTATTAATTTTGCTTTTGTGGTTTGTTATACACTCTCGAATACAGCAATGGTAAGGGTTTTACGGATTATGGGTGTTGTTTTTAGTGGCGTTTAATCGAGAGTGAGAAGCCTTAAGGGAGAATACTTCCTCAAAGGTAAAACGACGTAGGTTTTAGTGGCGTTTAATCGAGAGTGAGAAGGGTTTCCGGTTCAGCCAGGTTCGTAGTTGCTTATACACTGTACAATGCACTAAGGGTAAGGGTTTTACGGATTATGGGTGTTGTTTTTAGTGGCGTTTAATTTTCAGTAAGAAGGGTTTCCAGTTCAGCCAGAAGTGTTTCTAGACGAGTTTGCTTGTTGGGGTCATCCCAAATCCGGGCTTTCTTCACCTGACGGATTGTGGCATCTAGACGAGACTTGAGAGGCGTTGGTGGTGGCGTAGTGGGTGATAGAGTTTGGATGTGTTCTTTAATTTGCGATAGCGACCAGTTATTGGCAACGGCTTTTTCTAAGACGGTTTGCCGTGTCAAATCTTCTTTAATTTGGGCAATGACTTTGGCTTTGGTGTAGGCAATTTGTCCAGAGCGCAGCACATTGAGGATGTCTTCTGGGAGGTTTAGTAGAGGCAGGCGATTATTGACGAAGGACTCCCAGGTCATTGTCCCTAAGCCGGTAAATACTTCTTCAATAATTTTCAAATCTGGGTTGACACTTAAATTCGGGTTAGGGGATGGCGATGAACCATCCGATTCATTCTTGCCAATAACGTTATTGGCAGAGTCTGATTCCTCCGATTCATTCTTGCCAATAACGTTATTGGCAGATTTACCCTCATCAGATTCATTCTTGCCAATAATGTTATTGGCAGATTCCGGTTCATCATCCGATTCATTCTTGCCAATAATGTTATTGGCAGATTCCGGTTCATCATCCGATTCATTCTTGCCAATAACGTTATTGGCAGCGTCTGGATCTGACTCAGTTTTGCCAATAACGTTATTGGCAGATTCCATCTCATCTGATTCCCTCTTCCCAATAACGTTATTGGCAGAGTCTAATTCATTATCCGATGCTTCACTTTTGCCAATAACGTTATTGGCAGATTCCGGTTTATCCGATTCATTATCGGCAGTGTCAGGTTCATCCAAGTCATTCTTGCCAATAACGTTATTGGCAGAGTTTTGAGCCGATGCTTCACTTTTGCCAATAACGTTATTGGCAAGTTTGGCGGCTTCTTTTTGTTCGCGTTGCAGGCGATGCAGTAAGGTTGGAACTGACTCAACATTGCGCTTTAATCTGACTGCCAACAGTTGTAGGATGCCTTCAGTTTCCTCCACTGGGTTAAGGTCTTCTCGAAGCAAGTTTTCTATTAGTGCCAGTTGAAAAGCATCTTCGTTACTTAACTCGCGGACAACGACGGGGACTTTTTCAAGTCCACAATCTTTTGCGGCGCGGTAGCGTCGTTCCCCTGCCACTAATTCGTATTTACCCTCATCAATGGGGCGCACTAATAAGGGTTGCAGGATGCCATGCTGTTTGACTGAGGAGATTAACTCGTTTAGAGCTTGGGGGTCAAAGTAACGCCTGGGTTGCTGCTGGGGGAGACTTATCTGCTCTAATGGCACGTTGTGGGTGGACTCGGCGGCAGCGTTGGGAGATAAATCGCTTCTGGGGTCCCAAGGCACTTCAATTTGACTTTTGAGAGGTTGGTTACGTTTGCGGATCATTTCAAGGACTCCATGCTGCTAGCTAACTGTTTAAGGACAGCAACAGCTGGATGCTTTGGCTCATACACGGCTAAGGGCATTCGGTCTTCTGTTGCATCAACAAAGGTAGTGGAACGAGGAATGGGGGGAAAGACTTTTCCTGCGAGAGAGAGTTGTTCTTGAATTGCTCCCAAGGTGCGAGTGTCTTGGGAATTACGGGAATCGTATTTTGTAGGAACGAAACCAGCTATCTCAAGATGACGGTTGACTTTGGTGCGAATCCTGGCGACGGTTTTCAGGAGTTCGTTTGTTCCTTCAAAGGCTTTGAAATGGGTTTCGATGGGGACAAGGACATGAGTAGCGGCTACAAGAGAAATGTAACTTAGCAGTCCTAGACTGGGAGGGCAGTCTATTAAGATGAAGTCGTAATCGTCCCGGATTGGCTCAATAGCTTCTTTGAGGCGAAAGTCGCGCAGTTCGGCATTGACCAATAGCATTTCCGCTGTACTAAGGGTGGTGTTGGTGGGGGCTAAGTCCATGCCATGAATTCCCTGATGAATCGGCAGGGGTTGTTCTTCGACTATGGCATCATAGACGGTTTTGTTTAAAACTCTAGGAACTAAACCCATAAAGATTGTTAAGGAGCCTTGAGGGTCCATGTCGATGAGGAGGACACGATGTTTGAGTTGTGCTAAATGATAGCCCAAGTTTTGGGTAAGAGTTGACTTGGCGACACCACCCGCTTGATTAAATATTGCAATTATTCGGCTCATAAGTGAGTTGATTGGCTCTGCCCCATATAGAGGTAAGATAACTCAATTAGTGCTGTTAAATTGTGTTTGTCTCGTAAAAAGACTTGATGGCGTTCTTAAGAAGCGATCGCAGAGTCAAGAAGTGCGATCGCTTCTTTAGCCCTATCCCCGAATTGCCTTTCAGAGGATTCTAGCCAAGTGGAGCTTGGCTGGAACACAGAGATCCGTTTGGGGTTGGGGGACATACGGGCGATGGTCTCTTATAGTACCGCCGTTGGCGTAAAGCCTTCTCTACGAGACGCTACGCGAACGGCATAGCTGAGTCCTTCGGACACGCTACGCGAACGCTTACGGCGGAGCCTCTCGTAGAGAAGCCGACGCACAACTAAGGCATCGCTCGAAAGCTCGGCACCGCTCCAGAACGTGCTTCAAGCGCTGCCGGGAGCGCAAGTACTCTATGCCGCCCCTGAATGTTGAGTGATGCGCGGAAAATTCCGTAGTAAGTATTATTTATATTCTCAAGTGTAAAGTTGCTAGCTGTATGTGAAGATGTATCGTTTATCAATCACTGTGTCATCAAAAACTAGATATGCATTATCACTTACTTGGATAATATCTTTAACATTATCCCAAAGCAAGCGTGGGGGAGCGCTTTTCATTTTTGAGATAGCGGTTAATTAAATCAATTGCTAATCTGCTCTAAATGCTCTGCCAAATTTGTCAGAGTATAATTAATTTGACTGCTTAGTAAGTATTGGCAATAGTTAAGTTTAGTAAATCTCATTGCTAAACAAGTTTTTTGATCCACCCTCTATTAATTTTCTCATAAAATTTTCCAGTCAACTTTCCACAATTGATTAGTATTACTAATTTAAGCTTGAGGCGATCACTGAAATTCTTTCTTAGAAGACAAATGTAATACTAGATAGCGATCGCCCTGTACCAGTTACGTCAGATATGCTAATACAAAGGTACTACTAAATGGCGATCGCCTGTGCCAGTTGCGTAAGTCCTGTAACCTAAATAACCAACCAAAGCGAAATAAATCGTACTATAACAATTCACATTTGTGAGCGTTGACAACATTCAGGGGCTGAGAAAAAGTTTCTATAAATTCCACCACAACTATTTGCCATTCACTTATGAGCCAGTATATTCTCAGTAGTCTTACAGATGATGAAGAACTTAATTTTTCTGAAGAAGCAGAGGTTTTCGTTTTTCCCACTTCTTTCGCTCAACAGCGATTGTGGTTTCTTGACCAGTTAGCACCGGGCAATCCATTTTACAACGTGTCAACAGCACTTCGCCTGACAGGTTCCTTCAACTTCACCGCCTTAAAGAAGACATTTAACGAAATTGTACGTCGCCACGAAACCTTACGCACTACGTTTGTTATGGTAGAGCAGCAACCAGTGCAGGCGATCGCACCCAGTTTAACCATACCTCTTCCCCTAATAGACCTACGCCATTTCGAGAGCCAAGAACGCGACACACAAGTGCAGCAAATCGTAAACCAAGAGGCTCAACGTCCTTTCAACCTCACCACTGGCCCATTGCTGCGAGTAAAGCTGCTACAAATGGATGAAGCAGAATATCTGCTGCTGCTAAATCTACATCACATTGTTGCCGATGGCTGGTCAATTGGAGTGCTAATTAAAGAATTGGGGTTATTATACAAAGCCTTTGCAGAGGATAAGCGATGTCTGACGACAAGCGACTCCGTGTCTACGCCCCTGCCAGAACTACCCATTCAATATGCAGATTTCGCCGAATGGCAAGGGAAGTGGCTGCAAGCAGTAGGAGCAAACGGCTGTTCGCCCCTACAAACCCAGTTAGCTTATTGGCAAAAGCAATTAGACGGGATTTCGGTATTGAATCTCCCCACCGACCGACTCAGACCAGCAGTTCCTACCTACAGGGGTGCAAAACAATTTCTAGAGTTACCACACTCCTTAACTCAAGCGCTAGAAGCACTGAGTTACCAAGAAGGCGTTACCTTGTTCATGACAATGCTTGCCGCGTTTCAGACTTTGCTCTATCGCTACACGCAGCAAGAGGATATTGTAATAGGTTCACCTATTGCTAATCGCAATCGTAGCGAGCTAGAAGGATTAATTGGTTTTTTTGTCAATAGCTTGGTGTTACGTACAGATTTCTCAGGCAAGGCGACGTTTCGAGAATTGTTGAATCGAGTGCGAGAGATAACTTTAGAAGCATACAGTCATCAGGACTTGCCTTTTGAAAAGTTGGTGGAGGAACTTCACCCAGAGCGAGATTTGAGCTATCATCCTTTTTTTCAGGTTGTATTTAGCTTACAAAACACTCCTATCGAAACGCTAGAATTACCTGGGTTAACACTTTCGCTATTTGAGTTCGATAGCAAAACTGCAAAGCTTGATTTAGAATTCCATTTGTGGCAAGACTTGGAAAGTTTGAAAGGACAAATGGTTTATAGCACCGATTTATTTGATGACAAAACCATTACGCGAATGCTAGGACATTTCCAAACGCTGCTAGAAAGCATTGTTGCAAATCCAGAACAGCGGATTTCAGATTTGTCTTTGCTTACTGTGCAAGAACGACAAGAGTTATTAATTGATTGGAATGACACTAAACGAGACTATCCAGAGAACAAGTGTTTTCACCAATTATTTGAAGCACAAGTGCAGGAAACTCCCGATGCGATTGCGTTAAACGCACGCTCCGCGAACGCACTAGTTTTTGACGATGAACAACTCAGCTACAAAGAGTTAAATATACGCAGCAACCAACTTGCACATTATCTGAAAAAATTGGGGGTAGTCCCTAACGTTTTAGTAGGTATTTGCGTAGAGCGATCGCTAGAGATGATCGTCACATTATTAGCCATCCTCAAAGCGGGTGGAGCATACCTGCCTTTAGATCCGAGCCTACCTCAAGAACGTCTTAACTTCATCCTAGAAGATGCACAAGTTTCAATCTTGCTGACACAAGAAAAGTTACTCAAGCATTTTGAAGACTTCTCGAATCCAATTATTTACATAGATAAAGATTGGGAAACTATTACACAACACAGCCAAGAAAACCCAACTAACTGCGTAATATTTGACAACCTAGCTTATGTTATCTACACCTCTGGCTCAACAGGAAAGCCTAAAGGCGTTTTGCTCCAGCATCGAGGATTATCTAACTTAGCAAAAGCTCAGATTGAAATTTTCAACTTACAACCGAATAACCGCGTTCTGCAATTCGCATCATTAAGCTTCGATGCCTCAATTTTTGAGATTGTTATGGCACTACAAACAGGAGCAACTCTTTATTTAGCAAACAAAGAATCCCTTCTACCCGGACAACCTTTGCTCAAATTCTTGCGCGAAAAAGCTATTACTCACGTCACCCTTCCACCAGCAGTCTTAGCAGTCTTACCTACAGAATCACTGCCGACATTGCAAACTATTATCTGTGCAGGCGAATCCTGTACCGATGATATTGTAAAACGTTGGTGTAACTCTCAGCGTCGGTTTTTTAATGCTTATGGCCCTACTGAAGCAACAGTTTGGTCAACTGTTGCAGAGATTAGTACTATGAGTAAAAAACCGCCCATCGGTCGCCCTATTGCTAACACTCAAATTTATATATTAGATAAGTATTTACAACCTCTACCAATTGGGATTCCTGGCGAATTATACATAGAAGGTGAAGGATTGGCACAAGGCTATATTAACCGTCCAGAATTAACTACTGAAAAATTTCTTCCCAATCCTTTTAATAATAAAAAGGGAGCGCGACTTTACAAGACGGGTGATTTAGCTCGGTATCGACCAGACGGTAATATTGAATTTTTAGGACGCATCGATAATCAAGTAAAAATTCGGGGATTTCGCATTGAGTTGTCAGAAATTGAAACAGTGCTGAGTCAGCATGAAAGTGTCAAAAAAGCAGTAGTAATTGTTAAAGAGAACATATCTGGTGATAAGTATTTAGTGGCTTATATTGTTACCAATGTAGAGACGCAACGGCAGTCGCTACAACGGGGAGCCACTCCGTTGGACGGGTTCCCCGGCTTGAAGGAAGTGGCGTGGGAACCCCCGCAACGCGCTGCCTCAAATTTTGCGTCTCTACTACGCAAATTCTTAAAAGAAAAATTACCCGAATACATGGTGCCAAAAGCTTTTGTAGTCCTGGATTCTCTGCCGCTAACAGTTAGTGGCAAAGTGGATCGTTTGGCGCTAACAGCACTCGACAGTCCCGCTAGCCGCTTAATAGATAAAGCATTTATCGCTCCTCGTACTCCAACTGAGTCAACCTTGGCAAAAATTTGGGCTGAAGTCCTTAATGTTGAGCGTGTAGGTATTCACGATAACTTCTTCGACTTGGGAGGAGATTCGCTTTTAACTGTACGCCTCCTGAAGCAAATACACAAGCAGTTTGAGAACGAATTAGCGTTATCTACCTTATTTTTAAATCCGACAATTGAAAGTTTAGCAACTGCTCTATCCTCAAAAGCAGATTCTCTCCCGTGGTCTCCCTTAGTTCCGATTCAACCTGCTGGTTCAAATCCACCTTTTTTCTGCGTCCATCCAATTTTTGGTGTTGTTTTTCCTTATTACGAATTAGCTGCTAATTTGGGAAAAAATCAACCATTTTATGGGCTACAACCCATTGGACTTGACGGGAAAACTCCTCCACTAACTCGCATTGAGGATATGGCTACCCACTACATTGAAGCATTGCGGAGAGTGCAGCCGAAAGGCCCTTATTTTTTGGGAGGTTGGTCTTTTGGAGGTTGGGTTGCTTTTGAAATGGCTCAACAACTCCAAAAGTCTGGGGAAGAAATGGCTTTACTCGCTGTGCTTGACACTTTAGCGCCAATTCCAGGCAATATACCTTCTTTGGGTAGTGGTTTCAAGTTTATGCTGACGACAGTGGCGCGATATATATGGCCCTTTTTCCTCGATTATTTTTATCTGATTATTGCGATCGCCAATAACAGAATTAACAGTTTAACTTCTGGGTTAACTAATTTTAATAAAATTGTGCAAAATTCTGTTTGGGAGTCGCTAACGCGATCGCTCCAAACAAATCTATTCTCCAACTTCATCCTAAAAGAGGATGCCACAGTCAACCTTATATCTGAAGAATCCAAGTTAAGACTTTTAAGCGAGTTAGCAATTCGTCCAATGTTTCGCGTTTTTTATGCCAATAGCCAAGCAGTTCTTAACTACGTTCCCCAAGCTTACCCTAAACGAATTAATCTTTTCAGAACAAAGGTTCAATCAAGCATTGCCAAGGAAGATCCGAGTATGGGTTGGGATCAGCTAATTGTGGGAGGAACGGAAATTCATCATATTCCTGGCAATCACCTAACTATGCTCAGAAAACCCCATATCCAAATTCTCGCCGCACAGCTAAGAGCTTGTATTGAGAAAGCACAGAATTTAAAATAAGGATCGTTATGTCTTCTGAAGAAGTCTTCGTTTTTCCAGCATCTTTTGCTCAACAACGGCTATGGTTTCTCGACCAGTTGATCCCCGACAATGGTATCTACAATGTGCCGACAGTAATTCGTTTGACCGGTTCGCTGAAATTAGCCGCACTAAAACAGACTTTTAACGAAATCGTGCGTCGCCACGAAACTTTACGCACAACTTTTATTGTGTCGGATGGGCAACCCCTACAGGCTATTGCACCCAGCTTAACAATACCTCTTTCTGTATTAGACCTCCAGCAATTGCCAGATGATGAACAAGAGGTTAAAGCAAAGTGTATTATTACCGCAGAGATAGAACATCCTTTCGATTTATCCTCCGGGCCATTGCTGCGAGTAATACTCCTCGTCCTTTCTGAGACAGAACATATTCTATTATTGAATATGCACCACATTATCTGCGACGATTGGTCTATGGGGGTACTGATTCGGGAACTGGGAACGCTGTATGCAGCTTTTGCACAAAACCAGCCTTCTCCTCTATTAGAACTGCCTCTTCAGTATGCCGATTTTGCTCACTGGCAGCGCGAGTGGTTGCAAGGAGAAGTACTCCAAACCCAGTTAGCTTACTGGCGGGAGCAATTAAACGGTATTTCCATACTGCATCTGCCTACTGACAAACCAAGACCAGCTATACAAAGCTATCAAGGATCAACGCAATTTCTAGAATTACCGAAAAAGCTAATTGATGCACTAGAAAAGCTGTCACAGCAAGAAGGTGTTACCTTATTTATGACATTGGTGGCAGCATTTCAAACATTACTTTACCGCTACACACACCAAGAAGATATCGCGGTAGGTTCGCCAATTGCTAATCGTAACCGCAGCGAAATAGAAGGGATAATTGGTTTTTTTGTCAATAGTTTGGTGCTACGTAGCAACTTATCTGGAAACCCCACCTTTCGGGAACTACTAGGCAGAGTACGCGAAGTAACATTAGGAGCATACAGCCACCAAGATTTGCCCTTTGAAAAGTTAGTTGAAGAACTACATCCAGAGCGGAACTTGAGTCATCATCCGCTATTTCAAGTGGTATTTGGTTTTCAGAATGCGCCAATGTCAGCGCTAGAGCTACCTGGATTAGTACCTAGCTTTATGAATATTGACTTGAAAAAAACACGTTTTGATTTGGAACTGCATCTGTGGAAGTGTTCTGAGGATTTTAGGAGCTTATGGGGCGGAAACTGGGAATATTCTGAAGGTTTTCGAGGCGTAATTGTTTACAACACAGATTTGTTTGATCAAGCCACTATTAGCCGGATGGTGGAACATTTTAAAAATCTGTTGTTAGCTATTGTTGTAAATACAGAAGAACGAATTGCAAATTTACCGTTATTAAGTGAAGCGGAGTTACATCAGGTATTGGCGAAATGGAATAACACCCAAGCCGATTATCCTCAAGATAAGTGTATCCATCAATTGTTTGAAGAAAAGGTACAACAGTATCCTGATTCTATAGCAGTAAACTTTGCTAACGAGCAACTGACTTATCAAGAGTTGAATACTCGCAGCAATCAACTAGCACACCACTTACAAAAAATCGGAGTATGTTCAGAAGTTTTAGTCGGCATTTGTATCTCACAGTCTATAGAAATGATCGTCGGATTGTTGGGTATTCTTAAAGCAGGGGGAACGTATGTTCCATTAGACTCAAGTTATCCTCAAGAGCGTCTAAATTTTATGCTTGAAGATGCACAAGTTTCAGTGTTGCTGACACAAGAAAACTTGCTCAAGCATTTTGCAGGTTTCTCAAAACTAATTATTTCTATAGATAAAGATTGGCAAATTATTAACCAAGAAAAGGAAGACAATCCCGAAAGCGATTTAAATAGTGATAATTTAGCTTATGTTATTTACACCTCTGGTTCTACAGGAAAACCCAAGGGAGTTGCTGTACCTCACAAAGCTGTAAATCGGTTAGTGTGCAATACGAACTATATAAAATTATTACCATCTGATAAAGTCGCCCAAGCCTCAAACGCCTCTTTTGATGCAGCTACATTCGAGATTTGGGGAGCGCTACTTAACGGCGCTCAACTTGTAGGAGTTAGTAAAGATATAACCCTCTCGCCTCACGAATTTGCATTAAAACTACGAGAAAAAGGTATCAGTATTCTGTTTTTGACTACTGCGTTATTTCAACAGATTGCCAGAGATGTTCCACAAGCTTTTACTTCGTTGCGATATTTGCTGTTTGGTGGCGAGACTGTTGATAAAAGATGGGTTAAAAAGATTCTTAAACATGGTGCGCCAAAGCATTTAATTCATGTTTATGGGCCTACAGAGAATACAACATTTTCTTCTTATTATTACGTACAAGATTTACCATTAGCCACATCTTTTCCTATTGGTCGTCCCATTACAAATACGCAAATTTATATATTGGATGCCCATTTACAACTAGTGCCTATTGGTGTTACTGGCGAATTATATATGGGTGGGGAGGGGTTGGCGCGAGAATATCTCAATCTAACTGAATTAACTGCTAAAAACTTTATTACTTATTCTTTTAGTAATAAACCGAAAGCACGTCTTTATAAAACTGGTGATTTAGCTCGCTATTTACCTGATGGCAATATTGAATTTTTAGGTCGCATTGACAATCAAGTAAAAATTCGTGGCTTCCGCATTGAGTTGTCAGAGATTGAAGCGGTGTTAAATAAACATCCAGCAGTGAGAGAAACTGTTGTCATTGTTGGTGAGGATGTACCTGATGATAAGTACTTGGTAGCTTATGTTGTTCTCAACCAGGAACAGATAGCGATGCAAGAGGTGCAAGGCTTTACATCCTTACTTCGTCAATTCCTCAAAGAAAAGTTACCACAATACATGGTGCCAAGCGCCTACGTGATACTGGAATCTCTACCTTTAACACATAATGGCAAAGTGGATCGGCGTGCTTTACCCATGCCTGATACAATTTCTTTCAATAATCAAGATTATGTGGCACCGCGATCGCAAGTTGAAGAGTTACTTGCCCAAATTTGGGCTAAAGTCTTGGGAAAAGAGCAAGTAGGTATCTACGACAATTTCTTTGAATTAGGTGGTCATTCTCTCTTGGCGACTCAGTTAATTTCTCGAATCCGCGATACTTTCCAAATAGATGTACCTGTACGCAATTTGTTTGCAGCACCAACTGTTGAACAACTTACTAAATACATTGAAACAACTTTTTGGGCGGCAAAAAGTTTAGATAAAGTTGGAACTACGGGTCAGGAGCGAGAAGAGGTAGAATTTTAAGGAGAAACACTTGAGTTTGAGCAGCCGGCACAAAACGCGCTAACCGCTTCGGCAAACTGTTGGTTTTGCTCCATTAGTGCCATGTGTCCGCCTGGGTTGAGGGTAACTCGTTGAGAGTTCGGCAATTCAGCTTTCATGCGATCGCTGGCAACAGGTTTAGTTGCTATATCTGAATTGCCGCAAACAACCAACACAGGTACTTTAATAGTTGCAAGTGTGTCTGTTTCGTCAAACTTCAACATTCCCAGTGTGCCACGAGCTAAAACACCAGGCGAACCCAATGCTGATAATAGACCTGCAAAACTTAGTTGACCCCGTGTTTCTGTACCCGTAAATCCAGATAGTTCGACGGTGATGTACAGCGAACCATTCAAATACGAAAGCCAAGTCATCAACCAAAAAATCGGCCACAGCACGATAGTCAGGTACAACACAGGTTCGAGTAGCGGTTTCTGCAATTTACGTACCAGACCGCTAAAGATACAAGTTTTGACCGGATTGGTGTAAGTAGTATCTACAAGAATTAAGCCAGCCACCCGACTCCCTAATTGCTCTGGAAACAGCCTACAAAATGTGAGGTTAATCATCCCACCCATACTGTGCCCTACCAAGATAACAGGTTTATCCCCTGCTATGGCGATAACAGCTTCTAAATCACGGGCATATTTTTCTATAGAGTGATCGTTGTTTTTCGGTTTGGCGGATTTTCCTAACCCTGGTAGATCCCAGACAATTACTCGGAAGCGATCGCTCAGTTGTCGTTTGGCATAATACCATAGAGTACTGTTTGGCCCCCAACCGTGTGACAAGATAATCGGTTGACCATCTTCAGGGCCAAAAAACTCTACTTGCAGTACACTACCATCCGGTCGTGGCAAACGTTGAACAGTTTTGCTACGCATAAACTTAGGTTCATCGGCTCCAGGACGGCGCAGCAATGGCAAACTGATAAAACGACCGCCAAAAGTCCACAGAACCATTATTAGCCCAGCCACTAAGTAAAATGTTCCTACAAGTTCTCCTTCGTACCACTCATAGAGAATGTAGCTCCCCCCGCCAATTACCGCAATCGACAGCAGTTGAACCAGCCATACAAACAGAAAATTATGAGGCATGAATATCATGAGCCTAAACCTTGCAATACGTTGTTCACTGCGTTGTCTTTTAGCTTCATACCATAGTTATAATCATGCAACTTTCACTCCCAAGAATGATTTATACAGTGTTATAAGTGTGATAAAAATACTGAGTTAGGTAATAAGCAGTGCAGCTTGGCAAAAAGAACTATCCAGTTAAAAAATGTTAAAAAGCTAATGACACAAGCAATATTCTTCCAGCATAGCTGCCTACTAACTTCTAATAAATAACAATACTTGCGAAGGGGTTTAATTTTGAATACGGTTGAGTTTTTAACTTATCTTCGCAGCTTAGATATTCAAGTTTTTATTGATGGTGAAAAGTTTCGCGCTAACGCCCCTGAAGGAATTATTACACCAGAACTGCGTGCAGAAATTCAAGAGCGTAAAGCAGAAATTATTGAATTTTTAGAAGCATCTAATCGTACTAATAACCAGAGTTTTAGACCTCTCGCACCTATTTCGCGGTCAGCAAATCTTCCTCTCTCCTTTGCTCAACAACGGCTGTGGTTTCTTGACCAATTAATCCCTAATAATCCTTTCTATAACATTCCACTAGCACTACATTTAACAGGTTCGCTGAAATTAGCCGCACTAGAGCAAACTTTTAACGAAATCGTGCAACGACATGAAGCTTTACGCACCACTATTGTCGTACAGACAGGGCAACCAATTCAGGTAATTAATCCTACCCTAACAATACCTTTACCAATAATAGATTTACGGCAACTGCCACAAGCCGAACGAGAAATACAAGCACGACGACTCACTACGCAAGAAGCTCAACGTCCTTTCAATTTATCAACTGATTCGTTGCTGCAAGTAAAACTGCTGTGGTTGGATGAGACACAATACATCCTGCTGCTGACTATGCACCACATTGTCTCCGATGGTTGGTCTATTGGGGTGCTGATTCAAGAGATAGCAGCACTTTACACAGCCTTTGCCAGCAATCAGCCTTCTCCTTTACCGGAACTTATAATCCAATATGCAGACTTTGCATACTGGCAACGCCAATGGTTGCAAGGGGAAATATTAAAAAAGCAACTGAGTTACTGGCAGAAGCAGTTAGAGGGCATTTCTATGCTAAATCTGCCAACCGACAGACCAAGACTAGCTGCTCAAAGTTACCAAGGTGCAAAGCAACCTCTGCAATTATCAAAAAGTTTGAGCGAAGCACTTTTAGCTCTCGGACAGCAAGAAGGGGTAACTTTATTTATAACCCTACTAGCAGCATTCAAAGTTTTACTTTACCGCTATACACAACAAGAAGATATTGCTATTGGTTCACCTATTGCCAATCGCAACCGTAGTGAAATTGAGGGATTAATTGGTTTTTTTGTCAATAGCTTAGTACTGCGTACCGATCTATCAGGAAACCCAACTTTTCGGGAACTATTGAGTCGGGTTAAAGAGGTAGCTTTAGGAGCATACAGCCATCAAGATTTACCCTTTGAAAAGCTGGTAGAAGAACTGCATCCAGAGCGTAATTTGAATCAAAATCCACTCTTTCAAGTTGTTTTTGCGCTCCAAAATGCACCTATGACAGCGTTAGAGTTACCTAGTTTAACTTTAAGAGCGCTACCATTTGAAACGGAAACAACACGCTTTGATTTAGAGTTCCACTTGTGGGAGCCAAATACCAAAAATGGGTTATGGGCAGATAGCTCAGAAGGAATTAGTGGTTTTGTAATTTATAGCACTGATTTATTTGATGACGTTACTATCGCCAGGATGCTAGGACACTTCCAAATATTAGTGGAGGGTATAGTTGCAAATCCAGAAGACCGAATTGCACATTTACCACTTTTAAGCGAATCGGAGCTACATGATTTATTAGTTGAATGGAACAATACTCAGTTAGATTATCCTCAAGATAAGTGCATCCATCAGTTATTTGAAGCGCAGATGGAGGAAACTCCCGATGCGATTGCGCTAAACGCACGCTCCGCGAACGCACTAGTATTTGGCGATAAACAACTCAGCTACAAAGAGTTAAATATACGCAGTAATCAACTTGCACATTATCTAAAAAAATTAGGAGTTAAAACCGAAGTTTTAGTAGGACTTTGTGTAGAACGTTCTTTTGATATGATAATCGGGATGTTGGGCATATTGAAAGCAGGTGGAGCTTATGTACCTTTAGATCCAAGCTATCCATCTGAACGTTTAAACTTTATGCTTGAAGATGCTCAAGTCTCAGTTTTATTAACTCATGAGCGATGGCTTGAACGTTTAGAAAACTATAATTCAAATATAATATGTTTAGATAAAGATTGCGAAATTATTGCTCAAGAAATTGAAGATAATCTTCCTATTGAAGTTGCAGCAGACAACCTTGCTTATGTTATTTATACCTCTGGTTCAACAGGAAAACCTAAAGGCGTACAAATTGAACATAGAGGATTATTAAATCTAGTTTTTTGGCATCAAAAAGCCTTTGTGGTTTCACCTAGCGATAGAGTAACACAAATAGCCGGGGTTGCCTTTGACGCTTGCAGTTGGGAAATTTGGCCTTACCTTAGTGCTGGAGCAAGCATCTATATTGTAGATGATGATATCAAGCGATCGCCTGAATATCTCCGAGATTGGCTAATATCACAAAAAATCACAATTTCCTTTTTACCAACACCTATAGCAGAGAAGCTTCTATTATTAGATTTTCCTAAGAACGCAGCTTTACGGATATTGCTCACAGGTGGAGACAAACTAAATCAATATCCTTTAGCTTCCCACTCTTTCCAAGTATTTAATAATTATGGGCCAACGGAGAACACGGTTGTAACAACTTCTGGTCATATTTCTGTTAAGAATAAAGATAATTTAGCACCTGTAATTGGTAGTGCGATCGCCAATACCCAAGTTTACATACTAGATAAACATTTACAACCACTACCCATTGGTGTATCAGGAGAGTTGTACATCAGCGGTGATGGATTGGCACGAGGTTATTTAAACCATCCTGACTTAACTGCTGAATCCTTCATTTATCATTCTTTTACTAATAATCCAAAAGCACGACTTTATAAAACAGGTGATTTAGTTCGCTATCGAGTAGACGGCAACATCGAATTTTTAGGTCGTCTCGACGAACAGGTAAAAATTCGCGGCTACCGCATTGAATTGGGAGAAATTGAAGCGGTGCTGAGTCAACATCCAGGAGTGCAGCAAACTGTAGCAGTAATTCGTGAGCATCAAGGAGAAAAGCGTCTATTAGTTTGTGTGGTACTGAAACCTGAATACAGCAGCGAACAAGAGAATATGCAATTAGGGCAATTGCAAGATGAACAAGTTTTGCAATGGCAAATGCTTTACAATGAAACTTACAATCAACCTGCTGCTGATTCAGATCCAAGATTTAATATTGTAGGGTGGAATAGTAGTTATACAAATCAGCCTATTCCAGCAGAGCAGATGCGCGAGTGGGTGAATAATCAAGTCGAGCAAATTCTGGCTTTGCAACCCCAGCGAGTGCTAGAAATTGGCTGTGGAACGGGTTTAATTTTGTTTAGGATTGCACCTCACTGCACTAAATATTGTGGGACGGACTTCTCCCAGGTTTCACTTAATTACATTCAGCAACAGTTAGAAAAGCAACAAATACCGCAAGTAACACTGCAACAAAAGATGGCTACTGACTTTCAGGAAGTAGAAACAGCAGCTTTTGATGCAGTAGTTCTCAACTCGGTTGTGCAATATTTTCCTAATATTGATTATCTTATCCGCGTACTAGAAGGTGCTGTGCAAGCAACTGCTCCTGGTGGCTTTATCTTCATAGGAGATGTGCGTAGTTTGCCGCTTTTGCAAGCTTTCCATGCCTCAGTGCAACTGTATCAAGCTGAACCTTCCCTTACCCGCTTTGAATTGCAGCAACGGGTTCAAATGCAAATTTTCCAAGAAACAGAGTTGGTGATTGATCCAGCTTTTTTCAGTGCATTAAAGCAGCATTTTCCTCAAATTAGTAGTGTGCAAATTCAACTTATCCGAGGACGCGATCGCAATGAATTAACTCAGTTTCGTTACAATGTGATTATTCATATTGGCAATGAGACGGTTAATAATACTAAAAATTCTTTAGTGCTGAACTGGTCTGAAGATAATTTAACAGTGTCAGCAGTACGTCAGCTATTAATTGAGAAGCAACCAGAAATTTTATGCATTACCAATGTAGCTAATGCACGAGTATTTACGGCAGTTAAAACAGCAAAATGGTTATTAGGGCTAGAAGATTTTAAAACTGCGGGTGAAATGCGTGAAGCTTTGCAAAAGCTCCAGAATTTAGGAGTAGATCCAGAAGATTGGTATACTCTGAATGTACCCTACAGCGTTGATATTAATTGGTCAGATTCAAGTACTCAAGGATGCTATGACATCACTTTTGTCCGGCAAGATGTAGTAAGTAAGAGAATTATTCTCCCAAATAGCACGACTTACTCTCGTCCGTGGCAATCTTATGCCAATAATCCCCTACAAGCCAAAGCTGCAAGCAAGTTAGTGCCGCAGTTGCAGACTTATCTACTACAGAAGCTGCCTGAGTACATGATGCCATCAGCTTTTGTAGTACTCAACTCTCTACCTCTAACAGCTAATGGTAAAGTAGATCGCCGCGCCTTAATTGCATTGGATGCTATTAAGCCTCAATTGCCAGAAAATTACATTGCGCCTCAGACTCCCGTTGAACAAGTGCTAGTGAAAATCTTTGCCGAGATTTTAGGACTCAAACGCGTAGGAATTCATGATAATTTCTTTGAATTAGGCGGTCATTCATTACTGGCAACTCAGCTTGTCTCTAGAGTGCGCGACGCATTGCGCGTGGAGTTACCTTTGCGTAGCGTATTTGAAGCACCGACAATTGCACAAATATCTAAGGTAGTAGAAAGTTTTAAAGAAAGCACCGCTCAAACTCAAGCCCCAGTTTTAGTACCATTATCGCGTGAAAGTCGGCGGATACGGACATCAGAGCATTTTTATCTCCCCAGAGACATAAAAAAGCGTTAATCAAATAATGCTTTAACCTTTTTCGCGGAATTCCCCATCCCTCTACAGGGTGGGGAGGATGTCAAGCATCCATTTTCTGATATTGTGATATCAATGCTATCTATTCGATATCGGTCTTCTCTGCTATCAATACTGCTATCACCATGTCTGAAACGGTCGATGATAATAAACCAAGTGCAATGGTGCGTGTCCCCACTCCCCTAATTCCCGCTGTTCGCGAATTATCCCGCTTGCACCGACAAGGACGTACAAGTGAGGTACTTCAAGGTTTGGATGAACTAATATTGGCGTTGGATAACAGCAGTGGTGGCACATACAATGCCAAAAGTAAAACTTTAGGGGCAATTTGCGAACGACTTGAGAGTTTGGAGTCACAATTGTTGGGTGAGTCGAATAGCAATGGAACACCCGAAACCAAACGTCTCGCCGATCTAGAACAAAAAATCGAGGGGATGACAAGTCGGATGACACAATTTGCTTCGGCTATTATCCAAATACAAACAGGACTTAATAACCAACCGAGGCGGAATAAATCGTACAACAATTCTTATTATCAAGGGCAAACTGTTAAAATTCAGCCATTAACAGAAGAAAATTTAGCTAAAAGATTAGGTGTGAATGTAGAAACTGTACGCTTTGAAAGAAGTAGCCAGCCACCCCCGCTTTTTGTCGGGTGGTCTAAGCGTAAGGATACTTCTGGTATTGGGTGGGAGTTTAATCAAGATACGGGACTATATCACCCAGTAACATAAAGATGTTGAAAAAATCCCATAATAGATACCCAGATAATTGGGCAGACATCGCGTTTCAAGTTAAACAATCCGCTGATTGTCCAGTGTTCTAAGTGCCACTTATCGCCCAAGAATTGCAATATTCCCTGTTAGAATGGCTGCCGCGATCGCTTTCCTTGCCGCCCCTAAATTTATTTATGAGGATTCTATGCATTACTTTTTACTTTTATCTTTTTACTTTCAGGACTTACGCAACTGGCACATTTATCTGAAAACTGTCACATGAAATTAATTTGGCTTTAACGTTTATAAATCAATGCTTACAAGCATTTACCTCAAATTGAAATATATGTGCCAGTTGACCTTATATTGTGACGCTTGCGCTCATTCCTAACTTTTTAAGGGCACGTGTTTAGGCTAAAAAGGGGTGAAATTAGTGAAAATAGCCAAGAATAATAAGCAATTTCAATTGGTAAAAAGAAGCAAGATTGACGAGCTACACGAGCCATTGAAATTAGAGAATATCAACTCCCTAGACTTTTCATCAATGTCAGCCAAAGAGTTTCAACAACAAGACAACTCTAAAACTATCACGCACTTCTCTCCCGTAACACAACCACCCTTATTTCAAACAACTGATGATGCTCCCGTAATGACTTCTCACCCTTACTTATCAGGAGCGCAAGCTTGTTTAGGAAAAACTCTTTGGGATGATATTGAAGGTGTTCCTTGTTTTCGGCGCTTTTTTGGTCAGGGTTTTATAGAACACAACATCATTAAAGAAAACCCGGAAACCAACAGACTAGAACTTATAGCTGGGAATGCAGCCTGGGAGATTATTCAGAAGTTTAACCCAGAAGTTGCTTATATGTTTTTAGTTTTTGCGTCTTGTGCCACGGATTTAGAACAACCTTGGTCGGGTGCATTTACCATCAAAGGAACTGATTTAATTAAAACTTTTGGCTGGAGTAATAGAACCGATTTAAGTTTAGGTAATAAGCTGAAAAAACTCGGTATGCTTGCCCAGCAAGTAGCCCATCTGAGTATCACCATTAATAAGCTTGACTTAAAGCGGATGAAATATTCAGCCGAAATTCAAGCTATGTGGCAACTAAAGCTTCAGTACACAGGTCAGTTGTCTTTAACTTTAGAACATAATTATCCATCCAAAATTGACCATGAATTTGATGACCCTACAGAGTTATTCATCACTGTTGGTGCTAATGACTGGGTTCGACCATTTCAGGATTTAGAAAACTACCGCTCACTATATGAGTACGGACTTTTAGCTAAAAGTACTTTACAAATTAACCCCTATCAAAATCCAATTGCTGCAAGGTTAGCAGTATTGTTAACTATTATGAGCCGAATTAAAATTGATGGTGAATACAAGGTAGGAACATTATTAAAACGGATAGGATATCTTTCAGAAACACAATTGCAGGAGCTTCAGGGTACGAGTAATCGTTATAAAAGAAAGGAACTAATTGAACAGTGGGATAATGCCCTACTAACCCTACAAGATTTAGGTTGGCAGATTGATTTTGAACCAGTTACTTATCCAGAATCAATTCAACCAATTTGGGTATTAACGTCAGATAAAAATAAAGAAGGACAGCGACGACCCAATGGGTGGCTAAATATTTGGCTAGAAGCCAAAGTAATTATTAAACCTACAGAAAAAATTCAGGAAAAGCTAGAAGCAATTAACGCTCCTGCACTTCCAGTTAGTAAGCCTAAATCTGACCCTGAGCCAAAGCTTAAAACTGTACTTACTGAAAGTAAAGATTCGCACCCTAACAAGCAAAGAATTACAGCAGTAGAAGATAGCCAAAAACTAATTCCTGGATGGGCTTTGGAAGAAGCTTTGAAACTAAGGGGATGGACTAAATCGCATTTAGCAGAGCGGTTGGGCTTGCAAAAATCGCTTCCTGGCAAGTGGATAAATGGAACCCGTAAGATTCAACCCCTTCATCTAAAACGGCTTTGGGAGTGGTTAACCCCAGAGTTAAACGAAGTTATGAGCGATTAAAACCGCGATCAATAGTCACACCCATCCTTTGTTAGTAGTCGGCTGGTGGCTTCCTAAGGGTGTTGAGTAGCCGTAAAGCTTTATCACCTTTTATTATATAGTTAGAGTGTTTAGGACTTTGAGGCTATGAAATTTTACACATCATCAGAACTTCTGGCTGAGTTGGATAATTTTAGCTTAGAACAATTATTAGAAGTCAAAGAGAAGGTTGATAAATTAATACAGTCGAAAACCTTAAATACTGCTGCTTCTAAAATTACAACTCATCTACATCGAACGGATTATTATACAGTTGTTAAACATCCTATTCCTAATAATTTCCAAGTAAGTATCAAGGGGTCTTACGAGAAAGCAACATTTGTTTCGGGTTTAGCTCAAGATATTGACATTGTTGTTTCATCAGTAAAACAGGTGAACAACCAAAATGACATGCAAGCTTTAGATTCAATGATTGCGCTCGTTTCGGAGTGGCAACAAGATGAATCAGGATATGATGAGGAAGTTTATCCGAATATAGAAGCTGCTTTAAATCAAGATTAAAATTTATCTTTTAAATGCGACAAGTTGTTTTGCTAGATGCTAATCCATTATCACAGGTTACTCATCCGAAAATCAAGCCAGAAGTAATAAATTGGATGCAATCTTTGCGAGAGAATAATATTGCTTTAAAATCTCCAGAAATTTCTGTTTATGAGGTCAGGCGAGAATTAATAAGGCTAAATAATAACAAAAGTATTGAGCGACTTAATCAATTTATAAGTTACAGTCTAATACCTATTAATTCAGAAACATTTGTACAAGCTGCTATATTTTGGGCGGAAGTACGAAACCAAGGGAAACCAACATCCGATAATAAAAGCTTAGATTGCGATGCTATTCTTGCAGCACAAGCATTGCAGCAGTTTGAATACTATGACAAGGTTACTGTTATTACGACTAATGTTAAACATATAGAACGTTTTGCAGCAAATAATGAGTTAGAGGTACTTGATTGGGTAACTACTTTGAATAATTTTGTTGATAAATATTAATCCTAAGCCTGTAATTAATTTTTAGAAGCTTCTAAAAACGTTAAAAGAGAAATTAAATACTTTGCAACAAAGTATTATTTTCACATCCAAAATTTAGCTATGTAAAAATGGGAGTTATTTCACAGCTTAAGCGTGGAAAGTTCCGAATTTTGTTGAGGAACCGGAACTTTGGCTTTTGTCGAGTACCAAGAGTGTTAATCATCTAAAAAGCTTTGTTGGCAAGGGTAAGAGCCTACTTTGCCTTGCGATCGCACAAAATCTGCCACACTACCCCTACTTGTCTACTCTCCCTAAAATCACCTTACTTCTGTCTACTCCTCTAGAATCGGGTAATAGTTTTTTTTAAATTAATCCTTACATCCAACTTCAAGAAACAGCCCCAAACCCTTGCTTATAAAAGGTTTGGGGCTGTTTATATCTTTCCAGCGCCAGCTATTCTCAATAAGCCAAAAGCTGAAACCATTGATAAACCGTTTGTCTACTTTGCTTATTGAGAATAAAAACAGTAAAATCCATATCCCATATAGCTTAGAGTAGGTAGACAAGTTTTTCTAGAATCCCCCTACGAAATCTATAGAATCGACCTACGCAATCTCTAGAATCCCCCTACGCCTTTTTTTTGAAACCTTTGTGAATCAATCGTTCCAGCTTGGTAGACAAGCCTAATTAAGTTAATTAAGTTAAGCGACCTCGATTTTTCGGGGTCAAAAAAACGGCATGGTATGAAATAAGGTTGTTCCGTACCGGATAACCTTCATGAAGATTTATATACGCAGCGCAAACATATTTAACATCCCCAGTCAGCCGCTCTCCTTAGCAGTTTGGGAGATGTGCCAAAGAATTTGTGACCAATGCAGGTGTAAAATTACTTTAAAAGAAATAGCCCCCCCTGTAACTAGCAGGGGAGGCGAATCAATTTCAATTTTAAAAATGTTGTTTAAATTGTACCCCGTTTTCCTCTTTTTGTACAAGCAAGGGAAGAGATTATTTCCTGAAACCAGCTCAGGTAGCCAAAAGCAACACTCTCCTTGTCTCCCGCTTTACTTAGATAGATGTAGTGCTTCATACCCACACTCCCGCCATACCAGCTTCAAAGGGGGTGAGGGATGATGAACGACAATATCCCAAACCTATACCCCAACGACCTCACAGTCGCCGAGTACCACGAACTCGCCGACAAGAGCGCCATTCACCCCGCGCTAATCGAGGCTAATTTCATCCACATCGAAGGCGTATTAGTTTACTCGTACTTATTCATTTCCGAGCAAATAAAGCGCAAAAATGCCGGTCGAGTCACCGACAGCTTCTTAAAGCAGTACCAACACGCCGAATTGGGTGGATTATGGATTAGCGGACTCGACCCTCAAAACAACTGGCAACCGATGGAATGGGGGCGCTTTAAGCCCACTAACCCCCGAATTAATGCAGAAAAAGGCAAACTCGTCAAATACGAGTCACCACCCAAAACCCCCAACCGCGTCACTTACTTCGATATCCCCGACTGCATTTGGGATTTAGTCCGAAAGCGGTATAATATCAAGTGCAATAATTCTCCCCTCTCGTCGCGCCTTAGTGATAGGCTACATCCGCTCTTATTTTGGGAATGGGTTATTCGTCACCCAGAAATCCCCATAATCCTTTGCGAAGGGGAAAAGAAAGCAGCCTGTTTGTTAAGTCTTGGGTTTGTAGCGATCGCACTCCCCGGTATTTGGAACGGACGAGTTGGTAAAAAAGACTTCGACGAACGCCTCCACCCCGATTTGCTGCCTTTAGCACAAAAGGGACGCAAATTTATCATCCTCTTCGACCACGAAACCAACCCCAAAACCCGTTGGTCGGTCTTTCAAGCCACCCTACGTACAGGTAAGGCAATAGAGGCATCTCTATGCGCCTGTGAGGTGGCTCAACTCCCCGGAATGGAGAAAGGGGTCGATGACTTCGTAGTAGCCCGTGGTGACGATGCTAGCGCCCTATTAACTGCCATCGTTGACGACGCCAAAAGCCTCACAGATTATCAGCGATCGTTCTACCTCAGCCAGAGAGGACTAAGCAACAAATACAAACCAGACGTTCGGGTAAATGTCAAGTATTTATCTGGAGCTGTTGAATTACCAGAATCAGGACTGGTAGCATTAGAAAGTGATATGGGAACCGGCAAAACCGAGTTGCTCTCAAAATGGCGTGACTCACATCCCCAAGCGCGATTCCTCAACAACGGGCATCGAGTTAACTTGCTGAAAAACCTGGCTAATCGTCTCAAAACCGAGATGTACTCAGATTTGGGTTATACGGGTTTAGCTAAAGCCAATGCCCTCAGCATCACCATCGACAGCTTGCACAAGCTTTGCACCGATTCCCTCACCTACGGCTGCGTGTTTATCGATGAAGCTTGCCAGTATCTGACTCACCTGCTGCACAGTAAAACCTGTAAAGAACATCGGGCAGAGATTTTAGAAGTTCTGGAATATATCGTGTATAATGCGCCCTTGGTTGTAATTGCCGACGCGCATATGGACGACGTGACGGTGGACTTCTTCCGGGCAATGCGTCCACCAGAGGAAAAGCCGTTTATTATCAAAAACGAGTGGAAAAATGGCGATCGCCCAATTTACTGGTACGAAGGAGATAATTCTTCTGCCCTAGTAGCCCAGATTTCAGCAGCGCTGATGCTGGGTAAGAAAGTCATGGTGGTTTCCGACTCCAAGCGCTTTATTAAGAAACTTGAAAAGTCGCTCTCTATGCCCCTTGTTGTGGAGGGTAGCAACGCAGATCCTAGTTTGCAGGCGGTGATTGCAAATGACAATATTTCTGACGTTCCCTCACAATTACCCCAAAAGACAGATGACAAAAAAACGTCAGGTGTTAAAGCATCGCAATTACCCCAAAAGGTAGATGACAAAAAAACGTCAGGTGTTAAAGCATCGCAATTACCCCAAAAGGTAGATGACAAAAAAACGTCAGATGTCAAACAGCCGCTACGCATCTGGGCGATCCACTCGGAAAACTCCGGCAGTGAAGAAAACGTTGCCTTCATCAAGGACATAACTAACGCTGTAAAGAGCCTAGATGCCCTTTTAGCGTCTCCTAGCCTGGGAACTGGGGTGGACATACCTGAATATCATTTCGACGCTGTTTTTGGCGTTTTTCACGGGGTTTCGCAAACGGCTACCGAATGCGCCCAACAACTTTGGCGTTATCGTCCCAACGTCCCGATTCATGTTTGGGTAGCTCCGCGTCCGCCTTTTGGCTATAAAGATACCAATGCCAGTAAAATTAAGGAGCGGTTGCTGCAAACCAACGAAATGACGGCTTTCCTGATCAGGATTGACCGTGAAACAGGACGAAGAGGTGCTGAAAAAGACTCTTGCCTTGATGCGTACTGTCAAATTCAAGGGAAGCGACACCAATCTATCAACAACTTGCGGGCTGATTTACGCAACTTGTTAACGGAGATGGGTAACGTAATTATCCCAGTGGGTGTGGAGGAAAATAAACTAGCCCAAGAGCAACTAAAAAATGCTGGCATTGCCCTAGACGCTGCGTATTATACTGCGGTTGCTTCTTCCAACCAGATTTCGGCTACTGAGTATCGCTCAAGGCAAAGTAAAGATTATCTATCACCCGAAGAAATTTATGAGTGCGAAAAATTCCGCATCAAAGATGCTTACGGGATGGAGGTGACAGAAACACTGGTGCAAAAAGATAACAGTGGGAAATTAATTCGGGCGATCGCTGACTTGGAGGCTATTTTATCTGAGCCAGATGGTACAATTGTTGACCCAAATACTGGTTCATTATACCCAGCACCACCAACAATTGTGGCAGACAAAGACCGTCAGGAGCGCTTACATCTGCCGTTCTGTATGGACTGGGGGAATTATTCGGCTTCTTGGCTGGCTAGGTTTAATTTGGGACTGCATGGCATTCTCAAACGTCTAGTAGCGGGTGTTGAGGTTACGGCGAGTGACCCGGATTTGGTGAGAATGACGGAAATAGCCTATAATTGTGCGTCTCATGTTAAGGCGATTTTAGGGTTTACGGTTCCCCCTAAGTGCAAACCTATATGGTTGTTGGGAACGCTGCTTGACCAATTGGGGTTAAAACTAGATGACCATAAAAAAGGTCCACGGGGGAAACAAGTTAAATATCACTTGCTATCTCAAGAGGAATTGGACTTTGCGCTATCGGTAATGCGATACCGCGATTACAAGCGACAAGCAAAAGAAGAACGGATTAGGCAAGTCGAAGAAGAACAACGGCGATATCAAGCCAGATTGCAGTTACAGTATGGGATTGCACCGCCAAACTCACCCGTATCCACCCCCCCCCCTAATTCTATAGTTCCACCACTAGGGGAGGGGGTGGATACCGAAGTTGAAAACATCGATTTTGTCGATTTGGAACCCGAAGATGGCGATCCTACACCAATTAGAGATTGTGTCCAACAACTGCGCTCTGGGATTAAGCATGGGGTTGATGCCATTAAAGATATCCTCCAACGTTGGAGTGAAGATCGTCGGTGGTGTGCTGTGCTACTGCTGGAGAAAATTGCAGCTTCAGAACTACGTATATTAGAACAAATGATGCCACAGTTTTATACGTGGTTGAGTTTGTAACTATCTAATTGCTCTCGAAATTACGGCATTGTCGGTCGAGTCACCGTCGCGGCACAGTTTCTGCTGTCAATACTTTTTTATGTACGCCCCGCGCTTATTGCCTTACAGAATAAAAAAGTTGAGGAGCGCGTGAAATAAGGGCACACTTCATGAGGAATTTATACAGAAAGCTCGATTGGGTTTTGATTTATTTGAACCTAAAAATCAAAGTAGTATTTTGCTTTTTGCTTTTGTTAATCCGGGAGCAGTACGTCCAACATTTTTTCTCGTTTCTCTTTTCACGGGGATTCATAAAGGCAGCCCCGATCGCTCGTCTCTTGGCACTTCTGATCCCATACTTTTAAGTATGGGATTGAAGTAAGGAGCGTTATGGATTGAGTGCTACGCCATGATGCCACAAATCTTTTTATGAAGCATGTTCCTTATACCCACAACGTGCAGTTTTTATTGATACATATGTATTTCTGCCCTCTGCCCGAGCGCATAGCTGCCTTTCTTTGTAAGTTATATGTCGAACAGCTTATTATCTTTTTTTGACATAAATTCGGCTTCTTCTTCAGCAGTAAATTGCCGACAAATTTGTATCCACTTATTTGATTCTGAACGGTAGATATAAGAATCTTCAGCAGTTGCTGCATATAAACATTGCAACCACACGTCTTGGTATTTCGGATTTTTCTCAGATTCTGTCAGAATAATATTTAAAATTTCCGGCAACGTTAAATTACTGCGAATAATCCTATCTGAATCGTTCAGTTTTTCAACTTCTAAACTAGAAAGAGTAGGACAAACAGTTGCTTGCGAATTACAATAGTAAATATTACCGCCCGGTACTTTCACCATCATCCATACTGGTTCGTATGGATAAGGAGATGTACAAGTAAAATCCTCATATTGTTCAATCATCCATCCAGAAGTTTCCTCCGATCCAAACATATATTCGCCATCGGTTAAGCAAGTTAAGCGAACTTTTTCTCTATCGGATGAATCCAAAAAACCAAGTTCTATCGCTCGGTCTAAAGCTTTTTCAATACTCCAAGGTTCAAAACTACCCGCCCCTTCCCAGTGCTGGTCACTATCTGGTTCATTCCACCCTTTCTTCCAATATCCAAATTCCCAAACAGTCATCATTGGGTCAAATTTAAATTCTGTGTTTTTCATATTTTTGATGATATAAAATTTGTCTTTTTAATCCCACCAAGCCCGCAGGTAATTTGACTTAATATCAAGTTCATCCGGGGAACCAACAAATGCTTCAAAATCTGCAAGAACTTGATTTGTGCAAATACCATTAAACACAATTCCATCAATAGTAACTCGATAATCTTCACGAAATTTATCCCAAATATTTTGTATGCGAATTATTTTTCAGTTATACCAATTCGTCAAAATTTGACTACATATGCAGAAAGTGCGAAAATGACATGACGCACGATAATTGTATATCCCGAGTCGTGCGATCGCATGGTTGTGAATAAACCGAAAGGGATTTTGACATTAGAAGTAGTGGAAGTAGATTAATTTTATTGCTGGTTAATTGTCTTAAATATTGCCAATACGTAGTGTCTAGCTGTCATATAGCAATCCTAAATGAGTTGTGAAAAAAATGAACCATACATAAATATCTTCGGGAAATCAAAAACTTGATGATTAGTAACGAGTTCAAATAATCTCTTGATCTGAGGAAACGATTTACATAAGTGGTAAAACTCTCGAATAAAGTTTTTAGCGTACAACCAGATGTCCTCTACAGGATTTTGCGTTGGGTCATTGGGCGCAAATCGAATGCAAGTAATTTTCCATTTATCTTCACTTAACCCTTGATTAAGAGTATCTAAGTAAGCTTTAAATTCAGCAGAACGATGATAACTAGCGCCATCCCAAATCAAAGCAATACGGCTTTTTGGATACTGGGAAATTAAATATTTTACCCTGCGCGATCGCGTTACTAGAATCACCTTTTTTACAAGGCTTAATTAGAAACTCTTGTGTGTAATAATTTAGAGCGCCGAAATAAGTTTGTCGTTGTCTTTCATTGATAATTGGCGCGGACAGAGGATTCTGTCCGTCCACACGCCGCGAATTTCGGTCTTTGACCTTCTGTGACACCTCTGCTGTTCTTAGATTTAATAGGGTTTGGTTTTGCTCACGAGTCAAAAATACTCTTAGACGAGCGCCCATACTTTAAATTACCTCGGTAGATGCCTTCTCCGTATTTATTTGATCTTTACATAGTTTGGTTTTTTTCTACCTACCTACTTATTTCGTTATTTCTCTTCGATTAAAGTCAGCGACTCCATCACGAGAGCCGCTGCTCTACAAAACCGTGCTTGAAACTTTTGCTTCACACGGCTCCTCAATGATTTGGTGTATGTCAAACATACCTCATTACCCATCTTCCTTCAACTATTTCTAGTTTTCTGGGGGCTTAGGCTCGAC
>NZ_KK073768.1:0-3098 GCF_000582685.1 [Scytonema hofmanni] UTEX 2349
AAGCACAAACCCTCGTAAGAGAAGCCGAAGCAATACTGCACGAACAGTTTAGGTAAATCGCCCGATGAGCTGGACTAACTCACCGGCGAAACTCCCACATCGGGAGTCGCGGATCGAGTCCAAATCATTCGCCTGTAATTGTGTGCGGTAACTTAGGGCTTTTAATCGGAATCAAGCGTAATCGCTTTTTTTATTTCGTAAGCTCGGTTGCTGCATCTACTACAGTTTCCCTCGTAGTGTCAAAGTTGACGCTTTGACACAGCCTTGAGAGTGAGTTAGGCTACGCGCCTTTGGGTGATTCGCAGGCTCTTGTACGAGGAATATCGGTTACACAAACAACCACACCCAATGCAACAGAATAAAAGAATTTTGGGACTTGATGTTAGCAAGTCCTCAGTTTCTGCGTGCTTACTCGAAAGTAAGCCAAGCGACCCACGTCAATTTTATTATGAATGTCCGTTTAAATTGTTTAGCGCCAACAGTGAGGGGATAAAAGCGCTGTTGGCGCTAAAGCCGGACATTGCAATTATGGAACCGACCGGGGTAAATTACTCGCGTCTTTGGGGTACGCACCTTGCCCGTGCCGGGGTTGAGGTCAGGCTCGTGGGTCACAAAGAAATGAGAAATTACCGGGAACACCATTTAAATTTACCCGATAAAGATGATGATGCAGACGCCCTAGCCTTGGCTTGTTACTACTTTGATTATTGCGACTCCCCCAGGCGCTTTGTCCAGATTCGCGACTTCACCACAACCCGCATCAGAGAACTGGTGCTGCGACTGGCTCACCTCAATCGGGTGCAAAGCCCAATCATTAATCGGTTGCGTCAAGACTTGGCTTGGCAGTTTCCAGAAGTAGCACATATAAAATCCCAGCGGTCGATTGATGGTGACGTGCCATTGCTGTGGGGCTGGTTGTGTGGTGAACGATCGTCAAAGCGATATGATAATTTACGCGATCGCACAATTGGGCTTGGCATTTCCAGCACCGTTCGGCATCACGCCCGCCGCATCTGTGACTTGCAGAGAGAAGAACACAGCATCGAGGTGGAGTTACATCAACTGTTGGGTGACTCTAAATTTACTGCATACCGCAAAGTATTTAAAACTTTTGGTTTCGGCGTGCGGTTAGAGGGAATTATCCTCAGCCAGATTTACCCAATATCCGCTTACTTCGGCGCTGACGGTAAGCCAGAAGTGAGAATTCGTAAGGGTCGAAAGTCGGGAAAGCCCACTAAGCGCTACCTTTCACTACGGCGCTTTCAGAAGTCTTTAGGGCTTGCTCCCTCAATGGAAGCGTCCGGCGACAAGAGTAAAATCAAGATTGTCGGTGGTTCCGATTTATGTCGTATCGCCTTCTGGCAGTGGGTTTTTACCCGCATCGAGGTAAAGCGCTGCCGTCTTGACAATGAGATTGGTGCGGCGTTGGGTGCTCAGTTGGATGCTGAAAAAGCTGCCGGTCGTCCGGTTCGATTAGTGCGATCGCGCATCTCCGCAAAGGCTGCAAAGTTACTGTTTAGGGAATTGGTTAAACAACTAAATGATTACACTACTTAAGCATACGAACGAGACGGAATTTAGAAGTTGGTGTGTGGTTGTGGATAAACACAAAGGCGTTTTAAAGGGACATCCCCTAGGACGTTACAGGTGGAGAATACCAAACATAAATACCTTGTATTGTAAATATCCGTTTGTGTACACCCAAATTGACTAGAGTGAATTTAAAACTGCAAAAAAACTATTTGTTAATCGCGTCTATATTTTCTGTTTTTAGCGCTAATATTGCTCAGGCAATTCCTCAAGGTGGTAAAACTGTATTAGTGAATGGGACTACTAACGATGGTAGTAAGTTGGGCTACGTCCAAGGAAGTGCAAGACTTAGCAGTTGGGAGAATGTCCGTGAATTCCAATACGTACTAATTTCAAAAAATGGTATAAGAGTTAATACAGCTTACACTCCTTGGTGCAGATATGGGAAAGTTCAATTAGACTCTCGTGCTATCCCTAGTAGTGACAAAGATGTTCACGGATTTTTCGACAATGAGATTAAATATACAGCGGGTTGGTTAGTTTCTGATATGGCTACTTATGGAGAAGCATCTATATTTGTTAAAGCTGACTCTCTGGCATCTAAAAATTTATTGAAACTCGTCTGTGCAAGTTCGTTGTACTAGGGATTGAACGTAAGCGATCGCCTTGTTTCCTCGCTTGTATATGTGCGCGATCGCTTAAAGAAAGAGTTAAACGTAGGAGATTCTGAGCAAATACAAGCGAGGAAAGATTTGGACGTGCGATACCTTCGGCACACGAGTACGTGAACGCGCTATTTCCTCGCTTGTATATACGATCGCTACTTTCCTCGCTTGTCCGCAGGCGATCGCTCTTCCTGGCTTTGTTCGGATGCGATCGCCCACCCAACAACAACAGGACTTACGCACGGTACCACGTATTTCCGTCATTGCGACGTAAGGAAGCAATCTCAAAGTCTTGTTTTCTCGTAACGAGTGCGTAAGTCCTAAACAACAAAAAACCTCGGTATTTAACGCCGAGGTAATTGGGAGAAGTCCTTTCTGTCAATGAGATACCGATACCAAAATCAATTTTTCTTAGCTAACGCTCAAGCCAACCAAAACTAGGGTGGTGACTATCATTGCTGCAAAAACGCCTTGTATAACGTATTTGCGTTGTTCCCAAATTGCTGGGTACTCCGCATAATACATCTGAGGTTCGTTTGCGTAGTTGTTTAAAACGCCGTCTTCGTTAACTGTTGTATACATAGGTTTTTTTGGTGTTTGTTACTTTATGTAAATAAATATAACAATATTGTTACAAATAGTCAATACAGCTTGACAAATAATAATGGATGTGAATCATAAGAAGTACTTATGTTCGATGGCACAAAATAACCCCCAATCAGGTTGGGGGCGTTCGTTCATGAAGAGGGGGAAAGGGGAAAGGGGGGAAGAATTGTTCGTGGATTGTAACCCCGGAGCTATGCGTAACCTGCTTTATAAGGGCAGGGCTGTTTCATTCCCTAAAAGGCTCGCACTCTTCAAGGGTTCAGGAGATGAAAAATAAGCTTGGCATTTAATCTTAGG
>NZ_KK073768.1:3198-22261 GCF_000582685.1 [Scytonema hofmanni] UTEX 2349
CAATTCATGACTTTTGCCCTGATATTTATCGCCAATCATATTGACAAAATACGTACCTTGTCGAATGAAACAGCCCTGCTTTATGAGGGGGCTTCAAACCCCTACACTCTTGTCATATTAAGAAAAAAAGTTTAAAGCTTTTTTAAATAACTTCAACACGAACGCACCGCTTTTTTCATGAACCCTTTTATCCAAACGGAAATTACTGCTTATGCATTTGTTCGAGCATTGCTAAACCTCGCTCTATTTTGGGCTGGTATTTTGTACTTCATAATTTCCGCCTTCAGAGGATGCTGTTGAATTCGATTGTTTGGCTATGTACAACTCAGGTTCAGACATGAAGCGCAACGAAATAAATCAAATTTGGTGTCACGCACTTTTAGGCGATCGCTACAAATAATATTAATGGTGCGGTTAATTCAATATTCTGTACCTTTTAACTTACGATCGCCTCACATTTAAGCAACACCATTCTTGACGACGCCACAAGGTAGCAACTACCCAACCGTTTTTTTCTAAGGCATCAGCCACAGATTTCGATTGCTCCAATAGAATACCACTGAAGATAGCCCAAGTGGTGGGAAGCGCGATCGCACTCATTTGCGGTACTAATTCGATAATCACATCAGCCAAAATATTGCAGACGATTCCATCAACAGGCTTTTCTAGCAGTTTCGCCAAAACATCTACGCTTCCCTGTGCTGTTACGATCTTTTCTGCATTAATATCGTTGAGGATGCAATTGCTGTTAGTTGATTGTACTGCCAAAGGGTCAGTATCTACGGCATAAGCTTTTTTTGCTCCCAGAAGCAATGCCCCAATCGAAAGGATACCAGAACCGCAGCCAATATCTGCAATTACCACATCATTTTTTTGCGCGTTTACATCTGCGAAAGATGGCGGTACTTGAGCAAAACGCATTTCTAATGATTCTAAACACAACTGAGTTGTGGCATGGGCACCTGTGCCAAAAGCAACACCTGGGTCTAACTTAATTACCAGCCGATCGCCTGAAATTGGTAAAGGTAGCCAAGCGGGATTGATGAGAAAGCGATCGCCTATTTCTTGAGGTTGCCAATGTTGTTTCCAACTAGTTGACCAATCTTCTTCATCAATTATCTGCCAATGCAAAGTCGGTACAGACAATCCCACACACAAAGCATCTTGACGCAGCCATAATGACAATGCAGCTAAATCTAGTAACTGCGCTTGAAATTGTGGCAAATATCCCCGCACTAAACAAGAATTTTCTTTTGTTTCACTCGCTGTACCACGACAGCCGAAACTTTCCAAACGCCAAAAGATAGATTCTTCTAGGTCTGGTTCGCACAGAATTTGTAGTTCCCACCAGGTATTTGCCATAAAGAAAGTAAAAAGTAAAAAGGTGAGCCACTGCGGTGAAGCAGCCCCCGTCTTGGCGGTTCCCGTCGATGGGGGACTGCTGAACCCGAAGGGTGGACGGGTTTCCCGGCATAAAGCAAGTGGCGAACCCGAAGGGCAAAAGGTAAAAGAAAGAGGTTTTCTTGTTACTTTTAACTTTTTACTTTTGCCTTTATAATGTTACTGTGTACGCATCCCTAATTCCCGGCACTTTGATGATTTCCGTCAAAATGCCATCGGGTAAGGGGTCATCAATGCTGAGTGCCATCACAGCATCACCACGAACGATTTTTCTACCTACTTGCATACTGGCAATATTGACATTAAAACTGCCGAGTAGGGAACCGAGTTTACCTATAATTCCCGGCATGTCACGGTGTAAGGTGAATACCATGTATTGGCTGGGGGGGACGCTAATCGGGAAGCCATCAATATTGGTCAGGTAGATTTCTCCGTCACCTAACAAAGCGCCAGTTACAGAATGAGTACCCAAAGTACCTGTAGCTTCGAGATGTAGCGAACCGGCATAGTCTTTAACTGAAGCATCCCGCGTTTCAATGACGCGAATTCCGCGTTCTTTTGCTTCGATAGTGGCGTTAACGTAGTTTACACGTTCGCGTAGAGCTTGGTAAAGTAGTCCTTTGAGGGCAGCGACAACTAAAGGCTGACTTTTGTTTGTTGCGAGTTCGCCTTGTAACCGCACATTAAGTAATTCTACACGTCCGCCGGCTAGCTGTCCGACTAGTCTACCTAAGGTTTCTGCTAGCTGCATGTAAGGTTTAAGTTCTTCCAAGACATCGGGATTAAGTCCGGGAATATTTACCGCTGAACGCGCTGGTAGTCCTAAAAGAACATCGCGAATTTGTTCGGCAACATCGATTGCCACATTTACTTGTGCTTCGCTGGTGGATGCACCTAAGTGTGGGGTGAGGATAATTTCTTTACCGATGGCTCGCAACTGAGATTCTCCCAGGGGTTCAGACTCGTAAACGTCCAAAGCTGCCCCTGCTATTTTACCTTCTTTCAGGGCTACGGCTAAAGCGTCTTCATCAATGATCCCACCACGAGCGCAGTTGATAATTCGGGCATTGGGTTTCATCTTTGCCAATCTCTCGGCGTTGATTAAATGGGTGGTTTCGGGAGTTTTGGGGATGTGTAAGGTGATATAATCTGCTTGCTGCAATAGAAGATCCAAATCTACTAATTGACAGCCTATTTGCTCGGCTCGTTCTGTGGAGATGAAAGGGTCAAAAGCTAACAATCTCATTCCCATTGCTCTGGCTACAGCGGCTACATGAGAACCGATTTTGCCTAAGCCCACAATACCGAGAGTTTTTTTGTATACTTCTGCCCCAACAAAAGTTTTGCGATCCCACTCATTGCGTTTGACTGAAGCATTGGCATCGGGGATGTAGCGAGATAAAGATAACATCATCGCTAGGGCGTGTTCGGCGGCGGCGATCGTGTTACCCTCAGGAGAGTTAACAACGACTATACCTTGGCGCGTGGCTGCGGGAACATCGACATTATCGACACCGACGCCAGCACGACCGATAATTTTTAATTGAGTGCCGGCTTCAATGATTTCTTTAGTAACTTGAGTGCCAGAACGAATCATCAGCGCATCATATTCACCAATGATTTCTATTAGTTCCGCTGGCTTGAGATTTGTTTTAACATCGACAGTGGCAACTTGGGAGAGAATGTCAATCCCAGCTTGGTCAATTGGATCGGAGACAAGAACCTTAGACATGATTGCTGATTTTATAGCTAGAGATATCGCTGCACAAGACTTATAAGTTTAATATTTATGCGTTACCATTGGGCAAAAATTATTCGTTTGACTTCGAGCAAGCCCTGACCTAGTAGTGATGATGGGATGAGATTATGTGAAGGATGGTGTGATGCTGCCTCCTATAGATGATTACCGATTTGCAGTTATCTGTGGGTGAGTATAAACGATTAATAGCGCCAAATCCTATATCTAATATCTATATATTTATAAACATTTCTTAGTTTTGTGCGATATATCCGTCGATGTTTACTGAAGATGGTAGACCTCTAGTAGAGAATTGAGGAAGCGATCGCACTTCATTTGCCAGTACTTGTCCAACTTCTACCGTGAAATCGAGTTATTCCGTTTTAGATAACTGGGAATGTGTTTATTTTAGCAGGTGACGAGCTGCAAATCCTTGTATTTCGGGATGGAATTTGGAGATTTGTAAATGGAACCTAATTTTGGACAAATGTCTACAAAAGAATTGAGAGCGTATGTGCTTGCTCATCGGGAAGATGTAGAAGCGCTAGAAGTTCTATTTAGTCGTCGGACTCCTGACTCTGAAGCAATTATATACCCGTCGATGTTTACTGAAGATGGTACACCGATAGAAGAAAATAAGCGGATAATTGAAGAAGCGATCGCCCAACGCATCCAGCCAAAAAACAATCAGACTTAACTATACCTTCAGCAAAACTTCTAACTCTACCTTCTTCTTTTGCGTCTTTGCTTGCGTGAGACATTTTTATCATCAACCCTGAATTCCGAAACATTCATTAAGCTGGTCTATATACTTGTAGTCAAAATCTCAACAGACACCAGCATGATAGTTGATAAACAGAGACAAGCTGCAATGATGATTAATCAACTGCGGACTCGCAACTTTATGTTACGTTTCTTGGGTGCAGATTATTATGCCTTTGTGCATCAGACGTTTTTAGAATATTTCTGTGCTTGGGAGTTTGTCTTGCAGTTTAAGGAGAGGGAAAAGCTGGCTATTGAGGAACTGAAGACAGAAGTTTTTGGTAAACACTGGCAAGATGAAACTTGGCATGAGGTGTTAGAGCTAATTGTAGGAATAATTGAGCCTAAGTTTGCAGGTGAGATTATTGAGTACTTAATAAAGTTATATGGTGAAGGGGAAGATTTCATCATTTTGTCTTTAGCGGTTCAGTGTTTAGCAGAAGTGAGAAACCGTTCGGTAATTGCTTCAACCGCTGATAAGTTACTTAAGCTGCTCAAAGACCGCGCTACGTGTGATAATGATTCGGGTGTGCGAAGTGCAGCACTGGTAGCATTAGCCAGCAACTTTAAAGATGACCCCGACACCAAAACTTGGCTAAAAGACCGAGCTAAGGCTGATTATAATTGCAATGTGCAATGTACAGCACTGGTAGCATTAGCCAGCAACTTTAAAGATGACCCCGATATCCTCCCCTGCCTAAAAGACCGCGCTACCGCTAAGGGTCATCGGTATGTGCGAGGTGCAGTAGTTGAAACATTAGCTAGCAACTTCAAAGATGACCCCGACACTCTCCCCTGGCTGAAAGACCGCGCTACCGCTGATAATCATGAGTATGTGCGAGGTGCAGCAGTTAAAGCATTAGTCAGCAATTTTAAAGATGACCCTGACACCAAAACTTGGCTGAAAGACCGCGTTACGGCTGATAATCATAAGGATGTGCAATATTTAGCACTGCTAGTATTAGTCAGCAACTTCAAAGATGACCCCGACACTCTCCCCTGGCTGAAAGACCGCGCGATCGCTGATAATTATGAGTCTGTGCGATATTTAGCACTGCTAGCATTAGTCAGCAACTTCATAGATGATCCCGACACCCTCCGATTGTTGAAAGACCGCGCTACGGCTGATAATTATTCGAGTGTGCGATATGCAGCACTGCTAGCATTAGTCAGCAACTTCAAAGATGATCCCGACACCCTCCGATTGTTGAAAGACCGCGCTACGGCTGATAATTATTCGGCTGTGCAATATGCAGCAGTCGCAGCATTAGCTAGCAACTTCAAAGATGACCCCGACACTCTCCCTTGGCTCAAAGACCGCGCTACGGCTGATAATGATTTGGGTGTGCGAGGTGCAGCACTGCTAGCATTAGTCAGCAACTTCAAAGATGACCCCGACACTCTCCCTTGGCTCAAAGACCGCGTTACGGCTGATAATCATGAGTATGTGCGAGGTGCAGCACTGCTAGCATTAGTCAGCAACTTCAAAGATGACCCCGACACTCTCCCTTGGCTCAAAGACCGCGTTACGGCTGATAATCATGAGTATGTGCGAGGTGCAGCAGTCGCAGCATTAGTCAGCAACTTTAAAGATGACCCCGACACTCTCCCTTGGCTAAAAGACCGCGCTACGGCTGATAATGATTCGGGTGTGCGATATGTCGCAGTTGAAGCATTAGCCAGCAACTTCAAAGATGACCCCGACACTCTCCCTTGGCTCAAAGACCGCGTTACGGCTGATAATCATGAGGATGTACGATGTGCAGCAGTCGCAGCATTAGTCCGCAACTTCAAAGATGACCCCGACACTCTCCCCTGGCTAAAAGACCGCGCTACGGCTGATAATCATGAGGATGCACGATGTCTAGCAGTTGAAGTATTAGCCAGGAAGTTTAAAGATGACCCCGATACTCTCCGATTGCTTAAAGACCGCGCTACTGCTGATAATCATTGGTATGTGCGACGTGCAGCACTGCTAGGATTAGCCAGGAAGTTTAAAGATGACCCCGATACTCTCCGATTGCTTAAAGACCGCGCTACGGCTGATAATCATGAGGAAGTCCGAGGTGCAGCAGTTAAAGCGTTAGCCAGCAACTTTAAAGATCAGCCTGGGATGTTTGAATTATTTTACAACTGCGCTGTCAATCATCCTTTTAAGCGTAAATACAAGTTTGAAGACAACCCTCAGCAAATTGCACTCTTAGTAATTATCGAGCAATATCCCGATCATCTCCAGATTTTACCACTATTGCGCGACAAAGCAGAGAATGACCCAGATGAGAAAGTGCGGGAGTTTGCACAGAATAAGTTGAAGGAGTTAGAAGAGGCAAAATAATGGGATGTGAGAATGTAAGCTGAGTATATGCCCTTTGAAAATCAGAGAACTCAAAAGCTTGTTGCTGCAAGCAGGGTTTATTTGTAAACCTGGAAAAGGTAGCCATAGCAAATAGATACATCCACAATTGCCTAAAGCTATTATCATCGCTGGCAAAGATGGTAGTGATGCCAAACTGTATTTAGCTAGTTTGTAGGGTGTGTTATGCCGTAGGAAGATCGCACCTTGAATTCTTGACGGTGCGTTGCCCTGCGCGACAACACACCCTACATTGAGCTTTCTTTAAATAAAATGTGCGCTTCTTAGTAGTAAGGGCTTCAGCCCTTAATCTTGGTTATGAGCGGTGAACCGCTCACTACGAAGTAAAAGAGATAATAAAAAGCTTTCTTTAAATAAAATGTGCGATCGCATGACTTTGTGGGAATCATAAATATAGTAAACATTGCTACTACGGCAAGAAACTCACTCAGGTAATTATACGATGGCTTATCAAAATATCAACGCCAGCATTTCCCCAGAAGACATCCAAGAAATTAAAACAGCACTACAGACAGTCCAGAAAAAGCTGCCCTTTTTGATTACCCTAACTACCGAAGAACGACGCAAGTTAGTAAAAATGGGTGATAAAAGCCTAGCCTTTGTCAATAATAGCGTTGCCGCTGCTCAATCTAACCGCGACATTCTCCCCCCAAGTTTTGCTATTGAGGAATTGGTGCGAGATTATCAATTAACCACCACACTCACCGAACTTTTAACCTCAATGCGGCAACTCACCGAACAAGTAGATGATACGCTATTAGCAGTCGGTAGTGATGCCATGAGCAGCAGTTTGACTGTTTATGACTACGTAAAGACTGCTGCAAAGAAGACTCCAGGCTTGAAAACTATTGCCGAACAGTTAGGTGAACGCTTTAAAGCTATTAGAGGTAGAACTGCTAAAGCTGCATCAGGTTCTTGATAAATTAATACTCATTAAAGAGTCTTGGAACTCCATTAAAGAGTCTTGGAACTCCATTAAAGAGTCTTGGAACTCCATTAAAGAGTCTTGGAGCTTCATTAAAGAGTCTTTGAACTCTATTAAAGAGTCTTTGAACTCCATTAAAGAGTCTTTGAACTTCATTAAAGAGTCTTTGAACTCCATTAATGAGTCTTGGAACTCCATTAAAGAGTCTTTGAACTCCATTAATCAGTTATTTGGAATTGCGATCGCCTTCATTGAGCTATTGTGTTTTACTGAGAATACCGATAATGTATGTATTTTCGCAGGCGATCGCACTTTTTCTTTTCCCCACCTCTATAATCAGTCTATTGATTTAGAGGTGTTTGCTCTGCTACTTGCTGGACTTGTACAACATCTAAATCTAAAGCCTGTGCTATCTGTTCGGGAGTTAAACCCAGTGCTAAAAACTTAGGTACAGCTTCTAATTTTGCCTCAAAGCGACCTTCTTGTTTACCTTCTTGATAAACTCGCGTTTGCTTCAATTCACTTAATCCAAACATTGCTTCTATCTCCTCTCGACTTATGTTAGGCAATTTATAAACTAAGATTGTCTCTATTAATTCTAGTAATTGTTTCAATTGTCATTGCTCAATTCCCTACCTATGCCTTAATATTACTGAAATTAGCTTTAAAAACAGCATTAACTTACTATTCATTTGGGGGTGTTTGCTCTGCTACTTGCTGGACTTGTGCTACATCTAAATCTAAAGCCTGTGCTATCTGTTCGGGAGTTAAACCCAGTGCTAAAAGCTTAGGTACAGCTTCTAATTTTGCCTCAAAGCGACCTTCTTGTTTACCTTCTCGTTTACCTTCTCGTTTACCTTCTCGTTTACCTTCTTCTCTACCTTCTCGCTTACCTTCTTGTTTACCTTCTTGTTTACCTTCTTGTTTACCTTCTTCTTTAGCTTCTTGATAAACTCGCGTTTGCTTCAATTCACTTAATCCAAACATTGCTTCTATCTCCTCTCGACTCATGTTAGGAAACTTATAAACTAAGATTGTCTCTATTAATTCTAGTAATTGTTTTTGTGGCAGTTGCCAATCTACTGCTTGCTGAGTACGGTTGATTAATTCCCTAGCGGTGATAATTGCTGTATCTTCCTCTTCAATTACTAATTTTATCGTAGCAATGCCTAGCGGTAGTGATGCAGCTTCGCCTAATTCATCTAAATAAATTATACTAATACGCTGGCTATGAAAGAATTCTAAGAAATCTTCTTTATCACCTGTATCAGTATTCCTAGTAGGATAAATCACCACTCCTCGCCAAGGATTTTTACGTTTATTTTGGCGTAAGTATAAAGAAATCTCTGATACCAGACGCAAGTAAATATCTGAGTCTGGTTGAAATTGGACTTCGACAAAATAAATCGGGCTTTTTTCGTCTTGGATAGGAAGAAATACACCATCAATTCTAAAGGCTGTTTGCTTGATTTCAACTGAAGCAAATTGATAGATGTTGGCGGTTTCGGGAGGGTTGCCAATTAGTTCAAAGAAGATGCTGGGGAATTCTTGAAATAGGCGATAAAATATACTGTCAGTTTTCACTCTCGATGTTGTAGCACAGTTTAAAACTGTAGCAATTTTATCATTCAAAGAGTCCAGCAAGAAAAGAATAATCAGAGTTAATCGCTATAATTAAGGTTGCGATCGCTTGGCATAGATCCAGATCAAAGGTAGTTGATGGGAAAGCGAATCGCACTCAAAACTGCTAAATCAGCACTCATTACTAAGGTTTGTAGATGAAACTGAACTTTGAACAGATGAGCGTACCAGAATTAAGAAAATATGTATTAGAACACCGCGATGATATGGAAGCTATGCGATCGCTGTTTCATCATCCTAGATTGAGTCCATGCTTGTGGGAACTGTTCAATACGATTGAGAGTGCGTTCAACTTCGGCAATAAATGCGTCTCCCATGTCGCGGCTGATATTGTCATAGTAAGCAACAGCATCATCTAATTCCTGTTTGGCATCAGGATGAAAATTATAAGCCATTACTTACTCCTAGAACGTAGCTCTCGCAATACTTGTTCACCAGGAATTAAATTAACTTCGCTTTGTTCAACAGCTTGAAATCTTTTCTCTGCTTCTTCTGCCCAAATAGCATCTATTTCTGCTTGATTTTCAGCATCCAGACTTTTAAATAAATGTTCAGCCAGCATTGCTCTTAACCCTGGAGGTAAGGACAATGCAGTATTGAAAATCTCGTCATAAGTATTAACCATAGTTTTTTCCAGATTTAAGAGCAAGTCATCTTGATTTTAGTTTAAGTTAATTTTTCTCGATTACGAATTGGTATGCAGAAAAATTGCGTAGACGCGTAGCGGCTTGTCATTTGATATCGCTTGGCATAGATCGAGATAATCTTGATTAATCACTTGCTAGTACTTCTCCATCGCTCAAAGAGTCCAGACAGAGAATAATCAGGATTAATCATGCTGTGTTGTTGGTAAATTTTACTTATTTTTTATGTTTTCAGCTAAATACTCAAAACTGCGATCGCAGCACTCACTACTTTAGCCGCCAAATTTTGATGGTCTTGTCCCAACTACCACTGACAAGGGTTTTGCTATCTAGGCTGATAGCGACGGACATAACCTTATTAGAATGCCCAGTGAGAGTGCGGATTTCTTCTCCGGTTGCCAGATTCCACAGTTTGATGGTGGTGTCATCACTACCACTAGCAAGGGTTTTGCCATTTGGGCTGATGGCGACGGAATTAACATAGCCAGAATGCCCAGTGAGAGTGCGGATTTCTTTTCCGGTTGCCAGATTCCAGAATTTGATGGTATTGTCACGACTAGTACTGGCAAGGGTATTGCCATCTGGGCTGATGGCGACGGAAAGAACATAGTCAGAATGCCGACCGAGAGTGCGAATTTGTTCTCCAGTTGCGAGATTCCACAGTTTGATGGTGTTGTTATCACTACCACTAGCAAGGTTTTTGCCATCTGGGCTAATGGCGAAGGAATAAACCCAGCCAGAATGCTCAGTGAGGGTGCGGATTTGCTTTCCGGTGGCGAGATTCCACAGTTTGATGGTGTTGTCAGTACTACCACTGGCAAGGGTTTTACCATCTGGGCTGATGGCGACGGAACTAATCCAGCCAGAATATCCTGTGAGGGTTCTTTGTAATAAAACTCCGCTTGGTATGCTAGCGATTACAGATATCGGATTAGTTGGAAATAAGCCATAGCGAACATGGCCATATATTTGAGTTCCAACTATTGTAATAGCAGCACCTACCAAGAATCTTGTTCTCCAATTAGTATTTTGTCTAGATGGCTTTTGTAGCGCTACTTTTGGCTTTACTGGTGCTGGTGATTTTCCAGTTTGAGGCTGATGGGGTAATGTCGCAGGGAATGATGATGGTGGTTGAGTTACAACTACTGCCTCAGTTGGGTGTACTGGTGAAGGTGATGGTAACGGTGTAAAATCCTGTAAAACTTCCTCAGCAGATTGGTAACGTTGCTGATAATCTTTTTGCAGTAACTTATCAAGAATCTTCTGCAATTCGCTGCTTTGTGGTTGTTGCAAATGCTGCCGCCAAGAAGAAACCCACCCATAACCTTGTTGCTCCGACATTATCCAAGGGTGAATTCCACTCAGTAAGTGAAAGCAAGTTGCACCAACACTATATAAATCACTTGCTGGATAAGCTTTACCATCCTGCATTTGTTCTAATGGCGCATAACCACGGGAACCAATTATTGTTCCTGGGTTATTGATAACTGTTATGGTGAGTTGCTTGGAAATTCCAAAATCTATCAAGACTAACTTGCCGTCAGTGCTGCGACGAATGATATTTTCTGGTTTGATATCGCGGTGAATAACTTTGTGCTGATGAACCGTTTTCAGGATATTTAATAAATCAAGCAAAACTTCCCAGATTTTTTCTTCGTTGAAAGTTCCCTGTTGTTTTAATTCAGCTAATAAATTCTGCCCGTTGATAAACTGCTGCACTAAATACAGATTATTTTCTTCTTCAAAGTACGCCAACAGCGTGGGAATCTGCGGATGTTCTCCTAGTTGTTGCAGTCGCCTTGCTTCTTGCTCAAATAGTTCTGTGGCTTTGTTTATTGCCGCAGTTCCCTGTATTCGCGGCGCAAATTGCTTGATAACACAATATTCATTCAGCTTGTCTAAATCTTCTGCTAAATAGGTTTTCCCAAATCCCCCACTTCCTAGTAATTGAATTGGGCGATAGCGATTTCTCAGCACCATCAAAGGAAATCGGCAGTTAGAGCAAAACGTTGTGGACTCAGAATGGGGTGGGTTGTGGCAAGCTGGATTTAGGCAGCAAGTCATGACTGTGCTTTTATTAGCAAATGTAATTATTATCGCCTAACTACAAGCTATTCCTCAGATAAATCGCAAAATAGTAGATAAATTAAATTATTCGCAGCAAGCAGGTTGCAAGCCAGTCGCCATCTAGGTTTATATTATCTATGTCACAATTGAGGAACAGACAATCAACCCAACCAACGAACAAGCCTTAGCCTGTGTGTGTGTCTGCCAGATGCTGTCTAATGGCGATCGCAACATCGAACTATAATAAAAATATCACAACCGTCGTAGAGACGTTCCGCCGGAACGTCAATACAATTGCAAGTTATAAACCTGTCATGATATCTTAAATTATTTTCAATTTTAAATTTCCGATTTTGGATTGCTTTCACCTCAAATCTAAAATCTAAAATTATAATAAGCCTCGTTTCCCATTAGGACGTACAGTCATCCAATTAGTCTTAGCTTGTGCCAGCTGCTCGTCAGAAATTTTCGCACCAGTTAAATTAGCACCACACAAATTAGCACCTCGGAGATTGGCATTATTAAGATAAGCATAGCTAAGGTCTGCACCTCGCAAATCTGCTGCTTCTAAATCCGCATGATTAAAGTAAGCCTTACTCAAATTGGCGTCCCTGAGATTGGCACGGTTAAGAGAGCTTCTGCCAAAGTCACTGTTGTGGAGATTAGCTCCTTGGAGGTTGGTTTTCTCCAATTGAGAGGAATGGAAATTCGTTCCCGATAAGTCTGCTCCTTGCAAATTCAGTAGATTCAAATTGTGTTGGGCAAAATCTCGTCTTCCTTTAACATAAGCCGTTAATAAACTTTGAGTATCTAATTTACGAGTAAGTTTACTATTTTGATGCGAAGTACTATTGCTGCTTGCCAAAGTAGTTGATTTTGTAGTGTTGACTCCTTGGCGTATTCCTGGTGTTTGTGAAGCTGCTCCTTCTGCGGCTTTGGCTCGTCTTGCACGAATTGCTGCTGCTAACTCCTGAACCCCTGCACTAGAAGGAGTGCTAGAAGGATTGCTGGAATATACACCAGAATCTTCCAAGTGGTTACGTGTTAGAGAAGTTCGCTCTTTCACGCTTACAGAAGATTGAGCAACCATACTTTGTGCCAAACTCTCCAGGTACGGTTCCATCTCTAGTGCTCTGAGTACTTCTTCCGCTGACTGATAGCGATTGCGTACTGAGACTTCGAGCATTTTTCGCAGCACTTGTGTTAAGTGAGCGCTTACTTGTACAAGCTTTTCCCACATCATTTCCCCGGTTGTGGGATTGTAGTCCAAATCTCTAGGAGATTTGCCAGTCAGCAGATAAATGGATGTTACTCCCAGCGCGTAAATATCACTAGCGTAAACTGGACGCATAGCCATTTGCTCTGGAGGGGCAAAACCAGGAGTGCCAATTGCGTATGCAGTTAATGCTGTTTGCTCGGATTGGTTTGTAACTTGACTGACTTGGTTTTTGACGGCTCCAAAGTCAATCAGAACTAATCTGACATCTTGATCGCGGCGAATCAAGTTGGCTGGCTTGATATCGCGGTGAATCACCTTTCGCTCGTGGATGTATTGTAGCAATGGCAGCATCTCGCTCAAGAATTGCTTGACTCCGGCTTCGCTCAAAACTCCGTCGCGTTTCACCTCCTGCTGAAGGGTAGCGCCACTGATGTATTCCTGCACTAAGTAGAATTGTTCATGATCTTCAAAATAGTCTAGCAACCTAGGTACTTGGGGATGATTGCCAATTTTGCCTAGGGTTCTCGCTTCTCGCTCAAACAGTTCCCGCGCCATTTGCAAAATGTGTGGTGCGGTTGCTGAAGGACGTAGTTGCTTGATTACACAACTTGGTTCACCTGGTAAGACTTCATCTTGGGCTAGAAAGGTTGCACCAAAACCACCTTGACCTAATGGTTTGAGCACCCGATAGCGATCGCGCAACCGCAAAAGCGAGCCACAAGACTGACACCTTTGGCTGTATGCCAAATTTTCTGGATTGAGACAGATTGGATTTAAGCAGTAGCTCATGCACTGTTAACTCGCTGCACGAATAATTACGGGAAGCATTAAATAAACTCTCTTTTCATTATTTAAACAAAAATCTACTTTTACCAGGTCATTTTTGCGGGAAATCCTTTGAAGAGTTGCTAAAGTTAGCCACTAGCTTACGTAAAGCAATCATAAACCCACTAAAATCTACTATACTCAAACTTACGGCTACTTTCTCAGTTTGGTTTAAACCCGAATAATTCTGACTTCAAAACTTTATCTACGTGAATTAAGATTTATCTTTAGTATTAATTAAGAAAATTACATAAGTAGTTTTACAAATTAAATAAAATATTTTATTTTTACAGAATTTTTTATCAAGGCAAAAATACACAAGACAATTTTTTCTGGCGAATGAACCTCAAAATCAATTTATCGCTTCAGTAAGATTGAAAAAGGGACTATGAGTCTGGGGATTAGGGACTGGGGACACTTTCGTTACTTGGAAGGGGATTGGAACCCACACACGAGTTTTAAAGAAAACTCGCGTTTGCGTCCCTAGTCCCCAGACTCATAGTCCCGGAGCGCCATTCCTCCCCGACGGGGAAACAAGAGCGCGACCCGTTAAATTATATTAACACATACATGAACACATGTTCATGTGTTATATTAATTTAAGTATTCAGAGGAAAATTTATGGCAACTGTAACCCAAATGAAATGTGCTTGTCCTTCTTGCCTGTGTGTCGTTCACATCGAGGATTCGATTAAAAAGGACGATAAATCTTATTGCTCTGAAGCTTGCGCTGAAGGTCACAAAACCATGAAAGGCTGCGGTCACAATGGTTGCGGCTGTTAAAAAGGGACTGGGGGCTAGGGACTGGGGAGCAGGGGAGAGGAATTTTGCCCAATGCCCCATGCCCCATGCCCCAATACCTAACTTACAAACTAGACATCACATCGCGTGCGGCTTTCAAAGTCTGCTCAATATCTTCCTCGGTGTGAGCAAACGAGGTAAATCCAGCCTCAAATTGAGACGGTGCTAAGTAAATACCCCGCTCTAACATACCGCGATGGAAGCGTCCAAATTTGGCTGTATCCGACTTTTTCGCATCTTCATAGTTATGGACTGGTCCGTCGGTAAAGAATAAGCCGAACATGCCGCTAATTTGTCCACCGCAAGCCGCGTGACCAGTTTCAGTCGCAATTTGCAGCAACCCGGAAGCTAGCTTGTTGGTAATTTGGTCAAGATACTCGTAATTTCCCGGTTTTTGCAGCAATTCCAGTGTCTTAATGCCAGCAGTCATCGCCAAAGGATTACCAGAAAGCGTCCCGGCTTGGTACATCGGACCTGCGGGGGCAACCATTGACATGATATCCTGGCGACCTCCGTAAGCTCCAACTGGCAAACCACCGCCGATGATTTTGCCCAAAGTGGTCAAATCCGGGGTGATACTAAACTTCTCTTGAGCGCCACCGTAAGCAATACGGAAGCCCGTCATTACCTCGTCAAACACCAATAATGCCTTATGCTGGTGGGTAAGCTCTCGTAACCCTTCCAAGAAGCCTGCATCGGGAGTAATAAATCCAGCATTGCCGACGACTGGCTCAAGAATGACACCCGCAATTTCATCGCGGTTCTCTTCAAACAAAGCTTTGACGGCTTCTAAGTCATTGTAAGGCGCGTTTAGAGTGTTGGCAGTTGTCGATTTCGGCACTCCTGGGGAGTCGGGTAAGCCGAGTGTAGCAACACCTGAACCTGCTTTCACCAAGAACATATCAGCATGACCGTGGTAGCAGCCTTCAAACTTGATGATTTTGTCGCGTCCAGTAAAAGCCCGCATCAACCGCAACACTGACATACAAGCTTCTGTGCCGGAGTTAACAAATCTTACCATTTCGATGCTGGGGACGGCAGCAATTACCATCTCTGCCAGTACATTTTCTAGTACTGAGGGGGCACCGAAGCTTGTGCCTTTTTCTAAGGCTTCATGCAGCGCGGCAATGACTTCTGGATGAGCGTGACCGCAAATTGCTGGTCCCCAAGTGCCTACATAGTCGATATACTGATTGCCATCGACATCCCAAATGTAAGCGCCTTTAACGCGATCAAACACAATTGGTTGTCCACCCACGGATTTGAAAGCGCGGACGGGAGAACTTACACCTCCCGGCATTAAATTTTGAGCCGCCGCGAAGATTTCTTGTGATTTTGTAGTTTTAATTGTGGTATTTACCAAGGTTTTCTCCTAACAGTGGAAACAAAAAGCTCTATCTTAGGATAGGCGTAATAACTGTTTAGAACTTCTATATTAGTAAATTACCTGAACCAGGATAACAATATGTTATATAAATCGAATCAAGATTTGCCTTCAGATATTCGCACTCGATTATCTGAGCCATATCAGGATCTTTACCGGGCAGCTTTCAACTCGGCTCTACACTGGTATGGCGAAGCCACAAAGGCTCATAAAGTGGCTTTAAGTGCTGTAAAAATGCAGTCTGCCATGAACAAGAATGTTCTTGTTTAAGATGAAGTAACAGAGTTGAATTGAAAAAATTACCCCAGCTGCTTCATCCACAATGGTATCGTAAATCAAGAAGTTATTTTTGCATTTATTTGCAGCAGCTGGTATGTTTTCGATTGATTCACATTCAGTCCCTGTTGAGAAAATTCGCTACGATGACAAGGGTTTAGTACCGGCAATTGTCCAGGATTATCTGGATGGTACTGTTTTGATGATGGCATGGATGAATCGAGAGTCGTTGCAGAAAACTTTAGAAACTGGGGAAACTTGGTTTTGGAGTCGATCCCGTGAAAATTTGTGGCACAAAGGAGCGACTTCGGGACATCTGCAAAAGGTACGAAGTATCCGTTATGACTGTGATAGTGATGCTCTATTAATTGGGGTTGAGCAGTTAGGAGATATTGCCTGTCATACAGGAGAGCGGAGTTGTTTTCATCAAATAGATGGGACAATTACTGCACCACCAGCCGATACGTTGTCACAATTGTTTCAGGTGATATGCGATCGCCGTGATCATCCAAGTGAAAGTTCTTACACTTGTAAGTTGTTTGCTGGCGGTGATAATAAGATTTTGAAAAAGATTGGCGAGGAATCTGCTGAGGTGGTGATGGCGTGTAAGGATGATGAACCAAATGCGATCGCTGGTGAAGTTGCTGATTTGATATATCATACTTTGGTCGCTTTGGCTCATCATCATGTTGATTTGAAGGCGGTTTATCGGAAGTTGCAGGAGAGAAGGAAATAGAACGAACCGCACTCTTACGCAGAGGACAAAGTTAGAAGGTGAAAGTGGTACGAAGTACACCTAAGGTTGTTGTTTCGTTGCGGCTGTCGCTTTCGGGATTAAATAGGACAAAGGCACCTGGGGTGATGCTGATGTTGTCAGTTAGGCGCAAGCGGTAGTATGCTTCTAAATGGTAGGGAACTGCTCTGTTTGCACCAACAGGTGCAAGTCTGGCGTCTCCACTTGCATCGGTGCGGTAAAGGGGCTGACCAAAAATCAGACCTGCATTATTACCTTTATTGAAAAGATCGTTGAAGTGAAGTCCTACCATCCAACTGGTGAAGGTGGTGGAAGCATCAACCCTACCGGAAGAATCGTCAACAAATAGCGCTGCACCATACCCAGATAAAGCGACTTTGGGAGAAAATCTCCAGGTGGCTGTACCACCAACAGAGTTGAGTTTGACGGGTATTCCCAAAGGAACTCCAGCTAAAGAACCAATATCGTCCCTAACTAATCCTGTACCTAAGATGTTTATCTCGTGATAACTATTGGCATAGTTCAGACCAATATCTATGGAACTGGTTGGTCTAAATGTTAATTGTGCGGCAACAACGCTACTACCGCTAAATACGCCGGCACCCAATGGTGTGTTAGAAACTCCTGGAAGTATGTCGGGAGATGAACTCGGAAGGTTTGCGTTTACACTGCCATACAATGCTCTCAAATCGAGTTGCTTGGAGATGCTAAAAATAAAGCCTGCGGCTGATGCTAAACCAGTACCTGAAGTACCCCCAGAAACGCGCACTACAGGATTTAAGCCGGCAAAGCGAGAAATTGATTCTTGTCCTTCACCATAAAAAGGAGTGATGGGAGGGAAAGCGTCGGATACTTCCGCAGCAGTGCCGGCAAACAAAGTTAATTTATCGGCGACGGGAAAGATGTAAAGTAGTTTGTAAAGCTGAATACTGTTGGCGCTGACGTTCGATAAGGTTTTGACGTCTAGTCCAGGAAATTGAGGTTCAAAGCTTGTACGAGCGCTACTAGCAGTGAGTAGGGGTGAAGCTAATCCTAAACTTTCTTGAATGCTACCACGACCATCGACACCGCCTAAGAAATTGTGAGATTGCAACCCAGTAATTAGTAAGTCTTTACCTGTAAAACTGGTATTGAGATTCAACCGCACTCGATTTACCAAAACGATATTCGGATCGTTTCGATCTTGTGCGCCTCCTGTGGCACCAATTACTGATATAATTGCTTCACCATTGAGTTTAGTAGTTGTGGAAAACTGATTCGCCTCCAGTTTAGCGGTGTTAGCTTCTAAAGCGTCTACTCGACCCCGTAATGTCGCTAATTCAGCAGAAAATTCTTCTCGCAGTCTTTGCAAGGTGGCTAAATCTTCTTTTTTTACCAAATCGGCAGTTGCGGTGGCAATTAGTTCGTTAACTCGCTCCAAACACGCATTTAAACCAGCGGCAAATTCATAACGAGTCATCGCACGATTGCCTCGATAAGTGCCATTTGGATATCCTGCAATACAACCGTAGCGCTCTACTAAAGATTGCAATGCTGCAAAAGCCCAATCAGTAGGCTTCACATCAGAGAGTTGCGATACAGATGTTACCTGTTCCTGGTTTTCTGCTGCTATTATTTGTGAATATGAACGAGAATTTGGATTTTTTAAGACTGTTTGCGTAAAAAAACTAGAAGCAGCTACTGCTAAATCAGTAGTTTCCTCGTTTTGATTTAATATAGGTAGTGATTCAATTTTATCATTAATGAAGATACTTGTTTCATCAAAGATATTACTACTAAAAACTACTATGTTTTTAGAATAGTTTAGAGCCTGAGTGTCAGATGCTGTTTCTTCAAAATTAGGCATCGCTTGCACAGGTAAGATTTGAGCGAGTAAGTATAGAAAACTTACTCCCCCAGCAGAAGCTAGCAGATTTACTTTCACGGTAACTCCTCACATTTAAATTGAAAAGCAAAATTTAGACTCAATGCTTAATTGAGCTTTAAGGCATCCATTGAAACTGAAAATTCACACTTAAATAAGTGAATTTATTTTGATAAAAACAAACTTTATTTAGTTAATATTACTTACACTCTATAGTTCCCACTCAAACCATTAATTATAGTAAATACTATTTTTGCCAACAATTAACACAAACAATCATTGATAATTTTTATGATTGTTATATACTCCACTCGTGTTCAACTACTAAGTACTAATTGTAAATTTTACAAGAAAGGCAGAAGTTCGAGGGCAGAAGGCACTTATGTTA
>NZ_KK073768.1:22361-53324 GCF_000582685.1 [Scytonema hofmanni] UTEX 2349
CCCACTATGAGTAAGGGTGGGTTGCCTTCTGCCTTCTGCCTCCTGCCTTCTGCCTTCTGAATTTTTTCTTGCTATCGAGCCAATGAAATAGTATTTTAATAATGGGAAATTATAAAAATTTTTAATAAAACAAGTGTAAATAGACGGTAGCGTGAATTTCCTACTCTTGATTTCCGACTTTTGTCTGAGTAGGCAAAATTCGATTGAGATATTGCAAAATGGCAAGGGTGATGACAACACTAAAGGAAAATCCTAACCAAAAGCGATCGCTAACGATTCGCGGTTGATCTAGTGCCCAACCCCCCAAGGGTGGACCGATAAAATAGCCAATAGCCCAACACAGAGAGTTGATGGATAAATAAACCCCACGTTGAGATTCGGGGGCTAAGTCGGTGACTAATGAAGAGGCTGAGGGGATGAAGGAAGTTATCGCAACGGCAAATATTGCCAATGCCAAAGCTGCCCAAACTAGATTATCGGTTTTAGCAATGCCACAAGCCCAGATGAAGCTGAAACCAATTGACCACAGCAAGGAAGAAAAGGTAAACGCGATTGTGTGAGAAAAGCGTTTTAAAACACGGGCTACGGGTATCTGTGAGAGAATAGCGATCGCTAAATGCAGTGCGAAAAGGGCACTAATAGTAGTTTCCGAAAATCCTTGTCCTGAGTTCCCAACTGACACAAAGTTTTTAAAGTAGATGGGGATGGTGCTGTGTAGTTGGGAAAGGTAGGTGGTGAAGATGATATTCAGGATAATGTAGACCAAAAAAGGGCGATCGCTTAATGCTGCCATCCAAGAAGCTATATGTTCCGTCTTCTGTGATTGTCTCATGTCTGGTTGACGGGTTTCGGCGATCGCCAGATAAATTACTGCAAAAAATACAATAAAAGAAATCGCATCAATAATAAATAGCGATCGATAACTGCCAGTAGTCGTGACCAAAACGCCACCTAAGACAACTCCCATCCCCAAACCGATGTTATCTGCCAGTCGCGTAATCGCATAAGCTTCACGGCGATTTTCAGTTGGTGTCAAGTCGGCAACAACGGCTTCATTTGCGGGCCAGTATAAACCCAAACCTAAGCCTGTAATTAAGTTACCGATTACCAAAGTAGCAAAATTGTGGCTTGCAGATAATACTAAAGAACCAATTGCCGAAATTGCTGCTGAAAACAACAATGTGCGTCTGCGTCCCCACGATGGAGAATCAACACCAATACCACCTAAAATTCTGCCTGCGATCCCAGAAATCGACGCGCTACCCAAGGCAAAACCGACACCGGTTGAAGATAAACCGACTTTGTTCACGAAAAAAATCGGGGCATAAAACAGGGTAAAGCCTGTGCCCATTTCTAACAAAAGTCTACCAACTGCCAAAATCCAAACTTGGGGATGAATCGGCGGAAACCATGATGGGAACTGGAACTTGGGCGGAAATTTCAACGATCGCTATTGCTCAACTTTTGTTAGTTATAAGTTTAAAAAATTATTTTTAATTTTTAATCTGTCAAAGGGGCTAAATCGTCTTTTTTGTAATTCTTATCATTCATGCTGATTTTCCTAACTAATTCCACAGAGTTTCCACAGCTATTTTACAGGTTTTCCACAACCGCTTTACGGTTTCATCGGCTCTTGATGACGATCGCTTAATTTTTGAGTGTTAGGAATACTTGACTTAAAAGACTGAGTTTTTATAAAGATATGTAACAGACAATAGCCTACAAGCCTGATTATTTCGTAGTCATTTGGTTTGGAACAACTGATTTGTAACATTTCGCAGCATTGACAAACCTACCCCCTCTTAGCGCACAATGATTCGGCTTGCTTTTGTAATCGGCAGTGGATCTGTGTAAAATTACCCAGTTGTTGCCTTGTGATTGTTGGTTAGACATTCATACGGTGTGTTATTCACACCCTTAGTAACGTGTACTTTATTGATTAACCTGATAGGGGGAAAATAGAAATGAACGCAACGGTTAGCATATTTACAGAAATTCCGGAAACGCTCCACGAATCCCTCAAAATTTACTTAGAATCACATCCGGATTGGGATGAAAATCGAGTATTAACGGCGGCGCTGTCATTGTTTTTGCTGCAAAATGGAGATGGCGATCGCCGCACGGCTCGCGTATATCTAGAAACTTTATTTCACAATTGATAAGTAAAAATGCGGTGCAAGCGATCGCTAGAAACAGCTAAAATACAACACCTCACCATCGCTCTTGGTGCTGTTAACCGGGTTTCCTCAGGTTTATTTTTTGGTTAGAGTATAGTCAGATGGCGATCGTTCCCAAAGGCGTTCTTACTGTAGTTAACGCCTGCATTGCCACTGACGACCCTACCTCAAAGAAAGGAAAATGTTATATAAAACTCTCAATCTTCCCTAAATTTAACTATTAAAACTTGAAGTGATTTATACAAAGTGCGATGGCATTTAGCAGTCGAAGCAAGTCAAATTTACCTGACAATTGCTCAAATTGAAACTAAATCGACTTGAATGACAGTTAACAACTGTGAAAGCTAGACGCACCCTATTTAAATTTTAAATCAATAATTTCCCAAAACTGTCTGGCTGTATTTGTGTAGTAAATACATCAATGACGTATCTTTGGGCGTACCTTCGTGTGAATGAACGCTGTTCATACCAAATAAATTCACTCCTTCAGTGAATCAAAAGTCAAGAGTCAAAAAACTCAAGACTCTTGACTCAGGACTTGGTATCTGACTGCGGCTGAGTAGGACATTCAAATTTATATCCTACGCCACGTACAGTCTGGATTAGTGCTGGCTGACTAGCATCGACTTCAATCTTCTTGCGAATTTGACCGATATGGACATCCACAACGCGCTGATCGCCGACGTATTCATAGTCCCATACCTCTTGGATGAGTTCGGCTCGACGCCAAACTCGACCCGGATGGCTGGCTAAAAAATGCAACAAGTCAAATTCTAGAGCAGTTAAAAGTACTGGTTGGGTGTTAAGTGTTACCTCTCGGCGTACTGGATCAATCATCAATTTTTCAAATACCAGGCGTTTCTGTTCTGCCGTAGTCACAACCCGCTGACGCCGCAAAATGGCTGCTACTCTGACTTCTAACTCTCCCAGACCAAATGGTTTGGTGAGATAGTCATCAGCACCTTTAGCAAAACCGCGAATCTTGTCAGCTTCGTCTGCACGGCTAGTCAGCATGAGAACAAAGACACCGTTACGGCTTTGCATCTCTTGGCAGAGGTTAAACCCAATTACATCTGGTAAATTCACATCTAGAATCACCAAATCAGGGTTAAATTGCTCAAATAAAGCTATGGCAGTCTTACCGTCTTCGGCAGCCTCTACTTGATAGCTTTGCTTAATCAGAAAGCGTTGAATTAAATTACGAACCGCAGGGTCGTCATCAACTACAAGAACTTTGGCAGGAGCCATGACCATCACTTTGCACAAAAAATCATAGGATTAACAAGGGTCGCCGCGTAAAAGGGTGGTTTCACGGGGATAATAACAATCTACAAGTTTAAGATATTAATTTCCCGATCGCCCAAGTAATAGTGTAATCAGGATTCTGGACAATTAGAACGCGAATATTCTTCTTACTGCCAGTGTTGCACCGAAGTGAAGATGTTTAACAAGTCAAGTTATTTGTGTCCAGTAAGCAGATGTGACCCGCATTCGGTAGGCTTTGGGTGCATAAGAGACATTTTTGTGATTTGAGTTGCGTGGTTATTTAAAACGCTTCAATCTTAAATCCATATGTAGCTGAATGCCACAAACCATTGGAAAACTAATTATTTAAAATGCCAAGGTACGGTGAGATGCAAAATCCGAAACAGAAAAGTTAATTTTTTCATCAAGGATGCCTTTTAGGTATTTTTAGCTTAAATTCCAGATTAGAGCTAGAACTGGGCAACGACATGAGGGGATACACTGAGTTATAATAATATGTTAAAGTTAGTATAGTTAAATTTTCCAGGTCGATCATATCGCTCCCCGTGTTACTATCCTGGTAGGACATAGAAATCGAGCGAAACTTAACATTTCGACCGAGATAAAAACTAAAAAACCGTTTTTTCTTCAAAAAAAGGCTGCTGCCAACTAAGGCTATACGTAATAAACTCCCGTCAGGAACCCTATGCCTTTAGGCATAGGGCTTGCATGAGAAATCACGCCCGCCATTCTGACCCGACCACCTAGTAATAGGTAGCCGTTATTTGAGTCACGACACCTTGGGATACGCAGCCAGTCCCCAGCTCTGTCGCTTGTAATTAAACAGTTCTAAGGTAACTGGAACAGTGTTGCAAGCCCAACAAGCTCTTATAACTGGTCAAGGCTAACTTTACCCCGAAAGGGAGGGACGAAAGTCCAAACATTATGCGTACAGGATTGGGAGACTTGAAATGGTAATTGTCCCGTTGAAAGTGCAACACAAAGGTACACCGAGTTAAACAATCCCAGGACGGTAATGGTATCTAAACCCAATATAAAGCCGTCCTATAAGGACGGGGTTTCTACCCAATTTTCTGATGAGCGATCAAAATCCCTACGAAAAACTTGGGGTATCTGAAGATGCTAGCTTCGATGAAATTCAAGACGCTCGCAATCGCCTGTTGGAGCAATACAGTGGCGATACAAAGCGTTTAGAAATGATTAACGTGGCTTACGATGCGATTTTAATGGATCGCTTACGGATGCGCCAAGAAGGTAAAATCAAAGTACCAGAACGCATTCGGTTTCCTGAACGCCTCGTGCAAGCACCAGCGAAAGAAAGTCCCACCAAGAGCGAAAAACTATCAAGCGCTTGGCTGCAACGAATCATTGATAAACCAACCCCTCCAGATGTGTTGTTACCTGGAGCTTGGTATCTGGGTTTGAGTTCTATTAGTGTGTTTTACCAAGCTGGGGGCGATCAGGTTTTACAGTTGGCATTGGTGCTAGGTGTTGGTATAGGTATTTACTTTCTCAATCGCAAAGAAGGCAAGTTTGGTCGAGCAGTTTTGTTGACTCTGCTCGGCTTAATAGTAGGTTTAATTACTGGGGGACTAGTTGCTGGGTTACTTGTGCCGCAAATGACATTTATCAGTATGACGGCAAATCAGTTTTCTACTGTGCTGACGTTTATATTGTTGTGGTTGATTAGCAGCTTTCTGCGTTAAGCGTGCTTGCTGTTTGATGCCGATCGCTCTAAAAGAAAATCCACAGCCGCGCTCAAATCCTTGACAATTAAATCAGGGTTGTATACTGCCAATTGAGAGCGATCGCGGATGCCACACTCTACAGCCATCACCTTGACACCGTGATTTTTAGCAGCGGTGATGTCGGCTTCTGTATCCCCTACCATCCAAGTATCAGCAGCTGTTGGTAGTTCTGCTATTGCCCGTTCCATGAGTAAAGGTTTATCATCAATGTCGCGGGTTTTCACGTAGTCGTTGGTTAAGCAATAACAACGATTTTCCGGGAAAAACCTGGCTAAATCATGTTTTTTAAAGGCATAGTCAAGTTCACGTACTCGACGCATTGTCATCACAGCCAAATCGATCCCAGCTTCTTGAATTTTTAACAGTGCTTCTACAGCGCCTGGGGCAAGGGTATCATAATCAAAGTAAGGCTCTGTATGCACGGTTTGTCGTCGCAATTGAGCAAATTCTTGTGCTTGTATTTCGTCCAAACCGGAATTTAAGGCAATTTCTTTTTCCGGAACACGCGATCGCTTCAATTGCCAAAAATCCGCTTTAGAAAGTTCTTGTACTGCTTGGTTTGGACGGAGTGTCTTCTCCAGACAGAATTGATAAACGCGGTAGTACCGTTCGGAAACATCAATAATCGGACCGTCGAAGTCTGTAATTAGTCTTAACATTTAGGGAAATGTAAATTTTATTTACAGACTAGCTTAAATCCTATTATCTTTTCAATTCAAGCTACCGCGTTTGATTTGTTCCTTTTCAATCGCTTCAAACAAAGCGCGAAAATTACCTTCACCAAAACCTTGAGCTTGAAAACGACGCTCAATAAACTCAAAGAAAAAGGTGGGCTGTCCGAAAATTGGCTGAGTGAAAATTTGTAGCAGTACTGCTTTTTGAGTATCTTCTTTCCAGTCTACCAAAATTTCATGTCTGGCGATCGCCTCCAGTTCTAGGGCTGAAAGCGGCAGTTTTTCTCTCTGTTTTAGCTGGGAGTAATAGGTTGGAGGAACTGGAAGTAAGGATAAACCACAAGCGCGAAAAAGAGCGATCGCATTCACAATATTCGGGGTTTGCAAAGCGATATGTTGAATTCCCGCTCCCCGGTTCACATCCAAAAACTCTTGAATTTGAGAATGAGCCGAAGCTGGTTCATTAATTGGCAATTGTACACCGCCGTTACGTGAAAGCATAACTCGGCTGTGCAAAGCAGAGCGATCGGTTTTAATTTTAAACGCTTGTTGGGGTTCAAAATCGAGAACCTCTTCATACCAAGCCACAGCACGTTCTAAATCACCCGCTGGCACGTTTAGGACGATGTGATCTATCGCGGTGATGGAAGAGGGGGGCAGGGGGGAATGGGGGGATGTGGGAAATGAGGGAGAGGGGGGGAGGGGGAGAGAGGGGGATGTGGAAGAAATTCCTCCTTGTCTCCCTTGTCCCCAAGTCGTCCCCTTGTCCCCAAGTCGTCCCCTTTCTATCAAAGTATGAGTCAAAGAACCCCAAGCGGAGATTTTGCCCCACTTGATGTATTCTTGACTTTGTTGGTATTGCTGAATCGGTTGTAGGACTTCGGCATTGTGTTGTGCAGCGAGAGCGATCGCTTTTTCGACATTTTCGACATCAAAAGCGACATCTGCCACACCAGGGGGATGCTGACGCAGAAACTCAGCGACTGGACTTGTGGGTAAGAGTGGTGAAGACAGCAAAAAGCAGACAGCACCACTTTTGACTACTTTTGTGCAAGTGTGAAACAATCCGTTTGTCAAGGTTAGGGGGATCATATAATCTGTTACTGCTTGAAAGCCGAGATGGCTGACAAACCAGTCTTGCCAAACGAGTGCATCTTCTACGTAGAAATGGACGTGAGCAATTTTCATAAATTACGAAAATCCAGCGTAATAGCTTATCTGTCTCTAGATTTTGCCTTTTTTGCCGGATTTTCAGGTCTTTCCTAAGCTAGAATTAAGTAAGAACAGCTTTGTTTTTGACCCCAAAAAACATAATATGTCAGGAAAGGGAGTGAATGTGACGCGGTACTCATGATTGAGTCGCTTCGCCAACGCACCGACAATGACTTTATCATGCATTGTGTTGTTTACATTTATTCACATCATACATAATTAAGGGTGAAAACGAGCGTTTTTTTAACGCAAAGGGACGCTGAGGTAAGCGCAGAGTAACGCTGAGTGAATGCTGATGAAATGCGTGAAATTTTTTACTAAGCTGTAACACTCTTAGTTTGACGTAGTGCTACATGCCAGCGATCGCCTGTTTTTTGTAGCTCCAAAGAATCGCATGATTGCAAAAATTTCATATAATTACCACTTAGATGCAAACATTTGATTTGGTTAGTAATCGATTTACCATATTGTTGACTAAATTTGCTACCTAAAATTCCAATGCAAATGTAGCTATTAGAAGATTGAGTAGTTAACTTTTTTATAATATTCTTCAGCGCTTCTTCCAAATCTGTTTTGGAATTTATGCTCGATAATGATGCTACATTAGTTTGTTGAACGTCGTCATTGCTGGTATCTACTTGCTGCACTTGATTTATTTCAAACAGCGTTACATATAATTCAGACTGCTCACTCATTTGGTGAACTACAAACTCGGTGGGATAATTAACAAAAATATCTCTTGCTTTTTTACCGGGAAGATGCTTAGAGACAATTTGAGTGATAGTTAATTGGTATTTGTCTTTAAACATCTGAGAAAGAGTAGCAAGTTCTACCCAACAGTTTTCAGTACGCTTTTGTTCAACTTTAATTAATTCTTTTAGTTGATGAATAAATTGTTCAATTGTTGGTATTTTTGGTAATATATTCAGAGAATAATTGTAATTTTTACCTGTAGAGATATTAACTACTGTTACATTGTTTCCTTGCTTGTTAACCTGATACACTGTTAATCCATTTTGCTGAAGATGGTTGCACAGGTTAGTCATTACCGTGTCTGAGGAACAAACTAAAACTTCCTTGGCTTTTGGATAATGCTCATGAATTGACGAACCAAAAGCTATCATTTTTCCATCAGCATTGTCTTTACCTGCGGGGACATGAATTAAGTCGTAGCCACGCTGATGAAATTCAATATCTAGTTTACCCATGCTGCGCCAATTGGCAAAGGCAATTTTAACTTGAATCGGACAAGTGCAAACTGTTGTTAAGAATTGTTCAGTTTCGGCATTTATTTGTAAGTTTTCTGCATCTAAAAGTAAAACTGCTATTTTTGTTTGCGACAAAGAACCATTAGTTACTATTTCCGATGATACTGGCTTAATTGTGTTGAGGCTGTTTGAACCATTTAACTCAGGTTTTGCCGGATTTAGTAGACGAATGTCTTCAATTAATTTTATTAATATTGGTGAGTTGAAAGATTCAGGAATTAATAAAACTTTTAGAAACCCTTGCAATGTATTAATTAATGTGTCCCAGTCGTTACTTTGGCGAAGTATTTCGGTTAATTTTGCTGTTAAACTAAATTGATGGCGGCTATTCCAAGGTACGTTTCTATATTTTTCCAGTAATAATTCTGGTTGCTTGTCTTGAATGGCAATAATTGCTTGACCAACATAGAAGCCGATTTTGTTGAAGAGAGCAGAATCATAAGTTGTTAGCAAAAGTTCCATAGTTGACAAGCACGCTACAGTAGGACATCCAGGCTCAGATTATCATCATGTTATATCTGGGGAAGAAACAATCTGAGATCCGTGAAACTGCTTAAGGTAAATGTTAATACTTACTTAATCTTTTTACCAGGCTTTTCTTATCCATTTTAGTGCAGAATTAACTCTGTCACTTCTGCTTCTTCATTTTTGACAAAGGTTATTTGGGCATAAACTAGCGTGTATAAATATTCAGTTTCCGATTCTGGGTAGATTTCAGCTTGAGATTGTGCAGTAGCTTGAGTAAAAATTTGGTCATTTTTTTGGTAATTGTAATGATGAAGTTAGGAGCTATATTATGTCCGTTTAATTAACAGTAATAAAAACAACGCAACCGTCGTAGAGACGTTCCGGCGGAACGTCTTTACAAGGATTCATACATCAATTCAGCAATGCCCTTTTCGTAAGTCCTGTTAAAAAATAATATGTTTGCCAGAATACGTCGTCTTTTCAGTCAGTTTTTTAGTAATTCAAGAACAATCAACAACGAACCACTAAATAAAGTGAGCTTGATTGTCATTATTTTGATTGATATTTTTATTTTAATCAATGTTTTTACGGGTTTGGATGATATTAGCAAATGGCATCTGAACCCGACTCAGGTTTATCCATGTTACTCCGAGTGGAAAAATTACCGGACAGGAACTGGGAAAGATAAAGATTATGAAATTTTAAAGCTTTCACTAACATATAATACTATCAATTCACCATCATTACAGCAAACTTATCAACAACCACAAACAGGACATCTAGGTAAGGTTTCTGAAACATGCCTGAATTATGCAACTTATAAAGATAAGATTAAAAATTCCGAAAATCAGCAGCAAATCATCAAGAGCATTGTTCGGAAAGAAGCAGACATTAATTCACTTGAACAAACCAATCGTAATATTCGCGCTCAATATGACTCAACGCTCTTAGAAAAAATAGCAGGTCAAGCTCGTGGGCAATCAATTAATTCAGTTGGTGCTGAAAAAGCTAAACAGGAGTTAGACCAAAACAGCAGAAAAATTTCTAATCTGAAAAATGAAATTTCTAATTTGAAAAATGTACTGCTTGCAAAACCAGAAAGCGTTAATTTTATAGCTTTCCTTAAGGATAACGATAAATTTACGACAGTTGAAAAGGGCTATAAACAAGCGTCATTTTGGTATCCTAGCATTCAGCTTGCTTTTCAGTCTCTGTTTCTTTTACCGCTGATTATTGTTGCTTTATCAAGTTATAAATTTGCTCAGAGGAGAGGATATGGACTCATCTCACTAATTAGCTGGCATTTGCTGGTTATCTTTTTTATCCCGCTATTACTTAAAGTATTTGAATTTCTGCAAGTCGGTGCAATATTTAAGTTTATCTTTGATATCGTTAGCACCTTTTTTGGTGGTTTACTTTTCTTAGTTAGTTATGCTTATGTGTTGCTGATTCCACTTATTGGTTTTGGAATTATCAAGTTTCTCCAAAACATTGTCTTTAATCCTAAAGTCCAGGCAGCTAGCAGAGTTCAAAAATCACGCTGTATTAATTGTGCGAAGAAAATTCAGCATCATGATGTTTATTGCCCGCACTGCGGTTATTATCAATACGTTGAATGCCAAAACTGCCACAATCTTACTTACAAAAATTTGTCACATTGTAAACATTGTGGACACCCTCAAAATTCCAATAATTTGTAATTGATGGTGTTTTCAAAAGATAAAAGCTAAAAGGATTTTGGGCTTAACTGAACGGTATTGAGGTATAGTAATATTTTTTTCAGATACCCGACTTCTCTAAGAAGTCGGGTATCTTTGTTTTTCTCGCACAATTTTTCCAATTCTCAAAATCAATGCTTTTAGTTGTGAGCTTCTTTTTTGGCTATTATTTCTTGTGATTGCAAATCGCTGTTACTACCAATAATTGCTTGCAATATATTCCCTACTAAAGTGAAAATTGCTGCAACTAACAACACGAGCATTAAACTAGCAAGTGCAGCAAAGGGAGAAAGGATAAATAAGAGTAAGAAGGCAAAGATTAAAGTCGATAGTAATGTCTTATTCATGGTTTTTACTTTTAATGGCTGCTGTTCTCAACATAAACAGCTAAGTCAATAGGTTTGCCTCATCTATAAGAAGTAATTATTCCTCTTTCTTTAGTTGTAAAATAAGAATGGTTCGCCTTGAAGATATCTGTTACAAAACGCCTGAGTGACGTAGGGTACAGTTTGTAATAAGTAATCGTGTTCGTTGGGATTTGAGACGTGAAATGCAAAATTATTTATTGTTGCGGCGATAAAAAATGCCTCTAATATATTTTCATAGTCATCAGGCAATAAGCGCACGCTTTGATAACCATTGAGGAACGCTCTACGGTTTTCACTCTTCAGATGTAGCAGTGTGGAGGCAATATCATAAAGATAATAACCGAAGCCACAACGTGAAAAGTCGATCGCTCGTGCTTTATCTTCATGAAAGATATAATTGTTTTCGTTTAGGTCTGCGTGTATCACACCCCAACAAGAGCGCGTTTTTCCTAACGCTGTCATCATTAGAGCAATTCGCTTGACTGTTGTCTCCAGCACTGCAAAATCAGCGTCAGATATTGTCAAAAGATGCAGCTTCATCAGTGAGGTTTGTAGTTCCTCCCAGTCGTATTTTGGTCGCACGAAGCTTAAAGGTAACTCCCAAAAACTAGTGTGTTGATGCAATCTTGCCATTAATTCGCCAACTTGCCAAGCTTGGTTCGGTGTGGGTTGGGTACTGATTTGGCAACCGTCAACCCACTGCATTAAAGTACAATTGAGCGGTGGTTTTCTATCAATTTTTACAGAGGTGACGAAGGTGCTGTTTTTGTTTTGCACTGGCTTCGATACTATTAGGTTGGTATCGCGATGTAATGCTGATAGCCACAAAAGTTCTGATTGAATTACGTTGTGTTGCTGCCAAATTGAATCGCTTTGTTGGGCAACTGGGTGATGGATGCGGAGAAGGAATTTTGCTGGTTCGTTACTGTTTGTTGATGTGGTGTCACATGTTTCTACGCGAAAGGTTACGTTTTCGCTATGACCAAGGAAAAATAATTTTGCATCGGTGATAGTGTATTGAGTTAGTGCAGTTTGTGCGAGTTGGTTCCAGTCCATTTTAATTTATGAAAATGAGGTATGGACTAAGAAAGCGCTGAAGCGCTTACTACGTAATTTTTTATTTTTTCGTTTATCTCATGAATTTGAGGCTTTCTATTTGTTGGGTAAATCCATCGATGAAGATGCTTAAGATTGTGCGTTTTCGGAGTTTGATGTTGACACTTACTGACATACCTGATTGAAGAGGTAATTGTTTATCTTTAAGTGTAAGTGCTTGCTGATTTAAACGTACTGTGACGGGAAAGCTGTAGTAGGGACGAATTTCGGTAGGTGGTAAAGCATCGGAACCAATTGATTCTAGGGTTCCTTTAATATCACCAAATTCGCTAAAGGGAAAGGAGTCAATTCTCACGTCTACAGGCATTCCTGCTCTGACGAAACCGATGTCTTTGTTGGTTAGGAATACTTCGGCTTTGAGAGAGTTTTCTGGGACAACTTTGAGAACGGGTTCGGTGGAATTTGCCACAAATCCAGGGTTACTGGCTTTTAAATCAAAGACTTTACCATTGACTGGGGAACGAATTTCTTGATAATCTAAAGAAACTTGGTTTTGACTGATTTGATTATCCATCTCGGCAATGTTTTTTTCGTTTTCAACGATCGCCTTTTTTAATTGGCTGTCTATTTCTGCGATGCGTTTATCATTATCGGCTATTTTCGTCCACAAGTCTTGATTAGACGCAGACATGGTATTTTGCAGACGTTCCCCTGATTGTGCGATCGCTAACTTTAAACGTTCTCCTTCTTGGGTTAACTCATCGACATCTGACTGCTGAGTGCTAACTTGCTGCTCTTGCTGTAAGTATTGTAAGCGAGCGATCGCACCTTCTTTAAATAATGGTTCTAAGTCTTTGAGAATGCGGGAATTAATTTTTAACACGTTTTTCGCATTCGCCAATTTTACCTGATTTTGTACCACCTGCTTTTCTAATTGCGAGGCTTCTAACTTGACTGTAGCAGCTTTAGTTTTCAGTTCTTGCTGATTGGTTTGCAAGCGTAATTGCTGATCGGCTGTCAGATTTATTCCTGACGATTTCCCCGAAAGTTGCACTCGATAAAGTTGATTTTCTGCAACTAAACCAGCACGGTTTTTCGTTAATATTGCGATCTCTTCAGGCAATTTTATCTGATTTGTCGCCGGTACGCGAACTTTATCACTCATTTGGGATTGATAAAATTGATTTTCTTGTAGTAAATTCTTACGAACTTTCTGTAAGTAGACTTTTTGCGCTTTTTGTGCAGTGTGATCAAGACGCAATAGCAAGTCTCCTTTCTTAACTTGTTGACCGTCTTTAATATAAACTTCTTTTACCAAACCATTCAGCGGTACTTTAACTTCTCTTACCGTTCCTTGTGGTTCTAGTTTGCCAGTTGCCGGAATCGCTTCTTCAATTTTAGCAACAGCAGACCAAATTAGCGTGAAGCTAGTTACACCAACAATACCCCAAAGTACTGCTCGTGATAATATAGGCGATCGCTGTAAAATTACAGGTTGGTCAAATTCAAAATTCATTGGATTTTGTTGGTTGATAGTTGATAGTTGATGGTTGATAGTGGTTGGTTGATAGTTGATGGTTGATGGTTGCTGATTATTTTACTAACCACTAACTACTAACCACTAACTACTAACCACTATCCAATTAAAGTTGTGCTTCTTGTTGTTGATATAAACAGTAATAACGACCTTTTTCACTCATTAATTGTTGATGGGTTCCTTGTTCAACTACAAAGCCTTGATCGAGCATTAAAATCAAATCAGCATTGCGAATTGTGGTGAGACGGTGGGTAATAAAGAAAACTGTACGTCCTTTAAATGCTTCGGCTAAATTTAAACAAACTTGCCGTTCTGATTCGTAATCTAACGCGCTGGTAGCTTCGTCGAGAATGAGCATTTGCGGGTTTTGGAGGATGGTTCGAGCGATCGCTATTCTTTGTCTTTGTCCCCCAGAAAGGGATGCTCCACGTTCTCCAACTCTGGTATTGTAACCGTTAGCTAGGTTCATAATGAACTCGTGAGCAAAGGCAATTTTCCCAGCTTCGATAATTTCTTCTGAGGTTGCGTCTGGATGATTTAATGCGATATTGTCTTGGATTGTTCCATCAAATAAGAGCGTATCTTGTGGTACAATGCCAATTTGTTTTCTTAAAGAATAAAGTTCGACTTTGTTGATGTCGTAACCGTCGATTAAAATTCGACCTGATTCTAAAGGATACAAACGTGGCAGAAGTTTCATCAACGTACTTTTGCCGGAACCACTTTGACCAACTATCCCGATAAATATACCAGCGGGAAATTCTAAGTTGATATTATTAAGTTGTAGCGGACCGCTGGGATTGAAGCGGAAGGATACGTTATCATACTTGACTGAACCCTGAATCATCGGCATGGGAATGTTACCGCGATCGCTTTCGGAAGATTCTGTAGGTGAGTCGATAATATCGCTTAATCGTTCCAAAGAAAGAGCCGTTTCTTGGAAGTTCTGCCATAGTTGCGTTAATCGCAGCAATGGACTGGTGACGTAACCTGCTATAATTCTAAAGGCGATTAATTGCCCTAAAGTAAGTTCGCCTTTGAGTACTAAATAAGCTCCTACCCACAATACTAATAAACCGGAAAGTTGACTTAAGAAGTTGCTGGTTGAACCTGCTGCGGTGGAAGTTTGAACTGTTTTAAAACCGGCACTGACATAACGAGCATAACGTTCTTGCCATTGCCAACGCGATCGCAATTCGATATTTTGCGCTTTTACTGTTTGAATACCCGATAGCACCTCAACTAAATGAGATTGCGCTTCGGCATTTCGTTCTGCTTTTGTTCGCAGTTGTCGTCGAACAATTGGCGAAACTGATGTTGTTAGGAGTACGAATAATGGTAATGTGGAAAGTGCTACTAAACTCAGTAGCCAACTGTAGATAAACATTACCACAATATAAATAACTGAAAATACCGCATCTAAAACGACTGTTAAAGCTGTGCCGGTTAAAAATTGACGAATATTTTCTAATTCATTTACTCGTGTTGATAATTCACCTACTGGACGACGTTCAAAGTATCGTAAAGGTAAACGTAGCAAATGGTCAATAATTTGCGAACCGAGTGCTAAGTCTATTCGATTGGTGGTATCGACGAATAAAAATGTCCGAATACTAGTTAGGATTGCCTCAAATACGGCAATGACTATGAGAAAAATCCCTAAGACTTGCAACGTATCAGCGCTGTTCTGCACTAAAACTTTGTCGATAATAACTTGGGTCATTAACGGATTTGCTAACCCAAACAATTGGACAAAGAATGAGGCAATAAATACCTCTATTAGTACTTGACGATATTTGTATAAAGAAGGTAAAAACCAACTTAAACCAAACTTTTGCTGTGGTGTATATCTAGTTTGTTGCAGCAGCAAAACGGGAACGGTTTCTTTGGGAGATTCATCTAATTTAGTTGCCGACTGTAGCAAGATGCTGGCAACGTCTGCGGTTTTTTGCCGTAAAACTCCAACTTCGGGAATTCCTAAAACGATCGCTTGAGGATTGATTTCGTAAAGTAGGGCAAAACTATCTTGCCATTGCACAATCGCTGGTGCTTGGAGTCGTCCGACGGCATTAACTGGTAAACTGATAAGTTGAGCGTTTAAACCGAGTGATTCTGCGATCGCTCCACATTGCTGCAACGATAGCGAACCTGTTCGTCGTTCCTGCAAAAGCAAAATCTTACGTAGAACTTCCCGACGAAAAGGCAGATTCAATTGCTTGCTCAACATTTGAAAGCAAGCTAAAACTGCGTCTACTTTACCACTACCGCGCACATATGGATATTTTTTTAGGCTAGAAGTTTCTACCTGTCTTCCTTCTGGTTCATCTGGTGCGTATGGGATATCATCACGGGAAGTGGGGAGAGATAACGAAGAAATTCCCCCTTGTCCCCCTGTCTCCTTGTCCCCTTGTCTCCTTGTCTCAGTGGGGAAAATATTAGTGGGAAAGCCGAGTAAACGTAGATGCTTTCCTTTTGTGGAGTGCGTTTCGGGATTATAGCGGGTAGCAATTATATCAATTGGAATATTTCCCCCACTAATTAACCATAAGCGATCGCTTGGCAATTGGTTTTGAGAATCTTGGGGAAGATTGACAACTACGGTTTCTGAATGAAGCTTCAAAGCTAATTCTTTTAAAGAATTTGAATCACTTGCTTCAAGTAATAACTCATTATCTGCACGACTTTGCAGTTCTGCTGCTAACAAATCAAAGACTTCGATTAACTCCGAACGATTGTTAAAGTAAGATGCAAAAGCTTTTTCTTGTTGTAAAAGCGTGAGAAATTCGGTAGTTTTTATAGTTATACATATGGTTTCACTGGAAGCGATCGCTGTTTCACAACCAACTCCCCGAATCAGTCCAACCCAACCTAAAATATCTCCAGGTTGCAGTAACTTTAAAGTTACCGGCATCTGACTTTTTGGATCGTATCCTAATAATCGCGCTTGTCCTTCAAAAATAATCGAAATGACAGCGGGTATTTTTTCCCGCATGACAATTGTTTGTCCCATGCGATAGCGCAATAACTGCGCTTGTTGCGATACCTTAGATAGTGCGATTTGTGAAAGTTGATCAAAAGGAGCGATCGCTTTGAGAAATGTTTCAGTGTTAACTGTTGTATAGCTCATCTGTTAAAATTAAAAATTAGGCGTTGAATATTAATATTAAATCCCTAATTTATGCTAGAGTCGTTCCGACGGAACGTCTCTACGAGGATTTTTCACCTGCAACCAGAGCGTAAAAATTTTCAATTCATATTTCCATTCAGTAACGCCAAAAATTGTTTATTCAGCAATCAACGCTTTATACTGACTTTGTATCCAATTTTCAAATAATTCATTTAATAGTCGCTGCCGCATTGACTCATTTAATTGAGACTTCATAAACTTTTCTAGCCGTATAATGACGATCCACTCTCCTAAGCGAGTTGGTGGTAAAAGGTTACCGGGTTGACTTGCTGCGAGCATCTTTGCTAAATCTGGATGGGGTACTGATAACTCCATCGGACCGAGTAAACCTCCTGTTTCTGCTTCCGAACCTAAAGAATATTTAGTTGCAAGTTCGCTAAATGACTGTTCCCCTTCTTGAATGCGAAAGTAAAGCTCTTGAGCAATACCAATATCTTTAACTCTAATTAATGAATAGATTACCCGATCTAACTTGGCTTTGCGCTGTAGAAAATAAGACTCTAGTTTATTTTCCCAATTACCTTGTTTGAAGTATTCTAGTTTGGTGTTGCGGGTAATAATATGATCAAGTTGTTCGCGAGATAACCCACGCGATATGAGCCATGTTTCTAAGTCAGCATCGGATGTGAGTTGTTGTTGCTGGTAAAATTGTTGACATGCTTTAAAGGTTTCTTCGGTTGTCAAAGCAATATCAGCGATCGCACAATCGATCAAAACCTCTCGCATAAACTGCGGCATTATTCCATACTGTTTTAGTAAGGAAATAATTTCCCCAGATGTAATTTTACTTAAATGTGTAGCGGCTTGTTGCCAAACATCGCCAACTTGCAAATTCATTGCAGTCATATCAGTTTTTCTTGCGTTTGCCGCTGTCATTTATTACCTTAAGTATTAACGTACCGATAAAAGGTGAAGAAAAGATTATAAATTGGTTAATTTTGTCAAAAGTTAAGAATTAATAATCAGTAGAGACGCGTTAGCGAAGCGCGACGAAGTACAATTTCGCGTCTCTACAAGGGTTTTGATCGCATCTAACTTTAAACTTCTACAAAAGAGTTAAGTTAGGCAAAAATTCCCCCAACGTTACTGCTAAAAGTACTTGCAGATTGATTAGATACAACCGCAAGCAAATCATTACCTGCAAAAATACGCACACCATTAGACTCGTCAGCAAAGGTCAAATCATTCAGCAGGTTGCCCACTATAAATGTACTTGAGCCTAATTCAAAGTTATTAATGGTGTCGTAACCTTGACCTGCTTCTAACACAACCGTAGCTTTTCCAGTACCTAAGTAAACAGTATCTAAGCCAGCACCACTGTTAATGAAGTCACCACCACCATTAGCATAGATAGTGTCATTTCCAGAACCTGCAAAAATTCTATCAGCTTGAGAACCACCATATATAAGGTTATCACCCTCGCCAGCGTAGATAGTATCCAAACCACCATTACCATAAATGGTGTCATTACCAACACCACCTGAGATGAATTCATTACTGGCAGAGCCGTAAATAGTATCATTGCCATATCCACCCAGGAGGGTATCTTCGCCACCATTACCGTAGATGATATCATCGCCACTTAGACCACTGATGACATCTCTAGCATCGCTGCCGTATACAACATCATCCCCTGAGGTGCCAATACTAAATCCGGGAACAGAAGCTTGTGCTGCTATTACTGCGAAAAGCTCACTGGGACTATAGGGAATGTTGTCAAAACTTGGATTCAACGATGCCAAAATATTAGGTGGCTGATCGGGAACAACAATTAGTTGACCTTGAGTTGCTCCTGGATCTGATTCTGTATCAACTGTGATAGATAGAGGAGTTTCTGGGGAGAAGTCTGTCTCACTGAGGTTAATTGCAGCAATCAAGTCCCAGACAGGATTGGGGTCATTTCCGCTCTGAATTATCGTCAGTGCAAAGTCTAAGAACTCTGAGGATAGCACACTTTCGGGAGTGCCTGTAGCCCGCCAAGCTTCGAGATCACCGCGATCAAATGAAATCTGGTTCGTCGCATCAAGAGGAGTCAATTGTATTTTTAAACCCCGCTCTCCTGCGGCAAACACTTCGGAAGCTGCAACCGGATCAACCCAAATGTTAAACTCGGCAACTGCGTTAGTCGCAAACGGTGGTTCTGGCAGTACACCAAGATTTCCCGGTACGAAGACTGCCCCTCCCAGGATTTGCACGACTGCAATATTGTCAATAATTGAGGGGTCAAGACGCAGAGCTTCTGCAATGTTGGTTAGTGAACCAGTTGCCAGAATTGCTACGGGTTCTGGTGAGTTGCGTATTGTTTCCACAATCAGGGAAGCTGCACTCTGGGTCTGGATCGATGGCACTGTATCTGGTAAGGTAACAAACGGTGCCCAGAACGTATCAGAACCTGCTCGAATAAACTCTGGATAGGTGTTATTTCCTGATAAGGGGTCCGGTCTGCCAACTCCAACCGGAATGTCGGTATCTCCCAGTCGTCCTAGCATTCGAGCTAGATTATTGATAAAGCCTTCTGGAGGAAGTGCAATCCCCTGACTAATTGTAATAGCCTCAACGCTGAATTTGGGATTATTCAGTATAAACGCTAGAGCAGTCATGCCATCTTGACTACCATCGTCATCCACGATTAAGGGAATCGGTTTGATTGAATTTACCATTGCTTTTTATCTCCTATAATGAAAAATTTAAGTATTCTAACGCAAGTAAGCATAAAAATAGTTACCAGGCAATTATCTGGTTAATTAGTTCAACTATTTTACGATGTATCAAAATGCGAATCAATTAACTCTTATTTTCATGTCAACTGCGATCAATGTAATCTTACGCAAATATTGACAATTTATTTATAAAATTTTGATGAAGCTGGGGAATAATTTTTACTCCCCAGTCAAGTATAATTATGCGAAGACGGCGCTTTGCTTCAGAAGGCAGAAGTACGAAGGCAGAAGGCACTTATAGAACCCACGTTTAAAAACGTGGGATTGAAGCAAGGACGCTTTGTCGGAACGCGCACTTTCCGCTCGATACAATTCTTTGTTTAAACTGGGCTTTATACCCACAAAGTAAGTTTTTATTAATACTTCTTTCCTTCTGCCATCTGCCCTCTGCCCTCTGCCTTTCTTGTAAGCGCAAAGCTACGCGGAGAATTCGCGCTCCTATTAATGAAATGTTGTACTTAGTTGTTCAATCTACTCCAATTGGTAATTTAGAAACCGCTGTTGAGCAAATGCGGGAAGAACGAATCACTGGCTTAATTGCAGATTATGAAAGTCCTGTTCATTACGTCTGTATTAGTAGCAGCTTTTGAAGTTAGCCATGCTCGGCATGATGTTTTTCTACCTTGGTTACAACAGCGATCGCCTATCTGGTAAGATAAAACGCGGTAAGTGTACTTACTAAACACACACGCTTATTAGCAAAAATTTATTCTAACTATGACTGAACCTGTAAAATCTTACCAACAAACTACCCCAGCCTCTTGGCGATTAACTCCTGGGTACTTGCATGAAGGCTATACAGATTTTGAATCTGTACATATTTTGTTAGGTCGTTTTTTAGCAGACAGAACCTCTGTTAATCCACTATCTGAAAAAGAACTCTTTGCTCCTGACGATAAATTTGAGTGGGGACACGGAAAGCCATTAGAAAAGGTGATTAATTCACGAGAAGACTTTGAGTTTCTGCTGTTGCATCCCAATTTGTTACGCAACTCTATAGTCATTATCGAACCGTGGGAACATGTAGGCGTTAACAATCTTGGTGAAGAAGTTAGAGCTTCTAAAAATGTAGCCTATATTGGTCAAAAACTCGCCGATATGGACTCAATCTTGTTTCCTGCTTGGTCTTGTGGAGTTATCGATCCAGACTTAGTTGTTCCAGCAATTATCTCGGCTTATGCAGTGGTAGTGGAAGGAGGCAACCCATCTGTGTATGATACATCAACTTGGACAAGTCCGGCTTGCCCGCGAGAAGATATGTTTGCGTTAGTGGAAAAATTACTCCTCTCGCGATCGCCTAATACCGCTCCTGCTATCTTTATTTGTGTAGGACATCAGCTAGCTGCTGAATGTCATATCCGACTGATTCGACGAGCAGTCAAAGAAGTTTTGGACACAACATCTTTAGAACGTGACAAGGAGAATAAAGCACTCAAATCACTGCAAGAGGTTGCAGAACGCATTGCAACGACGGGCAAAACACTTCAAGTCAAAAAGCATGATGGACGGGTAGTTGCTTCTGGTTGGAATGATGACCATTTTGCAGTGACGCACAACGAATCAAAAGAAGTTGGCGATCGCGTATTGTTACCTTATCAGTCTCTCGACGGTGAAGTTTTAGGCATTCCTTCGGAATTTATTCATGCTCATGATGTAACTGCTGACAGTCATGAAGGTGTAATTGATACCACAATTCAATATGAGCGTGAAGTATCAATTTCCATGTTTCACTCCGATGAAGTTAACGAAGAGGCGATACTGTTTGCTAACTGGGCTTATCGCAGTATTCATGATGCTATTGTTCCTTATCGACATATTATAGCTGGAAGTGCTTTGGGATGGCTAATACAATTGCCTGACTCTGTGGAGATTTTATGTTCAACGGCAGTTGATGGTGAGATAGTTACACAATGTTCAGCTACTTGTATTAATTACAAAGACTTTGAAACTAAAAAAATTCGCCGTTCTTTTACTTGTCAGTTTCATCCTGAATTGTTATCAGATTTGCGTGCGATCGGTAATCGAGAAGCTCCGTCTTATTCAACCTTGAAAGCAGATGATGGTGTGCGCTTATTTGTCAGGCTTTTATATACAGGAATGCAAGACTGATAAAGAAATGTAAAAAATCGTTTTATATCATGTCCGACAAATCATATACGTAGAGACGTTCCGGTGGAACGTCTCTCCGACGGTTCCAATGTTTTTATTTGCTCAGAATGACAGTATCAAATTATCCCGGACGTGGTAATGAAAGCGATCGCGATCGTCAGCCCAAAAACGTCTGCTGAAAAAGGTGATTATAGCGCTTCTCGTTTGAATCAAATACAGATTTATCTGCGTCGAGGGTGCGTTCATCTGGGTTTCCTTAATTCTTTGATGTATTGCACCCAACTGAGAAGCGCTATAGATGATGAGGAATAGCCCAATGCAACTATAGAGTATGTCACATGAAACACTCCACCCACGGTTCGGAGTTTTCCGCCGACTTCCGATAAAAATACCCTGCCGTAGCCAAGAAGACTAGGGCAGAGTTTTCTTCTAGATTGCGAGTTATCAACTTTAAAAATTTTCACGCCTTGTGAAAAGCTGACTATCAGCAAGTTGATAGCCAGTGCCATTGAAACAAAAATTCAATTGGCGTAGCTGCTCTTGCTCGGTTTGCAGTACTTTAATGCACGGTAATGCCTGACCTCGATTCTCTCCCACTGACAACAAATGCTTATCTGGTGGCAGATTGGAATTCAAGTAACTCAAGAATACCTGAGTAATTGGTTTGTCCTTTCTGAGCCAGTAACCAGTATACAGACATCCCAAAGCACCACAGACATCAGGTGTATTCAAGTTGAAAACTGCGAACCTACCGTCTTTTTGTTCCACACTCCAAGCCAGTATATTTTTAGCAGATACTTTGGCATTTAACTCTGTATTTTCTACAATCACCTGTTCAACGACTGTAGCAGGCACAACATTAGCAGCTTTGTTCCAAGTAACGGTTGCCGCATTTAAGCTACAGCTCCCTAAGCTCATGAGAATCGACAGCAATAAAAAGATGCCCAAACCAATGCGAAACCAATGAACCCAGTAGCGTACCCTCATAGTCGGTGCTGGTAATTGATATGCAGTTGTCTTCAGTGGTTGAGACTGACTAGGGGAGGCGGAGTCAGAATAAACTCCCTTTCCTTCCCCTGTTTGCCCAGAGTGTATTTTTGAATGCAGCTCAGTATCCAGTATTTCTTTTATCTCATAGGGTGAAGTAATAGAGGCAGGACTTACGCAACTGGCACAAGCGATCGCTAAATTTTAGTACATGTGTATTGATATCTGCTTACACAACTGGTACAGAGCGATCGCTATCTAGCAGTACATTTGTATTTCCTGAATGAATTTTAGCTATCGGACTAAGCATGAATTAGTAATACTAATCAATTGTGTAAAGTTGATTGAAAAATTTTCTCATAAAATTAATAGAGGCAGCATCAAGAAAATTCATTTAGCCATGATATTTACTAAACTTAACTATTGCCAATACTTGTTGAGTAGCTGAGGGGGTGACAAAACCCTTTGAACCAAAGACGCAGCAAGGGTTTTGAACGCTTGTGCTATGAAAAGATAAACATCATTTTTTGGCTTTATTGATTCCATTCTCAATAATCACAGCCCAAAAGCCTGATTTTTCTGTTGGGATAGTTTCCCAATTTGTTTTGAGCGTTTCAAGGCTCATCCTTTGATAATCCTTATTTGATAAGGCTTTGAGACGAAGTTGTCACCCCCTCAGATTGAGTAGTCAAATTAATTATACTCTCACAAATTTAGCAGACCATTTAGAACAGATTAGCAATTGATTTAATCAACCGCTATCTGAATAATGAAAAACTAACGCCACGGTTACTTTGGGACAATGTCAAAGACATCATTGAAATAAATAATAACGGATATCTGGTTTTTGATGACACAGTAATTGATAAAAGATATGCGATAGAAATAGAAACAACTAGACGGCAGTATAGTGCGGCGTGTCGGCGGACAGAGTACTCTGTCCGTCGAACCGCCTTGGGAATGAACATGGCGTAATCCAAGGAATTGGAGTAGTGAATTGTATATATGTTAATCATGGGTCTAAGTTCCAGTTTTTGTGCTTGAGAACTTGTAACTGGTAGTTTTCCAATGATACTTTTTATTTCTCGTCTGTGTCCCGTGTTTTCTCCTGTGACATTTAAGGGTAAAAAAACCCCTACGGCATGGCATTACATGCTCCTGCATTTGGCTACGTACTACTTCTTCTATCTTGCCTAAGCTTGTCAGTTCCTCAATCGCAGCGTTTTTGTAGAGTATCTTAGCGATCGCACGAGCGTGTTGAAGTAAAAGTTGGTTTTCTTCTTCAGTCATGCGGTAATGGTTGGGCTTTTAAGGAGGGTGAACCATTTATAAACCTGTTTAATGCACCTTTACTTTCCCAAGAAGATATATTTGCCGCTTTTGAAACTTCGATGAAAAAAGTTGCGATCGCCCTTTTCGGAGTTAACGGAGGGAAACAGGGTTACTACATTGCCAATATATTGGATAAAAAATATTACTATTGTGGTACTCAGTGGGAGGATGTGAAAACAAAGCTGAAGGAATTGGGGATTGGTAGAGACGACCCAATTTAGGATAAAAGTTAGAGAATGAAGGTAGTAGACAAGAAATTAGATATATTCAAAATATTCGGTTTCAATAGACAAACGGAGTGAAGATGATTTTGACGAACCATTAGCGGGACTTTGAGGAGTATACACCATGAGATTGTTGCTTGATAGCCACGCATTTGTGTGGTTTATCGAAGGGAATCTCAATTTGAGCGATACTCCCCAAGGGAGTGGCTACCACCAACGCTTCCGCTCTCAACTAACCAAGACTCTCAAACCAAGCTTCTAAATCCGCAACATAAGAGAAATCTAACAGCGCTTCACCCAAATTTTCTAACTCAGGGGTTGACAAATTCTCAATTCTACCCTTTAAATCTGGGCTAATTTCGCCAAAACGACGGTTAATTTGCCGCATTAGCAATTTTAACTCTCCCTGCTTTTCTCCTTGTTCGAGTCCTTGTCGCATCCAACTAGTAACAATTTGCATAACTTCCTCTTGCTCTCTTGCTTCAATGTTAGCAAGTTGTTCTTGAAACACGACTTCTTCTTGGGAGTTCAATTCGAGATAGGTATCAATAAAACCAGAAATTAACTGTACTTGTGCGGGGTTGAGTTGAAGAGTTGTTAACAATTGTAATGATGTCAGTTTAACTTTGGGACGTTCGCTTGTACTCATCCGCATTTTTGCCATTAAAGCGCTAGCGACAGGATTTCGCTGATTCACAAAATCTTGCCAATGCAGTTGATTTAGCTGGATAACATCATAATTAAACTCTAATATTACTTTCTTTGCTAACTGGATACGGTAGGAATTTGGTTCAAGTGTTTTGGGGCTATCGTGGGAATAAATAACAATCGGGTAAATGGGAAGCGCGTATTTTTCGTGCAAACGAGCAAAATAGGTAAACATCCGTTGATTAAACCCAGTTTGGGAATAGGACTGGTGTTCAGTGTGAATGATAAATAAAGTATCTTGGCTTTTAAATGACACTTGCACAAGAACATCAAGAATTTTCCTTTCCCCCTCAGTCACATCGGTAATTACTTCCAAAGGTAAAAACCGTACTGAGTCACGCTCCCACTCAGCACTAATATCAGGGAAAAATAACTCGATAAACTCCGGGAAAAAGTTAGATAGGAGTTCTTTAAACAGGCGATCGTGGTCTATCATCTCAGCATCTTATCGAATTTCCTCAGCCAAAGTATAGACGTAGCAAAAAATTATCAACCTTCCCTACCTCCCCAAATCAAACGCAAACGGTGGTAAAGTCACCTCAACCCCATCCATCAAACTTACACTCACCAAAAACTTCTCATCCCAATTACCCACCACACGGGTAAAGATGTAAGAATCTTCACTTTCCACATTTAATCCCAGTTCGTCTAAAATACCCGTTTGGTCACTTACCCTAAGTTTAATATTAGAAGGTAAACTACTTAAAGCAGGTGCGCCTAAAATTAATAATAAACTCCACTCCGGATGCTGAGATTCTGCTACCAAATGCCAAGTTACCGCATACATCCGCAGAGGAATCCCAGCTAATAATATATCCTGATACGCACCCCTTGCTTGTATGGGAATTTCCAAACCTCTCTGTCGTAGTTGAGTAACAATTACCTCAAATTCTTCCTCTGGACTACGTATTGGACGCATTGCGGAAGAAAAAGCAAAACTTGGTAACAACACCCAAGAAAGTCCCTGTGCTAAATCATCCAACTCATCCCACAACCAACGTCCAGCATTGAGAGCAGGTTGCGTAATTAATTTAATTAAATCTTGTAGAGAGGCAAAATTACCCGACGATTCTGGCTTTGCGCTACCCATCTCTACATTCTCTGTAGCTGTATTTTGTTTCTGTAAGGTGTAAAGCCAATTCAGCAACTCCGGATTAGTAAAAACAACAGAAGCTTGTTCCCAAGTTAAAACTTCAGATAATTCCCGTCTCGGTGATTGTAACTGAGGTAATAATTCAACCAATTGATTTTGTATATTTGCTAAAATCGCAATGCGATTTGTGGGAATTGCAGGTAAAGATATTGCTGATTGTTCCAAACACCGCAAATATAGCAATAAACGGTCTACATTATCATCAAAACAGGATATTGGTATTTGATAATTCCAATCCGACTGTAAAGACGTTATCTGTAAACTCTCTTGCAATTCCTGATAGGACAAAAAAGCATAAATATTCGCCGCTTCTTGTTCTTCCAACACCTCTACTAAAACATAAAAGTGAGGAATAAACTCTGGTAAATCAACAACGACTCTCGGTAAACTTACCATTTCATCACTCAGACTACCAGTAGTAATTAAACAAACTTTAAATTCCCCAACTTGTAAATTAGCAACGCTGTTAATAAAATTTACCAAAGCTGGCTGTAAAATCGTACATTTTTCTCGATTAATAGTTACCGATTCTGCTCTTGATTCTAGCCATTGCTCAAAAGCCAATAAACCTAAAGAATTAAGATAGACTTGCCATTGCTTGGATTCATCAAGGATTTGATTGCTAATTTCTGCGGCTTGATCAATATCATCGGGTGAGAGAATAACTGCTGAAGTTGGTAAAGCATCAAAATCAAGGTAAGACATGGTTCGAGAGCAGTCAAAAACATCTGTGCTTTATCGCTCCTTTTACGTGATAATTGTCTAATTCTTGATTCTGTAACTTTAGCTAAAGCTTGCTGCAAGCCAATTTGAAATTGATGGCGATAAAACTGCAAAAATTCTGCTTGTTTGTCGTTTTCTTCTAAAAGGTTATTAGTCTCAGAAGCAGGAATTTCCTCTATTAAAGAATTATACTTGACTCCATGCACAGCGTCTAGAGAATTCGCTGGCAAAGAACCACCCCGAACGTAAATTCGGTACTCGCGCAATTGAGAAGCCAGCTTTTGTAGCTTCTTACTCAAAATCTCAACCTCAAAAATTTGACCTGTATTACAAGAAAGGCAGAAGTTCGAGGGCAGAAGGCACTTATGTTAGGAGTATCAATTAAAACTTACTTTGTGGGTTTAAAGCCCAGTTTAAACAAATAATTATACTCAAGATGGCTTGCACGGACGGTATAAAACGTCCTTGTTTCAATCCCACTATGAGTAAGGGTGGGTTGCCTTCTGCCTTCTGCCTTCTTGAACAATTTCCAATATCTTGAAGCCTCGCTCATAAGTATTTTTATTTATTGGTCATTGTTAATTGTCACATTGAAGATCGCTCCTAAATGCAAGTCTAGCCATTTTTAAAGATTTTATACTGAGTACCTGATTTAACAAATATCCGGACCCTTCACCTTTTAGTACTTCTGAGGAAATTGACCTTATGCAATTTTGCGATCGCCAGTCCCTACCCTAAAGCTTTGGAGAGTGAAATTGCTCATCGCATTCGGAATCTGATTCGTACTCAAATTGGTAGCGAGTTTCACGGTACTTGGGCTGCGGGTATAATTGCTGCCAACTCGGAAGATAAAGCAGGTATTCTGGGAGTTGCTCCTTACACCCAAATATTGCCAGTACGGGTTTTTGGCTTACGTGGCGCGATTAATACGGCAAGTTTATCCGAAGCAAAATGCTCATGCTTGCACCCCCTGTGGGGTCAACAATCTCAACAACCAGCTTGTTGCGATCGCTAACAATTCGTGACTTGTCGGTTCGCGCAGAAAGTGAAATTTTGAGAACGAATTTATAGGGGTTTCAGGCAACGGAATTCGCGCAGAAAGTGAAATTGGGGGTTTAATGAGAGCCGAGTCGCGCATAAATTGAAATGGATTCGCACATAAAGTGAAATTCTGCGTCTAATGGAGGAAGTTAGCTGTAAAGCAATTAGCTATAGTTAACACCCAAGAGCTTCAGGGGGCAGGCAGCTTGGTAACTCCCGCACGAAAAATTACCAATACAGGAACAAAGAAGAACATTGGCAGGTTCTGAGCGTGTAAAGATGCACACAGGGGTGTGGTACGAGTCTCTGGAATTATGGAAATTCTAGTAGTTGATAATGGCAAAGAGTTTTATAGTGAACATTTTCAAGATGCTTGTCAACAACTGGGAATTACCATTCAATACACGCCGCCAAGAATGCCAGCGAATCGTTGTTATTTACATCCTTGATCAAGTCAGTCAGTCTTTATACTTATATAAACTTGATAGTCATGCGCGCTTGCTTACGGGGGAGAGCAGCGAGTACATCTAAAACTAGTTCTATCTGACTCTCTTGACGCTAGGGGACACTTACCTGACGATCGCGATCGCAGTCGAGGAAAAAACGTGAGTGTTAGGTTTCATGCGTCCTTTGCGAAAATTTCATTTTATGTGCTTTCCCCAGAAAGCGATGAAAGTGTTATGAAACGGTCATTTTCACTTTATGCGCGATAATGGTCGCCTGAAACCCCTATAAATTCGTTCTCAAAATTTTGCTTTATGCGCGAACCGACACTATAACTACGTTGAAAATTTCTCAATTAGTCCGCGAACCGACAACATTAATATATTTACTTAAGGAGATTTAATTGGACTATGGGATTAACAATTAACTACAAATTTAGTTTAAATAATGCAACTATTACACAGGTTAGGGAAAAAATTGTTGCTTTACGTAATTTAGCATTGCAGCTTCCTTTTAAGAGCGTTGATAAGTTAGTCGAAATTGCAGGGGATGCTTGTTATTTTGATAAAGATAATTTTGATGACCCCCATGCTTTTATTAAAATTCGGGCATTAAAACCAGTAGAAATTGCCATGAATGGTTTTTCTTGGAAAAATGCTACTTATATTATTGGTTTTGATTCGCTTCCTTCTGAAGGTTCTGAAACTCCTATTTTTGGTTTGGCTACGCACTCGGAAATAAAAGATATTAATGATTGGTCGTGGACGGGTTTTTGTAAAACTCAATATGCAAGTAATCCCGAATATGGAGGTTTGGAGAATTTTCTCAAGTGTCATTTGATGATAGTGAAAATACTTGATGCTGCTCGTGAGTTAGGAATTACTTGCTTTGTTGACGATGAAACTGGTTATTGGGAAAACCGAAATATAGAAGAACTTGCGATAACTATTCGTCAGCATAATGTTTTAATAGCAGCTTTGACGGGTGAACTCAAAGATGATTTAGCTCTTGAGGGCATTGTTTCTACTCAGTCTCCTATTTTTGATTATCCCAATTTTGAGTATTTGGAAGCTGAGGGAAGGCGGACAACAGATTTCTAGTTGTCACGAAATCAAACAGTTTCAGATATGTTCTATCATGCTACAAAATCCGATTTTAGCCGATGCAAAAGCTAAAAACATGATTGCTGCAACCCTACTTGCATTAATCTTTGCTGCAATTGCGTATACCGTTCTTTCTGATTAACAGAACGCACAGCCATACCAATGGCTTTTTGGGAACCAACAACAATCGCTAACTTCTTCGCCCGTGTCAAACCAGTGTAAAGTAAATTACGCGATAGCATCATATAGTGTTGGGTATGGCACGCGGTTATTATATCGTTAGATGCCTGTTAAACAATCTGCTGTCACACTCTTAGTATTTTTGTATTATAAAACAAGCAATAGCTCTTAAAGCGGGCGGGTACGCCATCGCACTTCCTCGCTTGAATATCGAAACTACATTACTGACCGAGGAGTAATTTAGCCGACCCAAAGTGCCTATTCCTCTTACCGTTATTGCTGCCAATAACCCAATCAAGCCAAAAAGTGACCAACAATTCAGATTTCCATTGGTCATGAACCCACAATTATTGGCAGGGGTTGCTACTGTATTCCCTCATGATTCCAGCTAATTCTCACCAGTGAGAGGGCTGGCATCGGCGCATTTTGTGACCAACGGAACGAAAGTTTGATAATCGTAGATGAACATAGGAATAACCGAGTCTTACAATGGCGGATTTTTAGACGTTGTACCAGAGGGTGAAGACAGCGACTATTGGCAAATTGCAGCTATACACATCAATGGGCAAGCCTACTGCCCTACTCCGATGCTTTATCGTTCAGAAAAGGTGGCATTAAAACTCGCTGCACAAATTTATGATTGGCTAGCTGACCACGAAGGAGAAATTAGTAATGGGGCTTACAACTGCGAAAAATTGAAACTCATTCTATGGCAACAACCGAAAGTATCTTAGCTGACTTTTCCTCGTTTGAATAATGGAGACAGGCGATCGCTATAAATGCGTGTTTATCCTCTTTGAATTTTTTATGGGCGATCGCATCCTGAGGTTGAGGAATCAGCAACTATTTCCAGATTTTTGTATTACCTCGTGTCCCACAAGTTGAAGTGCGGAAGGTAAGTTGTAAATTTGCGCTACTTATTTTTCTTTAATGACTGGCAGACCTAACCAGTCACTAAGTTCATTGGCTAGCCAGTCTAACTCAATCTCGGAGAGTAAGCCACCTCCACCAATTCCGAACTTTTTAGTTCCAGCCCAAATATTGACTTGTGGTTTAACTTCTATCCGATTTCCTTCAGAGTCTTTCTTGTAAGTGGTCTGGGTTCTTTCTAACTTCAAGATTTGATGCCGTGAAGCAGGGCGAGGACGATGATACTTAAAACCAAAAAGCTGATACCTTAAGGAAATCTTCTCTTGGTCTAGGTGGAACCAAACCTTTCCAAAAAAAGCAAACAGAATCTGTAGTATTAACCAAATACCCACTCCTACGTGTAATAAAGCGAAGAAAGCAGCAAACCATCCTCCAGAACTCCAAGTGTTTAGTGCTATAGCATACCAGTTCACTAAAAATCCATTCCAGATAACGGCAAATCCAATCACAGGCAATAATTCAAGACTAAACCCTCTCGGTGGAATGTAAATTTCTAAAAGATTGTGGTTTTTAGTTAAAATGACCTTAGAATCTTGAGGTCTTACTGGGACTAGAAGTTGTTTCTTTCGTAGAGTTTCATGCTCTAGAGCTTGCAAAGCATGATTAGCAGATTCCAATCGCTGTTCAAGG
>NZ_KK073768.1:53424-69426 GCF_000582685.1 [Scytonema hofmanni] UTEX 2349
ATAAAATTTTTCATGTGTTCCCAAAGTTACATTTAATTTGGGCAGATGCTGGTTATGCTGGCTCGTTAGTTGATTGGGTTAAATATTTTATTGGTTGTGGCCTCGAAATTGTTAAACGTTGCGATCGCACAGACGGTTTTAAAGTATTGCCCCGACGTTGGATCGTAGAGCGTACCTTTGCGTGGCTTGGTCGCTACCGCCGTCTGAGTAAGGATTATGAATATCTTCCGCAAACGAGTGAAACCATGATCTACGCTGCTATGACACATCTGATGTTACGTCGATTAGCCCGTAATCATCGTTGCTCAACTGCTTAAGATTTATTTTATAAACACCCTCTTAGAGGATAAGAGGGCGTAGTTTACCGCCGCCACCACATCGCACTCAGATGATCGCTCTGTTGTCAGGTAAATCATTGGATTTACTAAGATAGGACTAGCCCTTTCAAGGTGTGTTAATTTTCTGTGTTCTTTGAGCTAGAATCTTAGCAGTTGAGACATGAGGCTTGTTCTTGAGGTAAGTTCGTTTTGCTTGAGCTTTCTTAGGACCTCGCGGATGACGACGGAAAGCTCTCAATTTAACTTGATCTGCCAGACCTTTGAGAATTAGCGATAAATCTGTGAAGGTCATGTTCTGAAAAACACGCCACTCTTCAGGGGGAATCGCAATCATCATGCCCCGGTAAGTACCCTTAATTTCGTCGGCTAAATAGTAGCTGGAAATTTCGGCTTCTATCTTATCGGTTCCATGAACACTTCTGAGTGCTGCCTGAACCGTAGACAGCAGGTTATAAGCGACCAAAGCGATGCAAAAGGTAAACAAGGCAGCTTTTGGGTAACCTAAGGTATTAATCTCGCAACAGAGATTTTCTGTCAGGACTTGAAACAAGGTTTCGAGTTTCCAACGTTTACGGTAAAGTTGGGCGATCGTTAGCGCCGGAACAACTTCAGATGGTAAATTGGTGAGAATAAAAATTTCCCTATCTCCATCGCGATTAGGCAGATCCAAGCAGACCTTGATGCGACGTGCCTCTAATAATTGACCATCATCAGCACTCAAAATGATGTTTTGCTCAAACACTATAGCGCTCTCATTTTGACCCTGCAAATGAAAATTACCAATAGCTCGCCAAGGAAGACTTTGATGCTGTCGAATAATAAAGTAGGCTTTTGTGTCAGCAATTGCAAATAAGAATTTGAGCGTACAAAAATTACGGTCTGCGATCCAAACATCATCTTCTTCCACTGTTGGCAGCACTTGATCAAATAAAGAACGCTCTTGAGCATGACCATCTTCACAGGGAAATACATCTATTGCTAGCATCAAACTGGGGTCAAGCATAACCCTCATATTGTCCTGGTAATGGAGCGCTGCTGATTTGGCGTAGTTCTTTTAAACGATGCTCACTGGCTGTGATCGCATTACCATCAATAATTTTCACACGATAACCAGGTAGCAAATCAGCAATTGTAGCATTGAGGTGTCGAATCGTCGCTTCCATTTGACCAGCAATCTCTCTGACTAACTCCCCACAAGTACTCGGTTCGATACCATTGATTTTGTTATATACTGAGGTGACTGAAACACTTATTTTTTCAGCAAGGGCTTGATGTGCTGCGTGCAGTGAGGGATATACGCCACAGACGACAAGACTCATTAAATTGACCACTGTGGAGAATAATAACTCACGAGTATACTGAGTTTTTGCACTACGTTCAAATAGTTCATCTATGATTTGGGGACATAGTGCTTTCTCTAAAAGCCCACGAACCATCACTCTCTTCTGGACTTTCTTTTACAAAACGCTCAAACACCTGCCCTAGCAACATTTTTTTCTCCACCCAACAGATTTGCACCTCTTTTTAGCAAACTACAAATCAGCCCATCACACAACACCTTGAAAGGGCTAGTCCTATCAGTTTTATTTCACGCGCTCGCACTTATAAATTACAGCTTATTACTTGAAGTTGTCTGGAAATATCCAATAGCTCATCAATCCAACGTATCAAATTCCCGGTACTCGACGTAGTATATTCTTTGCCACCAAAGTTTCAAACTGCGATCGCATTCCTTTAGCAGCTACAGGGTCATCAATCAGTAAACCAAAAAGTTTTTCCCTAAAGAGCGATCGCTAATCACTCTTACGTATACTAAAGTGCTATAAACTACTAAATACATAATTAATGCTTATACTGCCCTGAAAGGGTAAGAAAAATGAAATGATGAAAGTAGTGTGTAGCATATTGGCTGAAAGAAATTGACTGTTTCATCAGAAGAACTGGCTTTAACAGACTCAGAAACCCTTGAAGAGGTTATTGAGTGTTTAGTAGAAAATTTCTCCATTAAAACTCAGGGAGTATGTGACCAGCAAACCTTATTTGAGATTCGTAATAATTGCAGCCAGCAGTGGAGATAGTATTGAGAATACAGCCAAATTATTAAAGAATATTCCCACAGCTAATGATATTAGATATCATCTTAATAAAATCAACAATTTTGAGGAGTTAGAGACACGAATTAATCAAGCGTTGAAAAGTCGAATTCCTTTGGGTTTAAAAAAAGGATGTTTAAAAATAGCGATTGATTTAAATATAAGAGTGTTATTATGGTAAGCCAACATTCTTAGAATTACCATACATATATAAAAGTGAAGCCAAATCTGGTACTCATTCGTTTTATGCCTACGCAACTTTATATGTTATTAACAAAAATAAGCGTGTAACTCTAGCCGTCAGAGGTGTTCGCCGACTAGATACTAGTGTAGCGATAATTACTTATTTATTGGCAGAGCTTGAATCCTTTAAAATAAATGTAAAAAAACTTTATTTAGATAGGGGATTTTTTAATACTCCTGTAATCAGATGGTTGCAAGCATTAGATATTCCATTTATGATGCCCGCTATCAAGACAGGAAAAAGGGGAGGAATTAAACAGTTTTTGAAAAAGAGGCAAGGGAGCAGGGAGCTCTTAGCAGGGGAGAAGGAACAGAAAGGGGGATTCGACCCCACCTGAACGAGAGCCACTTAACTCTTATTGGGGGACTCAGACCCATGTTCCGCTCCGCTCCACGGCAGGAGTCAGGGGTCATTTCCCCCCGCTAGAAAGCCCCCTGCCTCTTCGTTGAAGGGAAGAAAAAGCTATAAAACTACCCATACTATTACAAGAAACAAAGATGATTCAGTCACATTTAACTTATGGATTATCTGTAAATATAGAAAGGGAAAGCGTAAAAAATATGGAGTACAATACTTTGCTTATGTTACTTATAAAATCAAAACAAATTTAGATTATATATATCAAGATTATCGAAAAAAAATTTGGCATCGAAAGTAGTTATCGGCTGAAAAATATTTGTCGAATTAGAACAAATAATAAAAATCCAGCATTAAGATTACTATTCGTTGGTATATCTTTTCTTTTAGTTAATATTTGGGTTAACCTTCTCTGGCTCAGAATAAGTCGGAAAAGGAAAGGTAGCCGATTAATTTACCGGACACTTTTCGTACTTAAACAGATGTTAGCCTTTTTATCTCAAGCCATACAGCGTAAATATCAAGTAGTAGAAAGCATTTATATTCCGTCAGGATAGTATTAACGCATTATCGGCTATCCAGTCATAAGTAATTATAATCTATACTATGTCTACTGGTTAGAGTTTTCTGTACTTGCAAGTATTTTTAGCTACAAATACTGTAGCGTTCGCTCTTTAGGGAAAAACTTTTTGGTTTACTGAAACTACCCCAAGGTATCAGAGGACGGGTACAATATTCTTTGCCGTTAGGGGAAGTCCAAGTTTCTTCTACTTGGGCGACAAACCAAGTAGGGAAAGTAAAAGCTGAAATTCCACTTCTGGCGGCGCTTGGGTCTTGCTCGTCCGTAGGTGGCGCATACATGGTAATGTCTCTGACACCCAAAATCTCGGCAACTCTGGCTGCAAGCCGGTCTTCGTAAATTCGCTGTCTATTACCCCGCCAGTGGTTGAGTCCGCCGATAATTACTGAGTAATTTGGTAAGTCCACCATTGAGCCAGGGCCAAAGGTGGAAATAATTTGGCTTTGCCGTATTTCTCCTGAAGGCTTGCGTTTGCTTTTTGACTTCATTTCTCTTTCTTCTCTACGTCTTGGCGGTTCGTTTTCATTTCTCCTCCTCCTCCACCTCAAAACCATCAGGGTTGCAAACCCACAAGTTTACTGTTGGTTCCACATCCCGCAGGCTGCGTTGTGCTTTGAACTTGCGTGCTTCCATTGGTTGCTTTTCAAGTTCTGGGTCAAGGGGGTCAAATAATAATGGCGGTGCTTGCCCTACTTCTTGTTGGTATTGCAAGCTAATTTTTTGACTGGCGATGTGTTCCCAAGTGTCCAGTAAATCTTTCACCCGTCCTCGAACTTTTTGACGCAGGGCTTCGGCTTCCACAGCATCAAGTTCTTTATCGTGCATTTCTGCGCGATCGCTAATGGCATCGACAACATATTCTAAATCCTGCCGATGTTGTAAAATCTCGATAGCGCGGGGTGGTGCAGTCATGCCAGGATGTCCTAAACGCGCCAAGGCGACGGTGATAGCGGCGATACCCCGGTCAATGGCACGAGGTGAAAATGGGGTAACGCTAGTTGCTTCTACAGAACGATAAAAGCTGGTATGCCAAGCTGGGAAGCGTTCGTAGTGAGAGCGATCGCGTGGTCGATGTATTAAGCTTCGTCCCTGCGCTGCAATTCCCACGTAGGGCTTGCTGAAAAAAAGAAAAGGTTACAGCTTCTAGATTCTCAGACCAAAGAAGTATATTCAGGTGCAAGACAAGAAGGTAAAATAGCCCAAAATCCTTGCATCACAGTGGTCAGTCCCAACATAGTGTATCCAATGTAACTATGTACCGAAAAGAAGAATCAACTCCAATTCCAGCAGAAAGTTTTGAGCTTCCATTTGAGGGAAAGTTATCATCAGATAATCGTTGGGTCATTATGGCTGATTTAATACCCTGGGGAGAATTTGAATCGGAATATTCTTTATCTTTCTCCGCAGAGATGGGGGCACCAGCAAAGTCATTTCGGATGGCGTTAGGCGCATTAATAATTAAAGAGAAACTAGGCATAAGTGACAGGGAAACAGTAGAACAAATCAAAGAAAACCCTTATCTACAGTATTTTATAGGGATGTCATCTTATAGTAATGACGCTCCATTTGATGCATCAATGCTAGTTCACTTTCGAGAAAGAATCAGTGCTGAATTTGTCAAGAAAATAAATCAACAAATGGTGAAGAAGATGCTAGAGAAAACATCTTCTCAAGAGGCGGAAAAAAAAACAGAAGACGCTCACGGACTGGCTAATGCTGTGCGCTCATCCGAAACAGAGGAAAGTCAACCAAAAAATAGAGGAAAATTAATATTAGATGCCACTTGTACGCCGGGTGACATCAGCTATCCAACAGATTTAGGGCTACTAAATCAAGCGAGAAAGCAGACAGAAAAAATTATAGACTTACTTTATAAACAGGTATTGGGTCAATTAGATAAAAAACCAAGAACATATCGACAGATAGCAAGAAAAGACTATCTAGAAGTAGCTAAAAAACGTCGTGTATCCCAAAAAGACCGGAGAAAAGCGATAAAAAAACAAAAAATGTGAGTAAAGAAAAAAAGAAGCAAGCTAAAGATGACGAAAGGATTCGTAATTCTATTGAGGGAAAGTTTGGACAAGCTAAAAGAAGATTTAGCCTGGGTAGAGTGATGGCGAAACTGTCTCATACTTCTAAAACTGCAATTGCTATTACTTTTTTAGTAATGAATCTTTCTACTCAACTGTCACGCTCTAAAAGTGCTTTTTTATGTCTATTTTTGAAAATAACACCTTTTTTCGGCTCTAATATTATTGAAAGTTATAGTTTAGCCAATCAAAAAAAACAAGAACTTATATTTAGGGCTTGCTTGAATAACTGACCAATCCTGGTCTTGCTTTTTTATTACTTTTTCAGCAAACCCTAAGTAAGCTTCGGTTTTACCACCGCCTGTGGGGAAAAACAGCAAGTCTACTAATTCTCGGTCAGGGTGTTCGGGATGGGCGATACCAACCAAGTTCATTTTGATGGAATTGTCGCCACTTAGAAAGGCGATCGCGCAAAATGTCTTCTGTGATTTCTAGTTTGCGATTTGGATCTTCGGTAGTCAGGCTAGTTGAAGTTCTCTGTTCTGTGTACCAAAGAATTGTACCCACTCGGTCAAATACTTGAAATCCTTCAGCACGTTGTAGCTGTTTAGCGTATTCTCGCCCTTTAAATTGAAATAATTCAGCAGCACTATCTGCTTGAACACGCCCATTTCGCCATTTAAGGGTAACAATATGCTTTTCAGCAGGAGGCTGCAAATCACGACCCATTTCTCGTAATTTCTGTTGAAAATCTCGTACAGCTTGGAGTTCAGCAGATGAGAACTGCACTTGTACATTTACCTCTGGCTCAAATCTTCCCCAGTTACTCCCAAGCAGTTCATAGTTAAATCCTGCCCATTCTAAATCGGAGGGTTCCTTTAATCGTCCGGTTGCTGTGCCCAGTGTTGAAGCGATCGCTTGTAAAAGACTTGTTTTTCCAGCACCGTTCATGCCGATGAGAACAATAATATCTCGCGCCAACCCAGTTTCTGAATCTGTGAAATCAAATGTAGAAGACCGGAATTTCTTAAAATATTTTAGCTGTAGGGATTGAATTTTCATGAGTCGATTCTCCTTAACAGGAGAAACAGTGATTAAAAAAAAGTATAATTTTTCAGCTTGTCAGCCACGATTCAACAGATAATGTTTTTACTTCTTTAATGCGCTGAAAATCGCTATCGGCTGAGACGATGGTAAGATTGTGTTGTAGAGCGATCGCTGCAATCCACAAATCATTTTCACCAAAACCTAAATCAGTTATTTTAGTTTTTCTCCGCTTGCTTTTTTCTCTGGGTGCAAATTGATTAAATAAATCAGCTTTGAGTTGCCCGTAGATATTAGCAGTTTCTTTTTCAATGTTATAGATATATATACCCCTAAGAAAATTTATGATTAGTGCTAAATTACTTTGTTGTCTTTGAGAACGTACTGCCATATCTATCAATTCTCCCTGCACAATAACACAGGTTGAAATTAAACTATTTTCGACCTCAAGCAGACGATTTAGTATATTGATATTTCCTAAAATGGCAAGACTACAGTGATTTGTATCGAGTAAGTACATTATTCAAAGGGATTATTATCATCAAATTTCGCTTGACCGCGACTAGCAATGACTAGCCTCAGACACTCCTCTAAATCATCGCCTTCCCAATTACCTATAGTTTTTAGATGTTCTAGAAGTGATATTCCTGTAGAATTAACTGTAGGTGTTATGGTAGATTCTACTTGATTTAATTTTGGTTGTACCTGGGTTTCTTTTGTTTTCAAGAAGCGCAAAAAATTAAGTGTTTCGGCTATTAGTTCATCTGGTGCTGACTCAATTTCTTGGAAAAGTTGGTCTTTGATTGTCATATTTATACCTGTTGTTTAATTAATGTGTTTAAACTTCAAATCACTCCACATTTAACCCTAGTATTATTGGTACATCTTCTTTCATTTTACGCGGTTTACTAGCTTTCTTCTTACTAGCTTTAGCCTTGGTTTTCTTTTGTGCTGCTTTACCGCCGAGAATTTCCATGTTTGCTCGCTCTTGGTTAAGGTCGAGTAGGCGTGCTAAAACTTCATCATGCACTTCTTCTGTCCAACGGTAGCGCCAAGGTTTTTTTCGCTGTCGTCCGTTGCTGGTTTCTTCTTCGTCTTCCTCATCGTCGTAGTCTAGCAGGAAGGTGCAATCGGTAGGGATGTCACTCCAGCCGTAAGCTTCGAGGACGGCTTTATTCATTGCGGCGTGCAGTAAGCGTAATTTTAGGATATCAGCGTCGCGTTCTTCTGGGTCGTGGAAGCGGTTGTAGGTATCGGTTAGTCCCTGGTTGTTGCGAACCATTAAAGCGGCGCGGAATTCGTAGTATTCTTTGCCTACAGCTTCTAGGGTGGGGTTAGTTTCCCAGTTTTCAGGGAAGGGGAAGGTTGCAAAACAGTCTGAGGGAGTATATACAGGATCATCCTTCATAGTCGATCCTAAGAATAATGCCCACATTTCATGTATACGAGAATGCGTTACACAAAAAGAGGCAAAATCATCAATGGAAAATACTACTATTTTGTGACTAAAAACTATATTTGAAGGTAAAAATGTAAAACTTCTATATTTACTTGTTTGACAACAGGCTATTACCTGATTTAGTCCCGTGAGCGCTCTAAACAAAGCAGGTGTAGTTTCACCGAAACGCCACCAATAACGTGCGCGTATTTCACGATTTTGAGCTAATCTCACAGGCTTAACTTTTTCTTCTACAATCTTCATTAAATCAGGATATTGCCTCGCCTCATCTTCGCTCATCTCACCAAAATTGATAACATAGCGATGATGCGCGTGAATTGGGCTGCTATTTACTTCTTCACCACCAATGTAAGGAAAAATTCTTTCAGCATTTTTTGCATCTTTCTCAATCAAGCGGTGCATTTCTGCAATGGATGTCGCTTTTTCATCAGAGTCATCAAAAACAAAACCCTGACCATATATCTTACTCCCCAGAAAACTTTTGTTGTCATTTGCTAATAGCACCACCGGATTCTCATTTCCGCCAGCATGGAACATAAATGCAGAAATCTGGGAAACTTCTCGATTATCTAATAACTTTGTGGTTTGATAATTACCGTTGCTCTTTTAAATATACAAATAGCGGTAAATCGTCAGTTGCATCCTTCCCAAAAGACCCAATCTGCTCCTTCCTCAACCCTACCAGCGAATCCCCACACTTGAGGGCATGGTCAAGAAATGTAAACGGTAAATCCTTCGCCAGCGTCACCAACCATAAAGATAACTTCGCCAAATTCACCGCAAACGGGTTTTTATCCACGCCATATAAACACCTTTGCGCCACCAAGCGACGCGCAATTAATAAAGGTTCTTCTTTGCCATAATTGCTAATTGTCGCATTCTGGTTGCGATCGCTGTCAATTAGCGTATTCTGATTGCGATCGTTATTAATTATCGTATTCTGGTTGCGATCGCTGTTAATTATCGTATTCTGGTTGCGATCGCCAATTCCCATACGAGTATTGTTTTCCTCGCGTTCCCACGCTTCCACCACCTTCTCAGCCAACTGACGACAGGTTTCTACCAAAAACGCACCAGAACCCATCGCCAAATCACAAACTTTCAAAGATAAAATCTGTTCCGCAGTCGGTTTTTCTCCCAACGCTTCCAACACCGGACGCAGCGTTGTTTCCACAATCGGTTTAGTGAGTGACCTGGGCGTATAATGCGAACCAGAACGCCTGCGTTCTTCCCCTGGCTGCAAGTACAGCGAACCCACAGGCAACAAATTAGGTGTTTGCCGCGATACCTTACGACCTAGTGCAATCACTACATCTTCTAACGTCTGTGCCGCCTTCAGTTCCTTGAGGACATTCCCTGATACCTCACAATTTGCCCATTCCTTCAGTAACTTCTGACGGTCAGCTGACTTTGCTGCCAAAATCGCCGTCACATCTACTACCACCGTCGTAGAAACCTTTGACCCCTTGGGCTTGCTGTAAACTCCAATACTCGGACTTTCTGCCCGTTCTACAGCAAAACCCATAATGCCCTCATACACCGAGCCAATTTGCTCCACATCTAACGCCCGATAAGACAGGCGCTCCCCTTCTCAAATTAGTAATTTTTCTAACAAACGATACACCAAACGCAGCAACCCACCATTACACAACAAACCTATGGGTATTTGCGTCTCCCGCAACAACCGCTCAAATTTAGCTTGGGGGCTGGCGTGCCAACCACTGCTAGACTTAGTTAATTCTGGTGCGACTACATCCAAGTCAGTACCAGAAGAAATTATTTGCACCAAAATCTGCGGCTTGTCGCTATCCGGGTCAGGCACAATATAGGTAGGCGCAAGAATTTCGCTGTAATCAGTTAAAGCTATCTCGTATTCTAGTGATGGTTTAACAAGGTCACTATCAGCCCAGCTTAATACATTTACCACAAAAGCCGGAAAATCAGCAATATAGCCATCCTCATCAACCGCAGCCAGCAATAATTGTTGCAAATCTACAATATTGCGGTTGACCACCGCCTGCGCCTTTACCAACGCCGGGGGAGATACTACCAACCCTACAGGCTGGAGAAAACCCAACCACTCTTTATGTCTGGTGATTTCTGGGTCAATTGCCATCGTTTCTCCTTTGCGGTCTTTGAGTCTGGTACAGTTTGTTTACTTAATCTGATAACATCAAAATCTGCTAATGCACACGATATTGGTGCGATGCGAACAAAAATACAACTAATTCGCGGTCAAGATAGCATGACCGTGGAAGCAGATTTAGTAGAATTAGTGCAAAAGCACGTCAATGATTATGCCTCAGAGTGGAAAGAACAATTAAGATTGTACGGACAAGAAGATAAATTTTGGGACTGGGAGTTTAAACTTCAGTTCGTTATTCACAGACAACCAAACCGCGAAGGCTATGCAATTGAGTACGAAGGCGAAACTCAAGGGTTAATGCTGATTGAAACTCAAATGCACGGTTCGCGTATCAGTGAGGGTAAACGGTTAGTATACATTGATGGAATTGCTTCTGCGCCTTGGAACCGGGAATTTATTCAACGTCCGTCCAAATTAAAAGGCGTTGGTACTGCACTCTTAGCATTTGCCAGAAACCGCAGTATCGAACTAGGTTACGAGGGTAGAGTTGGGTTGCATTCGCTACCAGGAGCAGAAGAATTTTATGATAATCAAGGGATGATTGATTTAGGAGAGGATGAGGATTACGAAGACTTGGTTTATTTTGAGTATGGAGTTCGTCGTTCTTCTGAATAAGGTAGCGAGGTGAAGTTAATGAATCAGGAAGAACCTAATTATATTCAAAGCACTTTTAATCAAGAAAATGCAGTAAATTCGATGGATTTATTGTTTGATGAAAAATGGTTGCGAAAAGGTGTTGAAGCTGAGGATAAAGTCGGTGGTAACATTGGTGCTGGATTGGATTGGGGTTCTGGGTTTGGCGACCTAATGCTTAACCTGGAACTTTTAGGACGTTTAACAACATTACGTATTTCTCTTAATCGAGAAGTGCGGTTGCTGCTGAATAATTGTAATTTAGGAACAGCTACAAAAATTGCGGTAAAAACTGCAAGAGAGAAATTACTTCAAAGATTAAGATTACCTACACCAGAAGTAAGAGAACACCTACTCGTTGTTTTGGGAACAGATGAACTTTATGGCGAAGAGTTTATCTCTAATCGAGAGATACTACGCGAATTGCTTGCGGTGTTGTTGAAACAAGAAGATTGGGAAACTATTGCAGCAGTTGCAGCAGATTCGTTAAAAGAGCGAATTATGCATCAAGTTTCTGTTGAAAAAATTTCAGCATAAGTCATAGATTTAAGAATCAATTACTGCAAATTAACAACTAACCGCTAACTGGATACAAATAAACTATACCTACAGGTTCAACGCGTACCGCCTTCACTTCATAAATTGCTTCAATTCGCGCGGGTTCGCGCACCAACTCTTCAGCTAGCATATTTAGCCGCTTATCCCAATGGCGACGGTCTGCTTCTAACTGACGCAACTCTTCTTCAGCAAATAACGAAAACTGTAGGGGTTGTTCGGTTTCTTGTTTAGTTTTGAAAATGCGATCGCGTTGTTCCTCTAAAATCTTCTTCATTTCCTCAGCTTCCTTTTGTCCCCGTGCTGTCAGCTTTTTCTTGGCGCGTTCAGCTAGCACCTCTGCACGTTTATGCAAATGTGGTGTCAACTCTCCCACATCCTCAGATGTAGCTTGACATAAGCGTTGTCTAACTGATGCTATATTATGGTCAAAGAAACCTGAACTGCGATCGCTCTTGGCGAAGCAAGCTGAAAACAGGACGACCTGGTAAACTGAGCGTTGTGGGTGAGCATATTAATCGGAAACTCAAGATATTTAAAATTTTGTCTGACCGTTATCGCAATCGTAGAAAAAGATTTGGTTTGAGATTTAATCTCATAGCTGGTTTGTACAACTATGAGCTTCGTCTCCCCAAAACTGAATCTACTTAGGGCTTGCTGAAAAACTCAATAAAACGCGATAGGAGGATTAGTAAATTATTCAAGCAATGAGATTAGATAAATTTATATTATACTGCATCAATCAAAACAGAATGTTCACTAATCAAAGACTGTAAAAAAGGCGCAGTTTTAAAAAATCGACATAAAAAAGCGTAAAAAAGCCGTGATAAATGAGTAGAAAGATTCATTACTAAAAAAGTAACAGCAATTGCAGTTTGAGAAGTGTGAGAAAGTTTTGCCATCACTCTACCCAGGCTAAATCTTCTTTTACCTTGCCCAAATTTCCCCTCAATACAATTACGAATTCTCTCGTCATCTTTGGCTTGTTTCTTTTTTTCTTTACTAACATTGGCTGGCGGTCTTCCTAGAGGGGCACCACTGATTCTAATACCTCTTTCTCTGCACCAATCTCGGTTTTCTCTTGTGCGATAAATTTTATCAACATGAACGGATTCTGGATAAAATCCGGTGTAGTCTTTAAAGTCTTCGACTTGTGTTTTAAAATCTCCTGATTCATTATCACTGATGCCCAGTTTCTCTTTAATTATTAATGCCCCTAACGCCATCCGAAACGATTTGGCCGGTGCACCCATTTCTTCATTAAATTTCGATGCATATTCCTCTTCAAACTCTGACCAAGGTATTAACGAAGCCATCATTACCCAGCGATTATCTTGTGATAGCTTACACTCATTGGTCAGTTCAAAATTTTCCGGTGGAATTGCAGGTTGCTCTTGTTTTCTGTACATAGTTACTAATTACACTAACTGTACCGACGAACAATGGTAATGCAAGGGTTTTGGGTGATTTTATCCTTTTTTCTTGCACTTAACAAGACGTATAACGTTTACAATCCCCACAGTATTACCTTTTCCTACTTTGTCAGCAAGCCCTATTTAGTAGTTTATAGCACTTTAGTATACGTAAGAGTGATTAGTGATCGCTCTTTAGGGAAAAACTTTTTGGTTTACTGAATCTGTATCCAAGCAAACTGTAAGCCCCTGATAATTGGAACATTGGTCAACTAATTTTTTCTGAGTTACTAGCACTGATACTTGCGAGTCTGACACTATATAAGCCAGACGTTCTTGGGATAATCTGGGTCTAATGGTACATAAGCCCCACCAGCTTTGAAAATTTCCAGAATCCCTACGATCATCTCAATAGAAGGCTCGACGCATATGCCCACCAAGACTTCCGGACCTACTCCTAAAGTTTGCAGGTACTGTGCTAATTGATTGGCACGACAATTTAACTCCCTGTAGGTAAGCTGCTGTTCTTCAAATACAACTGCTACACCATCAGGAGTTCGCTCTACTTGGGCTTCAAATATCTGATGGATACACTTGTCTTGGGGATAGTCTATCTGGGTGTTATTCCACTCCACCAGTAGCTGATGCCGTTCCGACTCAGTAAGTAGTGGCAATTTAGAAACGGGATATTCGGGGTTGGCGACAATTCCTGCTAGTAAAGTTTGTAAATGCCCTATCATTGAAAGAATGCCTGATATAAGATACCCAACTCCCTGAAAAATACTACCCACGACCAGCCATCGCCAATAATATGATGCATCGTTATTAGCAGTACGTGGGATTGTTCTGCTAGTTGAAGCCGAGTAACGTGCAGTAGGGGACCGTTAACTAGATCGAAAGGTTGCTGGGCTTCGTACTTAGCCAACCGCTGCACCTCCGCTGCCTGTTCTACTTCTAGTAAATGCTGCAAGTCCACCATTGGAACAGTTACAGCCAAACTAGCCGCGATGACTTGTATGGGAGTGCCATCGACGCTGCGGAAGGTGGTACGCAGAATTTCATGACGACGCACGATTTCTGTCAAACTTTTCTCTAGAGCGGCTACGTTGAGATACCCTACCAAATGTAGTAGTCTATGCATACTGTAAGTAGCACTTCTCTCTACAAATTGCTCAAAAAACCACATTCGCTGCTGGGGGAAGGAAAGTAGCAATTCTGTGGAGCGGGATGCTGGTTCGATAGTGGTTACTGATAATCCAGGTTCAGCTTGGTGAAGAGCTTCTATCCGAGAGCTTAAATCAGCAATTGTAGGTGATTCAAAAAATAAATTTAGGGTCAACAGCACACCCAAAGCTTTTTCTGTAAGAACAATGATTTGGGTTGCGTTTAAAGAATCTCCTCCTGCTTCAAAAAAGTTGTGTTTTCTGCCGATTTTTACCCCTAAAACCTGACTCCATATAGCTGACAATACTTCTTCAGTAGGAGTGCATGGTGGGATATATTTGGTGCTGAATAGATCGGAGTCAGGATGCATACTAATATCTATAGTGCTTAAAACATTGTTGTACCCTAGAACTAGCCCTTTCAAGGTGAGCATATGTACTATCCAATTTTTAACCGTATTTCAGGCATTGACTGCAATTGAAGAAATAAATTATGGATAAACTCCAAATTTTTGGACTGTAAATTAAGCGATCGCAATCGCCAAAATACCGAAATTGGGTGAAAAATATTATTTATTTCATAGTACAAACGTTCACCTTGAAAGGGCTGTACCCTAGAACTAGCCCTTTCAAGGTGAGCATATGTACTATCCAATTTTTAACCGTATTTCAGGCATTGACTGCAATTGAAGAAATAAATTATGGATAAACTCCAAATTTTTGGACTGTAAATTAAGCGATCGCAATCGCCCAAAATACCGAAATTGGGTGAAAAATATTATTTATTTCATAGTACAAACGTTCACCTTGAAAGGGCTGACCCTAGAACTTACGCATTGACAAGCAAAACAAAAAGTGAATAAGGAGAATACAGAAAAAAAAACAGCGATCGCTAGTTACCAGAGGCGTTAAAAACAGATAATTTACTTGGCTGTGTTTAGGGTTCGGACAATCAGAGCAATTACTAAACCATCAACCGCTAAATGTGACTTGAACACTTACAGGACTTACGCAACTGGCACAGGCGATCGCTAAATTTTAGTACGGATGTATTGAATAACGACGCCACTAGCACAGGGCGATCGCCGCTGCCTTGGCAGTGTACCAGGCTGGCACATTTGAGAAGCCGAAGTAGCGGATCTTGCCGACGCGTACCAGGTCGCCGAGCGACTGTAGTACTTCTTCAACGGGCGTCACCATATCCCAGGTGTGCATCCAGTAGAGGTCAACGTAGTCGGTACGGAGGCGGCGCAGCGAACCCTCAAGCGCCCGATGCATGTTCTTGCGTCCGTTGCCGCCCGCATTCGCGTTGCCCGATTCGCCGCCATGAAAGCTGAACTTGGTTGCTTTTCCCTAGTTGGTCGCGCAGGCTGCGATCGGCGATATAGCTACCAATCAGTTCCTCGCTGCGACCCTTGGCATACACATCGGCGGTGTCGATGAAGTTGCCGCCAGCATCGACATAGGCATGGAAGATGGACTCAGAAACCTCATCGGGCGCACCCCATCGCGGGGTGCCGAAGGTCATGGTGCCAAGGGTGAGCGGGCTGACGATCAAGCCGGAGTGTCCAAGAGTGCGGAAGGCGGTAAGGCTCATAGGTTTTTTTTCAAGTCGGTAAAAAAAGTGTCCTGTCTGTGTCAATCAAGCTCATGACGCAAAGAGGGGACGGAGGAGTGATGTTGTTCGATGCCTAGAAGGCGCTGGCTGTCGGGCGGACAATGACTTCGTTGACATCGACATCATCTGGTTGAGACACAGCAAATAAGACAGATCGGGCGATCGCCTGAGGGGTGAGGGCAGTTTTGCGGAGTTCTTTCAAGAAGCCTTTAGCTGCATCATCCGTGATATCAGAGCCAAGTTCGGTCTCAACTACGCCAGGGGATATGATGGTCACGCGAATGTTCTTCGATTCCTGACGCAGCCCTTCAGATATTGCCCAAACAGCGT
>NZ_KK073768.1:69526-72653 GCF_000582685.1 [Scytonema hofmanni] UTEX 2349
ACCTTGCAGATGATTGCCTAATCCTCTCAAGTCAGGCGTTGGCAAGGGAGAAATATTCTCTATAATGAGCCTATGAGGATGGTATCAGTCAGGAATGAGCGCGTGGTGATTGAAACACTGAACTATGAAGCGGCAATCAGCAAGTGTGACGAACTGGCAGCATTAGTCGCTCGGCACACTGACACTAGGGGAAACGGTGTTCATCCAACGGCGATTAATCAGTTAGAATTCATGCGGCAATCTGATACTTTAGCCACAATGCAGGGAGTCGCCGAACCGATTCTCGGCATTGTCGTTCAAGGCAAAAAAGAAGTGTTGCTAAATGAGGAAACCTATCAGTATGGCGTAGCTCAATATCTAGTGGTTTCGGTGGATTTGCCGCTTTGTGGATTGGCGATCGAGGCGACCGAAGCGAAGCCGTATCTAGGATTTAAGCTAGATTTAGACCCCGTTCAACTCTGTGACATTATTGCTCAAACTAACCCAGGCATGGGTAAGAAAGAAAACTCGGTTAGAGGCTGGTTCATCAGCGATGCCGATCCATCGTTGATTGATTGTGCTATCAGGCTGACACGGCTTTTGGACACACCGCAGGATATTCCATTCCTAGCACCAATGATCGTCCGCGAAATCTACTACCGTTTGTTAATTGGTGAACAAGGTGAAGCAGTTCGCCAAATTGCCACATCGGGCAGCAATATGCAGCGCATTGCTGAAGTGATAAAACTTATCAAGGCTGATTTTACAAAGCCACTGCGGGTTGAGGATCTAGCTCTTCAAGCCAATATGTCTCCTTCCTCGTTCCATCGCCATTTCAAAGAAGTCACCTCGATGAGTCCGCTGCAATATCAAAAGCAATTAAGACTATTGAAAGCGCGTCACCTAATGCTTGCCGAGAATGTCGATGCGACCCATACAGCCTATCAGGTGGGGTATGAAAGTCCTTCACAGTTTAGTCGCGAATATTCTCGGATGTTTGGTGCCTCTCCTATGAAGGACATTGAACGATTACGAACAGCTTGAGTAAAGACTGTGAGTTCGCTAAAGCAAACTGCAAACATCCGACTCACACCCTTTTTGCTTTTTCCTCATTTCACCAGAGCGATCGCTTATATCCCCTGAATGGGAGCAAAGCGCATTCGGGGGCTTTACGCATCACCCATCGTAAAGCTATTTGCTTCGATCAAGGATAAAAATGATAGAGGCTGACTCATATTAGCAGCAAAGCCCAAAATTCCTGGATCTCGATGAGAGTAAATTAACTGGCCTTTGCTATCAAACAAAAAAGTTCCACCACGCTGAGTTAAGTAGGCAGAATTTGGTACATAAGTGTGCCAATTGCTTAGAACTTCCACCATATTACGTAGTCGGAGAGTTGCTAATTCAAAAGGACGTTGAAAACCATTTGGGCCAGCTAATCGGAAAAACGAGCCTTTAAAAGCAGGTAGAGGAGTACCTTGAATAATTTCATCATCTTCAATGAGTTGAGGGGCTTGACGATCTCCCCTGTATCCCCGAAAAACTTCTCTTAGCGTTCCCGGACTTCCAAACCCTGCACACATTAACATTAGATTTAGCCAAGCTTTCTGAGCAGGGGAAAGTCCAGGTAGAGTCAGATTCAGACCAGAATAAAGTTTGAGTTGGTGATGTAGTTCTGCATTCGGTTCAACAAATAAATTTTGGGCTGAAAATCCTGTATATTGACAGAATCTTGTTCCAGAGGTGCGTGAGCCAATTCCCACTGCACGAATAGCGAGTTTTTCAGGAGGCAATTTTTTAGCTTTGCGCTGTAACCACCATGCATATTCAAGGCTATCAAAATCCCCAAGTTGTGGCCAGACTAAAATCAGGATATGTGAGGCAGTCTCGCAATTTTCTAGTAGGGGTCGGGTCATGCCATCACTAACACACTGAAGTTCAGTCTGATTAAGGATATTGTAGGGATTCATTAAAAATGATTAACTGCTATTGAGCTATCCAATTTTAATTTACAAGAAGTAAGTTGATCAATATAAATTTGTGTATGAGAGCCAAATGTTAAAAGAACTTCACCTCCAACAAGTTGGTCCTGCTGCCCATTTTGATGTCGCATTTGCCGATAGGCTCAATATATTTACGGGTGATAATGGTTTAGGTAAAAGTTTTTTACTCGATATTGCATGGTGGGTGATGACTACAAATTGGGCGGAGCAACCAGCGTACCCACAGCGAGTCAGAGGTGAAAATCCACAAATTACAGCCGTAGTTAGCAATAAAAAAAATATAAGAGAGTATCAGAGCCAGTTTGATTTTTCTGAACAGCAATGGCGTAATTTACAAATGCCGCCTTTATTAAAAGAAGTAGTTATTTATGTGCGGGTTGATGGTAGTTTTTCCATTTTTGACCCAGCTCGCCAACGCGATATTCCTTTTGACTTTAATCCAAATACACTTTGGAATGGATTAAAGTCAAAAGGTAAAGTTATTTGTAATGGTCTAATTCAAGATTGGGTTACATGGCAGAATCAACCCAATAAATATCCATTTGAACTCTTTTCTAATGTCATTAAAAAACTTGCACCTCACCCTTCCGAATGGATAGAAGTGGGAGAAACAACGCGAGTTTCTATTGAAGACGTGCGCGATATTCCTACAGTGAACCTACCTTACGGGAATGTTCCTGTCACTCAAACATCAGCCGGAATGAAGCGTATTCTGGGACTAGCTTATTTACTAGTGTGGACTTGGTACGAACATAAAAAAGCTTCCGAACTGCGACAACAAAAGCCAGTAAATCAGATAGTTTTACTAATTGACGAAATTGAATCTCATTTGCATCCTCGTTGGCAGAGGGTGATTTTACCAGCTATTTTATCTGTGGTAACAGAATTACAACCCAGGATGAAGATACAGGCTTTAGTAACTACTCATTCTCCACTTGTTCTTGCTTCTTTAGAGCCAAATTTTCATGAGCAAGAAGATAAACTATTTTTATTTAAATTACAAGATACAGAGGTTAGTCTTGACGAAGTACCTTGGTCAAAACAAGGGGACATAGTTGGATGGTTAACCTCAGATATTTTTGGACTCAAACAAGCCCGTTCCAAAGAAGCAGAAATCGCAATTGAAGCAGCAGAGGCTTGGATGC
>NZ_KK073768.1:72753-160808 GCF_000582685.1 [Scytonema hofmanni] UTEX 2349
AGGGAAAGTTATCATCAGATAATCGTTGGGTCATTATGGCTGATTTAATACCCTGGGGAGAATTTGAGTCGGAATATTCTTTATCTTTCTCCGCAGAGATGGGGGCACCAGCAAAGTCATTTCGGATGGCGTTAGGCGCATTAATAATTAAAGAGAAACTAGGCATAAGTGACAGGGAAACAGTAGAACAAATCAAAGAAAACCCTTATCTACAGTATTTTATAGGGATGTCATCTTATAGTAATGACGCTCCATTTGATGCATCAATGCTAGTTCACTTTCGAGAAAGAATCAGTGCTGAATTTGTCAAGAAAATAAATCAACAAATGGTGAAGAAGATGCTAGAGAAAACATCTTCTCAAGAGGCGGAAAAAAAACAGAAGACGCTCACGGACTGGCTAATGCTGTGCGCTCATCCGAAACAGAGGAAAGTCAACCAAAAAATAGAGGAAAATTAATATTAGATGCCACTTGTACGCCGGGTGACATCAGCTATCCAACAGATTTAGGGCTACTAAATCAAGCGAGAAAGCAGACAGAAAAATTATAGACTTACTTTATAAACAGGTATTGGGTCAATTAGATAAAAACAAGAACATATCGACAGATAGCAAGAAAAGACTATCTAGAAGTAGCTAAAAAACGTCGTGTATCCCAAAAAGACCGGAGAAAAGCGATAAAAAACAAAAATGTGAGTAAAGAAAAAAGAAGCAAGCTAAAGATGACGAAAGGATTCGTAATTCTATTGAGGGAAAGTTTGGACAAGCTAAAAGAAGATTTAGCCTGGGTAGAGTGATGGCGAAACTGTCTCATACTTCTAAAACTGCAATTGCTATTACTTTTTTAGTAATGAATCTTTCTACTCAACTGTCACGCTCTAAGAGTGCTTTTTTATGTCTATTTTTGAAAATAACACCTTTTTTCGGCTCTAATATTATTGAAAGTTATAGTTTAGCCAATCAAAAAAAACAAGAACTTATATTTAGGGCTTGCTTGAATAACTGACCAATCCTGGTCTTGCTTTTTTATTACTTTTTCAGCAAGCCCTAGGTAGGGCTTGCTGAATGAATGTGTAATCTAGTCCAGATAAGGGGTTTAAGCCTTTTTTCACCAAACAAGTGCACTTGTTTAACATCTAGAGTCTCAAAACCCTTGCACAATCAAAGCGCGATCGCTAGGTAAAGAAAGGAAACTGAGCAACGAAACAACCATTTTGTAACCTGTGTGGCTTCTAGATTCGCTTTAAAGACTTATTCAGCAAGCCCTACCTATCTTCTCATAAATATTTCACTCTTTGTTTCCTTTTGCAGCGACTTCTCATGCGTTGACTAAGCTTTCGGAATCGGATTAAATTAATACTCATGTACTATCAACTAGCGATCGCCCTGTGCCTGTTGCGTTACTTATATAGTACAAAAGCACTATATTTAGCGATCGCCTGTGCCAGTTGCGATCGCTTGTAAATTTTCGCGGCTATGGGGTGCGGAATGTGGGATTAATTCTCTCGAATTCCGGTGTTGATGTACAGTTCTCCTTTTATTCGCGATGAAATCTCGCGAATATTATTGTCTTCTTCCCATCTTTTTGCCAAATTGGGATGCTCCCCTTGAAAGTGCCTGAAAGTTATCGAGCCGTCAGCTATGACACCGCCCAGTTTCCTTTTTCAGCAACAAAACGAGCTGGCTCAGCCATCAAGACTCCAATAGAGCGTTGACCTAAAAAAGGTAGACGCCCATGAGCAATTCGTAGATTATCAATGATGAGTACATCGTTCTTCTGCCAGCCACCATAGTTAATACGTGCAGATAAAATCGCTTCGTTCATCTCATTGAATTCATCATGAGTGATTGGCTCTCCATTCTCCCAAGTTACGGTTAATGGAGGAGTTACATCTGGCCAAAGTTGATTGCACCAGTGAGAAACCAATGGCACCATACTTGCATGTAGGCACTGCCTACCTTGATACGAGTAAACCATTGGACGAGGCAGGGTAGTCTCGATGATGGTAGAACTTACGTTTTGCTCTACTGCTTGGTTTTCTGGTAGGAAATAGTTGCATTGATAACCAAGCGAAGTAAAGTGCTCGATAGCCTCATTAAAAGATGATCCTTTTCCTAATACTTGTTGCCAGCTAGGATAGTGATTGTGATTATCTTGTTGCACATATCGCTTACGGCATATAACATCCTGATGAGTAACTTTTTGCTGCATTTCGCGCGATAAGTACTCAAAAGATTTAGCACAATCATAGAGTGAAGTTTCCCCACCATATTTAGATGGCTCCTGACACAAAAAGGCTATTTTCGTGGGAAATTCAATGTGGTAAGTCATTTCATTGTGTGCAGGAAGCATCAATTCTCTTGGCCAAGTCGTAACTTTTAATGCCTGAGAGTTTTTAATATTTTCTCGTACGGTATTTCCATAACGATAATCCATTAGCTGCCCAGCACCACCCAAAATCGTAACGATGGAATGCTCATCTATCGAAACTAAGTTTCGGATTAAAACATGTCCATTTTTCCTCAGTTTTACTGTTAAATCTTCTATAGATTTTGGCAAATCTGTGCAAATTTCAGCGTTTGTACTACCTGTTACTCTGGTCAGGGCTTGAATCTCTTTTTCGCTTGAATACTTAAACTCCGAGATAGTGTCATACTCACCTGTAAAAATTTTAGCTACATGAGCTAAGTTCGTTAGAGATGAACTCCTAATCCCTGTAATAATGTCTCCAATTTGGATATTTCCGCGAATATGAAGATTGATCAAGGTCTGATATACTTCTCGATCATCGGTATATTTAGCAGGGATATTGATATGCCACGGATGGAGCCAGTTATCTAGCTTATAGGCATCTTTACCTTCAATATCGACCTTAAGCTCCTTTCTCTCATCGAAGGTAAGTAGACAATACTGTTTCAAATCTAAGGGAGGCATAACTTTTTAGAAAATAAGCAACTATTCCTAACTCGTACTACAGCTTATAATCGGGCTCTTGTGCGTCTAAAATTTTTTTCAACTCATCAAGATGTGCTAAAGAAAAGTCTCTATATTGAATCCACTGTTTGCGAGTCTTAGCTGCTATCTCATCTGGAATAATGTCCAATTTTTGTCGACTAGATAGTGCTAAAAGCTGGATCTGTGCTACTTTCTCTAGATAGTACAACTCATCAAAAGCCTCTGCAACAGTCTGACCAATTACCAGTATCCCGTGATTTCCCATAAAGAGAATACTTTTATCTTTCTCTAATTGTCGAACAGCTCGCATTCCTTCTTCCTTATCCAAGGGCATACCATTATACTCGGAGTCATAGGCAATACACTTATAAAATCGACAGGCCTTATTATTGAGCATTAAAATCTCTTTATTCTGCAAACAGCACAGGGTTGTAGCGTACGGAGTATGTACATGGATAATGCATCGGGCATGCGGTAGATGTTGATGAATAGGCGCGTGAAGAAACCAAGCAGTTGCTTCTGGCACATTTTTTCCAGATAAGGCATCTGGATTATCTGCATCTAACAGTAGCAATTCGCTTGCACGGATGAGAGAAAAATGACGAGCCTGAGGATTTAAGAGAAATTTTTTACCATCATCTGAGACAGAAACACTAAAGTGATTTGCAATACCCTCATGATAGTTTAGGCGTGCGCTCCAACGGAAAGCTGCCGCCAAGTCAACACGCAGTTGCTGTTCATTTAGAGTCATAGATAGCTTTATTTTCAAATCTTGGTTTTTGACAGAGCCTCTATCCAAAATACAAGAATAGCTTAGATTTGCTTCTGCTTGACTTTCGAGTAAACTTGAAAATCTCTCTCTAATTCGATTTCCACAGGATATAGTCCCGCTTCCATAAATAGCTTCTGGTAGTCTTGATAGTTCAAAGAAAAAAGTTCTATCACTTTTCTACCAATAATCTCTTGATCTGTGCGAAAAGAAAAGTCAAAAAATATGTAATCTTCACTATTCATAGACTTCCGTTCAACCTTCCGATGATGGATAACGCCATCATCGAGCATGATTTCTTTGGAATAAACAACGCTGTCTGTAAGTGCATCATCACTACTTTTATACTTTTCGGCACTGATGATAAACAGTCCCTCATTCTGTAAATGCTTAGCAATGCCTTTCAAAGCTTTGAGGTTTGCATCTCGGCCCATAATATGGCTGATAAAATAGCATCCATCAGGGAGGTTCATTAGTGATAAAGCTCCTCCCCTAGAATAGACAACGTCAAACTCTCTAGACAATTTGAGATTCAGCACGTCTTGAAGATCAAGGTGAACATTCTCTTGATGCTTAAACTTTTCCTTTGCCTGTTCTAATAAAGGCTGATGGTTGTCAATGCCCCAAATTTCATAACTTGGGTTTCCTAATAAAAGTGCTTCAACCGTCAGTCCCGTGCCTACACCTATTTCTAACAAGGTCTTCCTATTTCCGATCAAACTGCCAAGTGTTTGACCTACTTGGAGATAGTTCCGAGCCTTTGTCTGCATGCTATCGTAATATTGAGACAATAAGTCATAAGCTTCAAATGCAGATGAGTCAACCATCAGGATATTACCTCTTTCTAACTAGTACAGCACGGCGGAAATAAACTGACCATTAAATAGCTAAAACTTTACCCTTATACGTCCACTTAAAAGGTTTAGCCATTGTTTTATTAAAGTAGTTAATAAATTCGATGATTCTGGTTTTGAAGTCATCCTGACTTGTGAAGCTGGCACGCTTAAGTAATTTACGAACCAAAATACTGAACCAAATTGAGATTTGGTTAAGCCAAGAAGAATGTTTTGGGGTATAATGAAAAACTATTCCATGTTTTGGGTCTTTTAAAAAAGCAGTACGGGATTTCATGGATTTGAGTATACCGCTTTCTCCCTTAATACCTAGATCGAGATTCAAACCTTCTTTTTCTGCAACTAAACGAACGAGTGACTCAGACTGATGAGTATTAAGGCAATCCATAATTAAATGCCATTTTTTCGCATCGGGGTCGCTTTCAATGACTCGACGAATATGCTGGACAAAATCCTCCTCAGTTCTAGAGTCTCCCCAACTTGGTTCAATAATTTGACCAGTAGCGATATCAAAACTAGCAATTAAACTTTGCGTACCATGACGAACGTACTCAAACTCTCTTTTTTCAACTAAACCCGGTCGCATCGGCAAGTCTTTTTCTATACGTTCAGTAGCTTGAATACCAGTCATTTCATCAATCGAGATTGTACGCTCTCCGCTTTGATGACGTTCAATTGCAGTGATATATAAACCAGTAATATCATCCAGTTTTGCGTCAAATTCTTCATCGACAGGGGGGGGTTAACCAGTAGCGACTCTGGTGGGGTTTAAGCTCTGCTTCTTCTAATAATCTTCCAACATGCCGGATAGATATACTTTCAATAATTCCCTGTTTCATGATTTCGTCTGCTAGTTCTCGTGCCGTCCAATGGCTTGTTGGTCGTCCATAGTCTTCAGGAGGTGAACACGCAAGCGTAAATAACTCTATAACTTGTTCCATATTAAATTTTACTGGTGCGCCAATACGCTCAGAGTCTTGCAATCGTTGAGTTACTGTTGAACCTCCTGTACATGATGTTGCCAGCCATCGCTCTCGCCATAAACAAGCTGTATGTCTATTAATGTCTAATATTCGGGCGATTGAGCGATGATTTTTACCATCAGATGCTAATAAAATTATTTTTGCTCGCAGTGCTAACTGTTGCGGTGTATTATGGCGGTTTATCAACTCCTGGAGTTCCAAACGTTCACAATCGCTTAAATTCAATGGTTTTGGAAATAATCTTGCCACACCCTGATTTCCTACTTTGTTAACCAAAACAGCTCAAAAAGCTTATTATTTAGTATCTCACAATAGTGGTCTATTTATTTACGCCGACCTGTACTAGAGAGTTTTTAATCAGCTACCACTTCACTTCTTACCCTATCTGAACATTGTTGTTTTTCACCAAAAAACCCCAATAATTTGCTGTTAAAGTCTCTGTTGAATTGTGATTCGCTACGTAAGGAGCATTTAGGTTTGCTTTAAGCAACTCAATGTAGCCTGCTCTACTTAGTTTTTGATAGAATCCTTCAAAATCATACTTTTCGCACCATGAAGAACTAGAACCAATTGCGATTACACATCCTGGCTTGGCTGTTCTCACAAGATAGGCTAATGTTTGAGGAAACACCATGTCCAGAGTAAATACTCCAGCAGAAGCAATAATATCGTATTGATTTTCTAAGGAAGATGGCAAAGGTTTTTGCAGATCGCATTCTCCAAGCAAGGTTTGATAAATTCCTAGCTGTTGAGCTTTATCAACCATTTTCTGAGATATATCTACTCCATCAATCTGCGAAAATCCTGCATCTATCATCAGTTTGCCTAATAGACCAGTACCACAACCTGCATCTAGGACTCTTAGCCCAGGCGTATTAGGAGTGAATGGAATCTTTTCTAGTTCCAATAGTTCTAGCAAAAAATCAAGCACGAGCTCAGGGCTTTTGTAGTTCCTCTTTTTCACGTCCTCGTCATAGGTCGAAGCCCATTTATCATAACGGGCCTGATGATTCATATTTTCTTCAGCATCCATGCGGGTTGCATCCCACTTATCGTACTGAGTTTTGTAGTCTGGTACTTTTGATGGAGTCATGTCTTACTTTCCTGTGTGAAACGGCTTGAGTTTTAGGTCTATATAGCTATGAACAATCTGAGATGAAACCAATGGATCCTGTTTATTATTTTAGCCAGTTGGGATAGATAAAGGCTTGCCATTATCGCTGGCCCCTATCTGAAGCAAGAAGGGAACTGCGATCTGGCTCCAATTTTCAGGTGATATGTAGCTTTCTGCCTTCTCCTTGTAAGTAAAAGTAGCCATTTCAGTATGAACTGCTCCTGGCCAAAGAGAAACAGCAGCCATTCCAGATGGCAATTCCTGTGCTAACGCTCTGGTAAAGCCTTCAATCGCCCACTTACTAGTACAATATGGAACTGCATTGGGGCTAGTGTAACGTCCCCAACCAGAACTAAAATTAACGATCACACCTTGATTTCGCTCTAGCATCTTAGGAATAAAATGACGCACAACATTTGCAACTCCTTTTATGTTTATGTCAATGACTTGGTTAAAGATTGAACTATTAACTGTCCAGAAAGGCGCTAGAGAATTAACAATGCCGGCATTGTTAATCAGTAAATCAATAGAAGCACCATACTTAGAGTCAACACTCTCTGCCCAGGCTATGACGCCTGTTTCATCTGTAACATCCAATGATACAAAGTAATGAGCTTTGCCAAACCTTTGTTGAAGTTTTGTAATTTCTACTTGTTCGCGAGAACATCCAATAACAGTATGTCCGCTCTCAATGAACTTTTCAGCCATAACTCTGCCGAGTCCACGGCTAACACCTGTAATTAGAACTAGTTTACTCATGGGGTAAACAATACTTCTTCTGATGCTGGGAACAGAGTATGAGGAAGAAAGTGAGGAGAGTCTAAATCAGATGTGTAATCGTCCTTGACACAATCGGAACTGTACCAATAACTCATAGGTTTAGACCAGAAATGCTTGCTATATCCTTCACTGACAGCCTCACTGCTTTCTCGATAAAGGAGAGTTGGTGAATTGTCTACGACGTAAAACTGATGTCCATGTTCATTTTGATAAATTGGGTCATGAACTTTAGTTGCTCGTGTCCCTGAAATTGCACGACCTGTATCTGCTGCTGCGTCAATGATCCATCCAGTTGGCTTCATCTCAGCCAACATTTCGCGCGTGATAATTGGCAAATCTCCATCTTCAATCTCGACACAGTTAATGAAGATATCCAGAGTTTTAAGCTCGTGCTTGAGAAACGAGGCATTGCTTCGGCGACGAAGTAGTGGCTCTATTCCCCGCTGTGACAAATACTTATATGCCCCAAATGCTACATTACCTGTGCCAAATATAGCGACTTGATCGCTTTGAGTGATACCACCTCGTAACATGAGGGCATGCATTGTAGACGCATAGCCAGCAAGAATACTGTTACCTCTAGTCATATCTCTTGGAACTAGCAGTGTCTCTGTCTTCTGATTGTGGTGCCGTATAGAAATGCGGTTAGTTACATCGAAAAGATAGAGATTTTTGGGCTGGCCACAGTTTGCCAAAAAATGACGACCTGATGCGCCGAATGGATGAATCCACCCAACTAATCCCTGACCCTCTTTCAAATATTGATAGTCAGCCGGTTGAGGAACTTTGATGCAGTAGATAACATCCGCCCATTCAAATAATTCCTCTCTCTTGTATCCCCCTGCATCACCGTAAGATTGATCAGAAATTCCCAGTGTTTCTCCATAACCTTGCTCAAATCTTCGCTCATCTCCAGCATAACAACATCTTAAGTGATGGGGAAGTAGTCCAACCCTTTTTTCATCCAAAAATCTAGGCTTAATGTAAGCAATTTTCATGAATTCTTCTTGTCAACCACCGAATCAATCAATTTAAAACCAAATTACCCATTTAAGGAAAAGTTTTGAAAAGTTAGATGAGTGCATCTCAAATTTTCAAATTTATTCCTTAACCTAAATTTCTGTTTGTCATTCCCGTGTAAACGGGAATCCAGGCAACGTTCTGACGACTAGATTCCCACTTTCGTGGGAATGACGCAGACAATTACAAAAGTGAGATACACCTCAGATCTTGCACCATTCTCAATAAAGTTCCACAACCATTGAGATTTCGTTGATGCGATCGCAAAAAACCTGGCTTTTTCAGGCTTACTGACATTGGTGCAAGATCTGAGATACACCCAATTAGATTACTGTTGACTTCTAACAACCGCTCAAAGAAATGTATACAAACATAGTCACTCATGACCATTCGTATACACCACGTTCAGCGAAGGGGTAACTGAACGATTCCGCTGTGGATTTTCACCACGCCTAGAAGTACCTTGCGGTTTGCTCTTAAGCCTACCTTGCGACTCACTACTCCTGCCTTGCGCCCCTGCTCAAAATTGTTTCACCCGATTTATTCTCTCTAACAACGACATCTATCCTGACACTCCCGTTACTAAAATTTACGACACCTGAATTTGACACACCTCCATCTCCCGCTCTAACCTGTACTATAAATAGCCTCTATCCCCCGCCCAGCAATCGTTTGAACCCTGAAAATATCGCTCGCGAAATTTAATTTGACACAACGAAATTAGGACTTACGCACTGTACAAATGGGGCATCATGTGTATAAACATAATTTGGTCGTTCCAGGATGGATGACAATTACCGTCCGATGGGTGGCGATCGCCAAAATATCATCGAAAAATCAGGTTTGAATGCCTGAAATTGATACCCCATATTTGGTATTTTCTGTCAATGCGTAAGTCCTATATTTTTCTGCATAGTCATTGGTATTTCCCCAAACAAACTTTGTCGTTGATATTACTATGTGTGGGGGATATAGTGGCTATCTTTTTTTGCACCCGTGTTTATATAAGTGCGAAATTAATACACGTATTTGTAATTTTGGTTTCAAATTGAATAAGTAATCTCACTACGAATATTGTTTTATTTATTACTTTTTACCCAGAAACTTGTGACGGCGAAAATCAGCAGATTCTATAAAAGAGGTGGAAACCTATAAACAACATTAATCATTTGTTTTATTCGCGTAAGATTTACGCGAATAAATCTTTTTTGTCGAAAGTCCAATTACGCGAATAAATCTTTTTTGTCCAAAGTTCAATAACCTAATTGTATTGTGATACGATTAGACTGCTATTAGATAGGCAGCAGTTTGAAATATTCATCTCAACGTATTTAACGTACCCAGAGATACTACTTCTGCATCTTTCCAAGCGTCTACTGATCCAAGTCCTAACGGATTACGCATTAGTTTTAAAAAGCGTGAGGTCGTCAGTATTCAGGTTGTCGATAGCTTTCCGTAAAGGTAAGTGTGTGTGTGTTTGAGAGAAAAATCGAAATGATGTCTAATGAGATTAAAGTGCTAGTAAAGCAAGAGCATCCGCTTGGTTCGATTAGTAGAATTGCTTATGCTTCAGCCCTGTTTACATGTCTACTCATTGCGCCAACAAAAGCAAATGGTAAAGAGTACACTCGCAACGTCTCAGTAACTGAAAGCAAACTAGAAACGCTTGTTGCCCAAAATTCTGAAGTAGTAGCTTGTCCTAAAGGAACTAGTCTAGATCCATTAGAAACAACTCCGGGTAGGTTAGTCTGCAAGGTCGATAGTGATACAACACAGAACATTAAGGATGATCTTGATGTCTATCCAAGGGTTCGGAGTGGGGCGAAGCCTTTTATCATTAATGAAGATGACTTAGTAAAGCGGTCAACCCTAGCCTATCCAGCTTGGTTCAGAGGAAATAATCAAGGAATCGAAGCAGATGATGCTTCACGATACTTCTATCGCGTCCTGATGGGTCCTGGTGTTTCTGCACCTGCTTACGATGCAAAAAATATTTTTTGTGCAACGTTGACTTTGAAACCCCAAACAACTTACTTTGCCCATAATCATCCTGCCACAGAGTTCTATTTTTTCTTTGGTGGTAAAGGTAAATGGTATGGAGAAGATAAGGTAGCTGATATTCGTAGGGGATCTTTTATGGTTCATGAGCCTTACATAGCTCATGGTTTCACTAATACTTCAAAAACAGAAGATCTTAGAGCCTTAGGTTGTTGGTGGAGAACGCCTGATCAGCCTGCAGATGTCATTCTGCATCAAGGTCTTCCAACCAATCCGTGCTTGACAAGACGCGAAGAAACTGCCTTGCCATATGCTGTTGAGCCTGTTTGTTCAGAAGGTGAACAGCAAAGACCATCAGCTAATCCGAAGCACACTAGACTTAATCGTAGACTTAATCGGAAATAGCAGAGCCCTTGGTGCTTGACTCCGCTTATTACTGATTTTGATTTCTGAAAGCTTCTAAGGAGCAAGCCCTTTCCTCACAGCCGATCGAGGCTTAAACCACGTCCAAGTTGAAACTATCTGCAAGAAATAAAATGACTACTTCCTTTCAGGTCAAATCTTTCAATCCAGTTTTCTCTGTTAAGCTGGCATTTCTATATTTACTCTCTAGATTAAAAGTTATTCATCATTTTTTACCGAAAGAAGTAAGAGAAATGTTGCCCACTGGTTGGAATAACCGTATGTTTTGGGTGGCGTTCAAATCCGGCGGGCGAAAGTATTTCTACGATTACTACTCTAAATTCAAGCATCCAGAATCCTATAAGCCCAAGGTAGCTGTTCAGTCGCAGTTCCAAATGGCCGAAGAAGAAATTAAATTCTTCTATGACAATGGCTATGTTGGACCTTTTGACCTAATGTCTGCCGAAGAGATTAAAGACCTGAAAAATTATCTGGTCAATTCAGTCATTAATAGTGACTCAAAAAGCTTTTCCTTTAACGCGGGAGACTATGAGTTTGAGACAGAAAATAATCCCGCCACCGATATTCTTTCTGTTGCATCTGATAAGCCAACGGATGAAGCCAAGAAATTTTTCATTAATGACATGAACTTGTTTAATCGTCATCTTGATCAGCCAAGGTTGATCGATTTATTTAAGAATCCTGCAATCACAGAACGTTGTGCTCAACTTTTAGGCCCAGATTTAATCTTGTGGCGAACCCGAGTTTTTGAAATTCCTCCACATAGTGAAGGAACAAAGATACATCAAGCTAATACCTGGCTCTTCGAAAACCAAAAACAGTCAGTGGTTAACCCACCTAACTCAGATAAATTGTTTCAGGTTACATGCTGGATTGCTCTAACCGATGCAACCGTTGACAATGGTTGCATGGTCGTGATTCCAGGATCTCACGAGGAAATGTATCCTACTATTTTAGGAGAGAAAAGTGGAGGCTCTCATAATACGGTTTCTGGTAATTATGAGACAAATTTTGATTATCCACTAGATACTGCAGAAATAAGACCAATAGAAGTAAAGGCAGGACAGTTCTTCATATTTTGCGAACGAGTTCTTCACGGATCTCTGGATAATAAAACCGATGCTTCGAGGTTTGCAATTAATGGTCGTATTACTAGAACGGATACTCGTCTTTATAATGATGAAATGCTGAAGGAGTCCCATCGGGTTAAGATCTATAACATTAAAAAAATTAGCCTGGAGAACTGGAAAGCAGTATTAATTCGAGGCAAAGATAGCTTTGGATACAACCGATTAATGTAGATAAACGATCTGAAACCCTTGCCGATACGTCACGAAATGAGCCTCACTGGATCAGCAACGCCAATGCTGTAGTATAGTTCTCTAGCAATCTAAGCAGATGAAAACGTTTAATCTAAATCCTGATAGTTTAGAATTTTTTATCTTTTATGTTAAGCAATTATGTTGAGCAATGTAAGTGATCGCATCAAGGCCCTTTATGTATCATTGTCTTCTGCCAGAAATCTTGCTTTACTTGCTCTAGTCGTTGTTTGTTTCGTCGGTTCCTTATCTCCAATTTGTGTGAAATGGAGTGAGAAAGAAATAAGTGCGATCGCTACTGTATTTGATCGCTTTCTCTTTGGTTTCTTAGTTTTTAGCGCAATAGATGTAGCCAAAGAGCTTCGTTCTTCAAAATTGACTGAGAATGAAAAGTCTCAATCCGTTCCTTCCATATCTTTAGAAATTGTTCTACTTTTGCTAGGCGCTGGATTCTGTGCTGTTGGGCACCAAGTTTCCTGGGCAGTATCACTATACCTAACAAATATCGGCAACTCTGCTTTGTTACATAGTCTAGCACCACTGTTCACAGCATTGTTTGCCTGGCTATTCTTTAAACAGCGCTTTGAGCGGCAGTTTCTTTTAGGCATGGCCGTTGCGATTGGAGGAGTGATTTCTATAGGAGTTGGAGACTTTCAGCTCACTGGAACGAAGCTTCAAGGGGATGGATTAGCATTACTATCAGCTGTTTTCTTCGCTGGTTACCTGACAATGATTGAAGAGCTTCGCATTCATATGAGCGCAAGCAGTATTCTACTATGGCGCTGCCTGCTAGGGGCACTATTGATGCTGCCAATTTTCATGTTTAGCAGTGAACGTATTATTCCTCTTTCCGTATCAGGATGGCTGGCGATTGCATGCCTGACTACAACATTCGCGATTGTTCATTGGTTGTTAGCGTTTAGTTTAGTAAGTTTATCTTCAACGTTCGTTGGAGTAGTTGTACTGCTTGAACCTTTTTTAAGTTCAATTCAGGCATGGCTTTTCTTCTCGGAAAACTTAACGGCTGTAGATTCGATATCGTTTGTAGTAGTTATTGTAGGCGTTTATCTAGCAATAAGGGCAGATAAGAAAAGCCAGGAACCGGAACTGAAAAAGCCTTGCATCGAGACTTAGGAATCGAAGCAACCTTTCACACGCAAGTAATTGAGAGAAGGAGTTACTATTTTTTCATGCCTTCAATTCCGATGAAACCAGCTCTTTTAGCCGCACAGCCTAGCTTACTTTCTCTGGAAGAAATCAGGAAAGCAGCTGACACATATGGAACGCCTTTGTATCTCTATAATCTAAATAAAGTTGATCTTCAGTTTAATACCCTGCTACAGTACTTACCTTCTAACTTTACGATTCACTATGCTCTAAAGGCAAATAGCAATCTGGCTATTTGCAATAAATTAGCTCATTTAGATAGCTCTGTTGATGTTAGCTCATTGGGAGAATTCCAGACAGCCTTAAAAGCTGGATTTTCGGCTCAAAAAATTGTTTTCACAGGGCCAGGAAAAACAACAGAGGATTTATCATATGCTTTAGAATTCGGATGTGGACTGATCGCGCTAGAGTCGCTAAATCAAGCTCAACGCTTAAATGATTTGGCAAGGCAGCGTAGAGTCAAACAAGACGTTATCGTCCGCATTAATCCCATATATAGAACGATTCAAAGCTGCGAAAACCAGCAAAGGTGTGAATTTAAGCTTCAACAAGAAATCCAGACCATTACACAGAGTTCCAGCAAGTTTGGTGTGGATGAAGAAAATGCACCAGAAACACTTATTGAAATCATGAAGCTTAGCAGTCTTAATCTAAAGGGAATCCACATCTACACTGAAAGCAATATTCTGGCATATCAAGACTTGTTGGCATCATGGCAAAATACAGTCAAAATCGCTAATTCTCTTAGAGATCAAGGTTTCCCAATATCTCTGATTGATTTTGGAGGAGGCATAGGGATTCCATATGATGCAGCCGCTAAACCTTTTAACTTCAAAGATTTCTCCCAAGGCTTAAAGCAATTGTTCGACAACAATAATTATAGCTACCACTGTATGGTAGAAATAGGCCGTTACTTAGTTGGTGAATCAGGTTGCTATTTAACGAAAATCACAGATATCAAGCAATCCAGAGGTCGATTATTTCTAATACTAGATGGAGGGATAAATCATATTTTTAGAGTATCTAAATCTATGAAAGAAGCAACTAAGTATTTAGAAGTTTTGAGCGAAAACAATAAAAAAAATAGTGAGACAGTTTCAGCTTCTCTTGTTGGACGATTAATGACTTCTCTGGATACGCTAGCTGAAGATGTTCAAGTACCCAGTACAATCCAAATTGGCGACAAAATAGCAATACATAACTGTGGAGCCTATGGCTTCAATCACAGTATTACCAACTTTTTACTTCACAACTATCCTGCGGAAGCAGCATATTATAATGGCAAAATAATGCTAATAAGAGAAAGAGGAAAAGCAGATGATTTTTTTATTAATCAAAGATTTTTCCATAACATTTAGAACAATGGTTCGAACAGAATTAAGGACTGATCGAACCGAAGGAACGGAGCTTTTGGTAGTTGGGATGGGATTTAATCAAAGTTGGCTCCAAGTCTAACAGCGAGATACCTGCTCCTCACAGTGTTTGACCCTTTTTAAAACTTGTTTACCCCCTTCACGCTCGCCCACACTAGCTGCCGTAACCAAGACCCGCAAAACTAACCCTAAGGCGCATTCAAACTCTTTCCCTAGAGCAATTAGAAGCACTTGCTGAGGCTTTGTTGGATTTTGCAGTCATGGAGGATTTACTTAACTGGTTGGAAGCAAATCAAACAACATAAAAGTAGGGGAATGACCAAGAAGGGTGTGGGGTGTAGGGAAAGAGGGAAAGAGGGAAAGAGGGAAAGAGGGAAAAATAATCTATTTTTTTCTTTTCCCCACACCCCACACTCTAAACCTGCAACCCTTTTCATAACCATCCCCCTACTTTTATGACTACGCGAATATGGCGCTTGTAATGGTGTTAGATTGGGTATATTTGAGAATTGCAAGCAAGTCTGTACCCGCACTAATGAGGGTATCATCACCATTTTGGCTGATGTTCAAGTTGCTGAAAGTTAATCCACCAGTTAGAGTGATACGATCGCTTTCATCAAACTTAATAATTGTGGCAATTCCTGCACCTTGACCAAAAATAAAGCGATCGCTTCCACTACCTGCGAAAATGGTATCAATACCACTTGAGGTAATTGTATTATTACCTTCTCCAGCAAAGATGGTATTATTTCCTACTCCTGCATTGATGACATCATTACCAGCACCAGCGTAAATCAAATCATTGCCTGAGCCAGTGTTTACTGTATTAACGCCTTCCCCAGCGTAGATGGTATTGTTGCCATTCCCTGTAGTGATGCGGTCATTTCCAGCACCAACGTAAACAGTATTATTCCCATCGGCTGCGGAGATGGTATTATTACCTTCACCTGCATAAATGGTATTATTGCCACCCAAGCCAGAAACAATATCATCACCGTTGATACCGTAAAGTGTATCATCTCCGGCGGTACCTCGGATGCCACTGTTGCGTGCATCTACCTCAAATTGACTGACGATTTTCGGTTGACGGCTGATAATTGCATTCGGATTAGCTTCAAGTTCCTCACGGGTATAAGCTTCAACACCATAAGTTGTCAATGTCAGCTTTTGAGTTTCCGCATCAATGTTAAACTCAGTCCAACCGTAGGTATGAGTAGCAACGTAATCTCCTTGCAACAGCTTGGCATTAATTAAACCTTCAGCTTGCGGCAGGTTGTTATTCAATCCTACAGGGTCATATCCTAAGGGAGCCAGACCATTATCGACAATTTGCTTGATAAAATCATCTTTATCGTTAGGCAAACTGTCCCCATCGTTGGCAATGGGCAATGAATCGTAAAATGCTCTTTGAGCAGGAGTTAACAAACCGACAGATGTTGCAAGTTCCGCTACTGTTTGTCCAAAAGGTGCATCAAAGGCAACAGAACCTGTGGTAATTTCAAAAGCAGTAGTCGCAATTTGCGCTTGACCGGGTGCCAATTGATAAGTTAGGTTATTCACTACTGTACCGTGAATATCCGCAGCGACGAAGACAACGTTATCAATTTTGTTATCATTGATAAACTTGAGAATTTCAGTTCGTTCTGCTGCGTAACCCTCGTAACGGTCAGAAGCGGCAAGCACGCCTAAGTTTTGAGTTGGCTCCGGTGCCATGATAAACTTCCAAGTGATACCGTTCTGCTCTGAGGTGAGCAAATCACGCTTCAAATCTTCGACTTGCTGCCTTCCTAATAAAGTGCGATCGCTATTGAAAGACTGGGTTAAAAAGTTCCCAACTTGAACCGGATCATTAAGATTTGTGACGGCTGGTAATCCTGCATCTCGGAAAGAGCGAGCATCTAAAACGAAAGTTGCAGCATCACTGCCAAAGGTATTGTAACGGTAAAGTTGACGTTCGCCTGCCGTGCGTGCATCGCCGGTCTCACCATAAAAGCGATCGCGCAAGGGGTTATACTCTTGAAAGGCTTGCAAACCGTTTTCGTAAAGTGGCGAATCATTCACCAATCCGGTTGTTGCACCATACAATGCTTGGTCTGTAGCTGAAGCTGAAGTTAAATTTTCCCCACCTTCAAAATCGTTAGTAACTTCGTGGTCGTCAATGGTTGCTAAGATAGAAGTAGAGGCTCGTAAATCGCCCCAAGTATTTACACCAAAGCGCTGACTATATACTTCACTATTTTTGATGCGGAAATCATCTAAAGTTTGCGCTTGAGCTTTTTCCGTTCCGTCTGGATTTCGCAATGCTGGGGAAGGGATATCAGCGTAGATAGTATCCCCAAATTCAAAGAAAAATTCTAAGTTACTTTGGGGTACATTAGAAATAGCCGGGTAAGGGCTAAGTTCACCACGCCAGTCTCCAGCGACACCAAACCGTAAACCAGCTTGAGTTCCTAAAGCGGCTGAAGTCTTGAATTGACCGGATTCTGTAGCTCCGGCAGCATCAGCTACTCTGTAATAATACTGTGTTCCTGCTGTCAAACCTGTAACTTCCACTTTCACAGGTTGCAGTGGATTTGTGACAGTTGCAGTTGCTTTACCTGCAATATTGCTAAAATCAGGTGTCGTCGAATATTCAAACGAGACATTACCTGTAAAATTGCTCCGCGCCCAGAGTACAGTAGAAGTCTGGGTTGTATCACCGCTAGCAATTCCATTTAACAGAGAATTCGCTTGAGGATTGCGGGGATTGTAGCTAGTGGTATCAATGGTCAACGCATTTGGTAAAGCGCTAACAATGTTTTCCCAAGGAACTAGTTTAAAGTTAGTTTTGACGTTTTCGCCATCGATAATTTGCGCTGGCAGATTATTCCCATCGTGGGTAACGAACAAACCAAAGGGAAACTTAGAACCGAGGGGAACGTTGATGACATCTGCACCATCAGATTCTTGTACACTATCGATTGAACCGTTACTTCCAACGGCAAATCTACCCAAGAAATCATTATTACCTTCACGGGTAAAAGCTGCAAAGGTGCTGTCACCTTGGCTGGATGCTAACAAGTAGCCTGTACCATCTTTGCCGTAATATATAGTTAGTCCTTCTGCGTCATCGGTGAGATTATTTCCCCCCTCAAATCGGACACGTTCAATTAAACTACCAGTTGTACCACCATTCGGTTCAGCTTGAAACTTCCAAATTCCGACATCTTCCTGGGCAATGTAGAGAAAACCAAGTTCTTGATCTACGACTGTTCCCTCTGTTTGGGGAGAACGGTCAACACCTGTGGGTGAAGGTAAAGTGAATTCCCGTACTCTTTCAGCCCCAATCTTACCATTCCCTTGGTCGATTAATTTGAATTGTGCCACATCTCCAGTTGCTCGGCGACTAGCGAAGACATAATAATCATCAGTAACAGGACTGCGATATAATGCTAAACCGTAAGCACTGCGTGTTGATGCTGAATAAGGAGGGTCAAAGGGTAAATCTTGGAATAGAGTTCCGATGCTACTATCGGTGATATCTTCTAAATAGTCACCGGGATTATTCGGATTGATTTTGAAGATTGCGAGTTTATCATTATTGCGATCGCTTGCAACGGCAATATCAATGGATTCTCCATCCAACTTAAATCCATACTGCAAGTCGATATTGTTATAACGAATATTACCAGGATTCACTTCCTGTAGCAAATTCCCTGACAAATCGTAAACTCGCAAACCGGCATTTTTCACCGATGTCAATATCAAGCTTTTTTCTGCATCAGTCGAGTTAACGTAAATCGCTGGATCGTCCGCATCAGCACGTTCACTAAATGGTAAACTTGGATCGTCAAGTAAATCAGGACGAGTTTCTACTGTAGGTGTTGCAGTAGGGATTAAATCTGCACCTAAAGTTAAAACTTGGGTAAATTGACTTTGACTGAAATTGTTATCACTCACCAACACAATCGACTGCCGTCCATCTGGTAACACCGGACCGAAAGTGATACCCTCAATATTATCTGTCCCATTGGGTAAGTTCAACGAGTTGAGATTTAACAGCAACCGCTTTTCAACAGGTTGGATTGCCGCAACTTGGTTAGAACTCAAGCTGTTAAGGGAATCAACAGAACTAATATCAGTTGCACCTTGCAAAGTGACTTCATAAATCTTAATCGTATTTCCAACACCAGTAGAGAAAGAACGTTCTACCGCAAGTAGTGTACCTCGATTATCGATCGCGAGTAAATCCACTAAACCATTATCAGCGAAACCTGTAGCGGGATTTGGGGTTGTAGGGATTGCATCTATATTATATAGATATTCTTTTTCCGGTTGTCCTGTCACCAGATTGTATTGCACAATGCGCGATCGCGAACCGTTAGTCAAAGATGCGATCGCGCCATCTTGAAATAAAGCGCTTTCAGTAGCAGTGTACAATGTCCTTTGATCGGGTGCGATCGTCAGACTTTCAAAAGCCAAATTATTCCGAATCCCGGATAATTGAAGATCACCTGCATCTATTACACCACTACCATTCGTATCATCCACCACAGGTAGGAATTTTGTCGGTACAGGTAAAGAGCGAATTTGTTGTCCTGTCGAGAGCGAGAATTCATTAATAAACGGATTCATCACTCTACCCACACTCGGATTCACCTCACCTTCAGAGGAGATAAAAACAGTATTATTATTAGTTAAAGCAATCCCCTCAGGATCTAAACTATTGAGGGGAAACAAGTTACCATTTGCGTCTGTGAGTGTAGTAACGTTGGTAAAATTAACTTGTGGTAAATTAGCAGTAAAAGTATAAAAACGCGCAGGTGCAAATTGCGATCTATCATCAGCGATCGCGTAGTAGCGATTATTGACAGCATCGTAAGTTACACCAGACAACCCACCAATGGGAGTTTCTACACCATTAACAGTTCCCGCTATACTAGAAGGAATAAAACCTGTAGCGAAAACATTCTGTCCTTCAAACACCACACCAGAAACAGTTTTACCTACTTCAGTAGCACCAAGTTGCAAATCTACCCAAATTTGACGATGGTCAGAACTGGGGAAACCACCAGGAAAATTAGGGTTAAAAGTCCCTACCAAAGGGAATGTCGGATCAGTATTTAACGACCAAAACACACCAGAATTATCGATTTGCAAATCAGCAGAAGGTAAAACATAATCTGTTCGCAGATTTCCCGGTGCCGTATCTGCAAAATCTGCTGTATCAAAAGCAGGATTTCCGCGTTGAGTCAGATTTGCACCACCTTGCAATATCGCTTGTTGAGAACCGCCCTCACTCGTCGGAATAAAGTTAGTATTGATATTGGGATTCTGTAACAATTGGCGAATCGCATTATCGAAGCTATCACCATCTACAGGATCTGCATTCTGATCGCCCATGATAACAAAACTCGATCCAGTTGAGATACCGCCTTTTTTACCAGTATCATCATAAATATAATCGCCCTTCCCAGGTGTGATATAATCTGCCCAAAAGCGGATTTCATCATAATTGCGTTTACCGTTACGGTCTTCCGCACCATCGAAAGTTGGAGGTGTGGGATGACTAACTAAAGCGTGAATCGTCTCGCCATTCACAATAATGGGAATATCCCAATGACTTTTAGAAGAAAGCCTTAAAACAGCTTGTTCTTCTGGTGAATACCAAGGAGTTCCAGAACCAGGAGTGCTAATTGTCGATAGCAACGAGTCTGGCATATCTTTCCACAAAAAATTCTGGAAAGTTCGCACATTCGCAGTATCTATAGGATACTTCGACAGCAGCAACATCCCAAACTGACCGGGGAAATTGCCAAATCCGAAAGCATCATTGCCGTATCCTGCTTCTGCTGGGTTCGTAACTGCTCTCCCATCATTATCTAAATCAAATCCGGAGGCAATACCCGTATTTGACGGAGCAATGTAGACATAAGGATATTCTACCGGAGTTGCGCCATTTTGACTCACGCCAAGATAATTTTGTTGAAATAATTCGACAGCTTTGAGCGGATCTTCTGCAAAGTAGTCAAATTCATTAATTAACTGTACATCTGCATTAGTGCGCTGGATAATTTGGGCAACCGTTGCAGCTTGTGCGTTATTTGGGGTGGATAAATCGGTTACTAATTGACCTTCAGCATTGCGGTTCAAAGATGCGTTGAATAGGGAAAAACGTATCGTGTTAATAGTTACCATTCTTTTATTCTGGGGTAAGTGATGATTTTTTTTGAACGAACCGCAGAGTACGCAGAGAACGCAGAGGAGGAAACTCTTATCTTCTCTGTGTCCTCTGTGTCTCTGCGGTTCGTTTATTTAGTATCTAAGCAAGATTGACAGTATTCAATTGCACATATTTCAGCGTCGCTAGCAAATCATTACCCGCACTAACCAAGGTATCATTGCCACTAACGCTAACCGTAAAATTACTCCCAGATAAACCACTTCCGCGAGTAATTTGGTCATTAGAAGAGAAACCGAAGATGGTGACAGCACCAATACCAGCATCAAAGATAAAGCGATCGCTTCCACTGCCAACATAAACTGTATCGTTACCTGTTCCCGCAGATATGATGTTATTACCTTCACTAGCATAAATCAGGTCATCACCTGCACCAGTTGATATGGTGTCATCACCTGCACCTGCGTAAATCAGATCGTTACCAGTTCCTGTGACAACCCGATTTCTACCTTCACTAGCGTAAACGCTATTATTACCATTACCCAGGAAGAAGACATCATTAACAGCACCACCATAAGCAATATCATTTCCAGATTTGGCAAGAAAGGTGTTATTACCTTCGCTACCGTAAAGGGTATTGTTACCTTCACCACCATCTAGAAAGTCATCACCTGGAGTACCGAATAAGGTATCATCTTCATTACCACCTAAAATTTGCGAAGTTGGTAAGTTCAATCCAGCAAAACCAACACGAGGATCTAAATTCAGTGGTTTATCAAGCTGTAGTTGGATGATTTCGTTGTTGTCAATTCCGGGAGGACGACCTACAGAGAAAGGATAATTATTGTCATTGGCAACTAAGATGGTATTTTCATCAAGTACCAACACATCTTCAATGGTTTGGAAGGGAAATCTAAAGGTGGTGCTACCATCTTGGTTGAGGTCATTCGGATCTTGAATGTTCAACAAGTCAGCAACTTCTTCCTTCTGTACAAAGCCGTTTGCATCTTTTTGGGATAAATCAACTTTGAAGATTTTCTTGAATTGAGCGTTGTCTGCTTGATTGTTATCACGCTCAATCACCAAGTACTCATTATCGTTGATAACGGTAAAGTCGCCGATCGCATTGGCGGTATTTTCTAGTTTGTAATATCCAACCAAACCTTGAAATTGTTGACTTGCGATATCAAATTCATGAATTCGCAAAGCATTTTCTGGATCGCCGACAACAAAACCCTCTAATAAAGGATATAATTTTGTTTTGTCAGGGTTGATTGCTATACCCTCAAAGCCTCTAGAACGACCTAAGTTAGAAACAGCATTACCAGCCAGAACATCAGGATTATCAGGCGATCGCACAAAATCCCCAGTAATTTGATCTCTTACTATGTCTCCGGTTCCGGGGAAGTCACCAAAGAACCCATCAACACCTAACTGAATAAATTGTCTGATTTCTAGTTCTGGATTGCCTTGATAATCTGCTGCCAAATACAGACCTTCGTTGCGGAAGGTGTACGGATGTACTAATAACCCGGCATCGTGAGCATCTGTAATTAAAGATGTTGGGGGTAAAGTTGTTTTATCAGCATCATTAACTGCACCATCACCATTTAGATCATCCGCTCTGCCATCACCATTAGCATCAGTTCCCCTAATTGAAACAATCATCCGTTTCCAAGGACCAATACCATCAGCGTAAGTTGCAACTTCCTGCAAACCTTCAGCAGTCCGCAAATCTCCATAGGTGCGAGAGTCGCCACTGACCACAAAATCATAAGGTTGGCTTTCAATTATTGTACCATCTAAAGCAATATCCCTTGCATCCAATAATTGAACTAATGGTACATCAATGAGCGTGTTCAGTTCTTTGAGGTTTGCAACTTCAAACGACTGGATGAAAACTCGACTTGGATCGGTGAAGTCGTTTCTCTTGAGGATGTCAACTAATGGTTCTTCCAAAGAAAGTCCGACAGAATCGTGGTAAGTCGGATGTTTGGTTTCTGGATAGATACCGATTTTCTTACCTGTTTCTGCTTCAACTTCCTTAACTAAATCGAGAATTTCCTGAAGAGTCGGAACTTCAAACAGACCATTGTAAGATTGATCGCGGAAAGGAAGACGCTCTATAGCTCGTAGAGTCTTAATTTCTGCTAAAGTGAAGTCATCAGCAAACCAACCAGTTTCGGTAATCCCATCAATAACTTTAGTTGTGAAGCGATCGGCAAATTCTGGACGAGTTGCAACGTCAGTAGTAGCTGAAATATTGACTTCATGACGAGCAATTAATATGCCGTCTTTTGTGGCTACCAAATCTGGTTCAATAAAATCAGCACCCTGCTCAATCGCTAATTTGTAGGAAGCGAGAGTATGTTCTGGACGCTCTCCACTAGCACCTCTATGACCAATGACAATTGGTGGTTTGCCATTCAAAGTGTTGAGTTGAGCAAAGTTGGGGGTAGAAATGGGTGCATCTAGCAATCTACCTGTGCTATCAAAGTGCAACAAATAAGGACCGAACTCATCCCCAATCCAGATTGTACCATCATTTGCCAAATTAAAAGATTCGATATCGAAATCTGCCCCTGTCAACAACCGTTCAGTTGTATTTTCGTTGACAATTTGAAATGAAGCCTTGCGATCGGGGTCAGCGAGCTGAATGAAGTTTAAAACATTAACGCTACCGTCTCCCCCTTCTGTACTGCGGAAGCTCGGATCAACGCGATAAATTCTTAAAAGGAAATCAGAACTGTTTGTTTTGGCTCCATACCCATTATCAGGTAGAAACCAGAAGCTATTTTCGTCAGCAAACTGAACTCCGCTAAAGCCTTGAATTGGTTGTCCGGGAAAAGGACCTGTGCGACCATTAGCAGAAATAAGCGCACCAGATAAAGGACCCGGAGCAAATGTATCCGCTGGTAATGTAGCGAAGCCTTTTAGTGTTACGGTTGACATAATTATTTCCTTGATCTTCTTGTGTTAGACTAATTTTTTACACAAAAATTCAGAATTAACACCCTTGACAAAAAAAAGCACGCAACTGTCAAATGGCTTTGTGCTCTTTTTCTCTAATGTTCCACACTCAGGTTAAGAAGAGAAAATCTATTGATTAAAATAAGTATTTTTTATAAGTAAATGCACTTAACCAGAGCGTCGTTCTTAATTTCAGACCTGACGCTCAAATAAAATTTACCCTGAAAACTGGAGTTTTAGCGACTTGTTTAACCGGACTTAGACAAGAATCTTTGTATCTCAGGTGTTGCTAATAACTCTTGTAGAGACGTAGCACACAATAGTCTCTTTTTTAACAGATGTCTATTTTTTTTTGTCGCTTTTTCAACAGTTAGAGCGATCGCTTATAAATTGGTTAGGACTACCCAACGGCAAATAACCAAATCTACTGCTGAAACTTTCTAAGCGATCGCATATCCCCTCATTTCCATTTATATCATGTTCGACAAATCACATATACTGTAGAGACGTTCCGCCGGAACGTCTCTACGACGGTTGCGATATTTTTATTAATGTTAATTAAACGGACATGATCTTACGCTACTTTTAAAGCTTTCTCAGGTAAAGTCAATGCTTCTGGCAAAAGCTTCCCTTGTTCGTGATACCATTCAATTAGAGAGGAAATCACTTCCTGTCCGTGTTTAGCAGCTTCCTCGTAAGTTTTGCCATGAGTGTGAAATTGTTGCCAAGGAAATTCAGGTAAATGTACCAAGTAACAATTATCTTCATCTGACCATTGAATTATCATACTGTAGCGATGGTTCATTGTTCCTCTTGGCGTGGGTCTTCAACGAAAGGATGAAAACCACCTTTTACCCAAAGTTGCCGAGATTTTTGAATGAATTGGTCGGAGCGTCGTTCATCGTTCAAATCAAGTCGGTTGCAAGTTGTTCGACCTGTAGATGTAGTACCAATAATTTTTGTAGCGTCTGCTGACCAAGTAAAGTGTTCAGCCCATTTTTGCAGACGAGGATTAAATAAAGCAACTTCTTGCTGAGTTTGTGGATCAATTCCAACTGTAAAATTATAGTGGCGTTCATTACACCCGCGACAAGCTAAAGCCAAATTATCCATATCATCCGAACCACCTAAAGATTGTGGGTAGATGTGGTCAATTGTTAAAGGAGATGTGCTGAGGAATTCAGGATAATGGCAATATTCACAGCGAAAGTTAGCACGTCTGCGTACTAATTCTTGAATCTTGTTAGAAATTGTCATACCTGAGACGCAATCATCGCATTGATGTAGCTAAAAATTACGTCTAATTCTCCAATAGCTTCAAGTTCAGCTGCTTCTTCTGATGTGAGTAAATCTGCTTTTTTCTTATCCAGAAGTTCTTGCATCCGCAAACCCAGTTGTTCAGTAAATTTGAACAGATTAAGATTATTGAGTTTTTCGACTCGAATACCAGTCGTTACTAAAGATGAGGGTTTAACTATTGCTGTAGCCATCAGGTTATTGCGATTGAATATACTGCTATTGTAATAAAATTAGCGCGATCGCATTATCTCTTCCAGAATTTTGGATTAATCTTGATGGCAGTATTGAAATCAGCGATCGCATATCGAACAGTTAAAGCGATCGCTTCATTAACTGGTTAGGATTACCCAACGGCAAATAACGCTCTTTTATTACTCTCGCCAGATTAAATTTGAAACCCTATATTCATATTAGTCCGCGCAGGCGGACTTTGTTTGTGTAGCCGCGATTTTAATCGTCGCGATTTCTCCTCATTTGTTATTCTTTAACGATTACCAGACAAAAATCTTTGTATCTCAGGTGTTGCTAGTAACTTTTTCGCATCAGTAATCAAGCGATCGCTCCAGTTATTTTCTTTGAGAAAAGCGACTTCAGCATAGCGTTTCTCAATCGTGAGTGCCTGTTTTGCTTTAGTTAGAGCTTGTTCTCGTTCTCCTTTAGCATATAGAACTACGGCTAATGCTAATAAAGGTTCAGCAACTTTGTTATTAATAGCTAATGCTGCTTGCCATTGCTTCGTTGCTGCTTCAACATTACCCTGGTCATATTTAATAAAGCCTATATTATTAATAGCAACATAATTGTTAGGATTAATCTTGATAGCAGAATTGTAATCAGCGATCGCACCTTGCTTATCTCCTAAATTATCGCGTACATAACCCCGACCGGTGTAGGCATTATCATTGTTAGGATTAATCTTGATAGCAGAATTGTAATCAGCTACAGCACCTTGCTTATCTCCTAAATCAGAGCGGACAATACCCCGGTTGGTGTAAGCATCAGCATTGTTAGGATTAATCTTGATAGCAGTATTGTAATCAGCGATCGCACCTTGCTTATCTCCTAAACCAGAGCGGACAATACCCCGGTTGTAGTAGGCACTAGCATAGTTAGGATTAATCTTGATAGCAGAATTGTAATCAGCTACAGCACCTTGCTTATCTCCTAAACTAGAGCGGACAACACCCCGGTTGTTGTAGGCACTAGCATTGTTAGGATTAATTTTGATGGCAGAATTGTAATCAGCTACAGCACCTTGCTTATCTCCTAAATCATCGCGGACAACACCCCGGTTGTAGTAGGCACTAGCATAGTTAGGATTAATCTTGATGGCAGAATTGTAATCAGCTACAGCACCTTGCTTATCTCCCGATTCAGAGCGGACAAGACCCCGGTTGTTGTAGGCACTAGCATAGTTAGGATTAATCTTGATGGCAGAATTGTAATCAGCTACAGCACCTTGCTTATCTCCTAAATCAGAGCGGACATTACCCCGGTTGTTGTAGGCTAGGGCATCGTTAGGATTAATCTTGATAACAGTATTGTAATCAGCGATCGCACCCTGCTTATCTCCTAAATCATCGCGGGCATTACCCCGGTTGCCGTAGGCTTCGGCTAAGTTAGGATTAATCTTGATGGCAGAATTGTAATCAGCGATCGCACCTTGCTTATCTCCCAAATCAGAGCGTACAACACCCCGGTTGTAGTAGGCTTGGGCTAAGTTAGGATTAATCTTGATGGCAGTATTGAAATCAGCTATTCCCCCCTGCTTATCTCCTAAATCAGAGCGGGCATTACCCCGGTTGTTGTAGGCATCAGCATAGTTAGGATTAATCTTGATGGCAGAATTGTAATCAGCGATCGCACCTTGCTTATCTCCCAAACTAGAGCGGGCAAGACCCCGGTTGTAGTAGGCTTGGGCTAAGTTAGGATTAATCTTGATGGCAGTATTGAAATCAGCTATTCCCCCCTGCTTATCTCCCAATTTGTAGCGGACAACACCCCGAACGATGTAGGCATCAGCATATTTGGGATTAAGGCGAATTGCTTCAGTTAAATCTCTTATAGCGCCTTTATAATCTTTCTGATTATACTTTTCATTCCCTTTAATATAAGAATCATCCGCAGTCGGCGCCGTTGCAACTACATTTGGTGGTTTCACTCCCACATCCACCCCAACCACCAACATTTGCCGCAAAGCTGAATAAATAGTAGTACCGTAAGCACCGCGATTCACAAGCTGCTGAAGATTGCCTCCTAAGGGTTGAGCAATTAGTCTACCGTGAATTCCCACTAATTCCCCTTCCTCGTTCAAGACGACACCGCCGCTCATGCCTTCTAAAGTGTTATTATCATAAATTAAATTATAACCATCAACATCTGCCGCTCCGTTGGCATTGACCTGTCCCTTGTTAAAAATAAAAGTATCAGAGTTGCGAATTCCCCCTCCCTGTGCGGCAAATCCTGCTAGATAAACTGTTGTGCTGGCTGTAGCTTTGTCAGAATTGCCTATTTTACCAATACTATAATTTTGACTACTACTAAACTCAATTACTGCTAAGTCAACATTTTGTAGGTATTTGACAGATTTAAGCTGATAAGTTTGTTTATCAGAGGTGGTGATTTGTTTTTTCCCCTCCCTTACCACATGACCGGCAGTCAAAACGGTGTAAACATTGCCGGTTTGCTTGATAATTATCCCCGAACCATTTCTGCTGGGATTTTGACTATCAACAATTTGCACCGTAATTTTCTTAGCAATATTCTCTACCTCTGATGCAGACAGTCCCACAGCTACCTGAGATTGTACCAACACCATCGATACACCAATCAACACAGGCGAAAGCGCGTGATAATAGTTCATTTTATTTACCCAATTTTTAATAAAACCCTCCGTAGTAGTCTGTCAAATTGATTTTGACGGGTTGGTAGTGTCAGCGTCTCGCTCACGACGCGAGCATTCTTCTCGCACTACCCATCAATTTAACCTTGCCAGACTATTAGTAGTCCGCAGCATTGCCTTTAACTCTCTAACTTTCTTGGGCATCCACCTATAATTAAAATCAACTTATTAGTTAATTGTCTCATCTGCCCCATCTGTTTACTGCTGATACTTTCTAATCAACTCCAACGCTTTTTGGTATAACGCTGTATTTCCTTGTTGTCGAAATAGTTCAGCAGCTTTTTGCAAATCAGCGATCGCACCCTGCTTATCTCCCGATTCAGAGCGGACAATACCCCGGTTGTAGTAGGCTTGGGCATCGTTAGGATTAATCTTGATGGCAGAATTGTAATCAGCGATCGCACCTTGCTTATCTCCTAAACCATAGCGGGCATTACCCCGGTTGTAGTAGGCTAGGGCATCGTTAGGATTAATCTTGATGGCAGAATTGTAATCAGCGATCGCACCCTGCTTATCTCCCAACTCATCGCGGACAACACCCCGGTTGTAGTAGGCATTATCATAGTTAGGATTAATCTTGATGGCAGAATTGTAATCAGCGATCGCACCTTGCTTATCTCCTAAATCATCGCGGGCACTACCCCGGTTGTTGTAGGCATTATCATAGTTAGGATTAATCTTGATGGCAGTATTATAATCAGCGATCGCACCCTGCTTATCTCCTAAACCGTTGCGGACATTACCCCGGTTGTAGTAGGCTAGGGCTAAGTTAGGATTAATCTTGATGGCAGTATTGTAATCAGCGATCGCACCCTGCTTATCTCCTAAACCAGAGCGGGCAACACCCCGACCGATGTAGGCTTGGGCTAAGTTAGGATTAATCTTGATGGCAGTGTTGAAATCAACGATCGCACCTTGCTTATCTCCTAAATCATTGCGGGCATTACCCCGGTTGGTGTAGGCTTTATCATAGTTAGGATTAATCTTGATGGCAGTATTGAAATCAGCGATCGCACCTTGCTTATCTCCTAAATCATTGCGGGCAACACCCCGGTTGTTGTAGGCTTGGGCTAAGTTAGGATTAATCTTGATAGCAGTATTGTAATCAACGATCGCACCTTGCTTATCTCCTAAACCAGAGCGGGCAACACCCCGGTTGTAGTAGGCATCAGCATCGTTAGGATTAATCTTGATGGCACTATTGAAATCAGCTATTCCCCCCTGCTTATCTCCTAATTCGTAGCGCACAATACCCCGGCTTTTGTAGGCATCAGCATACTTAGGATTAAGGCGAATTGCTTCAGTGTAATCTGCTCTAGCGCCTTTATAATCTTTCTGATTATACTTTTCAGAAGCTTTAATATAAAAATCATCCGCAGTCGGCGCCGTTGCAACTACATTTGGTGGTTTCACTCCCAGATCCACCCCAACTGCCAACATTTGCCGCAAACTAGAATAAATAGTAGTCCCTAAAGCCCCAGTTATCACAAGCTGCTCAGGATCTTCTTCTGAAGCTTCAGTAACCGCTCTACCGTGAATTCCAATTAATTCCCCTTCCTCGTTTAATATAGCCCCGCCACTGATACCCCTTGACGTGCGATTATCATAACTGAGGTCATAACCATCACGCTGGGAACCTTTAGCATCTACCTTGCCATCTTTCATCCTAAAATCAACATTAGGAGTTGCTGCCGTCTTTGCCGGAAACCCAGCCACGTAAACTACACTATTATTTTTCACTTTATCAGAGTCGCCGATTTTCGCCGTCGTGTATTTTTGATTGCTGTTAAATTCCACAACCGCTAAATCTAAATTTGGCAGAGGTTTGATATTCTTAATTTGATAACTTTGTTTATCAGGGGTGATGATTTGTTTTTTCCCCTCCTTTGCCACATGACCCGCAGTCAAAACCGTGTAAGTATTGCCAGTATGCTTGATAATTGTCCCTGAACCTGCAAAGTTGGGATTTTCACTATCAACAATTTGCACCGTAATTTTCTTAGCAATCTCCTCTACCTCTGATGCAGACAGTCCCACAGCTACCTGAGATTGTACCAACACCATCGATACACCAATCAAAACAGGCGAAAGCGCGTGATAATACTTCATTTTATTTAGCCAATTTTTAATAAAGCCCTCTGTAGTAGTCTGTCAAACTCCTAAATGACGGTTAGAAAGACCCAATAAATCGCCGTCTCTACAAAGGAATTATTATTGTAGAGACGGCGATTTATCGCGTCTGTTGCCTTAACCGAACCGTATTGGGAGCGGTCTCACAACAGACGGGAGCGGTCTCACAACAGACGGGAGCGGTCTCACAATAGACGGGAGCGGTCTCACAATAGACGGGAGCGGTCTCACAACAGACGGGAGCGGTCTCACAACAGACGGGAGCGGTCTCACAACAGACGGGAGCGGTTCCACAACTTATGGGAGCGGTTCCACAACTTATGGGAGCGGTTCCCGAACTTATGGGAGCGGTCTACCTTGCAACGTTAGTCACTAACACTGAATTTGTGTCTACGCACTAGTACAGTACGGCGGAAATAAACCACCCATTCTCAATCGCTAAAAAGCTTACTCCATATTACTTTTGACTTTTGACTTTTGAATGAGTGACTTTTGACTTGCGGTACTAGACATCTCCAGAAATGAACTATGCGTTACCCAAAACCCTTGTAGAGACGTAGCACTGCTACGTCTTTTACCCACATTTTTGTCACAGTTAAAGTATCACACTGACCGTCATCCCGCCCAGAACTGAAGTTCCGGGCTAATAGCTTAAGTCCACTTAAGTGGACTAGAAATTGCATAAATTCATGAGGAAAATTTATCACAAAAACTCTGCGTTACTCTGCGCTTACCTTTAGCCATAATAAAAGAACCCCTCCCCAACCCTCCCCGCAAGCGGGGAGGGTGCCACAGGCGGGGGGGGGTCTTCATGAATTATGGGTAAACAAACTACCGGACATGATATGATTCACCTCTGGGTTTAAAAACGCTACCAATTAATGCAAAACTGTACTTAGTCCTGTTTAGAGGACTTTAGCTATTAGCCTTGGAATTAATTCCAAGGCGGGATCACAACGAAGCCAGAAAGTGAAAAAAGATGTTTTTACTACTGTTAACTAAACGGACGTATGATTTTTCACCGCTCAGGTTGCAGATTATTCAAATACGTATCAAAATCAATATATATTTGAGTATCATCCCTACTTTGATTCTGAATTTCTCCAGAGGCTAAAGCACGACGATCAAACAGTCTTTTCACAACATCTCTGGGATTAGAGCCAGGTTTGAGGGTGAATAATACAGTGTTACTACTACAAGCATCATTGGTACTCACAACAGCACACACAACAGATTGTTTATTCAGCTTTCCAGTGATGATCGTTTTCAGAGTACCATTCTCATAACTTCTCTGAAATCTCTTCGATACCTGTTGACAGCGTTGTAAAGGAGTCAACGAAGAAAAAGAAGAAACCCAACGAATTATGGATACATTGCTCCCATCTTCTCGACGAGCAAAGGTTACAGGTGCACCTTTGCTCTGAGCGCAAGAGAACTTTGGTTTGATAGCATAAGTAGGTTGAGGTGCTATTGTGGTAGTCACAAGCATTGCTAAACCACAAATTGCCACATGAGTCAACGTCAGACTGAGTAACTTAAATGCCATAAAAAAGCCTATATTTTATTTTTATGGGGATATAAACAACTACACCAATAAAAAGCACCATTTCGGTACTATGCCTACATATATCAATATTTCATAAACATTAGCAACTGTAATTGTGTGCGAAAATCGTTATCAACTAAGGTAATAACAATAACTTGCAGGACTTATGGTGACTGTAATGCTGGGTAAAATGCTTGGTGGACGCTACCGAATTATTAAACATTTGGGAGCAGGTGCGTTTGGAGTTACTTTCGTCGCTGAAGATATGCAACGACCAGGAAATCCTCAGTGCGTTGTCAAGCAGTTTCAACCAAAAAACACAGACCCCCAAACCTTGCGGGAAGCACGACGGCTTTTTGACAATGAAGCCAAAATGCTAGAGAAGCTAGGAAACCATGACCAAATCCCCCGTCTTTTAGCTCATTTAGAAGAAAACGAAGAATTTTATTTAGTTCAAGAGTTTATCGAAGGTCACGACCTGAGTCAAGAAGTGCTTTTACGTCAAAAACTGAGTGAAACTGTAGTAATTAAACTTTTACAAGATATTTTAGAAGTCTTAGCCTTCGTTCATCAGCACAAAATCATTCACCGAGATATCAAACCATCAAACATCCGGCGGCGCAAAGATGGTAAAATTGTCTTGATTGACTTTGGTGCAGTCAAACAAATCAGTACCCAAATAGTTAATGCTCAAGGTCAAACGAGTTTTACAATTGCCATTGGTACTGTTGGTTACATGCCAAGCGAACAAGGTAGTTGTAACCCGCAATTGAGCAGCGATGTCTACGCAGTGGGAATGGTTGGTATCCAAGCACTTACAGGAATATACCCAACTTATTTACAAAAAGACTCTCAAACAGGTGAAATTATTTGGCGTCATCAAGCACAAGTAAGCCAAGAGTTAGCAGATATTTTAGATAAAATGGTGCGCTACGACTTTCGTCAGCGTTATCACTCAGCAACGGACGCACTGCAAACTTTAAACGAACTGTCAACACTACACAATCAAACGACGGTTACAGAAAAGCAGCAAAAGCGATCGCCTGGTAAATTAATGATAGGATTAGCGATCGCCGCAATACTTGCAATCATTACTGCATATTTGTACTTTGATCCTTTCAAACCACCATTACCACCAGAAAATTTATTACCTTATGAAGATCCAAAGTCAAGGATAAAAATCAAATATCCGCAAAGCTGGGAAAAAATAGATATAGGCAATGTTGTAACTGAGGAGGTAGTTGTATTCGTGTCTCCTAAACAAAGTGATACAGACAAATTCCAAGAAAAACTAACCATCAGCGTTGAAGATTTTTCTGGAACATTACAAGACTTTAGCGATAGATCAACAAACCACATCACAAGACATCTAGTAAAAGCTGAAATTCAAAAGCCAAGGGAGACGATACTTGCAAACAAATCTGCACATCAATTAATTTATACTGGTCAAGATGGAGAAAATAAAGTAAAAAATATGCGACTTTTTACCTTAAGAGGTGACAAAGCATATATAGTTACTTACACAGCAGCAATAGATAATTACAACGACTTTATTCAAACAGCAGAAACAATGATTAAATCATTTGAAATTCAGTAGAGACGTTCCGATGGAACGTCTTTGGTTCCACACAGAACGTCTTTGCTCCATAATATACATGTTGCAGTCCTGCAACTATAGCAGTCCTAAATAAAAGAGGTAAAATTACATCTCTCTTTCTTCTTTCCTTCCTTTGCGTCCTTTGCGGTTCGTTTCCTAATCTATATTTTTCACAACTCAAATAGAATTGCAACTAAACGCTCTGGGGATTCCCAATACTACCGCGATTATGTGGTTCCAGCAGAGACGACATATCAGGACCAGCAGGAATAATGCTACCAGGATTGAGGGGAAAAAGGTTCCCATAATAATCTTGCTTCACACTTTCCACATCGCAGGTATCAGCAATACCCGGAAGCTGATACATATCACGTAAATAAGCTCCCAAATTATGATAATCTTGAATTCGGCGGCGATTACACTTAAACAAACCGTAATACGCACTATCAAAACGGAATAATGTTGTAAATAAACGAACATCCGCTAATGTAACGCGATCGCCGCAAAGATATCGACTTGTTGAAAGTGCTACGTCAATTTCATCCAAAGCGGCAAACAATTCATCGCAAACTTGATTGTAAGCTTCTTGAGTTTGGGCAAAACCGCAACGATACACTCCGTTATTAACTGAGTGATAAATTTTCTCATTCCACCAGTCAATTTTTTCTTTTAATTGCTCTGGGTAAAGATTTAGTGTAGGATTTTTAGCAAAGTCGTTAAATTCAGAGTTCAGCATGATAATAATCTCTGCACTCTCATTGTTAACGATAGTTTTCGTTTCTTTATCCCACAACACCGGAACTGTAGAGCGTCCGCTGTAATTTGGTGCCGCTAGCTCATACAATTGAGCAAGTGTGCGACAATTTTGTTCTTCAGAGTTGAACACCCAACCACCTTCGATTGGTGAAGGATAGACAACAGATACAGATATTACCTCTTCAAGTCCCTTAAGCGATCGCACTACCAAAGTTCGATGCGCCCAAGGGCAACTCATGCCAACATAAAGATGATAGCGTCCGGTTGCTGGTTGGTAAGAATTTCCATCTTCTTTGCCAACAAAGTTTCTAAACTCGCTCTTCGGACGAATATACTCACCCGACTGATTGCGGGGTGCGAGTTTCGACATCATTATATGCCAAAGAGTCGTCCAGACAAACTTTCCCAGCTTAATAATCAGCTTGGGGGGGAGAGATTTACCCTTTTTCTTATTTAAATTTACGTCTTTCATATCTATTAAAGCGCTGATTTTACTTCTTTATTGTAGTAAGCACTTCAGTGCTTTCTTTAAATCTTTCTTAAGCGTTGAAACGCTTACTACCAAAAAAGCCCGGATGCTTTTACGCAACCGGACATAAATTAGGTTAAATTAACCTACTGTTTCGGTAAACGCGAAAAAATAAGCAAATCACATATATTAGAATCGTATATTTTTACTGTAGTTGCTGGAAATATATTTTATCAGACGGTGCATGTGGATCTTTACTAGCGAAGCCGCAATACGCTCCCGGATTGACTTTTCCATAAGTTTTCAGGAAATTGAGACAACTGGTGCGATCGCTAAAAGTGCCTACATAAACTACAAATGAACGTTGATTTGACAGATTTGGATAATCTGGTATCCAAAACACTCCTGGCTGACCATAACCCGCTACTTGTAAAGTCTTAATTTGCTCAACCGCAGTTTGCAGATTTGGGAAGGTAGAATCTGCGATGAAATGAAAATAATTAGGCAGATTGGCACTGTTAATAATTGCTGATTCCGATGACGCTACTTGAGAACTTTTATTGGCTGATGGAAGTGATGAAGTATCCTCAATTTGTGGTTTTGTCAATAGCGAAGATGTAGCTTGTTTATATGTCGGAGGTTGAGGAGAATTTGTCAACAAAAGACCAATAATTACAGATGCACCCATTACTCCACCTGCAACTAAAATACTGCTGGTAAAAATAGCGTTTTGTTTATTGCTTTTAACCGCAGACTGGGAAGTAACAGGAATACTTTGGGAAGGCTGATGAAAAAAAATAGGTGTTTTTTGTGGAAGGGAATTTGTTATATTCTCTAAAGCATTCAGCATTGCTTTTGCACTGTGAAAGCGTTCCCTAACATCAAACCGAATTGCTTTATCTAATACCCCTGCAAAACTTGGACTGACAATTTCTCGATCCCAAATATTCTCGCTAGTGTAGGAGTCTGTTGCCAATTGTTCTGGCGTTTTTCCTGTCAGTAAATATATAGTTGTTAATCCCAAAGTATACAAGTCACTAGCAAAAACCGGACGTCCTGCTGCTTGTTCATTTGGCATAAACCCTGTTGTACCGACGACCATAGAACTACTAATATTACCTTCAGAATTTACCACTGTTGCCATCGTTTCACGCACAGCGCCAAAATCAATTAAAACTGGTTTGTTATCACTAGAGCGCAGAATGATATTGTCTGGCTTAATATCGCGATGGATAATACCTTTGCTATGCACATACTCCAGCACTTCTAACAGACTGATTAAAATCGAGCGTACCTCACTTTCTCTTAAACAGCCGCTTTGTTTGACCTTTTGGCTTAGGGTTTGTCCGCTAATCCATTCTTGTACTAAGTAAAATTGATTGTCCTCTTGAAAGTATGCGTATAGTGTGGGAATTTGCTTGCTTACTCCTCCCAATTCTTCTAAAATAGCAGCTTCTCTTTGAAATCGTTTTTGCACTAACTGGTGAATATGAGGATCGTTGTTAATTGGTTTGAGTTGTTTAATTACACAAGTTCTTCCCGAAGGCATTTGCGTATCTTCGGCTAAAAATGTTTCGCAAAATCCACCAGATCCAAGCATGTTGATAATGCGATAGCGATCGCTCAAAAATGTTTCTTTCATAAGTTTTTCTTAACTCAGATTTGCTTTAAATTACACCGGATTGTTTAAAATGATACAATTTCTAGTTTTAACTTAGGGTTTAATTTGATTTTTACTTGATTTTTTTATGCCAATATTTATCTAATTTATAGCTGAAAATCTTTGCTTCAATTACTATATTATACCACTAGAGAAATCTCATAAAACACTCAGATCGCGCCAATCAAGTATAGATAAATTCTCTTCTTAGCTAATTTTCTACTCCCTAGCCTGATAACTGGTTTTTGATTTAGAAAATTGAAAATTCTCGCAAAAAACAATAAAATGAAAGAGTCACTCTTTTATCTGAAATTTTCTGGGGCAAATTTTGGGGAAAAAGCGGCTGTGCAAAAATAAATCAATAAAGAAAGAGTATCAATTGGGTAAGCACCTTTCTAGGGCAAAAAAAGATAATAAGATATTTGCTTAAACTTAAGTTTTGCTTTCGGCACTGGGAGTGAGGCAGATGGTCTGGAAGTGATTTAGCTCCAAAGAAAGAACTATCTATGCCTTTGGAAGCAGATTTGGGGAACTGGAACCGCAGAAACATGCTTGTTATCATCTGGTGTCTTTTGCCGGAAGTCGGAATTACTTGATAAATACCTATCAGAAATAATAATATATACTCTTAACGAAGCGGCAAATGTATTTATTTGAAAAACTATTATAAAATAAGAATAAAAATTATGGAAGCCTGGATTGCTGATTACTAAAAAAAGTTAAAAAAGCAAAAAAAGTCAAATAAAACTTGATAAAATTATTTAGTTGAGGTTAAGTTAATGCTGACGGCAGATGTGGCTATAAGTAGCAGCTACGACCCGCGTATAATATCGCTTTCGATAGCGATCGCCGTCCTAGCCGCATATACTGCTTTGGATTTGGCAGGACGGGTAACAACAGCCACATCTTTGGCAAAAACCGCCTGGTTGATAGGTGCGGCAATTGTCATGGGCATTGGTATTTGGTCGATGCACTTTGTCGGGATGTTGGCATTTAATCTACCGATACTGATAACATATGACATGGCAACGGTGCTGTTGTCAATTATACCAGCGATTATTGCCTCCGCCGGAGCGCTTTTCTTAGGGAGTCGCCCAACTTTGAGCTTGTGGCAATTGATTATGGGCGGTATCCTGATGGGTATTGGCATCGCCTCAATGCACTACATCGGCATGTCCGCGATGCGGATGGAAGCAGACACAATGTATAATCCATTGCTGTTTGCAGTTTCGATAGCGATCGCCATTAGTGCCTCAATTGTAACGTTATCTGTCGCCTTTCAACTACGCACGCAAAGCAGTACATCTGCCGGATTAGCAAAAATCTTGGGTGCGCTGATTATGGGATTGGCGATCGCTGGGATGCATTACACTGGCATGGCAGCAGCTAATTTTATACCTACTAATCCAAAAGCAATTGCAACCGGGATTCCCAAGGATTCCCTCACCTGGTTAGCTGTTACTATTGGTGTTGTCACCTTTGTAATTCTGGATTTTGCATTACTGATTTCATTTTTTGATCGGCGATTGACACAACAAGTAAAGCTTTTAGAAAAGCAAGAAACAGAAGCCAGAGGTTCGCAACTATTTACGCTTATTACGCTGCAAATTAGGCGATCGCTCAAATCAGAAGATGTTCTTTACACCACCGTCAACGAAATTCGTCAAGCATTAAAATCAGACCGCGTAGTTATTTATCGCTTTCATCCTGACTGGAGTGGCACCATAGTTGCTGAATCGGTAGCAGACGGCTGGATCAAAACCATCGGCAAAACGGTCTACGATCCCTTTAGAGAAGATTACATTGCAATGTACACAAGTGGTAAAGTCCGAGCTACCGACAACGTCAACGAAGCAGGTTATACAAATTGCCACTGCCAGATTCTGGAAGACTTTCAAATCAAAGCAAATTTAGTTGCACCGATTATTATTAACAATCAGCTAATCAGCATATTATGTGTCCACCAATGTTCTCAACCTCGGCATTGGCAAAAGTTTGAAATTGATTTAGTCGCACACTTAGCAATTCAAGTTGCGATCGCTTTAGATCAAGCGAGTCTTTTAAATGAGTTTAAGCAGTCGCAGAAAGTATTACAACTTCGCGATCGCGCCATTGCCGCCGCTAGCAATGCTATTGTTATTACTGACCCACGAGCGATCGACAATCCGATTATTTTTTGCAATCCGGCATTTGAATCCATCACAGGTTATTCACCGGAAGAAGTGATTGGACGCAATTGTCGATTTTTGCAAGGACTCGACACAGATCCCGCAACTATTGAACAATTACGTCATGCAGTGCGTAACTCTTTAGAATGCCAGGTAGTAATTAAGAATTACCGCAAAAATGGAACACCATATTGGTCTGAATTAACGATTTCTCCAGTGCGAGATTCATTCGGACAAGTCATCAATTATATTGGTGTGCAAGCTGACATTACCCGACGCAAGCAAGCAGAAGAAGAATTAAAGCTAAGTCAACAAGCTTTGCAAAGCCAACTTTTAGAATTTCTCATCAACGTTAAAGAAGTATCGGGAGGTGATTTAACTGTGGGTGCAGAAAATATCGCCGGTGAAGTGGGGGTAGTAGCTGATGTTTTTAATACGATTATTCACAACCTGCGGCAGATTGTCAATCAAGTAAAACTTGCTGCTTCTCAAGTAAATCTTTCCCTTGATGAAAACTCAGGTGTGATTCAACAATTGGCGAATCAAGCTTTGACACAAGCCGAAGAAATTAATTACACCTTAGAAGAAGTAAATAAAATTAATTTATTTATTCAAACAGTAGCAGATAATGCCCACCAACTATCAGAAATTGCCTACACCACTTCAGATACAGCAACAACAACCCAAGCCGCAATCGATAATACCGTAGAAAATATCTTGAATTTACAACAGACAGTAATAGAAAAAGTAAATAAAGTGAAGCGTCTGCGAGAATCTTCGCCAAAAATTTCCTTCGTTGTGTCGTTGCTTAAGCAAATTGTCTTGCAAACTAACTTGTTAGCCATCAACACTAATATTGAAACTGCGCGGGTGAGCAAAGAAGGTCGAGGCTTTAAAATAGTGATAGAACAAATTGGTCAATTAGCAGCCCAATCACAAGAAGTGGCAAAAGAAGTTCAACAAATGCTAGAGAACATCGAAATGGAAACTAGCGAAGTCGTCAAAACTATAAAAATAGGAGCTAGGGAAGTGATAGAAAAAGCAAATATGATTAAAGATGTCCATAACCAGGGGCAGATTTTAGAAGTATCCCGGCAAATTCATGATTTAGCGCAGTCAATTAAAGGTGCAACCGGATCTCAGGCACAAAGTTCGAGTGCGATCGCTTTCTTGATGCACCATCTTCTCACAGCTTCAGAACACACTGCAAATTCATCTGACATGGTGTCTAAGTCTTTACAAGAAACACAACAAGTAACATTACAATTAGAAGACTCTGTGAATGCATTCAAAACTGATGCCTAAAGTTCTTTCCGAACACCTTGAGTGGTTTGATTTTGCTGCGGTACTACCCTAATTTCCTGAGCAATAACCGCAGGTTTATTGATATACTTTTTATAGTATTTATCTTGCAAGTTCAAATTGTAATCCCGCTCAATTTTGGAAATATTCAATCTGCGAACCGGACCTGTAACTTCAACTTCTATATCTCTATCTGCGGGTAGATTAAAAGGCTCCCCAGAAGCATTCACAACTACAATCGGTTCACTGTCAAATAATTGCTTATCTTTAACTGTGAAAGAAGTTAGACCGATTTTATCCAGTGCTTTACTTTTTATGGTCACAGTTCTATACATAAATTCGTCTGGATTATAAGTAATTTCCGACGTGTTAACCAACTTGGAAACAGGAGTTGTTTCCGGTTGACTAAAATTGCATCCTCGAAAGATTGCTGTTAAAAGTGATAAAGCAATCAATACTCCTAAATCCCCAAATCCACGTTTAGAAATGCCCTTTGTATTAGTCTTAGTTTCTTTAGCTTTGCTCATGATGACAAAATTCCAAAAGTTTCTTCTTCAACTGTTAGACTATTTCCGGATTAACCAAAATTGACAACCAAAGGTGTTTTATATTGGTTTGATGTTAAGTAATTTTGTAATTAACTTAACTTTTATAATTAATTTAATCTTCTATCTAATGGGATAAAATTCAAATGCTCTATCCCTGATGTGCCAATACGGTTCGGTTAAGCTAAAAAAACAAAAATTTGTAGGTTGGGTTGAGGAACGAAACCCAACATTTCCAAGGCTTTGTTGGGTTTCACTTCGTTCAACCCAACCTACAATTTCCTTTTATAATTAATTTAATCTTCTATCTAATGGGATAAAATTCAAATGCTCTATCCCTGATGTGCTATATCTTTGGTTACTGCAATGAACTCCCGCAAAATTATAGATGAATCATCGCGTCGCCAAATCACAGCTAATTGTCGCGTTAAATTCTCTCCCTGAATTTCTCGGTAGACAACTCCCTTTCGGACTAAATTTTGAGCATTAGCGGGAAGCAATGCCACACCGACACCACCTGCAACTAAACTAAGTACAGTAATCATCCATGTTGCTTGTTGTACTACTTTTGGCGTAAATCCTACCTGCTGGCACAAATTAATAATCTGACTGTATGAAGGTACCAAATCAGGTGGAGGTAACACAAAAGGTTCGTCAGCTAAAGCTTTAAGTGGAATTTTAGATTTCGCTGCCAAAGGATGTTGTTCAGGTAAAGCAATCACTAAAGATTCTTGTAAAATTGGCAAAAAACTTAAAGCAGTATCATTTTCATTTTCATTCGGTAGCCGATCAAAACCAACATCAATTACACGCGATCGCAACTCTTGTATCTGCTGAAAAGAAGTTAGTTCGCGCAAAACCAACTCTACATCACCAAAACGCGATCGGAAAACTCGCAAAATATCTGGTAAAACACTATTAGCGATCGAGCTATTAGCCCCCACCACCAAGCGTCCAATTTCCCCAAGACTAGCTCTTTTTGTCGAAATTATTGCCCGTTCCACAGTCGCAAGCACTAAACGCGCTTCTGTCAACAAAACTTGTCCTGCCGCAGTTAATTGTAACGGGCGTTTTTTACGTTCAAACAGTTGCACTCCTAAATCAGCTTCTAGTGCCTGTATTTGCTGGCTTAAAGGTGGCTGGGCAATGTGTAAACGTTCCGCCGCACGCGTAAAGTTTAATTCTTCAGCCACAGCGATAAAGTAACGCAGATGTCGGAGTTCCATTATTTATCGAGTCACTATATTTAAAAGATATAGTTTATTAATAAACAAAATATTGGACATATAGTATCATTTTTATCTATTGTGATAGAGATAGACCAAGCAATAAGGTTTTGTGGCAACAGTATGAACAAAATTAATCGTGTAGCAATTGTTGGGGGAACACACGGAAATGAATTCACAGGAGTATACCTGATCAAAAAGTTTGAGCAGCAGTTAAACTTAGTTAAACGCCCTAGTTTTGAAACTCTAACATTATTGGGAAATCCCGAAGCTTTTAAAGAAAGCAGACGATATATTGATCGAGATTTAAATCGCAGCTTTTTCAGTCAAGATTTGCAGAATTCAACACTTACTGGTTATGAAGAAATGCGGGCAAAAGTTATTGAAAAAATGCTTGGACCCAAAGGCAAATCTCAGGTAGATGTAATTATAGATTTGCACAGTACAACTGCAAATATGGGGTTGAGTATCCTTTTAGGCGAACTGCATCCATTTACTTTACAATTAGCTGCTTATTTGACTTCAATTAATCCAGAGGTAAAAGTTTGTTATACGCAACTTAAGCAAGAAAGTAATTTACTTCGTTCTCTCTGCAATTTTGGTTTTGCGATTGAAGTCGGTCCAGTAGCTCAAGCTGTTTTGAACGCAGAATTATTTCAAAAAACAGAGGAACTTGTATACGCAGTTTTGGATTATCTAGAAAGAAGCAACCAAGGTATAATTGAAAATATAAATACCCCGCTGACAGTTTATCGATATGCTTCTGTTATTGATTTTCCCAGAAACGAGCATGGGGAAATTAAAGCGATGATTCACCCGCAACTTCAGTTTCAAGATTATCAAGCTCTTCATCCTGGTGATCCGATTTTTCTCACCTTTGATGGAAAGGCGATCGCCTATGATGGAACATCAACCGTTTATCCAATTTTTATCAACGAAGCGGCATACTATGAGAAAGGTATTGCTATGTGTTTAACCGAGAAACAACAGCTTGAAGTGATACCAACACTTAGTTCCGATTGAAGTAGCGGCTTTCATCAATTATAAATGTGACTGTGGCTTAATTTTCTTCAAGCACTGCCGTGAATATCTCACGGACTTCAGCTTCATCATCCCCAATCAAGATTCCCACACCGGCTAAGGATGGGATATCCGCAATTGGCATTTCTATGTCGATATTGCTACAGTAGATACAACTTGATAAAATACTTCTAGTTTACTACTATGAACAATCTTTCTAATCGCAATCCAGAGAACTTTGGTTCTGAAGCAGTTAATAACAACTTGTGGCAATATATTAAATCTCTGAATCCAGAAATGGTTGCCCAACTATCCAAGCCTACATCACCAGAAGTACTTCAAGCAATTGAACGCACCGTTGTTAGCATGTTGGGTGGCTTACCTTCAGAAGACTTCGATATCGAAATTACCACTAGTCGTCAACACTTGGGTATGTTGTTAGGATCTGCCATGCTTAATGGTTACTTCTTACATAACGTACAGCAACGCTTGGAATTTGAAAAGTCATTGCAGTTAACAGAAGTTGATTCACCAGACACTGTTTAATCTGTATGTTAAAAGCGTTTAATTAGGGTGCGCTCAGATTTTCTGAAGTACACCCTAATTACTAATTAATAGTAATAAAAATACAATAACCGTTGTAGATACGTTTTTTTCGTAACGTCTCCACAATATATAGCAATCCTAAATAAAAGCGTGAAAATTAGCGCTGTTCAGATTCCCGACTTCTTTAAGAAGTCGGGAATCTAACTTTTCACGCTGTCCAGAACATCGCGGACTTAGTTCGTAGAGCCAGCAGTTTCCAGTCTGTTCGCGTAGCGTGCGCTCGGCGCAGGGCTTAAAATTAAGATGGAGTGTTTACCACTTAACTCATGAAACGCATTGTTTTGATTGCTGGATTTGAATCGTTCAACGCTGATTTATACAGAAAAGCAGCTTCAAAAGCTAACTTACGCTGTGGTGAGTTGGATATTCGCGTATTTAGCGATCGCGATATTACCACCAAACGCACCGAGGTGGAAGCAGCACTTCATAACGCAGATGTGTTTTTTGGCAGCTTACTATTTGATTATGACGAAGTTTTGTGGTTGCGCGATCGCGTTTCTCAAATTCCCATCCGTTTGGTGTTCGAGTCAGCTTTAGAATTGATGAGTTTAACTAAATTGGGTGATTTTGCTATTGGTGATAGACCCAAAGGAATGCCAAAACCAGTTAAATTCATCCTTGATAAGTTTAGCAATGGACGAGAAGAAGACAAACTTGCAGGTTACATCAGCTTCTTAAAAATTGGTCCCAAACTTCTCAAATTTGTGCCAGTGCAAAAAGTCCAAGACTTACGCAACTGGTTAATTATCTATGGTTACTGGAATGCTGGTGGGGCAGAAAACGTAGCCGCATTATTTTGGATATTAGCAGAAAAATATTTAGATTTAAAAATAGGCGAAATTCCTCCACCCATCGAAACTCCTAATATGGGATTGCTTCATCCCGATTATCAAGGGTTTTTTGAATCTCCGCAAGAATATTTAAAGTGGTATGAGGAGAGGTTAAAAGGGAAAAAGTCCCAATTCCCTATGCCCCATGCCCCATGCCCCATGCCCCATTCCCCAGTTATTGGAATTTTACTTTATCGCAAACACGTTATTACAAAACAACCTTATATTCCGCAATTAATTCGTAGTTTTGAAGAAGCTGGTTTGATACCTTTACCCATTTTTATTAATGGTGTTGAAGGACATGTTGCTGTGCGCGATTGGATGACCAGCGACTATGAAACGCAGCAACGAAATAATGGTAATATTCAAACACCTTCCCTGTCCAACGAAGCAGTAAAAGTGGATGCGATCCTATCTACAATTGGCTTTCCTTTGGTGGGTGGTCCTGCTGGTTCAATGGAAGCAGGACGCCAAACGCAAATTGCGGTAAAAATCCTTGCTGCCAAGAATGTACCTTACATCGTCGCTGCACCATTGCTAATTCAAGATATTTACTCTTGGACACGTCAAGGTATTGGAGGCTTGCAAAGTGTCGTATTATATGCATTGCCAGAACTAGACGGCGCTATTGATACAATTCCTCTCGGTGGGTTGGTGGGAGAGCAAATTTATCTTGTTCCCGAACGAGTGCAGAGATTGATTGCGAGAGTGAAAAGCTGGGTTGCGTTGCGTCGAAAACCTGCATCAGAGAGGAAAATAGCGATTATTTTGTATGGTTTTCCACCTGGGTACGGTGCAACAGGAACAGCTGCATTATTAAATGTACCGCGATCGCTTCTCAATTTTCTCCAGGCACTGCAAAATCAAGGTTATGCTGTGGGCAATTTGCCTGTAGATGGGGAAGAATTGATTCGTCAGGTGAAAGACGCGGACGAAGAGATAGGAACCGCAGATAAACGCAGATTAACGCAGATGGATATCAGCGTTCATTCGCGTTCATCTGCGGTTAATACTGTCAACGCGAAAACTCTCGAAAAATGGTTGGGATATCTCAGCACATCTCGCATCGAAAAACAATGGAAATCTCTTACGGGTACGGGAATTAAAACTTCCGGTGATGAGTTTCATATTGGCGGCATTCAGTTAGGAAATATTTGGATTGGTGTACAACCACCTTTAGGTATACAAGGTGATCCGATGCGGTTAATGTTTGAACGAGATTTAACGCCGCATCCTCAATATGCAGCTTTCTACAAATGGCTGCAAAATGAGTTTCAAGCTGATGCTGTGGTGCATTTTGGAATGCACGGTACTGTGGAATGGTTGCCTGGTACGCCGTTAGGAAATACGGGTTATTCTTGGTCGGATATTTTGTTAGGAAATTTGCCGAATCTATATATATATGCGGCGAATAATCCTTCTGAATCAATTTTGGCGAAGCGTCGCGGTTATGGTGTGTTAATTTCTCACAATGTACCTCCTTATGGACGTGCGGGTTTGTATAAGGAGTTAATTTCTTTGCGGGATTTGATTGCGGAGTATCGTGAAGATTCGGAAAAGAATTATGCTTTGAAGGAAGTGATTTGTAAGAAGGTTGTTGATACTGGTTTAGATGCAGATTGTCCGTTTGATGATGCGAAACGTTTGGGGATTTCGTTTAGTCCGGAGAATGTGCGGCTGTTTAGTGGACATGCTTTTAATGATTATTTGGTTAAGTTGTATGAGTATTTGCAAGTGTTAGAATCTCGGCTTTTTTCTTCCGGTTTGCATATTTTGGGGGAAGCGCCGAATGATGAGGAGATGAGGGGGTATTTGGAGGCTTATTTTGGAGAAAACGAACCGCAGAGGCGCAGAGAACGCAGAGAGGAGGAGGAGGAAATTAGAGGTTTGTTGATGCAATCTACGGATGAGTTGACGAATCTTTTAAGGGGCTTAAATGGTGAGTATATTATGCCTGCGCCTGGTGGTGATTTGTTGCGGGATGGTTCTGGTGTGTTGCCTACGGGGAGAAATATTCATGCTTTAGATCCTTATAGAATGCCTTCTGCTGGTGCTTATGAAAGGGGGAGGGAGATAGGTAAAAAAATTATTTCCCAGCATTTAGATGAGTATGGTAAATATCCGGAAACTGTGGCGGTGATGTTATGGGGTTTGGATGCAATTAAGACGAAGGGGGAGTCTTTAGGTATTCTTTTGGAGTTGGTGGGGGCTGAACCTGTGAAGGAGGGGACAGGACGCATTGTTCGTTATCAATTAAAGCCTTTGGCTGAGGTTGGACATCCCAGAATTGATGTTTTGGCAAATTTATCTGGTATTTTTCGTGATAGTTTTGTCAACATTATTGAGTTGTTGGATGATTTGTTTCAAAGAGCGGCTGATGCGGATGAATCTGAAGATAAGAATTTTATTAGAAAACATGCTTTAGTTTTGAAAGCACAAGGTATTGAAAATGCTTCTGCGAGATTATTTTCTAATCCGGCTGGTGATTTTGGTTCGTTGGTAAATGATAGAGTTGTTGATGGGAATTGGGAATCTGGCGAAGAGTTGGGGGATACTTGGCAAGGTCGCAATGTTTTCAGTTACGGTAGACAGGATAAGGGTCAAGCTAGACCAGAAGTATTAATGGAGTTGTTAAAAACAAGCGATCGCATTGTTCAAGAAATCGATTCGGTAGAATACGGTTTGACTGATATTCAAGAATATTACGCTAATACTGGCGGTTTGAAAAAGGCAGCAGAAAAGCAAAGTAAGAAGAAGGTTACAACCAGCTTTGTAGAAAGTTTCTCGAAAGATACTACACCCCGCAATCTCGATGATTTACTGCGGATGGAGTATCGCAGCAAGTTGCTAAATCCTAAATGGGCAGAAGCAATGGCAAATCAAGGTTCTGGTGGTGCGTTTGAAATTTCCCAACGCATGACGGCTTTGATTGGTTGGGGTGGTACTGCGGATTTTACGGATGATTGGGTATACGACCAAGCCGCAGATACTTACGCATTAGATGCAGAGATGGCGGAAAGATTGCGAAAGTCGAATCCAGAAGCTTTCCGCAATATTATCGGGAGAATGTTAGAAGCTTCAGGACGCGGTTTTTGGAATGCTGATACAGATAAGTTGGATAAATTGCGTGAGTTATATGAGTTGACAGATGAGGAAATTGAAGGTGTAACAATTTCAGCATAGACCGCAGTCTAGCCAAAGTGAAAATTGCCCTTCTTCAGATCCCCGACTTCGTAAGAGAAGTCGGGGATCTTGTTTTTAGGACTGCTATAGAAAAAATATCATAATTTATGAGGCAAACTATCTTTATCCTTTCAACAGGACTTGACGACGACTAGCCCACCAAGCAAATCCAGCACCAGTCACAAACATTAGCAGACCATAAATTGCCCCAGGAATAGCCATTGTGGGAGTATTCAGCAGCGTCGGAGTAGAAGCGATCGCGATCGCTAGAGTTCCATTTTGAATTCCTACTTCTACTGTAATTGCCGTAACGCTTTTTTCTCCTAATCGGGTTAAAGTAGCGATCGCAAAACCTAAAGCCATTGCAACCACATTCAAAACCAGAGTTGCCAAGCCCACATCTATTACGTAAGAAACAAAATTATTCCGTTCTCGCAGCAGCACTCCAGTAATTACCACCGCCAGGAAAAATAAAGACAGCCACTTTACAGCTTTATCTGCCTTGTCTGCCAATCCAGGTGCATACCGCTTGGCTGTCATCCCAATTGCTATAGGTAGAAGTGTAATCACCGCAATCTGCAAAACAGTGTTTAAGAAAGGTAACTGTAGCGTTGTTCCTTCCCCCAAAAATCTCTGCATTGACAAATTTACTACCAGAGGAATCGTAAAAACCGTAATGAAACTACTAATAGCTGTTAGCGTCACAGAAAGAGCAACATCACCCCCAGCCAAAAACGTAATCATATTAGAAGTAGCGCCACCGGGACAGGCTGCTAAAATCATCACACCTACTGCTAATTGTGGGTCAAGGGGAAATACTGACGCAATGCCAAAGCCCACAATCGGCAACACGATCAACTGCGCCACTAAGCCAATCACCACCGCTTTGGGATAGATTACAACTCGCTTGAAGTCCTCTAGAGTCAAGGTTAACCCCATGCCCAACATGATAATAAATAGAGCTAGGGGCAGAAAAACAGCCGTCAGAAAATTTGCTTCCATCCTTAACCCGTGTTGGTAATAATAAAAGTCCCTCTGGATTGTACCGTGTTATCGTTAAAATTCTAGTTATTGCTTGTGACAACTCAAATTCTAAATTATACACTGAAGAAAATGTAAACTTTTATGATTTTGTAGGCGATCGCACAGCTTTTATTTCCTCGCATATTTACTGTATTAAATGTTGCTAACAATTAACAATCGCTCAAATAACTAGTTTTCAGTAATTGCAACAACTTACATTTTGATAACTATATCGTTATAACAGCAATAAGTGTTTAAATACTACTATTAAAAAAGTTATAAGATAAGGGTGCAAAAATGAAACTTTCACAGTTTGTAACATTCTACGAAGCTGGTAAATATGTCTATCAGCTATGGAACGAAATGCAGAATGATGGTAAAGAATATATCAGGGAGACATCCATAAAAAATAACAGTGGTCAGATATTAAAGGTTAAAGTTTGTTTTAACAGCGCTCGTCAACGCTATCTGCAAATTAACTTACCGTGGAATACGGAGCGAAAAATCCTCGCAGGGGTAGATAATTATCAACCGGGGGAATATTTAGCGATCACTCGTGATGAATGGCACATATTTTTTCTCCTTACCAATTTTCAGCATGATAGTGAGCTTTATGCTTATGCCCAGAAAATTGTCAATAGGTTGGTGGATAAAGCTAATAATAACGAAAATCAAAAGCGATCGCTTATATCACCTCCTACACAACTACACCAAGCTAAAAGTCAAGTAGCTTAAAGATTAAATATAAACTTTTTTGTGAGGTATCTGGCAATGGAAAATTCTTTTACTGCGGTATTTGAAAAAGTAGATGATTGGTATATTGGCTACATCCAAGAATTACCTGGTGCTAATGTTCAAGAGAAAACTTTGGAAGAAGCAAGGGAAAGTTGCACAGAAGCGATCGCACTAATCTTAATCTCGAATCGGCAACTTGCAGAACAACAAATTTCTGACAAAGAGGTTATCCGTGAAAAAATTACAGTCCAAATCTAGTCAAAAGACGTAAACTGATTCGTTTCTCCTTTGAAGGTGGAAAGCATACCATCTACTACAATCTATTAAATAATAGAACTTCGGCAATTCCAAGACATACTGAGATTGTTGATATTCTAGCTGTTAAGATTTGCAAAGATTTGGAAATTACTCCTCCTTAGTACAACATTGTACAAATTCGTAGCGAATCCTCTTAAAAAACTCTGCGTACCTCTGCGCTTTCCTCAGCGACCCTTTGCGTTAAAAAAGGCTATGATTTTACACAAAGCTGCACTCAGCAAGAATAGTAACTTGTAGGGACAGTTAACCCTCAAGTAACTGACGTGCAAAAGCGATCGCTTCTGCTGGGGTAGAAATTTTTCCTTCAACTTGCCCTACAGCGATTTCCATCAATAATTTGCCTAATAATGGCGAAGCAGGAATCCCCAATGCTATAATTAGCTCCTTCCCACTTAATAAGGGTGTGGGATGAGAAACCAGATCATCAGGGTTCAGGTAGCGGTCGATCAAGGGTGCGATCGCCTCTACCAAGATATTATGTCCCACAGCTAAAACTGCTGTAGCCGGGAATACAAAACCGGCTTCTTGAAAGAAAAAATACTGTTCTCGCAAAGACATGTGAGATAATTTTAATTGTGGGAACAGTTTTAAGGCGGTAGTTACACCTTTAATTTCCGCACGACTATAAGTTAGTTTTTGTAATTCAATTTCCGCAACTTCCACATCTGGGTTGACAAGACAAGCGAGTTTGGCAATACTCAACCAAGTACTTTTAACAGTATCTCTGACATACTCTTGCAATTTTACGCCTAATTGCTGCCAATTTTCTGCTAATTTCACTGCTGAGTCGTCAACTGCTGTTAGTTTAGCAAAACTTTCTGATGTGGCGAACTTGAAAAAAGGTGCAAGTAAATTATCTTCCCAAGCACGAGTTATCCAAGGTGTTCCTTGAGAACTCAAAAGCAAATAATTGATTTCTACCCGAACTCGTTCTGCGGCAACTTCAGTTATATGTGAAGCTAGAGAGCGAATTGCTGTCTGGGTATCTGTCTCAATAGTAAACCCAAGTTGCGCCGCTTGGCGATAAGCTCGCATTAATCGCAAAGGATCGTCTTGCAGATTGGCAGGTGATATCATCTTCATCATACGCCGTTCTAAATCAGCACAACCTTGCAGAGGATCGATAATTTCTTGCGTGTGCGGATTGTAGGCGATCGCATTTACTGTAAAATCTCTTCTATGCAAGTCAGTTTCTATAGATTCCCCCGACTGTTGGGCAAAATCAACCGTAGCTTCGGGAAACACCACACGGGCAATTTGTCTTTGGGGATCGAGTAACACAAAACCAGCTTTGTAATGCTTTGCGATTTTTCGCGCTACCTTGACCGCATCACATGGTAAAACAAAATCCAGATCCAAATACTCGCGTGTAGAGACGCGAAATTTCTCGCGTGTAGAGACTTCGTATTTCGCGTCTCTACATAATATAGCATCGCGCACAGCACCGCCTACCATGTAAGCTGTTTTTGGCAACAATTCCAGGCTAAAAGGATAATCGAAAGATAGGTTAGAAGAATTTGCATCATACATTGTAATAAAAATCAATCCAGCAACTAATGAATTACGATTTGGCTTAAGCTAGATTAACAATAAAGCCAAACTGTATCGTGGTTCTATTATGTGTATTTGTGTCAACTGTCACTATGTAGACCGCTGCATCACCTACAATGCAGTAGAAACGCAACATGAACAAGCTCACTTGACCCAAACCCCAGATTTTGATCCCAATGAACCCTCTATCAACGTTAACATCCGTACCAAAGAGGATTATATTGAAATGGAATGGGATGTTGTTGGTTGTCTCAGCTTTAAGCAAGAAACAGGTAAATGGTCTAAGTTGCGTCCAGGTGAATTGGTGCCAACTTGATAAGTAGTAACGCAATTTATTGCGTTGTCATGACGCAATGAATTGCGTCACTACCAATTATGTATGCTTTAATAAATGTCGTAAATTTAAAATCGCTTGACCACTGAGTTAAAAATCGAACACAAAAAATACGCTTTATCGCTACATACCACCACACCTGAATTGGGTTTGGCAATGAGTAACTTTGCTGGAGATACACGTTCTGACGTTTGGAATTTAGAACGTAACGTATCTAGCTTGTTGCATCAATATTTAATTAATTTTATTAAACCGCAAACTTGGGCAGATTTGGCGTTTATTGCCGTAGCGAAGGGACCTGGTGGATTTACGGGTACTCGTATCGGGGTTGTGACTGCGAGGACATTAGGACAACAATTGAATATTCCGGTGTTTGCTATTTCCACATTAGCAGCGATCGCCTGGTCAAACAAAGACCCAAACCACAATATAATTGCTGTGCAAATGCCAGCACAACGAGGTCAAGTTTTTGCAGCTATTTATCAACATATGCCTGATGCTTCTGGTTTAATACCTTTGTTGCCTGATACCGTATTTACACCAGAAGCGTGGCAAGAAAAATTAGCTTCAAATACAACTTATCAATTAATCGAAGCCAAATCTGGGTTAGCAGCTACCGTAAAGTGCGTGTTGGAACTCGCATATCTCGACTGGCAACAAGGCAAGCGTCCCCATTGGTCAGAGGCTTTACCTTATTATGGGCAACATCCGGTCGATTTATGAAAAAGAGGGGGAAAGGGGAGAGGGGAAGGGGAAAGGGGAAAGGGAAGGAGTTATTTAAAATCAGTAAAAATGCTTGAAATCACTCTTTACCTTTTCCCTTTACCCCTCTAAAAAAAGCCCTTTACGAGCCGTGAAGCGTAAAGCCCCCGTCTTTTAAGCGGGGGATATAAGCGAACGAGCCAAATTTATTTGGCTTTAAAAACAGTTTGTCTGTTTTTAAGATAAACTAAAATAATGCTCAACCTAACGTATACCTACCGCTTAAAACTAACGCAATTGCAATCCCAAACTTATGAGGCATGGTTAGAAACCTCTCGTAGAGTCTGGAACTTTGCGTTGGCAGAAAGAAAGGATTGGTATAATTCAAGGTCATGCAGAATAAATGCTTGTAGTCTAAAAAGTGAGTACATAATTTCGTCCGATGCGCCCCGACCTACGTTCGCATCTCAATGCAAAGCCTTAACGATAGCCAGAAAAATTAATCCCGATCTTAATGCAGCGCATTCTCAAATGCTGCAACAGGTATTGAGGCGATTAGAAAAAGCATTCATTGGGATGTGGGAGTCAGGAAAAGGCTTTCCCCGGTTCAAAAAACAAGGGAGAATGCGCTCTTTATTGTTTCCACAGTTAGGGGTTAATCCTCTTCTTGGAAGCAAGGTTAAACTTCCTGGCATTGGCTGGGTAAAAATGCAATTATCCCGACCTATCCCAGATGGATTTGTAGCAAAACAAGCTCAAGTGATAAGGAAAGCTTCGGGGTGGTATGTGATGCTCACGTTGCAAGCTGACGTTGATGTCCCAAGTTTTGCGCCACACGGTCAAGCCGTTGGTATTGATATTGGATTAAAGAGTTTCTTGGCAACTTCGACGGGAGAGCAAATCGCTAGACCTAGATTTTTTGTCGATCTCCAACGCAAGCTGAAATTGCTGCAACGCATGGTAAGTCACAAAAAATTAGGGTCAAATAATTGGCGGAAGGCTCAAAGTAGAGTTGCCAGATTGTATGAATACATTCACGACACGCGCAAGGATTTTCATTTCAAGCTAGCGCATAAGTTATGTAATCAAGCCGGGACGATATTCGTTGAAGACTTAAACTTCAAGCCTTGGGCTAAAGGTATGTTTTCTAAACATACATTAGACGCTGGGTTTGGAGAATTCTTTTCAATACTAGAGTGGGTGTGTTGGAAACGCGGGGTTTATTTGGCTAAAGTCAATCCCAATGGAACTAGCCAAACCTGCCCCAACTGCAACCACCACACTGGAAAGAAAGATTTAAGCGAGCGGATACATCATTGTAGTGAATGTGGATTCCAGACAGATAGAGACGTTGCCGCCGCTATGGTGGTGATGCAACGTGGACTTGCAGCCGTAGGGCATACGGTCAAGATGCTTGGCGAGGGGTTAAACAATAGTTCCCCATTGACCCAAGAATCCCCCCTTTTATAAAGGGGGGAGTGTCAACCTATTTACATCACCTGCATCTTGAGGTTATGACATTAAAGTTAACCACATAATTTCAGTATGTGGTTAATGATCAAAAACGCTGAGAACCGACAACGCAGCGAATAACCCATTAATTAAGAAGTATGAACAACGCTTTAGATACTATGTATCAGTTAGCATGGCATTTACCTGTATATTCAACAACGATAGCTCAAACCGTTAAAGATCCTGATATTATCGGTCAAATGCAAACAGCTTTTAACCACTTTATCCAAACAGGTCAGGTATGGGCACTATTGATTGGGTTGGTCATTGGCTATATGATCCGGAATCTAACTAGCTACGGTTAAATGAGGGACAAGGAGACAAGGGGGATAAGGGGGACAAGGGAGATAAGGGAGATAAGGGAGATAAGAAGAATAATTTTTCTTTCCCCCATCCCCCCCTCCCCCCCTCTCCCCCTCTCCCCCTCTCCCCCCCTCTCCACATCCCGCATTATCTATATGACAAAAGAACCAACTTGGAGTCAGCGATTTGAATCAGCGTTACATCCGGCGATCGCTCGGTTTAATGCGAGTATAGGTTTTGACATTGAATTAATCGAATACGATATCACTGGCTCTCAAGCTCATGGTAAAATGTTGGCTCATACTGGCATCATTTCCCCAGAAGAAGGAAGTCTTCTGGTTTCGGGTTTAGAACAAATTCGTCAGGAATATCGCGCTGGCAAATTTCACCCAGGTATCGATGCGGAAGATGTACACTTTGCGGTGGAAAAGCGATTGACGGAATTGGTCGGTGATGTCGGGAAAAAGCTGCATACAGCGCGATCGCGTAATGACCAAGTTGGTACTGATACCAGACTTTATCTGCGCGACCAAATTCAACATATCCGCTCTTCACTGCGAAAATTTCAAAGTGTCTTATTAGATATAGCCGACAACCACATTGAAACCCTAATACCAGGTTACACGCACCTGCAACGCGCCCAGCCTGTAAGTTTGGCTCATCACCTCTTAGCCTATTATCAAATGGCGCAGCGCGACTGGGAACGCTTAGGAGACGTTTATCGTCGGGTAAATATTTCGCCTTTAGGGTGTGGTGCTTTGGCAGGAACTACTTTCCCGATTGACCGCCATTATACCGCCGAACTATTGCAATTTGACGAAGTTTATGCTAATAGCTTGGATGGAGTCAGCGATCGCGATTTTGCCATTGAATTTCTTTGTGCTGCTAGCTTGATTATGGTTCACCTCAGCCGCCTTTCGGAAGAGGTTATTCTTTGGTCATCGGAAGAATTTCGGTTTGTCACGCTGAAAGATAGCTGTGCTACGGGTTCCAGCATTATGCCCCAAAAGAAAAACCCCGATGTGCCAGAATTGGTGCGGGGGAAAACTGGGCGCGTATTTGGTCATTTGCAAGCAATGCTGGTGATGATGAAGGGACTACCTTTGGCATATAACAAAGACTTGCAAGAAGACAAAGAAGCTTTATTTGATAGTGTCAAAACAGTCCAAGCTTGTTTAGAAGCGATGACGATTTTGCTGCGGGAAGGTTTAGAATTTCGTACTCAGCGCTTGAGGGAAGCTGTAGCCGAGGACTTTTCCAATGCTACCGATGTCGCAGATTATCTGGCAGCGCGGGGTGTTCCTTTTCGGGAAGCCTATAATCTCGTGGGTAAGGTGGTGAAAACCAGTATTGCCGCAGGTAAACTTTTAAAAGATTTGAGTTTATCAGAATGGCAAGAATTGCATCCAGCGTTTGATGCAGATATTTATGAAGCGATCGCCCCCCGTCAAGTCGTCGCAGCCCGCAATAGCTATGGTGGTACAGGCTTTGAACAAGTAAGCAAAGCCCTGAAAGCCGCCCGCACTCAAATAACTGCTAAATAAGGGACTGGGGACTAGGGACTAGGGACTGGGAAGAATTTTCTTCTCTTGAATCCTGGCGCGACCCGTTGAATAATAAATAATAAATAAGGGCGTATAAATATACGCCCTTTCAAATAAATAACGGAAACTGATGAGACTACATAACATCCTTAACTTTTGCAGAAAACACAATACACCTCAAAAGCTTACTTAAATTTACAAACTTTGACTAAGTTCGATAAGCTTTATGGCTATTTATTAATCCTCCACCCCTAGCGATCGGCTAAGGATAGGAGAATTATAGAATTTAAGCTAAAAGAGAAGCTCAAATGCTTGCTGTTGAGCAACATTCTTTACTCAGCAGCATCCATTGTTGCTGCGCCTTCATCCTCTTCACTCTTCGGCGGTCTTTGTTGGAATCTTCTCTGCATTCGTCCTGTAGTGGTTCGTTTACGAAACTTCCGGGCATATGCCTGGTTCCGTAGCGCCTTTTCTTTTTTGGGGTTGCGGCGCTTGGCCATGTTCACCTCATTAATAAACAACAAACTAGCTGAAGCCACAAATAACTCAGGTAATATCAACGACCAATGTTATTGATATAATCTTAGTCTACTTCAGCACTTAATACACTTTAAACAGTGTTCTAGTCTACCGCATTTAAGTTTTTTATGTCAATCAAACTTGAGAATTATTTTTTGATTAACTAGCAATGAATTAATATTTGTAATTTTATGGCTCAATTTTCATGTGGAATAGGCAATTTCAAAGCAAAATATTTAAATGTATAAACTATTCTCTGAAGAGAATTTTCTATCGGAGAAAAATAAATTTTAAGTTAAAAATTTTAAAGAATTAAAAAAATTAAGGTTATTTCAACTAGAGATTTAACCAATTTAGATTTTTAAGCAAGTATTTATTACCATTTTTAACAAGTAATATTAGCTCATAATCATTGTTTTAGTTTCAGCAAATGCTAAAATTGATATGTTCTGCGGTAATCGTTAGAATAAAACCTTAAACCACGAGCATACTAACATAACACAAAATGCAATATTTTCGTAGTTGAGGGTATGTTAGTCGTGGCGGGTTCTACAGTACAACACAGACATTGGAAGATTGAACGTTTTTGCTTTTTTTGCTGCAACGGTCCAGTCCACACGTAGCTTATGGCGCTTTGGACAAGCTGTACTGGGTATCCTCTTTCGTCATCCCATCACTGGCACCAGTATCATCCCCATTTTACCCGATGGTAGGATTGTGCTAATCCGGCGGCGTGACAATGGTCGCTGGGCATTGCCTGGAGGTATGGTGGACTGGGGAGAAGATATTCCCAATACAGTCCAGCGTGAACTGATGGAGGAAACTGGGCTTGATTTGGTGAAAATTCGGCGTTTGGTAGGAGTCTACTCCGCACCAGATCGCGATCCCAGAATTCATTCGATTTGTATTGTCGTTGAAGCAGATGTTCAGGGAATTATGGAGATTCAGGATACCTTGGAAGCAATGGAAATCCAGGCTTTTCCTCTCAACTCTCTACCACCAGGGGAAATGTCTCACGATCACACTCGGCAGTTGCAAGATTACTTGCAGGGCTTGACAACATTAGCGTAAAAGTATAGTTGTTGGTTGTTAGTTGTTAGTTCTTGGGTGTTATTTTTTGATTGTTATTCCACTAACCACTAACCACTAACAACTATCTGTTATCTACTAAATTAAAATGAATAATTTATTTCGTAACTCCCGGAGAAAACTGTCTCAAGGGTTATTATTTTGGCGTGAAGTTGGTGAAGGAACTCCTATAATTTTCTTACATGGTGCTTGGAATGATAGCTGTGAATGGTTATCGGTGATGGAATCGCTTTCACATTATCATTGCTTTGCACCAGATTTATTCGGTTTCGGTGAGTCAGATGATCCTAAAGTTCACTACTCAATTGATTTACTTTTAGAATCTTTAGCTGAATTTATCCACGCTTTAAAGCTGGAAAAAGTTTATTTAGTCGGACATTCACTCGGAGGGTGGATTGCTGCTAGCTATGCTTTAAAATATTCAGAGCAAGTTTATGGTTTAGTATTGTTAGCACCAGAGGGTGTGAAAATAGAAGGACAAGAAAAGCGTTTGCAGAAAATGCGGCAATTAGTCAAGCGATCGCCTTTTATATTTAAATTATTACGACTGCTTCGTCCCATAACTAAAATGTTAGGCTGGAATCAAGAAATTGAACAAGATTGGCAGCTTTATCAAACATTGGTAAAATATCCCACAGCTTGCAAAATATTATTTCAACGTCAGCAGCCTGAAATTAATGCCGAATTATTAAACGACCGATTATATAATTTAGAAATCCCAGTTTTGATTTTGCAAGGTGGAGAAGATACACCACAAAGTTTAGCTATGAGTCAAGTTTACAGTCAAGCTCCTTTATCTGAGTTAAAAATAATTGCCCACGGCAAAAACAACTTACCTGAATCTTGCGCTGGTATTGTCGCTGGATATATTCGAGAATTTATCAAAACTTATAATTAGATATAGTTGAATCGATAATGAAAAATCAACAGTTGTTTAGTAATCGAGTCGCAATACTCGCTACTATGCATCAAAAAGAGATAGTCATTGCACCACTTTTAGAGCAATTAGGAATTAAAGTTATAGTACCACCTGATTTAAATACTGATATTTTCGGTACATTCACCAGAGAAATTGAACGTCCTGGTACGCAAATTGAAGCTGCCAGATTAAAAGCGGAAAAAGCACTTGCTATTACAGGTGAAAGTTTAGCGATCGCTAGCGAAGGTACTTTTTGTCCTCATCCTAGTTTACCTTATATTTCTAGTAATAGAGAAATCGTTATTTTATTAGATAAAGAAAACAATCTAGAAATTATTGGTGAGGAATTTTCTCTCGAAACTAACCATAATTTTCAGATTATTCACAATGTTGAAGAAGCGTATAAATTTGCAACTAAAGTTGGGTTTCCCGAACATGGTTTGATTGTTATTTCTGATTCACCTAAAGAAAGCGGTGAGATATTCAAAGGTATTATTACAGATAAACAACTTGAAGAAGCTGTTAATTTGGCTTTAAAAAAATCATCAACTAAAAAGGTGCATATAGAAACAGATATGCGGGCAATGTATAACCCTACACGAATGAGAAACATAGAAAAAGCCACTCGTAATTTAATAAAAAAGATTAATACCTTTTGCCCTAACTGTGGTATGCCGGGTTTTGAAATAACTCAACGAATTAAAGGATTACCCTGTGCAAGTTGTTATACACCAACTTTGCTAACTCGTGCTGTCAAATATCAATGCCAAAAATGCGGTTTTACTCAACAAGAATCATTCCCTGATGGGAAATATGCCGATCCTGGACAGTGTATGTATTGTAATCCTTGATATTGTAGAGACGTTCTACCGCAACGTCTCTACAAAAAAAATAGCGATCGCATTCCCCAAAATATCAAATTCGGTTCCACAATCAAACGCGCTGCAATTTCTGGATACTGGGATTTCATATAGTTTACCACTAAGGTGCGATCGCCTCCTTTAATCGCAACCTTACTATCGGGAAAATTACACCACCAAGCTTCAACAAAGTCTTTGATTCCCGCTAATAAAGTGTAAATAACTCCACTTTGCATTGCCTCTTCTGTATTTAAAGCAAATCGTTGCGGTAGAGACTTCGTATTTCGCGTCTCTACAAATGGTAATTGTGCTGTTTTTTGCGTCAGACTCGCAAGCTGTAAATGAAATCCTGGTAAAATTGCCCCCCCAACTAAATTCTGGTGTTTATCAGCACCTGTAAAAGTCAGTGCTGTCCCCGCATCAATAACTAACATGGGAAAGCCTAAAGTACTTCCAGCACCATATAAACTCAACGCACGGTCAATTCCCAAGGTGGGATAAATGCCTTTCAAAGGTACTTGGTCTAAGGTAATAACGCGAACCTGATAATAAGTTTGCCAAATCTCAGTTTGACTGGGAACAACGGAGGAGAGGAGGAGGGGGGGAGGGGGGGATGAGGGAGATGGGGGGGATGGGGGGGATGAGGGAAAAATTTTGAGTAGAAAATCTTCTAATGATTGATATTGCGCTAGCTGATCTATAACAGCGATCGGCAAATAGTCACTATCCCAAGTTTTGGAAAGTTTCTCACCTCTAAATAATGCCCAATGTAAGCGAGAATTGCCAATTTCTAAAGCTAGCCAAAGATTTTCTGACATTGGGTTTGGTAGTTGGTAATTGGTAATAATTTTTTTCCAGTCCCTAGTACAACCAGTCCTCAGTCCCCAGTTTTGATTTCACACTTTTATTTTTCTTAACTCAACCATAGATTTTTTAAAAAAAATTAACAATTAACTCGTGTCACAATAAAAGCAGAGGAAAAATACTCATTTGCGTAAGGAGGGGAGTTATGGTAGCACTCACCGAAAGAACTAAAAAAAGGCTGACTATGCAGACTGCCGAGATTGCTGACCAAACTACGGCAATTCGGTCTTTGGATTGGGATCGCGATCGCTTTGATATCGAGTTTGGTTTGCAAAACGGTACTACCTACAACTCGTTTCTCATCCGTGGGGAACAAACGGCTTTAGTTGATACCTCTCATGAAAAGTTTCGTCAGCTGTTCTTCGATACCCTCACCGGACTGATTAACCCAACTGAAATTAATTATCTAATTATCAGCCACACCGAGCCAGACCACAGTGGCTTAGTTAAAGATTTGTTACAAATTGCTCCAGAAATCACCGTTGTCGGTTCTAAGGTAGCAATTCAGTTTTTAGAGGATATGGTACACGGTCCGTTTAAGCGACGGATTGTGAAAAATGGCGATCGCTTAGATTTGGGCAATGGACACGAATTTGAATTCGTCATTGCACCCAATTTACATTGGCCCGATACCATGTTCAGCTTCGACCATAAAACCCAAATTCTCTTTACTTGTGATGCTTTTGGCTTGCATTACTGCACAGAAAGCACCTTTGATGAAGATTTGGCAGCGATTGAAGCTGATTATCAATTTTACTACGACTGTTTGATGGGACCGAATGCGCGGTCAGTACTTTCTGCTCTCAAGCGCATGGACGAACTGCCAAAAATTGGTACAATCGCCACTGGTCACGGACCATTATTATACCACAACGTTGAAGAATTAACCGGGCGTTACCGCAACTGGAGCAAAACTCAAACAAAAGCAGAAACTACCGTTGCTGTATTTTACGTTTCCGGTTATGGATATAGCGATCGCCTAGCCGATGCCATGAGAAATGGTATCAGTAAAACCGGCGTTGCTGTGGAAATGGTAGACTTGCGATCGGCAACAGACTTACAAGAATTGCAGGAACTTGTCAGCCGTTGTGCAGGAATTGTGATGACAACACCTCCTGCGGATGCTGAGAATATTCAAGCTGCTGTCAGCGCGATTTTGGGATCTGCCAAAGAAAAGCAAGCTGTAGGAATATTTGAATCAGGTGGTGGCAATGACGAACCGATTGATCCTCTACTAAATAAATTTCGCAATTTAAGTTTAACAGTAGCCTTTCCTGGAATTCGGATTAAAGAAACACCCAACGAAAATACCTACAAACTGTGTGAAGAAGCGGGAACAGACTTAGGGCAATGGGTAACACGCGATCGCAGCATCAAAGCGATGAAATCCCTCGGTGCTGACTTAGACAAAGCTTTAGGGAGAATCACTGGAGGATTATACATTATTACGGCAAAAAAAGGCGATGTTAAAAGCGCCATGCTTGCCTCTTGGGTAAGTCAAGCTAGTTTCAAACCACTGGGATTAAGCATTGCAGTCGCCAAAGATAGAGCGATAGAATCACTCATGCAAGTAGGCGATCGCTTTGTTTTAAATGTTTTGGAAGAAGGCAATTATCAACTGCTGATGAAGCACTTTTTGAAACGGTTCGCTCCTGGTGCCGATCGTTTTGAAGGCGTTAAAACTCAGCCAGCTGAAAACGGATCTCCAATCTTAACTGATGCTCTAGCATATATTGAGTGCGAAGTCAATAGTCGGATGGAAGTTAACGACCATTGGATAGTTTACTGTACCGTTGATGCCGGTCGCGTCAGCAAGCCAGACTCCTTGACAGCAGTACATCATAGAAAAGTTGGAAACCACTATTAAGAAGGGAGAGGGGGAGATGGGGGGACAAGGAGATGGGGAGACAAGGAGATGGGGGGATGGGTAGAAAGAAGAATTATTCTCCTTGTCCCCTTGTCCCCTTGTCCCCCTTGTCCCTCTTGTCCCCTTGTCCCCTTGTCCCCCTTGTCCCCATTCCCCACAAAGCTATGCAAACAAATAAACCTCGTGACGTTCAGGTTCTCCCCATTGGGACAGACACAACCGTAATGCGATCGCGCAGTTGGACTAGGCTAAGATTTGAAATTGAATATGCCCTAGCTAAAGGTACAACTGCGAATTCTTATTTGATTCAAGGTGATAAAATAGCTCTGATTGATCCTCCGGGAGAAACCTTTACAGAAATTTATCTGCAAGCGTTGCAACAGCGGTTTAATATCAAAGATATTGATTATGTGATTCTCGGTCACGTTAATCCCAATCGCGCCGCAACTATCAAAGCTTTATTAGAACTTGCACCGCAGATAACTTTTGTTTGTTCTAATCCGGGAGCGATAAATCTGCGTGGTGCGCTGGAAAATCAAGATTTGCCAATTCTCGTCAAACGTGGTGAAGAAACTCTTGATTTAGGCAAAGGTCATAATTTACAGTTTATTCCTACTCCCAATCCACGCTATCCTGATCAACTTTGCACCTACGATCCCCAAACGGAAATTCTCTACTCAGATAAACTATTTGGAGCGCATATCTGCGGGGATCAAGTTTTTGATGAAGGCTGGGAGACAATTAACGAAGACAGGCGCTATTATTTCGATTGTCTCATGGCTCCTCATGCGCGTCAAATTGAAACAACGCTGGATAAACTTTCCGACTTGCCCGTTCGTTTGTATGCTACCGGACACGGACCTTTGGTGCGTTACGGTTTAATTGAATTAACACATGCTTATCGTCAATGGAGTCAGCAGCAAACATCTGCGGATACGACAGTTGCGTTAATTTACGCTTCTGCCTATGGAAATACAGCGACTTTGGCACAAGCGATCGCTCGCGGCATCACCAAAGCCGGTGTCAGTGTAGAATCAATTAACTGCGAATTTGCTGATCCCGAAGAAATCCGTAACGCTGTAGAAAAAGCTTCAGGCTTTGTCATCGGTTCCCCTACCCTTGGTGGACATGCACCAACCCCCGTACAAACAGCTTTAGGAATTGTTCTTTCCACCGCTACTAACAACAAACTCGCCGGTGTCTTTGGTTCCTATGGCTGGAGTGGGGAAGCAGTTGATTTAATTGAAGGTAAATTGAAAGATGCTGGTTATCGCTTTGGTTTTGATACTATCCGCGTCAAATTCAAACCCAACGATACCACCTTACAATTGTGCGAAGAGGCTGGAACCGACTTTGCCCAAGCGCTGAAAAAAGCTAAAAAAGTGCGATCGCAAACTGTTCCCGCTTCTAGTGTAGAACAAGCAGTTGGGCGTGTTGTCGGTTCTCTGTGCGTTCTCACAGCAAAGCAAGGTGGTGTATCTAGTGGAATGTTAGCATCGTGGGTATCTCAAGCAAGCTTTAATCCTCCGGGCTTAACAATTGCCGTAGCCAAAGACCGTGCAGTAGAACCACTGACGCACTCAGGAAACAAATTTAACCTGAATATTCTTAAAGAAGGCAATCATCTGGGTTTAATGAAGCATTTCCTCAAACCCTTTGAACCAGGACAAGACCGGTTTGCTGGTGTCGCTGCCGAAGAAGCAGAAAATGGTTCACCCCTACTTACTGATGCTTTAGCTTATTTAGAGTGTTCAGTGCAAACTCGCATGGAAGCCGGCGATCATTGGTTGGTTTATGCAACTGTGGAAAATGGCAAAGTCCTAAATCAAGATGGTGTAACCGCTGTGCATCATCGTAAATCGGGAAGTCATTATTAATACACCTTTTGCAACGTATTGCCATCACCCTAGAAGGGTGTGGCTAAACGAACCAAGCCCGCGAAGGCGGGCTATGAAATTCCAGCCCGCCTTCGCGGGCTGGAATTTCATAGCCCCAGGCTTCCAGCCTGAGGGCGAAAGCGTGCCGCGAACAATTCACACCAACGGTATTCACACATATTGTAAAGACGTTCCGCCGGAACGTCTCTACAAAGATTGCTATATATAAATAATCAAAGCAATTCACTGCTATACGCAAAGGTAGTTTAATGAATACATATGTGATAAATCTAGATCCAATTGTTCACCTCACAGATGAGCAATTTTATCAACTTTGCACCGCTAACCGAGACTTGAACCTGGAATTGAATGCAAAAGGAGAATTAATTATTGTGTCACCAGTCGGAGGAGAAAGCGGAAATCAAGAGGCAGGAATGATTACAGATTTGGAAATCTGGAACCGTCAAACTAGATTGGGAAAGGTTTTCAGTTCCTCTACTATTTTTCGGCTTGGGAATGGTGCAAAGCGATCGCCTGATGCTGCTTGGGTAAAATTAGAACGATGGGAAGCGCTGACTTCAGATGAACGCAAAAAATTCCCCCCTATTATACCAGATTTTCTCATAGAACTTCGTTCCCAAAGCGATCGCCTCCGACCTCTGCAAGATAAAATGCAAGAATATCTCGAAAATGGTTTGCGTTTAGGTTGGTTGATTAATTTTCAAGATCAGCAAGTCGAGATTTATCGAGAAAATCAACCTGTAGAAATAGTTCAACTCCCAGCGTTACTTAGGGGTGAAGAGGTTTTACCTGGTTTTGAACTACAACTAGAATTACTAAGTTAAAGCGATCAAAGTTCTCAAACATTTCAATCACTCTTTAGGAAGAGTGCAGCCCGTGAAAGATTAAGAATAATTGTTTTTTGTAATACCAAAAATTTTCAACTTCTACTAAACTAAATCATGTATGGGAATCCGAATATAAATAATTAAAGCAATTCACTGCTATACGCAAAGGTAGTTTAATGAATACATATGTGATAAATCTAGATCCAATTGTTCACCTCACAGATGAGCAATTTTATCAACTTTGTATTGCTAACCGAGACTTGAACCTGGAATTGAATGCAAAAGGAGAATTAATTATTGTGTCACCAGTCGGAGGAGAAAGCGGAAATCAAGAAGCGGACTTCATTACAGACTTGAATAATTGGAATCGTCAAACTAGATTGGGAAAGGTTTTCAGTTCCTCTACTATTTTTCGGCTTGGGAATGGTGCAAAGCGATCGCCTGATGCTGCTTGGGTAAAATTAGAACGATGGGAAGCGCTGACTTCAGATGAACGCAAAAAATTCCCCCCTATTACACCAGATTTTGTTATAGAACTGCGTTCCCAAAGCGATCGCCTCCGACCTCTGCAAGATAAAATGCAAGAGTATATCGAAAATGGTTTGCGTTTAGGTTGGTTGATTAATTTTCAAGATCAGCAAGTCGAGATTTATCGAGAAAATCAACCTGTAGAAATAGTTCAACTTCCAGGGGTACTTAGGGGTGAAGAGGTTTTACCTGGTTTTGAACTACAACTAGAATTACTAAGTTAAAGCGATCGTCCACGATGTCCCAGACAAGCGATCGCTACTCCTCTAATTACTGAATCAATGGACAACGCTGGACAATAAGTGCATGTTTAGCGATACTATTGGTATGGCTAAATACGTAAAACCCAATGAAGCAGCTAACACTCTGGGAGTTTGCCTCCGAACCCTCAGACGATGGGAAGCCGAAGGTAAAATCAGTACGATCAAAACGCCGTCAGGACAAAGACGGTACGATGTCGAAAAATTCATCAAAAAAGAGTCCGAGCCAGACGGAGGACGTGCCATTGTTATCTATGCTCGCGTCTCTACCCGACCACAGAAAGCAGACCTTGATCGGCAAGTTGAGCGATTATCAGCGCTCTATCCCGGCGCTGAAGTCGTTAAGGAAGTGGGAGGCGGACTCAATCTTAGGCGGAAAGGACTCATCAATCTTTTGGGACGAGTTTTGCGAAGCGATATCAGAACTATTGTGGTTGCCCACAAAGACCGACTTGCAAGATTCGGGTTTGACATTATCGAGTGGCTATGTGAACAATTTGACTGCAACATCGTGGTTCTCAACCAAGTCAGTCTCTCTCCACACGCCGAACTCGTTCAAGATATCGTCGCAATTCTCCACAGCTATCACATCAGACTTTACTCCATCCGAAGACTTGAAAACCAAATCAAGCAAGAGCTACAAGTCGAAACCGAGGCACAAAACACAAAAGAAAGCGCCGAACAAGACTCTCAAGATTCGGGTTTACCCTGAACCTGAATTGCATAAAAGATGGAAGTCTTGGCTATCAGCATCACGCTACTGCTACAACAAAGCTATTGCAGCATTGAAAGCAGGAGAAAAAATAACTAGTGCTTATTCGTTGCGGGATTATGTGTTAGGGCTAGACTTGCCTGATTGGGTTAAGTCTGCACCATGTCACCCAAAAGAAAATGCTATTTTTGATGCTTGGGATGCCTGTAAGCAAGCTAAATCCGCTAATGGGGAAGCAAGTTTTAGGAGTTGTAGGCAACCATCACAATCGATCAAATTTCATAAAGTTAATTTCAATGGTGAGACTTGGTTTCCGTCATTGGTTAAAGGACTTAAATTTAAGTCTTCAGAACCAATTCAAAAAACTGATTTTGCTACTCAACTCGTTAGAGATAGGAAGCGTTGGTTTGCTTGTATCCCAGTAATAGAGGAGGTTGAGACTAGAGAGCTTGATAAAGTAATTGCACTTGACCCAGGTGTGAGGACATTTTTGACTGGCTATGATGGCGATTCATTTCAAGAGTTTGGCAAGGCAGACATTGGGCGTATTCAGCGATTATGCTCTCACCTTGACAAGCTAATAGGGAAAGCGTCAAAAGCTGGCAGAAAACAAAAACGCCGAATGTATTTATCGGCTAACCGTCTAAGAATTAGGATTCGTAATTTAGTTGATGAGTGCCACAAACAAGTAGCTAATTATCTCACCAGCAATTACAAAGTAATCTTATTGCCAACGTTTGAGACCTCTCGAATGGTAGTTAAATCTAAACGCAAACTACACACCAAGACGGCTAGACAAATGCTTACCTGGGGACATTATCGTTTTGAATGCCATTTAAAACAGGCGGCAAAAAAGCGGGGTGTCGTTGTAATCGATGTCAATGAATCATACACCAGCAAGACTTGTACCAAATGCGGTCATAGCCATATCAAACTTGGTGGTTCTAAAACATTTAAATGCCCCAACTGCGGTCACGAGCATGACCGAGATTGGGGCGGCGCTCGAAACATTATGATTCGAGCTTTGAGGGACGGCTCCTTTGCTCTCTCTATTAATAGTGAGAGCATTGCTATCGCGTATGATCTGTTTGTCCAGAAACATACAGCGTAACACCGTCAGCATCGTCTCTACGTGTATTCAATAAAAACGCAATCTGCTGTATGTATATAAAACCCCTCTCCTTGTAGAGACGTAGCACTGCTACGTCTCTTGTAATTCGATGAAAGCGGAATCTGCTGTATTAGCGCAAATTAGCAGGAACTTGCTTTGGAACAACCCACAAGTAGATAGTTTTACCGTCTACCTGCTGCACTCGTTGTGGTTTCCATTCACCCATATCGAAAGCATGAGAGACAATACGAGTACCTGGTTTAAGTTCTTTTAGCAGCTTGGGTCTAAGTTTCAAATTAATGTCAGGTAACAGGTAGAGTGTCACTACCGTAGCGTTACGTAAATCCGTTTCAAACAGGTCTTGTTGCCGAAACTCTACGCTGTTAGTCACTCCTGCTTTTTGGGCATTTGCATTAGCTTCTTGAACTCGTTCAGGATTAATGTCTATTCCGACACCACGCGTCTTAAATTTTTGTGCGGCAGTAATGGGAATTCGTCCATCACCACTACCCAAGTCGTAAAGCATATCACTACTCTTAACCTGTGCCATTTGCAACATTGCATCCACTACAGGCTGTGGCGTTGGTACGTATGGTACATCAGGTTGGCGTTGTTGTACAGGTGTAGCCACAGGAGCAGGAGCCTGTACCTCTGCCTCAAAGTCTTGTTGCTTAGTACATCCAGCAACTCCCAAGCTAGCTACACTGACAGTTGTTAGTAGTAAAAGTAATATTCGTCGTAATTGCATAATTTTCTCCTTGATCGGTTAGCAATTGTGATTTGTTAATAAAAGTCTTTCTTGACTTTTGACCTAAGTTCTGATTTTTCGGTAGTTATTCCACATCAACAATGGAATACCTGCTGCTACAACTAAAACGCCGACAATAGCCCCCACTCCTGTGTACGCCAAGCTGGAGTAAAGCAAGTAACCGCAAACCAGACAAAACAGCAGTGGTGTCACTGGATAAAATGGCACTTGGAAAGGGCGAACTATATTAGGTTCTTGCCTTCGTAGTACAAACAGCGACATGGCAGAAAGTAAGAAGAAGAACCAAAATATAGGGGCAGTGTAATCCACCATTGTTTTAAAGCCGTTGCGAGTAAAAGTGCCTAAAAGCACTAATATTAGAGCAAATGCTCCTTGTAATAGCAAGGCTTGGATGGGTGTACCTTTTTGTTGTTGCCAACGTCCCATAAAACTAAACAGAGCAAAATCCTGTGCCAAGGCGTAGTTAGTACGTGCGCCAGTCAAAATTGTGGCGTTAATTGCACCCAAGGTACAGACTATTACTACCAGGCTGAGGAACAAGACTCCTGGTGTACCTACAATTTTATCCATTAATGCTGCTGCAACAGCTTCTGATTTAGCCATTTCGGCTAATCCTAACCCCCGCAGGTAAGCGAGATTTATTAGCATGTAAATGGCAGTGATGATGCCAATACTCCAAACTAATGAGCGCACTATGTTACGCCGTCCGTTTTTAATTTCTGCCGAGATGTAAGCCGCTTCGTTCCATCCACCGTAGGATAGTAGGACAAATACCATCGCTAGTCCCCAATTTTGGGAAACAGGGGAAGTTGAGGGAATTGAGGGAGATGGAGAGGAAATTCCAATTACTACTACTAACAGCAATCCGAGAATTTTTGCGGCTGTGAGCAAGTTTTGCGTTAAGCTACCAAGGTACAAACCGAGAATATTTAAAGCAGTGAGGAGGATAATTGCGATCGCCGCATAAATGGAAGGCGAATACGTGCCTAAGCGCAATAGCCCAGAGGCATAGTCACCGAAAACATACGCCAACAGGACAATAGAACCTGTTTGAATCACCGTCATTCGCGCCCAAGCAAATAAAAAAGCCATCGAATGCCCAAAAGCACGCTTCAGGTAATAGTATGTGCCTCCAACATTGGGGTAGGTTGTTGCTAATTCTGCATAACACAGCGCTCCAATTAAAGAAACTGCACCACCAAGCAACCACAATAGCAGTACACCCATATCACTGCCTGCATTGGCTGCAACGAATGCAGGAGTTTGAAAAATGCCTGCTCCAAGTACAATACCAACAATCAAAGCCACTGCATCTACAAATCCCAGCGATGCTTTAGGTGTTGCTTCGGTAATTGCGGCTTGCTTAAGTAAACTAATGTTTTCCCGTCTACTCACTAAATGTACCTCAATAGTTATGAGTTGATTGGAAGGAATTGTGATTAACTCGGTCTTTTTATGGTCACAAATAAATATGACTAAAATGTGACAGGTTGATTAATCCTTAAGATAAGCAAGTGAAAATTTATCTACATCAACCTATAGAAATAGTTCAAGTTCTAAGGATACTTAGGAGTGGAGAGGTTTTACCTGCCGATTTGGAACTACAACTAGAATTGCCAAGTTAAAGCATTCGTCCAAGGTGTTGGTGTTCGCCTTGGTGTTGCAGACAAGCGATCGCATCATCTAAACTAAATGACGTATATCTTAGGGTTGTAGTAAATTATGTAAAAATTCCCTAGTCTAATTGTATCAACACTCATAAAAGGGAAAAAATTATATGACAACCAACATTTCTAGCGATGTTAAAAAGAATATCAATAGATCGCTAATAATTGGCGTTCTTTTAATTGTTTTAGGAATTGTAGCGATCGCTTTACCTTCTTTCTCCACGATTTTTGCTGAGACTTGGTTTGCCTTGATTCTCATGTCTTCAGGATTTGCCAAACTAGTCTACGCTACTGAAACTCGTGATCGAGGAGGCTTTGTTTGGAAGCTTTTATTGAGCGGATTATACATTGCCACAGGTATAATGCTGTTTGTTTACCCTTTCAATGGCATTCTCACATTAACTCTGTTATTAGGTAGCTTTTTGTTAACCGAAGGTGTATTCGAGCTAATCCTTGCATTCCGCTTGCGTCCGCAACAAAACTGGACTTGGGTACTTGGCGATGGTATCATCACTTTAATATTAGGCGCAATGATTTGGTTTCAATTTCCCTTTAATGCGCCTTGGTTAATTGGTACACTAGTCGGTGTCAGCATTCTCTTCACCGGCATTTCCCGCGTAGGTTTATCATTGAATGCGCGTTCTGCCTTAAATCAATCTGAAGCTACAAGCGCTTAATTTTTTCGTAGTAAGCGATTCATCGCTTAATATCAAAGACTAAACACATTACGAGTAGAGACGTTCCGACGGAACGTCTTTATTTGTTAATCAATTCTTTTTTCTAAATACTGTCCAATCATCAATTGTTCACCTGCACGAGAGATAATTGATTGACGTGTGCGGTATTTTTCACCAATTAGCTTTAATTCTTCCTCGAATACTGAATTATTGTACTCGGTTCGCAAACATAAAGTTTTCGGGTTCGGGAAATAATATTGTGCGGTAACTGGTTTGGATGTGGCAAAACCGCGATCGCGATATAAAGTTGTTCCTAAAACACCAAACAATGTTGAACCTTTAGATTCCTTTCTTCCCGTCACTGAATCTGTATCCCAACTGACGTGAGTACCGCAAATTAAACTTGCAATATTTGGCAGATTATGCATCTCAGCCAGATGAAGCAACTCGTCACATCCCGGTTCTAAAAAACGGATGGCAATTATACTCACCATTTCCTTTGTTTCTCCCTCAGGAAGAGTATAATAGCGCCGTTCAGAACGCCACTGTCCCACCGATTCAGTAAAAAACTCTGTAATCTGGGATTCTTCAGCAGTTTGTGCAAAATATCGCGGTGATGTCACAGGTTGCCTTCCTCACGCAATGTCAATATAATCAGGTGTCCAGACAAATACATTATGTCTGTCCTAAATATCGAACTTATTTACTTTTCTTAATATAAACGTTATATTATCGAAATTACTGATAGTTTCGTTACAATGCGAAAAATAAAAATTTTCTAGTAGTTTAAACCCAAAGATAGAAGTGAAAAAAGTCACGAATTAGTAGTTAGGGTTTTCTAACTAGGGGCAGAGTCAAGCGTAGTTAAAAAATCTTTATAATTAGCCAGTAAATGTATAAATTCTAGATGAATTTATTTTTTTCTAGTTAAAACAAAACATGTATTATTTAATACTTTTTTTCTGTGATACAAGCCGTGATTTCTATTAAGAAATGAATTAGGATAGCAAATTTATGCTTTCTTGCCTTTTTTTATAAGTGATACAGCACCCTATCGCTTTAATCGAATGCATGTAGAGACGTAGCACTGCTACGTCTCTACAAGGAGAGGGGTTTTATATGTGTACTTCATTTGCCTGAAATCTGCTGTATATCAAGATGACTTGTTAGTAAACAGCTATCTTGGTTTAAAATCGCCCAAATATAGTAAAAAAATCATTTTGGACAAAAATATGTCGCATCAGTATACAACAAGACAAGGAGGTAAACAGATAACTCTTTCTTCCCGTTCTGCCGTATCCTCGTCTATGGGGTTAATAGGCAGTATGTTAGGAATAGGACTGTTAACGATGAGTTGCGGCTTACTTCCCAAAGAGTCGGCTGAAGCAGAATCTCAGCGTAGTGGTGGACAACAAGGTAATAATGCAACGGCAGTAGATGTAGCGATCGCTCGTACTGGTTTGCTGCGACAAGAACCAGAGTATACAGGTACTACAAATGCATTTCGCGTTGTCTCATTGCGATCGCAAGTCGAAGGGCGACTTTTAGCATTGAATGTAGATATAGGCAATGCCGTCAAAGGCGGGCAAGTCATCGGACAATTAGATGATGCCTTATTATTAACAGCATTAAAGCAAGCAGAAGCAGAATTAGCAGCTAGAAAATCAGAAGTAGCAAGAGCGAGAACTCAAGTAGCTAATGCTCGTGCAGAAGTAGAACAAGCGCGACTACAAGTAGTACAAGCCCAGGCAGACTCACAACGGCAACAGAAGCTATTAAAAGAAGGAGCGATCGCCCTACAATCCGCCGAACAATCACAAACACAAGCGCGAACTGCTGCACAAGCTCTCCGTGCAGCTACTGAGCAAGTCCGCACAGAAGAGCAAGCCGTTGCCGCTGCCCAAGGTAGAGTAGTTGCCCAACAAGCATTAGTTGCCGAGGCAAAAGAGCGCCGTTCTTATGCAAAGCTGACAGCTCCCATTGCCGGTGTAATCACAGAAAAAGTGACAGAACCGGGCAATCTTCTTCAGCCTGGAAACGAAGTCTTGAAAATAGGCGATTTTAGCCGCGTCAAAGTCATCGTTCAAGTTTCGGAATTAGAACTAGGAAAAATTCAACTAGGACAATCTGTACAAGTCAGTTTAGATGCCTTTCCAAATCAAAAATACACTGGTAAAGTAATACGCATTTCTCCAGCCGCTGATATAACAGCTCGCTTAATACCAGTTGAGGTAGAAATTCCCAATACCGATGGCAAAATTGGCAGCGGATTGCTAGCGCGGGTGAATTTTCAAAGCACCGCACAACAGCGAGTAGTTATACCCCAAACAGCGATTCAGCAACGTAGCAACGGGGTTTCTTCCCCCTCTCCCACCAACAGAGAAACCCCAAATCGCAATGGCATAGTATATGTGATAAATAACACAGATGGTAAACCAAAAGTGACATCTAAATCTGTGACGCTAGGAGAAAGAGCCGACAGCAAAATAGAAATTTTATCCGGCTTACAACCGGGAGAATCCTATGTAGTGCGGAGTGGTAAGTCGTTAAAAGATGGGGAAGATGTGCGGATTTCGGTTATTTCGGAAAAACCAGAATCAAGCCCGAAGCAGAATTAAAAATGAATGCAATCTACGTCGATAAATTTAACGTATTGTAGAGACGTTCCGCCGGAACGTCTTTACGATTCATCCAGGCAAAACGTCTTTACGATTCATCCCATACTTCAACGCGATAAAAAAAATATTTAAAATTGGAGCGGAGCGACAGATGCAGCAAACTAAAGTAAGCGGATTTAGTATTAGCGCGATCGCGATCAAACAACATATCGGTACACTCATGCTCACCCTCGCGGTGATTGTCATGGGGATATACTTTATGACAACCATCCAAGTGGATCTTCTACCAGCAATCACCTACCCGCGAATTGGTGTGCGGCTAGAAGCACCGGGTATTTCCCCAGAAGTAGCAGTAGATGAAATCACCAGACCCCTAGAAGAAGCTTTGTCTGCAACCGAGAATGTAGTACAAGTTTTTTCCCGCACTCGTGAAGGACAAGTCAGCCTCGATTTATACTTTGAACCCGGAGGCGATATTGACCAGGCTCTCAACGATGCTACCGCAGCTTTTAACCGAAGCAGAGGACAGTTACCAGACACAATTGAGGAGCCACGCTTATTTAAAGTCGATCCCTCACAACTACCAATCTACGAATTAGCACTGACATCTACCTCACTTCAAGGTAAAGATTTACGCGTCTTTGCCGATGAAGAATTATCGCGGGAACTCAGCGTTGTGCCGGGAGTTGCCGCAGTTGATGTATCTGGTGCGGCAGAAGAAGAAGTGCGCGTCTTAGTTGACTTAAGCCGCTTACAAGCATTAAATATTGGCTTAACCGATGTTCTCAATGAACTAACAGAGCGTAACCAAGATACTTCTGGTGGTCGGATTTTGGGGCAGAATTCCGAGCCGTTAACGCGCACCGTCGGTAGATTCAAAGATGCGAAGGAAATTGAAAACCTCTCGATTGAAGTCTCTTCCCCCGCTTCTACCACTCCCTCCCGTCGCGTTTATCTGCGAGACTTTGCCGAGGTAATTGATGGCACAGAAAACCAGCGAGTATCTGTGTATCTTAACCGTCAGCCAGCGGTGAAATTGTCAGTTCAAAAGCAGCCTGATGCGAATACAATTACAGTTGTGGAAGGAGTAAAGCAGCGAATTAAACAATTGCAACAATCGGGTTTAATTCCAGCGGATATGGTTTTGACCGCGACCACAGATGAATCTCGCTTCATCCGCAATTCTTTAAATGATGTAATTTTTAATGCGATTTCTGGAGCATTGTTGGCAGCAGTAGCAGTGCTGTTATTCTTGGGATCGCTGCGGCAAACATTTATTATTAGTCTGGCAATTCCGCTGTGTAGTTTGGCAGCGATCGCCATGATGAAATTGTTTGGCTTGAGTTTAAATGTGTTTAGTTTAGCAGGTCTAACTTTAGGAATTGGTCAAGCAATTGATACATCGGTTGTCATTTTAGAAAATATTTCCGAAAAAGCCGGTAAAACTCCGAATCAGAGAGAAAGAGATAAGGAGACAAAGAGACTTGGAGACAAAGAGAATTCAAAATTCTTTATTGAAAATGCGATCGCTTCTTCTCAAGAAGTAGAATCGGCGTTAGTTGCTGCTACTGCTGCTAACTTGGTTTCTGTCGTCCCATTTCTCTTAATTGGCGGTTTTATCTCACTACTATTTAATGAACTGATTCTGACAATTGCCTTTGCCGTAGCTGCTTCGTTACTCGTTGCTGTGACAGTCGTCCCAATGCTGACTTCTCGACTGCTGGCAATCCGCTGGTCTAGTGGTATAAGTAAATTTTGGCTGCTTAAACTGTTTAATCGCCGTTTTGAAGATGCGACGCGAGGATACGGCAGCTTTTTAAGAAAGATTATAGGCTTTCGCTTAGTTGTAGTTCCTGCTGCTTTGCTAATTCTCGGTGGTAGCAGCTTTTTCATGGTTGGTCAAATTCCCCAAGAAATTTTACCCCGAATTAATACCGGACAAGCCAACTTAAGAGCGCAGTTTCCACCCGGTACACCTTTGGAAACTTCTCAAAAAGTGATGCAAGCTGTCGATGAGATTTTGATGAAGCAACCAGAAAGTGAGTATGCTTTCACCACAGTGGGGGGTTCTCTGTTTGGTAATAATACTACCGAAAATCCTTTACGGGCAAGCAGCACGATTAATCTTAAAGAAGGCACAGATATAGACAAGTATGTTCAAAAAGTTACTCAGCAATTAAACAAACTCAACTTGGCAGGAATTCTGCTGCGTCTGAGTCCTGGTCAGGTGCGCGGTTTAATTTTGAGTAATACCCCAGCCCAAGGGTCAGAAGTTGACGTGATTCTGCAAAGTGAAGATGAAGAAAAATTACGAATAGCCGGCGCTCAAGTACTGCAAGCTTTAGAAGAAAAAGCAACATCAGCTAGATTTCGACCTGATGGTGATCCCCGGCAACCAGAAATACAAATTCGTCCCGACTGGGAACGAGTTGCCAATCTAGGATTGACAGCTCAACAAATTGGGGCAACCATTCAGACAGCAATTGAAGGTTCAGTTCCCACGCAAATTCAACGCGGCAACCGTTTGGTTGATGTGCGGGTGCAATTAAATACTGAAGCGATTCAGCGTCCCTCTCAGCTAGAAGGATTACCGCTATTTACCCAAAACAACAAACAAATTCGCCTTTCGGATGTTGCCCGAATTGAAGAAGGTCAAGCTCCTGGTGAAGTGCAGCGAATTAATCAACGTCAAGCTTTTATTATTGCAGGCAACTTAACCGAGGAAGCTAGTCTTGGTGAAGCACTCGCGGAAGTCAATCAAGTACTCCAAAGTATAAAATTACCTGATGGCGTTTCGATTGTTCCTAGTTCGGCTCAAGAAACTAATCAGGAACTTCAAGATGCTTTGAAAACTTTAGGAGCTTTAGCAGTTTTCCTCATCTTCGTCGTTATGGCTGTACAATACAATTCACTGCTTGATCCGTTAGTAATTATATTTACTGTCCCGCTGGCGTTAGCTGGGGGGATTTTTGGACTTTACATTACCAAAACTGCGATCGGTGCAACGGTAATCGTTGGTGTTGTCTTGTTGGTGGGAATTGTGGTGAATGCCGGAATTTTGATGGTGGAATCAGCGAACCAAGTTAGGGAGGAAGAAAATTGTACTCGTGAAATTGCCATTCTCAAAGCCGCTCCGCAACGCTTACGCCCGATTATGATGACTACTGTCACCACCATTTTAGGACTGTTTCCCTTAGCTTTGGGCATTGGTGAAGGTTCAGAGTTTTTGCAACCCTTGGGGATTGTCGTTTTCTTTGGAATGGCGATCGCTACATTGATGACTTTATTTATCATCCCCTGTTTGTACATCTTGCTGCATGAATTTCGACCTGGGGATTGGGCAAAGCCTGTTTTAATGCAGTTGCGTTATTTACGGAAAAATCTCAAAAGGTGGAATTGATTGCAAAGTGCGATCGCTTAAGATTTAGCCTCAAATATTCTGCATCATTAGCGATCCCCTACGTTATCATCAGCACAACCTATAAAGTAATAGTTGCAATAATCTTCACGATTTGTTACAAAAAGACAAAGAACTTCTAGAGACCTAAAACTACATGTTCGGCGGAATTACTGGTTTAAAAGATCCCAAAAGCACAGATTGGGGAGAGCGGATGCTCAATACTGTTGCTAGCCAAACGATTCGCCATCTGTTTTCCCAAAGCGAGTCAGTAGAAGTCTTTGTGCGCTGCTATCCCTCCAGCAAACTGTTGCAAGGCAGCATTGATAGCTTTAAAATGAACGCAACTGGCGTGGTGATTCGTAAAGATTTCCCCGCAGACGAAATTTCTGTGGAAACCGATGCTGTTTCGATTGATTTTAGCTCGGTTTTGGCTGGGAAACTAACTCTCAAGCAACCGACTCAAGCGATCGCTAAAGTCGTTTTATCAGAAGAAGGGATTAATTACTCTTTTAAGGCAGAACTGGTTAAAAAACGTCTGTTAAACCTCACCGTACCTGCCTTAACCGAATTATCTGGCGGCAATCCAGTATCTTTCCCAGAAATTCGGGTAGAATTATTGCCAGAAAATCGCCTGCGGATTTTTGCCAAGGCTGATTTAGGCGATCGCGAACTTGTACCTTTGGATATGACTGTAACTATAGCAGTTGAAAGGCGTCGGCGTGTTTCTTTTAAAGATCCCCAAATTGAACTTGATTCTGTACCAGAAGCGCAAAAGGAAATATCTAAAACCTTGAGCGTAGCACTGGCAGATATTTTGGATAATATGGTCGATTTAGATCGCTTTGACTTGGATGGAATAAAAATGCGACTTAATCGTTTAGAAACTCAAGGGAAACAGTTGATTTTTAGTGGTTATGCTGAGGTTGAGCGCATCCCACGTACTGGTTAATAGCCATTTCCAATTTTAGATTTAATTAGGGCTTGCTGAATGAATGTGTAATCTAGTCCAGATAAGGGGTTTAAGCCTTTTTTCACCAAACAAGTGCACTTGTTTAACATCTAGAGTCTCAAAACCCTTGCACAATCAAAGCGCGATCGCTAGGTAAAGAAAGGAAACTGAGCAACGAAACAACCATTTTGTAACCTGTGTGGCTTCTAGATTCGCTTTAAAGACTTATTCAGCAAGCCCTAATTAAACGCCGTCTAGATGATTCTAGGCGGCGTTGTGATTAATAAGTTTATAGCAAATAATCGTGATTAAACGCAAAGGGACGCGAAGGTAAACGCAGAGGGACGCAAAGTCTTCGTTAAATATTTGGCTATGAAATACGTGTACTTATTTCATAATTTAGGAAAAGGGGCAAGGAAAATATTCACCTTTCCCCTTCATCCCAATTTTGACATTAACCCAAATCAAAAAGCAAGATTTCTGCACCTACTTGAGTGCTGATTTCCAGTTGTTCTTCAACGATAATTTGTACACCATCGCCGGCTCTTAGTTCTTCACCATTTAAGGTTGCTATGCCTTGGGCTATTTGTAACCAAGCATAACGATGTGGTTTAACGTGATAATTTATCACATCACCAGGCTCTAAAACAGATGCGTATAAGTCAACATCTTGATGAATTGTGACAGCACCATCGCGTCCATCTTTGGCAGCAATTAAGCGTAGTTTTCCGCGCTTTTCTTCAATAGGAAAAGCTTTTTGTTCATACCTTGGTTTTAAGCCTTGCTTATCAGGAAGAATCCAGATTTGCAGAAGGTGTACTGGATCAGTTTGTGAGTGATTGTATTCGCTGTGAGTGATGCCAGTACCCGCACTCATGACTTGCGCTTCACCGGGAAGAATCACTGAACCTGTTCCTAAGCTGTCTTTATGCTCTAGCGCACCTTCTAGGACATATGTGAGAATTTCCATATCCCGATGACCGTGAGTACCAAAACCCGCACCTGGAACAATGCGATCGTCATTAATTACTCGCAGAGTGCGAAATCCCATGCGATTTGGATCGGAAAAACTCCCAAAAGAAAATGTATGGTAACTATCCAACCAACCAATTTTAGTGTGACCGCGTGCGTTCCTATCATGAATTAGATGGGTAACAGTATTTTGAGACATACATCAACCTCGTTTGTAATGATTTTTTATCTTAAAAAAGACAAGTTTTATTCTGTACCAGTCACGTATCAGCTAAGTCTTGGAATTGAGAACTGTTTAACCTGCTTGTTAACTATCTCAATAGTAACGGATGTATATTCAAAATGAAAAGTACGCACTAAAAAGTAACCTACTTCCCAAAAAGATACTGTATTTAATTGTTGGTTGATGGTTGTCAAAAATTACCACTAATCTTTCGCTCCTCGGCAGTCGCTCATGGGGAGGCATTGCGCTGCTGTTCAAAGTAGCGTCTCCCGGAACCCTTGAAGCACCTGCCATCAGCGATCGCTCGGAGGAAAAAATGTATTGAACGTTACAAACTTGATAAGAATAATAGCAAAAGTTGGTTATTTCTGTTTTAAGTGTCTTATATGTGCTTGCATTTTCTTAATTAAAGTGAAAATATCTTCGTGAGAACTGATTTCACAAAAATTCTACAGCGATCGCACAAATAAACTATCGCGATAGCGGCTATTTTTTAGTCAAGCTGTAGATAATTTAATGTAATCCTAAATTGGAGAATACAGATGAATCGTTTGCAATTGAACAGACTTCTAAAACTTGTATGCTGCTGCTTTCTAATTGTCGGCTTCAGCTTTATTCAAGTAGCACCAAATGCTTCTGCTGATAGCAAGACAATATTGGAACTTAAAGATTCAAATGGTGCTGCGACTATTCTTTTAGACGGGAATAAGGGCAATATCAGTGCAGGTGGTGGTGGTCACGAAGGTGATTTACTTCTGCTAGACACAAATGCTAAAGTGTCTGTTCATCTTGATGGCGGTGGCAGTAACCTCGTATTAGGTGGCAACGATCACTATGGCGATGTTTCACTTCTTTCTAAAGAAGCTACAAATCGCATTGTGTTAGAAGCATACGACAGTACTGTTCGCTTGTTTAACGCTGCTGGTGAAGAGACTATTAAAATAGATGGCAACTCCGGTGATGTTTTGGTTTATGGAACCTCTTTCAAGAACTTGCTTCAGAGAATTGAGGCATTGGAGAACATTAAGTAATTCTCCGTATCAAGTCCGGTTAATCACTGACAAGATTATCTTGCGTTGTTAGTAATTAGTTTTTCTCTCCACAAAATACAAGTGATGGGGTAATTAAACCCTGCCTAACTCAAAGCTGAAGTTGAAATTAATCTCAACTCCAGTTTTGAGTTTTGACTGTTGACAGCCACAACCCATAATTATGCCAGAATTCTTTAGACATAGAAAGAATGTAGAGACGTAGCAATGCTACGTCTCTAGAAGTTCTGGATAACGCATATTTAATTTTTACTTTTATGTCTAATGACGATGGTTATCAATGGTGCTGAATGTACCACCAAAAAGGCGATCGCGTATTGTGTCGTTCTGCAAAAAGTCATGAGGAAAACCAAGTTCAATTTGACTAACTTCGTTCAGACGTTGCAGATGTTCTGACGATAAACTGACATCTAAACAAGCTAAATTATCTTGAAATTGGCTTAACTTGCGGGCGCCAACAATGGGGATTATCACACCATTTTGATGACGCAACCAAGCGAGTGCAACTTGTGAAGGTGTGTGTCCAATTTCTTCGGCAACTTGAGTCACGACTTGCGCGATCGCTAAATTGCGTTCAGAAATACTTCCTCCTTCCGGACTTGCCAATCGTCCCTGTTCGCCGTTGCTACTAGGCTTATTATACTTCCCTGTCAGCACACCACCACCTAAAGGCGACCACGGTGTAACTGCCAAATCGAAGGCTTTTGCCATTGGTAACAAATCCCTTTCTGGTGTCCGCTGAAGTAAATTATACTCAATTTGCAATGCCACAAAAGGTGTCCAGCCATAAAATTGCGCCAGTGTGTTTGCTTGTGAGATAATCCAAGCAGGCGTGTCAGAAATGCCAACGTATAGTATTTTACCTTGCCGCACCAAATCATCAAGCGATCGCATAACTTCTTCAATCGGTGTCATGAAGTCCCAAGCGTGCAACCAAAATAAGTCAATATAGTCGGTATTCAAGCGTTTTAAACTGCCTTCTAACGACTGGATCATATTCTTGCGATGATTACCACTACCATTAGGATTACCTTGGCGATCGTTCATCTGTAAAGGAAAAGAGTATTTCGTCGCAACTACAAAACGTTCTCGTTCCTTAGCGATCAACTCACCAAGGATTTTCTCGCTGCTACCATCAGTGTAACCATTGGCAGTGTCAATAAAATTGCCTCCAGCTTCCACAAAAGCATCAAAAACCTTTTGGCTTTCGTCTTTGGAAGCACCCCAACCCCAATCTTCACCGAAAGTCATTGTTCCCAAGCAGAGTTCAGAGACTCTCAAACCGCTTTTGCCTAAGAGTTTGTATCTCATTACTATTTATTCACCGATACTATTGTCTTATTAAAAATATCAAAATTTTGCTTTCTGGAGGAAGATTAATTAGTATAAATTAGGGAAATAATTTTCATACTTAGGCAGTATTGACAAAATTTCCTCAGTTGAGAAATATAAATTCAGGACGAAAATTTATCATAAAAACTCTGCGTCACTCTGCGCTTACCTCCGCGCTCCTTTGCGTTAAAAAACGCACTCGTTCTTTATGCGATCGCTGTACTTCGACTAATATAAAAAAAACAATCCGCAAATTTTATGAATTATTATGTTATCTACGACGGTAATTGCAATCTTTGCGTTACTTTAGTGCAACTTTTAGAAACTTTAGATCAAGGAAAGCTGTTTCGCTACACTTCTATGCAAGATGAGGAAACACTTCAAAAGTGGGGAATCACGGCTATTGATTGCGAACAGGGAATGATTTTGATTGATGAAAACGCACCGGAAAGACGCTGGCAAGGTAGTGCGGCAGCAGAAGAAATTGGACGATTATTGCCGCTAGGTAGCGTATTTGTGGATGCGTATCGGGCATTACCGGCAGTGAAATGGGTAGGCGATCGCTTTTACGAACAAATCCGCGATAACCGCTATACTTTATTTGGTAAGCGTTCTAGTACCTATCAATCAGCATATTGTGTTGATGATAGCTGTCAAAAATAGATGCTATAATCAGCCCTTTAATATGAGCGGTGAACCGCTCACTACAAACTTACTTATCAGTCTGCTGATTGAACACTTCTAAAATGTGTCGGCAAAACTGTTTTAGCTTTTCCTCTATTTCTGGGGAAGGTTCAGATATACCAACACAACTCCAATTATCCACCGTAGAAAGTCGCCATACTTCACCTCGATGGTCAAATCCTGCGACTTCGACACCGATCGCTCGACGTAAGTTATTGATCGGATCTTGATAAAATCGGATTTGAATTAGTATACTGCGACTGCGCCAAGATTTGCTGATACCAGGAAAGTGAAAGCCGATATCTATGGAGTCTGGATCGACTAATTCCCTGGTTTCTGGGTCATTCTTCCAGGGTTTGAGATCCGATCTTGCATCAGGAAACTCAAATTTGAACAAGTTAACTACCGTCGCAATATTACTAGCAAGTTGAACGTTTGTTGCCTGTTCAGATGCATTCACGCTCATCCACTCCTATTTATCTGTTTTGTATAGGTAATTATCTAAATGCATTTATGCGATCGCTAATAAAATAATGTCCGTTTAATTAACATTAATAAAAACATCGGAACCGTCGTAGAGACGTTCCGCCGGAACGTCTTTACAGTATATGTGATTTGTCAGACATGATATAAAATAGTAAATCAAATAGCAGTTACAATAAATGGTATCACTATTTAGTTGTAAATATTCCGATGGAACGCGAAGCCGTAACAATCCGTTTTCCGGCTGACTTGCTTGTTAAAGCCAAGAAACTAAAATTCGTCAGCGAATCCTTGAATGATTTAGTAGTTGAGGCTTTGACTCGTGAAGTACGACATCGGAGGGGATGGGCAGTATTGTGTTTAGTATAACAAAAGCATAAATTCATGACGAAAATTTCTCACAAAAACTCTGCGTCACTCTGCGCTTACCTCCGCGTTCCTTTGCGTTAAAAATGTCAAATATAAACAATGCTGCAAATTTCCAACCAAGTAATCATCCCTGATAGTGATATCGAGCTTAGTGCTATTCGTTCCCAAGGTGCAGGAGGTCAAAATGTCAACAAAGTGTCCACTGCGATACATTTGCGCTTCAATATTGGTACTTCATCCCTACCGGATTTTTATAAAGAACAACTTTTAAAATTGAGCGATCGACGCATCACTCAGGAGGGAGTTGTTGTTATCAAAGCCCAAGAACACCGAACCCAGGAGAAGAACAAAGAAGAGGCTTTAAAACGACTTCAAGAACTCATTAAAAGCGTCGCAGTGTTACCCCGAAAACGCAAACCAACCAAACCGACTCGCAGCTCTCAAAGAAAACGTCTCGATAGCAAAACCAAGCGAGGACAGCTTAAGTCCATTAGAGGACAGATTGAGGATTGAAATTTATTCTTCATTGCTATGTGTCGAGCGATCGCTCGTTCAATAACAACTGATGGAATAGCAATTTCTAAGGCTTTGAGGACTATACCTGATTCGACCACTGGTGAAATCAAAGAGAATTCTTTGAGTTGCATTAGAGATCAATACACTCAGGCGACAAGCATCAGTTTAGCTCGTTTTGTGCTTAACCGAACCGTATTTGCCTAAGCACAGCAATTTTTACTTTTGTCAACTAGCTATTGATAGTTTTACTGATAAATATTTCGTTATAAAGTTTACCCAGAGTTTAAAAAGTTTATTTACTCACAGAGTCCGCAGTCAATACTACCAATGTAGGGTAATTAGTTATTTCTATTTTACCTGCATGGGGCTTGCTCATCCTCTGAATATGCTACACCAGAGACGCAATTAGGAAAATAATGATAAGAAAATCTTTCAGTACGGATAAGAGGCAAGAAAAACGGTTGTGGGGCAAGACCAGCAGGTTGCTAACCACCATTAGTCTTAGTATAGCATCGTCGGTCGTCACACTGTCTGTCGCCTTGACAGATAAGAGCAGTGTGGCTCAGACGACTAGCTCCTCTTCGTCCGCAGACTTTTTGAAAAAGGAAGTTCTTCCGCCACTGGGAGCAAATAACCCTGACTGCCGACCAGATGCAGATCATCCTGTGCCAGTGGTGCTAGTACATGGAACTGCCCTGGTCGCGGCTGACTGGGATGTACTATCTCCCCTGCTGGCAGCTAAAGGCTACTGCGTATACGCCTTGAACTATGGCAACCGTGCGACAAATGATATCAAAGATTCGGCTCAAGAACTCAAGGTGTTCGTGGATAACGTGTTGGCTCTAACAGGAGCCAGTAAGGTCTCTATCGTCGGTCACAGTCAGGGCGGGATGATGCCCCGCTACTATATCAAGTTTCTCGGTGGCGCGAATAAGGTTGACGACTTGATCGGGCTTTCCCCTTCCAACTACGGCTCTACGGCACCAAATCTGACGGCTTCTCTTATATGCCTTAGAGTGAGTTTTCCTCTTTCAGGTCCAGCTTGCACGCAGCAATCGCAAGGCTCGCCATTCCTCACAGAGCTGAACGCGGGTGATGATGCTCCAGGACCTGTCTCCTACACAGTAGTCGGCACTAAGTTCGACGAGATTATAGTTCCCTACACGAATAACTTTTTAAGATCGACGTCCGAGCGGGTAAGGAACATCACCTTGCAGGACTACTATCCGCTAGACCTCACAGAACACGCATATATAAATAAAGACCTTAACGCTTTCAAGTTTGTCTATGACGCACTTGCCAACCCAGGTCCAGCGAATCCTGAAAGGGCAATCAGCGGATACTAAAAGGCAATGATGTCGTACATCTGGCTTTTAGAGCTTCTGGTCTTGACCATGTAATATTATCTATCGAAGGAGTATAACAATATGCTGCACAAACATGCGCGGAAGTTAAAGGTGGAGGATTTAGAGGTTTTCGACGAAATCGAGAAAGAACTAACAGACGAGGAATTGCTTCAGGTGTGTGGTGGTGCTTCACCTAGTCTGGAGGACGTATTTTCTGCGCCTTCACAGTTAGCGGATTACACATTGAACCTGCTGGAAGGATATGGATCGGGCTTATCCGGCATCCTAAAATACTTAGTTAGGTAAGGAACTTTGACCAAAAAAGGATGAAGGATAAAGGATGAAAAAAAGGAAAAAATAATTTCCTTTCACGCATTTAATTCTTTTTTCCAAATTTTATACTTCATACTTCATCCTTTTATTGATGGGGTTTACTTTATACTTCATACTTTAGATGACTGGTTTTTATCACCATTTTCTGATGCTATTGGTGGTAAATCTGCGGTCGTTTCAACAACCAAAAGAGCATTTTCTTCAAATCTGAGTTTTGAGCTTTTGATATAGTCTTCATCAATTTCAAAAGCTAACCAGCGTCTTTGTAAAGTTTCTGCAACTCTACCTGTCATGTTAGAACCGGCGAAAGGTTCTAAAACAATATCCCCTGGTTCTGTACAAAGGTTGATGACAAACTCAGGTAAAGCTTGAGGGAATCTTGCCGGATGTGGCTTAAAACCTTCTTCTTTGCAACGTCGTTGATAATAATCGTTAGAAGCAGTATTTGAGGCAGAAATTAGATTTACAGGCTGCACTAAATCTTCTTGTAAAAGAACTGGTTGCCCTATTTCTTCTTTATCTGCACTGCAACGTCCATCAATAATATTCGGGGGAATAGCTCCTCCTCTATCGTTTCCAAATTTATTGGAAATATCATGTCCTGATGGTCTGACTTTGGGTTTATATCCATTCTTAATCAGGTTTTTCATCGCATCGCTATAAGGCTTTAAAACTCTTCTATTGTTAGCTTTCGGATGCGGTTCTTTTGACAACCACCAAATTGTATTGACCGAATCTTTAACTCTTTCTCTGCGAACTGTTACCCATTCAGCGGGGGTAGGAAGTTTAGCTGGATTATACCAATATAATTCTTGTGCTAGATAAAATCCAAGTCCACCTTTTTCTTTGGCTTTGCACAGAGCAACTACTAATTCAAAGTGGTAAAGAGAACGAACTGGCATTCCTTTAATCCAGCTGCCACCAATATCAATAACTAGTGAACCTGTTGGTTTCAAAATACGATGAAACTGTGCAGCATAATCTTTAAACCATTCTACATATTCGTCGGCATCAACATTTCCATATTCTTTTTTACGAACCAGTGCAAATGGTGGAGAGGTGCAAATCAGGTCGATACTTTCGCTACTGATACCTGCCATTAATTCCAGGCTATTTCCCAAATAAGCAGCACCAAATATTGTTTTGTAATAAGGTTCGCAATCAAGTTTCATATGAAAGTATTTAGTCTGTAAATATGCATTATCCAAAACCATTGTAGACGCGATTAATCTACAAGTAGACGCGATTAATCTACAAGTAGACGCGATTAATCGCGTCTCTACAAGGGTTTTGCGCGAAACTAAACTTTCATATTTAAGGTACGCACCAAGAAAGCCCATTTATCTGCTGCTTCTTCGATAATTTTAGCTGTAGGTTTACCTGCACCATGTCCCGCTTTCGTCTCAATTCTAATTAAAACAGGATTCTCACCTATGTGTGCAGCTTGCAAAGCGGCAGCAAATTTGAAACTATGAGCAGGGACAACGCGATCGTCATGATCGGCTGTGGTTATCATCGTAGCAGGATAAGCTGTACCGGGTTTGAGGTTATGCAGTGGGGAATAAGCATAAAGCGCTTTGAACTCTTCTAGATTATCCGGCGAACCATATTCAGCAACCCACGCCCAACCGATGGTAAACTTATGAAAGCGCAACATGTCCATTACCCCGACTGCTGGCAAAGCTGCACCAAACAAATCGGGACGTTGAGTCATGCAAGCACCAACTAATAATCCGCCATTGCTACCACCTGCGATCGCCAGTTTATCACTTTTGGTATACCCATTACCAATCAACCACTCGGCAGCAGCAATAAAGTCATCAAACACATTCTGCTTTTTCAGCTTCATTCCCCCTTGATGCCATTCTTCCCCATATTCACCACCACCGCGTAAATTTGGCACAGCATAGACACCACCCATTTCTAGCCATACTAACGAACTGACAGAAAAACTCGGTGTTATGGAGATATTAAAACCACCATAAGCATACAAATATGTGGGATTATTTCCATCAAGTTTAATCCCCTTTTTATAGGTGATAAACATCGGTACTTGGGTATTATCTTTGCTGCGATAGAAAACTTGTTTAGTTTCATAATCAGCAGGATTAAAATCTACCTTTGGCTGTCGGAAAACTTGACTTTTTCCGCTTACTATGTCGTAGCGATAAATAGTTGGTGGTGTGGTAAAGCTAGTGAAGCTATAAAAAGTTTCGGTATCATGACGTTTGCCGTTAAAGCCTCCCACTGAACCAAGCCCAGGTAATTCTACCTCTCTAACAAAAGTGCCATTGAGGTCAAAAATTTTGACTTGGCTGTGAGCATCTTTGAGATAATCAGCAACAAACTGATTGTTGAGGATGCCGACACTTTCCAAAGTTTCCACTGCTTCGGGAATGATTTCTTGCCAAGCTGATTTTTCAGGATTTTTACTATCAATGGCAATAACTTTAGCGCGGGGTGCATCTAAATCTGTACGAAAATAAAAGACGCTATCATCATTGTCGATAAAGCTATAATCTGCTTCAAATTCCTTAATTAGTTCGACTACTTCAGCATCTGGGTTAGTCAAATCTTTGTAGAAAAACAGATTTTTCGATTCACTTCCTGACCAAACGGAAATTACTAAATAATGTCCATCTTCTGTGACACCACCACCAAATCCCCATTCTTTTTGGTCTGGACGTTGATAAATTAATGTGTCTTCTGATTGGGATGTACCCAATTTGTGGTAAAAAAGCTTTTGATAATAGTTGACATCTTCTAATTTGGTTTTTTCATTTGGTTCATCGTAGCGACTGTAGAAAAAGCCTTGATTATCCTTTGTCCACGATGCAGCAGAGAATTTAATCCACTTTAAATGGTCTGGTAAATCTTCAGTTGTTTCCACATCTCGGACTTTCCACTCTTGCCAATCAGAACCAGATGAGGATAAACCGTATGCTAAAAGTTTACCATCTTCGCTGATAGATAAACCCGAAAGCGCAACAGTACCATCTGCTGAAAGTTTGTTGGGATCGAGTAAAACTTTCGGTTCACCGTCGAGACTTTTCAGAGTGTAGAGGACGCTTTGGTTTTGCAGTCCGTCATTTTTGAAATAAAAGTAGTTTTCGCCTTCTTGAAAAGGGATACTATATTTTTCATAATCCCACAATTTGGTAAGACGCTGTTTGATTTTTTCTCTAGCGGGAATTTCGTTTAGATAGCCAAAGGTAACTTTATTTTGTGCTTCAACCCAAGCTTTGGTTTCTTCTGAGTCTGGGTCTTCTAAGAAGCGATAAGGATCTGCAACTATAGTACCGTGATAGTCATCAACGCGATCGCTCTTCAGGCTGGATGGATAAGTCAGTTGTTTTTCGCTGGTCATAGTAAATGCTAATTTTTTCGTGACATAGTTCTAAGATAGAACTTTCCTAAATCTTGGCAACCCAAAAGCAAGTCATCCAGTTGAGAAATCAGGAGCTTTTTTTTACAACCGATGCGGACTGAATAAAATTATAATCGTTCCTATTAAGGAAATTGTCACACCAAGTAAATCATACTTGTCTGGTTTTACACCTTCAACTAACCATAACCAAACCAGAGATGAGAGAATGTAAATACCACCATAAGCAGCGTATACTCTGCCAGCGTTTGAAGCATCTATCTTAGTTAGGGTGAAAGCGAAGATAATTAGAGCTAAAATACCGGGAATAATCAAAAGTGTGCTTTTTCCCAGTCTGAAAGTTGCCCAAAAAGCGTAACAACCAGAGATTTCTCCGAATGCAGCAACTAAGAATAAAACCAATGTTTGCATTTTCGGCTTCAGGAAATAAATAACAGATGCATAGTTTATTACTCGCATCTGAATGAGTCAATAAATATTTATATGATGTCCTAATAAATAACCATAATAAAAGAACCCCACCCGCCTGTGGCACCCTCCCCGCTTGCGGTGAGTCCACTCGGCGGTGTCGGTTTCCGTCCCGTCGAAGTGGCGAACCCGGAGGGGGAGGGTTGGGGAGGGGTTCTTCATCAATTATGGGGGATTGCCCGGACATGATATTACATCTAATTAGAAAGAGCCGG
>NZ_KK073768.1:160908-209014 GCF_000582685.1 [Scytonema hofmanni] UTEX 2349
TTATATATGTACTTCCTAAACCTGAAATCTGCTGTAAATTCAAAGTTTTGGCGATTTTTGCGTCATATCATGTCCTAATAAATAACCATAATAAAAGAACCCCACCCGCCTGTGGCACCCTCCCCGCAAGCGGTGAGTCCACTCGGCGGTGTCGGTTTCCGTCCCGTCGAAGTGGCGAGGCAGGAGGGGGAGGGTTGGGGAGGGGTTCTTCATCAATTATGGGGATTGCCCGGACATGATATTACATCTAATTAGAAAGAGCCGGCAATCATTCCTCCAAGGATAATAAAACCAATCCAAACATTTTGTTTAAACATTTGAGCGTAAACATCATTAGGAAGGTCTTTTTTAATTAATTGAAGATATTCCCAAACCCAGGCAACAGCAGCAATTGTAAGACTAATCCAAAATGCATACTTAAGATGCATTAAAACACCTAACCAACTGAGAAAAAAGATGGTTGCAGCAAAGAAAATTCCAATGGCTAGAGGTGCGCGATCGCCAAAAAATAAAGCGCTAGAATTAACTTTAATACGCCGATCATCTTCGCGATCGCTCATTGCGTAAACTGTATCAAATCCTAATGTCCACATCACAGTCGCACCCCAAAGTAACCAAGTTGGTTGAGAGAGGTTTTGCGTCACGGCACTCCAACTAATTAATACACCAAAACCCCAAGCGATGGAAAGCACTAACTGCGGTACAGGAAACACTCGTTTCGCACCGGGATAAAGCAGAATTACGGGTACTGCTGCCACACATAACCAAAAAGAAAGCGGGTTAAGATAAAAGGCAAGAACTGCTGCACAAAACATCGCAACAATTGCAATAACAATACCAACCTTTATCGAAAGCGCACGAGAAGCAAGAGGACGCAAGCGAGTTCTTTCTACCTGCGGGTCGATGTCGCGATCCCACAAATCATTCACAATGCATCCAGCTGCACTTGTGGCGATCGTTCCTAAAGCGATGACAGCAACTAGCGGTAAAGGTGGTTTCCCTGAAGCTGCCAAAAACACAGCCCAAAGAGCAGGTATCATCAAGATTAACCGTCCTTCTGGTTTGTGCCATCGCAATAGTCGGATAATCACAAGCCACATTGGTTCGGTGTTGCTTTCTGGTGTCGTCAGCATAGATGGGAAAAATAACTAGAGAGAGATGAGTTAATACATCTTTACATTTATAGAATAACGCTGTGTGCAACTTTCTCACAAACCTAACCCCCAACCCCTTCCCTACAAGGGAAGGGGAGCAAGAATCAAAGCCTCTCTCCCTGTGGGGGAGAGGAATGGAAGCGGGGTTTCAAGAATAAGTCGCACATCGCGTATAGAATAGCTTTATTTGCTATTTTTGACGCTCCCTACGGTGTAGACACAAGTCGTCCTCAAGAACAACCGCCTCAGAATGAATTCTGAGGCTAATAGCTAAAGTCGTCTAAAGACGACTGAACAAGGGTTTGAGTCCACTTAAGTGGAATGCGTGCTATTAGCCCAGAAATTTATTTCTGGGTGGGTGATGCTGCTAATCGAGATTGCTGCAAGATATCAGAACCGGCAAATTGCCAGCATCGTACTACAAAAACAAGAAGATGCTTTTACCAATGTACAGTTTTGCGTAAAAGCGTAGCGTTTTTAAATGCATCGGGTCACAATCGAATTGTGTCGAGTCACAATCGCATTGCAGGGTGTTGCCAAATTTAATTTCCTACGAATTAATCAAATGCTGTACTTGGTATAATATTGCATAAACTCATGTTGAAAATTTATCAGGAAAACTCTGCGTCACTCTGCGTTTACCTCTGCGCTCCTCTGCGTTAAAAAACGCTACGAACTGATGGAACGGTTCGGATAAGGATTTTTGATAAAAATTATAGATCACAAAGACGCGATAAATCGCCGTCTCTACAAAGGACTGATTATTATAGCAAAAAGCTGTTTGAATGCGATTAAAATCGCACGGGTCGCTTGTATCTCAGCCCTTTTAGGGACTGAGCTTTACGCTAACCAGGAAACTTGTAAAATAGATAAGGTAATTGAGCATCTATTGAGCATTAACAATAGTATAAAATCATGCTCAAAATATAGGGTACTGCATTTAGGGTATTTGAGCATCTACATTGGAACATTAATTAGGAATTCTTACTCAAAAGTATTAAAAATACGAAATATGGGACTTAATTTAGTTTCAGCTAGCAGTGAGAGTACTCCAACTCAAACAGTTGAGCAACACCGGATTATTGCTGCGATTGACTTAGGGACAAATTCTCTGCATATGGTAATTGTGCGGATTGAACCAACATTACCAGCTTTTAGCATTATTGCTAGAGAAAAAGAAACTGTGAGATTAGGCGATCGCAATCTCAAAACTGGAGAGCTTAAACCAGAGATAATGGAAAAAGCGATCGCTGCTTTGGGACGCTTTCAAGAAGTTGCGAAAACTCTCAATGCCGAAACAACAATTGCGGTAGCAACTAGCGCTGTGCGGGAAGCACCCAACGGTAAAGATTTTTTGCAAAGGATAGAATCTGAATTGAGTTTAAACGTTGACTTGATTTCTGGTCAAGAAGAAGCACGACGCATCTACTTGGGTGTATTGTCGGGGATGGAATTTAACAACCAGCCTCACTTTATCATCGATATTGGCGGCGGTTCCACAGAAATAATTTTAGGCGATAGTCACGAAGCGCGAGTTCTCACCAGTACTAAAGTTGGTGCAGTGCGATTAACGAGCGAGTTAATTACTACCGATCCCATCAGTAATGCCGAGTTTCAGTACTTGCAAGATTACGCACGGGGTACATTGGAACGTTCTGTAGAAGAAGTGCAAGCTAACATCCAGATGGGAGAAACTCCCCGTTTGGTAGGAACTTCCGGCACTATTGAAACTTTAGCGCTAATCAACGCACGGGAAAAGTCTGGTTCTGTCCCAGCAACGCTTAACCGCTACGAGTTTAGTTTAAAAGATTTGCGGGAGTTGGTCAATCGCTTGCGGAAACTGAATTACTCAGAACGGGCAGAGATTCCGGGAATGCCAGAGAGACGGTCGGAAGTGATACTTGCAGGTGCCGTAATATTACAGGAAGCAATGACCCTTTTAGGCGCTGAATCGCTGACAGTGTGTGAGCGATCGCTGCGGGAAGGTGTAATTGTAGACTGGATGTTGACCCACGGCTTGATTGAAGATAAACTGCGTTACCAAGGTTCGGTGAGGGAGCGGAGTGTTCTCAAACAAGCAAAAAAATACAACGTTAACTTAGAACATAGCGATCGCGTTGCCGAATTTGCCCTGTCGTTATTTAACCAAACTCATGGTAAATTACACAATTGGGGTGCAGAAGAAAGAGAATTACTATGGGCAGCGGCGATTTTACACAATTGCGGTCATTATGTCAACCATAGCGCTCACCACAAGCACTCTTACTATCTAATTCGCAATGGGGAGTTACTTGGTTATACAGAAACAGAGATAGAAATCATTGCTAATTTAGCGCGTTATCATCGCAAATCACCGCCGAAGAAAAAGCATGAAAATTATGCTAATCTACTGCACAAAGAAGACAGACAAATTGTCAGCAAATTGAGTCCAATGTTAAGATTAGCAGTTGCACTTGATCGAAGGCAAATTGGGGCAATAGCACGAGTGGAGTGTGAATACAATCTGGATTCTCAGGAATTACATCTGCATATTTTTCCATCTCAACCTGATGACGACTGTGCCTTAGAACTCTGGAGTGTGGATTTAAAAAAAGATGTCTTGGAAGCAGAATTTGGGTTGAAATTAGTCGCTACCTTGGAAACCTCTGCTGTCGCAGTTAGCTAGATAAAAGTAGGGTGCGTTAAGTAGGTGCAACTGACCCTAATAATAGGCTTGGTTTTTGTACCCGCCACAGAGTATAATCCCTCCATACCATGATTATCTGAGAAAACGCTGAGTTTTAACTGAACTTATTCTCAGCATAAATTCATGAAAATCATGGTTTGCTTCTCAGATGAACTTCAGTAGTAACTGAGATGCTTTAATCAGTCGAAGGATAACTCAAAAACGAGGAGTAACGAATGAAACTTACATCTATTCTTGCAACCGCTGCCCTAGTAGGTTTTTCCACATTTTCCAATGTTCCCTTACAGGTAATTAATCCTTCACTAGCTCAAGTATCAGCTCAACAGCCCGGTGAAGGTACAAGCTTGACTGTTGACCAAAAGATTTCCATGATCCTCGCAAATAAGGGTAAACCTGAGAGTGCCCAAATGATGCGGGAATACTTTCCCAAAGAGCTTTCACCAATAGGGATTCAACCAGGTGGTGCAGGTATGGTAGTTAGCCTTTATAGCAAACAAAGTAATGTAACCTTCTCTTTATGTACAATGTTCGATGTAGTTGTAGCGGCAAAGAAAGGTAGAATAGCTAAGTTCCCACCCGCTGAAGTAAAATAAGGCACTTGCCAAGAAAAAAGATACCAGCGCTCACATCCAACTCCACCACACACAATCAGCAATTCAAATATAGGGCTGGTATCTTTTAGACATAGAAATTAAAAAAGAATGTAGAGACGCGACATGTCGCGTCTCTACATTGATTCTGGATAATGCATATTTAAATTCGCTCAATGTCTAATAAATACTTTGTCAAAAGATCCATTCATGAGTGATATCATGTCCGGGTAATTAAGATTAATAAAAACACTACAACAGTCCTAGAGACGTTCCGGCGGAACGTCTCTACAGTATATGTAATTTGTCGGACATGATATGAAATTATTCTAACTTTTGACTCATAACTGCTTCAAGAGGAATGGTATAACATTTAAACTAATAATTAACTGATTTTTAACAGACTCGATCGCCAAAAATAAGAAATCATGAAAATGTCTAAAATTGGTGTTCAACGCTTAGAAAATCGAATCCCCAAGCCAGTGGTTCGTCCCCAATGGGCATCTTTAGTAATGCTGGGTGCGATCGCTATATCTGCTGCAATAGTAGCGGCATGGTTTGCAGGGGAAGGCGTTATCAGTCATATTTTTGCTCATATTAACGTCCTGCAAACTTCGCCACCAATGTGGCTAGAAGCGCCAATGGTAGCAGGAAAGTATCTGGTTGCCCCAACTATTATTTTACTAGCGATCGCGTTAGTAATTATGAAAGTTTCCCCAGTACCTCGCCCTCGCTCGCGATTTCTAGTGGCAGGAATTCTGTTGGTGTTGACTATCCGATATCTTGTTTGGCGATCGCTTTCCACTCTCAACTTGAGCAACCCTCTAAATGGTACCTTCAGTTTGGCTTTGTTTTTCTTAGAAATGCTGATGCTCACTAGTAATTTGATTCAGATTTTTTTGATGCTGAAGCACAAAGAGCGTCCTTGGGAAGCAGACGAAAAAGCAGTTGCTGTAATTGAAGGCACTTTCACGCCCAGTGTAGATATTTTCGTACCAACTTACAATGAACCACTGTTTATTTTGCAGCGGACAATCATCGGTTGTCAAGCTCTGGACTACCCAAAGAAAAAAGTTTATTTGTTAGATGATACCAAACGTCCAGAAGTGCAAGCCCTGGCTTTAGAATTGGGTTGTGAATACATGACCCGCTCTGATAATCGTCACGCCAAAGCGGGGAATTTAAATCATGCGATCGCTCGTACTGACGGAGATTTAATTGTCGTTTTTGATGCTGATTTTGTCCCCACGGAAAATTTTCTCACCCGCACAGTTGGCTTTTTCCAAGATGAACAAATTGGCTTGGTGCAGACACCGCAAAGCTTCTACAACTTCGATCCCATTGCCCAAAATCTGGGGTTAGAAAACATTCTCATACCAGAAGAAGAAGTATTTTACCGCCAAATTCAACCGCTTCGCGATAGCGCAGGCAGTGTAACTTGTGCTGGTACTTCTTTTGTGGTAAGGCGAAGTGCATTAAAAACAGTTGGCGGTTTTGTTACCGACTCTCTCAGCGAAGATTACTTCACCGGTATTCGACTTTCGGCACAAGGCTATCGCTTAGTTTACTTAGATGAAAAATTGAGCGCAGGTTTGGCAGCTGATAACATGGCAGATCAAGCAACTCAACGTCTGCGTTGGGCGCAAGGTACACTCCAAGCATTTTTCATTGAAGCGAATCCTCTCACCATTCACGGATTGCGACCTTGGCAACGACTAGCGCACTTCAGCGGATTGCTACACTGGTTTTCGAGTATTTCCCTTGTCGGTTTTTTGATTGCACCTTTAGTTTATTCGTTTTTGGGAGCGATCCCGATTAGAGCAAATCCCTCAGAAATGCTGTATTACTTTTTGCCCTACTATGTGGTGCAATTCTCAGTATTTTCCTGGCTAAATTACCGCAGCAGTTCGGCATTATTGTCAAATATCTACTCAGCTGTACTGGCATTTCCCATTGCATATACGGTAATTCAAGTCATGCTGAATCCGTTTTCTCGCGGTTTTAAAGTGACACCAAAAGGAACTGGAAGCGATCGCTTTTCTTTCAACTGGAAACTAGCCTTACCTTTGATTGTATTATTTGTTGGCACGGCAGTCAGCTTATGGCGCAACTTAGGGATATTTCTCCTCAAAGGTGCTTGGCAGACAATGCCATTAGAAGCTGCCCAACAAGTTAAGGGACTCGGTTTAGGTTGGTTGTGGAGCATTTACAATCTAATTGTCCTTGCTATTGCCTTGTTGGTCTTGCTAGATATTCCCAAAACTGACCCCTACGCTTGGTTTGACTTGCGGCGTACCGTGCGCTTAGATATAAAAAATCATGCTGAAAAAAATGTTTCTCTGTGGGGGATAACCACAAAGATTTCCGAAATAGGAGCGGAAATTGCCTTAACACAAGCGGGTTTGCCGGAAATCAAGCCAGGAGAATTCTTACCCCTAACTTTGGAAATTATGGAGGCAAAATTAACCTTGCAAGGCATTGTTACGCAAACTAGCTTTCAAGAAGAATTTCCCACAGTTCGAGTCATGTTTGAAGAGGTAAACCTGACTCAGCATCGTTCCTTAGTAAAAATGCTGTTCTGTCGTCCTGGTCAGTGGCGGCGCTCATTGGCACCCGGAGAGTTACAATCTTTATGGTTGTTATTTAAAATTTTGTTCAAACCAAGAGTGTTATTTGGTCGCAATGCTGATACAAGTGCGATCGCAGTTGTCAAAGGCTGATCCGGGGAGCGGAACGCACACTAGACTTCTTGCAGAAGTAGGGGAAAGGGGAAAGGGAAAAGGGCATGAAAAAACATACATTTATAGACTTTTGCAAGAGGTCTACTTAACAAGAGAAAATGCTGAGTAGAAGCTTAGTTTTATTTGCAGATAAATTCAGATTAGTTTCACTACCAATTGGGATGCTTTCTTTAGTGGTGATTTCCGAAAAGTACCGTAGTCTTTTAGAGGTGTGATATGGAAGTAAGAGATGTGATGTTGCTGCTGCATCCTGCGATCGCTGTAATTGTCGTTTATCCTTTAATTGGTATCGTCGTCAACCGCGCTTTCCAAGTTCGTCAGCGACGCTTAGAAACTGCAACAGAGGGTAAGAGTAAAATTCCCCCAGTTGTCGGACAAGAACATGTTAAATTAGGACGCGCTTTGACAGCAGCAGTTGTCGGGATTGTTTTAATCGGGTTGGCTTTCAGTATATTTAGCCACATCTTAGAAAAACAAGTTTGGACAAAAACTCCATTTAAAGTCATTTTAATTACCTTATTTTTTGTCGCAGCGATCGCTTCATTAGCCCTGCTTTATAAAGCAACCGATAAGATGTGGCGGGGGATTTTTGCTACCCTTAGTGGGATAGCTATAGTGATAGTTGGTTGTCAGGATGGTGTCTATCGTCAAGATAACCAATGGTATATTTCTCACTACTATTATGGTGTTGCTGTCGCTTTCTTGATGATTTTCTCTCTAGCGATTTTGCCAGATATCTATAAAGATAAAACAAATCGCTGGCGTAAAGTTCACATCGCTTTAAATTCTATCGCTGCGTTAATGTTTATCGCCCAAGGAATTACAGGAGCGCTGACATTAGTGGAAGTTCCTTTAAGTTGGCAAGAATCCTATGTCCAAAAGCTTTACGAACAACAGTGCCAAACTAAACCCTGTACAATCCAAGCACCAAATATGGCTCCGAAGCCTTAAAAAGGGGACTGGGGATTAGGGATTGGGAAGATATCTATAAATACCCTTCAGTTAAGCCCCAAATCCTTGTAGAGACGTAGCAATGCTACCTCTCTACATACCATTTTTTACTATACTTTATAAATCGGCATTTCTTCATGACAGCGGCTACAACGCCAGTATACTCCTTGCGATCGCATGTGACGAAGCAAAACACCTGAACAGCAAAGGCAAGTATGTCTGCCCTTCATGGATTGTTTAAGGGTCATGGAGGCAGTTCCTTGGGTACAAATAGGGATTAGCCAATCTGACAATTGATTATTTGGTAAAGCGATCATATACAAAACCTTGATTCAATTGGATTGATAATCCTGGTTATGGCGATTCTCGGTTGTGTACAATACATTCTGACGGGGCATTCCTACGTTTGCCTTACGATTTATAAATTGCACGCGATTGAGAACCGCTTTATTAACTAGCATGACAAGCTCTGGTTTGATTTCCTGAATGAATTGATTGATTACGATACAAAACGCAACGAAGATTATTTGTCTTTCCCAGCAAACAACCCCTTTCCCTTTACCCTTCCCCCTTCCCCCTCTTCAAGAATGCCATTCCCTGTCCTCAAGTTCCTTTGTCGGCAATAATAAGCTAGCTTCAATTTCCTGGCGAATTGCAGGTGTTACCTCACAATTACTATTCAAGCAATCAAGCAGCAGCTGATTCGCATCGTAGTAGCGTTGCAATGCTTCCTGTTGAGTAGTGCTAAAATTCCAGTGGTGATGAATATGACGATAATTAGCGATCGCCTTGTTTAACTGTTCCACCCAAGTTGAATGGTTTGTCTGCCACCATCCTTGAAACCGTTCTTGGTTTTGATGAGAATTGGGAAGTTCATCTTTGAGTTGTTGGAGAGACTTATAAAGTCCAGCATCCAGAACCATAACCAGAATATTGGTAAGTGCCTCTCCACAGACATAGGCATGGGCAAAATCTTGGCTGCGGTCTACAGCACACTCTACCAGTAAGTCATCCAATGCCGCATCTAGAAACATCCCCTGGTCAAGGGTGCTGGCAAGGGTAAAATGAGAAGCCAGGTGAGGAGTCCGGGCAAGAGCAAGGTAAAAGGCTCGAGATGTCGCCACCAAAGGTGGCGACAGCGTATCCTTTGATTTTTGGCTTGCCCAGGTCAAAAACTCTTGTAAGTAAGGGTCAGAGCCTACCAGTCTATCAATCTGTTGCTTCATTAACTGCATCAGCGAATCTGCACTCCGGAGCATACCAGCCGTCAATAGAAAGATTTCGTACCAGTGAGGATCGTTAATGTGACTCACCAGTCCAGAGAGAGCTTGCTCGAATGCTTGTAAGTTATGGCTGGCAACGATGTTTCTCGCTGTGAAGTATTCTTGAAACGCCAGAGAGGAGAAGGAGAACACTCCCCGCGCTCGTTCTGCCAGTAGCCCATGTTGCGCTTCCATCGCCTTCAGCGCCGCTTCGCTTTCTAGTTCCAGTTCCTCTGGCTCGATTGGAGCATCGGTCAGATTACGAATATAGTCCCCAATGTATTGCTCAAGAACGCGTTGCTCAAAGAAGTACTGACCCTTCTCAAACGTCGCTGCTGCAATCTGACTTAATAACTTTAGCTTTTGGGGTAATAAAAACCCTTGGTAAATCTCATCCCGCTCAACCCCTCTGGCTTCATCCCATTTACCTAAAAGCAAATCTAGCCCTTGCTTATAAAAATCAGTCCGCTTACTGGGAAATTTTCCCTGACCATGAAACACCCAGCAAGCAAGATGCAGAAACAAAGGTGTGACGACGAGTCGGCGAAATTGCCAATTTGAGGGTTCGTCCAGCTTTTGAATAAACTCAACTCCCTGCGCTTGCCCATCGGTAGCGTTTGTCTTGGTGAATGTCACAAACCATTTATCAGCGAAGGCTTGGATTTGTGCTTGAGTAAACGGGGCAATCTCAACATCGGTAAAGCCTCGAAGTCTGAGCTTTTGAGATGCCGTTCGACAGGTTGCCACAAACCGATTTTTGTGATAATTGTCGGAAAAAGAGCGAATTTCTTTTAAGACAGCATTGCTCTGTTGCTTAAGAAGTTCATCCATCCCATCAAGCAACAGCAACACTCTCCCTGCCTGAAGTAAGTTTTCAATCACGGAATTTTCGGTAATTCCAGAGGTGATAAACTCCTGGTGGATGTAATTTAATAGACTTAAGTCGCTGCTTCCCCGTGATTCCGCAAAATTCCTCAGTGTGATAAAAACAGGAACTTGGTTTGCCGCAAATGCGCCTCGGTTACACTGAATTGCAAGATATTGTAAAAATGTGGTTTTACCTACCCCTGGTTTGCCTAGCACCCTCAGCTTGGGGTAGGTTTCTACTGCCCGCATACCCGGTATTTGTTTCTCGTCAACCTCACCCAAGCCAAAGCGGTCAAATTGTTCTGGACTAAGCTTTTGCAGGTCAGCTATAGTTGACCACTGAAGGCTTTCAATTTCCTCCAAAATATTGACATCAATATATATGTCATCGATTCCCACAGGATGACTGATATCCAATAACTGCAAGATGCCGCACTGGTCTTGAATTTTGTCTTTGCGTTGCGATCGCACTTGTTGCACCAACCCATCAATATTCAAGCCAGTAAGCTGCACGAATTCTCTTCTTTCAGAAAATTCTGCTGGGGGATTTTCCGCAATCTCTCGCCAATTTAATTCCAATACAGAACAAATTTCAAAAAAGGTATGACGCTCAATTGGTCGTCCACTGAAAAACCGCCAAATGGGTTGTCGAGTTTTTAAGTTGACTTCAAGCGCTAAATTTTCCTGAGTCCACCTCTTGCGAGCAAACGCTTTTTTAGCCTGTTGAATGCCGCTGAGTGATGCTTCGAGCGATCGCTTAACCATGAGGCAAAACACCAGAATATTAAAATGTACAACTTAAACTTTCATTAATAAAAATTACGCACGCTCTCAAATTAACCATAATATGCATGACCATATTTGGTTGTTTCAGGTACTGCAAAGCAGTGAACAAAGGCTAAAATCCTAATTTGTGTTTCGTGTATATGTATTAGGCATCACTCCTAATTAATACAATACTTCGATTTTAAAGCTTTTTCCATGCTAAAAACCTTCGGCTTTATTTAATTTAGACAAAAATTAAGTATTTTAATTGCTAAAAGTGTCAAAATAAAGCTCTTAAAAATTTATATATACTGAAATTAATGAGGTTAACTTGTGGAATTCATCCCTTAAATAGTTGACTAATGTTCATTTTTGTGATTACAGGTATAAGTCAAAGACTCTGAATAATAAGTTGTAGGGATGTATTATTGATTTCTCAAGATTTTGTGATGAATTCAAACACTATTAACCCATCTTATACATTTCAAACATTTGCCAATACCTGATTTCAATCACCCATCTGTCATATTTGAAATTGAAACATTCAAAGGGTGTTGATGAATACTTGCTAGCTTCACAAATTATTTCCAGGGCAAAACTGTATGAGTATAACTAAAAAAAACTTTAGCCAGTGAAACAAATGATGCAATCAGCCAGAAAAATTCTCGTAATTCAAAATGATACCAAGACTCGTAACATGTACTTGGACAGTCTTGCCACTGAAGGTTTTGAAACGATCGCGGCAGAAAACGGTGTTATTGGCATCCAAGAAGCACAAGCGCATTTACCAGATTTAATACTTTGCGACATTTTTATGCCTCTTGTTGATGGTTACGGAGTGCTGGATACCCTGAGAGAAGATCCCGTGACCGCAATTATCCCCTTTATTTTTATCAGTGGCAGCGGCACAAAGACAGACTTCCGCAAAGCTATGGATGGGGGAGCAGATGACTATCTGACCGAACCTTTTACAGTGGAAGAATTGCTAAACGCGATCGCACATCAACTGCAAAAGCGAATTGCTCTGTTAGATTATTACGCAAGCGAATTCGAGTCAGCTTTCAAGTTAGAGCAAACAGCGATCGCAAATCCTAAATTCTCCTTCCCCTGCGTTCCCCAACTCAAAAAAGTTTTCGACTTCATCGAAGCTCATTATCACCAAGGAATTAGTCTGTGTGATGTTGCTGAAGCAGTTGGTTATTCACCAGCTTATTTAACTAACCAAGTCGGAAAGCTGACAGGAGAAACTGTAAACCGCTGGATTGTCAAACGCAGGATGATTGCGGCTTGTTTACTGCTGCAAACCAAGAACCAGACAATCGAGGAAATCGCCACATCACTAGGCTATCAAAATCCGTGTCATTTCTCCCGCCAATTTCGCCAACACTACGGATTCCCTCCCCAGGTTTGGCGTAGTAAAGTCCATCAAGCGGTTGATGTATGAAACCTGCACCCCATAATGGATGGTTTTCTTGTAACGATTTGAGTGTTTTTAATACAACCGATACAACTTATACGTTTTTAAAGAGTTACTCAAACAAGATTTCTAACATCAGGGTGTCATGCTAATTGTAATTATTCCAGGCAAAAAGTGCAAAAACCTTAAAATTCTCTCTCTAGAAAGCAAAGCTGCCATCGCTTGCTGTGGACAATCATCACAAGTCTTTAAGCAAAAACCATATGAGTTTTTAGGGGAGCCACAATGTATCTAAATAATGTATTTTCGACTAATCTTTCATCTCTTCAAGGGCTACGAGTACTCATTGTAGACAATAATGACGATTGCCGTGTGATGCTCTCGGTGCTGCTGAAATGGTATGGTGTCCAGGTGCAAACAGCATCTTCAGTTAAGCTTGCTTTGGAAATATTTGGACAATGGCAACCTGATATCCTCGTGAGTGACATTGCCTTCCCTGGTGAGGATGGCTATGCCTTAATTCAGCAAGTGAGAAACAAAGCGGGACGAGGGGAATTAATGATAGCCATTGCTGTGACAGGCTATGACAGTCAAAACATGAGTCAACGTGGTCTTTGCGACGGGTTTGATTTGTGGTTCAGCAAACCCCTGGATATTGATGAGTTTGTGGCTGTGCTTGCCTCTTTAGCGACTTCTCAACGGTCTTCATATGCGATCGCTCAACGCATTTTGGATGTCTCTACATATACTGAGGCGATCGCGAAACTCGAAAAGCAATTAAATCTGACATTTCCAAGTTAGCATCACCAATCTGGGAGGGGGAAAGGGGAAAGGAAAAAAGGGCAAAGGTGAAGAAGTTAAAAATAAGCGCTACTAACCCCTTCAAGAACACGATGAGCTTTTGACACAAAATATTTTATCAAAAAAGGATCAGGATTTATGCTTCCCGAACTTAAACCCGAATACTTTGAGCTGACGATTGAACAGAGGTTTATGCTCTCATGTTATAACGAGAAGATCAAGGAAATTCCCCTAGAAATGTTACAGGCAAGTTTCTTAGAAATCGCCTGTCTATTAATGATTAAAGATAATTTGATCCGAGCTTTGATAGCAGAGGTAGGATAATCAGCTAGGAAACGCTATATTACCGTTGACGATTGCAATAGGCTACCAAAAGTACAAATAAACTCATTCCCACAAGATATTTAAGTGGATTTGGTACGCTAGGGTTGGGAGAAAAAAAGCCTTCGATAGTACCAGCGATTATCAACATTGGGATAATGCCAAATAGTAATTGCACTGCCAAAGAACCGTAAAATTTGAGTGCGTCACGACGGTTATATTTTCCGGGAAATAAAATTGCTCTGGCAAGTAAAAAACCCGCACCACCAGCAAAAAAGATGGCGGGTAATTCTAGGGAACCGTGGGGAAAAACAAACGCCCAAAAGGGATAAGCAAGGTTATTTTGACCGACTAAAGTGGCAAGGGAACCAATTAATAAACCATTGAACCATAACAAAAATGTGGTGTAAATTCCCCCTGTCATCCCACCTGCGATCGCACCAAAAGATACTGATAAGTTATTAATCGTAATATTACTTGATGCTAAAGGTTCAATTCCGACTATTGACCCTATCCACAATTTATGCTCATCTCGTACCTGGGAAATTAAGCTTTCGGGGACGAGTAGTGATATAAAGGTGGGATCTTGCCACGCATACCACCAACCAATTAATGCTCCCAACAAAAATGTCGCAGTAGCGGCAGCGATGTAGAAAAATGTTTGCTGCACCACTGCTGGTAATCCCCAACGATAGAATTGTACCACCGCTTGCCATTCTTGTCGCCGGGAACCTTGATAAATCTGCGTATAAGCGCGAGTTGTCAAAAAATGTAAACTTTGCGTCAAAGTATTGCCTACTTTCTGAGTTTGAGCGCGGGCTAAATCTGCTGCCACTGAACGGTATAAACTCGCTAACTCTCTAATTTCCGTTGCTTGCAGTGACTTGATTCCTTTTTTTTCTACTTGTCTTAATAAAGCATCTAGACGCTGCCAGTTTGGTTCTCGTCGAGAAATCCAACGTTGAATATTCATAAACTTTGGGAATACTTAATTGAAGTTATCTTAAGATAGCTTCAAATTCCCAACTTAATTTACAAGAGAATTTGGCATTATGTCTTTTAATCACGGTTCTCCCAGCCCAATACAACCACTTAGCCTCGGTAATGTCGTCAGTGCCGGAATCCGGCTATATCGTTCTCACCTCAAATCTTATCTTAAACTGGCATTCAATGCTTATGTGTGGATATTTGTACCAATTTATGGTTGGGCAAAATGTGCAGCAATTTTGGCTTTAATATCCCGGTTAGCTTTTGGTGAATTGGTCGATCAACCGGAATCTGTTGAAGCAGGTCGCAGAATCGTAAATTCGCGCATGTGGCAGTTTTTTGTCATGGGTTTGTTAATGACTTTAATTTTCATTGTTTTAATGATTCCCTTTGCTATTTTTATTGGCATCGTTACCGTTTTTTTTGTTGGCAGTATTGCCGCAGGTGTAAGTCCAAATCCTGCCACTATTCTGGTCATTTCTTTGTTAACACTTATTTTGATACCACTTTTCTTTGTTGCTGTGCTTTGGGTACAAGCTCGCTTTTTTGTTGTGGAACTTCCACTAGCTATTGAAGACAATATTGATGCAATATCTACAATTGGTCGCAGTTGGGAATTAACAAAAGGACATGCTTGGCGAATTGTAGCGATTTTATTTGTCGGTTATTTAATTACGATACCGATACAAATCCCCTTTACTATTCTTAGCACTATTATTCAGGGAATTTTAGCATCCTTAGCTCAAGAAAATCGAGGTTACGCTGCTCTTTCGCAACTATTGAGTATTATTATTAGTTTAATAAGTGCTGCGTTGATTGTACCGTTTTGGCAGTCAATCAAAGCAGTGATTTATTATGACTTGCGGAGTCGTCGGGAAGGGATGGGATTGAAGTTACGAGACCGGGAAATTTAAACATAAGTATACAAACTGCTATGCACTTATTCAACCGAATTAAATTCCGCACACCAGAAAGTGTAGAACTAGAATTTACTCTTGCCGGCATCGGTAATCGTGCTTGGGCATTGCTAATTGATTATCACGTTTTGGCTGCAATAATGACGGTGTTTATTGTTGTCTGGGTGACAGTTGCTGTGCAGTTAGAGAATTTCTGGAAAGGGATTTTTGGCAATCAGGTGAGTTTGTGGTTAATAGCGATCGCTTTCATCACCGGTTTTTCTATTTACGCAGGTTACTTTGTCTTCTTTGAAACTTTATGGCATGGTCAAACCCCCGGCAAACGCTTTGCGAAAATTCGCGTTGTTAGAGATGATGGTAGACCTGTTGGCTTGCAACAAGCAACATTACGGGCTTTGCTTAGACCAGTTGATGAGTTTTTCTATCTTGGTGCTTTATTTATCATCTTTAATAATAGCGAAAAGCGCGTAGGTGATTTAGCTGCCGGCACAATTGTAATTCAGGTTCAAAGACCGATTGCATCAACGACTTTGACAATTTCTGAACAAGCAAAGCCGATATATGAGCATTTGCTGCAAGTTACCGATTTATCAGCATTATTGCCCGATGACTTTGCTGTTATTCGCGAATATTTACTTAGACGCGGTGTCATGTCAACAAAAGCAAGAATGAATCTGGCTTTAGAATTGACTAAGCAAGTTCAAGACATTATCGATTTAGAAAAGCTACCAGAAAACGTTGTCCCCGATGTTTTTTTGGAAGCTGTTTATTTGGCTTGTGACATGACTCTGGGCTAAAGCCACAGAGCTTCTAAGAATCACTTCTTAGTCTTCCTAGTTGCTCCCTTACGGGTTTTCGACTTTGACCTAGACTGAGACATCTCAATCCCCGGCAAACCGTCTGCATAGGCGTTTTGGATTCCCGACTGTCCATCGGTACTAATTAGCTCTATTCCTCTATTTCTAATTACTTGACCACTAGCAACATCTCTATCAGTCGTGTAATTACAGCTATGACAATGATGTACCCTAACACTCAAGTCTTTTTTAACTTCTGCACCACACTCAGGACACTCTTGAGAAGTCCTCCTAGAATTAACTTCACTAAAGAATTTACCCCGCTTCCAACAAACGTACTTGGTGATAGTTCGGAATTGTCCAAACCCTGCATCAAGCATCTGTTTCCCAAGCATCCCTTTAGCCAGCGTTTGGTAATCCAAATCTTCCATAAAGATCATATCACCAGCGTCACAAAGGGCGTGGGCTTGCTTGAAGTGGAAATCTTTACGAGTGTTATCAATCGTGTGGTGAAGTCTAGCAACTTTGATACGTTGTTTTTCGTAATTCTTAGAGCGCTTGGTTTTCCGAAAAAATCTGCGTTGCAGCAATTTCAGCTTGCTTTGCATGACTTTCAGAAACTTAGGCGATTTTACGAGAACGCCGTCACTAGTTGCCAAAAACTTTTCAAGCCCGACATCTACCCCAATCGAGTGTCCATGTGGCATTGGAGAGGGAACGCTGACATTACATTGAATGTTAATGGAGGCGTACCAAATACTTACCTTGTTGATTATCCGAACTTGTTTAACCACAAATCCATTTGGAATTGGGCGATGCAAGTTGATTGGAATCAACCCCAGTTTAGGCAGTGCAATGTGTACCCCAACGACGGGATTCTCTTTGAATTGGGGAAACAACAAAGACTTGAATTGCCCAAACTTTTTAAATCTGGGGAATCCATGCCCAATTTTCTGAAAACCCTCCCAAGCTCGGTGCAACTGTTTGATAGCTTGCTGCAAAACCTGACTTGGTACTTCACTCAACCCTTGGAAATACTTTTTTAGCTTTTGGCAAAGCATTAAGTTGGCTCACTTCGCTAGGGAAAGGAGCATCCGCAGCCATGATGTACTCATGACTAATAGAGCATCTGTCAACCATGCATTTCCGGCTATTGCACCAGTCCTTAATTTCTCGCAGCCCGTAATTATAGGCAACGCGGCAAGTGTCCATCCACTCAAAAAGCAACTGTTCTTGAGTGATATTCGGATAGATTCGATAGCGGTAATTCATGGTTAGCATTCCACTATTTTAACATATTTAGTGGAACCTGTAGCTGTAGTAAATATAAACCGGTACTAAAGGACGGGGTTTTAAACCCATTTTTCTGATAAAGAAACTGGGGATTGGGGAGTAGCGAGTGGGGAATAGGACGTGTTTTCATGCCGACACCCTAGAAGGGTGCGGCTATACAAACGAAGTCCGCCTGCGCGGACTACCAAAAAATAGGTTTTTAGCCCACGTAGGTGGGCTTTGTTCGTATAGCCTTAGGCTTCCAGCCTAAAGGCTTTTGGGGTTTGAAAACACGCCCACTACCTCTCAAGAACAACTTCCCCCTTTATCTCCAATCACCTTGCAAAGTGAAAGCTGCCCAAAAGTAAGGATTTTGCCACTCCTTCTGCTGCCACAGTTGCAGTTGTGCATCCCGCAAAGCAGATGTGGGAGACTCTCCTCGCAAAATCGCTTTATAAAATAACGGCATTAATTGCGATGTTCCTTCATCGTCAACCTGCCATAAAGAGACTACAGATCGCTTTGAGCCAGCATACATCAATCCTCTTGTCAACCCCATCAACCCTTCACCTTTGACATTTTTACCCAAACCGGTTTCGCAGGCACTCAAAACGACTAACTCGGCGCCCAAATCTAAGTTGAAGATGTCTCCTAAACGCAGATAACCTTTTTCAAGTGGTTTACCTTGTTTATCGACTAGGGAGAGGACAATTCCCGATAACTCAGGGTTGGTAGTATCGACAATACCGTGGGTAGCGAATTGCAAGAACCGATATTGTTTGAGTTCTTTGCTGGTTACGAAGTTGTAATTGGCATCAAAATCATAGGCATGTATGCTTTGGGAAGGTGATACAAGTTTGAGGATTTTTTCAGCTTCTTCGCGTGTACCTGGTAGAGGATCTAATCCGTTACGCTTGAGGTTTTTTAACGCATGTTGCAAAGTCAAACCGTCAAGGTTGAGTTCCCGTGCTTCGGCAGGATCTTTGCCTGTGACTCGCTTATCGTTAGCGGCAAATACCGGATCGGCAAGGATTGCAAGGGTTTTGGGTGCGGTTTGACGTTTGTTTAATTGTTGTCGCTGGGTAGCGATCGCAGTTACGGATGGTAAATTGACGATTTGATGGTTAACTAGAAGAGGCTGATAAGTAGTAGTTGATGTAGCGGATGGTTCTGCTAACGCTGCAAAGGGAATATTTTGCAAAACTCCATCAGCAACAATTACCAATCGCTTTTTGCCTAACTTGTTAGCGACGGGTGCGAGAATTATTTGGGAGAGTTGGGAAGCAGGCTTAATTATTTTATCAGGATTATTTCTGTTGATTAGCTTACCACCGAGAACTATGGCTTCTCGGAAATTATTTGCAGCATCCTCGATTTGTTTCTGTGCGGGGAGTTCGTAGGAGTCGAGAGAATCCGGTGTGACTGCCCAAAGATAGCTGCGATCGCTTCCTAAGGAATATTGTAACAGCAGGGTGTCTTTATCGAGTTGTTGCTGAATTTGCCGCAGTTTTAAAGGTTGTGGATACTTGAGTTCAGCATATTCTGGGTTGGTGGTGCGGATTTTGGTTTGCAGTTCGCGGTATTGGTTGAGGAGATTTTCGCGTTCTTTCTGGCGTTGTTCGATAGAATTTTTAAGGATGGGGTCTTTCTGGCTTTGTGACTCTAAGTTTTGTATTAGTTTCTCTGTGGCTTCAATTCGTTGTAATAAGCTAGTTTCCTGTTCTAGTAGTTGGGGGTTTGCACCTTTGCGGATTTTGGCATTTGCTTCGGTTAACAGTTCGATTAGTACCCTAGCACGCGATCGCTCGTTGGTATCAAGAGCCAAAGCATCGTATCTTTTGGATGGGTCTTTTTTATGCAGTTGCATCAACAGGTCGATTTGGAACTGGTAATAATCCTGCACTGATGCAAAATAGGAAGTGCGTAAATCTTGTCTATCGATTTTGGTGCGTAAATCTTCAATGATAGCGATCGCAGTTTCGATATGCGTGAGTGCTGCTTGTAAGTTGTTTTTGCTGCGTTCCAGGTAAGCGACATTGAACAGAGTATCAGCTTCACCACCTTTGTCCCCCACTTGACGAGACAACGGCAGTGCTTGGTTGTAATACGAAAGTGCTTTCTGTTTTTCTCCTAAATCTGAGTAAACTTTCCCGATAAAAAGGAATGTAATAGCTTCCGACTTCTTATCATCTATCTGTCGGTATAGTTTCAGCGCTTCTTCCCATTTCCCAATTGCCTGCCGTAAAGATTCTGCTGTCCCTTGCTGATATAGTTTGAATCCCTCATCATATGCTCGTTCGGCTGCTGCGCTGGTTGCTTGTTGCGATTTTGGTTGCTGCTGCGCGATTTTCAATTCGTAGCGTCCAGCAGCTATCCCCACATCAGACAGCAACAGCAGACTGATAAATACAGCAAAGGTTCGATGGGTAAAAACTTGGATATTCCAATGTTCGTTTTTTATTTCTTTACCCATAACTGATTCCCCTCTGCTCACTGTAATTATTAAAACCTACAATTACACTTATTTCTCACGCTTTCTTGCTTATGCACTCAAGGTATTTTTGCACGACGCGCCCACACCCTGGAAGGGTGCGGCTATACGTACAAAGGCTGCCTTCGCAGCCTAAAATCTCTTCAGCCCACGAAGGTGGGCTTCGTTCGTATAGCTTAATGTATTTTTGCACACGCCCACACCCTGGAAGGGTGCGGCTATACGTACAAAGGCTGCCTTCGCAGCCTAAAATCTCTTCAGCCCACGAAGGTGGGCTTCGTTCGTATAGCCTCAGGCTTCTAGCCTGTAGGATATTAACAATGCCCAATGCCCAATGCCCAAAAGGAAGGAATTATTAAAAGAAAAATCTGGCTCTCGATTGTGAGATACTCTTAAATAGGTGGAAATGTGCCGAAAGAATTAAGATGAAGCTGGCAGCAAGAGTAAGTCAAGTATCCCCTTCGTTAACCTTAGCGATCGCAGCCAAGGCTAAGGCAATGAAGGCAGAAGGTATCGATGTTTGTAGTTTTAGCGCTGGAGAACCGGATTTTGATACACCGGCTCACATCAAAGCCGCAGCGGTAAAAGCTTTAGATGAAAACAAAACCAAGTATGGTGCAGCTTCTGGTGAGCCAAAGTTAAGAGAAGCGATCGCTCACAAGTTAAAAATTGACAATCATCTCGATTACAAAGCAGAAAATGTCATCGTCTCTAACGGCGGTAAACATTCTCTCTACAACTTAATTGTTGCACTAATCGACCCAGGCGATGAAGTAATTATTCCCGCTCCCTATTGGCTAAGTTATCCAGAAATGGTAATTTTGGCGGGTGGTATTCCGGTGATTGTACATACAGATGCTTCCACAGGTTATAAAATTACACCCGCAAAACTGCGAGAAGCAATCACACCCAAAACAAAGTTATTTGTCCTCAATTCCCCCTCAAATCCCACGGGGATGGTATATACCCCGGAAGAAATCAAAGCTATAGCAGAGATAATAGTTGAAAAAGATATACTTGTTGTCTCCGACGAGATTTATGAAAAAATCCTCTACGACGGTGCAGAACATTTGTGCATCGGTTCGTTAGGTAAGGAGATTTTCGATCGCACTATTGTCAGTAATGGCTTTGCGAAAGCTTACTCGATGACCGGATGGCGGATTGGTTATCTAGCTGGACCAATCGAAATCATTAAAGCGACAATCACCATCCAAAGTCATAGTACATCGAATGTGTGTAGCTTTGCTCAATATGGAGCGATCGCAGCATTAGAATCTTCTCAAGACTGTGTAGAAGAAATGCGTCAAGCTTTTGCCAAACGTCGGCAAGTCATGTTTGATAGACTTAACGCTATTCCCGGTTTAACTTGTGAAAAGCCAGATGGTGCATTTTACATGTTTCCCGACATCAGCAAACTCGGTATCAAATCCCTAGAATTTTGTGACGCTTTGCTAGAAAAAGAGCAAGTCGCAGTCATTCCCGGAGTCGCTTTTGGTGCCGATAACAATATTCGTCTTTCTTACGCTACCGATATGGCAACAATAGAAAAAGGAATGGATAGATTAGAGAAATTTGTGCGATCGCGTATTTAGTCAACAGTCAACAGTCAAAGTTTCCTGTTCCAAACTTTGAACTTCTTTACACCATTTCTTTATAAGCATACATCTAATTAGCCCACGCAGGTGGGCTTTGTTGGTATAGCCCCAGGAATCTCGCGCCTGTGGGCGTTTTTGCCAAATTGGGATGCTCCCACTCAAGTAGACTAAAACCTTTATTTAGTCGTCTTTAGACGACTTTAACTATTAGCCTTAGAATTCATTCTAAGGCGGTTGTTGGGATTGATGCAAGATGTCCATTAAAATGGACTTTAGCTATTAGACTAGGGTTTACAACCCTAGTCGGGTTATGGGTTTAACGACAATTTAACTGTGGTAATGGTTAGCCTTTCTAGGGAGAGGGCGAGAAAGCGCAACCGGACATGGTATAATCGTAGAATCTAGGATGAATGCTCGACAACGCGCTCTGCAACAAGCTTGGCAATATTAGATAATTAATATGCAAATAGCCGCTCTTATAGTTTAATCGAAGAGCTGAAAGCGCAAGCATATGTCAGAATTGTGGACTACTTTTTTTACATCATCGCCATTTATTCCCCACGGTCACTGTTATCTCTGGAAAACAAATTTAGTTTGGCTACACTTATTATCCGACGGATTCATCGCCCTAGCTTATTATTCCATCCCCATCACACTGTTCTGCTTTGTCCGGCAGCGACGGGATTTGCCGTTTGACTGGATATTTTTGTTGTTTGCTGGCTTCATCGTCGCTTGTGGGACCACCCACTTGATGGAGATTTGGACGCTGTGGTATCCTACTTATTGGTTATCAGGAGCAATCAAAGCCTTTACGGCAATGATATCTGTATTTACCGCCTTACAACTAGTCCCCCTAATCCCCCAAGCCCTAGCGCTTCCAAGTCCAGCGCAACTAGAGCAAGCTAATCAACAACTGCAAATACAAATTGGGGAACGTGTGCGGGTAGAGCAAGAGCTAAGAAAATATCAAGATAATCTTGAACACTTGGTACTAGTGCGTAGCAATGAACTTATCCAGACTAACGCACAATTACAGCAGGAAATTGTCGAACGTCAGCATACAGAAGTAGCGCTACGTCAAAGCCAAGAAACCATCCGGCAACAACTGACAGAGATTGAAGCTATTTATACTAATGCCCCCATTGGACTGTGTATGTTGGATACCAATTTCCGATATATTCGTGTCAACAAGCGGCTAGCCGAAATCAATGGCATTTCAGAATCAGAACATCTGGGACGAACTGTACACGAGGTATTGGCAGAGTTAGGAGACGTGCAGAAGCCAGTCTTTGAGGAGATAATTGCCACGAGATTACCGATTCTCAATCGTGAAGTCCACGGTGAGACTCCAGCCCAACCGGGGGTTGAGCGGTCATGGCTTGCTAGTTATTATCCCCTCGAAGATAGCGATCGCCAAGTCGCAAGTATCAATATTATTGTCCAAGAAATTACCGAACGCAAGCGAGCCGAAAAAGAACGGGAAGCGCTATATGCTAGCGAACAATTTGCCCGTCAACAGGCTGAAAATGCCAACCGCGTCAAAGACCAGTTTCTGGCGATTCTCTCCCACGAACTCCGCACACCCCTTAATCCCATCTTGGGGTGGGCAAAACTGCTGCAAACTCGCTCTTTTGATAGCGCTACCACTGTTAAAGCACTCGCTACCATCGAACGCAATGCCAAATTGCAGATTCAACTGGTTGATGACTTACTTGATGTCTCCCGGATTCTCCGCAATAAACTGATTCTAGAAATTAGTTCTGTAGATTTAGCAGGAGTAATTACAGCAGCAGTAGAAACAGTGCGCTGGGCAGCAGAAGCTAAAGGTATCCAAATTCAGCTTCAAATTGATCCGAATGTAAATTTTGTTTACGGTGATTTTAATCGTCTCCACCAAGTTATCGGAAATCTGCTCTCTAACGCTGTCAAGTTCACACCTTCTGGTGGACAGGTAGAAGTTTGTTTAAGGCAAGATAGCTCTTGTGTCCAAATTAACGTCAGGGACACGGGTAAGGGTATTAGTTCTGATTTTCTACCCCATGTATTTGAATACTTCCAACAAGCAGATAGTAGTACAACCAGACAGTTTGGCGGGCTGGGGTTGGGATTGGCGATCGTGCGTAATCTGGTAGACTTGCATGGGGGGAGTGTAACGGTAGAGAGTCCGGGAGAAGATCAAGGTACAACCTTTAGCGTAAAATTACCTTTGGTTCCAACTTCGCTTTTGTTGGCTGAAAATAGGTCAACTAAATCCTCAACTCTACCAAATTTAGTCGGGGTGAAAATTATTATTGTCGAAGATGATGACGATTCCCGCGAGTTTCTCTGCATATTGCTACGAGAATGTGGGGCAATCGTGACACCAGCAGCATCAGGACTAGAAGCATTATCTAATTTTATTAAGTTTCAACCAAATATCTTGTTATGTGACATCGGTATGCCAGAAATGGATGGTTATAGCTTTATTCGTCAAATCAGAACTATGTCACCAGAACAAGGTGGGAATATTCCCGCGATCGCTCTAACTGCTTATGTTAGTGAGACTGACAAATACCAGGTATTAGCAGCAGGTTTTACCAAACATGTTGCTAAACCAGTTGTGCCAGATGAATTAATTACTTCGATCGCAGAACTGGTAAAAATTTCGTAGTCCTTATTATATCATGTCCAACACACATATATATTGTAGAGACGTTCCGGCGGAACGTCTCTACGACGGTTGCAATGTTTTTATTATTAATTAAGCGTAGATGATATCATGTCCTAATAAATAACCATAATAAAAGAACCCCACCCGCCTGTGGCACCCTCCCCGCTTGCGGGGAGGGTTGGGGAGGGGTTCTTCATCAATTATGGGTGATTACCTGGACATGAGATTACGGGTTAAATCATGTTCGTTTAATTAACAGCGATAAAATCATCGCAACCGTCGTAGAGACGTTCCACCGGAACGTCTTTACATTGTAAGTAATTTGTCGGACATGATATTAAATCAACTTCATTTCCTGTAAAGAATGACGTAATCTCTTCGCTTCATCAGGGTTATACTTCTCATGAAGGACGATCGCTTTGCCAAAAGCGGATAAACTATCTTGGACATTGCCTAGTTTTAACCAAGCAACGCCCAAATTTTGATAAGCTTCTGCATAGTTGGGATTTAATTTAATCGCTTGAGTATAAGATGCGATCGCTTCATTCAACAATCCCAAAGCCTTAAACGTCATTCCCAGATTATAATGTCCGGCAGCAAAACTAGGATCGATTCGCAAAGCTGTTTCATAAGCTGTTTTTGCGTTCTTTAAATCTCCCTCTGCCTTGAGTAAGTTACCTAAATTGTTGTATGCTCCTAACTTGAGCATTGGGTAAATATGCAACTTAATTGCAGCACTATAGTGAGCGATCGCTTGTTTAGGATTTTGCAATCGACTGTAAGCAATGCCTAAATGATAGTAAAGTTCATATAAAATATCATCGTTAAGTTGTTTTGAGGCAACACCTTTAATCAGCAACTCAAAACCTTCGGCAATTTTACCAGTCTGCACATATAAAGCACCTAGCTTACTACATACATATGGGTCATCAGGATGATTGACAAGAAAACTTTCCATCGCTGCTTGTGCTTTCGCGTATTTATTTTGTTGAGCGATCGCGTTTTTTTGGTATCCTTCATGGAGAATTGCCACCTCTGGTAAATAGCCTACCTGCCAATCCGGTTCTTTAGCTAAAATTACCGATATACTATCATCCACCAAAGCATGATATGGACGGGAAAAGCTGATATCTGGGTGATTTTTAAACAACCGCGAAACCATAGAATAAGGAGATTGTTCTGCACCTACTTCATGTCGTACTAAATTAATTAAAAGATGCAAGTCACTTTCAATTGCTTCTTTGATATGCGGTACGATTTGAGTAGTGAGAGTTTCATCCGCATCCAATACCAAAATCCAATCACCTGTAACATATTTTAGAGCATCATTGCGAGCAGCACTAAAATCATTGCACCATTTAAAGTGATGAACCTCTGCACCGAATTGTTTAGCAATATCGGGAGTTTTATCTGTAGAACCTGTATCCAGCACAATTATTTCATCTACAACATTTTTAACACTACCCAAGCACTTAGGTAGTGTAGTTGCTTCATCTTTAACAATCATACATAAACTGAGTTTCATAAGTTGCCGTCATCCAAACCTACAGCAAAGACAGCTTAAACGAATTTTAATTTAGCTATCAACCCTAACTAAAGCTAGGGCTGACTTTTACCCTTAACCCAACCCTGCTATACTTCTTATACTACGCGGTTTTACCCTTCTCACCGGATGCTTCTCTACCACTTTTTAAGCGACTCGTCCTGGTTCTGCGGATACGTTCGCTTTTACGAACACCACTAGCCATTTCATACTCAGGGCTATTCTTACCGTATTTAAAGGCTACTGCAATCAACATCTTTTCCCCAAGTTCGCTCAACTTTTTTTCTAACTCATCAATCTCAGCTTTAGAAGAGTCTATCACAGATAAAGCACTATTATAAGCATCAACTTTTGTGCGTAACTGTTCAATTAATACTGTCATATTTGGTAAACTCCGAGTATCACCAAAATCCATACTTGGATCGATCGCTTTTAATTCAGCAGACCTTAACTCAGCTTTCTTCAAAAAGCGCGATGTGCGTTTTTGTCGAGACATAAATATACTCCGATAAAAAGATTATACAGCTAGCTTGCCCTACAAAAGCTGCATTCTCAATCAGCATAACTAGTGATTTGTTGTGCCTTTTAAATCTTTTTAAGGGTTAAGACCTAGTAGTATCCCCGATTTATCTCCAAATTTAAGGATCTGAACCTTATAAGTCACGAAAACTTTAACGTTGGTCACGACAACTTCTATTTTCATGAGGGAGACGTTCCGCCGGAACGTCTCTACAATTAGGTATGATTAACCAAAACGTCCAGAAACGTAATCACGGGTACGCTCATCAAGAGCGTTACCAAAGATTTGACTCGTGTTGCCAAATTCTACCATTTGACCGATGCGACTTTCATCGGTGTTGAAAAAAGCTGTAAAATCAGAAACACGAGCAGCTTGCTGCATATTGTGAGTCACAATTGCAATTGTCAACTCACCACGCAAACTATCAATGAGTTCTTCAATTTTCATCGTCGCAATTGGATCTAAAGCCGAACAAGGTTCATCCATCAGGAGAACTTTCGGTTTGACAGCTAAAGCACGAGCGATACAGAGTCGCTGTTGTTGTCCTCCAGAAAGTCCCAAAGCTGATTTATGCAGCTTATCTTTTACTTCATCCCACAAAGCAGCATTTTTGATGGCATTTTCAACAACTTCATCTAATTCAGCTTTGGAATTTAATCCGGCTATTCTTAATCCATATGCAACATTATCGTAAATACTCATGGGAAAAAGATTAGGCTTTTGAAACACCATCCCAATTTGCCGGCGTAATCTATTTAAATTAACGCGACGCTCATAAATATTCTGACCATAAAATTCTACTTGACCCTCTACCCGCACTTTACCTTCTAATTCACTAATGCGATTAATGGATTTAATAAAAGTCGATTTACCGCAACCACTAGGACCAATAATTGCAGTTACATGATTTTGATGAATATCCATTGTCACACCTTCTAAGGCTTTTGTAGTGCCGTAGAAAAAGCTCAAATTCTTGATTCTAATAGCTGGGGTTAATTTATTCATTTTTAGCAAATATGTGAAACAAAAGTTAAATAATCCTGACTTTCGTACAGACGTTTAGTACAGACGTCCCGACGGAACGTCTCTACTTTTTTCGGCGAATAAAGATGCGAGATAAAAGACTGACAAACAATACAATACCCAGTAAAATGATCGAAGCAGTCCAAACTAATGCTGTTTTTTCTGGTGATGGATCGTTGTATAAGTTAAAAATTAATACCGATAAAGAAGCTGTGGGACTAGATAAACCTTCTGACCAATATTGACTAAATAAAGCGGTAAAAATCAAAGGTGCTGTTTCACCAGCAGCGCGAGATACACCTAATAAAACACCAGTGGTAATACCTGGTAGTGCAGCAGCAACTACGACACGAAAAGTAGTTTGCAAACGATTACCTCCCAAGGCAGCGGAGGCAAGACGTTGAGCAACGGGAATCAGTTTTAAAGCTTCTTCAGTTGTGAGTATGACAATGGGGAGCATGATGACGGCTAAAGCAAAACCCCCAGCGAAAGCACTAAATTGTTTCAGGGTGAAAACTATCACACCATAAGCAAATACTCCCACAACAATGGAAGGCACGCCAGTTAAAATAGTGGTGATGAAACGAACACCAGTAGCAACTTTAGAACCTTGACCAAACTCTGATAAAAATATACCAGTCATGACTCCGGAAGGAATACTAATTGAGGAAGCGATCGCCACCATTACCAAAGTTCCAACAATAGCATTAGCAAAGCCATTTTCAATCACTTCTTTAAAGAACATTTCCGGTTTCAATCCGGAAAGTCCTCTTGTCAGAATTTCCCACACAACTGAGAACAAAGGAATCAAAGCTAAAATTGCTAAAGCAAATGCAACAACTGTCATTCCATAGTCAAAGAATAGCCGCTTACCTTGTAAAGGACTACATAATTCTTTTGCTAAAGGTTCATTTATTTCTGATTCTTGATAGCTAGTCATAGGATTTTGGGCATTGGGTATTGGGTATTGGGCATTGGGTATTGGGCATTGGGAATTAAACAAGTTCTTTGAAAGTAATGCGTCTTATAATACGATTCTTTCTATGCCCTATGCCCATTGCCCCATGCCCCAATTTTTATTTTTTCTTTACACCAAGTAACTGAACTAACATGACGGCGGCAATATTGACAGTTAAAGTTAATGCAAATAAAATCAAGGCTAAATAAGTTAAAGAGCCAATGTGCAATATACTTCCAGCTTCCGGGAATTCGTTAGCTAATACCGCAGGAATTGAGTAACCAGGGTCGAGTAAGGAAGAACTGATAACCGAAGAGTTACCAATTACCATAGTTACAGCCATTGTCTCACCTAAGGCTCGCCCTAAAGCCAGCATCGCGGCACCGACGATTCCCGAAGCACCGGAGGGTAGCAATACTCTAAAAATTGTTTCCCAGCGAGTGGAACCCAAAGCCATTGAGCCGGTTCGCAATTCACGGGGAATCACTAACAATACATCTCGACTAATTGCTGCCATCGTGGGCAAAATCATGATCGCTAAGATGATACCGGCGATCAACATACTCGGACCGGAGGATTGAGTATTAAATAGGGGTAGAATTTGAAATTTATTGTATAACCATTCCTGGAATGGTGTGAGGAAGGGAATTAAAACGTAAATTCCCCACAATCCAATGATGACGCTGGGAATGGCAGCAATGAGTTCTACAACAAATGCTATAGGCATACGCACCCAATCTGGCAGAAAATCTTCGCTTGTGACTAAAGCTACTGCTAACCCTATTGGTACGGCGAGTATTAAAGAAAGGGCGCTACTGATTATTGTCCCATAAATATAAGGCAAAGCACCATAAATTTCATTGGGTACATCCCAATCTTTGCCCCAGAAAAATCCTAATCCAAATTGGGCGATCGCTGGGCGAGCTTTATCAAAAATTACCCAACTTATCCAAAACAGCAAAACAACTGTCAAAAAAGCAAAGCTACGAACTACCCATATAAACCCATCATCTATAGAGAAATTTTCTCCTTGTTTATTTGTAATATTAAGGTCAATATTTCCAGAATTTGCAGCTTGTTCAGATAGATTTGCCATAGATAATTTATATAGCTTTATTACATATTTTAAGATTATCGGTAGAGAGTTTATTCTCTACCGATAAATGTCTGCAAATGAGAAACTATTTAACAGTGCTGTTAACAGTATTAATCACTTGACCTGCTACACCACTAGGAACCCGAGTATAGTTGAGGTCATCGTTGATATCTTGACCTTTTGTGAGAATCCACTGAACCAAGCTTTTAACAGCTTTTGCTTTAGCTGGGTCTTTGTAGCTCTTGTAAACCATCATCCAAGTCATTCCCACGATGGGATAACCTTGTCCTGGATCTGAGACAAAAACGCGGTAATTGCTAGGAAATTGCACAGTTGACAAAGCTTGATTTGCAGTCTGTAAAGAAGGAGCTACATATTGTCCCGCTTTGTTTTGCACTTCTGCTGATTTCAGGTTGCCTGATTTAGCAAATTGATATTCAACATAACCAATAGAACCGGGAGTGCGAGCAACTAAAGACGCTACACCTGGGTTTCCTTTTCCTTTGAGGCTACTTGTCAACCATTTTGGTGCTGTGTTAGCACCAATTCTACCTTTAAAATAAGGACTGATAGCACTCAAGTGGTTAGTAAAAATGAAGGTTGTACCGCTACTATCAGCACGAACAACAGTTTTAATTGGTTGATTTGGTAGATTAACTCCTGGGTTATCAGCTTTGATTTTCGGGTCGTTCCAGTTAGTAATTTGACCAGAAAAAATTGCTGGAAGTGTAGCGCGAGACAATTTCAGGTTATTGACACCAGGAGCGTTGTAAACAACAGAAACTGCACCACCGGCGGTAGGTACTAAAATTACACCTTGCTTAACTTTAGCTATTTGAGCATCGGTCATTGCTGCATCGCTTCCACCAAAGTCAACTGTGCCGGCAATTACTTGGTTAATACCACCACCACTACCAATTCCTTGATAGTTCATTTTTAGGTCTGGAATGGTTTTTGTAACTTCACGGGCATATTTTTCGTAAAGGGGTGCCGGAAAAGTTGCTCCCGCACCATTCAATGTTACGGCTGAGGCGATCGCTGTAAAAATTGGACTAAATGCAACACCTACTGTTACCAATGAAGTAGTAACAGCACGATTCAATCCATTGATAGAAAAAATCATATTACCTCGTTTTCCGGAAATGGTTCATAACTTACAACCAAAAATAAAACTACATTCTTTAGACTGTTCAATACATTAAGCTTGGTTTAAATCTTGACTAAAGAATAGTTAACATTGCTTTTTTGTATCAAGATATTGATTAATTGTTGTTTATAATACAAGTATGAATTATATTTTTTCAGATAAAAAGCGAAATATATTTTCGTCTTACATTTTAGATCAATAAAATTTAGAGGTTCTGGCAGCGTACCCGCTCAAAAGCCATCTGAAATAACTGGATTTTTATTCTCTAAAAAAGGGTATAATATATACTTGCTTTTTAATTATATATTCAGTATTCTTACGAAGAGTAGACTTTTTAATCCAAAAAGTTTTGGGTTTTTAGGCGCTCAATGTATTAACCATTAATGACCGACAATTTACCAATTTCAAACATTTATGGCATCAACTAATAATTTGGTTTCTTCCATAAGCATTCCGGCGAATGCGATCGATTTGTTTCCACTTAATGGTCAAAGTAATGAAGCCAATATCAATCGTTTAGGAGGATTTGGTTCAGATTTATTCTACGATTATCGGCAAAATTTCTTTTATGCTCTGGTTGACCGAGGACCTGGGGGTGGTGTGATTCCCTATCAAACTAGGGTTGAACAATTTGATATTAATATTGATCCACAAACTGGGGCAATTAACAGCTACCAAGTCTTAAAAACTATTCCCTTCACAATAGCAGCAGGTACTACCTTTAATGGCATTACTTATAATACGACTACGCCATTCAACGGGTTAAATCCCCTATTATTAAATGGTGATGGTACAGAACTAGGACTCAGCCAAGACCCAGAAGGTTTTGCAGTCGGTGCAAACGGTAATTTCTACGTATCCGATGAATATGGACCGTCAATTTACGAGTTTAGCCCCACAGGTACATTTATTCGGGCATTGACACAGCCAGATAATGTGATTCCGAGAAACGGTAGCACTCCCTACTTTGCTGCCGATGGAGCTAGTTTGACCACAGGTCGGCAAGATAACCGGGGTTATGAAGGATTAGCAATCAGTCCAGATGGTCAAAAGCTGTTTAGCATCTTCCAAGACCCACTTCAAAATGAAGGAACTCCCAATGGACGTAGCAGCGCTAATGTAAGAATTGTCAGATTTGACATTGCCACTGGCATAAGTGACGCTCAGTATATCTATCAATTAGAAAGTGTTGCTGATATCAACGCTAGAATTACCGCGACTGGAGCGAGAGATACCTTTGGCAGCACTAGTCAAGGACGAAATATTGGTGTTAGCTCCTTGACACCGATTAATGACCACGAGTTTTTGGTAATTGAGCGAGATAATCGGGGTATAGGTGTTGACGACCCAACAGGTCAAGCTACCGTTGGGTCGAAACGGATTTATAAGATTGACCTGACAGGAGCAACAGACGTTAGCGGTGTTAATCTGACGGGGACAAATACTTTACCTACTGGGGTGACACCTGTTAGTAAATCACTATTTCTAGACATTGCTGGAACTCTGCAAAGTGCGGGGGAAAAAATCCCAGAAAAGTTTGAAGGGGTGGCAATTGGTTCGCAGTTGGCAGATGGTTCCTATGCTTTGATAGTAGCTACAGATAATGACTTTAGTGTTACGCAAAATAGCACTAACACGCAATTTGATGTTTACACCAATGGTGTCAGCAGCATTCAAGTACCAATTGATAGTCTACCTCCGGCAGCGCCCGCAGGACAATCTTCTTACACGCTGATACCTAGCTATATCTATTCCTTTAATGCGACAATTCCCAATCTCAGTTTGCCTACCTTACCCAGCAGTTTTAATCTCATCCAGGGTACAGAACAAGATGATACCCTGTATGGCAGCAATGAAGATGACACCATTTTTGGCTTTGGTGGCAACGATACTATCTACGCTGGTGAGGGTAATAACTCAGTTGTCGCTGGTAATGGTAATAATACTGTTTATGGTGGTGCTGGCAATGATGTGATCAATGTGGGTAAGGATAATAATATTATCTACGCAGCAGAGGGTAACAACTCAGTTGTCGCTGGTAATGGTGATGACCTGATTTATGCTGGTTCCGGAGATGACATCATCAATGCTGGAAATGGCAATAATACTATCTATGCAGCAGAAGGTAATAACCAGATTACTACAGGTAATGGTGATGACCTCATATATGCAGGTTCCGGCAACAACCTTATCTCTACAGGTACAGGCAACGATACAATTTATGTTGGTAGCGGAGTTAACCGCTTTATCCTCGCTGCTGGACTTGATTCTGCCACCATTTATAATTTTACGTCCGACGATCAAATCAGCCGTGGTGCTGGTTTATCTTCTAATGCTTCGTTAACAGTGAGTATTAGTGGTGATGACACTTTAATTAGTGCTGGTAGCGATTTGTTAGCAACTTTGAAGTGGACGCAATTAAGTAGTGTGAATATTGTTTAGTCCGTAATTGGTAGTTGGTAATTACCAATTTACACGCGAAAGTAAAGACGTTCCGGCGGAACGTCTCTACAAGGGTTTCGGGCAACGCATAATTAATTTTTGGAGATGTCTATTTATGAAGCATCTTTTTCTACAGGATTTGGCTCTTGGTTAACTTCTGGGATGTTTGCGTCGGCTGTTGAAGATTGGTGCCAAAATTCAAGATAAATCAATTCGAGTTCGCAGCCAAGTTGAGAAAAATAATTAATTTGACGCGATCGCACAATTATAAAAATTCGCAAAAACACTAAAGAAAGAATCGCTATACTCATCCCTGTTGCAGACGCAATCAGCGCTTGAGCGATACCACTAGCAACCGCAGACACATTAAGACTGTTGACCTGACCACTTCTTAGCTGTTGAAAAGTGGTGAATAGACCGGCTGATGTGCCTAATATCCCCAGCAATGGTGCGATCGCCATGACGCTTTCTAGTACTTTATCACCCTTGTACATATCTATACATTCTTTATCACATGATGCTTTGATTGCCAAGTGAAAAATTTCCGGAGAAGATGAACGCAGTCTGAGGGGTGCTAATAAAAAGCGACCAATCGCTAAACCTTGAGAACGAGAAGCGATCGCTTCTGCCTTTTCTAAGTCTAACCTGGCTGCACTCAGCACTTCCTGCACTATCTGTTTTTCTTGGATAATTAGCTTAAACCAAAACCAACAGCGTTCTATTGCACAGGCAAAGGTAATAACGAATAAAACCAACAGGGGAAACATAACAAAACCGCCTGCCAGTAAAATGTCATATATTCTCGTCATATTTAATTAGATAAGCGCTTTGGTGTAAAAATTAATGCATATCCACGTTAGGATACCTGAATATTTTGTTTGCGATCGTTAAAAATTAATAAATTATAGGGCATAGGGCATAGGGCATGGAAACAACCAACAACTGACCATCAACCATTGTACAGACGCGATTAATCGCCCATTGTACAGACGCGATTAATCGCGTCTCTACCAACCACTAACAAATAACTAATAATATAAGAAAGTGCTTTACATTTATTTACTATAGACAATGGCAAGAGATTTACGGGGATTCATTAAAATTCTAGAAGAAAAAGGACAATTAAAGCGGATTTCTGCTTTAGTTGACCCAGATTTAGAAATTGCGGAAATTTCTAACCGAATGCTGCAAAAAGGTGGTCCCGGACTGTTATTTGAGAATGTCAAAGGTTCACCGTTTGCGGTAGCGGTGAATTTGATGGGAACAGTGGAAAGGATATGCTGGGCAATGAATATGCAGCATCCCTTAGAATTGGAGGATTTGGGGAAAAAGTTAGCGATGTTGCAACAACCAAAGCCGCCAAAGAAGATTTCCCAAGCGATAGACTTTGGTAAGGTGCTGTTTGATGTCCTCAAAGCGAAACCGGGACGCGATTTTTTCCCCGCTTGTCAACAGGTTGTCATCCAAGGGGACGATTTAGACTTAAATAAGTTACCGTTGATACGTCCCTATCCAGGTGATGCTGGCAAGATTATCACGCTGGGGCTGGTAATTACAAAGGATTGTGAGACAGGTACGCCGAATGTAGGTGTGTATCGCTTGCAATTACAATCACCAAACACGATGACGGTACATTGGTTATCGGTACGGGGTGGAGCAAGACACTTGCGAAAAGCTGCCGAACGTGGGAAAAAATTAGAAGTAGCGATCGCTCTGGGGGTAGATCCTTTAATTATCATGGCAGCTGCCACGCCGATTCCGGTAGATTTATCAGAATGGCTATTTGCTGGACTTTACGCCGGTTCTGGTGTAAGTTTGGCGAAGTGTAAAACCGTAGATTTAGAAGTTCCCGCAGATTCAGAATTTGTGCTGGAAGGAACAATTACACCAGGGGAAGTTTTAGCCGATGGTCCCTTTGGCGATCATATGGGATATTACGGTGGTGTGGAAGATTCACCGTTGATTCGCTTTCAATGCATGACACACCGCAAAGATCCAATTTACTTAACAACATTTAGCGGTCGTCCACCCAAAGAAGAAGCGATGATGGCGATCGCGCTCAATCGCATTTATACTCCAATTCTGCGGCAACAAGTCTCAGAAATTGTTGACTTCTTCTTACCAATGGAAGCGCTATCTTACAAAGCAGCGATTATCTCTATTGATAAAGCATATCCCGGACAAGCGCGACGGGCAGCTTTAGCGTTTTGGAGTGCTTTACCCCAATTCACATACACCAAATTTGTGATTGTTGTCGATAAAGATATAAATATTCGCGATCCGCGTCAAGTCGTGTGGGCAATTAGTTCTAAAGTAGATCCTACGCGAGATGTATTTATTTTACCGAATACGCCTTTTGACACTTTAGATTTTGCCAGTGAAAAAATTGGTTTAGGTGGAAGAATGGGAATTGATGCAACTACGAAGATTCCCCCAGAAACCGAACATGAATGGGGGGCACCTTTAGAATCGGATGCAGATATAGCTGCGATGGTAGAAAGACGATGGGCAGAGTATGGTTTAGCAGATTTGCAATTGGGAGAAGTTGATCCGAATTTGTTCGGGTACGATATGAGGTAGAACCCCACCCCCAACCCCCTCCCCGCAAGCGAGGAGGGGGCTATGAGATGTTTTTTAATTTTTGTGAAATAATATTTACACAATGCCAAGTTTAATTATTTTGGCTTTTTATTTGGGACTTGATACAATCTGTAGGAAGATTAAAGATTAATTTGTGACATCGTTATTCCCAGAATTCTGGAAATAACGATGTCACAAAATCACGAAGATTGTCTTGCCCTGCTTGAGCAAATTCGCTGGGGTGGAAAGCCAAAGTGTCCTTATTGTGAATCAACCAACGCTACTGCATACAATAATGAGCGCAGATATCATTGTAATGCTTGCTACACCTCATATAGTGTTACAGTAGGTACTCTTTTTCACAAGATTCATGTAGAATTACAAAAGTGGTTTGTAGCGATTCACCTTGTGTTGAATTCACCGGAGGGTATCACTGTGCGTCACCTAGCCAAAGAAATTGGGGTTAATAAGAATACAGCCTGCTACATGATTGAGCGTATTCGGAAAGCGATGGATGAGGAACCAGAACTGATAAACAGGCTTATGCATATGCATGAGCCTTTTTGAGAAAAAGTAAAATGCACCTTCTAGTTCTGAGGGCTGAACATCACAAATTGTATCCATGTATGTTGAGGAATACTAATATGCAAACATTTTTTCAGCTAAGACCTTCCTTATTTTTCGTTGCTTGTTTTGGTGCTTCCTGAGGAAAAGTTTCAGGCACGTTTGGAAGCCTCGCAAAAAATCGGTAAGTGGTTGCAAAACGAAGATAACAGATTATCGTTGTCAGAATTTGCTATTTCTAGGGCTAGTTCAAATCATAATATTCATGAAAAGTATATGAATGCATTTAAAAATGATATAGGTAGATGTGTTAATTGGTTACGAGATAGTGTGGAGAATTTACGAGCTTGTAAAGTAGATCCGGAAGAATTTACCTATGCCAGACGGGCAGGTATGGATAGTGGAATTGACCCCTATATAACTGCGTTGAACGCTATTAAAAATCACGAATATCTCAAAAGATTAGCTAGCAAGACGGGTATTGTGAAAGAAATGATTGACTATTTTATTCAAAAATTGTCTTCAACAAGCAAATAGTTTTACTTCAACTATATATTATCTCTGATCAAGTGACAACTTCGTGTCAAAGCCTTATCAAATAAGGATTATAAAAGGGTGAGCCTTGAAACGATCAAAACAAATTGGGAACCAATCCCAACCGAAAAATCAGGTTTTTGTGGCTCTGATTATTAAAAATGGAATCAATCAAGCCGGAAAATGATCTTAATCTTTTGATGGCACAACCGTTCAAAACCCTTGCTGCATCTTTGGTTCAAAGGTTTTTATCACCCCCTCAAATATTATCTACTTTCTTTATAAAGATTTAATTATCATCTTCGTATAGCCTTCTTGACTCTGGTTGTCCTTTATCTCGATGGTTCTTTATGTCATTATTTATTTTCTTATGAAAATAATTTAGTTTATCTATTACAGGAGATGGTATACCTTTTATTTTTTCTAATTCTATTTTGATTGATTGAATTTCAGATGCATAGCTTTTCAACAGTTCTAAGTAATAATCTGGATAATCAGATAAATTTTTAATGCTCATGAGTTTACGGGAAGTTTTACTAACGACTTCGATTCAGATAATATTGCTTTGTTCCTAGTAAGCCACTACCACTAACTAAGACACTGAGATTTTATTTTATTTTTCCGCCCTCACGAAGACCCAATTCAATGGGAATGGAGTATCTGTACTACCCCCTAATTACATCTTTCACCAAAGGCGATCGCACCCCCAAAAACCCCTCTTAGCCCCCTCCTCGCTTGCGGGGAGGGGGTTGGGGGTGGGGTTCTATCTATGCAACCAAACTGCAATCCCTTCCAACACCCCCTCAATCCCCTCTAAAACATCCTCATTCCGAAACCGCACCACTCGCAACCCCAAAGATTCCAAAAATTCCTGACGGATTGCATCTTCCTTTTGCGTGTAGTCGTGAATTCCCCCATCCACCTCCACAACTAACCGCGCTTCTGCACAAGAAAAATCTACAATAAAGCGGTCAATTGCGTGCTGACGGCGAAACTTAAACCCCAAAAGTTGCTTTTGTCTTAACTTTTGCCAAAGCAGCTTTTCGGCTGGGGTAGGTTCACACCGCATCTGTCGTGCTAGTGGCTTGAGTTTCTCCCAGAGTTCTGGCTGGCTTTGCCAAGGCACCGGAACCCCACCCCCTAACCCCCTCCCCGCTTGCGAGGAGGGGGGACTGGAGTTGTTTGGGAGGTTTGACTTGGGGTTTTGATGTTGAGTCATTGCTTGGTAGTTAGAGTAATGAGCATTTTCTTTATTGTTCCCAGCACAACCTTGCGAAAATGCATTTAATTTACATACACCAAGTAGCCTGAGGATTGCCATAATTAGGTTAGATCCTAAGTTGAATTAGCAAATTTTTAATTTTAAATTGCTTATGCCTTCTCCATTTTTGGGGATGAACCCCTATTTAGAACATCCGGAATTATGGGCAGGAGTACATCACTTGCTAATTAGTGAAATTGCCAAGTTACTGACTCCCCAATTACGTCCTAAATATCGGGTTGCTGTAGAAGTAAGAATGTATGAAACTACAGACGATAGTTCACTGCTTGTAGGTATTCCTGATGTGATAGTAAAAAGTCGGCAGACTGCTACAGATTCGACAATCACGAAAGTGGCAGTTGCCGCACCAACATCTGAGCCGGTAAAAGTAAAAGTTCCCATACCTGTGGCTATTAGAGAGGGATATTTAGAGTTCAAAGGGGGTAGGGTGTGGGGGGTAGGGTGTGGGGAACCCACGTTTTAAAACGTGGGATTGTAACAAGGACACTGTTTTTAGGAGCGCTTTGCGTCTCGAAAAACATCTTTTTTTAAACTGAGCTTTAAACTCAGAACGCGCATTTGTTATTTAAACCCCTACACCCTACACCCCACACCCTGTTTTTTGTAAGAGAAGTAGCAACAACAGAGTTAGTTACTACTATCGAAATTCTTTCACCTACCAATAAACGCCAAGGTAAAGGACGTCAAATGTATGAAGAAAAGCGCGAACAAGTTTTAGCAAGTCGCAGCAATTTAGTTGAAATTGATTTACTACGTAAAGATAACCCCATGCCGATGATTGGCAATAATATTCAGAGTCATTATCGAATTTTGGTTTGTCGCGGTAGTAGTCGTCCCTATGCTGATTTATATGCTTTTAATTTGCCCGATATAATTCCGACTTTTCCCCTACCTTTGCGTACAGCCGATACAGAACCTGTGATAGATTTGCAGGCATTATTAAATGAGGTTTATGACCTATACGGTTATGATTTGGTGGTAGATTACAGTCAAGAGCCAGTACCACCGTTGTCAGAAAAAGATGCGGTTTGGGCGGATGAGTTGTTGCGAGAGAAGAGATTGAGGTAGTTTACTTTTTAATTAGGAATCTGAAACTTTGAATAAGGCAAATTGCCACTATTAAATAACTGTATAGCAATTGAGTTATTTGACATCAGAGAAGTTTCAAAACTTAATAAATTATCTAAACCCCAGTCCTCAAAGGCTTTCCGTTTGGACTTTACTAAAAGATTGTAAAGAGGTCTAGCCAAACAATCGCACTTATTATAACTTGATAGTTATGTAACTATTTACTTGATTGCCGTATTACTCATGGTTAATACTCTACCCAAGCCAGAAACTAAAATCCCCAGCAAAGAAACTGTACTCACCCCCCGGTTTTATACTACAGATTTTGAAACCGCAGCCAAGCTGGATTTGTCGGCACAGGAAAGGGAGTTGCAGGCGATGTTGACAGAAATGCGGACAGACTACAACCGCCACCATTTTGTTCGCGATGAAGCGTTTGAACAGTCTTGGGAACACATTAACGGTGAAGCAAGGCAGGCGTTTATAGAGTATTTAGAACGCTCTTGTATTTCAGAGTTTTCCGGCTTCTTGCTATTCAAGGAATTATCCCGCAAGCTGAAAAATCGCAGTCCACTGCTAGCGGAAATATTTCAACTGATGGCACGTGATGAAGCGCGTCACGCCGGATTTCTTAACAAAGCAATGGGGGATTTTAAACTTTCCCTTGATTTAGCCACTGTTACTAAAACCCGCACCTATACGTTTTTCCCGATTGAGTGGGTGCTTTACACCGTTTACCTATCAGAAAAAATCGGTTACTGGCGCTATATTATTATTTTCAGACATTTAGAAAAGCATCCGGAAAACCAGTTTTACCCCATCTTCCGCTACTTTGAGAGTTGGTGTCAGGACGAAAACCGCCACGGGGATATATTCAAGGCATTATTGCGATCGCAACCGCAACTCTGGAACAACTGGAAAGCAAGATTATGGAGTCGCTTTTTCTTGCTATCGGTATTTGCTACCCACACGCTGACAGTTCATGAACGTTCCGGATTTTACAAATCACTGGGACTTGATGCCACGGAATTTGATCTCCAAGTTGTCCGCAACACCAATGAAACTGCGGGACGGGCTTTTCCTGTGATGTTAAATACGGAACATCCAAAGTTTTTCCCACGGCTGAAACGCTGTGCAGGTTACAACTTGAAAATTGCAGAGATTGAGGGTAGTTCTAGTCCGAAATTGGTGAAGCTGATTCGCAAACTACCTTTGATTGCAGCAATTGTGTGGAATTTGCTGTTAGTTTACCTGATCAAACCGATTGATGCTGAGGCTTTGCGGGGAACGGTTTGTTAACTATTGGAGTGAAAAAGAATGTAGAGACGTAGCACTGCTACGTCTTTAACGGTAGTGGCGAACCGACCTTAGCACTGAATATTGTAGTATTTACATTGCGATAGGGCGATCGCATTATCAGCGCTACCTAATTTAAGGTTGTTTAAAAAGTTTAATTTATTACTTGCCTTGGCTACTGCGATCGCGTAGTTTAGGTTTGGTAAGTCGTAAAACATCATTACTGCTTTTGAATTGTGTTTCACCAATATTTTTGTTCAAAAAACTGCTGTTTTGCTCCGAAGAGCTTTTAGGCTTTCAGCCTGCTGTTGCACGCGCTTACTAATGCGATCGCACGCTAATTCACAAAGCTCAAAAATTATGGGATCAGCAATCTCGTAATAGGCATTAGTGCCTTTAGGCTGACGAGATAAAACCCCTGCCTGAGTTAACACTTTCAGATGCTTAGATAGATTTGCCTGTCCTAAACCAGTAGCTTCGGCAATTTCCATCACATTCATTGGTTCTGACTTCAGACAGGTCAAAATCTGTAATCTACTCACCTCCGATAAAACCTTGAAGTAATCAGCAACCGCCACGATAACAGCTGGATCGACCTTGGGTAGCTTAGTTTTTGGCATAAGGAAATTTAATAGTTGCTTAATAACTAACTAGTAGTATAACTAATTGTTAATTAGCGATCGCCCATCTTCAATTATGAACTGTTCCATCGGGCATGATTGCTCCCTGAAAATCAACGTCAGTGAGAATGGTTGCAGTTAAGTCTGCTCCTTGCAGATTAGCCTTTCGCAGAATAGCTCTATTTAGGTCTGCATAGCTCAAGTCTGCTCCTTGCAAGCTAGCTTGACTTAGATCCGTTGCCAAATCTCCCCATTAGACATCGACCCAATTTAAATATGCGTTATCCAGAACCTCAAAAGACGTAGCAGTGCTACGTCTCTACATTGGCTTGTGAGGCTGGGTTAACTCTGCCATTAGTTCTGTAACGGACATAATTCGGTCAGTGTACCTAACATTGGCTCCAGAAAAAATTAGACCATGTTCTACGTCCCCACGCGCACCCTTAGCTAGTGCTTGGAGAAGACAATAAGTTTTTCCAGTGTCTCGACATATGCACGCTTCTAAACAATTGGCAATACATTGCCGTTCCAGCCTTGTTGATGAGTCAATAATTGCCTGCTCTGCAAGGAATTACGTAAAGCACGACTGGGTTTTCCTACAGGACTGGGCACAGTCACAATATCTTCTGTAGAGGCTTTGAGATGGCAGTATATTTCCTTGATTAATTAAATAACTGTTGAGTAATTTTAGCACCTCAGTGTTAATTAATGAAAAAGCTCTTCTACCATGCATAATTATGGTATCGTCATGAGCAAATTAGGACAAAAAAGTGAAAAATCAACCATCACTAGCTTTGATGGGATTAGCAATCAGTTTTATGAGTGCGATCGCACTTACTGGTATAGCTAATCAAATAGTCTTAGCTCAAGCAACTAAGCAACAAAAGTGTGATATTTCTGTTTATGTCACCGACAAAGATCCCCAAGGATTAAATGTGCGAAATGGCGCAAGTTCCAACAACAGAATTTTAGGAAAAGTACCTAGCAACGAGACAGTTCAAATCGTCGCGACTTCGGGAAGTTGGGCACACATAAAAAATATTGGTAGTGGTTTTAAAGGAACTGGTTGGGCATATTTACCAAACTTAGGCATATCCACGCGGGGCTACAATACAAAAGGTGTCAATATTTATAGCAGCACTAATCCAACAAGTCGTAAATTAGGCAAAGTTCCCGCTAGTACCAGTGTTAAATTATTGGGCTGTCAGGGACAATGGGCGCAAGTCGAATATAAAGGTATTAAGGGTTGGTTGGCTAGGCTTGATCAATGTGGTGCAGCTCTTACTAGCTGTTCTTAAAATTCAAATTCACACGATAACAAAGCCAACAAAGAGGGGGAAGCAACCTATACCATTTTTATTTTATATGAATACCCATTTAATTCAGCCCGTGCAGACGGGCTTTGTTCTTATAGTCGTCCCACTGTGGAAGGGTGCGGGCGATTAAATGCATTATTTAAAGAATAATATCATGTTCGCTTAATTAATTTTAATAAAAACATTCCAAGCATAATATACATCTCCAGAATTTAATTATGCGTTGCCCGAAACCCTTGTAGAGACGTAGCCTCTACAAGGGTTTCGGGAGATGTTTATTATGGGTAATTTGTCGGACATGATATAACGCAAGCCAAATTAACTTTAACCGATTGATTTTCTTTCACACAAAGCAACACCCGCATTACCGAGTTCTACTCGGAGACGTTTTCTTGATAAACTAGATACCAAATCTGTCGATAAATTGTAGTTTGGCAAATCTAATGACGGCATTGTTTGCCAGCAGTTGCGGCAAAAGTAGTAAACTTGGGAACCGCGTATATGTTGCAAAAGTAATCCAGAACAGCAAGGACAGTTATTCATGATTTTTCAAACTTATAATACAAAGGGGTTAATGATAAATTAGAGTAATCAGCTATGGAATAAATTAAGTAAGTTGGTTGAAATCAAGTTAAACCTTTACTTTACTTAAGTCCGCCTACTTAGCTCTGTTTTCAGAATACCTATCAAATTTGAGGAACTTGTGAGGAAAGCTTTTATCTTCTCTAAAGATTTGTAAATGTAACTTCTTACAGCATATTTCACTCCTTAGGAGGTACATGCATAAAACCCAAAACCCTGTAAAGACGTTCCGTCGGAACGTCTCTACGTGTATTCAATAAAAACGCAATCTGCTGTAATTGTTGTAACTTTTATAACAAATATAAATCAAGCTTGACGAAAGTAAATTTTTGTGTATATATTCTGCTTTTAGCTGTGTTGCCTGGGCTAAACTCGGCAATATGGCATATAATCTACGGCAATAAAGCCCTAGATTACAAAATAAGCGAATACTTATAGCTAGCATGAGCATCAAACAGTATTATATAACGGTAATTATCATTAGACAACCCATGTGGAAATTAATTATGTGTTACCCATAACCCGTAGAGACTACCAAGTGCTACGTATCTACATCTTTTCCACGTCTGTGTCTATTATAAAAACGCTCTTTTTGCCTTGATTTGACAAAAAAGCAATTTTTGGAGACATAAATGGGACATTTCCTAACTTTATTAACTAACTATTTTTTGCAAATGATTCTTCATACTTTGTTCCCAAGTTGGAAATTACCTGATAAATCAACATGAAAAAAATTAAGATTTTTTCTCTAATAATCTGTTGCACATTTAACTTTCATGCAGAATACATTAGTTATTTATTAACTGTTTATTAATAGAACTTATGCATTCAAGCAACAAATAATAACTGAGGTAAAATAAAATTAGAAGCAGATAAGTTGCTAAAATGGTGAGACAAGTTAAGAATTAATGTTATTTTTTATTAAATGTGAATTTTAAGTTATTTCTTAGTTTCAGTTCACTATTTGCTATTAAAGTGAGAATAAAGGCATAGATTATAAGAATGCCAATTTGCCTAAAAAACATCCTTGATTTAAAATATAGAGGTATCAATGACTATTACTACTTTTAACAAAGAAACAAATCAAGATAAAATACTCAAGGAGAAACCACGTAGGCAAGGGCAACGCCTTATGAACACTGGTGTCGAAAGTAAAAACACCAATAGACCAAATACTTCAACTGACCAATTGATTTGCAATAGCTCAAATCGCGGTCGAGTGGCGATTTTTATTGATGGCTCAAACTTATTTCATACAGCTTTGCAACTCGGCATTGAAATTGACTATGCTAAATTACTCTGCCATTTAACGAAAGATGCAAGATTATTGCGTGCTTTCTTTTACAGTGGAATGGAGCGCGGCAATGACAAGCAACAGGGTTTTCTCTTCTGGATGCGTCACAATGGTTATCGTGTAGTCACCAAAGAGCTAATTTCGCTACCGGATGGTTCTAAAAAATCAAATCTGGATGTAGAAATTGCTGTAGATATGATAACTTTATCACCCTACTACGATACTGCGGTCTTAGTCGGTGGGCATGGAGATTTGGCTTACGCGCTTAATGCTTTGAGCTACAAAGGAGTTCGGGTTGAAGTCGTCAGCTTGCGAGGAATGAGTAGCGACAGCTTGATTGATGTTGCTGACTGCTTCATTGACCTTGATAGCATTAAACAATATATCCAAAAAGATCCTCATTCTGGCTATAATTACCGATCGCTCTCAAACTCTAGCCTTTAACAAGCAATTTTTGATTGCCACCGTCGGCAATAAAATCACTCTTCCTCAAAAATTTATCGCACCAATGGAGGCGATCGCCTGTTTACCAAAATTGCAGCTTTCCCGTTTTCTTTAGTTGGTCGTGTAGCGATCGCTTACCTGTTTCCGCAAGATCATTCCCCAGGTAAGTAACTGATAATACCTTTTTTCTATTACTCCCACCATATCTGATAAATTACATCGCTCTGCGTCATCATGTATGACGCATTTTTGCTTTCTTAGGGAGATCCAAAAAATAAAATATCCAGCCGTGTATTGAAATAATTGGTTGGGTATCGCGGATCGCTTGTTATGCCGGGATGATATTTTATTACTTGTAAGTCCCTTCTCAAAAATAATTCTCGTTTTTAATATTTTTGCGAATATTTATATACACATTTAATAATCATTTTTGGTGCTACAAGCAGTATTCAACTTGTAATCAGCGTTTTTATTTATAAAAATGTCAAAATTTATACTATTGAAAATTTGCCAAAATGGCAACATGGATTTTATTTGTTAGTTATGCTGGAAACTTATCAACAAAAGCGAATTTAGGAGTATTTTATACTAAAAAATAAAAATGTCATACACTGCTTTAGAAGCTACATACCCTGTTTATCCAATTGTTTCATCAATTGTATCTAACTACTTTTCTGGTAATACTACGAAAACTGAGAGCAATAAACAAAACCATATATTTGTTTACTGATGAGCAAAGTGCAGTGTGTGAAAATCAAACCCTGATTGGCGATTACTGACAAGGGTAATTAAGTAAAAGTAATTTACACTTAAGTTAATTTGCTAACCGTAAAAAATTATACTTGCAGTAATTTAACAAAATATGTAGCAATACTTTGTTTAAATTGTACTAAGAGTAAATAAATTTTATGCCAGAAAAACTTTAAATTTTTGATAATAACAAGATTGAGCTAGTTTAATTTATCAGTGTATTTGCTAGTCTCTTGAGTTATAAACAAAATTAGGTGGAACTACTGTTTGATATATCTTCAGTTTTCTACTAAATTTATCTCATTGAAAAATGTATTATTGAGATCAAACTCAAAAATTAACTACCCCTGTTCAAACATATGAATGTCCCCCGACAAAACCATGCAATAATTTGTTCTAAGTCATTTTTGGTAAATATTAAATAGCTTAAGGAGTGCTCACAGTGCATAATATTCAATTAGCTTTAGTTATTAGTTACTTGTTGATGACCTGCTATTTTTTTACCAATTGGCTCAGATTTACATTCCGCCATCCCAATTATTCGCCAGAAGATAAGTTTTTATCTTTGGTAATGTTTTTTATCTCGACTGCATTATGGCCCTTACTTCTTCCCGTTTCTTGTATACAAGTGATTAAGACACGGGAATTAGAGTTGAGCGCTGTGTTTCCTGTGATATTAGCAGCCTTTGCGTTTAGTGTTTCGTTCTATTTGAGTTAGATGCATTCTTCGTTTGTGTTGTGGTATAAATTTCTGCGTTTTACACAATATCATTGCGTGATAACTGCGTCATTAAATGGGTACAGATGCAGAGAATAGTGATAATACGATGAAGCCAAAATTCAGTCTAGGAAGTGGCTATTACATCTACTTATTTTACTTTCCCCCTCGCCTCATCTTTAGCAGAAAATTAGACCAACTTGCTTTTCGTCATTTGACAGTGAGTATTTACGGCTGTTTGGAAGAACCAAGAATCCCCCGCATTTATGCGTGGGGAGTGTCAAGTCACTACTGAAACTGTAACGAGACAGTCTAGGCATCTACCAGCCTCATTTATGCGTCAACTAAATAGGGATGGGTTAATGTTGCCCATCCCAGAAAATTTATGGAGTGTTGTTAAGCGAAAAGAAGGGGATGGGGGGAAAGAATTATTTTGCTTGTCTCCCTTGTCTCCCCTGCTTGAAGAATTTATTGCATTTGTTGCACAGGAAAAGCACCAGGACGCACAGATAAGTTGATTTTTTGTCCATTGCGACGCAGTTCTAGGCGCACATCAGTTCCGATTTGACTATTTTCTACTGCCTGTTGTATGCTGGCAGAATCGGCAACTGATTTACCATTTAGCTTTTGGATCACGTCACCAGCACGTATTCCGGACGCTGCGGCTGGTGAGTTAGGCACAACTTTGACGACTAACACACCTTTATCTTCATTCACGGTTAAACCGCTATTGGGATCTGAGTTGATGGTTTGCTTTAACTCAGGTGTCAAAGCCTGCATTTGAATTCCCAGATAAGGATGTTGTACTTTACCTGTAGATATCAGTTGCTGAGAAATGCGTTGCGCTGTATTGATGGGAATTGCAAAACCTAACCCTTGCGCTCCTTGAATTATAGCAGTATTCATGCCAATTACTTCACCACGGGCATTCAAAAGAGGTCCGCCAGAGTTCCCAGGATTAATTGCGGCATCTGTTTGAATATACTGTACTCGACGGTCGGGTGCGCCAATTTGATTGCTAGTGCGTCCGGTAGCGCTGATGATGCCGGTAGTTACGGTATTGTCAAGACCAAGAGGATTACCGATCGCGATCGCCCATTGTCCTGCTTGTAGCTGGTCTGAGTTACCCAATTTTAATGTTGGCAGATTTTCGGCTTGAATCTTCACAACAGCAACATCTGTTAACTCATCTTTACCCAGCACTTTACCTTGGAAACTGCGTCCATCTTTGAGTATAACCTTTACCTTGTCTGCACCATCCACCACATGGGCATTAGTCAAAATGCGACCATCAGCACCGATAATGAAACCAGAACCTGTACCTCGTTGTACCCGATTTTCTGGTGACGTTGGTAGTTGAGAACCAAAGAAGCGTCGAAAGGCTGGATCGTTAAATTCTTCTGGTAACTTAGTTTTTACTGTTCGGGAAGCCTCAATCCTTACTACCGCTGTACCGACGTTCTGCACAACCCCAGTGATAAAATTAGGATCGGCGTTGGCAGCTAAGGGAGGGGCAGCATTTACCGGACTCACTGCCAACTTAGATGCGTTTTGAGATATATCTTGCTGGTGTGATGCCAAATAACCCCCGGCAAATGTCATACCCGATCCCAGCAGCACCAACGATAAATTAAAAGCTGTTTTCTTCCAAGGTGCAGCGTCAGGGTTTTTTTGAGAATAAACGTTAATATTATCTTTGTCTTGTGGTTGGTTTTGCATTTGTCTGGAAAGATATAAAGATATCTAGATATACTCTTAATCTAGATATACATTATGACGTTCCTGTGTCAGGATTGTGGCGTCATTGTGAAAAGGTTTATTAATAGTTTAATACAGTTCCGTTAAAGTGCATAGACTTTAAAAAGGGCGTTGCTGACTAGTACCGCAAGTCAAAAGTCAAAAGTCAAAAGTCAAAAGTCAAAAGTAATATGGAGTAAGCTTTTTAGCGATTGAGAATGGGTGGTTTATTTACGCCGTGGTGTACTAGATTATGAAAATGATTGTGGGTGATGTCATGTCCGGTCAAACAGCCATAATAAAAGAACCCCTCCCCAACCCTCCCCGC
>NZ_KK073768.1:209114-318892 GCF_000582685.1 [Scytonema hofmanni] UTEX 2349
GCCTGCGGGGAGGGTGCCACAGGCGGGTGGGGTTCTTCATGAATTATGGGTAAGCTACCGGACATGATATGATGTCAAAACCCTTATAGAGACGCGATATATCGCGTCTCTACATCCGGATTCATACCTGAATTAAGCAACGTCTAACTATTATTTGACAAACTGGGGCATAATTTCCGCAGCGGTGAATATACCATAAATGCCGCGTTTGTGCAATTGCATACCGGCTTTGAGATAGCCAAAGGCTGGTCCACAAACATTTGCTGCCATGCTGGTTTCGTCACCTAAGATGAAGGTATGGGTGGAAATTTTCCCTTCAAAGGTGCGACCGGTGATTTTTACGTTGGTGCTGAGGGGCTTTTTGGCGTTGCGAGTATCCACTATGCCACCAACTATAACGCGATCGCGTTCCACTATCCCGGCTAATTCCAACATCACATCATCGGCATGTTCCATATTCTCTAACGTCAGCACGCCATTGGTTTTATCCAACAATGCTTCTACTTCTGCATCTGTCATTGCTCTGGCAGTTTCTACACTGTAACCTGGCATATGGGCAATATCTTCGCGGATAGTGGCACGGTAAGCTTCCCAATTAGCAATTCCTACGCCAAAGGTAATTTCAACTTTATGTATTTCGGCGTAGCTTTGGGCAGCTAATGCAGCGGCTGCGGTTAATAATCCTGGTGTTGCACCACACCCAGTCATGTAAGTAATTCCCGCTGCTTGCAATTCTTCTTTCATCGCTAGTAGTTGTTCTACCGCACTGGTGCGCTTAATTGCATCAACTAGGACACCATGCCAACCGGATTTAATGAATTCCTGCGCTACAGAAGCAATAAAGTTATTGGGTAGGTTTGGTAAAGCGAGAAAATACCCATCTACAGAATTAGCGCTTTCGATTAAATCTTGAATACTCCGATTTGTTAAAGTGCCAGTTGGTTCTAAATAACCCACTGAACCTTGAGAGTTATAAGCTGTAATACAATTTTGAGCGTTTAAACCCGATTCGGTGTATGCATAGCCTTCTTTGTCAGCTGCTGCGACTAAAATCATTTCCCGTTTGCCAGCGAGTACTTTAGCGGCAGCTTGTCCTAAACCACCAAAACCCAGCACTCCGACGCGCATTGCTTTTGGTAAATTATGAGAACTCTTGATTTGTTCTGGATTCATTATCCTCGGTTCTTTGGCTGACTGATGTTTTTTTATTATGTAATATTAATTCTATGTGAGGCTGCGCTTTATGTGCCTTATATCTCAGCAATTCTCATTAGGTATCATAACCCGCCAGGGACTATAAGTCCCTGTCTAACAGTGAAAGTCCTCTTCCAGAGGACTTATGCTATAATCTGTGGAATTTAAATTCCGGGTGGGATTGTAAGTTAATTGAGAATGGTGCAAGATGTTAGCCTTGCACGATCGCGATTAACGCTCCCGCAAAATATGAAACAAGCACATTTTTATGATGTTTCTCAAAGCCTTACCGTTTCAAAGGGGGTAGGGTGTTTCCTGGGTATATAGCGCTTCTCGTTTGAATCAAACACAGATTTATCTGCGTCCATCTGCGTTCATCTGCGGTTCCTTAATTCTTTGATGTATTGCACCCAACTGAGAAGCGCTATAGTTATTCTCAGCGCGATCGCTTTATTAATTTTATCCTGGATGCAAATCCAAACCAATCAACAAATTAGTTGAGTTTGGGACGCGCTAAAATCTCCACCTGCCCATGAGCGATTTAATGCAGATATGGTTGCTACATTACCTGCACCCGTACAGCGTTACTTTTTACATGCGATCGCATCAAGCGCATAATTAAAAATGCGATCGCTTTTGTGTTTAATAAAAGCAGGTTTGCTAAGTTTTTATATTGAATTCGGGCAGTCGTTTATTGAATTCGGGCAGCCGTTTATTGAATTCGGGCAGTCGTTTATTGAATTCGGGCAGTCGTTTATTGAATTCGGGCAGTCGTTTATTGAATTCGGGCAGTCGTTTATTGAATTCGGGCAGTCGTTTATTGAATTCGGGCAGTCGTTTATTGAATTCGGGCAGTCGTTTATTGCATTAAATCCCCATTTACAGGCAGAAACGCCATCTTAAAAATCATGCCGATTGCCGATTGCTCTGACTCTTCAATCTGAATAAAAGTAAAATTTAAGACAAATTATATTGAAACAGTAATATTTTACGTATTTTAGCTAGACTTAGTTGCAATAAACACGCTTGGGCAATCATTTAGGTAAAGATTAGGATACAAGACAAGCATTACTCACGTAGAAGGATTTCTGATGACGAATGAAGAACTGCTGGAAGTGATTAAAAAAGCTGCTAAAGATAGAGTGGCAAAGTTAAATCTCTCTTATCAGAAATTAACTTCACTGCCAGCAGAGATTACTCAACTTTCCAACCTCAGCGAGCTTAACCTCAGGAACAATCAACTGACAAAGCTGCCAGCAGAGATTGGTCAACTTTCCAACCTCAGTCAGCTTTACCTCACCAGCAATCAACTGAGGACGCTGCCAGCAGAGATTGGTCAACTTTCCAACCTCAGGGGGCTTTACCTCAGCAGCAATCAACTGACAAAGCTGCCAGCAGAGATTGGTCAACTTTCCAACCTCAGCGTGCTTTACCTTATCGGCAATCAACTGACGACGCTGCCAGCAGTGATTGGTCAACTTTCCAACCTCAGCGTGCTTTACCTCAGCGGCAATCAACTGACGACGCTGCCAGCAGTGATTGGTCAACTTTCCAACCTCAGCGTGCTTTACCTCAGCAGCAATCAACTGACAAAGCTGCCAGCAGAGATTGGTCAACTTTCTAACCTCAGCGAGCTTGACCTCAGCGGTAATCAACTGACGACGCTGCCAGCAGTGATTGGTCAACTTTCCAACCTCAGCGTGCTTTACCTCACCCGCAATCAACTGACGACGCTGCCAGCAGTGATTGGTCAACTTTACAACCTCAGCGAGCTTGACCTCAGCGACAATCAACTGACAAAGCTGCCAGCAGAGATTGGTCAACTTTCCAACCTCAGCAAGCTTGACCTCAGCGGTAATCAACAACTATCACTTCCCCCAGAAATCCGCGAGAAAGGCTTGAGAGCAATCCTGAACTTTTACAAACAACAGCTAGAACAAGAAACCGATCGCCTCTACGAAGCTAAATTACTCATTGTGGGAGAAGGTGGTGCAGGTAAAACTACCTTAGCAAAAAAAATTCAAAACTCAGATTATCAGCTAGAGCAAGATGAAAACTCCACTAAAGGTATTGATATAATCCAATGGAGCTTTTTATTAGAAAATGACAGAAAATTTCAGGTTAATATTTGGGACTTTGGTGGTCAGGAGATTTACCATACCACCCACCAGTTTTTCTTGACCAAACGCTCCCTTTATATCTTGGTTGCTGATACTCGAAAAGAAGACACAGATTTTTATTACTGGCTGAATGTAGTAGAACTGTTAAGCGAAAACAGTCCCTTACTTATTATTAAAAATGAAAAGCAGGAGCGCAAACGCGAAATAAACGAGCGACAATTACGAGGTGAATTCACCAATCTTAAAGAAACACTCGCTACAAACTTTGCTACTAATCGCGGTCTGCCAGAAATTCTGAATAAAATTAAACATTATATTAGTAACCTACCCCATGTAGGAACAGAACTGCCCAAAACCTGGATTAAAGTACGGGAAGCTCTAGAATATGACTTCCGCGACTATATTAGCTTGCAAGAATATCTAAGTATCTGTGAGGATAATGGGTTTACTACACAAAAGGACAAACTCCAACTTAGTGGCTATCTGCATGATTTAGGTGTATGCCTTCATTTCCAAGAAGATGACCTTTTAATAAAAACCGTAATTCTCAAGCCAACTTGGGGTACAGATGCGGCTTATAAAGTATTAGATAACTCACAAGTAATTCAAAATTTGGGCAAATTTGACCGTCATGATTTAGCAAACATCTGGAATGAAGATAAATACGTCAACATGCGGGCAGAACTGTTGCGATTAATGATGAATTTTAAATTGTGTTATGAAATTCCCAGTTGCCCTGGTACTTACATTGCTCCACAACTACTTAACCCTAACCAACCAGAGTATGAGTGGCAAGAAAACGATAACTTGCTGTTGCGCTACGAATATGAATTCATGCCCAAAGGTATAGTGACTCGTTTCATCGTCGAGATGCACTCATGGATTGAAGGACAAACCTGTGTTTGGAGAAGCGGTGTTGTCTTGAGTAAAGATCAAGCGCAGGCAGAGGTGATTGAGTATTATCGCTATCACAAAGGAGAGATTCGGATTCGTGTTTCCGGAAAGCGTAAGCGAGATTTGTTGGTTACAGTCAGGCACGAACTCGACAAAATTCACTCTTCTTACGAACGTTTGAAGTATAAAATACTAGTTCCCTGCAATTGCCAAGCCTGCAAGGGTAATCAAACACCCCACTTCTACCAATTACAGGTGCTATATAAATTTATAGATGACAAACAAACTCAGATTCAGTGTCAAAATAGTTACCAGATGGTAAACGTTCGAGGCTTGATTGACGATGTAGTTGCTGAACAACCTAGCTTAACAGACTCACAACGACAACATTTAAAACAGCGACAAAACACGCTTCAGGCAGAGTGGCAGCTAAGGAGCGAAAAGTTGAATAAACTGCGTTTGGATTATGCAATTGAGGTAGGCACTGCCATTAAGTTTCAGTTACAGCAACAAATTCAATCTGAGGAAACTCAACTGTCACACTTAGAGAGAGACTTGGACAAAATTGAGCAAAATCTAAGAGGCAGTAACTGAGATCATCGGCATATTGAGCAAAATACAACAGAAACATCCAACTGCGACTGAGGCAGAAGCCGAGGAAATAATTGAGGCGGAATTTGAAGAGATTATAAGCAATCAACCAACTAAATGGCAGAAACTTCGGCGACAACTATTGAATCGGGAACGTTGGTTTAATGGTGGCAAAGAAGCTTTGAGTGAGGTTGCTAAACATTATGTGGAAGGCAATGTAGTTTACAAAGCAGGACTTGCATTCCTCGATGGCTTCAGTGCAGATGAGGATTAGACATCAAGACAGATTTATGAACTGAGCGATCATCGCACTTGTCGAACTATAGCCTGACAATACCCCGATTCAGTGCGGTTCCGAAAGCGTTATCATCAGCGTTGGAAACCACAGCGAGGACTTCTCTGTGCATCTGTGCGGTTCTGTGAATGCGTTAATCTTGAATTAATCACTAGACATCTTGGATAAATCAAAAATTAAGAACCCCACCCCGCATTTGCTGACGCAAACGCTCCCCTCCCCGCTTGCGGGGAGGGGTTGGGGGTGGGGTGTTATGGAATGAGTGCAAGAGGTCTACTATATATAGATACTTAAAAGCGCTTCCACCAACTTCTGAATATGCGTCGATTCATGGGTTGCCATCAAAGAAATGCGGATGCGACTTGTGGGAACAGTTGGGGGACGAATTGCACTTGCAAAAATGCCAGAAGCTTTAAGTTGCTTTCCCGCTTCTAAAGCTGCTGCTGCACTTGGCAATTGAAAACATAATATAGGAGATTCCGAAAGCAATAATTTCAACTTGGGTAATAATTGCAGCAACTTTTTCAACTCATCGACATTTGCCCATAACTGCTCGCGGCGTTGCGGTTCAAGTTGTACAATCTTGATTGCTGCTAACGCTGCTGCGGTATCTGCGGGTGACAGCGCGGTGGTATAAATCCAACTGGGGGCGCGATTTCGCAAAAAGTCAATTAAAGTGGCACTGCCGGTGACATAACCGCCTAAACTGCCTAAAGCTTTACTCAAAGTGCCAACTTGAATTAACTGCTTTCCTGTACAGCCGAAATGTTCCACACAACCGGCGCCAGTTTTACCCATCACCCCAGTACCATGAGCTTCATCAACTAGCAGCATACAGCTAAATTCTTCAGCTAAATTTAACAGCGTGGGTAGAGGACATAAATCCCCATCCATGCTGAAGACGCTATCGGTGATAATTAAACAGCGTCGGTAATTTTGCCGCTGACTCAAGAGATTTTTTAAAGCTGTTACATCAGAGTGCGGATATTCAATAACCGTCGCACCACTGAGAATCGCTCCATTTTTCAAGCTGGAATGATTGTATTCGTCAGAAAGTATTAAATCACGCTTGCCTACTAAAGCGGTTATTGCTCCTAAATTTGCTAAATAGCCAGAACTGAATACTAGAGAATCTTCTGTTTGTTTGAGAGAAGCGATCGCCACTTCCAAATCTCTGTGTAATTCTCGATGTCCGCTGAGTAATCTCGAACCAGTGCTTCCCGTCCCAAATTGTTTGGTAGCTGCAACCCCGGCTTCAATTAAGCGATCGTCCCCCGCTAATCCCAAATAATCGTTACTGGCAAAATTAATTACCTCTCGACCATCCACAATCACCATCGCACCAGGGCGACCGTGGATAGTTTGTACTGAACGATACCAGTTTGCCCGGTGAATCGTTGCCAGAGATTCGTTTATCCAAGCATAAGGATTTGGGACCATGGGGGAGTGGGAAACAAGGGGACAAGGGGGACAAGGGGGACAAGGGGGAGAGAATAAGCAACACCCAACAACTATCAACTAACAACTAACAACTAACAACTATCAACTATCAACTATCAACCAACTAAGATTCAACTGGTTCGCTACTCAGAAGTGCGATCGCTTGTTTGATCCAATCTTCTACATAAGCATCTTTTGGTAGTCCAATATCCTCACTTACTACGTGTAAAGCGTGACTGACTTCATGAGCAGTATATCCCAAAGCGAAGAGGGTCATTTGCACTTCTTCGAGAATATTTGGTGCAGGACCACCTGTAGCCACGAAGAAGCCTGCTGATTTACGCCATTCGATTAACTTGCTTTTTAGTTCTAAACAGATGCGTTCAGCGGTCTTTTTGCCCACTCCTGGGGCTTGAATTAAGATTTGTATATTAGCAGCGATGATGGCTTGGACTAATTCTGGTAATTCCAGAGTGTCCAATAAAGCGATCGCACTTGCTGCACCAATCCCATTTACACTTAAAAAGTGACGAAATAAGTCTCTTTCGGCTGGTGAAGCAAAGCCATATAGGAAAGGCAATTCTTCCCGAATTTGGTAATGGGTAAAAATTTGTATTTCCCCTCCCGTTGGTGGTAACTGTTGTTCCAGTCGTTGGGGAATTTGTAAATCGTACCCGATGCCATTTACTTCAAGAGTCAGTATGACGCGATTCGCGCCACACTTTTGTACACCAGCAACCAAACCTTTTAGATAGCTAATCATTAAATAAAGCCAAAGTGTTTTAAACCTTCGAGAATTCCACCTGCACAAAAGCTTTGTGCGAGGTAACGATAGTCAGCGGGATTTTCATTGTGCCATTGGAGTAATTCCGGACGGGCATTCCCAACGAGAATTCCTCTTTCGTTCCCCACGGCAAATAAAGCAATGTCATTGCCAGAATCACCACAGACAACCGTTTCCTCTGCTGCAATTCCCCACTTTTGGCGGAGAAATTGCATAGCCTGACCCTTATCGCTGTGGCGGGGTACAATGTCAAGGTCAACACCGCTGCTATAGATTAACTTTATATTTAAACCACATTTTGACAACTTTGTGTCAAGTAATGGTAAAATTTTATGTGCTGATTCTTCTTTGAGGAAAAAACTTATCTTAAAAGGACGCTGTTCTGAGTCAGGTTGGGGGACTAATTCAGGATATTTTGCAGTCTCAGATAATACCAAATCACGATTCCAGCCATCGGCAAGTCGCTCTGACCAAGTAAAATCGGGAGTATCGCTCTCATCAAAATAAATTTCTGTTCCGACAGAAACCACCAAAGCATCTGGTTCTATCAGGTTTTTTTCAATTTGCAATTCTTGATAAAGGACACGCGATCGCCCTGTCGCATAAACAATTTTCGTACCATACTTTTGGCGATGTTCGCTCAGTGTTTGCTGAAGTTCTGTTAAAGCTTCGTCATTACCCACGAAGGTATTATCTAAGTCTGTTACAAAAAGAAATTTATTCACAGCTACCTCTGATTATGTTGCCAGCTTTCCCATCAAAAAGTTTATGTCCTTTTTGCTCTTGATGTGCGATCGCCCTCAGGTAGATTTTTCTAAAAATATTCAATAAGAGTCAAAAAAGAACCCCACCCCCAACCCCTCCCCGCAAGCGGGGAGGGGAGCGAAAGCGCTGCTTTGGCTCATTGGGGTTCGGGATCTGTTTGCTTAATTGCCCGGACATGATATTAGTTGCGATCGCACAAATTGAACGGCAGTTTGAAACCGATGATTGGTAACGTTGCCCATTATCCACCGCAGATATCAAGAGCGATCGCACCAACAATCTTTGTACGGTGGGGTTAAACCGCGTTTAGCTTGTTCAGTTCCACACGACCACCGTCAATTGCTTGAATTGTTAGCTGATAGCCCTCCATCAGCGACATCCCAATCAGTGGTTCTGAATCAGCTTCATCAATAGGAATTGTAAGAATTGCTCCGTCCCACAACACAACCGCTTCGTAGACATTAAATATACATTCGCTACCATCTCCCAGAATAGCTCGTCCTCGTCGTTTCCAGATTAGTCCCAGTTCAGCAATAAGACTTGGAGGCAATGATAGCCAGCCGTTAAAACCTGTATCCACAATGGCATCTTGCGTGTAAATCTGCCCCGTGACACTACAGATTGATAGTAGAATGATCGGCTCAAAATCCCCATTGACGATTCCAGCGATCATAGAGTGTTCTTCAAGCGTCCCCCAAATCGACGCACATGACGGGAGCCAACACGAACAATCCAGATTTGAGCGTCTGGATGATGAGCTTCGAGACGATCGCAAGCAGCTACTTCGCTACTATCAATTTCCCAGTCACCGGTTTCAATGTCAATCGCCACAATCTTGCCGTAATTGCCAGCTTCGACTTGTTTACTAATCTGAGTTTGGTAGATTTCGTCACCACGTCTAGCAAATTCTTCTTTGCTGTAGCGGGGTTGTCGGAGTGTCATAGGGTTGAGCTAGTTTTGGCTTTACTCCTTTATCTTAGTTTGGGTGATACCTTTAAGGTATTACTCTGTTGTGATGGATTTAGGAGATTAAAACTGAGCTTTGGAGCGGGTTTCATGAACAAAGTGGAGGCACTCTTCTAAATCGTTGCCTTGCCAAGTTCCCGCAAACTTCAACAAATCGACTGCTTTACTTCCTCGTTTAATCGGAGGCAACCGACGGAGTGTGCGATCGCTAGTACTCCCTTTGTTTTGAAGGGAATCAAGAAAGTCACTGACCTGGAAAAGCTGATCCGGTGGTAGTTGAGCTAGTTGCTGTTCGATCTTCTGACGCAGTTCTGCATATGTCATCAGCACCTCACTATATTGATTGCTTATTTTCTCGACTTTTTAATTTTACGATCTGATTGATCCATTCTTTAGGAATTGAGGCTTAATGATGAGCAGGAAGTGGTGCGAATTCTGGCTTAGTTGCGATCGCACAAATTGAACGGCAGTTTGAAACCGATGATTGGTAACGTTGACTATTATCCACCGCAGATATTCTCTCGCTCTGACCAATCAGGTTCACCTTGCAACTCCAAGGACTTAGCTGTTTGAAGAAATGTCTTACGTTCTTGCTGCAAAAAGGAGAGGAAGTCTTCAATGGAGTCTTCTTTAGACCAAAAATCAGCAGCGAGATCCTTGATGTTATTAACGGTTGTAGGGGTTTGGCTGGTAAGCAACTGCTGGAGCGTAATGCCTTGGCAAAACTGGTCACTGAGCATTTTCAGGTCAGTTTGGGAATTTGAGGATGAATCACCTTGAATGAGGATTTGGAGCAGTTGTTGACGCTCTGTAGGTGAGAGTGATTGGATGGCAGCGATCGCTACTTCAAGTTGTGGACTCATGGTGCAGTCTCCTAGTAGTCTAGTTCTATATATAGCGGTTATCAGTTGGGTGCAATATATCAAAGAATTAAGTAACCGCAGATGAACGCAGATGAACGCAGATAAATCTGTACTTGATTCAAACAAGAAGCGCTATATTGATAGTAGAATGATCGGCTCAAAATCCCCATTGACGATTCCAGCGATCATAGAGTCTTTTTCAAGCGTCCCCCAAATCGACGCACATGACGGGAGCCAACACGAACAATCCAGATTTGAGCGTCTGGATGATGAGCTTCGAGACGATCGCAACGCCGGAATCTTAGGAAGGTGAAATTTACCAATTATGATAGTTGACAAAATTAATATTCTTGATAGAATACCACTATAAATTTTTGAAGATATTTCCATGATTAACAAAAGAAAAATTGCGTTTGTAGCATCATCGTTAGGTTTTTTGGGTTTCACGGTTGGTGCAACGTTTATTGCTCCACAAGCAGTCAATGCTCAAGCTCAACTTTTTAACGACTTTGGCTGCGGTGTTTTCGATGGAAATGGAAATAGTGTATTTGCCGATGGCAATACGAAGTCAGTCATTACTGGTAACGGGAACAACACTATCTTACAGTGTCAAGGACAAGTGACTCCGCCTTCAGATGGGAATGCCGTCATTCAGAAGGGCTTTCCTTGTGGAACTTTCTTGGGGTTAACTTATGATAGTATGAGTGTAGTTTCTGCGAATGGTAACAGTACCTTGACTTGTCACATCAATAACAATAAGAATCAGTAGGTAAGCGGGACCCCATCCGTTGCCAGCCAATTCTCGGCAATTAGTTGAGTATTTATACTCCAATACGATTCAAGCGATCGCAGAACTTTTAGGTTTGCTGACTTTCTTTATCATTTAATTTGTGTCGGCTTTTACCACGCTAGTAATAAGCTCATGAATAATTTGGATAAATTTGTAATGCCCAATTAAATTCTGTGATCGCAACTTGATATTCTCCTAATTGCAACTTTGTGATTCCATTTTGATAGTGTTCATTTGCTTTTTTTAACTCGATTAGTCGGGATTCGTTATTATTTGTTGGTGATAATAAAGGTTTATCAGTTCGATTTCGAGACTCCAAATTCTCAATAAAATCTAGAACTTCTTGGAGTGAGGTTTCAGAAAGATTTTGTAATTTTTCCAGAATTTTCTCAAGAGAAGCCATGATTACTAAATTATAAGAAACTACTGATTTTACTATTCCCACTTCAATGGATTTTTGTTTCAACTATCTCGAATCCAAAGTGCTAACCCACCCCCACGACCACGCGCGGCAATCAAGTCTGGTGTCACCAAAAAGAATGCGAAAAAAGGTAGAGTAGTTATCGGCTGATTGTCAAAATTCTCAGCTTTCGTTTTGCCTCCGCGAATTTGACCATTATATATAGTACGACCAAATAAACTGATTTGCATTTGGGTAAATTCAAATGCTAGTAAATTCTTCTTACCCAGATATTTAGCTGGTCCAGTTAGTTTTAGTTTGAGTGAAGCAAATTCAACGGAATTAGTAATTTCCCCTTTGTCAGCATCTTGGGCAGCACTAAAATCAATGTGCGCTGCTGCAAATTTGGGCAGATAAAAGCCGTTGCCTAACTTAATTCCCCTACGATGTTTAACCTTTTTAGTTCCAGTTGTAAAGCACAGGCGCCATTTTCCAAGCATTGATGCAAACGGGTACGTTAGTCGTTGTTGTTTGGCAGCTTTTTCTGCTTGTAATAAAGCATTTACAACCGCTTCAGCAGGAGGACGTTCTATTTTTTGCCCGCGATAAGCTTCTTGGGTTTGTGTTAATAAAGTGATAAACTCTTGCGTAATAATTTTTTCCAATGTTCGCCTCATTTTACCAAAAAAACCTCGTAAAGACGTTCCGGCGGAACGTCTCTACAATCGTGTGGAATGATTTGAGCGATCGCTACGAGTCGCTTTGAATTAACTGTTTTTGTATAGCAATCATAACAGCCGCATGGCGATCGCTTACTCCCAATTTATGTAAAATAGCATGAACGTGGACTCTAACTGTTCCCGGTGTGATGTAAAGCGCTTCGGCTATTTCTTGATTGGTTTTGCGGTTTGCTAACAATAATAAGATTTCTTGCTCCCGGTGGGTGAGAGGATTTCCGGGTGTAGATAACTTAGAATCAAGTTGGATGGGTTGAGATGCAAAAGTAGAACGGATTTCTTTGGTAGCATTTTCGTCCCACCAGGAAGCACCAGCAGCCACAGAACGCAGTGCTAAAACTAACTTTTCTGCTGCAATTCCTTTCAAGCAATAGCCTTGAGCACCCGCCTCAATCAACCGCGCAATCAGTGAATTCTGGGAGTGGGAAGTAAGAACTAATATCGGTAAAGTGGGATATCGCTGCTTTATTTGTCGACAAGCTTCGATTCCCCCAATTCCCGGTAATCCTACATCCAAAAGGACAACATCAACCGCATGATGATTTACTAGCTCGATGGCGGTTTCTCCATCTTCAGCCTCAGCTACAATTTCTAAGCCAGCTTCTTGCTGCAATCGTACTTGCAATCCCAAGCGGAAAAGTTCATCATCCTCAACCAAGAGAATTTTTAGTTCAGTGGACGGCATCACAGCACAGCTTAAGAAGGCTGATATGGGTAAACTGAGAGCTTGAACCCAAACATAGCTCCACTTTTGGTAGTTGTGGAGATATCTTGAGAATAAGTTCTGTTCTCTGCCCAAATTATACCGTTATGTGCTTCAATAATTTGCCGAGATAAATAAAGCCCCAATCCTGAACCTTTAGCTTGGCGATCGCTATGTCCCTGATAAAATCGTTCAAATAAGTGGGGAAACTGTTCTGGGGCAATACCTGCACCAGTATCTAAAATCTTGACAACTTGATAACAAGTTTGAGATTCTAATACTACTTCCACGCGATCGCCTCTTCTGGAATGGTTTATTGCATTAATCAGTAAATTTGTCAATACTCGTTGCAATTGCCAAGCATCACCTTTTACCCACAACGACGAGCGAAAATCTGACTCCCCATAGCGAAAGCATAAATTAACTCGTCGGGTTGCAGCGACTTCGATCAAAGTAGTGGCTACTTCTTCTGCCAATACAGTTAAATCCACAGGTTCTAAATGCAGCTTTAAACCTTCAGTATCATTACGATAAATATCTAATAAAGTTTCCACAAATTGCAAAGAGCTATCATGACTATGAATCATCGTTGCTAAGACTTTGTGCTGTTGCGACGAAACGATGCCAAATTTTTCTTGTTGGAAAGCTTTGAGAGTTTCAATTGCTCCCAAAAGAGGTGTTTTCAAATCGTGAGTGAGTGTAGAAGCAAAATCTTCTCTTAGTTTAACTAATTGTTCCTGTGCTTCTAGCTTCCCTTGCGTGAGTGCGATCGCTTCTTGGGTTCGTCGTAGACGTTGACTTAAAAGTCCTGTTACCATCAAAGCCATAACTGCGATCGCTCGATCTGCCACCGTTGAAGCAACAATTGGTTGACCCCCAGGTACCCACAAATTCAACATCGTTAAAAACATTGCCACGCATGTTGCTTGCAAGGTTGCTTTCTCATTTAACCAAGAATTTGCCAGCAGAATCGGTCCAGTGTAAAGATACCCAAATACATAATCACTGGGCGTGGAAAACTCCAAAACTAAAACAATGATAAACAATCCCTCAATCAGCAAAGATTTGCCTAAGCGTGAGTTGTTAGCCAGTAAAATCCTTTTAAATCTACCATTCACGAAACCATCCTTAGACTAAATTATGTTATTTATTTCTTTATATATATTAAATCAATATTTTATCTTGACTAATTTTACCATAACAGTAGAGACGTTCCGCCGGAACGTCTCTACAATATATGCTATTTGTCGAAGATATATTTTTTCTAAACATCGTAAAGACCTTCCGCCGGTTGTTAAGTAAAGACGTTCCGGCGTAACGTCTCTACAATTCTACAATATATGCTATTTGGCAAAGATATATTTTTTCTAAACATCGTTTACTTAGTTTAATAAACGCTAAACATAAAAATAAACTAATTTTATATGCCTCTATCCCTTGTTTCCATTAAGAAATTGAGAAATGATAGAAACTATTCCACTTATTCAAATGCTAAGTAATTCTTTCTGCTTGTAAAAATTTTAGTAATAATTAGTTGAAAAATGTTACAAGGATGGATTCAAATTGCCTTAACGGTAGCAATTGTAGTAGCGATTACCCCGATATTTGGGCGATACATGGCGCGTGTGTTTCTCGAACAACGAACCTTTCTCGATCCCATTTTAAACCCCGTTGAGCGAGTTTTGTATTCCTTAATCGGAGTTCAAGCTAGAGAAAGCATGACTGGCTGGCAATATGCACGGGCAATTTTGTACAGTAATGTAGTCATGGCATTCCTGATATTCTTCATCATTATGAATCAGGGATGGCTACCGCTGAACCCGAACAAAATAGGTGCGCCGACTTGGGATACAGCATTACATACTACCATTTCTTTTATCACCAATACCAATCAGCAGCATTATTCTGGTGAAACTTATATGAGTTACGCCAGCCAAATGTTAGGGTTGGGGTATCACATGTTTACCTCGGCAGCTACAGGAATTGCAGTAGCGATCGCCTTTATTCGGGGTTTGACAGGTAGACCTTTGGGCAACTTCTATGTAGACTTAATTCGCGCAATTATGCGGATTTTGCTACCCATTAGTATTGTTGGGGCAATTGTGCTGATGGCGGCTGGAGTTCCGGAAACTTTAGCCGGTGCTGTAGTAGTTCCCACCTTAGAAGATCCTACCATTAGTCAGGCGATCGCTCGCGGTCCGGTTGCTCACTTTGAAATCATCAAAGAACTAGGGGAAAATGGAGGTGGATTTTTTGCCATCAACTCAGCACACCCATTTGAAAATCCAAATCCCTTAGTTAACTTAATTCAGGTTGTAGCACTGATGTCAGTACCTACCTCATTGATATATACCTATGGAGTGTTTGCAAATAACCTCAAACAAGCATGGTTAGTTTACAGCATTCCCTTGGCAATTCTGGTAGTGTTTATCATCATTACAGCGATCGGTGAATATAACGGAAATCCCACCATCAACACGCTTTTAGGTTCACAGCAGCCAAATTTAGAAGGTAAAGAAGTTAGATTTGGCTGGGCACAATCTGCATTGTTTGCCGTTTTCACCACCGCAACCATGTGCGGCGCCGTCAATAGCTTGCACGATTCCTTTATGCCCAACGGAGGTTTCGTCACCCTATCGAATATGTTCCTTCAGATAGTCTTTGGGGGACAGGGTACAGGAACCGCTTATTTGTTTGCTTACTTAATTTTGGCAGTATTTGCCACAGGTTTAATGGTGGGACGCACCCCCGAATTTCTCGGACGCAAAATTGAAAAGCGGGAAGTAGTCCTTGCCAGTTTCCTAATTTTGTTAGTCCACCCCATTGCGATTTTAATACCTGCGGGGATAACTTTAGCATTTCCCGACCAATTAGCGGGAATTAGCAATCCTGGTTTTCACGGCTTTTCCCAAGTTATTTACGAATACGCCTCAGCTGCGGCTAATAACGGATCTGGATTTGAAGGCTTAGGCGATTCTCAACCATCCCCGTTAGCGATCGCCACAGGTACAGCACCAACCGCAACCGCTTTATGGTGGAATCTGAGTACCTGCTTCAGCTTATTAGTTGGACGTTATGTCCCCATCGTCGGTTTATTATTTCTGTCCGATAGTATATCCCGCAAACAACCCGTTCCCCTCACAGTTGGGACATTGCGAACCGATACCGGACTATTTACAGGAGTAACTGCCGGTGTAATTCTCATCCTCGGCGCCCTCACCTTCTTCCCTGTCCTAGCATTAGGACCAATTGGTGAAGCCTTTCAAATAGCAAAAGGTATTGGGTAATGGGGATTAGGGACTAGGGACTAGGGACTGGGGAATAGGGAATAGGGAATAGGGAATAGGGACTAGGAAAATAATTATTACCAATGCCCAATCCCCAGTCCCCAGTCCGCATTCCCCAATGCCCAATGCCCAATCCCCAGTCCCCAGTCCCCAGTCCCCAGTCCCCAGTCCCCCATAATATATGCAAACCACCACTTCCCCCCAACAACAAACCCGTGAATCGCGCAGACACACTCCCAAAGCAGATATGCGCGGACTTTACCAAAGAGCAATTCGTGAGTCATTTGTCAAGCTAAATCCGCGAAATGCCGTCAAAAACCCAGTAATGTTCATTGTCTGGATCGGGACAATTGTCGTTTTTTTAGTAACTCTCAACCCCAACTTATTCGGCACAATTGAAGCAGATGTCAACCAGCAACGCTTGTTAAATGGCTTGATCACCTTGATTTTATTTTTTACAGTTGTTTTTGCCAACTTTGCCGAAGCCGTTGCCGAAGGACGCGGTAAAGCTCAAGCAGATGCACTCAAATCTACGCGATCGGATACCAACGCTCGTAAAATGCTGCCCGATGGTACAATTCAAGAAGTTAACTCTACCGAATTGCGGCGGGGCGATCAAGTAAAGGTGATTGCTGGTGATATGATGCCCGCTGATGGCGAAGTTATACAAGGTATCGGCTCAGTCGATGAGTCTGCCATTACTGGAGAATCTGCCCCTGTACTGAAGCAACCGGGAACAGATATTTCGAGTTCTGTTACTGGTGGTACACGCTTGCTTTCTGACGAATTAGTCATTCGGATTACAGCCGATCCCGGTCAAGGCTTTATCGATCGCATGATTGCTCTGGTAGAAGGCGCCGAACGCAGCAAAACACCCAACGAAATCGCTCTCACAGTACTGCTTGCGGTGCTGACGCAAGTATTCTTAATTGTAGTTTCCACAGTTCCCCCCTTCGCCGGCTACATTGCCAATTTTGTCAGCACAATTTATGGTGCCCAAGCGGGTAGCAGTTTGCGTGCTGGTGTTAGCGTTGCCATTTTAATCTCCCTGCTAGTCGCTTTGATTCCTACTACAATTGGTGGATTGTTGAGTGCGATCGGGATTGCGGGGATGGACAGAGTTGCCCAATTCAACGTCATTGCCACATCTGGACGAGCAGTAGAAGCTTGCGGTGACATCAACACCTTAGTACTGGACAAAACCGGCACTATCACCTTAGGCAACCGGATGGCTAATGAGTTTATTCCAGTCAACGGTCATTCAGTAGAAGATGTAGCGCAAATATCTTTAATTGGTAGTGTATTTGACGATACGCCCGAAGGTCGCTCAATCGTCACACTAGCAGAAAAATACCAAGTTGAGACAAGCTTAAATCCTAAAAATGCAGAGGGTGTGGAGTTTTCCGCCAAAACTCGCATGAGTGGTACTAATTTACCCAATGGTAAACAAGTCCGTAAAGGTGCGGTGGACTCAATTAAAGGCTTTGTTCGTTCCCGTGGGGGTAAAATTCCCGACGACTTAGACGCAGCTTATGAGCGAGTTTCCCGCTTAGGAGGTACACCCTTAGCCGTCTGTCAGGAGAATGATATTTACGGGGTTATTTATCTCAAAGATATAGTCAAACCAGGTTTGCGCGAACGCTTCGATCAACTCCGCAGGATGGGTGTGAAAACCATCATGCTTACAGGTGATAATAGCATTACCGCTGAGGTAATTGCTCAAGAGGCGGGAGTTGACGATTTTATCGCCGAAGCCACTCCAGAAGACAAAATTGAGGTAATTCGCTCTGAACAATCACAAGGTAAACTTGTAGCCATGACCGGGGATGGTACCAACGATGCACCGGCACTAGCTCAAGCAAACGTGGGGGTAGCGATGAACTCTGGAACGCAAGCGGCGAAAGAAGCTGCGAATATGGTAGACTTAGACTCCGACCCCACAAAGTTAATTGACTTAGTGACCATTGGTAAACAGTTACTAATTACCCGTGGAGCATTAACCACATTTTCTATTGCCAACGACATCGCCAAATATTTTGCCATCATTCCCACAATCTTCGCAGCATCAGGAATTGGCGCTCTTAACATTATGGGACTCAAAAGCGCCCAATCTGCAATCATTTCAGCCCTGATTTACAACGCTTTAATTATACCGGCACTAATTCCCCTAGCACTCAAAGGGGTCAAGTTTCGTCCCCTAACAGCAGATCAACTGCTAAAACGTAATATCCTACTTTATGGTGTTGGTGGCGTAATTGCGCCCTTTATTGCCATCAAGCTGATCGATATTATCCTACCCTTATCTTAATTCGGACTTACGCCAAATTAAGAGAGAACGAACCGCAGAGGACGCAGAGGACACAGAGAAATAAGAGTTTGGGAGAGTTTTTGCGTAAGTCCTATTAATTTTTCTCTTTCGTAGTAAGCGCTACCCTAGGGGAAAGCTCCGCTAACAGCGCTTGGGCACGGACTACAAAGCTACATAATGTCATCAAAATAAACGATTCAGCGCTGAAGCGCCGACTACAAAGCAAGACAATGAAAAAACATCTTGTACCATCACAACAAATCTCAGCCCAAACATTAGAAACAGTAACCGAAATTTGGGATGAATGGCGCAGACAAAAGCTGCCATTGTATTTGTTCTTAGCAATGTGTTTCAACTTAATAGTAGCACCTATGGTCTACGCTACTACAGGTGAAACACTTTCCCGTCCTCAATCTTGGGCATTAGGACTATTAGGATTAGTGGTTGTGAGTCTTTCAACATATCTCTTTTTTGTAATGTTTGTACCGGAGAAATTCTAATGAGTTTTGCACGCGATGCCGGTAGAGCCGTTCGTTCTACCTTATTATTGTGGGTGATTACGGCTATTATTTATCCTTTGCTGATGATTGCCTTCGGACAAATTGCATTTCCCTTTCAAGCAAATGGTAGTCTAATTAAGAATGCCCAAAATCAAATTGTCGGTTCTGCCTTAATTGGTCAGCCTTTTACTTCAGATCGCTACTTTAATAGTCGTCCCAGCACCACTAGCTATAGTACAGCAGACCCGAAAAAAGATGAAGCCGGAGTGTTAAAAACTGGGGTATCTGGTGCTAGCAACTTGGCTCCTAGTAATCCGGCATTGCGCGATCGCATCCTTGGAAAAAACGACGAAGGTGATTTACCTCGTTTGAAAAAAGCCGGGGTGCAACCGACAGCAGATTTAGTTTACACCTCTGCTTCCAGCCTTGATCCCCACATTACCCCGGAAGGAGCAAAAGCGCAAATTGCCCGTGTAGCTTCATCGCGACAACTCCAACCCAACCAACTCGAAACTCTAATTTCTCAAAACACCGATAATCGCTTTCTCGGCATCTTTGGTGAACCTGGAGTCAATGTCTTAAAATTAAATCTGGCTTTGGATCGGTTAAAACCTGGAATTTAGGGCGATCGCCGAATACCATCACATACCCAAAATCTTTACAATGTAAACTAAGGTAAAGAAATTAAAGCAAAAACAATGGCGATATTTGGATTTGGTAAAAAACTAACCGTACCCACTCCTGAAGAAGCTTTGCCAGGACGGGCAGAAGAAATGCCACTAACCAACCGTCACTATGTTAACGGTAATCCGTTGAAGCCACCATTCCCCCAAGGTATGGAAACGGCAGTGTTTGGTATGGGCTGCTTTTGGGGTGCAGAACGCAAATTCTGGCAACTTGACGGAGTTTTCACTACTGCTGTAGGCTATGCTGCGGGTTCAACTCCCAACCCTACCTATAGAGAAGTATGTAGTGGCATGACCGGTCACAATGAAGTTGTGCTAGTTGTGTTTGACCCCAAGGTGATTAGTTACTCACAATTGCTCAAAACCTTCTGGGAAAGCCATAATCCCACCCAAGGAATGCGTCAGGGAAATGATGCCGGCACTCAATATCGTTCCGGAGTTTACGTTTATTCTGACACTCACAAGCAAGAGGCTATTGCATCAAGAGATGCTTATCAAGAAGCCCTCAACGCCGCAGGTTATGGCAAGATTACTACAGAAATCTTAGATGCTTCTGAGTTTTATTACGCAGAAGACTACCATCAACAGTATCTTGCCAAAAATCCCGGCGGTTATTGCGGGTTAGGTGGCACAAATGTTGCTTGTCCTGTTGGTATAGGGCAAGGGGCATAGGGCATGGGGCATAGGGCATAGAAAGAATCTCTCATTCCCAATGCCCATTGCCCATTGCCCAATTTCTAATTACAGCATTGAGGCAATAAAAGCGATCGCACCCCACCAGATGACTAAACTAATTGGTACACCAATCATCAGCCCAGCGATCGCCCAACCTCTTTGATGTTCTTTAAATTGTTCGATACTCCGCCACCTTCTACTTTTCCAAGCCCATTCATTACCTTTTGCACCGAGAGCGAGGGTAACGACAAAACCAGTTTGCGGTACAAAACATAATAATCCTACCCAAACTTGATTAGTCCACAACCAAAACCAAGGCAATAGAAATGCACCCCAGTTCCACCCCTTAATCTCATCAGGAACTTGTTCTATTGTATTATTTATCCCGCACCCAGAGTTATTTATTATTTCTTTACGCTGCAACTCTTGATTGTTTCTAGCCCTTTTGAGAGCAAGACCATTATTGAGTGCCTCCAAAGCTTCACGAACACTTGTAAATCGCTGTTCTGGCGCGGGTTCTACCATCTTTTGCAGCCAACTGACAAAACCCGAATTAAGATTAACTCGGTCAGTAAATTGAATCCGTAATTCCTGCACTGGTAAATCAGATGGAGCAGTACCTGTTAATAAATGTATTAAAGACGCTCCCAGTGCATAGAGATCCGACGCTGGAACCGCTCTACCTCCAAATTGTTCCATCGGTGCATAACCATAAGTTCCCACCACAGTGAAAGTTACACCTTCTTTTGCCGCTTTATCTTGAACTGCGCCAAAATCAACTAAATAAATATGATTATTTTCACCCCAAATTAAATTACTCGGTTTAATATCCCGATGCAATACTGTAGGATTTAACTCATGCAAATGCATGAGAATCTTTAAAATCTCTACAGCAATTTTTCTAACTTCTTTTTGGCTAAACCTTTTCCCGGCATTCAGTTGTTCTTTGAGCGATTCACCGGGAATATATTCTTGCACCAACCCAAACCAAAGTGTTCGGTCATCGACACAAAAATAATCGAGATATCGGGGAATGCGGGGATGATTTAGCTGTTTGAGAATTTGTGCTTCTCGTTCAAAAAGTTTAAGATCATCCCATTGTACAGTACCGCCAAAAGCAAGGAGTTTAACTACAACAAGAGAATTATCAACGTCAGTCGCTTGTAAATCTGTTGCTAGCCAAGTTTGGCGAACTCCATTATTGCCGAGTTGACGTTGAATTTGGTAACGATTTTGTAATATCTGTTCTACTTGCAGCATTCGACACCTGGGTGAGTCACCAGCGTAGTTTCTCTAATGTAACGAGAAGTTAGCCAGTACTGACAACTTTGATAGTAATAAAGCTAGAATTTTTATGAGAAAGCGATCGCTAATCCTGAAGTTGATTTATCTCCGGTGAAACTCTAGGGAAAAGTTCAGCTTATTGATGGGACGCACCAGAAAATGAAAAAGCGTCTGCCAAGACGGAAAATCTCCCGGTAGCGATCGCCATCTAACTCCTTCTACCAAATCAAGCGGAATATCACTGCACCGTTTCTCGCACCTGCTGCCTCATATCATGTTCGTTTAATTAACACTAATAAAAACCTACCTACCGTCGTAAAGACGTTCCGCCGGAACGTCTCTACAGTATGTGTGATTATTAGGACATGATATCACCCCAAGCTCTCGGCGTTCGCATTCCACTGCATAGATATCTTTCTATTGGTAGAGTAGACTTTTCCTGCGTTTTTATATAAACTACGGTAAGCCGACAGGAATTATGGAAGTATATGGCAACTATCCAAGAAGTCACTCAATTGAGCGTAGCTGGACAAACCACGTCTGACGAATCATCACAAACCGCGAATGAGGTCATCAAACCAGACATTTGGAAAAAACTCCGAGGGGGATTCTTTTTAGTACTTGGATATTTACTATCGCCATTATGTTGGTGGAATGATTTATTATTCAATCTGCCAATCGCTTATGGTTTTGGATATATGTGTAGTTTATTTTCTCCAAAGTTACTTGTACCTTGTTCAATTATCGGCTACTGGCTATCTAACGTTATCGGAATTCTCTTAATGCAATTAGGGTCTGTAGATGTTTTTCAAAATGAGCATAAAGAACGTAACCTGAAAAAAGAGATATTCACGGGTTTAGTTTCCTCAACAGTCTTTACTCTAGTGATTATCCTCTTAATCCAGTTTAAGATTCTTGATACTCCCCTTTTATTCTCTAATGGTTAATAAAAAGTGGTTAGTTGTTAGTGGATAGTGGATAGTGGATAGTGGATAGTGGTTAGTGGATAGTGGATAGTCGATAGTGGTTAGTGGATAGTGGTAAATCTTAACAACTAACAACTAACAACTAACAACTAACAACCAACAACCAACAACTAACAACCAACAACCAACAATACCATCAATTTTTATTAGCATCTACCAAATCTCTCAAATTTAAAAATTTGGGAACGTCCTTACCAATAATTAATGGCAACTTGCCATCCCATTTTTCTATTGCTTGACGTTGCAGTATTTGAGAAGTCAAAGTCTCACGCAGCAAACTATTTGCTTCTACTTCTCCTTTTGAAAGATTCACTTTTGCTTGAGCTTGTTTTGATGCCTTCAACGCGATAAATTCTGCCTGCTTTGCTTCTTGTTCAGCAATTTGTTTTGCTTCCACTGCTAGGCTAAATTGCGGAGAGAAGTGGACATGCACTAGAGAAATATCATCAACTGCAATATGATAGTTAATTAGACGTGTGCTTAGTGCATTGTCAATTCCTGCTTTCACTTCTCCCCTTTTTGTGATAACTTCTTCAGCAGTATACTTTGCGATCACGGCTTTGAGTACTTCTTGAACCGCTGGATTTATAATCCGCTGTATAACAGTTTTTTCATCTCCAATTTGTTGAAAAATGGCATTTACTTCTTCTGGGATAATATGCCAGTTGAGCGCTACATCGGTGAATACATCTTGTAAATCTCTTGAGGATGCTTCTGCCGGAATTTCCTGACTTTGGACTCGAACACTCATTTTTTGGACAGTATTAACTACAGGAATAATTACGTGAATTCCTTCTCCTAGTATTGTGTCTTGAACTTGTCCAAAGTGCATTAATACGCCGCGTTGTCCAGCGTTTACTATTATAAAAGGGGTAAGAAAAATAGTTATTAAGAATAAAAGCGCTGTGAGTTTTCCAGCACTGCTAAAAGCTTTGTTTTTTTTCATAGTTATTTCTCAAATAGGTAACGTCTGAAAATGAATGTTTAGATGATATCATGTCCGTTTAATTAACAGTAATAAAAACATATCTACCGTCGTAGAGACGTTCCGGTGGAACGTCTCTAAAGCTAGAGATTATGATAGCGGGCTAAAGCTATTAAAGGAAAATATTGTTGATAAAGGTGGTATTTGAGGTAAAAGTGACAGGGAAAGCCAGTACCTGTAAATTCTGATTCGTCCCAAGTACCATCTGATTGTTGAGTCGCTAAAAGGTAGTTAATTCCTTTTTGAATTGCGGGCAGTGCTATTATTGCGATCGCTTCAACTGCTGCAATCAAACCTATTATTGCCCAAGCAGTTTGGGATGCTGTACTTTTTCCTTGTCCTTTCAGACTAGGATCGTTGTAACTGCGACAAGTTTCACCCCAACCACCATCGGGGTTTTGACATTTGAGTAACCAAGTTGCACCGCGTTCGATACTGCTTTTGTAAGTCTGCGGTGCAACTAAAGCAAGAGCGGAAAGTGCACCACTAGTTCCATAAATGTAGTTTACTCCCCAACGACCAAACCAGGAACCATCGGTTTCTTGTTCGTTGATGAGATAAAAAAGCGCTTTCTCAAAGCTTTGAGTATCAATTGACTGTTTGCATTCCCCCAGCATTTCTAATACTCTGGCAGTGACATCAGCGGTGTTTGGATCGATCATCGCTTTCAAGTCACCATAAGGCACTAAATTAAGCCATTCTTGATTGTTGTTGAGATCGAATGCTGCCCAACCACCAGCTTGACATTGCATCGAAGCAATCCAATTAATAGCGCGGGCGATCGCTTGCTGCTTTAATTGTTCATTAGGTAGTTTCGCTATCTGCAACGCCATGACAACCACAGCAGAGTCATCTACATCTGGATAAAAGCGATTTTCAAACTCAAATGCCCAAGCACCGGGTTTACCTTGATGATTTTTAACTGCCCAATCACCATAATCCAAAATCTGCTTATCTAACAAGAATTGTCCAGCTTTAACTACTGCCGGATGATCTGCTGCTAAACCAGATTCGATTAAAGCACGCATTGCCCAAGCTGTATCCCAAACTGGAGAAACACAAGGTTGTATTCGGTAGGAATCTTCAGTTTCAATGGCAAAATTATCAATTGCTTGCAAACCCCTAACGACAATCGGATCGTTAACATCGTAATTAAGCGACTTCAAAGCTAACATTGAGTTTAGCATCGCCGGAATAATTCCGCCCCAATCACCGGTTGCTTCTTGTCTTTCTAAAATCCATTTTTCTGCGGCTTTGATACCTTCAGAGCGCAAAGGCATTAAATTCAAGTTTTCTACTAACTTGAAAGCATTATCCAAAGTGATGAATAAATCTGTCCAATCGCCATTGCGAGGTAATTCAAATTGGATATCTGCAGCTTCAACATACAACTCATTTAAAGCGATCGCTGAATCGGTTTGATAAATCGGCTTATCATCAAAGACAATTAATAAAGGGACAGTGCTTGACCTTGCCCAACTCGACAGTTCATAAATATTAAATGGGAAAGCATCCGGCAGAAGCATAATTGCTGGTGGAATCGAGGGAATGCCCTGCCAGTTGTAGCAGCCAATCAGTGCTAAATGAAACTTTGTAAAGATGCGAGTTTTACTGACGCCGCCGCGTTGTAAAATAAAATCTCGCGCCCTTCTCATTGCCGGATCGCTTGGAGAGACACCTAGCAGCCTCAGCGCCATATAAGCCTCTACGGAAACGCTGAGTTCTCCGCCATCGCCGTAGAAGAGTTCCCAGCCACCATGCTGTCGTTGTTGAGAACGTAGGTAGGTTTCGACCTTGTGTAAAGGTCTTTGAGAGTCTGTCCCCCAAATTTTATGTAGAAGGACAACTTCAGCGGTGATAGTGACATTAGATTCTAACTCTGACCACCAATAACCACCGGGATTTTGAATCGAGAGAAGATGATTTTGGCTCTTGGCGATCGCTTCTGTAACTTGATTGACTGTTACCCTATCTTGAGTTTGCATGTAATATTACTCAATCTGAACAAGATTACCGACACAGCATTACAAAAAAAGTTCTTTGCTTACAATCAGCAAACATAGTATTTTGCTCACAGAGGCAGTGAATTGGCAAGAGGTTATGGAAGGAATTATATTCGGGGTAATGCTCTTATGTTTGGTAATTTGGATTGGATTATTAACTTTGCGGGGTCAGTTTTGGCGAACAGACCAGCGGCTAGAGGTAGGAGAAACAATGCTAGAATCATTACCTACCGTCTGTGCGGTAGTTCCGGCACGTAATGAAGCTGATTTGCTACCAATTAGTTTGCGATCGCTTCTACGTCAAGATTATCACGGTTCCTTCAGCGTATTTTTAGTAGACGACCACAGCACAGATGGCACTCCAGATATAGCTTTAGGTGTGTCACACGCTTTAAATAAATCACAACAATTACATATTGTTTCTGCCCAAGCCCTACCTCCCGGCTGGACTGGTAAACTATGGGCAATTGAACAAGGCATTCAAGCTGTAGAGACGCGACATGTCGCGTCTTTAGAAAAACCAGATGTCGCGTCTTTAGAAAAACCAGATGTCGCGTCTTTAGAAAAACCAGACTATTATTTGCTCACGGATGCAGATATTGAGCATGATGTTGCAAATCTTCGCCGACTTGTTGCCAAAGCTGAAAAAGATAACTTAGATTTGGTTTCGGTGATGGTGCGACTTCGCTGTAAAAGCCTTTGGGAACAATTTTTAATTCCGGCTTTTGTCTTTTTCTTCCAAAAAATCTATCCCTTTCGCTGGGTTAACGATCCAAATAATCCAACAGCCGCAGCTGCCGGAGGCTGTATTCTAATTCGTAGAGAAGCCTTAAATCGCATCGGTGGAATTAAAACTGTACGACACGCTTTAATTGATGATTGCGCTCTTGCTAACGCCATTAAGTCTGGAGGACTAAGAACTAGGGAAAAGGGGATAAATAATTCTTTCCCCCCATCTCCCCCTCTCCCTATCTCCCCATCCTCCTCCACCGGTCGCATCTGGCTGGGATTAAGTACTTTAACTCGCAGTTTGCGTCCCTATCCTTCTTTAACTACGATTTGGGATATGGTTGCGCGTACTGCTTATACGCAATTGAATTATTCGCCATTGCTGTTAATTTTGACTTTAGTGGGGATGACTTTGATTTATATCGTTCCACCTTTGGGTCTTATTTTGGGTGCCTTGATGGGGCATTGGGGAATGGCATTTATAGGTTTGTTGACATGGCTGCTGATGAGTCTGGCTTATTTACCTACCATCCGCTTTTATAAATGTCCTGTATGGTTAATATTTTGCTTGAGTGCGATCGCTTTTCTCTATACTTTCATGACTTTAGACTCTGCTTTGCGTCATTGGCAAGGACGAGGGGGTGCTTGGAAAGGACGAGTGTATCCCGGATAAACTCATTCGCTCAAGCTTTTGAATCTGGGTAAGCTGATATCAGAAATTTAAATGCAGGTGTGGCAAAAATATAAAGGCTCGGAACTTGAACATGAATGGAATTGGAAATTATGACACCTCAAGAATTCTTAGAAGATTTAGCGCTAGCGGAAACTGACTCACAGAGGCTAGTAGTTTTTGCGCGATACTTGGATACAACGGCGCTAGATAATGCCACGACTCGAAGATGGAGAAGCCTTTCTTACAGTAACGAAATTCAAATGTCGCTTAACAATCTTGCCTTTCATCTAGAGGCACTTGCTGAGGCAGGAGTGCAGTAGTAAAAAGCTTAAACTCAGTAATGCCCACGCTTATGGGGGTTTTATAAGTAGGTAAACATAATTAATTACACAATGTCCGAAGCGAATGTAGCAAAGCGAAATGTTCGCGGAGCGTCTCCGACAGGAGAAGCAATCTCAGCACTTGCGATTGCTTCCTTGCGTCGCAATGACTGTAATTAATTTTGTTTGGTTACTTAAAGAGCGTTTAATTCTGATTGTCGGTTGCGGTCTTCCGTCTTTTGGTGCCTTAATGAGGCATTGGGGAATCGCATTCAGGATAAACTCATTAATGGAGCTAAAAGCCTCATTAATGGAGCTAAAAGCCTCATTAATGGAGCTAAAAGCCTCATTAATGGAGTTCAAAGCCTCATTAATGGAGCTAAAAGCCTCATTAATGGAGTTCAAAGCCTCATTAATGGAGTTCAAAGCCTCATTAATGGAGTTCAAAGCCTCATTAATGGAGTTCAAAGCCTCATTCGCGATAATAATATGTAGATTAGCGCTTCAGCGCTGAAGCGCCGACTAGGACTTAATACTCGTCTCAAAGCCCAATAATTCACTCATGCTACTTATTGCAATATTCAAGAACCAGCGCCAACAAATACTCACTCTAGACATTGCACCCCCTAGCTTTACAGCATTTGCTGAACAACAGTTACACTGTGCCACTATTAAGTAAACCACATCTAAGGCAGTGGGGAGACAAGAGAGACAAGGGAGACAAGGGAGACAAGGGAGACAAGGGAGAGGAATAACCCATTCCCAATGCCCAATGCCCAATGCCCAATGCCCAATGCCCAATGCCCAATGCCCAATGCCCAATGCCCCATGCCCTATTTCCCAATAGATTTGCTTGTCACTCCTTTTTCGTAACGTAATGTATAGACACCCAATGCACGAAATACCCGATACCATAAACCCAGTTGCACACCTGTGGAGAGCATTTTACTCACGTTGGTTTTTGCGGTTTTAAACTGTGACGACGTTAATTGATCGCCATATAAGTCGCGGACAATTGCATCGACGTGAAAATGCAGTTCTGGTCGCCGACGCATCAAAATTAAAATGGCATTCTGAATCGAGTAATCTTGGAATTCTTCTAGTAAAGGTAAAGTTCCGGGTTTTCTCACAATGGTCAATTTGGGAATGTCAGAAATGTCCGGTTCGTTTTTGACAAGAGCGGTAGAATCAACTAGTTGAGAAGCTGTCTGTTCGGAATGCTCAATTTCGGAGTGCTCAACTTCATCTTGACTATTCAAGAGCACAGCTGTACTTGAGGTTGAATCAGATATACGTCTTTGAGGTTGATACATTTGCTCTTCTAGGGCGTACCCTGATATTAGAGCTTCTAGAGTAGTAATCTGCTTGCGGACTAATGATAGACGACGTTCTAACTCAACTACTTCTAAGACGTAGCGATCGCGCTCTGTTTCGAGTAAACTCAGAATCTCAGACAACTCAGACATAAAATTACTATTCAGTGAAAGGAACAAATCGGTGGAATCTAAGGAAGTTTTTGTCAAGGCTCACGTTCGTGTGATTAAGCAAAAAGTGTATCGCTTTGTCTGTAAATCATGCAATCTGGTGGTTGAACGCACTTGCTTTCCATCACAACCCTTGTATTGCGATCGCTGTCGTCCTCCCAAACTAAAAGTCCAAAAACCTCCCACCAAGTCAATCAAATCCAAGAAGAAACCCAAAACAAAAGAATCCGTGTATACCAGTCAGTGATGAAAAAGATGGGTAAGGGGTAATGGGTAATATGAGAAAGAGGGGGAAAGGGGAAAGGGGACTCATAAACCCCATATTTAATGCGGAGGGGCTTTATACCATGTAGGGAAAAGTTTTTTCTTCTTCCTTTACCCCTTGCCCTTTCCCCTTTTGCCCTTCTTTGTAAAGAATTGTCCCCCACTCCCCCCATCTCCTCATCTTGCCACCTTACTTCACGTCATTGCCTAAAAATAGCGCTGTAACAAACCAATCATCACCTCTGGTAATTCTAAATGTGGCAGGACTCCGGAAGATGCGATCGCCTGAAAATCTCGAATTGCATCTGTATTTAGATTTGCTAATCTTCGTCCTAATTTGACGCTGGTAAATTGTGCTTTTTCACCCCAAAACATCACAGTTGGAATTCTCAGTTGCTTAATATACAAACTTAAGTCAAAATAAAGGTCGCCGCGTAAAAATGCCAATGCAGCAAACTTAGCATTGAATTGTTGTGCGGAAGTTAAATAAGCCTGTACCATTTCTTCCGATACCCGTTCGGCTTTAGCAAACAAAAAGTTTTGTAAAAAATTCCGAACTGCGATTTCATTTTCAGCACCAAGGGCATATATTAAATTATCCAAAAGTGGCGTATTAATTAACCCAAGTGGAAGTCTACGTCCGGCACCTTGCCCAAAGTCATCAAATCCAGAAGGACAAACGAGAAACAGTGCTTTAAATAATTCAGGTTGTTGAATCGCAAGACGCACTGTCAAAGCACCTGTCAGAGAAGCTGCGATCGCAGTTACAGGAGTGTTACAAGTTTGAGTGATAAATTGAGCGATCGTATTTAAATAATCGCTGATTTGATAATCTCGCACTGGATGAGCAGAATCACCCCAACCAATTAAATCTGGTGCCAATATCCGGTAATTGGCGGCAAAAGCAGGGTAAACTTTAGACCATTCATAAGCAGATGCTCCACCACCAAAGTTATGCAAAAACAGTAGCGGTGGTAACTCAATGTCAGCCATTAACCAAGGTGGAGTGGTTTGCGTATAGTAAACCATTCCTCCCAAGGAAGTATTGACGACTTTATGCCCAAAACCAGGAGGTTGAAATCGAAGCATAATGTACTACTCTGATGAATTTATATTTCCAGTGATTTAGAGGCAAAAATATCTAATTTTATATTTTATTCACCCATTTCTTCTAACATCTGATCGAGAAAATCTTCAATCATACTCTGATTTAAAGAACTCAGAACAGCCGGACCTTCGAGAAACTCTTTAATAGTCATCTTTGCCGAGTTAAAGTCTTTGACATAATCGCGTATTTCTGATATGATTTTAATCTGAGACTCAATTTTTAATGATATTTCATCAATTGGGTCAAATCCTTTTTTCTTGACTTTCTTGCATTCGGAAACCATTGCGCCTTCTGGAGTATTCTTAAAGCTGCGAAGTTCTTTTTTTAATGTTTCGTATTGATTTTTGAGGAATTCATTCTGCTGTTCTAAACGATTACATTTTCTTGTTAAATCATCTTCACTGTTGCTATCAATAATTTCTCCTACCTCATGTTTCTTTTCAATTTCCAACAGTCGTGCTAAATCTCCTTCTTGGTAAGCTTTGTTAATTTCTTTCATTATCTCGGTATGACGCATTTGCGTTTCACTGTCAGTGGCTTTATCCGGGTGAAAGATTTCGGCTAACCGCAAAAAGTATGAACGAATCTTTTTTGATTCCTCGGTTCTAGCAGCGGAGGGTGATTCTATTTCAGGTTGTTGTTGACGGTATTCGTGTGGAATTTCCTTTTCTTCTTCGTGGGGTTCAAATAGTTCGTCAAATTCTATATCTTCGTCGTCGTCATCGACTTTTTGACTGATGATTCCTGCAAGTTGAAGATTGCGGTAAATTTGTTCAATTTTGTGTCTGGTTTGTTTTGCAAGTTTTTTCTTAGTTAGGATTTCATTAAATAGAGCATGAATTTCTTCATCAAGAGCATTTATTTTTTGAAATTTGGGAGTAGTGCGCTGATAAATTTGTGTAGCAATAGAGCGCATCTGCTCAACAAAGTTATTCAGTTCGGTGCGTTTTTTCTTAATTTGTGTTAAGAGACGTTGGTGTTGTCCTTCCAGTCCCTCTAGGCGGACGTGGACGGTGGAAGGTGCTAGAGTTGTGGTGGTAGCGCGTTTCGGTGCTGAGGTTCGACGAGGCATAAAAGCTATGAGTTAATTTAAGGTGTAAGTTAACTAGATTGGGCTTTTTGTTTTGACTAGTGTAGCAAATTTATGTTACTTAGTTCGCTGATTATTTATACCTGATACGCCAATTTTACGAAAGTGACAAAAAAGTTAAGTCTCATTTGTGGTTTATTTAAATTAAAAATGCTGTCAAATTATATCTGTTAAACCTTCCGAAAACTAAATAAGGTTCGGAAGTAGAACATAAAAATTTAGATAAAAGTATGCTAATAAAACTTACATATAGAAAGAAAGGAAAATAATTAAAGAATGCATTCATTTGCATCACAATATTAAGGTATTCGCGCATTCTAAGAGGATGTTTCAAAGGTGGTGGCTGATGTATCAAAAATTTTAGATCCTCCTAAATCCTCCTTTTTAAGGAGGACTTTGAGAAGGTTGTTCCTTAAAAAAGGGGGTTAGGGGGGATCTCGATACAACCGTAGACTTTTCAAACATCCTCTAACCAAGTTGTGTAACAGGAGACAAAAAAGTGCAAATCACTAAACGCAATGTAGAGTTAAGAATTGATGACAGTTTAATGCGTGTTTATCTAGCAGCACCGTCTTCCCCAGGAGTTTATCCAGGGATTATATTTTACAGTGATATTTATCAGTTAGGCGGTGCAATGATTCGTCTAGCTAACTATTTAGCAGGATATGGCTATGTGGTAGCAGCTCCAGAAATTTTTCATCGAACTGAATCAGTTGGTTTGGTTATTGAACCAGACGATATTGGTCGGATGCGGGGTAATGATAATGCTCGTAGAACAGCGATCGCAGATTATGATGCTGATTGCCGTGCTGTGATAGAATTCCTCAAGGCAGAAAGTTCGGTTTCTTCTGACAAGATAGGCACTCTCGGCTTTTGTATTGGTGGACATTTAGCTTTTCGGGCAGCCTTTGAAACCGAAATTAAGGCAGCAGCCTGCTGTTATCCTACGGGTATTCCCAGTGGTAAACTGGGTAAAGGGGTAGCTGATACAATCAAGCGGGTAAGCGAAATCAAAGGGGAAATGCTAATGGTGTTCGGTACTCTTGACCCCCATATCCCAGACTCTGACCGGCAAACTTTAATTAAAGCACTTGAGAATGCTGGTATACCTCACCAAGTATTCTTGTATGAAGCGGAACATACTTTCATGCGTGACGACGGTTATCGCTACGATTCTGCTGCTACTACCTCTGCTTGGTCGGAAATAGTCGCTTTCTTTGCGCGGATGTTTGCAGTCTAAAGAAAAAGCAAGTTTTTTACTCGTAGTAAGCACTTTAGTCGTTCAAATAAGCGCTTCAGCGCTTACTACCAGCCTATATTTAATTTATCTTTGAGGTTTGGAGATAGATCTGCGCTCCTTCATCTGTCGTGCCAACGATAATAAAGATAAACCATTAGGAGAAAAAGCATGAGTGCAATACTGGTAGCAGGTGCAACGGGTGGTGTAGGTAAGCGTGTAGTGCGACGACTGCTGGAAAAAAATTATCAAGTGAAATGTCTCGTCCGAGATATCGACAAAGCACGAAATATTTTAGGTAATGATGTTGACTTAATTGTTGGGGATATTACTAAACCGGAAACTTTGACTTCCCTGGTAATGAGTAATATTGAAGCTGTGGTGTGTTGTACAGCAGTGCGAGTCCAGCCTGTAGAAGGAGACACCGCAGATAGAGCCAAATACAATCAAGGCATCAAATTTTACCTACCGGAAATAGTCGGTGATACTCCTGAAAACGTGGAATATCAAGGTGTGAAAAACTTGGTACAAGCGGCAGCTAAATCTCTGCCAAAACCGGTCGAAAAGATAATATTTGATTTCGCAAATATATCAGATGAGTTGAAGAATACTTGGGGTGCATTGGATGATGTAGTTATGGGTGGTGTGAGTGCAAGTAATATGCAATTTGTGGAGGATACAGCTTTATTTACTGGCAATGTTTCCACCGCAAATTCTGGAGGTTTCGCTTCAGTGAGAACTACAAATTTCACTCCACCTTTTAATTTATCTGGTTACGAGGGTATCGAATTGCGCGTTAGAGGTGACGGTAAACGTTATAAAATCTTTCTGCGGACAGAAGCAGTATGGGATGGCATTGGTTACGGCTATTCTTTCGATACTGTGGCAAATACTTGGATAGATGTTCGCATTCCGTTTGCCGATTTGATTCCGGTATTTCGGGCAAAAACTGTTAAAGATTGTCCCCCAATTGAGAAGAGCAAAATCCGCTCCTTTCAATTGATGTTAAGTAAGTTTGAATACGATGGTGCTTTAAATTCTAAGTTTTCTGATGGTGGTTTTTCTTTGCAGTTACAATCAATTAAAGCTTATTACGGGACAAATTTACCACAGTTTGTTCTTGTGAGTTCAGCCGGTGTAACTCGTCCCGGAAGACCGGGAATTAATTTAGAGGAAGAACCACCAGCAGTCAGATTAAATGAACAATTGGGGGGAATTCTGACTTGGAAGTTAAAGGCAGAAGATAGTTTAAGGGAAAGTGGAATTGCTTATACAATTATTAGACCTTGCGCGTTAACTGAAGAAGCTGGAGGAAAGGAATTAATTTTTGAGCAAGGTGATAATATCAGAGGTAAAATCAGCCGTGAGGATGTAGCTGAACTTTGCGTGCGATCGCTACAATTTTCAAATGCATGTAATGTCACCTTTGAGGTGAAACAGAAAGAAGATAACGCTAATTATATCGATTGGCAGAGGTTATTTTCTCATCTGCAACCTGATAAAAAAATGCCCTTACCCTAGAAAGGGTCATAATATATAGATTTACCTATAGCACTTCTCGGTTGATTGAGATACAACTAAACCTCACCCCGATAAAGCTGCGCTTTATCTCCCCTCTCCTTAGTAAGGAGAGGGGTTGGGGGTGAGGTTTTCTTCTGTACTTCATCCACATGGGAAACGCTATAGTACAGTACCGCATAAATAAACCACCTATTCCAGATAGCCAAAAAGACTGCCCTATAAACTTTTTGACTTTTGACTTTTGACTTGCGATACTAGGTTTTTTGCGGGTTAAAATCGGGCACCGCCATCTACATCTATAACGCTACCAGTAAAATAGTCGCATTCAATAATAAAGCGCATTGCCTGCCAGATTTCATAAGGTTCAGCTATGCGACCAAGGGGTATTTGGGCTGTCATTTGGGCTAAAGCTTCTGGAGATACCCGACTGAGAATTGGGGTATTTGTCAATCCAGGTGCGATACCTGCTACCCGAAATCCAAAGGGTGCCAATTCTAAAGCCCATGTGCGTGTATCTGCATCTAGTCCTGCCTTGGAAGCACTATAATTCGACTGACCGGGATTGCCTGATCTTGTGACAGAGGAGATATTGACTATCAAACTTGAAGCAATATTTCTCTCAATTGCCGCAGCTGCAAATTCTCGTGCCATCAAAAACGCACCGGTCAAATTCACATCAATTACCCGCTTCCATTGTGCTGTCGGCAATTTCCGTAGCCAACCTTCTTCGTCGCGTGTAACTAGTAACCCATCACGGAGAATACCCGCATTATTGACTAATGTATTAATATCTTCTATCTTTTCAAAAGCTTGGGTAATAAAATCCTTGACCGATGTTTCATTAGCTACATCTAAATGAATACCGTAAATTTTACCGGGTAGTCCCACGTTTTCTGTTTCCAGTTCTTTGAGAGAGTCTACATCCAAATCACCACCAACCACTTGAGCTCCCGCACGCGCTAATTCTAAGGTGATGCAACGTCCAATTCCACTGGCTGCTCCAGTAACTATTGCGCGAATATTTTCTAGTTTCATATTAATTTTTCAAATTTCAGGGAGTTGAGTATTGAGAATTTCTGATGATACTTGTATAAAAAAACCTCAATTCAGTGTATTTTATGTAGTCAAACGTTCGCTCCACTACGAAAAATACATTAACATAGTATTTTATTATCTAAAAGTGAATCATTCATAGGCAAGGTAATTGTGTAACTTTTAGACTTAGGTCATACAACATGTTAAAAGCATGGTAGACTACTCAAGGTTAATTTAAAAACATCCAACTAGGACTAAGATACTGGAAAAAATGTTTTTTGAATCAAGTGATTTTGAATTTGCAACCTCTTTAGAAGCAAATTGGTTAACTATCCGCCAAGAGTTAGAGCAACTGCAACCCAAAAACTTTATTGACTGGCCAGAAAAAAATATTTACAACCAAGGATGGGAGGTCTTTGGACTGTATGCTTTTGGTCAAAAGATAGAGGAGAATTGCCGATTGTGTCCCCAAACAACTAAGTTAGTTGAAACGATACCGGGTATGATGACGGCGGGGTTTTCTTCCTTGGCTCCTGGAACTTATATTGGTCCTCATTATGGAGTGACTAAAGCAGTGTTGCGCTGTCATTTGGGCGTGATTGTACCCGATGAATGTGCTATCAGAGTAGACAAAGAAACCAGAAGTTGGCAAAAAGGTAAATGCTTAATTTTTGATGATACATTTGAGCATGAAGCCTGGAATAAATCTGATCAAACGAGAATTGTTTTACTCATAGATTTTCAGCGACCTGCATCAACTATAACAGAACCATTAGCCGGCAATCAAGCCATTGATGAAGAGTATTGGTTAAAGATTTTGTCTCAGACTGAAAACACCTCCAAGTAATAACATCAACTGTAAATTATGGAAGTTTATGTATTGCCTCTGTCTTTGGCGCAAAGGCAGATATGGTATCAGGAAATCTTAAATCCTGGTAACATTGCTTACAATATTCCTATTGCCTTGCATTTGGTGGGTAATCTTGACCAAGTAGCTTTAGAAAAATCCTGCCGTCAAATTATTCACCGTCATGAAATTCTGAGGACGACGTTTGCTGTAGAAGATGGGGAACCTGTTCAACTTATCCACACAGAACAGGAATTTGAGTTAGAGCAGAAGATATTAGAATTACCTTTAGATGCAGCAGATAGTATTAGACAAATCTTAGAGACAGAAGCGCAACTTCCCTTCAACCTCGTCACTGGACCATTGATGAGAGCGGTTTTGTATGAGATATCCAACCAAGAACATATTCTGTTAATTAATCTGCATCATATTATTAGTGATGGCTGGTCTTTGGGTATATTTGTTCAAGAACTGACTGAATTTTATAGTGCCTTTATTGAAGGCAAAAAAGTTTCTTTACCAGAACTGCCAATTCAATATGGAGATTATGCTGAATGGCAAGTAAGCTGGTTACAAACAGAGACTATTCAACAACAATTAGCTGATTGGGAAAACACCCTATTAGCACCTTTACCGATTCTAGATTTGCCTCTAGACAAATTACGTCCAGCATCCCAAACTTTCAATGGTGCTGTGCTGCGTGAACCTCTGCCAGTATCCCTCACCGCTGGGGTGGAATCATTGGCTTCATCAGAAGGTGCTACCTTTTTCATGGTGGCATTAGCAGTTTATCAAGTTTTACTATTTCGTTATTCTGGTCAAACTGATATCATCGTTGGTAGTGCGATCGCTAATCGTCAACGTAGTGAAATTTCTCATCTCATCGGTTGTTTTATTAACAGTTTACCTTTACGTGGCGACCTCTCTGGTCAGCCTACATTTAGAGAATTTCTCCAACGGATATCTAAAACTTGTATAGCAGCTTACGCCCTTCAAGATGTTCCCTTAGAACTTTTAGTAGATAAACTGCAAATCAAACGCGATCCTAGTCGTTCGCCGATTTTTCAAACCCTGTTTGCCCTACAAAATGCACCCATCGGCGAAATTAAGTTACCAGGACTCACTGCTACACCTATATATATAGATAATGGCGGCGCTAAATTCGACCTCAGTCTAATGTTAGAACCATCTGGCGCAGGATGGCAAGTTGCACTGGAATATAATACTGACTTGTTCACCACAGAAACAGCCCAGAGGTTATTAACGCATTATCAACAACTGTTAATTAGCATTGTTAGTCAGCCGGATGTTGGCATTAACACTTTACCGATGTTAACGGCATACGAACGCAAAGAACTTTTAACTTTAGGTTCTAGTAGACTAACTACTGAATGGGAACCGACAAACTTAGTAGAACTCTTTATTAATAGCGCCCGTAAACACCCCGATAAAATTGCTGTCAGCACCGCTGAACAAAAATTAACCTATCAGGAACTAGACCAACACTCCAACCAATTAGCTTATATTTTACAACAAAAAGGAGTTGGGAGAGAAACAAGAGTTGGGATTTTTCAAGAACGAAATGCGGCGTTAGTAATTTCGTTACTAGCAGTTTTGAAAGCAGGTGGTACTTATGTACCCTTAGACCCCCAATATCCCCCAGAACGACTAAGTTTTATCGCCGAAGATAGTGGTATTACCCTACTATTAACCGCAGAGAATTTACTCTCCAATCTACCGGTAAAGGTTCCGGAAATCTTGGTCATTGACAGGATAGAATTTACCGCAGATTTCACCTTCACTGCGGAAATTCTCCCCCAGCAAGCAGCTTATATTATTTACACCAGTGGTTCCACCGGACAACCAAAAGGTTGTTTAGTGACGCACAACAATGTAGTCAGACTGATGCGGAATACAGAAGCGTGGTTTGACTTTAACGAAAGTGATGTTTGGACACTATTTCACTCCTTCGCTTTTGACTTTTCTGTGTGGGAAATGTGGGGAGCCTTATTATATGGAGGAAAGCTAGTTGTAGTTCCATATTTAGAAAGTCGTTCTCCCGAAGCTTTTCGCAGACTGCTACAACAAGAAGGCGTCACCATCCTCAATCAAACTCCATCTGCCTTTCGTCAACTTATACGCGCTGACCAAGAATTTGCAGACAAATTAAGCTTACGAGCAATTATTTTTGGTGGGGAAGCATTAGAATTACAAAGCCTCAAACCTTGGATAGAACGATATGGGGACAACTATCCGCGTTTGATTAATATGTATGGGATTACAGAAACCACCGTACACGTTACCTATCGTCCAATCCTCAAAGAAGATATTTTCCAAAATCGCGGTAGCGTCATTGGTGTACAGATTCCCGACTTATCTATATATATACTAGATGATGCCCTAGAACCTTCACCTCTGGGCGTTTCCGGAGAAATCTATGTGGGTGGTATGGGTGTCTCTAGAGGATATCTCAATCGTCCGACACTCACCGCACAAAGGTTTATTCCCAACCCCTACAGCCAACAACCAGGTGCTAGACTGTATCGCACGGGAGATTTAGCACGACGTTTGACTAATGGTGATATTGAATATCTCGGACGTCGTGATTTACAAGTAAAAGTACGTGGTTTTCGGATTGAATTAGGGGAAATTGAAGCAGCTTTAGCCGCACTCCCACAAGTAGCAGAAACCACAGTTATCGTTTACTCAGAAACTCCAGAAGATAAACGTTTGGTAGCTTATATAGTACCCAGCGGACAGATTGATAGAAATCAATTGCGGACAGAACTAAAAGAGCGATTGCCTGATTATATGATCCCGGCGGCTTTTATATTTCTTGATGCCATGCCCTTGACTGCCCAAGGTAAGATTAACCGCAAAGCCTTACCAATTCCAGATTGGAATCAAGCTGCTGCTAAACGCAGTTTTACAGCGCCAAAAACTGATGCAGAAAAGGTAATTTGTCACGTTTGGGAGAAAGTTTTAGGTTTAGATTCTATCGGAATTGAAGATAATTTCTTCGATTTAGGTGGCGATTCCATTTTAGCATTAAAAGTCGTCACAGAAATGCGTCGCCAAGGGTGGTTATTAACGCCTAAAGAAATCTTTCAAGAACAAACAGTTCAGCGGCTGGGTGCGGTAGCCAAAATGATGTATGCTCCAGAAATAGCCGCCACCACAGCCATAGGTGAAGTTCTCTTCAGTCCCATTCAAAAATGGTTTTTTGACCTGAATATTCCCAATGTTCATCATTGGAATCAAGCTTTACTTTTAGAAGTCCATAAATCATTAATACCAGCAACAGTCGCTTCAGCAATCCAAGTGATTTCCTCTCATCACGATAGTTTTCGGTTAAGATTTGAAAAAGAGAAAGAAGTTTGGCGACAGTTTTATACAGAAAACAGTGCTACTTTTTCTTGGGAAATAATTGATTTAGCATTCTTCACTGAATTAGAACAAAATGCTGCTATGCAGTCAGCTTGCGATCGCTTGCAAAAATCATTAAATTTGCATAACGGACCCCTGGCTGGTGCGATGTGGTTTAATTTAGGAGAAAATCGTCAGCCTCGACTTTTAATAGTTATCCATCACTTGATTATTGATGGGGTTTCTTGGCGGATTTTATTGCAAGATTTAGTGGAAGTAATTAGTGGTAATGAACTTTCACCGCGAACTTCATCTTTTCAACAGTGGAGTCAATTTCTACACACGTTTGCTACCTCCACCAAAATGCAAGCCGAAACACAATTTTGGCTTGATACTGTCAAAGGAGAAACAGCTAAATTACCCCTTGATTTCCCCAACTCTTTGACAGAGAACTTAGAAGCATCAGTTAAAAAAGTTTCTCTGCAATTAACCAAAGAACAAACGCACCGATTTCTCACTCAAGCGAATAAAGCTTATCGCACTCAACCCCAAGAATTATTACTCGCAGCTTTGGGTAAAACCTTGAGCCAGATTACCCAAAATTCCACCCTACAAATTATGATGGAAGGACACGGTAGGGAAGAATTATCTTCAGAATTAGATATCACTCGGACTCTGGGTTGGTTCACTACACTTTATCCTCTGCGTTTGGAATTAAACCAGGATAATTGCAATAATTTAATTAAAACTGTTAAAGAACAATTCCGTTCGGTTCCGCAACGCGGTTTTGGCTATGGCTTGTTAAAATATATTAACCAAGAGACATTGCCAACAACAGGGCAAATCAGCTTTAATTATCTTGGTCAAGTGCGAAATGAAAGCGGTAAAAACAAGTTATTCCGCTTATTAAATGAAGATATAGAACCCACACGCGATCCCGAAGGCTTACGCCCACATATCATTGATATTAATGGCATTGTTGTCGAAGGAGAATTGCGCGTTGATTGGTTGTATAGTTGCAACTTACACCAAGAAGAAACAATTACTCAATGGGCTGATAATTTTCATAAAAACCTGATAGAAATACTCAGCCATTGTTGTGAAGTTGGTGTGGGTGGATATACACCATCAGATTTTCCCTTAGCGCGAATTTCCCAAGGTGATTTAGATACTCTGCAAGCAAGATTTCCGAATTTAGAAGATATATATCCCCTTTCCCCCTTGCAGGAAGGAATGTTATTTCACACAATTTATAACCCAGAAGAAGGGATTTATTTTGAACAAGTAACAGGTAAAATTAGCGGTAAATTTGATGTCGATAATTTTAACTTTGCTTGGCAAAGGATTGTGGAAAGACATCCAATTCTTCGCAGTGCTTTTATTTGGGATAACCAAGACCAGCCACTGCAAATTGTCAACAAAAATGTTGATTTTTCTATTTTACAACAAGATTGGCGCAATTTATCAACGACACAACAAAAAGATGAATTGCAGCAATATTTAATTAGCGATCGCCAAACCGGATTTATCCTGAATCAGCCTACCTTAATGCGGTTTACTGTAATCCGCTTAGATGATTCTACCTGGCAATGGATTTGGAGTCATCATCATATCATTCTTGATGGTTGGTCACTACCAGTCATCTTTAAAGAAGTACTGACTGTTTATCAATCAACCTGTCAACAAGTTCCCCATTCCCTACCACCAGTTCCCCCTTATCGCCATTATATTCAGTGGTTAGAAGAGCGAAATCGTCAACAAGCCAAGGAATTTTGGCGCTCAACATTGGCGGAAATTTCTACATCAACTCGGCTATCTTGGCAATTAGAAACAACAGAAATAGTCACGAATTTACCTGCTTATGCAGAAACAGAATTACGCCTAAATCAAGCCGAATTTGCCCAATTGCAAAAAATGGCAAAAACCCAGCGAATCACATTAAATACTATTGCTCAAGGTGCTTGGGCATTGTGTTTACAAAAACACGGTGCTGGGGAAGATGTAGTATTTGGCGTTACTGTTTCCGGACGACCGACGGAACTTGCAGAAGTTGAAAATATGGTAGGGTTATTTATCAACACTCTACCCATGCGAGTTCGTCTCAATCCGGCTGTTAGCGTTGCGACTTGGCTAGGAAATATTCAACAGCATCATGTACAGATGCGGGAATATGAATATAGCAAACTCACAGATATTCAAAAAGAGATTCCCTTAGCTGCGGGTGAATCTTTATTTGAGAGTATTTTAGTCTTTGAAAATTATCCTGCTGATCAAAGTTTAAAAGAGCAGCGTCAAAATTTTCAAGTTGATGACATCCAGTTTTATGAAAGAACTAATTACCCTTTGACAGTAGGTGTAATTCCCGATAGCGGACTGTTGTTAAAACTCAACTACCAGACAAAATTTTTGTCAGCCACAGCCGCAAACATATTGCTAGAACGCCTGGGAAATATTATGGTAAACCTGGCACAACACCCCGATGAGGTGTTAGGAGAAATTCCAGGTTTATCAGCACAAGAGCGCGATCGCAAAGCTAATGTTATAACTTGGGGAGACTTCCGCACGGCACACCAGTTATTTGAAGCCGAGGCAGATTTACATCCGAATGCAGTGGCGTTAGTTTGTGACGATAAGGCAATTACCTATGGTGAATTAGAACAACGAGCGAATCAATTAGCCGCCATTTTAATCTTGGCAGGTATCAGCTATGAGTCGATTGTCGGCTTATATTTCGACCCTTCAATTAACTATATTATTGCTCTGTTAGCGGTGTTAAAAGCAGGTGCTGCCTTTCTCCCCCTAGATCGCAGTTATCCCGAAGCGCGGCTGCAATTCATGGTGGAAAATAGCCAAACTGCTTTGATTATCAGCGCAGAAACCCCGCCACCTGGATTATTTCCAGATGAAGTCAAAGTTATATTGCTAGAAAATGAGGGACAATCACCCATACATGGCGCTAGTCGTCCTAACTTAGGAGTCAGAGCAGAAAATCTCGCCTACATTATATATACATCTGGTTCCACAGGTAAACCAAAAGGCGTTCTCGTCACCCATGCAGGGATACAAAATCTAGTACGCTCTCAAACTCAGAGTTTTGGTGTCACAGCCGAGAGTCGCATTTATCAATTTGCTTCTCTGAATTTTGATGCTGCTATTTCTGAGATATTTATGGCTTTGGGTAGCGGTGCCACCCTATATCTGCAACGGCAGTTCCTCTTGGGGGAAACCCCCAAGACCGGACTGCCTCAACAAACAGCAAATCGGACTCCATCGGCTGCACTGTGGGAAAAATTAACCGCTTGGAAAATCACCCATATCACCCTTCCCCCCTCCCTGGTAGCCGCCATTGAACCTGCAAATTTACCGCAATTGCAAACCTTGATTATGGCTGGGGAAGCAGCTTCTGGGGATTTATTCCGGCGTTGGGGTGGAGAAAAACGCTCCTGTTTTAACGCCTACGGACCCACAGAAGCGACAGTGTGTGCCAGTTTAATAAATTGTTCCCACTTACTCGGTGAACCAAGTATTGGCAGAGCGATCGCCAATGTAGAAATATATCTGCTAGACTCATTTTTGCAACCAGTAGTCCCTGGTGTCACCGGAGAAATTTATATTGGGGGTATCAGTTTAGCACGGGGTTACTTACATCGCCCCGATTTAACAGCCGCCGCATTTATTCCCCATCCCTTTTCTTTAGAACCTGGGGCGAGACTTTACAAAACAGGCGATCGCGGTGTTTATGATTTACAAGGAAACATCCGCTTTGTCGGACGAAAAGATGCCCAAGTCAAACTTAACGGATATCGCATTGAATTAGGAGAAATCGAAGCCGCTTTAACTAAACATTCAGCGGTAGACAGTGCAGTAGTCATGGTACGCCAAGACTTACCAGGGCGCAAACGACTAATAGCTTACGCCTTGATCCCCAAAGAAAACCCACCTACTACCAAGGAATTACGGGATTATTTAACAGAGGTACTACCAGCTTATATGGTTCCTAGTGGCGTGGTGTTAGTCACAGAATGGACTCTCACCCCCAACGGCAAAATTGACCGCCAAGCCCTACCAGCACCCGAATTACTAACCACCCCGTCCATCCCAAAAACCCAAACAGAAGAGATATTTGCCCAAATCTGGATAGAAGTTCTCGGACTAGAAACCGTCAATCCCCAAGATAATTTCTTCGAGTTAGGGGGAGACTCAATAATTAGCTTGCAAATAGTATCTCGCGCCCGTGCGCTTGGCTGGGAGATTAACCCCAAAGATATTTTTGAAGCTCAAACTCTGTCCCGACTAGCAGCAAGGGCTAAACCATTAAGCCAACAAGTGGAAGTTATCGAACCGTTAACTGGGCTGGTTCCTCTGTCCCCCATTCAACATTGGTTTTTTGCCCAAAATTTGCCCCATCCCCACCACTGGAACCAAGCAGTAGCCTTGAGTATTGATGAACCCTTAAAAATAGATGCGTTAGTGATGGCATTAGATGCTATAATCTGGCATCATGATGTATTACGCTTGATATTCTCTCAAAATCAGGGAAAATGGGAGCAATTTTACTCTGGGGCGGCTGTAAGTCCACCTTTGCGGAGCGCAGACTTTAGCAACTATCCGCCCCAAACACAGCAAGATGCTCTCATAGCATTGGTGGAAGCTGAACATGGGAGTTTCCAGTTAGAGCGATCGCCTCTGCTACGGGTGCTATACGCCACGAACCTCAGTGAATATGGCAACGTCCTGATACTCTTCGGACATCATTTAGTGGTAGACGGAGTATCTTGGCGCATTCTACTGGCAGATTTAAACCAAGCTTATCAACAAGCTATAGATAAACAACCCATTTCTCTACTTCCCAAAACATCCTCCTATCGACAGTGGACTACATCTTTGCAAAACCAGGCTGCCTCGACTGAAATCATCAAAGATATCCCATTTTGGCAAAACATGCTCTCAACTTCTGTAGCGACATTACCGGTTGATTATCCAGTCATCCCTAATCACAACACAGTAGACAGCACAGCTATAATATCTTGCCAATTAACCCCAGAAGAAACAAATCTTCTACTCAAACAAGCAACCACAACCTATCATGCTAGCGTCCAAGAAATCATGCTAGCAGCATTAGTGAAATCCCTCACCGATGCTTACAAAGCTGATACTTGGCTGATCGATTTAGAAGGACATGGGAGAGAAGAACTTATTGATAAATTGGATCTTTCCAGAACAGTAGGCTGGTTTACTTCCCTGTATCCAATTTTGCTCAAACAACCTACCGCTAATGCAGAGCAAAATTTGTTAATTAAAGAAATTAAAACCCAACTCAGAGCCATTCCCCATCATGGAATTAGCTTTGGCTTGTTGCGTTATCTCAGTCAAGAGCCAACCTTAACCAAGGTACAAAAACCCGCCATCAGTTTCAATTATCTCGGACAGACGGACAGCGTAGCCAAAAGCGATCGCCGATTCAACATTAGTAATGCTCCCACAGGAACCGGACTATTTGCCAAACAACAACGTCCCCACCTCTTAGCAATTAATGCTCGCGTCCAAAACGAATATCTCCAAATAGATTGGTCTTACAGCCAGCATATACATCATCAGCAAACCATCAATCAACTAGCAGAAATTTATGAGAAAAACCTGCGTTCATACCTAACAAATTCAACATCTACCAACGCCGCATTTTATAGCGCCACCGACTTTCACCTAGTTGATTTATCAGAAACAGAACTCGATGCTATTTTAGACGACTTAGAATAATTTTCTCTTCCTTCGTGTCCTTCTCCTACGGAGACGCCAAGGGCGAAAGCGGTTCGTAAAAAAAAGGATAAATATATGAACTTAAAAGATAAAATCGAAGATATTTTTCCTCTCACACCCCTACAAAAAGGACTACTATTTCATTCCCTTTACGAACCAGAATCAGGCATTTATTTCGAGCAATTTCATTGCCGATTAGAAGGAAATGTTTCGGTAATTGCAGTACGTCAAGCATGGCAAACCCTAGTAGATCGCCATCCAATTTTAAGGACTGCAATTATCACCAAAGGGCAAACAGAACCCGTACAAATTGTATTTCGGAATCTTGTATTTAACATTACTGAACAAGATTGGCGTGGACTGAGTAACTCCGCCCAAAAAATCAGCCTGACAGAATTTCTGGAAGCAGATAAACGAAAAGGATTTATTTTAAATCGTCCCCCATTGATGCGGGTAACATTAATTCGTCTAGGGGAAGACTGCTGGCATTTAGTGTGGAGTCACCACCATATAATTTTAGATGGTTGGTCATGGCCCATACTACTACGTGAATTCTTGATGTTGCACAAAGCAGCTAAAGAAAATGTAGAGATATCCCTACCGAATGTCCGTCCTTACGGTGATTTTATTGCTTGGTTCAAACAGAAAAAGCCCCAAGATGGTGAAGCCTTTTGGCGTGAATATATAGGGGGTTTTGAAAGCGCGACACCCCTATTAATGATGTCCAAAACCAAGCCTGGTAGTGCTTTTATTAGCGGAGAAATCCAACAACTACTATCGCCGGAAATTACAACTTTATTGCAGAAATTAGCCCAAAATTGTAGCGTCACCCTCAACACGATAATTCAGGGGGCTTGGGCAATATTACTCAACCGTTACAGCCGTAACAAAGACATAGTTTATGGAATTACAGTAGCGGGAAGACCCCCGGAACTACCAGGGGTAGAAGGGATGATTGGTCCCTTCATTAATACTTTGCCATTTCGTGTGTTAATCTCTGGAGAAGAAAGCCTTGATTCTTGGTTGCAAAACCTGCAAGCACGAGCTGCATTAATACGTCAATTTGAACATTCCAGCCTTTCAGATATTCAAGCCTGGAGTGATGTTCCTCGCGGACAACCAATGTTTGAAAGTTTGCTGGCTTTTGAGAATTTTCCTGTTGATAAAACCTTAAAAGTAGCAGATTTTGGTTTGAATGTTCCAGAGTCTTTTTTCTTTGAAACTACCCATTATCCTTTAACTTTGGTGGTAGTTCCTGGGGATGGGCTATCTCTGAAATTAAGTTATAATGCGGCTCGTTTTGATGCGATCGCTATGGAATTACTGCTAGAGCAATTGAACAATTTGCTAATTAATATGGCAAATAATGCTCAAGCGCCTTTGCAGTCTTTATCTTTACTTCCTCCCAGTTCTCCCTTACCGATATTAGATGTAAAAACGAACCAATTGGGACGCAAAGAAACTCTCAGAGAAATTTTTGCCGAAGTTGTGAGCAAATATCCCGAAAGAATTGCTCTGACTTTTGATCAAGAAAGTTTGACATATCAAGAATTAGATAGACGTTCTAATCGTATCGCCCGATATCTGCAAAAACAAGGTATTGGTGCAGATAAACGAGTGGTAATTTGTCTGGAACGTTCTCCAGAATTAATTATTGCCATGCTGGGTGTAGTTAAGGCGGGGGGTGTGTATGTTCCTCTCGATCCTGCTTATCCGCGTGAAAGAATCGAATTTACTATTTCTGACTGTGAAGCGGAATTAATTCTCACGACAACTGCTATCAGTTCCCAACTTCCAGAATCGACACTGAAAATTTGTTTAGATGGGGAAAATGCGCCCTATTTAACTGAAAGCACGGAACCTTTGACAGTAGAAATCCTTGACCCTGAGTCAGGGGCTTATATTATCTACACATCTGGTTCGACAGGTAAACCCAAAGGTGTGTTAGTCACACAACACAACGTTACACGTCTGTTTCGCAGTACCCAACACTGGTTTGCATTTAATCAGCACGACGTTTGGACATTTTTCCATTCCTTTGCCTTTGATTTTTCCGTTTGGGAAATTTGGGGTGCTTTGCTTTATGGCGGCAGGTTAGTCATCGTTCCTTATTATGTCAGCCGCGATCCCCAAAATTTCCTGCAATTGCTGCAAAATGAGCAAGTAACTGTCCTCAATCAAACTCCTTCAGCTTTTGCTCAATTACTAGCCTGTAGAGATATTTGCAACCTCTCTGGCTTACGCTACATTATATTTGGCGGCGAAGCCCTGAACCTCCCAAGTCTGCGTCCCTGGTTTGAGCGTTATGGGGAACATCAGACGCGCTTGGTGAATATGTACGGGATTACAGAAACGACAGTCCACGTCACCTATAGACCAATTAGTAAACAAGATATAGATAATGCATCTGGTAGCTTAATTGGTCAACCAATCCCCGATTTAAAACTTCATATTCTCGATCCTGATGGTAATGCTCTACCAACCGGGGTAATTGGTGAAATTTATGTTGGAGGTGCGGGGGTAGCGCGTGGTTATCTTAACCGACCGGAACTGACAGCAGAACGGTTTGTGTTAGCACCTGACTTTTCCCGTGATGTGGAAAAACAAACGCGAAACCTAACCCCCCAGCCCCCTTCCCTACAAGGGAAGGGGGAGAATTCAAATGACTTTTCCCGTGATGTGGAAAAACAAACGCGAAACCTAACCCCCCAGCCCCCTTTCCTACAAGGGAAGGGGGAGAATTCAAAGCCTCTCTCCTTGCAGGAGAGAGGTTTTCCAGATCCCGTGAAAAGTCAGGTGTTAGCCCAGCGTCTTGTTGGCGTAGCCGAGGCACCAGAAGAGAAAGATTTCACCGTAAATTCACCACCACGTTTGTATCGGACTGGTGATTTAGGTCGCTTTCTCCCTAACGGCGATTTGGAATACCTGGGACGCATAGATGACCAAGTGAAAATTCGTGGCTTCCGAATTGAGATTGGCGAAATTGAAGCGGCGATTTCCCGGTTTCCACAAGTGCAGGAAACAATAGTTTTGGTTGATTCTGATACTGAAACCAATCAAAAACGGCTAATTGCTTATATAGTTTGTACCCCTGGAAAGCAACCAACCATCGAAACTCTGCGAAATTATTTGCAACAGCAACTGCCTGAATACATGATACCTTCGCAGATTGTTTATTTAGAAAAATTTCCCCTGACACCTAACGGTAAGCTGGATAGAAAAGCGTTACCCAAACCAGAAATTAAAAGAGAAAACCTCGAAATTGCCTTTATTTCTCCCGCTACACAAATTGAAGAAAATTTAGCTAATATCTGGCAAGAAGTTTTAGGAGTGAATCAGGTTGGCAGATTTGATAATTATTTTGTTTTAGGTGGCGATTCGATCCGCAGTATTCGTGTTGTTTCCCTCGCACAATCTCAGGGATTAAACTTAAAATTAGAGCAAATTTTTGGTCATCCGGTGCTATCAGATTTAGCCGCTTTGTTGGAGACAGAAACAGCCGCAGAAACTCATGATGTTGATGCACAACCTTTTGCGTTAATTGTGTCCTCAGACCGAGAAAAACTACAAGATTGGGCTGTTAGCGATAGCTTGGCGCAAGCCATAGACGCCTATCCTGTGGCACAACTCCAAGCAGGGATGTTATTTCATGGTGAATATTCGGAAGTTTCTACAGCTTATCATGATGTTTTTAGCTTCCGGATTCGCATACCTTTTGACCTCCAGGTTTGGGAAGCTGCTTATACCCAAATGTTTGTGAGACACCGGGTATTAAGAACGGCATTTTATTTAGCAGAATTTAGTCAGCCAATTCAGGTAATTCTCAAGGAAGTACCCGCACAAATTGTTTTTGCTGACTTAAGAGCTTTATCGGCATCAGCACAGGATGATTATGTCAAAGCATTTATTGCTGAAGAACGGGCAAATCGCTTCAATTATAAACAACCGCCATTGATACGTTTTCATATTCATCTCCTTGATGAAAATGTCATGCAAGCATCTTTTACTTTGCATCATGCCATCATGGATGGATGGAGTTTAGCCAACTTTTTATCAGAATTAACAGGTTTATATCTCCATCTGATGAATAGGGGTGTGCCTGCACTTCCCCCAGCACCAGCTTTAGAATATTCCAGATTTATTGCTTTAGAACAGCAGGCTTTAGCTGATGTAAAACAGCGAGCATTTTGGCAAAATCAACTAGCAGGAATTCCCTTCACTAAACTGCCACGCTTGCCGGGTATGGTTCCTTTAGAACCAAAGATGGGAAAATTTGATATTACTTTGCCAGAAAAAATTTCTCAAGCTTTAAAAGCCTTATCTAAGCAATTAGGTGTACCTCTAAAAACATTATTGCTAGCGGTTCATCTCCAAGTTATTAGTGTTTACTCTGGGGAAACAGAAATTGTCACTGGATTGGTGAGTAATGGTAGACCAACAGAAACTGACAGCGATCGCGTTTTAGGTCTATTCTTAAATACATTACCATTGCGCTTGTCATTACCGAGAGGTTCTTGGGTTGACTTGATTAGAGAAACTTGGCGTGCTGAACAAGAATTGATGCCTAATCGTCGGTTTCCCTTGGCAGAAATTCAGCGGTTACAAAAGTCTCAAAGTCTTTATGAAACCTCCTTTAATTTTGTCCATTTCCACGTTTATCAAGGATTGCTAAATTGGCGGGAAGTAGAATTAATTGCAGGGGAATCTTTGGATGAGACAAATATTCCTTTTGCTGTCAGTTGGAATGAGGAAGTAAATGCTGAAAATCTTTCTTTTAATATTACCTATGACCGCCAAGAATTTGATGATGAGCAAATCTCGGAGATTGCTAATTATTATCAAACCAGTATTCAGGCTGTAATTGCTAATCCCCAAGGGGAGATAGGCATATGGGAATATGGGGATATAGGAATATGGGAAGAAAATTACCAATTACCAGTTACCCCAGTACATGAAATTGTTGCTCAAAAAGCAGATGAGAATCCTGATGCGATCGCCGTTATTTGTGAGGGTGAAAGTTGGACATATAGCCAATTAAACCAAAAAGCTAATCAGTTGGCGCGATTTTTGGGTGATTTTGGTATTGGTGTAGAACAGCCTGTAGGTATTTGTTTGGAACGTTCGTTAGACATGGTTTGTGCTATTTTAGCGGTTCTAAAAGCAGGTGGTTGTTATGTACCAATTGACCCGCATTATCCGGCTGTTCGTATTCAGTCGATGTTGACAGATGCTAAGGTTAGTCTGCTGTTGTCTCGTTCTGATTTAGAAATTTTCAATGGTAAAAATGAAACTTTGGGTGATGCTTGTCAAGTTGTCTATGTTGATGTTTATCGGGAAGAAATTGCGCTTAAATCTGTTGAAGATTTAGGGATTGCAGTTTTCGATGAGAATATTGCATATATCATCTTTACTTCTGGTTCCACTGGACGACCGAAAGGTATTACGATTTCTCATCAGGCTTTAGCACATCATCAGGGTTGGTTTTTAGAGACTTTTGGGGTAACTTGTGACGATGTGGTGTTACAAAAGACACCATTCAGTTTTGATGCGTCGGTGTGGGAATTCTGGACTCCTCTAATGGTGGGTGCTAAATTGGTGATGGCAAAGCCGGGGGGTCATCAAGATCCGGCATATTTGGTCAACACTATTGTGGAAGAAAATGTGACTCTGCTACAATTGGTGCCGAGCCTTTTAGAAATACTGTTAGGTGAACCAGAATTTGCTGAATGTTCATCTCTGCGTCTAGTTTTTAGTGGTGGTGAAGCACTGAAAAAACGGGTTTGGGATGAGTTTGAGCAAATTTTGGGGATTCCTTTGGTGAATCTTTATGGACCGGCGGAAACAACAATTGATGTAGCTTTCCATTATTGTGAACCAAGTGAAAATACTGATGTAATTCCCATTGGCAAACCAGCTATAAATACTAGATTATATATTCTGAATTCGCGGATGCAGCCTGTGCCTATTGGCACAATCGGTGAGTTGTTTGTGGCTGGCTGTCAATTGGCTAGGGGATACGCTTATGCACCAGGGATGACCGCAGAACGCTTTTTACCTGACCCCTTTGCAGAAAATGCAGGGAGTCGGATGTATCGCACAGGCGATCGCGCTCGTTATTTACCTGATGGTAGAATTGAGTTTCTGGGACGTGTCGATCAACAAGTCAAAATCCGGGGTTTCCGCATCGAAACTGGGGAAGTTGTCGCAGCTTTGGAACAACCAGCTTGGGTAGTTCGAGCTGTTGCTAAAGCTATTGCTACTGATGATCAACCCAATCGACTGGTTGCTTATGTGGAACTGAATACACCACCAGCAAATTGGCAAACATTATTGCGATCGCATTTATCTGGGCTACTCCCGGATTATATGATTCCTTCGCTGTTTGTCAGTGTCGATGTTTGGGCTTTACTTCCAAATGGGAAAATTAACCTCAACGCTTTACCTGTTCCTGATGAGGAAAATATTGTTACGCATCAACAATATATTTCCCCACAAACTGAAACTGAAAAAATCCTTGCCCAACTTTGGCAACAAGTTTTGCAAGTATCTCGTGTTGGAGTTGCTGATAACTTTTTTGAATTAGGTGGAGACTCCATTCTCGCTTTACAAATTATTGCGAAAGCGCGGGATGCTGGATTTTATTTCACGCCACAAGATTTGTTTAAAAATCCTCAAATTGAGACTCTAGCATCACAAGTAAGAACATCGGCAAAGATTCCCAATGTTTTAGCAATTCCTGTAGGTAGTGAAGTACCGCTCACTCCCATTCAAAAATGGTTTTTTCAGCAGTCTTTAGCCCATCCAGAACACTGGAATCAAGCTGTCTTCTTGGATGTTAACCCAAAATTTAATGCCGCACAATTTCAAATTGCTCTAAGTCATATTACTGCAATTCACCCAGCTTTTCGCCTACGATTCCGTCAAACTGCAACTGGTTGGATACAAAAGTTAGACGATAAGAGTCAGGTTTTCAACTTTGATATTGTTGACCTCAAGGCTATTCCCCAAGCAGAATTATCAGCACAACTGCAAAGCATCTCTAGTCAATTTCAAGCTCAACTTAATTTAGCAACCGGACCTCTGTTTCGCGCCGTCTACTTCCAGACTAACGAAAATACATCCGATAAACTACTACTAATTATCCATCACCTCATCGTTGATGGTATTTCCTGGCGCGTTATTTTGCAAGATTTAGGAATAGCTTGTAATGCTTTACAACAGCAACAAAAAATTTCCTTAGCTACTCATAGTGTCGGTTTCCCACAATGGACTCAACATCTACATAACCTAACTGAAAATTCCACATGGGAAGAAGAAGTTGGTTTCTGGAAACAGCAACATATTTCTCATTCCCAAATTCCTCTAGATTTTCCAGAACGCATAGCAGATAACAAAGAAAGTTCTGCCACTCAAATAGAGTGCAATTTCAGTCAGGATGAAACTGATAGTCTGCTGTACGAATTACCACGCACCCACAAAGTCAGAATTCAGGAAGTTCTCTTAGCTGTTTTGTTGTCAGTAGTGACAGAATGGACAGGTGAATCAAACATCTTAATTGCCCTAGAAAGTCACGGTAGAGAAAGCGATTTTACGGCAATTGATATCTCTGATGCTGTAGGCTGGTTTACATCTCTTTACCCCTGTAAATTAGAGAAGAAAGGCGGCATTTTAGAAAATTTGGCAAGCGTTAAAGAACAGGTGCGGAACTTGCCAAATAATGGCTTTGCATACGGTATCCTCTCTCAAAAACCAGAATTTGCTTCTATCTTACCGCCAATTCCTGAAGGTATCCTCTTTAATTATTTGGGACAATTTGATGAAAGTTTTGGTTCTTCAGCACCCTTTACCCCCGCGACTGAAGATGTGGGACTATCCCGACATCCAGAAAATAAACGTGCTTTTCAACTAGAAATTACTAGTTTAATTGCTAACGATAAATTACAAATGCGGTTTGTTTTTAGCAAAGCTTTGCATCAAGAAGCAACGATTAGCCGTTTAGCAGATAGTTTCTCTAAACATTTGCAGATTCTGTTAGCAACTAGTCGTAATCAAGAATACAGTTTCACCCCTGAGGATTTTCCCCTAGCTGCACTCAATGCGGAACAATTAACTATAGCCTTAGCAGGGAATATCGATGTAGAAGATATTTATCCCCTCTCTCCTGTGCAAGAGGGAATACTTTTCCATGCAAACTATGAATCAGAAAAAGATATTTACCTGCAACAGGTGAGTGGTGAAATTGAGGGAGTTTTGGATGTAGAAAGATTTAAAACTGCTTGGGAATCTTGTATTAACCGTCATCAGAGTTTACGCGCTTCCTTTGTCTGGCAAGATTTACCCCGACCATTACAGCGCATTCATCGCCGAGTGAATTTGCCTTTTGTATATGAAGATTGGCGCGATTTCAATGCTGATGAAATAGGTGAAAAATGGTCATTGTTATTAACAACAGACCGTCAGCAAAACTTATCACCAGAAACAGCACCACTGATGCGGATGACTTTAGTGAGAACTCAAGCACAAAAATGGCGTTTCTTGTGGACTCACCATCATTTGTTGTTAGATGGCTGGTCATTACCGCTAGTTTTTCGAGACGCGATCGCATTTTACCAAGCTAAACCAAATTTACCCCAACCACCCATTTACCGCGACTTTATCGCTTGGTTACACAAACAAGAATCTAGTTCCGCAGCATCTTTCTGGCAACAAGAATTAAGTGGTTTCCGGGAAGCTACTAATTTTGGTATTAAAAAAGACTCGAATCAGGATTATCAAACCTTACAAACTACCATTCCCAAAGAGATTTGCACCCAACTTAAAGTCTTTGCCCAAAAGAATCAGGTAACTTTAAGTACATTAGTCCAAGCTGCTTGGGGCATTCTTTTAAGCCGATATAGCGGTGGTGAGGAAGTGGTTTTTGGTGTCACCGTGTCGGGACGTGCAACTGAATTATCAGGGTTTGCAGAGATGGTGGGTTTATTTATTAACACCCTACCCTTACGCTTGAAATTAGATGCAGCCACACCTTTACCACAATGGTTAAACTCACTACGCGATCGCTTGTCGGAAATCAATCACTATTCTTTCACTCGGTTAGTAGATATTCAAGCCTGGAGTGACATTCCCAGGGGAGAACCGTTGTTTGAATCCATCGTGGTATACGAAAATTACCCAGTGTCAGAAAGTCTACGTCAAAACCCAGGAGAACTGGCGATTCATTCTGTGGAATCTCTGGAGAAAAACCATTACCCCATCAGTCTCTACGCCTTGCCAGGAGATGATTTGACGCTGAAAGTTGCCTTTGGGCAGCATATCGGCGGTGCCAAAGAACGAGAACAAATATTACATCATCTAGCGCAAATACTGACTAGCATTGCTACAGAAAAACCGCAATTTATCGGTGAAATTGGTTTGTTGTCGCCAGGGGAAGTAGCTGATTTAACACAGCCAATTACCCCTTACCAAGTACCCATTACCCCCATACATCAATTATTTAGTCAACAAGCCTCTCAGACTCCCGATGCGATCGCTGTTAAGCGTGCCGCAGGTATCGCTGTTTTTCCTGACCTAACTTACGCAGACATAGAACGCAAATCTAACCAAGTTGCCCACGCACTACTGCAACTAGGTGTAACGCGGGAAACTTTGGTAGCAGTTTGTCTGGAACGTCATGCAGGTTTGCCCATCGCGCTGCTGGGAATTATGAAAGCAGGTGCAGCATACCTACCACTAGATCCTAGCTTAAATCGCGATCGCCTCTCTTGGATGCTTGCAGACAGCGGGGCAAGTGCGATCGTCACCGAAGAGAAAATTAAGAGTGAACTTCCACCATCATCAGCAAAAGTTCTATTGCTAGATGCCCTATCTCCACAACCAGATACAGCACCGCCTGCGGTTGTGGGTAACAATCATTTAGCCTATATTATCTATACTTCCGGTTCCACTGGCAAACCCAAGGGAGTACAAATTCAGCATGAATCTGTAGTCAATTTCCTCCTCAGTTTCCAAGCAAAACTGGCACTGACATCTGCTGATACTTTGGTAGCAGTAACTACAATTTCCTTTGACATTGCTGGATTAGAATTGTTATTACCACTAATTACTGGTGCCAAATTAGTCATAGCTGACAAAGAAACCACCAGAGACGGCTTTAAGCTAGCCCAACTATTGCAAACATCCCAAGCCACAGTCATGCAAGCCACCCCAACTACCTGGAGATTGCTGTTAGCAGCAGGTTGGAAAGCAAATAATGATTTTCGCATTCTCTGCGGTGGGGAAGCCATAACAGTTGAGTTAGCGGCTTCTCTTCTCAATTCTCAGGTTGATCTGTGGAATGTTTACGGACCGACGGAAACTACAATTTGGTCTACCATCAAGAAAATTCAGCAGCCAGAAGATGCACTTTCTATCGGACGAGGAATTGCCAACACCTCAATTTATATTTTAGATAGTGCTGGTAATCCAGTTCCTGAAGGAATTGTGGGTGAATTGTTGATTGGGGGAATCGGATTAGCGCGGGGTTATTGCCAAAGACCAGATTTAACCGCAGAAAAATTTGTCCCCAATCCCTTTGTTGCAAATCCTGGCGATCGCTTATATCGTACCGGTGATTTGGCGCGGTGGCTACCGAATGGTGAAATTGAATTTTTGGGACGCATCGATTACCAAGTTAAAATCCGTGGTTATCGCATTGAACTAGGAGAAATCGAAACAATTTTAGAAACGCATCAGGCGATCGCTCAAGCTATTGTCCAAGCTATTGACGATACTGTAGCAGGTAAAAAACTTGTTGCCTATCTCGTTGTCAAATCTGAAATCGAAAAACCCAGTTTGGAAAGTCTACAGTCATATATATTAGCAAAACTGCCCGATTATATGTTGCCTTCAGATTGGGTATTTCTTGATGCTATGCCTTTAACACCTAATAATAAAGTTGATCGTCGTGCTTTACCATTACCAAATCAGTCTGATAGTCGCATTTATATAGCGCCGAGAAATGCCATTGAAGAAGCATTAACCTATATTTGGCAAGAAATTTTGCCAGTGGAAAAAGTGGGAGTAATGGACAACTTTTTCGAGCTAGGGGGACATTCTCTCTTAGCTGGTCAAGTTCATGCTCGTATCAGAAAAGTATTCTTGATTGATTTAGAATTACGCGAACTTTTTAACACGGTAACAATTGAAAAAATGGCACAACTTCTATTAGAGCGAGAACCTCAATCGGGACGCACTGAAAAAATAGCCAAAGCCTTTTTACGTCTTAAACAAATGACACCAGAAGAAAAAGCCAAACTTCTAGAAGCAAAGCGAAAAATCAATTGAAAAAGGGACTGGGGACTGGGGATTAGGGACTGGGGATACTTTCCTTTAGTCTTGGAGTAATAATATCAAACAAGAAGAAGCAGAATGAATTATTGTGAAATTAATGAACGAATAAAACTACTGCGATTAAATCGTTCCTGGGTGTTTGTCAGTCGCCTAATTCGTTTTGCCATAGTGGGTTTTAGTGGTGTATTTGTAGACTTGGGAGGATTCTATTTTCTGCATACGTTATTAGGTTTAGCTTTAACTCCAAGTGCAATGCTTTCAACAGAAGTGGCAATCATAAATAATTTTCTCTGGAATGATGTATGGACATTTGGTGATGTGTCTGATCCAGAACAGTTAGGCAATCAACGATTCCAACGTTTTTTGAAGTTCAATCTAATTTGCTTTTTTGGACTAATTTTGAATATTTTAATTGTTAATTTTTTGGTTTATAAGTTTGGGATGAATGAATATATGGCAAAATTGGTAGCAATTATTTGTGTGACATTTTGGAATTTTGCCATCAATTTGAGGTTGAACTGGCAAGTCAAAAAGAAGGATGTAGGGGTAGGGTGTAGGGGGTAGGGAAGACGGCATTGGTCGGGGCGAGGATGCCCGACCAATGCGTTCGTCCTTGAAGGACGGGGCTTGGACCCACTGGTTGTAGTTGCTCTTTCTCTCACCACACCCCACACCCCGCCCCAACGGGGCTTGGTCACTTGGCGAAAATGCTTAGAATGCTTAACACATTTAATACAGTTGCATTTTCACTAGTTTAATTACTGGTAATAAAGTTTGATTCATGAAATCATTAAGTTTATACCTGTACAAACTTGTTTGCCAACGTACTATTTTTAACTCGTAGGAATGCTATATGCGCTATTTTGATGAATACTGTGAAGTACATCTAGACCCTAATACTGCACCCTATACTTGGGTGTTTAGAACTAACGAAAAAATCTATATCAGATTTGGTGTTCACTTATCTAAACATCCAGATTTTGGGCAGATAGCTTATGAATTAAATGATGGACAAGGTTATTCGGATGTAGATCACATTACAGCAGAAAAAGAAAATGTAATAGACAATGGCTTCCAAATGTTCTCAGCTATCCTACCCCCTATCAGTAATGGGGGAGGATATCAGTACAGATTAGGTTATGTGGATACATTTGGTAATGAACATACAACAGAGCGATCGCATTTTTTGTTTGTCTGCGATGAAGCACCACGCTCAATGACTGAAATTCCCTCGGAGTTTCTGGGATACGTGAATCATCAGCCTTTATATGGACCAAAACCAAGGGTTGAAATGACATCTAGCCCCGATGATTGGGCTTCTCGTCTATTTTACTCCATCATCATTGATCGATTTGCTCGCAGTGCAGACAGCAATCGCGCTGGTATGAGTGCAGTCAAGTATGATCCCACTTCCCCACATGCAAGTCATGGAGGAACAATTCGGGGTGTAATTGAGCAGATAGATTATTTAAAGTCATTAGGAATTCGAGCCATTATCCTCAGCCCGGTCTATGTCAATGCGGCTGACGGCTATCATGGCTATCATCCCATCCATCTATTGATGGTAGATCCACGTCTGGGTACACTTATGTGTTTGCGTGATCTGGTGAAGACAGCTCATGAAGCTGATATTGCTGTCATTTTAGATGTTGTCAACAATCATCTTGCAGATAGTATTAACTGGGAAGAGTATGGCGGTCCACCAGGAGGAGAATTTAAGTATGTGCAAGGTGATGATACTGCGGTAATGCCTTTTCCTATAGAAGCACGCAACACATCACTGTTCCACGGACCAGAATACACTGATATGGTAAATCAAAGACTCTTTGGTTTCCTGGAAGATTGGCGAACAGAAACCAGCTACGTTCGGGAATTACTAATTCAACACCTGAAATACTGGATTGCAGAAACAGATATTGATGGCTTTCGTTACGATTCTGCTCGTCACGTTGGTCTTGATTTTTGGGAGCCTTGTGTGGAAGAGATATCAAGATATGCTAGCTATCTAGGGAAAAAAGAATTTCTACAGATAGCTGAACACGCTGGGAGTACTCACGATGAAGTAATTGAATATAATAGCGCCAAATTCACAAATTTGATCGATTACCCAACCTATTATGCCGTCAAACATTCGCTCAATGATGGCAATTGGCTAGGGGGTTTGGCAGATTATTTTTGTGGCTTTCTCGCACCATCACAACCATATCATGCGGGTTGGCGTCACAATATTATGTTCCTAGATAATCAAGATACAACTAGAATCTTGCATCAATTCTTGAGTCGTTTAGCAAACCTAGACGAGTCCAGAGTCAGGTTACACTTTGGACTGGCTTGTTTGATTTTAGGACCGCAAATACCTTCTATTTATCAAGGAACAGAGCAAGAATTTTCTGGCGCTTTAGGGTTGCATCAAAAAGAGGATACAGGAGAGTGGATTGGACATGATTGCTACGTGCGAGAAGATTTGTTTGAAAACCCTGCCTGTGTGTGGGAGTTTGGACCAATTAACCGCAAAACTTTTGAACCATATGAACAAAACCACCCGACTTTTTTACTGATTCGACAACTTGCCGAAATTAGACGGCAAAATAAACTAATTCACAGTGGAAACCGCACCCTATTATGTTCTAGGAATCACGGACTCTGGTGTGTACTGATTCATGGTACACCTGATGAGCAACCACTGTTTGTGGCGATGAATTTGGGACTAACACCAGTATTTGAAGAAGCTTTCAAGATTCCTAATTGGTCTAGTGATTTTTCCGGTGTTGATATGCTGATTACTACTACGGGTGGAGTATTTCATCTTGTGGAAGGTGGTATTGGAATTAAACTTCCACCATTCACCTTTGTCTTAGGAAGGCTCTTGTGAGCAGGGCAAGAAAAGCTAAGACCGTTAACCGATTAGAGACGTTCCACGAAACGTCTCTACTTTGCTCTATTATCCCTACATGAGAGACACATTATCTGTTGAAGATTCCTGATAATCAGGCAAATTATTTTCCAAATCGCGGATGGTAGGGTATTGGTATCCAATTATTGCTGTGATCAAGATAGAAAACCCAACGATGACAAATAGTAGTCCAATACCACGACCAGGACCAGAACCAATTAACTGTCCCACTAGTTCTTTAGACCAAGGTCCATCAAAAGTCATCAATGGCTCGAAAACACGATCAGCCAGAGGACCTGCAAAAATCGCCGCTAGCGGTACAGCAGACCCCGATATTGCACCCATCAATCCAAAAACTCTTCCTTGTACATTTTCGGCAACTTTTGTCTGGAAGATAACTTGTACACTCCCATTGATGAAGGGTGCGATCGTGAAGAAAAATAAAGTAGCAATAGCCATTTGGACGATAGAGGGGCGAAAACCAGCCAAAGCAATCGACATCCCACTCAAGGACATCGCAATGAGAATTGGGCTAATTAAGTTCTGCCAACTATGCTTCCAAGTACTCATCACTATACCCCCCAAGAGCATACCAATACCCGTAATAAAGGCGATTTTTCCCAAGCCAGCTGCATTGGTCACAGAAAGAATCAGAGGATAGACTAATACACTCACGAACCCAACCAAGAATTGGTAAATAGTAAAGAGAATCAGAAAGCTTGGTAGTCCAGGACGCTCTATTAGATAAGTCCAACCGTAGAGTATTTCTTGCCAAAGTGAGGAAGGTTGAACGTCCTCATCAACATTAGCAGTTTGACTAATCTCACCAAATCGCACCAACAGAAGGGGAACAAGGGCAATCAGTAACGTTGACAAGTCTATCAGGAGAATGCCTTTCACCTCAACAATATCTAACAGAGTACCCGCTATTAAAGGTGAAAGGATTTGCTGAATAGCAATGGCTAGTTGAACCATACCACTGACCCGTGGTAAATCCTCTTGCGGTACTAAAGAGGTAATGGAAGCCTTATAAGCAGGTGCATGGAAAGCACCGATAATAGAAGTAAAGATATTTCTCAGGTAGATGTGCCAAATTTCTATTTGACCAGTGGTTACTAGCACTATCAAACTTACGGTAGACAGTCCTATACAAATCTGACTAATAATCATTGTCCAGCGACGATCCCAACGGTCTACCAATGTTCCTGCGATAGGCGACATGACAATCAATGGAACTGTAGAAGTCAGTATGAGGAAGGCGAATTGGGTAGCGGAGCCAGTTTGCTTAAACACAGATATATCTAAAGCAAACCCGGTCATCGAGACACCTATTAGAGATATTAGTTGTCCCAACCAAATAAAACTGAAAATACGCATTTATTTGTATAAATTTATAAATTAGACATCTTTTCTGTATTAATTATATTAATATTTGATCAACAATACATAATATTACTACTTAATTTAATTAGATGCATGTCACTAAACTGAATATAACTGATACCAATTATTTGTGAAGCTGCATAGAATTTGACCCCACCCCGCGAAGCCCCTCCCCGCAAGCTCTTAGGGGAAAATCCGGTTCCCTAAGAGCTTGCGGGGAGGGTTAGGGTGGGGTTCTTTCTATGCGTCTTCATATTAAATAGGACTTACGCAAGATGACCAAAAAACGAACCGCAGAGGACGCAGAGAACACAGAGGAATAAGAGTTTGAGAGAGTTTTTGCGTAAGTCCTGTTAAATATGAGTAACTTACAAGGATGAAGTGAGCGTATCGCCCATGAAAGACAACTTTGTGATATAGAACACAATTGTACCCTGTGTTCAGGTGAAGTAAATATAGGAAAAAGTTATGGAAATCCTCCAAAATAGAAAAATTTATGCAGTCTACAAATAAATTGATTTTATAGTATTCTAACAAAGACAAGGACAACTTTTATTAGTGTTGCTCATCGCCCTAGTTTCAAGAAATATTATCAGGTCATTCTCAATTTTTAATTATTCAAAATAGCGGGGTATTTTTTATGGGTCGTGTAATATTCATGAATGTTTCAGCAGCTGGACACGTCATCCCTACCTTGGGGTTGATGGCTGAGTTAATCAACAGAGGTGAAGAAGTAATTTACTATGAAGTTCCCACTTTTCAGCAGGAAATCGAGAGTTTTGGAGCCTCCTTTCGTTGCTATCCCCCAATAAACCCTGAGACAGCACCACCATCTGAGAATGAAATGTCATTGGTGCCTTCTCTAACTTGGTGCGCTCATCAGATGCTCCCAGCACTTTTAGAATCAGTGCGTGCAGAAAAACCAGATTACATCATTCATGACTCCCTCTGTCTTTGGGGAAGATTAGTGGCACAATTACTGAATATTCCCGCTGTTAATTCCATTGCTACAGCTGCTTTTACTACCCAAACTTTCTATGAATGTCCTTGGCTAAGGAAGAAGCTACCACGATTTTTAAAAGAGGCGACTGTTGGGATGAAACACTATCGTCAATATCAAAGAGAACTACGAGCAACTTATGGTGTACCTCCAATAAAATTTGTGGATACATTTACTAATATTGAACCCCTCAATATTTGTTATTTACCTCCAGAACTCCAACCTTATAGTGATAAATTTGACGAGCGTTTCCATTTTGTTGGACCTTGTAATCCGGTGCGGGCAATGGAATATGATTTTCCAATGGAGGAATTGCAAAAAGACAAGTTAATCTTGATTTCATTTGGCAACATTCATGACCCTGGTTTGCCATTTTATCGCAGTTGTATTGATGCTTTTGGTAACACAGATGCTCAGGTGATAATGGTATTAAGTCCGGTTATGGATGTCACCCTTTTAGGAGATATTCCTAACAACTTTATCATTCGACCTACAGGTACTGTTCCCCAATTAAAAATATTAGAGCGTGCTAGTTTATTCATTATGCACGGAGCAGGTGGCGGAACACGGGAAGCTGTTTGGTATTCAGTACCAATGATTGCAGTACCACAAACTTATGAGCAAGAAATAATTTCCCGCCGTATTGAGGAGCAGGGTGCAGGAATTATGATGATGTTAGAAGATGTAACTGTGGAAAATTTGCAACAGACAGCACAGCGAATTTTTGATGATAGTTCTTTTCGAGTCAATAGTGGTCGTTTGGGTGATGCTTGTCGTGCGGCTGGTGGAGTCAAACGTGCAGTGGATGAAATTTGGCGATACACCAAATTGCGTTTTTATTGAATACACGTAGAGACGTTCCACCGGAACGTCTTTACAGGGTTTTGGGTTTTATGCATGTACCTCCTAAGGAGTGAAATATGCTGTATGTTACTCCCTGTTCGATGTAAAATTACCTTTAACTGCCTAAAGATTAAAGGCATTAAACCCCTGCAAAATTCTTAAGAGTTTGCCAAATAAGACCAGGTACCTGTAATATCAATCGTCTTCCAGGTGGTGTAAAATATTCTTTAAAATTAGTTTTCCACCAGAAGTTTATAGAAATATTTAGCTGGTCGAGAGAGTAAACTTGGTGCCACCAAAAAGCTGGAATAAAAAGCATTTCACCTGGTTCAAGCAGACACTCCATGTATTTTGCTTTTTGAAATCTAGGAAATTGATCAATGTCAAGTTGGTCAATATTTAATTGACTCATGTGTGGTATTTTTGAATGTGCGGGAAAAGGATATAGTAGAGAAGTTTGTTTGGGTTCAAACAGCAAAACTCGCTTTCGACCACGCAACTGAGATAACAAGTTTTCTGACATATCGTAATGTAATTGTGAGACATTACCGCCAGTACCTATCCACAGATTTGTAACAATGAATAATTTTTTATCAATGTAATCTGGAACTTCAATATCTGGAATCAGTTCGGGAAAGCTGATTTTAATTGGACTTTGCTGGAGATAATAGTATTCGTCTGTTGTTTTTTCCTGAAAAATCCAATCTGTGAAGTCAGTAAACTTCATTTTTTTACTAACCATACTAAACTGGGCTTTTGGATCAAAATCGAATATTTGTTTTTTGGAAAAGTTGACATTAATTTCTTTATTACCTACAACATTGTTTAAATAATCAACTGACCATAAAGAATATGCTTTCCAATCATTTATTTTCCCAGTAATAATCACTGGTTTTCTAGAAGAGAAAATTTTTTGTTTAAACTCATCTAATGTAGGTTTATGAATACGCTCAATTTGATTTACTGATGTTTGGTTAAATTTATTTTGTGCAGTGATATTCATAACTTTTTCCTTACGATTAAAATTTACTTTTCAGTGGATTAAGGAGAGAATGATGATTACAGGCGATTTTATTGGATGATTTAGCTTCCATTTCTCAAATTTGTGGTCTTGATAATGTCTCAAGCTCTACTAATTTCCTACGGTTTTCATCTGACCAAAGATTCCATATTTTTAATTGTTTTTTGAAGCAATATTCGTTTTGATAAAAGTCCACAATAAATAATTACACTTTACCTTTTACCAAAGAGCGAAAGAACCAGTATGGTTCTATAACTATACCGAATAAAACTCTAGTTATCTGGTGTTTCATAGGCAACCAAGAAGTAGTCATGTGATGTATGGTATAAGTCTCTGAGGTAGGCTGACTTTTGAATATTTTACCGTTAAGTTCCATTGGGGCACCCGGTTCAAAAATGTATCCTGGACACACACGAACTGTGGAATTTTTATGGAATTGACCTGCTACTACGCAATCATTTAACATGATAGGTCCGGTGCTGTAGCCCACATAAAAGGGCATAGTTTTATTGTCTGAATTATCTTGACGTTTTTCTAATTCTTCAAATACTGTCAACCAAAGGGGATGTCTGGGAATACTACCCATAATCGCATTGCTGAACCCCACCAATTTTGATAACACCAGTTCAAAATCTGCTAATAAATCATCAATTGGTTTGAGGCATTCAACATCCATATCAATATAAAATCCTCCGTAGTGATAGAGGATGAAATAACGTATGGCATCACGACGTTGAATATCATGGGGATAACCATCAAATATGGGCATAAACCAGGAATAATTTTCTTCCATAAATTTCCTAGCTTTAGCTTCATCCCAAAATTGGTGTTCCCAATTAGGATGATTTTGCAAAACTGTTTGATGATAAAGACGATATTTTTTTGGTACTGCTGCTTCTCCCTGAAAAAAAATCTGATGGATGATTTTGGGAATTTTATTCATAGATTTAGTTGGGTAATTGGGAATAGGTAATTGCTAATTAGTCTATTCCCTTATTAGTAGTTGTTTAGTTTGATGATTCTTGCATTGCTTGACGTAAACTTAAAGGACGCATATCCGTCCAGACTTCTTCGATATAGGCTAAACATTCAGTTTTAGAGCCTTCTTTGCCTACAGCTTTCCATCCTAATGGTAATTCTTGTTTCCATTTGGGCCAAATTGAATATTGTTCTTCGTGATTGACCACTACAAGATAAATAGTTTCGTCGTTTTGTTCGTTGTTAGTCATGGTTTTTTAGTCTCCTTTAGGTTTTTCCAATTTGGAATTTTTAATTTACTAAAATGCCGTCATCACTTAAGTTTACAGAACGGCGTTGACGTCGTGCTTTGGGGATATCGGCGGTTGTTTGCACTGTTGGGGAAGCTGCTAGTAAAAGAGCGATCGCTTCTGGGGTACGATGGCTAAATAATTGAGGTAGGGGAAATTCGGTTTCATAGGTTTGCCGCAAACTGATCGCTAGTTGTGTGACTAACAGGGAATCTCCCCCGATTTCAAAGAAGTCATCGTTTACTCCTACCCGTTCTAAATTTAATAAACTAGCCATCAAGGAACAGATAGTTGCTTCTTGGTCGGTTCTCGGTGCAATGTAAGGTTTAGTTGTTGAACCCCAATCTGGTATTGGTAAAGCTTTTTGGTCTAGTTTACCGTTCACCGTTAAGGGAATGGCTTCTAGTGGCACAAAGACCGCTGGAATCATATAATCTGGGAGTTTGCTCTTTAAAAACTCTGGTAATACCGTTTTCAGGTCGGATTCGGTATCAGAGGTAAAATAAGCAACTAGCTTTTTATCCCCATTTGCGGCTTTCCGCACCATAACTAAAGCTTCTTTGACTTGGGGGTGAGTGTTGAGAACGGCGGTAATTTCCCCTGGTTCAATGCGAAAACCGCGTATTTTAACTTGTCGGTCAGCCCGTCCAAGATATTGTAGTTCGCCATCTGGTAGACGACGGGCTAAGTCGCCGCTACAGTATAAACGAGTACCGGGAGTTTTCGCAAAAGGGTCGGGAATAAATCTTGCTGCACTCAGACGAGGCTGATGGAGATAACCCCGCGTCACTCCCGCACCACCAATATAGATTTCCCCAGGAATTCCTACTGGTGTTGGTTCCAGATTCTCATCTAATATATAGAGATTTAAATCGGCAATGGGTTGACCGATAACGCTACCTCGATTCGCGCTGACATCTTTCTTGGTAATCGGTCTATAGGTGACGTGAACAGTGGTTTCAGTGATGCCGTACATATTAATCAATTTTGGTTGTTCGTCGCCATATAACTCAAACCAAGGTTGTAGGCTTGATAGTTCTAAGGCTTCACCACCAAAAATTACGTAGCGCAAAGGTAGCTTTTGCCTCTCTGCTATGGCTGCTTGGATTAATTGCTTGAAGGCGGAGGGTGTTTGATTTAATACCGTGACTTTCTGTTTTTGCAGTAGTTGTAAAAAGTCCTTTGGTGAACGACTCGTCCAATAGGGTACCACAATTACTTGACCGCCATACAATAAGGCTCCCCAGAGTTCCCAAACGGAGAAGTCGAAGGCGTAGGAATGAAATAACGTCCAAACATCTTCGCTGTTAAACCCAAACCAGGATTCGGTGGCTTTGAGCAAGCGAATGACATTAGCGTGAGTGACGATACAGCCTTTGGGTTTTCCAGTGGAACCACTTGTATAAATTACATAGGCTGGATGCTCTGGTAATATCTGGACTGCTAAGGACTCGTGGCTTTGATTTTCTAGTTCGGTGGCGATATTTTCCAGAATGACAATTTCAGTATCAGACTGGGGAATCTGGGAAACTACTGATTGCTGTGTTAATAGCAGAACAATCCCGCTATCTTGTAAGAGAAATTCTATGCGATCGCTTGGGTAACTGGGATCAATGGGAACGTAAGCACCACCGGCTTTGAGGATGGCTAGGATGGCAATTATTAATTCTTCAGAACGCTCCAAACACACTCCCACCAAGCTTTCTGTACCAACACCTTGACTTTGGAGATAATGGGCGAGACGATTAGCACTTTTTTCTAATTCGGCAAAAGTCAGGGTTGTTTCTTCCCAAACTAGGGCAGTTTTATTAGTATATTCTGCTACTGCTTGGCTAAAGGCAGAGACTAGGGTATCAGCAGATGGGAAGTTACAGGAGTTGGTGTTAGCAGCTTGTAGTAAGTTTTGCCGTTCTGTTGGAGAAAGGAGCGATCGCCTGTGGTATTCTGTCTGGGGATGAGCGGCGATGTCAGTCAGGGCTGCTTGATAATACTGGCTATATTGCTCAACCTGTGTAGCCTCAAACTGTTGCACGTCATAGATTAAATTCAATTCTAGGGCTGCACTTCCTGGAACTAAACAAAATTCTACCAAGAAGGGAAAGTCTGTTTCTTCAAAAATATCAACGTTCTGGACTGATATTTGCGGTAAATTCAGCAACCCTTCATATACGTGAAAATGCACATAGTTAAATCCCACTTCAAACAATGGACGCTTGTCAATCAAGCGTTGCATTTCGGCGAGGGGAAAATTCCGATAAGGAAGAATGTCACTTTCGGCACGGAAGACAGACTGGATTAATTCCCACCATGTCCCCGATGTCAATTCCATCCGGAAGGGAACGGTATTCACGAACAAACCTAACAAATTTTGGCTGTCGAGGGTTTCGAGTCGTCCATTGATGACGTTACCGGTAACTACCTCTGTTTGTCCAGTTAAAAAGGAGAGAACGCGCAGATGAACGGCTAAAAGCGCAGTTTTTAGAGGAACTCCAGCCTTTTTGGTCAATTTACGGATTGCATTGGCTAATTGCTCGTCAATAGTTAGGGATACCCGTTTTAGATCGCGTTTTAGAGGTGTTGTATTTAATTTCTGTATATTAAGACGTGGGAGAGTGCTAACTTCTAAATTACTCAGATATTGTTGCCAAAATTCTCGCAGTTGTGGGGATGCGATCGCTTGTTGTTCTTGAGCGATAAAATCTTTGTAATTAATATCAGGAACTTTCAAAGCGGAAACAGTTTCTGCTCCTAAATACTGGACATAACGTTGTAACAATTGTGTTAACAACGTCGCTACACTCCAACCATCGAGAATGACGTGGTGAAAACTAAAACTAAAGCTGAGTTCAGCATCGGAAAGTCTGTGAATTTGGAAACAAAATAAGGGAGGTTTAGTAATATCAAAGGAGCGATTTTTTTCTAATTCAATCCATTCTGCAACTTGTTGACGTGCCTTCGCTCCCAAAGAACGCAAATCGACAACCGTTAAAGGTAATTCTACTTCTTTGTGAACAATTTGGATGGGGGTGCTGTATCCTGTCCAATGAAAGGAAGTCCGCAATACTGGATGAGCATCACAAATATCAGCGATCGCTTTTTTCCAAGCTACTTCTGAATAACTCAGATGTAAATCAAAGGTGAAAATTTGATGGAAAATTGCCGATTCGGGATGCATTTCCGTGTGATAAAGCATTCCCGCCTGTAAACTAGAAAGAGGATAAGCATCTGTTGCATCTTTTGGTAAGCGCTGTCTATCTGCTGCTGATAGCAAGTTCACAACAGGAACATCACTTATATTTGATATTGCAACGGCTGCTTTTTTAGTAGCCAATTGACGCACAGTTGCAGATTCATAAAGTTCTCTCGCAGAAATCGCAAAACCTGCTTTTTTGGCTTTGGCGATGACTTGCAAAGCTAAAATTGAATCACCACCAATGTCAAAGAAATTATCGTCAATTCCTACTCTTTCTATCCCCAAAGTTTCGGCGAAAATTGCACACAAACTTTCTTCATCGGCGTTAGTGGCGGCTATATAATCTTCTTCTACCCTTAACAGGTTCCAATCTGGGGCAGGTAAGCCTTTGGTGTCAATTTTACCGTTAACATTGAGGGGAAAAGCGTCTAAACTCACATAAGCTGCTGGTACCATATAATCAGGCAGCTTAGTTTTTAGATGCTGACGTAATTCATTAGCAGTAGGGTTAGTTTCTCCTGGAACATAATAAGCAACTAAACGACTTTCTGTTTCCCATTCATCAGTTAAAATCACCGATTCCCGCACTTGAGAATGGGATGTGAGTGCTGACTGAATTTCTCCCAATTCAATGCGAAAACCGCGAATTTTGACTTGTTGATCTATCCGTCCTAAATATTCTAAATCCCCGTTGGGTAATCTCCGCCCTAAATCACCACTGCGGTAAAGTCTTCCAGTCCCAAAAGGATTTGGTAAAAACCTTTCTGCTGTCAATGCGGGACGATTTAAATAACCGCTACTCACCCCAGCACCAGCAACATAAATTTCCCCCGGTAAACCATCAGAAACTGGTTCTAGTTTTTCATCGAGTAAGTATATACAAAGGTCAGGAATTTCTGTACCGATAATACTAGCATTTCCTGTCAAATCGTGCAGAGAAATAGGGCGATAAGTAACATGAACGGTAGTTTCTGTAATTCCGTACATATTAATTAAACGCGGGGTTTTCTCACCGTACTTTTCTAACCAAGGACGTAGACTTGATAAATCTAAAGCTTCACCACCAAAGATAATATAGCGTAACGCGAGTTTTCCCACACTGGCTTCATCTGCGCGAATTAACTGATAGAAAGCGGAAGGAGTTTGATTAAGGACAGTTACCCGTTCTGTGGTGAGGAATTCGCGGAAGCTTTCTGGCGATCTACTTAACCAGAAAGGCACAATAATTACCTTACCACCATAAAGTAAAGCACCCCACAATTCCCACACAGAAAAGTCAAAAGCAAAGGAGTGAAACAGCGTCCAAATATCTTTGTCGTTAAAGCCAAACCAAGGTTCTGTAGAACGCATTAACCGCATAGCGTTCCCATGAGTGACGACACAACCTTTAGGTGTACCAGTGGAACCGCTAGTGTAAATAATATAAGCGGGAAATTCTGATTTGATGGCAATTTTTGGGGATGTATCTGGTTGGTGGGTAAGTTCCTTTTCTATAGATTTGAGAGTGAATGCTACTATTTCTTTGTTAGTTAATTCTGATAAAATTGACTCTTCAGAAATCAGTGCTGAAATTCCGCTATCTTCTAGAATTAGTTGCACACGGGCAGTGGGAGAATTCGGGTCAATGGGAACATAAGCTGCACCTGTTTTGAGGATTCCTAGAATCGCCACAACTATGTTTTCTGAACGTTCTAAACATATCCCCACTCGCGTTCCTGGCTTAACTCCTTGACTGATTAAATAATGAGCCAAGCGATTGGCTTTGGTATTAAGATCGGCGTAGGTGAGGGTTGTTTTGTTAAATTTAACTGCTGGGTTTTCTGGATATTTGTTAGCGGTAATTTCAAAAGCCGAAACTAGTGTTTCACTGGTGAGATAATTTAAAGATATTTGGGGCTGACTAATGGTGTTATCTCTGATTTCTGGCAAGACAACAGAAAGACTAGAAATAGTATTTTCTAGATTTTCTACAGCTTCATCAAACAAGTTTTGGAAATTTGTTACTATCTGTGTGACTGTCTCATCATCTAAATAGGAAAGATTATAGTCAAAATCGATTTTTATATCACTGTGTTCGTCATATTCGCGAACATAAATAATCAGTGGGACTTTCTGTTGACCGCTGTACAAAGGAACACAGCTTGTTTGACTATCTGCAAAACATTCGTTGTAATCGTGCCTTTCGTAAGATAAATAAACTTCAAATAAATGCTCTTTATTGTTTGGTTGTACAGCCATGCGCTTCATTTCTCCGAGGGGAAAGCGTTGGTGGCGATAATCTTGTCGCAATAAAGAGCGAATATTATCTAAAAGTTCGTGAATAGTTTTATCACCATTAATTTCTAGGCGAAAAGGAATGGTACTAACGAATAAACCAATGGCATCTTTAAAGCTTTTTTTATTACGATTTAGCAGGGATAATGCCACAACTAAATCTTGCTTTTTATAGCGTTTAGTTAAATAAATTGTGAGTAAACCTAAAATAAAATGAAAAGCATTTGATTGGATTTCTTGGCACAAAACATTGACCCGATTATATTTCTCACGGGAAATATAAATTGATTGGCGATCGCCTCCCAATCCTTGGGCTTTAATTTGGGGGAAAACTTTGCTAGAAATACCTTCAAGACGCTGTTTCCAATAATCGCGATCGCGCTGAAAATTCTTTGATTCTAAATATTCTGTTTCTTCCTGTAAATATTCAATTAAAGACCAATCTCTTTCTGTTTGATTATCAGCACCATCTTTAATGATTTGATTGTAAGTTCTAATTACTTCCCGGAAAAAGATAGCGGTTCCCCAACCATCGGTAATTGCATGATGATATTTGGCAAAAATAATATGTTTTTGGCTGCTGGTGCGAATTAGCTGAAAATTCACAAGTGGGGCATTTTCACCAAAGCTAAAAGACTGAGTAAATTCCCGATTTATATATTCTGAAGCCTGGTTTTCACTATTTTCATCGCTAGAAAAATCAACTAATTCTACTGTGGCATCCTCGTGCGGTGCAATAGTCTGTAAAGGTTTTCCTTCTAATTCATAAATTCGCGTCCGTAAACCTGGATGACAGCGAATTACTTTGTTTATGGCATAATTAAAAACTTCAATATCAAAAGCACCATGAACCGTTACAGTCGCACCGATATTCAGATGGGAACCTTCCGACCACATCATTTGGTCAATATAGATTTCCCTTTGGTTGATCGACAATGGCAATATCTTATTCACGGTGTCATCATTCCCTAAAAAAGTTTACTCTCTTAAACTTAAAAGCCTTGTCTTAATAGGCTTTTAGCTCCAACTGATATCTAACTAATACTTAATTTAATATAGGACTCATATTTGATTGCGTGAACAAAACTCAGTACACTTTTATTCCTTCTTCCCAGTAAAGAGTCCCTTACACAGGGCAACACGAAGAACTTTTGCTTGAAGTATAAAACAATTTTTTCATAATCTTACATGGTTGTGATAAATTTATAAATATAATATTTATAAATCTACATCCAAGAAAGTATACAATTTACTTATATACACACAACGAATATCAAGCTTATGTGATAATACATAAAGTTAAGTAAGACTGCGCTAGAATGCAAAACCAAAAAATTTACAAGCGTTGTAATATTTGCGGTTAGATTCTACCCATTAAGTAAGAATTGGTCAATTTGTACGCACATTCAAAATATGCCATTCAAGGTTAGAACTTTTGAATGTGGAAATTGGGTGGTAAGCGTTGATAGGGATTTAAATGCCCCAAAGAATTTAGAAAAATTAGGTTCAAAAAACGCGGATGGCTAAACCGTGTCTGGGCGTTAAGAGTAATGACACGCCGATTCCACCGATTGAAATGTCAACTAAAGGTTGAATGTCTACGGATGTCCATGATTTAGATAGCAGCTTCTCCTTGCAGCGCTTTCTATTCAGAAATAAAAATTATTAAATAGCAAATCATGCCTAAAAGTGTTACTGCTAAAGAACCACTGTTTAACTTTCTTGATATTCATGTATCAGAAATAGAAAAACATCCCAGTGCCTTGCAAGATATGTTGTTCAACCGCACCTTCGAGGGTGTAATTATTCGCGAGGTATTGCCTAAAGATGTCATTGAGTTAGTCGTCAGTCGCCTAAAGAATGATGAAGTTGATATGAGTGAGATTTTAGACTCCAAATTTGCTGATGCGGTTAAGGGAGCCTATACTTTGGGTGAAAACATTGTCTTTGCCGACTCTAGTTTGCAACAATACTTTGATTATGCAGCCATTTTTCGGCAAAAATGCCGCACATTGTTTGAAGGAATGTTGGACTTTGAGGCGCTAATGGAATCTATGTTGAGCTCTCTTTCTGGGGGACTTACGGTAAAAATACCCAGTGGTTCTCAAGGACAAAGCTACATTCCAGCTACCATTCGCAAAGTACCAACAAATCATGAGTTTCCTATTCATGTGGGGAACGATTTTTTGAACAGTCCTCAAAGTGAGCATTTGAGAACTCTAGTAGATGTAACTGACCAACTTAGTTTCTTTATTCCCTTAGTTCTCCCTGAAGCCGGAGGGGAACTGGTTATTTATGGTATGGAGTGGGACGGTGAGGAGTTAGTCTTTGAAGATACAAACTCTAACGACGGCTATGGTTCTCGCTTGTATCACCAATCACATCAGGTATTTGATCAGCAATATGGAAGCATGACTTTTAAGCCGAATATTGGAGATATGATGTTGTTTGATGGTGGTCGTTTCTACCACTGCATTGTACCAACAGTTGGCGATCGCACCAGAATAACTATTGGTGGATTTCTCGCCTTTTCTAAAGAACATGATGCAATTTACTATTGGAGCTAATTTTAGCATTTATTTTCTTTCTAATATATTTTCCTTAGCTAATTAGACAGTCCAACAGTTGGTGTTGCTTATTGCGATTTCTATAACATTGAGGAAGATGGTAAGCCGATAAACACGGTTTATTGTCCAATAAATGAGGATTAAATCTAGGACTTACGCACGCTCTCAAATCGCACATAATATGTATGAACGTAAATTTCCCGTTTCAGGCTTTTGACAATAATCGCTAGTAGCCCAACCCAGGCATCGCTAAAAAACAAAAGAAAAATCAGGTTTTAATTCCTGAAATCCATACTTCCTATTTGGTGTTTTTTGTCAATGCGTAAGTCCTAAAATCCTCGAAAATAAGGTTTCTATATGCCGCAAATTAGTATTATTACTCCCTGTTACAATGCAGAAAAATTTATTGGCAAAGCAATAGATAGTGTGCGTAGCCAAAGCTTTACTGACTGGGAGTATATTATTGTAGATGATGGAAGTACCGATAATTCTGCCGAAGTTATTGCATCCTATGCCGCAATAGAACCACGCTTACAGCTAGTTAGACAGTCTAACAGTGGTGCATGCATTACACGTAACAATGGTTTTCAAGCTTGTTCCGGTAAATCGCAATACTTACTGTTTTTTGATGCAGATGACTGTCTAGAACCAACTATGCTAGAGGTAATGGTTAAATACCTGAATCAACATCCTCAAGTTGGTGTTGCTTACTGCGATTTCTATAACATTGATGAAGATGATAAGCCGATAAACACGGTTTATTTTCCAAGATTGGTTCCTTCTTTCTTTGGCATCAAAACCCTACCCTACGATACTCCTGAGACACCTTTAGTAGCTATTGCTACTGGCTTAGGAGGAGGACTAGACGGACGTTGTGTTTTTCGTCGCAGTATCTATGAACAGACATCAGGATGGGATGAAAAATTGGGAAGAAATGGTGGACACATCCTTGATATCTTAGCCCAATTTGCCTTAGTGAGCGAGGTGCATTTTATTCCCCAGCAATTACATCAATATCGCCTACATAATACTAATCAGTTACATCTAACAGTCAATTTTCAAGCTCAAGCTGAAAAAATTCTTAATAAGTGGAAAGAGGAAAAATGGTTGACACCAGAACAGAAGGCTAAAGTAGCGCAAGTTATTTGGTTTTATGAAAAAAGATTAATGCCTTTCGTAGAGATGCGATCTGCAAACACATTAATGCAACGGAGGCAAGTAGTCCAAGCTTTAAGTTTATACTTCCAAGCTGCCCAAAAGTATTTTATGTCATTTGTGTCGTTACCAATTTAGCTTTCCTGTTTATTATGATGAACTATTCAGATATCAATGATATTGAACTTTTAGAACTGCTTTTGGAAGAAGATGGAATCAAGCAGCAAACAGAGCAGTTTCTAATTCAGCGTCGCAATCTTAATGAAGCAACGGTGTCTTTCCAACAAAGACGCTTATGGTTTCTTTATGAATTAGAACCGACATCTTCGGCTTATAATATTTGTTCTGTATTCAGTCTGAAAGGACTGGTAAATGTCGAGGCTTTACAGCAAGCTTTTCGAGAATTGCAACAAAGACATGAAAGCTTGCGAACCACATTTGTTAGTATTGATGGGGAAGCTAGGCAAACAATTCACCCCCATTTTATCACTGAAATTATCTTAGAAAATTGGAGCGATCGCCCAATCGCAGAAACTGAAGAAGAAATCTCTCACATAACACATTCTGAAGCTGAGTATACCTTTGATTTAGAAACAGGTCCCCTCATCCGCGCTCGACTTTTTCGACTTACACCAGAGCGATACATTCTTACCCTCACTCTGCATCATATTATCGCTGATGCTTGGTCTATTGGTGTGATTTTACAAGAAATTGCTGTTCTGTATGAACTGGCTATTAAAGGAGATAAAACCGGACTTCCAGAATTAAAAATTCAATATGCCGATTATGCTGTATGGCAACAAGAAAAATTTAATCATTTAACTTTAGCAGATAGCTTGAACTATTGGGAACAACAACTAGCTGAATTACCCATCCTGCAATTTCCGATTGATTTTTCTAGACCCCGTTTACAAACATTTCGGGGTGATTTAGTAAAATTTGAATTGCCAAATCATCTCACAAAAACCCTTCGCACCTTCAGTCAACAAGAAGGTGCGACTTTGTTTATGACGCTGATGGCTGCTTTTGCCGCTCTTTTGTCTCGTTACACTGGACAAACAGATATACCTGTAGGAACTTCCATCGCTAACCGTCCGGGAATTGATACGGAAAAACTCATTGGTTTTTTCGTGAATATGTTAGTAATTCGTACTGATTTATCAGATGAAGCGAATTTTCGGACGCTGTTAAGCAGAGTTAAAGCAACGGTATTGGACGCTTTTGAACATACAGAAGTACCATTTGAAACCTTAGTAGATCGTTTGCACCTCGAACGTGATACTAGTCGTAACCCTTTATTTCAAATTGCTTTTACTTTATTAAATGCACCTAAACCTAACTTTGGTTTAGACAACTTAGAAATTTCTATATTAGCAAATCAAGAAGCTGCTCGTTTCGATTTAGAATTATTTATAACCGAAAGTGCAGATAATTTTCATGGGGTTTTATCCTATAATATTGATTTATTTAAACGAGAAACAGTAGAAAGATTTGCGCGTCATTTTTGTCAACTTCTAGAAAATTTGGTGGCAGAACCAGATACATCGGTGAGCCGCTTACCTTTCCTTCTATCAGAAGAATTAGCGGCATTAGTACCTGCTAAACATCAGCAAACTTTTCCTGTAACATCCTGTTTGCACGAGATTTTTAACCAACATGTAAAATTACGTCCTCAGCAGACAGCGCTAATTTTTGAAAAAGAAAATCTTACCTATGAACAATTAAATCATCGCGCCAATCAATTAGCACATCATTTAATTAATCTCGGTGTCAAACCAGAATCAAGAGTAGGACTGTGGTTGTCTCGTTCAATAGAATTGGTAGTTGCTATTTTAGCTATCTTGAAAGCAGGGGGTGTGTACATTCCCTTCGATCCTGACTATCCGAGCGATCGCATTGCTTATATGCTCGAAGATAGTCAAGTTGCAGTTTTGCTCACCCATACCCAATTTCAAACACAAATTCCACCCCACCAAGCTACAGTCGTTTTCATCGATAACTGCGAAATTGAACTAGCAAAACAAACAACAACCGCACCATCAGTTTTAGTTGATCCCGATAACGCTGCTTACATTATTTACACTAGTGGTTCCACAGGAAAACCGAAAGGAGTTGTTGTCACCCATCGTCATGTTGTGCGTTTAATGTTGGCTACTGAAAAATGGTTCCAATTTAATGCTAAAGATGTATGGACTCTCTTTCATTCCTGTGCCTTTGATTTCTCTGTTTGGGAAATTTGGGGCGCTCTTTTCTTTGGTGGACGTTTAGTTATTGTACCTTATTTAGTCAGTCGTTCCCCGGAAGAATTTTATAATTTACTTTGTGATGCTAAAGTCACAGTTTTAAACCAAACTCCCTCTGCTTTTCGCCAATTAATGCAAGCAGAAGAATTACTGGGTAGAGAAGGGGAATTAGAATTACGCTATGTGATATTTGGTGGTGAAGCGCTTGATTTAGCCAGCTTAGAACCTTGGTTTGAACGTCACGATGAAGAGTTTCCCTTGTTAGTAAATATGTATGGAATTACGGAAACTACAGTACACGTTACTTACCGTCCAATTCGGTTACGAGATGTAAAACAACGTCTTGGAAGTTTAATTGGTAAACCAATTCCTGACCTTTCTTTATATATTTTAGATCGTCATTGCCAACCCATTCCTATTGGTGTAGTTGGGGAAATGTATATTGGTGGTGCAGGTGTGACTCGCGGTTATTTTAACCGTCCCCAATTAACCGCCGAGCGCATGATTCCCAATCCGTTTAACAATTCAAAACCAGAACGTCTCTATAAAACTGGTGATTTGGCTCGCTTCCTCCACAACGGTGAAATTGAATATATAGGACGAAACGATCATCAAGTAAAAATTCGTGGTTTCCGCATTGAATTGGGTGAAATTGAAGCAGTTCTGAAACGCCATCCAGGGGTACGCGATGCTTTAGTCATAGTCCGCGAAGAAAGCCAGGAAGATATGAGAATAGCCGCTTACATTGTTCCTAAAAATCAAATCCCAGACTATGAAAATTTGACACAGGAACAAACCCAAGAATGGCAATATACTTTTAACGAAACTTATCACAGTAGTGACACAGAAGCCGACGCAGCTTTTAATATCACAGGTTGGAATAGTAGTTACGATAATCAACCCATTCCCGCCCCACAAATGCGTCAATGGCTAGATAATACACTGGCGCGAATCCAAGCACTTAAACCCCAAAGGGTTCTAGAAATTGGCTGCGGTACAGGAATGATTTTGTTGAATATTGCTAATCAGGTTGAGTCTTATTGGGGAACTGATTTTTCCCAAACAGCTATTAACCAATTAACAAATATTATTCAAAATAGCTCTTTGTCTCATGTGCGGTTGTTTTCTAGAGAAGCCATTAATTTTTCCGACATTCCCACCTCTTACTTCGATACGATTATTATTAACTCCGTCGCCCAATATTTCCCCTCTATCGAATATTTACAGCAAGTAATTGCAGGGGCTTTGCAAGTGCTAGCACCAGGAGGTAGTCTATTTATTGGCGATAACCGTAGCTTACCGCTTCTCAATTATTTTCATACCAGCGTTGCCTTTTTCCAAGCAGATGACAATACAGATAGAGAGAGTTTTAAAACCCAAGTTCGCCGTCTTACAGAAACCGAAAATGAATTAGTACTCGATCCCGCTTTCTTCGTCAATTTGACGGAAGTTTTCCCCAGTTTAGCGGCAGTAGAAGTTCACCTCAAAGCCGAAAATAGCCACAACGAATTAACTAAATATCGTTATGATATTATATTGCACAAATTAGGCGCAGAACCAAATAATTTTGTAGAAGCTGTTTGGCAAGATTGGGAAACAGCGAATCTCCAATTAGATGATTTACGTACTATAATTATCTCTTCAGGTGCGATTGGTTGGCGTGGCATTCCCAATGCCCGGTTAATTAAAGATGAAACTATTTGGCAGTGGATGCAAGGTGATGATGATATTAATACTATCGGAGAATTACGCGAATTTATTGATAACCTAGATTTACAACCAGCAATTGATCCAGCAGATTTATATAAGCTGTCCAAAGAAATCGATTATCAAGTAACTATCAGTTACTCTCCAGGTTTAAGTCATAGTTACTTTGATGTTTGTTTCTATCCAAAAAACAATGGTAAACCCTGTTATCCAGTAATGCCAATTAGCAATAGAAACTCTTATCAAGTTGCTAATTATTACGCAATAAATCCCCTCAAAGGACGTTTTACTAAAGCCTTAATTTCCCAATTAAAAGAACAGACGCGGGAACAGTTACCAGAATATATGCGTCCCGCTTCTTTTGTACTGTTAGAAAGCTTGCCCATGACTCCCAGTGGTAAGCTAGATAGACGTGCTTTACCAGCACCAGATAGAGAACAAGAGATTAGCAGACAATCTTTTGTTGAACCCACAACTCCTACCCAAGCAAAACTATGTGAAATCTGGAACGATGTACTTGGTATAGATCGCATCGGTGTCACAGATGATTTCTTCCATTTAGGAGGACATTCGCTGTTAGCAACTAAATTAGTTTCTCGGATTCGGGAAAGATTTAATTTAGCTTTTCCATTACGGACAGTTTTTGAGTATCCAACCATTGCAGGTTTAGCAGGAGAAATTGAACGTCTGGCTGTAGGGAGCGATATGGGAAATGCATCTTTAGATATTATTCCTCTCACTACTGAACGACAAAACTTACCGCTTTCTTTCTCTCAATCTCGGCTTTGGTTTTTAGATTTATTAGAACCAAATAATCCTGCTTACAATATAGCTGTCGCGTTTCGTTTAGATGGTACTTTAAATCGAGAAGCACTACAGCGTAGTTTGCAAACAATAATTCAACGTCACGAAGTATTACGCACAACTTTTGATAGTCAGGATGGAGTTCCGATCCAAGTTGTTCACGAATACCAAGTCCCCCTTACAGTAACGGAACTGCGGCAAGGAGAACAACTTCAAGAGTTAGTTCGGCAAGCAATTATCTCTCCTTTCAATCTTCGTACTCTACCTTTACTACGTGTTCATCTCTATCAGTTAGCCGAAGATGTTCATGTTTTTGTCCTAGTCATTCATCATATTATTGCTGATGGTTGGTCTTTGGGATTAATGATTAAGGAATTAACCTTATCTTATACGGCATTTTGTCAGGGAGAAGCCTCAAATTTACAGCCTTTACCTATACAATATGCAGATTTTGCCCATTGGCAACGCACAATTTTTGAACAAACCCAACTGCAAGAGCAACTGGCTTATTGGAAACAAAAACTTGCTGGTAAAATAGAGATTTTAGAATTACCAACAGATTATCCTCGTCCGGCGATCGCTCGTTATCAAGGCAGTGCTGTATACTTTACAATTAATCAGGAAATAGCCGCAAAATTTCAGAAATTATGCGAATCTCAAGGTGCTACCTTATTCATGGGCTTATTAGGGGTATTTAGCACCCTATTAATGCGCTATTCGGGACAAGAGGATTTCTTAATTGGTACACCAATCGCTAACCGCAATCGTAAGGAAATTGAAGACTTAATTGGCTTTTTTGTCAATACATTAATTATCAAAAGTGATTTAAGTGGCAGCCCTGATTTTCTGACTTTACTTTTGAGAATCAAAGAAGAAACTCTCCAAGCTTACGCTCATCAGGATGTACCTTTTGAAAGAATAGTAGAAGAAATTCAACCAGAAAGAAATCTCAGTTATAATCCCTTATTTCAGGTGATGTTTGTCTTGCAAAATGCGCCAATGGGCAAACTAGAATTGCCTCAGTTGCAATTGACTCCCTTGGAACTGGAACAAGTGACGGCAAAGTTTGATTTAACTCTGTCGATGGTAGAAACAGAACAGGGACTCCAAGGAGAATGGGAATATAGCCGCGATTTGTTTGCAGAAGCAACAATTAATCGGATGGTGGAACATTTCCAAACATTGTTAGCAAGTATTGTTACCAATCCCCAAGAAAGCATTATTGAATTACAACTACTAACAGTAACTGAGCAACATCAATTATTGATGCAGTGCTACAAGAAACAACTTGAATTGATTCAAGATAAAAGCATTCATCAATTATTTGAATTGCAAGTAGAAAAGACGCCAGAAGCGGTGGCTGTAGTATTTCAAGAGCAACAACTGACTTATTGGGAATTGAATCAGCGAGTGAATCAATTGGCTCATTACCTACAATCTTTAGGGGTCAAACCAGAAGTACGAGTAGGAATCAGTATCGAGCGATCGCTAGACATGATCGTTGGACTTCTAGGGATTCTCAAAGCTGGAGGTACTTACATTCCCTTAGATCCAGCTTATCCCCTAGAACGGTTAGCCTATATTATTGAAGATACTCACTTGTCGATCCTGCTGACAAAACAGCAATTTGGATCAAAATTGCCAGACAATCAAACAATTTTAGTATGTTTAGATTCAGACTGGCAGCAAATCGCTCAACATAGCCAAGAAAATCCAGTCAGTGGAATTAATCTCCAAAATCTAGCCTATATTATTTACACTTCTGGCTCAACTGGTAAGCCAAAAGGAGTAGCAATCTCCCATCAATCTTTAGTTAATTTCACAACTGTAGCAATTAAAGAATATGAAATCACAGCCCAAGACCGGGTGCTCCAGTTTTTCTCTATCAGCTTTGATGCCGCAGTAGAACAAATCTACACCTGTCTAATTGTCGGTGCTACTTTGTTGTTGCGGACAGATGAAATGATACTATCCGCCAAAAACTTTTGGCAATATTGCCGCAATTGGCAATTAACATTCCTATCTTTACCCACTGCTTATTGGCATCAGTTGACCTCTGAAATCATTCCAGAAAACATGATTCCAGAATCTCTGAGGATAGTAATTTTTGGTGGAGAAGAAGCATTACTAGAAAATGTCAAGCGATGGCAAAAGTCTGTTGCTAATTTACCCCATACTCCTCAATTACTCAATTCCTACGGTCCTACAGAAGCAACAGTAGTAACATCTATCTATCGCTGCAATAGTACTGAAGAAATATCACTTCCCATCGGTAAACCAATTTACAATAGTCAGTGTTTTGTTCTGGATCGATACTTGCAACTAGTTCCTGTTGGTGTTCTTGGAGAATTATATATTGGGGGTGATGCTTTAGCGCGAGGTTATCTTAATCGTCCAGCGTTGACATCTGAGAAATTTATTCCTCACCCCTTTAGCAGTGAACCAGGTGCGCGTCTCTACAAAACAGGTGACTTAGTTCGCTATCTTCCTGATGGGAACATTCAGTTTTTAGGACGCATTGATAACCAAGTTAAAATTCGCGGTTTTCGCATTGAATTAGGAGAAATTGAAGAGGTATTAAATCAGCATCCAGATGTATTAAATGCTGTGGTAATTACTGGTGTAGATTCAGGAGGAAACAAAAGCCTAGTTGGATACATTGTCCCCGCAACCGAGCAACTTAACTCGGAGAATAAGCTACGTACCTTCCTGAAAGAAAAACTGCCTGATTACATGGTACCAGCTAATTTTATCATCTTAGATTCTCTACCTTTAACACCTAATGGTAAGGTTGATAGAAATGCACTATCTGCACTCAATGTAGAAAGAAAAATCGACTCAAACCAACAAATTCTACCTCGAACACCATTAGAATATAAGTTAGTAGGAATCTGGGAAGAAATACTACAAATTAGCTCCATTGGTGTGACTGAAAACTTCTTTGATTTAGGTGGTCACTCTCTCCTAGCCATCCGTTTAATAGCAGCAATTGAACAGCGTTTAGGGTGCAATCTACCTGTTGTTACTTTATTCCGAGAAGGTACAATAGAGAAGATAGCAGCTTTAATAGAGCAAGAGCGGACAACTAGTGATTTAGATGTTCTAGTTCCTCTACAAACTAAGGGCAATTTACCCCCCTTATTTCTCCTTCATCAAGCGGGTGGTTATGCTCTTTCCTATTCCTTATTTGCTCAAACTTTAGGTCAAGAACGTCCAGTTTATGCACTTCAAGCACGCGGTTTAGATGGGAAACAACCGCCTTTAGATACTATCGAAGCAATGGCTGCTAGTTACATCAATGCAATTCGAGAAATCTTGCCTTCTGGTCCTTATTTGCTAGGTGGTCACTCTTTGGGAGGACTAATTGCATTTGAAATGACTGCCCAATTAGAAGCTGCGGGTGAACAGGTTGAAAATCTGTTAATTATCGATACCCATCCACCATTATCTACTCTAGAAAATGACGCTTCTTTGGAAGATGATGCTGGTATTCTTTGCTTCATGGTTGAGCAAATAGGAATTCACTTCAACACAACTATAAATATTTCTTACGAAGAAGTATCTAGCCGAAACCAAGAAGCTCAATTTGAGTATGTACTGCAAATTTTGCAGCAATCTGAAGTTATTCCCCCTGACTTGGGGCGAAATTTCATTGCTGGATTAGTAAACGTTTACAAAACTAATGTGCAAGCAAGTCTGCGTTATCAACCGCAAACTGTTAAAGCTGCTATCTCACTCTTCAAAACAGCATCATTAGCAGAACAATTTCCAGACGATGCTACTGTAGGTTGGGGAGAATTAACCACAGATCAAGTGCGCGTTTGTTGTTTAACTGGCGAACATCAAACAATTATGAGGGAACCTCATGTCAAAAAACTGACAGCAGAAATTGCAGAGGTTTTATCTTAGCTTGGCTTTATCAATATCATGTCTGGTAAATTACTTACAATAGACATCGACCGCTATGCTTATTATACGTTGCCCGAAACCCTTGTAGAGACGTAGCACTTGGTAGTCTCTACGTCTTTTCTACCAGATGTCTAATGTAAAGACATTCCGATGGAACGTCTCTACGACGGTAGGAGTGTCAAAATATAGCTAGAACTAGAAAATAAATCCCCAGGAAGTATCTTTACTATGAAGTGGCGAGTAATTCTCGAACCCGATCAAGAAACCGGAGAATGGGCTGTTTGGTGTCCTGAATTACCTGGTTGTACATCCGCAGGTGATACGGAAGAAGAAGCCTTAGAAAATATCCGCGAGGCAATTCAATTATATCTGGAAGCCGATCCAATTCAATTAGCACCAGGCACAATATCCCGCGAGGTTACGGTAGGATGACTCGTACTCGACGAATGAATGCGGATGAGGTTGAAAGAATTTTACACTCACTACGGATTCGATCTGATTTCTCAAAAAGGTAGCCATCTTGACACTCCCCGCGATAAATCGACGTGGATTCTTGGTTCAACGAAACCACTTAACCTAGAGTCCTTGCGTCATCTAGACCAGAGGTGGGATTCTCCCCAAGCGTTAACTTTCCAAGTGCCCCTCGGTAGTTGCATTGCTGCAAGTCCTGTTTAGTTTGAAACAATTTGTTCCAAAATTCTGAGTCGTCTAGCCCTTATGAATCTTTTACCTACTGCGCTTAAAGAAACTAGAACAATGCAGTAGAACCGCATAGATGAGCCACTGCGTTGCGGGGGTTCCCCCCGTTGTAGCAAGTGGCGTTCAATTATCAAGGTTCAGTGCTTTGTCTTTCGACAGCTAGGTTTTTTAAGTGGTTGATTACCTTTCCACTATTATTAGTATAGTGTATTGGTACACTAATTAATTGAAAGCCGTCGTATAAGGACGGGGCTTTAAACCCATTTTTTCGGTAAATGGCGAAATGGCGATCGCCAACTACAAGTAATTGTGCCTTATCACAAAGGTCGGAATCTGCCAATTGGGACTTTGCGTAATATCATGATAGGTGCAGATATTCCCGAATATGAGTGGAAAACTGATTAGTTACAGCGATCGCTCCTGACACTACAATATTCAACCTTTTTGCTCCAGCGATCGCCTCTAAAACTAGAATGGTTGAGTATTATTCAGTTAGGGGGGAAACGCGTAGGCGCAGCCCACCGCAGGCATCGCCTATTTTTTATCTTCAAGACCGATTAGGACAAATATTAGCAGCCTCCTCAGGGTGGCTAGCAACGTAATCTTTGAGCCATGCACAGCCACGCTTGAGTAAATCATCTAGGAATTCGATTTTCCACCTTGAAAGCGCTGAAGCGCTTACTACTTAGAAAAATATTTTTTTCTTAATTTATCAAAAATCTTTTTTGTTCGTAATTTTGTGATATGCATTGCCGTTAAGCTTTTGATATTGCTAGGGTAATGCATTTTGTGGTCAAAAAAATCATTTAGTCCATCTAGAATTACTTGCGATCGCTGATTAATATTTTCTATTCTATATTCTGCTAAAATATGTTCTGGTATTGAATATGATGGATGTTCCAGGGCTTTTAAAATACGTTTTACATCATATTCTTTTGAATATCCAGCAATTTTATTGCAATTAAATCCCGGATCTAAATAGTCAGAAAGTCCACCGTTAATGCTAGAAAAAACTTGACAACCACAAGCTAAAGCTTCTAATGGCTGCATTCCAAAGCCTTCACTGACGGCTTGTTGTGCCCAATATTCTGCTGAGTCGTAGAGGTATACTTTAGCTTGATTAAACAGCTTTCCTAAATCTTCGACATAAGAATCAACAACTAATACTTTACATTGCTGTTGCAAAGCGGGAATTAATTCTTTGATTAAATATTCAGAAGATTTTCGAGCTTGAATTAAAACATCAATATCGCGTTGAATATTTAAATTTTGAAATTGATTACCAATTTGATTGGGCAAATAATAGATAAGAGAGTGGGGGGAATGTTGCCCCCAATATCCCATTGTATTTCGGCTGACGGTGATGATGGGAATATTCGCGGGAAGCTTAAATCCGTAACCTGCACTGTGGGCATGATAAATTATATTGTGTGGCTGTAATTTCCGAGCAAGTTTAGCTACATCAAATCCCCAACTGATAACAAAAATAACATCATCTAAATTTTTCTCTTTTAGCACATCATCTAAAAAAAGCTTACCTTCTTCTCTTTGTCGATAAGTTACAACTTCAGCACTACAAAATTGTTGAGCGAGTTTAATTGTATTTAACTCTACCCAAAGACCACCACAGGCAAATTTGCCATCTGTCCCAGGTAGTAAAAAATAAAGTTTTCTCATGTGAAAATATTACATCTTGATAATTAACAGTAATAAAAATATCGCAACCCTCGTAGAGATGTTCCGGCAGAACGTCTCTACTGGAACGTCAATACAATTGTAAGTAATAAACCTGACATAATATTATTCCCGCCAGCGCACCTTGACAAAATGCGCCTCGCGTCCACAAACATGGCGAGTTACGGCAATATTTTCAATTGCCAAGTTAAAAGGTATCGCAGTTGTGACATATCGCTGCGCTAAAGCACCGATAGGAAGCGCAAGTTTAGCCGCTGTGCTAGCTGCCAAACCCAAACCGACTAATTGCTCAATAGGACGAAATGGAAGCAGCAGATGCATCCCCACCGCTAACCCAGCTGTGAGCAACATAGCGACTGATGCATTTGTACCGCAGCGAGGATGCACGGCTAAATCAACTTCTCCATTGGTGAGACGATGTAAAGCCAATGTTACCGCACGTCGCAAGTTACTAATATTTACTTCACCATAAAGGTAAAATCCTTGCTCGGTAGATAAGCCGCTTAATAGTTCGTTATCAAGTTGAAAATTGCTACATCCTGAAGTTGATTGACCCAGAACCCAAACGGTAGCATGTTCTAAGGCGTGAACCTGTCGCAACATGAGAATTTCTTTTAGCCCTGGTACAAAGGATAGCTGTTTGAGTAAATCGGCATCTTGTGTGGGTTGCCCAAAGTCTGAGCTAATAAAATCCACATTGGCAATTTTTTCAGACATTGGTGTTGTTAAATCAAAGTTAAAAAAATCAAAGAAAGATGATGTTTGTTTGGCAGAAGCAGAGGTATTCATAGAAACACTGCTCCCTACGAAAGAATGGAGCAACATAGATTTGTTTCAAATGTAGCGTTTCAGCCGGTAGATTGTTGCTAATTTTTGTTAGGCAATAGGAAATGGGCAATGGGCATTGGGCAATGGGCAATGGGCAATGGGAAATGGGCAATGGGCAATGGGCAATGGGCAATGGGAAATGGGCAATGGGCAATGGGCAATGGGCAATGGGAATTAAAGAAGCGGCTGTAAGTGATGCGGATTCTAATACAATTCTTTCCATGCCCTATGCCCTATGCCCAATGCCCCATGCCCTATGCCCGATGCCCTATGCCCAATGCCCTATGCCCGATGCCCATTGCCAAAAGTAGGATGACAGACGCGATAAATCGCGTCACTACTAGGCGTTTAATCGTTCGGTTTAGGCAGAGCACAACAATTTACATCATTTAAGCAGACTTTGCCCCACTGCAAAGCCCAGCGGACAAGCGCTACTCGGTTTTCTGTCTGCGTTTTGGTGAGGATGTTGCTGATATGGTTATCAACTGTACGTTTGCTTATTTCCAGTTTCCCTGCAATTTCTTGGTTAGTTAAGCCAGTGGCTACTAAGTCGATAATTTGCAGTTCTCTGTCTGACAGACTAACAGGGGTCTGAGACTCGCCACCAGCCATGACTTTTTCATTCCTCCCTTGGTATATGTACTCAATCGCTCTTTCTAATTCTAGAAGATTCTTTGCTAGCTAGGGATTTCAAGTGTTAGCAGTAATACGATTGTCAATATTCTCTTTATAATTAAAATTTTTGACACTCAAACTAAATGCGAAAAATAGTAATTATTTTATACTATTTATTTATTTAATTGTCGAGATATTACTTAGGCAAATTCCAGAGATAGGAGCATCTACAACTTATATAAGTAGCAAAAATGGCTATTTAATTCTGTGAACAACTGGCGACATAATAGAAAGATTGCTGTAGATTTTATACTGTAAATTAAAGAGTGAAAAATAGAAAATCGAAAATGAAATGAGCAATCCCCGTGTTTTGTGCTTAGGTGAGGTTTTGTTTGATTGTTTAGCCGATCAATTGGGGCTAAAGCTAGAAGAAGTTAAATCGTGGACTCCTTATCCAGGAGGGGCACCAGCTAACGTAGCCTGTGCTTTACTGAAGTTGGGAACGCAAGCAGGCTTTATCGGTTGTGTGGGTGAAGATGAACCGGGAAATTCTCTGGTAAAGCTTTTAGAAGAGGTAGGTGTAGATACGACGGGGGTGCAACGCCATTCTACAGCACCAACGCGGCAAGTTTATGTTACACGCTCAATGGAAGGCGATCGCACTTTTGCGGGCTTTGGGGAATATGATACTTCTGAATTTGCCGATACTCGCCTCAAAGCGGAAAAATTATCACAATCGCTATTCCAAGAAGCAGATTTTCTGGTTTTGGGTACTTTGGAATTAGCATATCCCGAAAGTGCTTCGTCAATTCACCGCGCTCTTGATTTAGCAGAACAATACGATTTGAAAATTATGCTAGATGTCAATTGGCGCCCGGTATTTTGGAAAAATCCTGATATTGCACCAGCGAAAATTCGCGAATTATTTAAGCGGGTGGATTTTATCAAATTAGCATTAGAAGAAGCCGAATGGTTATTTGATACCACGGATGCGGGGGCGATCGCTCATCGTCTTGATTCCATTGAAGGTGTATTAGTCACGGATGGAGAAAATGGTAGTGCTTATTGTCTTGGGGAAAATGAAGGCAAATTACCGGCTTTTTCCGTCCCTGTGGTTGATACAACCGGTGCGGGAGATAGCTTTTTAGCAGGGTTAATTCATCAACTCCTCATTCATGGTATCCAAAGCTTGAGGAACCCGGAAACTGCACGGGCAATTGTGACTTATGCTAGCGCTGTCGGGGCGCTGACGACAACGAAACCCGGTGCGATCGCTTCTCAACCAACCAAAGCCGAAGTTGAAGCTTTTCTGGCTTCGCATCAACTTTAGAATGTAATATAAATTGGGATATCAGTTGCGATCGGCTGATATTCCATAGTGGAAAATATGTAAGGATTAATACAGCGTAAAGACGTTCCATCGGAACGTCTCTACGACGGTTAGAGCGATCGCCTGACGCGAACACGAGTGTTACAATGGCTATTCTTTGAGCAGTATAGCCTGTCAGCAAACGTTTCCCGCCCCAGATTTTATATTTCCGTTCTTAAACAACCAGACAAAGTTACTCATTTAATTTGACTAAATCTCCAAAGTCATTATAATATTTTGCAGTATTTCCTTTGGCGACTCGAAAACATCAACCAAAATCGCGTCTGTTGGCTCCTCAAGGGTATCAAACTGGCTTTGAAGAAGTTTTTCACTCATGAAATGATTGTGACGATCTTGCAAGCGTTTTTGAATCAATTCAAACGAACCTTTAAGGTAAACTAATTTAACACGTTCATCATTAATTAAAAGATACTGACGATAGCTAGCTTTCAGTGCCGAACACGCTAAAACTACATTTTGATTTTCTTGCAGCCAATGTTGTATTGCTTGTTGCATTGCTAGCAACCACGGTATTCTATCTAAATCGTTGAGGGAAATTCCCTGGCGCATTTTGTCAATATTTTCTGGAGAATGAAAAGAATCGGCGTCTCTAAATTCACAATGCAAGGATTCTGCCAGCAGTTGTCCAATGGTAGTTTTACCAGAACCAGAGACACCCATCACGAGAATTATCATAGAGAGCATTTCAGACAGCCTCGAATTATTATAACGATGTAGCGATACCTTTCCTGAGGAACGCTAACGCAACTATGGGGACAATACCGCTGTGGTTGACTTTCCAAGGCACTGGCGATCGCTACAGAAGACAAAACCCGCTTCGGTTCTGCGGGTTATTTTTGTGTAGTAGCGAATTCTATTCGCTTAACGCCACGAATTACCATTTAAGGTAATCACGGCTACCGGACAAGGCGCCTTATTAAGGATAGCATCGGCGCGGTGTCCGAAAAACACGCGATTTGTGACTGTCCGAATAGTGCTACCCATGACAATTAAATCTACTTGGTGAGAATGGGCAAAGTTGAGAATTTCTAATTCGGGAATTCCCGTCAGAATTACAGTTTTCACCTCAGCACCTAGTCCCCGTCCGAGTTCTGCTTGCTGTTGCACAATCTGCTCGGCAATCTCTGTTATCGATCGCATTGTCTGCTCTTCAAACAAAATATACTCGCGCTGAGTCCGATTGACAACGTTAACTAATGTGACAATCGCCCCGGTTTGAGCCGCGATTGTGCTAGCAATCTCAACTGCATATTCGCTGCGATCGCCACCACTAGTAGGTACTAAAATCTGACTAATCTTGTAAGAGTTAATTGCTTCGCCCAAATCTTTGGCTTTGAGCAAATTCGACTTCACCACCATTGTGGCGCAAGGAGCTTCTTGAATGACGCGATCGACTAGCACATTAAATAAAGCACCGCTTTTGCGCGAACTTTCAGTTGCACCAATAACAATCAAGTCATATCCTTTACTGGCTTCTTTAACAATTACGTCAGCAATATCGTTTCCTGATTCTACTTTCGTGTTCAACATTCCATCCGTCGGCAGGTGAATTTGCTCGGCTACGGCAGCGATCGCTAATTCAGGTGTATGAATTTTGACATCTTTCCTAGAAAAGTTTACTGCATTTCCTATGGTTTGTTTATCTTTTTTAGCAAACAAAGCCGTGACTTCTAGGGTATTCTGATGTGCCAGATGGCTAACTAACTGAGCAGCTAATCTGACATTGGGTCCGCCTTGAGTAGGTAGGAGTATTCGGCGGATGCGCTTAATAAAACTGCGGCTTGCGAGTTGTTCTTTTTGCAAGCGTTGAGCTTCTTCTTCACCGATTTCTACTTTCGACAGTGCCCAGCGTAACAAAGGCGGAGCCATTAAAGAAGTAACGATCGCCACCATGACAATAATCGAATACATTTGCTGGTTTAGCACGCCCAAGGAAACGCCGATAGTAGCAACAATAATCTCCATTGCACCACGGGCATTCATCCCCGAACCCATCGCGATACCTTCCCAGTGCGACAAACCACCGGCACGAGAACCGATGTAGGCACCAGTGAACTTGCCAAAACAGGCGATCGCCAACACAATTAAACCAATAAAGAATGTTTCCGGTGCCAGCAGTTGCACTAAATCTACCTTTAATCCGGCTGTGGCAAAGAAAATCGGTGCCAGAAACCCAGCTGTAATCACTTCTAAAGTTATCCCGGCTTCGCGACTAAAGCGTGGCGATTGTCCGGCAAGAATCCCGGTAACAAAAGCTCCCAGTGCAGCTTCAATACCTAAAGCGTGAGTTAAAGCGGCAGCACCTAGCGCCAAAACTAACAAAGCCGATAAACTAGCCGTAGCACCGCCGATGTAATCATCTACCCAGCGTAACATCCAAGCCATAAGCGATCGCCCGACGGTAAAGGCAAGTCCTAAAAATATTAGCGCTCCCGCAACCGACCTAAATACCGTTATAAAATCGAATTTGCCACTGGTTGCTAAACCCGACACTACAGAAAGGAGAATCCAGCCAAGAGTATCATCAGTCATACCCGCAGCTAAGGTAACTTGCCCAATGTCGCGCCGAATCAACTTTAAGTCCATCAGTACCTTGGCAATTACCGGAACTGCTGAGATACTCATCGCAGTAGCGATAAACAAGCTGAAAATTAACCGTTCGTTAGGGTTCGCTAAAAAGTTATCTGGTAGCAACCATCCCAATCCTAATCCTGTGGCAAAGGGAACAATAATCCCCCCTAAAGAAATGAGTAGGGCGATTTTGCCTTTGCGGACAATTAAGTTTAAGTCTGTTTCCAATCCAGTTACAACCAACAAAAATAGCACTCCCAACCAGGAAACTACTGAAAGTAAATCTGACTGTGCTTGAATGCGGGGAAAAATGTGCTTTTGTAAACTTGGTAGAATTAACCCGAATATGGATGGACCCAGGATCACCCCTGCCAACAGTTCACCGATTACCGGCGGTAGTTGGATTCGCCGCATAAACTCCCCTAAACCTCTGGCGACCAAAAGCAGCAAAGCTAACTCGAGTAATATCAGAAACAACTCGTGATGACCGAGGGGCTTGATCAAACCTTTTTCGGGTGCACCAGCGATCAGGAAAAGGTCAAGCAGTAAATTCATTGAGATTATGTAGGGGTTGTATATAAACTGTATTGCAAGCGGGGAGGGTGCGCTTTCTTCGCGAGTGGGGTGTACCTTATTTACTTGCAATACGACGATCCGGCTGATATTCTAGCAAATTATGATAACTCACCGTTATTAAAATAAGCGACGACCGGGAGAAAAGCCCGATCGCCGCAGTGAAAATGCCGTATAACTATCAGAGAAACTTTAAGAGTGCAAAACTAAACGGCACCCGGACCTCTACCGCGTTTGTCACCTGTTTCGGTCAATTCTCCTTGCTTGTCTTCGTTGATTTCTTCGAGTTCTTCGACCCGTGCAGCTTCATCTGCTGCTGCTGTTTGGCTGGCATCTCCAGGTGTCTCGTAGTACATTTCCGGTTCGACTGCGTAGTTGTTCAAAAGACCTTCTTTATCCACCGTGTAGCCGTCTGTGGTGCGGATGCTGTCACCAGGGTGGGTTTGGTCGTCGGTGAGCGCACTTGCTTCCCTTTCTTCGGTGGGGGTTGTTTTAAATTGATCTCCTTCTCTATCTCTACGAGCGGCAGTTTCCGCAGGCACAATACCTCTATCGTAATTATCTTCTTTAACGCGATCGGATGAATCTACTGCTTTATTAAACTTTTGTTCAGCCATAAATCAAATCCTTTTTCAACTGATTGAATAACTTTATAAACTAGATTAAGTGTTTTTGTTATGATGATTACACTATCTTTAGAAGGGAATTAGCTCAAAAAATTCATTTTTTTTCTCTATCATCAGGTAGATTTTATAAAAACCTATAATTAATTTTTATTATTGTAGAGACGTTCCGCCGGAACGTCTTTACATTGTAGAGACTTCCACACCGAACGTCTTTACATTGCAGAGACTTCCACACCGAACGTCTTTACATTGCAGAGACTTCCACATCGAACGTCTTTACATTGTAGAGACTTCCACACCGAACGTCTTTACTGGACGCGATATAGCCTAAAAGAAAACGGTCAAGTCAGAAAGTTGATTTCGACTTGACCACAAACAAGCAAAAAAATTCCGGACACAACATTTAACAAAATTAAATTTGCTTATCGGCAGGGGTTAATTTACATTTCTGAAACATTGCTACCAAAAGTCTGTTCTTTGAGCGATTGAATGTTAGCAGATAATTCTTGCCGAGTCGAATCTTTGAGTAAATAGCGGAAAGTAAACCAAGTTGAGTAACTAATTCCCACTAACTCAAAAGTTGGAGATAGCAGCGGAATATGATTGATGGCATCCAAAATTGCCAGAACTATTTTGACTGCGACAATTGCTGCTATAAATAAACCAACGTTGATAATTGGTTTCTTGTATTCGCTAAAGAATCTACCTAAGTTTTCCGGCAATTTCGCTAAAGAATCTGAAACTTGTTGTCCAAATTCCTGCAATTGGTTTTCTGGTTCACTCGCAGGTGGTAGCATTGGCAGACTTTGCGGGTTTGAACCTGCAATTGCTACCATTTCCTTTGGTGAAGTGGGAGTAGCGTATTCCGATTGTTGTAAGTTGGCATCCATGTTTATTCTACATTGAGAGAAGAAAAAGATTTTTGCGGGGATTATTTCTTAACAACGGTTGCTTTATTTACCACTTGTTGGACACCTTTAATTTCTTTAGATAAAGGTTCAATCTTAGCTAATTGGGCTTCATTAGTTACAGTTCCTGTAACAGTTACTGTACCATCATTTGTAGCATCAACTGCTAAATTACCGTTGGGGATATTAGCTTCCAATTTAGAGCGAACTTGACTTTTCAGGTCGCCTACGGCTCTGTCGGTATCGCCTCCAGTCACATTATTCCGTTCTTCACGAGCCTTAATGTCGGCATTTAGCTGTCTTCTGCGGACTTCACTTTGAGCATCTTCTTTCGCAGCTTCAGTTGCTTCTACGCTTGGCGCTTCGGTTTGAGATACAGTTTTATTAGCATCATTTGGTGCATCCGCGCTAGTTTTAGCGGGGTTTTGACAAGCAGCAGCACCAAAAACTAATACGCAACTAATTAAGAAGGGAGTTAGCTTTTTCATTTGTTTAATTATTACTAGAAACGAGTAAATTGTGAAGTGGTGAGGAGGAAGTTTTTCATTCTCTGGTTTCCAAATCAGACCTGGAAATTCTTGCAAATCGCCAACAGGTTAGGCTCAGAAACCAGAGGTAAAAAGTTTATCGGACAGATTCATCGCGACGGTCAACAACGATTACTGAGGGTTCGTTGCTATCAAGTGTCGGCGGTACATAATTGCTTTGAGTTGTGTTAACAACAGGTGTTGGTTGAGTAACAACTGACCGATCGCCTGGACGATCTAAATCGGTAGCATCATAGATGTTAAAATCTTCAACATGTCGCCGTCTGAGGATTTCTTCAGCGCGGTGAACTTCTGCATCTGTGCCATCAACGATTACCAAATAATCGCCTCTGTTAATGCGATCGTTATAAACTTTGGCATTTTTTTCGGGTATTCCTAAACCAACTAATGCCCCAGCTATACCCCCAGCAGCTGCACCAATTGCACCACCTGTCAAAGCCGTAGCCAAAGCAGTTGCAGCCGCACCACCTAATAGTACTGGACCCACTCCGGGAATCGCGAGGGTGCCAAGACCAACTAATAAGCCGCCTAAACCGCCTAATGCACCACCTGTAACTGCACCTGTTTTTGCGCCATCGTCGGCTTTGGTATCGTCTACACGGTCATTTAGACGCACACCAGCAACGTTGTGGTCTGCATTCTTACCGATGATTGAAACGCGATCCATTGAGATTCCATCATCGCGTAAATCGGTAATTGCAGCTTCGGCAACACGTCGGTCAGAGAATACACCGATCGCTCGTTTTCTATGCAGAGGTGCGTTACTTACAGGACTACCGATGCCAGTTGGATTGGGATACAAATCTCCTCTTGGACTTGCTTCCGGGTCAAAAACCTGCCACTGTTGAATTCCATGCCGATTGAGAATTGCCGCAGCGTGGTTAATTTCATCATCTGTACCATCGACGATGATAACGTATTGTCCTTGATCGATTATTTCATTGTAAAAGCGATGGCGATCGCCTGGTAGATGCCATCTATTTTGATCAAAGCGATCGCGTAAATCAACGCCGGCAAATGCATCGGGACGGGTTGAGTTTTGATGAACTAGAGAAATTTGGCTTAAAGGAAAGCCTGCTGTTCGCAAATCGTTGATTGCAGATTCTGCATTATTCAGATTTGAGAAATAACCAACAGCATGTTTTCTCACACCGACATTCTGATTAGGAACACCCGGATGGTTATAAATGCCAAACTCTTCTACACCACTAGTATGCAGAATTTTTTCCGCTTCGGCAATTTCCGCATCTGAACCATCAAGGATGACTAAATATTGTCCTCGTTGGACGCGATCGTTGTAAACTCTGGCTCGTTCTTCGGGAATTCCCAAGCCAATTAATCCACCCAACAAACTCCCCGCTAATGCACCAATACCAGCACCTGCTAAAGTTGTTGCTAAGGCGGTTGCTGCTGCACCTGCCAGCATAATTGGTCCAATTCCGGGAATTGCTAAGGTTCCCAAACCAACTAATAAGCCTGTCAATCCACCTAAAGTACCACCGGAAACTGCCCCAACTGTAGCACCTTCATCAGATTTATCGCCAACACGTTCTGTAACTTCCGCACCAGCTATATTTTTATCGCCGTCTGCATCTTGCACTACTACAGACACTCTATTCATATCAAAGCCGGATTTTTTCAGTTCATGGAGCGCTTCTTCTGCATCCCGGCGATTAGCAAATACGCCTACAGCGCGTCTATGTATTCCCACAACCATTTTCAAATTCTCCAATACTAATATTTTTCTTTCTTTAGTCGCTTGAATAACTCTATTTATCCATTTTATTAGTCAAGTCGTCATCAATCCCTTGGAATAAGTTTTACCTCTATCTGGAGTATGATAGGAGTTACCGTACCTATATGTTAATAACAACAAAGCAAAAAATTTGCTTTTTGAATCTATATATACTTTCTGAGTTTATTTGAAGAAATGTATCAAAAATTAATTTCCTAACTACACGCAAAACTACTACTTTTGATAAAGCCATTTATTACTGAAGTCAGTGTGCATCTAGATAATTGGTCGTTAGCTTGAAGTAGTAGTAAGTGCGAAAGTGAGAAAATAATATGTTTTCCAGTTTGCAAACAGCTTTGAACTTAAACGAAGCACACGGATTACAATCGCTGCCAATTGCTCAGGCAGTTGTAATTCCCGAAGTATCACTTGGTTTTTCGGAACCGAAGTTTTTGGTAGCAATGCTATCTGGTGTATTGATGGCATTTGCCTTTCAATTTTTATTAACAAACTTCTCTCTAGCGGTGGGAATTTCTACTTTAGGTGGTGACTCATCTGATGATGATGATTATCAAAGCTTGGGTAGCACAATTCGTGGTGTTGAAGCAAAAGTAGGAATTTGGGCACTGTTAACCGCGAGTATTGCCTTATTTGCTGCTTGTTTTCTCGCAGTCAAACTGAGCTTAATTGGTAGCGCAGTTTTAGGAGCAATTATCGGTGTTGTGATTTGGTCTACATACTTTTTCTTAATTGTTTGGTTAGGTTCAACAGCCGTAGGGTCATTAATTGGTTCTCTTGTAAAGACTGCAAGTGCTGGCTTTCAAGGAATGATGGGAACAGCAACGGCAGCTTTAGGTGCTAATGTTGCGAAAAATCAAATGGTTTCTACTGCGGAAGAAATTACAGCCGCAGTTCGTCGCGAATTAACTTCTGGTTTTGACCCCGATAGTATCAAAAATACGCTGCAAAGTTCTTTAAGTTCTTTGCAATTGCCAAAGCTGGATGTCAAAGATATTCGCAATCAATTTGACCAGTTGCTGAAAGATGTAGATTTACAATCTCTTGGCGATCGCGATGTTTTGAAAAATATTAATCGCCAGACTTTTGTTGATTTAATCAGCAGCCGATCTGACTTTTCTCAAGAAGATATAAATAACATTGCTGACCAATTAGAAGGTGCTTGGCAACAAGTTTTAAATAGACAAAACAATCCCACAGAGCAAGTATTGAATTTGCTCAATTCTGTGACTCCGGAAGAAATCAATTCTGATAAATTAGGCGAAAAGCTTCAAGAATTAGTCACAAGTGGTGTCGGTAATGGCAAGCAAAGCAATGGCATGATGAAACAAGCTATTGAATTAGGCTTGAGCGCTGCTGTACCTGTAGTATTGAAGAATGCAAATTTATCTAATATAGATTTGGATAAAATTACACCTCAGTTGCAAAAGCTGAAAGAAAAAGTTCAAGATGTAGATGTTGAAAAAATTAGACAACAACTACAAAATTTAAGCCAGCAAGCAAAGGCAAAATTGCCAGCAGCTAGCAACACAATTAAGACAGATGTCGAAGATTACATTTTGAATTCGTTTCCTTGGCATTTTAACCCGCTGACGATTAAAAATGAATTCAAAGATGTGATTTATGACCAAAATGCAGATGCTGGAAAAGTAAGACGGCAATTGTCAGAAATAAATTTAGAGTATTTTAGCAACTTGCTGAAGCAACGTGGTGATATCAGCGAAGAGCGGATCAAAGAAATTTCCGAACAAATGGAAAGCGATCGCAACGAAGTTTTAGAAGTTGTTGGGCAAGCAGAATCGCAGCAAACAAATCAAAACTTCCGCACTCGCGTTGAAGAATATCTGCGTTCGACTGGAAAGGAAGAACTCAACCCAGAAGGTATTCAACGGGATTTTGCTAAGTTAGTGGAAGATCCAGAAGCGGGTTTTGCCGATTTGAGCGATCGCTTTAAACAATTTGACCGCGATACTTTGGTACAATTGCTCAAGCAACGTGAAGACATCAGCGATGAAGAAGCTAACAATATTGTTGGTTCAATTGAAAGTACTCGCGATAATGTCTTAAATCGCGCTCAAGAATTGCAAGAACAAGCAAAAGCTAAAACTGATGAATTGCGTCAAAAAGTAGAAGGATATCTGCGGAATACGAATAAAGAAGAACTCAATCCCGATGCTATCAAACGCGAGTTTAAAGTATTGTTGGACGATCCGCAAGCGGGAATCAGCTTATTGCGCGATCGCTTCTCGCAATTTGACAGGGATACATTAGTTCAACTGTTGAGTCAGCGTCAAGATTTAAGCGAAGAACAAATTAATCAAGTTCTCGATAATTTTGAATCGGTACGCGATAATATTTTGCAAGCACCGCAAAAAGCGAAAGAACAATACGAACAAACGACAACAGCAATTGCCGAATATCTTCGTAATACCAATTTGGAAGAATTGAATCCTGAAGGTATTAAAGCAGATTTAGAAAAGTTACTCGACAATCCGAAAGAAGGTGCTTCTGCTTTACGCGATCGCTTATCGCAAGTTGATCGAGAAACCTTAACTAAACTTGTCACTTCCACCGGTAACTTGAGCGAAGAACAAGTTAATCAGATAATCGATTCTGTGCAATCAGCGATTGACAATATTATCAAAGCACCACGTCGTTTTGCAAATCGTGCGACAAAAGGAGCTTTAGATTTTGAAGCGAATCTAGAAAACTATTTGCGGAATACGAACAAAGAAGAACTTAACCCAGATAGTATCAAGCGCGATTTACAATTGTTGTTGTCTTCTCCCCGTGCAGGAATTGGAAGTTTAAGCGATCGCGTTGCTAAAATCGACCGTTCATCAGTTGTCGCTTTGCTATCTCAACGTGAGGATATTTCCGAAGAAGAAGCAAACCGCATTGTCGATCAAATCGAATCGGTTCGCAACTCACTTGTAGAACAGTATCAACAGATTCAGCAAAGAGTACAATCGGTAGTTGAGGGAATTTTTGGGAAAATTCGCAACTATCTCAACTCGCTGGATCGTCCGGAACTTAACTATGAAGCAATTAAGCAAGATGTGACGAAAGTCTTTGACGATCCCCAAGCTGGATTTGAAGCATTGCGCGATCGCTTAAGTCAATTTGATCGTGATACTTTAGTTGCTGTCATTAGTTCCCGTCAAGATATTTCCGAAACGCAAGCTAATAAGATTATCGACCAAATCGAAGCCTCACGCGATCGCGTTTTACACCAAGCAGAACGCATCCAAAAAGAGACACAAAGACGTTTGAATGCAATTAAAGAGCTAGGGAAAAAGCAAGCTGAAGAAACGAAGAAAACCGTTGCCAGTGCAGCTTGGTGGTTATTTGGTACAGCTTTAACATCCCTCGCAGCTAGTGCAATTGCTGGTGCGATCGCTGTTTCAGGTATACCCTTTATCGGTTAAATCATCTCCATTTTTAGTAGAGACGTTCCACCGAATTTAGTAGAGACGTTCCGGTGGAACGTCTTTATATTGTAAATAATTTACCGATGATAATATCAATTTAATTCCACATTCCACACTCAAAAATGCAATACATTGAAGCAAACAAACAGCAAACTCATGCAACCAAGTTAAAAATCTCCTGCACGGTTAACTTTTATGACTTTACCATCCCTCTGGACTAAATATCGTAACAACCCACCAGACGCGAAATTGAACTTCGTTCCGCTTCGCTAACGCGTCTGGTGGGTTGTTTTCTGGAGATGTCTAAAAAAGTAGACAATTACAAGGTAATTACGCGAAAATAAATAGGCAAAATCCCTATTACTTAGGTAGCAACCATGCATCAGTCCAATTTGCGCGATCGCATACTTTTCACCCTCGCTGCTGTACTCACCGGCGCCACTCTTGTAGCTGGGGTGGGAATTTATCTGGGATTGAAAACTGTAGACACATCAACCAAGCCATCAGAAACATCTAACTTAACACCACAAGATGTATCATCAGAAGCACCTGTAGAAACATCTAACTTACCACCACAAAAAGTATCCGTGGTGCAACTAGCAGATTCTAGCCCAAAAAATCAATTAGGTAAAAACCTTGGTGGTGCAAACTTACAAGGAAGAGACTTGCGGGGAAGAAACTTAAGTAATGCAGATTTAGGTGGTGCAAATCTGCGTAACGCTAACTTGAGTGGTGCAGATTTAAGTAGCGCAAAACTTGGGGGTGCGAATCTGGAAAAAGCCAACTTAACAAATGCTAATTTGAGTTATGCTGACTTGGGCGGTGCTAATCTTGGGAATGCTAACCTTAAAGGTGCTAATTTGAACAATACTCGACTTGATGGTGCTAACACTAAAGGTGCAACTTTGCCTTATTAGTTGCGATCGCTTTCTGGGAGACTCTATGTAACTGATCCCCAGTCAGAAGTAAAAAATACAGAATTTATTTATGTTGTTTGTAGTTCCTTGTCAATAATCAGCGATCGCCTCCATAACCTAAATTTACGTGATTAGCGTCACCCCAAAAACAGATCCAAATCATTTGTACCACATTCGGTTATCAGCTAGATTAGAAGAAAAATAAATCATACGCTAAAAGGCAAATAGTGGTTGAGTGATTATTTAATGGTTGTGAGGTGTGACTATGCTGGAAAAATTATTATTAGCGGCTGTCCTAACTTTTGCACTTAGCTTATGTGTCAAGATGGGTTGGTCTTCATCCAGTCAGACAACTGGAGAGGTAAACTTGCACAATCATGCAGTTTTCACTCTGACTCAGCGGGATAACTAAATAGAGATAAGAAGTATAAATTAAATATGCGTTATCCAAAACCCTTGTAGAGACGTTCCGACGGAACGTCTTTACGTCTTTTCTGGAGATGTCTAATATATACAGCACTACAGCGGGCGACAGTTTGAAATTCTCCACATAAAACAATCAAGAATTTAGTGATGCTTGATACTTTAACCTGAGTTATAACTGTGTCAACTTCTCAGGCGAAGTTTCTAACTTAGAAGCATTCTGACACAGATTATGAAAAAGCAAATTCTATCCACAGTCGTATTTTTAACCACAATTAGCTTAACAACCGTCGCTCAAGCCGCAAATTCTGAACACATTAGACAGTTATTAGCAACCAAACAATGTGAAAGCTGCGATTTGAGCAACGCTGGTTTGGTGCTAGCAGACTTATCTGGAGCGAACTTGAGTAAAGCCAATCTTAGTGGTGCAAACCTCAGTCGTGCCAACTTGAGCAGTGCAGATTTAACAGGTGCCAATTTGAGCGGTGCGAGTTTATTTGGGGTTAACCTGAGTGGTGCGAAACTTAATGGGGCAAATTTGCTGGGTACTGATTTGAGAAATACCTATCTTGCCAACGCGGAATTAAATGATGTTAGCCTAAACGGTGCAAACTTGCAAGGAGCGTTGGGTATACCATTGCAAGCAGCTAAACCAGAAGAATTTTATGCTTGGGGAGTAGCAGAAGCGCAAAAAGGCAACCAACAACATGCCATTGATTATTTTAATCAAGCGATCGCTAGTAAACCAGACTTTGCCGGCGCTTATCTCGCTCGTGGTGTTGCCCGTTATCAAATTTTAGATCGACAAGGTGCATTTCAAGATGCTCTAACTGCTGAAAACCTGTTTAAAAGCAAAAACGACAACCCCGGAATGCAAACAGCGCAAGCTTTTCTTCTCGAACTGAAAACACCCCAAGGTAGTAAAGTAACCACCGGCAAACCTAGTTTAGTTGACTTTTTAGGCGGAGTGGCGTCAGTATTACTTCAGTTCTTTCCTTTTTAGGGGAGTGTCGGGTGTCGGGTGTCGGGTGTCGGGTGTCGGAGAGAAAAAAGTCAGAGGGTGTGGGATGTAGTAAGACTTTCTCCAGTTCCCTACACCCCACACCCTACCCCCTACCCCCATTCTTCTGCAACTCCCGTGCTTTCTTCTCTAGGTCAAAATTTAACTGCGGATTCCACTTTTGTGCGTCACGGAATTTCTCAATCGCAGCCTTAATCTCACCATTTTTCGCTTGTTCCTCTCCTTGAACCACCAGCACCTCAGCACTTCTAGCTAAAAGAGATGGTGTTTGGCATACCTTGAGATCGGCTAACACTTCCGGATGGAAAGCTAAGTAGTTTTCTAAGCGACTGCAACCACTTTTGACTAAATTATCAAAATCGAAATCCCATAAGATTATTGTATTGTCGTAGCTTGCAGAAGCGAGGGTTTTACCGTCGGGGTTCCAAGCCACACCAATGACCCCATCGCTATGCCCAGTCAGAGTTTTAATTTGTTTACCAGTAGTTACATCCCAGAGTTTGATGGTTTTGTCTGAACTTGCAGAAGCGAGGGTTTTACCGTCGGGGTTCCAAGCCACGCCAATGACCGCATCCCTATGCCCAATCAGGGTTTTAATTAGTTTACCAGTAGTTGCATCCCAGAGTTTGATGGTTTTGTCTGAACTTGCAGAAGCGAGGGTTTTACCATCGGGGTTCCAAGCCACACCATTAACCCTATCGCTATGCCCAGTCAGGGTTTTGATTAGTTTACCCGTAGTTGCATCCCAGAGTTTGATGGTTTTGTCCAAACTTGCAGAAGCGAGGGTTTTGCCGTCGGGGTTCCAAGCCACACCAATGACCGCATCGCTATGCCCAGTCAAGGCTTTGATTAGTTTACCAGTAGTTACATCCCAGAGTTTGATGATATTATCATAACTTGCAGAAGCGAGGGTTTTGCCGTCGGGGTTCCAAGCCACACCATTGACCCCATCACTATGCTCAGTCAGGGTATTGACCGCATCGCTATGCTCAGTCAGGGTTTTGATTAGTTTACCAGTAGTTGCATCCCAGAGTTTGATGGTTTTGTCCAAACTTGCAGAAGCTAGGGTTTTGCCGTCGGGGTTCCAAGCCACACCATTGACCGCATCGCTATGCCCAGTCAAGGCTTTGATTAGTTTACCAGTAGTTACATCCCAGAGTTTGATGATATTATCATAACTTGCAGAAGCGAGGGTTTTGCCGTCGGGGTTCCAAGCCACACCAATGACCGCATCGTTATGCCCAGTCAGGGTTTTGATTTGTTTACCCGTAGTTGCATCCCAGAGTTTGATGGTTTTGTCGTTACTTACAGAAGCGAGGGTTTTGCCGTCGGGGTTCCAAGCCACACCAATGACCGCATCGTTATGCCCAGCCAGGGTTTTGATTTGTTTACCCGTAGTTGCATCCCAGAGTTTGATGGTTTTGTCGTTACTTACAGAAGCGAGGGTTTTGCCGTCGGGGTTCCAAGCCACACCAATGACCGCATCGTTATGCCCAGTCAGGGTTTTGATTTGTTTACCAGTAGTTGTATCCCAGAGTTTGATGGTTTTGTCCCAACTTGCAGAAGCGAGGGTTTTGCCGTCGGGGTTCCAAGCCACACCAATGACCGCATCGCTATGCCCAGTCAGGGTTTTGATTAGTTTACCAGTAGTTGCATCCCAGAGTTTGATGGTTTTGTCCCAACTTGCAGAAGCGAGGGTTTTGCCGTCGGGGTTCCAAGCCACACCAATGACCGCATCGCTATGCCCAGTCAGGGTTTTGATTAGTTTACCAGTAGTTGCATCCCAGAGTTTGATGGTTTTGTCGTTACTTCCAGAAGCGAGAATTTTACCGTCGGGGTTCCAACCCACACGAATGACCCTATCGCTATGCCCAGTCAGGGTTGTTAGCTCTGTAACTGGGTAGTTTGAATATACTACTTGCCGTAAAGCTGCTTTTATGAGAATTTGGTTATTTCCTGCTTTTCCTTCACCTTGTTTAATTTTTCCTGCTGCTTTTAAAACTGCAATTAAAGCATCACGGGTTTCCCCAGAAGCAAAAAGCGTTTCGGAGGAATTTATTTGTGCTTCTAATGCATTAATATCAGCTTGTTGCTTTTGCTTATTTGCCTCCCATGCTTGATAACCTGCTGTGACAGTCAGCACCGCAAACCCAAATCCCGCAGCAATTGAACCAGCCAAAGCACGTTTGAGAAATTTATTGAACTTTATTTCGCTGGCTTTTCTTTGCTCTCTTTCCCTCTGCAATTCTTCCATCAACACTTTTAACTTCGGTTCCTGTTGCTGACGAATAAAGGCGGCGATATAATCGTGAACTAATTGATAACGGTCATCAGGTTTTTCTGGCAACACCAACACCAAGCCAGATTTAACTAAAATCTCCAAAACTAAATCGAATTGACTAGGGAGGGTGCGCGACAGCGCAATAACATGCTTTAAATCTCTTTCCAACTCAACACCAGTTTTCAACGGACGAGTCCCCTTTTCATCTGTCAGGGAATACAACAAAAGTTCTGCCACGGGGATATTTTCTGTACCACAGTTTTCCACAACTGCTTGTAAATAGCGCTTAACTAATTCTTCCTTGGCTTTATTACCCAATAAGCTATATTTTGCCAGTATATTAATATCTTCAGTTTGCAACTGTGCGCCGACAATTTGCAATTCGATTGGACGCACTTCTTTTAATGCACCTGCTAAATCTTCCACCAATTTATCAATTAAACCAGATTCCAAAGGAAAATTAGCATTCTCCGTTAAACGTTGAATAATTGACTTTGCATCGCTGGGTGTAAAATTCCCGACTTTATAGAGAACATTATTGCTGAGAATATCATTACCAATAATCTTCATGCTAGATAAATCATTGCACTCCAGCAAATAATGCAGATAATCCACACGCAGCGACAAAATCACTTTTACCGAAAGAACATTGAGACACTCAGCCAAAAATTCCATAAATTCTCGTCTTTGCGCTGGTTCAGTGTAAACAAAGAAAAATTCCTCAAACTGATCGAAAATCAACACCGTGCGAATGTTGCGCTCTTCAATTTCTGTTAATTGCTGGAATATCGGGGAACCTAACCCCCCAACCCCCGAACCTTGCAGGGAAGGGGGAGAATTTAAAGCTTCTCTTCTTTCAGGAGAGAGGTTTTCTGTGATTTGCTTTGTTAATTCCTCTTGCCAATTAGTGTAAACTCGCATTACCACAGGCAAATTATCTTTAATACCAATCGCTTTATTTTTCAAAGCTGGTTCAAGTCCCGCATTTACCAGGGAACTTTTACCTACACCAGACTCTCCGTAAATTACTATTAGCTTACAATCGTGACGACCAACCCGTTCAATTAATCTTTCTACATCCAATTGACGAGTAGATGCAGCAATTTCCGGTGCAATTGTTTCCCTATATTTATGTTCTGTACTAAAAGTTTCTGTTTTAAATGATTGCAATCTCCCCGCACCAATAAAAGCCCGTAAACCAAATTGCTGTTCTACAGAAAATTGCTCTTGTTTAAGCTCATAAGCTTTTAGATATTCTTTTGACTCAAAATACAGGTTTTGTAAATCTTTTAATATATCTAGATAAAGCCTTAAATCTTCTAGAGGTTCGCTTAATTCTCGCGCTGTTTCCAAATTGCGAATTGCGGCTGATTTCTCACCTAAATGATATTGCGATTTAGCTAGGAGAAATTTATAAAGGCTTTTATTGACATCTTCTTCTAAATTAGATATTTCCCATGCTTGACAAGCAAAATTCTTGGCATCTTGCCAGCGTTCCTCTGCTAAAGCTACCTCTGCCAAAAATCCGTAATCTCTTGCCAAATTTAAACATTGATTTTCAGCTTGATGTATTTCTATAGCTTGGTTTGCTAACCTTTCTAAAGCTTCCCATTCTTCTAAATCTCGTAATGCTTCTCCAAATTTGATGCAAGCATTAGCAATTAACTTATGTTGTTGATGCTCGTAGATTAAATTTAGATATTCTTCAATGTAATTTTTTGTTATTTGCCAATCGGGATGTGTTTTATCTGAAATTCTCAGAGATTTTAAATAATAGCAGTAAGCAATCTCATGAAGATTTTTTAGCTGACGTTCTAAATTATTAAGTCGCTGCCATAAAAATAGACTTTTTTGGAAATGTTTTATGGCTGTATCCTTTTGATTAGTGACTCCTTTAACCAAACCAAGCAAAGATTCTAAATCAGCCTGCAATTCCAAAGTGAAAAACTCTTCATCTCCTAATAAATCTTTCTGCGCTGCTTCTAATTCTGCTGCCAAGATGAAATAATCATCTTCACTTAATCTGAAATTATCGCTAAACCACAAATTAGCAATATCCCTCACTTCATTTGCTAACTCATCCTTAGCTATTTCAAAATTTTTACTAGTTGCCCAACTTTCCAAATCTGGGGCAAACTGCATTACTTGCTTGTAAACATCATCATTAATCCACAATACCAACGGAAACGGCAAATGCTTGCGAAATTCTTCCCGCACTTGATTAGCAGAAGTCAACATCTGGGAAAGTCCCTGCACTGACTCCCAACCTAAAACCATCAATGCAGCAGGTAAATCCTCACCAAATTCCTCATAAATCGCAGTATAAAGAGTCCTCCCAGACTGCCGCAACTGCAAAACACTAACTTCTACTTGACAAATTTCTTGTAATCTGGATATGAGATGCGATCGCAAACTCGCATAATTACACCTTGCCAAAATCAGCTTAAACTTTCCCGCAGCGTTTTCTATTGCCCAAGCGAGTTGCCGTAAAGCTTTTTCATTATTCACCTCTAATGACGTTTCTCCCTTATCTTCCTGCATCGGATTTTAGATTTTGGTCAAGTTATCCCTATCCCCCACACCCTACACCCCACACCCCACACCCTCTTACTGTAATTCTCTTGCTTCAGCCAAAATCGGATTAACGTCAAACCAAACTTCCCCATTATCCCGATATTCAAATACAAACCGACTGCGGATGAGTTTTTGATACCCTTGGTCATCGCTAACCTTTTTCTTTTCCTTGACCCGACGCAACAATTCCCATTCTTCATCGGAAATTGGCAACATCATTTCATTTCGACGACCAATAATTACAGCTTCCAAAGTTGCACGGGTAAGGGGAAGCTTCATTTCCTCCTGAATACACGTATTTAACAACTTCAACAAATCTCGAACGTGACCACCACTTGCCATACATAAACGGTCGAGGGTGATTTCATCATCAAATATTACTGAAATTTTACCGTATCGCTCAACTGAGTTCAAGTCAGGAAATGCCCTTGCTAAAACCATCTCCCGCATTAATGCCATCCCTGCTGAGTGGACGCTACCATCTGGCAATTTTACAGGCACCATCGGTAACACCTTCGGGTCATCAAAGCGCTGTGTCAGCATTCCATAATCATTAGAAAACTTGAGGGAAAGTGGCATTGTATACACAACATGACAATTCAACTTGTTGAGAAATTCACCTTGATCGACAAATAAATATTCCTGTTGCGCTCGTCCCCAAGCTTTAATACGATTATCAATGCGATCGAGATTATCGACAATTACCACCAAACCCTTTTTACCTTGCTGTTTCAGTTTAGCGATCGCAGGTTCCAAAAACTCCTGATTAATCGCAGCCAAAAGCTTGATTTTTTGCGGTCCCAAATACTGATTGAGTCTTTCCCGCAAGGTTGCATCGCTTTTAGCCTTGCTGGTAATTTCCCCAATCCCCAGAGAGAGCGAATATTTCTCCTTTTCAGCCGAAAACCCAATATCCCCCACATTGGGAACCTTCAGCTTCACCCCGGTAACTTCCGAGTTTAAAACATTCCACGCACCTTGCAGCAATTCCTTAAACCTGCGGGGTTCGGCAATATTTATCTGCTCTAAATTTTCGCTGACCCGACGTGCGATCGCAAGCATTACATCACCAATATCCACATCAGTCATTTCCAAGTCTTCGCTAGACTCAAAATAAATCACATGAAAGCCATCTGTTTCTAGTTCCCCCTGCAAGCGTAATAGTTCCGTTGATTTTCCACAACCAATATGCCCCGTCAATAAAGTACAAGTGGGGTCATCCGGCTTGAAATAGGTAATTTTTTGCTTCAGCTTGGTGATAATATCTCCACCCCGCACCGAAGAAAAATCAATATAATATTTTCTATCTTCTGGATTAGTGATAACTAGAGTCTTGCTAGGGTCAGTTGCTTCAAAAAATTTCCGTAAATCTATAGCCATCACGCTGCTGATTTAGTAATTATTTATATCCTTGGAAGAAACTTTACAGGTAAATGCAGCAGTAAAGATACTTCTTCAGGTATTTTTAATTATAGTTAGATCCACTCAATGACGCCTTGCCTCATCCCATAGTGCGATCGCGTTGTTTCAATTCCAGATAGGACTTACGCAATTCATGGTGCGTTGCGCTGCGCGACAACACACCCTACATTTAATTTATTGCCCAATGCCCAATGCCCAATGCCCAACACTTAACAAATGACTATATCTGCTCAATTGTGGAAAGCAAATCAAGATTTAGCGCAAGCTTGTTTAAAGCATCCTTTTGTTCAAGGCATTGCTGATGGTACGCTAGATTCGCAGAGGTTCGCTTACTATGTCGGACAAGATGCTTTTTTCTTAGAAGCTTTTGCCCGTGCTTACAGTATTGCTGCTGCGAAAGCACCAGATTGGGCAGGATTTATTATATTTCACAATTTAGCGGCTGGTGTTTTGCAAGAATTACAGTTACATCAGAGTTATGCCCAAGCTTGGAAAGTTAATCTGCAATCTGTTGAACCACAAGCAGCTACTAGGCGTTATACTGACTTTTTATTAGCAACTGCTTGGGGTGGAGATGTTGGTTTAACTGCTGCTGCGATGTCTCCGTGTATGCGTTTGTATGCTTTTTTGGGAGAAGAGTTAGCGCGTAATGGTATTCCCAATCATGAGTATGCAGAGTGGATTCGCACTTATAGCAGCGCAGATTTTCAACCGCTAGCAGTGGAATTAGAAGGTTTGGTGGAAAGTTATGCTACTGCTACTACTTTAGTACATTCAACTTATCGTTATGCGATGTTGTGTGAGCGAGACTTTTTTCAAGCAGCTTGGGAAAGTTGATAAAAAGGGTGTAGGGTATAGGGTGTCGGGTGTAGGGAAAAAAAGAAAAGTTTTTTTACATCCGACACGCCGCAATACGGTTCGGATAAGATTTTTTGATGAAAATTATAGATCACAAAGACGCGATAAATCGCCGTCTCTACAAAGGACTTTTTATTGTAAAGACGGCGATTTATCGCGTCTCTTGTCTTAACCGAACTGTATTGCGTCAGATTTTGCCTTTTCGGTGCCGACAGCGATCGCCCACGATAAATTTTCTGCCAATAGTCCAGATAAGACTAAACTGGGTGTAATGGGTTCAACTTCTGGTAAAAAACGACCACCTTCAACGGTGCTTAACCCAAAGTCTTGCTTTACTCTGCGGAATGTAAAATCGCTGTATGCCATATCGCAAAATCCGAAGAACGAAATTTGAGATTTTTAACTTTTAACTCTTGCTTCATTGTGCATCCTATGCATGAGAAAATCGTGTAACATAAGCGCTAATTAAAGTGTCGATCGCGTGGAATTAAACAAAGATGTCAGATAATTTAAGAAGTCAGGTTATCACTCAAGGGGTACAACGATCGCCTAATCGAGCGATGCTACGTGCTGTTGGTTTTAAAGATGAGGATTTTATCAAGCCAATTGTCGGTGTAGCTAATGGTTACAGTACCATAACTCCCTGCAATATGGGAATTAATCAACTCGCACTCAGAGCGGAAGCTAGTATTAAAAATGCTGGAGGAATGCCGCAATTATTCGGTACTATTACTATTAGCGATGGGATTTCGATGGGAACTGAGGGAATGAAATATTCCCTGGTGTCACGAGAAGTAATTGCTGATTCCATTGAAACTGCTTGCACTGGGCAAAGTATGGATGGTGTACTTGCTATCGGTGGTTGTGATAAAAATATGCCTGGTGCGATGATTGCGATCGCTCGCATGAATATCCCGGCTATCTTTGTTTACGGGGGTACAATCAAACCCGGACACCACGATGGACGCGATTTAACTATTGTCAGTTCCTTTGAAGCTGTCGGACAACACAGCGCTGGCAAAATTGACGACAAAGAACTTTCAGAAGTCGAACACAAAGCTTGTCCAGGTGCAGGTTCTTGTGGGGGAATGTTTACAGCTAATACCATGTCTTCCGCTTTTGAGGCGCTGGGTATGAGTTTACCATATTCCTCAACGATGGCGGCTGAAGATGCAGAAAAGGCAGATAGTACAGAAAAATCTGCGTTTGTTTTAGTTGAAGCAATCCGCAAACAAATTCTACCCAGCCAAATAATCACCCGCAAATCTATCGAAAATGCCCTTTCGGTGGTTATGGCAGTTGGTGGTTCCACAAATGCAGTATTGCATTTTTTGGCGATCGCCCACACTGCTGGTGTCGAACTTAATTTAGATGACTTTGAAATCATCCGCGCTCGTGTTCCAGTTTTGTGCGATTTAAAACCCAGCGGACGTTATGTAGCTACCGACTTACACAAAGCTGGTGGTATTCCCCAAGTGATGAAAATGCTACTTGTGCATGATTTACTTCACGGAGATGCTCTGACTATCACTGGACAAACAATCGCCGAAGTGTTGGCAGATATACCAGATGAACCATCCCCCAACCAAGATGTAATTCGTCCTTGGAATAACCCGATGTATCCCCAAGGACACTTGGCTATACTCAGAGGAAATCTGGCGACAGAGGGAGCAGTAGCGAAAATTACTGGCGTAAAAGTCCCCAAAATTACGGGAACTGCACGAGTATTTGAATCAGAAGAATCTTGTTTAGATGCGATTTTAGCAAAGCAGATAAATGCAGGTGATGTTATCGTCGTTCGCTACGAAGGACCAAAAGGAGGTCCAGGGATGCGAGAAATGTTAGCACCAACCTCAGCAATTATCGGTGCGGGTTTAGCTGATTCAGTCGGGTTAATTACAGACGGACGATTTTCTGGTGGTACTTACGGAATGGTAGTTGGACATGTGGCGCCAGAAGCAGCAGTTGGGGGAGCGATCGCTCTGGTGGAAGAAGGTGATACTATCACAATTGATGCTCATGCGCGACTGTTGCAATTAAACGTATCCGATGAAGAATTAGCTCGTCGTCGTGCAAATTGGCAACCCCGTCCACCTCGTTATACCAAAGGTGTGTTAGGGAAATATGCTAAACTAGTATCTTCCAGCAGTCTTGGTGCGCTGACAGATTTAGATTTGTTTTGATAATTGCGTAGAGACGTTCCGGTGGAACGTCTGGGTAGAGACGTTCCACCGGAACGTCTCCACAAAGGTTTCGGTCGATGTCTATCCCTCTGTCCTTTCAGGCTAGCATGTACACACAAGTCATCGAATTACCCAAAAACCTTGAAAAACCTCACCCTGTCCGTTCCGGACATCCCTCTCCTTACCA
>NZ_KK073768.1:318992-420309 GCF_000582685.1 [Scytonema hofmanni] UTEX 2349
TCCCTCTCCTTACCAAGGAGAGGGAAAGATTTTAGCGTAGCTAAAAGCAAGGGTGAGGTTTTTCCGATTTGTGTGTACACTATAGCCTTGAAGCAGGATTAATTCCTACCCTTTCCTAATAATCTCCACGTTGCGCTTTATTGCGAGCGAGTTGTTGCTCAATTTCGCTACGTTCGTAATCTTCTGCACCTAAAGAGCGTTTTAGGGGGTTGTTGGTTAGTTCTGAGCCAAAACGCTTCAGCATTTCCACGGGATCTTTTTGTCTAATTCCAGTTCCCAAATCCTTGGGAATGACTTCTGCTGCACGCTTACCGCTCTCGATATAATCATTAGCGCTTTCTGCTTGAGCAGAAGCGGGTAAACTAGTTAAGAAGACTAAACCAGCTAAAAATGCGATCGCTATTGTACGACGCAATTGATTAAATATTTTGTTGAATGATAACATTGGCGAATTTCCCTCTCATTTTTAGTCCAAACGCTTGAATGTTAAGAAATTCTTGTCATGCGATCGTCTTCCTGTGGTAATGTTACATATCTATATCAAAAGTAAGGGGAAGGAGGGGAACGTAGTTCAAAGACTCATCGACGAGTATATAGCGCTTCTCGTTTGAATCAAGTACAGATTTATCTGCGTCCATCTGCGTACATCTGCGTTTCCTTAATTCTTTGATGTATTGCACCCAACTGATAACCGCTATAAAAGACTCTCCAATCTCCTTCAAAGACTCATCGACGAGTATAAAAGACTCTCCAATCTCCTTCAAAGACTCATCGACGAGTATAAAAGACTCTCCAATCTCCTTCAAAGACTCATCAACGAGTATCAAAGACTCTCCAATCTAGTTCAAAGACTCATCGACGAGTATCAAAGACTCTCCAATCTAGTTCAAAGACTCATCAACGAGTATCAAAGACTCTCCAATCTCTTTCAAAGACTCATCAACGAGTATCAAAGACTCTCCAATCTCCTTCAAAGACTCATCAACGAGTATCAAAGACTCTCCAATCTCCTTTAAAGACTCTCGCCAGATTAAATATGAAACCCTATTCTCATATTAGTCCGCGCAGGCGGACTTTGTTTGTGTAGTCGCGATTTTAATCATCGGGGCTTCTTTTATTACTCGCCAGATTAAATATGAAACCCCATTTTCATATTAGTCCGCGCAGGCGGACTTTGTTTGTGTAGCCGCGATTTTAATCGTCGGGGCTTCTTTTATTACTCTGCGTTACTCTGCGCTTACCTTTGCGCTCCTCTGCGTTGAAAAACGCTACGAATTTATGCAAAGCTGTACAAAGTAGATAAATTAAATCAAATATAAAACCACCCTTGTGTATTCCCGCCAAAAGCACAGCACCTCAAACCATAAATGATATGTTAAACTTTGTTATAGCTCAGAGAGATATTATACCAATCCCAACAACCGCCTCAGAATGAATTCTGAGGCTAATAGCTAAAGTCTTCTAAAGAAGACTGAACAACGATTTTAGTCCATTTCAATGGACTTTAGCTATTAGCCCGAAATTTATTTCAGGGCGAGCGATGGTGCTAATCGAGAATGCTGTAAGATATCAGTGATAACGCACCCTCCCCCACTCCCCCACTCCCCCCCTCCTCCCCTCCTCCTAACTACTCATGACCGAGAAAGAACTGCTACAGCTAATTGAACAAGCTGCCACAGAAGGGGCAACCGAATTAGACCTCTCTGGCAAAGACTTGACAGCTTTACCGGCATCTATTGGTAAGCTGACTCAACTCAAAAAGCTGATTCTCGGCAAATACAAATATGATCAAGACGGTGATATCGTCGGTACTATCGGGAACAACCTGAGCGTTTTACCTGCGGAAATTGGATTACTTAATCATCTGGAAGTACTTCAGGTTATTGATAATAACTTAACCAGTCTGCCACAGGAATTTGGACAACTCACCAATTTACAATCGCTCGACCTCAGCAGCAATCAACTGAGCAGTCTGCCACAGGAATTTGGACAACTCACCAATTTACAATCGCTCGACCTCAGCAGCAATCAACTGAGCAGTCTGCCACAGGAATTTGGACAACTCACCAATTTACAATCGCTCGACCTCAGCAGCAATCAACTGAGCAGTCTGCCACAGGAATTTGGACAACTCACCAATTTACAATCGCTCGACCTCAGCTTTAATCAACTGAGCAGTCTGCCACAGGAATTTGGACAACTCACCAACTTACAATCGCTCAACCTCTACTACAATGAACTGAGCAGTCTGCCACAGGAATTTGTCCAACTCACCAACTTACAATCGCTCAACCTCAGCTTTAATCAACTGAGCAGTCTGCCACAGGAAATTGTCCAACTCACCAACTTACAATCGCTCGACTTCACCAGAAATCAACTGAGCAGTCTGCCACAGGAAATTGTCCAACTCACCAACTTACAATCGCTCGACCTCAGCTTTAATCAACTGAGCAGTCTGCCACAGGAAATTGTCCAACTCACCAACTTACAAACGCTCGACTTCACCAGAAATCAACTGAGCAGTCTGCCACAGGAAATTGTCCAACTCACCAACTTACAAACGCTCGACCTCCGCTACAATGAACTGAGCAGTCTGCCACCGGAAATTGTCCAACTCACCAACTTACAAACGCTCGACCTCCGCTACAATGAACTGAGCAGTCTGCCACCGGAAATTGTCCAACTCACCAACTTACAAACGCTCAACCTCAACAGAAATAAACTGAGCAATCTGCCACCGGAAATTGTCCAACTCACCAATTTACAATCGCTCAACCTCAGCGACAATCAACTGAGCAATCTGCCACCGGAAATTGGACAACTCACCAATTTACAATCGCTCAACCTCAACAGAAATAAACTGAGCAGTCTGCCACAGGAAATTGTCCAACTCACCAATTTACAATCGCTCAACCTCAGCAGAAATAAACTGAGCAATCTGCCACCGGAAATTGGACAACTCACCAATTTACAATCGCTCAACCTCAGCGACAATCAACTGAGCAGTCTGCCACAGGAAATTGTCCAACTCACCAATTTACAATCGCTCAACCTCAGCGACAATCAACTGAGCAGTCTGCCACAGGAATTTGGACAACTCACCAATTTACAATCGCTCGACCTCAGCGACAATCAACTGAGCAGTCTGCCAGAGGAATTTGGACAACTCACCAATTTACAATCGCTCGACCTCAGCGACAATCAACTGAGCAGTCTGCCAGAGGAATTTGGACAACTCCAAAAACTCGAATATCTGGATTTGCGTAGAAACCCAATCCCCATTCCACCTGAGATTTTGGGAGCAAAGGATTTGTCTAAAAATCCTGGGGATGTAAGCGAAATTCTCGATTTCTATTTCCGAGTGCAAGATCCCAACGAAACTGAACTTATCTACGAAGCAAAATTCTTAATTATTGGTGAAGGAGGAGCCGGTAAAACTTCTTTGGCAAAGAAAATTGAAAACGAAAGCTACAAACTCCAGTCGGATGAGAAATCAACCGAAGGCATTGAGGTCATCCGCTGGGACTTCACACTCCCCAACGGAAAAGACTTTCGCGTCAATATTTGGGATTTTGGGGGACAGGAAATCTACCACCAAACCCACCAGTTTTTTCTGACAGAACGTTCCCTTTATGCTTTAGTGGCAGATAACCGCAAAGAAAACACTGACTTTTATTGGTGGTTGAAAGTTGTGGAACTGTTGAGTGACAAGAGTCCAGTTCTCATCATCAAAAACGAAAAACAAGACCGTGAGTGTGAAATAAGCGAGCGATCCTTGCGAGGAGAATTTACTAATTTAAAAGAAGTTCTGGCAACTAACTTAGACACCAATCGTGGTTTATCAGAGATAAAAGATGCCATTCAACTTTACATCAGCAACCTTCCCCACATCAATATACCTTTGCCCAAAGTCTGGGTTAGAGTCCGTTCTGCCTTAGAAAACGACTCCCGCAACTATATTAATGTAGAAGAATACTGCCAACTTTGCCGAGTCAATCATTTAACAGACCGTAAAGATATGCTACGGCTAAGTCGCTATCTCCACGACCTCGGTGTTTGTCTTCACTTCCAAGACGATCCTACACTTAAACATTACATCATCCTGAAACCGGAATGGGGAACCACTGCTGTCTACAAAGTATTAGACAATAAAACCGTCAGGCAAAATCTGGGACGTTTTACCAAAGAGAATCTTTCTGATATCTGGCAGGACAGCGAATATGCTGATATGCAAGATGAACTGCTGCAACTAATGATCCGGTTTAAACTTTGCTACCCAATTCCTTATAGTGCCGGCAACTATATTGCACCGCAACTACTCGATATCAACCAACCCGACTACATCTGGGAGAAATCCCATAATTTAATTTTGCGCTACAAATACGATTTTATGCCCAAGGGTATGCTCACCCGCTTCATTGTTGAGACACATCCTTGGATTGAACAGCAAAACCTCGTTTGGAAAAGCGGTGTTGTCCTTAACAAAGACCAAACTCGCGTCGAAGTCATTGAAGACTACAATCAAAAAGAAATTAAAATCCGTGTAGCCGGAAATCGCAAGAAAGAATTGCTCGCAGTCGTCACTCACGAACTCGACAAAATCCACAACTCTTTTGAGCGTTTGCAGTATAACACTCTAGTTCCCTGTAACTGCAAAGATTGTGAAGGCAGTCTCACACCTTATTCCTACCCTCTGGATAATTTGTATAAGCGCTTGAAAGCTGGTCGATATCAGATTGAGTGCGAGGAGAGCTATGAAAGCGTCGATGTCCGCAGGCTAATTGATGATGTCAATCTGCAACCCGTGGAAGCAGAACAAAAACTTAATTCCCCAACTTCACCCCTACAAGACGAACTGTCTAAGGCGAAAGATAATTCACTTAAAAATCAAACTACCATGAATTACCACGATTTTCAAATATTAGTTAACAAAGACAACAAAATTCGCGCTTCCTCAGAACAAGGTGACGAGTCGGGTGAATTGCGGTTGGAGATGAACAGAATTAAGCAGACATTGAAACTGATTGAACATCAAGTTAAAGATGCCGATTTACTCAAAGGACTAGGTAACGAACTCTACCAAGCACTTTTCCCCCCCAAAATTCACGGTCAATTGCGTGCTACAATAGCAGGCGCACAAGCAAATGGTTACGCTGTACGCTTGCGCTTGGTGTTTGACTCCCCAGAACTAGCCGCGCTCCCGTGGGAATTCCTCTACGATGAGGCAACCAACACCTTTTTAGCAAACAACACCCAAACCGCGCTCTCTCGTTATATTGACGTTCCCCTCCAAAAGCGCGACCTCCAAACCGCTACCCTCCCGCTGAAAATCTTGCTAGTCATCTCCAGTCCCACTGACATGCGTCCCTTGGACGTTGACACCGAAGCAAAGCTAATCCGGGAAGCACTGGAAAAACACATAGACGCTGGACTAATTGAGTTAGATGTGCTAGAAGCAGCCACCATCCGCAACATCGACCAAAAGCTGTGCGAAAAGGCTTACAATGTCTTTCACTTCATCGGTCATGGTATCTTTGAAAACAATAAAGGCTTTATTGCCCTAGTAGATAACAATGGCAAAGCCAAACTCTTAGATGATGAAAATTTCGCCAACTTCTTTTTAGGCAACCAGAAGGTGGGATTAGCTGTCCTAAATTCCTGTGAAGGTACGGGAATGTCTGACCAGCAAGTATTTGCAGGTATAGCACCAAACCTCGTGCGTCGGGGAATACCCGCAGTAGTAGCGATGCAATATCCTATCTTTGACCGCACTGCCAAGCTTTTTGCGGACAAATTTTACCGCACCCTTGCACTCGGCTACCCTGTAGACGCAGCCATCCAGACAACCCGCAATGCTATTTCTATGGAAATCGGACTCGATAAGCCTGACTTTGCCACACCAGTGCTTTATATGCGAGCTAAAGATGGTATTATCTTAAATGGTTTAAAGAGTATTTGAGCAATAAACGCCCAGTTTGCTGAGTCTGAAGAAAGCAAGTGAGCTTGCTCTGATATAGCTTGTGTCAGAAACCCCACGGCTAAAGCCGGGGGCTTCAAAAAGCCCTAATCTGACCAGACTAAGTTCTTAACTGAACTACGTTAGAGGCAAGAGTTAAAGACCTACCAAGGAATGCGTAGCTAGTTCCTTGCTCTAGAACTGAACGATTAAACAGGCTTAACGGGGTTAAACCAGTGTCGTTTGGATAGTTACCGACCTCTAACATTGTCGAAGCTCACATTACTGGAGTAGCAAGGCGATTCCCGGCATATAGGGAAGTGGATAAGTACTACTCCTCTACTTATCCAGCCCCGCAAGGGGGACTGCGATTGAAATCGCCTGCACCTTACCCCCATGCATAAATGCAGGGGTTTCCACGGCGCGAGGAATTTGATGATTAGGAAAGGCTACAAGTAAATTATAGATGCGATCGCCCGTGATTGATTACAAGTTGAGTGCGATGTCTAACGACAAGCCGCGTTGCGTCTACGCGTTTAAGTTTTTGTGGAGTGCGATCGCTATTCATTCTATACTTGGTGTAATTTCCTGTGAACCATGTATAACAGCAAGTACATCAATTTGTTCGGGTTTGATGTAATAGATAATTCGATATGAACCTTCAATGACTTCCCGAATTTGCTCTGTTTCAAACTCTGGTACAATTCGACCAGATAGAGGGAAATTCGCAACCTGCTGCGAACGTTTGGTTATACGGTCAATAATCCTGGTTGCGTACCGAGGTGAATTCTGGGCAATGTAAGTATAAATTGCAGATAGGTTTTCAACGGCTGTTTCTGTCCAAAAAACTTTCACTCTGGTAGTCCAAATTTTGCCCTAACTTCCTGTGCAGAAATTACTTTACCAGCTTGACTGTCAGCAAGTCCAGCTTCAACAACTTGCCTAACATAAATCTCATACATGAGGTCATCCCATGTTGAGTTAGCAGGTAATTTATCAATTAGCTTTCGAGCTTCTTCTTTAATATTGAGCTTTTCCATAGAGATTACAGATAATTTGCTTTTTTATATTGTAGACTCAATGGGAATCGCATTTGGGTTTTGAAGAAGTTATTGCATCTGTAAAAGAACCCCACCCGCCTGTGGCACCCTCCCCGCAAGCGGGGAGGGTTGGGGAGGGGTTCTTCATCAATTATGAGTAGATTGCCCGGACATGATATTAGTTGTTGTTTTTAATCAGGTTATCCCAAGCAGAGAAAAGGGAAAGTTTTTTATTCTTTCCCTTTTGCCCTTCTACGCTATTGTTACATCTTTCGACAAATAAACATCCTGAATCGCGTGAAACAACTTCACCCCTTCCTCAAAAGGACGTTGGAATGTCTTGCGTCCAGAAATTAAACCCGTACCACCGGCACGTTTATTAATTACAGCCGTGCGAATCGCCTCAGCAAAATCGCTTTTACCAGACGCACCACCAGAATTAATCAGTCCAGCACGTCCGCAGTAGCAATTTAATACCTGGTAACGAGTCAAATCTATAGGGTGGTCGGTTGTCAAGTCGGTGTAAACCTTTTCATTGGTTTTACCGTAACTTTCACCTGTGGCTTTAGCAACAGCACCGTAACCATCGTTAACTTCAGGTAACTTTTGTTTGATGATGTCAGCTTCAATGGTGACACCCAAATGATTCGCTTGTCCTGTCAAGTCAGCCGCAAGATGATAATCTTTGTCTTGTTTAAAAGCGTTATTACGCAGATAACACCAAAGAATTGTTACCATCCCCAACTCGTGAGCGTGTTTAAATGCGTGGCTGACTTCTTGAATTTGTCTGGTAGAATGTTCTGAACCAAAATAAATTGTCGCACCTACCGCAGCGGCGCCCAAATTCCAAGCTTGTTCGACATCACCAAACATAACTTGATCGAATTGATTGGGGAAAGTTAGCAATTCGTTGTGGTTGAGTTTGACGATAAAAGGAATTTTGTGAGCGTATTTGCGAGAAATGCTGCCCAATACTCCTAAAGTGGTAGCTACGGCATTGCATTCAGCAGCTAAAGCTAGCTTGATAATATTTTCCGAATCGAAGTAAATCGGATTAGGCGCAAAAGATGCGCCGGCAGAGTGTTCGATACCTTGGTCTACTGGTAAAATAGACAGATAACCGGTATTTCCTAAACGACCTGTAGAATATAATAGTTGCAGATTACGCAAAACTTGGGGATTGCGATCGCTATTTATCCAAACTCGATCTACAAAGTCCGGTCCTGGTAAATGCAATAAATCTGACGAAACCTTTGCCTTAAATGTCAGCAGGTTTTCTGCTTCTTTACCCAGCAACGATTCGATAGAATTAGGCGCAGATAGCGTTGAAGTCATAGTTATGCTGTAAAAACTTCTGTTTTTATGGTCGCTGTGTTTCAGCCGAAGGTGTGTCTGTCTGAAGACAGAGTATAATTATTTGGACTTTGATGCAACGCCAGTAATCACAAAGAAAAGGGTGTAGGGTATGGGGTGTGGGGTGTAGGGTATAGAAATAAAAAAATGCGCGTTCTGGATCTGTTCGCGGAGCGTCTCGTAGAGAAGCCCAGTAAAAAAAAAGATGTATTTCGAGATGCCCAGCGCAAGAAATACAGCGTCAATACTTCAAGTAAATCGTTTTTAAACGTGGGGTGCGATTCGTTCACTCAGCCATACCCTACACTCTGTGAATACTTTGCAAAAGTTAAATACAGGAGGTTTGATGAGTCGTAAGTTATTGGTGACAGGTGGTGCTGGATTTATTGGCTCGAATTTTGTCCATCACTGGTGTAAAAATTATCCAGATGATCGAGTGGTGGTGCTAGATGCACTAACTTACGCAGGAAATCGTGGTAATTTAACTTCATTGGAGGACAAAGAGAACTTTCGCTTTGTGGAAGGGGATATATGCGATCGCACTCTAGTTGACAAATTACTCCAAACCGAAAATATCGACATAATAGCCCATTTTGCCGCCGAGTCTCACGTTGACCGCTCAATTCTCGGTCCCGGTGCCTTTGTGCAAACTAATGTAGTGGGAACTTTCACTTTACTAGAAGCCTTTCGTCAACATTGGCAAACAAACGAAAAGCCTTCTACCTATCGTTTCTTACACGTTTCCACAGATGAGGTTTATGGAAGTTTAGCACCAAATGACCCAGCTTTTTGCGAAACTACACCTTATGCTCCCAATAGTCCCTATTCAGCTTCTAAAGCTGGCAGCGATCACTTAGTTCGAGCATATTACCATACTTACGGACTTCCAACAATCATTACCAATTGTTCCAATAATTACGGTTCCTATCAGTTTCCAGAAAAGTTAATTCCTCTCATGTGCATCAACATTCTGATGGGTAAAGCTTTACCAGTTTACGGTGATGGTAAAAACGTGCGAGATTGGCTTTATGTCAACGACCATTGTAGTGCAATAGAAGTAGTGATTCAGCGCGGCACACCAGGAGAAACTTATAATATCGGTGGCAATAACGAAGTCGAAAATATCAACCTTGTGCAGATGCTATGTCAATTAATGGATGAATTAGCACCTAATTTGCCGATGCATCCTTCCCAAAAGTTAATTACTTTTGTTAAAGATAGATTGGGACATGACCGAAGATATGCAATTAATAGTAATAAACTGCAAACTGAATTAGGGTGGACACCATCAGTAACAGTAGAACAAGGTTTACGTCTGACCGTTGAATGGTATCTCACTCACCGCGATTGGTGGGAACCACTTCTATCAGAAGAATATCAAACTTATTACCGCAAAAATTATCAAAATTTGCAAATTGACAAAATCTAAATATCGAGATTGCGCTATTTGCCAAATTTACAACAATAATCTGCTCAAATTGAATAAAATTAAATGCCTTCTCACTATGTGCGATCGCCACCAGGTCTGCTTACCCGAAATATTTCCACATCGAAACATTTAAAATCAATTTTCTACCTTTCCCCATATTAAAAATCTCTTTACCTTTCACCTTTTCCCCTCGGAGGTAATAGCTATAATAAAAATGATGAATGAACTTAATAATATGACTAATTCCCCTTTAACTACTTTCTTTTTGATATTGGGAATAGTTTTCCTGACAATTTCTGTTATTGGACAATCAAAATTGTTTTTTGCTGAAATTAATCCTGGCTGTTTTGGTCGATTTTTAGCTTTAATTATTGGTGTGTTCAGCTTAATGTGTGCTGTTTTTATCGGAGTATTTCCCCTGGAAACTGTTGATTTAGTCAAAAATTATTTAGCACAGCAGCTTCAACAAAATATAAGCTCCATTAACCAACTTTTACTTGGGTCATAACCAACCCAATGTGAAAGTTTAATAATATATTAATTGGGGTGCGTTAGCAAAACACAACGCACCCCTTAACTGAAGACTTATATAACTATAGGACTAGAAAAGATACGTAGGGTGCGTTAGCGACAGCGTAACGCACCATTCTTAAGGCTTTGGTGCGTTACGGCTTACGCCTAACACACCCTACAAATACTTAGATTTTTTCAAAAATCAAATATGATTCCTATAGTATTAGTAATAAGCACCTATGAGGCTGTAAGTTAGAGCCGCTAAGACGAACAAATTCACAATAATGTAAATCAAATCACGTCGGCGAACAAAAGCAAAAAGGGAAACTATCACACGAACTATGGGAATCGCAATTAATAGCAGCAGTCCAAGTTGAATAATCCCACGACTGCTACCTGAAAAAGCAGCTTCTACCACACCTCTAGGAGAGCAAAATTCAGGTGGGGTTCCGCTAAAAAACTGATATCCAGCAGGTTCAGCACCGTGGCGAATTAAATATAGAATACCGCCTAGTAAAACTACAGCGCTAGCAATGAGAACACCATATTTGAGAAGATTGCTAAGTAGATTTTCTAGTTGCTGCTCACTTGATGTTTTCGTGATGCTATTACTATCAATATCACGAGTTATTTTGTTAGCGCGTTCTGTTAACTCTTGAATATCAGAATCTGGTTCTGAATGCAAAGGTAGTGCAACTACTTCAACCTTTGACTGCACCGATGATTTCCATTCCCAGCCCGACGAATTAAATTTATACATTTTACAGCCCCCCTAATAGACTGTTGTAGACCATCTTCAAAGCCATTACCACCAGCACAAGGCTGAAGATAATTCGCAAAATCTGCGTTTTAGCACCTATTAGAACTTTTGCACCTAAAAAAGCACCAGGTAGTACCCCCAACATCACTGGCATTGACAATCCTGGATCGATGTAACCCCGTGCTAAGTAAACCCCTGCTGATGCAGCTGCTGTCACACCAATCATGAAATTGCTGGTAGTGGTGGAAACTTTGAAGGGTAGACGCATAGCTTGATCCATCGCTAATACTTTGAATCCTCCCGAACCAATGCCAAGTAAACCAGAAAGCACTCCAGCTACTAACATGATGCTAAACCCCGCTGGCACAGATTGAACTTGATAAGACATCAATCCATCAGGAGTTGGGTAAGTACCATTGAGATTCAGATGGTTTGCCAGAAAGTCAGTTGACTCAGTTTCGAGATTTTCTGGTCTAGGTTGTTGTGAAAGGTATGCTGAATAAATTAAAACGATCGCCAGCACAATGGTCAGCGCTTTGACAGAAATAAAACTAGCAATTAAAGCCCCAACTATCGCACCAATTGTTGTTGCTACCTCCAGAAACATACCCAAGCGCAAATTAGTGTAGCCTTTTTTTATATAAGTACATGCAGCACCGGAAGAAGTCGCAATTACAGACACCAGTGAAGCACCAACGGCATAGCGGATATCAACGCCAAACATTGAAGTTAATAAAGGAACAATTACTACTCCACCCCCTAACCCAGTCAGCGCACCCAGAAAACCAGCGCTAAATGACCCTATCCAAACTAGTAAAGAAAATTCTAGGATATTCAAATTTTATTTTCCTCTGTTTTAAAATGTATATAACAAGACCGAAATAGTTTTTTATGCTTTATTTAAATTTAAATGGCAGGGGGTGAAGACAAAGTATTATTGGACACAAAAAATGATTGTTTGTCACTTTCTGCACCAGCCGATGATTTTTGTGGGCAATGGTCACAAAGAAAGCGAGATTTCGCTATTAAATAAGTTTAGTAGAGTCAACGTACCACTATCTACCATAATAAAAGCACCTAATCCGATTAGGACAAAAGGCATAAACTTATTGCCGTAGCGAGTTAGAACATCTGCGATCGCTTTGTTGTGGGTTAACTTATGTGCGGCATAACACAACACTCCTACCAACAGAAAAAATACGCCTAGAATTACCAGCAGACTTTCCCAGCTACTGCTAGCAAACAAAGGCAGATAGATACTAATGTTGTCAGTACCATTAGCAACCGTGATCCCTGCCACACTGTAAACTTGCAGATTGATTAACTTGCCAAGAAACGAGTTGTTATGCGCTGTTTCTCCCTCCTCTTCCTCCGCTGCTTCAAAATTAAGCAAGCATTTGATACCGATTAATATCGGCAGTAAGCCAAATAGTCCAATCAAAGGACGCGGTATGATTAAACCGCCAAAGAAACCGGGAATACTAAGCATTATTAGTGTTGCAAAGCCTATATATTGACCTGCAACGATATGCCAGCGACGGAATGTAGCATTCACTTGTGAAAAAAACAGCGTTAGGAGAAGCATATCATCAATGTTGGTAGCACTGAAGGCTGTTACCCCTGTGAAGAGTGCAGTAACTAACTCGTTCATATTAATTTTTGATGCGTGAATTTTACGGAAATAGGACTTACGCACTCAGCCTTTGAAAAAACAAGACTTTGAGATTGCAACCGAAGCGTCGATTGGGACGGAAATACGTAGTCCATGCGTAAGTCCTAGGAAAGTCTCAACGTCGGCTTTAAGAGCGCTCAGAACATTTCAAGATGGATGCGTGGATGTGGGAAGTCAAAAGTCAAGAACTATTTTGAATGCGTGAATTTTGAATTGGTGTGTAAAGGACTTCCCTAAAAGTTGAAAATTTTACATTCCAAAACCAGGCAAAAGTTGGTACGTTCCACTTTTAATTAGGATGGAAAGTCCCAAGTAGATTAATACAAACGGAAAAATTTTCCGACCATAGCGAGCTAGAAGGGGAGTCATGAGCGGATTACGAGTCATGTGGTAAGAGAGGAAGCACCACAGTCCAATAGTCAAATAGCAAACACACACAATGATCCCCAAACTATGGAGATTGCTACTAGCAAACAACGGTACGTAGATTCCAATGTTGTTTGCTCCATTTGCAATGGTGACAGCGGAAACGCGGTAGGTTTGGCGATCGCGTATAGTTGCCCATAGTGATTGATTACGGTGCTGAAGTTTATCAGAAGAATTTAAAACTGACACAGTTTGCACCGATCCCTCTTCTTCTCGACTCATTAAATTACTGATCCCAATCGCGATGGGAAGCAAACCTAGCAATCCAATCCAGGCATCTGGAACAATTAAACCCCCAAAGAAACCAGGGAGACTCGCAAAAACTAATGCAGTGAATCCAAGAAATTCACCGAGAACAATATGCTTGGGACGAAAGGTGCGATTGACTTTTCCGAAAAAGGCAGTCAAGTATAAATTGTCATCAAAAGTTGTTGCAAAAGCCGCAGAAATCCCAATAAATAATGTACTAATTAGCCAACTCATGATGGTTACTTACAATGATTAAATGCTGTTTTTCCTAATTTTCTCTGCTTCTCAATGTGAGGATCAATCAGAAGCGGTGCGACTGGCAAATTGGTTGATGTTCATACTGACAAAAACTAGCCCAATTAAACCAATCAGAAAACTTAGCCAGATCCCTTTGACAAATATAGCCAACGATTAAGCCGATATTTGATGCTCTTGTTTTTCGTAATTGTAATAACAGGGAAAGGTTCAACTAGAACTTCTGGTAAATATTGGTCATTCGGCTTAAAGCCGTGTGTACTAGGTAGATGCAATTTGATTTTCCTTTTACAAAAAATGTAGTGAAAAATGACGCATGTATTGATTGTGTTACATGCAATTCATAGATAGATCCAAGGCAGAAACTTTCTTCTATTCAATTTCTGACTTTTACTTGGATTTATTATAAATCTATCTAAAGAATCATTTTTCTCATTATTTCTATTTATCAAGACAGATTCATCCTACATGATATGTTTTTTATAATCAAGTATTGGTAAAAAAAATTTAGTTTTTTCCAAATATATAGTTAATCTACCCAAGTTACATCGGAATACTGACTATTAAATAATAGTTAATCCCCCCAAGTTACATCGGAATACTGACTATTAAATTGAGTCAAGTTTCAATAGTTATTTATTCTTGAAAGCAGTAGCAAATACTACTTTTGTAAAAATATGATTTAGGTAGTGCAAACTCATGCCATCGCCTGGATTGATTATATAGAAGCTATTTGAGCTAATAAGAATAACATTAATAGAACAGTATAAAAGGAAAATTTTGATTTTGTTTGTGCGAAACTTGCAAAAATAAAGCTCAAATGGTAAGGTGAAACATGAATTGTTAAGTAGCAAAAAAGCATTCTTGACAAAAATTCGGTTTTGATAGCCTCCATGATGTCGAGAATTATGTAGGACATTTAAAAGCTGTAATTTATAGAATTAGGGGCAAAGAATCATGAAAAATTTCAAATACATTTTGATTGTGGTGCTAGTTTTAGTAAATCTAATGTTTGCTCCACCATCATTAGCAGATGCGCCAAAATTTACCAAAAATCCTGACTACATCGCACTAACTAAAGAGATTAGTCAGTTGCAGACTCTTAAAGAAGCACATGCGGCTGTAGAAGGTTTCACAACTGAGGAAATTGATCAGAAAATCAATGAGTTAGAATTTCAAAAATATGCCTTTGAGTCAGGCATTAACTGGGGGCAATGTCGTAATGAGACAGGAAAAACTTTAGCTATTTATGGACCAGAACCAAATCTGGACGAAGATGAATACTCCTCCGGAGCTTCACTGTATTTTTTAGCTGATGGTAAGACAACAAAAGATAAATGGGATTGCAAAGGAGTTTTTCTCCCCAGCGATATCAAAGCTGTTGCCCTCATTCCTGGTGGACAAAATCAAGACTTGATTGGTGGTGTTGTCGTCAAAGTTCCCAATGGAACTAACTTAGTATTGAAGACAAATGTAGATACCGGGGCAATTGAATTCAATCAAGCTGGTACTCAAGTATTGAAACCAGGTGAAGTAAACTGGTTTATCCCGAATGTGTCGCAAGCGATCGTAGATACACGAATCACCAATGCACCTACTAATAAGGGATAGTGGTTAGTGGTTAGTGGGCATGGGGCATAGGGCATGGAAAGAATTGTATTTATTCACCGGGAAAGGCAGAGGGCAGAAGGCAGGAGGCAGAAGGAATGTATAAGTGTCCTCTGCCCACGACTGAAAGGAGTAAGGGTCTGAAGCCCCTCCCAAATGCAACGATATTGGGAGCCTCCAATTGGGAGGGGTCACAATCCCCTCCCAATTGGTTCCTTCTGCCCTCAGCACGAATGCCTTCTGCCTTCTTGAAGCACTTGCTTTATTGAACTTCTTTAATTCTCACTGCGAGCGTGCCCATTGCTCCATGCCCAACAACCAAAAACTCAGGACTTACGCAAAAACTCTCTCAAACTCTTATTCCTCTGTGTTCTCTGCGTCCTCTGCGGTTCGTTTTTTGGTCATCTTGCGTAAGTCCTACAACTATCGAAATCGCTATAACTGTGTTTCTTCCGGAAGTAATGATGTTTCCTGTACTGTTGGTTTGTTCACATCGGTTGCTTTAGTCAAATGTGGTTTGATAATCAGATTTACCCCAATTGCCCAGGCTAATGCAACCATCCATCCTGCAAGAATATCACTAGGAAAGTGAACGCCAAGGTAAAGTCGCGTCCAGCCGATCGCAACAACGAATAAACTACCGAAAATCAAAACTAACCAGCGCAACTGGCTATTCCAAGCCAAAACTACCAAAACTGCTATTAGTGTCATACTCGTCATCGCATGACCACTAGGAAAAGCATAACTGAGTTCATGAACGCTTGACTGCCACAAGTCAGGACGGACTCTATGCATGAATTCCTTAACTGTGCGGTTGATGAACGCGCTTCCTAATACGGTGGTGAGTACATAAGCTAGCGATCGCCAACGCTTCAATAACAATAACACCAGTGCGATCGCACTAAAAATCGGTATTGCAGTCCAAAACGACCCAAACTTAGTTAGTGACAGTGCAAAAATATCTAACTGGGGCTGTGCTGTTTTGTGAATTGCCATCAATATCGGCACATCCCACGGAAACCCACCTTCATGTTGCCATACTTGTAAGGCAAGTAACCCAAAGATTTGCAAAGGTAAATAAATCCCGATAAATAAAATTAGCAAAGAACGCCAACGAGCAATCAACAGTTTTTTGATAAAGCTCAAAGGCGATTTTTGTTGTTGGCGATCGCTTTTGACGTCTTCTAATTTTTCCATCTTAAATATGTCCTTGGACTGAGGTAAACAATTCTTAGATGCGTTTCAACTCATCATGCAGAAAAAGTTGGGTTTTTTGCATGGCATTTGATTACATTTATTTTAAAACTATCTTCAAAATTTATATATAACGTAACACTCCATTACCAATAAAGAATTTAGTATTTTTTGTTACTAGGCTTAACCTAGTATCTAGTTTCACAGCATGTTTCATCCATGTAGTTGGGTAATCTACAACACTGGGGACTAGACGTTTGCTTATGATTATGATTAAAATACGGTAAGTCAGTAGGATTTTAGTGTTTTACTTGTAAAATGCTAGAAAAGTCAGCAGGAGAAGCATCCCATTGGCAGTTAAAACCTGCTCAACAAGGGAAAAATGCGATGGGCGAAGCCCCGCCTTCGGCGATCGCGCTAAAAAACTCACTCCAACGGCTTTTTTGGTCAGGATCTTAAATCCCCAAAGCCTTCGCTAAATAACCTTTGTGTTTCTCATCCAATTAGAAACACAAAAATTTGTGGTGTTTATATTACCACAGTTGAAAACCCCCATTTTGGATATTGGATAGGAGTATGAACTATTTATTACTACCACTGTTAAGCTTCTTTGTTGGCATCATCGTTGGTTTAACAGGAATTGGCGGAGCATCTCTCATCACCCCAATGTTGATTTTTGTATTCCAAGTTCCGCCTTCGGTGGCTGTTAGTTCTGATGTCGTGGCTGCGACACTAATGAAGATGGTTGGCAGTATCAAGCACTATCAACAGAAAACCCTTGACATGCAAGTTGTCCAATGGCTGGCATTTGGAAGTGTCCCAGGATCGCTGTTTGGGGTGGGGATTTTGCACTTAATTAGGCGTAATGGTGGATCTAGCCTGGATTATATTTTACTGCGCTTGCTTGGGGTGATGATTCTGTTAGTCACCGTCTTAGCACTCGTACAATTGCTACTTTTGACTTTTTTCCCCAAGTTTACGCTACCCGAACTGCCAAAGTTTGACTTAAAAACTAACTTAGGTCGTTTTCTGACGATGACAATAGGAGCAGTTTTAGGCTGTTTGGTCGGTTTAACTAGTGTTTCTTCCGGTTCAATGTTTGCACTGGTATTGATTGGCTTTTTTCGCCTTGATGCTCGTAAATTGGTGGGTACAGACATTTCACAAGCCGCGATTTTATTGTTTTTTACCTCCCTCGGACACCTCACTTTGGGAACAGTTAATTGGAGTCTGGTAGTACCGATTTGGATAGGCTCAGTTCCAGGAGTATTACTAGGCGCTAAAATCTGTCAAATCGCGCCTCAACGCCCACTTCGGTTTATCATTTACACAATATTGATGATGGTTAGTTGGAAGTTAGTTTATCAAGGGTAATGGATATTGGATAGTTGATAGTGGATGGTGGATAGTGGATGGTGGATGGTGGATGGTGGGTAGTTGTTATGAGTACTTTTTTACAACCAACAACCAACAACCAACAACCAACAACCAACAACCAACAACCCAAAATGTTAGGCTTTCACCCACGGTAATAGATTGAATGTACCTCTTTCATACATGATAAAAAGTCCCAAACAAATTAAGATATAGGGGACAAGAAAGTTACCGTAGCGAGTTAAAATATCAGCAATGGTAGGATGAAGTGTTAATAGGTAAGCAATCAAGCCCCAAACCCCTACCATGACAAAAAATACACTCAAAATCACTCCCAGACTGGCAAAATTATGACCAGCGAATAAGGGAATATAAATACTGATATTATCACCACCATTGGCAATGGTTACTGCCGCTACTTTATATGTATTAGGATGCAAAAGACTCAATATAAAAGATATTATGGGGTTTCTGTATGAAGACTGCTTGAAATCACTGGTTACTGTCTGAATTTCTGTAGTTTCTTCTTGCTGATTCAGCAGTTGCTTAAGACCAATTACTATTGGTAGTATGCCGAGTAATCCAATTAATTCTCGCCGCACTACCAAACCACCGAAAAATCCTGGTAAGCTAGCGATGATGATGGCAACAAAACCAAGGTATTGACCAAAAAAGATATGTCGGCGACGAAAGTCAGCATTTATCTGTGAAAAAAATAGCAGCAGGATTACCATGTCATCGATATTAGTGGCAAAGAAGGCGATTATCCCTTCTATAAAAGCTGTCCTAAGCTGATTCATGCTGGATTGTCGGAAAATGTTATTTATATACTAGATTAAACGAACCGCCTTCGCGTTGGCGGAGCCTCTCGCAGAGAAGCGTCTCGAAGAGAAGGCACCAAGGACACCAAGAAAGAGTAAGAGAAGAATGAATGAGTTAGTTGCTGCAATTGGTACTGGGGTAACGGCGTTTACTGCTACTAATATTGATGATATTGTGATTTTGTTATTGTTTTTTTCGCAGGTGAATGCTACTTTTCGTCGTCGTCATATTGTTATTGGTCAGTATTTAGGTTTTACGGTGCTGGTAATTTTTAGTCTTCCTGGTTTCTTTGGGGGGTTGATTTTATCGCCACACTGGATTGGATTGCTAGGCTTGATGCCAATGGCAATAGGTATTAGTAGTTTGGTTAATTCTGAAGATGCATCGACGGAAGAAAAGGGGGAAATAGAAGAATTTGATGATTTAAATATTACTAGTTTTCTTGCTCCCCAGACTTATAGTGTAGCGGCTGTGACTATTGCTAATGGTAGTGACAATATCAGTGTTTATATGCCGTTGTTTGCTAGCAGCAGTTTTGTCACTTTATTAATAAATATTATTTTATTTTTTGTCTTTTTAGGTGTTTGGTGTTATTTAGCCGAAAAATTAACTTATCAGAGTACAATAGCTCACTTGATAACTCGTTATGGCAATTATATTGTGCCTTTTGTACTGATGGGATTAGGTGCTTTTATTGTTTTGAAAAGTGAAGCTTTAAGTCTAACTAAATTAATTCTTAGTTGTATGTGCTTGACTGTTTTGGTGAAAAAAAACGGGGATTCTGTTAACAAGGTATGATATCATGTCCGGTCAAACAGCCATAATAAAAGAACCCCTCCCCAACCCTAAGAGCCTGCGGGGAGGGTGCCACAGGCGGGTGGGGTTCTTGATGAATTATGGGTAAGCTACCGGACATGATATGAGGAAAAAATTAAATCTCCATTTGCACTCTAATCGAATACACGCAAAGACGTAGCAGTGCTACGTCTCTACAGGGTTTTGGGTTTTATATATGTAATTAATTTACCTCAATTACGATGTAGATACACGCAAAGACGTAGCACTGCTACGTCTCTACAAGGTTTTGGGTTTTATGCATGTATCTCCTAAACGGGAAATTTGCTGTAAATAAATTTACAGATTAGTTAAAGCGCTAGGCTATATCATAATAACTTGGACTCTGCGCTATTTTCTAAACGCTTCGCCACAGGATTGCTGCATATAAAGCTGCGATCGCTAAATGTAATACATCGGATTCTGCTGTATCCTTTGATCTCGTTCTTGACACATGTCTTGGAGTGTATAGCTTTTCAAAACTTCAACCGCAGCATTGTTAGCTTGTAGCCAAATGTCTTGCACCAGATTTTTTTCTAGAGTGGGGGGTTCAGAACTTTCTTTCGGTTTGCGATCGCCTTCCACCAAAGTCACAATTTCCAGCAAGGTAATTTGCCAAGGTTCACGAACTAAAAGAAAGCCTCCCCTAGAACCGCGTTGACTCTTAATCACACCCGCACGTCGCAGACTAGTAAGAATTTGTTCGAGATAGCGTTCTGGAATCGGTTGCTTGGCAACAATCTCGCTCATCGTCAGAGGAACTTTTTTGTCATGATGACTCGCCAGTTCTAAAAGTGCTAACAGAGCATATTCGACTTTAGAAGACAGATCCAACAGAGCGTAATTTGGACTATTCAAGTTTTTACTCAATATATTACGGTTTCTCGATAGATTTGAGATATATAGCGGCGAGCTTAATTTTTCTTCAACTGACGAATGTGATAGCATCCCAATTATCATGAAATTATATACTTGAAATCTATCGGACTACCGTAGATTATCCAATATAATTCCTATCTGGGGAATTAATTATTTAGGTATTTCATGTTACATACCTTCGTAACAAAGATCCAAACTTCTTATGCTACTAACTGATTTGCGAACGATTTATGACCGCGATCCAGCTGCCCGTAACTGGCTGGAAGTGTTGTTTTGCTATCCCGGACTTCAAGCCATAGTGCTTCATCGCCTCGCGCATCGGCTGTATAAAACAGGGATGCCCTTTATACCTCGATTTATTTCCCATCTCAGTAGGTTTTTTACCGGAATTGAAATTCACCCAGGAGCAACCATTGGCAAGGGTGTTTTTATAGACCACGGTATGGGAGTAGTCGTTGGTGAGACAGCCATTATCGGCGATAATGCCCTAATTTATCAAGGTGCCACCCTTGGCGGTACCGGGAAAGAAAGCGGCAAGCGCCATCCCACTTTGGGAAATAATGTGGTTGTCGGCGCAGGCGCAAAGGTATTAGGCAACATTCAAATCGGTGATAATGTCCGCATCGGCGCAGGTTCGGTCGTACTGCGAGATGTGCCCAGTAACACGACTGTAGTGGGAATTCCCGGACGTGTAACTCGTCAAGACAACACAAGTGTTAATCCTTTGGCTCATAATAAAGTCCGGGATGTCGAAGCTGAGGTAATACGCGCTTTATTTGAACGAGTCAAAAAGCTAGAGAAACAAGTTATCGAGATGGAAACTGAATTACATATGTCCGTCATCGAAGTAGATAACGGACAAACTGATAACAGTAAGTGCAATACAGATTCGGTAATCGAAGACTTTCTCGATGGTGCGGGAATTTAGGAATGGGGCATGGGGCATGGGGCATGGGGCATGGGGCAATGGGGCAATGGGGTAATGGGCATAGGGCATGGGGTATGGAAAGAATGCTATTAGATATAGAACGCGTATCAAAAATCGAGCGTCTTTAATTCCCGTTGCCCAATGCCCATTGCCCTATGCCCTATGCCCAATTCTATGCATAAGCCGGAAAAACTCTTGCTTGCTTGGGTTTAATGTAGACTCGCTGATTTTCTTTCAGTGGAAGTTGATTGAACTGATCTCGGCTGAGGTGAGCATTTATCCTTTCCCCAGACTCTAGAATTAACTCGATGCGAATTTCCCAACCTAAGTGAATTATGTTGTCAACTTTGGCTGGTGTTGCATCTTGGACTTTCTGCGGTTGAATGAGAATGTCATGAGGACGTAAGAATACGCGATCGCTCGCAGTGAACGAATGATTGTCTGTTTGAATACCAGAGTTAGCAGATAGGATATTCACTGGACCAATAAAGCTCATCACAAATGGTGTTGCTGGCTGGTCGTAAATCTCGGCTGGTGTACCAACTTGCTCGACTCGACCTTTATTCATCACGACAATTTCATCAGCAACTTCCATTGCTTCTTCTTGGTCGTGGGTAACAAAGACTGTGGTTACATGCACATCTTCATGCAGACGCCGCAACCACATTCTTAAATCTTTGCGTACTTTTGCATCTAAAGCGCCAAAAGGTTCATCTAGCAGCAAGATTTGCGGCTGAACTGCTAAAGCACGCGCTAAAGCTACTCTTTGCCGTTGTCCCCCAGATAGTTGTGAAGGATAGCGATCGCCTAATCCACTCAACTGCACCAAATCTAAAAGTTCCTCTACTCGCTGCTTAATTCGGTTTTTGGGAGCTTTGCGGAGTTCTAGGGCAAAAGCGATGTTCTGCCGCACCGTTAAGTGCTTAAATAAGGCATAATGCTGAAATACAAAGCCAATGTTACGCTCTTGCACCCGCTTGTGAGTGGCATTTTCACCAACTATCCACACTTCACCAGAACTAGGCGTCTCTAGTCCAGCAATCATCCGCATTAATGTTGATTTTCCTGAACCAGACGGACCCAAAAGCGCAACCAAAGAGCCAGTTTTAAATTCTAAGCTCACAGAATCCACAGCATGGAAAGAACCGTAGTGTTTGGAAACATTCTCAACCGATATCCCCATAGGAAATCCTTTCAGAAATTGATATATTTTGAATACTACGGTTAATGTATCGGATAATAGGATTATTTGCAATAATGTCTTTATACTCTGCCCCACCAAATTCTGTAAGTAAGAATACAGTTCAATATTTTTCCCGTCGCTCCTTGTTGCCACAACACACTCAGACTTTGTGGAAAATTGAAACAGGGGTTGTACGAACATTTACTTATCTAGAAGACGGTACGAGCGTGACTCTGGGAGTGTGGGGATCGGGAGATATTGTTGGCAAAGCTTTGTCAAAAGTTGAACCGTATCAGATAGAGTGTCTCACCAAAGTGCAAGTGACAATCTTTGATTTCCAAGGGTGGGATCAAATTGCAGACGTATTGCTGGCACACATTCAACAAGCTGAAGAATTGATGATTGTTCGTGGCTATAAAACCGTTGATATTATGCTTATCAAGCTGTTGACATGGTTATCTAAAAGATTTGGTCGTGAAGTTGAACAAGGACGTTTGATAGATATGCGTCTGACTCATGAAGACATTGCTGAACTATTGGGTTCAACTCGCGTCACAATCACTCGTATTCTCCGACAATTAGAAGAGGAAGGCTTTATTCACCGTCTAAGTCTACATCGAATTGTACTGCGAGAAGAAGAAATTTGGCACTATGAGATTTAATAAAGGGACACGCTATAGTCTTGGATTTATATTCTAATTCCCTTTGAAATTCATAAAATCCAGAAACTAAAGCCAAAACAATTCCCCTAACTAACCCAATCCTAAATTTAATTTTAAAGTCCTCGTTCTTGTTGCGATCGCTCCAGATTAAGTCAGTCGTTGTGAAGTATCTTGGGGCTAACGGCATTAATGTCTAACGATTAGGAGATTACAAGCGATGTTGCATCAACAAATTGACCAGAATTTATCAGACACAAAAGCATGGGCATTGCGGAGGCAGTTGGGTATACCCAACAACAAGCGTTTGTGGGTATTAACCTGCATGGATGAACGCTTACCTGTGGAGAAAGCGTTAGGAATTAGTGAGGGGGATGCTCATATTTTCCGGAATGCTGGGGGTTTAGTTACGGATGATGCAATTCGGTCGGCGATGTTGACAACACAGTTTTTTGGCACAAAAGAAATTATCGTCGTTAACCATACCGAATGTGGCATGATGACTGCCTCTGGAGACTTTCTCACAGAGGTATTGAAAAATACTGGAATAGATGTAGATATGGTTAGCGTTGATCCTGCACTTCCAGAGTTGAAACTACCAAAAGGCGTTTTTTCCAAGTGGATTAAAACGTTTACCGATGTGGATGAAATCTGCGTCAAACAGGTGGAGTTGCTGCGTAATTCTCCTTTAATTCCCCAGGATGTAGTGATTAATGGGTACATTTGGGAAGTGGAGACTAAAAGTTTGCGTCGTCCCTACGAACGTTTGAGTGAGAAGGTAAACACAGCTGAGGCTATGGGTGTCAAGACTATAAAAGTAACTGAATCCACTGAATCCCTTGTATAAATTGGGAGATTGATAGCATGTCTGATATTGTAGCAATCGCTCTTTTTGAATTTAGCCACAATTTGAGCGATCGCACTCAGAGGTGCTTGGTGCTTGATATTTACCCCAAAGATTTACCTACTCTACCTCCTGCTATTTTTTAGTTCCGTCGAACTCACGTTTAATTAACAAATGACTAACTTGTTGCGATCGCTCCAGATTCGTCAGCCATCCTGAAGTATCTTGAGGCTAATAGTATTAATGTCTATAGTTCACAGATGCGATCGCTATGTGCCAATTACTCGGAATGAACTGCAATGTCCCCACGGATATTTGCTTTTCTTTTGAAGGATTTTCTGCTAGGGGTGGAAAAACTGACGACCATAGTGATGGTTGGGGGATTGCTTTCTTTGAAGGCAAAGGATGTCGGCTTTTTATCGATGCCAAACCCTCGGTTAGTTCTCCAATCGCAGAGGTGGTACGATGCTATCCCATCCACTCTACCCATGTGATTGCCCATATCCGCAAAGCTACTCAAGGGGAAATTGTCCTCGAAAATTGCCATCCCTTCCGTCGGGAATTGTGGGGAAAGTATTGGGTATTTGCTCACAATGGAGATTTACCTAATTTTCACCCTCAAAGTATGGGGTTTTATCATCCTGTCGGCAATACCGATAGTGAAAGAGCGTTTTGCTTGATACTAGAAACCTTAAGACAACGCTTTCCCCAAGGTCAGCCTGACGTTAAAGAACTATATTTAGCGCTTCGGGAAATTACTGATTTAATTTCTCTTTATGGCACTTTTAATTACTTGTTATCTGAGGGAGAGCATTTTTTTGCTCACTGCTCAACCAAGCTTAGTTACATTGTACGGCAAGCGCCCTTTGCTGCGGCTCACTTGATTGACCAAGATGTAACTGTAGATTTCCAAGAATTGACGACTCCAAGCGATCGCGTTGCTGTCATCGCTACTACCCCCCTCACTGACAACGAAGTTTGGACGCAAATCAAAGAAGGAGAACTGCTAGTATTTCAGGACGGTTTGCCCTTAAAATTTGGGTAATAAAGAGCAATCATCAGAGCTTGGGGTTGTCGCAATGTATATTTTTGCTTAAATTTGTCAATTAAAAAAGCGATCGCACAGAAAAAATAGAACAATTAAGAGGCATTATGACTAACGCTGACCAACCTCAAGACTCTCGACTAGACCGTATCGAAGCAGTTCTAGACACTGTAGCGATGCGACTAGACACTTTGACCAGACAACAAACCAATACTCAACATCAGCTTGATGACCTCGTTTCTACCGCTAACAGCATTTTTGCTAGAAATGCCATTATGAACGATGTACTCTTGGAGTTGCGGGAAAATTCCGAGCAACACCAACGCAGTTTCGAGCAGCACCAACGTAATTTTGAGGAGCATCAAAGGACGACTAACGCAGCTTTACAGAGTTTAGAAGCAATTCTCCTGCAACTAATAAGAGGTTAGCCGATCGCAACGAAGAAACTAGTATTTAGAAGGATTTTTATGATATCACCGCGATCGCGTCAATTTCTAGATAACGATACTGTAGCTGCCTGGATTTTTCTCACCCCAGCATTAATTTTACTATTCATCTTTATTCTCTACCCCATCGCCTATTTATTTTTTCTCAGCTTCACGGCTGGTAGTTTCACTTCCACGGGTATTTATTGGGTAGGATTGAAAAATTATTGGCGTTTGTTAATCAACCCCGATTTTTGGCAAGTTTTAAGTAACACGTCTTATTTTGCGATCGCTAGCGTCATTCCCAGTGTAATTATCCCCTTAGGATTGGCGGTATTATTAAATCGCAACTTGCCATTCCGGGGAATTCTCCGAACTGCCTATTTTCTCCCCTCAATTATCTCTCTAGTTGCCGCTGGTTTAGGATTTCGCTGGCTATTTCAAACCGAGGGACCAGTTAACGCAGGTTTAAATTTGCTTGGAAGATCCCCAATTCCTTGGTTAGGAGATACATTTTGGGCAATGCCAGTATTAATTTTATTAAGTATTTGGAAACAACTTGGTTTCAATATGGTGGTATTTTTGGCAGGGTTGCAAGCAATTCCTCCCAGTCGTTACGAAGCAGCGGAACTTGATGGTGCAAATACTTGGCAACAATTTTGGTATATTACTTTGCCAGGATTGCGACCGACTTTAATTTTTGCGATCGTGACGACTGTAATTTTCACATTGCGGAGTTTTGAGCAAGTTTATGTAGTAACAGGTGGTGGTCCATTGAATTCTACCAATTTATTAGTTTATTACATATACCAAGAAGCATTTGGTCAATTTGATTTTGGTTACGCAGCAGCAGCAGCGACAGTATTGTTAGCAGTGACGTTGGTGTTAGTTTACTTGCAATTGCGAACTTGGGGAGAAGAAAGTTGAGAGGAGAGTGGGGGACATCTGGTAGAAAAGACGTAGAGACTACCAAGTGCTACGTCTGTTGCCCGAAACCCTTGTAGAGACGTTCCGACGGAACGTCTTTACGTCTTTTCTACCAGATGTCTAATGTATGTTTACAAGTCTGTAAAAATCCTATAATACACACTAATAAAAACCTACCTACCGTCGTAGAGACGTTCCGGCGGAACGTCTTTACATTGTGTTCATGAATGATTCGGGATTGCTATATCAAAAGCCGCTGTTTCTATTCCTTGAATACAATATTGGTCGGGATCAAAGGCTCCATGCGTTGCGATCGTCATGGCATGAATCAATGCCTTTGCTTTGAGGAGTGTTTCCTGAAACTCCGTCTGGGGATCAGAAAGTGCTACAATGCCACCACCAACGCCAATCGAGGTTTGATCCAAAGTCAGCACAGCGGTACGAATGACAATATTCAAATCGGCTGAACCATTCAATCCCAAAAAGCCGATCGCCCCTGAATAGACTCCCCGTGCTGACTGCTCTAATCGATCAATAATTTGCAAGGTTCTGAGCTTGGGGGCACCTGTCATAGAACCGCCGGGAAAGGCGTTGCGAATGCAGTCTATGGCGCTCATATCGGCGCGTAGATGTCCGCGAATGGTCGTTACCAGTTGATGCACCGTAGCATAGGTTTCCACATCCATCAATTTGGGAACATGCACAGTGCCCACTGCACAAACCCGTCCCAGATCATTGCGAAGCAAATCCACAATCATCAGATTTTCAGCTCGATCTTTTTCGCTGTTCCGCAATCGTTCACGCAGGATAAAATCTTCGTCCGGTGTTTCTCCTCGTCGCAGCGTCCCCTTGATTGGCTTTGTTTCCACCCAACCTTGGGGATCAATACGCAGAAATCGCTCTGGAGACGAGCAGGCGATCGCCACATCGCCAAAGCGCAAAAATGCAGCATAGGGAGCAGGATTGATGCGGCGTAGCGAACGATAGAATACCAGTGGATCGGGAGTCGTGTTTGTGTAAATCTGGTTTGTCAAACAAACTTGATAAGTTTCTCCTTCCTGAATTTCCTGCAAACATGTCTGAATATCATCAAGGTAAGTCTTTTTAGACCGACTTAATCGGAAGATAACAGGTGTCTGAGTCTTAAGAGGAACAATCGGCGATAGGGGAGGAAGGTGTTCAATCTGTTGTCCGATCCATTCAAACCAGGCTTCAGAGGCGGTTGTTTGTCCCTCCTGAATTAGGCAGAGCAGATAGAGGGTTTGCTCCTGATGATCGATCGCAATCATGCGATCGGCTAACAGGAACATTGCATCGGGTAAGGCAGAGGGGAAGTTTAATTGATATCCGCACTCTGCCTTTAATTCGTACCCAAAGTAACCCACAAACCCGCAGTTGAAATCGAAGGGTAGATCGTCAGATGGGCAGTGTCGCTGTTTAATTTCCCGCTGGAGATACTCGAAAATCCCCTCTGTCCTAAAGGTTACAGTATCAGATTGTGTAATCGTGAGTTCGTGCAATCGCGTCCGATAATGAATCAGGAGACTGTTTTCACCACTGCTATCTCCCATAAACGAGAAGCGAGAAAGACCGGGTTCAACACGACTGCTATCTAGCCAGAATGCATTTGGTGCTTTGCCAAACAAATGCACAAACATCTGCTCGGCATCGGGGCACAGATTCAGCTTGCGCGTACAAAGTTCAAATTTCTGCTGCTGTTTTTGCCAAGAAGGACTTGAAGGCATTGGAGCAGTCCCGCTATTTCCTGTCCAATAGTGTTTCTTTTGACTTTTGCCTCGCTTTTGGGCAAATTTTAGAGAGATTACTCTAAAATTCTCTAACAAGGTTTTTCCATACTGAGTACAGATTGACTCTGGATGAAACTGCACACCCCATAGCGGCAAAGATCGATGTCGCAGTCCCATCACAAGGTTGTCCTCCGTCCACGCCACTTTTTCTAAACAGTCCGGTAGGTCATCTGAAACCAGCAAGGAATGATAGCGCACAACAGTGAAAGGAGAAGGAATTCCCTCAAACAGATCGGTTCCAATGTGATAAACTTTACTCTCGCGACCATGCCGAACTTCTGGCGCATGAATAACTCTTCCTCCATACCCATCACCAAGTCCCTGATGTCCAAGACAAACGCCTAAAAGCGGCACCTGTGCATTTTGAATAGCTTGACCACAGATCCCAAAATCTTTTCGGTTCTCCGGACGACCAGGACCTGGTGAAATCACAATGTTATCAAATTCCCATTGTTTGAGTTCATCCCATGCAATTTTATCATTGCAAATCACAGTGGGATACTCTCCATTGACTTCTGCAATTAATTGGTAAAGGTTAAAGGTATAAGAGTCATAGTTGTCAATAATCAGGGTTTTCACGTTACAATACTCTTTTTCGAGAAAAACTAGAAAATTATTTTAAACACTCCCAACTTCAGACACCAAAATAAATTCAAAATACGATTTAACACATTTACACTTTAGTTTAGTAAACTTACACCGCTCCGTAAGTAGTCTTTTTAATGTTTTTATATAGTTTTTATCAGACCTTCAAATTAAGGAGTGCGATCGCATAGTGTATTGTAAGCAATTACATAGCTAGACTGTTTTATTTTTTACCTGCCTTATTGTAAAGATATTTTTGTATTATTTATGTAATTTTGTATTTTACATTATAAATAATCTTGTAACAGCAAGGAATTAGCTCGTGACATCCTTCCTAATAATCCTCTCCCCTGGCAGAAGTCAATGGATAAATTGAGCTTTGCTACTTAAGTATTTTTAGTCTAAATAGAAACATTAAATTAAATAATTTCAGTATTTATACTCCGGACAATTCCCATAAATTTATCTTACATTTTATTAGATAAGCGTCCCACGAATGATGAAAATAAAAAAGCAAAAGCTTATTTTTTCAAAATCATCGAACGTGGAAATGTCTAGCAAAATAGAGTTTTGATAACTCTAAAAAAAATCAAGATATGTCTTAAGCTAATTCATTACAAATAGCTTCAACCTAAGATATATCAATTTAAGCTAATAGCTTGGCTTGCCTGTGAATCATATTATTTTAAATTTTAGTTTCACAGGCTTAGGCAATATCCGCATTAACTCCTACGGCAAAAGTAGGAGAGCTTCCTCATGATTAAGTGACAAAAACATGAACGAGTCTAGAAAAAAAGCTAATCCAAACGTGAATCAAAAACAATCAAAAACCTATCGCTCATTCGTCACAGTAGTATTACTTGCTAGCAGCTTATTCCAACTTGTAGTGCCAGTGCTAGCAGAAGGAACCAAAGCTGGCGAATCTATTAGCAACACCGCGACTGCAACCTACGAAGACCCATTAGACCCAGGCACAAAAATAAATACTACCTCTAACACCGTTGTGGTGACAGTGGCAGAGGTAGCAGGTATCACCGTTACTGCATCGGGCATTACAGATTCCACTCCAGCAACTCCAGTGTCAGTAGGCGATACAGTTAATTATATCTACACAATTACAAACGTTGGTAACGACCCCACCAAATTCCGTATTCCTAACTTAGCAAAAGTCACAGGTCCCGGTGTTGCTGGCACTTTGGAAGTTAGCACAGATGGTGGTGCAAACTGGACACCAATTAGCGGAAGTGAATTAATTACGGGTTCTATTCCTGCTGGTGGTTCAGTTCAAGTTCGCGTACCCGTCATCGTCCAAGTTGGCGCACAACCTAACGATATCATCAACGTTACCCTTGGTGATACCCCAGGTGACGCGCAAAACCAAGCTAGAGACCCGAATGGTGGTGACGTTTACACCGTTGATAACTCTGATCCATCACCCCCACCCGAAGTTGCAGGTACACCAGTTAACGGTGTTCGTGAAGCCAGTGTCACCCAGAAATCAACTGTTAACCAGTCGGTGAAAACCTACGCACTGGCAACAATTCTCAAAGTTCGCCAAAACTATACGATTGTTAATGACCCAACCGGAGCAGCAGATGGTATTGTGAATGATACACTCACCTACGGTTTAAGTCTGCGTGTCGAACTTAATGACCCCACCGGAAACGGTATCACTCCCGCACCATTAGCTGGTACGACAATCAATGGTTTGACAGGTGTGCGTATCTTAGTATCTGACGCGATTCCCGCAGGTACAGAACTTGCAGTAGCACCTACACCTCCTCCAGGTTGGCAAGCTGTATACACAAATGATGCAGTTGGAACCAACGCCAATGCTGCAACTTGGAGTTTGACACCACCTACAACTATCAGTGCTGTCACCCGTATCGGTTTTGTCAACGACCCAAGCGTTATTAACTCCGTTTCACCTGGACAAACAGTCAATGGCTTTAATGTTCAAGTCAAAGTTAAGACTGGAACAGCAGCGCCATTAACAGTTAACAACATCGCTCAGTTATTCGGTCAAACATCTGGAGTACCAGCCACCCCCAATAATCTAGTTTACGATGAATCCGGTGACCAAAACCCAAGTAACTACGATGGTGGGACAATTCCACCTGGTTCGACCGATCCCGACGGTGATCGTATTCCCAATACACCTTCGACAATTACCGACGGCTTGATTGACACCCCTGCCGAGTTAGCAGCTACAGGTACAGATACAGGTAACAACAACAGTGGTACAGGACCTGGAGGTGAAGCCAACAGCTTTGAACTCACAATACCAGTTCCATCTGCGGTTTTAAACGGTCCTGATCGCGCACCAGATGCAATTGGTGCTACAAGCAACAACGACGACTTCACCAACAAATCTTCATTCGTACCTTCCGACAAAAAACCAGGTGATAAGATTGACCCATCAGCAGTAGCATTCACCAACACAGTTAAAAATAGCGGTACTGTCGCCAACAGTATTTCGCTTGTTCCCACACCACCGGCAACACCTGGCGATTTACCAGTGAATACCGTAGTCACCATTACCAACGGTTCGGAATCTAAGAAGTATGTCTGGGATGGAACAATCTTTAAGTTTGACATTGATGGCGATCCAGCAACAACGGACCAATCCGACATCGATGCAACTACTGAATACATCACGGTTCCCAATGTTGGACCTGGTGCAACAGTAAACTACGGTGTGGAAGTTAATTTACCAACAGGTACACCATTATCTACCGACACAGGAAAAGGCTTCCCCGTACCCATTACAGCATTCATAGGTGATATAGCTGTTCTGAACGTTGCTACAACTCCGAAGAATATCACCATCGATCGCGTGTATACTGGCTTCTTGAAATTGCTCAAAGAATCTCGCGTACTTCCAGGAACTGGTCCTGCTGTTCAAGGAAGCGACGGTACATTTAGTACCGCTCCTAAGAAACCTGCTCCAGGCAACATTATTGAGTACCAAATCAGCTATAGCAATATTTCCGAAGCACAATCTGGTACTGGTAACGTCACCCTGAAAGCTGACAAAGTAGTGATTGTGGAAGATGGAACCCTCAGCACTACTGCTGGTGATGGTAAGAATAACTGGGCAAAAGACAACGATGTTAGCGGTCAAATCGATACTAGCAACATTGTTGGCACAGCCCAAGATACAGGTGCTTCAACAATTCAATTCTACAGTGGTGCAACTGGTACTAATTCCAGCATTGACCAAACTGGTACAACCGCAGATACCGATGTCTCCAAGTACGTCAACACTGTAACTGGTTCTGTCGCACCTGGTGAGACGCGCAAATTTGTCTTCCAACGTAAGGTTAATTAGCCATGTGCTGAATTGTAGAGACGCGATATGTCGCGTCTCTACATGCAGATTCATACCACGATTCAGCAACGCCAAAAGACCATTAGTAAGTCTGCAATCAAGCCAAATTAAGTATTTTCCAACTTCAAACAAAAGGTTTTTTCCATGAAACGTAGTTATCTATTAGGATTAGGAGCAGTTGCATTAATTGCTAGTGTCCCTTTAGTTGCCCAAATACCCGCAGCTAACAATTTATTTCAGTCGGGTGTAAACGCGCAAAATGTCCAAAAGCAACAACAAGTTAAACTACAACTTGATGCAGAAAAACAAGTAATTGCCCAAGACCAAAAAGGAAAGCAAACTAAATCCTGGCAAGCATTGAAAGGTCAAGTAAGCGTACAGCCTGGAGATGTATTGCGTTACACAATTAGTGGCGAAAATATCAGCGACAAACAAGTTAAGAATTTAACTATTAATCAACCAATTCCTAAAGGTATGGAATTTGTGTTGAAGTCCACAAGTGCAGATGCTAAGAGCAATTCCAAAGTTACTTATAGCATTGATGGTGGACGCAGTTTTGTCGAAAACCCAACCGTGAAAGTAACTCTCCCCAACCGTAAAGTTGAAACCAAAGCCGCACCTGCAAGTGTTTACACACACATTCGGATGCAAATTCCTTCAGTGGAAGCGAAGAGTATTGTTAAAGGTAGCTATCAGGTACAGGTTAAGTAGGTTAAGAAAATGTAGAGACGTAGCATTGCGATGTCTCTACATTCTTTTCCAACAGATGTCTAATACACGTAGAGACGTTCCGGCGGAACGTCTTTACAGGGTTTTGGATTTTACTGTTTTTCTGAAAAACCTAAACCTGAACAACGCACATTTGAAAATATTTAACAAAAATATTTTGTTTTTTAAGTGGCATTTTAAAGGAGAAATCTTAAGTGAATCGTCCGCAACGTCAAAAGCGAAGATATTTAGAAAGATATCTCGGCAGAAAATGGTTGCGAAGAGTAACTGCAACGATATTAATTGGTAGTGTTTTGCACAGTTTTACAGGCATGACAAATGCCCAACAAACGGAAAATAAAAGTGCCAGTCCAGCAATTAATAACCAAGCAACTTACTCTTACACCGACCCTGCCAGTAAATTAAAATTTCAAGCTACATCGAGCCAGTTAAATGCTTTTAGCCAGCCATTAGTTGACCCTCTAGGACGAATTTTAGGATGCGGTGGTGAACTTTTACCTGATTACACTGGATTTTCTGTAGGGTTATACGATCCTAATCCCAATGACCCGACGGGAACTGAGTTAGGTAGTTTGGTTTCTCTGACACGAACTGAGTTACCCGATATTCAAAATAATGGTGTTCCTGGTGGACTCAAACCAAATATTGAAAACAGTAATCCGTATTTCTTAACCAACCAAGAACCACGGGGTACTTATAACTTTTTATTCGACACAGAGAAAGGTCAAACTGCTCCAGGTAAAAGTTATATTTTGGTGGTTAATCCACCACGAAATTCTATTTACACTCAACGACGCATCAAACTACAAATTATTGATAGTACTGGTGGAATTGGAAATAGTGTCGTTCGCTATACGGCAACATCACTTGATGGGCAACCGATTACTACTACTGGTGGTACAAACTTTACCGATACTGTAGCTTATGTCCCTAATGCGGAAACTGTTGGACTTGATTTATTAGCGTTCCGGTTTACAACGGGAATGTGTCAACCCAACCAAGTACAAATTATTAAATCAGGGGACAGGGCAACAGCTGAACCTGGGGATACGGCAATTTATCGTCTGTCGATCAAAAATCTTTCCGATGTTGGTTTAAATGGCATTGTTGCTACTGATAATCTACCCTTGGGATTCAATTTTCTATCGAAGTCAGTACGGGGTGAAATCAACGGTCAAACTGTCAATGTTACGGCTGAACGGCAAGGTTCAACGGTAACATTCCGTACTGATGCCATAGTTCCCCGAGGCTTGGTATTAAATATTGCCTATGCGGCACAACTTACCAGCGATGCTGTACGTGGCAACGGTCGGAATACGGCAGTTGTCAATGTGAAACGTGCTGATAATGGTTTTGCTGCGAAGGATGGTCCGGCGATATATGAGTTAAAAATTAGACCAGGTATTACGTCGGATTGCGGTACTATTATCGGTCGGGTATTTGTCGATAAGAACTTTGATGGGGAACAACAATCAGGGGAACCAGGTGTGCCAAATGCGGTAATTTATATGCATGATGGCAATCGTATTACTACTGGCCCTAATGGCTTATATTCTGTAGTGAATGTGCTGCCGGGAAGTCATACGGGGGTTTTGGATTTAAGTAGTCTTCCTGGTTATACTCTTGCACCTAATACCAAATTTAAAGAGCGTAATAGCCAATCGCGTTTGGTGCGATTAGAGCCAGGTGGTACGGTACGCATGAATTTTGCAGTCACCCCCACTTTTCAGGAGGAAAGAAAATGATACATAGACTGCATATTTCATCGGAAGAACCTAATAGTAAAACAAAGTGTAGCGATCGCATCTCCAACAGCAGAACAGAAGAATCTCAACGTTACGCACAGACGCAAAATTGTAAAGAAGAGGAGAGTTTACCTCTGTCTCGTTATCAGGTTGTGAGTGTTGTTGCTGATGTTGGGGTGAAAGCTAAAATCAGTAGATCGCAACTTGTGTTTATGAGTGTCTTAGCTGGTGCGTTTAGTTTGGTTTTGACTCCTGGTTTTGCCAAAGCACAATCTCTCGATTCTCCTGATAATTCGCTCACTGCTGAATCTAATCAAATACTAAAAGATAATTTATTAACGAACCACACAGACGCAGAACACAAGGAGGAGAAGAAACAGAAGGAGGTAATTTTAGACCAGAAAGCTGACACAAGCAATCAAACGAGTGTTTCTTCAGAAGTTGATTTTACACCTGGAATAACTAATTCCAGCAGTAAGTCAATGACTGAAAGACTGGAAAATGCACTCAATCAAAAACCAGCTATTCAAACTTTTCAACCTGCTGAGAATGTCAAGTTACCTGCTGGTTTGCAGAAATTAGCAGAGAACAGGAAAGAAAATATCACGCAGAGTCCTACAGAGGTTGAGTTTACACCTGTAATAACTAATTCCAGCAGTAAGTCAACGACTGAAAGACAGGAAAATGCACTCAATCAAAAACAAGCTATTCAAACTTTTCAACCTGCTGAGAATGTCAAGTTACCTACTGCTTTGCAGAGATTAGCTGAGAACAAGAAAGAAGATATCACTCAGAGTCCTACAGACGAGAAGAGAGAAGAAAAGCAAATTTCTCCCCCTTCTTCCTCTATTCCCCAAATTAAAATCCTCACTCCTACTCCTGATTCGGTTGCTGATATTCCCGCAGCTACGGTTGTTTTACAATTCCCCGTGAATGCGAATATTGAGTTGCGGGTGAATGGTCAGTTGGTAAATCGCGACTTGATCGGACGGACGGAAACTGACCCTAGTACTAATTTAGTGACGCAGACTTGGTATGGTGTTTCGCTCAAAGAAGGCGAAAATATCATTACGGCACAGATTGCAGGTACACAAGAACCCTCATCTACTATTAAAGTTGAAGTTAGGGGTGCGCCAACAACTTTAACTTTGGATACTGTTGAAGCTCGTATTCCTGCGGATGGTCGTTCGGTTGCAACCATTAAAGGAAAATTGGTTGATGCTAATGGCAATCGGTCGAATCGAGATGCAATTGTTACTTTAAATGCGACTTCTGGGGAGTTTGTTGGGGTTGATTTTAAACCAGATGAACCTGGTTTTCAGGTGGAAGCGAAAAATGGACAGTTTACTGTAACGCTGAAATCTGATTTGAAAGCGCAAACTGTGCGGATTCGGGCAACTACGAATGATTTGGAAGCTTATACGCAATTGCAATTTGAAACAGCTTTGCGTTCAAGTTTGGTGACTGGTGTTGTTGATTTGCGTTTAGGTGCGAGGGGAACTGATTATTTTGGTAGTTACCGCGATTTCCTGCGTCCTGATAAGGATAAGAAGACTCAGTTAGATTTCAATTCATCCATTTTTGCCACTGGTGCGATTGGTGAATGGTTGTTTACTGGTGCTTTGAATACTTCCCGTTCTTTAAATGAGGATTGTAATTGCGATAATCGTTTATTTAGAACCTATCAATCCAATGAACAGAATTATCCAGTTTATGGAGATAGTTCTAAAACTGATGTTGTTGCACCTTCAACAGATAGTGTGTTCCTGCGATTTGAACGTTCTACAAAGATTCCTGGTGCTGCGTCTGACTATGCAATGTGGGGTGATTACAATACTGAAGAATTTGCTCGCAGTTCACAACAGTTTAGTGCTGTAACCCGTCAGTTGCATGGTTTTAAGGCAAATTATAATTTAGGAAACTTCCAAATTACAGGTTTCTACGGTAATAACGTTCAAGGATTCCAACGTGATACGATCGCACCTGATGGAACGAGTGGTTTTTACTTTCTGTCACGACGAATTTTAGTTCCTGGTAGTGAAAATGTTTTCTTGGAATTGGAAGAACTCAACCGTCCGGGGACTGTATTGGAACGCAAACAATTAAATCGCGGTGCTGATTACGATATTGATTACGATCGCGGTACAGTTTTATTCCGCGAACCGATTCTGCGAACTGATATTGGTAATAATGGTGAAGTCTTAGTACGTCGGATTGTCACTAGTTATCAATATGATAGTCAAGATTCTAATAGCAATATCTATGCGGGACGTTTGCAATATAATCTTGCACGGGGTTTAAGGAATGAAAGTTGGTTAGCTGCAACTTATTTAAAAGAAGAACAAGGTGTACGTGACTTTGAGTTACTTGGTGCAGATGCTTTAATTTCCTTGGGTTCTCAAGGTAAATTTATTGCCGAATTTGCGCGATCGCGTAACAATTCTGAATTGATGGGAAATGTTAGCGGTGATGCTTACCGTTTGGAAGCGGAAGGAGAAATTTTCAAAGGTTTACAAGGACGTGCATATTACCGTTTTGCTGATACCGGATTCGCTAATAATGCCACAATTAGTTTTGTTCCTGGACAGACTCGCTACGGCGCACAACTAACGGGTAAACTGTCGGCAAGTACGAATTTACGCTTGCAATACGACCACGAAGACAACTTTGGCATTGCACCGCAACCATTAAATACCTTTCAAGACTTATTTACACCCCGCATCGAAGCAGTTCCTGGTAGCAAAGTCGATAATTCCCTGACAACCATATCTGCCGGTGTGCAACAAAGATTCGGTGGTAGCATCTTTGATTTTGACTGGATTCATCGAGATAGAAAAGACAATATTCCCAATAGTGCATTAAGCAGTAAATCAGACCAACTGCGATCGCGTCTCACTATCCCAATTGTTAATAATCTCACCTTCCAAGCACAAAACGAACTTACCCTATCTTCCGAAAAAGACACCGTTTACCCCGATAGAAGCATTTTCGGCTTAAATTGGGCAGTAATCCCCGGAATTAATGTTTCTCTAGCGCAACAGTTTTACAGCGGGGGACAGTTTGCAGGTAATTCTATTACATCCCTCAGCGTCAACGGAGAACACAAACTCGGTAGCAACACGACAATTACGGGACGCTATTCGATATTGGGAGGAGCAAACGAACTCACAACCCAAGGTGCGATCGGTCTCAACAATAAATGGACAATTTTCCCCGGTTTGCGTCTCAACCTTGCATATGAACACGTTTTCGGTAACTTCCAAGCACGTAACGCAACCGGACAGCAATTTGCCCAACCTTTCAGCGCTGGACAAGCAGCTTCTTCCATCGGCTTTAATGGTGGCGATAGTTACAGTGTTGGCTTAGAATATTCTGACAATCCCAACTTCCAAGCAAGCGCTAAATACGAACATCGCACCTCTTCCGCAGGTGGAAATACCGTAATTACCGCAGGAATAACAGGTAAAATATCACCATCGCTCACCGCCTTAGCTCGTTACCAACAAGCAAATGCATCAAACCAGAGATTAACAGGATTAGGCGACATTGCCAACCTCAGATTTGGTCTAGCATATCGCGACCCCAACAATGATAAATTTAACGCTCTATTACGGTACGAATATCGCAAAAATCCCTCAGTGATTCCCGATACAATTCAATTCGGTAGTGGCACGGGTTCCGAAGACCATACTTTTGCTGCCGAAGCCATTTACGCACCCAATTGGCAATGGGAATTCTATGGTAAATATGCCCTTCGCAACAGCACCTCATACTTGGCAAGCGATTTAATCGGTAGCGCTAGCGTAAATTTAGCACAGATGCGAGCTACGTACCGCTTAGGATACAGCATGGATTTAGTTGGTGAGGCAAGGTGGATTGGTCAATCAGACAACATCGAAACCGGATTTGTTGTGGAAACAGGTTATTACCTCACCCCAAATCTGCGACTTTCTGCTGGTTACGTCTTTGGTAAAGTCGATGACCGGGACTTTTCAGGTACGCGATCTGCCGGGGGTGCATACTTAGGATTGACAGTTAAGCTGAACGAACTCTTTGACGGATTTGGACTGCAAAAACGTCCACCCAGTCAGCAAAAAGAATCAGTAGTGCAAGCTCTCCTAAAACACAAAAATCAACGTAGTTCGCAGCAACCTAAAAGTGAGGGTATAGGGATATGAAGCATCAAAAAAAGGAACCTCTCCCTGACTTTGACTTGTGTCAAAGTCGTCCCTCCCCTGCGAGGGGAGGGAAAAAGACATCTTACAGCGTAGCTAGCCTACGGGATACAGACAAGTCATCGGATGACTCAAAATTGCCTCAAAACCTCACCCTGCCCTATCGGGCATCCCTCTCCTTAGTAAGGAGAGGGAAAGATTTTAGCTACGCTAAAAGCGAGGGTGAGGTTTTGAGCGAGATGTGTGTACACAGTAGGTTCTCTAGCAGGGAAGAAAGTAATGCAAACATATTTGATTTCCCCTTCCCTCGCAGGGAAGGGGATGCGATGACGCAAGTCAGCGCTGGGGTTAGGTCTGTATTTAGTGGCAAAATGAAAGGACGAATTACTTTATTTGTTCTTCCTTATTTCTTATTCGCTTTCATCCCCAATGTTGCTACAGCACAAACTCAAAATTCTTTAAAAATAACAGTAAATAGCAACCAAGATGAGATAAAACCGGATGAGAGTGTGACATTACGAGAAGCGATCGCACTCACCAACAATACTCTATCAATAGATAAACTTAGCGAGAGCGAAAAAGCGCAAATTCAACCAGCAAGGGTCAATTCGCGGATTGAATTTAACCTACCTGCGGGACAAACAACTATCCAACTAACCGAGATATTACCTGCTTTAACATCAGAAGGTACTATCATCGATGGAACAACCCAACCAGGATACGACACCACACAACCGGCAAACGCTAAAGATTTCGTCCCAGCATTACCCACACGTCCAGTCGTGGCAATTACCCCGGCACCTGGAAAAGAAGTATTTCGCGGATTATCTATAGTTGCAGATAATATTACCATTCGCGGATTAAGTTTATACGGCTTTACTTCAAAACATCAACTTACTGCAAGTCTTCCTCCTGCTGATATATTCATCGCATCCAGCGACATCAAAAACCACACCAAACCACCCAAAAATGTAGTTATCGAAAACAATTGGTTGGGAATAACACCCGACGAAAAAATGCCGGAAACCACATCTGCATTTGGGGTATCGGTATTTAATGCAGTGGGGACAATTATCAAAAATAATCGCATTTCCTACCACGACGGAAGCGGAATTATCACCGGATTTCGGGGGGAAGAAACGCAAATTATCGAAAACGTGATTATTGGTAACGGTTTAGCGGGAATGCCAGATGCTATTCGTTTGGATGGCAAAGTAAATAAATCAGAGATTCGTGCTAACTTGGTTTGTGCAAATGATGGTAGTGCTGTATTTCTATTCAAACCGGAAGGTGCAGTAGAAATTAAAGATAACGACATCAGATACAACGGAAGACGCTTGCGACGTGCGGCAGTTTATTTGATGGGAAGTGACCACAAAGTTAGCAATAATCAAATCACTAACCAAGCGGGTTCAGGTGTAGTTGTCACAGCATTTCCCCCCAGTGGTTCCTTTCATCAGGGTGCATCAGTTCGCAATTTAATTGAAAATAACCGCTTTGCCAAAATCGAAGGACTCAGCATCGATTTAAACACAAGGGGAAATGTTGACGTACAAGACTTTCAAAGAGGTGACGGTAAAAACCCCAAAAGAAACTCAGAAAATCGTCGCTTAGATACAGGAAATGCCGCGATTAATTCACCAGAATTTCTATCAACAGAATTTTTAAATATCAACGGCAAAATTCACATTGATGGAACTGCCGAACCTGGTTCAGAAGTACAAATTTATCAAGTGGCTGAAGGTGCATTAAATAAAGTTCTTGCTTCGGTGAAAACAAACGAAAAAGGTAAATTTGGTGCAATATTAGAGAACTTACAACCGGGAGATGTGGTGAGTGCGATCGCAACTCATCCCAAATATGGAACTTCAGAACCAGCATACTCGGCTTTGGTGACATCAACTAACCCGGAAGAAATGGCTCAAGTTCGCAAAAATGCCCAACTTCTAGAAAACCAAGATTCACTAACAAACCCCACAGGAGAAGTTCCCAACTGTACAACACCCAAACCACCCGAACCCACACCAGAAACACCAATTGAACCAACTCCAGAACCACCAGTTGAACCAATTCGTCTGCGTGTTCCTAATAATATCCACTATGCGTTAGATAAAGACTTTATTAGCGCTGAAAGTGGAAAGGTGCTAGAGAAAATCGTTGCAGTTATGCAGCAATATCCAACAATTGTGATTGAACTGCAAGGACATACAGATTCCCGTGCTAGCGATGCTTACAACCAAGATTTAGCATTCCGACGCGCTATAAATGCGAGGAATTATCTCATTAAAAAAGGCATTGCACCGGAGAGAATGACACTTCGTTCCTTTGGGGAAAGAAAATTAATAACACCTGGTAGAGATAGAGTTGAACATGCTTACAATCGTCGCGTTGAAGTGATGTTATTCGATATTCGCGGTGTCGAAATTATTTTGGAAAGTCAGGATGAGGATTTGCAAATAGAAAACTAAGGACGTAGCACAAAATAATGTAGAGACGCGAAATTTAGCGTCTCTACAAGCTGAAAGAATGATATTTAAATCAAGTGATTTTACTTAGAAATTTAACCCTTTCGCGTGGGAATACTATTGTCGTAACCATTTTTTATCCGCTTTGAATCTAGTGCAAATTTAGGAAAATCAGCATTATTACTTGCAACTTATGTATTTTTATTGGAACTAAATCATGAAATCTTTATTTAAAAATTTAAAAGCGATCAATCGCTTTCAGGATAAATCGTACTTTAAATTCCCACGGCTGCTGACATCTCTTCTACTCTCCAGCACCATCTTTACAGGGACATCTTTTAGTTTAGCCTTTAGTCTCAGCATTTTGGGGTACGCATTGCCAGCAGCAGCAGGAGGGGCTACCTACTGTCAAAGTCCTTATGGAGAAGTGTACGGAACAGTCATACCTAAGCAACTGTACGTGATTCATGCACCAACGGGAGCCTCAGCACTACTGACAACAAGTATTTTTAATGTTGCTGCGATTAACGGCATGGCAACTGACCACCTTAACAAACTGGTTTATTATGGCGATGGTAATAATCTCTATGCCTGGAATGCCCTGACAAATCAACACATTCTCATTACGAATAATTTCTCATCCTTTATACCCAGTTCTTATAAATCTGTACACACGTTTACCACACTATCGAGTGGTGGTGCTGCCTTCTATAATGGCTCTCTTTATTTCGGTGTGGATGGCAATGCCCCTGCTGGATTGAATCCTGATTTTGAAATCTTCAAAATTGATTTTGTCGCTGGTTCAAATGGCACAACGATTCAGACGGTTACACCCTTGAATATCGCTGGCAACTCCGGTGGTGGTCTGATTCGTGCAGATGAGGATTGGGGAGACTTCATAATTAGCGATACGGGAATCATTCTGGGGATTACAACGCGAAATGCTTCCACAGGTATTGCCCATCTATGGAATTATGACCTCAACACGAATACATTCACCAATATTGGAACTCCCAGTGGAAATCACCAATTAGCCAAATCCGGTGATGGCAGATTATGGGCATTGTTTAGTAGTGGGAATGTCCAAGAACTCCTTGCCAATGGAACTTACACAGGAACGACCAAACCAACCATTATAGTTAGCGATGCTGGGGAATGTGTAGTTGGAAATGCAACAGTTGGCGATCGCGTTTGGGCTGACGTGAATGGTAACGGTATACAAGACGTTGGAGAATTAGGAATTGCAGGGGTATCGGTATCTGTTTACCGCGACATCAACAAAGATGGAGTACTGGCTGCTACTGACCCCCAACTAGCTACCCAAACTACTGGTGCTAACGGTAACTACAACTTTACTGAGTTGCTGCCCCACGATCCTCTAACTGGAGCAGGACATAATGACTTTATTATCCAAATTACAGGGGGCGTTCCCACTGGGTACACTGCAACCACCGCCACCAGACAAACTGTCGATTTATCCAGCGCGACACAAACAATCACCACCGTTGACTTTGGCTATAAACCTCCGACGTACACGGTTTCAGGTACGCTATACAAAGACAACAACAGCAACAATACCAACGACAGCGAACCAGCCTTAGCAGCCAACGTCACCGTCACCCTTTACAACGACGCGAACGCTAACAATACTATTGATGTAGGTGAACAAGTTGGAAGTCCTGTTGTTACCAACGCTAGCGGTCAATACAGCTTTGCTACCGTCCCCGCAGGTACTTACAAAATCAAGGTAGATACCGCTGATACAGACATTCCGGCTGGATATACCTTGGGGACAGCGAATGACATCACCGCTACAGTTGCGATCGCCAATGTCACAGGTAAAGACTTTGGTTTTGACATTGCCCCTGGTTTCTGCAATTTGGGAGATGGTACACCCGACGTTGCGATCGCAAACTATATCAGTTCTGAAGTCACAAACAATCTTACCGCCACTCGTTCTCTTACAGATACTTTAGATGATGCTTGGCGCACGGCGACAGGTGGTTTGTCGAGTGGTACTGTAACACCTTGGTTCGGCACCGCTAATACACTAGGTAGTGTCAGCAACTTTACTTATCTCGATCCCGCCACATCCAGCAGCGTAAATGCGACTGTAGAGTTGGTGCAAGTTAATATAAGTGGATTAACCAATTGTGCGGGTATCTCTAATACTACATCCTCAACCCCATTACTAAGTACTGGTGCTGCTTTACAGGATATTTCACCACGTCCTACCAGCTTATACAACAGTGCTAATCAACCTGCTTTTTGGAATCAGACGATTGTATCTGGTAATGATAATAGCCGCTTTGCCGCCCGCTTTACCTTTGATAAACCTGTCAAGTCCTTTGGTGCTTGGTTTGGCGATTTAGAAACTCGCACTGCAAACGGCACTCCAGCAATTCTACGACTGCTTGATGCATCGGGGAATCGAATTGGTAATGATATTCCCATACAACCTACAAATTTGTATGATGGCACTCCCCCAGACCCGGAAGCAGTTAACCAAAGTCAATGTGGTTCCTCTGCTACTAATATTGGGTGTGGGAATTCTTCTACTCGCTGGGTGAGTTTTGTGGATAATAACTCTATACCGCGCATCAGTCAAGTATTAGTCATTGTTGGTGATGATGACTTTAACGACAATGGTGACACTGAAATTCTCAGCTTTATTGGGGCAAATATTCTTCCAGCAGTTGCCTCTAACCCCAATGTGCTGCTGGTCAAACGTATCACCAGTATCAACAATAGTACGACAACCAGGAGCGGTGATAACCTGGCAGTCTACAAAGACGAGGTGAGTAATCCCTACGATGATAACCAAATTACTGTCACAAGTCCCAATCCACCGACTACTCCCGCTGATACTGATAAATGGGTGGATGCAGATAATAACGGTGAACCCGATTTAATTGGTGGTATCAATGGTGGTAATGTGCGTCCCGGTGACGAAATCGAGTACACCATATATTATTTATCCACAGGTGACACTACCGCAAATAATGTATTGATATGCGATCGCATTCCCGAAAATGCCACTTTCATCCCGACTGCATTTAATAGTTTCCCCACCAAAAATACAACTGGTCTTCCAACTGGCGATCGCGGTATCATTTGGCAAAACAATAATGTAACTGAATCCCTAACTAATATCAGCGATGACGATACAGCAGAATATTTATCCCCAGGTGTTGACCCGATGATTAAGTACCCCGGTATCAAATGCGATGGGACGAATACCAATGGTGTTGTAGTTGTGAAGTTGGGAAATTTACCAAATGCGATCACACCAGGTACACCAACTAGTTCTTACGGGTTTATCCGCTTCCAGGGAAGAATTAAATAAAGTGTCTGCAACAATATACATTTGGTGGAAATGAATGTAGAGACGCGAAATTTCGCGTCTCTACAATGGTTTTGGATAACACAAATTAATGAAAAGTAGAAGAGTGCGCTTTTTACCATACTTTATTTAAATTCAATTCAAACCCAGGTAAAACATCTTCACCGGATACAGTTGTAGGAGATTCTAATATTTCTACTTCTTTCCCTAAACGAAAAATTTCTATTGTTTTATTCTTCGGGTCAAGCAACCAACCTAAACGAACACCATTGTTAATATACTCTTGCATCTTTTCTCTGAGTTTTTTCAGAAAATCACTACTAGAACGCAATTCCACGACAAAATCAGGTGCGAGAGGAGAAAATTCTTCTTCTTGTTGAGTCTGAGTTAAAGCCTCCCATTTTTCATTACTAACCCAAGAAGCATCCGGTGAGTAAACCGCACCATTAGGGAATGTAAAACCACTGGAGGAGTCGAAACCGATACCAAGTCCGGTTTTTTCAATCCAGACGGCAAGTTGACCAATTAGGCTAAAATTTTTCTTACCCGTCCACGGATACGTTGGAGGCATAATTATAACTTCTCCAGTTGCAGTACGTTCTAACTGCAAATCTTGATTAGCTTGACAAAGTTCATAAAACCCCTCGATACCCAGATTGGGGATATTCAAAGTAATAGCGTTCATAAGCTTTAAGAGTGAGGTTTTGTCCTTATACCAATTCTATAAGGTTGCGCTTACCCTGGGGCGTAGTTATAAAATTGACATCATGTCCCCCTAATTAACATTAATAAAAACACTGCAACCATCGTAAAGACGTTCCATCGTAAAGACATTCCATCGTAAAGACGTTCCATCGGAACGTCTCTACAATATATGTGATTTGTCGGTCATGATATGACATCTGGTATAAACTAAATATGCGTTATCCAGAATCCCTAGAGACGTTCCATCGGAACGTCTCTACAATTTTCATTTTCGCGTGTCTAATATCTAACGTCCCACTAATTTATCGCGCAAATGCTTAATGCGATCGCGCAATTTACCCGCTTCTTCAAATTCCAGTTTCTTTGCCGCTTCTTTCATCTGTCCTTCTAGCAAAGTAATCAAATCTGGAATCTGTTCTAATGGTAATTCATCCATATGTTCATCAACTATTTCTAACTCAGTTGCATTCAAGCGCCGCGATACTTCCAAAAATGATAAAATCGCATTAGTCGATTTTTTCACAATCGGTTGCGGTGTAATATTGTGCAACTTGTTATATGCAGTTTGAATACCACGCCGTCTGTCAGTTTCGTCAATTGCCTTAATCATGCTTTTTGTCAGATTATCAGCATACATGATCGCTTTGCCGCGAATGTGACGCGCTGCTCTACCTATAGTTTGAATGAGCGATCGCTCTGCACGCAAAAACCCTTCTTTATCTGCGTCCAAAATTACCACCAGCGAAACTTCCGGTAAATCCAAACCTTCCCGCAGCAAGTTTACACCAACCAACACATCAAATTTACCTTCGCGCAAATCCTGAATTATCTGAATTCGGTCAATTGAATTAATCTCAGAATGCAAATAGCGCACCCGAATCCCATTATCTTCCAAATACTCAGTTAAATCTTCCGCCATCCGCTTAGTTAATGTGGTAATTAATACGCGTTCGTGAAGGTCAACTCTATCTTTAATTTCTCCCAACAAATCATCAATTTGTCCTTCTGTCGGACGCACATTAATTTCTGGGTCGATTACTCCCGTTGGGCGAATTATTTGTTGTGCTATATTATTTTCGGAAATTTCTAATTCCCAATCTCCTGGTGTAGCAGAAACAAAAATACACTGATTGACCTTTTGCCAAAATTCTTCTGCTTTCAAAGGACGGTTATCAGCAGCACTAGGCAAACGAAATCCATGCTCAATTAATACTTTTTTTCTTGCCTGGTCGCCGTTGTACATGCCGCGAATTTGTGGCACTGTAACGTGAGATTCATCAATTACTAACAGCCAATCTTTCGGAAAATAATCAATTAAAGATTCTGGAGGTTCTCCAGCTTGTCTGCCGGCTAAATGGCGAGAATAGTTTTCTACACCGTTGCAATAACCGACTTCGCGCAACATTTCCAAATCATAGCGCGTCCGCTGATCTATACGTTGCGCTTCTAATAATTTCCCTGCTTCTTCTAATTCAACTTTGCGTTCTTTTAATTCTGCTTGAATATCATCACAAGCTATTTCTAATCTTTCTTCTGGGGTGACAAAGTGACGCGCTGGATAGATATTTACCGCTTCTATACTTTTAATGATTTCCCCTGTCACCGGATCGACGTAACGAATTGCGTCAATTTCATCACCAAAGAATTCAACGCGAATAATTCTATCTTCGTAAGCCGGACCAATTTCTAAAACATCACCTCGAACGCGAAATTTACCGCGACCCATTTCTATATCGTTGCGGCTATATTGAATTGATCCTAAATCTCGCAAAATTTGGCGTTGATTAACTTCCATACCTACTTGAAAGCGAATGGCAGCTTTGAGATATTCTGAAGGAATTCCCAAACCGTAAATGCAGCTGATGGAAGCAACGACGATGACATCGCGACGTTCAAAAAGCGATCGCGTGGCTGAGTGACGCAACATGTCAATTTCATCGTTAATCGAAGCTGTTTTTTCAATATAGGTGTCGCTGACGGGAATATAAGCTTCTGGCTGATAATAGTCGTAGTAGCTGACGAAGTACTCCACTGCGTTGTGGGGAAAGAATTCCCGCAACTCGTTACAAAGTTGTGCTGCTAGAGTTTTGTTATGCGCTAGCACCAGTGTGGGTTTCCCGACTTTCTCAATTACTGATGCGATTGTAAATGTCTTGCCTGTTCCCGTCGCTCCCAGTAAAGTTTGATAATGGTTGTTAGCTTCGATACTGGTGGTAAGTTGGGCGATCGCTTGTGGTTGATCTCCTGTCGGCACAAATGGTGCTTGAAGACAAAATTCTGTCATACAAATGTACTATAAATACCTTATCTCATGGTAGCGAATGCGCTGTATTTTACGTTGAGTACTAACCGAACGTCATTACAACGCCTTTCCTCCTCTTTTTAATATGTGTCTTTTGAAGAAAAATATATCCAGAGCAACTTTTTTAAGGTTACACTTTAAATATTAAGGAAAAATTTATTTTACCCTAACTATTGTAAAATTTACTTAACAATCGAGGGTGGGTTAGGTCATGAGCGCTAGTAGTAGTCTGTCAAGGACTAATTAACGGATAAGTTTTCTGTAAAGACGGCGATTTATCGCGTCTCTCTAACCGTCATTTAGGAGTTTGACAGACTAGTAGTACTGGTAGAACAATCAGTCAAGGGCAAAAGCCTGCCAATTTAAAGGGAGATACGACAGTGGAAATTGAAAATAACCAGGATAATAGCTTGAATATAGATGCAGCAGGGCAAGATGATAAGCAAGTATTGCTAGAGTCACCAAATGTTGAAGCTCATGAGACACTAGCTATTTCTAATGTACGCCCAATCAGCGCCAGTCATTTGGAAGTTGCTCATACAATGAATTCTTCAGGAATTCGTCCAATTGGTGCCAATACAATGCAAGTCGTTGAAAGTATTTACGAGTCTGGGATTCGTCCAATCGCTTCAAGTGGACTAGTAATTTCGCAAACTTACTCCGCAATGGGGAATCGTCCAGTAGCATCAAATATGATTGACGATCCAGATAGTATAATGGGTTTTCTGGATTAAACAAAAATAATACGAGCGAATATCAACCCGGTTTATATGTATAATCGGGTTTTTTTATTAAATACAGGACTTACGCACGGACTACGAATTTCCGTCCCTATCGACGTAAGGAAGCAATCTCAAAGTCTTGTTTTTTCGTAACGAGTGCGTAAGTCCTAAAATAGCTAATAGACAACCGATGTGGAAATTAATCATGCGTTATCTGATCCCAAGAGACGTAGCACTGCTACGTCTCTACATTCATTTCCATTTTCGCGTGTCTAATAGTCAATAATTAGGAACTGACACCTATTTAGAACCCCGACTTCACAAAAGTTGTCGGGGATATTTTTTTTAGCTATTTGCTTTATTAGTACTTTAGTTCTTGTTAATTCTTTTATCTCCCTCTTTCAGCATAGACAACTAATATATCTTGTGGCAGAAGGCTACAGTCACAACGTTAAGTTACTTTGTAGAAGTAAGAATAAACAATTTCAAAGTTACAAACAAGCTTTGAAATAAAAACTATCTAATTAAGGAAAAGAAAAATGAGTATCGAAGATCGCGCTAAAGCAGTTGCTAAAAACATCGAAGGTAAAGCTCAAGAAGCTCTAGGAAAAGTTACCGGCGATCCAGAAGATAAAGTAGAAGGCAAAGCAAAGCAAGCCGAAAGCCAAGTACGTCACGGTGTTGAAAACGTCAAAGATGACGTCAAAAAAGCAATTGACTAAGCAAAATGCTTTTTGCAGAAAGTCTCTAGGATAATTGGGGTGAATTCCCTGACTGGATAGCTGAAAAACGTAAATCATGACACTCCTTTTATCCCCCTTGAATGGGGGATAAAGGTGTAATTGATAGATATGCAGGCTAAATTAAAAAATTAAGGAATGTTTACTCCCAACAGCGATTTTCAGATAAATAGATTATTGTAGAGACGTTTCACCGAAACGTCTCTACGGCAGGAATCCAATTTATTAATGTGAAAATTGTTGTAATTAATAGACCTGCAAAATAATAACAGTTAAAGAATAACAAATATAGCAATCCTGAAAGAATAGTAAATATAGTGTTGTTGCTATACATGCAAAATGGGTTTAAAAACCTTGAATGGGATCGCGGTGTTGCTGAATTAAGGGCATGAAAATAATTTTACGTTATTTCAAAATTTTGTAGAGACGTTTCAATGCAACGTCTCTACATCAAAATTCATCCCATCAATCAACAACGCTGGGATTACTATATTTTGTCTGATTGCAAATGTAATTTTTGGGAGGATAAAGAAATGATTCTGATTCAGCGGGGTCGCCGAATCTTGACAGCTTTCGTCTTGATTTTAGTTTTGACAATAAGTACTGCTTGCAGTAACGGTAATGTAGCGCAACTTGACCGCACAACAAATCAACCAGCAATTGGTACAAGTACAGCTTACGCCGAATTAGAGCGAGGAAATACCCCCACAGGACAAACCTTTGCTGACTGGGTTGTGCAATCGTCCAAGGGATTAATTCGTGATGCTTACGTGCGTGATAATAACAAACTAGGCATTGTTATTTCTCCTCAAGTTCGCCCTAATGAAGTAAAAGACCTAGCAAAATCTTTAGCCCAAGGTTTCCGGAAGAATTTCCCAAATCAAGACTTAACAGTTTTGGTCTATGCGCCTGATAAGCAATTGATTTTGACCACTAAGTATGATGTTCAGACTAATAAGATTGAGTATAGCGCGTAATTACTCAATATTGGTTTGAGGTAATTGGTAATAAATTTTTGGATTACTAATTACTAAAGATAAGCAACTTAAATACGTGTTAATTAGTTGCTCTTGAAAATTTAATGAAGAAAGCCATGAGCTTTTAGTTAACGGAGGAGAATAAAGTGTCAAATAGCGAACAGTACAAGCGTCAAATAATGAACGACTTGGCTCAAGGGAATGTAGAATCATTGGATGACGCTCCAGTTGATCCATCAAAGCAATATCAAAGCTTCGACGATTTTGCCCAACGGACAACTACAGACGAACGTCGTCAGATGTTTGGTAAATCTTTGCATCCCGATCGCATTCCAACCAGCCAAATGGAACCAGAATTGCAGAAAGCGATCGCACAAATCAAACCCAACGAACGCGATGATGTAGCGCGATCGTTTTTCAAACACTTCAAGCAAAGAGGATTGGACGAGCGTCATCTAGAGCAACAGATTGGGCTTTCCACTCATAACGCAAATCACATGAGCGCTGATGACGTCAGCAAACTCGCATCCTTCGCATATCACAACCATCCCGACATCTTCAAAGAAGTCCTAGCCGAGCAACCAGGTATTCTCAAGTTTCTCAGCAACCCCGTCGTCGCAGCCGTTTTGGGAATCGCGGCAGCTAAATGGTTGGGTAGTCATCATAAATAACAGCTGAGTCTTTAGTTGTGTGTGGGTTCTGATTATCTAAGGTGGGGTATAATATCCCACCTTTATTTTTTCGTAGTAAGCACTTCAGTGCTTAACCCTCTTTTATTACTCTCACCAGATGAAATTCTAAACCCTCTTTTCAGATTAGCCTGCGTAGGCAGACTTTGTTTATGTAGGGCTTCTAAACATGTTTCTCGTGTTCTATTGGAGTCAGAATAATCTCTACCCGTTTATTGAGGGCTTGAGCAATTTTTTGGAGCATTGAAAGAGAGTGTCCTTGATAATCAGCATCTTCAAGTCGTGCAATCACAGGTTGCTTTGTACCGATTAACGCAGCAAGTTCGTTCTGTGTTAGTCCTGCTTTTATTCTTGCTTCATAAATAAGCTGTGCTACTTCTGCATTAATCGAAGCTGCTGCGATCATTTCCTGAAGCTGAGAATCGTTACCATTCATTTTATTGATGATTTTAATGGCATCGTTAGTTTTCGCCATCCTCTTCCTCCTCTACATAGATATGAGTTTCTGGGTTCTCTACAAACAAACGCTTTCGCTCTATTGCCCGTTCAATATCAATATCTGGTACTGCGGCTTCTTCTTTCGTAATGGCATGGGCAAGGATTGCTATATTTCGTCCATGAAAGAAATATAAAATGCGGTATTGTACGCGAACATGCTTTGCTCGAAGCTCATAAATATCATCGCGTAGGTAGTCTGCGGCAGGTCGGCGGAGTTCGTACCCATTGTCCGCAAGCTGTTTAATACGAGCAACACAGTTGGCATATCCTTTCCGGTCTTGTTTCAAAAGTTGCTTCAGCCATTCAAGGACGGGAATTTCTCCATCCTCATCTTGATAGAAAACAACGTGTGTTTCAGGCACTACACTTTAGAAGCTATAACAATATTGTTATACTACGTTAACGGAGCGGTTAACAAGGGAACTTTGCCGAAAACCTGGAATTAAAAATTATTATCATTCTATTTATGGCTAATTTTATTTTTTGGAAGTCCCATTAGTAAGTAATTACCTACAATCTCAAGAGTATTCACATAAATTTTATACAACAAACTACTAGATTTAGCCTGCAACCCTTCTAAAATCTAACTTTTGGTAGGTGAAAATATCTAAAAGTAACAATCACTAGTTTAAAGATTCCATCAAGACAAGCCTTTACTAATTGATTTATTTTACCTAACCAGCAAGACTGATTACTGTGCAGTTCGAGAGTAAATACTGAAGACATCGCCAGCAACTCGAAGTCAAAGCCAGATTAAAGACTTAAGTCATATCTGCGCTTTATTGTGACAAGCAGCACTCAGTTATCCCAGCGTAAATGCGTCTTGTGGTGGTTTGTGCGTGCAACTTTGAGATAAAAAGCGAATCTCACTACCAGGTAAATCTACCATCAACCTTTACCTAATTTACCGGAGTGAATTCAATGACAAAATTTCAAGTTAGAAAGAAATTACTGAAGGCTTCTACAGGGAAAACATTAACTGGGTTTTCTCTGAGAAAGAAGTTGCTTAAGGCTGGCTTCGTAGCAACATTTACTGCTGTGGGAGCAGCAGCGTTTAGTACAGGACAAGCGCAAGCAGCTGTAGTCGTTCTTGACTTTGAAGGAGTTGGAAACAATAATCCTGTAGGGAACTTCTACGATACAGCTCCCCACGACTTTGACATCACTTTCTCACCTAATGCATTGGGTCTTGTCGATGCCGATGCTGGCGGCACGGGCAATTTTGGCGGTGAACCCAGTCCAAGTACGACTCTATACTTCCTAGATGGACCTGCTGCAACGTTGAACGCCGCGAACGGATTCACTGATGGATTTTCATTCTTCTATTCAGCGATTAATAGTCCAGGATTTATCAATGTATATGATGGTCTCAACGCAAGCGGGAACATACTCGCAACTTTAAATTTACCAACAACCCCCTTTAACGGTGCTCCTGACCCAACTGGACCATTTAGCCCATTTGTCCCGATTGGTGTATCGTTTTCAGGTCTTGCTAAATCCGTGGATTTCGGCGGAACTGTTAACCAGATTGGCTTTGACAATATAACCATAGGTTCCGCCAGACCTGGTGGTTCCGAACCCGTTCCCGAACCTTTTACTATCTTAGGTTCATTAACTGCCGGTGGTATTGGTGTAGCATTACGTCGCAAGCGTCAGCAGCAAGAAAAAGAAGCTGCCAAAGTCTAACCTAAGCAGCTAGGCGGAATTAAACATTACTTAAAAAAGCAAATCGGTAATTAGTAATTGCCATTACCCATTACCAGACGCCCTATAGTTATGTTTTGTTCCGCCTACCTATCAAATATTTGCTGAAACTGCCGCCACATTGAAATGAAATCCATCCACTTGACACCAGTCAGTCGTTTAAAAAATGCCCAATTCTGGCTACTAGCGATCGCAGCCGGTTTAATTGCGATTCACATAACCCTAATTTGGAAATCGGACAATCCTAGCCTATTAGGAACCAGTCTTTTATTTTGGATTGCTATCTCTTCTCTCGTTTGGGAAAAACGCGACAGCTTAAATCTAGAAAGCGGAGTTTTCTCCAGCTTTTTAGGTCTGTCAATCATTGGAATCTTACTTCTCAAAAGTGCATCTCTAACAAGTTTTGGTGGCTTTTTATTTCTCTTTCCTTTGATTGTTGCCGTCGGTATTGCCTTGCTAGCTTCTGGCTTTCCGGGATTAAAACAATACAAAGGAGAATTGCTAACACTGTCTTTTCTTGCCGCACCCAAACTATTACCATCATTCCTGATTAGTAAGGTTACTTTACTCACGGCAAAACTTTCTGCTATTATCCTTTGGTATACAGGTTTTGAAGTTATTCGCTCTGGAGTAAACATTTATCTACCAACAGGAAGTATAGAAGTAGCTAGTGGCTGTTCTGGGATAGAAATTATATTTCAACAATTGGGTTTAGCAATAATTTTTCTTTTAATGTTTCCTTTAAATCGGCAGCAAAAAATACTTGCACCCATAGTAGCCGCAACTTTGGGATTTGTCGTCAATGGTGTCCGCGTTGCTCTCATGGGTGTCATAGTCGCAAAAGGCAATCAGGAAGCATTTGAATATTGGCATCATGGAGATGGTTCTTTAATTTTTTCGATGATTGCCGTCATACTATTTGGTTTATTTTGCTGGTTTTTACTAAATATCAATGAAACAAAAAATAAACAGCACAAGTCCTCAATAAGGTGATGATTATTTGGAAACAATTTCGCCTTCCACTTTTGGCTCTCACCTTTAGTAGTGTCTTTTTGGTTTTGGGAAAAGTTATTGTGCAACCCAACACCGAAAAATACACCCTTACCCCCTTGATTTTCCCCGAAACAGTACCTTTATCAGAATGGCAGTTAAATACAAAATATTCCCAGCCAACATCAACTAAAGAAGATTCTAATTTCATTGCCCAAAAGCATTATCAATATATTCAAAAAAATGTGAATCTAGATATAGAAATGCGCTATGTGACAATTTTTGATGTTAACCAACTCATTAGGAAATACACTTCGATTTCATCTTCTCCTGAGGTGCGTCAGCGAGAGAAAGTAGGTTATTACGGGCTTGGGGTTGACAAAGGACGAGCATATTTAAGTGCCTGTATTAATCCTCAAGGAAGCACTACATTCACCTCTCAACAGTTTAACCAAAATCGCTCTTTATACGATCGCCCCCAACAGCGTCTATTACCTTGGTTACTGGGCAAAAAGCCAATCGAAGATAAACGTTGTTTATGGGCACATTTGTCCATTTCTGTCAATAATTCTACCCCAGAAGCTGCTTACAAAAAACTGGAAAACGTCTGGTTTTCTTGGCATCAGTGGTGGCAGCCCCGCTTTCCAAAACTTTAAAGTTGTTAGGGGATAGTTGATAGTAGTCAAATAAAATCAACCAACAACTAACAACCAACAAATAACAACTAACAACCAACAATTTACAACATGACTAAATCAAATAGTGATAGATTTACTCCTTTGTTACAAGAGTTACAAGCGTTTGCTTTTAGCCAGCAAGGGTCGATGAATATTTTGCGATCGCTTGGCTACGGTCTGCTATTATTAGCATTTTTTGACATCGTTGAGATGTTTGTTCCACCCAACTTTATGAACCCCGCTTGGGAATTTCAAACTTTTGGAGCGCTGGTTGAACGAGTACCCGTGCCGTTAATCGGTTTAGTGCTGGTTTTTTTTGGAGAAATGAATTCGCGTTCCAAATGGGAATTTCCTATATTAAAGTTATTATCTTGGTTAACTTTGTTATTTGCATTATTATTTTTCTTACTAATTCCTTTAGGAGTTGGTAACACTCTCCGGCTCAATAATCAAAGTGCTGCTCAAATTAGCACTTTATCCAAGCAACAACTATCTCAAGCTGAACAGGTTGAAAAGCAATTAAACCAAGCCACACCGCAACAAATTGATAATTTTCTCAAAAGCCAAGGACGCTCATTAGATGGCAAGAATCCTGAGGAATTAAAAACTCAAGTATTATCTAAAGTTTCTCAAGCGAAGCAACAAATTAAAACTCAAGCTGAAGTTACCCAGTCTTCGCGAGGTTTAAGTTTAATTAAGTCTTCTGTAAAATGGAATTTGGGGGCTTTAGTTGCTAGTGCTTTGTTTATTAGTATTTGGAAAGGTACTAGCTGGGCAAGAATAAATTAATATTTAAAGTAGGCGTTTTCTCTTCTTGTCCAAAGTCCAAACTTAATTGACCATTGAATAAAAGCGATCGCCTGTGTATAATCAAGCGATCGCAGTGGAGCATGTAAACCAGATGAACAATAGTACAAGAATACTATAAGATGCGATCGTTGTACAGTTTCCGCAACATCTTTTATTGAGACTGCGTACCATCAGAAATTTGTTGTAACCAACTTAACAAATCTTCCTCGCATAGCTTTCCTTGAGTTAGATAGCTATTTTTAAGACAAGGCTTGTCAATATCAAACTTCACATCGATAATCTAAAGTGATATGAGGAGTGGGAAAATGAAGTATCTTCCGTGTTTAGTGTCAGTAGTTCTGGCTAGTTCATTTGTGAGTTCTGCCCAACCAGCACAAGCTCAAGTAGCTTATGGTAGCTATATCGGTGTCGGTCCAACTGTTGGTCTTTCAGACGGTGGTCAAATTGGTGGAGTTCTTGCTGTCCGCTACAAGCTTCTAGAAAGTCCAGTTTCCTTTCGTGCCCAAGCTTTAATTGGTCAAAGTACAGCCGTTGTGCCCACTGTTTCCTACGATGTGCCCTTAAATTGGCAAACTGACGCTTATTTGGGTGCTGGTTTGGTGCTAGCTGGTGGTGATACACCTTCACCGGTGGGCAATAAAATCAGCTTTGCTTTGCAACCAGGAGTTGATTACGTCGTCCCAAATAGCAACACGGTGATTTTTGGTAACGCAATCATTGCCTTTGATGCTTACCGCAATGGTGGTGGCACTGCTCTGTCATTACAAGGTGGTGTCGGTTTAAGATTTTAATTAGTAAAAATACGTAAATAATTACATTCCCAAGTTTTTATTAAACGTGGGATTTTTGCTTTACAGGAAGTTTGTTCTTGTGCTTTGCGACAGTGTGACGCTAATTTTTTTTTTAGAGTCAAAAAGGCGATCGCTAATTGAATTGACGAATCTTTTGAGAAACAAGAAACGACAGGCAATTTTTTCGGTTCGGCGAAAGCCACAAATATTTTGAGCGAATTTATAAATTGGTCTTGAACTATTTGCCTTAAAATCAGGATAGATAGTTAAAGCTTGTTCTAATAATTGTAAATACTGTGAATAGTCAACAAATAAAGATTCTCGACTCAATTCAAAACAACATCTAGCTAAAGCATAGCGATACTTCATTGAAAGTTTGTTCAACTGTAATAGTTTTTTTTCTGCCTTGTCTAATACTAAACAGTGGCTTTTTACCCATAGACTTTTAGAAGAACTAGAAACTGTTACATTACCGTATCGTCTATAAACTGAATAGCAACCTGGTTGATATACAACTTTGGCATCATTCATTACCACTGAGATAAAAAAATCTCTATCTTGTGCAGCAAGAAAACTTTCATCCCATCCACCACTATTTATTACTGCGCTTCTTTTATAAAGTAAAGAAGCAACAGCTGTCCACCAATTTGCTAGTAATGACTCTAAGATATCTGCTTGTGCTTTAGGAACCTCTATTTTATCCAAAAAACTTGTTCCGTTAGGCAAATGGCGTTTATGCCTCCAATCACCATAAACAACATCTGCGCCGGTTTCCTCTAGAAAACGAACTTGCCTTTCTATTTTTTCCGGCAAAATATAGTCATCCGCATCTAAATACTGAATATACTCTCCTCTTGATAAAACAAAGCCTCTATTTCGGGCATGATTTCCTCCTTGATGAGGCAGACTTTCCCAGATAATTTTATTTCCATAACTTTTGATAATCTCTAAAGACTTATCAGTTGAGCCATCATCAATTACAATAATTTCGATGTTTGCATAAGTTTGTTGCAAGCAGCTATCAATTGCCTCTGCCAACCATCTTTCAGCATTAAAGCAGGGTATGATTACTGAAACAAGTTTTTGCATCTGTATTTCCTTCAATGTGATTAAAAAACTATTTTTGACAACAATTACAATAATGAGATGCTATGTGTCAAATTACCCTGCTAAGTTGAATATTATGTCTTTTATTGGACTAACAACTTTTTTAAGAAACTTTGAGAAAATTGTGGAGCAAATTGAGTAAATGTGTGAAACGGAGCTATTTGCATTGCCCAGCATAAGCTGAAGAAAGCTGCACGACGTTGACCGAGTTCGTAGGATTTTAGAGCGTGTTCGTAGACAAAACTGGCGAACATCTTTGGATGCGCTTTAAAAATAGATTCATGCTTACGCACAAGGCGTTGAAAGCTTTCTTGACGCAGCGTTAAATCCCGTGATAGTCGCACTCCATCATGGGCAGTAAGTTGGTAAGTAGCAACAGGTAGACCGAGAATCGAGCAAACCGGATTAAGCCGCAAAAACAGTTCGGAGTGAACGCGAGAGCGAAATTTCTCGTCCCAACCATTGATTTGGTGAAGCACTTCGCGCTCCACAACCAGCGTTTGTTTCGTATTGTACGAATAACCTGGTTCAATTTCCTCTAAGGAGAAATGAGCGCCGCGTGGACGTACTGGGGGGGGTAGACGCGTTATGATGACTTGTCCTTGGGAATTGACCACCTCTACGCCAGAAATTACTGCTATCGGTTCTGGTAAAGTGGCATTAGACAGAGCTTTTAGTGATGTAACTACCATATTGGGGAGAAGGCGATCGTCGTCATCAAGATATGTAACCCACCGACCACAAGCCGCATCAGTACCTACGTTGCGGGCTGCTGCGCCACCTTGAGGTTTTGATAGACGGATCAATCGCAGTCGGGGATGTTCGGGCAGGTTTAAGGGCTGCGTTGAAGCATCATCAACGACGATAACTTCTAAATCCTCTACAGTTTGTTCAAGGGCACTTTTTATAGCATGATTTACTAGATGAGGTCGGTTGTGAGTAGGAATGATGATGGTTAGTAAAGGGTTGCTCATTTTTAATACACCCGTTTGTTAAATTTTGAATTAACACAATTTGAGCTTTTATTATTTTACTTTTGCAAACGACTATTTACTAATAACTTGCCATTTATGTGGTTGATAAAATAAACATCGACTAATAGTTTTATTTGTTTTTACAGTAAATCTAAAAGAATCAACAATATCAAAAGAGTAAACATCCCTTCTAATGTAGATTCTGGCGCTGTATACACCAGGAATGAAAGAACAATAAGGCATATACATTTGAATTTCTGATTTGCCAGGAGGTATTGTTAGTTCCTCATTGTCACTGCTGGAAGTTAAATACAAAACTAGACCATTTTCTCCTGATAGCGCTGTCACTAAAATACCTATATTTGCATTATCGACCTTTTTATAAGCTTTGCATTCTACGCATAAATAAGCAGGCTCACCAGAAAGCAGTGTTTGTATTGGATTTCCTTGTTCATCTTTAAAACTAAGAGAAACAATATCTAAACCTGAACTTTCTTTTTCTGACTTTTCGGGTAAAACCATCTTCCCTAAAGCATTTTCAGTCCCAACTAGACATAAGTCTTCTTCATATTTACGAATTACTGCTTCGGTATCTCCAGAAGCAATTAATTTACCTTTAGAAAGATATACTGAAGTTTCACATATATTTAATATGCTATGTGAGTTATGAGAAACTAATATAAAAGCTGTACCTTTTTTTCGCATTTTAGATAACTTTCGGTGGCATTTCATTTTAAATTTAATATCACCGACAGCTAGCACTTCATCTATTAATAAAATCTCTGGTTCTATATGAACTGCACAAGCAAATCCCAGTCTTGCAGCCATACCAGAACTATAAGTTTGTACTGGTGCATCAATCGCATCGGCAATTTCGGCAAAATCTATCACATCTGCAAATCTCTCTTCGATTTCTTGAGTTGATAAACCGAGAATTGACATATTTGCATAGATATTTTCTCGACCTGTGAGAATAGGATTAAACCCGGCTCCTAGTGCAATTAATGGTGCCACTCTTCCCCTAACTTTTACGCAGCCACTATCAGGTTTAATCAAACCACTAATAATTCTAAGTAGTGTACTTTTCCCGGCTCCATTTGAGCCAACTAACCCTAGTGCTTCTCCCCGACGCAGTTGAAAACTGAGGTTATTCAGCGCCCAAAACTCTTTTGGACGAAGAGTTTCGCTTTTTCTATTTGCCCCTCTTAACTCTGTGGCAATGTCTTGAACGCCATACAATAAAGACTTTTTTAAATCTCTACAAAACTTTTTAGAAACATTTTCAACCGAAATGACTACATCAGGATCTTTCGGCTGAACAGCAATCTCTTGTTCTTTTAAATTAGTCATTTTTAAGAACTCACTCTCTCAACCACAAAAGGCATAGCTAAACGAAATACAATCCAAGTTAATAGCATACCAATTAAAGTAATTACACTTACTATCCAAAATCTCGAAGGATCTGAGACTACTCCTGTAGTGGCTAACTCTCGTGCTGTTACTAACAGAGGAGTAACAGGATTTAGTCTCACTAAAAACCCAAAGGCTCCTTCATTGGGGACTGGATAAACTACGGGAGTCAAAAACAACCAAAAGCCTGTAAACAAAGTTAATGCCTTAGATATATCTTGGTACAAAACCCCTAACGGAGCTAATAAAAGACCGATAAATGTTCCTAATAAAACTAAATGAATTAATGCCACTGGAGCTAAAATTACTGTCCAACTTACCGATACATGAAACCAAATAAATAACGCTACGATTAAAATTAGCTTGATAGCAAAGTTAAAAAATACTTCGCCCATCTTTGCCAAAATCAGTGCTTCTCTAGGAAAGTTGACTCGCGCTAACATTGGTTTTGCGACTATCACTGCTTGCACTGGCCCGTTTAAAGCTTCGACAAAAGTTTGCCACAGTGCAGTGCTGAACATGACATAAGCTGGATAAGGTAAATCTGTTTTGCCAACATTAATTACATTGGCATTACTAGCAAGGGTAAATCCAGTTGCCAGAAAAATTGGCGGTATAAAAGCCCAGATTATTCCTAAAAAAGATTGCCGATATTGAGCGCTGATATCCCGCACCATCAGTCGTCGAGCAAGTTCGCGAGAAGCTAGTAAGTCTCGCCACATTTGTTTGAATAAATTTAGAGGATGCCTGAGCAGACTTTCAGGTGTATAAATAACCTCAGGTGGCTGAGATTTGGGACTTTTCTTTTGCTTCAAAATTTCTCACCCTTTGCTGTAAAGAATGCAGATGTACGTTGTTGTAGAGCGGATATTGCCCACTCTACTAATCAATCTTTATAACATTATCTTTGGGAAGCCGTCATTACGGACTTCACAGGCTGTGATGCAACTTGATTTTGCATCCGGTGGAGATGTTTGCGAGCATAGCGATTGGTGAGGTAACGGTTTAGCGCATGATCCAACTTCATTAGCAAGTTCTCTGCGCGGTAAACTCTCCGCCCAAAAACACTTTTAATCAAAGGAGCAACAATTGTATCACGCCGTCTTCTTCCCAAACTGTTGTACTTTCTTTGAAAGTACTCGTCCTCGGTGAGGTTCCACTTGTCGCGTAAACGTTTGAGGCTAGATAGTTCCCACGCATCGCTCCAACGCAGCATGTAAAAGTGTAAGTCTGTCCACTCCAGAGGTGGTCCTGGGACGTATGTTACGAGAGATTCGGGTTCTAAGTAGACTGAACCGCCTGCTTTGCTAACAAGCATACACAAATCTACGTGTTCTTTGGTATTCATTAGAGCTTCATCTAACAAGCCAATCTGCTCAAATATCTCTGTACGTACAATCATGCAGTGGAACTCTGCAAGACCAGTTTCTTGCCGTTGCAATTGAGGAAGAATATCCTCTACCATTCGTCCTTGTTTATAAATTTTTTCTATTATTTTACGTCTGGTTGTCTCGCCTTTGGTTTCGACTTTTACCCCAGATTCTCCACCTGCACAATGCACTTCTGAATGTAGTGGAAGGTTCTGGCAAATTAGGGGACTAATTACGGTGGCTTTGGTTTCTTCGGCACAATTGACTAACGTTTTCAACCAGCCAGGAGTGACTGCTACATCGTTATCCATGAATACAACATACTTGGTGTTGACTTGACGCAAGCCCAAGTTTCTAGCGTGGTTGGGGGAAAGGTAATAATCGGTACGAATCAGTTGAAAATTTTTTTCCCGCGCTTGTTCTTCAAGATAACGCCGGACAGCAGATGGTGAATTACCATCTACGTAAATTAATTTGAATGGATATTCTGTATTTTCGTAGATGCTTTCTAAAGATTCACGAGTGTAGCTAAAACGCTCTCTCGGAGCGACAATAATTGTAACTTGTGGGTCAGCAATTGGTGGAAAATTCATTGTGAAATCCTCGCGAAAGTAATGAAATCAGGTTTTTGCGAAAAAGACTTATGTAGAATGCACCTATTTTGGTTGTGGAGACAATTCGTTGCTATGAAAAACTGGCGTATTTGGGATTTACTATACTAATACATTTAGACATTCTTGGCTAGGCTGTAAATTGTTGTTGGATACTTGGCGGTAGATTTCCACTAGTTCATTGTTTAGCTGGTTCATATCGTAGTGTTTTTCTACGTAAGCCCGACCAGATGAACCCATTTGTTGCCAAACTTCTGGATGCTCAATAAGGTAGCTTACCTTTTCGGATATGGCATCAGCATCTCTCTCTGGTACAAGAAAACCAGAAATATTATCTTTTATTAATTCGGGAATACCACCGTGTAGAGTTCCTATAACTGGCAAACCCATTGCCATTGCTTCTTTTAAGGTGTTGACAGGTGCATCTTGATTGCCATCTTTAGCGGTGATGCTGGGGGCAATAAAAATATGGGTTTTGTCGATAATTTCAATAATTTCTGGTTGGTTTTTCCAACCGAGTAACTTGACTTGATTGGCAACATTTAGTTCCTGAATGAGTTGCTGTAAGTGTTCTTTTAATTCTCCGTCGCCGATGATATTGTATTCTATATTGGGATGAAATTTCGCCACCTTAGCAATTGCGCGAATGCTGTATTCTATGCCTTTTTTTTCTATAAGGCGACCAGTTGTGGCGATTCTAATTTTACCATCTGGATGGGGATGCCGTGGTTTAAAGGGAAATTGACTGCAATCTATACCGGAACCGTGAACGACTATTTTATTTGCGTCGCAACCTAGTTTGATAGCGCGTTGTCTAAAGAATTCGCAGTTGGTTAAGAAAAAATCTCCTTCAGTAAATAGTGGATTATAAATATCTTCTCCATGTTCTTGAATGTATCGACTGATATCAAATCCGCGAAAGGATGTAATCAACTTTCCTTTGATGATACCGATATCACGCATAACTATAGTATCTAAAGCAAATACTCCAAACTGGCAGTGGATAATATCGTATGTTTTTGGCTTTAAAAATGGTATTGCTAAGTAGATAAATTTTAAAGAATATGCTTTTTCTCCATATTGAAAAATGTTAAGCGATCGCATGAACACTAAAGGAGCTTTGAAAAAGTTAATAAATAGTAATATTAGTGCTTTTATCAACCGTAAAAAATAATTTTGCGGAATTCCAGGTATATAGTGGGTGCGTTTCAATAACTGATATTTTTCTACATCAGGATGAACTTTATCAGAATCTTTTGGGTGACTGGCGTAAATATCAACCTCATGTCCACGCGCAATCAAACCTGTGATTTGATTCAGGATAAATGTCTCTGATAATACGGGAAATTGTCCGGCAATGATTGCTATTTTCATATGTGAACTGAGGTATATATTTTTTGACGTTCTTGAGAGTTCTTTGTCGCAACCTGGCGATAAGTTTCTACTAGTTCATCGTTAAGCTTGTTGATATCATAATGTTTTTCTACATAGTCACGACCAGATGAACCCATTTGTTCCCAAATTTCTGGATGCTTAATAAAATAGCTTAATTTTTCGGATATAGCCTCAGCATCTCGCTCTGGAACAAGAAAACCAGAAATACCATCTTCTACCAGTTCAGGAATACCACCATGTATAGTTCCTATAACCGGTAAACCCATTGCCATTGCTTCTTTTAATGTGTTGACAGGAGCATCTTGATTTCCATCTTCAGCGGTTACGCTTGGAGCAATAAATAGATGGGTTTGATCTAAAATTTCAATGAGTTCTTTTTGGTTTTTCCAGCCAACTAGCTTTACTCCGTCGGCTAAGTTCAGTTCTTCAATAACTTGCTGTAAGTGTTCTTTCAAATGTCCATCGCCAATAATATTATATTCAATGTTTGGATGAATATTTGCTAGGTTTGCAATGGCGCGAATGCTGTATTCTATACCTTTTTTTTCCACAAGGCGACCAGTTGTCGCAATGCGAATTTTGCCGTCGGGGTGGGGATATCGTGGTTTAAATGTAAATTTACTGCAATCTATACCCGAACCATGTACAACAATTTTATTTTCATCACAACCTAGTTGAATAGCTCGTTGTCTAAAAAATTCGCAGTTTGCAAGAAAAAAATCTCCTTTGACAAATAATTCGTTGTAAACGTCTTTGCCGCACTCTTTGAGATACCAACTGATATCGTAACCACGAAACGAAGTAATTAATTTACCTTTGATTGCACCAATATCACGGTAAATCATTCCATCAATTCCATATATGCCAAATTGGCAATGAATAATATCGTATGCTTCGGTATTTAATAAAGGTATAATTGCATAAAGCAACCTCATGGAAGCAGCTCGCTTACCATATTGAAAAATGTTAAGCGATCGCAGCAATACTAAAGGAGCTTTATGAAAATGCCTAAATATTAATCCTAGACCTTTTATCAAGCGCCACAAGTAATTTTCGGGAATACCCGGTTGATAAAAAGTGTGTTCTAACAAGTGATATTTTTCTATATCCGGATGCACTTTAGAAATATCATCTGGTTTATAACCGTAGATATCAATTTTATGTCCACGGGAAATCAAACCTGTAATTTGATTCAGAATGAACGTCTCTGATAAAACTGGAAAAGATCCAACTATAAATGCGATTTTCATAGAAATACTTGACCAATTAGTATGTACTTGATTTCAATATTGTTTGTTACTATAATTTTCATTTAGATATTTCTTGTTTTTTCAATATTAATTGTTTTTTTCACTACAAAAATACTTTTCAGTATATCTTTACTATATCTTTACAAAAATCATTTCCAATTAGGTATTTTTATAATCGACCACAGGACGATCGCAAATAGTAAGACAACGAAAGTCCTTTCTTGAAAAGATTTATGGGTAACTGATGAAGACAGCAGGCTGATCGGGACTTAAACATTTTTGAGGCAGAAATAAGGCTAAAATCTATACAGGGCAAGGAAAATACCCCGAAGATTCAAAAATGCTTCAAACCCAGATATATCAAGAAACTGGTTAAAAGGATGTCAAAATACCACTGTAGTACTGATATTAGAAGTATCAATATTTGTAACGACTACTACTGTTGCAATTATGAGATGAAATTTAGCAAAGATACGATTAAGACTACTAACTTTAGAAAATTAAATTTTATGTCTTTAACTGAAGAGATACTTTCACAATTACCGGGCAATGTTTTGGAAGGATTGCGTCGCAGCGATCGCACGTTAGCATCCCTGAGGGAAAATAACGCATTTATACCAATAATAGTCAAAGAAAGTCAGCAGTCTTTAGGTGCTGTAGATTGGGATGTTGTTATCTGCGGTGGCACTTTAGGCATTTTAATTGGTTGTGCTTTAGCTTTGAAGGGATTGCGAGTAGCGTTGATTGAGCGCTCCATTTTGCGCGGTAGAGAACAAGAGTGGAATATTTCTCGCAAAGAGTTAGAAGTATTCTTGGAATTAAATTTGCTGACAGAAAGAGAATTAAATCAGGCGATCGCAACCGTTTATAATCCAGCACGAGTCAGCTTTCAAGGTGGTACAGAAGTCTGGGTAGAAAACGTACTGAATATCGGCGTAGACCCAGTATATCTACTGGATACCTTAAAAGAGCGATTTCTTGCTACTGGCGGTAAATTGTTTGAAAACACACCATTTACAGAAGCTGTGGTTCATCCAGATGGTGTGATGGTAGATGCTGGCAGCAAGTTCAAAACCAGATTGTTAATTGACGCGATGGGACATCTTTCTCCCATCACGCAGCAAGCACGACAAGGAAAAAAACCAGATGCTCTTTGTCTGGTTGTGGGAAGTTGTGCGAAAGGATTTCCGGAAAATGATTCTGGTGACTTGTTGTTATCATTCACATCCTTGCAGAATCAATGTCAGTATTTTTGGGAAGCTTTCCCGGCAAAAGATGGCAGAACCACTTACATGTTTACGTACATGGATGCACATCCACAACGCTTGAATTTAGAAGCTCTTTTTGAAGATTATCTTCACTTGATGCCAGAATATCAGGGTGTGGCATTGAGTCAGTTGAAGTTGCAAAGAGCGCTGTTTGGCTTCTTTCCCACTTATCGTCAAAGTCCTCTAAAAACTCCTTGGAATCGCATTCTACCAGTGGGAGATAGCAGTGGCAATCAATCGCCGTTAAGTTTTGGTGGTTTTGGGGCAATGGTGCGTCACTTAAAGCGTTTAACATTGGGTATTTATGAAGCGCTGGATACAAATCAATTATCTGCAAAGTCGCTTTCCATACTACAACCATATCAGCCAAGTTTAACTGTAACTTGGCTGTTTCAAAAAGCGATGAGTGCAGGTGTAAATCAAAAAATTGCCCCCGATCAAATTAATAAATTACTATCGGTGGTGTTTCAAGAAATGCAACAGTTAGGTGAACCAGTACTTAAGCCTTTTTTGCAAGATGTGGTGCAGTTTTCGGCACTAACGCAAACACTTTTAAAAACGGGTTTAGCGCATCCAGGATTGATTGCCAAAGTGATACCACAAGTGGGTTTAACAAGTTTGCTAGATTGGACGGTGCATTATGGCAATTTAGGTATTTATTCTGTTTTCTTTCGGCTAAGTCCAATGCTAGAACCGTGGGTAAAAAGTTTGCCAAAAGAACAGCAATATTATTGGCATCGTTTGGTTGATGCTTGGAAATATGGTTCTGGTGGTGACTACTCTGATTGATGGTTTGAAAAAAATTCAACTTCAACAAGGTTTGTGAGAATAATATGATAGAACGGCAATCTCAAGGAATAAAATACTTTGCGGTACTAATTAGTTTATTACGCGATCGCCAAATATTTCTAGAAGAAATTCGCGAAGGAACGAGATTACCAAATAAAATCATTTCTCTACTAGTTTGCAGTTCGATATTTATTGCCATTTATGGCGGAATTATCGGTGCATATCATAGTTGGATGCAAGCTTTATCTTCCGCTGTAAAACTGCCATCTCTCTATTTAATCACGCTGCTGATTTGCCTGCCAACGTTGTATTTTTGTAATATTATTTTTGGCTCAAGACGGAATTTTCCTCAGCATTTTGCATTGGTGCTAACTGCGGTTTCAATCACAAGTGTGTTGTTATTCAGTTTTGCACCAATCACGCTGTTTTTCTTGATCACGACTAATAATTACCAGTTTTTAATTTTGTTAAATGTCTTTATCTTTGCTTTAACTGGATTTTTTGGTATTTCTTCTTTATATCAAGCAACCAGCTTGGTTTTAGAACAAGATAATGAAGGAAGTAATACTCGCAAGAAAATTTTACAGTTTTGGTTATTACTTTATGCTTTCGTAGGTAGTCAATTAGGATGGACTCTCAGACCATTTTTCGGCACACCTGATTCTGCTTTTCAACTGTTTCGAGAAAGGGAAGGCAATTTTTATTTGAGTATTCTTCAAGCTATTGGCTACCTTTTAGGATTTCGTTAGTGGATAGTGGATAGTGGATAGTGGATAGTAGATAGTTGTTAGTGGTTAGTAGATAGTTGTTAGTGGTTAGTGGATAGTAGATAGCAACGCTCGAACTAACAACAAACAACAAACAACTCACAACCAACAACTAACAACAAACAAACAACTAACAACTCACAACCAACAACTAACAACAAACAACTAACAACTGACAACCAACAATCAACAACTAACAACCAACAACCAACAACCATCAAAATTAATATGCTTCATAAGCAATCTCGTCAAATCAAACATTTTGCTGTTCTGATTAGCTTATTGCGCGATCGCCAAAATTTTCTCGAAGAAATTCGTCAGGGAATTGGGTTACAAAGTAAGACTACTTCTTTGTTTGTTTCTAGTTCTATTTTCTTTGCTATATATGGGGGAATTATTGGTGCATCTCATAGTTGGGCACAAGCGTTAACTGGTGCGATTAAATTACCAGCGTTTTACTTATTAACGCTCATCATTTGTTTTCCAACTTTGTTCTTTTTTAATGTTTTGTTTGGTTCCCGTAGTAGTATTCAACAGCATTTTGTCGTATTACTGACAGCTGTGTCAGTTATTAGTGTTTTGTTATTCAGCTTGGCACCAGTTACGCTGTTTTTTATGATTACGGCTCCAAATTCTTATCAATTTTTCAAGCTGTTGAATGTGTTAGTTTTTGGTATCACAGGTGCATTTGGGGTTAAGTTTCTTTATGAAGGAATGCAGTTACTTTCTCAACAAGATGAGGTAGGAAAACTAACCCGCACAACTATTTTAAGATCCTGGTTATTTCTCTATGCTTTTGTGGGGATGCAATTAGGATGGTTTCTCAGACCTTTTTTTGGCGCCCCTGGAACTAAATTTGAGTTATTTCGAGCAGTGCAAGGTAACTTTTATCTTGATATTGTGGCAGCAATATCAGAGATTTTGGGGTATCGTTAGTCCTCAACATTGTTGCACGCAAAAACGCCCACACCCTTCTAGGGTGAGGGTAATTTTATTACCCCAACAATTCATCAACTGATACATTGAAACCTTTTAATATAGTTTGAGTGCTGACAATTTCGTTATCAGTAAATACAAGTCGCTGATTTTTTGTAATGACAATTATCCAACCATTTTCAGGAAATACTAACCAAACTTCTTCGCATCCAGACTGCAAATATTCTTGAGATTTAGCAATTACATCTTCAGCAAAATCTGTAGGAGAAACTATCTCAGCAATTAGTGGGAAACTTTGAGGTAAAACAGCAGGTTCACCAAACTGGGTAATTAGTTCTGATGTGAGATAAGCAACATCAGGAACACGTCCTTGTTTGTTGGTGCGACAAGGTACTTCTGTATAGACTTCTCCTCCTTGTCCGCTAGACTCTTTGTAATTTCTCCAATAATAGCCTAAACTAGCTTGAATCCGACTATGCTTGAGTGTCAATCCGTTTTTCTCCACTAATTGCCCATCCACCCATTCTGTATTATCAGGGGGATTTTGCATCCAATCTTCTAATGAAAATGTTGAGGCATTTGCAATAATTGTAGAAGTTACCATTAATATCTATTCTCCTTTGACAGCGGTTACTAAAATTATGACTGATTATTAGCGATAAGCATCCATAGCTGTTTGTACTTTCTCAATTTGTTTTGGTGCTTGCATTTCATGAAAAAGAGCGATCGCACTCTCAAAATTTTCTCTACTCTGGTTAACTTCACCTTTTTTTTGATTAGTTAACGCTAATTGATAATAAGCTTCAGCTAAATCAGACTTTGCACCTATTTTATCAAGCATTTTTATTGATTCTAAATGATGCAAAAGCGATTTATCAAATTCTTGCTGTTCTCGATAAAGTTCTCCTAAACAATTTATCGCTTTCGCTTTTACCGGAATAAAGTTATTTTCTTCAGCATATAATATAGCTCTTTCACATAACTCGAATGATTTGGGGATATTTCCTAAATTTTTATAAGTGAAACATAAAAATAATAAGTTATATCCTGTTCCCCAAGCTGTCAATTTAGTTGTAGACATTGCTGTTTCCACCTTTTGAGCTAGGGAAAAAGCCTCTTCTGTTAGCTCTAAACATGAGTTGATGAAAGCTAAACAGCATTCCGAGTAAACAATATACTCATAAGATATTTCAGTTTTTTCTACAATCGAGCAAACCGAATTGAAAAAGAATTTAGCTTCTTCAAGCTCCCATAACTCCATTTTGCAGAGTCCTATATTAAACAAGGGAGATATTTTGAGGATATTAAGTTCAAATTTATCTACAATTCTCCTTGACTCTTCATGATATTCTAAAGCCGTAGAAAGTCTTCCAATTAATCGATAACTATAACCGAGAATATTGTAAAGTCTACTACGTTTCTCCTGACAGTTAATATTGTCGATTATCTGCGTAATTACAGAAATTATTTTTTGAATTAAACCTAATTGATAAAATGAACAGCCTAAGGGTAAAGTATTTTTTTGTTTCTTATCTCTTCTATAAAGAATCACACCCCCCGCTTGTTCAAAATCATTAATTTCAATAAAGTGATAAAAAGCCTCTAAAGCACTTAACGCATCAGTTATATTTACGACTTCTGTAATTATCTTCGTCCAAAAGTCTGCGGCTTTTCGATTGACTAATTCCCATTCTTCACTTACTAATCTCAGTCTAGCGATCGCTTCATCTCTAATTACTGGATGCAGCCAATATTGTCCTTTTTTAGCTTCTATCAAAGATAAATCTTGCAAAGCTTTAATCACGCGTCTGCGTTGTTGTTCAGGTACATCCCAAAGCAAGCAGAAAATTCCCTCAATAGGTACTGAACGAATATCTTGATAGCGATAGCATCCCAAACGACACAAAAGACGATAAGCTTCTAAATCTATTTGTTGTAATCGATTAAATTGGCTAGCAACTAAATCTTTTAACTCTCTTTCTATTAGCAAATCTGTAGAGTTTTCCTGCCAATATGCATCTATATCACCTTGAAAGTCTGTGAATATTGCTCCTCTGAGAATTTGCATTGCTTTGGCATTACCTCCATAAGCTCTGCACATTTCATTCAGGACGGTTGAATGACAATTTATGTTACGACTACTAAAAAATTGTTGCCATACCTCCTGATCTAAACCTTCTAAGGGGTAAAGATGAACTTCTATACTCGACTCACGCAGACGCTCACGACTTGTGACTAAAGTAACTGAATGCACATCCGAATCGCTGAATACTCTTAATAGTTCTACATAACGACGATGAGATTCTAAAAACTTACCATTTTTATCAAGAGCAGTTTCCAAATTGTCAATAAATACGCCAATTTTTCGAGATTGATTTCGCAGCTTTCGTCGCAGTCGCTCTAAGTTTATCCCAAAATCTCTTCCTGGTTCTTCATTAAAATCTCGCCGCAACCATTCTTCAACTACACTCTCTACAGGGGTGAGGTTTTGGACTTCTGTTGCCATCCACAGTTCTAAAAGAAAGTCGAAGTTTTGCGCTTTGAAATACTTACGAGCTAAGGTTGTTTTGCCTACACCACCTTCTGCTTGAATGAGAATCAGTTTCATACCACTGTTGATGATGTTGTGGAGTTCAGCTATTTCGCGATCGCGTCCCAAAAAGTTAGAATCTATACCTGATCTAACGCTATTTGTCAATTCTTCAATACTTGCGCTGTTGTTGCCATATTGTTGTTTCCAAAGTCGTTCCAACGCACTTTGGAAGCTTCCCTTTGTGATTTTTTCTCCCAATACCTCTGAGAGTAGCTGCCAAAGTCCTGCACCAACTTCTTTTAAATATACAGACGAGTACGCACAACTGTTTGCGATTTTATCATACGTCTTTCGCCGATCCTGCCATAAATCAGAAAATATAATTCTTTGGGGTTGTTCTAAGTGTCTCCCTGTTTTTACAAACACCAATCTGTCAGCAAATTCTAAGGCTTCTTCCGCACCCATTGCTTATTGAAGTTGAAGTATCGTTTTTTATTCAATGTAGCGTGATTTATCCTACTTTTTCCAACTTTTTCTCATAAACCTACTTTTTCCTACGGATTTAGTCAGTAAAACTACCCACTTCATCCGGCTGACAAGCTATAAATTATTCAATACACTTTGTAGTATGAAAGATAAAGTTTATTACGCAGCTTTAAGGGGCACAATCTCCAGAAATGCTCAGAGTTACTTTGGTGAGGAGATATTTATTATAACTCTGATATTGCGGTGAAAGATGGAGTATTAGTAATTGTGCCAACAGTACATATATAAATGGCTAATTAAAGCTGTGTTATCTAAAACTACCTGAGGTATTTACTGACTGAATCGAGGAGAATGTCCGAACATTTACTAGCTAACTCTTGATTACGGGGTTAAATTATGTTCCCAAAAGACTGTCCTCAAGATTGCGAAAGCAATCATTGTCCTTTTGCCCAAGACACGCATAATCCTAACAGATATGTCTGCCTGAAATGCGGTTTTGATAGGCAAATAGATCGAAATGGATTTGATTTTGGTTCCTTTTTGTTGCTGATTTTCACCATATTGGTAATAGGATCGCTGTTATCTAATGATGGGAAGCAAAATAAAAATCAGCGCCAGAAAAGCCTTCATCAATCTTCTTTATCATCCGTCATCTTGTAAACGCTTAATGAGATTTACTTTCTGGAATTAGCAACATAATTGGAGTGCAAAACTATGACTACGAATCAATATACGCCTTTGATGAGATTGGTTTCCAAAATTCTCAAGTATTTCTTGTTGATCATGTTAGGCTTTGCGATCGCCTACATTTTATCAACGGCTTTTAACGCTTTACCTATTGCCAAAATACTACTACCTTTCGTTGTATTTTGCTTTCAAAAATTAGGAATTATTCTCTTGTGTTTGTTAGCAGCAGCAGTAATTCTTGAATCTTGGCGTTAAAAATTGAGTAAATAGGGAATAGGGTAAATCTCCCTATCTCCCTTTTAGCATTCAAAAACTTGATTTTTTGATAACTCATACCCCCGACTTATATCGGAGGTATGAACAGTGTATTTTAATTTATATTAAATTATTAATTTAGTCACTTGATGTGTATGCTATACTAAGCCAGGTTATATATTAAATATAAATAAATTCTTAAGATGTTGACATTATCCCAACAAATTAATGCTCGATTTCAACACCATAACTGAGTTATCCCGCGCCAACTGCGTGACTATTTGTGCATTTCTCGTGCCAGCCAACTTACTGGCAACATGCTCGACAATCATTTTAGTAGCACTACGACGCCCAACACATCAAGTATGGCAAGCATGTGCAATTGCTACCTTCTTCGCTGTAGTGATGATATTGCATGTCTATACTTGGTTCATGATTGGTGTCGTCATGGCTCCTACTTATATCCTCATGTGGCTAGCAATCACCTGTTTGCTGTCTAATTTCGCAGCGATTCTGCTCCAAAGACACTTCCCTAAAATCGTCAGCTTTGAAAGATAACCTAAAACACATATAGGAAACCATATAGCGGGTTGCCGGGGGTAATGCAATACAGAACCTCACCCTGGGAATTCCAGACACCCTCGCATGAAATAAGGAGAGGGGAAGGGGAGCCGCTTTCAGTAGCCGTGTGAAGCGAAAGTTTCACGCACGGTTTCGGATGAGAGGGGTGGAGTGGTAACACTCCCCTCGACTCTATCCTCGGTCAATGTCTGAAGCAATAGCTGGAGTGGCCGAAAAGCCTGCGCTGAACTGTACTCCGTCAGCGTAGGAGATATCACGAATCTGATACACTATTTGAAATTTCTTTCTTTATGCTAGCGATCGCCTACATGATAAAATATGAATAAAGATTTATTCAAAATTGAAAATCTGCGCGTTGCCTATCCTCACGGTAGGGATGAAGAACCGAAATGGGCAGTTGATGATGTCTCTTTGACTCTGCAACCCGGTGAAACGATGGGATTGGTGGGAGAATCTGGTTGTGGTAAATCAACTTTGGGACGTGCAGCGATGCGGTTATTACCCTCATCTAGCCGTATTGAAGGACGGGTGATGTTTCAAGGGCAATCAGTATTTGATTTAAATCCCAATCAGTTGCGACAATTTCGCGGTGAAGCGGTAGGGCTGATTTTTCAAGATCCGATGACACGACTCGATCCGTTAATGACAATCGGTAAGCATTGTTTAGAAACACTCAAGGCGCATTCACCTAGTTTATCAACTAAACAAGCCAAAGAAACAGCGATCGCCACTTTAGAAAAGGTGAAAATTCCTGCCAGTCGTTGGAATCAGTACCCTCATGAGTTTAGCGGGGGAATGCGTCAAAGAGTAGCGATCGCATTAGCTTTACTTCTCAACCCCAAGTTAATTGTTGCCGATGAACCGACAACAAGCTTAGATGTCACCGTTTCCGCACAAATTTTACAAGAGTTAACACGATTGTGCGGTGAAGAGAATATGGGATTGTTGCTAATTTCTCACGATTTGGCAATGGTAGGAGAATATTGCGATCGCATTGGGGTGATGTATGACGGTAAAATTGTAGAGAAAGGTGCAACCGAATCTGTATTTAGACAACCAACTCACGAATACACGCGATCGCTTTTGCAAGCAGCTTTACACATTCAATCAGTAGATGAGTTAGAAAGTGGGGACTTGGGAGTGCAAACAGGGGAAAAGCACTCTACCCCAATTTTACGAGTAACAGAATTACAGCAACATTATAATATAGAACCGAACTTTATTGAACGCCTATTTAAAGCGGAAACTCAGACAATTAAAGCAGTCGATGGTATTAATTTAGAACTATATCAAGGGGAAATTCTCGGATTAGTTGGGGAATCAGGTTGCGGTAAAAGTACACTATCGCGGACAATTTTGCAATTAATTCGTCCCACTGGTGGTAAAATCGAGTTCTTCGGCAAAGATTTAACTAACTTATCAAATCAAGAAATTCGCTCTTCCAGAAGACAAATGCAGATGGTGTTTCAAGACCCTCATGCTTGTCTGAATCCCGCGATGACTGTAGGACAAAGTATAGCAGATCCTTTGATAATTCATCATATCACCGATGCGAAACAAGCAAAAGAACAAGTACTGTTGATGTTAGAGAAAGTCGGTTTAAAACCGGCTGAAGTTTATTATCAGCGTTATCCATCGGATTTATCAGGGGGACAACAACAAAGAGTAGCGATCGCACGCGCTTTAATTACTCGTCCCAAACTGCTGATTTGCGACGAACCAGTGAGTATGCTGGACGCTAGCGTGCAATCGCAAGTGCTGGATCTAATGTTGGCATTAAAAGAAGAGTTTGATTTAACTTATTTGTTTATCACTCATGATTTGTGGTTAGCGAGATTTTTATGCGATCGCATTGCCGTAATGAATGGTGGTAAAATCGTCGAACTAGGTGCAACAAAAGAGATTTTCGCCAATCCTCAACACCCGTACACCAAAACCTTACTAGCTGCTGCTCCCTTACTAGCACGAGCTTAATTAAAAAGCATGAAGCCAAAACATTTCTTTACTGCCCGACAACTAAAGTCGCGGTAGCGCGTTTACCTATCTTTTCCAAAATAAAATATGAGTCCTATAGGATATTGACTTTTAGCAATACTTATTTCTCAAGGATGAGTTAGAAATCTAAATTTATAACTAAACTTATGATACTGAAGATTTAAGTCTTAATTAATATCATGTCAGGTTTATTACTTACAATTGTATTAACACATCTGCGCGGAACGTCTCTACGACGGTTCCAATGTTTTTATTACTGTTAATTAAATGGACATGATATAAAAAGCATACTCAGCGCTATTGTCTCATTAAATAATAGTCAGTAATTGTATCATGCATAAAATTTCATCAGAGACTGCACAAGCTGCACAAAAACACGCTCTTGCTTCACAAAAGCATGGAAAATCGGTTGAAGAAGTGGGTAAGACTTTACAGAACCAAAAGCATCCCGATATCGAACTTGGCAAACGCATCGAAGCGGAAGGAAAAAGTATCCAGAAGCAATCGCAGGAAACCTTAAACAAGGCAGAGAAAATTCCCGAAAAGGGCTACTCAACAGAAGCGTTTTTAAAGTCTTCACAGGGGCAAATAGACGCAGCACAGACTCATATTGAGGCAACTAAGGCTTATCAAGAGGCATTGGCAGATAGTTTACAGAAAAGTAGTAATTCTCACAAGCCAGGAGAAAATTGAGTCATTTTTAAGCAAAGCACAAATTGCTTTTTAAATGGTGTGCCTGCATCGTTTTTTAGAATAAAAGTGGTGTGATTAAATTCTGACACAGTGGTGATAATTAGAGTGAAAGCCGTAGATTTGCTACTCAAGTCGCTGTATTATGCTTAAATATTTTCTTATAGACGGCTGCAATGACTATTCGCCATGCCACTGAAACTGACTTGCCTGCAATTGTAGCGATTTACAATGCGGCAATTCCTAGCCGCATGGCTACCGCTGATTTAGAGCCGGTGTCTGTAGCGAGTCGGATGCCTTGGTTTGGTGAGCGATCGCATAACATCCGCCCAATTTGGGTAATAGAAGTAGAAGGTGTGATTGCTGGCTGGCTGAGTTTCCAATCGTTTTATGGGCGACCAGCTTACCATACCACTGCGGAAATTAGTATTTATATTGCTACTGGATATCATCAGCGTGGCTTAGGGCAGCAACTTCTAGCACAAGCAATTCATCAAAGTCCTAGTTTGGGTTTAAACACTTTATTAGGTTTAATTTTTGCCCATAATCAACCTAGTTTAAAACTGTTTGAAAAATTCAGCTTTCAATCTTGGGGTTATTTACCTAAAGTCGCACAAATTGACGGTATTGAACGCGATTTAGTGATTATGGGATTGCGAATTAAATAATGAATATAACTTTCATGCGATCGCTTGTGCAACTTTCTTAAACATTTGATGGGCGGTTGCCGTCTTTACCAGGGTTATCAGTGTTAGTGTTGGATGAATTGATAGTTTGAGTATTTTGATGAGAAGGTGATCGCATATGTTTGAATATGAGAGCGATCGCACAACTTTTTGAATCCACTAAGCAAACATAACACTATCATCTCTGAGTAAAGGTATTATTACCAAATCGCTTCCAGATTCAACACAAACCCAGGTAAAATATCTTCCCCAGACAAACTTACAGGAGATTCTAGCACCTCAACTTCTTGCCCAATTCGATAAATCTCTACTTGACGAGACTTGCGATTAATTAGCCAACCCAAACGCGCACCATTATCTCTATATTCTCGCATCTTTTCCTGAGTGTCTCTCAAACTATCACTTGGCGAAAGTAACTCAACGACAAAATCAGGACAAAGTGGTAAAAATCTGGTTTGTTGTTTTTGAGTTAATGCATTCCATCTTTCTAATTTTACCCAAGAAGCATCAGGAGAACGATCCGCACCATTAGGAAGTTTAAAACCACCAGAAGAATCAAAAACTTTACCTAATTTATTTTGCTCATTCCAAATCCAAATTTGAGCAGTTAATCCAGCGTTCCGATTACTTGTTTCTCCCCCAGTAGGTGACATAATTATTAATTCTCCTGTAGCAGTGCGTTCAAATCTGAGATTTTCGTTTACCTGACATAACTGGAAAAATTGCTCATCTGTTAGTTCAAAAATAGGCTTGAGGTTGACTGTTAAAGCGTTCATAGTCAGATTGTAGATGAGGAAATTAAGGTAAACATATTGCGTGCTATACAATAACTATTATATTCCTTTCAAGCAGGCATTAACTCTTAAAAACCAAACGCTAAAGCATCAAGCATAATTATAAAATTATTGTTAGCAAAGCTTTCGCCAAATGGTAAACAACAGGTACTGATACAGCATTACCAAATTGATGCTTTGCAGCAGACTCGTTATTAGCAATCTGAAACCATTCAGGAAAGCCTTGCAATCTTGCGTAATCTTGTGCTAGTAAAGGCTTGAATTTTTTCTTTTGATAAATTTCTTTAATAAATGTTTGTTTATATGCTTCTGGTTCTTGACATTCTATCGATATTGTGCCTACAAAATCTCTCGTTCCAGTTGCGCTTAAAGTCCCAATAGCATCAGCATGAGGTAAGAAAATTTTAGATACACCGTTAATTCCCGAAGATATTTTAGAGTTGACAAATTCATATCCTTGCCCTTGCACAAAACGTAAAATTTCTTTATTAACCAAATTATCAATTTCTTCTTCTTGTAAATCAGTAATTAACGTTTTTAATACTTTCAAACTTAATGGATTCCCATCTTTCAGTCCGTAAATTTTCTTTCTTCTATTTTTTAAAATAGTTTGACAAATTAACTTTTCTCTTGTACTTGTTTCGATTAAGTCCCAAGAATGAATAGTAGTGTGCCCATCTCTGATGTCAGCAAATAAAAAGAAATCATTTAATTCATCTATTTTCTGAAATCTACCTCTAGAAGCAGGTACTTTGCTATCAAATAAAACCTTTTTTGGAAACTTTTTTTTAATAAAATTAGCTTTTTGTAAACCAAGAACAACATCATACAGCTTAAACTTTGTATTTACAGGGTTAGGAAAAGTAAAACCCCAACAATTTTCTATATCGTTTCTAATTCCGACAATAAATACTCTATCTCTATCTTGCGGTAATCCAAAATCATAGGAATTCAGCACCTGATATTTAATTACATAGCCAGATGCTGTCAAATTATCAATTATATATTGCAGGCTTGGTTTATTTCTTGGTTCTGTTAAACCTTTAACATTTTCAAAAATAAAAGCTTTCGGTTGATTGGCTTTTACTACTCTAAAAACATCAAGCCATAATTTGCCTCTTGGGTCATCTAAACCTTGTAATTTACCTGCAATAGACCAAGGTTGACAGGGAACTCCACCAACCATGACATCTATTTCAAAAGGTAGTTGATTGAGATGGATAATATCTCCTAAATAAACTTCGTCTCCATTATCAGATTTAAGAAAATTGTTTTGATAAACTTTAATAGCTTCTTTGTCAATTTCGGAGTAGCCTAAACATTTTCCTCCTAACTCTTCTAGGGAAATTCTAAATCCACCTATACCAGCAAATAAGTCTACAAATGTAAACTTAGATTTGCTACTTATAACATTTACAGGTTGAAATAATTGAAATAATTCTAGTTGTTGACCATAAATACCTGGTTTCATTTACCTTGCGATCGCTATAATCTACCAAACTGTTTCTAAATTTAACACAAACCCAGGCAGCAGGTCTTCCCCAGACAGACTAACAGGAGATTCCATCACCTCAACTTCTTGCCCAATTCGATAAATCTCCACTTGCCGCGATTTACGATTAATTAACCAACCCAAACGCACACCATTATCTATGTATTCCCTCATCTTTTCCTGTGCAACCTTCAAACTATCACTTGGTGAAAGTAACTCAATGACAAAATCAGGACAAATGGGGGGAAACTTTTGTTTTTCTTCTTCAGTTAAAGCATCCCATCGTTCTAACTTTATCCAAGAAGCATCAGGGGAACGGTCTGCACCATTAGGCAATTTAAAACAAGTAGAAGAATCAAAAGCGATGCCAGTACCATCGGTATCTGACCAATTAAATAATTGTTGATTTAGTCTACCATTACGATTTCCCGTTTCTCCCCCAGTGGGTGGCATGATAATTAATTCTCCCGTAGCAGTGCGTTCAAACCTCAAGTCACGGTTTGCCTGACATAAATTAAAAAACTGCTCATCTGTCAGTTCCAATACAGATTGAAGGTTGACGGTTAAAGCATTCATGATGATATTCCAGATTGAAAGATTAAGGCAGGCTTTATGCCTGCCCATGAATCCTATTCTACGCCTTCAATCCGATCCTCAACTTCTTGGTACAACTCGCGCAACTTGTTCAAATTCTCTTCGCTAGTCTCCCAATAACCGCGTCCATTCACTTCCAATAAAGTTGATACAACTTTGCGGAAAGAATGGGGATTCAGATTCATCAAACGTTTCTGCATTTCTTCATCTTTGATGAAGGTTTCGTTAGTATCCTCATAAATCCAGTTATCAACGGCGCCGGCTGTGGCACTCCAACCCATCGTATTTACCAATCGCTTGGAAAGTTCACGCACACCTTCGTAACCGTGAGATAACATGCCCTCATACCACTTCGGATTTAACAATTTGGTACGAGCATCAAGACGCACGGTTTCTGATAATGTCCGCACTTGAGCATTTGCGGTAGTCGTATCGGCGATGTATGATGCTGGTGCCTTGCCATCATCGCGCAGACTTGCTACAAGCTTGGTGGGGTCAGAGTCGAAGTAGTGGGAAACATCAGTCAAGCTAATCTCGGAAGAATCGAGATTTTGGAAAGTCGCTTCCGCAGTTTTCAGAGTGCTTTCAAAGATATTCCGCGATTCGTCCATAATACCGGGGTTATCAGAATTGAAAGCGAAGGATTTCCGATTAAGGTACATTTCCTGTAACTCCGCTTCGCTGTCCCAAGTGCTGTTTTCCACCGCCAAATTGATGTTTGACGAGTAAGAACCGGAAGCATTGGAGAAGACGCGAGTTGCGGCTTGACGCAAGTTGATCCCCATGTCCTCAGCTTGTTGCAAAGCATGTTTGCGAACAAAGTTCATCGATGGTGGTTCATCCGCTTCAGCCGCCATTTTCACACCTTGGTCTAACAGATTCATCTGGTTGATGAACAAATCCCGGAACACTCCCGAACAGTTGATGACAACATCAATTCTCGGTCTTCCCAACTCTTGTAAAGGTATCAATTCCAGCTTGTTCACTCGTCCCAAAGCATCGGGAACCGGACGCACACCAATCATCCACATAATTTGCGCTAGGGATTCACCGTAAGTTTTGATGTTATCGGTTCCCCAAAGGACGCAGGCGATGGTTTCGGGATACCTTCCATCGTTTTCAGACTTATTACGAGCCAGAAGCCTGTCTACGACGACTTTCGCTGATTGAACTGCCGCAGTTGTCGGGATCGATTGCGGGTCAAGTGCGTGTATATTTTTACCAGTCGGTAATACATCCGGGTTGCGGATGGGATCACCACCAGGACCGGGAAGGATGTATTCCCCTTCTAAACCTTTGAGTAATGCACCTAATTCGTTATCTGCACAAACTTGCTGCAAACAGAATTCCAAATACTCAAACAACGGTTTAAGTGCTGTTGAATCAAGTTTAGGATATCCTGCTTGATGCAATGCTTCTACCCAAGGTTCCTTTTTGCCCATGTTGAAGAAATTCAACTTGGAAACGAGGGAAACTCGTCCTTCGGCGTCGATTTGCTCTTTCACAAGAGCGCTAACTGCTTCACGAGTTGCGAGGGTGATTTCTTGCAGCAGTTGGACATCTTCTAAAATACCCCGATCGCTATTTTGATAAATCTCATCCAAATCCCGTCCAATGCTATTAGCGATAATTCGCGGCAAACCAACGATTTCTTCTTCTTGACGATCTAAACTAGCGATATTAACTAAAGTAGCGATCGCTTCTTCGGCAGTTGGTGGTTTACCAATTACGTGCAATCCACAAGGCAACAACCTCGATTCAATTTCCATCAACTTGCGATACACGCTGCCAACTATATTATCCCGCTCTTCGGCGGTCATATCTTTAGCATCGGTTTCGGCAAAAATAATATCCTTATCCAGGTTCACCAATCGGCACTTATCGATAATGCTGTTGACAATCGGAACACCGCGTCCAGTATCTTTCAAGGTTTGGTAAGATGCGATTAACTCGCTTAATTCTTTCAAACCTTTGTATAAACCAGCATTTTCCGCAGGTGGTGTCAAGTAAGAAATTGTCGCTGCATAACTGCGACGTTTGGCAATTGTTGCTTCGCTGGGGTTATTCGCTGCGTAATAATACAGATTAGGAATCATACCAATCAGGTTATCTGGATAACATTCCCCAGACATCCCCATTTGTTTCCCAGGCATAAATTCCAAGGAACCATGCGTACCGAAGTGCAGTACAGCATCTGCGCCCCAAAGTTGCTCTAAGTATGTATAGTATGCAGCGAAACCATGATGCGGACTTGCAGAACGCGAGAATAATAACCGCATCGGGTCGCCTTCGTAACCAAAGGTAGGCTGCACACCGATAAACACGTTACCAAATTGCTTACCATAAATCAGCAGATTTTGTCCATCGCTGTTGAGATGTCCGGGAGGTGGTCCCCAATTCTCTTCTAAGCGGTGGGAATAAGGTGTCAGCGCTTCGTATTCTTGCACCGACATTTTGTAGGCGATGTTTAATTCCGGGCTGTTATACTGCGCTTGGGCATCGTGGATGACTTCTTGCATCAACGCTTCGGCTGATTCTGGTAATTCTGGTAAGTCATAGCCGTTATTTTTCAGCGCTTTCATCACTTCAAAGATGGAACCGAATACATCCAAATATGCAGCGGTTCCCACATTTCCCTTATCTGGGGGAAAGCTGAAAACGGTGATGGCAACTTTTTTGTGTAGTTTTGGTTTGCGGCGCAGATTTGCCCATTTTAAAGCACGTTGGGCGATCGCTTCAATTCGATCTTGGAGTGCGATCGCTTTTCCTGTATTTCCATCCCTACCTGATAAAATTATCGGCTCAATTGCCCCATCTAACTCAGGAATTGCAATTTGCAACGCTACTTGAATCGGATGTAAACCCAAATCGCTATCTTGCCATTCTTCAGTAGTTTGAAACACCAAAGGCAGCGCTACCATATAAGGACGATTCAAACGCTTCAACGTCTCAATCGCTTTCGGATGGTCTTGTCTTGCTGGTCCACCTACCAAAGCGAAACCAGTCAGCGATACCACAGCATCAACTAGCGCTGTTTTGGAAGTCGATTCCAAAAAATACGCTTCCACAGGTTTAGAAAAGTCCAAACCACTGGCAAATACTGGAACTACTTTTGCGCCGAGTGATTCCAATTCCTGCACCATTGCCACATAATGGGCATCATCACCGGTTACTAGGTGCGTGCGTTGCAGTACTAATCCGACACACGGAGCTAACGGATCTTTCAAATCTGCGGAAATATCCTTGCGAGCCGTATACCAATTAAGGTATTCTTTTACATCCTCAAACATCGTCGGCGCTAAAGGATGCCAAATCCCCATATCCGGATAAACGACCGGCGCCTGATATTCTAGAGACGCGAAATTTCGTGTTTCTACACCTTTTAATACATACTTCTCAGTTAGCATCAGCAAGAAGTTTTCCAGGTTTTCTGAAGAACCACCTAGCCAATACTGAAAACTGAGCATGAAATTTCGCGCATCCTGTGCTTTTTCCATTGGCAGGAACTTGAGTACTTGCGGCAGTGTTCGCAACAGCTTCAGCATTCCATCTTGGAATCCTGCCCCGGATTTCTCCTTGCGTTTTCGCATGAATTGTGCTATTACGCTTTTCGACTGTCCCAACTGTGCGAGGGAGAAACTGCCCATTTTACTTAGGCGCATTACTTCCGGCATCGATGGGAAAACTACTGAAACGTCCAGCTTATCTCGATGTGGTTCTACAGCTGCGACCACTTTCTGGGCTAAATCTTCAATAAAAATTAATGAGGCGATAAAAATATTCGCAGTCTCGATTTCCCGCTTGAATTCTTCGTAATTCTCTGGATCTCGAAGTTCTTCAATTAAGTACCCGCTGATTTCAATCGCCACGTTGGGATGTTGCGCGTTAATCGTGCGAACCGCTTGTGACAATGCGCTTTGGTACTGCGACTCTAGCACGACGTAGACCACCTTGATTAAATTACGTCCGCGTAAATTATCTGGCGCAATATGTCTAATGGTGGACTTGACGTGGGTGAACATGCTTATGAAGCTCCTTTAATGCGTGTTCTCATGGCGGAAGTTTCCACAGGAAATTATGCTCCTGGTAAACTTCCTCTCTTTAGGCAATATGTGTTTTTTATCAGAAAACGCTTACCCACTGGGCATTTTATCGTCTAACTGACACAAATCGATATAAAAAACGAAATATTTCTTTGTAATTGTTGACTTTACATTAAAGTATTCGCTCACCTATTCGTAAACTTTTTGTAATATATTTTTAATAGTTAAATAGCTATTTAGCTATATATTTTATCACAATATTTAATACTAGCCATAAGCTTTGACTGCCTCTGCAACTTAGGAACGAATTAGGTAATACTTGCCTCTTGACTAATAACCCCTAATTCTTCACCATTAACTCATGAGTCAAGTAGATATTCTCATCCTCTCAAATGGTCCTGGGGAGGTAACAACCTGGGTGCGTCCGGTGGTGCAAGCTTTGCGGCAACAACTGGGGAGCGATCGCTCTGTTGTGCGAATTTCTGTCATATTATCACCAGATACAAATGCTACTGGTAAAGAAGCTGCGATCGCTCGTTCTTATCCAGAAGTAGATCGAGTGCAGTCAGCAGAACATTTTTGGCAGTTTTTGCTTTGGGGAAAGACTTTTGAAAATTGGGATTGGAGAAGTCACGGTGTAGTAGTCTTTCTCGGTGGAGATCAATTTTTCCCGGTGGTAATCGGCAAAAAGCTGAATTATCGCACTGTTGTTTACGCCGAATGGGAAGCTAGATGGCATAGTTTAATTGACCGATTCGCAGTAATGAAATCTGAAGTTGCTAACCGCGTTTCTCAGAAATATGCTGATAAATTTACCGTTGTCGGTGATTTGATGGTGGAAGTGGGGGGGAGTGGGAGAGGGGGAGACAAGGGGACAAGGGGACAAGGGGACAAGGAAGACAAGGAAGACAAGGAAGAATTTGCTACCTCATCTCCCAAAACTGAGATAATTGGACTTTTGCCGGGATCGAAGGCAGCAAAGTTGTCACAGGGAGTGCCTTTGATGTTAGCGATCGCTGAATACATTCACAGCAAAAGACCTCAAACTAAGTTTGTCATTCCTGTTGCCCCAACTTTGGATTTACCAACTTTAGCTAGTTTTGCCGATCCCGAAAAAAATCCCTTTGTGAAAACTTTCGGCTTTAGCAATGCTTCTCTTATTAATCCTGACTTTCCTACAGACGCGATTAATCGCGTCTCTACAACATTCCTAACCGGCAAAGGTTTAAGTGTGGAACTTTACACCCAAACACCTGCTTATGATTTATTATCTCAATGCAGTATCTGCCTAACTACAGTCGGGGCAAACACCGCTGAACTCGGTTCTTTAGGCGTGCCGATGATTGTTTTGCTACCAACACAACAACTTGACGCCATGCGTTCTTGGGATGGTTTACCCGGGCTTTTGGCAAATATGCCTTTGCTTGGTTCTAGCTTTGCGAAGTTAATTAATTGGCTGGTACTGAGACGAAAGGGTTTATTAGCATGGCCCAATATTTGGGCAAAGGAAATGATAGTCCCGGAATTGGTGGGAAAACTTCAACCGCAAGAGGTAGGGGAGATGGTTTTAGATTATTTGGCTAATCCAGAAAAATTGGCAGCAATTCAAGCCAAATTGCGGAGTGTTCGAGGTGAAGCGGGAGCAGCGCAAAAACTAGCCCAAATAGTATCCGAAGAAATTGCCAGATAATAGTCATCTGTTGCAAAAGATGTAGAGACGCGATTTATCGCGTCTTCAACAGACCAATTATCTACTCTGAAGACTTTCCATCTCTGCGTCCGAGTTCATAAACGCCGCAACCTATACAGGAAAGTATACCCATGCTGATTGACCAACTGCGACCTAAGCCTAGTTCTACGCCCCAGTTGCATAATGCCCCAAAGATTAGAAACGGCACTATACTGAAAAGCGAGGCGTAAAAGGCGTTTTGAGATTCTCTTGCTTGACGAGTCTTTTCAAATTCTGATTTACTCATGTAGAGCGATCGCTCGGCAAAGTTAAACCAGCGATTAAGAAGCAGAATTACCCACTCACTGACTGGGGAAAAAGCTAAATATAGCGCCAATGACCACAAACTTGTCCCGGCGATCGCGATCGTGTCTAACTCAACTCTGAAAGGTAGTATATCAGTCAGCATGGGTTTTGTCAGTTCTGCAAAGCTAAATCAACCTTTTAAGTGATTTTTTACAGAAAGTCAACCGCCTTTAGGCTGATTTGCTACTCTATCTCTGTTAAGATTAAATAAAACTAATTTATCAGTATTGTTATTAAAAATAAAATTCTTGCAAAAATGGGTATAACTTATTTGCTAAAAATTCAAACTTTTCTCCAATAGAATCAGGAGAAGTTATTTCATATCCTCTACCATTTAACCAATTATAATTATTATCCGGAATATAAATTAAGTGAGCCATTCCTTCGTTGTAATATCCTGATAAAGTTAGAGTTTTTATTTTCCGAAAAAATCTCAACTTAAAATTTTCGGAAAAGTGTTTTGCTTTAAAAGTTATACATAAATTATCACTCCCAATTTTTTCCGATAACAATTGAAATTGAGCTTTTGGGAGAACTAAAGCCGCATGACTACTTCCAATTGTTTGAAATAATAATTGAAACTGAGTTTTTGGAAAAACTAAAGATGCAATTTTAGCAATCTCTGCTTCAAAATCTGGTTCTCTAGTCTGGAAAAGTTTTCCTGCACCTGTAATAGACATGATTTTTTCCTTTGTTATGGATTTAAAAGTAGCTCCGCTACGACTTTGTACATTGCAATAGTTAAAACTAACACATAGCTAAGATTTGCTCATCCAAAATTACATCTATCAGGCGATTGACATAAATGTAATTATGTGTAAAACAAAAAATATGCTAAATGTTAGTCACACTACTTTACTTCTTTTTAGATATTTCTATATATGATAGTAATATTTCTACGTCTCAAGTATGAAATTTAAGTAAATTTACATGATTTAGGTATATGACCGATTATCAATTGAAACAGGTCAACCCCTTCAGGGAAGTCAAAAGTCAAAAGTCAAAAATAAAATACCGCTAGTTTATAGCTGACACAAGCAAACGAGCGGTTAAATATCAAGTTATTTAATTTTACCTAGTCGAATAATATTATGTTGTAGAGACGTTCCGCCGGAACGTCTTTACAATACGTAATAGACATCTCCAGAAATTAATTATGCGTTGCCCGAAACCCTTGTAGAGACGTTCCGGCGGAACGTCTTTACAATACGTAATGTGTGAGGAAACCCTACCCCAAATGTCTATTGAGACACAACTAATGTTGGCTCAGGTAGCTGAGTATATTCCCCCACAATTTTTCGGAATAAATCTCCCTCAATTGTCTCTTGGTCTGACAACAAATCTACCAGATACTCCATTACTTTGCGGTTTTCTTGCAAAAGTTCTTTTGATTTGATGTAGCAATGGTTGATAATTTCCCGCACTTGGGAATCAATTTTGGCGGCAATTTCTTCAGAATACTCTGATTTATTCATCCAGTCACGTCCTAAGAATACCTCTCCGCTGCTTTGATTTTCTAGGGAAAGTAAACCTAAGTCAGACATGCCGAAACGTGTCACCATTTGCCGTGCCATTCCAGAAACTTTTTGCAGGTCATCTCCGGCACCGGTGGTTACTTCTGGTTTGCCGAAAACAATTTCTTCAGCGGCACGACCTGCTAAAGTTGAGGTAATTCTGGATAGCAGTTGAGAACGAGAAATTAAGCCTTGTTCTTCGTTGGGAGTAAACCAAGTTAAACCTTGGGCTTGTCCTCGTGGGATGAGGGTGACTTTCTGCACTGGGTCATGTTCTTTAAGTAATGTCCCAACTAAAGCGTGTCCAACTTCATGGTAAGCAATTAAGCGCTTACTTTTGCTGTCTACTAAGGGCGTACCTTCCATCCCAGCTACAACCCGGTCAACAGCATCATCAATTTCTAAAAGGGTGATAGATTCTTTGCGACGTCTGGCGGTGAGAATTGCGGCTTCGTTGAGTAAATTGGCTAAATCAGCACCAGTAAAACCAGGAGTGCGGCGAGCGATCGCTTCTAATGATACACTCTTATCTACTTTTTTATTCCGCGAGTGGACTTCCAGAATTTCCAATCGTCCTTTCATGTCCGGTGCATCAACTATTACCTGCCTATCAAAGCGTCCCGGACGCAATAATGCTGAATCCAGTACATCTGGGCGGTTTGTGGCAGCAATAATAATGATGCCGGTGTTACCTTCAAAACCATCCATCTCAGTAAGGAGTTGGTTTAGGGTTTGTTCTCTCTCGTCGTTACCACCACCAATACCTGCACCACGCTGTCTGCCTACGGCGTCGATTTCATCGATAAAGATGATACAAGGAGCGTTATCTTTCGCTTTCTTGAACAAATCGCGGACGCGGGATGCACCAACACCTACAAACATTTCCACAAATTCCGAACCGGAAATGCTGAAGAATGGTACACCAGCTTCCCCAGCGATCGCTTTTGCGAGTAAAGTTTTACCAGTGCCTGGAGGTCCAACTAACAAAACTCCTTTGGGAATGCGGGCACCAACAGCGGTAAATTTTTCTGGTTGTTTGAGGAAGGTAACGACTTCTTGCAGTTCTTCTTTCGCTTCTTCGATGCCTGCAACATCGTTAAATGTTACTCCTGTTTTTGCCTCCATTTGAAAACGCGCTTTCGATTTGCCGAAGTTCATCGCTTGGCTAGAGGCATTAGTCGAGCGACGCAGGAATAATAACATTAACGCTACTAGTGGCAAAATCCACATTAAGTTAATCAAAAGCCCAACAGCTGCTCTACTATTAGCTGAGGAAACCTCCCCAAACTCAACTTTATTCTCTTTGAGTTTATTAATTAACTCTGTATTATTTTCTAAAAGCCTTACTCTTTGTGGTGTCTCTTTTTTCCCTTTGAAATAAACTGTGGCAAGTTGTTCAGTTTCGTCAAGTTCTACCTTCTCAACTTGGTTGTTTTTAGTCGCTTTCAGCAAGTCACCATACTCTAGAGTTTGCCGCTCTGCTTTTTGCGCTAATGCGGGACTACTGCCGAAAATTCCTGGCAACATGATTAAACTGGCTGCTAGCGCTCCAGTCAATGCTATGCGCTTTGACGAGTGCTGTTTGCTCAATGCCTTTTTCTGAAAATTTGTCATAATAATTACCCTTTGTCTGCTGCTACATAACAGAGCGCTAGTTTTATGTCTATTCTTTTAGCAAGAATTGAAATCACTGTTTTCTTAATCTAGTGTAACTTTCAGTTTCAGGCATTTCCAAGTCTGTTTCGGCTGGGGCAGTGGGATGAGGGGGATGAGGGAGATGAGGGGGATGAGGGAGACAAGAAGAAATTTCTTCCCCTGCTCCCCCTGCTCCCCCTGCTCCCCCTGCTCCCCCTGCTCCCCCTGCTTCCCCATCCTCCCCCTCCCTCTCTACTTCTCGCTGTCGTTTATTTCTGCTAAAACCTTGTCAAGTCTATCGTTTGCATCTTTCGCGAGAGATATGCAACATACACTTGAAGCTAAACCTCCAGCAGCGGCAACTGTTCCTTCTGGAACTTGATTTGACAAAATTAGCCCAGCACCTATAAGTCCAATAAAGAAAGATACTGAGGTGGCAATCAAGGCTAGGTTAAAGCTGTAAGTTGCTTGTCGCAAGCGTTCTTGGGCAATACTTAATTCGATTGTAGAGTGATTCGGGGTTAGTTTGTTATTCATGGATTTTGCTCGCGGATTTAAATTTCATACTTCTAATGTCGAGCCAAATCCTGGAAATACTGACTAGGCAATGATTCTGTTGTAAATCACTTGTGTGTTTTCTATGATTGTCGTATGCGTTAGTTGCGATCGCGTAATACAATTTTTTGTGATGTTGCGCTTAATCCCCCTGCGCCGAGCGCACGCTACGCGAACAGGCTGGAAGCCTGGGGCTATACGAACAAAGCCCACCTGCGTGGGCTAATTAGGGGCATCTTTATATAGAAACGGTATAAATACAAATACTCGCAGATAAAGAGTTAGCTAAACTATGACAGACTCTAGCCTTGCCAGGAAAAAGAAGAAAGTAACTTACACAGCATCTATACAAGGTATAGAGAGGGCAGAAAAAGCCTTGCAAAGGCTAGGGTTTGAGTCAAAAAGTAACTTTGCAGAATCTCAACTTTTATCTCGCAGTACAGTTACAAAGTTTTTTCAATGCCAGCCAATTCAGCTTGATTCTTTTACAAGGATATGTAAGGCACTGAAATTGAATTGGGCAGAAGTTGCGGGGATAATAGAAGAAGGACAATCACAAGGTTTAGAAAGAAATAATTACAGTAGCCCTGATACTGATGAGGTGGTACAAGTGCAAGCAGTTCAGCGTCAAGTAACTGTAATAGATAAAGAAAGTAAAAAAATTAAAGCGGTTATTGTATTAGAAGGCGATATAAATTCAGTTAATAGTAATTTTAAAGTATCCCTGGAATTAGCTTTACTAACATATCCAGGAGATACTATAAAAATTACAGATATTCAAGCAGGCAGCATTCGATTAATTGTAGAGGGTTCTCAAGAGGATATCGAACGGCTTGTATCTCGCATTCAATCAGGAGAACTAAAAGAATTAAGCGGTTTTCCTGTTGAAGATATTCAAGTTTTGAACGAAAGTTCAGATGATGAAGAAAGTAATGAACTGAATGATAAATGGCATCTAGTGCAGGAGATTGTCAATCATGCAGTTGAGGGTCGAAACCTGAGTTTTGCCGACCTGAGTGATGCCGACCTGAGTCGTGTCAACCTAAGAGGTGCCAACCTGAGTGGTGCCAACTTGGTTGATGCCGACCTGAGTCGTGTCAACCTAAGAGGTGCCGACCTGAGTGATGCAAACCTGAGTGATACCAACCTGAGAAGTGCCAACCTAAGAGGTGCCGACCTGAGTGATGCAAACCTGAGAAGTGCCAACCTGATTGATGCCAACCTGATTGATGCCGACCTGATTGATGCCAACCTGATTGATGCCGACCTGAGTGTTGCATTCCTCAGAGATGCCAACCTCAGAAATGCCATCTTGATTGGTGTCAACCTGAGTCGTGCCAACCTGAGTAGTGCCGACCTGAGAGGTGCCGACCTAAGTGGTGCCGAACTGAGGGGTGCGAATGTCGAAAATGCTGTATTCGGAAATAATATAGGAATTTCTGAAGCCAGAAAACGTGACTTAATTCAAAAAGGAGCAATCTTTGAGGATTATCCTGGCGATCGCTCTTCCGTTGCGCTTCCTCACTAACAATTGTAGTTGTTGTGCGATCGCTCCTCCGTCCTGCTTCCTCACTAACAATTGTAGTTGTTAGGCGATCGTTCGGACATTCTCCTTCCTCACTAATAATTGTAGTTGTTGTGCGATCGCTCTTCAATTCTCATTCCTCACTGATAATTGTAGTTGTTGTGCGATCGCTCGGACATTCTCCTTCCTGACTAACAATTGTAGTTGTTGTGCGATCGCTCTAGAGTTCTGCTTTATGACAAATAATTGTAGTTGTTGTGCGATCGCTCGGACATTCTGCTTCCTCAGTAATAATTGTAGTTGTTGTGCGATCGCTCGGACATTCTTCTTCGTCACTAATAATTGTAGTTGTTGTGCGATCGCATACAACCTCAAAACGAAAAATTTAGAATTTACGCAACTGTCACACGAAAAATATAAATATAAACTCGTAGTAAGCGCTAAAGCGCTTATTTCAGGCACTAAAGTGCCTACTACGAGTAAGATTTAGTGTTAAGACAGACACGATATTAGAAATCAGCAAACTTCACTATAAATTGGACTGTTAATATGCAATCACTGACTATAGAAACTCTCTGCGCTGAAGCGGTACAGTTTTCAATAACTGAATCTATCTACCCAGAACCTTCACTCTATCGAGTGACTGATGGTAAAGCGGTGGGGACGTATGTGGAGCATAAATTTAGGGCATATCTGAAGATAAAATACGAGTTTCAAGCAGGTAACTCAGCTAGTGGTATAGATTTTCCGGGATTATTAGTTGACATGAAGGTAACAAGTATTAGACAGCCACAATCTTCGTGTCCTTTTAAGTCTGCAAGACAGAAAATTTATGGACTTGGGTACTCGCTGCTTATTTTTGTATATGACAAAGCAGACAATAATATAGATCAGACTGCTACTTTAAAAATCTTGCACACGATTTTTGTAGATGCGGAAAGAACAGCAGATTTTCAGATGACACGGGGAATTCGCAATATTCTTGATAATGAAGGAAATAAAGATGATATTATTGCCTTCATGCTTGATAGAAATCTGCCTGTTGACGAAATCGAAGCTGCTAATATTGCCGATGAAATACTCGAAAATCTTCCTAAACAAGGTTTTCTTACCATCTCTAATGCGCTACAATGGCGACTTCAGTATGGCAGACTAATTGAACGTGCAGGTCAGGAAGATGGAATTATTAGTATTTATAAAATTATACCATAATGCGAACAGCAGACAAAGCCAAAATTGAATATGGAGATTTTCAAACACCTATAGAACTAGCAGATAAAATATGTCAAAAGTTAGTAGAACTAGGCGTAAAACCTGATGTGGTGATTGAACCAACATGCGGAATTGGCGCTTTTATTAAAGCATCAGCGTGTTCTTTTAAATCTGTAAATAAAATTATAGGGATTGAAATAAATCCGGAATATATATGCAAGATTAATCAAAACAACTCTTTTTTTGAACATTTATCTCTGGAAGTAAGTCAAGGAAACTTTTTTGAAATTAATTGGTTCTCATTAATTGAACATTTTTCAGAACCAATCTTAGTTATTGGTAATTTTCCTTGGGTAACTAATTCACAGCACGGAATAATTAACGGCTTAAACATGCCAGAAAAAAAGAATTTTCAAAATTATACTGGACTTGATGCAATTACAGGAAAAAGTAATTTTGATATATCAGAATGGATGTTAATACAAGCTGTTGAATGGCTACAAAACCGCAATGGTTATTTAGCAATGATTTGCAAGACATCTGTTGCCAGAAAATTACTAAAATATATTCATACCAACAAACGGCAACTGGCTTATGCAGGTATCTTCGGAATTGATGCCAAGAAATACTTTGGTGTTTCTGTTGAGGCTTGTTTATTATTTTGTAAATTTGATTCTGCTTCACATAACTATTTATTTGATGTTTTTGAGAATCTAGAAACTAAAAAAAGTTATCGAATTGGATATAAAAATGGTATTACTATCAGAAATTTAGCTGATTTTGAAGAATTAAGTAATTTGTATGGTAGCAATGAAATTAAATGGCGTTCTGGTATTAAGCATGATTGTTCACAAGTTATGGAGTTTCATCAGGTAAACGATAATCTGATCAATGGATTGGGTGAAATAGTAGATATAGAAAAAAATTACCTTTTTCCGCTGCTTAAAGGTTCGGACGTAGCAAATAATCGAATAACATATACAAAGCGTTATACTCTCGTTACTCAACAATATATTGGTGAGTCTACAGACCTTATAAAAAGCATTGCTCCTAAAACTTGGTACTATTTAGAAAGTCATGCTAATTACTTAGATAAGAGAAAAAGTAAAATTTATGATAATAATCCACGCTACTCTATTTTTGGAGTTGGAAACTATACTTTCGCACCTTGGAAAATTGCAATTTGTGGACTTTACAAAAGCTTGGATTTTCGGTTGATAAAGCAAATAAACAATAAACCTGTAGTTTTTGACGATACTATTTACTTTCTCAGTTTTTGTGATGAGCAAGTTGCACGTAAAACTTTCCAGCTTTTGACTTCTTCTTCAGCTACTAGATTTTTTTCATCATTAATTTTTTGGGATGAAAAGCGTCCGATCAAAGCTAGTATTCTCAACAGCTTAAACTTAAGAGAACTTGAGAAAGTAGAAACGTTTACCTTATTTGGTAATTCATAAGCAATATTTCTATTACGGTGGGGAGGGTGCGATCGCTCCTCAAGCCAGCACCAAAATACTTTCTTGCTCTGTGTTCCCAAACTGACTTATGATGGCGTAATTATTCCGCAAGATTTGTACAGATGAAGCTTGGTCGCTGACATCTTGCACCATTCTCAATTAGCCTCCAGTCCCGCCCAGAGTTAAAACTCAGGGCTTATAGCTCAAGTCCATGCTTTGTGGACTAAAACCTTTATCTAGTCGTCTTTAGACGACTTTAACTATTAGCCTCAGAATTTATTCTGAGGCGGTTTTGGGAATTGTGCAAGATATCAGGATACAGATCCGTTATTTGCAAAATGATTCTGTCAGAAAGGTTTTCGTCCAAAAGCAGTTTCACAGATATGCCACGAATAACTTTTTCTCGCGATCGCTCCTCAATTCTTCTTCCTCACTAACAATTGTTGTTGTTTGCGCTGATTTCTACTAATGTCTCACCAGCCGCTAAAAGTTCTAAGGCTCTAGGTAACGTCTCGCTCAGAATCTCGCGCAACCGAGCATTAGAGGTATTGCCACAAGTCAACCAAATAATTTGTGGCGGCGAACCAAGCCGCTCAACCAGATCCACAAAGTCGCTGTCCTTAGTCATCACAATGGATTTCTGGGCTTTTGCTGAGGAGAAAATTTCAGGATCTTCAGCATCTCTTAGCCCAAGATCACGTAAGGCTACTGCTTCAACGCCAAATGTGCTGGTAATCCAGGTTGCAATTGCCGGGGATAGGTGTGCATCTACCCAGATTGTCATGCCACTAAAACCGGGTGATTAAGTTTTCGTGAGGCATATAAAAGTGATGCCTTGAGATCATCCGCCTCAAGATCAGGCATTTCTTCTAAAATTTCTTCTGCACTTAGACCTGCTGCAAATAAATCGAGTATATCTGACACTCGAATTCTCATCCCTCGGATGCAGGGGCGACCGCCGCACTGTCGAGGATTAACTGTAATTCTTGAAAGTAGTTCTGCCATTAAAGGTAACTCTCACAACATTTATCTCTATTGTGAACCAGAGATAAAAGGGTTTCAACTGATAGTATTAAATGATTATCTTATTGCTGATTTTAGTTTTTGGAAGTCCCTTACTTCACCACTACCCACTGTGTAACAGGCGCCATCGCTTTCCAACCCAAAAATTTACCGACGGGTTCCGCTCGTTGAATTGCGATGCGAGTTAATGTCCCACCTACTTGATTGTGCCATTGCAGCAGCTTTTGTTCGCTTTCAACAGTTACAGCGTTAGCAACGAAGCGTCCACCAGATTTAAGAGAATGCCAACAAATATCAAATATTCCCTCTGCTGTAGCACCACCACCAATAAATATGGCATCAGGTGCTTCTAAATCTTCAAGTGCAGCAGGCGCCTCACCTTGAATTATACACAAATTTGGTGTACCCAGAGCAGCGGCATTATCGGTAATGTAGCGCAATCGTGATAGATTTTGTTCGATCGCGATCGCTCGACAACGATAATGACTCCGCATCCATTCAATCCCTATCGAACCACAACCCGCACCCACATCCCACAATAATTGTCCCGGTATGGGTGCAAGTGCAGCTAAGGTAATTGCCCTAACTTCATGTTTGGTAAGTTGTCCATCGTGATGATATGCTGTATCGGGTAATCCGGGAGTGCGCTTAAGCAGCATAACTGGTGAATCTGCAATACATTCAACGGCAATTGTATTTAAATCGGCAAGTTCGCTGATATTCCAAGATGCAGCGACACCCTTAACGATGCGTTCGTGAGTTCCTCCCATCCGTTCTAAAACTGTAATTTGACTATTACCAAAGCCGCGTTTTACCAACATTTCGGCGACAATAGCGGGGGTTTTTCTGCCTTCACTGAGAATCAAAAGACGCGCTCCTGGATAAATCACCGGATGTAATAAAGAAGGATCGCGACCTGTTAAACTTAAAGTCTCTACCTCTGTTAACGACCATCCTAAACGAGCGCAAGCAAGACTGAAGGCTGAGGGACTTGGAATAATCGTCATCTCTGCAATGGGAATTCGCCGTAGTAGCGTTACCCCAATTCCGAAACACATCGGATCACCACTAGCGAGAACACAAAGCGATCGCCCACGACGGCGGATAATTTCTTCTATAGTATCATTTAAAGGTGAAGCCCAAACTAGCTTTTCGCGACGATCGCTTTCTGGGAGCATATTTAAATGGCGATCGCCTCCCACTAACACCTCTGCTTGCTCCACCAAGCTACGTGCAACCGGATTTAACCCCAAAATTCCATCTTCACCAATTCCGACCACAGACAGCCATTTTTGCATCAAACTTAATTAACCTGACTTAATAATAAGCTATTTCAAGTCGCTACTAATAAAGCGATCGCAGTTTACTGTGGTTATATTTGCAACTATATCCTAGCAAGGCAAACGAACATTTACAATAGTTCCTTTTTCAGGAATGCTATCAATTGTAAATTCACCACCATATAATTTCACTATATGCTGAACAATAGCCAGCCCTAAGCCAGAACCTTGTTGTTCCCATAACTTTCGATTAAATTGTACAAAAGCTCCAATTTTATCAATCTCTTCAATTGTCATCCCTTTGCCATTATCAATTATAGATAAATTAAATTTGTTACCTTCTATCTTACTCATAACTTGAATTTCGCTGCTTGGGAAAGAAAATTTCAAACAATTATCAAGTAATTCTTCAATAAGAATACTCAATTTTTCTCCTGGTAGTTGTACGGTACATTCTTGGATATCTAGCTTTAAATCTTTTTGTCTACAATTTTCTGTAGCTTTTTTGAGAGCGACTTCACTAATAATTGTCTCAACAAGACATGTATCTCTTTTTTCTTGGATTTCATGGATTTTTTCGGGATTTTTGGCTATTAATTCCAGATTACTATATAATAAAAATCTTCTAACTAATGCATTCAAGCGATTGGCAGATGTGTAAATTGATTCTGCAATTTCGACTTCTTCAGAGCCAGGTATGATGTCACAATTTTCTATTAACAGCTGTGACATACCAAGAATACCATTTAAAGGAGTATTTAGTTCGTGAGGTAATGAGTGAGCAATATTCATTCTGAGTTCATCTAGTTTAGCTTGAGCTTGGCGTTCAACCAAAGCCTGTTGCTCAAGACGAGAAGCGATCAAAAATTTCTAGGTCTTTTTGGCGAAAAAAGTTTGCTTGTTATTTCGGGAAGAACTCGTAATCTGTTTTGCCAATAGCCTGCTCTGCTGTAATGCCAAAAATATTTTCGTAGGTATGATTCCAGAGCTTGAATGTCCCAAAACTTTCTGGTTTAGCATCTTTAACAAAGACTGCCACAGGCAGATTATTAATCATCGACTGTAAAAAGTTGCGAGTCTGCTGGAGTTCCTCTTGTGCTTTTCGGGTTTCAGTAATGTCAATTGTGCATAGCACGCAACAGTAAAACGCAGTTCCTCGAAACTAAAATATCCTGTTGATGTCTACTAAATTATGAAACATTAGACATCTCCAGAATTTAATTAATTATGCGTTGCCCGAAACCCTTGATGAGACGTAGCAGTGCTACGTCTCTACGTCTTTTCGGGAGATGTCTATTAGATAGCAGAACCTTTATTTGGGAAGTATAAATATATGTAATAAATTTCGTCTGCCTCTGCCTTTTTTTAATAAAATTATCTGGAAGCGCGATCGCGTTTATATTTTTAATTTATGAGTCATCGCTCTCCCCTCACAATTCTCCTGGTTGATGATTGCGCTGAAGATCGGCTGAAATTGTGTCACTTATTGCAGCAGGATAGCCTGTATAACTATCGCATTTTTGAGTTTGAGACGGTAACACAGGCAATGACATGGTGTCAGCAAGAGATACCAGATGTGATTGTGCTAGATTTTTTGTTGCCCGATGGGGATGGGCTGGAGTTTATTCAACAATTCCGACAATGCCATAGCCATAGCCAAACTGCTTTCATTATGCTGACAGGACAAGGCGATGAAATTATTGCTGTCCGTGCGATGAAAAGCGGTGCTCAGGATTATCTGGTTAAAGATAAACTCACGGCTGAAGTTCTTCAAAGCGCAATTCATCATGCCGTTGAACGGATGCATCTAATCCGGCAGTTAGAACAAAGTCGGGAACAACAACAACTGATTGCGGCGATCGCCCTACGGATTCGTCAGTCTCTGAAACTAGAAGAGATTCTACGTGCCACAGCCACAGAAGTGCGGCAGTTTTTGAAAGCAGATCGAGTAGTGGTCTATCAATTTCAGCCGGATATGAGCGGCACAATTGTCGCAGAGTCAGTGCTTGGTGGTTGGACAGTGGCTCTGGGGAAGCAGATTCAAGACACCTGCTTTCAACAAAGAGCCGGAAGTGACTATCGTCAAGGTAAAAAACGAGTAATCGACGATGTTTATCAGGCTGGCTTAACGAATTGTCATTTGCATCTTCTAGAACAATTTGAAGTCAAAGCCAATCTGGTAGTACCGATTTTGGTCAAAGAGCAATTATGGGGATTATTAATTGCTCACCAATGTAATGCATCTCGTGACTGGCAAGCGGTTGAACTAGATTTGTTGGATCAGCTGGCAGTGCAAATAGCGATCGCCATTCAGCAGGGGAGTGCCTATGAGCAAGCACAGGCAGAACTGGCAGAACGCCAACGGACAGAAGCAGCCCTCAGAACCAGCGAAGAGAAACTCAAGCTTACCCTGAGTTTTGCTAGTATTGGCTATTGGGAATGGAACCCAATCACTAATCAAATATTTGCTAGTGAGAATGCAATTCGCTGTTTTGGTTCCGATCTGAGTGATGTGAACTGGACTTATGAAAAGTGGCTTAATCAACTACATCCAGAAGATCAAGAATGGGTTGAGCAGAAACTGAGGCAGGCGATCGCCACACAAACCGATTATGCTGTGGAATACCGAGTTGTTTGCCCTGATGACAGCATTCACTGGGTATCGGTAAAAGGACGGGGAGTTTACGATCAAACTGGACAACTGCTGCGGATGCTGGGCGTGGTAGTGGACATCACAGAACGCAAACTCTCAGAGGAGGAGCGGCAGCAAGCAGAGATGCTGCGAATTGAATTACATATTCTGGAGCAGATTCTCGAAGTCGGTCTAGCAGGTTACTGGGACTGGGATATTCCGGGCAATCAGGAGTATTTGAGCTTAACTTTTAAGCAGATGTTCGGCTATGAAGATCATGAGTTGCCAAATACACCAGAGAGCTGGCAACGCCTGATTTTTCCAGAGGATTTACCGGGTGTTCTGGAACTTTTCGAGCAACACGTCCAAAGTCGTGGACAAATCCCCTTTTATAATGAGGTGAGATATCGGCATAAGAATGGTTCTACCGTTTGGGTCATTTGTTCCGGTCGTGTCATTGCATGGGATCAAGACGGCAATCCCCTTCGCATAATTGGTTGCCACATTGACATTACACAACGCAAACAGGCAGAAGCTCAATTGTTAGCGATCGCTAGTTTGCAACAAGCCATTTTAGATGGCACCGACTATGCCATTATTTTCAACAACTCAGAGGGCATTCAAACCTTCAACGCGGCTGCCCAGAAAATGTTGGGCTACACAGCCGATGAAGTTGTTCGGCAAATAAATCCAACTACATTTCACGACCCGGAGGAACTCAAACAACGGGCAGCAAAACTATCGTTGGAATTAGGTAGGGAAATTGCACCCGGTAGGGAATTTTTTACTATCGTTACTCAAGACGGAAGCACCTATGAAAACGAATGGACTTACATTCGTAAAGATGGCTCCCGCTTCCCTGTATTTCTGTCGGTGAAAATTCTGAAGGATTTGGAAGGACAGAATATCGGCTTTCTAAGTATTGCCAAAGATATTACCCAGCAAAAACAAATAGAGACAGCCCTTCGAGACAGCGAACTCCGTTATGCACATCTGGCAGAAGCTGCTCCTGTAGCTATTTTCCAGCTGGATGCCCTTGGGAGCTGCATCTATGTGAATGATCGCTGGAGTGAGATGACTGGTAGACCAACACAAGCAGCATTGGGGGGTGGCTGGGTACAGGCTTTGCACCCAGAAGACGGCGAGCGTTTAGGGAGGGAATGGTCTCTAAAATTTGAGCAAGGAAATGTTGACCCAAGGGAATTTTATCAGAGTGAGGGCAGGCATCTACGCCCGGATGGCAGCATCAACTGGTTCTGCGTCCAAGTACTACCCGAAATCAACACCAACGACACCATTATCGGCTACATCGGCACACTAACAGATATCAGCGAACGCAAACAAGCTGAAGAACAGCTGCATCACCTCTCCGAACGGCTAACCCTAGCCATCAGTTCAGGAGGGTTCGGCATTTGGGAATATGATTTCGTCCAGACAAGGCAGATTTGGGACGATCGCATGTATGAACTGTATGGAGTGAGCAAGACTGATTTTAACGACTCTTTTGATGCTTGGTTAAACTGCCTGCACCCGGACGATCGCCCTTATATGCTGGAAACTATGGAGCAAGTTCTCCAAGGCAAGCAAGAATATAATGTTGAGTTCCGCGTCGTTCAACCAACTGGGGAAATTCGTTTCCTCAAAGGCTACGGTATTCTCAAGCGTGACCACCAGGGTGAAGTTGTACGGATGATTGGGGTTAACTATGATATTACAAATCGCAAACAAGCTGAACAGGAACTCGTCCGCAACAGGGATTTGCGAGAAGCAATTTTTAACGAATCTGCTGATGCCCTGTTTTTAGTCGATTCGCAAACGCTGCTCACCTTAGATTGTAATCGACGGGCGGTGGAATTATTTGAGGCTACTGACAAATCTGAACTAATTTTGATTGAAGGACATAAACTCCAGTGCCGTCAATTTTCTTTTGATGAGATGGCTGCGATCATCACAGAAATCCAGTCGAAAGGAGTATGGAGTCGAGAGATTGAATATGTTACTCTTCAGGGTAAAATTTTCTGGGGCAACATTGCAGCCAAGCCCATTACTGTAGCTGGACATACCATGAATCTAGTACGGGTAAGTGATATCAGCGAACGCAAACAGGCTGAAGAAGCACTGGCGAAATATGCCCGTGAGGTCGAAGATTTGTACGAGAATGCTCCCTGTGGCTACCATTCCATCAACAGCGAAGGCATATTGATCAAGGTCAACGAGACTGAACTGCAATGGTTGGGTTATACCCGTGAGGAAATGATTGGCAAACCCCTAGTGAATTTTTTCACCCAACCCAGCTGCTTCGCTTTCGCGCAAAACTATCCTCGCTTCAAAAAGCAGGGCTGGGTAAAAGATTTAGAATTTGACATGATTTGTAAAGATGGCACAGTTTTACCAGTGCTGATCAGCGCTACTGCCGTCAAAGATGCAGATGGGAACTATCTATATAGCCGTAGCACCCTATTTGATATCCGCGAACAGCAAGCTGCACTACGTGAACGCAAACAAATCGCGCAAAAACTGGAAGAATCACGCAAAATGCTGCAAACGGTACTAGATACATTTCCCCAACGTGTTTTCTGGAAAGACCGCCAATCGCGCTTTCTCGGCTGCAATCCAGCATTTATCCGCCATTCTCAACTGACAGCGGATGAGATCATCGGCAAGACCGACTTTGAATTACCTTGGGCAAAGTCGGCACACCTCTACTGTGCAGACGATGCGATGGTGATGAATACCCAAACACCTAAACTAGGGTATGAGGAGCCAACGAGAGGACTTAATGGCGAAGAACTCTGGCTGCGAACTAATAAAGTCCCCCTCACTAATAGCGCAGGTGAGGTGATTGGCTTACTGGTATCTCACGAAGATATCACAGAACGCAAACAAGCGGAAGCACAACTGCGGCAGACGAATGAGCAACTTGCTAACGCCAACGTGGAACTTGCCCGCGCAACCCGCCTCAAAGACGAATTTCTTGCAAACATGAGCCATGAACTGCGAACGCCTCTTAATGCCATTCTGGGTATGTCTGAGGGCTTCTTGGAAGGTGTGTTTGGTTCCATTAATGAAAGACAAGTAAAAGCGATCGCCACTATTGAGCGCAGTGGCAGACATTTGCTAGAACTAATCAACGACATTCTAGACTTGTCTAAAATCGAATCTGGCAAACTGGAACTGCAATTGAGTGATGTTTCTGTCAGGAGCCTCTGTGATGCCAGCCTCGCCTTTGTCAAACAAATGGCTTTGAAAAAGAATATTCGCCTCAATACTCACGTTTATGACAATATTGGCAGCATCCAAGTAGACGATCGCCGCCTGCGTCAGGTACTGATCAACCTGTTGAGCAACGCTGTCAAGTTTACACCAGAAGGGGGATCTATAAAGCTAGAAGTCCGGCTGGAGGGAGATGAGGGAGCAGGGGGAGCAGGGGGAGATGGGGGAGCAGGGGGAGCAGGGGGAGCAGGGGGAGCAGGGGAAGTAAATTCCCCCTTGTCTCCCTTGTCTCCCTCATCCTCCTCATCCTCCTCATCCTCCTCATCCTCCTCATCCTCCTCATCCTCCTCATCCTCCTCAT
>NZ_KK073768.1:420409-485870 GCF_000582685.1 [Scytonema hofmanni] UTEX 2349
CCCTCATCCCCCTCATCCCCCTCATCCCCCTCATCCCCCCATCTCCTTTCCTTCCATATCACTGACACCGGCATTGGTATTGCTCCTGAAGAAATCGGCAAGCTGTTTCAGCCTTTTATCCAGCTTGACAGCAGCCTCAACCGCCAGTACAGTGGCACTGGTCTAGGTTTGGCACTGGTACGGCGGATTGCGACCCTGCACGGAGGAACAGTATCAGTTAGCAGTAAAATCGGACAAGGAAGTTGTTTCACTGTCCGCATTCCCTACCTTACCGGCGATAATGTGCCAACAACGCAGGTAAGGACTTCATTACCTACCTATCGCTTACCTGGGTCGAATGCTCAAGTTTTGATTATCGAAGATTCTGTTGCGGCTGCTGACCAAGTTACTCGCTACTTCCGCGAAATGCAAATGCAACCCATGATCTATCCCCAAGGTGAAGGAGCGGTAGAACAAGTGCTGCGCGTTCAGCCTGCTCTTGTTATGCTGGATCTGCAACTACCGAACCTATCGGGTTGGAACGTGCTGAATCAACTTAAAACCAACCCAAAAACCAAAGATATTCCAGTCATCATCATTTCAGTCGTGGATGAGCGTAGCAAAGGACTGGCTCAGGGAGCGTTTGAATATTTGGTTAAACCCATTACCCGCGCTCAACTTCAGGCAACTATAGAGAAATTGCAACATTCTACCCGTCCTGACTCGGCAAATCTAATTGTAGTGCCAGAAGCGGTTCTGGATACTCCTTTGATTTTGCTGGTAGAAGATAATCAAGCTAATATTGATACCATGTCCGGTTATCTTGAAAGCAAAGGATACGATCTGATTTTGGCAAACAATGGACAACAAGCCATTGACCTTGTTAGAATTCAACGTCCCGACTTAATTGTAATGGATATTCAAATGCCGGGAATGGATGGGTTGGAAGCGATTCGGTGCATCCGTGATGATCAGCAATTTTTGGATGTGCCGATTATTGCACTAACGGCACTAGCTATGCCGGGCGATCGCGAAACTTGTTTAGCAGCGGGAGCCAACGAATATCTCACCAAACCTGTAAAACTTAAACAACTTGTAGCCAAAATTCAACAACTTTTAAAAAGGTAGCGGAAATTCTCGATGGACAATCAACCCTCTATTTTAGTGATCGATGATGAACCCGATAACTTTGATGTTGTTGAAACGTTGCTGGATGGCAAAAACTACCAGTTATACTACGCTTCTAGTGGTGAACAAGCTCTAAATCGCCTCGATAGTTTTCAGCCTGATCTGATTTTATTAGATGTGATGATGCCCGATCTAGATGGGATGGAAGTATGCCAGCGTATCAAAGCCGATCCACAATGGCAAGCGGTTCCGATCATCATGGTGACAGCACTAACAGCTAAAGAAGATTTAGCTCAATGTTTAGCAACCGGTGCGGATGACTTCATTAGTAAACCCGTCAATGGCGTAGAATTACGAGCCAGAGTTAATTCCATGTTGCGGATTAAGCAGCACTACGACAGTATGCAAGTATTGCTCAAACTGCGAGAAGATATGGTAAATATGATTGTGCACGATTTGCGAAATCCACTTGCCAGTGTTGTCTTAGGTGCAAAGATTCTTCAGTTTCCAGGCTTATCACCTCAACAACAGCAAGGAAAAGTCGAGCAAATTTTACTTGCTGGACAACAACTACAATCGTTGATTGATAGCTTGCTGATTATGGCAAAGCTGGAATCCGGCAAAATCGTTCTCAACTACACAAAACAAGACCTTTGTCAGGTATGTATGTCAGCATTGGCAGATGCTGAAGCGATGGCTGCCCAAAAGAACCTGACCCTGATACGTGAATTACCCGAACTTGGCGGTATGGTTGAAGTAGATGCAGTTATTTTTCGTCGAGTGCTAGATAATTTGCTGACCAATGCCATTAAGTTCTCACCGTCAAACTCTGAAGTTATCCTGCGGGGAGAGTATTTGGCAGAAGGTGGTGCTAAAGTGCAAGTTGCGGATGCAGGACCGGGAATCCCTGAAGACTTACAAAAAATCATTTTCGAGAAATATGAAGTTGCAACTCAGATGCCAGAAGTTTCGCAAATTGGTTTAGGATTGGCTTTCTGCAAAATGGCGATCGAGGCACATTGCGGTACAATTTCCATCGAAGATAATCATCCAAATGGCAGTATTTTTACTGTAATACTCAATAATAAATAATTACAGAAGATTTCAAGTTTCTCGGATAAGAAGAGCGCTTGTCCAATAAGCGCGACTTCGTAGTCTATCAAAACTTGCAAGTAAAAAATATGATGAAAAATAACCACTTAGCTAAAAGTAGACCACAGTAGAGACGTTCCGGCGGAACGTCTTTACCTTTAACACCAAGAAGGCTCACACTGTATCTGTATTCCGATAAGTTCGATTATCGATACAAATAAGGTGTAGGGGTTGGAGCATGAAATATGTTAACTGATAGCAAACACGATACGAGCTTTCTAACTCGTGCTTCAGTAGGCATCCGAAGCACTCAATGTACACATCTCAATTTTACCATTCTAGGACTTACGCACTTGTTACGAAAAAACAAGACTTTGAGATTGCTTCCTTACGTCGCAATGACAGAAATTCGTAGTCCGTGCGTAAGTCCTGCATTCGTTCTGGTATCCGATAAAAAACTGAACAAATTCCAAGCTAAGTACTGGCAAATGTCAAATTTTCCACACTTAGGCAGATGAAATATATTATTGTTGTGGATAAAGTTTCTTTACAATAGGAATAGACAAGGTAAAAACAAAAAGAAAAACTTCTTTTAATTTTTACCTTTTCATGCTTGTTATTCTTGTTGCAGTATTGCCTCGCAGTATTGCATTAGAGTTGTCAAGCGATCGCTAATTGTCTGGAGTCTAGCTTGAGCAGTAGCTGATTGCCTCGCTCCTTGGAAAAATATTACATCCAATTCCAATAAGCGCAGTTGCTTGCTCATCTCGGTTTGATAAGACTGTTCCCTTGAATTATGAGGCATCTGAGTATCTTCATCAGCCAAAGGCACAATCTGAACAACAAACATTTGCTGCAAAGATGCCACACGCAGCCGCAGTCCGGGCGCATTTAGTTCAGTAGTCGTGATATAGTCACGTAATTGCAGGAGCAATGTTGCTAGGCTGTGATACTTCTCGCGATTTAGAGACATTAACTGCTTCTTGAGATACTATTAATGTCAAGATTTTCTTATAAAACAAACTTTTTAAACTTTTATTATAATTACTCGCCTCAAATGATGCTAGGGGGCTGCACACTGCCATAATTCGATTTTCCCAACTATGATTGTTGACACTCAAGCCGGATAATATCGCAATTCTTATTGCCTGCAAAACCTTCTAACACTGCTTTTACCGCCTAATTATGGCAACTTATGTCGGTAATCCCATTGTCAGAGTACATCCACTTAACCACAAATTAGCTTAATTTCGATTTTATGAGCGGTATACTTATAAATTCCCCAGTTGAAATCACTCTTCCGGATTGGCTAAAAAAATGTTTACAAGAGTCATCCGCACTTCTTGCCCCAGAAGATGACAAAAAGCGTCATGATACAACTTTGATTTGTCGAGCATTTAAATTTGCTTATAAGTTGCATCAAGGTCAATACCGCAAATCGGGAGAACCATATATTTGTCATCCCGTAGCTGTTGCCGGATTGTTACGCGACTTGGGGGGGAGTTCTGCCATGATAGCAGCTGGATTTCTCCATGATGTCGTCGAGGATACAGATATTACAATTGAGGAAATAGAAGAGCATTTTGGCGCAGAAGTTAGACAATTGGTAGAAGGTGTTACCAAGCTCTCTAAATTTAACTTTAAAAGCAAAACCGAAAGCCAAGCAGAAAACTTCCGACGAATGTTTTTGGCAATGGCAAAAGATATCCGAGTAATTGTAGTGAAGTTGGCAGATCGGCTGCATAATATGCGAACTTTGCAGTTTATGTCCGAAGAAAGTCGTCGTAGCAACGCTCAAGAAACGCGAGATATTTTTGCTCCTTTAGCCAATCGGTTGGGGATTTGGCAAATTAAGTGGGAATTGGAGGATTTGGCTTTTAAGTATCTCGAACCAGAGTCTTTTCGCCAAATTCAAACATATGTTGCCGAAAAACGGGCAGCACGAGAAGAAAGACTGGATAAAATTACGAAAACTTTGCGCGATCGCTTGCAGCAAACTGGTATTGAAGTCATCGACATCAGCGGACGCCCGAAGCATCTTTATAGTATTTACCAAAAAATGCACCGGCAGCAAAAAGAATTTCACGAAATTTACGATTTGGCTGCATTGCGAATTATTGTTAAAACCAATGAAGAATGTTATCGCGCTTTGGCTATAGTTCACGATGCCTTTCGCCCAATTCCTGGTAGATTTAAAGACTATATTGGACTGCCCAAGGCAAATCATTACCAATCCTTGCATACTGGTGTGATGGGTTTTACAGGTCGTCCTTTGGAAGTGCAAATCCGAACGCAGGAAATGCATCGAATAGCCGAGTATGGAATTGCTGCTCATTGGAAATACAAGGAAACAGGGGGTTCTAACGTCCAGACAACAGCCCAAGATGAGAAGTTCACTTGGTTGCGGCAGTTGTTGGAATGGCAAAGTGACCTGAAAGATGCTCAAGAATATCTAGAAAGCATCAAGGATAATTTATTTGAAGATGATGTTTATGTCTTCACCCCTAAGGGGGATTTAGTTTCCTTAAGTCCTGGTTCGACAACAGTAGATTTTGCTTATCGGATACATACAGAGGTCGGAAATCATTGTGCGGGGGCGCGGGTGAATGGGAGAATGATTCCACTGTCAACGCGCTTGCAAAATGGCGATATTGTCGAGATTTTGACCCAAAAGAACAGCCATCCTAGTTTAGATTGGTTGAACTTTGTCAGGACTTCTGCGGCGAAAAATCGGATAAAACAATGGTACAAGCGATCGCGTCGGGAAGAAAATCTCGCTCGTGGACGAGACTTGTTAGAAAAAGAACTCGGTAAAACAGGTTTTGAAAGTTTGCTCAAATCAGACGCAATGGAAGCTGTAGCCGAAAAGTGTAATTATCATAGTGTGGACGATTTGTTGGCGGCTTTAGGTTACGGTGAAATCACCTTGAACTTAGTATTAAATCGTTGGCGAGAAATAGTCAAGGCGGAACAACCTGCAACCAACGTCTTAGAACTTCCGTCCCTACCAAGTTCGTTAAAAGCTTTACGAGACGTACCTGCAACAACTGGACGTGCTAGCGATTCGCCAATTGTCGGGGTAGAAGGATTAATGTATCATTTATCTGGGTGTTGTACGCCAATTCCCGGTGAGTCGATTATTGGTGTGGTGACACGAGGTAGGGGGATTTCCATCCATCGCCAAGGATGTCATAATTTAGAGCCTGTGGAGTGCGATCGCTTAGTACCAGTTAGGTGGAATTCTGCCAAAGAAAATCGTAATCGTCCGCAAACTTACCCAGTGAGTATTCAAATTGAAGCGCTGGATCGAGTGGGAGTTTTGAAAGATATTTTATCACGATTGAGCGACCACGCAATCAACGTCCGTCACGCTCAAGTCAAAACCGCTTTCGGACAACCTGCGTTAATAGATTTAGGAATAGATATATGCGATCGCTCTCAGCTTGAGCAAGTATTTATCCAAATCAAGAAAATGAGCGACATTATCAACATTCATCGCGTCGGTGAAATTGACGAATAATCACATAATATCATGTTCGATTGTAAAGACGTTCCGCCGGAACGTCTCTACAATTGTAAAGACGTTCCGCCGGAACGTCTCTACGACGTAGGTATATTTTTATTACTGTTAATTACAGCAATTTTCATGTATTTGAACCACATCTGTCGTAGGGGCAATTCATGAATTGCCCCTACGTGTGGTCTATTTACCTGAAAATAGCTGTAACCCTAGCAGGAAGCTTATTTAACACTCAAATAAGCTTCTAGCGCTTCAGAACCGCCAATTAATTTACCATCGATAAATACTTGGGGAACTGTTGTCGCTCCTGTAACCGCTTTAAGAGAGCGTGTGGAAGCATCTTTACCTAAAACAATTTCTTCATAATCAATACCATTCTGCTTCAGCATGTCCTTCGCACGAGCGCAGAAAGGACAACCCACTTTTGTAAACAGAGAAACACACTTGGGTTTTGCAGCTTGGGGGTTGATGTAATTGAGCATTGTGTCTGCATCCGACACTTTAAAGGGATCTCCTGGTTCGTCTGGCTCAATAAACATCTTTTCCACCACGCCATTCTTGACTAACATAGAATAGCGCCATGATCGCTTACCAAAACCTAAATCTGTCTTATCTACTAGCATTCCCATGCCTTCAGTGAATTCACCGTTGCCATCGGGAATTAAGATGACATTATCTGCCTCTTGGTCTTTTGCCCATTCGTTCATGACAAAGGTGTCATTTACAGAAATACAAACGATGCTATCTACTCCATTTTCCTTAAAGGCTTTTGCCATTTGGTTGTAACCAGGTAAATGCGTAGATGAACAAGTTGGTGTAAAAGCACCTGGTAAGGAGAAGACAACCACTGTCTTATTAGCAAACAACTCATCAGTAGTTACATCCACCCACTGGTTGTTCTGACGTGTACGGAAGGTAACTTGTGGTACTTTTTGTCCTTCGTGATTAGACAACATCAATTTAGCTCCTTGAATAACAGTCCACCTGAAGCGTAGTCATAATGATTATGACATGTCAAGGGTACTAAAAGCGTAGTTTTGTTAAACAAAACCAAAAAACTAGGTTAAAAAGCGAAATTACCCGAAATTAAGCTATTTTCCCGCTTTGAGAAACTTCATCGATAAATGGGGCAATCGCCTGAACAAATTCAGGGGTAGACTCATATGGTAGGACATTTCGCCCAGTCATTTTGATTCCTTTACCTTGAGGTAAATAAGCGAGATAGTCAGCCAAGCGTTCATCAGGTGATTCTTTTTTACCTGCTTTGCTGATGCTGGAAGCAATTTCACCAACTACTACCAAAGTGGGTTGTTTAATGGAAGCGATCGCATTACTATAATTTTGCCGCCAAAATCCAGCTAAAAAAGAAAACACCGCATAACGAGTTTGGATATTTTCTGCACCTGCAATTAAAGTATTTAACCATTCTTGATCAACAGCATCACCATTAGCAAAAAGTTGCCGAGTTGAGAAAGAACGTAAAAACTCTTGACGACGCGCATATCGATAAAATAGATTACCAAAAGGCGAATCTAACAGATTCCAAGTTAGTTTATTCTGCCATTTTGGTGATTCTTTGGTAATTACTGCCCAAGCTGGAGGACCACAAAGCACAAGTCCAGCAATTAGATTTGCTTCTCTTTGAACTAATTCTATAGCAACAGGAAATAAAGCACCTTGCACCACTAAAATTACAGGTTTTTGTACCACTGTTTGTAAAAAGTGTTGCAACTGCTTTGCCCAATCATTAGGAGTATAAGCCACATGAGGCATATCGCTCTCACCGCATCCTAGTAAATCAGGATTATAAATTAAATTGCGACGACCTGTATTATACCATTCCCGGCAAAAACGCTGCCAAAATTGCCGCGATAACCCAACACCGATAGGATGAATTAACAGCAAGGAAACCCCCTCTGGTGTTGCATTAATTGGTTGATGAACTTCGTAAGCACATTTGTAGTTTTCCCAAGTATAAAATTGGGTGGGAGATGTTGTTGTTGAAGATAATTGTTGCATAATCAAACAGAAGCGAAAACCGAACGTCAAATTAATTGTCGCTCGTTTTCTTGAAATTCAACGAGGGTCTGATTTTTTTTCAACAATTCTTTGATAAAAGGCATATAGGCTTCACTTGCACCAATGAGGTAACAATAACCACGATCAATCTTATTAATCGAAAAGCAACAGTCTGTGATATATGTATTAAAATGGCTAGATATATTTAGTTACAGAGGTGCAGAATCAGTGGGCATTGTAGTTGAAAACGTATCCAAGCAATTCGGTAGTTTTAAAGCGGTTGATGATGTCAATCTGGAAATTGAAAGTGGCTCTCTTGTCGCTTTGCTCGGACCATCAGGTTCGGGAAAGTCTACATTGCTGCGGTTAATTTCGGGTTTGGAAATGCCGGATAGTGGTAAAATATTTCTCACTGGGAAGGATGCCACATATCAAAGCGTGCAAGATCGCAATATTGGGTTTGTATTTCAGCATTATGCTTTGTTCAAGCATCTAACTGTGCGGAAAAATGTAGCCTTTGGTTTGGAGCTTCGTAAAGCACCAAAAGCGAAAATTAAGGCACGGGTGGAGCAGTTATTGGAGTTGGTACAATTAAGTGGATTAGGCGATCGCTATCCTTCGCAACTTTCTGGTGGTCAACGACAACGGGTAGCATTGGCAAGAGCGCTAGCTGTTGAACCTAACGTTTTATTACTTGATGAACCTTTTGGCGCACTTGATGCGAAAGTTCGTAAAGATTTACGCGCATGGTTACGACGCCTCCATGATGAAGTTCATGTTACCACAGTTTTTGTCACCCACGACCAAGAAGAAGCGATGGAAGTTTCAGATGAGATTGTGGTGATGAATAAAGGACGTGTGGAACAAGTAGGAACACCAGCGCAAATTTACGATCATCCAGCTTCAGCTTTTGTGATGAGCTTTATTGGACCTGTGAATGTGTTGCCAAGTTCTTCGCGGATTTTCCAAGGTAACGGATTTGATTCGGCAAACCCAGAAATGTTTTTACGTCCGCAAGATGTAATTATAGAAACTTCTCCTAACGGCTCAAGTGTACCAGCTAGGGTAAGTCGGTTGATACATTTGGGTTGGGAAATTCAGGTAGAATTAACTTTAGATGATGGACAAGTGGTGACAGCGCATTTAACACGCGATCGCTTTGACCAATTGCACTTGGAACCACAACAGCGAGTGTATGTGAAACCAAAGGATGCAAAGTCTTTCCCGCTTTATTATTCGATTTAATTGCAGATTCCGCACCCGGAGGTGTCACCATCGCTAATTACTGAAAGAAAAAAATCAGATTTATCCAGAGTCAAATTTTTGATCTTTGATCAAAAATATAAGATAATGAGTTTTGAACTTAAATTAACTTATTTTTTGGAAGTAAAAAATCATGATAACTAACGAGCGATTTAAAAAGTTTACCATCTTACATTCAAATGATATGCATGGAGACTTTTTAGCAGAAGCGACAGGTTTAGCTGAAGGTCATGTTATTGGTGGAATGTCGTTGCTTTCTGGATATATAAATAAAGTTCGGCAAGAAGAGAAAAACGTACTCTTCGTCATATCAGGTGATATGCTCCAAGGTTCTATGATTGATACCGAATATAAAGGTATTTCAACCATAGAAGTTATGAATTACTTGGCTCCTGACGTAGTAACTTTGGGGAACCACGAATTAGATTATGGGTTGCCTCACTTACTTTTCCTGGAAAAGATGGCGAATTTTCCTATCGTCAATGCCAACCTCTATATTAAAAAGTATAACAGACGCTTGATGAATCCCTATCTAATCTTAAATGTAGATGGATTCGATATCATGTTCATCGGAATTGTGACTGAAGAAGCTCTGAGGACATTAAAACGTGATAGTAGTATTGGCACCTTTGTCAGCCTTGAAGATGCGGCATCAGAAGTTGGTAAAATTTGTAATGCCTACAAAAATGATGACATTGACCTAACAATTATTCTGACGCACATCGGTTTTGAAGAGGATAAAAAATTAGCAGCAATGCTAAACCCAGAATGGGGTGTGGATATGATAATAGGGGGACACTCCCATACATTTTTAGAACAACCTGCCGAAGTCAACAATATTTTGATTGCACAAGCTGGAGTTGGCACAGATCAGATTGGACGTTTCGATATTGTAGTGGATGACGATACTAACAGCATTGTGGAATGGAAGTGGCAACTTCTGCCTGTGGATAACAATTTGGCACAACCAGATCCCAATATCGAAAAACTGATTGCTACCTTCAAAGAAGAAGTTGACCGCAAGTATAATCGACTGGTTGGACGATTAGCACGTAAACTAACCCATCCTAAGCGTGAACAAGAAACTGAATTGGGTAACTTAATCGCTGATATTATTGCCCAACAAGATGATATGTTAGATGTGGTTTTTGTAGCGAGTGGTGCAATACGTGGATCAGAATTAGGACCTCTAGTTACATTGAGCGATTTAAAAAAGGTTTATCCTTACGACGATATTCTTCATAAGTTTACAGTTAGCGGGGAACATCTGATCAAGATATTTGCACATATTATGAGAGCGGAAAATCGAATATCAGGTGGTAGTGAGTATTTCCAGCTAAATCAAGGTATTAAAGCGGTTTATAATGATGCCCTGCATAGGGTTGAATCTTTAACTATTAATGGAGAATCCATACAAGAAGAGCATCAATACACTATATGTATGGATGGCTATCGTTACCAAAATTCCGAGCGTAATTTAGGTATAACGCATGAAGAGTTAGGCATCTCAAAGGTAATCACAACATCCTGCCAAGATGTCCTGGAAGAATTCTTTGGACATCATCAAAATATTAACAGCCAGATCGAAGGAAGATTGCTATACAAATAACAGAATTTGAGTAAAGATTCAGAATCCAGAAGACCTTGATATCCAAGCCAATAATTAACGAGAAATTAAGAAGTAATATAGCATTTCCTAATCTGTTGAGGTACAAATTTATCTGCGTCCATCGGCGTTTATCTGCGGTTAATTCAATATTCTGTACCTCATGAATGTGGGAATCGCTATAACAGGTTTAATTTTCCCATAATTCTGAATTCTTTCTATTAAAAAGATTTAGCATTCTTAAACAAGAGCAATAACCAAAATGACAATCCTTAAAAATCAGCCCATCCCCGTGCTTGTGGATACAGACGGAGGTGTTGATGATGCCTTGGCATTGATTATGGCATTGAACTCACCGCAATTAGACCTGAAAGCAATTACCGTTTTAGCTGGTAATATCCATGTAGACCAAGCGACTAATAATGTATTGCGGGTACTGAGTATTGTCCAACCCAATACCTTACCCATTGTAGCTAAAGGTTGTGAAAAACCACTGTTTAAACAACCGTTTAATGCCGCAGGCATTCATGGTGCAGATGGGCTTGGTGAATTAGATCAATTTAAAGAAGCTGATGGTACAGCCCGCTATCCCAAACTAACAATTGAAGCATCTACAGAGAATGCAATTGATGTCATTCTCAAGGCAGCGCAAGAGTACGGTGACAGTCTGAATATTGTGGCTTTAGGACCACTAACGAATTTAGCAACAGCAATTCAAAAAGATGCCGCCACGATGAAAAAAATAGGGCGAATTATCATTATGGGTGGGGCTGTTACTGTACCTGGAAATATTACGGCTGCGGCTGAATTTAATTTTTTTGTAGATCCTGATGCGGCACAAATGGTAATGGAGTCAGGGATTCCCCTCACTTTAGTAGGTTTGGATGTTGCAATGAAAGCCCCTTTACCCCGCCAAGTTGTTGAAGATAATTTACAGCGTCATCCTTCAAAAGTCACCCAGTTTATTGCGGATTGCACTGGAATTTATATGGCTTTCTATCGAGATAATGAAGGCTTTTATGGTTGTTATTTACACGATCCTTTGGCGATGGCAGTCGCTATCGATCCGAGTCTGGTAAAGACTGAATCACTCTATATGATGGTTGAAACACAAGGACGATTTACCACTGGTTTATCACTGGCAGATCGGCGCGATCGCCGAGATGAATTAACCAATCCACCTAATGTAGAAGCCTGTTTAGATGTTGATACCGAACAGTTTTTAAAGCTATTCGATCAACTTGTCCGATAAAGGTAAAGACGTTCCAGCGGAACGTCTCTACGATGGTTAGGATGTTTTTATTACTGTTAATTAAACGAATTTTAACCGCCCTTGCTGATATGCTAAACGTAAAGCTATAGCTTCCGCGACAATTTGTTGGGGTAATAATCCCTCTTCATCAATCATTTTTTGTAGCGTGGTTCCGGTTGTTTCATCTACTTCATGAATCGGGGGAATTTGACAATATCTAGCGCCATTTTTTGTGCGACGCCAAATACTGGGTTTTTGCGTTTTTGCTTGTTTGGGAGTGCGGTGCTTTTTAATTAAGTCACGTACAGCAGTTTGGGAAATTTCTGCTAAATCCAGCAATTGATCGAGTACTGGCTGGTATTTATTGCTATTTTGTGCTAATTGAAATATGGTTGCTGGCTCAATGGGTGCTAAATTATCTGGAGAAAACTTCTCAAAAGCTGCTGCTACCTTCAGATATTTTTTCTCTTCACCTGAAAAACCATAGTGTAAAAGTATTTGTTTATACTCTTTTTTCGAGTGCGTCTTTTTTAAGTCAGCTAAAAAGAAAGCATAACGTAGAATCGTTTCGGTGGCATCAGACAGCGCTAGAAAGTAAAAGTTTTTCGGGTCAACGCTTCTATTTTCTTCAGTGTATTGCTCAACGCGAGCTCGATCAACTTTGGTTGCAATTGCACCTTTCTCTTGTGTCTTCAGTAACATGAGACTAAATATTTAGGTAGGTGTGAGATGATTGATTTGATGTGAAGCTTTACCCCTGCTCTTAATAGGGGTGGTTAAAACAAAGATTTTTTTATAAAATAATCTGAGGTATTGACAGATGGCGATCGCATGAACTCATTTGTCATCTATATTTAAACTAGAACAAGTGTACTACTATATTAGCAAAAAAATCTCCATGGGTGGGAAAAGTTTGGAGAAATAATCAAAGCTTTATATATGTGCGGTTTGGGGGTGATGCGATCGCATGATCTTCTAAATTATCCTTTGCAATAAAAAACCTCGGTGGGATGAACCGAGGCTTATAGGAGAAGTTCAAATGTCTATGGTAAATAGTGATTTATGATAGCGTGTAAATAAATATAACAATTTTGTGAAAAACGGTCAATGGTAATGAAAACGGAATTGTCTATAAAAACTATAACAAATACTTATAGGTAGAGATAGTGTTTTCAGGGCAAATTTAATAGCCACAGTAAGCTAGGGTGTGAATTAAGTTTAAGGTCATGAGGAGGAAATTCATGCGATCGGTACTCACTGGAGTTATTATCAGTTTGGGACTGTTCTCATTGCCAGCACAAGCACAACAGGCAGCATCTGATACCCAAATAACGGCGATGGTAGAAGCATTGCGACAAGCTGCACCGAAAACCGGCTCTGCCAATGATGGACTTTATAGCGAATGGCAAGTCAAACCAGAAACCCTCAAAGGTTGGTCAAGAACATGCCTAAAAAAGGAACTCACGCCAGCGGAGTTTGAAAACAGCCCTACAACTGCACGTCAAATTGTCTCTTGCATCACCCGTCGGGAGTTAAACAAGCAGTTTGCCGCAACTAAGAACAACGAAACGGCAGCTGTACGTGGTGTTGCCTGTTGGTGGATGACTGGCAATTATACAGGCTGCAACAGTGGCTTTACGGCTGCTTATGTGCAGAAAGTAGTGGGTTTTTACCAGCAGCGTTCAAAGCCCGCATCTAGTGTGTCAAGTTGACAGGATTGCTCCAATTAGAGTAGAGGCGATTTCTCCAGAAGCGGGGAAGAGCACGGCAGTCTGGGGGAAGAATTAATCTCCCCCCATCTGCCTCAGAAGAGTAAGATTTAATGCCGAAACACTTTAGGACTTACGCACTCAGTCACGAGAAAACAAGACTTTGAGATTGCTTCCTTGCGTCGCAATGACGGAAATACGTAATTCTATGCCTCTGACTACAAAACAAGCGAAAATCAAGCTAAGTAAGATTCAGTGGCACAATCGTTCCAAAGTATTGGGAAATAAAAAGCTGGGAGTTAAGGCTTCAAAAAATGCCCTTGGCTTCTATAGCAAAGTCGCAACTCTTCATGCTCGAATTGCAAATATTCGGCAAGATACAACCCACTCATATGACGACTGATTTAAGCCGAAAAGCTTATGTTATTCGGACCCTTGGATTTGAACGTTCAGGGCATGATAGCTAACCAGAAGTTAGCTGCCGCTGTAAGTAACAACTGCTTCTACGAAATTCGTCGTCAGTTAACTTATAAACAGGCGCACTATGGAACGAAAGTTGAGTTGGTTGATAGGTGGTATCCATCTTCTAAGATGTGTCAAGAGTGTCAACACATTCAACCTATGAAGCTATCAGAACGAGTGTTCAAATGTAGCAAGTGTGGGGTAAGTCAAGACCGCGATGCGAATGCTGCGATAAACCTTGAGCGTGCCCCTGACAGCAAAGTACGACTGGCTTAGTCGGAACTAAACGCCCGTGGACAAGAAGATGCCGGCATCCTTGGTTGAAACGGGAAGATAACATCAAATTCAGCTTTAGCTAAGTTTGAGTAAGTTTATTAGAGCAGTGCAAAGGTTCCAGTATGCCTTTCGGCATCTACCTTATAAAGGCTTTGGGGATTCAATTAACGCATTCGTGTGGGAACCCATTTCTGGAAAGCTTCAAGATGAATCCAGTAAGCGTTATAGCCAACAAATCCCCAAATCAAACCGGCTAATATCAGCACAGCTACACCAATTAATTGCCAAGTTCGATTTTTCCAATAGAGTGTTGGTGCGGCACACATGGCGCCCAACCCTGTTAAAATAAAGCCAATGCCTGATATTAGTGGTTGTTTTGTTAACCCCAAGCTGATAATGCGTGAACCGATGACGATCGCCACTAAACCAACGAAAAAAGCGTAAATCGCTATTGTTAATAGTTCCCATCCTTGAGAAAGTGCGATCGCCGTCGCCATGAACAACGCACCAAATAAAACAGTAGTTTCACCAAAAGCTATATTAAAGCTACCAATTACGGGCCAAGTCAAGATCATGTGCAAACCAGTGGTCAGAGCGATCGCACCCACAATTCCAAAACCCGGAATCCACTGTTTTTGACGAGGGTTATCTATCCCCTCATACAAGTAGTAAGCCAGTAAAAACAATCCGGCTACCATGTTGATCAGCATTAGTGTGATGTAATCAATAAACACAATTCACCTCTTGCTCTGGTTCCAGGTTGATCAAATAGAACCAAACTAACTCAAATTAACTCAAAGTCCGATATCGCTTTTGTTAAATTTCTTTTCAACTCAACTAAAAATGCTTCACTAACCCGTCTTTCTAATATTTTAGTGAATTCCTTAATTTACGCACTTTTGCAATGGCATATATTTAACTATACCATTCCTATGTTTTTTCAATGTAACTACTTAAAATTTTTTGTTAGGCGCTTACTTTGTTACCTTTCTTCCCCCATCCGGATCTAACTTTCTTATGATAAACACCCCACTCTTGAATACCCCGTTGCTGAAGAATCGCTTTCGCATCGTCTATTTCATCCTTGACATTTTCTAATACAAGTAAAAAATTACCCTCGAACAATTGAGATTTATAAAATTTGGCTCTTTCTTTAGGTATACCCCTTTTTGCTAAAGCACTACTGATACTTTCTTCTTCACCCATTGTGCTTTTAATCCAGGCATTAGTCAAAAGCGATACTTTCTCTAAAGAAAAACCTGCGTTTTTCAGTTCACGAAGGGCAGCTTCGACATCTTGGCGAATTGAGAATATACCTACAGCATATTTGGATGTTGTGAAAACCATTTTTACTTATACTCCTTTTAACTAGATTTAACTTAAGCTATGTTGACATATTTTTTCATCAGTCATAAGTATAGCTTTAATGAATTGATATTTCTTACTGATTCTTGAATTAACTGTTACTTAGCATTACGATTTTCGCTCTTTATTTAAGTCAGGAAAATATCATAAATAAAGTAATTTCTGAAAAATATGTCAAGGTATCGTGATAATCTCAAGAAAGTGCAATATTTCGCATTCTTCATACTCGCAATATTTCCAGATTTTAGTTTTAAAACTGATATCTATTTGAGGAGGGGAAAAGGGGAAAGGGGAAAGGTATTTTTGAAGAGGGGGACAATGGAACAAGGGGATAAGGAGAATTCAAAATTTAATACTCTCCCCCTTGTCCCCCTTGTCCCATTCCCAAAGAGGTATTTATGGCAGGTAAATTAGACTCGAAAGTAGCAATTATCACCGGAGCATCATCAGGTATTGGTGAAGCCACAGCGATCGCACTTTCCGCAGAAGGAGCAAAAGTAGCGATCGCCGCGAGACGTGGACTTCTCTTGGATCAATTGGCACAACGCATTGAAGCTAGTGGTGGCGAGGTTTTGCCAATTGTTGCCGATTTGACTGACGAAACTCAAGCGAAGAATTTGGTGCAGAAGGTACATGCTCACTATGGTCGCGTAGATATACTGATAAATAATGCAGGCTTGGCATTAGCTGGTGACATTGATGGTGCGGATACCTCAGATTGGCGGCGGATGATAGACATTAACCTTTTAGGAGTGCTTTATGTTACTCATGCTACTTTACCAGTATTTAAAGCCCAAGGAGTGGGGCATATCGTCAACATCTCCTCAGTGGCGGGTAGAACAGCGCGAGCGGGCATCGGCATCTATAATTTAACAAAATGGGGTATCAACGGTTTCTCAGAAGCATTACGCCAGGAAGAGTATAAAAACAACATACGGGTTACGATTGTTGAGCCTGGGATGGTAGACACAGAAATAGACACTCACATTACTGATGCGATCGCTAAACAGCGTACCATAGAAAGGCGCAACTCTATCACACCATTACAAAGCGAAGATGTTGCAGGGGCGATCGTTTATGCTGTAACGCAACCGCAGCGCGTTAACGTTAACGAAATCCTCATTCGACCAACTGAACAAGGATGGTAAGGGATGCATGTTTTTTCTTACCCATGAACCCCTTTCCCATGAACCCCTTTCCCCTACTTCTGTAAGAAGTCTAATGAACGAATACTTCCGTGCGAATATTGATGCAATGGCTGGCTATGTTCCTGGTGAACAGCCTCAACCTAATAGCCAAATCATCAAACTCAATAGCAATGAAAACCCTTATCCTCCCTCACCGTTGGTGTTGGAAGTGCTGCGTAATTTTGATGCGGAATGGTTGCGACGCTATCCAAATCCTTTTGCACAGGAGTTTAGAAGCGCAGTAAGTGAAGCTTTAAAAGTTCCTGCTGATTGGATTATTGTCGGAAATGGCAGTGATGAAGTGTTAAATTTGGTGATTCGCGCTTGTGCAGAACCAGGACGGAAAGTAGTTTATCCTACGCCCACTTACGTATTATATAGTACGCTGACACAGATGCAATCAGCGGAAATTGTCGAGATTCCGTACACTGAAGACTACCGCTTACCTTTAGCAGAACTAATCAGCGCTAATGGTTCTGTAACATTTATTGCTTCTCCTAACAGTCCTTCGGGACATGTGGTTTCAACTTCGGAACTGCGGAAATTAGCAAGTAGTTTATCTGGGGTTTTGGTGATTGACGAAGCTTATGTAGATTTTGCACAGGAGAATGCACTCTCTTTGGTGGAAGAATTTGAGAATGTCATCGCAATTCGCACACTTTCTAAAGGATACTCGCTAGCAGGATTGCGCTTGGGTTTTGCCATCGCAAATCCGCAGTTGCTGAGTGGATTGTATAAGGTGAAGGATAGCTATAATATTGATGCGATCGCCTGTAAAATTGGCGCAGCAGCCATGAGCGATCAAGCTTATAAAAATGCTTGTGCAGAAAAAGTGAAGCGATCGCGCACAAAGTTAGCAGCAGACTTGAGAGGGTTGAATTTTCAAGTATGGGATTCTCAAGCTAACTTTTTGCTGGTACAGCCAAAAGAAAAAAATGCCGAATATCTTTATCAAAGCTTGAAGTCAAAGGGAATTTTGGTACGTTATTTTCCCCAGCCTGGAATTAATGATAAATTACGGATTACTGTGGGTACTGATGAGCAAAATCAAGTTTTGGTAAAGACGTTGAATAATTTGATGAAGTAGGCGATCGCGCTCACTTGCACCACTAAACTGAGGATATAAAGCTATTCAACATAACAGTCCGCTGTGTTGATCTCAAAAATTTACCAAAAAAGGCAAAAGTAAAAAGTTAAAAGGCACTCATAAAGAAAAAGAAAAATGGTTAAAAGCCCCTAAATTTATTTATGGAACGAAGTAAAAACATTTGTTTCGAGACACGTAGTGCAAAAAAGAAGACGTTCATTACAAATCCCCTAAATTTATTTATGGGGATTATCTTTTTACTTTTTACTTTTTACAAGAAAGGCAGAAGTTCGAGGGCAGAAGGCACTTATGTTAGGAGTATCAATTAAAACTTACTTTGTGGGTTTAAAGCCCAGTTTAAACAAATAATTATACTCAAGATGGCTTGCAGCGAGGTATAAAACGTCCTTGTTTCAATCCCACTATGAGTAAGGGTGGGTTGCCTTCTGCCTTCTGCCTCCTGCCTTCTGCCTTCTGAATTTTTACTTCTTAATTGACTATGCTTCTATCAATTCCACATTAAATACTTCTGCAAAAGATTTTGCCACACAAGAGCGTATTTCTTGACAAGTTATATCAGGAATGAATTGAGCTAAACTGCCTACAGATTTATCAGCAATACCGCAAGGTACAATCCGCTCAAAGCCTGTCAGATCGGGACAAACGTTTAATGCAAAGCCGTGCATAGTAATCCAACGACTCACTTTAATGCCAATGGCGGCTACTTTGCGTCCTTCTAACCAAACACCAGTGAAACCGGGAATGCGATCGCCCTGTAATCCATAAACTGCCAGTACGCGAATTAATACGGATTCAAGTTGTCGCAAATACCAGTGCAAGTCTTTACAATAACGTTGCAGATTTAAAATTGGATACCCGACCAATTGACCGGGACAATGATAAGTAACTTCGCCGCCTCTTTCGATTCGATGCACATCGTAGGGGCTTTTGTCAATATCAAACTTGAGAAATTCTGTGGTGGCTCCCTGTCCTAAGGTGTAGACGGGTGGATGCTCCAGCAAGATTAACACGTCATCAAGATTTGGGTTTGATATGCGTTCATTTAAAAGCGATCGCTGCCACAGTAAAGCATCTGAGTATGGCATCAACGCTTGGTTATATACCAAACAACGGTTATATGGCTGAGGATTACTACGGATCATTGCCAAAATTAACTAATATAACAAATAAAAAGTGTTTAAAGGCACAATATAAAGTCAATAAATGTCAAGCTTTGCAAAGGATTTTAAAGGAAAGTCAAGGGTTTCCACTTTAGAAAATACAAAGTGCTAGCTTGAATATATAACCTCAATGGTGTTCGGAGGAATTCTCTGCAATAATCATCACGCCACGAAAAAAACGAACAAATGCACGATTGTGATAGAGTCGGCAAAAATCTGTTCAGAAAATATTCTGGTGTCAGTGATAAACCTTAGTCTCATTTCCTTGCAAACAAACCAAATACAATAAATATCAAACATTGAGCGGGAGATATCAAATGAAGCTTGTCATCCACGGCAAAAATATTGAAATCACCGATGGAATTCGGGAATATGTGCATCAAAAGATTGAAAAAGCAGCAAGTCATTTTCAAAACTTAACAAACGAAGTGGATGTTCACCTTAGTGTTGCTCGCAATCCCCGAATTAATACTAGACAATCGGCTGAAGTGACTATTTATGCAAATGGTAGCGTCATCCGTGCCGAGGAAAGCAGCGAAAATTTGTATGCCAGTATTGATTTAGTGGCAGATAAAATTGCCCGTCAACTGCGAAAATACAAAGAACGGCGTCAAGATCAGAAAACTAATGCTCAAATAACCATAGAAGGAGTAGTGCAACCAGAGGTAGTTACAGATTTAATAGGCGATCGCACTCCGGAATTACCCAACGAAGTTGTTCGTACTAAATATTTTTCCATGCTACCAATGACAGTTGCTGAAGCTTTAGAACAATTGCAACTGGTGGGACACGACTTTTATATGTTCCGCAATAGCGAAACCGACGAAATTAATGTAATTTACGAACGCAATCACGGTGGGTATGGTGTGATTCATCCCCGCAATAATAACGCACACACCAACGGTAAAAACGGTAAGGTAAATCATAACAATATTACCATGCCGGAAAAATCACACTCGCCTAAGTCGTAAAGACGTAGAGACGTTCCGGTGGAACGTCTCTACAAGGGTTTCGGGCAACGCATAATAAAACAGCAATCGATGTTCAATCCTTAACAACTTTGAGACTTTTTAAACTACTATCTGCACAACCACTAATCATCCCACCCATTGCTAAAATCTGTTGTAAGTAGGCGATCGCATTTGCGGTAATGATTTCTCCTGGCATCAAAACCGGAATTCCTGGGGGATAAGGGCAGACAATTTCCGCACAAATGCATTCCCTAGTTTCTTCTATGTGCCTTGTTTCACTTTCAGCAAAAAAAGCTTCTCTAGGAGACATATACACAGAATTATCCACACTAATGAAATCATCCCACACAAGCTTGGACAATCTCAAGTCTTGTTTATTTTTGTTAACTGACATCATCTGAGCAAGAGTCATAAAACCTTGCACCAATTGCTGAATATCCTCCGCACTGTTACCCAAACTGATAATAAAGGTGAGATGTTGCAATGATGCAAATTCTGCTGTAATGCCTAGTTGATCAAGAATTTCCTCAGCTTCAAAGCCAGTTAAACCTAAGCCAGAAACCGTAACAGTTAACCGCGTTTTATCTAAAGTGAACCTCTCCCCAACCCCTCCCCTACGAGGGGAGGGGCTAAGAATTCTACCCTTCCCTGTTTTAGTTTTATCTAAAATGAACCTCTCCCCAACCCCTCCCCTACGAGGGGAGGGGCTAAGAATTCCCCCCTTCCCTGTTTTATCTAAAATGAACCTCTCCCCAACCCCTCCCCTACGAGGGGAGGGGCTAAGAATTCCCCCCTTCCCTACAAGGGAAGGGGGGTTAGGGGGGGTTAGGTTTGTGGGGGAGATTTCCAAAACTGACAATCCGGGAATTTGGCTGATGTGGGTTCTAGCTTCATCTGCAAGTTCCAAAGTGCGAAACATTAACTCTTTGCCATGCAAAGCCATTTGCTGACGTGCTGCATCTAAGGAAGCAAGAAGTATATAACTAGGACTGGTAGATTGTACTAATTGCAAAGCTTTAGTTACACGGTTAATGTTTATCCTATCGCCTTGAACGTGCAACATTGATGCTTGAGTCATTGCCCCAAGTGTTTTATGAATCGATTGTACGCTTAAATCTGCACCTGCGGCTAAAGCTGCGATGGGTAGTTGGGGATGAAATGCGAAGTGTGCGCCGTGTGCTTCGTCTACCAGCAAAGGGATATTGTATTGATGGGTAATGCGAGCGATCGCCTCCACATCTGCACAAACGCCGTAATATGTGGGATAAACTATCATCACCGCTTTCGCATCGGGATGCTGTTCTAATGCTGCTTCCACAGATGCAGGGGTGATACTGTGAGCAATATCTAAAATTGGGTCATATTCAGGATTAACAAAAATTGGCATCGCACCAGAAAGAATTAAACCAGCGATCGCAGAAGAATGCACATTTCGCGGCAAAATAATTTTATCGCCCATGCCACAAGTCGCGAGAATTGCCGCCTCAATACCACACGTAGAGCCATTGACAAGAAACCATGTTTGTGCAGCACCAAAAGCTTCAGCCGCTAATTGTTGCGCTTGCTGAATCACTCCTTGGGGTGCAAATAAATTATCTAACTCTGATAACTCAGTTAAATCAGCGCGAAATACAGCTTCACCAAACAAATCAACTAAGCGTGGTGAAATTCCTTGTCCTCCCTTGTGTCCTGGCGTGTAAAAAGCCGCGTGAGGACGTGTTGTATTGGCTTTTAAGGTATCTAATAAAGGTGTTTGGTTTTGATCGAGCATTTTTGGGTATTGGGCATTGGGCATTGGGCATTGGGCATGGGGCATGGGGCATGGGGCATGGGGCATTGGTAATTTTAACTCCCCCTCTCCCCATTCCTTCGGTGTAGCCTTTAGGGAGATGTCAGCAGTATTGCTTGTCATCTAGGTTGGGAAAGTTGAATAATCTAATTAGACTTACCATGATTTATCCCACTGCTATATCTATACCCGAACCACAGATTCCCACCCCAGAAACGAATCCGCTACCTAGTCCCGCACCAACGATTCCCCAACCAATACCTGAGCCGATACCACAAACTGTACCTGCTCCGATTCCCCAGCCGGTTCCCAGTCCAATTCCTCAAACAATTCCTGAACCTGTTTAAAACTAATTCTTGGTAGTTTGTAAGATAGTGATTGGACTTTAATCCAAAATCCAAAATCTAAAATCCAAAATGCTAAGAGCCGGAATTGTTGGACTTCCCAACGTGGGAAAATCTACTTTGTTCAATGCCTTGGTGGAAAATGCCAAGGCTGAAGCTGCTAATTTCCCTTTTTGTACAAAAGACCCAAATGTGGGCATTGTTTCTGTGCCAGATGAACGTTTAAATGTTTTGGCAAAGATTTCTGTTGCTAAAAAGATTGTCCCGGCTCAGGTGGAATTTGTCGATATAGCCGGTTTAATTAAAGGTGCAAGTAAAGGTGAGGGAATGGGAAATCAATTTCTCTCCCACATTCGAGAAGTGGATGCGATCGTTCATGTAGTGCGCTGTTTTGAGAATGATGATATTATCCACGTTGCCGGTTCAGTAGATCCAGTGCGGGATATTGAAATCGTCAATTTAGAACTCGGTTTAGCTGATTTGTCACAAATTGAACGCCGTATTGAACGCACTCGCAAACTAGCGCGTACTAACAAAGAAGGACAGTTAGAATTAGCACTCTTAGAAAATATAGCTGCAACCTTAAATGAAGGCAAATCAGTCCGTCAACTTACTTTGACAGAAGAAGAAACCGAGATAATAAAAGGATTGGGATTACTCACAGGGAAACCGATTATATATGCTGCTAATGTCTCGGAAGATGACTTAGCAACAGGCAATGATTTTGTGGAGAAAGTCCGCCAAATTGCCAGCCAAGAAAATGCTCAAGTTGTGGTAGTTTCGGCTCAAGTTGAATCAGAATTAATTGACTTGCCAGAAGAAGATAAAGCTGATTTTCTCGCATCTTTAGGTGTAGAAGAAGGTGGCTTAAAATCTTTGATTCGTGCAACTTACGCGCTTTTGGGTTTAAGAACTTATTTCACATCTGGTGAAAAAGAAACCCGTGCTTGGACAATTCATGCTGGAATGTCTGCACCTCAAGCTGCTGGTGTAATTCACACTGATTTTGAGCGGGGATTTATTCGCGCTGAAACTGTTGCTTACAATGATTTGGTGACGACTGGTTCGATGACTGCGGCAAAAGAAAAAGGATTAGTTAGAAGTGAGGGTAAAGAGTATATTGTGCAAGAAGGAGATGTGATGTTATTCCGCTTTAATGTGTAGGAAGGTCGCTTTTATAAGAGGCTGCTTTTAGCATAGACAAGCGCGTGTTTTCTGTAAACTGACAACTAATATCTTAGATCATTCCTAATAAACGTAGGGTGGGCAATGCCCACCAACGCTTTTAAGAGAATTTGGTTTTTTTAATAAGCAATAAAAGGATAATAAAAATGCTCGAATGGGTATTTAGGGATTTTGTAAAAAAATTAGAGCGTTCTACAAAGAATGTTTCGCGAGATTTTGCCAAACAGAATAGTAAAGAGATAGGTTACTTATTTGATAAAAAAATCTATCCCTTAGCTAATAAGTTCGATTACATAGCTAAAGAACGTATTAAACAAGCAATAAAGGAAACAGAAAAACTCGAAACCAAGATTAAAGATGATATTGAATCTTTATTGAATAATGCTGATACTAAAATTAAAGATATTATTGAAAAAATCGATATAATTCGGAAATCAACTTACCTTTTTTGTATCTGTAGTTTTTAGCAGTTAAATAAAATAAGGTAGACATTCTCACTGTAGTTACTTAAAGTTTTCTGAGGATGACTTTTCAAAGAGCGATCGCCTAAAATATAGGTTTGTCAAATAGCAGCAAAGATAAAACAAAGTCAATTATAAAAATTGATACCCAAGTAGTCACAACTGCCGCTGTTGCTGATTCTCCTACTTGCTTTACTCCTCCTTTGGTAGTTAGTCCCCAACTACAACCGACGATAGCAACCATTGAACCGAAGAGAAATCCTTTCAGTACAATAATCACCAAATCTGACGGTTCTAAAAAACTTCTAACTGACTCTAAAAATGTTTCCGGCGCTATCTGGTAAAATTGTAAGGCGGCAAAAACTCCCCCACCTATGCCGGTAACTAAGGCAAAAATGGTTAATAACGGTACCATCAAGCAGCAAGCAATGACTCTGGGAAGAACTAAATAATCAATTGGATCGGTTCTCAGCATATAAAGTGCATCAATTTGCTCTGTGACTCGCATTGCACCAATTTCTGCCGCAAAAGCAGAACCGACTTGTCCGGCAACTATACAACCTGTCAAAATGGGAGCTAATTCTCGGCAAAAGGCTAAAGCAAAAGCACCACCAACAGCATTTTCCGCACCAAATTGGACTAATTCTCTTGCCGTCTGAATGGTAAAAATCATCCCGGCAAAACCACTCACTAGCAAAACTGGAAACATAGAACCAGGTCCTACTTTGACCATATGTTCCATAATATGACGGTTGTGCATTTTTCCTTGGAGTAAATGCAGCCAAACTTGACCAAAAAGCAGCATAGCAGCTCCAAAGCGTACAATCCACGATCGCTCTAATGGTTCTTTTGGTCGCAATTTCACTATTATCCCATCCTACTTTCTCGCCTTGCGTGCAGCCGGAGCGTATCTGTTGATTTGTGTAAATATCCAAAACCAACTTTTTCCATCTGAAACACTAACTACTTATGATTCTAGGAAAGTGTCGCATCCGAAAGCATTTAAGTTCCAGCTAACTGACTGAGTAAGTAGACTGGAGGGGTTTGTGCAGCTCAAGTGACGGTTAGTTTTGAGATATTCTAGCTCTCCATTTTATCAAGCGATCGTTTGCCCAATATAATTTTCTCCTTCTGGAAGTCCCTAAAACGTTGAAGCGATCGCACTCAATGAGAAGGAAGTCGTAAGACGTTCCACATGCTTCGTCTCTACAATGTGCCTTTTTTAGTTTCTAACATTTGCAAGATTTTTTCCACATTATCCAGATTACCAACCATTCGCCGAATTGGGTGGGGCCAAACTTTAACTAAAGTGGGAGTTGCTGAAACCTGATCGAGTTCTGCTTGTTCAGGATTTGTCAAAACATCGACAACTTTTAAAGTGTAAGGATATTTAAGCGATCGCTCTAACAATTCGTGTAAATTTTGAAGAATGCGTTCAGTGTTGGCACTATGTCCGGCAACAAATAAGCGAAGAACAAAGCCTTGAGTTTTCGGTTCGGTTTTTTGGATTGCGGCGATCGGTATTGGAGATACTTTAGCTTCAGAGAACTCTAAACGCACAATTAAATCATGGTCTTGCCAAAGTTGCTCAAATGAAGATCGATAACTAGATAGTACCATGCGATCGCACAATCCCTCTTGCCACGGAGAGGAATGCCAAACTAAATCCCCCGTGCCAAAAACAGCATTTAGCACAGCCTGATGTCGCATTACTAACGGATAAGCTTCGGCAAAAGTTCGCACTTGCTGAGTGCGCGGATCTAACCAATGGTCAATAGTTGCCGTATAGCAAGGCACTAAAAAATGAGGCGGTTCTGGTAAGTCTAAAATTTCTTGTAAAAAAGCGCACAAATGCAAATGCCATCGACCTTTTTTGGCAGGGTCGATGCAATAAATTAAATCTCCTCCAGGTGTAAATAGCGCAATGCCCTTAAACAACTGGGGTAAAAGTGGTTTATCTGGATTCAAGGGATTGGGGATTGGGGGATGGGGATTGGGCATCGGGCATCGGGCATCGGGCATCGGGCATCCGGCATCAGTAATAATTCTTTTTCCAGTCCCTAGTCCCTAGTACCGCAAGGCGGAAGTCAAAAGTCAAAAGTCAAAAGTAATATGGAGTAAGCTTTTTAACGATTGAGAATGGGTGGTTTATTTACGCCGTGCTGTACTAGTCCCTAGTCCCTAGTCCCTAGTCCCTAGTCCCTAGTCCCTAGCCCCTATACTCGACCTCGGAGAAACTGTGCCATTTCGTTAGGAGTTGGTGACATCTCCAAAGCTGTTTCTTCAGTAATGCGACCTTCTTGATAAAGGTTGAGCAGAGACTGATTCATTGTAATCATGCCGTCAAAACCAGCTTGTTTCATCAACTCGCCAATTTCATCATATTTACCGTCTTTTATCCATTCTTTAACAGCGTCCGTATTAATTAGGATATCGTGGAAAGCAGCACGCTTGCCATCAGTCGTGCGACACAAACCTTGAGCAATGACTGTCACCAAAGACTCAGCAAGCGCTACCCGCATCGCATCCTGTTCTCCAGCAGAGAAAAGATTAAGAATCCGCTCAATGGTTTTCACAGCGCTGTTGGTGTGGAGGGTTCCCATAACCAAGTGACCTGTTTGAGCGGCTTTCAGGGCAGTGTTCACCGTTTCTTTATCCCGCATTTCCCCGACCAGAATCAAATCTGGGTCTTCCCGCAAAGCTGCTTTTAAAGCGTTGTCAAATTTTCGGGTATGCATTCCTACTTCCCGTTGTTTAACCAACGATTTTTGGCTTTTGTGGACAAATTCTATTGGATCTTCGATGGTGATGATGTGTTTAGCCATCTCCCTATTAATGTAATCAACCATCGCCGCCATTGTAGTGGATTTACCAGAACCAGTGGGACCCGTCACCAAAATCAAACCTTTATGGTAATGGCAAAGATCGCGAAAAACTGTAGGCAAGTTCAGTTGTTCCATAGTCAGGATCTTCAGCGGAATTAACCGCATCACCATCGCATAGCCTTTGAGAGAGTCAAAGATATTAATCCGCACGCGGGCAAAGTCGTACTGAGTTGCTCCATCAAATTCGAGATTTTCTTCAAACTGCTTCATTTCGGCTTCTGTCAGCACCTCCCGCACCCAACTGACAAAAGTCTCTTTATCCGTTTCTGGATATTCTGTTTGCATCATTTCTCCTCGGCTGCGGAAGCGAGGCACTTCACCGACACCCAAATGAATATCAGAAAAACCTTTATCGAAAGCTTCTTTTATCAACTGGGATAAAGTCATTCCCGGACTGCTTTTTTTTTGAACTGCACCGGGCATTGGGGGTGGAGTACCCGGACGATGAGAGGCAACAGGTGCAGAACTTGGTGGGGGAGGTGGTGCAGCATTCATCGCGGCACGGTTGGCAGTCTTTTCTGGTGTCATGTCCAGGGTTTGGGTAGCTTGACGCTGGGTGCTTAAGCTTGCTGGTGGTGGTGGGGGCAGTGGTGGGATATTACGGGCTGCGATCGGTGTCGAATTTGCTGGATGCTGTGATTCTGTCATATATCTTCAAATTAATTTGCGTTTTGTTTCATAGGTGGAATTAGCGGCTAGTTTTGGTTCTAAAAATCGGCTTTTAATGAAGCAGGCGTGCAATTAAAGCGCGATCGCGGAGCGATCGCACCGCAGCCTACTTACTCACTTGGTAATGGGATAAGGCAAATAAATGTCTATCACCAGTTCTCTCTTTTCTGCCTTCACTTGTATCCGTTTTTTATTACTTCGACTACCTATCAGTTCAAAAAAAATTATTATTCCTGATATAGACTGGTTTAACACATCAACAGGAGAGAGTCTTTCAGCATATACACATACAAAAGGTTGTATTTAATATAGCTAATACTTAAATGTAAATATACTCATCTAAAGATGAGAAACTTGTGTTAAGCATTTATACACCTAGCTAGCAAATAACAGCGAAAACAAATGCAGATAAATTGTTCAGCCTAATAAGAGCGATTATGAGAGTCAGCCTTGTTTTTGATAAGTTATGTTAAGCCAAAATTATCTGTAGCGCTGGTAACGAATTCTATAACTAATACATTTTGGCTTCTACTCCTTAAGGCAGATACTAAGGAGGAATAGTCAAGAAAATGCTTATCAGGACATTTATCCATGATCCCCAAAGCTTAACTGTAAAGTTTATTAACTAAATGCTCATTTACCCGATTGGGTTTTATATACTAAAGTTCATTGAGATATCGAATTTGCTTTAAACAAGCAAAAAAAATTTTTCAGACTTTCTTGGGAGGAAAATTCATGGTTGCAGTTCAAAGCTCTAATTTAAGCAAAACTCAGTCTTTGTTGATGATCAAAAGCTTTTTAATCTGGTCTTTCACTTTGGCAGTATGCTTGCTGGTTGTTGGCTTTCCTTTAGTTGTCTTGATGGCTACGGTCGGATGTTTATTGTCGATTGTCTTACAATCTGTGATGCCTGTTAGTGCTGTTTTGTTAGTTGCTGGTGGTTTGATTTTGTTTAATGTAATGGCTATTGTTTTCGCTGCTGGGATGTTAACTCTCAAGGGTGTTCATCCAAGTCAAGTCAGCTGGTTAAGCTGGCTACATGGAGAGGCAGATGAAACACAAACGACCGTCTACGCTGCTTGTCCTTTAACTTGTGATGTCGAAGTTTAATTATCACTACCATATTCGACAAACAGTGCATCTGCCCGGTCTTGCCGGGTTTTTTCATGTTTACTTTTCTACCTAATAATGTGCAACAAAACTGACCAAAATACCAAGAACTTGCTCAACTGGAGGAAGATTGTATTCTAAAAGTCCAATAGTTACCGTATTAGATTCCAGCTTGAGAAACTTCCATCTGTCCCCGGTAGTAACTGTACCAAAAATAATCGGAACCGACTGATTATTTTGTTCATTAAAACGCTGTGCTGCAATCATTTCTGCAACGCACTGACCTAACCCTCCATTCAAATCTTCTTTTTTTGCTTCCACCACAACTACCGCAGGTGCATTAATAAACAACTGTTCGGGAGAACGACTGATCAAAAAATCGCAAACACCATTTAGCCCTACTGATTGGTCTACAGAAAAATCATTTCCAGAAAATAAACTAATTTTCTGTGGAAAAATATCTTTAAGTTCCAACAAAATAGGACATATAAGCATTTCTGACCTAGCTTTTTCAGTATTTAACGCTAGAGCTAGAGGTAAATATTTCTGCAAAAATTCTGCCAAAAAAGGACTTGGTTGTTGTAATTCGATAGATGTTAAAAAAGTTGTTTCTTCAACGATTGTTAAATTAAAATCTTGTTTGACACGTCGTAACGTAAAATCGCTATAGGACATTTGTTTACCTTAGCTTTACAAGAGCGATCATCATGCGCCAATTTTAATCTTCTACCCAATATAGTAGACCCAAAGAAGTAACGGCACCAAAAAAGTGAGCGCCAATCATGTTGACGTTTGCGAGCATAACAAAAATGTCTAGTGAACGAATCAGATTTTCCGGTCGATAAACCGCGACTCCTTGAGGTTGAGCCAATGTTTTTCCTAATATAACTGCAACCGTCGCTTCCGATGCAACAAAAGATATTAATAGCCCGATTAAACTAATAATTAGTCCCAGACGTAAAGCTTTAATTACGTCTTCCTTCTTGAGATGGATTTGAGAATTTGATGTTTGTATAAGTTTAGCCAAATGCCTGTAACGTAAAGCCCAATATACACGGAAGCACAGCAACAAAATACCAACAGTACCTAAAAAGACACCGAACCCAATAGCTGTATTGTTCGTTTGTATAGTGACGTTACGGCTAAACCAAGCAAATAACAAAGCAATGCCAGAAACACCACCTAGCGTCAACTGTACCCAGAAGCTAATGCGACTTACTAAACGAAAAGTAGTGAGGAATTGCTGTTTGCTTGGCGGATGTGACAATGATTCTAGATTATCTAACATATGCACCTCCAGGTAATATTTATGTGCTTATACCAATTATTTGTGAAGACGCATAGAAAGAACCCCACCCTAACCCTCCCCGCAAGCTCTTAGGGAACCGGATTTTCCCCTCCACGAAGCATTATGACTGTACATGACAAAACCATTGGCAAAACGCAAGCTCTTAGGGAACCGGATTTTCCCCTCCACGAAGAGCGGGTAGGGACTTCGCGGGGTGGGGTCAAATTCTATGCAGCTTCACAAATAATTGGTATTACAGAAAATTTTAACTTGATTGGAATTGATATATATTACAAATTTAAATATATTAAGAAGCCATTACTATTGATATAAACCAATAGTTAGAGTGGAGTGCATCCCAAAACTTGCTCAACTTAAGGTTTTTCAGACTTGCCATTTCCTTGCGTTTGTAACTCAGCCAACAACCTAAGCGAATCGCTGATGCGACGCGATTTTGGTACTTCACCTTTACCTGCGGACCAACCTTCACGCTGACGCGATCTGTTGCCATCTGTCTCTTCTGTTTGGTCGTGAAACAAAATTTGTTGCGTTGGGAAGGGTAAATCAATGCCATTTTCTGTGAGCTTTTTCTTGATTGCAGATAGCACGCGATCGCGTGAGGTAAGATCGTCTACACGACGTGGCGGATTAATCCACCAACGTGCGCGGATATTAACAGTACTTTGTGCTAAATCCATCACCAGCACATCGGGAGCGGGGTCTTTCAAAACTTCATTTACGCTATGCATTGCCTCCATAATTAACTGCTTTGCTCTGTCTATATCATCGCCGTAGCCAATACCAACATCGTATTCCAATCGGCGATTATCAAAAGCAGTATTTACGGTTATGGAATTGGTGAACAACTCAGAATTAGGAATGACAATCCGACGACCATCGTAAGTTTTAATAGTTGTAGCGCGTGTCTCAATATTTTCGACTGTTCCCTCAAAGTTTTTAAACACAATTTGGTCATCAATTTGAAAGGGTTCGGTGAGCAGAATTAAAATACCTGCTAAGAAATTTTGCAAAATATCGCGGAAGGCAAAACCAATTGCCACACCGCTAATTCCTAATAATTGGATTAAATCGCCTGCTTTGAATGTGGGAATTACTATTGACAAAGCTACAAATAAACCGACCAAAATTGTTGTACCTTGTGCCAATCTTCCCAATACCATTCCTAAATTTCGGGCTTGACGACGGTTACGGGTCAAGCGTTTAACGACTTTCTTAATTGTTCTCGCAACGTAAAAGAAGATAGCAAAGACGATTAACGCTAGCACAATATTAGGCAATAGGACAATCAAGCCGTTAATCATTCCTTGAATTGTGTCCCAAACTGCGTATATCTCTGCATTCATGTTAATTGCTTAATTACCAACACCGATGATAATAATAAAAAGTGAGAAAATTTGACTCTATCTGAAGGAGCGTTAATCAATTAGCTTTTGTTGAATTCTTCCAAGGCATATTAGAGATAGTTGGATCTCCTATGACTTCTTCAACTTGGCTGACTTCAAATATTAGCTTAAAAGGTTGCTCCATCTCTTTTGCCAAAAAAGCTTCTAACAACCTCACCTGCTTGGGGGTAATAGGTTCTTTTGCCCGCACGCTTAATCTAACTTGTGGAGGATTAGTTAGCCAGTTAGTATCGCTTTTAACTAAGTTCAAGCGTTGGAAGGTCACGGTTCGGTTTAGCAGAACCTTTCTGAGACTGCTTTCCAACCGTGCTTGTGTGACTAACTGGCTAAAACTGACGCTCAAAGGAATCAGTAAAGCACCTGTTAAAGTCAGTGCCCAAATTAACGGGGTTCGTGCGGTTTTCATGGGAGAATAGCCGATCGCTAGAAATGTCAGCATACAGGCTAAAGTAATGCCTAAGAGGTTGGTAAGGTAAAGTAGAGTTGCTCCCTGACTAAGTGCCCAGTTTGCTTGGGACAATCCTAAACCGATGACACAAACTGGCGGCATTAAAGCAACTGCGATCGCAGTTCCTGCTAAACTAGTAGAAATTTTGAGTTGCACCTTCGCATAACCACTAATGCCACCAGCTACCACCGCTATACCTAAATCTAGCAAAGTCGGTTTAGATCGGGATAGCACTTCACTACCAAAGTCAGAAATGCCGACGAGCGAACCCAGAGTATAAGCGATCGCAACTGCTAGCAATGTTCCTATGACTAACGCAATTAAACCGAGACGAAACAACCTAACATTACCTGCCAACGCTCCAAAGGCTAAACCCCGAATTGGCAGCATCAAAGGTGCAATAATCATTGCACCGATGATGACAGCAGCGCTGTTGGTGAGTAACCCAAATGTAGCGATCGCACAAGAACTAACAATTAAAATCAGATAAGTTGTGTTCGGGGTAGATTCTTCTAATAAGTCTGTTTTTAACTGCTCTACCTGGGTTGGTTCTAAGCTACGTTGCCTAAAGTTTCGGAAGCGATGGCGAATATCAAGCATTGCACTTTCCTAAAATTTTTACTTTAGCTTTAATCTTTTAATCACAATATCGTCCCAAGGGATGTTTTATATAACAATAATTTGATTAAAATTAACGCATAAGTTTAACGAGAATTTTAACATGGCGATTGAATCAGCAATTGGAGAAGCTGCAATTGAAGAAAATCTCAAGCAATTTCTTCTGGTACTTTCAGTTTCTCTGAGTGTGGCAACCTTACCACAAATATTTAGCTGGTTTCGTCATATTCCCTACACTTTACTGTTAGTAATTGTGGGGTTAATGCTGGCACTGGTAGATGTCAGATTAGTGTACCTTTCCCCTGGCTTAATTTTGTCGATTTTTCTACCTCCCTTGTTGTTTGAAGCTGCTTGGAACTTAAAATGGGCAGACTTAAAGCGGGATTTAGTGCCAATTTGTTTGTATGCGGTAATTGGGGTGGTAATTTCCATTGCCGGAGTTGCCTTTGGTTTAAATCAATTTGCCGGAATTTCTCTCTTCACTGCTTTGCTAATTGGAGCTTGCCTTTCTGCCACCGATCCGGTTTCAGTCACAGCGTTATTTCGGGAATTGGGAGTAGAAAAACGACTCACAACTTTAATGGAGGGGGAAAGTTTATTTAATGATGGCATGGCAGTTGTTGCCTTTGGTTTTTTAGTCGCGCTGTCGTTGGGAACCGCTGAATGGGGATTCCAAACAATTTTGGTACAGTTTTTTACAGTTGTGGGCATCGGTGTAGCGGTGGGAGCTTTAATTGGGTTTGGCATCTCCTACCTAACTCAGCGTTTCGATTTGCCCTTGGTGGAGCAGTCATTAACCTTGGTTTCCGCTTACGCTACTTACCTCATAACTGAGGATTTAGGCGGTTCTGGAGTGATTGGAGTCGTTACTTGTGGTTTAATTCTGGGTAACTTTGGCTCTCGCATTGGTATGAACCCGCGTACACGAGTGATTGTCACGGAATTTTGGGAATTTTTGGCATTTTTTGTCAATTCGATTGTATTTTTGTTGATTGGGGATCAGATACAGTTTGCGATTTTGAGAGAAAACTTAGGTGCGATCGCCATCACAGTTGCAGCGATGATTATGACACGAGCGATCGCTATCTATGCACTAAGCTTTGTCAGCAATCGTCTCGTTAATTCGGAAATTACCACATCAAAGCAAACCGTGCTTTGGTGGGGTGGATTGCGTGGTGCTGTTTCCATTGCCTTGGCTTTGAGCGTGTCAACTAGTTTACCAAATCGCGAAGCATTGATTGCTACAGTCTTTGGCGGAGTATTGTTTACGCTGCTCGTACAAGGATTGACCATTCAACCTTTGTTAAAAAAGTTGCAATTGCTCGGAGATGGACCTCTGCGGCAGCAATATTTAGAGATAATTGCCCGTCAAACTGCCCTCAATCGAGTACTGCAACACTTAGAAAAACTTGAGCAGCGTCCTGGGATTGAACCAGAGTTTTGCGACTACCAGAAAGCGCTGATTAAAGGAGAGCTTGAGCGTCTGCAAACAGAAATCGAGAAATTACAAGATGAATATCCGAATATACGGGACTTTACACTTGAGCAGTTGCGCTCAGAACTTCTGGCTATTGAAGCAGATACTTATGCTGAATTTGTCCGCTCAGGTCGATTGAATCGGGAACTTGCACCCTCTTTGCAACAGTTTATCGATTGACACTGTTTACGGGAGTACAACAATATTTCCATTCTTTGGGCGATCGCATAAAAAACTTTACCCCTGATGAGTGAAAAGACTGAGGTGAGTGCGATCAATATTACTGTTATTTAGAGTCACAAAATGTCATCGATCAGAACTGAGCCACCCTCACAAAAATCTATACTGAGGTGATAATCTTCAAGCAGGGCGGTTCCGACCAATGGACGACGACCCATAGCCAGAACTGCAATGTTGCGCTCTACCCCCCTCCATACAATGGTCGCTAAATAAGCATTGGCTACGATATCAGTATTGTCAGCGAGATTGGCATTGATTTCGCTAAGATATGGCAAGCCAAGTTCAGCAATCACAGAGGGTGGTAAAGTTAAGTATCCTTCAAAACCAGTATCAACAACACATTCAAGCTCTGCATCTGAGTGTCCTGGAAGACGAAGAATAACGCCAATTCGTGCCTGAAGTCCAACTACAGTCCCATGTATCATTTTGCAGTTCTAACCAAAGTACCACCAATCGCATAGACAGCATTAAAGCCAATTCTTTCTGTCCAAATTGCTGCACCAGGATGTTTGGCTTGCAATCGAAGACTTGTAACGACTAAATCATCTGCAATTTCATACTCGCCTGTTTCGATATCAATTGAAACAATTTTGCCGATGTTGTCTGGTGTTTCGACTTGAGGACGGATACGATTCTCATAAATAAGCTTGCCGCGTTGAGCAATCTCTTGGCTACTGATGTCAGGATGGAGCATGTAGCACTTTCCATATAAACTGCCAGTTCTTCGATCTTATCCCATGATGCAATCAGATGGGTGGAACTGTTTAATACACTGTACCCAGCTTGGAAGCGATATTATTGCGATCGCATAAAAAACTTCATCCCCAGTCTCCTAACCCGCCAAGAGTCAATAGTTTTTTACCATACATATTATTTATGGGCAAGGCGCGTAAATCAATAAAATACACTCTGCAACATTTATTTACAACGTGTTCCCTGAATGCGTGTATCCTGAACCCCTATTCTGCATTCTTCAATTTTTACAGGAATCTTAATTGTAAATTCTGAACCTTGTCCTGGCTGAGAATTGCAAATAATTTGTCCGCAATGTTTTTCCACCACAATTTGATGACTAATAGATAAACCTAAACCTGTACCTTTCCCTATAGGTTTTGTGGTAAAAAATGGGTCAAATAATTTAGAACGTACTTCTTCTGTCATCCCCACACCATTATCAGCAATATTTATGGCTACCCATTCTTCATCTATTACTTGGGTACAAATTGAAATCTGAGGTCTTTGCAATTTACTTTCTGCGTCAATTCGCAATTCCAATGCATCAATTGCATTAGTGAGAATATTCATAAATACTTGGTTCAATTGACCTGGATAGCATTCTATCAGTGGTAAATTGCCATATTTTTTAACAACTTTAATTTCGGGGTACTTGTTTTTTATTGTCTTAAATTGGTGCTGTAAAATCATTAATGTACTATCAATTCCTGAATGAATATCTGCTTGTTTTAATTCTGATTCATCAAGACGAGAAAAATTTCGTAATGAAAGTACAATTTCTCTAATTCGCTCAGTTCCCACTTTCATAGACTTGAATATTTTATTCATATCTGAGGTGATGAAATCAAGTTCAATTTCTTCTATTAGTTGTTCAATCGCTCCTGGAGTATTTGGATAATTAATTTGATACAGTTGTAATAAGTTTAATAATTTCTGAGTATAATCTTCGGCAAAATTGATATTACCATGAAGAAAATTTACAGGATTATTAATTTCATGAGCAATTCCTGCTATCATATGACCCAAACTTGACATTTTTTCATTTTGAATTAGTTGAACTTGAGTTTTTTTTAACTTATCTAAGGTTTGATGAAGATTAGCGATCGCTTCTTCAAGTCTATCTGACTGAATGATAGTAGATTGTTCGGAAACATCCAATAACTGATTTAATGTGGCATTTTTAGAATTAAGGTATCGTAAAGATTTATTTTGATGATTGTCAATAATTTCTGTGTTTATAATTGATTTCAAATCGTCTTTAAAAATACAGCCATCATCAAAGGGGAGAATTGCCATTTTCACATTTAATGCTAAAGGACGAAATAAATTAATTACCATTGGAGAAATCGCAACCTTCAAAAACATCAAGATGGTAAACATATTTCCTGAAGGCAATAACCCCCCAAACCCTAAGACCGATTTGACATTAAACGGAACTACAAATGATGCTTGTGAAGGAATATAAGGACTATTTAATGCATCAGGAACGTAAAAGACGTTATACATTTTTTGTTCTAAGTCAGCTAATAAATTAGGGTCTGGTTGCACGACAATACCCGGATTTAAACCTAATTGCTGCATAAGTTGAGACATCATTGGTATACGTGCGATCGCATCTTCATTTGCCAGGGGAATTGCTTTATGTCCCACAGATTGATGTCGTGAATTCCATTCGGGCAGTTCTCCCGCAGTTGCCATTAGTGTCAAACATTTGAGGTTATCGGCTAAAATGCGATCGCTTAATATTCCACTCGCATATTCTTGTAAATTTGGTGTTAATTCACTATAAGAATGGGTTTTGAAAAAACGAATTAATGCACAAGCTTTTTCACCAGAGTAGCTCTCAACAAAATTTTGATAAAGATATTCAATTATATTATTACTGACTTCTTCCATACTCAGAGCATTATCACCCAAGCCACGCAGTGCTAATCCACACTCTGACATATCTCTTAAAGTCATTTTTTGTATGTAATACATCTAATCTTGTCTATTTTTTGAATGTAATATAATTCAATTGTAACTTAGGTATATAATGTTACCTATGTTTAATGTAAGACAAACCATAAAATTTCTTTGATGATATGTTAATGTATTAACTTTTTTATAAGTGAAAGTACTTAAAAAATACGTTTAAAAATATTTAACACACGCAATCCGTGGAGGAGTTTTCAAGAAGGCAGAAGGCATTCGTGCTGAGGGCAGAAGGAACCAATTGGGAGGGGATTGTGACCCCTCCCAATTGGAGGCTCCCAATATCGTTGCATTTGGGAGGGGCTTCAGACCCTTACTCCTTTCAGTCGTGGGCAGAGGACACTTATACATTCCTTCTGCCTCCTGCCTTCTGCCCTCTGCCTTTCCCGGTGAAAATCGAGAGGCTTAGATCCCCGACTTCTTTGAGAAGTCGGGGATCTTGTTGTTCACGGATTAGAGATTTTATGCCTTAATTGAGCAATGGCGATTTTTTTTCCCAACCTACTTAATGACTAATCAAAAGCGAGTTTACATTATCTTGGGTACTCGTCCGGAAGCAATTAAACTAGCTCCGGTGATTCAGGTATTCCAGCGCTCAGATAGCTTCGACACGCAAATAATTTTGACTGGACAGCATCGCGAAATGGTTGAGCAAGTGATGCAACTGTTCAACTTGAAGGCAGATCATGACTTAGAGATTATGCAGCCTCAACAATCTCTGAGTGACATTACCTGTCGTAGTTTACGAGGTTTAGAAACGTTATTTCAAGTAAGCAAGCCAGATTTAGTATTAGTGCAGGGAGATACCACAACGGCTTTTGCCGCGACTTTGGCAGCTTTTTATCAAAAAATTCCTGTAGGTCATGTAGAAGCGGGTTTAAGAACTGATGAATTATTTAATCCTTATCCAGAAGAAGCTAATCGACGGTTGATTTCGCAACTTACTCAGTTGCACTTTGCCCCAACTCCTTTGGCTGTGGAAAACTTGCAACGTTCTGGGGTTTTGGGTGAAATTCACCACACGGGTAATACGGTAATTGATGCATTGTTAAATGTGGCAAGTCGGAAACCTGCTTGCAATATACCTGGTTTAAACTGGGATTCACATCGCACACTTTTAGCAACAGTGCATCGTCGGGAAAATTGGGGAGAACCATTACAAGGAATCGCGCAGGGATTTTTACAGATTTTAGATAAGTTTCCTGATACAGCTTTATTGTTGCCATTACACCGTAACCCCACAGTGCGAGAACCATTACAAGCGCTTTTAGGAAATCATCCGCGAATTTTCTTGACAGAACCGCTAGATTATGCTGAGTTAGTGGGGGCAATTGGGCGATCGCATCTTCTCCTCACAGATTCCGGTGGTTTGCAAGAAGAAGCACCCAGTCTCGGCAAACCAGTACTCGTTTTGCGAGAAACTACCGAAAGACCAGAAGCAGTCGCTGCAGGTACAGCTAAACTTGTCGGAACAAACAGCAAAGACATTTTTGCTGCTGCAAGTGAGTTGCTGAGTAACTCAACCGCTTATGAAGCAATGGCAAATGCGATTAATCCCTTTGGGGATGGTCATGCAGCAGAGCGCATCTTGCAAATTGTGCAAAATTATTTGAGTATCAGTTAAGAAAAATTATCGCCTGATTTGACTACAGCAGATTTCAGGTTGATGTACATGGGTCAAACCCAAAACCCGCTCTGAGACGTTCCGTCGGAACGTCTCTACGTGTATTTAATAACAACGCAAGCAATCTGCTGTGTAATATGTTCGCCAATTTATTAAACGCCTACAGGCTATAAGCCTGAGGCTACACGTACAAAGCCCACCTGCGTGGGCTTTCAATGTAAAATCTGAGCCTTAAAACAGCTTCTGGGTGAATTTTTTTACAATCCTAAAGCAAGTCGAGTTTGCGGTCCAATTTTACCATCAACAATCAAGCCATTGCTTGCTTGAAAATTTCGCACTGCTCTTTCTGTGGTATAGCCATAAAATCCAGTAGATGCAACGGTTCCCATAGCTCTTTGAGCTTGGGCAACAGCCGGACCTTGAGAGCCTAAACCGAGAATTACTGGACCACCAACGCCAAGATTAGAATTACTAGTCCCTGTACCAGGACGGTTGCCAATCCACCTGGTAGCTACATAATTACCCGATGAAAGTCGAGAAAATCCGTTCTCAGTATCTACAACTATTGCTAATCGTGAGCCATTGGTAAGACATCCGACAACGGGTGCCTTGATGCTGGGAGCCGATCGCACTCTTAAACAATTGCCATTTGTCCTGGCATATCCTAACACTGAATAAGCTGCATGAGCTTGGCTGACAGTAGCGGAAAATAACACACCAACTCCGGCTATTGCCAAGCAAGCAGATTTAAAATGCTTTTTCCAATTAAATTTAAACTTAGGGAGATTTAATTCAGTACTTCCGGTTCCCTCTTCATTGGCAATAGCCATGTGGGAATAAGCAAGATAATCCATGATTGTCTCCTTTTTATCGAAAGTTGAGTGTTAGCCGAGAAAGTCTTTGCTTTTCTCGAATTTTTACCTAATGTATTTTAGGTTACATACAATAATACAGAATTATTACTTAAGTAATAATTAAAAAAAGATAAAATTATGATAATTTTCCGGATGAAGGGCGATCGCATAATTAAAGACCAAAATTGGTGGCGCGATCGCTCCCACAAAAATAACTCAAATACTTGCAAATAAAGCAGTTCAGCTTTTTCAAGCAATTCTAAGACTGCTTAACAGTGTAAAAAATATCTGAACGAAGCTGCCGACCATTTCGCCAAACTTCGACTTTATCCGGGCTAACGTAGTAAGAAAAACTACCATTATCAGCACGGTATCGATAATTACCTTCATTGAAAGCGGGTATTTTTACTAACTTGGTTGGATCTTGTTTTAACTGCCCGATATAAAATATCTGACCATTTTCTTGACAAACTTTGACCCAAACGTTTGCTGTCTCACCTTGTATGACAGTGACTCCATTACATTTGGTATTGCCAACACTAACGGAAATTGGTTGCGGGGGTGAAACTTGGTTAGGGTTATTTTCTTGAGAACCTCTAGAAGCGCGGGTTGTTATCTGCGGTGCTGGTATCTTACCTGCAACTGTTGATGGCAAAATATTTAAGGGATTAACTGCCACACGACCATCGGGATGAATTTCAAAGTGTAGGTGAGGTGCTGTACTATTACCAGTAGATCCCATCTCAGCAATCATTTGATTTTGACTAACCTGTTGACCCTTACTCACTAACAGACGGCGATTGTGACCGTAGACTGTCATACTACCATTGGGATGCTTAATTTGTATGGCGTTACCTAATCCCCAATCATCCCAACCAGCTTTTATCACTTCACCAGCTGCTGCCGCAAAAATAGGAGTTCCAGATGCGTTGGCAATATCAATTCCTTCATGTTGATATTTACGGAAGCCTTGAGAAACAATACCTTGAGCAGACCAAATAAATTCAGAAGAAGTATCAGTTGGTTGAATTGAAGAATTACTTGCTGTCTGAGTTAAGGCGAAAGTATTTGTACTGAGTACGGCAATTAAGCAGATTAACCCCATCAAAGTATAACTAGAGAATCGAACAATGGGAACTTTTTTCATGAGTTGAAATACCTGAGTGAACAATGGTTCAAAAAGCCTATATTAGACTTTTGCGCTTGGTGGGGTTATTGACGCACATAAACGCAATAAGTCTAGTTATTTGCTGTTTCAGGTTTAACTCAGTAGTATCAGGAATTAATCAAAGCTAAAGAGTGCGATCGCATTTACCTTTAACAGCAAGTTGGAATATACAGCAGATTTTGTTGTGATTAAATATACGTAGAGACGTTCCGGCGGAACGTCTCTACCCGGCGGAACGTCTCAGATTTGAACAAAAAATATATCCCCTAACTCTGTACCACAAGATAGAGAGCTAGGGGAAGGCAACAAGTGTTTTGCAACAATTATTTAGAAGTAGCTACTGGTTCATTTACGCTTGACTCCAGTTGTTGGGTTTCTTCCTCTTCTTCTGGCAAGCCGTAAATTGAGCGGTACAATTTGACATACTGCTTCGCAGATTGATGCCAACTGAAGTCTTCATTCATACCGCGTTTTTGCAATTCCAGCCATTGCGGTTTATAGCGATAGCCTTCCCAAGCGCGAATCATGCAGGTAAATAAATCTAACGCTTCATAGCGGTCAAAACAATAACCAGTGCCTGCTCCATTTGTGGGGTCGTGGTGGGTTACAGTGTCAACTAATCCCCCAGTGCGACGGACAATTGGCACGCAACCATAGCGCAAGGATAACATTTGGCTAATACCGCAAGGTTCAAAACGGCTTGGCATTAAGAAAGCATCAGACCCGGCGTAGATGCGGCGAGCTAAAGCATCGTTATAAAGTAGGTAAGTTGCCATGCGTCCGGGATAACGCGATGCCATTTGCCACATTTGAGTTTCATAATTGCGATCGCCTGTTCCTAGCAATACAAATTGGGCATCTGTATATGCTAAAAACCGATCCATAATTTGCAATGTTAAATCAATGCCTTTTTGATCGACTAACCGTGTCACCATCCCGACTAAAAAGGCATTACTATTAACTTCTAATCCCACTTCTTCTTGCAAAGCAATTTTATTCGCTTTGCGTTTTTCTAATGTGTCGGGAGTAAAAGTTTGGGCGATGTATTTATCATCTGCTGGGTTATACATCTCGGTATCTACCCCATTAATAATCCCAGATAACTTCCCGCTAATAAAAGACAGCAAACCTTCTAACTTTTCACCGTATTCAAGTGTTTTGATTTGCGCGGCATAGGTGGGAGAAACTGTATTTACCTTGTTGGCAAATTGTACAGCTGCTGCCATCGTGTTATGTCCTTGCATATACCAAGGACACCAAGTAATTTTCTCTAAATACCAACGCCACGGACCTTGATACGCTAAGTTATGAATCGTGAAAACCGTGGTAATATCAGGGTCTTGATTCATCCACACCGGAATCATCCCCGTGTGCCAATCGTGACAGTGTATTATTTCTGGCTTCCAATAATTCCAGCAAAACTCGGCTGCACCGTTAGCAAACAATGTAAACCGCCAATCTTCATCATTTCCAGAATAAATGCGCCGAGGCATGAATGCTGGATGTCCAAATAAATACAAGGGAACATCAGTACCGGGCAGAATTGTTTCATAAACTGCAAAGTGCTGAAACATCGCATCTCCCCACCAAATCGGTTCTTTGGGGATCTCCATTTTATCTGGCAACATGCCATAGTAGGGCATGAATATTCGCACATCATGCCCCATTTGTCTGAGGAATTTGGGTAAAGCACCGACAACATCACCCATTCCACCAACTTTCGCAATGGGAGCTGCCTCTGCTGCAACAAATAGAATCCGCATGGTAATTTCTGTTTTCCCCGTGCCTACATCAAAATTCCACTGTAGGATGGGCGTCCACCCTACTTATGTACAACGAATCGCACTTCTTCATCTAATCACATCTGCTTGTACAACAGCTCAGGAACCGCGTTGAATCTCGGTAAATATTTTATCCAAAATTTCCTGCGCTCCCTGTTGCCGCAACAGTTGTGCTAGTTGGATGCCTAGTTGTTCGGCTTGGGATGCTGAACCTGTGACGGTATCTTTGACCAAATTTTTGCCATCGACGCTGGCAACTATGCCAGATAATGTTAAATCGTCACCATTTAATTCAGTATTTACACCAATGGGTACTTGACAACCGCCTTCTAATTCACGTAAGAAAGAGCGTTCAGCTAAACAGCGATCGCGTGTTTGAGAATGTTCAATACCTTTAAGCAGCGAGATCAACTCAGTATCATCAGCACGGCATTCGATACCTAATGCACCTTGTCCAACTGCGTGGAGAGAAATTTCTTTGGGGAGAATTTGATGAATGCGATCGCTCATTCCCAATCGCTCTAAACCTGCTACCGCCAAAATTATCGCATCATATTCACCCCCATCTAATTTTGCCATGCGGGTATTCAAGTTGCCTCGAATATCTTTAAATGTAAAATGGGGAAAATGATGCCGCAATTGTGCTAACCGACGCAGGGAAGATGTACCGATGACCGCACCCTCTGGTAAAGTATCAATCTGCTTATCTTTGTGCTTTTCATGCACTACCAAAGCATCTGCGGGGTTTTCCCGTTCTGTAATTGTTGCCAGTACTAACCCGGATGGCAAGCGAGTCGGTAGATCCTTAAGAGAATGAACGGCAAAATCAATCTCCTGGTTGAGCATTCCTACTTCGAGTTCTTTGGTAAAAAGTCCCTTGTCCCCAATCTTGGCTAATGCCACATCCAAGATTTTATCTCCTTGGGTGGACATGGAATGCACTTCAAAAGTGATATCAGGAAAGAGTTTCTGAAGTTGTTCTTGTACCCAGTGAGTTTGAACTAGAGCAAGTTGGCTTTTGCGGGTACCGATGCGAATTGTGCGTGGGGGACTGGAAACAGATAATGTCATAAATACAGTATGTTAAACCAGGCAATTATTTTACTCTCATCTAGACTACCGCAGTGCGTGACTTGAAGTGTGGCTATTTTCTTGATTCGAGTTAAGTTTGTTTTTTACTTTTCTTTATGAATTTTTGTTAACTGGTTAGCTCTTAAGGAGGTGGATCAGATTAGATACACATCGACTGAATTTAAATATGCATTATCCCAAACCCTTGATTAGACGTAGCACTTGCTAGTCTTTACGCTCGTATTTTGGGCAACGCAGTATATAGCGCTTTTCGGTTGCGTGCAATACGCGATGTAGAGACGCGATCGCACGAAGTCTCTACATTTATTTTTTGAACATGTATGTGATTCAAATGAGAACCGCTATAATATAGAACCTCATTCCAGATGTTCGCATTTTTTCAGACTTGAGATAATTATGACGATAAAGAAAACGCCAAATCACAATCATCGGTAAACCTGCCGTGAGATGGAAGTTTGCATTTTGCCGCAACGTTAGTAATAATTGGATACTTATGATTTAGAATCTGTTTTTCATTTTTATGAATCGTTCCGCTTGTCTTATTTTTAATCCGGTTGCTGGTCAAGGTAATCCAGAACAAGAACTGGCACAAATCCGGGAAATATTAGAGCCAGAAATTGACTTAGATATTTACTTGACAACTGAAGAAATCGGTGCTGACAAGCTTGCACAGCAAGCAGTTGAGCGCGGGGTAGATGCGATTATTGCTTCTGGGGGAGATGGCACCCTCTCCGCTGCTGCTAATGCGGTAATCGGTACTAATATTCCTTTTGGCATCATTTCACGGGGAACGGCAAACGCTTTTGCTACAGCTTTGGGAATTCCTGATTCCATCGCGGCAGCCTGTGAGAGTATTTTACAAGGAGGAACTCGGAGTGTAGATGTAGCTTATTGCAACGATCGCCCGATGGTCTTGCTAGCAGGTATTGGTTTTGAAGCCGAAACTGTGGAACGCGCTGACCGAGATGCAAAAAATCGCTTTGGCATCATGGCTTATGTTTTAGCAGGACTGCAAGAATTAAGCAATTTAGAAAATTTTGATGTAGAAATCGAAACTGATGAGAAGATAATTAAAACTTCAGCTGTAGCGGTGACAGTAGCAAATGCTGCACCTCCTACTTCAGTTTTGGCTCAAGGAGCAGCGGGAATTATTGTGGATGATGGGTTACTGGATTTAACTATAGTGGCGCCGGCTAATAAAGCCGGAGCGATCGCGGCAACACTTCATCTGTTTCAAACTGCTTCTGCGGGTATCCCAGTCGAGCGAAATGACATCGGCTATCTGCGCTCTAAACAATTCAAAATTACCACCGAACCACCCCAAAAGGTTGTCTTAGATGGTGAACTAGTTGGAACAACTCCCATTGAGATTAAATGTGTTCCCGCAGGTTTGAAGGTTTTTGTGCCGATGCAAGAAGAAGTTGTGCCTGTGGAAAAATTAGAGGGACTTCCTAACTTGATAATTGAGATGAAAAACACACAAGATACCCCATCTGATACTTAAGTTAAAGTCTTTAGTACCTTTTTGGATTTGACATAGGAGTGAAAATGAACTATGCGTTGTCCAAAACCCTTGTAGAGACGCGAAATTTCGCGTCTCTACTTCTTCTGTCTATTAATTTCGTAGCTTTTTTAAACGCAGAGTCATAATATGTTTTAATTTACTACTAAACCCATGCCAATTAATTATAAATTTACACTTCAAAGCAAAGAACGAAGATAATTCTGATTTGCCACTTTCGGATAAATTTACCTCAACCTTAATGTAGATACAACTTTAACAACAGCTTAATACTATAGAAGTTGGAATGTTACATCAAATTGTGATGCCTGCTACTTGTATGCTGTAATAAGTACTTTACAAATTAGCAAACAGGCAAAAGATTGTTTGTCAAAATTTGGTTTGATACAAATACAACAGGAATTTATGTAACACAACTAAAACAAGAAAAAACTAATTCGTTTATTGTTTGCCTTGGGAATTTAATTTTTTTTATAAAATTCATAAGAAAAATTAATTTAAGCATAAATTTCACTTTTTAGGTTCATTAATAAAAAAAATTAACAAGAGGCTTCATGAATGCGAAAAATTCTAAACAAACACTTGACCTACAGTTAAAAGTTCCTCAACCGGGCAAACAATTCTCTAAGAAGTTTGTGGTATTCACCGGGCAACAATTACAGTTATTGAATCAAACTCTGAAGACGTTTTGGGCAGCGTTACAAGAACAGTGTGCGGCAATGGAAGAATTGCGTTCTTCAAATCAGGCATTGATAGCGACTCACAAGTATTTAGAAGAAGAACGACAACGCTACCAAGATTTGTTTAACTTTGCACCGGATGGATATTTAGTAACAGATATTAAGGGTACAATTTCCCAAGCAAATTATGCTGCTGCCAAGTTGCTTAACATCGACCAAAAGTATCTAATAGGTAAAAAGCTGATTAGCTTCATTCCAGAGACAGATCGTCAAGCTTTTCGGGTTATGCTGACGCAACTTTATGGTATGAAGCGATTGCAAGAATGGGAAGTACGTTTGTCTAGACGAGACAATACGGTTTGCGACGCGGCAATGACGGTGGTGACTGTATATGATGGAAATAATAAGGCGATCGCTTTGCGTTGGCAATTGCGAGAAATTACCGCACGCAAGCAAGCTGAAGAACAACTACGGGAACTGCAACTGCAAAATTTGCAATTAGTAGAAGCAGATCGTCTCAAATCACAATTTTTGTCAATAATGTCCCACGAGTTGCGTACTCCCTTAAACGCGATTTTAGGATTTTCTCATGTGCTGCTACGCCGATTTCGCCCGAATGTTGAGCAGCAACCATTCAACATGGTGGAAAACATATACAGCAATAGTAAGCACTTGCTGTCGTTAGTTGAAGATATTTTGGATTATACCAAGCTGAAAGCCAAACGTTTGGAATTGGAGTTAGAAACGTTTGACTTGGCAGAATTGGTGAAAACGACTGCTGAAGAAATGCGATCGCTAGCGGAACACAAAAATATCAATTTGCAGGTTTATTTAGCTCAACCGAGCATTTTTGTAGTCAATGACCCCAGCCGGATGCACCAAATTATTGCCAATTTGTTAGATAATGCCATTAAGTATACCGAATCGGGTAGTGTGGTTATTGAACTTACCGAACTGCCCAAAGATAAGTTAGCGATCGCTGTTGTCGATACTGGAATTGGCATCGGTGAAAAAGATTTAAAGTTGATTTTTCAAGAGTTTCGCCAAGCAAATCAGTCCTTAGCCAGATGCCAAGGAGGGACAGGTTTAGGACTGGCAATTACTGATGCTTTAGTGCAATTAATGCAAGGAACCATCTATGTAGAAAGCAGTTTAGGGCAGGGTTCTACTTTTCGGGTGGAATTACCCCGCACTTTATCGGCAAAATAGACATCGACCGAATTTAAATATGCTTTATACGGAATCCCTTGTAAAGACGTTCCGCCGGAACGTCTCTACGAGGGTTACGATGTTTTTACTAATGTTAAATATCAGGACATAACCCTTTGTAAAGACGTTCCGGCGGAACGTCTCTACGAGGGTTACGATGTTTTTACTAATGTTAAATATCAGGACATAATATTATCTGAAACCCTTGATTAGACGTAGCACAGAATAGTCTGTTTTTCACACCAGATTTCTAATAGGGTTACTCAAAAACAACTCCGCGATAAATTTCGGCGATCGCTAATTCAATCCCAACTGATTCTCCATCACGATATTCGCTGCGTCCTTCTGCTTTTCGAGCGATCGCCCGATATTCATCTAAATTGTAGCGACGCTCGGTGGTAATCATAGGTGATAACTGCTCGGCAACAAAACTATATTCTCACAAAGTCTTCATTGTTGAAATATCTGGCGCGATCGCACTAAACTCAAAGTATCCGATAGAAGCAAACACTAAATGCCTCGCTGGTTCAACATTGCTGGTCCTTGTAAAGCAGACAAACACTACATGCTGTCACCTACAAGTCGCTTACCCGACTTGGAAATGGCGATCGAACAAGAGAGTTATTTTGTCCTTCATGCACCCCGACAAACAGGTAAAACTACCGCAATGCTATCCCTAGCAAAACAGCTTACCGCAACTGGACGTTATGCAGCAGTGATGGTATCGGTGGAGGTGGGAAGTGCATTTAATCATGACCCTGGTGCAGCAGAATTGGCAATTTTGGGAACTTGGCAAAATACAATTGAGGATTATTTACCTCCAGAACTACACCCTCCAACTTGGATTTATAATGCTCCTGGACAGAGAATTAACGAAAATTTAAGAGCCTGGGCACAAGCAATCGAGCGTCCGTTGGTGCTATTTATTGATGAAATCGACTCTTTAGAAGACCAAACCCTAATTTCCGTGTTGCGGCAATTACGTGATGGTTATCGCAGTCGTCCGGAAAACTTCCCTTCATCCCTTGGTTTAATTGGATTGCGGGATGTACGCGATTATAAAGTTGCATCGGGTGGAAGTGATAGATTAAATACAGCCAGTCCTTTTAATATTAAAGTCAGTTCCATCACCCTCAGAAATTTCAACGCCGCAGAGGTGGAAGAACTATACCAGCAACATACAGAGGAAACCGGACAACTTTTTACCCCAGAAGCAACAGCAACAGCGTTTGATTTAACTCAAGGACAGCCTTGGTTAGTAAATGCCCTTGCCAAGGAAGTTGTGGAAAAAATGGTCAAGGATAGAAATATTGCTATTACCAAAGAGCATATTTTACAAGCTAAGGAAATATTAATTGCCCGTCAAGACACCCATCTCGATTCTCTAGCAGAAAAACTGCGAGAAAAACGAGTTAAAGACATTATCGAACCAATGTTAGCTGGACTTGCTTTAGGCGATACCCCCAACGATGACCGACAATATTTAATCGATTTAGGATTGTTGCGACGCGATCCTGCTGGGGGACTCGTAATTGCTAACCCGATTTATCGCGAAGTAATTCCCCGTGTTTTAGTCCAAGGCACCCAGGACAGCTTACCCCACATTAGTCCCAGTTGGTTAACCCAGTCAGGCAAATTAAACACAGATGCTTTGCTGAAAGCCTTTATTATATTTTGGCGGCAGCACGGGGAACCATTATTAGGTAGTACTGCTTACCACGAAATAGCACCACATTTAGTATTAATGGCTTTCTTACATCGTGTCGTTAACGGTGGTGGCACTCTGGAACGCGAATATGCAATTGGAAGCGATCGCATGGATCTATGCCTAAGATATAGAAGCGTTACGTTAGGAATAGAATTAAAAGTATGGCGTGATAAAAAACGTGACCCTCAAGCTGAAGGAATTGAGCAATTAGAATCATATTTAGCACGGTTAGGATTAAACTTTGGTTGGTTATTTGTGTTTGACCGACGTCAAAATGCACTACCAATCGAAGAACGTTTATCAACGCAAATTGTCATGACAAAAAATAAACGCTCTATTACTGTTATACGTGCGTGAATCGTTTTGCCTTAGAAATATTTTATTTATTATAAATACCCTCTTCGACTATCTTAAAAGGTGCGTCCTTCATGAAAATTAGGGAGTGAGTTGCTTTGAAACTTGTATCCGATACGGCGATCGCCGACAAAATTCGTAAGATGAATCAGCGGGTACGATGGCAAGATCCGGCAATTGTCGAGCGGGGCATTGACCAAACTCGCATGGTGTTGGATGATAATCGTTTCACAGATCGAGAGTTCTCATTTTTGGTTGTAGGTGATAGCGGTTCCGGATCGCATCGAGGACACAATCCCCAACGAAAGATAGCTGAACTAATGCTGCCTCATCACGACGAAAGCCGTTTTATGCTACATACCGGTGACGTTATCTATTTAGTCGGGTCGAGCGAGTACTACCAGCAAAACTTCATCAACCCTTATCGTGAATTCCTTGTAGGTGGCGAACATCCTAAGCATATCGCTTATGACGAGATGGTTTTCAAGCTGCCAATTCTACCCATACCAGGAAATCACGATTATTATAACTTGCCGATTCTATTAGGCTTAGTCTCTTGGACAACACTGCCAATCCGTCGTCTACTCCAGTCCAAATTAGATATTGACGTGGGTTTGCATGGTTCAGGAAAAGGTGATGCCTACGCAAAAGCGTTTTTGGACTATCTCCAGGCATTTAAGCTTCCAGGTGATTTAGCTCGTCATTTAGATGAGCATTATACCCAAAGGACGGATACAGGGCGTTGTCTTAGCTACCAGCCTGGAAAATTTACCCGCCTTCCGAATCGTTACTATACTTTCCGCTATGGGGGTATTGACTTTTTCGCTTTAGATTCTAACACATTTAACGATCCGCTGCCGCTAGCCTCGACGAAAGAAGGCGAAGTTCATCGCCAAGTTTTGCAAAAACGCCGGGAGGAATTACAGCAAGAAAACCAGCAAATCATGGAAACCATAGCCCAACTCAATCCTGAGAATCCAAGCGAAGCCGATCAACTTGACGATTTGCAAGCCAAGCTGACACAAATTGAGGAGATTATTGTTGATATTGATAAGCAATTAGCCGCTGATAAAACCACGACGGTAACTGATATCGAACAATTGGAATGGTTGAAGCAGAGATTAATTGAGTCTTGGAATACTACGGAAGTGCGGGGAAGGGTAATTTATTTTCATCATCCTCCCTACGTAACTGAGGCAACAAAATGGCAACAGGGACAGACTTTAGCGATTCGTAGCCGTTTGCGTAATGTGTTTAATGCGGTAGCTAAAGCGGTCGGTGATGGCGTTCAAGGGCGTCCTTTGGTAGATTTGGTGTTAAATGGTCACGCACACTGTTTGGAACACATTCAGACAGTGGAAACCGGAGGTGCTGATTCTGGTATTAACTGGATTATTTGTGGGGGAAGTGGGTATAGCTTGCGACGTCAGCGAAGTGAGGGAGCCGATTTGATGGAAGAGGATAGATTGATTGGGCGATCGCATCTTTTCATCGGTCGCAACGGTCAAGGTTCTCAAAAGCGCAGACCTTACTCGTGTTTACGCATAGATGTTAAAGATGGTAATCCTCCTAAGTTTATTATCCGTCCTTTGGTTGCGGAGTGGTATCAGCGCCGGTGGGGACATCGGGAAATTGAGCCGTTTACAATTTGAGGGATGGATTGGGGAGCGATCGCACTGCAATTTTTCGCCAAAACTAAATTCCCAATTGACAAACTGCGATCGCACTTTTGGTGATGGGGTTGATTTAGGCGATCGCATTCTTCGCAATTGTGTCAAATAAGCGATCGCACTTCTGGTGATGGGGTTGATGTCGGCGATCGCACTTGTGATGATGGGGTTGATTTAGGCGATCGCACTTGTGATGATGGGGTTGATTTAGGCGATCGCACTTGTGATGATGGGGTTAATGAGGCGATCGCCCTTTGGGCAATGACACCTTTGCAATCACCGTAAGGCGATAAGCCGGAGGCTTGACGCTACTCGCTGCTGTAGAAGCTCTTTGCAATGGAGGTCACGATATTATTTGGATTCGTACTGATGCTCCTGGGATTACTGACCCCGAAGTTTTAAACCGCGCTCAAAGTGACGAGCGCATTCTTTTGACCTTTGATAAAGACTTTGGTGAACTTGCCTTTCGTTCACATTTGCCTGCAACTTGCGGGATTATCTTATTTCGGATTAAAGCACCTTCCGGTTAGTATTTACATAATCGTCCTACAAGCCTTATTCTGTAAGAGTATCAAGTTTAGCCAGTATTCTTAAGCCTTCTTCTGCGTTGCCAGTTGCAGCCATAGCTTTAAATCTTGTATGGGCATCAAATTCTGCTAAAGCTATGGTAGAAAGTTCTTCAATTAATTTATTAACACTGATGCCTTTGGCTTGAGCAAGTTCTTTCAATCTATTATGCTTATCGTCTGGTAAACGAATAGTTAAAGTTGCCATCTTTGTTTAACTCCTAATAATTTCTTCAGGTTTTAATATTGATAAGTTAGGAAATAACAATTCAGTATTTTGGAAATCTTTGACATTGTGAGTGGCAATCATTTGAGCATTTCCGGCAACTGCTAATTCAATTAAGTGATTGTCAGCTTCGTCTTTTAAATTAGGTCGCCATAAATAATAGATATAAACCCATTGACTTACGCTCATGAATGATGCAAGTAAAGCAGAAATTTCTTCAGTAGTTAAAGAGCATTTGGCGATAATTTCTGAGCGATGAATGACTGACTCATACTCCAAAAACAAAGCATTCCCCATTAAAGGCTGATATTCTCCTTTCAAACAGCGTCGGATTAGTTCTCTACTAGAACCTTTAGAGCTAATCAGCGCACTAATAAAAACGCTGGTATCAACTACAATTTTAATCGCCATGTATACATGGTAGCATATACGCTATCATAAAATTCCTAGTCAAAGACTTAAAAGCGATCGCACTGCAATTTTTCGCCAAAACTAAATTCCCAATTGACAAACTGCGATCGCACTTCTGGTGATGGGGTTGATGTGGGCGATCGCATTCTAAGCAACTTTGTCAAATATGCTATGGCACTTCTCATGATGGGGTGATGTGGGCGATCGCACTTTTGGTGATGAGGTTAATGTGGGCGATCGCACTGATTTGTTGCGGATACGAATTATTTATAGTTAATGGTGTAGCATAAAAGCATAACCTAACTTAATAGACTTCTTGGATTTTTAAGATGGCTTATGGAGTTGAAGCAGAATATTAGAGCAGTCATTCATCCAGGTGAACAACACGGATACGTAGCAGAATGTCTAGAAGTTTCCGTGGTAACTCAGGGAGAGACTCTGGATGAAGTTGTTCATAACCTTCGTGAAGCAGTTGCTTTGCATTTAGAAGACGAAGATCCAACTCAATTTGGCTTAGTAGATAAACCTTCTCTACTGGTAACTTTTGAACTCCAACTAGAATATGCCTAGACTCAAAAGATTATCAAGTGCTGAGGTTGTTGGAATTTTGGGCGAGTTTGGCTTTGAGGTACACAGCCAAAAGGGTAGTCATATTAAGTTGCGTCGTTCTGGTGTAGAACAAAAAGAGACTTTAACAGTACCATTACATCGGCAGTTAGATACAGGAACTTGCAAAGCTATTTTTAGACAGGCAAGTAAATACATTCCTGAAGAACAACTTTTCCCATTCTTTTACGAGTAAAGTAAGTAGCCAACTCTCGCAAAGAAGCGATAAGCGAAGCTTAATGCCTAAGCGCAAAGCGCACGCTACGCGAACGGCATATTGCCAACAATAAAATCTATCATATACATCACTGTAAATTTATGCGATCGCACTCTTAGCAATTATGTCAAATCAGCGATGTCTACAACGGGCGTAGATGCAGCAGTTTTGATGATGGGGTTAATGTAGGCGATCGCACTTCTGATGATGGAGTTGATGTGGGCGATCGCATTGTTAGCAAATGTGTCAAATCAGCGATCGCATTTCTGGTGATGAGGTTGATTTAGGCGATCGCACTTGTGATGATGGGGTTAATGAGGCGATCGCCCTTTGGGCAGTGACACCTTTGCAATCACCGTAAGGCGATAAGCCGGAGGCTTGACGCTACGCGTATCGCTTTTGAATATTCTAATGCAATCCACTGTTTCGGCATTGCGGACATTTGTACTTTATGGATGGCTAACAACTACCAACAGACTTGGCATAAAATAGCCTTAAAACTAAAAGTCAATTAATTTCAATGGCTAAGGCAATTCCGGCAATTTACGAAAATGGAGTGTTGCGTCCCTTGGCTCCAGTAAATTTTTCTGAGCGCCAAACTGTTTGGCTACAAGTGTTACCCGAACAAACCACGACTGAACTTTTGCCTTTGCTTGAACCTCTCTACGAGTCTGGTTTACTTACTCCTCCAACTTCCTCTGATGCTCCCCCGATTTCTGACGCTGATTTGGTAGCAATGGTAGAGTCTATTCATGTTGCTGGTCAACCACTTTCAGAAACAATCATTGAGGATCGAGGTGAGTGGTAGCAGCATATTTTTTAGATACCAGTGCTTTGCTTAAACGATATGTTCCAGAGACAGGAACTGCTTGGATTCAATCGTTAACTGCTCAAGAAACTGGTAATTTATTGGTCGTTACCCGAATTGTCTGGGTTGAAGTTTTTAGTGCATTGGCTCGTCGTCAGCGAGAGGGCAGTATTTCTGCTAATCAGACTAACCAAATTTTGCAAGCATTTCGTTACCACTTCGATACTCAGTATCAAAAAGTTGAATTGTTGCCAGTAGTGACTGAAATGGCAGGACAACTTGTCATTCGTCATCCCCTGAGAGCTTATGATGCTGTTCAACTGGCTTCTGCACTATGCATTTTACCTCAACTCTCTGGGACAAATACGATAACATTTACATTTCTCACCGCTGACGAACGCTTGCTAGCAGTTGCTCAAGCCGAAAAACTCATCACCGATAATCCCAATTACTATCTATAAATTTGTATTTACAAGAAAATTTTGCAAAATTTATTAACTTACCTAGTGAATTCTCGCTTTAAAATCATAAAGGCGATCGCACACTTTGCAACTTTGCCAAATAAGCCATGTCTGGCAACAAGAAGCAGAGCTTCTACGCAGTTTTGATGATGGAGTTGATTCAATACGGTTCGGATAAGATTTTTTGATGAAAATTATAGATCACAAAGACGCCATAAATCCCCGTCTTTACAATAATAAGCCCTTTGTAGAGACGGCGATTTATCGCGTCTCCTGCCCTAACCGAACCGTATTGGGGGTTGATTTAGGTTAATATTTATATGTATATTTCGTCTTTTTATCAACGAGTTGATTAAACACGCATGTCAGCAAAGTGGTCGAGTAGCAAGCGGTGGATAAAACGATAGCGACCACCGATTTGTTGGATAATCCGACGTTCTGCCGCACGACTAAGGAATTTGGCATAATTCCAGGGAATGTAGCGGTTATACCAAAGTACTAAACGAAGGGAAAAATGTTGTATACAGGCAATTCCACCACCATGCCAAAATGGCAGAAAAACTATCAAAGTTTGAGAACGAATTAAAACTATAGTGACTTCCTTTGCTGAAATAACTTGAAGTAAAAATGGTTTTAACCAAATTTGTCCAAAGATAAAAATAAAGCTAAATAAAATTGTCAGCACAACCATATTTTTAGCAGAAGCCCTAATACCTTGATTGGGAATTGATTTGTTGACAATCTCACCTTTTAGCCCATAAATCAGCCCAAAAATCAACCCATAAATCAGTCCATAAATCAGTCCATAAGTCAACGCAATAATCAATCCAATAATCAGCCAAGAAATAAAATTTTTAATAAATTCTCTGAGTGCCGTAACTGTGAATGAAAATTGAATTGTTTCCAGCATTTCAAATTCAAGATTCAGTAAACCAAAAATCAGCCCATAAATCAGCCCAAAAATCAACCCAAAAATCCGCCCAAAAATCAACCCAAAAATCCGCCCAATAAACAGTCCAGAAATCAGCGAAAAAATCAATTTTTGCTGACGATTCTGCAACCAATTCGGCTGCATATTCTCAATTAAAAACTCCGTTTGTGTCCCTCGCAATTGTTTCGCTAAAAACACCAAAAAATGCATAATCTTCCTGCGCTGTGGTTCCCCTTTCCCTACAGGCAACAACTCAAATCTACGCTCAATATAGGCATCAAATAATTCTTCCTTCGTCTGTATTGCCCTTCCTTGATAGGCAACTAACATCATCGACAATAACAGAGGAGTCCTTGCCAACTCCAAAAACTCCGCATTATTTTGAATACTTTGCCACAAATCCCCTCGCTGCAACTGGGTTAAATAATCCTGAATTTGTCTATCTGATAATTCTTGCAAACATACCGCACCATGTAACGTCGAAAGTATTTCCTCCCCCGCAAGATATTCCTCCTGCCGACAGCAAACCACCAAATCCCGTGTTGCATCTTCCTGCAAATATTGATTAATAGCTCGAATACATTTTCTCTGTTTTTCCAAACCCAACTCATCCAACCCATCCAACAAGGGTAAAATCTCACCCTGTTGTAACCAAACCCGACTTATCCCTGGTGCGAGGTTATATTCCTGCTTGAGTTGCAAAATCATCCAATCTAAAATACTCACACTATCATCCCGCCAAGTCGAAAGCTCAAAAATCATCGGTATCGGTTCTTTGTCGTCCTGTTTGGCTATATCGAGTAATTCCTTTGCCAAATTCAACAAAGTCGTAGTTTTTCCGCCTCCCGGTTGCCCTAAAATTAATAAACGTCCGCTAATATCACCCCGTCGCAATACATCCACCATCTTGTCGAGTATCTGGGGCTGACTCGTAGTATTGTTAACCGAGACTGTATATAAAGTTTGTAACGGCTTTCTACCAACTTGTTGGGGTTGCTCCTCCCGCATCAAATCCAGCATTAACAAATTATGCAAGGAATCGTGCAACCGTTGTTTTACCTTAGTTGCTTCCGCTTCGAGTAACCTGGGACGAATTGTGGGATCGATATTTGCAGGTGCATCTTCCGGTTGTTGCTTTATTTGCTGGTAGGTGAGCCAGATAAATACCAGCGCCATGATAATAAAAAGAGCGATCGCAATCCTGTTTTCAGCAAAGATTTTTGCAACATCCTGGGAATTCTTTGCTTGCAGTAAATCTTTCAGCGCTGGTAATTGGTTGCCGATATAGCCAATGATAAGGCTAGCGATCGCAATGCTAACAGCCAAAAATACTGGTTTTTTCAGCAGCTTTTTCATGTAGGAGACTCAAGAGCAGAGCTTACTTGGAATAATTATTACCACATTTCTCTATTACTACCCCTTGAGTTCAGCATATTTCGAGAATTACTGATTTTTATACCCTCCTCATCAACTTCAACGTCCCCATCCTTAAACAAGGCATCAAACGCATTATCCTCTCTTCTTAACTCTCTCTGCGCTCTTGGCGCCTCTGCGGTTCGTTCTGACTAAATTTAATCAATTAACGAGGAAGGATATCATCCAATACGGTTCGGTTAAGGCAAGAGACGCGATAAATCGCCGTCTCTACAATTGTAAAGACGGCGATTTATCGCGTCTTTGTGATCTATAATCATCATCAGAAAATCTTATCCGAACCGTATTGGCGGTACATCACGAGCGAAATTCTTAACTCTCAACTTTCTTCCACTCCCCGCATCGCTAAAAGCGCTGTCCCATAGGCAGCTTCAGTATTATCAGAACGCATCACTCTAACCTTTAAATACCGTTTCCTAATTGCCGTCCAAGTGTCATTTGCCGCACCACCTCCAGCGGTGTAAACACGGTTTAACTTATCTGCTCCAAGTTGCTGTAGTAATTCATACCCCCGCCCTTCTATGCGTGCCATACTTTCCAATAATCCATGTAAAAATTCCACAGGATTATCTGGACGCGGTTCTAATCGCGGTGGTAAATTTGGGTCATTAATTGGAAAGCGATCGCCAGTTTTCAATAAGGGATAATAATCCAACCCGCAATATTTGCTTACATCAATTTCACGACTGTATCTTTCTAACTCAGCAACCGTAAAAAATTTCCGTAGCACCGCACCTCCAGTATTGGAAGCACCCCCAGTTAACCACAAATTGCCTAAACGGTGGCTGTAAATTCCATATCGCGCATCTTCCACACGGGTACGACTCAACAGCTTTAACACCAACGTGGAACCCAGAGAAGTCACCGCATCACCGGGTAATTTTGCACCACTGGCGATAAAAGCGGCAATACTATCAGTTGTACCAGCACACACTAAACAATCTTCTCTGAAACCGAATTTAGCCGCGACTTCTGGAAGTAATTGAGCGATCGCACTTCCTGGAGTTACTACTTTAGGTAGATGAATTGGTATTTGCAGTTCTTCTAACCATTCTGGGTATCTAAAATTTTCCACGTCATAACCCAACTTCAAAGCGTTGTGGTAATCGCTTATACCCAACTTTCCATGCAAAAGAAACGCCAACCAATCTGCCTGATGCATGAAATATCTAGCTTCTGCGAAAGATGGTTGTAAAGACATCCACAAAAGTTTAACCAAACTAGAAGTAGCGCTTAATACGGTGTTATTTGCGGGTGCAACGTTACGTAAGCGTTCCAGCATGACTGCACCCCGCGCATCATTGTACAACAGCGGGGCGTCTACAGGCTTTCCAGCGGCATCGCAGAGCAAGACGGTAGAGGAAGTTCCATTGATGGCGATCGCCTTGATTTTAAGCCGCAATTCTGAGGGGATTTGTTCTAATAAGGTAAACAAAGCTGTTTGCCAACAAGTCGTCAAGTTACCTTCATTTGACATTTCCCAAGGATACCGCACCTCTAAAAGCATATTGCCTTCCAAGGAAATCACCACACCCCTAGCACCAGAAGTCCCAAAATCGATACCCAGATAAAACATAAATTAATAATTTTTTCTAAAAAAGCTTGACAAATAACCAATGCTCCATGCCCAATGTCCCATGCCCAATGCCCAATAATTGCTTTTTGTAACAAGTTATTCCCCAATCTTGGCAAAACAAGGAAAAGTAGTAAACGAACCGATCAAAATTCCTGTTCTATTCGGAGGATTCGATAGAGATGCATATATCAGATACTCAAGTCTACATCGCTCTAGTTGTGGCGCTGATTCCAGGAATTCTGGCTTGGCGTTTATCAACAGAACTTTACAAATAAATTCTAAGCTGCTTGATACTGGGACTGTAAACTAGTGCAGCGTGGCAGAAATAACTATCAAGTTGAAAAAAGTTAAAAAGCTTTCTGTAGAAGATTTCTTTCCTTCTGCATAAGTGCCTTCTGCCTCCTGCCTTCATGCACTAGGGATTAGGAAAAAATACCATAGATCCCTAATTGCCAATATTCCCATCTGCCATCCCAGGCAAAGTATCAAAAAGCTGATAATCCTGGCAGTACGAAAGCAGTTTCCATCTTGCGGCTTGATACCGTGGATTATCGGCAACTGATTACTTACGTATGCCAGGTTTATTTTTAAGTATTAACATACGTGTATCAAACTCGAAAAAATGAAGTAATATGACAGCTAAATAAATCCGTAATTAATCTTGGTCAGATTTTTACGGCAAGTTTCTGCCGATAGTCGAGGTTATTTTTAATACTATGAATGCATTTCAACCTTCCAGACCCCCGCTAGAACCTATACAAAAACGTCGGGTAGCTCCAAGACCACGCCGGCACCTAAGACAACGCTCTTATCAGGTGATGGCACTGGAAACGACGGTAAAAATAGGGGTTAATGTTGTCATTTCAGTCGCCGCAGCATCTGCGTTGGTACAACTTTTGCCTTATCATTGGTTACAGCAAGACAGATTAAGAGAAATTGGCACTGAAGTCAAGTTTATGGAAGGACGTGTCAACACTTTAAACACAAAATTTCGCCAGAACTTCGATCCGCGTGAAAATAAAACTATTATGCAAGAACAATCTTATCGATTTGACCCTAGCCAGCGTCAAGTCGTGATTATGAATAAAGATGGTTCAGAAGTCGAACAATGATAATGAAGGGGGTGTGGGGGGTAGGGTGTAGGGTGTAGTGAAGGATAAAGAATGAAAGAATCCTCTTCCCTCCCCACACCCTTTATGGTCACGCTAATAGTTGTAGAGACGTAGCAATGCTACGTCTCTACGTCTTTTCTACGCCTATATCTATTGCATCAAATTTGCTGTGCAGTTACCTGTTCTTGTTTTTGAGATTGTTGCAAATAAGCATACAATCTATTCAGTGCATTGACGTAAGCTTGAGCGGAGGCAACTATGATGTCTGTATTCGCCGCATGTCCGGCAAATACTTGAGATTCATAGCGCAAGCGGATGGTTACTTCTCCAAGTGCATCAATGCCTTCTGTTACCGACTGTACGGAAAATTCAATTAACTGATTTGGGACGTTAACTACGCGGTTAATTGCTTTATAAACTGCATCTACAGGTCCTGTACCGATCGCTGCGTCAGTTAATTCTTCACCTTCTGGGGTGCGGAGGGTGATAGTTGCGGTGGGACGAGCGCGATCGCCACTAGAAACTTGCACCAACTCTAATCTAAACAAATTAGGTGCTTGTTGAATTTCATCGTTAACGATCGCTTCCAAATCCCAATCAGAAATTTCTTTCTTTTTATCGGCTACTTCTTTGAACCTGACGAATGCTTTATTTAATTCGGTTTCTGAAAGTTCAAAGCCCAATTCTTTCAACCGAGTACGGAAAGCATTTCTGCCTGAATGTTTACCCAAAACGATTTGATTGTCTGCCAATCCAATCAATTGGGCATCCATAATTTCATAGGTGAGCTTGTTTTTTAGCACACCATCTTGATGAATCCCAGATTCGTGAGCAAAAGCATTTGCTCCGACTATTGCTTTATTTGCTTGCACTAACATTCCCGTCAAATTGGAAACCAAGCGCGATGTTTTGTAAATTTGACGAGTGTCGATATTTGTCAGTGATTCTTCGGATTCTGCTGGTCTTCCTAAGAACGGATTAAAATATTGTCGTCGCACATGCAATGCCATAACTAATTCTTCTAGCGAGGCATTTCCTGCACGTTCACCAATTCCGTTGATGGTACATTCTAACTGCCTTGCGCCATTTTTCACAGCTTCTAGGAAGTTAGCAACTGCCAAGCCTAAATCATTATGTCCGTGAACGGAAATAATCGCGTTGTCGATGTTGGGGACATTTTCTTTAATTCCCTTAATTAGCGCTCCAAATTCGCTGGGGGTAGTATAACCCACTGTGTCGGGAATGTTAACTGTTGTTGCGCCAGCTGCGATCGCTCGCTCTAATACTTGATAAAGAAATTCTGGATCGGAACGGACAGCATCCATCGGCGAAAATTCTACATCTGCCATAAAAGTTTTGGCATAAGCCACCATTTCTTCGGCGATCGCCAAAACTTCTGAGCGTGACTTCCGCAGCTGATACTCTAAATGGATATCAGACGTGGAAATAAACGTGTGAATTCTGCCTTTAACGGCTGGTTTTAATGCAGATGCCGCAGCTTCAATATCTGCTTTAATCGCTCTTGCCAAACTACAAATTATCGGACCATTTTCTGTCCCGACAATTTCCGCGATTTTGCGAACGGCTTGAAAATCTCCAGGGCTAGCATAAGCGAAACCCGCTTCGATGACATCTACCCCAAGACGTGCTAATTGCTTGGCGATCGCCAGCTTTTCGTCTATATTCAAAGTCGCACCCGGACACTGCTCACCATCTCGCAGAGTCGTATCAAAAATGATAATTCTTTCGTTGTTGTTCATTTTCATCTCGTTATTAGCGTTTCTACTTTTTCCGGGAAAAATCTTTAATATTAATTTTCTTTACTCCTGATTTGTAAATAATTGCTAAGAATATCAACCTTCAGTTTTTTCTATTTTATCTCGGATATCGTTCAAATCTATATATCTATCAGTAGCATTACGCAATTCTCTGGCTATCATTCCTTCTGTCGATACTACAGTTATATAAGTATTTTTCCCTCTTAATAATTCTATAGCTCTTTCAAAATCCCCATCACCACTAAATAAAACGACTCTATCGTATTGTTCTACTGTATTAAACATATCTACAACAATTTCTATATCTAAATTTGCTTTTTGCGAATAACGACCGGAGGAATCATCATAATATTCTTTAAGAATTTTAGTTCTGACTGTATATCCTAAACTGATTAGGGCATCCCTAAACCCTCGCTGATCTTGTGGGTCTTTTAAGCCAGTGTACCAAAAGGCATTGATTAAGGCTGTTTCATGATGCTCGGTTCTAAAATATTCTAAGACGCGTCGTGGATCAAAAAACCAGCCATTTTTTTGTTGAGCATAGAACATATTGTTTCCATCTACAAAAATAGATAGACGATTCATTGGAGAACCCATAGTAAAGTTACACCTAATATATATAGAAAAGCATTTAGATTGAACAATAGATTATAGCAATAATAAAATGACAAATTTACTAATATCTATAAACTATATCGTCATTTATAGCTTTGAGCTTACCTCTTTCAAATGATAAAATCGGCTGAAACATTGGAGTGGGCTTTCAATTGGGGGCTGAACCTTTTTTACTCCAGGTAGCAAATGCCTATCAAGCAATGCGTCTGGCTGAATCGAGAAGAAATAAATGCGATCATGTTCTTACCTTATCTTCAATAGCCCACCAAGACTCTCTAGTACACGGAAAAAACGCTTTATTTTTATGGAGCACCTCTACAATAAATACCTTGTAATCAAAATCTACCAATAAAATTGACTTGTGGGACAGCTTTATTAGGCATATAACAGTTAAGTTTACTCCTAAAGAGGTATGCGTAGGCTGGGGGTAGGATATAATCATCCTTATCTATAGATTTTGTCTTTAAAGCAATTCACAACATCCCTTGAAAGTTACTTCCTAGCTAGATTAACGGTACTGGGCGATCGCTTCAGTTGGTGTTTATTTTTTTATCGTCCAGCACCCTCACTCATCACAGAACCTGAGAGATATTATAGAATTGAGTAACTCACGCTCGTTGCAACCGATAAATCTGCTTCAGTCTCTGGAACAATCATATATAGTCACTTGCGTTATGAAAATATATGAAGCTATGTTTCGTTTCTGACTTTATATAAGAGCTTTACTTACGATTTGGGAAAAAATAAAGAATAAGTTACAAATGTATAAGTTTTTCATTTAAGTATTATGTCAAGATAATGGGGTTATAACAGGGTGTAAATAAATAAAATCGTTGTACGTAAATCTATGAATAACACGATATGGCAGAAGAACATAAATCTAGCTTACCTAAAAACAATATCTCTGCTGCCAATAGACTGCCAAGTAAATCTACAAAAACGACTGCAACTGCATTAGCACGTTTCTCAAACCAGATGACTCGTTTAGGTCATCTACTTGCTGCTACTTCCGCATTAGGAGCAGCCTTGTTGAGTGCTTCTGGTTTGGGTTTAACGCAATTGATGGAAAGTCAGGCGATTTATACATTTTATCAACTGCGCGAACCGGTGATGCCGCCAGAAGATATCGTGATATTGGCAATTGACGATCAGTCAATATCAACTCCTGCACAATCCTATCAAGGAGACCCGAAGCAGTATGCCTACTTTGAACCGCTACAAAAATTTCCTTATAAACGTGAGGCATACGCTCAAGTAATTGATAAGTTAATCAAAGCAGGGGCACGCTCGGTTGCATTAGATGTAGTATTTAATCGACCTAATCTTGAGGATACTGCCGACGATCAAAAGTTGCAACAGTCATTGCAACGTTATGGCGATAAAGTTACTTTAGGCGCAGTTTACGAGTTTATTGAGACGTATCAAGGCAAAGGTTGGCAGTTATCGCAGCCATCCGCACAGTTTCGCACAGGATCGGTATCCATTGGCTCGATTAATTTCCCCCTAGAGGTAGATGGCAAAATTCACCGACTTGCAAGCGAATTTCCGAAATTGTTAGAGAAAAACGAAGGTTTTGTCCCAGGAGATAAAATACCATCTTTTGGGGAAGCGGTACTTAGAGCAGCAAACGTGAAATATCCGCGACCAAAAGGCGATCGCATTTATTTTTACGGTTCTGCGGGAAAATTTGAGCATATTCCTTTCTACTACGTACTCGACCCCGAAAATTGGAATTCTTATTTGCAACAAGGAAAAATTTTCAAAGATAAGATAGTTTTAATTGGGGCAACCGACAAGTTAAGTAATGATTATCATTCAGTAGCTGTTGCCCCAAGTAATGAAGAAATGGCAGGGGTAGAAATTCATGCAAATGCGATCGCTACTTTAATGGAAGGAAAAGCGATCGCTCAAGGAATTAAAAATCCATTTCTGCAAGGATTGTTTGTGCTGGTGTTAGTTGGTGGAAGTGTATTAATAGTTACTCGCAGCAAGCGAGGCATAATTAGATTTTTCGCACTTTGCGCTCTAGCAAGCGTTTGGGGCATAATTAGTTATTCTGTTTTTATATATAATCAGTTAATTTTACCGACTACAGTGCCAATGATGGCGATGAGTGCGATCGGACTTTCTTATCTCGGAACCGAAGTAGCTAAAGATAAGTTAAGAAAAAGCCAATTAGTCAATATTCTTCAAAAACATGCATCTAATCATGTTGCCCAAGAAATTATCAGCATGGAAGATGACCTGCAAGACTTACTTCTACAAAGAGAAAAAGCAATAGCGGGTAAAATACTTGACGGACGCTACAAAATTGTCAAAGTTCTTGGTTCAGGAGGATTCAGCGAAACCTACATTGCAGAAGATACCAGACTTCCGCAAAACCCGCTATGTGTTGTGAAGCAGCTAAAACCAGGCAATACTAAATCAGAAAGCCTAGAAATTGCCAGACGTTTGTTTAAATCAGAAGCGCAAACTTTACAAAAATTAGGAACACATAACCAAATTCCTCAGTTATTGGCTTATTTTGAAGAAGACGAAGAATTTTACTTAATTCAAGAATATATCATCGGTCATCCTCTCAATCAAGAGCTTCCATCTGGTAGACTCATCCCCGAAACCGCAGTTATCGAGATGTTGCGGGACTTATTGCAAACATTAGCATTTGTTCATGACAACAGCGTAATTCACCGAGATATTAAACCCAGCAACATCATGCGACGAGATGAGGACAACAAACTGGTACTCATTGACTTTGGTGCCGTTAAAGAAGTCACCACACAACTGCTTGATAATCCACAGCAAACAGCCTTTACCATTGGCATTGGTACTAAAGGTTATGCACCAAGCGAACAATGTTTTGGGCGTCCGCAATACAGTAGTGACATCTATGCAGTTGGCATGATTGGTATTAAAGCCTTGACTGGCAAACATCCCCATGAATTAGATAGAGATGCTGACGGAGAGTTGAAATGGATGGACAAAGCAAAGGTCAGTCACGCCTTAGCAGAGATTCTTAATAAAATGGTGTTGGATGACTTTAAACAACGCTATCAATCTGCATCCCTAGTTCTGGAAGCCCTTGATGAATTGATAAATTCTGAATACAGTAATTTGGCGAATACTTTATCTTTAGAAGATACAGACACTCCCACCATATCTTGGGTAGAAGTTTCTGAAGACACCCCCCAACCACCATCTTCTACATCTATTGTTCCACGACCAGTTGACAAATTCGAGATTTAAAGTTAGCTGGACATCAAAAAATTGGCGCTGCTGAATCGTTGTATGAACCTGGATGTAGAGACGCGATATATCACGTCTATACAACACTTCTGACACTACGCAAAATCATTTTCATACATGAAATCAGCAACGCCAAAAAATTAAAGTTCGTAGTTTGCGCTTCAGCGCTAAAACACTAACTACGAACTGGAAACTCGTTTTACTTGAGTTGTTTCTTTAACCCAACTGAATGTCTTATTCAGTCCGATAATTTTATGTGCTTGGTTTAACTGGTGGATTTGGAGTTGTTGGTGGATTTGGAGGTGACTCTATAACTGGTGGATTTGGAGTTATAACTGGCGGATTTGGAGTTATAACTGGTGGATTTGGAGTTATAACTGGTGGATTTGGAGTTATAACTGGCGGATTTGGAGTTATAACGGGTGGATTTGGAGTTATAACTGGCGGATTTGGAGTTATAACGGGTGGATTTGGAGTTATAACTGGTGGATTTGGAGTTATAACTGGCGGATTTGGAGTTATAACTGGCGGATTTGGAGTTATAACTGGCGGATTTGGAGTTATAACTGGCGGATTTGGAGTTATAACTGGCGGATTTGGAGTTATAACGGGTGGATTTGGAGTTATAACTGGCGGATTTGGAGTTATAACGGGTGGATTTGGAGTTATAACTGGCGGATTTGGAGTTATGACTGGCGGATTTGGAGTTATAACGGGTGGATTTGGAGTTATAACTGGTGGATTTGTAGGTGACTCTGGCTTGGTTGGAGTTATAACTGGTGGATTTGTAGGTGACTCTGGCTTGGTTGGAGTTATAACTGGTGGATTTGTAGGTGACTCTGGCTTGGTTGGAGTTATAACTGGTGGATCTGTAGGTGACTCTGGCTTGGTTGGAGTTATAACTGGTGGATCTGTAGGTGACTCTATCTTGGGTGGAGTTATAACTGGTGGATCTGTAGGTGACTCTGGCTTGGTTGGAGTTATAACTGGTGGATCTGTAGGTGACTCTATCTTGGGTGGAGTTGTAACTGATGTAGATCCGCTTAAATTGTCTTTTTTCTTATCGTTATT
>NZ_KK073768.1:485970-529368 GCF_000582685.1 [Scytonema hofmanni] UTEX 2349
AACTGGCGGATTTGGAGTTATAACTGGCGGATTTGGAGTTATAACTGGCGGATTTGGAGTTATAACGGGTGGATTTGGAGTTATAACTGGCGGATTTGGAGTTATGACTGGCGGATTTGGAGTTATAACGGGTGGATTTGGAGTTATAACTGGTGGATTTGTAGGTGACTCTGGCTTGGTTGGAGTTATAACTGGTGGATTTGTAGGTGACTCTGGCTTGGTTGGAGTTATAACTGGTGGATTTGTAGGTGACTCTGGCTTGGTTGGAGTTATAACTGGTGGATCTGTAGGTGACTCTGGCTTGGTTGGAGTTATAACTGGTGGATCTGTAGGTGACTCTATCTTGGGTGGAGTTATAACTGGTGGATCTGTAGGTGACTCTGGCTTGGTTGGAGTTATAACTGGTGGATCTGTAGGTGACTCTATCTTGGGTGGAGTTGTAACTGATGTAGATCCGCTTAAATTGTCTTTTTTCTTATCGTTATTTGACAGGATTTCTCCTATTTCCTGAAAGGTATCTACAGAGGAATTGTTATTAATAATGTTGTTATCGGCGGCACTTGGCGAAGTAGGCGAACTCCCTGTAAGCTTTAGAAAAGATGGGTTTGTAATAACTCCTGCGCCGGTGATTGGCTTCTGTGCTGCTATAGCTGCGGTAGTTTCTTCTTGAACTTGAGCGATCGCCGGATCTGCACTTGGCACACCGGTTTTCCTAGCCAAATCAAGTCCTCGAACTAAATCGCTCGTCTCATAAAAAGTTCTCAAATCGAACTCGTATAATCCCTTAATTCTGTCTTTAACTATAACCAGCATCTGTCCGGCTTCTAGTACCCGACTCTGGGAAGCATCTTTATTAGAAACTTCAATACCGCTATTTGTCAGTGCGCCGACTACTGTAGTATCTGTTTGTTCGTCATAGCGCACGAATAATGCTGAACCGCGAATTGCTGCTGCTGCATTTGGCGTTTGTATACGTGTTCGCCCTTGTTTGGGTGGAATCAGTATAAATACAGTCCCGTTGGACAATTTAAAATTTCGCGTCCTCGGCAAAAATTGAAATACTGCTTGTTCTCCAACTCGTGCTAAAGAGCGATCGTTGAAACGTAACTCTGCTAGAGAAGCTCTACCTGTGGACACTCCATCCCCAGGAAACATTGCATCTGATGAACGTGCGGGACGTTGCTGTCTATTTTTTGGCTTCAGTTGCACTAAGTTGCGGATTTTTTCAATATCCGCACGAGTTAAAGGAGTTGTAGCACTTGCCTCTTGAGGCAAAGACACCACCGTCACCCCCCACATACCAATGACTAAAAGTGGTAATAATTTACGCAACATAGTTTGGAACCTCAAAATCTTTAACTGATACCAAGCCAGTTCAACACAAATTCTGATGTTAAAGGTTTAATATCATTTCTGTATGAAAATGCGCCTAATTTAGCTCACGCAGGTGCGCTTTGTTTGTTTAGCCGAGCCACTCCGTTGGACGGGTTTTCCGCCAGTTACGCATGTGGCATCCAGGTTAAAGCGCCTGAACGCGATCGGGGGAGCGCAGGGCGTTATGTGCTGCCTCACGTAAAATTGGTTTAAGCTTGCTAGTTGTTATAATCAGTTGATTCACGTATATTTCCCTAAACTTTATTTAAAACTTTAAAGGTAGAACACGCAAATGTACTATACTACATACTTCCTTTAACTTATTCAGATAAATCATAATTTAACTGAATACTAAACCGTAGCAATTATGACTTTTTCTTATGACTTAGGAGAAAGTCTTGTACCGTGATCAAACCAGCTCAAAGATTTAACATTCTTAGCTGGAACTTATAAGTAAGCTTACGAGTCTAAGTTTGGCAAACGCGATTAAAGATGCAACCCAAGTTCCGGAAAAATCTCTTATTTTCGACTTTACTAGCGTGCAGTGGTGCAAACTGGTGTTGCATCACCCAAGTAGATGCGGTGCTAGCGGCAAATTCAGATACACAAGATGCTAACAAGCACACAGTATCAATCATATCATCTATGGGTGTGAAAGAAGAAACACATCAGCCATGTCATAAAAATATTAATTTGAAAGCGATATCTGACGACAAGCCCTTCTCTACGAGAGGCTGCGCCAACGGGTTCCGGGGTGACGCTCGTTCGCCCTTGGCGTCTCCCTTTGGGAGAAGACTCGCTAACGCTTCCGCAGAGCGGACGCTTACGCGAACGCTATCGCAATCGACGGAAACCGCCATCGCTCTTAGCGTCTCCCCTTGGGAGAAGACTGCGACCCCCTCAGCGCTACGCTTCTACGCTACTGAAAAAGAAAATATCAAGTATTTTCAACTCAGTACAACCTCGGAAACCGCCAACTTTAATCTTGGGCAGGATTTACGCAACGCCAGTCATTACAACTTATCTTTGTACGGCGTTGGCTCCTCAGTCTTTAGTACCTTCAATTTCTATAATTCGCCAATTTTATACTCACAGCAACCCCCACCTGAAGCACCACCCCCACCTGAAGCACCACCACCACCACCTGAAGCACCACCCCCACCAAATCCACCACCACCACCCCCAAATCCGGCGCCACCAAATCCACCACCACCACCCCCAAATCCGGCGCCAAGGGAAGAACCAAGCAACATTCCTACCACTCCTCAACAGCGCAATGAACCACCGCAGTTAGAAGGACAGCCAAACGATTTTCTCCAAACTTCCCCAACACCATTAGAGCAATTGTTGGAGAAACCGCCTTTAACTAACTCCGAAAGGCTAGACAGGCTCATACGTCGGTTGCAAGAGGTCAAAGAGACATCACCTGAGTCAGATAGCTTTGAGGAAATAGGCACAATACTAGCGAAGCCTATAGATTTGCCACCACCAGTAGAACAACTACCACCACCACCCTCACCAAAACCCGTAACTAAGTTTAAGCCCATAGGCTCCCTGCGGGGTTATGTGGGATTTTTTGGAACAAATAATATTTTTTCGTCAGAAGTTGGTCGGATACAGGATGGCTTGGTTTTTACTGGACTGACGCTAGCTTCTGCACCTTTAGCCTTAGGACCTAAGACTTATTTAAATGCAGGAATTGATGGCAATTTGATTTTTTATATAGATCAATCACAATTTAATTACAATCAGGTAAGATTCTACGTAAGTATTTATCAACAGCTATCACGGCGGATGTATGGTGAACTCGGTTGGAGCAATCAACAGCTGTTTTATGCTAAAGACGGCGATTTCTTTTCGGCAGGCGATCGCTTTTTAAATGAAAATTCTGTGCATTTTTCTCTAGGACGGCGAGATCCCCTAACTCAAAAGTTGGTGCTAGACAGCTTCTATGAATTACGTCTGAATTTTGCCGATCCAGACAGTCGTAACCGGATAAACAACTCTTTCTTACTTTCTTTGAGTTACTACTGGTTACAATCGCTGCAAGTTGGTTTTAACTACCAGTTTAATTTGTCAGACTTTACGCTGCGCCAACGAGAAGACCAATATCATCGATTATACACTAGCTTAACTTATGGAATATCTGACTCCACTAATGTCAGCGTCCAAGGCGGTGTAAGCTTAGGTGGTTCTACCGACCAAAATATTAATTTTGATGGCTGGTTCTTTAGTCTCAATTACAATTTTGAATTAGGTAAGTTTTGAAAAAAGTTGATAATTGATAGTTGTTAGTTGTTATTCCACTATCCACTATCAATTATCAACTCACTAATAACTAATCCAATCACTCCAACTGCCAGCATATAATTTAGCGTTTTGAATACCAGCTAGTTCTAAAGATAATAAATTGACGCAAGCGGTAACGCCAGAACCGCAATAAACTATAATTTCCTCTGCTTTTTCCAGTTTGGATGCGCGATCGCTTTGCTGTTGTGGTGAAAGTACGTAGCCTGAAGAATCTGTCACTTCTAGCCAAGGATAGTTTACAGCACCGCTGATATGTCCGGCAATTTTATCAATTGGTTCTCTTTCACCAGAAAAGCGATCGCTTTCCCGTGAATCCACCAACACTACTCCTGGCAAAGATGAGCGAGTTTTCACTTCTTCCCTATCTACCACCATTTGTGTTTGTACCTGTGGGACGAATGTTGCTATCCGAGGTTCAGGAATAACATCTGTGACGGGATACCCGGCTTTTTGCCAACCAGCAAAGCCTCCTGTAAGCACGGCTACTTCCTCATGCCCTAAATAACGCAAAAGCCACCACAAACGAGCTGCAAAAGCAAGACGCGAGTCATCGTAAGCTACAACTAAAGTCTTTGGCTTCACCCCCATTGCTGATAACTTCTGCGCTAAATCTGCGGGGTTGGGTAAAGGATGTCTTCCTCCATGTTCTCCCACAGAACTAGAAAGATCCTGGTTTAAGTCTAAATAATAAGCTCCAGTTATATGACTTGCTTGATATTGCTGTTGTCCTAAAATTGGATCGGCAAGTGAAAATCGACAATCCACAATCACAACTTGCGGATTGTCAAGGTGTGCAAACAACCATTCGACAGAAACAACAAATTGAGTCTTAGTCATAAAATTGGTAATTGATGAAAAATAGGGGGAAAGGGGAAAGGGTAAGAATTTTCACAAAATTTATAATTTTTTTTCACAACTGTGGGTAAAAATATTTATGTGATACAAATCACTAAGAATATAAGTAAGTTATCACTGCAAAACTTTGCTAATCATAGTTAAATAAAAGCTATTTATCAAGCAAGGGAAAAGGGGGAAAGCAAAAAAGGGAAGGAAGTGCGGTCTTCTCCCGAAGGGAGAGGCGCTTCTCCAAGGGGTTTCTCCAAGTAGAATAACTGCCTCACCGCACTGCCTCCCCTTTCCCACTCTTCATGATGTGATACAAATCACTAAGGATACAAGTAAGTTGTGACTGTGAAACTCTGCCAATCATAGTTTAGATGTTTTCCATTCGTAAAGCGAAAAATGCGCGTGTGATAGTGTGGAAAATAAAAACTTGGAATTAAAAATCCCTTACCCTTACTTTGATCTAAATTTAGCCAGGACAACATCTTATGGCGCTGCAATGTTTAAAAAAAATCTCCGTAAAAAACCTGATTTAACATTTGTCAAAATTGCTCATACTGGAATTAGACTAGTGGAAAATTTGGTAACTATACTTGTTTTATCTTGTTCCAATAACACATAAAAAACACATGCTATGTATTACAACCAACATTTGACAGTTATGATGCATAAAGCTTGTGAAAATACAAACTGGAATCTAGTCAAATAATAAAAATGTTTTATCTAACATTGTGAAGTTTTTTATTGGAGTGCGTTTGTTATTCAATGGACATGCAAGTATATAGGCTCTACGAACAACTTGTTAGTGGGTTAAACCCCTCAAACAATGTCAATGGTATTATCGCTTCAAATCACGCCTTAGTATTCAACAAAACCGAGAGTAATTCCTTGAGCTTATCTAAACAAAAGGTGATGGCTAAAGAAACCGAAACCTTGTCTTGTTGGATGGATATTGATGTTAATACAACTGAAAATTCACTGGTCTCGACAACGCTACAAGCGAAAGTGTCTAATGTGGATGGCTTTGATTATGAAGCGCCAAAAATTTTAGTAGTAGACGATCATGCCCCCAGTCGGATGACTGCTGTCGCACTTTTAGCGATGGAAGGCTACGAAGTAATTGAGGCGGACAGTGGTTATACTGGCATAGAACTGGTAACACAAAAACAACCGGATCTAATTTTGCTAGATGTAATGATGCCGGGGATGGATGGATTTCAAGTGTGCCAGTTACTTAAGCAAGATGAACATACCAGGTTAATTCCGGTGATTTTCATTACAGCCTTAAATGATAAGCGATCGCGCATTCAAGGAATTGAAGCTGGGGCAGATGATTTTTTAACCAAACCTTTTGACCGTTTAGAATTGGCAGCACGGGTTAAATCTTTAGTCAGGCAAAAGCGTTTAAACGAAGATTTAGACCATGCCGAAAAAGTGCTATTTTCCATTGCCAGAGCAATTGAAAGTCGCGATCCCAACACTGGCGACCACTGCGAGCGACTGGTAACATTGGGAGAAGCTTTTGCAGAATTCCTCAATCTCTCACCCAACCAAATTCGGAATTTGACGTGGGGGGGTTATCTCCACGATATCGGGAAAGTGGGTATTCCTGACACAGTGCTACTAAAGCATGGTAAACTCACTCCCGAAGAGTGGGATATTATGAAAAAACACGTTTTGATGGGAGAAAAAATCTGCCAGCCATTACGCAGTATGCGCGGTGTAATTCCGATAATTCGCCACCACCACGAACGCTGGGATGGCTCAGGTTATCCCGATGGACTGAAGGAAGATGAAATTCCTTATCTGGCACAAGTTTTTCAAATAATTGATATTTATGATGCCCTAACTAGCGAACGACCTTACAAAATAGCTTTGAGTGAAGAAGAAGCTCTCAGCGTCATGGCAGAAGAAACAGCTAAGGGTTGGCGCAACCCCAAACTAATGCTAAAGTTTACAGAATTTATTCTCTCAAGGCAGCAATAAATTTTTTAATAATAATTAACATTTTGGTTCAGAGCGTAATCAGGTATCATTTGAGCGGGAATCTCAAACTATTTGTTTGACACTCCTCACGCCTGAAGGCGTGAGGATTCTTAGTTCAATGATCGGACTTAAATTAAGAACGTTACCGCACCTAAAGATAGAGGTCTAATCTCCCTAAGCGTTTATGATCGTTCCTCGATCAAAGTTCCGACATGCCCTGTCGTACCTATCCCACGATTTAGGATATTAATTGCTGCGTTATGATCTCTGTCCATCTCGCAACCACATTTACATATATGTGTTCGTGTGGACAGGCTCTTTTTAACAATCGTTCCGCAGTTATGGCATTCAAGGCTTGTATAGGCGGGATTTACAGCAATTGTAATTCTGCCAAATACCTTTCCGAAATATTCTAAGAACACTCGAAATTGATACCAAGAAGCATCGCTAATTGATTTTGCTAAACAGTGATTTTTTACCAGGTTAGACACTCTCAAGTCTTCATAGACCACTACATCGTTTGATGTGATTACGCACCGCGCTAACTTGATAGCATGGTCTTTACGTTGTCTACTTATTTTAAGGTGTCGTTTACCCAAAACCACCCTTGCTTTGCGGCGATTTGCTCCACATGAAGTTTTCCGACTTACTAAGCGTTGGGCGCGTTTTAATCGCGCTTCACCCTTACGCAGAAATTTAGGATTTTGTTCCATCTCGCCATTTGAATCGGTGTAAAACTCTTTCAAGCCAACATCCAATCCAATTGTTTTACCTGTTGTTTTGACTTGTTCAACACGCTCAATCGCTAAACAAAACTGGACATAGTATCCATCCGCTCGTTTGATTAACCGTACTCGCTTTATTTGGCTCGGAGCATAAAAATTCAGGTCGCGAGTACCTTTCATTTTTAATCTGCCGATACCACATTTGTCGGTAAAAGTGATTGATTTGCGGTCATTCGACAGCTTCCAAGAATTTGTCTTGTACTCAACAGAGCGACAATTTTTTTGAAATTTTGGAAAGCCAACTTTCTTGCCTTTTATCCCTTTCTTAACATTGTCATAGAACCGAGAAATTGCCGACCATGCTCTTTCCGCGCTAGCTTGCCGTGCCATTGCACCCAACTTATTTGCAAAGTCAAATTCTTTAGCCCAGATCGCACAGTATTTAGAAAGATCGAACCAAGATTTTGCGCCGCCATCCATCCATAAGCGAATCGATTTATTGCGAATGAATTGACAAACTCTAATCGCTTCATTGATCGCTTGGAATTGGTTTGGTTTGGCGTAAACTTTGAATTCGAGAACTAGCATTTTCTTTTCTCTGGTTATTCCTATGATAGCATACTCGTCATAGGAATAAATTAATTAAAGAAGCACGACGAAGGGGGAGGCTCTAAACCCACAATTGTCGGTAGATTGATCGTAATTCACTGATAGCTAATTATGGTAGTTGTAGCAATTCTAGCGGCAGGACGCGGGACAAGGATGAAATCACACTTACCCAAGGTTTTACATTCTTTGGGTGGGCGTAAGCTAGTAGAGAGAGTTCTCGAAAGTGTACAACCGTTCAAGCCCTCCCGGCAAATGCTAATTGTCGGATATCAAGCTGTTGAAGTAAAAACAGCTATGCAATCAAACCCAGATTTGGAGTTTGTTGAACAAGCTGTACAATTGGGAACAGGTCATGCCATCCAGCAATTACTCCCCCACCTCGAAGGCTATACTGGGGATTTACTGGTGTTAAACGGGGATGTGCCGTTATTACGCACCGAAACAATCAAACAACTGTTGCAAACTCATCAAGAAAATCACAACGCTGCTACCATCCTCACTGCACACCTGAGCGATCCTAAAGGCTACGGGCGTGTTTTTTGCAACAGTGATAACATTGTTGAACAAATGGTTGAAGATAAAGATTGCACTACTGCCCAAAAAGAAAATCGCCGCGTCAATGCGGGAATTTACTGCTTTAATTGGGAAAAATTAGCAAATATTTTACCACATTTGCTTTGCAATAATGCTCAAAAAGAATACTACCTCACTGATGCGGTAACTCAAGTTGGCAAAGTGATGGCAGTTGATGTGCCAGATTATCAGGAAATTCTCGGTATTAACGATCGCCTGCAATTAGCAACAGCATCTGATATTTTACAAAGGCGAGTCAAGGAAAAATGGATGGCGGCAGGTGTCACTCTCATCGACCCCACCAGCATTACAATTGATGACACAGTAGAATTACAGCCAGATGTAATTATAGAACCGCAAACTCACCTCCGAGGCAATACGGTCATTCAAACAGGATGTCGCATCGGACCTGGGAGTTTAATTGAGAATAGCCAATTGGGTGAAAATGTCACCGTGATGTATTCTGTGGTGACAGATAGCACAGTGCAGGAAAACACCCGAATTGGTCCTTATGCCCATTTGCGCGGACATGCACAAGTGGGGGCAAATTGCCGCATCGGTAATTTTGTGGAATTAAAAAATACGAAGTTAGGCGATCGCACCAATGCAGCACATTTGTCATATTTGGGCGATACCACTACCGGAAATCAAGTAAATATCGGTGCTGGTACAATTACCGCCAATTATGATGGTGTCAAAAAACATCCTACCAAAATAGGCGATCGGACTAAAACTGGTGCGAGTAGCGTTTTAGTGGCTCCTTTGACACTAGGAAATGATGTCACAATCGCTGCCGGTTCCACTGTTACAGAAGATGTCTCTGATGATTGTCTGGTAATAGCCCGTGCGCGTCAAGTAGTTAAACCCGGTTGGCGGTTGAAGACTCCCGACGAGGATTTGGGCTAACCGTCGTAGAGACGTTCCACCGGAACGTTTTTACAATAGAAAAACAATGTAGAGACGTAGCAGTGCTACGTCTCTACAAGGGTTTTGGATAACGCATAATTCAATATGGAAGAACTACTAGAACTTAGGCAACTTCTAGAACAAGGTAAAGTTTATGAAGCCCTGCTATTGGTGGATGAGTTAGAAGAAATGAGCCTGAGTAACAAAATCAATAAAATTGATAGTTACGGCGTAATTCTTCTCATTTATTTAATTAAACAGAAAGCTGAAAAACGTTCTACTCGCTCTTGGGAGATATCTATAGAAAATGCGGTGCGAGAAATAAACAAAATCAACAAGCGCGGCAAATCAGGCGGTTTTTACTTGCAGAGGGCAGAATTAATCGATATTCTGCAACAAGGATATCAACTAGCTTTGAAAAAAGCGGCGCTTGAAGCTTTTGAAGGACGTTATGAAACGGAAGAATTAGCAGTAATGATTGACGAACAAGAAATTATAGCTTCAGCGCTGAAATTAATTCAGCAATAACCTACTAGTTCTTCGCTAGTCCATTCCAAAGTGTCATTAATTTTTTCGCCATCGTGGTAAGCTGCAAGCAAGACTTCGCTGGTTTTACCCCAAGCGATCGCCCCATTCGCATCAAGAGCGATCGCCCCAAAATCCCGCTTGTGGTTTTGTCCTTCCCTAAATGAACGCTGCATTGCATCTTTGAGGGACATACCATCAGTAACCCGGATGACAATTTTTGGTGCCAAACACTCATCAATGATATCTTCGCCAATACCTGTACAACTTACGGCAGCATTCACTGTAGCATAATTACCCGCAGGCATGGCAGAATCACTGACACGCCCAATCCGCTCAAAGCCTTTACCACCAGTGGAAGTACCAACAGCAAGTCTGCCGTGAGTATCTAATACTACTACGCCAATGGTACCGCGTCGAGCGTTACTAGTTTCCACTAGTTCCGGTTCTGCCACCACCCCAGCCATTGTTCTTTTAAAATTATCTTGGCGTTCTTGCATCCACTCTTGCAAACGCAACTCAGTTAAAGCGTTGTAACTAGGAATTTGCATTTCCCGCGCTAGTTCAGCAGAACCGTAATCTGACAGCACTCGGTCGGGTGAATTTTGTAAAAATTGCGCCAATTCAATCGGATTTTGCACCCGCGAAACATTAATTACACCACTAAAGCTTTGCGTTGTTCCATCCATCAAAGAAGCACTCATGCGGATTTGACCGTCAGATTGCAGTACTGAACCAGTACCAGAATTAAAGCGGGGGTCATCTTCCAACATTTGACAACCCCGCACCACCGCTTCCGAAGCTCTTGCACCAGAAAGTAAAAGAGAATAAACTTCCTCTACTATTTTATAGAGCGATCGCCGCACTATCTCTACTCCCCCTTTACCGTGGAGAGAACTCCCAGCTCCTCCATGAATAATCAATTTAGGTTGCATATGTAACTTCATTTATACCTTTGCGCTATTTGCGTCTAATACTAAGTTGCGTTTAACCAGGAGATTAGGGCATTGGGCATTGGGCATTGGGCATTGGGGAGCCAGTGCGTTGCGGTGAGTCCACTCGGCGGTGTCGGTTTCCGTCCCGTCGAAGTGGCGAACCCGAAGGGAGGAACACGACCGTTGAAGCATCTGGCGTCATTGGTAATAATTCTTTTCCCTTTCCCCTTTCCCCTTTCCCCCTCTTCAAATTTTCCCTAGTCCCCAGTTGTTTTAGCCTCAGAACGATGACGACGACAGCGTTCTGAGCAATATTTCACTTCGTCCCAGCAATCTTCCCATTTCTTACGCCATGTGAAGGGACGTTGACATACCGGACAGATTTTTGTAGGTAAATCAGATTTAGAACGGGTACGTGCCATATCAAATGGTGCAGATTTGAGTTAAATGTGAAAGTCAGATGGAAGACAATTATAACCAGAATGCTACAACGGTTGAATACTTTTTGCGAACAAATGTGGGGTCATTCCCCTCCTAAGCTTTTTGACGATCTGCTACGGAGATATTTAATCTACTTGGCGGCTCTTTAAGGAAAAATTCCCTTTATTTAAGATGAATAGAGGAATGTAAAGAAGTCTCTCAAACATTTTTTTGCCACTGCTAAACCGAGAAATGTAATGGGTTATACCCCTCAAAACCTAACCAAGCTTTTTATGTACTTTTTCAAACTAGTTAAACAGGGTTAATACTTATAAAGACTGTTTCAGTCCAGCTTGGCAATTTCAATTGAAGGTTTGCAGTTTCATGCTTAAATCTGCAAGTTAATATGATTCATTGCCACAAACTAGAGGTAACAATAAACGGCTGACTACTCGATTATCTGGTAATTGATAAACCTGCAATTCTCCCCCTAGTTTTTGCATGAGGTTTTGGCAAATCAGTAGGTGTAAACCGGGTAGTTGATTGAGGTTTAACAAAGCAAGTAAATCTTTGGGTGTATCTTGGTGTAGCTCTTGAAGTAGCTGTAGGTCAATGATGCCATTATCTGTGATTGACACTTCTAAGGAACGCTCATCTAGATAGCGACACCAAATATCAATTCTGCTGTTTGTTGGAGAACGATGACATGCTCCAAGCAACAATTCATGCAGAATTAATTCTATTTTCACGATGTCACCAGCGATCGCTATTGAGGATTGATTGTTTGTAGTTTTCCCTTTAGTGTAAAGCAAACCGCTTTGTTCTGACTCTTGAATGCCAACAGATCCTAAACCATGCACCCCTACCCACAACTTCTGCTGTTTAATTAAATTATCAATTCGTTCGAGCGATCGCTTGAACAAACTAGCGATTGGCATTTTTTCACAGGTAAAAACCAACTGCCACTGCTCCAGCTTTAACAATTGTGTCATCGAAGTGGTTGTATAATCTAATTGCCGCAGCAGTTCCCCAAAGCGCATTTGAGCTAGTTCCGTCCCCGGAACCCCCAAATCATGAATTTGACCGAGTAACAACGTTGTCGTTCTTTGAATGTCTTCTAAACGACGATGTTTGTACCAATTGAGTTGTTGTAATTCCTCTGTTGTTGATTCAAGACTTTCAGTGATTTTTAGCCATCGTCGCGACCAAGCTAATTGACAAATTAACGCTTCTATGGTGAGAAAACTTTGTTCTGACCAGCGCCGTTCTGAATTGTCAGCCATCAACACTACACCTGTAGGTTGATAATCAGGATTGGTACGTAATGCCATCACCAAAATTTGACCGATGTCAGTACCATTCAACCATTTCTTAGTATCAGGTGGTAAATCATTCACGCTCAGAGTTAATAAACCATCTGTAGCAAGCGCCCACTGAATCAAAACTTCTGTTTCAATTAAGATGGGTGCATTGAGAGCGATCGCAAACCGATTATTGGCAATTACTCCGGGTATAATTTCGGCTACATGCTGACCGGGCGACCAAGATAATAGTATCGCCAAAGGACACTTGAGAAGAGATGCGATTTGTTGCAGTGCTGTACGTTCTAGATGGTTTTCTTCAGCTTCGATTGTAGTGTATGCCTGTTCCGTAACGCGAAAAAATTGCTGGAAGGTTTGTAAAATTTTTTGCTGTTGATCCGTGCTTGCGTGTAACTGCCACTGACGGACAATCAGACCAATTTGTTGAGCGACAACCTGCAAAAGCTCTTTTTCTAAAGTTGTCCAAACGCGGTAGGCTTCGTGAGCAATTACTAAAAGCGCTTCTGGTGCATATTTTGCCGCACAATTACTAATTAAAAGCGATCGCACGCCATTTTCCAATAACGGAAAACGCCAATTAAAAAAGCGCAAATCTTCCTGGAAATTTTCTATCCCCACTGCAACTGTAGAACGTTGCAAAAGCTGTGAATCGACTTCTTTGAGAGCATCGAGAGTAAATGTCAAACATCGGCGATTAGCAAGCTGACTTTGGTAAACAAATTGATAATTATTTTGGTCTGGGTTGTACTGTAAGAGTAAAAACCAATTTGCCCCTAAGCGCTGCAAAACTTTTGCCGCACAGTTACTTAAAATTTCTTCCACATCATGATTACTATAAATAGCTTGGGCAACTTGGCTAGTTAACTCAGAATCTTGTTGAACTTGATTGATAGTAGTTTCCATACTTTCAGTGGGAACAACTAGAGAAATTAACCCAGCAGCACTTTTGAGGAAATTTGTATCAGCTTCCGTCCAAATTCGCGCTTCATTTGCTTCCACTGTTAAAAAGCCAAGTAAATCTTTTTGCCAGATGATAGGAGCAGCTAAAAGCGATCGCACTCGCAGCCGTTGTAGCAACTTTCCAGTAAAATTACTTTTAATAGAACTACCTGCCTCACTAATCGAGACAATTTGATTGACCGACAAAGCATAGTAAAAATCGCTAAACTCCTGTACCGTAATTCCCGCAACTTGCTGATTATTTGTATGGCTAATGCTCTTTGATTGATTGCTAACCCGTCGCCAAAAATAGCGCCCTTCGCGCACAAACCAGTAAATATTAGTGCGGCTAGGAGAGACAAATTCATGAGTTGCCTGCACTACTGCTTGTAACTTTGGTTCTAAATTATTTAAAGTTTGGACTCGCTCCAACAATTTCATCAAAGGCTCATCAAGACGCTTTATTTGCCGCTCTTGCAAATTAATCTCACTTTGATGCAGTTGTGCGCCCAGTTCGCCTAAAACTATTAATATCCTTACTTTGTCTTCCCCTCCCAGTGAGTAACCCCAACGTTCTGAACCCAGCAACACCACACCCAAACAACGGTCTTTATAACGAATTGGCAAAAAAATTGTTCCTTGAATGTTGTATTTTTTTGCTAATTTCTGCCATTCTTCCCCTCGGTTTTCGGCTCGCAAATCGGCTACACCCAAGGGACGCTGTTCAATTAGTACTTGCTCTAATAAATCTCCCGGACTCAGAACCACGCGTTGTTGTAAAAGAGTGGTGTCATTACCTGGCGTGAAGCCCCCTTGACCAAATAATATATGATTAAATCTGTCGTAAAGAGCAATCCAAATCAATTTATAATCAAACTGCTCTTGGATATAAGAAATAGTAGTTTCAATCAGAACGTCAACATTATTTTCTTCCCTAAGGCTTTGGAGAACGCGACCCAAGGAAAAAAGTTGTGATTCGGCGGCTATAGGTTTTTGGTTCGGCGCCATCTGAATTATCAGTCAACATAGCTAGTAATATAGAATGCCCAGAAAAGCACTCAAACTAATATTGCAACTATAGGACTCATAATGCTATTTTTCGGTGTCGTACTTTCGTCGCTAACACACCCTACGTTGATTTGCGTAGATGGATGTTCTGTGTTTCTTAGGTGATGCGGATTTGAAACTGTGTAGGCATCGCTGCTTTTGTGATTAATTTAAGTAAGTTTCAATCATACCATTTTGCATACAGATAGTTATTTAGAATATTTTGGTCTTTGCTCAGTAATATGTTGTTATTTAACAGAGCATTTGCCGTAATAATCCGGTCAAAAGGATCGCGAGTCCAAGTAATCGTTAAAGCAATGCTGATAATATCTTTAAAGTCTTTATTACATATCTTTAAACCAATCTGCTCGGACAGTTGGGCAATAATCAGATCCGATTCATCTGTAAGACGTTTTATCTCATATAAATACTGTAACTCTAATCGAACAATTGCCGAAATATAAATTTCATTGTCATTAATTAAGTTTTTAGCTTTTTCAGTTAATTTGTCTGTCAAACCAGAATAAAGCCATGCTACTACATGAGTATCAAGATAAATCAATCTTAATCTCCTGTTCCCAAGTAATATTAACTAAATCATCTGGATTCCCTTGAATAGCATTAGGTTTAAAAGTCAAATTTTTCAGCTTATCTGTTTCTACAGGAACAATCTTGAACAACTTGCCATTTTTGTTAAGTTCTAGTGGAATACCTGTTTCTAGTACTTCATCCAGTAGACGCTCAATATTATTACTCAATTCCGTTAGTGTAACCTTTTTCATGGCTTCGCGCCTCATGACTGTATTATTTATTTTAGCGGCTCTGTCTTCTGCCTTTAGAAAGGTTTATGTTACAAATTCTGATACAAACAACTAACTTGAGAACTAGGCATTATAAAGTGAAAGCACTTGTGTATTATTACGTACAGTAGTTATGCGTTTTATTTCTCGCCGTAGATTTTTCCAATTCGCTGGCTCTACTTTAGCAACTTTGGGGTTTAGCCAGTCTAACTTTCTCCGACAGGCTGAAAGTTACGGAAAAGTTCTAGCAAAAACTACTTCACGCAAAGTTGCCTTACTGGTGGGTATTAATGATTATAAATCTCAGCCTTTGCGGGGATGTCTCAGTGATGTGGAGTTGCAGCGCAATTTGCTGAAATATCGCTTTGGTTTTAACAAAGAAGATATTCACACTCTGACTAACCAACAAGCGACTCGTGAAAATATATTACAAGCATTTGAAGAGTATTTAATTAAACAAGCCAACCCTGATGATGTGGTGGTGTTTCACTTCTCAGGACATGGTTCCCGCATTAACGATCCAGATCCTATTTTAGTGAGTTTCGTTGATAACACAGGTTTAAACGGGACTTTAGTACCCATTGATGGTTTGCTACCTCCTGGATATCCTCAACAAGGTGGACAGGTTAAGGACATTATGGGACATACTTTGTTTCTGTTGATGGCATCTGTGAAAAGTGAAAATTTCACCGCTGTTTTAGATAGTTGTTTTTCTGGTGGTGCAACTAGGGATTTTCGCATTCGTTCTCGTGATGGTGGTAAGAATATCCAAGTTTTGCCGGCAGAAAAAGCATACCAAGAAAAGTGGCTAACTAAACTTAACCTCAAACGCCAAGATTTTGTCAAAGGTGCTGATATTAAAGCTGCGGCACTGGCTTTTAATAAAGAACTGTTAAAAAAACAAGATTCTGCGGGTATCCCAGAAGTGGGAATAAAATTGAGCCAAATGATTCTCGCACCTGTAGCGAGTCAACTAAAGCAAAAACGCTTGCTCATCGTTCGATCAGCGTCTGACAAAGATCCCACAGCCACGCAATGATCAATCCAGAGAGCGTTCTGGACTTGACATTCAAATAAACGAATGTCTCAATTTGAACCGTCTAAATTATACCGAAGACGAAGCTAATTATATTCTTTCTCTTGAGCGGAATCCCACAAATAAATTCTCTGCCTTGGGTTTTGCTGCATCTCTTACTACTGCTGTCAAACCTGATTTATCCCAATATCAGATAGTTCATTTTGCAACTCACGGTTGCGTCTCACAAAAGAATCCGCAATTAACAAAATTAGTGCTTTCCCAGTTCGATGAAAAACGTCAAACTATTGACGGCAACCTGAATCTCAACAAAATCTACAACCTCAATTTACCTGTTGAACTCGTTACCCTCAGCGCTTGCAAAACCGGTTTGGGTCAAAATGTGCAAGGAGAAGGCTTAGTAGGCTTGACAAGAGGCTTTATGTATGCAGGGGCGAAGCGTGTTGTTGTGAGTTTATGGAGTGTGAACGATTTGAGTACAGCCACTCTCATGCAGAACTTTTACCAAAAGTATCTGGAAGGAAAACAAAATCCGGTTGCGGCAATGCGAGCAGCACAGTTAGAAATGTGGGACTCAGGAAAAGGGAAAGCACCTTATTACTGGGCTGCGTTTACTGTCCAAGGTGAATGGCAATAAGGAGGGACAATATTTGATAAACTCAGAATATCCGGGTTTATAGCGGTTCTCGGTTGAGTGAGGTACATAAAACCTCACCCCCTTCCCCTCTCCTTAGTAAGGAGAGGGGTGTCCGGAACGGACGGGGTGAGGTTCTGTATTGCATCCAAGTTCAACCCGCCATAACAGATAAAAAAGTAGGGTATTGTATGTTAATCCCTATCAGGGATTGAAATGGATATATATCAAGTTGCTATTCGACCTCTTTTATTTAATCTGTTAAAAGCAGATCCAGAGCAGTTACACTCCACAACGATTCGCAGTTTAAAATGGCTGTCGCAAACAAGCAATAATCCACCCGCTAGCTGGATAAATCACCGCTTGCAACAGTCTTTGTGTCTTGAGGATGCACGTTTAGAACAAAATCTATTTGGGCTAAACTTCCCAAATCCTTTGGGGTTAGCTGCTGGATTTGACAAAGATGGGGTTGCTGCTCCTATTTGGTCGAGTTTGGGTTTTGGCTTTGCCGAACTAGGAACTGTCACTTACCACCCACAGCCAGGAAATCCCCGTCCCCGTTTGTTTCGTTTGCCGTTGGATAAAGCCGCTCTTAACCGCATGGGTTTTAATAATAGTGGTGCGGCAGTTATGGCAAAATTATTGTCAGAAAGCCAGCAAAGTTTAATCTCAATCCCAATAGGTATAAATTTGGGTAAATCTAAGGTGACACCCTTAGAAGAAGCTGCATGTGATTATCTCAACAGTTTTCGCTTACTTAAAGATTGTGGAGATTACTTTGTCGTTAATGTATCTTCGCCGAATACGCCAGGGTTGCGATCGCTTCAAGATGCCTCTATGCTTAGTTCTATCTTGGATCTCTTACAAAAAGAAAACACTGCACAAAAACCTCTTTTTGTCAAGATAGCACCAGATTTAGAATGGGAAGCGATCGCTGACATAATTTCCCTTGCTCAGACATACCAACTAGCGGGGATTATTGCCACTAATACCACCATCCGCCGCGATCAACTAAAAACGCAGGTTATTGATCAAACCGGCAAATCTGTACTAGAAGAAGCCGGTGGAATTAGTGGTGCCCCATTAAGCGATCGCTCCACAGAAATAATTCGGTTTATTGCCGCGCAAACCCAAGGTAAAATGCCGATAATCGGCGTTGGCGGCATATTTTCCCCAGAAGACGCCTGGGAAAAAATTACTGCTGGTGCTACTCTCATCCAAGTTTACACAGGCTGGATTTACGAAGGTCCTTTTATGGTACGCCGTATTCTTCAAGGCTTGCTTTCCAAGTTAGAACAAAACGGATTAAATTCCATCTCCGAAGCGGTAGGTTTACAAATAAAAAAATAAAAAAGAGGGGGAAAGGGTAAAGCAAAAAAGGGGAAAGGGGAGGAGTTATTTAAAATTAGTAGAAATGTTTCAAATTACTTCTTTTCCTTTTCCCATGAGTCCGTTTTCCCCTCTTCTGTAAAAAATAAGAATGAATTTATTTTATTTTGCCTATTAATGGCGTTCCTATATGAAAAAGCCCTTAATTAGCCCGTGTAGGCAAGCTCTGTGTGTTTAGCCCCAGGCTTCCAGCCTGAGGGTATTAAAGCACAACTTCTAACTTTTGCCTTCTTCCTCCAACGGGAAAAACTCCTTATTTGTCCGGGAAAAACTCCAAGCAATCCCATCAGGATCTTTGCTACGACTCCACTCAGAAAAATCTGGATCGTTTCGTCGCTTATATACCGTACTGGAATAAACCTTTAGCCGTTTAGCCAGTTCCGATTGGATAAGAGAGCCAAAAACCAATTGTTTATCCAGAGGTTTTTTCACTTCCTCTGTTGTTGTTTGTGTTAATGATTCAGATTCTGCTTCTGCTTTTTCCTCCTGAACCTCAGGTAACGGTGCTGTGAGTAATTGTGTATTAATTGCAACAGGTAAAGATGCAAATTCTTCAATTGGCTCACTACTGTCAAGTATGCTGCCCAGAATGCTACCAGTGATGAAATGATAGACCGGATTGCTCTCTTCATTCAGGATGCTAGCGCCAAATTCCGTGGCTTTAGTATCTAGATAACGTTTTGCCCTTTGCCCAGAAAAATTGCCCTTGATTGCCAAATCCATTGGCGTAATTCTGCCCTGGCTTTCCCGAATCATTTTATTGAAAGTAGGGTTAACTTCTTGACACCACTTTTGCCATTTATAGCGCTGCCAAAGATTAAAACCAGCTACCAGCAAAATAACACCCAGCAAAACTCGCCAGGTGGAAACCAGGAAAATAATTAAAAAACAGATTGGCAAAAGTAGAGCGAGAAAAGGCTTCCCGCGACTTTCTATGGATTTTTCACTCATGCCGATTATTGCCCACTGACTTTTTGGGAAATAATATTATCTTGGCAAAAATTGGCACGTTTGGTTGTAGTATTTGGCAAAATGTAGCAAATTTGCCGACAAAAAGAAAGGGCGACAAGGGGACAAGGGGGCAGGGGGGCAGGGGGGCAGGGAGCAAAGCGCAGGGGATAAGGAGACTAGAAAGAAACTTACTTCTCTATCTCCCTTGTCTCCCTTGTCTCCCTTATCTACCCATCTCCCACTAAGGGCAACGAGGATGAATGCCACCTTGGGTACAAATGTAAGCCAGTTGCTTAGGATCTAAATTTTTGACTTGAGTAAAATCAACTCCCTGTACTACAGCAGATTGTGCCCCCATTGCTGGGGTTTGCACAAATTGATCTGCCGGATCTTGTTTGCTAGGAGCAAGAATTGCCCCCTGAAAATCAGCACCAGTTAAATTTGCTCCCCGTAAATCTGCAAGGCTCAAGTCAGCATTCCGCAAATTAACATTAGACATCTGAGCCGATCGCAATATCGCACCAGTCAAACGAGTAGCACTTAAGTTAGCATCGCTGAGATTGGCGCGATCTAAATAAGCTCCCGATAAATCCGATCCTTGCCAATTAGTTTTAGTTAAGTTGGCAAAAGATAATTGCGTACCGATCGCAATCACCCGACTTAAACTAGCAGCATACAAATTGGCTTCGTTTAATTTCGCTTCGCCCAAATCAGCCCCAGTTAAGCTAGCATTTTCCAAAACTGCACCACGCAAATCGGCTCCCACTAACTGAGCACTGCCAAGTTTGGCACCAACCAGACGCGCATTGGATAAATTGGCTCTGTTGAGGGTAGCACGTCTCAAATCAGTACCGATCATCAAAACGCGGCTGAGGTTAGCATCACTAAGATTGGCTTGTTTGATTTGAGCGCCACTTAAATCAGCAATTGAATCGTCGTATGTATCCCAGCGTCCATCTTCACCTACACCCCGGAAACGGCTACTTTTAAAACTTGCAGAATTCAGACTTGCGAATTTGAAATTAATTCCTGATAAATCAACATTGTTTAGTACCAAGTTGAAGTTGGAACTATTCCCATTGCTGCTTTGTCCCAATTGCGTGCGACTCAGATCGAGGCTGTCGATTCGACTGCTGTTGACAGCTAAAATCTTGTTAATCGCTCGCTGATTGATATACAATTTTGTTTGCCGCATTTCTTTATCTTGGGGCGAGTTGCTGTTAGCATCCATCTCACCAGCAAGAAACTGATTCATACGTTTTAAATCGGGGATGGCTTCGGGACCGATATTTACCAACGCTTGTTGAATCGTATCAAGTAAAATGGGATTGGTTTCTTTCGCTAACAGACTCACTAAAAATTGCATCGCCTGCGGGTTATTCAGAGTACCCATTGCCAAAATTGCACTTCGGCGTTCCTCATCGGTAGCGGTGGAGTTGGGAGTTAACAGTTTTTCGAGTGAGAGAAACTGTTGTCTTTTACCTTGATCGGCTTCGCGCTTGGTTTGCTGAGTTTGGATGTAAACTTGAGTACCGACTAAAGTTCCTAATACGGCAACCATGCTGACAACTGCTACCGCAAACAAAGGCAGACTGGGGTTTCGCCCTATCTGTCCCCAGAGTTTAGGCTGATCGACATATTCTAATGCGATCGCTTGTTCTTCATCTTGTATCAAGCTAGGCTGACTTTCATTAGGGGGGGTAAAGGGACGAGTCGCATCTATGGTGTAAGTACCCGCCAAGCGATCGTGTAGTGCCCGTCTCGGCTTTTGTTTTGACGGTAAACCTATCCCTTCTGCCAACCAAAGCAAAGCAACTAATCCCGTGAAAACACTTAAATTAGGAAAGAATAAGCTGTATCTCCACACCAGATAAGCGATGGACATAGGCACAGTCCAACGACCAATTCCTTCTCGCACCAAAACTGCCCCAAAACCGGGAGGTGCGCCTTTCTCGTTCACAACCCGCACGCCAAACCAACGTTTAGGAATGGTGCTACCAGTTTTAGCCAGTAAGTATAATTGCCAGCCAGAGACTGTCAGGGGAGCTAACAAAGCTACTGTCCACAAAAAGTTAGTAGCCCATGCTACATTTCGCGTACCGTAACTTATGGGTAGAGCCAAAGGTTGAGCGATCGCTCTTTCAGTGACTACAAGCACCGGGTTGAGTGGTACTCGGTCTAGATCGCTTCGAGAATTTGCGTATACACCCATACCGAAGGGAATCAACCCACTGGTAACAACCAATGTAATTTCGGCTACCCAAGCGGCAATACGCTTAGTTCCCAAGGGTAGAAAATTCGATTTATCCGGTTCTTTTGAGTGACTGGTTTGATGATTACTTCTCCTCACACTTGGAATCGTCATTACATAATTCCCTTTAAGTTTATTTCCACACGACTATTGAAAAGTGGATGACAACAATACTATTGCTTACGTTGAAAGCTGCCGGACACGAAAAATTTGTATCCAAGATACACTAACACTGCCAAAACTGCCAAACTGACAACAGACGCAACGAGTTTGATAACCGTTTGCAGTATCGCTAAACCCAATACAACGCTTACACCCCCAACAGCAAGTTTTCCCATTCCCGAAAGGCTTTTGAACCAGATTTTAAATTTCTCTAAGTGCGACTTCCAGGCAAGAAAATTGATTTGAGATGTCTGTTTTTGTGCTTTTGGCTGCTCAACGACTACTTTAGGAGAGGAAGAATTCATTTCTTCTTCTAGTTGTTGAAGGCGTTGTTGCAAATCATCTTCTCTTTGAGGATTCATAAATTTTTTACCTTAGCCAGGATACTTGTGAAATAACAGATTTGTGAAAATCACTTGTGATTTTCTCATTCTGTGTATAAAATACCTTTCTCTTCGGGGAAAAATTATGTTTTTTTGTTGTTGGTTTTTAGGCGATCGCCCCAATCACATTTACCAAGAAGGAGAAAGGGCAAAGGGGAAGGGGTAAAGGAAGAAGCGCTTTCCTCAGCGGTGGACTGTACCGTCCCGTTGACGTTTGTAAGAAGAAAGAACTTTTCCCCCTCAGGGCATGTAGTGATTTATTTGGCAAAGAAAAAATTATACGCCACACTTAGAGGATGCCTGAAAAACAACTATAATTCGCTACTACAAAGGCAAGTCTGCCTACGCGGATTATATAAAAACAAGGGATTTTAAACCAGTGTAGGGGGGTTTTGATTGTGTAGCCGCGACTTGTAGTCGCCCGGTAGAGTAAAAAATAAGACTTCTCAGACATCCTCTTAGAAACAAAAAATTAGTTGCCAGCGTCTACTAACTCAAGCTATGTATATCAATATCGCTATATAAATCGGGGGCATTAGCAGATGAAGACGCTTAAGCTATTTATGGTTGTTCCCGCAGTATTGGCGATGAGTTTGGTTTTCACCAATGTTACTTTGGCGATCGCACCACTTTTAGTAATCAAACCCAATTCCCAACCCGAACCACTGATTGTCAATGGCAAGTCAGGGGGACAAAACAAAAGCAATTGCGGTAACATTGCCGATACACCTAATCAAGTTATCCAGATTACAGATCCACTACCTTACTTGCGATTAACAGTTGAAAGCCCTGGAAAGCCGACACTGTTGATAGACGGTCCTGGAGGGCGCTTTTGTGTTTTAGCGGATAGTTACTCTGGAGGCAAGCCAGAAATTTCTGGTTACTGGCAAAAAGGGAATTACTCAATATATGTCGGTGAGCTATCCCAACGACAGTATAACTATAGCCTTTCATTTTCGCAACAAAACAAGTAGTCATTCATTAATCTTCAATTGATTGGGCTGGCACTTCCACTGCGGTAATATCAATTGTCCCTTCTGGTGTGAAACGCCGAAAATGACCTTGTTGCACCAATAATTGCTCTCCACAGTTAGGACACTGCAACGGAGTATTATTTAAGCCGCTAAATTGATACGCACAGACGGGACACTGGTCATTAACCAAGTTGCGTTGCAACCACCAGCGAAACCCAAAGAAAGCTAAAACGGGTGCTAAGAATAGCAGCCCAAAAATAATTAGCAGCGAATTAACCAACCAGCCCAAGCCCAATGACCCCAGCAACCAGATAACTGCGACTACAGTCAGCCAAGGGCGGAGATTTAAAAGATTTAACTGTAAGGATTTAAGGCTCATTTTTTAAATGTTATCCTGCTCTCCTTCTAGGATAGCGACTTTATAAAATAGTCAATAGTCAATGGTCAATAGTCCAAAATTAATATTCCCTTAACTCTTGACTCTTGATGAAAGTTGCTGCAAACGCTGTTGGAAGGCTTCGATACCGAATATAGCGATCGCTTGTTCTCGCAACCATTCGCCATCACAACGCTGGTCATCACCTTTGAGAATTTCTAAACAAGCCGCTGCCACTGCATCGCGATCGCGGTGGGGTACTCGCCATCCTAGTTTACCATCTTGTAAGGGGTCAGCAGAGCCATCATCATCACCTGATAGCACCGGCACTCCACAAGCCATCGCCTCTAAATAGACAATACCAAAGCCTTCTTGGGAAGGCATAATGTAAGCATCAGCGAGACGGTAGTGTGCTACCAATTCTTCTGTAGGCACGAACCCAGCAAAGATAACTTGCTGTGCAACCCCTAAATCTTTGGCTAGCTGTGCTAATCTGGGTTGATCGTCGCCACGACCAATTACCAAATATTTTACTTCTGGGAAAACGCGAGCTATTTGCGGTAACGCCTGAATGGTTATATCCACACCTTTATAAATATCTCCCGACCACAACCGCGCTACGGTAATTAAGACCTTGGCATCAGTTAAACCATAGCGCTCTAACAACGCAGTCGGCTTGGGTCCTGGAGTAAAGTAATCACCATTCACTGCACAAGGTAATATTTCTACATTAGCAGGATTAAGATTGTTGACAGCACAGGCAACTTGACAAGTGTAGCGGCTGACCGTCCAAATGCGTGCTGCTTTTTGCAGGCTGGATTTTGTCGGGGCTGGTAATGGCTGCCAAACCTCTTTGCCATGAATCATCACTGTGTAGGGAATTCCTAGAGGTTGACACAACATACCTACCAATGGTGCGAGGTTAATATGACCGCAAAAAACGTGCTCTGGTCGCTGCCGCAGCAGGTGGTTCAGCAATGCTGTTGCCATTCTTATTCGTCCCACCTGAGGAGACTCAGTTTTAAAGTAATGAAATTTTAAATGTTCAGACTTAAAAGGATTTGAGCAGCCAGAACCGTCTCGCAACAAAAATACTTCTGCGTGATAGGTTTCTTTCAATCCGACATAGGCTCGAAAAATATCCTTTACATATGATTGAATTCCACCTTCGCGTTCAAAAATTTCTAAGAATACGAAAACATGCTGAGTTTTTTTTTGAAAATTACCACCGATGTTTGATGTTTTACTTAATTTATTGATTAGCATTTTTATTTACCAGATATAAATTATTAGCAATAAACGAATACCGTTCAGTTAAGCCCGAAATACGAGTGTAGAGACGCGAAATTTCGCGTCTCTACATGCCGAAATCAATACCAAAAATCCTTAACACCAAGTGTATTGATGTAAAGACGTAGCACTGCCAAATCCTAGCAAACGAGTGACTACAACTCGAATGCTGTCTTTACGGTATTCAGTATTTTTTTTCATACAGATGTATTTTTGGCGTTGCTGAATCTGGGTATGAGAATGATTTTACATAATACTAAAATCTTTGTAGAGACGTTCCGCCGGAACGTCTTTACATCAAGATTCATGCACCAATTTTTTTAAGTCTTTATTATAATTCAGCAAAATTCAGTATTTTTATAGTGGCGCCAGATATATCAATTTTGATATTGGGGGCAGCAGGGAATGCATTCTCCCCCTAAATCAGGTGCGCTCCCCGCTTCTTGCTTGTTCTAAGATTTTTCGCAGCTACTGTTGCCCTTTTTGACCATATTTGACGATGAGCAGACAATTTCTTCCATCCCCACCCCGTTCGTAAACAACGCTGTCTGCCAAGCGTCGCAGCAGAAACCATCCATATCCCCCTACTTGCAAAGTGCCCGGTTCTGGCTCTACTATTGCATCGGGATTAAAAGGTTTTCCATGATCCCAAATTCTAATTTCTAGCCGATCAATCCATAGAGAAAGATAAATATCAATGGTTGTTTCCGGGGGCAAAGCATGATGAGCGTGGCGAACCGCGTTTGTAAAGCCTTCTGCCAATGCTAAGTTAAGGCGATAAAGTTGGCTTTCTGACCAGCCAAGTTGAGACAAGTGTTGCAGACAAAAATTCTCAAACCATTGTTGTACTTGGTTCAGAAGCTTCAGATCGCTCTTAACCCTCAGATGGTCTTGCTTCATTGTACTAAGCATTGACCGTGACTTGAATATAAATGAGTGAAAATGTTTGTATCTGTTGTAGCTTAAAGTTTTTAGATTTTGGAATAATGTTTTCATTTATTCCAAAATTTAAAATTCCAGATGTGATCTGGATTACTAAAATTGACGCCTGTTGATTTTTCAAGCTTGCAATACATCCATCTGCACTTGCTCTTGAAACTCACAGGCGTCAAAGCGCTTCTTGGTGGCTGATTTAGAACAATCCCAAGGTCAAAGATTGATCAATTGGAAAGGTAGCACCAATACCCAACCAAAGGGTAACGGCAGTGCCAATCAAGAACACCGTGGTTGCAACTGGACGACGGAATGGATTTTGGAACTTATTAATGTTCTCAATAAAAGGAATGAGAATCATCCCCAAAGGCACAGATGCCATCGCAAATACTCCTAAGAGTTTGCTAGGAACAGTCCGCAAAATTTGGAATACGGGATACAAGTACCACTCTGGCAGAATTTCCAACGGTGTAGCAAAAGGATTCGCTGGTTCACCTGTCATCGCCGGATCTAGCACCGCTAGCGCCACAATAGAGGCAAAGGTTCCCATCATTACAATGGGGAATACATACAGTAAGTCGTTGGGCCAAGCAGGTTCGCCATAGTAATTATGACCCATGCCTTTGGCAAGTTTGGCTCTTAACTGAGGATCGCTTAGATCGGGTTTTTTCTGTGTTCCCATTTTTTGTGTGCTCTCTTGCTTAAGTTAAGTTAAAGCGTTTGTCAAAGCTATCAGCACTTGAGGTATTAGCTAGCTTTCAGAGTGTTCGTTGTTTGGTCGCTTATGTATCATAAGTTTAAAACAAACATCTCTATCTGAAAACTGGCAACTGTTACCTTTTTCGCTAATAACTTAAATTTACAAAGGACCGGAAATGCCTTGCTTGCGGATCATCAAGAAGTGAAAGAGCATGAAGACTGCAATCAACCAAGGCAATACAAAGGTGTGGGCGCTATAGTAGCGAGTTAGAGTTGCTTGACCGACGCTAGAACCACCACGCAGCAAGTCGGAAATCAAAACGCCAACTACAGGAATCGCTTCTGGTACACCGCTAACGATTTTTACAGCCCAGTAGCCTACTTGATCCCAAGGAAGGGAGTAACCTGTTACACCAAAGGAAACTGTGATTACGGCAAGGATGACACCACTTACCCAGGTTAATTCGCGGGGCTTTTTGAATCCACCGGTGAGGTAAACCCGGAAGGTATGCAAAATCATCATTAGCACCATCATGCTGGCAGACCAGCGGTGAACGGAGCGAATCAGCCAACCGAAGCTTACTTCGTTCATCAGGTACTCTACGGAAGAGTAAGCTTCAGCTACTGTTGGCTTGTAGTAAAACGTCATCGCAAATCCAGTAGCAAACTGGATGAGAAAACACATTAAGGTAATGCCACCCAAGCAGTAGAAGATGTTGACGTGGGGAGGGACGTACTTGCTGGTGACATCTTCAGCCAACGCTTGAATCTCTAAGCGTTCCTCAAACCAGTCGTAAACGTTAGCCATACAATCTCAAGTTCCTCGAAGTCGGTTGCGGTTAATAAATTTTGCGAAGTTCTAAGCGGCTAATCGCTGCTTACACTTCTGTCCCAATTAACGAGCTTGGGATTTAGCAAAGAGCATTTTACTGCTTGTGATCTTTCAGAGTGTTAAGAATTGTTAAGAAACTTAGACACTTTACAAAGAGGAAATATATTGCGTTCTCTTTGTACCTCAACAGCAGGGATGATGGACACAAAGTAGATCTTATCGTTTTCAGAGTGGGATTTACTGCCATCATTTGCCTAAACAATTTGATGAGAGCAACACTCCACTTCTATAAAAAAAGTAACATAGTCGAGAGATAGATTTCATCAATCAACAAGACAACTAAGCTGTTTTTGGCAATTTGGGTAACGAGTGAAGTTGAAAATGCGGTTCATGGACAAAAAGGTTTTTCGGGTTGGATTGTCACTGCTAGTGGCATTTTGCTTGGCGCTGGGGCTACTCGCGCAACCAGCGATCGCTTTGACGGGTGAACAAAAGCTAGTATCAGAAGTATGGCGAATTGTCAATCGTACTTATTTGGATGAGACGTTTAATCATCAAAACTGGGCGATGGTGAGGCAAAAAGTTTTGCAGAAGCCCCTCAAGGACAGCGAAGCGGCTTATGGGGCAATTCAGAATATGCTCAAGAGCCTTGATGACCCCTTTACGCGCTTTTTAGATCCGGAACACTACCGCAGTTTACAGGTGAATACATCTGGTGAACTGACGGGAGTGGGATTGCAAATAGCGCTTAATTCCCGATCAGGAAAGTTGGAAGTAGTAGCACCGATCGCCGGTTCACCAGCAGACAAAGCAGGAATTAAGGCACGCGATCGCATTGTCAAAATTGAGGGCATCTCCACAGAAAACCTCACCCTTGACGAAGCTGCCGCGAAGATGCGCGGACCGTCTGGCAGTCTCGTTACTTTGATGATAGAACGAGACGGAGAAGGCGAAAAGGAATTTAGAATCGTGCGATCGCGCATTGCTCTTAACCCTGTAATAGCAGAATTAGATTCTTCAAAGCAGGGTACGCCCATCGGCTACCTTCGCCTAAGTCAATTTAATGCCAACGCCTCAATGGAATTGGCACACGCTATTACTAGTCTAGAAAAAAAAGGCGCTGCTGCCTACATTCTTGACCTGCGAAATAATCCTGGGGGGTTGCTGCAATCAGGAATTGAAATTGCCCGCCTGTGGCTCAATTCAGGCACCATCGTTTACACCGTTAACCGACAAGGCATTCAAGGTAGTTTTGAAGCCTCTGGTTCAGCGCTGACGCCAGATCCGCTAGTGATTTTAGTTAATCAAGGAACTGCTAGTGCCAGTGAGATTCTCGCCGGCGCATTGCAAGATAACAATCGTGCCCAACTAGTTGGAGAAACTACCTTTGGTAAAGGCTTAATTCAGTCCTTATTTGAATTGTCAGACGGTTCTGGCTTGGCGGTAACAATTGCTAAGTATGAAACTCCTAAACACCGAGATATTCACAAACTCGGTATTAAACCGGATAAAGAGATTTCTCAACACCCAATTACCCGCGAACAAATTGGTACGCAAGACGATTTGCAATATCAAGCAGCGGTGGAACTATTGGCGAAAAATTCGCCAGCAATCTCGCATTCAATAGACTTCTGATTTGTGTAGCCCTATTCTAGTCTGAGGGCGATTCGCCAAAACTGGATGCTTCCCTATTTTGACACTTGCCTTAGCGACTGGAAGTCGCAGCTACACAGATAAAACCCACGAAGGTGGGTTAAATGCAAATTAATGTCTGTGCCATTTGTACTCTTTTTTGCAGGACTTACGCAGCGATGATTTGTCCGCAGCGAGCAAAGCGAAGCAATGACAAAAATATTTTATCTTTGCCTAAGTCCTGTTTTGTTCACATCAGTAATAGCTAAAGAGCCTAAATACTAGTTTCTTTAGCTATTACTGATGTAGGGATTACTATTTGTAATCAACCACATTTAATTTGGTTCATACCTACTGATATTAAAGCCCTCGTCTGCCGTGGGTGGTTGAAAGTACGTAGTGATGTAGTCGAATTCTGCCTCAGACATTATCATCGAACCTTCAGGCTTTTCGGCGTTTCGTTTCAGCAATTGCTCTTTGCATAACGAGTCAGACGCATCAATGTAATGAAGGATATGATTCACTTTGGCTGCTTCAAATATTGAGCGAAACCACTTTCGCTGAGAAGGAACATTCCCTGGAAAATCTAGAACAACCGATATTCCCTGTTCAAGAATACTTTGCACATGCTGTGAGACTACATTTTTTAGACGTGACGAATATTTTAAATAATCATCAAAACTGCTAATTTCTTCCGGGTACAACTTCGACAACCAGATATCTTCACATATAAGAATAGCGTTATAATCTAATGCCAATTTTTTCGACAAAGTAGACTTTCCTGATGCCATTTTTCCGCAGAAAAAGTGCAGAACGGGATCTATTTTCACTATTGGATATCCTTATATTTTCTCAGCTTACTTAATCAGCAAGCCCTAGTTAACAGCTGCAAATTCGGTCATTCAATTTTTGATTTTAGATTTCCGATTTGGGATTGATCCCATGAATAAATTAACTCTTATTGAAAAAGGAATTTTTTTGTTTTTCCATGAATAAATTCAGGAGATTGAAACTTTTTTTTGATTCTGGATTTAGATTTAATCTAAAATCGCCACGGTCACGTCAGAGAATGCTTTTTTTAGTCAACCACCACCAAATCTTGTCAACAATTCATCGCGGGATAATTCGAGTAACAAGCGACTATATTCTTGTGGTGGTAACTGTAATAAAGGCTCAATTACTCGTTCCAATTCTTCATCTAGCGAACCAAACCGGACGCGCAACAAGTTTTCTACTACTTGGCGACGTTCATCTTTTTGCCCTACTTGAACACCTTCTTGTAAAGTAGCTTCCCGCCATTCTAAATAAGCTTGCGATAAGTTCATAATCACCTCTTGGTCATCTTCTGTAAGATTTGTCTGGTTTATTACAGTTATTCGCCAACTGGTAATCAGTTCTTGGATATTTCGCCGTAATGGGTTGTTTTGGTCAAGTGACAGTAATTCGCTGACGGCTTGACGTTGCGTTTCTCCCTTACCTAAAATCCTCAACCACAGGGTTTCCAGAGTTAGTGGTAATTTATTAATCGCCACTATTGCTGTCCTAAATGAGTCTGGTAGAAAGTAAACACCCGCTAGCCAATTATCTGTATCTAATCTAGCGCCAAAACTCTCAAGTAAAGTAGTTGAAGCTGAAGTTGCCAAAATCCATAAACGCGGTAAATTATCTTCTGGTAAAGATGTATTTTCACGCTTGGCTTTGCGTTGTGATTCTCCATAAACAGAAAATAGCTTCAGCAGACAATTGCGTACCTCGGTTTTACTGGGTTGATTGCGGAAAGGTTCCAATAATGAGGCAGTTGTGGCAATTCTACCAAGTAACCCAAGAGATTGAAGGTCAGCATTAGGGGAAGATATCGGAGAAAACAAGATATCTACTTGGCGAACTTCATCTGTGACTTCCCGACTTACTTCTACCTTTCCAAATGGGGAAAGCAATTCTTCTAAATATTGTTTAGCAAATTGGTCGTGTGGTTGTCGGGTCATGGAATTGTTAGCAAATCATCACAAATCCGAAGTTAGGACATAACGCCCTCAGCATGGAATGCTGGGGCTAAACGAACGTTCGCGCAGCGTCCCGTTCGCGTTAGCGTCTCCGAAGGAGAAGGGAAGCCCACCTGCGTGGGCTAAATTAGGCGCATCTTCATAGAGAAATGGTATTAGGTATTATGACATTGGCGTAGTGGAACTTCACTTTAAAGTAGGGGCTGTATCGGCAGCAAAGCTTGTAAATCTAGGGAGGCGAGGCGCTGGTAGGCTTGATCTATGAAGCGCTTGCCTCGCAGAAACCCTGTGTTGGCACCTGGACAAATATACTGAAGAGTTTCTGGTGTAAAGCGTTCTAACAAAAACTTAACACTTTTAATTTGTCGATTCCAGTGAAAGGTTTTGGCTGTTCGTAATGGTACTGGATCGCCCTGCTGGTTGGGGAGTAAATGGCGTCCAGAAAATAGTACTCCTCCAAGTTCACTGTAGTACAGGCAAGAGGAGCCGGGAGAATGTCCTGGTGTCCAAATCACTTGTGCTGTATTATCCAGAGTGTATTCGTAAGCGAAGGTAGTGAGGGTTAATCCGGGTATTAGATAAGCTTCTTGCTCTTGAATGAGAATCTGACAGTTGAAGATTTGCTGAAATTCTGCTGTTTTTGCGATCGCACCCCGATGAGTGATGAATAGGTAGTGTACACCTCCGTGCGATCGTAAAAAATCCTGATTTGTTTGGTCTAAGGCAGGGCAATCTATCAAGATATTACTTTCATTTCCTACAATAAAGTAAGAAGTCCCCCCTAATGTGTCCCGATTTGGTGGAAAGGCAAAAATGTTGTTTTGCCCGAAGTTCGATTTGAGGGTTTCTTCAATCGAAATTTTCCCACAGAACACAGCCTGTGGTGACTTAACTGTATGATTTGGCTGTTGAGGTATGGGGCACATGAGTAAAAAACCACGCAAAGAACGCAGTTGTGGAAATGGTTACAGTGTTGAAATTCTTAAGAATTGATACTTAAGAGTTGATAAGCACTTTAACGATTGTTAGGAGTGAAAAATTGGAGCTTGAGGTCTGGTTTGTAGTAAGTGCTGTGGTGCTAATACCTTTTGGTGGGACATTGTTCTCAAAATATCTGAAAATAAAATGACATTTTGGTTTCTCCTTCTACTGGGACTATTTACTTATCTAATGGTGCAGCGCAGTGTCGCTAATATCACCAAGACACCAGTGTGGCTGTTGTGGTTGGTGTTAATGACACCAGCATTAGTGTTAACTGGCTGGACGCTGATGTATGGAGCGAAACAAACTCCCCCACCATCGCTAATCGTTTGGCCCTCAATGATCTGCATTCTGTTATACTGGCTGTTGTTTCAATGGGGGCGTCAAGCACCAAAAAACACACAGACCGAACCCCAAATCTCCGAATCACAATCGGCTACTCATCCTACCGCAGAACCAGTGACAGTGCGTCCCATTGAGCCAACAGAAGAAACCCAGTTACGAAATTGTTTTCCCTGGTCTGTATACTACATCCAAAATATTGAGTATCGACCACAAGCTGTGATTTGCCGGGGACAGTTACGATCCTCCCCGACTGAAGCGTATCAAAAAATTAAGGCAAATATTGAAGCACAATTTGGCGATCGCTTCTTGGTAATATTTCAAGAAGGTTTCAATAGCAAACCTTTCTTTATCCTCACTCCCAACACCCAAAAGAACGCCAAAGCTGATACACGTAACCCAGAACAGCTAACACGACCAGGATTAGCCCTTTTACTAGTGCTTGGTACTTTGGTAACTACTACCTTCGTGGGAGTAAAAATGGCTGGTGTTGATTTGACGACATTGGAATCTAACCCAGTTAATCTGTTAAAAGGATTGCCTTATGCTTTAACGCTAATGACCATTTTGGGCATTCATGAACTTGGTCATTATTTAACAGCTCGATTCTATAAAATTCGCTCGACACTGCCATATTTTATCCCGATGCCGTTTTTCTTGGGAACCTTCGGTGCATTTATTCAAATGCGTAGTCCGATACCCAATCGCAAAGCTTTATTTGACGTTAGCATCGCGGGACCACTTGCAGGCTTTGTTGCGACTTTGCCTTTACTAATATGGGGTTTAGCTCATTCTGAGGTGGTTCCTTTAGCTGAAAAAAACGGACTGTTAAATACTGATGCTCTCAATCCTAAATATTCTATTTTAATGGCGTTGCTGTCGAAATTAGCGCTATCGAGTCAGTTAACGTCACAATCAGCGATTGATTTGCATCCAGTAGCGATCGCAGGTTTTCTCGGACTAATTGTCACAGCGTTGAATTTGATGCCGGTGGGACAACTCGATGGAGGTCATATTGTCCATGCGATGTTTGGGCAAAGAAAAGCGATCGTAATTGGTCAAGTTGCTCGCTTATTGCTGCTACTACTTTCTTTAGTACAGTCGGAATTTTTCTTGTGGGCAATTATCTTGTTATTTATACCGCTAATTGATGAACCCGCTTTAAACGATGTCACAGAACTAGATAATAAACGTGATATTTGGGGATTAGCAGCAATGGCTTTGTTGGTACTGATTATACTACCACTACCACAGGCGATCGCTCGCTTGTTGCAAATATAAACAGCATCAGGAGAAAAAATAAAAGCTTAAGCGCTTCTATTAGTAAAAAAATAAGTTTAGATAAAATATGATGATGTTTGATGAGTTTTTTTTGCAATTAAAAAAATGCTTAAAAGACTATGAATATTGAAGTTTATTTACTTAGTGATTAATTATGGAAAATCTGCCACTAATTGTTTCTACCATATCAACAATATCAATAGTAGTAATTGGCGTATTAGTTCTGCAACTTAAACAGAGCTTAAATGCTACGATAACAGAACAAGAAAAACTACTAAAATTTGTAGAAGCGGCTAACCAGCTAAATAAAGAGCAATATCAAATAACTGTTGAAGCTCGAAAAAAGCAGATTGAATCTTGTGAAAATGTCCAAAATCAGTTTGCAAGTATAATTGAAGGAAGTTCGGATCTAGAAAATCGTCTGGTTGAGGTACTAGAAGTCAACAATAATTCTAGAGAAAGCCTTACCCATATGGTGCGGGACAACGCAGAAGTGCAATTAGCAAAGTTGCAAGCTTTGGGTAATCAATTAGAGATAATTACACCTGTGTCATCGCAGGTTGAAAATCTAATTAAAGAAAATTTAAATTTAGAAAATCGGCTACGAGAAACAATTGCTAATTTACTACAAAGCAATCTAGAGATGCTCCCAGAAAAGTTGCAATCACTAGAAAATAAACTTGAAACATTTGCATCTGTAGAAACCCAAGTTGAAACTTTGATTGTAGCCAATAAAAATCTAGAAAATCGTTTGATTCAGTTACTAGAAGCTGACAATAATAAGAGTGAAAGTCTTGCTCTTTTGCTGCAAGGTAAAGATATACAACTAGAGAAGTTACAAACCCTAGAAAAGAAATTTGATGCATTTACAACGTTGCAAAATCAAGTTGAAAGTCTAATTAAAGGAACTTCCAATTTAGAAACTCAGTTGAAAGCAAGCATTGCGAAGTTAGTCCAGGGGAATACAGAGGTACAACTAGAGAAGTTAGAAACTCTAGAAAAGAAATTTGATGCATTTACAACGTTGCAAAATCAAGTTGAAAGTCTAATTAAAGGAACTTCCAATTTAGAAACTCAGTTGAAAGCAAGCATTGCGGAGTTAGTCCAGGGGAATACAGAGATACAACTAGAGAAGTTTCAAACTTTAGAGAAGAAATTTGATGCATTTACAACGCTGCAAAAGCAAGTTGAAAGTTTGATTCAAGGAACTTCACATCTTGAAACTCAGTTGAAAGCAAGCATTGCGGAGTTAGTGCCGGGTAACACAGAGGTACAGCTAGAGAAGTTAGAAACCCTAGAAAAGAAATTTGATGCATTTACAACGTTGCAAAATCAAGTTGAAAGTTTGATTCAAGGAACTTCAAATCTTGAAACTCAGTTGAAAGCAAGCGAGGTACAACTAGAGAAGTTACAAACCCTAGAGAATAAATTACAGGAATTTGAAACTGTCAAAACTCAAATTGAAAATTTAGTTCAAGTAATCTCAAATCTAGAAAATCGCATTACAAATTCCCAGGAAGCTAACAGACCAAAAACCAAAGGATTTAAAAAGACTACGCTAGGAACTGATTAAATATGTAAATTCGTAGTGAGCGGTTTACCGCTCATATCAAAGGTTTTAAGGGCTGATATCATGTCCGGAAAATTACTTACAATCTAAAGACGTTCCTACAAAAGACGTTCCAGCGGAACGTCTCTACGACGACGGTAGGTAGGTTTTTATGTTAATTAAACGGACATGATATGAAACCCCCGGAAAACCGAAGAGTTAAGTAACAAAATTAACTTGACGCTGAGTTAGCAGCTTCAGATACTTTTGCTGGTGGTGTAGTAACACCCATACGAATTTCAGAAGTGAACGAAGCCATGCTGAAACCGCCAAAACGCTTCAGGACACTTACCCGCATCCGTAAATTGGGACTAGCAAACCACAGACGTTCTTCAGACCACATGGTTTCATACTCTGTGATTAGTGTCAAGGCGTCATCACTACCCATTTTATAGCTGCCGGCAACTGGAGCTTTCTCCGCATAGCCCATTTCCCGCAGCAACTTACCTTCATTAGGATTATCTTGATTGGGGACGGTAGCCAACACTGTTGAACCAGTGTGTTTTTCTTCATCCCATTCCATTGTCCCATTCCAGGTAACTCTGGCACCACAGGAAGCAAGTTTTGGGTCGATTTCATATTGTTGACACAATTTGGCTACTTCTGGATGATCTGCTGCAAGCATCTCAATTACAATATCTGACTTGCCGTCTTCAGATTGCTTGAAAGCCAAGTGGTGACTGGTACGATGAGAAAACCATTTACCTGCGCTCAATTCAAAAAATTCTTCAATATTCATAAATGAAATTACCTTTCATCAAAATACAAAAAATCCCACTTATTAAAAAATAGCAGGAGGTGTTGATTAAAAGGGGAAATGGGGGATAAGGGGGACAAGGGGGACAAGGGGGACAAGGGGGACAAGGGGGAAATATTTCTTCTTTCTTACTATGAGTCCCTTTCCCCTTTCATCTGTTGAATGCTGATTATATCAACCTGCTTGTTCAAGTCGTTTGAGGGAAATTCTTGCGGCTTCACGAACATGAGAATGGTTGTCTTTTTCTAGGTATTTCAAAGCGGAAACCGTCTTCGCACTGGGAAGATTACCTAATGCTTCTGCTAGACGCTGCCGTACTAACCAATCTTCTGATTGAGCAAAGTCCAGGATATGATCTACAGAGCTAATGTCTTTGATTTCTCCCAATGCTGCGATCGCAGCTTGTTGTATTACTACTTCTTCACTCTTCAATGCTTGAATCAGTACATCATGAGCGCGGGGGTCTTTAATATTACCTAAGGAAACCGCTGCACTAAACTGTACTAGCCAATCGGTATCTTCGTAAAATGCTCGTGACAATGGCTCAAATGCTCTAACGTCACCTAAATATCCTAACGCACCAGCGGCATCAGCGCGTATACCATAATCTGGGTCAGATTCTAAAATTTTTATCAAAATAGAGTAACATTCTTCTGTCGGTTTAACTCCCAAGGCAAATACTGCCATTGATCGCAGTTGCAGAGATTCGTCATCTAATACCTTTTTAATTAAGGGTACTGCGTCTTCATTGGATACATGACGCAAATTGGCAAGCGCTACCATGCGATCGCGCAAATTCTCGCTTTCTAACTGACTGGAAATTTCTTCAATGCTTAGATTTGCCATTTATTTTAAGTTTGTTTACTTATCTTTACATTATATGTAACATTTCTTTTCTATCAATGCATAGGTTAGATGGTAGGTTTATCCGTACCTGTTGGGAAATATATACTTGTAGACGCGATTAATCGCGTCTTTGATGGGTGTAGTTTCAATCTTAAGATTTAATTTTTGACAACGGTAAATCGTCCTAAATGTTCTTCTCCCTGACGATCGCGTATGGAATTCGTGACTGGGATCAAAGAATGAATTTGAAAATCTGTCTCAAAGTAGTGGCAAATTTCCTCTGGAGTCATACCAAAGGGTGGTCCTCCAGGTCGATTATGTGTGAAAAATAAGCCAATTAGTTGTCCTTGCGGCTTTAAAATTGATTTTGCAAGCTGCACGTAATCTTGACGCTGTGCTGGTTCGATCGCACAAAAACAAGTGTGTTCTAATACGTAATCAAAATAGTTTTCATACTCTGCTGGTAAATCAAAGATGTCTCGCTGTAGGAATTTAGCGGAACTTTGAGATGCTTCAGCTAAAGCGATCGCATCGGTAATTGCCGATTCTGCAAAGTCAAATCCGATAACTTCAAATTGATGTGCAGCAAATAGCAAAGCGTCATAACCTCTACCACAGCCTAACACGGCAATGCGACCGGGTGAGGGTGCTGTTGTGGATTGTAATAGAGTTACAAAGGGTGGTGCTGCTTGTTTGATATCCCAGCGATCGCTTTTCTCTTGATAGCGCTGTTCCCAATATTCGGGATTAGCTACTGAATGCATAAAATTAAGTTTTTGTAAAGATGCAGAAGTGGGAGATGTGAAGAAAAACGAACCGCAGAGACGCAGAGAACACAGAGGAAAGAGAAGGAGAGGGTTTTAAGAATGATTTTGGACTCCTTCTTTACGTTGTTTGAGTTTGAGCAAAATTTCTGCGTGTACTTCGCGGGTAAGTGGGTAAAAGTAAGCTAAAATTAACCCGCAAACTAAGGCGATCGCTGGTATGGGACCAATAGAAAAGCGAATGACGTCTAATACTGAGTTTGGTTGAATTGGGATGGCAATTTCGGTTGTGGGTTTAATATATCCTGCTGTTCCCAGTCTTTGTAAAACGATGTTGACGGCAATTCCTAAACAGATTTTTTGTACAAATACGATGAAACTGTAGAAAATGCCTTCACGTCGCTGTCCTGTATTTAATTCGTCGAGTTCAATTACATCAGGTAACATTGACCAAGGAACAAGATAAGCTGTAGATACTCCAAAACCTGCCATCACTGCTAAAACATACATCAAGGCAATTTGACCGGGTTGTACGAAAAAGAGTCCACCTTGGGCGATAAGCCACAAACTCATTCCCATAAAGTATACAGCTTGTTTGCCGTAACGCCGACTGACTGCATTCCAAACAAATAGCATAGCCATAGCGGTTCCTTGCACCGCTAAAAGTACTAAGCTAATGTGCCATTGGGGAAGACGCATCCAACTGGTGACGTAGTAGGGTATGATGCCGGCAGTCAGTTGCACGGCTAACCAAGAGCATAAATAAATACCAACTACGAATAAGAAAGGACGATTTGTAAAAGCAATTTTCAGTTGCTGGAATATGGGCAGAGATACACTTTGCTCAGTTTCTGGGTGTAGTTTGGCGACAGCTTGAGCGCGTTTTCTGGTTCCCCAAACACACCAGTATACAGGCAAAACTGAGATGATTGCACAGATTGCTCCTATTAAAAGATATTGTTGACGGCGATCGCTTGGAACTAGTAAAGAAATAACTAAACCGATCATTAAGGCAAGAATACTACCGCCAATGGAAAAGGAAAAGCGAAAACTATTTAGACTGGTGCGTTCGTCGTAGTCTTGGGTTAGTTCTGCTGTGAGGGCGGTATATGGTAAATTAACAATTGTAAAAAAGGCGTTAAATAAAATCGATATCGCAGTGTAATACCAAAATAAACCCCACTGATTCGCATTTTCGTTATTACTAAAGTGTGGTACAATCCACTGCAAAAAGAAGAAAATACCAAAGGGAATTGCTCCCCAAATCATCCAAGGATAACGTCTTCCCTGCTTGCTTTGAGTGCGATCGCTCAACACTCCCACCATCGGATCGTTGACAGCATCCCAAACTTTGCCGACTAGTTGAGTTTGTCCGGCTAAAGTGGGACTTAATCCAGCTACATCCGTTAAAAAAGGCGATAAATAAGAAATGCCAATCATCGCTGCGATCGCTGTTCCCAAATCCCCCGCACCAAAAGCAAGTTTAGTACTTATGTCTAGCTTTTCGCTTTCCCCAGATTGAGAGTAGGCATTATCGTCAGAATCATTCATAATATGTTGCGCTCATATTACAGCACTTTTCAGGTAATTAAACTATACCCTGACCTCTCTCCAAACCTCTCTCCTGCAAGGAGAGAGGCTTTGAATTTCTCCCCTTCCCTCTCTTCGAGACGCTGCGCGAACGTAGGGAAGGGGGTGGGGGTTAGGTCTCATTACCTAAAAATCACTGTAAAATAAAGAGTTTGCTATCCCTGTTTTAGCTATAAATTATATTGCTTATGCCAGACATTTACGTTTCTTGGTCAGATTATCACCAGAAAATTGAACAACTGGCTGCTCAGATTTATCAATCGGGTTGGGAATTTAACCAGATTATCTGCCTTGCTAGAGGTGGACTTAGGATAGGAGATATCATTTCCCGTATATACGATCAGCCGTTAGCGATTTTAGCCGCATCATCTTACAGTGGTTCTGGCAAGCAAGAAAGAGGCAATTTAACCTTCTCGCGTCACATGACCATGACTACTGAAGAGTTAGGTTCGCGGATTCTCTTAGTCGATGATTTGGTAGATTCTGGTGTGACGCTGCAAGAAACTATTCCTTGGTTAAAGGAAAATGATGAGTTTGCCATTGAGGAAATTCGCACTGCTGTACTTTGGTATAAAGCGTGTTCTGCGATCGTTCCCGATTACTACGTTGATTATTTAGCGGATAATCCTTGGATTCATCAACCCTTTGAGCATTACGAATACATGAAGCCGGCGGATTTAGCGGAAAAGGTGAGAGGTAGAGACGTTCCGCTGGAACGTCTGTATGGGAATTAGGTAGAGACGTTCCAGCGGAACGTCTGTAGGGGAATTAGGTAGAGACGTTCCGCTGGAACGTCTCTACGGGAGTTAGCAGTTATGGAGTGCGATCGCACTTAAAAATGCAATGAGATAGTATTTAAGTAGGAAATATTATCACCGATAAATATGTCTGCCAAAGATGTCTTTCATGAAGTTGTCAAAAAAGCTTTACAAAAAGACGGTTGGCAGATAACTCACGACCCATTATCATTCAGTGTGGGTGGTGTAAATATGTCAATTGACTTGGCAGCAGAAAAGCTAATTGCAGCAGAACGCGAAGGAGAAAAAATTGCTGTGGAAGTCAAAAGCTTTTTAGAGAGATCGTCTGCAATCTCAGAATTTCATACAGCATTAGGTCAATTTATCAATTATCGAGGGGCATTAAGGCGTAGAGAGCCAGAACGTATTTTATATTTAGCAGTGCCTCTGACAACTTACAAAACTTTTTTTCAGCTTGATTTTCCCAAGGAAATGGTGCTAGAAAATCAAGTCAAGATGATTATTTATGATATAGAGCATGAGGTAATTGCTGAATGGAAAAATTAGCACAATACCGCAAAATTGTACAGCAGATGCTTTCTGAATACGGCAAGCAAAAACCCGCTTACGGGGATATAGAAGTTGAGAAAATTTTTGATACAGAACGCGACCATTACCAAATCGTTCATGTAGGCTGGGAAGGTCAGGATTGGGTGCATAGCTGTATCATCCACATTGATATTAAAGGCGAAAAAATTTGGCTTCAGTGGAATAGTACAGAGGATGATATTGCCGCTGATTTGGTTGCTGCGGGAGTCCCAAAGGAAGATATTGTGCTGGGATTTCAGTCACCATTTATGAGGCAGTTTACGGAATACGCTGTAAGTTAGGGTCTTTTCAAACTCAATACGGTTCGGATAAGGTAAGTTGAAAAACGATTTGCCCCGACTTCTTACTTAATAAAGTTTTGCATAAAAGCGTAGCGTTTTTAATTGCGTCGGGTCACAATGCGATTGCATCGGGTCACAATGCGATTGTGTCGAGTCACAATGCCATTGTGTCGGGTCACAATGCCATTGTGTCGAGTCACAATGCCATTGTGTCGGGTCACAATACGATTGTGTCGGGTCACAATACGATTGTGTCGGGTCACAATACGATCCGATCGCGATCCAATGCCATTGCATCGAGTCACAATGCGATCCGATCGCGATCCAATGCCATTGCATCGAGTCACAATGCGATCCGATCGCGATCCAATGCCATTGCATCGAGTCACAATGCGATCCGATCGCGATCCAATGCCATTGCATCGGGTGACAATGCGATGCGATCGAGTGACAATGCGATCGCATCGGGTCACAATGGATATCTTGCACCATTCTCAACAACCGCCTCAGAATGAATTCTGAGGCTAATAGCTAAAGTCGTCTAAAGACGACTGAACAAGGGTTTGAGTCCACTTAAGTGGACTTCAGCTATTAGCCTGGGAATTAATTCCCAGGTGGGTTAGAAGGCTAATTGAGAATAATGCAAAACAATCAAGTCAAGTAGAGAACTGGGAAATCTAAATATTTTTAAATTATTTACCGAGAGATTTTATAAACTCGGTATTATCTGTCTCACACCCCCAACCCAGCCAGGAAGCACAAATACGTGTCTAGATTCTCCCGGCAAAAAGCCAAAACCCAAGGTTGCATCAAGTTGGTATCCTGGTCAATTACAGCAGCACTGGCATTAGGGCTGCTAGTCAGTATACCAAAAGAGGTGACAGGACAATCTCAGCCTTCACTGTCAGCACAACAGTCAGCAGAGTTGGAAGAAGCCAAGCGACTGAATCAACAAGCCGGACAGTTGTATAACGCAGGCAAGTACAGTCAAGCCATCCCCCTAGCAGAACGGGCAGTGGCAATTCTTGAGAAAGCACTGGGCAAAGAACATCCGGATGTCGCAACTAGCCTGAACAATTTGGCACAACTGTACTATGCACAGGGTAGCTATGAAAAAGCTGAACCTCTGTATTTGCGATCGCTGGCAATTAAAGAGAAAGCACTGGGCAAAGAACATCCGGATGTCGCTAATAACCTGAACAATTTGGCTCTACTATACCAAGCTCAGGGGAGTTATGAAAAAGCTGAACCTCTGTTTATGCGATCACTGGCAATTAGAGAGAAAGTACTAGGCAAAGAACATCCTCTTGTCGCACAAAGCCTAAACAATTTGGCTTCCCTGTACCTAAAACAGGGAAACTATCAAAAAGCGGAACCTCTGTTAGTGCGATCGCTGGCAATTAGAGAGAAAATACTGGGTAAAGAACATCCCGACATCGCTAATAGCCTGAACAATTTAGCAGGCTTGTACCACGCACAGGGCAGTTATCAAAAAGCTGAACCTCTGTATTTGCGATCGCTGGCAATTAACGAGAAAGTATTCGGTAAAGAACATCCGGATGTCGCTACTAGCCTGAATAATTTGGCTTCCCTGTACCTAAAACAGGGAAGCTACCAAAAAGCTGAACTTCTGTTAGTGCGATCGCTGGCAATTAGAGAGAAAGTACTGGGCAAAGAACATCCAAATATCGCTGCTAGCCTTAACAATTTGGCACTACTGTACCAAGCACAGGGTAGCTATGAAAAAGCTGAACTTCTGTTAGTGCGATCGCTGGCAATTAGAGAGAAAGTACTGGGCAAAGAACATCCCAATGTCGCAACTAGCCTGAATAATTTGGCAGGACTATACCGAGAACAGGGAAGCTATCAAAAAGCTGAACCTCTGTTTGTGCGATCGCTGGCAATTAGTGAGAAAGTACTCGGCAAAGAACATCCGGATGTCGCACAAAGCCTGAACAATTTGGCAGAACTATACCGAGTACAGGGAAGCTATGAAAAAGCTGAACCTCTGTTTGTGCGATCGCTGGCAATTAGAGAGAAAGCACTGGGTAAAGAACATCCGGATGTCGCACAAAGTCTGAACAATTTGGCTTCTCTATACCAAGATCAGGGGAGCTATGAAAAAGCTGAACCTCTGTATTTGCGATCGCTGGCAATTATAGAGAAAGCACTGGGCAAAGAACATCCCAATGTCGCAACTAGCCTAAACAATTTGGCACAACTGTACAAAGCTCAGGGGAGCTATAAAAAAGCTGAACCTCTGTTTGTGCGATCGCTGGCAATTAGAGAGAAAGCACTGGGTAAAGAACATCCGGATGTCGCACAAAGTCTGAACAATTTGGCTTCCCTATACCAAGATCAGGGGAGCTATGAAAAAGCTGAACCTCTGTATTTGCGATCGCTGGCAATTTACGAGAAAGTACTGGGCAAAGAACATCCCAATGTCGCAACTAGCCTAAACAATTTGGCACAACTGTACAAAGCTCAGGGGAGCTATAAAAAAGCTGAACCTCTGTTTGTGCGATCGCTGGCAATTAGAGAGAAAGCACTGGGTAAAGAACATCCCAATGTCGCAACTAGCCTGAATAATTTGGCACAACTGTACCGAGAACAGGGGAGCTATAAAAAAGCTGAACCTCTGCTTGTGCGATCGCTGGCAATTAGAGAGAAAGTACTGGGCAAAGAACATCCCAATGTCGCAACTAGCCTAAACAATTTGGCACAACTGTACAAAGCTCAGGG
>NZ_KK073768.1:529468-576313 GCF_000582685.1 [Scytonema hofmanni] UTEX 2349
TTGTGCGATCGCTGGCAATTAGAGAGAAAGCACTGGGTAAAGAACATCCAAATGTCGCTACTAGCCTGAACAATTTGGCACAACTGTACCAAGATCAGGGAAGCTATCAAAAAGCTGAACCTCTGTTTGTGCGATCGCTGGCAATTAGAGAGAAAGCACTGGGTAAAGAACATCCAAATGTCGCTACTAGCCTGAACAATTTGGCTACCCTGTACCAAACACAGGGAAACTATGAAAAAGCGGAACCTCTGTTTGTGCGATCGCTGGCAATTAGTGAGAAAGTACTCGGTAAAGAACATCCCGACGTCGCTAATAGCCTGAACAATTTAGCAGGCTTGTACCACGCACAGGGTAGCTATGAAAAAGCCGAACCTCTGTTTGTGCGATCACTGGCAATTAGAGAGAAAGTACTCGGTAAAGAACATCCCGACGTCGCTAATAGCCTAAGCAATTTGGCAACACTTTACCTAGAACAGGGAAACTATCAAAAAGTGGAAGCTCTGTTTGTGCGATCGCTGGCAATTAGAGAGAAAATACTGGGTAAAGAACATCCCAACGTCGCTAATAGCCTGAACAATTTGGCAGGCTTGTACCACGCACAAAATGACATCACTCGTGCCACTGATTTCTTACGTCGTGGGCTAGCAGTTCAAGAACATAATCTTGACCTCATCTTTGCTGTAGGAGCAGAGCAGAGAAAGCAAGACTACGCTAAAACCTTTAGAGGGACAACTTATGGTATCATTTCCCTCTCGCTTCAACAAGCTGCCAATAACCCCACAGTCGCAAGGCTAGCACTCACTACAGTACTACGTCGCAAAGGACTTGTACTAGATGCCGTTACAGACAACATACAAACGCTACGAAGTCAACTAGCAAATCAACCAGAAACCAAAAAATTATTTGATGATTGGTTGAATGTTAATCAGCAGTTATCGACGTTAGCATACAGGGGACAAGGAAAGCAAAGCGCGATTGAATATAAAGCTCAATTTCAGCAACTTGAAGTAGAAAAAGAACGCTTAGAAGAAGCTATAAGCAGCAAAAGCGCAGAATTCCGCACCGCTACCCAACCAGTAGAGTTAACAACCATCCAAACTACGATACCTAAAGATGCAGCTTTAGTAGAAATCGTGCGGTATGAGCCATTTAATGCTAAAGCTAAACAAGCTGAAAAATGGGGTAAACCGCGTTATGCTGCTGCGGTGCTGCGTTCATCAGGTGAACCAAAGTGGGTTGATTTGGGTGATGCTGCAACTATTGATAACTCTGTTGCGAGTTTGCGACAAGCCTTAAAAAATAGAACACAACGAGTTAAGCAAGTTGATCGCACATTAGATGAGCAAGTTATGGCTCCCATTCGTCCACTGTTAGGTGATGCACGTCACTTATTATTATCACCAGATGGACAATTAACACTAATTCCTTTTGAAGCGCTCAAAGACGAGCAAAATAAATATTTAATTCAACGTTACGCTTTCTCTTATCTTACCAGCGGACGCGATTTATTACGCTTTCAATTACCATCTCAAAGCCGTTCTAATCCAGTAGTCTTTGCAAATATTGATTACGATCAACAAGAAATCGCCACAGCATCTGCTATGCGTGGTTCAGAAAATCGCCGTTCTGCTGATTTAGCTTCTTTGCAATTTGGCTCACTTGGTAACACTTTAGAAGAAGCAAATAAAATTAAAGGGATTTTTGCAGATACAAAAATCATTTCTGGTAAGCAAGCAACGGAAGCTGTTATTAAACAACTTCAAGCTCCGAGTATATTACATTTAGCAACTCATGGTTTCTTTGTTCCCGACCAACAAGATAATATGGAGACGCGATTAATGGCGTCACTACGTCTCGAAAATCCCTTGTTGCGTTCCGGTTTAGCTTTAGCTGGTATTAACAATCGCACCAAAACTTTATCAAATACTAACGATGGTGTTCTCACAGCTTTGGAAGTTGCCGGCTTAAATTTACGGGGAACGCAGTTAGTAGTACTTTCCGCTTGTGAAACTGGATTAGGTGATATCAAAGTCGGAGATGGACTTTATGGTTTGCGTCGTGCTTTGGTAATTGCCGGTTCTCAAAGTCAACTCTTGAGTTTGTGGATTGTGGATGATGCTGGGACAAAAGATTTGATGGTGAAGTATTACCAAAATTTGAAAGCCGGTAAGGGGAGACATGAAGCTTTACGAGAAGCGCAGATGGATTTGTTGAAAACACCCGAATACGAGCATCCTTATTATTGGGCAAGTTTTGTCCCTTCCGGTGATTGGAGTGCGTTTAAGAAATAGGTCAGTAGTTATGAATAAACTCCTTTTTAAACGCAAAGGAACGCTAAGGTTAGCGCAAAGGTTCGCAGAGTCTTGTTTGAAATTTTCGTTATGAATTAAACTTTGCGTCCCTCTGCGTTTACTCCGCGCTCCTCTGCGTTTAAAAATGCTATCAAAACAGCCACAACCAAATCGGCAGAGTAATTAACAATACCATAGACCCTGCTGCCAATGCCGTAACTGCCAAATCGCGATCGAGATTGAAGCTTTCTGCGATTACCAGTGTAGCGAAAGCTGGTGGCATCCCCATTTGTAAGACCATCACTTGTGCTGTTGCCCCAGTTATCCCAAAAAGCGGTAACATACTGCCCAAAATCAGCGGAACTAACAGCATTTTGATTCCTATACTCATCCCCGCTTGTGGTAAACTCCGCCAAGATTTAAGATTGCTCAATCGCATCCCAATTAACATCAAAGATAAAGCAACTGTACTCCAAGCAAATTTATCCAAGAAAAATTCAACTGCTGGGGGAATTGTCACTTGTCGAAACAGCAAACCAAATCCAAAACTCCACAGCGCTGGATTGATGACAATTGCTTTAGTAATTTGCCAATAATTTTTAACTCCACCACCAAAACGAACTGCGATCGCTACACCAATTGCATAAGCCCCGAAAAGTGACCCCAGCATATCGTAGAATAGCGCCCAGGCAAAGTATTTTTGTCCTACCATTGCTAAAGTGATGGGATAACCAAGATAACCTGTGTTACCCACCATTGATGCCAGAATAAAACTACCCTGAGTTGGTTGAGTGAGGATAGTATTTGTAAAATAGGCTTGACCTTTGATGCCTAACCAAGCTAAAAATGCTCCAAGTAAAATAGCTAGGTAGGCGATCGCTGGTGCAATCCAAATCTGTCCCGATAAATCAGCTTTTCTTAAAAAAGCTACAATTCCTATCGGTACACCCACCCAGAAAAGAAACTGAGCCAAACGAGTGGGAACTGAGCTTGGTAGCTTGCGTCCCAAGATAAATCCTACCAGGACTAATCCCACCAGCTTGACGTATAGTTCTAGGATATTTGTCAAAATTACGCCTAGAAATCAAAATGTATATATGTTACGGATTGCGTTTATTTGTATCCAGTCTACAATCTGTTATGGCGATTCAACAATCATCAGGAGTTGACCCTTGAATAATCCTGGGTTTTCTGAAAAACCGCAAAACTCATCTGTTGAGTCTGGTGAGGAGATTCCGCCAGCTTTACGCGATACTCCCGAAGCAACACCTAACCAGGTGCGCCAATTGCAACCTATGGTTTTGGTAATTGGCGGCGTGGTAGGATTTATTATGCTAGCCGTTATTAGTGGTTTTTTGTTTTTCCTCACTGCACCGAAAAAAACTGCTAATCAACCTTCCCCAACTAGCTCAATCCCCGCAACTGCACAACCCGGCACTTCTGTCAATCCCCAAGATAATGCTGATACTGTTTTGGGGCATCTGGCATACGCAGAAGCACCGGAAGCAGAACTAGCACCGATTTCTAAAGATGGACGCATCAAAATGCATTCATCTGCTGCCCAAAAGTATCAAGCGATGGTGCAAGCAGCGCGGAGTGCAGGTGTAATATTGGTGCCAATTTCCGGCTTTCGCTCAGTGAAAGACCAAGAACAGTTATTTTTTGACGTTGGTGCCCAGCGCAATCAAACCCCAGCGCAACGAGCGGCTCTCAGCGCTCCTCCAGGTCATAGCGAACATCATACAGGTTACGCTGTGGATATTGGCGATGGGGCAACACCAGCAACTAATCTGCAAACAACTTTCGACAAGACAAAAGCTTATCAGTGGTTAGAAGCGAATGCAGCGCGTTACAGCTTTGAGATGTCCTTTCCCAAGGAAAATCCGCAAGGTGTGAGTTATGAGCCGTGGCACTGGCGTTTTGTAGGCGATCGCGATAGCTTAGAAACCTTCTACAAAGCCAAAAATATCAAACCCGCGAAGATAGCTCAGTAGGGGACAAGGGGGACAAGGGGGACAAGGGGGACAAGGGGGACAAAAAGAGCAATTCTTTTCCCCACTCTCCCCCTCCCCTCAATTGTCTAGTACACGTCGGCGTAAATAAACCACCCATTCCAAATCGGCAAATAGTCTACCCTATCGCTCTTCTATGACTCTGGGCAGAGAATAATTTCATGAAGTCCCGACGATTAAAATCGCGGCTATACAAACAAAGTCCGCGATTAGGCGGACTAATCTGAAAATAGGGTTTCAAATTTAATCTGGCGAGAGTAATAAAAGAGCGCTATAAGCTTCAGGACTTACGCACGGACTACATATTTCCGTCCCTATCGACGCTTCGGTTGCAATCTCAAAATCTTGTTTTCTGGTAACGAGTGCGTAAGTCCTAAGCTTTTTGACTTTTGACTTTTGACTTTTGATTTCCGGTACTGAATTACTTCTTTTGAAAATACTCTTCCATAACTTTTAACGCCATCGGTGCAGCAATGCTACCACCGCCACCGCCGGAATGTTCGGCAAACGCTACAATTATAATTTGCGGTTTATCGCTGGGCGCATAACCACCAAACCAAGCATGATTTGCTTTGACACCTTGACGCGTCCATGCTTCGGCAGTGCCAGTTTTACCAGCTATTGGGGGAAGTGTAGCCACATTTAAAGCCTTACCCGTACCTTGTGTAATTACCTCACGCAATCCAGAACGAAGAATTTTCACGGTTGATGGTTTCATATTTACAGGTTCGCGCCAGCTTTTTGCTTCTTGATTGTCTTTAAGCAAATGCGGCTGAACTCTATAACCACCATTGGCAGGTATGGCAAACATGCCGGCGACTTGTAACGGTGTACTTAATAGGGCACCTTGACCAATTGACATATTAATGCTGTCGCCGACAGTCCAAGGCATTTTCCAAGTTTTCTGCTTCCATGACTCGTCTGGAACAAAGCCTTTCGATTCTTCAGAAACGAACTCAAACCCAGTTTTTTCGCCAAATCCAAACTTACGAGTCCATTCAATTAAAGTTGGACCACCGACTTTCTGACCAATTTGGTAGAAAAAGGTATCGCTACTGTTAGCGATCGCTCCCGTAAATCCCAACGGACCAAAGCCGGCATGGTTCCATTCACCAAATCTAGTCCTGCCAAAGGTCAGGGAACCGTAAGTTTGCAATATTGTATTAGGAGAAAATTTACCCGATTCTAACCCAGCTGCCGTAGTCACAATTTTAAAAGTACTAGCAGGGGGATAAGCTCTCAGAGCGCGATTGAGCAAAGGATAATCTTCACCTTGTACCGTCTCCCAATCTTTTTTAGTAACTTTTTGCTTAGAAAAGATATTTGGATCAAAGGTAGGATGAGACACCATAGCTAAAACCGCACCGTTGTTTGGGTCAAGTGCGATAATTGTACCGTTGCGACCTCCTAAAGCTTTTTCTGCTGTTTTTTGCAGATTCACATCTATAGTCAAGTGCAAATCGTTACCAGCTTTTGCCTCTTTATCGCCCAAAACCCGCAGCGGACGACCTCTACCATCCACTTCCACCTGCTGACCGCCCCATTCGCCCCGTAGCGTTTTCTCATAAGCTTTTTCTACCCCCATCTGACCGATCGCATCTCCTAATCGGTAGCCCTCTTTTTTCTTTTCTTGCAACTGTTTGGCGGTCAGTTCCCGTGTATAACCGAGTACATGAGCCAACGCTTTGCCGTGCGGGTAGTAGCGAACTGCTTCGGTATGTATTTCTACATTGTGGAGTTCATTTTCGTACTCCTTCAATGCAGTAACTTGCGCTTCATTTAAATCACGAGCAATCCGCACCAGCGAAGAAGACCTAAAACCAGCCTCTTGTAGTTTATTTTCAATTTCCTCTTGCGGGATATCGAGAATTTGCGATAAACGCGGTGCAACTTTGTGCCATTCTTGTTTAGTGTGAGCCATAGGCCATAAATACACAGACCGAGGATAGCGAGTACTAGCTAAAAGTTTGCCATTGCGGTCAAAAATGTTGCCTCGTTCCGGTTGTTTGGGAATTACCCGAATCCGGTTGGACTCAGCTTTCTTGCGGTGCTGCGTTCCTTCAAGAATTTGCAAATATGTCAATCTAGCACCCATTCCACCCGTCATTAGGAGGGTAAATAGGATGAAGAATATTGACTGAAAACCCCGTCCGACTGTAAGTGTATCTTTTTTATTGGCGATCGCTAATCGTAATGAAGTCATAACAAAAATAGTAATTTTTAGATAAATCCTCTTTGTCTATAATTCAATAAAATTGTTACTAAGTCATCTTAACTCGCATACAGGATGTATTGGAAAAACAACAGGGTAACTATCAGAATTTTTTAGTAGTGAGCACGAAGAGTGCTCACTACATTAATGCGATAAATCTGTAGCCTACGGTTTTGCACCTTCAACTTGAGTTTTTTGATACTTGCCTGGATACTTTGATTGAAAATAGGCTTCTAGCACTTTTAAGACCATTGGACCACAATCAGTACCCCCATGTCCCCCGGAGTTTTCACCAAAGGCTACAACCGCAATTTCCGGCTTATCGCTGGGAGAATAGGCACCAAACCAAGTGTGATTGGGACGACCAGTACCGGCTTCAGCAGTGCCACTTTTTCCAGATGATGGGGGAATTGTCGGTACGTTCAAAACCTTACCCGTCCCCTCAGTTATTACCTTCCGTAGACCATCACGGAGAACTTTGATGGTTGTCGGTTTCATATTTAAGGATGTGCGCCAGTTTTTTGCTTCTTCATTGTCTTTAAGCAAATGCGGCTTAACTCGATAACCACCATTAGCAGGAACAGCAAACATGATCGCAGCTTGCAGTGGTGTGACTTGCAAAGCACCTTGACCAATGGACATATTTATGCTGTCGCCGACAGTCCAGGGCATCTTCCAAACTTTCTGTTTCCATGTCTCGTCTGGAACCAAGCCTTTTGATTCTTCCGAAGCAAACTCAATGCCGGTTCTTTCACCAAAGCCATATTTGCGACTCCATTCAATCAAAGTTGGACCACCAGTTCTCCTACCAACTTGATAGAAAAAGGTATCACTACTCATAGCCATCGCTCTCGGAAATCCCAATGGACCAAATCCAGCGTGATTCCATTCACCAAAAGTCACCCCACCGACGGTTAGTGAGCCGAAGGTTTGCAAAACTGTGTCGGGAGTAAATTTACCCGATTCTAACCCCGCCGAGGTAGTGATAATTTTAAATGTACTGGCAGGTGGAAAAGCGCTGAGGGTGCGATTCACCAACGGATGGTTTTTACCTTGTAAGGTTTCCCAGTCTTTTTGAGAGAGTTTTTGCTTAGAAAAGATATTTGGGTCAAAGCTAGGATAAGACACCATTGCCAAAACAGCACCATTCCTCGGATCGATTGCCACAATCCCACCTTTGGTAGTGCCTAAAGCTTTTGCCGCTGCCTGTTGCACCTTTATATCTATAGTCAAGTGCAAATCGTTGCCAGCTTTTGCCTCTTTCTCTCCCAATACTCGCAACGGACGACCTCTGCCATCTACTTCTACCTGCTGACCACCCCATTCACCCCGCAGTGTTTTTTCATACGCCTTTTCTACCCCCATCTGACCAATGACATCTCCCAGTCTGTAGCCATCTTTGACTCTTTTTTTCAACTGGTCGGCGGTCAGTTCTCGCGTATAACCTAGCATATGAGCTAAGGCTTCACTTTGGGGATAATAACGGACTGCTTCTCTATGAATTTCCACATTTTTGAGTTCGGTTTCATACTCTTTTAGTGCGGTAATTTGTGCTTCGTTCAAATTGCGAGCAATCCGTACAAGTGAAGAAGAGTTAGGACCTGCCTGTATAAGTTTCTCTTCAATCTCATTTTGAGAAATTTCCAGAATTTTAGATAGACGCGGGGCAACAATTGACCACTCTGGTTTCGTGTGAGCCATAGGCCACAAGTAGACAGAGTGAGGATTACGAGTACTAGCTAAAAGTTTGCCATTCCGGTCAAAAATGTTACCTCTTTCCGGCTGTTTGGAAATAATTCTAATTCGGTTTGCCTCTGCTCGTTTACGGAGTTGTGGTCCTTGAATAACTTCTAAATATCCCAAACGAGCAGCAACACCCGTCAACATAAGGAGGGTAAATATGATGAAAAATATCGACTGAGAACTTCGTCCGACTGTACGTGTATCTTTTTTACTGCCAAGTTTAAAGGATTGTAAGATAGACATAAGACAAATAGGGATTTCCAGATTAGCATTAACTGTATACAATTGCGCTAAATACCAAGCAGGACTTTAGTGCTTTTTTTTGGGGACTGGGGGGATTTTAAGAGGGGAAAAGGTTAAAGGTTAAAGGGTAAAGGTATGGAAATAAAGAATTATTTAAATCCGGGAATATTTTTTCCCCCTTTCCCTTTCCCCTTTCCCCTTTCCCCTTTCCCCCTCCTCAAATTGCCTAATAGTTTGTTATTGCCGGATACAATAAACCAAAGTGTTATATGTAGTTTGCTTAATAGACTACATCAATAAATTTACAAAAGTTAGTATTATCACGTATTTTACTGAGAATTATGGCTCAAACTTTAACGCAGAATCAGGGGGGAATGGCGGCTTTTGAGTCGCTTGATGTGGAACTACATGATGTTTTTAAGTTTTTTAACTTTGAAGCAGCTGTACACGGTATCAATTTGGATGTGAAACGGGGAGAATTTTTTAGTATTCTCGGTCCATCCGGTTGCGGCAAAACAACTACACTCCGTTTAATTGCTGGGTTTGAAAGGATAGATGCTGGCAAGCTATTAATTCAGGGTCAGTATATGACTAATGTCCCTGCTTACCGGCGACCTGTAAATACTGTATTTCAAAGTTACGCTCTATTCAACCACTTAAATGTGTGGGATAACATCGCTTTCGGTCTGCGTTTACGGAAATTGCGCTTTTCAGAAATTGAAAGTCGAGTTAAAGATGCTTTAAAGCTAGTGAAAATGGAAAGTTTGCGATCGCGCTTTCCCAATCAATTATCAGGTGGTCAACAACAAAGGGTAGCATTAGCGCGGGCATTAGTCAACCGTCCCGCAGTGCTGTTGCTAGATGAACCTTTGGGAGCCTTAGATTTAAAACTGCGTAAAGAAATGCAGGTTGAACTATCGAATTTACACAAAAATTTGGGGTTGACCTTCATCATGGTGACACATGACCAAGAAGAAGCGCTATCTTTGAGCGATCGCATTGCAGTCATGAATCAAGGCAAAATTGAACAAATTGGCACTCCCAGTCAAATTTACGAACATCCTCGAACACCGTTTGTTGCTGATTTTATTGGTGATACCAATTTATTCAGCGGTGAAATCGCAGCAGTAGACCCAGAAAGCGTGCGAATTATCACAAAATCAGGACTTTCAATTGTTGTCAACCGCTTTGAAGATACACCAACTGAATTATCTCAAGCAGTGATAGTGAGTGTGCGTCCAGAAAAAATTCAACTCTCACTTTATCCACCAAATTTGCCGACTAATTGCTTTGAAGGACGACTTGTTAACGTCATGTATTTGGGAAAGAGCGTTAATTACGTTGTGGAATTAACCAATGGCATCACTATCACTGTTTTGCAGCCTAATACCTTTGGCAGCTTACCAGACCGTGACAAACCTATTTACGTCTGGTGGTCAGAAACTGACTGTTTAGCTATTAGTCCATAGTATTGACCATTGACCATTAATTATTAACAAATGACTAAAAGAAGAGACTTTTTAAAAGGAGTTGCAGCACTTTCTAGTTTATCTTTGACTGGTTGTGGCTGGAGACTTGCCCAAGTGCGAGCTAATTCTACCAGTAAAGGTTCCCGTGACCAATTATATATCTATACCTGGACACAATATACCGATCCAGAATTGCTGCAAAGTTTTACTAATCAACTCGGCGTGAAAGTGCTTGCAGATGTGTATGATTCCAATGATGTGATGCTCGCTAAGTTGCAAGCTAGTGGTGGTGGGACTTACAGCGCGATTTACCCATCAGACTACATGGTGCAGAAGATGATTGACTTGGGCTTGTTAGCAGAAATAAAACGCGATCGCTTGATTGGTTTCGATAATTTGTTTCCCCAATTTCAAAATCCCAGTTACGATCCCAACAACCGCTATAGTATCCCCTTCAATTGGGGCACAACTGGCTTACTTTATAATTCAGAAATACTCAACCCTGCACCAGAAGATTGGGACTATCTTTGGCAGAATCAAAAGCAATTATCAAAGCGAATGACATTACTAAATGATGTGAGAGAAGTAATGGGCGCAGCTTTGAAAATGCTAGGTTATTCCTTCAACTCAAAAAACGAAAGTGAAATCAAACAAGCTTATGAAAAATTGAAATCTCTGAAACCAGCGATCGCTGCTTTTGATACTGATGCATGGCGCAATCAAATTTTGGCAGGGGATTTAATATTGGCAATGTGTTACTCAGCAGATGCGGTAAAAATGACTAAAGAAAACCCTAAACTTAAATATGTAGCTCCCCGCAGTGGCTCTTCGTTATGGACTGATACAATTGTAATTCCCAAAACAGCCCCAAATATAGATGGAGCTTATGCATGGATTAACTTTCTCTTACAACCAAAAGTAGCCGCACAAATCAGTGAACGTTTAAGCGTTGCCACCCCCAATCGCGCCGGATTTGAGCAATTATCAAAAAGTTTACAGAACAATACAACTTTATTTCCTCCAAAGTCTGTTTTAGAGAAGTGCGAACGCGGGATTCCTTTGGGAAAATTTGAAGAAGTTTACGAACGCTACTGGACACAATTAACCAGCGGCTAAAATAGTTAGGATTTAATGCAACAACTACCACCTAACAACTAGCAACTAGCAACTAACAACTACCAGCTAACAACTAACAAACTCAATTTTGTGCCTACCCAAACTCGTCGTTCTCAACTAAATTCGTCAAGCGATATCGCTCAATTGCCAAAAGCGCATCGCTCAAATTTTAACTGGTTGCAACCCTTGGTATTACTTGCACCATCTGGCATTTGGTTGTTAATTTTGCTAGTTTTACCCACACTGATAATTTTTGAATTAAGTTTAGTACCGAATATTAGACCGGGAGATTTAGTAAATCCGAGTGGATTCGCTAATTATATTCGGATATTTGACCCACTTTATCTACAAGTAATTAAACGATCGCTTTTTTTGGCGATCGCCACAACAATAATTTGTTTAATTTTCGGTTTACCCGTAGCCTATTGGATTGCTCAAATAGCACCGAAACGCTGGCGAAATTTACTTTTATTAGGCTTTGTCTTACCTTTGTGGACTTCTTCTTTACTTCGTTCTTACGCTTGGATTACAATTCTCCGTCCTACTGGTTTACTTAACAGTATCCTCAGCAATTTGGGTTTGCCTACTTTAGATTTATTAAACCAAGATTCGGCAGTATTAATTGGTATGAGTTATGGATTGCTGCCATATATGGTTTTAATTTTATATGCCTCTTTAGAAAAACTAGACAAACGCTTGTTAGAAGCCGCAGCAGATTTAGGCGCAAATCCTGTGCAAGCTTTTTGGCAAGTGACTGTACCGCAAACGTTGCCAGGAATTGCTGCTGGTTCAATGTTAGTATTTATAACCGGATTGGGAGATTTTGTCGATCCAGAATTACTCGGTGGTGCTTCGAGTATGACAGCCGCAAGATTGATTTATAACCAATTTCTCGGATCTACCCAAAATTGGGGCTTTGGTTCAGCTTTGAGTATGGCAATAATTTTAGTTGTTAGTGTTGCGATCGCGCTTTTAATTAAGTTTGGTGATGCTGCACCAAAGCGATAAAAATTTTAAATTCAAACGAACTGCACTACTATCGTAGAGTTTACAATTGATCTGACCAATACATCAATAAGCTACTGAATAGATTGCCAATCTAACGCTGTGATAAACTGGGACAGATGCGCTACGTTAGTTGTTGCAACAATTACCTCTGTTGTTCCATCACAGAGAAGAAGACGAGCTTGAGCAGACAAAATAACGTCCCCATCCAATGCTTTGTCATCCGCAGTAGGTTGTCCAGATTGTCTTGCTTCCGCCCAAAGGGTTGCAGCTAGCAACATTGTATCTGTCTGAATCGAAACATATTCGAGAGTTTGTTTTAAATTGTCAAGCCGACGCAAGCTCCGTAACAGACCTGCGCGAAGGAGTTCACGGCGCACTTCATAATCTGCAATTTCGGGGATGGCAACCCTTTCCCCTTGTCGCAGGAGTAGTTTTAGCCACAGTTGACAATCAAGAGGAATACCTTGGGCTTTGGGATTTGTTACCATCCCCAGTGGACCAGAATCTAATAAAATCAAACGACTCATGGGAATAAGGGTCGGTTGGACAACCGATCTTCGTCAAGAGCAGTTCTCAGAAATTCCCAAGCTTGCTGATGCTCAGAGGCATCTTCGTTGTCATCAAGCCAAGAGTCTAACAGGTCGATCGCCGCTTGATTTTTCCGTGCTTCCTCGGCATTGATAACAGATGGGGCAGTTGATGGAATTTTTTGTCGAAACTGGCGCAAGGTATCCAGTAAGTCAGCCCAGTACTCTCTGGGTGTTGCTTCAATTTCATGAAGCAGCAATTCGAGAGAAGTCGAAGGCGAGCTAGAACGGTCTGCCACGATACAAAAATTGACGTTAGAAACTACAGTCTAATTTTAACTCAGCCCCTTAACTCTCGCCGGTTGAAGTGTACAGGCGTTGTTGTGCCAGGGCAAACGCACCTTGTCCAGTTTTGTTTAAGTCCCGTTATGCATAACTAATTGAGGCAAACTATTACTATCTCTGTTAATAGCCTCGATAGTAGAGAGAAAGTCCTTTTCCAGGTAAGGCTTGGTTAAATAAGCATTTGCGCCTAATGCTTGTGCCAGTTGGCGATGTTTTTCTGCACTGCGAGAAGTAAGAACTAGTACAGGTTTTTTTAGCAATTTTGGGTCTTTACGGATATTACTTAACAACTCAAAACCATTCATTCGCGGCATTTCCAGATCGGAAATTACAACCTGAATTTCCGGATGCTGCTGCAACTGTTCTAAAGCTTCTACACCGTTTTCGGCTTGTAATACACAGTAGCCAGCTTTTTGCAAGGTTAAAGAGAGGGTTTGACGCAGACTAATTGCGTCATCTACTACTAAAACTAGTTTTGGTGAGTTGCCACTTACCCCTTGAGATTGACTTGTAGCAGATGGGTTAAGTAGTGCTGTGGATTGAACAGTTAAATCCAACAGAGGCAAGGCTTCTTTTTTTGACAAATGCGCTCTTTGCAGGGTCATGACATCAAGCGTTGCTTGCATTTCACCAGACTTGAGCAGCAAAGCACCATCAATTACTAAAATGAGGCTACCATTCGCCAAGCGACTGCAACCATAAACATATTTAGGGGGAGCGATCGCATTTCCTAAAGGTCTGATCACCAACTCTTGTTCACCAATTATTTGGTCAACTTCTAAACCGAAAAGTTCTTGATTTCGGCGTAACAAAAGTACAGGATTAGTCTTTACTTTTGTCTCCAAGGTTGTTGATTGATTATGTATTGTGTTAGCGCTGACCAACGAACCATTATAGGAGATTAACTCTGAAAGTTGACGCAGGCTGACCATCTGTTCATTCTTGCTTGTATTCCAGTGTAAGACTTTTTTCCCTTCAAATTCCTTTATTTGTTCAGCAGAGGGAATGAATATTTTTTCGATACTGTCTAATAGCAAGGCATAAACAGCACTACCCGCTTGAACTAACATTAATCGGTCAGTAGTCATAGAAAAAGGAATTTTGAGTGTAAAAATTGTTCCTTGCTTAGGCAATGATTGAACTGAGATTTCGCCATTGAGCGCTTGTAATTGAGAGCGTACAATGTCCAATCCCATACCGCGTCCAGAAATTTCATTTACCTTACTAGCAGTGGTAAATCCTGGTGCAAATATCAGTTCTAATAAAACTGATTTAGTAGAGTTAGAAGTATAGTCTCCAGCTTTATCGTCAGCGGATATAATATCTAATTCAATCGCTTTATTATGAACTTTTTCTAAGTTCAAACCTTCACCATCATCACGGACTTCAATAATAGTTTGACTACCTTGATGATAAGCACAAATTTCAATTACACCTTGTTCGGGTTTTTTGCGATCGCGTCGAACTTCCGCAGGTTCAATCCCGTGATCAAAAGCATTACGTACCAAGTGCAATAAAGGATCGTATAGCTTTTCAGCGATCGCTTTATCTACCAGCACTTCGGTGCCAGTGAATTTCAATTCTACAATTTTGCCATACACATTTCCCATGTTTTGTACCATCTGGGGAAAGCGATTGAGGACATTGCCTAAAGGCAACATTCGCGCTTCCACCAGGTTATCAATAATACCCAATATCAAGCGCTGTTTTTTATCGTGAATTTGCACGGATTGCTTGAGAAGTAAGTCAAGAGACTCAGTACTTTCTTGTAGTTGCAACGTCTCTTCTAAAGCTAAGTGCAACATCAGATGAAATTCTGTATATTCATCCATTTCCAGAGAGTCAAAGTCCACAGATGCAAAATTTTGTCTGTTTTGTAACGGGAATTTTTGCTTTTGTAGTGGCAGATCGCGTAATTGCTCTAAACTTGTTTGATGTGCAAGGATTTGCTGGCATAATTGCTCAATTTTTTCTTTGAGTTGTTCATCCTGCAAAGTCCGTTGTTGTTGGTAAATCAGCAATTCTCCTGCCAGATAGTTGAGTCGTTGTAGTCCGTCTACATCTACTCGTACAAATGATCGTTGCCGAGAATTGTTATTGGCTAAATGCTGAGATTTTTCTTCTATTTCCTGAGAAATTTCCGTACTAGGATTAGGAATATCCGACTGCTGACTTAGGGCTAATAATTCAGCATTTTCTGAATAAACATCAGTGTTAACTTCTTCAGGTTGCGTTGCCACAAATTCATGAGAAAAAGTTGGGGTAATTTCTTCTCCCCATATTGTCTCTAATAAATCTGTTGTTTTAGCTAATGAAGGGGTATATATCTCTTTAATTTCTAGCAGATTTTGTAACTTGGGAATATCAATACAATCCCTTTTGGGACTAGTTATAGGAGGGTGTTTTTTATATTCTTTTGCTAATTTCCTAATTTCCTTTTGCAAGGTTTCGATTAGTAAAATGTCATCATTCCAGTACTGAAATTTAGCAAGAGCAAGGAGGATTGTTAAAATTACACCTTGGCGATAAATGCAAATGCTCTGGCTATCTTCTTCATCTTGCAGAAAATCAAAAAAATTATTTAGCCAATTTTCTAGATATGTGACTGGATTTTCTACCTCAGACTTAGGAATAAGTAAAGCTAAACATAGTTCTTTTTCTGGTATCTCAAGCTTGTGATTAAACCATCCTAAAATGTAGCGGATTACTTTTAAATAAAACTTGGCTTCTGCTGGTTGTAAAGGCTTATTTTTCTTGTTGTCTTTTTGCGTTAAAAATTTGTATAATTCTTGAATTTCGCTTCTTAGAGGTGTGATAGCAACCGATGTCGTAGGAGAGTTTGTCGCGAATGTAACAGATGATTGATCTGTGGGACTCAAAGATAACTCATCCGTTACGTTTGCCAATAATGATAATTTTTGCAAGGCTGGGGAAGGTTCTCCACCACGAGTGCGATCGCCTCCAAGCACTGCTTCTTGTGACTGCTGCAAATCTGCAAGGGCAATTTCTGCAATCTGCTGCACTTGGGTGGGGTTTACTTCTAGCGCAGTCAGGATTGTTTGGGCAAGTTCTACCAATCCAGGTAAGTTTAAAGATTCTGCTAAACCCAAAAATACCTCAGCCTCAGAGCGCAAAAAATTAATGAATTCGGTATCATCTGGGGGATTTTTAATGGCTTCAGCGATACTTTCTAAGCGTTGCACTACTCCCGCTTCAAAGATGGATTGGACAATATCAAATCCCAATTCCGAGGAAGTGGGAATATAAGTTTCAGCACCAAAAGCATCACCAAGTTTTTCTTGCAACTGTGCAAAAACTGAAGCCGCTCGCTGAAGCAGTTCCTCATGATTAACAGTACCTTTTGTAAGTTCTGCGGTTACTGCGAGATGAAGACATTCATAAGCTTGCAGTAAGAGTGTTTGGAACTCATGATTAATCACCACATCTGGGCTATACAGAGCTTGAAACACATCTTCTAAAGAATGGGCTATCGTCTGAATCACCTCTAGCCCAACGTTAGCAGAGCCGCCTTTAAGTGTATGAGTTGCCCGCATCAAATTATGAATTTTAGCAGTGCTATAACCCTCCAAAAAGTTAAACAGTTCTTGCTCAATAGTTTGCAATAATTCTGGGGCTTCTGCTAAAAAATAAATGTAACCTTGTTTGCGAATTTCCGCTTCTGTAATCATAAGTGAAAAATTTAATTTGAAAAAGGGACTGGGGACACAGGATTAGGAATTAGGGACTGGGGACACAGGATTATTGTTCGTGGATTCAGACCCCAACCAAGTTTTAAAGAAAACTCTTCCTAGTCCCTAGTCCCTAGTCCCTAGTCCCTCGTTCAATTAACCTTGAACTTACTTGCAGTTGTTAACAAGTCTTGCGCCATTCCTGATAAATCTTGGAATACAGTAGCAATTTCTTGAGATTCAGCAAAAGTTTTATTGGCAATTTCTGCTACATCTTTCATTGATGCAGTTACTGTTACAGATTGACACATCTGTTTTTGGGTTGCTTCAGTAATTCGCTGGATTAGCTGAGTAATTTCGGCAGTTGCAGAAGCGATCGCATTTAAGTTTTGGCGAGTATCATTAACAAGATTTGTGCCTTCTACCACCTGTTGAATGCCTGTTTCCATCGCTACTGCAACTTCTCCAGTTTCTGTTTGAATATCCTGAACTAATTTTTCAATTTCGATTGTCGCTGCTGCTGATTGACGAGACAAAGAACGGACTTCATCAGCTACAACTGCAAAGCCTTTGCCATACTCCCCCGCACGAGTGGCTTCAATGGCAGCATTTAAAGCTAGTACGTTCGTCTGTGTGGCAAAATTGCCGATCAAATTCACTACTTTGGATATTTTTTGTGAGGATTCGCTAAGACGTTTAATTTTTTTGCTGGTTTGGGCAACGGTTTCACGAATTCCTTCGATCGCTTTGACAGTCAAATTCATCGCAGCGTCACCAGACTCTACAGTTTGGTTGGTTTGTTGGACTGCTACTTGCACCAACTCAGCATTAGTTACTACAGCCTGAGTAGAGTCCACCATCTGTTGAATGTCGCTTAAGGCTGCGGTAATTTCCTCAGACTGTTGTTGCGCTAAATTGGTCAATCCTGCCAGTGAAGCATCGCTGGTGCTAGAGGTTTGGGCAACTTGTTGGGCAGCTGTTTGTACTTGGGTAACAATTTGCCGCAGTGCTTGCAGGGTATTATTATAGGCGTCGGCGATCGTGCCTAGTTCGTCTTCTGTAATTGGCGCACGTACTGTCAAGTCGCCATTCAGGGCAGGTCTGAGCGCCATTAGAAGTTGAATTGATCGTTGTTGTAGTAACTCCTTAGCTGCCTTTTCTCGTGCTGCTGCTTCTGCTAATTTTGCTGACTGCGCTTGTAATTTTTGTAAATATTCGGTCTGTTGTAATGCCAGTCCTAACTGGTTGCCAATACGTGCTAATAAAGTGACTTCCGATTCTTCCCAATCACGAGTTCCAGAATTTTGATAAGCTGCCAGCAAGCCCCACAATTGTTCTCCAAAGAATATAGGAACAATTATGTAAGCTTTGATTTCAAATTGCTCTAAAATCTCAATGTGGCAAGGAGAATGGTCTACCTGATAGATGTCATTTACAACAAAGTTTTCACCTTTGGCATATCGACCTCCTTGGGTTTGTTGTAAGTGGCTATCTTCCCAGACAGTTTTGATATCGGGACCGACCAATTTTACCCAAGTATGACTTACTGATTCAGCGACAAATTCGCCACCCCAGTCGGGGTTAAAGCGAAAGACGGCTACGCGATCGCTTCGTAGTAATTGCCGTACTTCTTGAGTAGTTGTTTTGAAGATTTCTTCCACATCTAAAGATTGTCGGATGCGGTTGACTATCTTGGTGATTGCTTTCTCTTGTTCCGCTATGTGAGCTAGTTTCTCAGATTTTACCCGCACTAATTCTAGATAGTCTATCTGTGATTTAGCTAGGCTAAATTGCAAGCTAGTCTGAACCAAAAAGTTAACTTCCCAGCTTTGCCACTCACGGCTACTGGAATTTTGATAAGCTGCCAGTAAGCCCCACAATTTATCCCCGAAGAATATAGGAACAATTATGTAAGCTTTGGCTTCAAACTGCTCTAAAATCTCAAGGTGGCAGGGAGCAAGCCCTACTTGATAGATGTCATTAACAACAAAGTTTTCACCTCTGACATACCTACCTCCCTTAGTTTCTTGCAAGTAGGTATCATCTAAAACGGTTTTAATATCAGAACCTACCAGTTTTGTCCAACCATGACCTACTGACTCAGCCACAAATTCCCCACCCCAGTCAGGGGTAAAGCGATAGACTGAGACGCGATCGCATCGCAGTGATTGACGCACTTCTTGAGTGGTTGTTTTGAAGACGCTTTCTACATCTAAAGATTGACGGATGCGGTTGACTAACTTTGTTAGAGTCTTCTCTTGTTCAACTATCTGAGTTAGTTGTTCAGATTTCATCTGGACTTGTTCGAGATATTCCCCTTGTGAGATAGCTACACCAAATTGTAAGCCAATCTGAGCTAAAAAGTTTTCTTCCCAAGGTTGCCAATCACGAGTTCCAGAATTTTGATAAGCTGCCAGCAAGCCCCACAATTTCTCTCCAGTGAATATGGGCGCAATGATGTAAGCTTTCATTTCAAACTGCTCTAAAATGTCAATGTGACATTGAGCATGACCCATTTGATAAATGTCGTTAACCACAAAAGTTTTACCTTTGGCGTAACGTCCTCCTTGGGTTTCTTGTAAGTAAGTATCTTCCCAGACCATTTTCAAATCAGGTCCGACCATTTTTACCCAACCATTACCCACTGATTCTGCCATAAACTCGCCACTCCAGTCAGGTTTGAAGCGATAAACACCTACGCGATCGCATCGCAGTAATTGGCGTACTTCTTGAGTGGTTGTTTGAAAAATCTTATCGATAGTTGATACCTGGAGAATCTTATCGATAACTTTGGCTACTGATTTCTTTGCCTGTGTCTGCTGTTGTAGTTCTTTTTGAAATCCAAAACTCTGCAATCTGTAGGTTAGTTCTGTACTAATTTGAGACAGTAGGGTAATTTCCACTTCCTCCCACTGCCGCGCTGAAAAACAATTGTTTATTGCCAGTAAGCCCCATACTTTACCTTCTACTACAATTGGTAAACTTAAACTGGCTTTGATTTGAAATTTCTCTAGCAGTTGTTTGTGATATGGGGTAAGTTGTATTTGATTGATATCGTCAATAGCTACAGGTTCTAAATAGTCTTGACTAGTATATAAGCCAAAAATAATTCCCGGAAGGTTTTCGCCTAAAGTAGGTGTCCAAGCTACTGTTCTTGATTCTGCTAAAACAGTACCAGACTCGGTAGAAGTAAAGTGATAAATCAAAGCGCGATCGCAGTCAATCTTTTCTCTAATTTGTGCTACAGTGACTTTGAGTAGCGTCTCCATATTCGGGGTTTGGCGCATCTGATTTGAGATGTCTTTGAACTGTTGCCGCCAAATCTTAAATTGCTGAGAAATAGAATTTAATTCCGATATTTTAATATTATTATCAATCACATTCTGGGTTTCTAAATTTGGTTCTTCTATCAATAAATGTCCTTTTTCCAGACCATTTTGATATAAATCTGTCATGTTATGCACCTAAGTTTTGGTTATTAGTAATAATCTTTGGTTGAATTTTTTGAAATGAAAAAAATATGACCTATTATTAATCGATCAATAATTTTTCAATTATGAATTTTCCACATGGGAGAGTCAATAATTGCTGGAGCATCCAAATTTAACATCATTTTTTCGGAATTATCAATAAAGTATCCCTGTAATAAAGGTGATATTTCTGGAGAAAATAATTCTGCAAATGGTGGTTTCATTTGCTGTGTATCCAGCCATTCAATATCCATCAGTTGCCGCACCAATAAACCCAAATATTTACCCTTATTTTCCAACACAATCGTCATCATTTTTGAGAGTAAATTTCTCTGTTGCAAAAGTGTCTTATAACCTAACATTTCCTCTAAATTAACTAACCAAAGCATCTCACCACGCCAATTGTAAATACCTAATACACAACTTGGCATTTGAGGAACGCAACATATTTCTGTTAATGGCACTTGTACAACTTCTGTAATTTCCTGCAACGAAATAACGGCTATATCCCTTGTTCCCAAATTAAAACTTAAAAACTTTTGCATTGCTTCTAAAATAATTTTCCTTGAGATTTATTTCTTTAAATTATTCAGCACTACTACTAGTTCTTCTTTATTAATCGGTTTTGATAGATAAGCATCAGCACCCAACATATTACCCCAACATTTATCAACATCACTATTTTTTGTTGAGCAAAAAACAACTGGAATTTTGCTAGTGCTAGGATTACTTTTCAGTTCTCGACAAACTTCAAAGCCGCTTTTACCCGGTAGAATTACATCAAGAAATATCAAATCTGGCTTGGTTTTATCTATTTTGTCTTGAGCTTCTTCACTATTTGTAGCACTCATTACGGAATAGCCTGCCTGTTGCAAATAAAGTCTAAGAATTTCCATATCAGTCAAGCCATCCTCAACAACTAAAACTATATTCATGGTAATTACCTATTAAATGGACATAACAATGGATTTAGCAACTGAATTGTGTTGTCAAATTAGACAAATACAAAATTTTATTTTTCGAGAGCATCCCAATTATGTTTTTACACATTTGGGATGCTCCCTATTTTTCTCCAATTTTGATTCATCATTCCTATATGAACCACAGTAAGATTACGCAAGTATGATATTTTCCATTATCATGTCTTTTTAATTAACAGTAATAAAAACATCACATCCGTCCTAGAGACATTTCTTTGGTAACGTCTCTACAGTTTACTAAGGATTAATTATTGATATATTTGCTTCACCAGATGTGTTTTTGGGTGTTGATGTAGGCTGTAAATATTTACGCACTATACCCATTACCTTATCAGCCACTACGGGTTTAGTGACAAAATCCGTAGAACCGACTACCTTGGCGCGAACTCTATCTAAAAGACCGTCATTGCCTGTTAAGATAATCACAGGTGTGTTGGCAAAGGCTGAAATTCGTCGCAATTGAGCGCAGATTTCATAACCATTCGCGACTGGCATTATCAAATCTAAGAAAATCAGATCTGGCTTATCCTGAATTAAGATTGGTAGAGCTTGCACAGCATCTTGAATTTTGATAAACCTTAGCCCATTTGAGGTAATAATCTCCTCTAGCATTTTACAGACCTGAGGGCTGTCATCCACGCAGGCTATCAGTGGAACTGAGGACGTTTTTACTTTTGTCAGGGTAGAGTTGTTTTTGTCTTTAGTAACTGGTAAGGGCAAGTCAGGTACTTCTACCAGTTCAATGATTCCTTGAAGGATATAGGGAAATAATGAACGGGTAACTAACAGTACATTCTGCTTCATTTTCACGGCTAAATCCCGCAGGGTATATTTGCCGTTAATAAAATTCACAAAGTTTGTGTAGACAGATGGACTTACCAACTGTTCGAGTTGCTCTGGTTTCCGCAGGACTGGTGCTAAGTCAGGATAAATATTTGCCAAACCATTTGCCAACCAAGTTTTCCACGAGTCTTCCATTTGTTTGAGAGACATGTCTGCATTAGTAAAGCTGATTGGTTTGTCTAGGATGACTTCTTGGCTGCGATCGCAGCTAACAGAGGCAAAATGCGCTTCTTGAGCAAGGTCAAATAACAATTCGGTGATAGTATTTTCTACAATCGCGTTGACTTGCTCACGTTTGATTTTCTGTTTTTCATACAAGACTTCCAAGAGGTGATAACCCCAGCAATCAATAGATATATCCTGATCGCGCAACGACATTTTGTCTACATCAATTTCCGGACAATGTTGAGCCATTTGTCTACGCCAGCGGCGAAACGGATGATCCCTCCCTGTTGCCCAAACTATCCGTCCTAAGCGATAATAAAAAGTCCATTTATATCCTTTGGAGTTTTTAATATTTAATTTACCATTGTATTGCAGTTGAATACAAGTTTTAAATTCGTCAAGTAAATTATTTGATATTATGAGTTCCGGATGATTCATCCTTTATTCCTTTGATTAAGAAGTCAGCCATTCAAAAACTATAATTAGCTAGATAGCAGAGAATAAGCATCTTTTCAAAGTACACTAGATACTGGCAAATTAATCAGATAAAGATGCACTATTAAGACTTACGCATTCACACAAAATATTAAATGTGATGTATTTTCATAAAGTCTACCGGGAAAGCTTCCGATGCGCTAGCTTTACATTAATACACTCTTCTAATAAATTTGTACACTGCGTAAGTTATAGTATCATATTAAAATTTTTTCAGTTGAACAAAATCAGTGTAAATCCTGATTTTTATTTTGAATATGACTTGCGTATTTTGACGAAAAACTGTCATTTGGAACGGAGCGTAAGCGTAGTAAAAGATAAACAAAAATTGTCTGATAGTTCTTTATGGTAGATTCACATTTATGATTATCGTGAGGTAATTCAGAAATGCCAACGGCAGTTTTATTTATACTAATTCTATGTGAGTCGTCACCCTTCTAGTAGTTCGCCACATCAACTATCAAGGGTTACGAGTGGTCAGATCCCCGACTTCTTCAAGAAGTCGGGGATCTTGCAGACCATCAAAATTGCTGTGGTGGACTACTAGGATAGGTGTTATTTTTGTTTGTCGTCTTAAAACCTATCAGTCCTGATGTACTACAAGTCTTTGGTAGCTATAATTGACGGTTAAGGCTCACAGTTAAAAGGAGGCAAGATGGAACAACAATCAATCAACCCATCCCCAGCACTCGAAGAAATTCCCCCTGACTGTCTCAACATCATGGGTTATATTGATGAGTCAGAAGTCAACGGTCCTGGTTGTCGTGCTGTAGTGTGGGTGCAAGGTTGTTTGCGCGAGTGTCCAGGCTGCTTTAATCCTGAATCTTGGTCGTTTGAGATTAATCAATTAATTTCTATTGACAGCCTCGCTCAGAAAATCCTCAGTAATCCTCGCAACACAGGTGTAACATTTTCTGGCGGAGAACCTTTTTGGCAAGCACCCGCATTAGCAAGTTTGGCTCGTCAGCTAAAAGCCGGAGGACTAAATGTGATGTCTTTTACAGGGTTCACTCTAGAGAAATTACAGTCAGAATCTGCCCCTACAGGAGCAGAAGAATTGATAAAACAGCTTGATATTCTGATTGATGGGGCTTTTGTCGAGTCAAAAGCGATTAATTCTCCCAACTCCCCGGTATCTTCTACTAACCAGCGGGTGCATGTATTTAATCCAGCCCTCCAAGACCAGATTAGCTGGGCAAGTGACCAAATAGAAATTCATGTCCTCAAAGATGGTAGCCGCATCATTACTGGTTATCGCGGTAGTTGGGTAGAAGAATCTTAAAGAGGAATGAGCGCAAGTGTCACAGGAAAACGTAAATTAAGCGCGAAGAGCGCTTCTTTTAAGCACTAAAGTGCTTACTACGCCGAGTATGAATGATATCATGTGTGTTTAATTAACATTAATAAAAACATCGCAACTGTCGTAGAGACGTTCCGCCGGAACGTCTTTACATTCGGAACGTCTTTACATTGTAATCAAGTTTGTTGTGTTTGCTCTTGAATAACAACACTCCAGTCGTCGTTTTTCACAGCAGCTTCAAGTTGAGTCCGTCGTTGGGTATCACTCACATCGATATCCTCTAACTCTTTAGTCAAAGTGCTGTCAGCCATTGCTTTACGTAATTTCAGCTTTTTCTCTTCATAGGCATTACGTTCTGCTTCTGACATCGTTGCTTTGGCAACTTCCCCCACTGTACTAGCCCACATGTCTTTTTCTAAATCATTACCAGGTGGAACGTTGTCTAGTTCTTTGATCCAATCATCCCGCATATCTTCCATTTCTTGACGCTTGGGAAACTTGAAGTTTTGCACACGCACAAAAGCACACTTTTGGCTACCATTTTGGGCAAGATGACCGTTTAAAGAAAGTAAGACATTCCGAGAATAGCCGATGTACTGGGTGCAACGTTCTGTGTCTAAAACCGCGTATACACCTGCAATTTTGGCATTTTGGGAAAGCGCACACCAAGCCTCAAGAGGTATGATGTCAGCGTCGTTGTTCGCTTCAGGTGTAAAAGTAGCCTCGGTGGGAGCGTGTTCGTTTTCGTCAGAGTACAAAAAGTCATGCAATCCCCGGTGAGCTACTGGTACACTTTGATGTTCAATGGGCAAGTTTTTGTCAGTTTCCATTGGGGTTGTTCTCGGTTAAATTAGTTAGCGATCGCAAAGCTTGTAATTGCCTAACATTTACAATTGCATTAACCCATACCCCAACGCAAGCGATCGCTACTTGACAAATTTCCACTCTAAGGTTTTGATTGGTGCTGTTGTAAGCGCTTCTGTTAGTTCGTCATTACTGCTAAATTGCATTTGATCGAGATAGCAAGCTTCCACTCTGACAGTAAACTCTTGCTCTTGGAAAGCCCAAGGTTTTACAGTCACGCTACCATCGCTGCGTTCCACAACATCGTAGCGTGTATTATTTAGATAAGAAGTAATTTCTAAAGCACGTTCGCCATCAGGTAACTGACGTTTGCAGAGAATGAGTGACAAGCGCTCGCACCATAACAAAAAAGCATAAGCTTCAGCAGCTTCATCTTTGGTAATATTTAATTCTTTGCGCCATTGCTTTTGATTTTCTAACTGCTCATCGAGAAAACTATCCAATTCTGCGGAATTACCACGACTTGGTTCATTGAGAAAGCTCATGTGCATAGAAATCAACATTGCCACCCATCGTCCCCGATAGCGGGCATTTTGTGTATGCGATCGCAGCTTATTGACATCGGTTTTCTTTTCTAAAGTAAAATCTAGTGGTCCACCAGCTTCATTGAGGTGATTGCCTTCCCACTCTTTTTCCAAATCATCGTGATGGGAAATTGCCGCGATGGTTTCCAACCAGCGTATCGGACGATCCTTTGCATTCCAGTGTCCTGCCAATTCAGCAGCAAGTAAGGCATGTGCCCGATGATAAATAACTTCCCATCCCTTCTCATGTTGATTAGCAATCATAAATCATCCTCATTAATCTAGAAATTTGTGTAAAATATCGTCCCAGCAACAATCAAAAGCCCTATTACAGATTGAGAATAAGGAATTTAAATTAATCAGCTTTCCTTATCATGCATTCATCCACGGCGGAAAATCCATCTGCCAAAAGCACGAGAAAAAATGCCCCCATGAATAGATTGACACCCAAAAACTGGATTCTCATCCAACAGCAATTAACTCCCTATTTGTTTTTGCTACCCGCATTAATTATCTTGGTGCTCACCGTTTTTTATCCAGCACTGCAAGCGTTTTACCTCAGCTTTACCCGCTACGAATACGACATTACCCAGGCGCCGGAATGGGTGGGTTTTGCTAACTTCCAGCGCTTATTTAAAGACCCGGTTTTTTGGCAAACTTTGGTTAATACACTGATTTATCTTGTGGGTGTAGTGCCCATTTTAGTCATCGCTCCTTTAGTTTTGGCAATTTTGGTAAATCAAAAATTACGAGGAATGAATTGGTTTAGAGCAGCTTATTACACACCAGTAGTAATTTCAATGGTAGTTGCGGGTATCGCTTTCAAATGGCTGTATGCCGAAAATGGCTTACTGAATCAGTTACTTAAAGGCATTTTTCCCGAAGGAATTCCTTGGTTAACTAGCCCGAAATTTGCTCTTTATAGTGTGATGGCAGTCACCATCTGGAAAGGATTAGGCTATTACATGGTAATTTATTTAGCTGGCTTGCAATCAATTGGTGCAGATGTCTATGAAGCCGCAGCAATTGATGGTTCCGATGGCATCAGCAAACACTGGGATATTACCGTTCCTTTGATGAAACCTTATTTAGCATTAGTAGCAGTAATTTCTGCTATTTCTGCGACTAAAGTATTTGAAGAAGTCTACATCATGACCCAAGGTGGACCGCGTAACAGTTCCAAAACGATTGTTTATTATCTTTATGAACAAGCTTTCAATAACTTAGAAATTAGTTATGCTTGTACAATTGGGCTAGTATTATTTTTAATAATTTTAAGCTTATCAATAGTGCGAATATTACTTAATGGTGTTAGTTTCTAAAAAAATTAGACAGATACATCAAAGGCACAGGGAGCATCCCAACGAAAGCCGCAATACCCTAGAAGGGTATCGCGTTGCGCGTACAAAGCCTGCCGACCCAGGCTCTAAGACTTATATAGCCTGCGTTCGCGTAGCGTGTCGTAGACAAGGCAGGCTTTGTTGGTATAGCCCCAGGAATAGGAGCGCCTGTGGGCGTTTTTGCACTCGTTGGGATGCTCCCATATTTAGAAGATAGATTTTTCTTCTTTAATTACGCCATAACCATGCCGCCATCGACGTTAAACACTTGTCCGGTGATGTAAGCAGCAGCGGGATCGGCGGCAAGAAAGCGCACCATGCCGGCGACTTCTTCGGGTTGACCGTAGCGATTTAGGGGAATAAATTTAAGAATTTCTTCAGTATTGCTGAGTTTGCTGGTCATGTCGGTGGCAATGAAACCAGGAGCGACGGCGTTGACGGTGATCCCGCGAGATGCAAGTTCTTTGGCGACGGTTTTCGTAAAGCCGATAACGCCTGCTTTCGCAGCGCTATAGTTTGCTTGTCCGGGGTTGCCCATTTGTCCGGCAACGGAGGTAATATTGATGATGCGCCCGGAACGTTTCTTGAGCATAATTTTACTAGCAGCGCGTGTGCATAAGAATACACCAGTTAAGTTTAGGTCTATTACTGCTTGCCAGTCTTCTAGCTTCATTCGCAAAAGTAATGTGTCGCGGGTGATACCTGCGTTGTTGACCAAGATATCAATGCGATCGCATTTTTCCATGACGCTGTTAAATAGTGCGTCTACTTGTTCGGCTTGAGAAACATCAGCTTGCAGCGCTAAAGCCTGACCTCCCGCTGATGTAATTTCTTCTACTATTGCCTCCGCAGCGCGGCTAGAACTCGCATAATTGACAATTATATAAGCTCCGTGTGTCGCTAATTCGAGTGCGATCGCTCGCCCAATTCCCCGTGAAGCACCTGTTACAATTGCCACTTGTCCACGCAAAGAAAGCAAATTTTCTGGCAAAATCTCCATAAAATAGTCCTCATTTTTGGAATCCCCGCGCTAATTATCTTATGGTGATTCGTGCCTAAGACTGACAGCAAATGCTTTTTTTATTCGTAGTAAGCGCGAAGAGCGCTTTTAAGCACTGAAGTGCTTACTACATTAACCAATCGGACGATTACCCGGATTGACTGCGTGAATATACTCGCTACCAGAATGGGGTCTTCCTCGTTTATAACTAGCTTCTTCTGGTTTACCCCATCCCAACTGCAAAATTATTTCCAAAAAGTTAGAATTTTCAAACACGCACAAACTTGCCCATTCTGTTCTTTGGGCAATTCTTTCTACATCAGTTTTAATAATTTGTTGGTATTGTTTATTATTATTAATACTCAAGTACAAATCCATTTCATCTGTTACTTCATTCCAAAAATTCCAGAGTGAATTTTTAGCATTTTTTAACATTTCCAAGTCACATGGTAAAGCAATTAATTGAGTATCTACTTCTGGAAATCGCAAAGTTTTACTTTGAATAGTTACCTTGCGCCAGACGATTCCCGAAACTTGATATTTTTTTTGATAGTCGTGAATGGCGGCTTTAAAATCTTCATATGCAGTGAATTTTTGTAGCCCATCACTTTTGATAAACTGGTCAATTAAAGGATTGCCAGATACCGTTAATTCTAACTTTAAACGCTCACCCTTGAGGCAGGCTTGGCGTTCAGAACGTAAAATTTGGATTAGTTCCTCGGTAGTATAAACCTTTGACATGAGGACACACTCTATTAGTCATTGGTTGGGCATTGGGCAATTTGAGGAGGGGAAAAGGGAAAAGGGGAAAGGGGAAAAGGATCAGAAAAATATTCCCAGATTTATTTAAATCACTCTTCTTGCAAACGTCAACGGGACGGTACAGTCCACCGCTGAGGAAGGCGCTTTATTTTTATATCTTTACCCTTTGCCCGTTAACATTTTACCCAAATTAAAATCTCCCCACTCCCTAGTTTATGTCACGTATTATCTCCTGATTTAAATCACGATGTCGTATCTGATTTCACAAAAAATTAGGACAGACGAATTAAGTCTGCCCTATAAGTTATTGAGTTATTTCACTATTTAACTCATTGAAGGAACGCCGTTTTAACTGCACTGATTTATCACGAGGTAATAAATCAAACACTTCGCGCAATCTGTCGTCTATTTCTTCATACGGCACTTGACCGTTTTTATTCAAAACTACATTACCCGACTGGTTAAACAGGACAACTTGCGGAACAGCACCAGAGTAGTAATAACCTGGTTCTGTAGTATCGTAGGTTTCTTTGGGCAAGATAGAATCCACACTTACGGGGATAATTTCTGCGGCACGACCATAGAATTCTTGTATTCGTGAAACAATTAGGGCATATTGTTTGCAATCGCTGCTGTCCTCCACATAAAACGCTAATACTGCGGGTTTATGTTGTGCTAAAGTTTGTGCGAGGGTTTGTGTGGGAGGAACCAGTGAACCATTGCCAGCATACACGACAAAAATATTACCATCATACGTATCAGTATTGATACCTGCAAATGCAGGTTGCATCTCAATGATGAACAGGCAAGCTATTATCAAGAGGCATTTAGAGAAAAAACGCCACCAGGAAAAAAGAATTTTGGGTGAAAAATTTAACTTTATACCAGTCATCAAAAGAAACCTTTTAACCTCAATTTTGTTTGGCTACTGCGTGAGTTTGTACTGAAAAAAGCGAATTAAGCCGGATATATAATTACGCCTAAGTACCAAGTTTTAAGATAACGTAGGATACTAATGTGGGAAAAATTAAATTTATAGATAGACTGAGACTAGCGATCGCAGTGTCGATGGCAAAAAGTGTAACTTTTGGAGTGCGATCGCTTCGTCTAGGTGCTGCTAGTGTATTACCAGGCTCAATTGCTCGTCGCATCGAACCCCAATTATTGCAGTTATTGAGTCAGCAAGTCAAAAACGGGGTGATTTTGATTGCTGGTACTAACGGTAAAACTACAACAGCGCTATTTTTATGTGAGATACTACAACGCAAAGGCTACCGCGTAGCGCATAATTCTACAGGTGCAAATCTGGAAAATGGTTTGATGACTGCGTTGATGGAAAACTCTAACTTGCTAGGCACGCTGGATGTTGATTACGCTATTTTAGAAGTGGATGAGAATATTGTGCCTCTGGTTTTGGCACCAATTAAACCAAAGCTGATCCTTTGTTTAAATTTGTTCCGTGACCAACTTGACAGATATGGGGAAGTTGATACTATTAGTAAGCGTTGGACAAAGGCGATCGCTACTTTACCTTCTCAAACTCTCGTTGTCGCCAACGCTGACGATCCCACAATCTGTTATCTTGGTCAACAATTATCTCAGCAGAAAGTCTCATTCTTTGGTTTGAATGAACCACAAAACTATCTAGAAGCAATTCCCCATGCTGTTGATTCTATTTATTGTCCCAAATGCGGACATGCTTTAGACTACAAAGGAGTTTATTTATCCCATATGGGTGAATATTCCTGTCCTAGTTGCGGCTTTAGTAGAAGTAAACCAACTCTTGATAGCAGCGAATGGCAGCAAATTCTTGTTGGGTTGTATAACAAATATAATACTCTAGCTGCGGCAACTGCGGCGAAAGAATTAGGTGTTGATGAAGCTACTATCCGCGAGACAATTCCTAACTTTCAAGCTGCTTTTGGTCGGGCTGAAGAATTAAAAATTAATGGCAAAAATGTCAGAATTCTGTTATCAAAAAATCCTGTAGGCACAAATGAAACTATTAGAGTAGTAACTCAAAGCAGTGATACAACAACTTTGCTAGTGTTGAATGATAAAAGTCAAGATGGCGAAGATGTTTCTTGGATTTGGGATGTCGATACAGAGAAATTGGTAGAACGTGGAGGTACTTTGGTAGTTAGTGGCGATCGCGCTTATGATATGGCGTTACGTCTTCGCTACAGCGAATCTTCTCCCCAAAGTAATTTTAATCTGATTGTGGAAGAAAATTTGCGTCAAGCTATCAATACTGCTTTAGAACGCACCCCAATTAACGAAACTTTACATATTTTACCTACTTATACAGCCATGCTAGATGTGCGAGAAGCGCTGACGGGTAGGAAGATTCGATAATTTATTTTAGCAATGGGCAATTGTTTAATGGGCAATGGGCATTGGGCAATGGGCAATGAGAATTAAAGAAGTAAAGCAAGTGCGTGAATAAATACGATTCTTTCCATGCCCAATGCCCCATGCCCCATGCCCAATTATTGCAACTTCACAGCTGCACGTTGTAAAGGTAGAACTTCTTCCAAAGTTAATTCGTGGTCGGTTGTCAAGTGACTGTTACAACAAATCGTGCTGAAAAATACTTGCTGACCAACTACTTGGGAAAAATGCTTTTCTAGTAGTAAACGCGATGTAATATCTCCTAATAAGTCGGAAAGGTCTTTTGTGAGTTGGTCTCTATCATCACGGTGAACCATTCTAAATTTGAAGGGTTTTTCACCTACCAAATTTCTAATATCGGAATCAAACTTGTCTTCTTTGCCTTGAACATACGCAAAAGATACTTCCTCTAAAAATTTCCAAGCTTCGGGAAATATCTCGCTAATTTTTTCGAGATGGTTCTCAGTTTGGTAGACCAAAGTAGCCGTTTTACAATCCATATGGTAATTTATCAGGTGTTGTAATCAACAAGGATGCACCCTGTAATATTACGGCTCAACACCAAGAAATATAACAATAATGTCATATATTTTCAAATTTAAAAACGACACGTTGTCAAACTAGAAAAACTGTGATTTCAAATACAAAAATAAAATGGAAAGTAAGTATTTTAAATGTGAGTTTCTAAAGTTTTCGACATTGGGGAATGGGAAAAATTTGGTTAAAATAACGCGAATTGTGGACAAATTTCTTCCCCACTACTCAATCCCTAGTCCTCAATCCCGAATCCCTTTATTAACGAACAATTCAATCAAGATAAGATTTACACCAACCGGTTTGACATGTTGATGACATTTTTAAGTTGCAAATACACCATTGAGGACAAATTTAGGATATGCTTACCCAAACCGAAATTACTTCACTATCTCTAGATATGCACGGATTAGCCGACCATAGTTAGAAAAAGAAAGTTATAAATTATTAGTTAAGAGAGGATTTATGAGTTTTGAATTAACAATAGGTTGGTTATATCCAACATTGATGAGCACTTATGGCGATCGCGGAAATGTGATCACTATACAACGCCGCGCCCAATGGCGGGGATATAATGTGAGGGTATTACCCCTGGATCAAAACGCTACTGGAGATGATATAAAGTCTGTAGATTTGATTGTTGGTGGTGGCGCACAAGACCGTCAGCAAGAAATCGTCATGCGCGATTTGCAGGGTGCGAAAGCCGGCGCAATGCGCGATAAAATTGAAAATGGTACTCCGGGAGTCTTTACTTGTGGTTCACCGCAATTGCTGGGACATTATTACGAACCAGGTTTGGGACAGCGAATTGAAGGTTTGGGAATACTTGATTTAGTCTCGGTACATCCTGGTGAAAATACTAAGCGGTGTATTGGTAACTTGGTGATAGAAGTTACAGCAACTCGTTTAGCGCGGGATTTGGAGGAGATGACCGGTAGTAAAGCGTATTTAGTTGGCTTTGAAAATCACGGTGGACGCACCAAACTGGGGAAAGTAGAAGCTTTGGGTAAAGTGGTGTACGGCTTGGGTAATAATGGTGAAGATGGGACAGAAGGAGCATTTTATCAAAATGCGATCGCTACTTATTCTCACGGTCCCTTGTTACCAAAAAATCCCTTTGTCGCAGATTGGTTAATTCAAACAGCATTGCGGCTAAAATATCAACAACCCATTTCCTTGAAGCCTTTAGATGATACTTTGGCAATGCAAGCACGAGAAGCGATGTTTAAGCGGTTGAAAGTTAATCCACCAACTGCTGTGACAGCACATATGTAAGATTATTTTGAGATTGTTCAAGTATTTTTTAATAATAGGACTTACGCACTCGTTACGAGAAAACAAGACTCTGAGATTGCTTCCTTGCGTCGCAATGACGGAAATACGTAGTCCGTGCGTAAGTCCTAAATAACTCTGCGATCCTCATTTTGTTATGGGCGATCGGTGGTGATAACTCATTCGACTAAAATGTTAGCATCTCGATGGAGTAGCTAAGTAATCAAGTAATGACTGTGGCAAAGCCTCAAGCCAAACCAAAGCGCAAAGTACTGTTGTACCCTGGCGCCATTTTAAATTAAATATCTTTAATCCCATTTTTGGTAAAACTTTTGATAAAAATGTTCGTGTTCGCCTTGAAATTTTTATTCTCTCGTAAAATTAAAGCTTTGTCTTTTGGGTTGACAAAGCCATCGCTAAATAGCTCAAAGAATAGCGTGGCCACTAGTTCGACCCTTAATTGAGTCAACAAAATTATGATCTTCCTCGAAACAGAAACCGAGTTTGGGAAATTAATGAATCGGTGTTCTAGAAACGATTGTCTTCCTCTAAACATTGCTGCCACATAGTATTATGCAATGGGGAAAGATTGGTTTCATCAATTTTTAAAATTGCTTCAAGCGCCCCTAAAACTACAGTTTGGGGATAGTCAGATCGCTGGATAATAAAAGAGGATAAATGCTGTCGCAGCTGCTCATGGCTAAGTTGGTATTTGGGATCAGTCGCACTTGAAAAACGCCTACGGAGTTGATCCAGCATCCAAGGTTTATTACACATACGGTAGAGAACCTCTGGTTCTAACCACAGTGAAAACTCTTCAAGACTAGGATCTAAGTTGAATAGTGTTTGATAAAACGCATAAGGTGTATCATCACTATTTAGATAACTAAATGATTCAGATAACAAGCGATCCCTTAAACGGGTTTGAATTTTCTTGTTAGGTCTTCCATAAGCAACAATTGCTATACCTAGCCTTAACGCACTAGCACGACTACTACTCAAAAGTTTTTCTAAAAGCTGATTATGTTTATCAGAGAGTTTGTCCTCTGGAAAGTATATAAAACGCGGTTTTCCTATCTCATTTTTATCCCAAAATTCAAGTAAAATATCTAGATTTAGTTCAGGTATATCTAGACATAACCGTAAAATTGCACCTGCCCAAATAGAAGGAAGTGGTGGCAACATATTCGCTTGACATAACAGATTTTCTGCTTCTTCTATTGTTACTGAATGTATCCTACGTCTCCATAAAAATCCCTCTAATCCTCTTGCTTTAGTGATACGCTCAATGCCCTCTTTTTCAACTATGTTGAGGGCTACACGTATTATTTTACTAAAGGGGATGGCAGGTGTACCAGCAGTTCTTCTAGATATTCCTTCAAAAATATTAAGGGGAGTAACGGGGACTTTGAGAATATTTACTAGTGGTGTGCTAAGAAGGTATTTGTATTCCTGTTCTGTAATTAGACCTTCTGCAACTAGTAATGGCCAGTGGTCTGGATGAAAGAACAAAGCTGTCCATAGAGATTCTGTTTTATGGAAGTCTCCATTCTTGGCAATCCACTTAGCTTGATCACTAGAGACTCTCCTTAGTTCTCGCTTAAATTCCTCCCATTCTTCAACTGAAGAGAATGCTGAAACTGGAGGTCCTAAAACATTTTCTGTTCTCCATTTCAAACTAATTTTTTCCTGAATTTGTTTCTCTATTGTCCTAGCCTTGTTATCCAAAGCACTGTTTGTCGGCTCTTGTATTGCTTGCACGATATGCCTTAAATATTCTGCATATACACCTTCAATCTTGCCAAGCTTATCGCTCAATGACTTTAGAGCTTGTAAACTTTTAGAATTTCGACATAGATAAGGAATTATTAGCAGACTTATTTCTCTATCAAAAAATGATAATCCCACTTCAGGAAATATAATTTTCCATGCGGATTTACTCATAATAAAAAAGTCTTTATCAACCCACGATCCAAGTCTAGAAAGTATTAGTTCACATTGTTTCTCTTTGGTTTGGTAGGAAAAGATATTGGACAGTTGGTGTTTACCATTATAAGTTTGTTTTCTTATCTCTTTATAGCGATATTCTTCAAAGGCTGTTTCTACTTCAGATATAGCAGAATTTATTAAGTTTACTTTTAAATCATGTTGTAAAGCAATAAATATAGCAACTTGTCGTGTATTTTCCTGCTCTAAAAGATTTTGAATTTTATCACAAATATTTTTCAAATCTTCTGGATGACCAGAAGATAATCTAGCTAATAGCCAAAGTTCTACAACTAGTGTTGCTTTATCTTCTGTTGAGAAATTATAAAATAATTTCCACAGTGTTTTGCGATTAAAATTGGAACGAAGTTGCAAAATCTCTATAGGTGATTCCTGTTCTAACCATGTCCATCTAGTCTTTTTGCTAAAGATTATTTTTAGAATACGTTCTAAACTAGTATTTGACTGAAGGCTAAATTCAGGTAAAATATTGAGAACAGATCGACGAGTTCTAGTAGCCTCAACAATTGCTTCAGCAGAGTTTTCATTATCATCTTGATCATCGATATTTTTAACCCAGCCCAGTTGTTGATTAGGACTTGCTTGGGCAACATAGAACTGAAGTACGTAAGCCCAGTAAGCACCGCGACGAACCAACATAGCAAAAACTTTATCTGGATCAGCATTAGGATGGTTAAAAAGATACACAGCAGCAAAATATTCACGAAATTGCTGTACAACAAAGTCTACATCCGTCTGATCTTTACCTTTGCCCACCAATAAGCAGAGACGATCTGTTGCTGCGTCAATGATTTCGTCTGCTACATCACGAAGTGTTTTTTTACCAAGTTCTGTACCAGAATAGTTTTCTAGAACGTTTAAAACATAGTTACGGAAGGTATCACGATCTAGCGCTTCAATACGTGTTTGCTCCATCTTGCAATGAAGTTCGTAACCAACTCTCTCATGTAGACGCAATAGTTCATTTCCTCTCTCACTCACAATTTGTGACTTATTTTTCTCTCTATCAAAAATAACTTCAACATATTTTTTGTAGAGTATATGTCGCTGATGTGGTATTTCAATTTTACCCTGAACAATAGTGAGTATAACTGTTGCTTGTAAAAGTGACCGAGCTAACCGCTGCACTTCTTCAGACATCATGCCACGACTGATTCGCTCCTTTGCTTCGGATCGTTCGTCTTCATCACGAATTCTGTTTTTCAACCATTGAGCACAATACTCATCAAAATCTGATCTTTCCAATTCGTTGAGTTCCCATGTAATAGGTTCAAATCCTTCAAATTCACCAGAATATCCTTTTGGACGGCTTGACAATATTACTTGGATATCTCCCTGTTCTGAATCAACACGAAGCAAGAAAGTCTGCAAATTTTCTATGATTTGCTGACGTGTTTCTGGGTTAGGAACCTCATCTAGACCATCAAGAATTAGCAAAATTGGGTCTTGAGACGCTAAATCAAACACATCATCCATTTCCAGGGTTGATGAAGTATTGGCATTGATTAGCGCCTCAGCTATATAGCGAGCGAGTTCACTAGTGCGCTGATTCTGTTGTTGCTCACTCATCCATCGCGCATAGCGACGTAGTTCAACTCGAAAGGGAAAACGCGGACGAACATAAGCGTCGAGATCCTCAGCATTCATCCCATCAGGTAACTTGAGCCGACCTGCAAGACGTAAAGCTAAATTAGAAGGAAAGGTGCGTGCTGCTTGATAGAGAGCTAAAAACTGAGTCAGAGTACTTTTTCCTAATCCAGGCCCACCTAAAAGTAAAATATAGGGTCCATCTGCCAAGAAGAGGGCAAATGATGCACGTACTTGCGTCAAATTTTCTGGTAATAGAGTTGAGGTAGAAGAATCCTTGAGTCTATTTTCTTCTTTGAGCCATTCAATAGAACGTTCGCGCTTACTGTCCCTAGTTTTTAATGTTAGATCAATGAACACTTCAGCCAATGGTAAATCGGCTTTGTCACCTGCTTCTTCTGCTCTAGCTGTACCCTCGCGTTCTGTAACAAACTTTAAATAAGCTTTGAAAGCACTCTTTCTGCGATCTCCCTTAAAATTAGCTTCTTTGTATATGGCTTTGAGAGTATCACCTGTCAGTATAGTATCTATGTAAGCAGTCCGAACGCTCTCATTTGCATCTAGCATCCGCGAAAGATCAGCAGCGTCCCACACATATATATTTGGAATATGTTTCTTCCACTTTTGAGCAATAGCTGTTACCTTATCGCGAGTACCAACATTTATTGCTCCAGTGAATGGAACGTTAGTGATCATCACGTAGGCATGGCAAGGCACTTTATATTTGTGGAAAATCTTTTCTAGTTCCTTTTCTAAATCCTCAATTACTGCATCCCTAGCAACAGACCAACCGCGTTGATCAAGATCGTGATATTTAACTTGAAAAACCCATTCTTTTGGTATATCTGAATTTTGGTTAGCTGGTCTGGAATACTCAGGATGATCTGGAGGCTGTGTCCATGTTGCTTCTCGTCCACCATCTTTGCCAGAACCAAACTGAATTAGGTTGCCACCGATACGATATGTTTTCTCTAAAAGTGCTTGTGCCATGCCTTCAAAATCATTTGGCAGCATACGAGCGAACGAATATTTTGACATATAGATAAAATAATAAATTTGATACAAATTATATCTTACTTCACTCTATATTTTAAGTATGGTTTAGGTAACTACGGTTAAGTAATCAAGCATCAAACAAAGCATATTAACTAGTTAAAATACTTACGCCAAAGACGGAAAATAAAAGCGTGAGGCTATTACTATACACAGGTATACACAATGGCTAGTAAAGTTATCTCATTTCGGCTCTCTGATGCCGAAGTTGAAGCACTGTCAGCGCAGCAGACTTATTGTGCTTTTACCTATAAATTGGACAAAATAGCATTGATGATTCAATCTAAAAAATGAGCGATCGCTTGAACCAAAACATTATCATCAATACGAATTCTATTCCTAAGCCGCAACTCATCCTCAATTTCCTGACTCATTGAGTGCATCTACCGCTGCAAACTTCACCTTGTTATAGACATCTTCGAGAGAAATTTCAAATTGCACAGATGCTAAAGCGATCGCTTCATCTTCAACATCATATTCACGGAATGACCAACGCTTATTTGCTGTCTTAGAATACTGTTCTACATAAACTTTAGTTTGGTCAATCAACAAATATTCTTCAAAGCTAGGTATCGTGCGGTAAAACTCAAACTTTCCCTGTTTATCATATCCTTGAGTTGAATCTGACAGCACTTCTATAATCACTCTCGGATTTGTAATCATATCTGTACGGTCATTAAAATACTCTGGTTCTCCCGCTATTATCATTACATCAGGATAAGTGTAAATGCGTCTAGAAGGTATCCACAGACGCACATCACTCATAAAAACTTCGTAGTCTTGGGTTTTAAAAGCCAAATTTAAATCACTACTGAAGTTCAGTGCGATTCTATTATGATTGATAGATCCACCCGCCATAGGAATAATTTCACCATCGATGTATTCGCTTTTGTAGTCAGCAGCGTCTTCTCGTACTAAATATTCCTCTGGAGAATAGTATTGCTTTTCAGTAACTTGCATAATATATAAGCTCCAAAAGCGTTTATGAAGAAGGGGAAGGGTAAAAAGCTATTTGGTTTGGTGGAAAGACCTAATTTATCCCTTTCCCCTTTCCCCCTTCCCCTTTCCCCCTCTTTTTTATTTTACTCCCCACCTTTAACCTGTAGGAGCGATCGCCAATCTTGGATAGCCTTCTCTGTCCACAGCCAATTATTACTTAATTTATTTGGTAAAAAATTTACTGGGTCGTCTTTTATTACCATTTGTCGCAGCTTGACAGCTTCAGTCAAATATTGCGATCGCTTGCTCTGTGGCTGTTGATTTGCAGATTTATATAACCCCAAAGCTAATCCGGCATAGGAAGTCAAAGCCTCCGGTGTCGTTACGGGGGGAGTTACTGCTGTTGGGGTATAGCCAGATTTATTTTGCTGTTTGAGAGCCAAATTCAAGGCTTTGAACCAAGAATCATTAGCCCGATTCGTATTGCCTTCTGCATAGTAAGCAAATCCTAAAGCGTTTGTATACAAAAGCGAGTCTGGTTTGGCTTTCACAGCAGTTTCCCAATAACGGCGGGCATCATCAATGCTGTATGTTTTGTCACCAGTTTGCATAGCTTGCCACGCAACTCGCCCTTTCAGAAAATTAACTGCCGGATCGTTAGCTTGGGATGACGGAATCAAATCGAGGGCAGCTTGTGCAGCCCCAAATGCATTCCGCGCTGGGCTGAGTAGTTCTTCCACAGCTTGTAGCCCACCTTGCAAGTCACCCTGAGCCAATTTCTGAGTAGCAGTGGCAGTGACGATTCCCGTCGGAGATGTCTTTAAGTCGATTTCTGGGGTATTATTTGGAATTGGTCGAGACTGGTTGGGAATTTGCGGTAGCTCGGAAAAGTTGGTAAATTGTCGTTGCCATAACGAACTTAAACCGATCGCCATAGCGATCGCACTAACACCGACAACACCAACAATCACCCCCAATCGCCATTTTGGGCGACGTGTGGCGCTTGTTTGGACTTTTGTGGGAGCGGAAAAAGGCGGATTATTTGCATTATCCCAATCTCCCCATATCGGAGTTTCGCTATCTGGAGAACTCATATCCCCTGGAATCGGTCTTCCCAAAATATTATTTTCTTGAGGCTTGGGAATTAATTCCGCAGTGACATAAGGTTCCTCATTTGCTGCGTTTTGACGATCAATTTGCTGAAACAAATCGGAAACGATCGCCGAATCTTCTTCATAGCTTGAGTCATCATACTCAATTTCATCAACCAAATCGCCCCAACTATCTTCACCTAGCCAGTCCAACCCGGAATCGCGCATACCAGAAGGCATCATATCCTCCATTGGCAAAGGCATTTCCACATCATTTGCCCCACCAGAGTACATTGAAGTTCCCATCAACCGAGAATTGTACTCACCAAAAGACTCGACATTTTCGCCTAAAGTAATTTCCGGTGTTAAATTACCGTTAAATTTCCGGTCGAGATATAAAATTGGTAATGCCCAGTACGTCTGAAGAGAACCATAAGCTGAAATTAAGCCTTGGCGCACTCGACTGACACATAAATCTACAGGATATCCCTGACTCAAATTGCGGTAAAACAATTGTGTCAATGTCAGCGCTACTTCATCGGGAATGCGCTCTGACATTGCCAAAACGCTTCTGATACCGCGTTTCACCAAGCTTTCTGCTAAGTTGCGCTCCCCCGTGTCAGAAGCCGGATCGGAGGTAGCAGCGTATGCCCCCAAACACGAGTTAAACACTGCCATTTGAATGTTATTGTTAACCAGCAAGCCTGCCAAATCGTCGCCACTGAGAGTTTCTGTTAAACCAGTTCTGTTATTTACAAGATAAATTTCGCCGCCGTTGGGTCCTAAGTTACTATGACCCGAGTAATGCAGAACGTGGTAGCGTCCTTGTTCTAAGGCTTGGGTTAATTCTTCTCGTCCTGGTTGCTCTAACAGGGTAAGTTCGATTTCTGGGAGATAATTGCCAATTTCCGAAAAGCGTGGTGACTGATGGTGAAGTTCAGCTTGGAGTTTGACTGCTTCTTCTTTGAGCAAATCCAGACGGACTAAATCTGTGGGAGAAGCGATCGCCATTAAGACTTTGATACCGCCTTCTTCTAAAGGTGTTGGTATATTTGATAGCAGACGAGATGGCAGGTGAATTCCGGTTTGAAACCGAGAAAAAGCAATATAAGGTCCTGTTGCCAAGGGGCGATCGCCTGCGTGCATCACTTCCCAAGGCAAACGCGCTAATCTGATATCTTTTAGTCCTAACCGCAGGCGCAATACCTCTTGCTGATGCTGGGCAATACCCTGCGCCGTAATCCAACTATCTCTGAGAGTGCCTATAAACAGTTCTTTATAAAATTGTTGACCCAAAGCCACCAAGTTGACATTAAGAGCGATCGCATCTCCTTGCAACACCGACTTCAACGGGTCATTCATCAAATGCCCCGCAGCCGCCAACCAATCAGCTACAGGCCAAGTTACTAATTCTTCTGCCAATGGCACCCCAGGCGCGACTTGTTCCGTCCGCACCAAGTAGCCATTTTGCCCTACTGGGGTTACGGAAATATGAAATTCCTGGGTCACAACTTCTCCTGTTTGCCTCCTAAATTTGGTTTGAAACGCGGTTCAATTTCACGCTCTTTTGTTTCGCTTCTTCTGATACCTTAGATGCATATTGACACTTAATGTTTCTGATTTGAGTTGTTTTGCTCCCTATTTACAACTTTATCCGGATTGCAATGATTCCGCCCAGAACACTTTATTGGTAGATGCACCTTGATCTTCAATTCCCCCGGTTGGCTTTACACCCAAGTGGGGGGTTTTTTATGGCTAACCATAGAACTGACGTATTTTAACAGATACATACAGGTGTCTAAATTTCTCTAATGTACTAAGTATATCTAAAACTGCCACTGAATCAAGTTTTGTTTTATATCATGTCCATTTAATTAACACTAATAAAAACCTACCGTCGTAGAGACGTTCCGCCGGAACGTCTTTAGATTCCTACCATCGTAGAGACGTTCCGCCGGAACGTCTTTAGATTCCTACCATCGTAGAGACGTTCCGCCGGAACGTCTTTACAAAAGTAAGTAGGGTTTGCTGAAAAAGTATGAAAAAGCAATTCTTTTGGGTTGACTAGTTATTCAAGTAAAATCAAAGATAAGCTTTTGTTGTTTATAAATAACAAAATCATAATTTTCAGTTATGCGAAACTGCATAAAAGGTGCAGTTTTCAAAAATAGACATAAAAAAGCATAAAAAACCCGCGACAGGTGAGTAGAAAGATTCATCACTAAAAAAGTAATAGCAATTGCAGTAAGAGAAGTGTGGGAAAGTTTCGCCATCACTCGATTGAGGCTAAACCTTCTTTTAGCTTGCCCAAATTTTCCTTCAATACAATTACGAATTCTCTCGGATTCTAAATCTTGCTTCTTTTTTTCTTTACTAACATTTACTGGTGGTCTTCCCAAAGCCGGTCCACTCATGATAATACCTCTTTCTTTGCACCAAGCTCGATTCTCTCTCGTTCGATAAATTTTATCAACATGAACGGATTCTGGATAATAGCCAGTATAATTTTTATATGCTTCTACTTGTGCTTTTAAGTCTCCAGATTCATTAAAATTATTCCAACTAATATGGTCTAAAAATACATATCCCTCAAAACAACTAGCAGACAATTTTGCCCCAAATTCTACAGGTTTACCTGCTTTACCCCGGACGATTGGACGGATATGCGGTTGGGTTAAACTAACAATGCGGTCGTCAATACTCTGTTTTTTATTTTCATACAACCATAGTTGTTGACGATAAACTTCTACAACTACAAGCAACATTTTATATTGTCTATTACTGAAATTTTCTAAAGTTGCTCCGTATATGATTAGCTGGTCAATATGGGATAAGTTTCTTTTGATATATTGAAGCTGCTTTTTAATCGCTTTTCTCCTATCTTTTTGGGATACACGACGCTTTTTAGCGACTTCTAGGTAGTCTTTTCTCCCTATTTCCCGATAAGTCCTTGGTTTTTTCTCTAATGTACCTTTTATCTGTTCATAAAGAAGGTCTATTATTCTTTCTGTCTGTTTTCTTGCTTGATTTAATAGCTCTAAATCTGTTGGATAGCTGATGTCTGCTGGCGCACAAGTCGCATCTAATATTAATTTTCCCCGATTTTTTGGCGTGTTATCTTCTTTTTCTAATTCTTCTGTTTTTTTTTCAGTTGATTCAGTTGCTAAAGTCAAAGATGTTGTCTCTAGCATCCTCTTAACAGTTTCTTCATTCACTTTGTTTACTAAGTCTGCACTAATTCTTTCACGAAAATGGACTAACATAGATGCATCAAATGGAGCTTCATTAATATAAGATGATATCCCTATGAAGTACTGTAGATAAGGATTTTCTTTGATTTGTTCTACTGTCTCTCTATCACTTATTCCTAGTTTTTCTTTGATTATTAATGCCCCTAATGCCATCCGAAACGACTTTGCTGGCGCTCCCATCTCTACAGAGAATCCGGATGAATATTCCTCTTCAAATTCTGCCCAGGGTATTAAATTTCCCAGAATAATCCAACGATTATCTGATGACAACTTTCCTTCAAACGGAAGTCCAAAATTTTCTGGTGAGACTGGAGGTTGCCCCTGTTTTCGATACATATGTACTAATAACCCACTCCTGAGTGCTAGTCACGTAGATGCAAGGATTTTGGGTTATTTTAGCCTCTTATCTTGCACCTGAATATATTTCTTTGGTCTGATGATCTGAGAATGTAAGCTTTTCTTTCTTTTTCAGCAAACCCTAAGTAATTTCCCGGTCTTCATATTAGGCATAGTTGCCATCTCCGCTTTTCTGAATTTATCCGGAGCATAATTGTTAACCGAGAACAAATAATTGGTAGATGCACCCTGATAACTCACTTTCCCCTGGTTGGTTGCCACCCCCTGGGGGATTTTTTCTACGCAGGTATTTCCTGTGAATATTGTTAAACCAATGCCCAATTAAAAGCGCTTTTCATACTCCAACACAGCATTAATGCCACATGAGTAAGTAGAAGTGTTGTCCCCATTGTCACCATTTGTGGCAGAACAATTAGAGTTAGTGAATAAAGGTGCAGAACCACGCAAGCGCAAGTTATCGTTTATTCGGTAGTTAACACCTAATTGTAACGGGTCATCGGCAGTCAAAATCTTGACACCAGAAACAGAAATTGTCGGAGTAATATCAACTCCTGCCTCCGCTCCCAATTCCAGACTAGAAGAATTGCTGACTCCTGAGATGGTCGGAAATAGACGGAATTCACTTAAACCAAATGCATTGCCAATCTGGTTAAAAGTTCCCTGAAGGTTAAGAGCAGAACCCGCTAGATTGGCAAGTGCCAGCGTACTGTCCCCACTTCCCAGCGTGTTGACAAAGCTACCACCAAGCAAAGCCACAATTTCGGTTTCACTACGCGCAGGAGTGCTTGTTAATTCTAAATTTTGGTCAAGTTGGCTAGCCAAACCTTCAACACGCGCTTCAACTCGAATAGTTCTGATCGGTTCAAAGTTGGGAATAATACCATCGTTGTCGTTGATTTCCGATGGTACTGATGTGGTACTCAGTCTAGTGGGAACAGCATCTAGCACCTTGGCTAATAGCCGGACATTTAGTAGAGGGTCAAGTCCTCTTTCTGGAGTAAAGGTTGCTGTCTGTTCGTAGCCACGAGCAAGATTAAATTGAGTAGTATACAAATTTACACCGCCGTTTCGCAGGGTAATAGTTCCATCTGGTAACAAATTACCCAAAGAGCCATTGATGGTGAGCTTACCAGTAGCTCCAAAACTGATAAGAGGTGGACGGACAACTTGTACGTTTTTGCCTAGCTCAAGCTCTAAATTATTAAATCTGGTCGTCGTCGTAGTGCCGTTGTTGGGAGTGTTCTTGTTTTGCTTCAGCGCTTTAGCTATTGAGGGTGGAACGCCTACATTGTTATCTGTGGTCTGATTAGCGTTGGTAGATTCTGCCAGTAAAACTTGACCATTTGTCAACTGTACTTTACCGCCAATTATCGGGCTAAGTGCAGCACCAGTAATTGTCACATCACCGCTAGCGCCACCTTGATATAATCCTTTAAGATTTAACGTCAATCGGTCAAGAGTAACCCTTAAGCGATTGTCTATTTGTACTTCCCGATTGTTGGAAATAGGAATCTCTCCCGCAGCTGCTACTTTACCCCGACTATAATTACCCTGGAAATTTTCCACTCTTATACTGTTAGAGTTAAACAGCACTCTGCCGTTGACATCCGTCAGTTGTCCTGGCAAAGCTTGAGCCGAAAAAACACCATTGTTGATACTAGCACTTCCATTCACAGCTGGATCTTGTCTTGTCCCCCGCACTGTTAAGTCTATTTCTCCCTGACCATTTTCTAACGCCACTTGGTTAGTAAACAGATTTAATAACGCCAATCCTTCATTTTTCACTTTTACATCTAGCTGAATTTCATTGCTATCTGGTGCTGCTGATGCAAAAGGAAACTGGTAGGGAATGCTACCATTGATGTTGACCGGTTCGGGACCAGAAACCGTCACTCTACTGCCAAAGTTGAGGCGTCCGTTAGCATAAGCAAAAGTTCCTGCTGCTGATTCTACTGGCTTTTGATTGAGAGTTCCCTCAGTCACTTGCAATTCCCCTCTAGCTTGGGGGTTGTTAATACTGCCTGCTAAAGCTACTGACGCGTCCAGATTACCTGTAAAACCAACTGGCAATTTGACATAATTATTCAGTAGTCCTATAGGGAAATTATTAACTCGCAATTGACCCGATTGTTCTTGACTGCCGATCGCACCTGTAAAAGCGATCAGTCTGTTTTGAGACTCCAATCGTAAAGGTAACAATGTTAGAACGTTATTTTCCAAGCTACCTTCGGCAATTACTTTCTCGGCACTATAACAACGATCTATTTCTAAACATTGATTTTGTTTATCTTTTGCACCCCAAACAAAGTTTTGACCGTTCAACTCAAACTTCACAGCCAGTCCTTTTGCCGTACCTGTTTCCACAGCAACTTCACCATTGAAAGTGCCGGTTAAATCTGCCAATGCTGGCAAAATAGAAGCTTTCTGCTGTTCTTCTTTTTGTGCTATAAGTGCCTCAATTTCATAAAAGCGCTGGAGTTGCGTAAATAAAGGCTGATTGGGCAAACCTTGTGCAGTGGTGACTAAATCCGCAGCTTTGCCATAAGTTGGTGCTTCGGCACCGCGTTGTAAATCTTGAATTTCAAATAACTCTGCTACAACCAAGACATCTTGGATATTACCTTGATTGATGTTAACTTTAGCTTGCAGTTGCGGAGTTTTGCCATTTTGCTTCAAAGTGCCGCTGAAAGCGTAGCGACTGTTGCCTTTAGCGAATTCGCTATCTGCGAGTGTTGCTACTCCATTGTTGTAGTTAAACTGAGCAAAAAAGCGATCGCCTTTAATTCTGCCAATTTCAGGTTTATCAATATTAATATTACCCGTTGTCGCAAATGTTCGCTGATTAACCTCTAAATCTCCAGTGATCAATCCAGCGATCGCACCTGTACCTAAACGAATATTTGGAGGTGGATTTAATTTTAATACCTGCAATGGGAAATTTCTGACTTGCACTGCCAAATTATCTCCTTGACTGCGACCAATTGCCGATGCTTGCTGCCACTGCACTACAAAGGATTCAGGACGATTATTTGCATCTAGGTTGAAAGCAATACGATCTGTAGAGACGCGATTAATCGCGTCTCTACCTACTAGATCCAAATTTAAACCACGCCCCTGCACTGATTCAACTTTACCACTCAACACTGGCTCAAAAGCTAAACTATTTACCACAAAGTCGCGTAAACTGAGTTGCCCTACGACATTTGGCAAAGGCAACTTGCCGGTGACTTGTCCGCTAAAATCGGCTTTCCCTGCCAAAGCTACTGCATACGGCAACTTGAAAGGCAATTGTTGCAGATTGTAATTTTGTGCTTGTACATTCAGATTTAAATTAGTAATTTGCGGGATACTTGCGTTCGCGTTGACAAATATATCACCACTAACATTTAAATCGGGAGCTGTTGCTTTGACAATCGTCAGCTTTTGACCATTCCAGGCGATCGCAGCATTTAAAGGTTTCTCAAGTCCAGGAATACCTTGAGATAACTCTACATCACCAGCGGCACGCACATCTGATAATTTGGGTGATGCCACCGTTCCCGCTACTTGCAACTTACCGCCCAAATTCCCGCGTAATTGCTGATTAAATCGGTTTAATTCTACACCCGAAGCCGCCACTAAAGCTTGATACCGACCATTGGCAAGTTGAATATCTGAAGCTGTAACCGTCCCACCGGCAACATTTACCCGCGCTTGACCGGTAGCTTGAATATTTTGGCGTTGGGATGCTTCCAAACTTCCCGCTACATTAAATTGACCGTTTAAATCACCTTGAAATTGCGATGGCACCTTTGCCAAACGCTGCAAAGGTACGTTATTTGCTATAATTTGAGCTTGATAGCGATTATTCGCAAGTTGAATATTTGAAGCTGTAACCGTACCCTTGCCAAAATTTACCCGCGCTTCACCGGTAGCTTGAATATTTTGCCGTTGGGATGGTTCCAAACTTCCGGCTACATTAAATT
>NZ_KK073768.1:576413-590622 GCF_000582685.1 [Scytonema hofmanni] UTEX 2349
GACCGTTTAAATCACCTTGTAACTGGGGTGGTACTGATGGCAAACGCTGCAAAGGCACATTATTTGCTTGAATTTGAGCTTGATATCGATTATTAGCAAGTTGAATATTTGAAGCTGTAACCGTACCCTTACCAAAATTCACCCGCGCTTCACCGGTAGCTTGAATATTTTGCCGTTGGGATGGTTCCAAACTTCCGGCTACATTAAATTGACCGTTTAAATCACCTTGTAACTGGGGTGGTACTGATGGCAAACGCTGCAAAGGCACATTATTTGCTTGGACTTGCGCTTGATATCGACCATTGGCAAGTTGAATATTCGAGGCTGTAACTATACCCTTACCAAAATTCACCCTTGCCCGACCAGTAGCTTGGATACTTTCTGGTTGAAAGGAAGTAGCGCTCCCTGCCACATTAAATTGACCGTTTAAATCACCTTGTAACTGGGGTGGTACTGACGGCAAACGCTGCAAAGGCACATTATTTGCTTGGACTTGCGTCCGATATACGCCATTAGCAAGTTGAATATTTGATGCCGTAATTGTACCATTTCCCACATTCACCCGTGCCTGACCAGTTGCTTGGATGGTTTCTGGTGTAATTGATTCAGCGTTTCCTGCCACCTGAAACTGACCGTTTAACCTTCCGTGAAAATCCTTAGCTGCGGGTGCCAATTCTTGCACAGATACATCATTTGCCCGCACTTGTGCTTGATACACCCCATTAGCAAGTTGGATATTTGCCGCTGTGACTGTACCACCACCAACGGCTAAACGTGCATTGCCCGTAGCTTGGAGAGTTTTCAGGCTAAAATTATCTCTGCTGGTTGCGATTTGGAATTTACCCGCCAAAGGTGCTTGTAAAATAGGTGGTGCCTTTTTCAATACTCGTCCCAGTCGGACACCTTCTGCAATTAATTGAGCGGAAACGTTTTGGTCTTGGAAGTTGATGTTAGAAATTGCAACAGTACCACCACCAATTTGAACCCGTCCGTTTTCCGAGTCAATTTTGGCAATTTGAAACGGACCCGTAGTGCCGGATAATCTGAAACGACCGTTTAAATCTACCCCGGCAAGAGAGACATTTTGCATTGGAGAGACGCGATTAATCGCGTCTGTACGTTCTTGTTTGTCTACAAATGGTTCTAACTGCACACCTTTAGTTTGAGCTACAGCTTGCCAGCGTTGATTGGCAAAACTACCGTTTGCTAGTACTGTACCCCCAGCTACACTAGCAAGCACATTGCGGAAAGAAACGCTTTTATCTGGTGCGATCGCTACTTCACCAGTTGTCGGGTAGGTAGCTTGTGGTGCTTGAAAATTTACCACAGTTTGCACATTATTACCACCGCCACTCAAATTAGCATTACCAGAGATAGTGCCGATTTGCACATTTGACGTATTTACTTCATAAACTTTTGCAAATACGTCTCCAGGCAGATTTTTGGCACGGAAATTGACATTAATTTGGGGAACTTGACCAAGAGCGATTGTGCCACCACCAGTTACATCGCCGCCTAATTTTACCTTACCTTGAATATCTTTAAGGGTAATTAGGGAAGCAGCAGTGGAAAAATCAAATTTACTGCGGAAGCTGTCTAAATCAACTTTGTCAATTTTGGCAGATTTGGTGCTGACAACTGTACCTGAGAGAAATGGCTTAGAAATTCCCCCGCTAACTTGCAAGTCAGTTTTTACTTCTCCACTTACGGCTAAAGGCGATTTTACCTTGAGAGTTTCTAAAGCATTAGCTACAGTTACAGATTGCGATCGCGCTGTCAGCTTAAACCCATTTATTGTATCGATGATGCCATTAGCTACTAATGGTATTTTACCGTAGCTAGTCGCCACATTATCAACCTTGATTTGCGTACCTTGGAAATTGAGATTTCCTTGGGAATTGACAAATGGTTGTGGCACTTTGGGAATTTGAAATCGCACTCCCTGTAAACTAGCGCTTCCTTGCAGTAAAGGTTGTTTTTTCCCGTTTAATTCAACTTGTAAATTTCCATTTGTTCGCCCTGCCTCTAATATCAGTGGTAATTTAATCACACTAGTGATATCAGAAGCAAGGAAATCTTCCGCTTGAACCTTTAACTTAGCTTGTTGTATCCCTCCTCCCTCTATACGCACATCTCCCCCAAGGGCAATTGTACCCCCAGTATCTGGTACCCCTTGCACGTCAAACCTAATCACTTTGTTGTTTTCCAGAGGTTGGGCATAACCGTTAAGCTGCGAAAATGCAACTGTTGGAGCAGGGGAAGCAGGGGGAGCAGGGGAAGCAGGGGGAGCAGGGGAAGCAGGGGGAGCAGGGGGAGCAGAAGAAATTTCCCCTTGTCCCCTTGTCCCCTTGTCCCCTTGTCCCCCTTGTCCCCCTTCTCGATAGGGTACTAAAACCAACTTGGCGTTACTAAAGTGAATTTTGCCCAAATCAGTCTTTATAGCGCCGCTTTTACCTGGTGGTGCGATGCTAGTAGTAATCCAGCGCCCTTGTTGATCCTGTTCGATGTAGAGATCCGGATTGACAAGGGTGACATCTAGCTTTAATGTACGCTTAGTGAGTAACTGTAATATATCAAAACCTACATCCACCCCACCAATTGTCACTCGGTCGGGATCTGTAGGTGTTGCCGGAATTGCTGAAGATCCAAAGCTGACTCCAGTCAGAGAAAATCCTTTAACTTTCCCCAGTTGAACTGGACGGTTAAGTGAAGTGGTAAGGTTTTGTTGTGCCAGCGGTGCTAACTCTTGTTGGACAAAAATCCATAATCTCCAAGCACCACCGATAAGTCCAACCAATAAAAGTCCACCCAAGCCAATACCACCGCGACTTAACACTAGAAACCAAAAACGTTTATTAGCACGAGCATTAGAGTTAGGATCTTGATGGGGAGAGTTAGCCATTTAGTTTTAATATATTATTCGGCGGATGTAGCTGGTACACAAAAGAAAGCTAACGGACACTCTATTTGATATGTCATTACCAGGATACGCCAACTCAACCAGTGATACAGGATAGAGTAAGAGGGCGTATAAACGAGAATTAATGACAAATAACTGTTAAGAGCTTGATGTATGGCGATATTCGGACTGTCAAGAAAATTTTATTAATCAAGGACTGATGATTACACCCATGCGTGTTTTTGTGTTAATTTTTAATGCGCGAACTGACAATGAGGGAATTCACTCCATTCGGGTAGGCGATCGCGAGAAAATTCTGATGTTCGAGTCAGAAGACGACGCTACTCGCTATGCTCTGTTGTTAGAAGCTCAAGATTTCGCCTCACCCACAGTAGAAGCGGTAAACGCCGAAGAAATCAAAGAATTTTGTGAAAGTGCTAATTATGACTGGGAAATCGTCCCGGAAAACGGCGAATTAACCATTCCCCCAGAAATAAACGTACCAGAAACCGACTGGCAACCAAATGCCCCAAAACAGAACAATGATGAACAATCCCAACCTCCCAATCAAGCGCAGTCAGAACAACCAGAATTTTCGGATTCGGAAATAGACCGCATTCGTCGGAAATTGGAAGGATTGTTGTAATTAGTCATTAGTCAATATTTAGATGACAAAAAACAACTGACTGTTAATAGTTAAGGGATAATTAATAGATGTAACGGATGTAGACAATGCAAAATTTGCAGGAGCGCGGGCATCTTTTAACTGAGCAGGTAAATCCTCATAGTCTAAACTTAGACCAGCTCAGTTGTTTGGAATTCGTAGAACTATTTAACAGCGAAGACCAAAAAGCTGTGGCTGCGGTTGAGAAAGCCAAAAATCAGCTAGCCCAAACGATTGAATGCACCGCAGAACGTTTGCGACATGGAGGACGTCTGTTTTATATCGGTGCGGGAACCAGTGGTAGATTAGGAGTTTTAGACGCAGCCGAGTGTCCTCCAACTTTTTGTACACCTCCAGAGTTAGTACAGGGGGTAATTGCCGGTGGTGCAGGGGCATTGGTACGCAGTTCCGAAGATTTAGAAGACCGATCGCAAGATGGAGAAGCTGCGATCGCTCAACGACAAATTACACAACTAGATGTAGTCATCGGGATTACTGCCGGGGGTACAACGCCTTTTGTTCATGGTGCCCTTAATGCTGCTCGTCAGCGGGGAGCCACTACTATTTTTATGGCTTGTGTCCCTGAGGATCAAGTTAAGATTAATGTCGATATTGACATTCGCCTCTTAACAGGACCTGAGGTGCTAGCTGGTTCAACTCGCTTAAAAGCTGGAACAGCAACAAAGCTAGCTTTAAACATCATTTCTACAGGAGTGATGGTCAAGCTTGGCAAAGTTTACGGCAATCGCATGGTCGATGTCGCAGTGACAAATCAAAAGTTACGCGATCGCTCTTTGCGAATTTTGTCAGACCTTACAGGCTTAAGTCGTGAAGACGCTAATTTGTTACTAGAACGCAGTGGCAAGTGGGTAAAATTAGCACTATTAATGCATTGGACTGGTTTGGAAAAAGAGGAGGGCGATCGGCTCTTGTCAGAACATCAAAGCAATCTCAGAGCAGCCATTGAGGCAACAAAGCAAAAGGGAGAAATCTCATGAAAAAGGGACTGGGGACTGGGGATTAGGGACTGGGGAGACTTTCCTTACTTGGAAGGGGATTGGGACCCACACACGAGTTTTAAAGAAAACTCGCGTCTGCGTCCCCAGTAAAGAGTCCCCAGTAAAGCGAGCGCCATACATGACTTAGACTTGCTGCGCTAAGAGTCGGGGAAACAATCTTGGCGACCCGTTAAAACCAGCAACTATTAGCTAATATCTAATCACTTTTTTTACTCACCAAATTTCACAATAGCAGGAAGTCTTCCAAAGTTCACAGGCTTAGGCTCCCTGCTAATTTATTAGGAAAATTTATTACAGTATTTTAGATCAAAATTCAAGTAATTATATCATGTCCGTTTAATTAACAATAATAAAAACCTACCTGCCGTCGTAGAGACGTTCCGGCGGAACGTCTTTACATTGTAAATAATTTACCAGGCATTAAATTATACCATTTGCCGAAAACTTTGATACAAATAAATTTTGTAGAGACGCGAAATTTCGCGTCTTTATACACCAAAATATGTTGGTAATGACAAGCTTTTAGGGTAGAGCTATATGTACAAAATCCGCTTCGGCTCTGCGGACTATCAACTATGTGGTATAAATTTCAAGATGAAACCTTGATTTTTCGACACTGTTTAGGCGATCGCTATTGAACACCTTAAGAGAATTATTAAAGGACTTCCCGGTAATTGCAACCATAAATTACTTCAACCCATCATTGCTGGGTAATTTTCCATACATTAGTCTAAAGTCGAGTAGTCAGCGTGAGGAGTCAAAGCGTGAGGAATCAAGAAAAACAAATAAGTAAGAAGCAAAAAAGCCAAAAGAGAAAATTGCTAATAGCTTTTACCCTTTACTTTTTACCTTTTGCCTTCTTTAAGATTAAGCCTGCGATCGCGGCTACCCAAAGCCCGATATTAACGATAGTGCAGAGCCAAGAAAATACTAATCAGTGGACAGGTATAACAAACCGCTTGCAAGGGGCTGGGGTAAAGTATTGTGTAATTTCCTTGACGAATGTCAGGAGTGCGGCAGATTGGGGCGATCGCCAAGTATTATTTTTACCGAATGTAGATACATTAACACCCGCACAAGCGATCGCTCTAGAAGAATGGGTGAGCAAAGGTGGGCGATTGATTGCCTCAGGACCTGTAGGTACTTTATCAGCACCGGGAGTGCGGCAGTTATTGCAAACACTCTTAGGAGGTTACTGGGGATTCAGCCTCAATGATGTACAACAATTGCAACCCGCAAAAAACAACTTACAAAATTGGGCAAACCAAAACGGACTTTTTGGTAAAGTGCGTGGCGGTGTTGTCGTTGCTGATAATGCAAACAGTAAAGCTGCTGCTGTTTGGAATTCTAAAGATAATCCCGCCGCCGTTGTCACAACTGAACGATCCACCTTTTTTGGCTGGCGTTGGGGAGTAGATACAGCTTCATCTTTGGAGTTAGATACAGCTTGGTTAAAAGCCGCTGTCAACCGTCATGTGAAAGAAACAGCAAATGCCTCAAATAAAATAGAAGGCGGTTCGCCAATCTGTTCGACATCGATTGCCGTTGCTTCGCCAACTCCTGTAGAGACAAAGACGTTCCGGCGGAACGTCTCTACCACTCCCCCTACCCGCGCCTCTTTTCCCGCCCCTCTCGTCGCCACTGCACCTCAATCTAGACCGATTCCTAATGTCAACCCCCCAAAGTCAGAAGAAGCGATCGATCAACTAGAACAAGCGGTGCGTCTGGATGTTGTCCCCAACTCAAATGCACCGATAAGTAATAGTGATGCGATCGCCTTACAACAAGAATTAGAAAATCTCATCGGTCGAGTTGACAGCGCCAATTTAACCGCCAACGCCATTGACAACAATTCCCCAATTGTCAAGCAGGCACAACCTACCCAAGTCGCATCCACACGACCGGGAGTGCCAATTTCTACTACCGAACAAGCCAGAAATATTGCCAAAAACTTACCTCAATTAATTGCCCAACAAAAGTACGCCGAAGCGCGTCAGCAATGGATTCAAGCAAAAAGCAACTTGTGGCAACAATTTCCTATCGATCGCCAATTAGCTCAACCAGAAATTCGCGCCGTCTGGTTAGACAGAGGTACAATCGTCCGCGCTAAAAACGAGCAAGGGCTAGCTGAGATATTTGATCGGCTGTCCAAAGTCGGTATTAATACCGTCTTTTTTGAAACTGTCAACGCCGGTTATACAATTTACCCCAGTCAAGTTGCGCCCCAGCAAAACCCCTTAATTCGGGGTTGGGACCCTTTAGCCGCAGCAGTGAAATTAGCCCACGAGCGCCACATGGAATTACACGCTTGGGTTTGGACATTTGCGGCTGGCAATCAGCGTCACAACGAAGTTATCAATGCTCCTGCTAATTATCCAGGACCCGTCCTAGCCGCTCATCCTGACTGGGCAAACTACGATAACCGGGGTAACATGATTCCCCCAGGACAAACTAAGCCATTTTACGACCCGGCTAATCCAGAATTGCGGCAGTATTTACTTAAGCTTTATGAAGAAATTGTTACTCGCTATGATGTAGATGGGCTGCATCTAGACTACATTCGCTATCCTTTCCAAGATCCAGCCGCAGGCAGAATTTACGGCTATGGTAAAGCTGCCAGAGCGCAGTTTCAACAACTTAATGGCGTAGATCCAATTAGTATTTCTCCGTCTCAACGGGATTTGTGGCAAAAGTGGACAAATTTTCGCACCCAGCAAGTTGATAGTTTTGTTGCTCAAGCTTCTCAGGAGTTGCGACAAAAGCGACCTAATTTAATTGTGTCAGTTGCTGTATTTCCTCTGCCAGAATTAGAACGGATTCAGAAAATTCAACAGCATTGGGAAGTTTGGGCAAGACAGGGAGATATAGATTTAATTATCCCCATGACTTATGCCTTAGATACTCCTCGCTTCCAGCGACTAGCACAACCTTGGATTGCTTCCACAAAATTAGGTGCAACTTTGTTAGTGCCGGGAATTCGCTTGCTTTCTTTGCCGGTAATTGGTGCATTCGATCAAATTCAGGTAATCAGGGATTTGCCAGTTAGCGGTTACGCATTGTTTGCTGCGGAGAATTTGACTAACGACTTACAGAAAGTCTTTGGTAATACTCAAGGTAGCATTCGGCAAAATGAAATTATTCCTCACCGTCAGCCTTTTAAAACTGCTGCGGTGCGTTACACAGCGCTGCAACGCGAATGGAAGTTTGTCTTGCAAAACGACCAATTGCGTCTACCTGAAACGACACTTTCAACTTTTAACAGCCAAACAGAAGTTTTGCAAAGTGCTTTAGATCAGCTTTCTGCCGCTCCTTCTGCGAGTAAGTTAATTGCGGCAAAAGCAACACTTACTCGCTTTAAATCTCAATTTCGCATTTGGATGCGGCAAGAAAATATTGATAATCCTTATCAAGTTAGAGCCTGGGAAAATCGCCTCGCTACTATTGAAAGGTTGTTGCGATACGGTGAGCGGGTAGAGTTGCGACGTTAGGAATTGGGTATGAGGCATGGGGCATGGAAAGAATTTTATTATTCTCATTGCCCATTGCCCTACGAAGAACGCCGCCACCGATTAAGCCAATCTACCTGACCAACCCAATCTGTTCTCCGGAGCAACAGCTTTTAAATCTAAAATTGTCTGAAAAAATAAATACAATTCAATTACTGTTGCGTAAGCCAACTAGTTAAATCAGCAACCGAAGTAAAATCAAGTAATGCCTCACCCAATGCTTCCAATTCTTCAATTGACAACCCGCGCAGACGCTCAACTTCAGTGTCCGAGACATTACCCAAACGGCGATTGAGCAAGCGAGTTATCAACGATAATGCTTCTTGTTGCTTTCCTTTACTTAAAATATCTTGATAAGTCACGGATTCCTGCATCATGTCCTCCCTCAGAAATTGACGAATTAAGTCTTTCTCGAACCGCAAACCAGCTAAAATATCAGCACACGAAGCAATATTCTGTCGCTTATTGTTATCTGAAATTCTAGCAACCCTTTCTCCAACCTGCGAAGCGCAAAGTTCTAGGAGAATCAGTACGTGTTAATGGTGCAAACTGTAACAACGCTGGATTATCCAAAAAGAATATCGTTTTGAAGTACCCAAACATCGTGTTGAAGTACCCAAACATCGTTTTGAAGTACCCAAACATCGTGTTGAAGTACCCAAACATCGTGTTGAAGTACCCAAATATCGTTTTGAAGTACCCAAATATCGTTTTGAAGTACCCAAATATCGTTTTGAAGTACCCAAATATCGTGTTGAAGTACCCAAATATCGTTTTGAAGTACCCAAATATCGTTTTGAAGTACCCAAATATCGTTTTGAAGTACTCAAACATCGTGTTGAAGTACTCAAATATCGTTTTGAAGTACTCAAACATCGTGTTGAAGTACCCAAACATCGTGTTGAAGTACAGTCCATTTCAATAGATATCTTGCACCATTCTCGATTAGCAGCATAAATCGCCTGGAAATTAATTTCCAGGCTCATAGCAAAAGTCAGTTAAAACTGACTGAAAGCCTTACTAAGTCTTCTGCGCGAAGACTTTAGCTATTAGCCTTAGAATTCATTCTGAGGCGGTTGTTGGGACTGGTGCAAGATATGAATTTACAGTGTTGATGATTTAAACTGATAGCTAATCGCGCTCCAACTTAATCAATACAAGTATTGATTAAATCTTCCACACCGGCGACTGGTAAGATTTTTGTATTCAGTTGGCTAGCTACTTCTTCAATACTCATATCATCTAAAAATATCAATTCACCATGTTTGAGCATAACTTTCGGTAGCAAAATTCCTTCTCCTAAATCTTGCCCTTGTAAGTTTAAAAGCAAATCATGACCAGTTAGCAACCCAGTAACGCTGATACTTTGTCCCCAATAATCGCTCTTCAAAGCACGCATATTTACTTCTAAGTTTTCTACAGAATTCAATTGCTGTAAAATCGGTTGAAATGCTTTTTCAACTGCATTGCCAACTACCCAGGTAAACTTTCGTGCGTTTGAGATTTTTGGCGGTAATAATTCAGCAGCAGCGATCGCAAACTGCTTGAGAAATAAACGAATCGAACCGACACCGTTATCTATTTGCGGATAGTCGTTATATTCAACTTCGCTGGGTAATTCTTCACCAGCAATCAAAAACCACTCATCAGCTAACCAAGCGACGTTAGAACCGTATTTTTTGCTAAATTCTTTTTGAAGCGATCGCACTTGGGAAATCACTTCTATGGCTTTTTCTTCACTTACTGGTATAAGTTCATCTTTTTCTAAACGAAATCGCGTCAAACCCACAGGTACCACCGCTACAGATGCTACCCCAGGAACTTCCCCAGTAGAAAAGGACGCTAAATCTCGCAATGTTTGTTCTAAATGTTTGCCGTCATTTATACCAGGACAAACGACGACTTGAGCATGAATTTGCAATCGTCTTTCTTGAAACCAGTTTAGTTGTTCTAATATTTGTCCCGCACGGGGATTTTTCAACAATCTAATTCTAATTTCTGGTTCAGTTGCGTGAACCGAAACATATAACGGAGATAGTCGCATTTTTTCAATGCGCTGCCATTCTCGCTCTGGTAAATTGGTAAGAGTTAAGTATGAGCCATACAAAAAGCTCAAGCGATAATCATCATCTTTAAAATACAAGCTTTGTCGCTTGCCTGGTGGCTGTTGATCGATAAAGCAAAATGGACAACGGTTATTACACTGAATTAAATTATCAAACAGTGCCGTTTCAAATTCTAATCCTAAGTCTTCGTCGTAGTCTTTTTCGATTTCAATGTGATGAGTTTTGCCTTTTTCGTCTAAAACTTCTAATTCGAGAACTTCATCAGCGCACAAAAACTGATAGTCAATTAAATCACGGGGATGCGTACCATTGATAGCAACGATCGCATCCCCCACAGCAAAGCCAATTTCCGCAGCGATGGAATCTGGTAATACACCAGTAATTCGGGCAGGATGAGTCATTGGATAGTGGATAGTGGTTAGTGGATGGTGGATAGTAGTTAAGAGTTAATGCATTTTGGTTCGTAGATCAACCAACAACCAACAATTATCAACTATCAACCAACAACTATCAACCAACAATTATCAACTATCAATCAACAACCAACAATTAACTAACTATTTTTCAATATTCCAGTAGCGATCGCACTCAAGATTGCTGCTCCAAATGCCAAGCGATACCAAATAAACACCCATGTGCTTTGAGTTTTAAGGAAGCGCAACAATCCGGCGATCGCTATATATGAAAATACACCAGCGGAAATTATACCAGCAACTAAAGGAACTATCGCTTCCCCAGTTAACCCTAGTGAGAGAACATCTTTTAGCTCAACTAATCCAGCTAAGGTAATCGCTGGAATCCCTAACAAAAAGGAAAATCTTGCTGCTGTCTCTCTTTCTAATCCCATAAATAGTCCCGCTGTTAAAGTGGAACCAGAACGAGATACGCCAGGAATTAATGCTAGAGACTGCGCTAAACCCATCAATAAGCCATCTCCCATAGTCAATTTATCAAAGTTGCGTTGGCGTTTGCCTAATTTTTCTGCTACACCGAGTAATATAGACATAGCAATAGAGGCAATAGCGATCGCTGATAAGCTTCTGATCGGTGAATTATCAAAGTCGGGAATCAGCTTTTTAATCAAAAGCCCAAAGAAGATGATCGGCAGTGTTCCTAAGATAATTCCTAAACTGAGACGAAAGTTAAAGTCATTGTAATCTTTTTGGGCGATCGCTCTTGTCGCTCCTCTAATAATTTGCACCAGATCCTGCCAAAAATACCACACAACGGCGGCGATGCTACCAAGTTGAATTACGGCGGTAAAAGCTACCCCCGGATCACCCCAACCTAGTACCACGGGAACAACTTTTAAATGTGCTGTGCTACTGATCGGCAAAAATTCAGTCATTCCTTGCACGAAGCCTAAAACAATCGCTTGCAAGATATTCATTTGTTGCACCCCTGATGCTGCTGCATTCGGTTGGGTGCTAATAGCTTTGAGCGGGAATGCGGCAAACGAGGTGAAAGCGGATGCTGCACTTAAAAGAACAAATAATTGACGTTTTGATACCATCGGATAGTCAAGGATTAAAGGTTAACAGTTAAGAGTCAACAGTCAACAGTCAACAGTTAACAGTTAATAGTGAAAAAAACCTGCACTTTGGATTGTTGACTTTGGACGGTTGACTTAGGGCTATTAAGTATTGTTCATAGGACTTAGGCAAAAACTGGGAGCATCCCAACGAAAGCCGCAATACCCTAGAAGGGTATCGCTATAACAAAGCCTGCCGACCCAGGCTCTAAGACTCATATAGCCTGCGTTCGCGTAGCGTGTCGTAGACAAGGCAGGCTTTGTTCGTATAGCCCCAGGAATAGGAGCGCCTGTGGGCGTTTTTGCACTCGTTGGGATGCTCCCCAAAAACTCTCCCAAACTTGGTGTCGTGCTTGTTGCTACAACTTGAGAGGGCGACGATGCAGTCCAAAGAAACATAACAAACAAGAGGGAAAATAACCAACGCACTGGCTTGTGTCTGTAAAAGTGCGATTCGTTTTTCTCTAATTTTGCGTAAGTCCTAATTCAATAGCGCAAACGCGATCGCACCCAGGATTGCTACTCCATACTAGACAAATATCCATTAATCAGACTCCCACACTACCTACGTAATCTTACCGAATTATCTATCTTTACGCCTCTGTTGTCCTTCTGTCCGGTTCAGATAATTTTAGCCAATTAAAATTAAAGTAAAATCAACATGCCCCCATAGGGGATTTATTGTTGTGATATCTTAAATAATATAAAGTTAAGTAAACAATATTAAAAACTTTGATTAACAATACATTTTCTTCTTACGCGGCTTCTAATCCTTTAATTAATGCCCTAGAGACGGAAACGGTGCAAAAAAGCCGAGAAGAGTTAGAGACAGTACTGTCTTTGAGTCCCTCATTAGGAGTGATGGCACCGTCTCGCCAAGGTTGGTTAGTGTTTGCGGCTGCGGTATTCTTAGTATCTGTGCCCGTGTTTATCGAAGCGCCGTTAGTGCGATCGCTACCTTTATTAAGTTTTGTATTAACAGGATTTTGGGTTTGGCTAAGTTTTAGATTAATGTCAAATTCCGCAACTCATATTTGGGGAGATTTACTACTAGGGTTCAGTTGGAGTTGGTTAGCCGGCTCAATTTATTGGGGCTGGTTGCGTTGGGAACCGTTATGGCATTTGCCAGTAGAGTCAATTGGGCTACCATTTGCTTGTTGGTGTTTAATGCGGAATTGGGGCAAAGTCGGTAACTGGTTTTATTTCGGTTCTTTACTAGGCACAGCTTTGACCGACGTGTATTTTTACCTGGTAGACTTAATGCCTTATTGGCGGCAAATCATGAGTGTCGAACCAGCTTTCGCATCACCAATTCTGCACAGTGCTGTGGCGCAAGTAAAAACACCTTGGGGAGAAGCCTGGGCGCTAATTCTCGCCGTTATTTTGTTGAGTGCTGGCGTTTTGCCTTTGATTAAAAAACAACGGCATTGGTACGCCTTTAGTGGAGCGGTGCTGAGTACAATTTTGGTAGATACCTTATTTCTGCTAGCTGCCGTTGCCTCTTAAACCGGACTAGGGAGGGGGAAAGGGGAAAAGGGAAACCCCATACCCCATATTTAATGTGGAGGGGCTTTATACCATGTGGGGAAAAGTTTTTTCAACCTGACTTTACCCGGATTTCTCACCAAATTTATGAAACCCAAGTCCAGAGGCTGTAGGGGCGGGTTCACGAGATATTCGTGAATGATTGAAGCATATTTGTGAACCCGCCCCTACCGTTTTGTGAGAAATGCGGGTTTACCCCTTACCCTTTCCCCTTTTTGCCTTCTTAGTAAATATTGTGGATATTAATACGCTGTATATTAGTTTCTGATGACTGCTGTGTTTATTTGCGTTATGAGCATAGGATTGAGGATTGTCCTTTGTCGTTCTTTTGACGAATGACGAGCGATCGCTCTCTACAAGTGCTCTTTTGCTTAAAACTTTAAATGCAATTTGATGGAGAGGTAAAAAATTGTGAAAAGATTGGTGCGTTTATTAACAGTGTTTAGCTTGTTACTTGGCTGCTGGGGATGGTTGGGAACAACTCAGATAGCCCAAGCGAGCAATATCAATGGTGTAAGTTTGCAATTTGTGCCAGTTCTTGCAGTTGAGTTCACTCAACCAACGCAAAATAAGGCAGACCAAAAACTAGCAACGGAATTTGGTAAAAAACTTGACTTAAATAACACCAACGTCCGAGCTTTTCAGCAATATCCAGGACTGTATCCTACCCTCGCTAGGAAAATCATCCAAAATGCTCCTTACCAAGAGCTAGGTGATGTGTTGAACATTCCCGGATTAAGCGATCGCCAAAAACAAATCCTGCAAGCCAACCTAGATCACTTTACCGTGACCGAGCAGGAAGCCGTCTTCAACGAAGGAGACGATCGCTTTAACAACGGTATCTACAAATAGAGACTGGGGACTGGGGACTGGGGACTGGGGACAAGGGGACAAGGGGACAAGGAGACAAGGAGACAAGGGGACAAGGAGAATAATTCTTCTTTCTCCCCCTCTCCCCATCCCCCCCTCTCCCCATCCC
>NZ_KK073768.1:590722-702273 GCF_000582685.1 [Scytonema hofmanni] UTEX 2349
ACCCCCACACCGGAACCGGATGAGTTAAAAGCCAAGGAAACTAAATCAAAGGCTGATTCTCAACCCTTAGCGTTTGATTTTTCAGATTTATTTGACGGTGAGGATTAATTAATGACCTTACCGGAAGACCTTAACAATATTGAACATCTCCAGAAAACTTGGAATCAAGAGCATAATCGCCGGGTTCACAGACCTTTTCATGTGGTACAAGTCAACAGCCAATTTGATGTCTTAGTAGTCGGTGCTGGTGCTGCTGGATTATACACGGCACTTTGTTTGCCAGAGCAGTTACAAGTCGGTTTGATTACTAAAGAAACAGTTTCTTTGTCCGCTAGTGATTGGGCACAAGGAGGTATTGCTGCGGCGATCGCTCCGGAAGATTCTGCTTACTTGCATATTGAAGATACTTTACGTGCAGGTGCAGGTTTGTGCGATACCCAAGCGGTGGAATTCCTCGCAGAACACGCTAAAAGTTGCATTCAATCTTTAGTAAATTTGGGAGTAGCTTTTGACCGTCATAATAATGAGTTAGCTTTAACTTTAGAAGCTGCCCATTCTCGGAATCGGGTTCTTCACGCTGCTGATACTACAGGCAGGGAAGTAACTACTACCCTTACCGCTCAAGTATTGCGACGCCCAAATATTCAAGTAATTCAGCAAGCTTTGGCGTTAAGTTTGTGGCTGGAACCCGAAAGTGGAAGATGTCAGGGAATTAGTCTGTTTTATCAAGGTAAAATTACCTGGATACGAGCCGGTGCAGTAGTTTTGGCAACTGGTGGTGGTGGTCAAGTTTTTGCACAAACGACTAACCCAGCAGTGAGTACCGGCGATGGAGTAGCGATCGCTTGGCGTGCTGGAGCAATTCTGCGAGACTTAGAATTTGTCCAATTTCACCCGACTGCTTTAACTAAACTTGGTGCCGATCGCTTTCTCATTAGTGAAGCTGTGCGGGGCGAAGGCGCACATTTGGTAGATAATGAAGGACGACGCTTTGCCTTTGACTATCACCCGGCTGGTGAACTCGCTCCTAGAGATGTCGTCAGTCGAGCCATTTTCAGCCACTTGCAACGCACTTCTAGCGACCTTGCCACGGCTCATGTATGGTTAGATATGCGCCCCATAAAAGCTGACAAGATTCGTTATCGCTTCCCCAATATTGTTAAGGTTTGTCAGCATTGGGGCATTGATGTCTTTTCGCAATTAATTCCCGTTGCCCCAGCTGCTCATTACTGGATGGGTGGTATTTTTGCGGATTTGATGAATCAAACAAATATTCCCGGTTTATATGCGGTGGGGGAAACTGCCAGTACCGGCGTACATGGAGCGAACCGTCTAGCAAGTAATTCCCTACTCGAATGTATCGTGTTTGGCGCACAGATGGCTAATATAAAGGATGAAGTCAGAAGGATAAAGGATAAAGGGAAAGAATCTGAATTTACACTTTCTGAATTTATTCTTTCTGAAAGTGAGTGGAACAACGAACAAGCACAGTTAGAAGCACTACGACAGAAGTTACCGCGTTTAGTTTGGGAAAATGCTGGTATTTGTCGTCAACAATCAAGTTTAGAGCAAGCGATCGTAATAATTGAATCTTGGCAACAAGATTTTGCTGCTTTGAAACTGAGCCAATTTTTACTTACATTACACCCAACAGAATCAGCTACTTTCACTTTACCAGATGTTGAAAAGCAGTTGCGACTCTGGGCTGAAACCCGCAATTTATTAGATGTAGCTTATTTAATTCTTAAAAGCGCTGCTTTTAGAACCGAAAGTCGTGGTGGACACTTCCGTTTAGATTTTCCTCAAAGCGCTGTGGATTGGCAGGCACATACTCTAGTACAAAGATACTCTTGGAATAAAAGTTCGATAATATCATGTCCGTTTAATTAACACTAATAAAAACCTACCTACCGTCATAGAGACATTCCGCAATAAAAACCTACCTACCGTCGTAGAGACGTTCCGCCGGAACGTCTCTACATGATATTATTAGCAATTAACAATTGTGAAGATAAATGAATGGGCATGATGCGTAAAAAAAGCAACTTATGTTTATTTCTGCTTGCCTATTTATCAACTGAATTTGGTAAATTTCTAATTTCTTAACGTGTGCCAGTACCATGTTGACTATCAGGACTACCATTATTTGGGGGTTCGTAAATATCGCTACTGGATTCAGTATTTAATGTCTGAGAATTGCTCTCAATTGACCTAACACTATTAGTAGCCAAACTGCTTAAAACTGTTATTGCGTCGGCAACTTTGGGGATTATCAAGGCAGAGCCAATACAAAATACTACAGCAGTAGCAATTTTTAAACTTGTTTCTATTTCTCTAGATATATTACCTTGCATTTTGATTTCATCCTGTTTTTTATTATCTTCAAGAGTCTGATTAATTTTTTCAGGAAATAACTAAATTTTTATTTGCTATGTGTAAATAAAAAGTCGCGTGATTTGACTGCTTAAGATTGAATTATTGTTGACATTTAATAGATATTCTGAAAGTACTGCTCTTGGCATCAGCCAAAAGTTATATATTTATAAATTTTTAGTTGATTGATATGCTCTTTACATCAGCTCAAAGACATATCTTTACTAAAAAGTAGTTTTTAAAATGTATATTTTTTTTGAAAAAATATCAATATTTTCTGAGTAAGCACCGTTGATTGCTTGCAGTTAGCGGTGAGAGTTGTCACTACGCAAATTCATAGCGATTTTTACCTAAATGCTTGGCACGATACATCGCGTTATCTGCTTCTTTAAGCAAAGTTTCGTAGTTGTGGCTGTTAATTGGATAGATACTAATGCCAATACTGGCGGAGACTCTGATAGTATATTTGTCGAAAACAATTGGCTCGTTAATGGTTGTGAGAATTTTTTCGGCGACTCTTGCTGCAACTTTTATATTGGGAATTGTGCGTAAAATCACGGTAAATTCATCGCCACCCAAACGGGAAATGGTATCAGTGCCGCGCAAAGAGTTGTTGAGTCGGTGGGCGATCGCCACCAAAACGCGATCGCCGATTTCGTGTCCTAAAGTATCATTAACTTGCTTAAAGCCGTCTAAATCAATAAATAGCAGTGCTAGTAATAAATTGTTACTTTGTGCCCACTCTAGCGACTCGTGAAGTTGTTCGGCGAAAGATTTGCGATTGGGTAGACCAGTGAGGCTATCGTGATAGGCAAGATAACGCATCTGGTCTTCTTTGCGTTTTAATTCATCGTTTGATTGGGATAACTCCGTATTTGATTGGGTTAACTTAGCAGCAGTGTCCTTGAGTTGTTCTTCCTTCAGCTTGCGTTGCGTAATATCACGGATGACCCCAACTAAATATAAATTACCAGCGGCATCTTTGTGAAGCGATCGCTTTGTCGCAATCAGATAAGTCTTACCAACAGCATCGGTAAATTCTTCTTCATTTTCTTGGGGTTGTTGACTCGAAAGCACCAGATTATCTTGCCTGCGAAAAACATCAGCTTCATGTTTTGGGAAAAAGTCATAGTCTGACTTTTCAATTAACATAGTTTTCGGATAACCGATAAATTGACAATATGCCTGATTTAAAACAATCCATTGATGTTTTTCATTTTTGACAAAAATGGGGTCAGGAATCGTGTTAATCACTTGTCCTAAAAAATCTTTAGAGCGTTTTAATTCTTCTTGCATGTGAGCAAGTTGATAAGTCAGCACAACAGCTGAACTGCAAAAGGTAAGCAACCCAGGTAAGATTGGTATCCACCAACCATCAAGAAAAGTAACATAAGCATAACCAGTTAGCAGCAAACAACAAAAAACTATACTTAAGCCACTAATACAAGGGTGTTGTATTCGCCGTCTGGTAGCAACTCCCAAATAAGCCCAAGCAAAAATCCACAACCATTCGATTTCATCAGACCAAACTTTTAGTAAAGGTCGTCCTTCCAGGGCAGCTGCGATTAACTCACTGATAAAATAGGCTTGTAATTCGATGCCAGCTACAGGCTGAACCGTCCCCATCAAACGGCTGGAGTATGGTATTAATACATCATCTGGGAGACTCGGCGCAGTCGAACCAATTAGCACAATCGAATCGCTAATCCAGTCTTTTCGTACTCGGTTAGCTAGCACATCTATAAGAGAAACCTGACGAAACGGACAGGATTCTACTTGCAAGTTATTGCAGGCTGGTTTAGGAAAGTTAGATAAAATTTGGTAGCCTCTACCATCAGCTTTTATATAAGCACCATGATTCGGTTGAAAACGATGAAACACCGCTTTACCTAACTGCAAATAATTATGATTACTGGCTGCTTTTTTGGGAGTAATACCCTCGTTCTTTAAATATAATAAAGCCAGCTTCAATGCAAAACTTTGATGTGATTTACGATCAACGTCGTGCCAATACAACAAGCTGCGACGTATTTTGCCATCACCATCCAACACCACATTATTAAAACCAACTTGATGGCGATCGCTTAGTTCCCGTGGGGCTGAAACAATAGTATTTTTGTTAGGTCCCAATAATTCAATCCCAACTAAGTTTGGTGTAGATTTGTAAGCCTCAACTAGATTGGAATGTCCTGGCTCAACTGGCAAATCTCGATATATATCTAAACCAATAGCACGAGGTTTGTGGACTTTTAGTTTCTCTAACATCTCTGCGATCGCCTGATCTGAAATGGGCCAAGAATTTACTTGGCGCAAAGAAACTTCATCAATCGCTACAATAGTAATATGGTTTTGTGGCGCTTCATCTGGACGTAAGCGGAAAAATTGATCCAAGGCTGCCCACTCTAAGGATTGTAATAATCCGAAAGAGCGCAAAACTAAGATGCAGACTGCTACGCAGAAGGCAGTAATCAATTCCCTGTATTTTCGACCAAGCGTTTTTTTACGTCTAAATAGTAACTTCAAAAAATGCTTGCCTAACTGCTTACTCATTCCCATAACCTAATGTGTAACAAACATTTTCTGTTTTTTAGTCATAAGCTACCTAGTATATGTAGTTCACATAGGAGTAACTTATGCATTTTCAGAATGTTGTCAACACGCTTATGTTTTACCATTCAATTATGCAATCATCGCTCATAGTAATGTGGGCTTTCATCACAATTGCATCATCTAAGTATAAACCCACATTCCGCACCCTCAAATTCGCCCCTCAGGCTAGAAGCCGCTGGCTCTACAAACAAAGCCCGCCTACGCGGGCTAATTAAATGCATCTTTGCGTAAAATGCTTGTTATAAAATCAAAATGTCCATTCGTGGTCTGGATCGTCTAGGGCAGCGCGGACAGAAGTTAGGTTTGCAAGCTCTTGAAATGGGCTTGATTTGGCTATTTCTGTGATTGAATTTAATGTTAAGGCTAGTTGCTCGTTATTATTGGATGCGATCGCTTAGTATTGTGTTGTATGATCTAAATGTTTTTAGAATCAAGCATAAATTTAATCAGCTTATTTCTATCCCATAGTTGTACTTCGTTAGAATATGCAAGATTAAAAGCATTCTTTGTGAACCTGTTGTTAGTAACTACAATCGCTTTGTTTGCCTTATAGTGTCTAACTGCACTTGCTACTTCCTGTACAGCTTTGACGCTTACAGGATTCTTGGATCTTTTTGCTTGAACCACAGTTTTTAAGCCATTCTTGTATAGGATTAAGTCGGCTCCATAATCTTGGGTGTCTGGAGTCAGACTCACTTCATAACCAGTTTTTCTAAAAAGTAGTGATAAGAGTTTTTCAAATTCCTTACCACTCATCTGATCCACTTCATAAATACCACTGGCAAGGATACGCTTTTCCTCTTCTTGCTTACGCTTTTCCTCTTCTTTTATTGCTTCACTTACACCATAGATTGCAGCACCAGCTAAGGCAACAGCACCCAAGATAATTGGAATCATGAAATAATCCTGATTGTGATTAGCGGTTAAAAACAGACTTCTAAAGATTTTCCCAGCTACAGATGAGTAGCCTTATACATAGAATTCCCTGATTAACCAACTAATCACAACCTATTCAGCAACAAAAATGTAAAACTTCCATGAAGAAAACTACTAAACTCTTTAGCCCACGAAGGTGGGCTTCGTTTGTATAGCCGCGACTTCCAGTCGTCCAGGCAAAATATTAACCCAAACTTTCCGGATCGATACCTAAGGCGGTCAATTTTTCTGCTAACATTTGTGCGCGTTGTTCTGCTTCCACACGTCGCTGTTCCTCATAACTTGCGCGTTCTTCCGCTTCAGTAATGCGTTCTTCTGGCGTCAGCATCCTTTGCCCTTGTTCGTCATACCAGTACAACCACTCCCGCGCTATACCTTGATAAATTCCGCGATCGCGTCCAATTCCTAAATTAATCTCCGGTAGCCAAACCGGATTTCCTGGCTGTAACTCATATTCGCCATTCACTAAGCGATACACTTCCAAAGGTGGCTTTTTGCGACGACAGGGATTATATACAACGTAGTACAAAATCCCTAATTCTTTCCCATAGAATTCTTTCTTAGTGCTGTATTCTCCCCGATGGGTTTGAGAAACAACCTCTAGTATCAAAATTGGCAGCTTATTTTCTTCCCACAGTACATAACTTAGGCGCAAATCCTCACCAATAAAGCGTTTAACTCCTAAGCTGAGAAATCCATCGGCGACGATCGCGGGTTTATTTGGGTCATAATAAACACCCATATCAACGCCAAAGAACCAATCCCAGCGCTCTGACCACAGCAAAGCCAGCATCGCTTTTAGCAAGCCGGGAATCAAATCTTGTAGTTCATTATCCACAGGTGTATCGTCTGAGTCGGGTAGTTCTTCGGAAGATGGCAAACAGTGCAATGGGTTGTAGTCTAACATGAGCGGTTGTGCCAAAGCTGATTCTAAATAGATTGTAGAAAATTGATTCACCGAGTAGAAGCTTTGTGTTTTGCCATACATACCAAAGAAATGGTGAGATTTTAGATAGAATCAAGTTCAATAGCATAAAAGTTAAATTTACTAAAATCTTTGTCAAATGTCATACAGTCAATTCAGTATAGACACTGTTGAGACAACCTTGGGAATTACCATTGTGGAAAATGTGGGAATTTTTGCGGACACACCCCCAGTAGAATACAGTGATTTTTTGGCACAAGCACTTAAAAAGTATATACCATTAGCATTATCTATTGGAACCGAGAAAGCTCGTTCGGAATTAATTTTAACACCAATTCTTGTAGAACTAAAAGATATATTACAAAATCAAATTAGTTTGTTTTCCGGTCGAGAATTTAACGTTAGTCCAGAAAAAGGTTTAACTGGTTTTTGTGACTTTCTTATTAGTAAGTCTTCAGAACAAATAATTATCAAAGCACCAGTCATTGCTTTGGTAGAAGCTAAAAATGATAATATTCAATCTGGTTTGGGACAATGCATAGCTGAAATGGTAGCTGCACAACTATTTAATCAGCAAAAAGAAAATGAAATTAAAACAATTTACGGTGCTGTCACCACAGGTACTAACTGGAAATTTATGCGTTTGTCTGGACAAATAATAGAGATTGATTTAAATGAATATTTTATAAATGATGTTAGAAAAATTTTAGGAATTTTAAGAAGTTTTATTGAAAATAGTGATAATTAATATGGTAATTTAACCAAATTAAGGAACTTACCGCGATAAAACTACCTATAGCGTAAAGTGCGTTTATGAACTAATATCAAGTTCGGATAATTAGTTATAGTACCCAAGTCAAGAAAGACCCCACCCCCAGCCCCTCCCCGCAAGCGGGGAGGGGAGATTTTGCGTCAGCAAAAGCGGGGTGGGGTTCCGGGTATTATGACTAATCAAACGGACTTGATATAACGCATCGCAATCTAATTCTAAGATGGTGCGTTAGAACAAATGTCCGTAACGCATCCTACTAGCTTACTGAATACGTTATCCAGAACCCCCTAGAGACGTAGCAGTGCTACGTCTCTACATTCTTGACAAAAAAAGGGCAGGTTCAAAACCCACCCTCAAAGCAATATTAATTGGAAATTAACTTTCTAATTACCAATTGCCGGCGCACTCAATGACACCGTTGGTGCTTCTTTATGCTGTACCAATGTCGGTACTGAATCGCGTAACCTTGCTGTTAACTGCACAGTTGTCGCATCATACATCAGAGTCAGCAACTTAGGATAGAAACCAATTCCAATAATTGGTATTAACAAGCAAGCGATGATAAACACTTCGCGGGGTTCAGCATCTATCAAAGCTTGGTGAGAAACTAATTCTTCGTTTTCTTCCCCGTAGAAAATTTCTCGTAGCATTGATAGCAGATAAATCGGAGTTAAAATCACTCCAACTGCCATTAAAAAGACCACGATAACTTTAAAGGTAGAACTATAAGCATCGCTGGTGGCAAAACCCACAAACACCATTAATTCTGCCACGAAACCGCTCATTCCTGGTAACGCTAAAGATGCCATCGAACAAGTAGTAAACATGGCGAAAATCTTCGGCATTCTCTTACCGACACCACCCATTTCATCTAGCATTAAGGTGTGTGTCCGGTCATAAGTTGCCCCTACCAAGAAGAACAAACTTGCCCCAATTAAGCCGTGGGAAACCATTTGTAAAACTGCCCCACTCAATCCTAAATCGGTAAAGGAGGCAAAACCAATGAGCACAAATCCCATGTGCGAAATTGAAGAGTAGGCAATTTTCCGCTTCAGGTTGCGCTGGGCAAAGGATGTTAAGGCAGCGTAGATGATGTTAACTACCCCCAAAACCACTAACGCAGGGGCAAAATAAGCGTGAGCATCGGGTAGCATTTGGGCATTCATGCGAATTAAGGCGTAACCGCCCATTTTCAGCAAAATACCCGCTAACAACATGTGTACGGGGGCTGTGGCTTCACCGTGGGCATCTGGTAGCCAGGTGTGCAGGGGAATGATTGGCAATTTGACAGCGTAGGCAATCAAAAAGCCAGCATACATTAAAAGCTGGAAATTTAGGGCGTAATCTTTTAGGGCAAGCGATCGCATGTCGAACGTCACCGTATCGCCGTAAAATCCCATTGTCAGGGAAGCCAGCAAAATAAATAGCGACCCGCCAGCAGTGTATAAAATAAACTTGGTCGCTGCGTATTGCCGTTTTTTACCTCCCCAAATCGACAGCAAAAAGTAAATCGGTACTAGTTCCAGTTCCCACACCAGGAAAAACAGCAGCATATCCTGAACCGCGAATACGGCAATCTGACCGCCATACATCGCCAGAATCAGAAAGTAAAATAGCTTGGGCTTGAAGGTCACGGGCCAAGCTGCTAAAATCGCCAGCGTGGTAATGAATCCAGTCAAAATAATTAGAGGCATGGACAAACCATCTGCCCCTACTGACCAATTCAAATCTAGTTGCGGTACCCACCGATAACTCTCCACCAACTGTAAATCTGGATTGGAGAAATCATACCCGGTATAAAAAGCGTAAACAATCAGCGCAAAATCTATCAGCCCTACAATCAAGGCGTACCAGCGCACTGTTTTGCCGTCTTTATCTGGAATTAGGGGTATCAGTAGTGATGCCGCTATCGGAAACAGAATAATCGTCGTCAGCCAGGGGAAATTAGCTATATTCATCACAATCAATCTGCTATCAAAATCATGTTTGGCAAAAAGTCACTAGTTATTAACTAACAGCTTTTTGGCAATTTTGCCTTCATTGTTAGGTTGATTTAATTAAATTGGCAATCCCTCATTTTGTCTCTTAGGAGTCTCTTTTGACACTTGGGGGTGCGGAATGGGGGTTGGGATACTCCCAGTCAAGTCAAAAATTTACCCGAAAAAAGCCGCTAAAATTATAGTCTAGTGGTGCGATGTCTACGACAAGCCGCTCCGCGTCTACGCGTAGCCTACCGCATCTCTAAAAATACACGATGCTGTTTGGTGTTGATTTGATACAAAAAAGCATCACAGGAGAAATAACACTATGATAATCGCACAAATTGAAAGTCAGATTCGTTATGTCACCAACGTAGATGGGCAAACAACAGATGTACTCGTCCCTGTAGAACTTTGGCAACAGCTTATAAGTTCCATAAATTCTGATAACCTCAGTGGTTTAGCTTGGATTGATGAACAAGAGCCAAAAGCACAAATATTAGCCGAACTGCAAGAGTCTATGCAACAAGCAGCAGCAGGACAAACTTTTCCAGTTTCAGAGCTTTGGGACGATATCGAAGCCTAGATTTATGGCAGAAGTTCGCTTTACATCTCCCTTCAAACGCCGTCTCAAAACTCTGACTAAACGCTATCAGTAAATTCAAATTGACATTCAACCCATTATCGATCAGCTAGAGGCTGGAAATTTTATCGGCGATCAAATCTCTGGGATAGACTTGACTGTTTTTAAAGTTCGAGCAAAAAACAGTGATATCCCTACGGGTAAAAGTGGTGGATATCGGGTGATTTATCAAGTTGTCTCACCTGAATGCGTTTTACTTCTACTCATTTATGCAAAATCTGATCAGGCAGATGTAAGCTTAGAGGAGATTGAAGATGCAATTAAAAAGAGATAGCCCTACATAGATAAAGCGCGATCGCAAAGCTCACCTTAAGCGATCGCGTAACCCGACCCATTGCTAAAAATACAAGATGCTGTTTGGTGTTGATTTGGTACAAAAAAGCATCACAGCAGAACTAACCCTATGATAATCGCACAAATTGAAAGCCACTTCAGAGCTTTGGGACTACAGTAGGCGATTTGATTGAGTTTTTTAGTAAAATAGACAGGGAAAGTTGATAAGGTAAATTCGATTATGTCATCTCCAGCGATCGCTACTGTAATTAAGATGATGGAATCTTTATCTGAAGATGTGCAAGAAAAAGTTGCAGAACATCTTGGAGAGTACCTGGAAGATTTGCAAGATGAATTGAAATGGAATAAATCATTTAAGAAAACTCAACAACAACTGATTGCATCTGCTCAATCTGCTAAAAAAGAGATTGCAGAAGGACTTGCAAAACCAATGAACTATGAAAATTTATGAAGTCTGCAACTCTTCCTTCTTTTTGGGATAAATATCAGTCTCTTGAAAAGCAAGTTAGACAGAGTGCGAGAAAAGCTTATCAGTATTTTAAAGCCAAGTTATTATGCTTAATTAAAAGTTCAGCATAACAGGTATTAAATAACCAAATTGTTTATTAAATAAGTATTTTTGAGAAAAATGGACATTGTCGATAAAACATAACATATGTTTTCAACATTTCAAGTGATAATTTATCGTTTTTATCAAATAAAAATCCTAAATTTTCTTGAATAGCTTCCGCTTCTGAATTAGGCAGAAGAGCGTCAATGTACAACCGTTCCTTAACCGTTAGGTTAGGTACATTTATCCTCTGTGGTTTCCCCCAATTGGTGTTGCTAAGTTCCCATTGTTTTATATTAGTTTTATCAAAAAAAATAATTTCTTGTTCCTTCTCTAAAATAATGCCTGTAACAGTTAACATTTCGTGTCCACCATCAGAATATGAGAAGGAAGTAATCGGTTGAAAATAAACATCTGGTCTTCCCTGGGTTGCTAGATTAGCTGCAAATTTTAGAACTAGACATAATGCTTCTGGAAACCTCTTTTTTGTCATCATGTTTGTAGTCACTTCAGCATAGGGAAAAATATCTCCTAATCTTCTCCTTAACTCTTCTAATCTTGGTTGATGTATTTCATCTGTCTTAGCTCCTGTCCGTGCTTCTAGATAGGAGGAAGCATTCGCATTTAATGTAATTTTTATAACATCGAAGGGAAGAAGTTTATTAAAAATAGCTTGAAATTCTTCGATTTGATTCCTTAAATCGGATGGTTTCGTATAATCTAACCAAATAATAGTTCCATCAGTTCTTTCAAAATCATTTATAAAATCACTGCTAGGTTTCAAAAAACAGTCAATACAATTATGCGGCTGGTTAAATTTCTGTCGCTTATAGACCTCTTCATCCTCCTCTATTGAAATCATGTTGGAAATTCTCAAATAAGAGTGGACATACTTAAAATCTTCCAGTGAATGACCACCGAAACCTATATAACTGTACTCAGAAATGTCACAGAACTTGTCAATTTTTGCGAGAAGTTCCATGAATGCATATCTGTCAATTGCTTTATTTTGTCGTAGGTGATAAGGAATAGATGTACCACTCATTGTTTAGCTTCTCTTAAAATTCTTTCAAAGCACTCATTACCAACCTCTGATGGTTCACGCTCAGAGTCTTCAAATAAATATTCAGCAACTATCTCAATTTCTTTTGAAGGTCTTGCAAAGCTTATGTTATTTCTTCTATTTCCAGTATTTTTAGCCTCTGGCACGGGTAGGGTAGGAGTAAACTTTCTTTCAGTAGAAAAGGATTTACTATCGCTTGTTCTTTTCTTTACTGGTTTCCAAACTTCTTCAGGTATAGCCTCGAATATTACATTTGGATCGTCAGTCTTAGCTTTACTTACTATTTCTTTTTCTTCAGGAATATTTTTCTTCCACTTGTTGGTATAGGAAGTAAAAATTTTCAGCCCTTCCCGCATGAAATCCTTCACATATAAATAGATATCAGAAGCTGCATCTATACCTCTCTTTGTAGTTGTAATAGGAAGACTTCTTGCATCTTTGCTACGAAAATGTATGACACCTGAAATAGCAATAAATTGAGGGTGATAACTAGGAACTGTTGCTTCACCCCAGCCAGTTAAACGTGTTTTGTCACAGTATAATACTACGCGATCATTACAAATAATAGTCCAACCTGCTGTATCACTACTTCGTCTGATACCCTCTGTCTCATCATTTACTTCATCTTCGCTAGCTATTGATCTGTAAAAACCGACTGCCAGCCTGATTTCCACATCATCTTTCCGAGCTTCATAAAGATATGGAGCAATGGCAGCATTTTTACTGTTTATTTTCTCAACACCATCCCAAAGAAGATTTAGAGATATTAGAGGGACTTTTAACCCATTCACAAAGACAGTAAAGCCTTTGTTAATAATATAGCTATAGTGATGGGAGATTTTTCCTACAAGGGAGTTAAGGAGAGGTGATTGTGGCGACGAAAATTGTGTGACAATTCCATCACGTAGATGTGTTACTTCAATTGCTGTACCATTTTCAGGTAGAGAATGTTGTATTCTTTCAATGGGTAATTCCCAACTATCAGAGGTTAGCCATTCGGGATTAATTGTAACTTTGAAGGAATCATTTTCGGTTTTAGATATTATTTTACTTGAGCGTCCCATCTTGAAGATAGCTCTTTTCATACCAATACCATAAGTACCAATAGTGTAAGTGTTACCATTGATGATATCTGTCGGTCTTCCCATTCTAAAAGCATAGTGTTGAGCTTCTAGGGGGATACCTCCACAGTTATCCTCAATTTTAAATACTTCACTTGAAAATGTTATTTTTGCCCAAAAATTTTGATATGGCTTATCTGAACTTGGGCGATCTTTAATAATGCGTTGTATTCCATCAACACAATTATCTAGAAGATCAAGAATTGAGTCTTCTAGATCAATATCGCGAGTAAGCATCTCTACAAAAAAGTTTTTGGTAGGTGATGCATTTACTTGAGTTGGTGGCTTTACCTCATTATCTGAAACCATTTTTAATCCTGATTTATGCCTAATATGTCTATTAAAGTAGCCAGATAGTCTCCTTTATTTTGGTAGTATACTTTTAACTATCTAATTTTTTTAGCATCTATCCTTAATTTCATCTATTAAATTTCTAGTCACAGCGTAACCAATTGTCATAAAAAAAACTTAGGGGCGGACGATCGCCCACCCCGATTAAAATCAGGTAACACCAAAGACAATCACTAAACCCAAAACCGCCCCAAACACAATCAAGGCATAGAATTGAGCGCGACCATTTTCGAGGTATTTCAAACCTTCACCACTAACTAGGGTGAAAAAGCCTGTCAGGTTAACAGCACCATCGACAACGCGGAAGTCAACTTCCATGACTTGTCTGGCTATGCGACGCAAGCCGAGGACAAAGACGCGATGGTAAATGTCATCAAAATACCACTTGTTAAGAGATAGCTCGTAAAGTGGTTTGATTTTTTCGGCGATCGCACTAGGATCAATCTTGCGCGACAGATACATCAGCGAAGCCAATGTAATCCCAATCAAACCGATTCCCACTGAATTTCCCGCCATAATGTAAAATTCCGTCGGGTTAAACTCGGCGGTTTTTTCCATCACTTCGGCGAGGGTTTCGCTGGGAGGAAAGATAAATTGCTCAAAGTAGTTGGCGTAAGGTGTTCCCACCAAACCAATCAACATCGAAGGAATCGCCAACACCACTAAAGGCAAAGTCATTGTCCACGGCGATTCGTGGGGAGAATCGCTATGATGCCCGTGGGAGTCATGTGCCTCTAATTCGCCATGTCTCATCGCCCCAGGACCAAAAACAGGGGTTGCTGCTGCTTCTGTCTCTAATTCCAGAACGATTGTGGCTGCTTTCTTGAGTTTCTGCTTGATTTTCTGGTCATTGCCTCTAAAGCTGCCTTCAAATGTAGAGAAATACATTCTAAACATATAAAAAGCAGTAATGCCGGCAGTTAACCAGCCGATAAACCAAAGAAGTGGGCTAGCCTGAAAAGCTTCTCCCAAAATTTCATCTTTTGACCAGAAACCTGCAAAAGGTGGGATACCGGAAATTGCCAAGCAACCGATAAAGAAGGTAATCGCGGTAAATGGCATATATTTCCGCAGTCCCCCCATCAAGCGCATATCCTGCGCCAAAACGGGGTCATGACCAACGACGCCTTCCATCCCGTGAATCACTGAACCAGAACCTAAGAACAGCATCGCTTTGAAATAAGCGTGAGTCATTAGGTGGAAAAGTCCGGCAGAGTAAGCACCTACTCCCATCGCCATCACCATGTAACCGAGTTGGGAGATGGTGGAGTAAGCTAAACCCTTTTTGATGTCGTTTTGGGTTATGGCAATTGTTGCCCCCAAAAAGGCGGTGAATGCCCCAGTGTAGGCAATTACATTCATTGCCGCTGGGACGTGTTCAAAAACGGGGTACATCCTAGCGATGAGGAAAACACCCGCCGCCACCATCGTTGCTGCATGGATTAAGGCAGAAATGGGGGTGGGACCTTCCATCGCGTCTGGTAGCCACACATGCAGGGGGAATTGGGCTGATTTGGCTACCGGACCCAAGAAGACTAAAATCGCAAACAAGATGGCGAGGGCATTGCTGATGGAACCTGATTGGACAAGTTGTGCGAGGCGATCGCCCATCACACCAAAATCAAAGCTTCCTGTCGCCCAGTAAAGCCCTAAAATACCCAACAGCAAACCAAAGTCACCCACGCGGTTGGTGACGAAAGCTTTTTGTGCTGCATCTGCTGCTGACTTGCGATCGTACCAAAAGCCGACCAGCAAGTAAGAACACATCCCGACTAGTTCCCAGAATATATAAATCTGGACTAAGTTCGAGCTGACCACCAAACCCAGCATTGAAGAGGCAAACAAGCTGAGATAAGCGTAAAACCTTACATATCCAGGATCGTGAGCCATGTAGCCATCGGTGTACACCATGACCAAAAAGGCTACCGTTGTCACAATCACCAGCATCAGGGCTGTTAAATGGTCAATAGTGTAGCCCATGTTCAGGTGAAAATTGCCTGCTGCCGCCCATTCTATAGTGCGGATATAAGGCGCATGTCCTTGAAGTTGACTCCACAGCAAGGCAAACGACAGCCCCATTGCTATCCCCACTAGGGAGATAATGAACGCCGCGTTTAGCTTTCTGGCTGCGTTTGTCACCTGATTCATCGAGATTAACCCTAGACCGACCAGCATTGCCCCTAAAAGAGGTAATACCGGAATCAGCCACGCATACTGATAGATAACTTCCATCACTGACGCCTACATTTATAATTCTTTACGTTTGCTTTTGACAGTTTTGCCCAAAGGCATCTGTCCAGGTCGCAACTGTTAATAATTGTGACACACACCTTTTAGCATAAAATACCCCACCCGACGGTTGTTAGGTGAGGTAATTAAGCATGGTTTTATATTTGGGGCATTGGGCAATGGGCAATGGGCAATGGGCAATGGGCAATGGGCAATGGGCAATGGGCACGCTCGCAGTGAGAATTAAAGAAGTAAAGCAAGTGCGTGAATAAATACAATTCTTTCCATGCCCCATGCCCCATGCCCCATGCCCATTGCCCATTGCCCCAGTCTTATGCAGTCCGACAGCCTAAGTCGGCTATTTTTGGGGTGCTGTAGGTTTTTGGGCGATTGGTATAACTAACTTTGATTTTTTCTAGAGCTTGGCGTAAATCGTCTCGTCCACGAAAACAGTCTAAACGCTCCCGAACGATACCATTTTCAATCAACAGTAAGGTTGGCAGTGATTTTAGCCGATAAGTGGTAGAAAGTTTAAAATTTTGATCGGCGTTAACTCCAACCAATTTTATTTCTTCGCCACATTGAGTTTTAAACTGCAACAACAGCGGCTGGATTATACGACATAAGCCGCACCAAGGCGCTTCAAAATTTACTAAAACAGGAATTGGAGATTCTAAAACTTCTTGATTAAATGTTCGCTCACTGACCAACAACACCATGATGCCTCTATAATTACAGGGTTTTTATATCAAACTAGCCATCAGCATTTCTGATTTGACGCTTCAATACAGTTCTGCAAATAGACTGTTCCAGGGCACAAATAATTTTATTATGCGAAAAACAAGCGCGTTTATTGTGGCGCTGATAAAAAAGCCAGCACGAAGCTCTCACGGTGGCTTTTTTAGATTTTCAACTCCTGACTGCCTCTGGGGAGAGATTTTAAACTGTTTTGTCATCTAGTTTCATCAGAAAAATGGGTAGAAACCCCGTCCTTCCAGGACGGCTTTATATTGTCTTTTTTTTTGACTACTACCGCCTTGGGGCTGGTTGGCTCGGTGTAATGAGTGTGTTGCACTTTCAGCGGGACAATTACCGCCTCAAACAACAAGCCCTGTACGCATAGTGTTTTGCTCAAACGAGCCTCCCTTTCGGGGTGATGTTAGCCTCGCCAAAGTTTTAAGAGCTTGTTAGGCTGAAAGCACTGTTCCAGTGACCTTAGAACTGTTTAACTTACAGCGACAGAGCGGAAAACTGGCTGCGCATTCTCCGGTGTCGTGACTCAAAAAACGTAGTCAGTGAAGACTTAGGCTGGTCAGAATAGCATGAAGGATTTCTCTTTCAAGCCTCATGCCTTTAGGCTGAGGTTCCTGACTCTGAGGGTAACTGACTGGCAATTACCACTTTTCTCAAATCTCGCTTTTGACGATCGCGTCCCCCACTGACAGATGCACTCCCACCAATCCTATAGGGAATTGGGTAGCAATTAAGAAGATGAAATCTTCATCTTCTGTTATGAGGGTGTACCTAAAATAGCCATTGTACCTTACTACTTGCCTCAAGCAATAGGGGGTGTGACCACCAAAGTAGAGCAATAAAAGCAGCGACCCCCAGGTAAGCAGGGCGGAGAAATTCTTGCCATTTAAGAGATTGACGGCGATCGAGAACAGCTAAAAAAGGAATAATTGAAGTTCGCTGTTTGACCATTTCAAAGGCTTCGCCGTAACGGGATATCAAACGGCGATCGCCATGCCAAACTCCAAATAAGTGGTGCAGCACTAACCCCACTGAGGTAACAAGAGTAAAGCTTGTACCGAGCCAGAGGGTATGAGCAACACACCAAATTATCTGCCCGACCATCTGCGGATGACGGGTAATCCGAATAATGCCCGTTTCGTAGAGGTGGACGGAGGGCTTTTGAATGGCAGCAATTTCTAGTAGATTGAATGTAGCTGGATACAAAAACAAAAACGAAATCGCTGAAAGCACCCAAACTATCGGCTTGATTCCTGGCACACCTTGTAGTTGCCAAAGTTGCCAGCCATCATAACGGTGGTTAATAAAGTAAACGATTAAAATTACAGCTAAAGGCAAGCTGAGTAAGGCAAAGAAAATGCGATAGAGCCTTGGTCCAATTTGTTTTTCGGCATAGGGACGCAAAGCTGCTCCTCCACTGTGGGCGATCGCAAAAACTAGTTGTAGCCCCAGCATGACAAAATGACTGTTGGTCAACCAGCTGCTCAATATCATATACATAGGTGAAGTAATTTAAAGAAAACGTAAATTAAGTACAACTAATACCACAAAGTATTCAAAAGGGGACTTTCGTCAAGATGTTGTGCTACTGTCTTTTTCGATTAAAGTTCCAAGTTTAAGATGCAATAAATTGCAGTGTTCGCCAAATTTATTGGGTGAAGTGCTAATTTTTTGCTGCAACCGCTACTCATGCTCATGGATTTTGTGGGTTTAGCCTTATGTCTGACCTTCCTTTCACTTTAGATCAATTGCGTATTCTCAAAGCGATCGCCGTAGAAGGAAGCTTCAAGCGTGCCGCTGATAGCCTCTACGTCTCTCAGCCCGCTGTGAGTTTACAAGTTCAAAACCTAGAACGGCAACTAGATGTACCTTTATTCGACCGTGGAGGACGTCGCGCACAATTAACGGAGGCGGGGCATTTACTTTTGAGTTATGGTGAAAAAATTCTCACCCTATGTCAAGAAACTTGTCGCGCGATCGAAGATTTACAAAATCTCCAAGGTGGAACTTTAATTGTCGGTGCTTCTCAAACTACTGGCACTTATCTGTTGCCGAGAATGATTGGCATGTTCCGACAAAAATATTCAGATGTGGCGGTGCAATTGCATGTCCACTCTACCCGTCGGACAGCCTGGAGTGTCGCTAATGGACAGGTTGATTTAGCAATCATCGGCGGCGAGATTCCCGGCGAACTGGCAGAATCTTTGGAAATTATTCCTTACGCCGAGGATGAGCTAGCGCTGATATTACCTGTTTTTCATCCTTTTGCCAAACTAGAAACGATTCAAAAAGAAGACCTATATAAATTACAATTCATTGCTCTGGATTCTCAATCTACTATTCGCAAGGTAATCGACCAAGTGCTAGCACGCTGCGATATCGATGCAAGGCGTTTTAAATTTGAAATGGAACTCAATTCCATAGAAGCAATTAAAAATGCCGTTCAATCTGGCTTGGGAGCTGCCTTTGTTTCTACTAGTGCGATCGCTAAAGAATTGCAAATGGGTGTGCTGCACCGCGCTCCAATTGAAGGGGTTGTTGTCAAGCGGACACTGTGGCTCATTTTTAATCCCAATCGGTATAGATCAAAGGCAGCTGAAGCCTTTAGCCGAGAAATTTTGCCCCAGTTCGCTACCCCAGGATGGAATCAAGATGTGTTAAAATCGTCACCAAAAAACATTGTCGTCAGTACATTGGATGTAGCAATGCCAAACTCTGATTAAAGCTAAGATTTTGTCAAGAGTCAAAAGTCAAGAGTCAAAACTAGGGCACTGATGTAGATGCGTATCTTGAAGGAAAATCCGCAATAGCAAAATTCTATCTAAAGGTGGTGGCGCAAACGTTAGGTGGATGATTTGCACCACAAGTACCGTGTCCTTTTAAAAGTAAAAATTCACTGATAAAAAACTTTTGACTTTTGACTTTTGACTTTTGACTTTGGATAACAAACCAAAAAAAATGGAAGTTTACTGCACTCGTCCACGCTGCCCTCGCCCACAAAATTATTTTACGGATTTAGACGATAACATAACCTTGAAAACAATACAGCAAAAATTCTGCACCACTTGTGGAATGCCGCTGATACTGGATGGACGATATGTACCGCTGAAGTTGCTGGGTAGAGGGGGTTTTGGAGCCGCTTTTTTGGCACGCGATCGCCGAATTCCCGGAATGCGTCAATGTGTAGTTAAGCAATTCCAACCAGCGGGAAATTTAACTTCAACTCAACTGCAATTGGCACAACAGTTGTTTGAACGAGAAGCAGATGTTTTAGCGCAAATAGGCAACCAAAATGAGCAAATTCCTGACTTATTTGCTTATTTTGAAATAACAGTTAAAAGCTGGCAATCAGAACAGGAAGAACAATTTTTTTATCTGGTACAAGAATATATTGATGGACAAAATTTAGAGGAAGAATTAGCTCCTAGAGGTCCATTTACTGAAGAAGAAGCCCTAGAAGTGCTGCGAGAAATTCTGAAGGTGCTAAAGTTTGTTCATAATGAAGGCATTATCCATAGGGATATTAAACCCTCTAATATTATGCGCGATCGCCAGGGCAAATTATACTTGCTGGATTTTGGCGCAGTGAAGCAAGTAACAAATGCCCCAACCGGGTTTGGTGGTTCTACTGGAATATATTCTATGGGATTTGCACCTCCTGAGCAAATGTCTGGAGGTCAAGTATATCCGTCTACAGATTTATATGCTTTAGCTGTAACAATTCTGACCTTACTCACAAAGAAGGAAGCAATTCAGCTATTTGATGGTTATAGCAACCAGTGGAAATGGCGAATGCTTGTATCTATCAATTCAGGTGTTGCTGATATTTTAGACCGAATGCTTTTGCCAGCTGCAAATCAACGCTTTCAGTCCGCTCAAGAGGTTCTTTCGGCATTAGATTCACTTTCTATACCTCCAACACAACTACGTCCCCCTAAACCATCTGTAGCAAAGTTATCGTCACAAACACAGCCACCACAACAAGCACCTACAAAACCAACATTTTCGACAATTGAGTTGTTAACTGGTGCAGCGTTTAGTGGATTTGAGGGTGCATTGATTGCGATCGCTCTTTTAAGTCTAGTAAAATCGCCAATAATCACTTTAACTGTTTCCGCCATAATTTTAGGATTACTCATTTTTGCCCAAACACGGCGATGGATTGAAAAGCTTGATTTGTTAATTCTTGGCGGAATTTCTTTTACGCTTATCTATTTTGTACCCTTTTTACATATTGGTCTTAGCTCTGGGCAAGTCGCAATTTTTGCAGTTGCAGCCGGGTTAATAGCCATTGCAGTTACAGCAATATTTCGTCTGATATATAAATTATTATCTCTGATGTTTTAAATACAGTTAAATGGTTGTGCAACTTTGCTGCAAAAATCAGAAACTACGTGTATTTCAAACATTTGCTAAAATAGACAACAAAATAAAAGTCACGGATCAACTATGTCAACTACTATTACTGATATTGGCACTCTCATTACCCGTAAAATAGGAATTCATGGGGGCTGTCCAATTATTGCTGGAACTGGTGTCACAGTCCGTCGAATTGCTATCTGGTATAAGCAAGGTTACAGTGCAGAAGAAATTGCTGATCAGATTGGTCATCTAACCTTAGCACAGGTTTATGCAGCCTTGACGTATTATCATACCAATCGGGAAGAAATCGATGCTGACATTGCCGAGCAAGAGGCAGAAGGCGATCGCATAGAGGCATTACATAAAGCTGGAAAGCTAGGATGAGCCAGATTCAACTATACATGGATGAGGATTCTACGGGACGTTCTCTAATTCTGGCTCTGCAAAATCGGGGTGTAGATGTAATCACAACTCTAAATGTAAACAGATTGAGCTTTTCTGATGAAGAACAATTAATTTGGGCAAGGTCACAAGGTCGGGTTTTGTATAGTTCTAACATTCAAGATTTCTATAGTTTACACACAGTTTTTTTGACTCAAGAACAACCTCACTCAGGAATGATTTTAGTGCAGCAGCAACGTTACTCAATCGGAGAACTGATGCGCGGTATTTTAAGATTAGTTGCAGCTAAATCAGCAGAGGAAATGGAAAACCAAGTAGAGTTTATTAGCACTTGGATCGGGGAATAAACGTAATAATATAGCCAATTACTCACAATCAATAAAAATTTTATGTCCCAAAAGAACGAAACTACTGTTCTTGTTTTGGCTGCGTTAATTACATTGGGGGTTATTGGCGGTGTTTTGTGGTTATTTAAAGATAGTATAATATCACAAAAACAATCGGATAATAATTCGCTGCCAAAGAATAATCAAGAATCAATTAAAGACCGAATTAGTTTTGGTGAAAAAACTTTAATAGCTCTTGAAATAGCACCAGCTAAAAAAGAAGGTGTAGAGGCAATAGCTGCGGGAAGTTATGAAAAAGCGATCGCTCCTTTGACAACAGCTATTAAACAAAAACCTAACGACCCAGAAGCGCTGATATTTCTTAATAATGCTCGGATTGGCTCTGCAAAAAGCTACACCATAGTTACATCTTTGCCCATTGGTAACGATCCAAATACCTCTTTAGAAATTTTACGCGGTATCGCTCAAGCTCAAAATGAAATAAATGCCTCTGGAGGAATTAAGGGAGTGAGGTTGAAGGTAGGAATTGCCAACGATGATGATAATCCCGAAATATCCAAGCAAATCGCCACAACCTTAGTTAAAAATCAAGAAGTATTAGGTGTAGTTGGTCCTAATACCAGTGATACAACTTTAGCCGCAGGCACTATTTATACTTCGGGAAAACTTGTAGCCATCACTCCCACAAGTACTTCTGTTAAGATTTCTAACTTTAGCCAATACATTTTTCGTACAGTTCCCAGTGATTTCATTGCTGCGAGAAGTTTAGCCAACTACATGGTAAACAAGTTGCAGAAAAAAAATGCAGCGGTTTTTTTCAATTCCCAGAGTAACTACAGCCAATCACTCAAATCTGAGTTTGTCTCATCTGTGTCTTTAGAAGGTGGACAAGTATTGAATGAATTTGACTTGTCCCAAGCAAATTTTAGTGCGGCTAGAAGTGTAGAACAAGCGACTAAGCAAGGTGCAGAAGTCTTGATGTTAGCTTCTAACACTACGACTGAGGATAAAGCGCTGCAAGTGGTTCAGGTTAACCAAAAACGGTTAACTCTTTTGGGGGGAGATGATGTTTACGCGTTCAAAACTTTAGAAGTAGGAAGAGAGCAAGCTCTGGGAATGGTACTGGCAGTTCCCTGGCATATTGATGGCAATCTTTCTTCAAACTTTCCTCAAAAGTCTCGGCAATTGTGGGGTGCTGATGTGAGTTGGCGAACTGCGCTATCATATGACGCGACAAAAGCGTTGATTGCCGCTATAGAAGTTAATCCGACACGAGAGGGTATTCAACAAGCAATTACCTCGTCCAACTTTACTGCAATCGGTGCTTCTGGCACGATTCGGTTTTTAGCATCAGGCGATCGCAATGCTCCAGTTCAACTTGTAAAAATCGCTCCCGGTACTCGTTCTCGTACTGGCTATGATTTTGTGCCAATACCATAATCTGCAATTAAAAAATAAAAATTAACCAATCGTTAACCTATAACCATCAGCAAAATGTCACATTGCGTTTATGGACAAAAATTAAAATAAATATTATGTCCCAAAAACATCAAGCTAATGAAACAACAGTTTTAGTTTTAGCTCTAACGATCACACTCGGATTGGTGGGGTGTGTGTTTTGGTGGTTGGCTAAGAATGGTCTTACCAGCAATATTACCAATAATCCATCCTCGCAAGTCGTATCAAAAGGGGACACTTTTGCCCAAGTACCAAAGGTTCCCCCTGGATTATTTAGCTATGGAGGCAGCACAACTTGGGCACCGATCCGTAGAGAAGTTGACCCACTGATTCAAACGGCACAACCGCAATTTCGACTACGCTACACCGATCCCATCACAGGTGCCCCTGGTACTGCTTCTGGTATCAAGATGTTGTTGAATAACCAATTGGCTTTTTCTCATGGGTCTCGTTCAATTAAACAAGAGGAATACCAACAAGCGCAACAGCTGAATATTACGCTAAAAGAAATCCCGGTAGCAATTGATGGCATTGCGATCGCAGTTAATCCCAATCTGAATATTCCTGGTTTAACCCTCGCTCAGTTAAAAGACATTTACACTGGCAAAATTACTAACTGGAAACAGGTAAAGGGTCCAGAATTAGCAATTATACCCTACTCTCGGCGTCTCGAAGAGGGAGGCACTATCCAATTCTTTGAGGAAAATGTCTTAGATAAAGAAAAGTTTGCCGCAAATGTGCAATTTATCCCCACAACAACTCAAGCTTTACAAGAAGTAGCGAGTAATCGAGGCGGCATTTACTATGCTTCTGCCCCGGAAATAGTCGGACAATGTACTGTTAAACCCTTGCCACTGGGACGTAAATCAGATCAACTGGTTCCCCCTTACAAAGAGCCTTTCATTCCCCTTGAGCAATGTCCGCAACAGCGTAATCAAATAAATGCAGCTGCCTTTCAAGGTGGTGAATACCCCATCACCAGACGGTTATTTGTGATTGTTAAGCAAAATGGTCAAAGTGACCAGCAAGCTGGAGAAGCCTACGTTAACTTGCTCCAGACGGATCAAGGTCAAGAATTAATTACAAAAGCTGGATTTGTCACGATTCGCTGATAAAAGAATGTAACTACACTCTCAAGTAGCAAGCATTTATCAAGCACTTATATTTAATTGACATGTGCGTTCACGCTCTAAGGGAAAAAGGTAAGGGAGAAAGGGGTTTTAAACTTGTACAGCGGAAAAAAGTTAATTGCTTTGTTTCTTCTTCTTTGTCCTTTTCCCCTTTTTTCCTTTCCCCTTTCCCCTCCTCAGAAGGTAATTTGCTATGTCCCAAAAAAATGAAACACCAGTTCTAGTATTATCCCTTCTGATTACAGTTGGGCTGATAGCTGGTGGGTTATGGTGGTTTACAAAAAAATCTGGTTTTAACTTGGGTAAATCTACAAGTTCTCAGTCGGAAAATTCTACTAACGGTGCTAGAAAGACTCCGCAAGCAAGTGGCAATAATTTCGCTTCTGTGGAGAATGTGCCTACAGGATTATTCACATACGGAGGTAGCACCTCATGGGCACCGATTCGACTGGCAGTTGATTCAGCAATTCAAGGAGCTAGACCAGAGTTCAGGCTGCGTTATTTAGAACCAAGCAGTGGCAATCGCGGTTCTGGCAGTGGGATAAAATCTTTAATCGACGGTCAACTGGCGTTTACCCAGTCTTCTCGACCGGTTGAAGATCAAGAGTTAGCTCGTGCCAAACAGCGTGGATTTGATTTGAAACAAATTCCCGTTGCAATTGATGGTTTGGCGATCGCAGTTAACCCCAACCTAAATATCCCAGGATTGACTGTAGAACAGTTACGGTCAATTTACATCGGCAAGATCACGAATTGGAACCAAGTAGGTGGTTCTGATATCCCCATTAAGCCATATTCGCGCCGCATCGATGATGGCGGCACTGTGGAGATTTTTGTCCAAGACATCTTGGGTGGTCAAGGTTTCGGTAACAATGTGGAATTTGTTTCCACCACCACCCAAGGGCTGGAAAAAGTCAGCTTAAGTCTTGGTAGCATTTACTACGCTTCTGCCCCAGAGGTGGTTCCCCAATGTTCAATCAAGCCTTTACCGTTAGGGCGGACACAACAAAAATATATTGCTCCCTACCAAGAACCATTTGTAACCGCGTCATTATGTCCTGGTAAACGTAACAAGCTGAACATTGAAGCTTTCCAGTCAGGAAGTTACCCGATTACTCGCAATCTGTTTGTGGTAGTCAAACAAAATGGTCAAATCGAGCAGCAAGCAGGTGTTGCTTACGCCAACTTACTGCTAACCGAGCAGGGACAGGAATTGATTACCCAGACTGGGTTTGTCAAAATTCGCTGACACCTGCTATTGGTAGTAGGCGCTTTAGTTGACTCTATTAATAGACTCAGCTGGCAAGCAAATGAGATTATCCCCTTGGGTAAGGATTAAGCCGCGTTGACGCAACTTACCCATCAAGCGGGTGACGGTGACACGAGTCGAACCGATCGCGCTGCCAATTTGGGCATGGGTGAGGGGGAAGGGCAGACAATAGCCGCGAATTACATCGGGGTCGGTTTCGCTCATTGACGGTTCGCCATATTCCTCAATCAATAATGTGAGGAATCCTAAGAGCCGATCAATTGTACGCCGTTGTCCTAAGGCACTCAGCCACAGCAGCTTGCGCTGGTGCTGATACCTAAAAGCATCCATAACTTCCCGGCGGAAGTGGGGCCAGTTGTCTAGGTCGTGCCAGTACATCCAAAGCACCGCAGTTTGGTCTACATGGGCGTAGGACTGGAGTGTAAATGGTGATTGGGCAACAATTTCAAATGGCTGTCCTGCCCCAACAAAACCCAAGAAAGCTTCTTCTGGAGTTCTGTTGATTCGTCGAGACGTTAGCTGACTTGCTGTCGCGCTAACCTGGGCGGTGCCTACCATGCGGATCGCACCCCTTTGCACCAAATACAGCAATCCAGGTCTAGCTGGAATGCGCTCATCTTTGCTAAAGGTGCGGCAGCGATAGTGTTCTTGAGCCCAATCAATAATTCGTTGCCAAGTCAGAAAAGGGCGTGATGCCTCAGAGAAGGAGGATGGAGATTGCATAGGTAACAAAGAGCGTTCGGCTGAAGACAAAGACGTCATAAAAAGGTGCAAGGAGTGTCTTTGTGTTGGTGATGTAGGCTTAACGCCTAACAGCGCCAGCCATCTTTAAAGATAGAGAGCAAATTACTCTCTACACTTTTGTTATAACTCTTACTGTACTATGATGGTAGTAAAGTTTACTTACTATTAATCAAATTTTGCACAATTCTCATTTTTCTTTATCTAGATTAAATTCTGTCTAAAGATAGATGACATAATATCAACAATATGAACCCTTAAGGGTTAAATGGTAGTCATTTGTGCTTCAATTGCTACAACTTAGTAATAATACAGGAATTAAACGGTTAATTTACACTCATTTACTATCAGTTTTAAGTATTTATGCCAAGATAGATAATATACCAAGTATAGAGAATGATAAAATTCCTCTATATAAAAGTAGAGATATTAATAGAATTTTATATATATCCGGGGTGGCTTTACAACTGTCAAAATCTCAGAATCGGAAAGGAATTGACATTGCTTGTGCGATCGCCTCTCATTTATCGTCGAACTGTGGCGACGAATTTATCATAGAAATTGTTCCACCAGGTTACATTCATTTTGTTTTAACCGATCCTATTTTAGCTGCTTGCTTGCAGCAGCTGGTTCAGGGGATGGGGGAGAGGGGGGGACAGGGAGAGGGGGGGACAAGGAGAGGGGGGGACAAGGAGAAGGGGGGACAAGGAGAAACGAAGATCGAAAATTCTTCACATTTATTTGCAGTTCAATACGCTCATGCTCGGTGCTGCTCGTTAATGCGGTTAGCTCAACAAGAGAAATTGATTCAATTTGGTGACAATAATGTAAATACTGGTTCGGCTATGGGGAGTGTAATTTCTCCCAACCCGATACCTTGGCTGAATAGCGATCGCAAACTTCGCTTTTCCCATTCCGCTTCCCGTCGGCTAATTTCTGAGTTAGTACAAGTGGTAGATGATTTAGAATTTCAATTTGCAGCAGGTTCGGTTAACTGGGAAAAAGCAGCGATCAATTTGAGCCAAGCTTTTGAAGCTTTCTGGTGCAACTGTAGAATTTGGGGTGATGTGAAAATTACCTCACCAGAGCTTTCTCAAGCCAGATTAGGATTAGTTATAGCTACTCAGTCTGTATTAAGGTTTTTGTTAGAAGAAAAATTAGGGGTCTTTGCTCTAGTTGAATTATGAGTTTCTAACCCAAATTCCAAAGTTTTGTAACAGATATTGACTTCTAGAATATCTCACGCTATATTATCTGGTGTGTGAGGAGCGAACCAGCAAGGGCACCGAGACGAAACACGGCCAGTCGTCGGTGTCCTTTCTGATTTTTTGGTTAGTTATTCGTTATTAGTTATTGATAATAACGAATGATAACTAACTAATTACAGCAAAAATTTTTCAATTGCTGTGGCAGCTCCATCTTGTTCGACGTTAGGAGCTACCCAAGTGGCGATCGCTTGAACTTCTTCTGGTGCATTGCCCATCGCTACACCAATGCCAGCGTACTCCAGCATTTCCAAATCATTGAAGTTATCGCCAATAGTCATGACGTTAGTTCTTTGTAATCCTAGCACTTCTTCAGCTAGGTAACGTACAGCAGTTCCTTTGTTGACTAAAGGATTAGTCGCTTCAAAAAAAGTGGCAACAGATGTAGTAAGATACAGTTCACTGGGGGTATATTGCCGGCGCAAATTCCCCAACAAATTTTTGATAATATCTATGTCATCGCATAAAGCCAAAATCTTTGTCGGTTCATTGCTTAAAGAGGAACGCAAGTCACCCACAACTATGGGGACAATATTAGAACGTTCGGCATAAATTTCAGTTTCTGTTGTTAATTCGCGGACATACAGTTCATCGTTGATGTAGAAGTGAACAGATAAAAGCGATCGCAATTCAGGTTGTTCAAAATAATCTAGTAGTTTTTCTGCCATTTCTCTGGAAACAGACAAATGGCGATGAATTTTTTGGGTAATTGGATCTTGAATCCAGGCTCCCTGATAAGCTAATAATGGCAGGGTAGAATTAATTTTTTGGTGGAAACGTAAAGCAGAACGATACATGCGACCAGTAGCGATCGCTACTTTGATATTCTTTGCTTTGACCGCAGCGATCGCGCTAATAACTTTTTGACTCAGGTTGTTAGATTCGCCAGCGATCGTACCATCAATATCTAGAACTAATAGTTTAATGTCTGTTGCCGCTGTAGCTTGATTATTGTCGGCTGATGCTTTATGCATAAATTTTCTAAGTTTTGAAGTCACAGTTAGAGATTAGCAAAAGACTTGACAATTATTAACAAACGTCGCAAATCCTCAGGTGTAGATATTTTTGCGTGGTATAAATAAAATTTATTTGCACATTTGGATGAAAGACTTTGGAGGGATTTCCCTCAAGGATTATTTTACCAGTGTAGAGTACCAGTAATTTTTACTCCTTGCGATCGCCTTGGGTTACTTGCAAACTGAGAAAATCAATAGTTTCACCAGTATAAATCGAGAACACACTTTTGGGTGAGGGTACAGAATTTAACCTTGAATTGCGGTATGAATTTTCGCTCTTTTTGTTAAACAGCTTCAGACATCTGGGAATACTAAATCTGGAAGTTTTAAAGATGAGCGCAATATGGTTAGCACTTTTGTCAGTATTCCCGGATATCGCATCAGTGAAGAACTCTACTCTGGTTCCAGAACCATAGTTTATCGAGGGTATCGAGAGACTGACTCATTACCAGTAGTTATTAAGTGGCTGAAAAATCCTTATCCAAGTTTTAGCGAACTCTTATCGTTTCGCAATCAGTACACTATAGCTAAAAATCTCAACTCACCGCTAATTGTGCAAACTTATAGCCTAGAAGCATACCAAAATGGCTATGTCTTGGTGATGGAAGACTTTGGTGGAATTTCTCTCAAAGATTATTTTACCTCTAACCAGACGCGATATATCGCGTCTGGTCAACAGTTTTTAGAGATTGCGATCGCACTCTGCAATACCTTAGATATACTCTACCGCGAGCGGATTATTCATAAAGACATCAAACCCGCCAATATTTTAATTAACCCAGAAACAAAAGAAGTTAAATTAATCGACTTTAGTATTGCATCTTTACTACCACGAGAAACCCAAACAGTCATCAATCCCAATGTTTTAGAAGGGACACTAGCTTATATTTCTCCAGAACAAACAGGAAGAATGAATCGGGGAATTGACTACCGCACAGATTTCTATTCTTTGGGTGTAACTTTCTACGAATTACTCACTGGAGAATTGCCATTTAAATCAAATGAGCCAATGGAGTTGGTACATTCTCATATTGCAAAACAACCTCCTTCAGTTATTAGAGATGAGATACCGCAGGTGATTTCAGATATTGTCATGAAATTGATGGCAAAAAATGCTGAAGACAGATATCAAAGTGCATTGGGGTTGAAGTTTGATTTAGAAAATTGTTTACATCAGCTACAAGAGACTGGTACGATTGGGAATTTTGAAATTGCGAGTAGGGATGTGTGCGATCGCTTCATCATCCCCGATAAACTTTATGGACGAGAAACCGAAGTATCAACTCTACTGGAAGCATTTGAAAGAGTCAGCCTTGGTGCAACAGAAATAATGCTCGTCGCAGGTTTCTCTGGTATTGGAAAAACAGCAGTTGTCAACGAAGTTCATAAACCAATTGTTAGACAACGTGGCTATTTTATCAAAGGCAAATTTGACCAATTTCAACGCAATATTCCCTTTAGTGCCTTTGTGCAAGCATTCCGAGATTTAATTGGACAATTGTTAACTGAAAGTGATATCCAAATCCACCAATGGAGAAACCAAATATTAGAGGCTGTTGGAGAAAATGGACAAGTAGTTATTGAAGTTCTCCCCGAACTATCAAGAATTATTGGCGAACAAGCCCCAGCAATGGAATTATCAGGAGATGCGGCACAAAATAGATTTAATTTATTATTTCAAAAATTCACTCAAGTCTTTACCAGTACTGAACATCCCTTAGTAATGTTCCTTGATGATTTGCAATGGGCAGATTCAGCATCACTGAAATTAATCCAGCTATTGATGGCTGATACAAATCATCTTTTATTAATTGGTGCGTACCGTGATAACGAAGTCAACCCAGGACATCCATTACTGTTGACTTTGAGCGAGATTCAGAAAAAACTCTTCACGATTAATACGATTACGTTAACACCATTGAGTCAAGGGCAAGTAAATCAGTTAGTTGCTGACACACTGAAATGTACACAAACTTTGGCATGGACTCTTTCTCAACTGGTATATCAAAAAACTCAAGGTAATCCGTTTTTCGCTACGCAATTTCTCAAAGCATTGCATCAAGAAAATCTGATTAAATTTGATTTTGAGTCAGGCTGTTGGCAATGTGACATTGTACAGGTGATAACTCTTGCAGTTACAGATGATGTTGTTGCTTTTATGGCAGTTCAATTACGAAAACTGCCCCAATCAACTCAAGACATATTGCAGTTAGCTGCTTGTATTGGCAACTCTTTTGATTTAGCAACTTTGGCAATTGTTTCAAAACAATCGGAGATTGAAGCGGCTACTGATTTGTGGAAAGCATTACAAGAAGGTTTAATTTTACCGCTCAGTGATGTTTATAAGTTTTATGTCGGGCAAGAAAGTCTTGCACGCACACCAGAAAATCAAGAGACTGTTACCTACAAATTCTTACACGATCGCATCCAGCAAGCTGCCTATTCTCTGATACCAGAAGATAAAAAACAGTCCACTCACCTAAAAATTGGGCAACTACTTTTAAATAATATTTCTGAAGAGGAGCAAGAAGGGAGAATTTTTGAGATTGTCAATCAGCTAAATTTTGGTGTAGATTTACTCACAAATCAGTTAGAAAGAAATGAACTTGCTAAACTTAATCTCATAGCAGGTAAGAAAGCAAAGTTATCCACAGCTTATGAAACAGCAATTGGGTATCTGAATGCTGGGTTAAATTTGCTAGCAAATGATAGTTGGGAATCTCAATATGACTTAACCCTCAAAATATATATTGAAACTGTAGAGGCAGAATATTTAAATATTAACTTTGATCGTTCAATGCTTCTAAATGAAATTGCTTTGCAAAACAGTAAAACTCTACTTGATCAAGTTAAATTATATGAAGCAAAAATGCAGATTTTTATAGCTCAATTAGAAATGATAAAAGCTATCGAAATCGGACTGAAATTTTTAGAGAAATTAGATATTTCTCTTGTAAAATTGTCAGATGATGAAAGCTTATTAGTTAAGTTACCAAACTTAGATGAGCTAACAAAACTTTTAGTAATGACTGATCCATATAAACTATCAGCAATGCAGATTATCAAAATTCTCTGCGCTCCAGTTTTTATGGCTAAACCGGAAATTTTTCCTCAGTTAATCATTACAATGATCAATCTCTGTATTGAACATGGTAATTCTGCATTATCTGCATTTGCCTACGGTTTTTATGGATTGTTAATGTCTGGAATTGGCAAGTTAAATGAAGGATATCATGCTGGTAATATTGCTTTAAAGCTTTTAAATGAATTTGATGCTAAAGAGCTAAAAGCTAAAGTTTATAATTTGTTCAATTCTAATATTAGAAACTGGAAAGAACATACCAAAAATAGTATTCATCAGCTACAAGAAGGAGTGCAAAGTGGTTTAGACACAGGAGATATTGAGTGGGGAGGTTATTGTGCTGCTAATTTGTGTAGTTACCTATTTTTCTCTACAAATAATTTAGAATATACCATTCAGCAACAAGCACCATATATAGACATTTGTGTAAAAATCAAACAAGAAATACCTACCCATTTTTCTCAAATATGGCGGCAATTAGGTTTGAATTTACTGGATTTAGCTCAAGACAAATATTTATTGATTGGAGATAGCTTTGATGAAGCTGAAAAACTACCTTGTTTAATCGCGGCTAAAAGTGGTACAGTCTTATTTATTTTTTACGTAGCCAAAACAATTTTAATTTATCAATTTGGAGATTATACTCAGGCTTTAAAACTGATAGATTTAGCTCATCAGCAGGCAGGTTCTGCATTTGGTTTCATGCAGGTTGTGATTCTCAACTTCTATCATTCTCTGGCTCTTAGTGGCAACTATTTGCAAGCTGAACTCAATGAACAACAAAAGTATTTAAAGCAAATTGAAGCCAATCAGGAAAAAATGCGATTCTGGGCATACCATGCTCCGATGAATAATCAGCATCGCTACGATCTAGTTGAGGCAGAAAAGGCACAAATACTTAGGCAATATTGGGAAGCTGCTGACCTGTACGATCGCGCTATTTCAGGAGCCAAAGCCAACGGCTACATCCAAGAAGAAGCACTTAGCAACGAACTGGCAGCAAAATTCTACCTTGATTGGGGTAAAGAAAAAGTCGCTCAAGCATATATGCACCAAGCATACTACTGCTACGCTCGCTGGGGCGCAAAAGCCAAAATAGAAGACTTAGAAAAACGCTATCCTCAACTGCTGCAACCCATCCTGCAACAGCAAAGACTCAACCTCAACCCCTCACAAACTATCACTTTTCATGGCACTTCCTCATATACTCGCACGAATAGCACTGGCAGCACCAATATTTCCGATGTCCTGGATTTTACCTCTGTCCTCAAAGCCGCTCAAGCTATTTCCAGTTCTCTGGAATTAGATCAACTCATTGCCAATCTCACCCGCATTATCCTAGAAAACTCTGGCGCGAAAAAATCTGCACTAATTCTTCCCCAAGATGACGATACTTGGCAAGTCCGAGCAATTACCTTTATTGAGCATGGGGAGATACAAACTATCCTGAATTCAGAATCAATAGATAATTGTCAAGACATTCCCATAAATATTATTAATTATGTCAAAAATACCCAAGAAACAGTTGTGATAGACAATTGCAAAACAGATATTCCTGGGATAATTGGGGAATATATATTGCAATATCAACCCCAGAGTGTATTATGTACCCCGATTATTAATCAAGGGCATTTGGTAGGGATTCTTTATCTAGAAAATCAACTGACTCTAGGGGTATTTACTAGCGATCGCCTTTCTGTGATAAATTTTCTCTGCACTCAAGCCGCGATTTCTTTGGAAAATGCCCAATTATATAATCATCTTCAGGAGCGAGGAAAGTTCCTAAGTAGTATTTATGAAGGTGTTGGCTGTCTAATATTTGTGACTGATATTAGGGATAATGGTAGATTTGAGTACACAGGATGGAGTAAATCCTGCGAACTAGCGCTTGGTATACCTGCTTACAAAGTGCTGGGTAAAAGTCCGCAAGAATTACTGGCTTCTGATGAAGGTGCAGCAGTGGAGCAAAAATATCTGCATTGTTTTCAAACCGGAATACCCGTTACCTATGAAGAATGTCTAACATTTAATGACCAGAAAACTTGGTTCTTAACCACACTCAGTCCCTTAAAAGATGAGACGGGGAAAGTTTATCGCGTAGTCGGGACAACTATTAATATTACGGCTCGCAAACAAGCTGAAGAAGTGGTGACAGAAAAATCTCAAGCACTGGGAACAGCCTTAGCAAATTTACAACAAGCCCAATTACAAGTTGTCCAAAGTGAGAAAATGTCTGCATTGGGTAATTTAGTTGCAGGGGTGGCACATGAAATGAATAATCCTTTGGGTTTTATTTCTGCCAGTCTAAAACAAGCTAAACCCACCATTGCTGATATTGTTGAACACTTAAAACTCTATCAAGAAAGTTTACCTAGTAAAAGTGAAGAAATTCTTGACCACGCTGAAGAAATCGACTTGGAATATAGCTTAGAAGACTTGCCTAAAATGCTTGATTCCATGTCTATGGCGTGCGATCGCCTCAAAAATATCAGCACCAGTTTACGTACTTTCTCTCGTGCAGATAGAGATTACAAAGTGCCATTTAACATTCACCAAGGCATTGATAGCACGATTTTAATTCTTAAACATCGCCTCAAGGCAAATGAACAACGTCCCACCATTGAAGTTGTGACAAATTACGGTGATTTGCCTCAAATAGAATGCTTTCCTGGTCAATTAAATCAGGTATTCATGAATCTGATTGCAAATGCCATTGATGCCTTAGATGAATCTAACACCGGACGCAGTTTTGAAGAAATTAAAGCTAGTCCTAACTGCATTACGATTACAACTTCAGTCGAAAATAATCTAGTTAAAATTGCGATCGCTGATAATGCCAAGGGTATGAATGAACAAGTAAAATCAAAAATATTTGACCATTTGTTTACTACGAAAGCTGTTGGGAAAGGGACGGGATTGGGGTTGGCGATCGCAAAGTCTATTGTGGTGGAAAAACATGGTGGTTCTATTGATTGCATCTCTGTGCCAGGGCAGGGTACTAAATTCATAATTCAGCTTTTAGTTGGATAATAAGTAGAGACCTTCCGCCAGAACGTCTAAAATAGGGGTATGTCTCAAACATCCTCAAACCAGTTGACTTCCGATTCTACACTCCTCACACGTCCGGTGTTCATCTTAGTAGATGGACACTCCCTCGCTTATCGTTCTTACTTCGCTTTCGCTAAAGGACGAAATGGGGGAATGCGTACAAAAGCGGGAATTCCCACCAGTGTATGTTTTGGCTTTATCAAGTCTTTGCTGGAGGTAATGGGAACCGAACAGCCGGAAGCGATCGCTGTTGCTTTTGATTTGGGTTTACCAACCTTCCGTCACGAAGCTGACGATACTTATAAAGCCGATCGTCCAGAAACACCAGAAGACTTTATTCCTGATTTAAAAAATCTGCACGAGTTGCTTGATGGCTTCAATTTGCCAATTTTTACCGCTCCTGGTTATGAAGCAGATGATGTGTTAGGTACTTTAGCACAAAAAGCAACTACCGCTGGGTATAGAGTAAAAATTTTGACAGGCGATCGCGATTTATTTCAACTTATCGACACAGAAAAAGAAATTACTGTTCTCTACTTTACTCCAGACGCGCTGAAGCGTTCTACAAGTAGTATCAGCGAATTTACACCAGAACAAGTTAAAGAAAAGCTAGGCATTTTACCATCACAAGTTGTCGATTATAAAGCTCTTTGTGGCGATAAATCAGATAATATTCCCGGTGTTAAGGGAATCGGAGAAAAGACAGCAGTGCCGCTGCTAAATACCTACGGTACTCTTGATAATATATATGCTTCTTTAGGTGAAATTAAAGGTGCAACTCAGCAAAAACTGGAAGCTGGTAAACAAGATGCCGAACATTCTCGCTTTTTAGCAAGTATAAGACTTGATGTCCCCATAGAAGTTAATTTAGAAGATTGTAAATTAACCGGATTTGATACCAGCATCCTTACACCACTTTTAGAAAAGTTAGAATTTAAGTCTTTTTTAGGCAAAATTAACGAACTTCAGCAACATTTTGGTGGGACAATTGAAGAAACATCAAAACAAATTCACCCAAATGAAGATAATGATTTGTGGTTTTTTACTGCTGAGGATACAGCAGCAGTTAAACTGCAATCGGCTTCCCCAATTCAACCACGCATTATCGACACAGAAGCCAAACTAAGCGAGTTAGTGAAGCTTTTACAAAATTTTACCAGTATAGAAACTCCGATTGCTTGGGACACTGAAACCACCAGTTTAGAACCTCGTGATGCTTCCTTAGTAGGAATTGGCTGTTGCTGGGGAAGTAATCCTGATGAAGTAGCTTATATTCCTCTTAATCATAAAAGTGGAGATAATCTAAATCAAGAAATTGCTCTAAAAGCACTACGTCCAATTTTAGAAAGTGCTGATTATCCGAAAGCGTTGCAAAATGCAAAATTTGACCGGTTAGTTCTCCGCTGTCAAGGAATTAAGTTAGCGGGTGTAGTATTTGATTCGATGTTGGCAAGTTATGTGTTGAATCCAGATGGTAGCCATAATTTGAGTGATTTGTCGAATAAATATTTAGGTTTAACAGCAAAAAGTTACTTAGAATTAGTTCCTAAGGGTAAAACTATCGCTGATATTGACATTTCCTCTGTTGCTGATTATTGCGGTATGGATGCTTATTCTACATTTGGATTAGTACCAAAATTGCGGGAGGAATTAGATAAAATTCCAACTTTACATAAGCTTTTACTGGAAGTTGAACAACCGCTAGAACCAGTTTTAGCGCAAATGGAATATACAGGTTTCCGCATTAATACAGATTATTTAAAAGAACTTTCACAGCAGTTAGAAACAGATTTAGCCAAGTTGGAACAGCAAGCTATTGAGATAGCTGGAGAAAAGTTTAACTTGGGTTCTCCGAAAAAATTAAGTGAGATATTATTTGACAAATTGGGTTTAAGTACGAAGTATTCTCGGAAAATTCAAACAGGTTACTCTACTGATGCAGCGACACTAGAAAGACTGCAAGAAGTAGATGAAACGGGCTTTGTTGATGCGATTATGGAGTATCGCACTTTATCTAAATTAAAGTCTACTTATGTGGATGCACTACCAAGTTTGGTGCGTCCAGATACTCAACGGGTACATACGGATTTTAACCAAACGGTGACATCTACTGGAAGGTTATCTTCTTCTAATCCAAATTTGCAAAATATCCCGATTCGGACTGCTTTTAGTCGCCAGATTCGTAAGGCTTTTGTGCCAGAATCAGGTTGGTTAATGGTAGCTGCTGATTACTCGCAAATTGAGTTAAGAATTTTGGCTCATTTGAGTCAAGAACCAGTGTTAGTTGAAGCATACCAAAACAATCAAGATATTCACACTGTTACAGCACGGTTGGTGTTTGAAAAAGAAGATATAACAACAGATGAAAGAAGATTGGCGAAAACCATTAATTTTGGTGTGATTTATGGGATGGGTTATTTGAGGTTTTCGCGTTCAACTGGTGTAGATAAAACCCTGGCTAACGAGTTTATTCAACGTTTTTACAGTCGCTATCCGAAAGTATTTGAATATTTGGAGAGTGTGAAAAAACAAGCGATCGCTCAAGGATATGTCGAAACTATTTTAGGGCGTCGTCGTTATTTGAATTTTACCAGCAACAGCATCCGCAAGTACAAAGGCAATAAACCAGAAGATATTGACTTGAAAAAACTGGGTAATTTGGGTGCTGACGATGCGGGATTATTACGTGCTGCTGCTAATGCCCCAATTCAAGGTTCCAGTGCTGATATTATCAAAATTGCAATGGTGAAAATGCATGAAATTTTGCAAAGATATCAATCGCGGTTATTGTTGCAAGTTCACGATGAATTAGTATTTGAAATTCTCCCCAGTGAGTGGGAAGAATTAGAACCGCAAATTAAGTCAGCGATGGAAAATGCTGTATCGTTGAGTGTACCGTTAATTGTAGATGTGCGTGCCGGTGAAAATTGGATGGAGACGAAGTAGAGATAGCCTGCAAAAGCTTTAGCTTTAACCTTGTCTTGAGTGGCAAGGTTTTTTAATTTGTTGACATAACCTAAGCGCTTGGGTTATTGTCTAAATATATAAGAAAAGTTATTAGTATTTTTTAATGGCAACTGTATTTAATAAAGATGGCTTTAGTGTTCGTATTTATTTTAACGATCATCTTCCATCCCATGTTCATGTTCTTAAAGCTGAGGGAGAAGCCAAGATTAACCTCGGTAGTGAAACTGAGCGTCCTACATTCCTCAGAGTCTGGAACATGAGCAATAAGGATGCAATTAAAGCGCTAAAGCTGGTGATCGAACACCAAACGGAACTATTAGAAAAATGGAGAGAAATTCATGAAGAACCTAGATTTGACGGAGGAAACCTTAAATAATGAGATAGCCCAGGCAAGAGCATCTGCTGCGATCGCAGATGCCTCTGAGCCACGCGCTCAAGCTGCCCATTACGATCTAAATACCGATCGCATAGTTATTGAACTGCGCTCAGGGGCTACTTTTTTGTTTCCTCCTGAATTGGTTCAGGGATTGGCGGGTGCATCTCCAGATAAACTTAATAATGTGGAAGTCACTCCTTCTGGTGAAGGGCTGCACTGGGAACAGTTGGATGTAGATATGAGCATCCCTGCCCTGATGGTGGGAATATTTGGTACTAAGGCTTGGATGGCTGAATTAGGAAGCAAAGGAGGTTCCGTAAGCTCAACTGCAAAAGCAAGCGCAGCGCGTGAAAACGGCAAGCGAGGTGGACGACCACGAAAAACATCAGATTCATCTGAAAATTAACTTAGTACAGAATTTCGCTTTTTTCCTAGCGAATCCTAGAGAAAAAAACTCTGCGTCACTGTGCGCTTACCTCCTTTGCTCCTCTGCGTTAAAAAACGCGCTCGTAAAAAATGCGATCGCTATACTTAGCTACCCAATTGGGCAGCCAAAGTTAATTCCCAAATATTCGCCTACTGCTTACTTAACATAAAAATTGTAGATATGTTTTTCCGCAGGGTCTGTCAAATTCAATATTTGTGCAGTTGATATTTGTGAAGTTGATTTTGGGGGGAAAACATATGGCTTAAATCGATTAATACTTTCACAAGTTTCCAGATCAAAGGGTTTTGATTCTGGGAAATCATCCCACCCTATAATTAAAACACCACCATCACGTAAACATTGATAGCATCCGCCGTATGCTTTTTCAACATCTTCTTTGTCATTCAATCCATGCCCAAATACGCCATTGCAGATGATTAAATCGAAATGATTGTCTTGGAAGTAAGAGCTTAAATTACTCGAAGAATCAACAATGTGGTTTTTGGCTCCGTATATTTTTTTTAATGGATTTATATCAATAGTCCAATACTCTTCTTTATCTTTAAACCATTTTTCATAATGTTTTGTATAAGAACCACATCCCACAAATAGCACTTTCGTAAATTCTTCTCTCTCAACAAAATACGGAATAATTATTTTTTCCAATACATATCTGTCATTATTGTCTATAGGTGTTTCCTTTCCAAAAAGTGTATTTTTTGCTACCTCAAAACCCCTGGTAATCATTTTTGGGTTTCTGAGAGTTTCCAGAATTGCTTTTGGGCTGATTAAAAAGTTTATTTCTGGCATATTCGCCGCTTGTATAATTGTATTTTCATATACTTGTAGCAAAGCTACTTCAATATAGCAAGTATCTTAGAACACATTAATCTTATCTTTAAATTAAGTTTGCTTGTAGATTATTAAAAATCTTCGTCGTCTACAAAAAATTCAGCATCGTCTTGCGTATAATTACGCTGTGGAGTAGAAAGACCCCACAATGGCTGCAAGAGTGCGATACCAATTATCCCAACACCAGCACTGAAAGCCAAGACTAAACCGATTGGAATTTGAATTGACTGGAAAGTAAAGAATTTTAAAGATACTGGTGTGGCGTTTTGGACTGAAATAATCGCGATCGCTACTACCCAAATAGCTACAACTAACGATATGAGCAGATTAGCTAGAGTTTTCACTTTTTGTTGGTGGTTATTTGTTAGTGGTTGGTTGTTAGTGGTTGGTGGTTGGTCGTTGGTTGTTAGTGGTTGGTGGTTGGTGGTTGATTGTTAACAGTCCACTATCGACTATCCACCAACCACTATCCACTATCGACTATCCACTATCCACTATCCACTATCCACTACGGCTCTAGTTTAGCAATTACGCTCTCCATTTCTTCAGCGATTTTGGCTAGCTTTTCTGGGGAGTTGGTTTCTAGATAAACGCGCATCAGGGGTTCTGTACCAGAAGGACGCAGCAGTACCCAGCTACCTTCTTCTAAGTAAAGTTTAATGCCGTCTTTGCGCCCTATTTCTTTGACTTTAATGCCTGCAACTTCTGCGGGGGGGTTTTTGCTAAAAGAGTCGATGACAGCGGCTTTATGGGCATCTTCGAGGTGCAAATCAAGACGTTTGTTGTCAAGGGGACCATTTGCTTCAGCGATCGCTTCAGTTACCATTTGACTCAGCGGTTTGCCTTCGTAGGCGATCGCTTCTGCCACTAGCATATCGGCTAATACGCCGTCTTTTTCGGGAATATGTCCGATGATGCTTAAACCACCAGATTCTTCTCCACCAATCAAAACGGTGGTTTCGCGCATTTTTTCGCCGATGTATTTAAACCCGACTGGTGTCTCATAAAGTTCCACCCCGTATTTCGCGGCAAAGTTGTCTAAAAGATGGGTTGTGGCTACCGTGCGAACAATCGCGCCCTTTTTCCCTTTATTCTTAATTAAATGGCGTGCTAGTAGTAGTAACACGTTATTAGGGGTAAGGACGTTGCCTAGTTCATCGACAATGCCAAAGCGATCGGCATCTCCATCCGTTGCTAAACCTAAATCTGCTTTACCGTTGCGTACTGCTTCTACTAACTCTACCAGTTGTTCGCCTTTGGGTTCGGGCATTCCGCCACCAAAAAGAACATCGCGGTAGGTGTGAAAACTTTCTAACTCACAGCCACAATGTTGCAAAACTTCATCTAAATAGCCGCGAGATGTAGAATATAAGGCATCATACTTGACATTTAACTGAGCGCTCTTGATTTTATCTACATCCAATAAAGTGTAGATAAACTTCATGTACTCTGGTTTCGGGTCGAAGGTAGAAATTTTATCAGTTGAATTGGTTTTGGGCAATTCATCCGATGCTCCTTCAATATTTGCCACAATAGTATCAGTAATCTCTGGAGTGGCAGGACCTGCATAGTCAGGGATGTATTTAATCCCACAATAGGGTGCAGGATTATGACTGGCAGTAAACATCAGTGCCCCTGCTGAATTTAAGTGACGGGCATTGTAAGCAATTACTGGTGTGGGACAATCCCTGTCAGTAATTTTTACCGTCCAACCCAAGTCAGCCAATACTTTGGCTGCTGTTTGGGCAAACTCGTCAGCTAAAAAGCGAGTATCGTAAGCTATCAGAACTGGTCGGTCTTTTGTATAAGCCGTTTCCAGATAAGTAGCGATCGCTCTTGTTACTTTCCGCACATTTGGGAAAGTAAAGTCATCGGCGATAATTCCTCGCCATCCGTCAGTACCAAACTTGATTTTACCAGAATTGCTACTCGCGCTCATTTTTGCTACTTCCTAAGAGTCCATCGTGAATACTATATGAAGCTTCCCGCAAAGCGTGTGTAGCTGCAACCATCTAAAGAAGTTATGAATTGCGGTTTTCCTTTGATCGTACTTCTCCCCACCGTATTTTCTCTCACTGTTTCTGAGCAATGTCAACCCCCGATCAACCTTTTGCCAGTTATCACCTTTGGTCTTTAATTGCCCCAGCTTCCGGACAAGAACGCTGGCATTGCCAGATGAGACGGGGGTTTATCAAAGCGCGTCAACACGATCCACTAGTCAAAGCACTGTTAAAAACAGCCACGGCACCCCAGCGCATTGGGCTACTTGCCCAAAAAGGCGTTTATGAGTTTCATCACAATAGACACTTGTTGAACTCTTCAGACGGTGTAGAAAAAGTTGCACAGCTACTGAAATTAAATTACTCAAGTGAGGAAGTTCAGCAGCGTGTATTGCAAATTTTAAATAAATATCATGAAGAACCATTACTTTCGGGTAAACACATCATTCAATTAACTCGTGGTGATGAAGGTTTTCCTAAACCTATTTTGATTAAACAGGAAAATTATTCCTTCCGCTTATATGCGACGATGGACTGTGTTTTTTCAGATTCTTCTGACACTTTACATATTTTAGATTTCAAAACTGGTAAATCCGCTTTTGATAGAAGACAGGCATTAGTTTATTTGTTAGCTGCTCGTTATCTTTATCCTAAGTATCAGGCAGTCGCTTCATTTTATAATTTAGAGTTTAGTAAAAAATCTGAATTAATTAGCATTACAAAAAGCGAATTAACATCTTTAGAATTTGAATTAGCTAGCATTGCTCAAAAACATCAGCGCGATTTACAACGATATCAACAAATGAATAATGGTTTTAGTAAAATTTTTCCCGCAAATCCCGGATATCATTGTCGATTTTGTCCGTTTAACTCAATCTGTGATTTTTCGTCTTTAAAGCCGACTAAGGTGCATTTGCCACGTTGACAGGACTTACGCAAAAACTCTCTCAAACTCTTATTCCTCTGTGTTCTCTGCGTCCTCTGCGGTTCGTTTTTTGGTCATCTTGCGTAAGCCTAGTTGAATTGGGCACGCTCGATAAGGGGCATTGTTCTCAATTGCTTATCTTTATTTTTACTCACACTCAATCTTTCGCTACGCTCCCATCTTGGCAGAAGCCAAGACAAAAGGTGGACTCACTTACTTATCCAATCTTCCCCACCAGGTAATTGAGCTAGATAATCATCCATAATCGCTGGTAATTCTTTTGCTGAATAAGTATATGTTAAAGCTAGAAACCCAGTTGCTGTAGTTAAAATCTGGTTTCTATCTAGTATTGCTGACAGTTGAGAGCGAGTATATTTTCCGTTCAAAACTTCCATACTTGCATCAGCTATAGCATCTTCAATTACTTCCTCTTCTATAAACGTTGACCATTCATCTTGATTGATGTAGTAAGACTTTTTATTATCTTTGATATTTATTGATTTAATTTCACGTATGGCATTGCGAATAGAAGCAGCCCAAGAATTTGTTAATCGCTGCTCTAATTGATTCTTAATGAAATGAATTAACATAATCCTTAAAAACGATTTAATTTGACGCAGATTAGCTTGTTTACTCATGCCCTCTAATTCATCAACAATCATCAAAGCATCTGCGTATCTTCCTTCCAGAATACTATTTTTTAGGTCTACTAATTCTTGTGTCATCTGTCTTGCCTGCGAGACTTAACGGTGATAATATAAATTTAATTCAAGATAGCCAGTAAATATAGGGTGCGTTAACTTAGTAACGCACCTTACGGACTTAAGAGCGAATTTTTTTGTGAGAAATTGGTCAGATTCCCAACTTCTTTAAGAAGTCGGGAAGGAACGGAACCGCTGAAAAAAAATGGCAGCAAAAAGTAGTTATAGGTAGCTAAAAAGGCGGTAATTCTTCGAGAATTGTAAACTGAATATGGTTAATCGCCAAATCACCGATCGCCACATCTTCTTTTGTCAATCGTGTCCCTTTACTGCTCAAGCTTTCAAAGGTGACACCTTTGCCTATTTCGATATGATACCAGCATAAGCCCATAAAAAAGCGTGTGGGATAAGGACCGCGATCGCCTGTATCATCAGGATTTGATTCCATTGGCAACCAACCAATATTCGGGACGTAGAATTCTAACCAAACGTGATTAAAATCAGGTTGTAGCGGCACATTCTTATGTTCAGCAAAGGCAGGGCATTTATAACGCCCGACGGTGCGACAAGGGATATCATTTAAACGGCATAATGCAAGCAATACACCGACATATTCCCCACAAGAACCAATACCGCGTTCTAAAACTATATCTGGCGTGTCGATGTATGGTTTAATGCCATATGATAATTGGTCGTAAACGTAATTGCGGATACTGTACATTTTCCGCAGCAAATTGGTTTCTGAACCAACTGCTTCATAAGCCGAGCGGCGGACTATAGTACTATCCATTGATAAGTCGTCATCATCAACTAAGTAACGACTTTGATATTCTGGTAATACTTCCGGAATATCTTCTACATCTTTGGGTGTGATACGATACTTAATGCCCCGAACTTCTAAAAGTGCTTTCCAGCCAAATATATGTCGTTCACCTGGGGCAAGGGTATCAAGTTTGAATACTGCCACACGTTGTCCGTCGATTTCTTCTTCTATAAAAGGCAAACCAATCGGTTCAATGTGTTTGAGCTTTTGACGGTCAGTTTGTGACGGTAGGGCAATTCGCCATTCTATATCTTGTAAATACACCTCTTCTAAGGGAGAAATTTCTTCAGCATAAGACATTTCTATCAGATAACCGTTAGAGAGGGCGTAGCGCTTATCTGGATCGTAATGATAATGTAACGGGTGAATAAAAGTGCGATCGCGATAGGTCAATTCATAACTCGGATCAGCATTGGGATTATCCCGAATATACGGCTCCTCTGAGGCATAAGCGACGAAAAGCGTTTCTTCGCCTGTTTCGCCATTTTTATGTAAACCAATGCCTGTAGGACATGCAAACGGCGTTAACACGCTAAATTGAACTTCTCCGGTAGCTCTGTCGATACAGTAAACTGTTTGCTCTATGGTGTCGCTAACCCAAAGAGTTTCTTCACTAACTACCAAATTTTCGATCCCCACGCCAGGAGCATAAAATTTAGTAATCTCCTTTCGTGTCTCTCGGTCGAAAACCAGAATACTGCCTAACTTTTGGCAGCTGACATAAACGGTTGATTCCCAAACAGCAACACCATCAGCCGGATAAGGTAATGTAACAAAATGCTCTAAACCTAAAGAATTTAGGTTACACAAATAAACACTGTTATCCCGCGTTACCCATAGGGTATCTTCCCACACGGCAAGACCTGTCACATCCCTAAATTCCCTGACTTGGTGAGAATTCAGAATTTTGGTATTGTCGGAGATCGGATCAATTTGCAGTAGATGCCCTTTGGCGCTGTCAATCGCGATGAGTGTATCTTGGATAAAGGCTATGCCAGATAAGGCAGCAGCACTAAGCGGTCGAATTGTTCTTTGTGTAAACATTTAACAGGGGAGGGGGGAGAGAAAAAAAACTTTACTCTTTCTCAAGTAAAGTGCAAAATAAACTTTTGGACTTTTGTATAATGTGTGTGTGAAATCACACTGTTTTATCAGTAATAAGACATACGGCAGATTTGAGGTAAATAAAGTACATGTATAAATCCCAAAATCTTTTAGAGACCTAACACCGCTAGGTTTCTACGTGTATTCGATTAGAGCGATAGGCTGCTGTAATGCATTTTTACAATAAAAATCACTCTTCTCTCAGACATTACACTTATGGTGTGACAACCAAGAAACAGTGTGAATGTAACTTTAGTTGATGTTTGATCGCCATCACTAAGATTATGATCGAGTTTTGTAACCATTTCCTGTGACCAATACGATGTCTGCTAATTCTTTGCCCGAAGGTGCCCCTGTTTGGCATAGTTTAGAAGTTAATAAAGCGTTAGACCTGCTCGATAGTAACGCAGACTCTGGCTTAACGCCCGAAGAAGTAGAACAGCGGTTGCACAAATACGGCTCCAATGAACTAGAAGAAACTGGTGGTCGTAGTGCCTGGGAAATTCTACTCGATCAGTTCAAGAACATTATGTTGTTGATGCTGATTGCCGTAGCCTTGATTTCTGGAGGTTTAGATTTTCTGTCTTGGCAATCGGGACAGCTTAAGCCTGGTGAAGTACCATTTAAAGACACGATCGCTATCTTAGCAATTGTCATCCTCAATGGTATACTCGGCTATGTTCAAGAAAGTCGTGCCGAAAAAGCTCTTGCGGCTCTGAAAAAACTTTCTTCTCCACATGTGCGAGTCATCCGCTCTGGTAAACTACTAGATGTCGCCGGCAAGGATATTGTACCTGGTGATGTTATTTTCCTAGAAGCCGGGGTGCAGATAGCCGCAGATGGACGCTTAATCGAAGAGTCTAATTTGCAAATTCGAGAGTCGGCACTGACGGGCGAAGCAGAAGCTGTAAATAAACAAGCTGTATTAATTTTACCAGAAGATACATCATTAGGCGATCGCCTGAATTTAGTCTTTCAAGGTACAGAAGTTGTCCAAGGACGCGCTAAAGTTCTGGTAACGAATACCGGAATGACAACAGAACTGGGGAAAATCGCCACTTTGTTGCAGTCGGTAGAAAGCGAACCGACGCCTTTGCAGCAACGGATGACTCAATTAGGTAACGTGCTAGTTACTGGTTCTTTAATTTTAGTCGCGATCGTCATTGTTGGTGGTGTCATCGCCGCTAGAGGTTTTAGCAACCTCCAAGAACTTGTAGAAGTTTCTTTAAGTATGGCAGTGGCTGTAGTTCCCGAAGGTTTACCCGCTGTAATTACCGTCACTTTGGCACTGGGAACTCAGCGGATGGTGAAGCGAAATGCTTTGATTCGCAAATTGCCAGCAGTGGAAACTTTAGGTTCTGTCACCACCATCTGCTCTGATAAAACTGGCACCCTAACTCAAAATAAAATGGTGGTGCAATCAGTTTATACTAACAACTTGTCTTTTCGGGTCACGGGTGAAGGATACGCTCCTACAGGCGATTTTCAGTTAAATGGTCAAAAACTTTCCGTTGAACAATATCCCGAAATCCCCGCAATGCTTGTTGCCTGTGCCGTTTGTAATGATTCGGTACTGCAACAAGATAAAGGGCAATGGATAATTTTAGGCGACCCGACAGAAGGCGCATTAGTCACACTTGCGGGAAAAGCCGGTATTGAAAAAGACCAATGGAGTAGTAAATTACCGCGAGTAGCAGAATTTCCTTTTTCCTCAGAACGCAAGCGAATGAGTGTAATTACTCAAGTTGAGGAAGTCTCTACAGGAGTATCGCCGATGACAGCGGTCGATCCAGCGATCGCTCACATGTTAAACTCCGAACGTTACTTAATGTTCACCAAAGGCTCACCAGAGTTGATTTTGGCACGTTGCACCCAACTTTATTTGGGCGATAAGTCAGCAGAATTAACCGATGCAGAACGTAAACAAATTCTCGCCGAAAATGATAATATGGCGAGCAAAGGTTTGCGGGTGCTGGGTTTTGCCTACAAACCGTTGACAGAAGTACCACCATCAGGATCAGATGAAGCTTCCGAGCAACAGTTAGTCTGGCTGGGATTGGTGGGAATGCTGGATGCACCGCGCCCAGAAGTAAGGGCAGCTGTGCAAGAATGTCGGGATGCAGGAATTCGTCCAGTAATGATCACCGGGGATCACCAGCTAACGGCAAGAGCGATCGCTACAGATTTAGGAATTGCCAAAGAAGGCGATCGCGTCCTCACCGGTCAAGAATTGCAACGCATGAGCGACCAAGAACTAGAGCAAAATGTAGACTTGGTAAGCATTTACGCACGAGTAGCCCCAGAACACAAACTGCGAATTGTTCAAGCATTGCAGCGTCGGGGTCGATTTGTGGCTATGACAGGCGATGGTGTCAACGATGCCCCCGCCCTCAAACAAGCTGATATCGGTATCGCGATGGGCATCACAGGCACTGATGTGAGTAAAGAAGCCAGTGACATGGTGTTACTTGATGACAACTTTGCCACGATTGTTGCTGCCACCAAAGAGGGTAGAGTCGTATATACCAACATTCGCCGCTTTATTAAATACATCTTAGGTAGTAACATTGGCGAAGTTCTCACAATTGCCGCTTCACCATTACTCGGTTTGGGAGGAGTTCCCCTAACACCTTTACAAATCTTATGGATGAACTTGGTTACAGATGGTTTACCAGCTTTAGCGTTAGCTGTGGAACCTCCAGAACCAGATGTAATGCAGCGTCCACCTTTTAATCCCCGCGAAAGTATTTTTGCTAGGGGATTAGGTTCTTATATGATTCGCATTGGGATTATCTTTGCTATAATCTCAATTGCTTTGATGTGGTGGGCTTACCAGCATACCCATGCACCAGAGTATACAGGCGATCGCGATGCTTGGAAAACAATGGTGTTTACAACATTATGTATTGCTCAGATGGGTCATGCGATCGCGATTCGCTCTAACAATCAGCTGACGATAGAAATGAATCCGTTTTCTAATATCTTTGTATTGGGAGCGGTGGTTGTCACAACAATTTTGCAGTTGATGTTAGTATACGTCCCACCCCTGCGAGCTTTCTTTGGTACTCACTATCTCAATTTACAAGAATTAGGGGTTTGCATCGGCTTTAGTGCTTTGATGTTTGTCTGGATTGAAGCAGAGAAAATTTTCTTCAGATTAATGGGTAAGAAAGTCGTTTAAGGACAGTGGGGGAGACAAGGAGACAAGGAGACAAGGGGGACAAGGGGGACAAGGGAGACAAGGAGACAAGGATTATTCAAAATTTAATACTCTCCCCCTGCTCCCCCTGCTCCCCCTGCTCCCCCTGCTCCCCCTGCTCCCCCTGCTCCCCCTGCTCCCCCATCCCCCCTATGTACCTCAAAACCATTCACCTCCGACAATTTCGCAACTATAAAGAGCAGCAGGTTGATTTTTCTGCTGCGAAAACTATTTTGGTGGGCAATAATGCTCAGGGAAAGTCGAATTTGTTGGAAGGGGTGGAGTTGTTAGCGACATTGCGATCGCATAGAATGGCACGCGATCGCGATTTAATTCAAGATGGGGAAGTTGCATCTCAAATTAATGCCACTTTACAACGACAAACTGGGATTAGCGATCTAACTTTAACTTTACGTCGCAATGGTCGCCGCACGGTTGCTCTGAATAGCGAAAATCTGCGGCGTCAGATGGATTTTCTCGGTGTGTTGAATGCGGTACAATTTTCTAGTTTAGATTTAGAATTGGTGCGGGGTGGTCCGGAAAATCGGCGAAACTGGTTAGATACGCTTTTAATTCAACTTGAACCGATTTACGCTCACATTTTGCAACAATATAATCAGGTATTGCGACAGCGTAATGCTTTTTTGAAACAACATCAAGACTCAGCAAACATTCAAGACTCAGAACTTGCCTTGTGGGATGCACAATTAGCTACCACGGGGACACGAGTAATTAGAAGACGCGATCGCGCTTTACAACGATTAACACCCATTGCTCAAGCTTGGCACGCTAGCATTAGCGGTAGTACAGAAATTTTACAAATTAATTACGTTCCTAGTGTTCCTTTAGACCAAAATCATCCCGAACAAATACAGCAAGCTTTTTTAGAAAAAATTCAGCTGCGAGCGATCGCTGAACTTCGTCAGGGTACAACCCTTGTCGGTCCCCACCGTGACGAATTAGAATTAATTATCAATCAAACACCCGCTCGTCAATACGGTTCTCAAGGTCAACAAAGAACGCTGGTACTAGCTTTAAAACTAGCTGAATTACAACTAATTGAAGAAGTCGTTGGAGAACCACCACTATTATTACTTGATGATGTTCTTGCCGAGCTAGATCCATCCAGACAAAATCAATTACTTGATGCTATTCAAGACCGTTTTCAGACTTTAATTACTACAACTCACCTCGGTTCTTTTGATTCTCAATGGTTAAATTCTTCGCAAATTCTTTTCGTTAAAGCAGGAGAAATATCATCCACATCCGCTTTTTAGTCACTGAAAATAAAAAATATTCTTTCGTAGTAAGGGCTTCAGCCCTTATAATCAAAGTTATGAGCGGTAAACCGCTCACTACGAATACACAATACCCTAATCAGATATATTTTATGGAGTAACTTAGAAATTGCTGTAATCATATTGTATATTACAAGTAAAAAAATAATACTTATTGTTTATTTCAATTAAATTTACTGACGGTTCCCAACATGCCTAAAAGCAATTATTTTGTCGAAAAAAATGAAATTGCATCCTTAGGTGCATCATTGCGAAGAATTGAGCAAAAGATACTTAAACATAGTAAAAAAGGAGATGTTAGCAGGGTTTGGTTCCAAGGAGAAGAACCCTATTTTGATATTTTTTTTGAATTGAAAAACGATGAAATAGCTTGGTTTCAATTTACTTTACGCGGTAGATCGCTTTCTTGGGATAGCAAAACATCAGGCTGGGAAACAGGCAATACCAATGAATTAAAAATAGATGATGTGAGTTTTTATGCAGCTAGTAAAACAATTGAAAATGATACTAAAATCGACGGTGAGTTGATAAATTTAGTCAAGTCAATTCTGGAAACTAGAGCAGAAGAAACTATTTTTGCTAAAGCACTTGCGTTGTTTAATTAAGACTTAGTACAGCTTTGGGTAAAATCGTAGCGTTTTTTTAACGCAGAGGGACGCTGAGGAAAGCGCAGAGGTACGCAGAGTTTTTTTCTCTAGGATTCGCTACGAACTTGTGCAATGTTGTACTTGGGTGGTATAAAGTTATTTATTATCTTGATTTGTGTCTGTACGCTCATTTTCCTCAATTGGCGGAATTCCCAACTTATAAATATCTTCCTTTTGATGCTTGACTTTTAAGTAATAACCTTTTTCTAACCTTTTAAAAAGGTTGAGAACCAAAAAAGTCAGTACAACAGCAATTAATCCTAACTGCCAGAAACCACAGCCAGCGACAATTCCCAAAGCAGCGGAAACCCAAATAGCTGCTGCTGATGTCAATCCGTGAACTTCAGAATGCTGTGATTTTTGGGAAGATTCACGTAAAATTTCCCCTGCACCAAGAAATCCAACACCAGCTGTAATTCCTTGAATGATGCGACTAAGAGAATTATTATCTGGTTGAGTGGTATTTGTGAGCAGAGGTATGAGAGTAAATACCGCTGAACCAAAACATACCAACATATGAGTTCTTAAACCAGCGGGTTTGTGCTTGAGTTGCCGTTCTAAGCCGATAATTGCCCCAAAAAGCAAAGCGAGGCATAGCCGGAAAGTGATATTTAGCCAATCATTGGGCAAAAGGTAGTAAGTGCTTAACAATGCTTATATTTTTAGAGAAAAAATAATCTTATATTCTACTTTAATTATTAATATACTCCCATGTGCAACTATATAAATTAACTAAACCCCTTTTGCCACGGGTACAGGAGGGTTAACGAAGGTAATGAGTAGATGAAATCTGACAAACTACCAGGAGATAATGCCCGTAGTTACATGACAACTGACAATTAACAATTTGAGTGGATAAACTCTACTGGCTTGACCAAATTAAACTGCAAGACCGCGCCAAACTTGGTGACAAAGCGTTTCACTTGGGCAGAATTATGCAGCGTGGCTACCCGGTGAAGCCTGGTTTTATAGTGGGTGCGGAAATTTTGCGGCAATTTCTGGAAACTCTTAATAGTTCAGAGGCATTAGTTGCCGATTTGCCTTATTCTTCGTTACACCTAGATGTGAATAATTGGCGTCAATTACAACAGGTGGCTGGTCATTTACATCAGGAAATTATCGCGGCGACTGTACCATCAAAGTGGGTGAATAAAATTCTTGAAGCAGCTAAGGAATGGAAAACTGCGTGTTTAATTTTTCGACCTACTTTGGCGATACCGACTGCAACGCATGGAGTCGGGAATATATCTGGGTTGCTGGAGTCGCAAATTTGCCGTTGTGAATATGAAGCGATCGCTTTGGCATTAAAATACACTTGGAGCCAATTATTTCGTGCCAAAAGTTTACTATATTGGCAACGTCTAGGAATTGACCTGCGACAAATTAATTTAGCAGTTTTAGTGCAAGGAATTGAAAATGCACTCGCTAGCGGTTTACTCAATTCCAACTCTTCTGGATGGGATATTGAAGCAACCTGGGGATTGGGAATGTCACTGCAACACGGCGAAGTTCAACCCGATGTTTACTACATTCAACGGGAAACCGGCGTTGTCAGAGAACGACAACTGGGCAATAAAATGCTTGCTTATCGTCTTAATGCACCTACAGATTCTTTGGCGCTAGATAATACTTGTTTGGTGGCACATTTGCTTGAGTTATCTCAACAAAAACAGTACGCTTTACAAGAAGAATATTTGCAACAATTAATTCAACTGGCGAATCTACTTGAAAATGATCTCGGTACAAATTATACCGTTGAGTGGACTATCTCTGAGGAATTTCCGGCTCCAAAGCTTTATCTGATAAAAGTTACCGCTCCCCAATTTGCGGTTTCCAACACACACTTTCTCAAGGGAATAGGAGCAGGGACGGGTCGGGTGACAGCGACAGCTTATGTAGTAAATTCACTTTTATCATCAGAACAACTACCTAAAGGAGTTATTTTAGTTGCACGAGCGATCGCTCCCGATTGGCTACCGTTATTGCAGCAAGTTGTCGGTATCATCACAGAAAAAGGAGGATTGACCAGCCATGCGGCAATTCTTGCTAGAGAGTTGGGTATCCCAGCTGTAGTGAGTGCAAAAGATGCCACCACTTTAATTCAAACAGGCGATCGCCTACTTTTGGATGGTGACAGGGGAGAAGTTTATCGTGTAAGAAAAGATGATACGGAAAGTCAGGAAGTTCCCCTCATTACCCAAGTTACAGGATACCACAAAGGGCAACAGTCTCAACTGGGCAACTTGAAAACGGAACCTTTAGTCTCTGATTCACCTATTTTTTTGTCAGCGCACCTACCCATGATTGCTACACAGTTGCTGGTTAATTTAAGTCAGCCCAGCCTGATAGAACAGGTGCAAAATTTGCCTCTAGATGGGGTAGGATTGTTACGCTCAGAATTGATGGTATTAACAATACTTGAAGGACAACATCCGAGTAGTTGGCTTTCTAGCGGACGTAAGGCACAATTATTAGAGCTATGGTCTGAGCAAATGATGCAGTTTGTTCGTGCGTTTGCACCACGACCAGTTTTTTATCGCTCTTTAGATTGGCGATCGCACGAATTGACATCATTTAGTTCTAATGTACCATCTTCGCAACAGTCGATGTTAGGTGAGCGTGGCACTTTTGCTTATTTGCAAAATTCCGCAGTTTTTGAGTTGGAACTTGAAGCAATAGCGGCAATACAGCAAGCAGACTACAACAATATCCATTTAATATTGCCTTTTGTTCGCACTGTGGAAGAGTTTTCTTTTTGTCGTCAAAAAGTTGAGTCAGCAGGGTTAACTCAAAAGCCACAATTTCAACTTTGGATTATGGCAGAAGTGCCAAGTGTGCTATTTTTATTACCAGAATATGTCAAAGCAGGTGTACAAGGAATTTCTATTGGTACAAATGACCTAACTCAACTACTATTAGGAGTAGATCGAGAACAAGGAGAGTTAGCGTCTTCATTTGATGAACGACATCCAGCAGTGATGAGAGCTGTAGCTCAACTAATTTCAATGGCAAAATCTGCCGGGATTCCTTGCTCAATTTGCGGACAAGCACCAGCGCTGTATCCAGAAATTATTGATAAGTTGGTCGAATGGGGGATTACGTCTATATCTGTGGAACCAGAAGCGGTAGAACGAACATATAAAGCGATCGCTCGTGCCGAACAAAAGATAATTTTAGAAGCAGCACGGCAAAAACTTTATTAATTAGGAAAATTGCCGCTCTAGATGTGTTCTGCTGCATCTTTATTTTGAGATGATCGTGACTTCATGTCTACCTTATTCTGCGGTTGCTTAAGAAAACTCAAAATCACTTTTTTCATCAGCCAGTGTAAGGCTGTTAGTACAACAAAAGTGATGGCGATAATAACCAAAGGCTGTTTACCAAGAATTTCTTCTACGCCTTTGGTGATTATGGCATCAGGTTGCGTAATAAAATCCCAACTATTGAAACGCAAAAATCGTCCCCAATAAATACCAACGGCATTCAAAGCATGGGTAATTAACTCAACACCCAAAATCCACTGGCTTTTGCCAATGCGGTGTAAGTAGTAACCCCAATTAATTAAAGATATTACATAAGCCCCAAATCCAGATAAAATCACCACCAAATACACTGGAATTATGATTAAAGTAATCATCCATATCGATGGAACTCTACGGATATCATCTATTAGGTGAATGACATCAGTTAATAAATAAGGTGCATTCGGTAAAAAAGCGAAGAACACCAGGAAGCCAAACCACCAAACCCAAGAACGTCCGCGACGAGTGCGAAACAACCAAACACTCAAAGCCAAAGGTATAAAAGCCAGAAATAAGTTCCAAGTCATCCAGCCCACATTTCTTTGCAAGACTTGCATGACTATGGGTAGTAATTCAGAAAGACGTTCTTTCATATGCATTTCCCAAAAAAGGTCTGATTGACACTATTTTAAGGGGTGCAATTAGCTGGTGTGTTATTTTTCTTGCCAAATTGGGGAAAGGAGCTTTTTTAAGAGGGGAAGGGGGAAGAAAAACAAGAAAAGAGGTAAAGACGTTCCACTGGAAAGTCTCTACAAGGGTTTCGGGTAACGCATAATTAATTTATGGAGATGTCTAATGCCCAATATACATCTGGTAAAAATTAAATATGCGTTATCCCGAACCCCTGTAGAGACGTAGCACTGCTACGTCTCTACATTTTCATGCCTATGTCTAATGCCCAATTTCCCTAACGCAGCAGCACTCGACTGCGCGGACCAATAGTTTGCTTGGATGCAGATGGTTTTGTCGGGCAATTTATATCTTTGCGCGAGCAAATATTTGAGGCAATACTTAAAGGATTTCGTGCCGAAGAATTACCGTTACTAAATTCTACATTGGGTTCAGCAGAGGGTGAGGGAGAATTTGATTCTGTTGCGATCGCGCTTTGTATGGGTGACATAATCTCACTATCAATACTACCACCATCAATGGATGTACCACCAACATCAATGGATGTACCACCAACATCAATCGGTGTACTACCAACATCAATCGGTGTACTACCAACATCAATGGATGTACTACCAACATCAATCGGTGTACTACCAACATCAATGGATGTACTACCAACATCAATGGATGTACTACCAACATCAATGGATGTACTACCACCAGCGATCGGTATACCACCACCAGCGATCGGTATACCACCAACATCAATCGGTGTAACACCACCAGCGATCGGTGTACCACCACCAGCATCACTACGGGGAGTGATGGGAGTTGTACCTGCGGGAATAGTGATAAATAACTTTACCAGAGGTGCATTAGTCATTTTCAACGAGCTGATGGTTGGTTTACCTGGTATATCCGACTTGAAGTCAAACACTGTAGGGGTAGCACTACCATTGCGATCGCTATATCGCGGTCCTTGTCCAGTGACTTTAAAAGTACCTTGATACCGCTGTCCCGTTTTTGGATCGGTGACAATGCCTGTGTAGAGCGCTTTTTTTAACCCAAACTCATCTTGAACTACAGCTTCAAATTTGGTTCCGGGCAATTTTCCTTGATAATTATAGGGTGTCAAACTACCGCTTGAAAGTGCTGGTGAAGTCAGTAAGCCATCAAATGAGACAACCGGAAGTCCCTTAAAGTCAACGAAGTAATGCAGACTGCCATCGGCACGAGTTTGTACCTTTACATAGTTAGACGTATACAAAGGTACACCTTGGCGAGAATAAGTACCCTTGGAATTTGTATCTACACGAGTAATCACCCGATTGAAGTTAGGATTAAATTTGGGAAGTTGGATAGTACCTGATAAAGCCCCAGTAGTTTGAATTGTGATTTGAGCGGAAGCAGATTCTGCCCCGAAACCGATAATGGCTGCGGCTATACTGCTAGTAATAACTAGTAGTCCACTAAAGGAATTTTGATAGGTGAATAATGTAGTAAGGACTTTAGTCCTTGATTTGAGCGCTGAAGCGCTCACTACGAAACTCTTAATTTGGGAGTTGGATTTGGTTTTAATTGCTGACGATTTTAATTGCATTGAAAACTTCCTTGATTAATATGAAAAAAAAAATCACGCATGTTTTTATAGCAGGGGAATATCTGCTGGAAATTACGCGCGTGAAAATGAAACTGAACTATCTACAACCGTATGCAATTAGTGCATTTATTTACATTTACATCCGTAGAAAATTAAAACCGGAATGTTGCTCTTAATGCCCAAATTAGCAAGGGATCGTTAGCAGTGTTGTGATCTGGATTCAAAATCACAAAGATACCCGGAGTGAGAGAGAGATTGTCATTGAGTTGAGCGCGATAAAAAAGTTCTACGTGCAGTGATGTGTCGTCCCGTCCACCCGCTGTACCTCCTTCAGAAAAGTTGGGAAAATTGAATTCTTCAGGTAAAGAACTAGAAGTAATTTTCGGGGGTTGTCCGACGAGAATGCCGCCCAAATTACCGGAACGCAGTAAATTAGGAAAAGCAGCGAATACCATCCAGTTTGTAGTTTCCACACTTCCAGGAAGATTGACTGGATTTGAGTGAGTCCAGCCTCCCCAACCCCCTAAGTGAAAATTAGGATTAATGCGCCATGCGACGGTAGCGCCGACAGCATGGGTATCAAAAGCTGTCGCAGGTGCAAAAGGGGAAATTAACTGAGCATCGCCGGTACCGGTTCCTAGTAAGCCATCAGGGGAGTGGGAGAAAAGATAATGCAGCCCGACATCGATTTTATTGGTGGGTGCGACAGTTAGTTGAGCGCCGGCGGTATATCTGCCGCCAAAAAGTCCCCCAACTTGGATATCACCGGGAAAACTGGGAATTTCGGCACTGTAAACGCCTTGTAAACTCAGGCGATCGCTTATTTGCCAGTCAAAGCCAATACCCCCAGTACCGTTACCAATTGCCAAAATCGGGTTACGCTGACCGAATAAAGAAATTGCTCCCTCACCATTCCCTTCTAAAGGATTAATACCGCGAAAGGTGTTACTAGGATTAACACCCACCGTACCGATAATAATTCCCAAGTTGTCTGAAAGCGGAAATCGATAAGATAAATCACTGATATATAAATCGTTATTTGTATTTGACTCAAAACCCAACCGCCCCATATTGTTAAATACTGAGGACGCAGAAGAATTTAAATTTCCCGAACTCAGCCCAGTTAGCAGTAAATCTTTCCCTGTAAAAGAAGTCGCGAGGGTTAGTTGCACGCTATTGGCAAAAGTCAGATTGGTTTCTGCCTTGCGTTCTGGCACTTTATCTCTAGGAAACAAATCGACATCAGCGCTATTCGTTCCCTGGAGACTAAATATAGCTTGCCCAAGTAGTCGCGTTGTCGTGGAAAACTGATTTCCTTGTATTTCGCTTGCGTGGCTTTCTAAATTGTCTACCCGTTGCTCAACTTGTTTTAACTCTGATTGAAACTCAGTTTGTAAGCGTTGTAACGCGATTAAATCCTCATCTTTAACAGTATTAGCTGTATTGTTGGTTATTAATTTATTAATCTGCTCCAAACAAGCGTTTAAACCAGATGCAAATTCATAACGATTGATCGCAGTGTTACCTAGATAAGTCCTATTTGGATATCCAGCAATGCAGCCATAGCGTTCTACCAGAGATTGCAAAGCTCCAAAAGCCCAGTCTGAAGGTTGCACATCGTCCAGTTGTGACACCGATGTGACTTGAGACATTTGGGGTGATGGAGGGAGTGGAGGAGGGGGGGAGAGGGAGGCAGGGGAGGCAGGGGGAGCAGGGGGAGCAGGGGAAGAAATTCCCCCAAGTCTCCTTGTCTCCTTGTCTTCCTTGTCTTCCTTGTCTTCCTTGTCTCCCTTGTCTCCCTTGTCTTCCTTGTCTTCCTTGTCTCCCTTGTCTCCCTGATCCCCTACTTGAGTAAAGGAGCTTTGAGACTCAATTTTTTCTCTAAATTTATTAAGTATATTTTGATGCTCTGGTTTTAGCGCTGATTGAACGGTTTGGAGACTTGCATCTGGTTGTATCAATTCAGGTGGTGTGATTTGAGTCGGTGGGACAATTTTCATTGCCTGACTATGTTTTGACTGCTGCACCACATTATCTGACTCAACTAATGGCTGTTCAGGTAATTTGGGCGGAAATGCTTGCCCAGTAATTAACACGCCCGCCATCAGCAGACCGATATCGCTCATTGTATTTCACCTTACTAACACCAATATTTCTCTTGACATATAAAATTGGTGTATTTCAGGAATTTTTCGTACTTAGACGTAATAAAAATGACTAGTAAGTGAATATGCTAACTGCTTTTTTCCCATTAGCTATTAGCCTTTTCCCTCTTAAAAAACCTTTCCCCTTTCCCCTTTACCCCTTCCCCCTCTTTTTCATTCCGGTTGGCTACAGTAATTTTTCACCTCAGCTTCTAAAGCATCAGACTGTTTAGCCGTGGTTGCTGCGGATGTGAATGCGGTATCGATATCTGTTCTAGCTTTTTGTATTCTTTCTCTACCAGATTCTGAGGCTTGTGCTGTTTTAGCTGAACCAAGAGCTTTACCTGCTTTGGTTATCTGTTTGCCGAGAGTGTCAAACACTTTCACAAATTCGTCTTGATATTTTTTCAGTTCAGGATCTGGTAGATTCATTTCCTTGAGCGATTTGGTGACAGCTTGGAGATCAGCCGCTAGTTTCAAACTGGTTGTCACCTGCTGACCTTTATTTTTTTCAATCAGAGCATTTCCTTCACTAACAGTCTTCATCAGGCGATCGCACTGAGCAACTTTGCTGTTATCGCAACCACTGAGCAACAAGGCAATGCTCAGACCAACAGGAATAATAACGATACGTTTACGCCGAACCAACATTAACACCCCACCACTTATTAAACCCAAATAATAATACCCAATGATTATGTAATTTTTATTAGTTTTCCGGTGAATTTATGTGTTAAAAGGACAACCAGGAGAAGAGAAGCCACTTCAACTACGTCGAGAACGAAAGGATACAGCTATTGCGATTGGTGGGGTATCACCCCTTATCTCACGATTTTTCGACATTCCACACAATTGTAGAGACGTTCCGGCGGAACGTCTCTACGTCTTTTCTACCGGATGTCCAATGTGTAATTTCAGTAAAAATGCCCCCCCACAGCATTGAAATATTAGGAAATTCTCAGTTAATGTCGAATGTTGCCTATATTGCCTAAGCTGACTGAAAAAGTCTTTAGATTACAGGAATAATTGTGTTTACTTTTATTACATATTCAAGCTGGCTGTACTGGATAACTCAGCCGCAGTTAGCCCTGCACATCCCCGATGGCTTTCTGAATTTACCTATTATCGCTGTCACATGGGTAATTGCCATCGGTTTAATTGCACTCGCGCTGAAGAGAGCGCAGACAGAATACCAAGAACGAGCTGTACCCCTAATGGGTGTATGTGGTGCTTTTATCTTTGCGGCTCAAATGATAAACTTCCCTATTCCTGGAGGCACTTCCGGACACCTTTTGGGTGGAACCCTCGCAGGTGCTTTGTTGGGTCCCTGGGCTGGTTCTTTGGTCATGGTGTCGGTGTTTATCGTCCAAGCCGTAATATTCCAAGATGGGGGCTTGACTGTGCTGGGCGCCAACATTTTTAATATGGGGTTGATTGGCACATTTGGTGGTTATTATCTATACAAAGCAATTCGGTTTACCATAGGTGGCAATAAATTGTCAGGAATGGCAATTGCTTCCTCTGTTGCAGCTTGGGCAAGTGTAGTGGTTGCCTCTGTTATGTGTGCTGTACAACTAGCTATATCTGGAACAGTTCCGTTAACTGTTGCTTTGGCTGCAATGGCATCATGGCACGTACTAATCGGTATTGGTGAAGCAGCGATTACCGTAGTAGCTCTTTCGTTTATTTGGCGGACTCGACCGGATTTATTTTACGATCCCCCACGCAAGGTGGTTGTATCTCGTCCTCTGTCACGTTATTAATAGGGATTCAACTATGAGTAATGATATGCGATCGCGCAATCGGGCTTTTGTAATAGCTGGTTTGGGTATTGCTTTGCTAATTGCAATTTTTGTTTCTCCCTTTGCCAGTAAAAACCCTGATGGCTTGGATCGAGTCTCCCAGGATCTCAAATTTGAGGATAAAGCACATGAAGATGCACCAGCTAAAAAGCTACCTTTCTACGCTGTTTTTGATGAATATGCCCTCAGAGGTGTACCCGAAGCTGTAGCTACTCCCATCGCTGGTTTAGTCGGAACTTTAGCCGTTTTTGGCTTGGCTTGGGGAATTGGCAAATTAGTTGTACGTGGTACAAGTTCATCTAAAGATTGAGTTTTTCGTCAAAATGCGTAAGTCCTAAATCCAAAATTCTTAGATGCTGCTACATATTGGGGCGATCGCTCTTGATGTTAATAGTAAACAGATTACTCTCTGGCACAAACTCGCTCCCCGCACCCGAATACTATGTACATTGCTGCTTGTATTTGCAATTGCCCTCACACCAAATGGACATTGGTGGACTTGGGCAATTTATGCCTTGGCTGTGGCAAGCATTTTATTACTCAGTAAAGTCACCTTCAGCGTGCTACTAAAACGTTTAGCTGTTGAGTTCGGTTTTGTGGGTGTTGTGCTTTTGGGTACTTTGTTCCGAGGTGGTGGTACAGTACTTTGGGCTTGGGGTCCCTTGCAAATTACTACAGTCGGGCTAACTGTGTTAGGTAGTGTCACCACTAAGGCGTTGCTATCTTTACTGATGTTGAATTTGTTAACTTTAACAACTTCAGTATCAGCCTTGCTTAATGCTTTAATCGAACTGCGAACCCCACCTTTGTTAGTCGCAATTTTGGCTTCAATGTATCGCTATATTGGTGTGTTGATCGGTGAATTTAACATTATGCGACGAGCCGCAGCATCGCGCAACTTGATGAACGGTAATCAAACTATTCGTTTGGTACTTGGTAATATGATTGGAGCGCTATTTATCCGCACTTACGACCGAGGAAACCACATTCATCAAGCGATGCTGTCGCGGGGTTATCAAGGAGTAATGCCGATAGAAAAATTACCAGAACCAGGACGAAATGATGCGATCGCTTTAACTTTGACGGTGATTTTAGCATTAATTGGACAAGCTGTTTATTTGATTTTGTAAGTTATAAGTTGTCTACTAACCACTATCAACTAACTAATAACCACTATCCCCTAACCACTACCCACTATCAACTATCAATTAACCACTAACTAATATCAGATTATATTGATGCATCATAATCCGATAATAATCAAAAATCTTAGCTATACCTACCCTGATGGAACTCAGGCTTTAAGAAAAATTAATTTATCTATTGAAGCTGGGGAAAAGGTAGCATTAATTGGAGCAAATGGTTCAGGAAAATCTACGTTACAGTTTCACTTAAATGGAATTACTTTACCTCAAGAAGGAGAAGTAATTATTGGGGAATGGTTAGTAGAACCTAAGAATTTGCGAGAAATTCGGAACTTTGTCGGATTAGTTTTTCAAAATCCAGATAATCAGCTATTTATGCCCACAGTATGGGAAGATGTTGCTTTTGGTCCGATGAATTTGGGTTTGCGAGACGAAGAACTTAAAAAGCGGGTTCTTGAAGCTATGGCTGCGGTTGATATCGATCCAGAATGGTTTGGGCAACGAAATACTGATAATTTGTCTGGAGGGGAAAAAAAACGGATTGCGATCGCAGGGGTTTTAGCGATGAATCCGCAGGTTTTGGTATTGGATGAACCTTCTGCTCAATTAGATCCGCGATCGCGTCGTCAGTTAATTGATTTGTTACAAACTTTGCCTTTTACTCAACTAATTGCTACCCACGATTTAGATTTAGCTTTGGAACTTTGTTCCCGCACTGTTGTATTGAGTCAAGGGGAAATTGTTTTCGATGGTGAGACTGAGCAGGTAATGAACGATTCAGAATTTTTGCAGGCTCACGCTTTAGAACTTCCACTGTGCTACAGTCGTCCTTATTGTTTAATTAAAGATGCACCCATCAAAGTTAGTTATTAATTGTTAATGGTGCATATCCATACCGGGCATTTCATTTTCTCCGGGTTGATTTGCCTTATGAGGTACTAAATAATAGATATTATGCTAGGCTTTTCACAGTCCATCTGCACGATACAATTTCTCCCTTGTGCTTTTGCTTTGTAGAGTCCTTGGTCAGCAGCAGTAATCAAGGTGGCAGCAGATGATTGATTATCAGGAGTAATAGTTGTGACGCCAAGACTTAGGGTGATGAATTTACTGACTTGAGAATTCCGATGGGGCAGTTGTAATGCACTAATATTAGTCTGGATCTCTCTAGCAAGTATGATAGCTTCTTCGACATCGGTATTCGGCAAAATAACTGCAAACTCTTCTCCACCATATCGAGCAACTAAATCAGCAGGGTGTTTGACTGATTGAGAGATTGCCTTGGCAACATGTCTGAGTGCGTCATCTCCTGCCAGATGTCCATAGGTATCGTTGTAAAGCTTAAAGTAATCTACATCACACAAAATCAAAGATAGTGAGGCTTGCTCTGATGCCAACCGTTGCCACTCGACCTTAAGCGTATCATCAAAGCAGCGTCGATTTGCCACTTGAGTCAGACCATCTGAAGAGGCAACACGCTCTAATTCCTGGTTTACTTGTCGTAATTTCTGGTAAAGTTCCGATTGCTGAATAGCGATCGCTGCTTGACCTGCTAGCTGGTTAAGCAAGTTAACTTCGGATTGCTGCCATCGTCTGGAGTTACGACATTGATGAGCGATCAATAACCCCCACAAATGGTCTTGCTGCAAGATGGGTACCACAAGGTTTGCCCGGATTTGCAAACTCCGCAGGAGCTTAACATGACACGGCGATAGTCCGGCATTTTCAATATCTTCAATCGATGTAGTATTGCCTTGTTGGTAGTAACTTGCATGTGTAGATTGAAAGCACGTATCCATAACGTTAAATCCCAGGATGGACATGCACCCTTCTGCTAGGGATTCTACAGCAACTAACCCACTCCAGTCTGGCTTAAACTGATAGATTACCACTCGGTCTACCTCAAACAGTTGTCGCACTTCGGCTGCTGTAGTTTGCAAAATCTCGTTCAACTCCAATGATTGTCGGATGCGCTGGGTAACAGCCGCGACAATTCGCTCGGACTCAGTTTGGTGTTGGACGCGCTGCTTAACCGGCTGAGAAGCAGATGCGACAGTTAAGGCGATCGAATCAAAACGAGGGGTTGTAGTGACAGGGACTGCACTAGGTCTGGCAATCAAATAGCCTTGGGCAAGCGTTGCACCTCGTTCTCGCAGCCAGTTTAGTTCCTCGATGCATTCAATTCCTTCAGCAACGGTCTGAATGTTTAACTTTTGAGCGATCTCTAGAAGTTTCTCAGTAATCGAGGCTTTATACAAATCTTGATGCACATCTCGAATTAACTCCATATCCAACTTGATAAAGTCAGGACGTAACTGATGCAGCAAGTTCAGATTGGAATAACCAGAACCAAGGTCATCAAGGGCTACTAAAAACCCACCATCCCGGTAGTATTGCAGCACTGCTTTGAGGTGGGCTAAATCTTGAGGAGTGTCTGACTCCACAACTTCAAAGACGACGCGCTCATGGGAAATGCCTGCTCGATCAATTGCTTCTACCGTACTGTATAGGCAAGAAGCAGGGTCATAAAGGGCTGTGGGTGAAAAATTGACGAAGATATGCCCGCTCACTTGATGACGGGTGAATTGATTGATTGCGCTCAGACGAGCAACTCGGTCTAGTTGTGGCAGGAGTCCGGCTTCTGTTGCTAAATCCAGAATAGGTGCTGGCAATACTAAATTGCCTTGTTCATCCAGCCCCCGCAAGAGCGATTCATATCCATAAATCTGGGATGTATCTTTAATTGAGACGATCGCTTGGAAGTGACTAGTGAATCGTTCTGTTGCCAGCATTTCAACCAGCCAGTCCGACTGGTTGAACTTAATGAAGCGCTGCAATGAGGCTATGTCACTAAAATCTTGGAGTTGAGGCTGGATAGTGCCTCGAATGAAAAGGACTTGCGTCTCTCTTAATTCTCTGGGTGCAAATAGTTGAGCCAGGTTACGGGCAATTTCTTGAGCCTGTCCGGGTCTACAGTCCAAACTCAGTCCTGGTCGCTCGTGCATCAGTTCATACTTTACGGCAAACTGCTGGAGGTAGGAGGTAACTTTTTTCAGGGTATGTGGAACGGGGAACCAGAGAAAGAGTTTGCCTGCTTCCCTATTCCGACAGCGTACAACATTGCAACAAGCACAAGTCTTGGTGATAGGAGATTTTTGGTTCATAGGTAGGTAAGCACTTTACTGAATCTGATTTACCCTAGTATTCCCATTATTCTTCTTATAAAAGATTTAAGTACATAAAGATTTGATGTTTTATGTATAAAGTATATCAAGTAAAGTCAAACACAGTAGAAATACTTTCGTTCAATTTCACTCTAGATAAATCCTTTTAACTAGTTCTTTAAATAGTAGCTTTGCCGCTTTGGCACAAAGCAGCGCGATCGCACTAATCGCATCGGCTTATGCAATTTTTTATCTCACGCAGAGACGCAAACAAGAATGCTAATTAGTCCGCATAGGCGGACTTTGTACGCGCAACGCCGCGATTTTAATCGTCCGGTGCAAAATATCAAACACTTTTTGGCTTATGCAATTTTACAGTAGACATCTGGTAGAAACTAATTATGCGTTGCCCTAAACCCTTGATTAGACTACCAAGTGCTACGTCTCTACGTATGACTCTGGAGATGTCTAGTTAAGAGTGGTGCAACGTTTCTAGCTAATAATATTCACTAGCCACAATGAATACTCAATCGCTGTTCTAGGGGAAATCGCTCCTAAGGTGTTCGGTTCTACGACTGTTGACAGTACACAAATAACTATAACCTCATAGTAGATATGTATTTTATAGATGCTGTCAGCCCTTGAGTGAACTAAGAGGTGAAAACCTGTGTACAAATGGATCTTGCCAAGTCTGAGTGAAATTTTAGCCGAAAGTCAATTAAACGTGGCTGAATGTTCACCTGCTGCATCAGACCGGCAGTGGTGCGTCAGTTTAGCTGCAACTGAACAGTTGCTATTAAATACTTTAGCAACTACTTCAACTGATGCTACCCAAGGATTAGTTTTAGCTGCACCAGCACCTTTGTTCAGCGATCCTAGATTAACTCAAAGCTTGCAAACAATAACTTTTACAGCAAAACCATTCAACCCGTTGGCATTGATGCCATTTCAAATGCCGACTGGGACAACAGTAATGGCAGATGAAATTGCTCCTCATGAATCGGTACTGCCTTTATTAGCTGCCGATCCGTTGGGAAGTGAGCAATTTTGCTTAATTTTTACAGAAAAATTTAGATTAGTACTAGTTTTAGCAGAAGATAGTTGCAGTAAAAAAAGGTTTTCCTTTTCCTTTGATCCAGAAGTAGTTCAGATGGCGTGGCGATCGCTTGGTGCGAGAGTCATGCTAAACAATCCTGATTTTTACGCTGAACTCAATTCTTTAGTACAGAAATACGAACCAGTTGCACCAGATTACCACATCTTGATGCAATTTAGTCAGTTATTGTTAACGCAACTACCCCAAGAAGAAAAAACCACCAACCGACACGATAAAGAACATTTTCCTTCTTCTGCCTCTGCTCATCGTTCACCCCGTCCCGATGTAGAATTGCTTCAAGCTTTTGCTCACGAAGTCCGCACACCGTTGACAACAATTCGTACCATGACACGTCTGCTATTAAAGCAGAAAACATTACCAGCAAACGTGATCAAGCGCTTGGAAGTTATCGATCACGAGTGTACAGAGCAAATTGATCGTATGGAGTTGCTCTTTAAAGCCGCAGAGTTAGAAACTTGTGCTACCGCAAAATCGAGCAACACTCAACTGACACCAACTTCTCTAGATCAAGTTTTACAACAGAGCATTCCCCGTTGGCAACAAACCGCAAATCGACGTAATTTAACTTTAGATGTTGTCTTACCGCAGCAATTACCAATGGTGGTAAGCAATCCTTCCATGCTCGATCGCGTACTCACCGGTTTAATCGAAAATTTTACCCGCAGCTTACCAGCCGGTAGCCATATTCAAGTACACGTTATTCCTGCCGGCGATCAATTAAAGTTACAATTATCACCGCATAGTCAATGCAAACATAGTGACAACACTTATGAAGCCGTAACCCCACCAATTCGTAAAGCTTTAGGTCAATTGTTGATGTTCCAACCAGAGACGGGTGTAATTAGTTTAAATCTTTCTGCGACAAAGCATTTATTTCAGGCGATCGGCGGTAAGCTAATTGTCCGTCAGCGTCCGCAGCACGGCGAAGTTTTAACGATTTTTCTGCCGCTGAAGGATTAAGCTACGGTGTGTACACAAGTCATCGAATTAGCCAAAAAAAATTAAAAAAATGCGATCGCTTAAAATCAAAGCGATCGCAACTTTCTAGAAAAATTAAAAATCATTGCCGGGGCAACACAATTTGGCGAGTCTCTCCAGTAAATCGTTGTACAAAACGCCTTCTAGCTGGATCATTGACAGAGTTGTAAATGTTTCCAGTAGGACGAAAACTGCGGTTAGCAAAGGAGACTAAAATCCTTTGCAAGTCCCAATTATCATACCCATCAAAAGGATGACCAGAGCGAGGAGAACCATCGTGACGAATGGTGATACTCCTGATTTGATTTAACGACACCGTTTCATTAAAAGTGATATTTCGCTGAACAACGCTGTTTTGACCAAAACCACCACCAAGGGGTTGTTCAGCAGTGCTTCCTCCGCTTACCAAATTGAGGCTAATGAAAGCATTGTTACCACCACGCAAATCGTCAGATCCTGTAGTCATGCGAACCACAACCTTTGTGTCTGCATGAGCAGCAGCAGCTGATAATATGCCGATTGTAGCAATGCTCATAGCAACGACACTTAAATGAGAAAGTGCATAGATTGGACGAATCATAAATGATTATTTCTTTGTAATGTTTGATTTGTTCTTAATGTGAGAAACTAGTTCTCTTACTTCACAACAGGCTGAATCTGGGAATCAATCGTAGGAATAGGTGGACAAGAAAGACAACGATCAGGAATTTTTATTTCCGGTATTCGTTGGATTCTGATGTCGCGAAGAATTCTACTGTCCTGAAGCTCTGATAAAAATTTTGCACAAGCATTTTCAGAAAGTCCACGGTCAATACAGACTTTTGGTAGTGGAGTTCTTAAATGAGGAGGTACAACAGGAACAGGTTCTGCCATGACTGCTGTACTAGAAATGAATACCGCAGGAGCAGTATTAACTAGCAATAAAAAGAGAGTTCGGGTAACTTTCGATGTATTTAATGCCATAAGATAATCCCTGGAAATTTGATTAGGTTGGAATATTGCTTGACAAGTAAAATCAGGGTATTTTGCTATTCATCATTGGATAGCGGTTGTAGTTGTATTACTCCACTATCCTGACAAACAAATTATTCAAGCCAATCAGGAGTAATCACATAAACCGAGAATTAGGCTTTTGATTTGAAGATGATTCTTCATGAGTATTTCCTCACATTTAATTATTTATAATCTCTAGAGGTGCTTTCTTTTGTCCTCACTTTCAATAACAAATGAGCAAAATAGATTATTCCAAATTTTTCTGAAATTTTTTGGATGACATGAGAGAAAGTTATTAAAGCCTTGCTTACAAAGCTTTTTAGCCCAAATTAAATTACTCAGTGGATGCATAAAATCCCATATCCAAACCTATATATAAAATACGTAGTCAAACTACCTGTGTTTTTATTCTCAAAAATACTAGGTAAATCTGGAACAAACAAATTAGAGATTAGTCTCTGGAACTAATCTGCTTATTAAGTTGAGATAATATATGCAGTCAAAACCAGTGGCAGAGCCTGCTACTATACTAATTGATGCAGAGCATCAAGAGCTAATCACTAAGATTGCTCGCAAATATACTAGAGAAACTTCCGTATCTTGCGAAGATGCCGCACAAACTGCCATAATGAAAGTCTACGAAGCCCTGAACGCGGGTAAGTTTCAGGGTGGGATTAAAGAATTTCAGCGTTGGGCTACTGTTGTAGCACGGTATGAGATTATTAACTTTGTCAAAAAAGAATGTTTGCGAAAGCACCAAAGTCTCGATGCAACCATTACTGGTACAGATATCTCTTTGGTAGAGACAATTCCTGATGAGTTCGACTTGTGGGATGCTGTAGCGCGTGCTGATTTAATCAGCAAAGCAAAACAAGCTATTTTTAATCTAGATTCGCGTTATGGCGATCGCGGTTATCTCAAAATATGGCAACTTATAGTTGCAGGTAAAAACCAAACCCAACAAGCATCTGCATTGGGAATTAGTCAAGGGGAAGTTTCCAAGCGTTGGAAGGAATTAGTCGGACGTGTCACCATCGAATTAGGACTACTGCAACCCGAAGTTATTAAACAAGAACAACAAAATACTAAACTCAAAGATACTCGTAGACGTTCAAAATCTACATGGTAAGGTTTTTGTCAAGTCTTTAATAAATTTATTATTTATCGGCATAGAATCATGCGCTTACTTGTTAAGACAATTAATTATCCTTCAATATTGGGAAATGTCACCCTATGCGTAGAAAACGTGAAAAATCCAAACCTGCTAATATGCAAAAACATTACCCAATAACACCACAACCTGGAGAAATCTGGGAATTAAGTTACCAGGTGCAATATTATGGAGAATTTTCTTTAAATGAAGAAAATAAGCTCTACTCAACCGAAGCTCAAAGCTTTTTCCAAGGGAACACTCCACCCCGCTATGTAATGATTGTGACTGAACCAGAGGCAGAGATTGTTTCTGTGATGGTATTATCTACGGAAACTAATTTTATTTCCGATGTTGATTTACTTATTCCCGCACATATTTCTGGTTCAACACAAGATTTATTGGCTGAAACTTGGCACGTACAACCGATGCTTATTGGCAATTTATTACAGCCAGTTGCTAAGAGGATTTCGCGTGATATTTATGATATATTATTAACTATAGGAGACTATTATCATGGGTTAGTAAATCAACAGCCAAAAACTGATGAGATTGAGAGATTAGGGTTAAAAATAGGTACAAAACAAGCTTTAGAAATATCTACACTAGTCCTCTTTCACCAACAAGAACAAGCTTGGAGTGATGTTTTAACAATACCAGTGGCAGCTTATCGCGCATACATTAAAAGTGTGAATTTGACCACTAAACTTCTGCACGATCAATTACAAATAAACGAAGATTTGGCAGAATTTGGGTTGAGTCAAAATAGACAGATAAACTTACTATCTGGCTCTTTTAATCAAACTTACACTGTCCTCAGTCGCTGGTGGGAAAATATTTTTGAGCCAGAATGGCAGACTTTTGCTACATTACCAAACTTAGCGATCGCCATTGCAACCCGCAGTTATACTGACTTACAAGCTTCTCAGTCAACCCCTGATGAAATTGCAGCAATTATTCAGCAATTATCATCTGAAAATGACGAAAGGCAACGGCAACGAGCAGCCAAGCAGTTAGGAGAAATTGCTGTTGGTAGTTCCCAAGCAATTCAAGCTTTGGTCAGTTTGTTACGAAGTAATTCAGATGATGAAACTCTATGGATAGCCGTAGAAAGTTTACGAAAAATTGACCCAGAAAATCCATCTGTGGGAATCAGGAGGGTTAAACTAATTGATTTAGGAATGGAGATTGCACGCAAAGCTGTAGCTTTGGCTGTGGCATTTTTACAAAAAATTGATGGTGATGTTAGCGTGCTTTTGCAACTTTACCCCGCAGGAAATGATAATTATTTACCACCAGATTTAAAGTTAATATTGCTGGATGATTCTGGACAAATATTGCGTGAAGTCACTGCTAGACATGCAGATGTTTATATTCAACTCAAATTTAGCTGTGAAATGGGAGAAAGATTTAGCGTGCAAGTAGCCTTGGGTAATGCTAATTTTAGTGAAGATTTTGTGATTTAATTGAATCAAACTATGTAGGTTATGGAACAATTAGCAACAGAAATATTTTTTTCTTAAGTGCAAAAACCATACCTACATTAAACTATTATGTTACTAGCGCTCCTTCTTAATTTTGCAAGTAAAAATCTTCAAGGACGTGACTTTAGCGGTCAAAACCTTATAGGTGCAGACTTCAGTAACTCTGACATTCGTGGGGCAAATTTTACTAATGTTATTCTTAAAAATGCTAACTTCCAAAATGCTAAAGCTGGATTACCGAAAAAATTGGTATTTGGGTTAGTTCTGTTAACATTACTAATAACTATAATCTTAGGATTAGTCTCAGGATTTGCACCAGTGTTTACGGGATATTTGCTTTTCCCTTACTCAATTAGTCCAGACAATTATTTTGCGGCTATTATAGTTTTAAGTATTTTTATAGTTTTTGCCATCACTACTATTTACAAAAGCTTATCATCTGCATTTTTTGTTGTTTCTTGCACAGCTATATTTTGTGGATTTGTGCTAGGAATCATGACTGGTAAAATTGCGGGAATTCCGGCTGGTATTGTGAGTGTTACTGTCACCACATTAATTATTTATGTCATGTTAATAATTATGGTATTACTGGTGACTGTAGCTGAACAAATTGCTGGGATAACAATAGCAATTGTAGCTCTAATTGTCATGTTTATCAGTAGTATTATTGGAACTATAGCTGGTACGAGAATTGGTGTTGCAGTCGCTGAAGTATTTGCAGGGATTAACAGACTGCCAAACTTAAAAGCTGAAGCAGTCCAAGAAGCTGCGATCGCAGCGACAATTGGCAGTTTTGCTGTAATATTATTTGTTAGTTATATCAGTTGGCGAGTGGGTGATCGAGATAAAAAGTTTCTCTGGATACAAAAATTAGCTATTGCTGTCTCTAGCATCGGTGGAACAAGCTTTCAGGAGGCAGATTTAACCAATGCTAATTTTAGCTGTGCCAAACTGAAAAATGTTAACTTTGGCAACGCCAAAATTATTCGTACTAATTTTCATTTAGCGCATCATCTTTATTTAGCCAGATTAAATAATACTATTTTAATTAACCCAATAATTCAAGATTTAGCTGTTACTAAAAGAGGCACTAATAAATCTTATATCGGCTGTAATCTCAAAGGTATCAACCTAGATTATGCTGACATGAGTTATAGTAATTTAAGCGAAGCAGATATTAGTGATGCTACTTTAGAGTGTGCAAATCTAGAATACGCAAACCTGACTAAAACTCAAGCAGTAGCTACAAATTTTCAGGAATCAAGGTTAACTGGAGCTTGTTTAGAAGCCTGGAATATTGACAGCAAAACTCAACTACAAAGAGTTATTTGTGACTACGTTTATCTTTTAAATAATCAACAAGAACGTCGTCCTAGCAGTGGAGAATTTGCTAATGGAGAATTTACTAAACTATTTCAAATAGCCATAAATACTGTTGATTTAATTTTCCGCAACGGTTTAGATTTACAGGCTTTATCTGCGGCTTTAGCAAAAGTAAAAATAGAAAATGAAGGCATTCCTTTAGCCATTAAAAGTATTGAAAATAAGGGTGATGATGTTGTAGTTGTGCGTGTGGATGTACCAGAGTCAACCAATAAGGCAAGAATCCACGCTGAATTTACTCAAAATTATGAATTTGCTCTCCAACAGTTAGAAATAAGATATCAAGCAGAATTAAAAAGTAAAGATGAACAAATTAGTCTTTATCGTCAACACCAATCAGATTTAAAGAACTTAATGCAAATGATAGCTCCCAATGTTAATAAATTAACCGAGGGAAAGCTGGTGATTTTAAAATTGGGTCAAGGCGACTTAAGTAGAGGATTTCCAGTTACAATACAAATCAGTTTAGAAGGCGATCGCCCATATTTTGAATCTCACGGTCAATTACCTCCGGCTTCAGAATTAGCTTTAGTATACAATCAATGGCAATCTGCATATCGCCAAAGCTTACAGGGAAGTTTGCGAATCAAGTTTCCAGAAACACAAGTTACCAATATTAGCAAGCGAGAATTATTCAAGGAATGTGATAATTTGGCACATGATTTCAAAAAACATTTAAACTTATGGTTAAATTCAGAATTATTTCGGTCTGTTAAAGAGCAATTACTAGAAAAGTTAAATCCATCAGAATCTATTCGGATTCTCCTGCAAACAGAAGATACTCAGTTACGGCGGATACCCTTGCAGCTTTGGGATTTTTTTGAACGCTATCCTCAAGCAGAAATTGCTCTTTCTTCAACTACTTATGAGAAAAAAGAAAAGTCTAAATCCTCGAAATCATATCTCAAAATATTAGCAATATTAGGAGATAGCACTGGTATTAATACTCAAAAAGATAGAATTTTACTTAAACAATTACCCAACACCGAAGTCAAGTTTTTAGTAGAACCACAACGTCAAGTACTAAATGATGAACTTTGGTTGCAACCTTGGGATATTCTCTTTTTTGCTGGTCACAGTTTTACTCAATCTGAGAAAGAAATTGGTCATTTTCGCATCAACCAAACTGATAGTTTAACTATTGCTGAGTTAAAAAATGCTCTGACTAAAGCTATTGAACGAGGTTTGCACCTGGCAATTTTTAACTCCTGCGATGGTTTGGGATTAGCAACTAATTTAGGAGATTTGCATATTCCCCAAATGATTGTCATGCGTGAACCAGTACCTGACAAAGTAGCACAGGAGTTTTTGAAGAATCTTCTCACAGAATTTTCTAGTGGTAAACCTTTATATCAATCGGTGCGTGAGGCACGTTCTAAACTACAAGGTTTAGAAGATGAGTTTCCTTGTGCGAGTTGGCTGCCAGTAATTTGCCAGAACCCCGCAGAAATTCCCCTCACATGGGATTTCTGAATATGATCACCTAAAGCATCTCTGTTGGTGGGCGATCGCACCACCCACTCATCAACTAAAATCATGATTGTTGGATTAACAATCTGGTATTACTTGTGTTATCCAATACAAGTCACTAACTGATTTACACGCGGTTTACCGAAGCGTTCCCAAGCGTTACCACCACGTAGAAATAATTCCATCCAACGAATTTGTCGCTTTCCATCAGGTGTTAACCAACCAGAACTTCCCGGTGCAAAAGCTAATGTTCCTTCTGGGACTTTAAAGCTACCGTCGGAATATATTGCATCACTTACTACATCACCGACGCGGATAATTACTTTGGCTTCAGGTTTGAGGTTAATGCTATCTGCGGGGATGGTGGTTTTGATGTTACCGTAACCATCAATCCAGGCTACGCGATCGCTTGGTGCATCAGGAATATCACTTTTGTTCAAAACTTCTCCCAAAACGCTTAAATCCCCTCTACCAATTGCACCTGCTGCACTGGGAAATACATCACGCGATCGAAATTGCGAACCGCCTCTAGAAACGTTGACAATATGCAGCACTTGTGCATAATCTTTGATAAACGAGAGGGTGTAACCAGCATTAACACCAACGACTTTAACATTATTAGAAAGGAGAGCATAAGTTAATCCCTCCCCTTCATTGTTCCGTCTAGCTTGTTTATCATCTTGGCGGGGCGCACAATTGTGATAAATTAAACGTTCTTCCTGACCAATGTTCAAACCAAGTTGAGCAATCCAAAAGCCAGTAGCGAGGGTACTAAAAGCCGGAGTTGAAACTAAATTTATTTGCGCTTGCGGCAATTCCGTTAATAAACGCTGCGTAACCTCAGCAAAAGCCGGATCGCCATTTCCGTAGTCTGCAATTAAGGTGATAAACATTGTTAGTTGTTAAGAATTGGGCATTGGGCAATGGGCATTGGGCATTAAAGACGCTCAAGTTTTGATGCGCGTTCTAATAGGATTCTTTCGATGTCCCATTCCCCATACCCATTGCCCTATCGTCATGAGCGATCGCTAATTGTACTGTAAAAATAGAACCTTCACACAGTTTACTTTTGACAGATATCGAGCCTCCACAGTGTCCTAGCAGTTGCTGAACAATCGTTAATCCTAAACCGGCGCCTCCCTTGTCTTCTGTTGCCCCTGAACGCACGCGATAAAAGCGATCGAAGATTTTGGGAATCTCGTTTTCGGGAATACCTATACCTGTGTCGCGAAATTCTAGTTGGATATAATTTCTTTGAACCCGGCTAGTGGTAGATGCTTTTTGGATGCCTTCACGCGGGTAAGTTCCGCCTACAAAGGCTCGCACCGATACTTGACCACCATTAGGTGTAAACTTAATACTGTTATGTAATAAATTAATAACAATCTGCCTTAACCTACCAGTGACACATCTAACCGCTGGCAAGTCATTGGGTATGGTGTAGGCGAGGAGAATGCCTTTTTCTTCGGCTAAAGGTTGATAGGTACTGACTACCCCCGGTACAATGTCACTCAGGCGTACTGACTCTAAAGTAGTTAAGTTTAAATTGCGCTCTAATTCTACCAGATCCAGTAAACCAGTAATTAGGGAGCTTTGGCGATCGCACAAACTATTCAATATTTGTAAATAACGTTGTCTTTGTGGCGGTTTTAGATTAGGGGAATTCAACAATGAAAGTGCTGTCTTCATGTGCGTTAGGGGTGTACGCAATTCTTGACACACATTCTTTAAATATTCATCTTTAAGTTCTTCTTTATTGTATTGTTTTTGATTTCGCTGCTGAACTTTGTTAAAACGCCTAACAGCCATTTGCCGATTTATTTCTTCTTGTCGTTGAAGTTGTTTTACCAGCAGGGAACTTATCAATGTTGCATCCGGCATACTTGGACAAATAAAATCAGCCGGGACGAGAGAAAATGAATCTGGTGCAGTTGCTTGTTTTATACCATCTAAAACTTGCTGAATTATTCTTCCTTCAAAAATATTTATCGTTAGTAAAGCTGGGGTTTTATTGCCTTTTACTTTTGTGAAATCGGTTTTGCCTATTTTGTGCGTAGACGCGTTCGCGGAGCGTCTCGTAGAGAAGCCGCTTGTCGTCAGACATCGCTGTGCCAAAATTAAACTAACATACTGCGGTGACAACACCATTAAAAAGTATTCTCGTCGCAGTTGGCTATCTGGGGGTAGTTGCACTTGGCGGTAATGAAGCGATGGAATAATGCTTTTTTCGTCACTAGAAGCCAAATGTCCATTTGAGTCGTCCGAACTTCGGACTTTTCTCCACCTTTGAACCAGATCCACGTCACAACTATAGATGACATCAGACGCTTTTACCCACGAGTGATAACGCGCTAATTCTGATTGCCAAATTTTCTGTGGTGGTAGCTTTACCCATAAAGTGGCTGCAATTTTATGCTCAATTAATAAGTCAATTTGCGATCGCAGCAGCGACAGCAGAGTAGCAGCACTAAGAGGTAGTGGTTGAGGAGGATTTTGTACGCTCAAAGCTAGTTGATATATAGACAGATCCTGAGCTAGAGAAACATTCATTTTGCAAGCACAAGAAAGACAAGGATAAAAAACAAATAGTTACAAAGAGTGATTTTTACCGTTATGAGCACATTTTTTCCCACAATACTACGAAATCAAACGAATGATTAAGTATTATTCACTACCAAGTAGCTAGCTATTGAGAATAAATTTTTACTCAAGATTTAGTACTCACTACAGCATGAAACTAAGGGAGTTTATCATTCTATGTAAATTGTCGCAAGTCATCCTTGATTTTGAAATGGGAACTACACTGTATTTGTTGAAAGTCCCCTACCGATTGGGTTAAATAGGATTAGTTGGAAATGTGCGATCGCTTGTTTGCAAAATGTTAATCAACACAGGGTAAGTAGGTAACTCGTATTTTTCTTCTGCAAGTGCTGCATAGGAACGCATTCGTCTGGGCATTTTAGAACTGTAGCGTAATTGTAATTCATTTAAAACCAGAAATTCCCCGTATTCGGGACTGGTTGCACGGATTAATACATCACCCTACGGGTTCGCAGTCGCTACAACGGGGGGGAACCCCCGCAACGCGCTGCTCACTTTCTCGGCTTATCCATTGAAATTCCCCTGATAAAATTTCACCGGCTCGAATATTGGGAATATTTGTCACCCATCGTACCCAATTATCAGGTGCAAGACTAATTAGTTTTTTAGTGCTGGTATCTGCGGGTTTTGGCATTGTTGATAGATGCACTTTTGGCTGAAAACTTATATTAACTTGGTACAATGGGTAAAATTAAATATTTTCATGTATTCATTTGTCATAAACTCCAATAATACCGCTACCAACTCCTTTCACTTTCTCCACTAATTCCGGTGGTTCTATCACTTTCACATTTCCACCAAAGCCAATAATCCACCGCAATAAATCAAATTCATCTAATGACCATTTAGGTAATACAGCCTGAAATCGATTGGGAAATTCTCTATCATCGGTTTGTTTCAACGAAAATATAGACTTGGGAAGATTGACTTTAAATAATTCCCGCTTGTTGAAGTGCGATCGCTAGAGTTGGTAAACTTCCTTTATCAGTGTTGGCTAAAAAAGGGTGGTGAAGGATAAAGCGAATTGTTCCGATCAAGCGCTGGAAGGGTTCGATATCTGAGTAGGAATGAGTGGAGAATGGGGAGAGTAGAGGAATCTGTGCTTCTAGCTTCTGTTGTCTTATATTTCCAGCTATTACACCATTTTCTTCCAACCACTGCAAGTCTTTGGCGATCGCTTCTTGGTTAGCGTAGATATTGCCGCGCAACTTCGCCATTATAGCAGTAATTTCTTGGATATCATTGGTAAATTCAGGTACATTGCCTAAAATATTGTGCAGCAAATTGGGGTTAGTTGCGTGCAAGTTACCGATACCGGGATACTTGATAATGAGGGAAATCAAGTGCATTAAACGGTCAAAATCAAGCAAATGGCTATAGTTATGAAAGGTGATACCGTTGTGTTGGGTGCGGTTGTGACGGTTGATGATGCGACGTTGCAGGGTTTTGATGCGCTTTTCGATTTGTGCTGCTTTTGCTGCGGTATTCGGTTCAAGTGTTGTGACATCAACTTCTTCGACTGCTGCAAAACCTTCACCTGGAAGCGGTGGAAAGTTTGAGAGTGATTTGGACATGGCTTCGATTATTTCTGGAGGAACCTGGCGATCGCGTTTTTGGTTCCACTCAATACAGGTTTCAATCGGTGTTTTTAGATACCAGGCAATCCAAACGGGAAAGTCAACAGAATCTCTTTTTACTTGTTTTTCTGCCTTGATTAAAAAATCCATGCGGAAAGCGCGTTTGAAGTTAGTTGCGTCGTAGATGACACCTTTACCGGATGCAAGTGCATTTTCAACATTTTCGAGTGCTTGGTTTTCAACTTCATTCCAATTGCCTTGAATGGCAGCATCACCGTAGAGTGCAGCGCGAATTTCGTCGGTAGAGACGATGACATAGTTACCGAGTTTGCAGAGTGCAGTTGCGAAGGTTGATTTACCGCTACCGGGAACACCGATGAGAAAGTGGCAGATATTTGATGCAGACATCGGAATATGAAAGGCAGAAATTTAAGAGGAATATTTTATTGAATTTGCTTTACTTTCTATCCTATGTTTAATGTCTGGGTGTGTCGAGTCCTGAAAAGCGAATGAGGAACTGAGGTACAAATTTATCTGCGTCCATCGGCGTTTATCTATCTTCATCTGCGGTTAATTCAATATTCTGTACGTCATGAATGTGAAGATAAGGTACGGTTTTATCCGATAACGAAGCATACTTTAAATCAGATTGAAACTTGGGGTGAACCACCTGTAATTGAGATTCCCGGTTCGACGATTATTTGAGTTGAGAAATGAAAAAGGGGCAGAATATTCTGCCCCTTTTTTGTGTTTTTATTAATTCCACTTCTCCGAAGAAAAGTGACCCCCACTAGCACCGACCCACAGTGCAAGGTAGTTCCGGTGTTTCCATTAATTCCACTTCTCCGAAGAAAAGTGACTCTGCCCAAATTCCCGTAGGAGAAAACACAGGAGGTTTCCATTAATTCCACTTCTCCGAAGAAAAGTGACGCTCAGAGTTAGCGATCGCCAAGCAAAGGGTTGAAAACACAACCGTTTCCATTAATTCCACTTCTCCGAAGAAAAGTGACTGATGTCCACACCACTACCTTTGTTTGCTCCTGTGTTTCCATTAATTCCACTTCTCCGAAGAAAAGTGACGCAGTAGATAAGTTCACAGGTGAAGTGATTGAGAAGTTTCCATTAATTCCACTTCTCCGAAGAAAAGTGACTGGTGACACTCTTGCCACCTTTCATCCAGCCACCGAAACCATTAAGTTTCCATTAATTCCACTTCTCCGAAGAAAACTGACACAAGAGTGGTTTTCAGCTATGGCGACACCATCTAGTTTCCATTAATTCCACTTCTCCGAAGAAAAGTGACTAGAACCCATCAACTTCTACTCTGAGTGTGCGATGCTGTTTCCATTAATTCCACTTCTCCGAAGAAAAGTCACCCCTCTAATTGAAACCCCTACTCCACCGAATGTCAAGACCCGATTTGCGACGGGGTTTATCACCAGTTGGCTGAAATGACATCTTGGGGTTGTATAAAACGTCTGAAACCTATATACAACAAGATATCGGCGGGGTCAACGAACTATTAGGAGTTTGAAGCACATTGCTTACCCCGTCGCGAGGGTGTGGAGGAGTACTACGGTGTACACACAAGTTATCGAATCACTACCAGTTCTCGAATTACCCCACCCTAACCCTCCCCTTGGAAAGGGGAGCCACTGCGTTGCGGAGGTTCCCTCCGTTGTAGCAAGTGGCGTGAGGGAACTAGATTTTCTAATTTCCCCCCAATCCATCGGGGGGATTAAGGGGGGTAATTCGACTTGTGTGTACACACAAGTATAACCAGCATAGGTTTCAACTCTTCTAGTAGTTTCGTAGTAGCGCGTATTGGCTAAAATCCTGCATTCGGTGTAGGTTGGGTTTGGTTACGTCAACCCAACCTACAATTTTTTTGCAACATTTTAGTCTAGACACGCCACTATCGTGCGTTATGGACACGCCGAAATAACAAATGAGTTCGCCGAAATAACAAATGAGTTCGCCGAAATAACAAATGAGTTCGCCGAAATAACAAATGAGTTCGCCGAAATAACAAATGCGATCGCCGCCGAAATAACAAATGCGTAGGCGTAGCCAGCCGTAGACATCGCCATGATTGCAACAATTTAGCTTTGTCACGCCAGCGTCTTGCACCGCAAATATGAAAGCTGGATGAAGTTTTTCCGACTTGTGTGTACACTGTAGCTCCTCGTAGGAGAGGGGTTGGGGAGAGGTCAGAGTGTATTCAATACTGCTCGGTTAAGCCCAAAAACCTTAACCCGTGTAGGTTGGGTTGAGGAACGAAACCCAACATTTGGGGGGCTTTGTTGGGTTTCGCAGAGCCTCAACCCAACCTACGATTTCCTTAACCGAGCAGTATTGAGAGTGTATTGGATTCAATTGCAAGCCGCTACTAGTACAGTGCGGCGTAAATAAACCATCCATTCAAAACCGCCAAGAAGTCTGCCCTATAAGCTTTTTGACTATTGACTATTGACTATTGACTTTTAACTTTTTCGTCATTCGCACGAAAACCCTTGCGTATTCCTGAGGTACATATGTTAACTTAAATCAGCTTGAATACGACAGCCTTATGGACTGGATTACTACTACTGCAAACTGGATACCCAGCTTGTAGTATAAGTGCTAGCGCTATTATGGATGGCTATTTTTTGGTACGGATTTTAAAGCAAAAATTGATACTCAATTGTCAAACAACAGGACGAAAAAACTTATATGTATAAACCCTGTGGATACCGTAATTAAGTCTACATACACTGTTGTCACCTTTGCGCCAGTACAGGGACATATTGAAAAATCGCGGAAGCTGCGAGATTTACATGGAGCATCGCAGATTCTCTCTTATCTTAGCCAGCAGATAGTCTTAGAAGCGCGAGAAACGACTGAGGTAATTTCGCCGGCAATTATCAACCTTGATAAAGGAATGCCAAATCGGATTTTACTCAAAGGGGAGTTTAGCGAACAACAAGCTCATGATGCCTTGATTGCAGGTTGGAAACGCATACTGCAAGAATGTCGCACTTGGGTAGAAAAGAAACTACCTCAGGAATATCACTGGGAACGGGAATGGCGAAATTGGGGAAACTATGCCTGGGAAGTATTTTGGGGAGAGGGAAATACGATAGAAAAAGCGATCGCAGATTTAGAAACCCATAAACTTTCCCGTGCTTGGACGGCGATTAATTGGATAGGGGAGAGTTCAAGTTTAACAGGTACAGATGGAATTGCATTTCCGGGATTGGGTGCAGAAGATAGAAATCCACGCGATCGCCACTGGAAAGATGAAGACAAACAAATCAAAGAATTCTATAAAAATCTAGCTTGCGTATCAGAGTACAAACGGCTAAACGAAGAACCATCAGGTAAATTTATTGCTCCAAATGAGAAATTAAGCATACCAGAATTAGTTAAAAGGCTTGTTACCAGAGAAGATATAGCCGAAAATCTGGGCATGACTCCTCTTGGTGATAGCTTCAGCGATATTTACCGCCGTCCTGAAAAGGTAACTGAAACAGATAAAGGGCGTTGGACGGGTTGGTTTATGGGAGATGGTGACAAAGTTGGAGACCATTTAAAAAAGTTAGCAAAATTAGAAAATGGTGATGAAGAAATTCAAAATTTTAGTAAAGCGATGCGTCTTTGGGGAGAGAAATTTAGTAATGAATTTCCGAAACAATTAGGACGAGTAGTTTATGCTGGTGGTGATGATTTTTTAGGGGCGATTTACAGCGAAAAAGAGAAAAAAGCCATCCAATTACAAGATGTACTCAACTGGTTGATGCAATTACCCCAACAATGGAAACAACACGAGCAAGATATAACCTTAAGTGTTGGATTTATTTGGGCTGGTCATAGTGTCCCCCAACGAGATATTTTACAACACTGCCGAGAAGCTGAAAAAGTAGCAAAAGCCTTAGGACGTAACAGAGTAACTATCAGAATTTTATTTAATAGCGGACAGTACGTTGAGTGGACTTGTCCTTGGAAATATTTGGGTATTTTGCGAGAATACCGCGATAAGAATCATAAAACCTACTTGCAATGGGAAAAAACTAATTTTGACGACAATGAACAACCAAATTGGAGTCATATATACACTGACTTAGCACAATTAACTGCACGCCATGCCTTTCAAATCGACCGAGAAACTTACAATATTGAGTTTGCAGTCAAATTTTTGGAAATTTATTTTCCTAAAATAGCCAATACATTACTTAATGATCAAATAACTCAAAATATAGTTGGTTTTGGTGAAGAAGCAAACGGTTACGAACGCGCACAAGCCACAGTGGAATGGATAATTAATTTAATTAAAGTTGGCTGGCACTTATGTTCAAATATATAATTTATATTACTCCCTTAGGAATGATGTACGGAAGTGCAGGTGCATTTCTTTCTCCTGAAAATTTGGTTGGTCGTTCTGGTGCCAAATTCCCTCCCGAAGCCGCTACGCTATCAGGTTTAATTTTTAGTATTAATAAAATTAATCAAGAAGGACTACCGAAAAAAGAACAAGAAAAGCTTCAGCAAGAATTAAGTAATAATCTTTTTGTTGCGGGACCTTTTTGGACAACAAACAACAACGACAAGCAAAACTTTTATGTTCCTATACCTTGGTCAAAAATTATTAGTAAAAAAGGTGTAGATGAATGGATATTTGTAGATGGTCAATTCAGCCGCAAAAATCACAGCTTAGAAGATAATATCGAACCAGATTACCAATGGCAAAGAATCACAGCTTGGGAAAATTCAGCCGAACTTCTCAAAGATAATGAATCTGTCGCCACAAATCCTTGGAAATTTGTTTCCTCACTCCACCCCAGCTTAGAATCTAACCAACGATGCGTGAAACAAAAGGACGGATTATTTCTAGAAAACTCCGTGCAAATACCCGAAGATACTTCCATTGTTTACCTCTCCAATTATCCAATTGAAAATGGCTGGTATCGTTTTGGTGGAGAAAACCATTTAGTCGAAATCGAGTGTGAAGAAATCACATATTCTGATGTACTCGAACTATTAAATAAACCTGTAGAACGGACATTTGCTTTAATTTCACCAGGAATTTGGGGTTCAACCCGCTTTTCCTACCGTCACCCCCAACAAGAAAATTTCCCCAGTGCAAATATCCAAATGTTAACCGACAAACCCATCCATTACCGTTATCGCGCCAAAGGACAACTCGGAAGGGGAAGATACGCAGTTCCAGCAGGTAGTGTTTATGTCTTAGAAACACCAATTAATAAACCTTGGTGGGACTGGGATATCAATTGGTTTCCCAACGAAGGCTACAGCTTAAAACGAGTGGGATGTGGTTTGTGTTTACCAATCAAAATTAAAGGAGTTGCTTGATAATGTACAAAAAAGCTTACGGGGTTATTGAAACTTTATCACCCCTACATGTTGGTGCAACTGCGGGAGAAGAAGCTGGTAATTTAAACTTGATTTTCCGCGAACAATTTACCCAAACAGGTATTGTTCCCGGTAGTTCGGTACGCGGTCGTTTTCGTGCAGATATGCGTCAACATACTGGCGAAACTGAGACTAATTACTGGTACGGTGAAGGTGCTGCTTCCGAACAGTCAAACATTAATAACGAGTCAATCATTAAATTTGAACATGCTTCGATAGTTTGGCTTCCCGTATTTTGTCCCGGTCAACCGATTGTATGGGTAACTTGTCCCTATTTACTTAAACGCTATAAACGTATTACAGGTAAAGACTTTGAGATTCCGGATCGCTATACTGGTTCTAGCATTTTAAAAGCACGCGAATCGCGAGGTCAGAAAACCTTATTTTTCAATTTGGGCTTTTTGACAGTTAATAAATTAGAAAACCTCAGTCATTGTTTCCCCTCTGGTAAAGAACAACCTGCGGTTGTCGTCGATGATGCTGATATTTCAATGATTCACGACATGGCATTATATCGCCAAAGTCGCGTGCGTTTGAAAGATAATGAAAAAGTCGTAGATGGTGGTGGTTTTTTCAATACCGAAGCCTTACCTGAAGGAACAATCCTGATTTTTCCCATTGCGATTAAGAAAAATAAAGATAAACCCGATGAAAAATGGGAACCATTCGGTAAAGCTAGAAAAAACGAAGCAGAAATGTATCTTGGTGGGTTAGAATCCATCGGTTTTGGACATTGCGTTATCACTTTGGAGGGGGTATAAATATGACTTGGCAACCCTATAATTTAGACCAACAAGCACAAAGTTTAGTCTTACAATATCGCGATATAGAAGGTGTAATTGGACAATCCCACAAAATGCGGACAACAGTTGCGTTTGGGTTAGAGCGGTTTTGGGGAGAACACCTGCGTTTAATAGCTAAAAATGACTCAAAAGAGCAAAATAAAGGTAAATATTGGCGCGATACATGGAAAAACTTTGCAGTCATTATGCAACCAACTGGTATATTGCTTCCTAAAGAAGAAATACAAAGTCGTGACACGAAAAAGATTCAAGAAACAGCAGAAAAGTTGTGGAATCTTCCCCTTGAAGACCAACGTATCTGTTTAGCTGTTCTCGCGCAATTCTGCGACAGCTTAGTGTGGTGGACTCAGAGATATAAGCTTCCCGGAGGTCATAATGACGCAGAATAACCCCAATAATAACGCCAACGAAGTCCCCTTGATGTTTCAAGCGCAGATTTCTGGACGGGGGCAAACTCAATATATCGGGGACACCACCAATATCAAACGCTGGGTTAAGGAATGGAAAGAGGGTGCTGAAAATCAATCTCCGACGTTTATCTCCCAAGAACACAGTAAAATATTCCAAACAAAAAAATATAAAATTACCTGGCGAATTGTTTCTAATAGCGGACAGGATGAAGATATTATTCGTCCAGTAATTGCAGCAGGGGGATTTCCTTATTATCCCGGTGCAAGTATGAAAGGTGCGTTTTTACGTGCTTGCACTCCAGAACAAAAAAAACGCTATTGCGGGGGAAATACTTCAGATAATCAAACTCAACCTGGTATTTTGCGTTTTCACGGTGGATATCCCCAAGATGATACTTGGAAGGAAACAGAATTAGTAGATGTTATCCATCCCCAACAAGATTGGCAAGTAAAAGAAAATAATCATAAAAACCATTCAGCATTTTTGCAAATATCCCTTTATCAACCAACTTTGATTTTTGGTATTTCTAGTACCATTAAGTTAAAAGAAGATGAAACTGAATGGAATACAATTTGGGGTATCTGGGAAAAAGCTTTAGAGAAAGGAATTGGTTGCCGTGTCAGTGCAGGTTACGGTCAACCTGTAAAACACCCAGAAACTAAATTAGTAACAGTCGGATTATCGGGACAAGGATTAGCATCGAAGCTGATTGATGATGTTGGCGAATTTCGTCCAAACATGTTTAAAGCAGCATTACGCGGTCATACATTGCGGTTATTTAGCGGTGTCACCAATGAACAAACCGCTGAAGAATTAACCCGCGAACTTTGGGGAGGATTTGCAGATAAAAATGCCGTTGTGGGACTTTTAGGAATCGCGTTTAATCCACTGGAACTAGATATTGATTCCTACAGATACAATAATTCTTACATGCCAACATATGAATTGACTGAAGGAGTATTAAATATCCTTTGTTTGCGTCAAGTCCCTGACGATGAAAGAGATAAGTTAAAAAAACTAGCTATTCAACTAGTTAAATTTTCGATGCTTTTAGGCGGTTTTGGTAAATCTTGGCGAAGAGTAGACCATCGCTTAGTATTTGAAGATTATTTAGAAGGGAATAGAAAACCGATGATAGGTTGTCATTGGGAATTTGTAGATAAATCTAAAAACTTCTACATTTCAATAAGGAATCTAAATAGCATCACAAATTTCTTAAATTTTCTCGATAAATCGATTAAAGAGTGGGTAGAATCAAGAGGAAGAAATCTTAATTACCAACATAGTAACTGGCGTGAAGTTTGGCATCCTCAAAAAGTAGAAGTTTGGGCACGCATCGCCGAAGATATTACAGACAGTGAAGCAGTTAAATGGTTTCACGGTAATTACGAAGAAACTAATTCAATTAAAAGCTCAGTTCTAACCGGGAAAATGAGTCAAATCGGCAGAATTTGGCATCGCATGTACCCGCGATATATCAAACCTCAAGATGGTGATATTAAGCGCAAAGGTCAAGAATTTATAGAAATACTAACAATATTTCCTGATAATTCTGATAAAACCTGCGACTTTCTAGACTTTTTAGATACGGATAGCAACTTTACCCAAGTTTGGAAACCAGAGGAAAAAGTATGAGTATTTGGATTGTGACTACTGGTAATAGCGATGTTATTCTCAAGGATGATAAGAACTGGGGTAAACCTGAATTTTATCAAAAAGTTAGGAATGATTTAGAGTGTAAAGAATTTTCTCAACCTGACCGCATTGATAAGGATAAAAAACAAGCAGGTTACACCGCACCGGCAAGAGTTTTAGGTCGGGTATATGAAAATCATTCTAATTCTTATGACTCGGATTTAGATTTTCCACTACTCAATACTTTTCGTGAATATTTTAAAGTTAATAATATTATATTAGAGAGAGTAATTGTACTTTTAACCAACCAAGAAAATATTTTTGAAGAAGAACAAAGATGTTATAAAAAAAGTCCGTATTGGCAGGATACTTTAACATTAAAACCAATCTTAGAATGGTTTTTCCGAGAAAAGGTTAAAAATTTTAATTTAAAATATGATTTTTTAGAATTAGCACCAACATCAGGTCAAGGTTTAGACCATTGGAATGAAACTTATAAATTAGTTGCCAATACTTTAGAAAATATAAAATATAATCCATCAAAACCTGTATATATAAGCCATCAAGCCGGGACACCTGCAATCTCTTCTGCTGTACAATTTGTGGGTTTGAACAAATTTAAAAAAGTTAAATTTGTTCTGAGCAATCAATATTATGATATTAAATATAATCAAGAATTGCGAGCAGAAGAAGTCGAATACTCCCAGCAATCTGAATCTCCAGAAGTTGAATACACCCAGCAAGCAAAGCAAGAAGAAGTTAGTAGTATAAATTCTGAATATTGGCGCGGTATCCAAATTCAAAAGGCAAAGCAATTAATTACTAGTGGTTTTCCTGGTGCAGCATTAAAAATGCTAGATGGGATAGAACGAATTCAACCAGAACTTGATAAAATCAAAATAATGGTAAATTTTTTCAATCTTTATAGTGTTGATAAAAATAGTAGTAAGGATTTTGAAATTGATAACGCCAGTCAGAGAATTGTTGATAGCTTAGAGTTAATAAGCTTTTTCTTCAATCAAAATAATTATTTACAAGGAATTTCTTTACTTGCAGCGGCACAAGAAACTTTTTTGAAGGTTGCAATTATTCATGAAACAGCTAAAATTAGCAATCAATATCGCGGTGTAGCTGCATCCAAATTAATTCGATGGACTTGTCAAGGATTATTTTTAATTAATGATTATGAAGTAGGAAACAAACTAAAACTTACAAAAAGTGATAATCTAGAGAATACTAAAAATCAAATATTGACTTTATTAAATTTTCCAGTTGCTAAACACACTATTAGCTATTATTTATATAATCGTAAAAACGATGGAGCATTAGAATTTACTCGTTTTGGAATGTTGGAGTGGCTACGTGCATTAAATAGCAATTTTAAGCCTTGGGCACATTTAGGGGAATCTGACCTACGCAATCAAATAATGCACAATCTACGCGGGGTGGAAGATAGCGATGTAATTGAATATTTATTAGGGTATCCGAAAACAAAACCTAGCGTTACTAACGTGATGGAAACTTATCACAATCATGTAAAAACACCCTTCTTAGAGGCTATTGATGTTCTCAAACTGCCATGCGATCGCACTAAGCTTCGCAAGCGATTGCAAGAAATTGTAGATTCTTTAGTATAAATCAATCGTCGAGACTGCGCTACTTGGGGTGGAATACCTGCCAATACGGTTCATTTAAGGATTTTTGGTATTGATTTCGGCATATAGAGACGTAGCAATGCTACGTCTCTACAGAGGTTTTCGGGCTTAACACCAAGCGTATTGCACTATAGAGGATTGTGGCATATGCCCGTAAATGCGCTTTTTTTTGAGAAAATTCTGGAATTTAATAATGCCAGAATGAATCTAAACTTAACAGTAAATTCAACTACAAAAAACTGGAAAACTATCAAAATGCAAACAGTAAATAAAGAGCAACTTACCCCCTGTCACAGAATGCCCATTTTACGTCGCGATGACCATCAAAAAACTGCTACGGACAAAATTATGCGCGGTTATATTCAAAAACTTATCATCAGTAGCATTCCATTGTTAGCTCTGAGTTTTGGTGGAGCAATAAACTCCGTTGTTTCTGCTCAAACTTTACCAGCCAATCAACCAATGCAATTAGCGATGGATGGTTGCACTATAAGCGCATCGACAGTCACCAGTACCTATGTGATTGAGGTGTGCGTGAAATCAGATAAAAAAGGTAACATGATTTTGCAAAACCAAAAAACTGGAGAGAAGTTAACTTTGCCTGCGACACAAGTAGATAGAGATGGTAACGTATTTAGTGCTAATGTTACAAAGGCAGAACGAATTAATAATAAAGGTTTTCTTCCTTTCATTTCTCGCCAAACGACTACCTATCTTCTTGATATATCAAAAAAAGAATTCTCTATCACTAAGCAGACTAATTTACCTAATCGTAAAACAGTGCAAGTTGAAAAGACGGGAGCTATCTTAGCAAGTTGAAAGATTGTCAATTTGCTACGAACTTATGCAAAGCTGTAATAAGTGCGTTGTCATGTCTGTCTGAATATTCTTGTGTTTGTGACTCTAACAGCTTTGTTTGATGACTAGCTCCTGTGTGCTTTAATATTTGTTGGCTAAAATAAAGGCGATACAACTCGCAGCTAGGAAGAGCCTGATTGCTATCTAGTTGAACCAGACCCATGCTTTCTAGTTTATAAGCAGCGATCGCGTCTAACTGATTCGAGCGATCGGCACTCACAACTTGTTGCATAGCTGATATCAATTCGGGTTCAGCTTGAAGTAAACTCAATAGTTCTCGTAAATGCTGGCTATAAATACCCACAGGTGTAGAAGCTGTTTCTAATAACTTTTCTAGCGTCATTTCTCCCTGACATAAATGATAAAGCGCTAAACTCGTCAGATATGGATGTCCTCCCACCATTTCTTGTAAAGGTTCAAGGCTTTGCGCTCCTTGTTTTGAAGCTGCCCAAGAAAGTCCATAGCGCTGTGCTAAATTTTGTACCTGCTTCAAACTAAACGGAGGTAATGAAACTGTTACCCCAACATTAAAAGGAGATTGGTTCAGCTTCAGCGGGATATAAATTTCTGTTGTGTGCACCACCACTAACCGCAGTTTTTGCCAAGTCTTATCTTGCTTTGACTGTTCGTGCCAATATCGCAGCATTGGTAAGAAGTCTTGGGCAATATTCGGATGTTCAAAAACTAAATTGACTTCATTCAAAGCCAAGACTATCGGACTATCAATTTGCTCTAATATATATCCCTCAAAATAGATTTTACAGCTGACTTTGCTGCCCATTTCTGCATCCCAGTAATCATCCAAATTGGGAGCGAGGTTTAACTGCCTGCTGATATTAATGCAAAACCAACGTAAAAATTTATCCAGTGAAACAAAAACAGCTTCATCAGCTTCCTGAAAGTCCAAAGTCACAGTTTGATAACCCTGCCCTTTAGCGTGAGCAATAATCCGGTTCAGGAGCGAACTTTTCCCCGTCTTTTTCGGTGCTTTAATCCGCATTAAGCAACCAGGGTGCATAATTTCGCTATAAACAAGTTCTTCCATCGGAGGACGATTGATGTAGACAGGAGAATCCAGCGGCACCGGACCGCTAGGAAACTCTATCTTATTTACACCGACTAAATCAAAAGAACTTTTTTGTACCTTGATGTCTTGTGTGAATTTTTGTTGAGTCTGGTTCTCATGTAAAACAGTTTTGTCTTTGTCTTCGAGCAATTTGCTCAATACTATATACAGATTTTTTTTTGTTATCTTCTCACCCAAAGCCTCTGAAAGCTCTTGCCATAACTCGGAGCCAACTTCCTTAATATAATCGCTAGCGTAACCCGATGCTTTTGCTATTTCACTGTAAGTTTTTCCCTGCCACGATTGACAGAGTACAAACTCCTGAATGGAATCCAGAGGCTTGTGATGTAGAATTCTTCCTATGTCTTTGAGGAGTTCTTCCACGATTAAAAATTAATTAAGTAGATTTACGTATTATTTGCCTGACTGGTGTAAATATACATCTGAAAAGGAATTATAAAAATATATCTTAAGAATGATTTACATAAACTAATAAGTATGGAGTCCTTAAATAAGGTGTTTTTGGTAAAAAGTTTGATTTTTTGGTGGTCAATGAATAATTAATGACCAAGAAACGCCGATCGCTCTGGTGATATTATTGAAAATAAGCCTGGATTGGATATGCTTGCAGGTAAAGTATGGCAGAAATTAAGTTGGTGATTGAGGGTGAAGATGCGATCGCTGCAACAGAGGAGCTTTTAGCAATTCCCGGTATCTCAGGTAACTACAAGGTTAGTGCAGAAGCACCCGAAAGAGAGGGAGTAATCGCAACTGTTGCTAGTATCGTTGGTATTGTTGGGGGAGCGATCGCTATTGCTGAACAAATCCGCAAGTGGTATCAAGAGTATAAAGCAAAACAATCTGGTAAAAGAATTGAAAAGGTGTTGATTGTGGGACGCAATGGCAGACGACTCCTTTTAGAAGATGCAACCTTGGAAGAGATTCGCCAAATTTTAGAATCGTAGTGACGCGATTCATCGCGTCTCCGGAATCGAGGGTGATAAACTTGAGGTAAATACTGAAGTCTCAAAGTTGTAGTGCAAGAATGTGCAAACACTCCACCTCGACCTTAAGCAAGTTGCTGAGAATTACGTAGAGCTACGTTACTTTATTGATAATTCTAACCAGTATGAGAAGCGATCGCTCTCTATAACAGAAATCGCCGATTTGATTAAGTTGGCAGAGCGAGATTATTACGTTTCAGATTTACCAGAGGATTATATAGTAACTGGACGGCGGTTGTATAACTGGTTGGATGGGAGCGATCGCACTCTGCAATCCATGCTAGATAAGTATAAGCGTGAGGGGATTGTTTTAGCGATACAGACGCGATTAATCGCGTCTCTACAAAACGCGTCTCTACACCATCTGCCTTGGGAAGTGCTGCACGATGGGGTTAGCTTTTTGGTGCAGCGTGTCCCGGCTATTGTCCCGGTGCGGTGGGTGTCGGATAGCACGGTAAAAAAATTGACAATTGAAGGGGAACCAGAAAACCGAGCTTTGCAAGTTTTGTTTATGGCAACTTCGCCGCTGGATGTCAAACCTGTGCTGGATTTTGAGGGAGAGGAAGCACGGATTCTCGAAGCGACAAAGCGGCAACCTTTAGCTTTGACCGTGGAAGAAAGCGGCTGTTTATCGGAGTTGGGTTATTTAGTCAAGAGTTACGACAGTGGTTATTTTGATGTTTTACACCTGACGGGTCATGCTACTCTACAAGATGGGCAACCGCGCTTTATTACAGAAACGGCAACAGGTGAAGCTTACTATGCCAGTGCTGGGCATATCGCCCAAGAATTACAATTTCGACTGCCCAAACTGATATTCCTCTCTGGTTGTCGCACTGGGCAAGCTGGCAATTCTGGATCTGTGCCGTCGATGGCAGAAGAGTTGCTGAAATCCGGTGCAAAAGCGGTTTTGGGTTGGGGTCAAAAGGTTTTAGATCCTGAAGCTACAGCCGCAGCTGCTGCATTGTATCAAGAATTGTCTGCGGGAAAGCAAATCACCGAAGCTCTTGCTTGTACTTATCAAGCATTAATTAAGAAGAAAGCACGGGATTGGCATTTATTGCGGTTGTATGCAGCAGGTAATTTACCAAGTTCATTAGTTACACCTTTGCGGACTCGTGGACGGAAACCAGCACCAGCGCTTTCTGTTTCTACCCAATTTTTAGATCCTGCGGGTAAGGTGAAAGTCCCGACGCGGGAAAGTTTTGTTGGTCGTCGTCGGCAATTGCAAAGTTGTTTAAGGGTGCTGATACAATCAACTGATGAAGTTGGGGTGTTGATTCATGGCATGGGCGGTTTGGGTAAAAGTAGTTTAGCAGCTAGGCTTTGTGACAGACTACCGAATTTTGAGCGTGTTGTTTGGTTGGGACACATTGATGAAGCTAGTTTGGTGAGTCGCTTAACAGAAAAGTTGGATGACAACGAACAACGCAAGAGCTTACAAAATTACGATGAAGAATTGAGATTTCGGCTGAAGCGAGTTTTCCAGCAGTTGCATGAGGAAGCAAAGCCGTTTTTGTTGGTGCTGGATGACTTTGAAGGGAATTTGGAACCCCGCAATGAGAGTTATGTGCTGCAAACAGAAGCAGCAGAGGTAATGAAGGCTTTAGTTTGGGCAATTAGAGAAAATTACACTTCCCACCGCATCATTATTACTTGCCGTTACGACTTTGAATTTACGCAGTTGCAGCATTTCCACAAGCAGCCGTTGGATGCACTGCAAGGGGCAGATTTGCAAAAAAAGTTTAATCGCCTCACTGCCTTTGGTGTTAAATCTCAGGTGGATGAGGGGTTAAAATTGCAAGGGCAGAAGTTGGCGGATGGGAATCCCCGCTTGCTGGAATGGTTGGATAAGATTCTGCAAAATACAACTGTTGATGTGGCGGCAATTTTGAATCGGTTGGCAGCAGATCCGGTGGAGTTGCGAGAGCAAGTTTTAGCAGAAGCGCTGCTGGAACAGATGGATACAATTATGCGGGAGATGTTGTCACGGGGTTTGGTGTTTGAGTTGCCAGTACCGAGGGAAGCTTTAGCCGCAGTTTGTGAGAATATTCCCAATTTGTCACATTATATTAGTCGGGCTGTGGCGTTGGGACTGTTGGAAGTTAGCCATGATGGGGCGTTACGAGTGCCGCGCATTTTGCCTGTGCAGTTACCGGAAGATGAGGAAGCTTTGCATAAGCAAGCGGCTGAGGTGTTGTATCGCCTTTGGGGGCAAGAGGTGGAAACCTCTAGCGAGGAACATGCCTTAGAAGTTCATCGCTTGGCGTTGCGGGGGAAGGTAGATAATATTGTTTTAGACCTGGCAAGGTTGGCAAGGCTTTGGAGAAATCAAAGCCGATTTCGGGAAGCTGTTCAACTGTGCAAATCAACTCTAGAAATTGCTGAAGATCACTTAGTTTTACATGAGTTAGCTTGCTCTGAAGAAAGACTAGGTGAAATCAGTAAAGCCCAAAAGCATTATCAACAAGCCCTGGATAGCTGTCCAGCAGAAGACGAAGAAGAAAAAGCAGGAATTATTCACAACTTGGGAAATCTCAAAGCTAATAGCGGAGAAATAGAAGAAGCGATCGCCCTTTATCAACAATCCCTTGCGATCACAGAACAAATCGGCAATGTCCAAATGAAAGCAACGACTTTGAATAGCTTGGGACTGCTAAAAGCTAATAGCGGAGAAATAGAACAAGCGATCGCCCTTTATCAACAATCCCTCGCTCTCATTGAACAAATCGGCGATGTCCAAATGAAAGCAGGGACGTTGAATAACTTGGGAAATCTCAAAGCCAATAGAGGAGAAATAGAAGAAGCGATCGCCCTTTATCAACAATCCCTTGCGATCACAGAACAAATCGGCGATGTCCAAATGAAGGCAGTGGCGTTGAATAACTTGGGACTGCTAAAAGCCAATAGAGGAGAAATAAAAGAAGCGATCGCTTTTTATGAACAATCCCTTGCGATCACAGAACAAATCGGCGATGTCCAAATAAAGGCAAGAACATTGAATAACTTGGGACTGCTCAAAGCCAATAGCGGAGAAATCGACGAAGCGCTCGCTTTTTATGAACAATCCCTTGCGATCACAGAACAAATTGGCAATGTCCAAGGTCAGGCGATGACGTTGAACAACTTGGGACTGCTCAAAGCCAATAGCGGAGAAATCGACGAAGCGATCGCCTTTTATGAACAATCCCTTGCTCTGAGTGAACAAATCGGCGATGTCCAACTCAAGGCAACGACGTTGAACAACTTGGGGGGAATCAAAGCCGATAGGGGAGAAATAAAAGAAGCGATCGCACTTTATCAACAATCCCTGGCTATCAATAAACAAATCGGTAATATCCAAACTAAGGCAGCGACGTTGCACCAATTGGGGATACTCAAAGCTAATAGCGGAGAAATAGAAGATGCGATCGCACTTTATCAACAATCCCTTGCTATCAATGAACAAATCGGTAATATCCAAACTAAGGCAGCGACGTTGCACCAATTGGGGATACTCAAAGCTAATAGCGGAGAAATAGAAGATGCGATCGCACTTTATCAACAATCCCTTGCCATCGCTGAACAAATCGGCGATGTCCAAACTAAGGCAATGACATTGGGGCGGTTAGGGCATATAGCAGAGCAACAGGGCGATTACAATAAAGCTTTAGATTATTTGCAGCCAGCCTTGGAGATATTGCAGCGTATCCAATCTCCTGATGCTGAGGCAGTTAGGCAAATGGTAGCGAGAGTGCAAGGTTTAATTGGTAATTCGTAATTCGTAATTAAGAAAGTCAGCATTTAATTTGGCTTTTCAGGTTGGCATCTGTCGCCTATTTTGAAGAATTGGTGTAAGCGATCCGCCTATTTTGCGTTAAGCTGACTCATCCACGAGGCTTTTAGCTCCATTAATGAGTCTTTGAACTCCATTAATGAGGCTTTTAGCTCCATTAATGAGTCTTTGAACTCCATTAATGAGTCTTTTAGCTCCATTAATGAGTCTTTGAACTCCATTAATGAGTCTTTGAACTCCATTAATGAGTCTTTGAACTCCATTAATGAGTCTTTGAACTCCATTAATGAGTCTCTGAACTCCATTAATGAGTCTTTGAACTCCATTAATGAGTCTTTGATACTCGTTCACCAGTTTTTTAGACTTGTGCCTTGCTTGTCACAGCTGGCAGCCGATATAATTCAGCCCGAAGCACATTCTAAACCAAAGAATCTGGATCTACACCGAGGGATTTTAGACGCTCTGCCAGTATTTGAGCGCGTTGTTGTGCTTGTCGCGCTTCTTGTTGTGCTTGTTGAACCCGTTCTTCTGGTGTTAATAAACGCTGCCCTTGCTCGTCATACCAGTAAAGCCACTCGCGTGTAATACCTAGATATGTCCCCCGTTCACAGCCAATTCCTAACCCTATTTCCGGTAGCCAAACGGGATTTCCTCGCTGTAATTGATACTTGCCATTTACTAAACGATACACTTCTAAAGATGCTTTTCTTCGCCGTTGGGGGTTATAAACGACATAATATAAAACTTCTAACTGAGCATAAAATTCTTTTTTGGTGCTGTATTCCCCACGCCGTTTATGAGACACCACCTCTAGTACCATAGTCGGTACGCGCTGTTCTTCCCAAAGTAGATAACTTAAACGCAGATTCTCATCAAAAATCCGTTCAACTCCCAGACTCAAAAACCCATCTGGTACAATTGCCGGTTGATCGGGATCGTAATAAATCCCCATATCAATGCCAAAGAACCAGTCCATACGGTCTGCCCATACCATAGCTAGTATGGCTTTGAGTAAACCGGAAATCAAATTTTGTAATTCGTTATCCACAGGGGTATCGTCAGAGTCCGGCAAATCCTCGGCGGAGGGTAAGCAGTCCAGCGGATCGTACTGTAGCATGATCTGATTGCTATTTATCTAATACTTTGATCATATATAGCTGTCTCTTAGATCCCCGACTTCTTAGAGAAGTCGGGGATCTGGACACCGGGAATTTTCACTACTGGCTATTAATCATCACAACAATAGTAGATAAAGGAACTTCGGCAAAATACTCACGCTGAAATTGTTCTTCTCGCACTGCGGTTAAAAATAGTTCAACAGCAGCATCGGCTTGAGTTTCCGCAATATTGGTAGAATGGAAGCTCATTTGCAAGTTACGGTCAAGTCGAGTGATTGTGAATCCTAAGTATTTTAAAGCTCTAAATCCAAAATACAAAGTCTGGTCTTTAATGCCGAGTTTTTCTAAAAGCTGAACGCGAGTAACTGGTTGATTTGTGCGACTGAGGTATTTAGCAATTCCCACAAGGGTAAGCCAAATTTGCTCAGGTTGTTGCTTTTCAGGTTTCGACCAAGCGATCGCTAGTTGTTGTTGATTGTAAAGCGATCGCCTTAACCACACTCTTAAATCATTCCAGCTTGTGGGACACTCTTTAACTAAAAATGCTGAATCTTCTTTAATAGAAACATTTCGCCAGTCTACTATTAATGCTGAGGGATTAAGCGCGTGCTGAAATAAAGTTGAGGTTTCACTTTTTCGCACGGCAATTAATCTGATTTCATAGCGCTTTTTAAAGGTGTTGTAATCTAATTCAGCGATACAATCACACCTTCCCATTGGTAATTCCTCTTTGTAGTGTCCCCACCAAATCCCAGGAAAACCGCTTCTAATAGAATCATCCCGAATTTCAAAATCTGTTTTAATATACTGTACCTTTTTCCCCCGCGAATCTTGCTGATTGCGATTCCAAGAATTTACAAACCAGCAATTTTCAATCTTCAGTTTCGGTACAGGGTTTCCCATTCCGCACGGTTCAAGTAATTTCAGTTCATAAAATAACTCTTTGCCCAACTCTGCTACCGTTACAGCTAAGTCTGCTTGGATTGTTGCTGTCAAAGTTGCCCCACCTAAAGTTTGCCGCAAGCGTTGATTAATCGCTTCTGTAAATAAAGAAATATTCTCCACCGGCAAACTCAACCCCGCTGCAAAGGGATGTCCCCCAAAGCGATGTAATAAATGTGCTTGGTCTTTTACCAATTGATACAAGTCAACTGAGTTTACTGAACGGGCAGAACCTCTTGCGAGAGGAGGGGGAGATGAGGGAGCAGGGGGAGCAGGGGAAGCAGGGGGAGCAGGGGGAGATGAGGGAGCAGGGGGAGCAGGGGGAGCAGGGGGAGCAGGGGGAGATAAATTAATTACCTCATCTCCCTCATCTCCCTTATCTCCCTCATCTCCCTTATCTCCCTTATCTCCCTCATCCCCCACTCCTCCCACACTCTCCGTACTCAACAAAATTGTCGGTCGTCCTGTGTCTTGTGCTACTTGCCCAGCAACTAAACCTAAAACACCAACTGCCCATTGAGGATCTTCTAAAACGATGACGCTGGTGGTTGATAAGTCTAACTGAGCAAGCTTTTGCGTTACTTGTTGAGCAACGTCTTTCTGTAAAGATTTACGTCTGCTGTTGGCTAATTCTGTTTCTTCTGCTAGTTGATTTACGTGCTTCTCGTCGCGACTAGTCAGTAGTTCTACGCAAAAAGAAGCATCGCCTTGAATACGGCTGACAGCGTTGATTCGTGGACCCAAACCAAAGGAAATATCTGTAGGGCGATCGCCACTTTTCTGGCATAATTCTAATAATCGCCCTACCCCCGGACGCCTTCTGGTTGCTGGAAGCTGTTTAAAGTCTTCTTGCAATCTTTGAATTCCCAATTGCGCTAAGTAACGACAATCTCCACTTAGCTGTACTAAATCCGCAATTAAGCCCACTGCCACTAAATCTAATAAATCTTCTAGCGGTTGTTGAGGTACTTTCGGTAAGCTTTGATAAAGCGCTTCAACCAATTTGTAAGCTACCGCCACCCCAGAAAGATGAAATAATGGATGTGTATTTGCCAGATAACGGGGATTGATAATTGCTGTAACTGGTGGACGTTCAGCGGGTAATGTGTGGTGGTCTGTAACAATAATATCTATGCCTTGTTCTTTAGCATAAATAATTTCACTGATATTTGTGCTGCCAGTGTCGCAAGTAACTATTAATTTGCAAGCTTGTTTTGCCAGCTTATCAATGCCTTGATTGTTGAGTCCGTGGGATTCTGTTATGCGGTTGGGGATGTAGTAATTTAAGTGGGTATTCTGGGGAAAAAACTGTCCTAAACCATCCCACAGCACCGCAGTAGAGGTGATACCATCAGCATCAAAGTCTCCCCAAATAACGATTTTTTCCTTTTCATCCCGCGCTTGTTTCAAACGTCTCACCGCTAACAGCATTTCTTCGCCAAACTCAAAGGGACTCGCGGGTTGATAAGCTTGAGGATTGACAAAATTAGCTAGTTGTGTTGTGTCTTTGATGCCGCGTTGCCATAATAACTGCGCTGCGTAATGTCCGCTTTTATTGGGGGTGTAGTGTTTCACCGCTTCGATGAACCATTCTGGTGGTTGTTCAGTTGCGACAATATTCCACTGCTGTTGCATTTAAATAAATTAGAAATTAATAATCTAAGTAAGTAGGCGTAGATTAAGTAATGTAAAAAATATTGAGATTATTTCGTAGTGAGGGCTTCAGCACTCATTTGAGTGCTGAAGCCCTCACTACAAACCTTTAATTATTTACTTTCTCTCTACTTAAATCGGATTTTGTTCGTCGGTTGTTTGAGGTTCGTTCACAAGAGGATTGAGGACTACTTCATTACCAATTCCATCAGGTTTGCGTGGACGAATGGTAGGACGCGATCGCCTATAACCTGCTCTTTCTGCTTTTTGATGCTCATAATCAATTAGTCTGCCATAATAATCGTGCTTGCTTAAATTCATCGACAAGAAAATATGCTGGCGGATATTTCCGAAACCTTTGCGGTTAAAAAACTTCACTGCGGGTACATTTGTCGGATCGGTGTCTACCAACATGAACCGCGCTCCATCTTCAATCATACGTGCGACAACTTTATCAACTAGCTTGTCAGCGACTCCCCGACGTTGAAATGCAGGACTAACTCCTAACCACAGAATATAGCCGTAAGTCCAGGATGCTTTGATGATGATGGTTCCCAAAATAAATCCGGCTACTTCTTCATCGATTTCTGCAACTAAACAGTATTCGGGATCTGTGTTGTAAAGTCCAATTACCTCCCATTCATCCCAAGTACGATATAAATATGGGTATAATTCGCTCGTAAATAACTTTTCCCCCAAGTGGTAAACTGGGGCAATGTCATCAATTCCTAATTCGCGGACATAAACCGCATCAAATTCATCAGAGTTCATTTGACACTCCCCGTGTCTTTAGACACGGGGATTCTTGGTTCACTGACTCGCCGTTAGACGACAGGTTTACACCAATCGCCCAAGAGGGCAAATCTCCCCAAGCGTAAGTTCCCGTATGCCCTACGGTACTGAGTCCTAGTTTCAAGATGTTGATGGCTGCATTTACGTCTCTGTCTTCATTGAATCCGCAGTGTGGACAGACATGAGTTCTAGTAGACAGAGATTTTTTCACTTTCTGGCTACATTTAGAACAATTTTGGCTTGTATTATGAGGTGGAACGGCAACCGTTACTTTCCCATACTTGTGACCAAAATATTCCAACCAGCTGCGGAAAGTGAACCAACTAGCATCAGAGATTGATTTAGCCAGATGTCGGTTACGTACCAAGCCTTTCACGTTTAAATCTTCATAGGCTACCAAATCGTTAGACTGGATGACGGAGTATGCAACACCCTTGCAATACTCTTTTCGTTGCCTACTTACTTTTAAATGCTTCCGGGCATACCTGTTTCTAGCTTTGTGGTAGTTGGTTGATTGTGGAAGTTTCGCCTTTTTTCTGTCCTTGCTAAATTTCTTGGATTTTTTGCGATTAGCACGATTTAATTGCTTCTCAGACTTGCGGTAAAATTGCGGTGATTGCTCCACATTACCTTTGTTATCGGCAATGAAATACTTCAACCCTAAGTCAATACCGACTACTTGACCTGTTGGTTGTGTTTCAACTTTGATGTCAATATCAATTGCAAACTGAGCATAGTACCCATCAGCAGAACGTACCAACCGCACACGCTTAATCTGTTTGATGTGGTAGTAGTTAAGGTCATAGGTTCCCTTTAATTTAAGAGTTCCAATACCTTTGTTGTCTGAGAAGGTTATGGCTTTACGAGTATTAGAAAGTTTCCAACCGCTTGTCTTATATTCCACAGAACGACAATGTTTTTTGAACTTTGGAAAGCCCTTTTTGCCCTTGACCTTCTTCTTGCAATTATCGTAAAACCGACTAATCGCACTCCAAGCACGTTCAGCAGCAGACTGCCTAGCCATTGAATTGAGTTCATCTGCAAAGGGGAAATCAGCAGCTAGTACAGCGCAATATTTGTTCAATGCATACTTGTCGATGTTCTTGTCTTTGTTGTCCATCCATTGACGTAAACACTTATTTTGGATGAACTGACTAGTACGAATAGCGTCGTCTATCGCCCTATACTGTCTGTCTTTTCCCTTGACCTTGAACTCGTAAATTATCATTTTGGCTCGACCCAACCACCTAGACCATTATGTTAACATGAATAGCATAAAATTGCGAAGAGCAACGTAGTTGCTTTTCAGTCAGCCTTGTTTATAATATAGCCTACGCGTTGGTAAGCTCTCGTTCGTGTAGCCCCAGGCTTCCAGCCTGAGGGCTTTTATAAGGTTACTTCTTGAATGCTACCAACATTGAGTAGAGTATTGTCTATATTAGAAGTGGGATTTGCCGCAGATATGATATCAGTAGAGGTTTGTGCGCGATCGCATCGAGTCGCAAATTGACAATATTCACAAGCCTTGTTATATAAAGCTACTTGCGGAAATTCTTCTCCCTGCTGATAACGTTCTAACCAATTAGTTAACTTGCTTAATAGCTGACTTAGCTTCTTTGTACTTTGTTCGTGTGCGGCAGTATTATAACTAAACTTAATACTTTGCGGTTTGCCTTCAGATTGGACAAACCAGTAAGTCATAGAAATATTTTCTGGTGGATATTCGCTAGTTTCCGCCAACACATACATATAAAGACGTGTCTGCCAATTTTTTTCTAAGTTGCGTTTGTTTGGCGGTTTGGGAGAAGTTTTCCAATCGAGAATTTGCGCTTGCAGGTTATCTGCAATCAATAAATCATATATTACTGTGAGCAGATAATTTTTAACTTGTAGAGTGCGATAATGTTCGCTGTCGCGGAAAGTTTCGCTATTGGCAGAAGTTAAAATTTCCGGTGCTGCATCCGCAAAAGCTTTCATCCAGCTTTGTAGTTGGGCGTCTTCTTGGAGAAAACTTTCAATTGGCAAACCCATTGTTTGCTGCTGCATTAGTCGATGAAAGCGACTACCTAGAGTTTGCCCTTCTTGGTATTCTGGATTTAAGGGAGAATTTAATTGTTGTAAATAGGTGTGTTGAAACTGACGGGGACAACGTTCTAGTAAGTTGAGTTGTCCTTGAGAAAGTCGCATTAGTTGAGTTGAAGTTGAAAGCATGATTCTATTTTAGGGCATTGGGCAATGGGCATGGGGCATGGGGCATGGAAAGAATTCTATTAGAACGCATTACTTACAGCCACTTGTTTAATTCCCATTGCCCAATGCCCAATGCCCTATGCCCATTGCCCAAAAAAAATAAAAGGTAAAAGGTAAAGAATAAATTCCGTCCATCCTTTCGCCTTTTACCTTTTTATGTACCTGATGCTTATTTAATGTTAGCCTTTGTGTCTCGCACTGCGGCAAAGAAAAAGAATCCGGTGAGGGGAATGCTCAATGCGAGAATGATTGCAGTTGTTTGCATACCTAAATCGGGTTGTCCGGAAGTAAGTTCAAAAACTGAACCGACACCAGCGATCGCACTTATACAACAACCTGCTAAAAACAGTCCGCTTTTTGGAGTCATCATCATCCTTCACACTACCTTATAGTACTGGTTTCACAGCTTGATAAGAGAAGCCATGCTTGGATAACTCCTCATTCAACGTCAGAGAATTTTCTACCCTATCTACAAACAATACACCATTGAGGTGATCCATCTCGTGCTGAATGCAGCGTCCCAGTAAATCGCTTGCTTTTAATGTCCGGGGGCGCCCATTCTCATCTTTGTATGCAACTTCTACAACTTCTGGGCGTTTGACATCTATATATACGTTGGGAATGCTCAAACATCCTTCTTGAGCAACAATAATATCACGACTTACCTGTTTTATTGTCGGGTTAATTAAAATTAGTGGCGGATTAGCTGCATTCTCTGGTTCGCAGTCGATGACAATTAGTTGTTTATTAATTGCAACTTGGGGTGCAGCTAAACCAATGCCATCTTTGCTGTACATAGTTTGCAGCATTTCGCGGATCAGTTGGCGAAGTTCGTCATCTACTTTGGCAATACGCTTCGCTGGTTGACGCAGAACGCGATCGCCTAGATAGTGAAGTGACAAAGGCGGATTTTTTAACTTTTTTTTCTCAACAGAAATGCAACTTGAAGGCATGTTTCTAATTCGGCTAGATTGAACAATAGTGCTACTACTTCAATTCTATCAATGTGAGCCTGATAGCCAGTGAGGATTTCCCAACTAGCTTTGGGATAAAAGTTTCTAAGATTTATGGTATCTATCTAATGGGTACAAACTTTTATTTTTCAACTCCACCTCAACAGTAGTGGAGTTTATGGGAAATTTTCATAAATGAATCAAAAGCGTCTCTCGACTGGAATACGAGGTTTTGACGAAGTTCTTCATGGTGGTTTTATCCCCGGTCGAGCTTATTTGGTGCGCGGTGGTCCTGGTTCTGGTAAAACTACACTGGGACTGCATTTCCTCTCAGTAGGTGTAGCTAACGACGAACCGAGTATGTATATAACTTTTGGTGAACCCGCAGAGCAAATCAAAAGTAATGGTGCAGCTATTGGTTTCAACACCGAAGCGATGCACTTTTTGGATCTCAGCCCATCTGCGGAATTTTTCACCCAAATGGAAACTTATGATATTTTCTCACCAGCCGAGGTAGAACGAGAACCAACGACTCAAAAATTAATCGAGTCTCTGGATACGATTAAACCCCAGCGAGTGTTTTTAGATGCAATCACGCAGTTTCGCTACATGTCTACTGACGCTTTCCAGTTTCGCAAACAAGTGCTGTCATTTATGCGCTATTTGTTAGAAGGTGGTGCGACGGTAATTTTCACTTCTGAAGCGAGTAGAGCTGCTCCCGACGAAGATTTACAATTTATGAGCGATGGTGTAATTCACCTGCATAATTCTAGCAAAGGCAGGACGTTGCAAGTTACTAAGTTTCGCGGTTCTGACTTTCACTCTGGTTTTCATGCGGTGCGCTTAACCGATCAAGGAATGCAAGTTTTTCCCCGTCTGCAACCAGGAAATTACAAACGCGAATATACTAATCAGGCTGTTGCTTCTGGTGTGCCAGAATTAGATCAACTGCTGCACGGTGGTTTAGAACGCGGGACGGTGACAATTTTAACCGGTCCTACTGGTGTGGGCAAAACTACTATCGGACTTCAGTTTATGAAAGAAGCCGCAGGAAGAGGAGAGCGATCGGTAGTTTACACCTTTGAGGAAACCGAAGAAACTCTGGTGGCTCGTTCCGAAGGCGTTAATATTCCAGTTCACGCTATGATTAACTTCGGTACGCTGTCAGTTGTGCCAGTTGAGCCATTACGCTTGAGTGCCGATGAATTTGCTAGTTTGGTGCGTGAAGAGGTAGAAGAAAGAAGAGCCACCATTGTGATGATTGACAGCGTTGCTGGTTATAAATTGGCGATGCGCGGTGACAATTTAATTACCAATCTGCACGCTTTATGCAAGTATTTGCAGAATATGGGTGTGACGGTGATTATTGTTAACGAGATGCAACACATCACCGGTGAATTTCGAGCGACTGATGTTGGTATCAGTTACATTGCAGATAATATCATCTTTTTGCGCTATTTAGAAATTCAAGGAGAAATGCGGAAAGCGATCGGGGTTTTAAAGAAACGCTTATCTGATTTTGAAAAAACTTTGCGAGAAATTGAGCTAACTCGTTACGGTATCAAGGTAGGTAAACCACTCAGCAAACTTAGAAAAATTCTCAGCGGCACTCCCGAATGGACAGAGAATTTTGATGGGGAAAAATGAGTGAAAAACCCCTGATTTTAACTGTAGACAGCAACAGCCGCAATCTGGAATTACTTAACCAATTTTTAACTAAACAAGGATATGAAACCATCGGTGTTATTAGTTTAGAGGAATTAGATCGCCAATTAAGCGAATTATCCGAAATTAAGTTAGTTATGCTAGATATTGCTGGTTTTGATCGTACTATCTGGGAACGCTGCGAACAACTGCAAAATCAACAAATTCCCTTTTTGGTTATCTCGCCTAAACAAAGTGCTACAATTCAACTCCAAAGCCTTGCTCACGGTGCTAGGAGTATGCTAGTTAAACCCCTTGTTATGCGACAATTATTAGCGTTGATTAAGAGCTTGTTGGGAGATTAAATATGTGTAAGATTTTACTACTTCTAGAACATAAAGAAAATCGTCGCTTACTATCCCAGTGGTTGGAAACACGTTACGAAGTATTTTCACCTGATTTTGATGATGATTTGCCCAGCTTACCACAATCTTTTGATTTATGTATTTTAAGCGGGAGAGCATTGGATCGATACGGTCATTGGTTACAAGCGACTAAAAAAGCTCAAGAACCATTATTTTTACCTTTTTTATTAGTTACATCCCGTCGAAATGTAGGGATGGTAACTCGTCATTTATGGCGCACTATTGATGAGCTGATTATCATTCCTATCGAAAAGGTAGAATTGCAAGCGCGGGTTGAAATGCTGTTTCAAAGACGACAATTGTCTTTAGAGTTAAAAATTGCTAATGAGAATCTGCAAGAAATCAACGAAATCAAAACCCGCTTTATCTCAATTGCTTCTCATGAAATTCGCAATCCACTACATACAATTTCTGCTTTTGCACAAATACTCCACCGTTCTAGCGAGAAATTAACTGAAGAAAAAAAACAGGATTTTTACCATAAAATTCAATTTTATGTCAAAAACATTACAAATCTTTTAGATGATATATTATTGTTGTCGAGAGGAGAATTAGGAAAGCAAAAAATCAATTTAACTACAAGTAATTTAAATAATTTTTGCGAGCAAGTTATTCAAGAAACTCAAATTATTAGTGCTAATAAAATTAACTTTGTTTGCCCAAATAAATATATAAATGCTTGTATTGATGAAAAGCTGTTACGACATATTCTGACTAACTTGCTGACAAATGCAATTAAGTATTCACCTCAAGGCAGTCCAATTGATTTGGAATTAATCTCTAATGAGGAAGAGGCAATTTTCCAGATTAAAGATAAAGGGATTGGTATTTCCCCTGAAGACCAACAACATCTGTTTGAGTCATTTTATCGTGCCAGTAATGTGGGAAAGATTCCCGGTACTGGTTTGGGATTAGCGATCGCCAAGCAGTGTGTTGACTTACATAGTGGTAAAATTGCTGTCAAGAGCGAAGTTGGGGTAGGAACTACTTTTACTGTTACATTGCCTATCGGTAATGTTCAAAAAGAAAATGTGCCAAGACTTGAAGACAGCTTTGATGAATCAAATAAAGTTACCTTGCACTGACTTACGCACAATTGACTACTTATGCGTAAAATACAGCTTTATAAAAAATTGGCATAAGCCTTAAGGTTACAACATTTGGTTGGGGTTTGAATCAAGAGTCCAATTGACCCTACACCCTACACCCTACCCCCTACCCCCTGTTCATATCGCTCCAGGTTGTAACAAAGATTACTAAATTATGCGCTAACATCCGATAACCTAGTTAATGCCATAATGTAATTCAGGCTACATAAAAATGCGCCTAGAGCAGTTGCAAGCCTTTCTAGCGATCGCAGAAACTGGCAGCTTTCAACAAGCAGCGAGAAAATGTGGTGTCACTCAATCAACTATTAGTCGCCAAATTCAGGCACTAGAAGCAGATTTGGGCTTAGAATTGTTTCACAGAACAGGACAAACAAAACTGACTTTGGGGGGTGAACGGGTGCTACCCCGTGCGCGTAAAATTTGCTTAGAGTGGCAAACTGTCAGTCAAGAGTTAGCAGATTTAGTCGCAGGAAGGCAGTCAGAACTTTGTATCGCTGTGATTCACTCGCTCTGCGCTTATTATCTACCACCAATTCTGCAAAAATTTTGTCATGAATATCCAAATGTGCAATTGCGAGTGACATCATTGGGAAGCGATCGCGCTTTAAAAGTTCTCAAAGATGGATTAGTAGATTTGGCAATTGTCATGAATAACCGCTTTCTGACCACTGCTAGAGAAATGGTGGTAGAAACCCTATTTGATGAACCTATAGAATTACTCTGTTGTGCCAATCATCCCCTAGCGGAACACGATTGCGTTCCTTGGGCAGAAATAACTCGTTATCCCCAAGTAGTTTTTAAAGATGGTTATGGGATGCAACGCTTAGTGCAGGATAGATTTGAGCGTCTAGAAGCCACACTGCAAGCAGCTTTAGAGGTAAATACTTTAGATGCTTTCCGGGGAGTGGTACGGCAAGGAGAACTAATAGCTTTGCTGCCTCACTCTGCATTAGTCGAAGCACGTCTTGACCCTACTCTTGCAGTTCGTCAGTTAGCCTGCAATCAAAACACTAATTTGTCAGATAGTTCTAGTCTAACTCGTCGGGTTGTCATGGTAACAACAGGCGATCGCCTGCTAATTCCACCCATCCAGTACTTTTGGCAATTGGTACAGCAAAATATACCACAACAGTTTGATTCTTTAAAGCGATCGGCTTCTTAATTGTTGGTTGATAGTTGTTGGTTGGAGCGTTGATACTATCAACTGTGGGAGGGGCAAGTTTTCCTTGTTTGAAATTTTTTTTGTTGCTTTTCCAGTTTCACAATCGCCGCTTTAATACGGTCAAAGCGAGCTAACTTATCTTGTTCAATATCAGTATTACAACGATGGCAATATTGCCTGCTATCTACACTCAGCAAATATCCTAAATCCGCCAAAACACGCTATGAATTATCAATTCCACCTCATCATGATTCCCACATTCAAAATAAATGATTGATAGCCGCAAAGGCGGCACTGATTTTTCAAGCGCCGCCCAAAATATGCCAGCTACGATTTCCTAACACCTAAATGTCGATAGTGCTGTTATTGTCCTTTGTAGGGAGATTCTGTCCATTTTGATCTTGCGCCCCAGTATCTTGAGTAGGCGCACCTGAAGATATAACTGGGAACTTGATAGTGCTATCAGTCTTCGATGACACCTGAAAAGCTAGGATGTATGCTGCGGCAGATACTGGAACGTTAGGAAACAATCCAGTGACGTAAAGGTCAATGTTAATTTTACCACTGGTTTTAGTCGATTGGCTTAACTCGTTAAATACTTGCGTTAATTCTTGCTTGTGGGAGGAAGCATTTGCCCCAAGACCAATCCAACTCCAGAAGCCGCTGACACCAGCAGAAAAACCGTAGGATTTTTTCATTTCTTTAAAGGTTCTCGACGTTTCAAGTGTTATAGTCGAGAAGCGCATTGATCCATTGACACGCGCGTATGCACCAAGCCCGGATACACTCGCGCCAACGCCCTGAATCTTACCCTTTGCTTGCTGGACACTCCATGACGTTCCTTCTGCTGCTACTGTTAATAGTTCTGCTACTGGAACTTTTTCAAGGTATAGCGTTGGAGTCAAAATGAAATTTGTTAGCTCTAACTCCTTTAGGCTTTCATGGCTAAGTTGTGTTGTCATAAAATTTCTCCAATGTTTCTAATTGTTGCTACTCTTCGGGGCTATGGTTTTTCTGCCCACATCTTTATTTATGACTTAGCCAATGTATTTATCGCAGTACCCTCAAGGGTACTTTTTTGTATTAACGGAACTTTGTTGGTTGATAGTTGTTAGTTGTTGATTGTTAGTTATTCTTTCCCACTATCTACTAACCAGTACCCACTATCCATTAACTATATGAGCAATATATTCAGAGAATTACTAAAAAAAGTAGGCAGCGGGAACCACACAGGAGAAAATTTAACTCGTGTTGAAGCAGATAAAGCAACTAAAATGATGTTACTCGGTGAAGCGACACCAGCGCAAATCGGCGCCTTTTTAATTGCTCACCGCATCAAACGTCCCACGGGAGAAGAGTTAGCGGGAATGTTGGATGCTTACGAAGAATTAGGACCCAAACTGCAAAATATTAACTCTGCGCGTCCAGTGATAGTTTTAGGCATACCTTATGATGGCAGAACCCGCACCGCACCCATCAGCCCCGTGACGGCTTTACTGTTGGCTTCTGCGGGGCAATTTGTGGTGATGCATGGTGGATCTCGCTTGCCGACAAAATACGGTATACCTTTAGTAGAAGTTTGGCAGAAGTTAGGAGTTGATTGGACTACACTGACACTAGAAAAACAACAGCAAGTATTTGAAAAAACAGGCATTGGCTTTGTTTATACGCCTCGGCATTTTCCCTTAACTAATAGTATTTGGGAGTACCGCGACCAACTAGGCAAGCGTCCACCTTTTGCGACAATGGAGTTAATTTGGTGTCCTTATACTGGCGATGCTCATATTATTTCTGGGTATGTCCATCCTCCCACAGAAGGAATGTTTCAACAAGCTTTGACGCTGCGGGGAGTAAGCAAATTTACATTAGTCAAGGGATTGGAAGGTAGTTGCGATTTACCACGCGATCGCACTGCAATCATCGGTTTATCTGCACCTGAAGCACCGCAACAAGAAGGATTAACAGCAATAGAAAGGTTACTCCTCGCTCCGCGTGATTACAACTTTACTACCAAGAATGTACCCTTAGAAACTACCGAACAACTAGTAGCGGATATGCAAAGCGTGTTAAGTGGAAAACCTTCCGAACTGATGCAAACAGCCTTATGGAATGGCGGATTTTATCTATGGCGCAGTGGTATTTGTTCAGATATGCAAGCGGGTATAATTAAGGCGGAAGAATTATTTAGTAATGGCGCAGTAGCAGCAAAACTTCAAGAACTAATTTGACACTCCCCGCGATAAATCGACGGGGATTCTTGGTTCAATGAGACCACTTAAACTAGGTTCCTTGCGTTACCTAGCCCAGAGGTGGGACTCTCCCCAAGCGTTAACTTTGGGTATGCCCTACCCTAGTTGCATTGCTGCAAGTCCTGTTTAGTTTGAAACAAATAGCCCCAAAAATCTGAGTCGTCTAGCTCCTATAAATCTTTTACCTACTGCTAGGAGGAAACTAGAACAATGCAGTAGAACCGCATAGATTTAATTGTCAAGGTTCAGTGCTTTGTCTTTTGACAGCTAGGTTTTTTAAGTGGTTAATTACCTTTCCACTATCATTAGTATAGTATATTGGTACACTAATTAATTGAAATAAAGCCGATCGCGCGAACGACGGGGCTTTAAACCCAATTTTTCGGTAAAGACGTTCCACCGGAACGTCTCTACGATGGTAGGTAGGTTTTTATTACTATTTAACGTAGCAACGGCTTTATTGCTGTTGTGTTGGTTGGGAATTATCTTGATCGTCAACTTTTTTAGTATTACCTGCTTTCACCCAACCTTCTTTATCGCTACCTTCAAGACGAATTTTTTGCCAGAGTTTATCTTCGCTTTCTTCTACAACGACAATTTTTTGATTAAAACCAACTCCACCAACCCGTTCAGCATCCTGTTTTGCTTCTGCTCGCAAAATCAAACCTTGAGACCAACTAACACGGGCAGGGTAAGCTCCCGGTGGTAATGGCTTTGTTGATTCAGCAGTATCGGGTGATAAAGTGGGAGTGGCGTTTGGCTTGGGAGTTTGCGCTTTAACAGGGATAGGGGTGAGTACGGGTGATGCTCCTGGAGTTTTGGGAGCTTGTGCTTTTATCTCAGGTGAATCATTCGCAAAAATCGGTTTAGTCGGAGGTACGGCAGTTCGATTCATCATATACAGCGCTGTTCCGGCACCACCACCGATTAAAACAACGATCGCCAAGAAAATCCCAAGTATATACTTTAATACGTTAGAAATTACCATATTTATAACCTTTCCACCATAGAAGTTAAGAGTTAGGGGTTAAAGTCAAAGATTATAACTCATAACTCTTAACTCATCACTCCTAACTTATTATTGCAGCTGTCGTTGAATGCGTTAGCGTAGCTTGCCCAAGGCATCGCTCAAGGGATTGTGTTTGGATGCCAAACGCGCTCTACCTGATGCTGCCCATTCTTGCAGTTTCTGAATTTGCTCCACAGCGGTTCGCGCTAGGGGTATAATCTGACTGGCTGCCTCTAAAATGTCGTCGGTAGCAAAGTCCCGGTTTTGGCTAAACCCGATATGCATCGCTTCAATTAAAGTTTGCTCAATCTCCGCTCCTGAAAAATCGGGTGTTTCGTAAGCTAGCCTGTCTATTTCATAACTTTTCAAGTTATGTGGGCGTAGTCGGGATAAATGAACGTTAAAAATCGCTTTTCTTTCTTCTTGACTGGGTAAACCAACAAAGAAAATCTCATCAAATCGACCTTTTCGCAGCATTTCTGGTGGTAGCGCTTGAATGTCATTTGCGGTAGAAACGACAAACACGGGTGAGGTTTTCTCGGCTAACCAAGTAATAAATGTGCCAAAGACGCGGCTAGTGGTTCCCGCATCACCTCTGCTACCAAGCCCGGAAAAGGCTTTGTCTATTTCATCTATCCACAAAATGCAAGGCGCGAGAGCTTCAGCTACTTGTATCATTTGGCGGGTGCGGGATTCTGATTCACCCACCAAACCACCAAATAACCGTCCGACATCCAGACGTAGTAAAGGTAAATGCCAGTGATGAGCGATCGCTTTTGCGGTCAATGATTTACCAGTTCCTTGAATACCCACCAACATTAAACCACGGGGGTGCGGTAATCCGTACTGACGGGCTTTTTCGGTAAATGAGCCTCCCCGACGCAAAAGCCAGTCTTTCAGGTTATCCAATCCACCAATATCAGATATTTGCTCAGTTGCGGGGTAAAAGTCCAAAATTTGCGTTTGGCGAATAGTTTGGCGCTTTTCTTCCAAAACTAAATCTACATCTTCTGGTTGCAATTCGCCGTGAGTAGCGATCGCTCTAGCCAAAACTCGGCGAATTCTTTCCATCGAAAGCCCTTGACAAGAGCGTACCAAGTCATCTAAAACTTTGGCAGAAAGTGAATTCCCACCAGTTGCGATTAACAAGCGTTCTATCTCTCCTTTGATTTCTGGAGCCGCCGGTAAGGGAAACTCTAAAACCGTCAAAACTTCAGTTAAGTCATCCGGGATGGCGATTTTCGGCGACAATAGAACGATATTTTTCGGTTGAGACTTGAGGAGACGAGCAAGATTGCGAAGTTTGCGAGCGATCGCCACATCTTCTAAAAAGCGATGATAATCTCTTAAAATCAACACCGCCGGCGCAGAAGCCGATAATTTCTCGATAAACTCCAAAGCTTGCAGCGGGTTGCGACGACCAAACCCCGCATCATTCGGATTGCCTTGGTAGCCATCCACAAAATCCCAAGTATACACCGGACGGTTGCCCTGGTTTGCCGCTTCTTCCCGAATCGCTGCTTCTACCCGTTCCTCTTCGTAGGTGGGAATGTAGATTAAAGGGTAACGGGCACGTAGCAGCAGTTTAAACTCTTCACGGAAGGTCATAAGCTGTTAGTAAGAGTGTTCCTTATCTCATTCTTAAGGTTTGTATTGCTTCTAACAACTAAAAACTTACAACAAGCATAAATCAGAATATCCTCATGAGCAATGTACCCCAAACCCCAGAGGAAAAAGCAGCAGACCCAAGCACACCACTGGAACTACTTCAGGAGTTGGCAGAAAGTGACAATGAAGCCATTTGCCAAGCTGTTGCTCAAAATCCCAACACACCAACGGATGTATTGCTGAATTTGTTTAAGTACTATCCATGTCAAGTGCTGAACAATCCCGTCCTAGATTTGCTCCTGGTAGAGAATCCGAACTTTATAGAGCAACTTTATCAAGCTAATACTTCTGTTTTTAATGAGGATGGGTTGCCGTTATTTTTTATTGAATGGGCAGTAAGTCACCCAAATGAACAAATCCGAGCTGCTGTAGCAGATAGCCCTTACATACCTCAACCTTATTTAGAACAACTAGCCCAAGATAAAACGATTGATATTTGCCGCAACGTAGCTGCTAATCAAAACACACCGAATCAAGTATTAGAAGAACTAGCCAAACATAAAAATAAGAATGTTCGTGGTGATGTAGCAAATAATTGCCATACTCCTGAAAGTCTCCTAGAACAACTAGCCCAAGATAAAGCTGGATTCGTTCGCTACCGGGTAGCAAAAAACTACAATACACCTAAAAATATATTAGAGCAGTTAGCCAAAGATAAAAAAAAGAGTGTCCGTGCTGGTGTGGCAGGTAATCTATATACACCAGAAAGCATCCTAGAGCAGCTAGCAAAAGATGAAAATAACAGTGTCCGTTGTACGGTAGCAAGAAACCATAGCACTCCTAGTCACACTTTAGAGCAGCTAGCAGAAGATGAAATGGTTGATGTTCGCTGCACGGTAGCAAGAAACAACAATACACCCAGTTATTTACTAGAGAAGTTAGCTGAAGATAGCGAAGAACACATTCGCATTGATGTAGCACAGAATACCAATACTCCCTTACATCTAAGCCAAAGTCTTTTAGAGCAACTAGCCCAAAGCGAAATAGTTTATATCCAAATTCAGGTGGCAGAAAACGAAAACACGCCTAATCAATCTTTAGAGAAGTTATCCAAACATAATCATGAGTACATCCGGATTGCTGTAGCACAAAATCCTAACACTCCTAAAAGTGTCTTAGAGCAGTTAGTTAAAGATGAAAATGACCGGGTTTGCCTTGCTGCAAAGCAGAATCTTGCAAAATCACTAACCACTGACAAATGACAAACAACTATCCAAGAAGTTTTTTTTCTCTTTCCCGGTCACAACTCGGAACCAGAAATGGTGCGTTATATCATGTCCGGGTAATTAGTTATTATTCCCACAGTCATTGCACCCCACCCCCAGCCCCTCCCCGCTTGCGGGGAGGGGAGACAAAGCGTAGCTTTGGCGGGGTGGGGTTCTTAAGGTTTAGTAAGTAAT
>NZ_KK073768.1:702373-748408 GCF_000582685.1 [Scytonema hofmanni] UTEX 2349
GGGGAGGGGAGACAAAGCGTAGCTTTGGCGGGGTGGGGTTCTTAAGGTTTAGTAAGTAATCAAGCGGACATGATATTACACTGCGTTAACGCACCCTACAAGCTGATAAACTAGCCCGCGTAGGAGGGCTTCGTTCGTTTAGCCCCAGGCTTCCAGCCTGCGGGCTATCCCGGAAGTTCTTTCTTCAAAGCTTCCAACCCAGCCCAGCGCCGATCTACTAGTTTTTCGGAGTCATTAACAGTAGTTGGAGTAATACCCGGACATTTGCGATCGCACAACTGACGCTGAGGGATTGCTAAACACATTTGCTCGTACAGCCATTCACTAGGATGAAAATATCCCTCTGGTGATAAACTTTCTAACAAATCTTCCATAACAACTTCCCGCTCTAGAGGCAAGTTTTCTGTTTCGTTAGCGGCTTCATCTAACCAAATAATTTCTTTTGTATCAAGCAGCAGACGTTGATTATAATTTTGCAAGCAGCGGCTACAGGTACAGGTAATAATTGCTTCTGCTTCACCGGACACTTGCAGGTAATTTCCGTGATGCTGTACGCGGATGTTACCGCGAACTGGTGTCAACGTTTCTAAACCGGGCAGAAATTCTTCAACCTGAATCTCCTCTGTCCGCTCCGGGGCTTTAGTTAGCTGCGGAATGTAAATTGCGTCCATAGGATTCTAAGACATCAAGAACGAAAAGTTATCATCATCAGCATTTGTGCTGATTTTACATTATATAGTTTAGCTTTTACTATATGAGCGATCGCTACTAAATACAGTTTTCCGAAATTTATTATTAAAGACGCGAAAAACATCGCGTCCAATCAAAAATCAATCATCAGTTTCAGCCACAGCCTAGATTTGGAAATAAAATTATTCCAAACGAGCAGGACGGACCACAAGTAAACGATGTGGCTCTTTGCCTCGGCTGTAGGTTTCCAAATCAGTAAAATCCTGAAAAAAGGTGTGAATTTGACGCCGTTCAGCAGAACTTAGGGATTTAATTTCCACTTCTCTACCAGTAGCACGCGCTTCTTCTGCGGCTGAAGAAGCCAATGCGCGAATTTCCGCTTGTCTTTTGACGCGGTAGCCGTTTAACTCGATTGTGTACGAGGCTTGCTGATCCTCTGATTGGTTCAAGTTGAGGACGGAGTTAGCCAAATACTGAATCGCATCTAGTACTGAGCCATCAGTGCCAATTAAGATCCGAATTTGTTCTGCTGTTAAATTGCTTTCATCAATCGTCAACCAATAGTTATCAAGTTCTTGAAACTCCCCATCCTGACCTTGAGTAGTTTCTATTCCACTCGTAATCCCAGCATTTACACCAGTTATGTGCAGCAGTGTTTTTAACCACTGCTGACCACGTTGCATCGGTTCTGCAATCATCAACCTGTAGCCTTTTTCTTAGAACTTTTTGGATCAGCCTTTTGTCCAGTGACTTCTTCCTGTGTAGCCTTTTTCTTAGAACTTTTTGGCTCAAAGGGCAGCGCCTTTTGTCCGGCGATTTCTTCCTGTTTTTTCTCAGATTCTACAATTTTTTGTAGTTCTTCTGGTAGCGGTTCGCGGGAAAGTATATAGGTTTGCAATGTCTGGAAAATATTACCAATCACCATATACATCAGCACCCCAGCTGGTAGAGGAAAGAATAAAAACATCCCAGAAAATATAACTGGAGTGATTTTATTTACCGTGTCTTGCTGCGGGTTGCCACCACTGGAATTTTGCCCAGAAAGCATTTGGCTAACATAAAGGCTGATTCCAAAGAATACAATCATGGCGACGATATCCCAGTGGACTGTGCCATCTGGATCGGTTGCGCCAACTCTGCCTAAGGCATCAATAAATAGAAATCCTTTATTTGCCGCTAGTCCAGGAATCGTTGCTTGAATAGTAACATCTCCCGGCTGTAAAGCTTCTACGTTGCCTTCAGCATCAATTTTTATCCTATCTTCACCTTTAGTTATTTTCCATTCCGGAACTAACTTAATTTCCGGGTGTTCTGCTGTAAGTGCCTCAAATGGCTTGCCCTCAAGAGTTTGATATTGTATCTTGGTGTGTTCTCCCACCGCTAATTTGTTACCAGCTGGCAGTATTGCGGTTACTTTGACGTGTTCGCCATCGGCTACGTAGATATTTTGGGGAGGAGTGGCAAAGGCTTGAGGTTGAATTATTTCTACTTGATCGGCAGGAAGGATTTGCAAGTTAACGTTATAGTTCGTACCTGCAAAAGGTGAACCCCTCAAAGTCGCAAATAACGCCAATAAAACTGGCATTTGCACTAGCAATGGAAAACATCCTGCTAGTGGATTGCCAAATTCTTTTTGGACGCTCATCATTTCTTCTTGCTGCTTTTGCGGATCGTCCTTAAAACGCTCTTTAACTTCCGCCATCCGCTTTTGCATCAGTGGTTGTACAATCCGCATTTTCCGCATGTTGCGAATTGAACCAGCACTCAGGGGATAGAGCGCAAAGCGGACTATCAATGTCAAAGCAACGATCGCCAATCCATAACTAGGCACAATTCCATAGAACAAGTCTATGATTGGCAGCATCACGTTGTTCGAGAGAAAGCCGATACCAAAATCCATTATTGTGAATTCAACCTGAGTTACTGTAAATTGACTGAATCTAATTTATCGCTTTTATCGCTCATCATCATTTGTGAGCGACGATATTCCACTACGGATAGCCGCACAAGGGGGGAGGGGGGATGGGGAGATGGGGAGAGGGGGAGACGGGGGGAAAGAAGGATTATTCTCCTTGTCTCCTTGTCCCCTTGTCCCCTTGTCCCCTTGTCCCCTTGTCCCCTTGTCCCCTTGTCCCCAATCCCCGTTAATTGTTAACACTGCCAGTAAAATTAGGATTTTTGGCAGCAATTCTTTCTAAAATGTAGTCGTAGGTTTCTCGAAATTTGGGAACTGCTCGCATTTCTAGACGACTACCGTTTCTGAGAGTTAGCACCATGTCTCCCCAGATGCCAATGCCACGGGGAACCTTGACTACTTTGACAATTTCTGAGTAAATTACGTCGGTGCGATCGCGTCCTCTCCAACCTCCAGTTACAGTCACTCGGCGATCGGTGATGCGGTAGCGTACCCACAACGCTCTGACAATTGCCCCAACTGTCAATGGTAAACCCACAACTGTTAGCCCAATTAACAAGCTTATAATTAAATCCCCGATATGGGGACCACCTTCATAATAAACATCTTCTTTAATACCCATTTAATACCTCAGCTTGTGCCAACAACTGCTCTAATTCTTGCAGAAATTGTTCTTTTACGCACTCTTGTGCGGCTGTTGGTTTCACAATTATCACTAGCCTGAATCCTGGTAATAATTTGGGCAATAATTTCTGCAAAGCTGCTGCTATCTGCCTTTTGAGCCGATTGCGAACTACTGCCCGTTTGCTGACTTTGGTGCTAATCGAAATGCCAATGCGCGTGCTGACAGGATTTGCACTTTTTGCAGTCGGTTGTGTAGTTGTCACGGCAGCATCCAAAGAAGGCACTCTTGAAGATGACGGTCGTAAGGCTCTCAATGTTAAATAAGAACCATGACGACGAGTTCCTTCTCGGAAGACTGCCTGGAAATCTTTGCGTGATTTTAGCCGATTTGCTTTAGGTAAAGCCACAGTAAAATGCGATCGCCAATAAATTTCCTAAACGCTGAGACGATGACGCCCCTTTCTTCTTCTTGCGGTAATCACGTTTCTTCCATCCGGTGTCCGCATCCTGGCACGAAATCCAGAAGTTCTTTTTCTCTTACGGCAAGTGCCACCCAAAGTTCTCTGCATACTGTTCTCCTGTTAGGCGATTTCTATAAAAAGTCACAATCTGGTATTTTATCACATTAAAGGGGATTGTTGGTTGTTGGTTGATAGTCGTTGGTTGATTGACGGTTAAGAGTTAGTTATCCACCATCCACTAACCACTATCCACCATCCATTATCCAGTCCCCTAATTAACGCTGATAATCCAGGTTCCTACGTAACGTAGTAATGGTACATCGCCTGGGGAAAGTACTTGACAATTAAAGTAAAATGTGCCGCCGAAGGCTGGGTTTTGGACATTAGAGAATTCCAAGACAACGTTAGTACCTGCGGGAACTGGTTCTTCTGGGAAGATTTCAATTACCCGTCCTTCTTTATCCCACTTCACCTCAGATACGGCAACTTTTTTGTTATTGACGAGTATGTTAATCTTTTTGGCGTCAAAAGTCCCTTTGTAATAGTTTGGATAGTTAACGACGAATTGAGCCACTGCCAATTTCATTTTTTTGGCGGGAATTCTCAAATTATAGCGATCCCATCCATTTGTTTGACCACCAAAATCTAACCGGAAAGGCAGCTGGTTTTTGCCTTCAACCCCGCTAAAGAGTGTAAATCCAGGTAAGCTCTGTGCTAAGGTGACGGCTGGCAGCCCAGTCACCAAACAGCCAGTCACGGCTAAAGCCGAAAGTAAACGTCGCATTGTTAGGCTCCTCTGACAGATATAAGTCTTTTCTCTAAATAACTGGGCGTTATTGTTCTTAATTAAACTTTACTACTGACTTTGTGACAATGGACGTTAATTAGCAAGGAAAAGTGCCGGAACAGGAAACTTCAACTGCCCGAAAATAAAAATATCACAGTCGGCTGCTTTACTTAATATATAAAGGCTTTTACAGGTTATCTCGGTGATTGTCATTGCCTGATTTTCGCTCTGATTGCTTGCTCAAACAGAGTTATTACGAGTTTAGTTGGAATTGTATGGAAAATACGCTCTGGAAAGTTGATTATGTTTCTAAATATGTAGAAGTGTGTCTAAAATCAAGAGATTTGTGATAAAAGTTGATTGTAAGAGAGAGCGATCGCCCGTTGAATTGCGCTAAATTCATGATTGTTAAACTTTACTGGAAGGGTTCAGATTTGTCAGGGGAATAAGCAAGTTAAGAGAATATAATGAATCTTTCGTAATGTAAAGAAAAAATACAAAAAATTTTCAATGCCTAAAAGAAGTTGAAGACAAAGATGCAAAATTTGGGGTTCAACATAGGATGTGCAGTATGTAGCGATGAATGCAATTGCCTGAAATGATGACATCTGCAAGCAGCAACTGCAAAGGCTCCTTCCTATGCTTGACAATAATAGCCTGGGCAGACTTGTTATCTCCTGCGCTAAATCCCGAAAGTGGAAAAAGTTTGCACATCTTGCAGACAATAGGTATTTCTTTCAAGGAGATTTCATGAAAATAGCGGTTGCTAAAGAAATAGAAGTTTGTGAACGTCGTGTAGCATTAATTCCTGACACTGTAGCCCGATTGGTAAAACAAGGTTTGGAAGTTTGGGTAGAAGCGGGTGCCGGTGAGCGAGCATTTTTCGCTGATAGTGCTTATGAAGCAGCAGGAGCAAAAATAATCGCGGATACTGACACATTATGGAGCGAAGCAGATATTTTGCTCAAAGTCAGTCCCCCCCAAGAACGAGAAGATGGACGTTCAGAAGTTGATTTACTTCATGAGGGAGCTGTATTAATTAGTTTCCTTAATCCCTTGGGAAATCCTGTAGTAGCGCAGCAACTGGCAAATCGCCAAGTAACGGCTCTGAGTATGGAGATGATCCCCCGTACCACCAGAGCGCAAAGCATGGATGCTTTGTCCTCCCAGGCATCAATCGCGGGTTATAAAGCGGTATTGATTGGTGCAGCGGCTTTACCAAAATACTTCCCGATGCTGACAACAGCCGCAGGCACGATCGCACCCGCGAAAGTATTTATTATGGGGGCAGGTGTAGCCGGATTGCAAGCGATCGCCACTGCCCGACGTTTGGGATCTGTTGTGGAAGCGTTTGATATTCGTCCCGCTGTGAAAGAAGAAGTGCAAAGCTTGGGAGCGAAATTCGTCGAAGTCAAACTCGAAGAAGAAACCGTTGCCGCTGGTGGTTACGCTAAAGAAATTTCTGAAGCTAGCAAACAGCGTACCCAAGAAGTTGTCGCGGAACACGTTAAAAATGCCGATATTGTCATTACTACCGCTCAAGTTCCAGGGAGAAAAGCACCGCTACTGGTAACTGAAGAAATGGTAGCGCAAATGAAACCAGGTTCAGTAATTGTCGATATCGCTGCCGAACAAGGTGGAAACTGCGCTTGTACCGAACCTGGTAAAGATATTGTTTGGAATGGCGTTACTATCATCGGTCCGATTAATTTACCATCATCAATGCCAATCCACGCCAGCCAATTGTACGCCAAGAATGTCACATCTTTGATGCAATTGCTGATTAAGGACAAAGCATTACAGGTGAACTTTGCTGACGATATTGTTGATGCTGCTTGTATTACCCACGCTGGGGAAATTCGTAACTCACGAGTGCGAGATGCGCTACAAAGTTTCAGTACTCAACCAGCAGTTAATTAGGAAATTATTAACCGCAGATAAACGCGGATAAACGCGGATAATATGCAGGTATTTGGTTATTATCTGCGTCGAGGGTGCGTGCATCTGCGGTTCGCTTCAAACAGGAGTTTTCAACACATGACAGAAGCATTAATTGCAGCTTTATTTGTATTTGTTCTCGCATCATTTACTGGGTTTGAAATTATCAACAAAATACCACCAACGCTACACACACCCTTAATGTCAGGCTCAAATGCCATTTCGGGAATTGCGGTACTTGGGGCAATTGTTGCTAGTGGTGCGAGAGAGACAAATCTTTCGGTAATTCTCGGTTTGATTGCTGTGGTATTAGCGATGGTTAACGTGGTGGGTGGTTTCCTCGTCACCGATCGCATGTTGCAAATGTTCAAGAAAAAGGAGATTAAGGCGTGAGCGATTTTATACCAACCGGGATTCAGCTAACGTATTTAGTCGCTGCATCTTTATTTATTCTCGGTTTGAAAAAGCTGGGTTCACCTGCCACAGCGCGGAATGGTAATCTGGTTGCAGCGGTGGGTATGTTGCTGGCAATTGTGGCGACAATGCTGGATCAGAAGGTGTTGAATTATGAGATGATTTTGTTAGGTTTGGCGATCGGATCGGTAATTGGGGCGATCGTTGCTTACAAAGTCCAAATGACGGAAATGCCCCAAATGGTGGGTTTACTCAACGGTTTGGGTGGTGCAGCTTCTGCCCTGGTTGCTGTTGCGGAATTTTGGCGTTTGCTCGATCATGGTGAAGCAATACCCCTGGATGTCAACATCTCGATGTTGTTGGATGTGTTGATTGGTGGTGTGACTTTCACCGGTAGTTTTCTCGCATTTGCCAAATTGCAAGGTTTAATTAGCGGTTCTCCCATTACATTTCCGTTGCAGCAACCGTTTAACCTGTTGCTTCTCGGTGCTTATATAGCAGGCAGTGCCTATTTAATTGTATCCCCCCACAGCCTACCTGTATTTCTAGGGGTGGTTGCCGTTTCTCTAGTGTTGGGTGTGATGTTTGTCATCCCCATCGGTGGCGGTGATATGCCTGTGGTAATTTCGCTGTTAAACTCGTTATCGGGGATTGCTGCGGCTGCTGCTGGTTTTGTGGTGATGAACAATATGTTAATCATCGCTGGTGCTTTGGTGGGAGCATCTGGTTTAATCCTTACGGAGATTATGTGTAAGGCAATGAACCGCTCTTTATTTAGTGTGCTATTTAGTGCTTTTGGTTCAGCGTCTGCATCTGGTGGTGCTGCTGGTGGTGGTAGTGCGATCGACCAAACTGTTCGCAGTATCGATCCCGAAGAAGGAGCGATGATGTTGGGTTATGCTCGTTCTGTGGTAATTGTACCTGGTTACGGGATGGCGGTAGCGCAAGCACAGCATAGCGTCCGGGAATTGTCAGATCAGCTAGAACGGATGGGTGTTGATGTTAAGTATGCCATTCACCCGGTTGCAGGAAGAATGCCGGGACATATGAATGTGTTGTTAGCTGAGGCGAATGTGCCTTATACTCAGCTTTACGATATGGAAGATATTAATCCCCAGTTTGAGCAAGCTGATGTGGCTTTGGTAATTGGGGCAAATGATGTAGTAAATCCGGCAGCGCGGAGTGATGTAAATAGCCCGATTTATGGTATGCCGATTTTGGAAGTGGATCGGGCAAAGCAGACGATTGTAATTAAGCGCGGGATGAGTACGGGTTTTGCCGGTGTAGATAATGAGTTGTTCTACAAGGATAAGACGACGATGCTCTTTGGTAGCGCGAAGGATATGGTGGCAAAGTTGGTTTCTGAAGTGAAGCAACTTTAAACGAACCGCCAAGGCGCGAAGGGCGCGAAGTAAAGAGATAAAGAGAGTTTGCCTTGGGGGTGTTATGCTCCTGAGGCAAGCTTTTTTAAGTGAGTGAATATTTTATAACCGTAGTTCAACTTGCATCTGTGGTTTCAAGTCAGATTTGATGGCGCGGATGTGCGTGAACTTCCAAATTTGCTTGGGTTCCATTACTTCAAATCCCGAAGCTTGCAAATCATTTCGGAATTTGTCTATATCGGTAAAGCGTGAAGTCGCCTCGATAATATGCAATGTACCATCAAGTTTGAGGGTGCGATGTGCTTCTTGAAGGTAGTCGGTAAAATTAGAACCCATTAGCGACAGTGAGAAAATAGCCACATCTAGCGTTTTATCATCAAGGGGAACATGAGCTATGTCGCAGATGATAACGTTTTGATTGATAGCAATATGGTCAAAGCTGTAAACTGTGTGTCTATCGCAAATAGCTTCAGCTAGTTTTGCTTCACCACAACCAAAGTCGCCAATGGTGTAACCACTGCGCTTCTGACACCAACGAATCATTTCTTCATAGGGAATAACTGCCCAGTCTTTACGTGCTTCACGATAAAGAGTATGATACTGCATCCATTCCTCTGGATTTTCTTTGAGGCGTTGGTGAGTAGTTTCGCTACGGCTTTGGTTCCAGTGGTGATTCATGGTGGAAAAGTCACCATAACGCTTTTGTCGTTGCTGTACCGCGACTGGGTTATCTGGTAAAGGTATGATAATTCTCGGACGGGTGATAACTTCTACTTGACCAGTTTCCATGCGTTCGAGCCATGCCATAACATCTTGATAGGTTTGAGCAGGCGATCGCAAATGTCCTTCTGGAACTACACCATCAACCGCAGCATCAGCAATGGATTTCTTGAATTTCAACCGCTGCATTTTTGAGTCGCACCAAGACCAACGCTCATTATTCACCATTGCATAGGTAAGTGGGATAATAATTGTAACCTCATCTTGGCGTTGTCCTTGGCGGTAAATGCGACCTTGGAGTTGTTCAAATTCGGCATGAGTCCAAGGAAGAACATTAATAATGAGTCGGTTACAAACTTGCTGTAGACCATCTACACCAGTACCAATGGCGCTAGAACCAATCAGCACATCAATTTTACCATGCAAAAAACCCTCTAAACCTGATTTGTCTTCACCTGTGTAAAAACCAACCTTCCAACCCTCAGCTTCTAAGGTATCTCTAAGTAATCGGTCTATTCCCTCTACATAATGTGTGTAAATCAGGGTTTTTGGTTGGATGTGCTGACAAATAACAGGTAATCGAGCAAGGGTAAGAATTTTCTCCAGTGCTAATGGGCTACCATTACCACCAAGGGCGCGAATATTATCTAAGAATTCTCCACAGTCTACAGGTATTTCTATTTGCTCATAACCCATTTTATACTGAGGCTTCCAGCGTATTCCCAGCGTGACGAGTCGCTGATGAAGTCTCATGCAGTTGGGAAGAGTTGGGCGGATATCGAGTTCATCATGGGCAACTCCTGTAACCAGTTCTACAAGACTCTTGCCTTCCTGTAGGTTGTTAATAACTGGTGTGGCGGACATCCCGATAATGTGTAAATCTGGGTTATCTTCGTTTGCAGTTGTAATGAGTGCCTGTATTAGCTGCTTGCGCTGTGACATATCATCCACTTGACGCTGCTTGGTGTAGTGGATTTCATCAATGACAATAAAATCAATTTGTTCATTTTGTAAAAGCGATCGCACTCTATTTGCCGAGTCGGGCTGCTGGAACATTTCGTAATTTAGGATCAGGTAGCGATTAACCTTTCCTTCAAAGTCTCTATTGGCGGAAAGAACAGGGGAGTTAGGTTTTATCCAATCTGGTGTAAAAGTCTTTTTGGCTACTTTGCTATCAGGGAAAATATTGATAATCGCTTTTTCCCAACCATCGACAACGCTGTTAGGACAACAGATAACGGTCAGATAAGCGTTAATTACGCGACTGGCGAGGATTGCGGAAAGTGTTTTACCAGCACCCGTACCTGACCAATTACCAACTCGTTTTTTATCTTGTAACTGAACTGCTGCAAGTCGCTGCATCAAGTTGGGTGGTGCATGAAAGTTGTAGCCTGAAGGAATCGGGAGATTTTTAGCGCGATGATATTCGTCAAGGAATTCTGATTTTACTTTTTCGGCGTAGCTGTCACCCGTGTATGCTTTTGCCTGCGCGATGGCTGCGATTTCATCGATAAAGGTGTGCTTCCAAATTTTGGCTTTTGCAGAAGCAATCAGAAATTCGACAGCTTCCCCATCGGCGGAAGATATGACGTGATGATTTAAGGATGCTAGGACTTCCCGTGTTTGGACAAGGGGAAGCTTGAGGTCTTCTTGTTCTTCTGATGCTTCAACAGTAGCGTCTATCTCGTCGCTGGAGGTTGTGTCTCTATCAGGAATATTGTTATTACTGTTACTTTCGAGTGTTTCGAGAGTTAATTGTTTATCTTGTAGGAAGTTATCAACTACTGATGGTTCACCATCTACGAATTTTTCCAGTTCTTCTTTTGGGAAGCGTCCTGTGGTAAGTGCTTTAACAAAGCCCTTACTCTTACCTTGAGTCTGAAGTAGCCCACTTTGCTGAAAGAGTAGGTATAATTCTGCTGGTGTAAAAGTTTCAAAATGATTAATTAATGAGGAAACGAACCCACGGATGGCTTGCACTGTCCATCCTGAGTTGCAGAAAGGACATCCTCTCCCATGCTGAGTTCTATTTGAAATCAAAGCATACCACTCATGGGATGAGTTAATGCTACAACGCCACCACACTCTTTTTGCACTGCCTGCTATCACTTGATCTGGCAAAAGTGAACCGTTCTTTTCTAGATGCCATTCCTTAGCTATTTCCGGGTAGCGACTAGCTAGAGAGTTAGTATTCGAGAGCTTCTGCCCATCACAAAAAGGGCATTTTGTTCCGTCGGTTCTATGTGCAATAGAAGTTTGCCATTCGTGATCGGAACTCTTGAGACATTTCCACCAAACTTTTTTATTCGAGCCTGCTACTACTTGGTGGGGAGTAAACGACCCATTTTTTGTTGGATGCCACTGTGCCGCAATTTCTGGGTAACAAATAGCAAGAGAATTGGTAGTGGATAATTTTTTACCCGCACAAGAGGGACATCCATTTCCTCTAACTCTGCTGAAAATCACTGCTTTCCATTCGTGATCGGAACTATTGGGGCATTTCCACCATGCTTTTTTGTTAGAACCTGCTACTACTTGATGGGGAGTAAGCGACCCATTTTTTGTTGGATGCCACTGTGCAGCAATTTCCGGGTAACAAATGGCAAGAGAATTGGTAATGGACGATTTAAGACCTCGACAAAAAGGACATCCAACCCCATGAATTCTGTGAGCAATTCTTCCTTCCCATTCATGATCTGAACCTTTGGGACATTTCCACCAAGCTTTTTTTCCTGAACCTGCTACCACTTGATCGGGAGAGAGTGCCCCGTTTTTTATTGGATGCCACTGTGCAGCAATTTCAGGGTAAAGATTTGCTAGAGAGTTTGTGGCTGATGTTTTCTGTCCGGCACAAAAGGGACATCCAACGCCCAATCTAACCCTAGTGGCAATTACTGCTTGCCATTCGTGGTCAGAACCATTAAGACATTTCCACCAAGCTTTTTTATTTGAGCCTGTTACTACCTGTTCTGGGATGAGGTTTCCATTCTTGGTAGGATGCCATTCCTTAGCAATTTTAGGGTAAAGACTCGCTAAAGAATTAGTAACTGATACCTTTTGATTAGCACAATAAGGGCATCCTGTCCTTAAACTAGCTCTGCTAACAATTGCTGCTTGCCATTCGTGATCGTAACCATTAAGACATTTCCACCACACTTTCTTATTAGAGCCTGCTACCACATCATCTGGCATGAGTTCATCGTTCTTAGTTGGATGCCACTGTGCGACTAGTTCGGGATGAGTAGTTGATAACGGGTCTTTCATCGGATATACCCATCTTGGTTAACTTTGTCTGGATAGTTTTTTTATAGCCTCTAATATGAGATTTCACCAATAGTAAATTTCTGATATAAGATAAATAGAAAACTTGAGGTTTTTAAATGACTAGAAACGCTATTCGTCCTTCACTGTTTGGAACCCTACAACTGAATCCACAGCAACAATCACGAAACGCTATTCGTCCTTCACTGTTTGGAACCACAAAAATGAATTCGCAGCAGTCACAAAGCGCTATTTGTCCTTCACTGTTTGGAACCCTAAAAACAAATCCTCAAGAACAATTAAAACTAGATATACAAAGTAGTAAAGAGTTGGCAAAAGAAGAGGAAATGAAACTACGCAAAATTGAGGATGATGTCCGGCGTAGGCAATACTAGCAGCATATAGTTAGACCAATAATAATTTTCTCTAGCCGCGCGATCGCACATTTTCAGTTAAACTACTACCAGCTTAGTGCTATTATCGCCCACATAGCCTCTGACAGAACACTTAAGCAATCTCAAAACTAACAGATATAAGGCTTCTAGATAAGGCAAGCAGAAGGGCGATCGCCTGAAAAATCTCCTCAAAGCGATCGCTAGCTTTTTATTGAAATGCGATCGCTCTTGGTATTTGTTAACAAAGATTTAAGACTACAGCTAATGCTTGAGAAACAAGTTGCATTTCTGAGTCAGAAAGTTGACCTAGCTTTTTTATTAATCTTATTTCTGACACTGAGCGAATTTGAAAAGTATCTACACCAGAAATTTTGGCTAAACCGTTTTCTGTACTTGGTTCCAATCGCACCATCCAAGGTCTGACTGCATATCTTTCTTTCCAATCTGTGAGTGGGACAATAACCTTCAAAGGCAAAATCCCAATAGCATCATCATTAACTATGATGCAAGGACGTTTTTTGCTAATTTCTGTCCCTACTGTTGGATCTAAGTTAACTAACCAGACTTCACCTCTGTACATAAATTTCTGAGTTGTGGAGGTCTTCATCTGGATAGTCGTAAAAGTCTTCTCCCTCTAAATCAGAAAATATGTTTAATTCACCACCAGGTCTATAGTCTGAAATGGCTGTGATTGCGGCTAGTGCTAATAGGCGTTTTTGCTCATCTTTGGTGAGTGAGTGTTGTTCTTTAAGAACTAGTTGCAGGGCTGATTCAGCTATTTTCAGGCGATCGCTTATACTCAAACTTGGGAGTGCTTGGAGAATTTCTTTGGTTTCCATGTTTATTCATAGACCCGCTTATACTATTAATGCTAATCAAATATTGTGTTTATTGTGTGCGATACTCCTTTGGAGTCGCTTCGCGATCGCAAACATTGCACTTTCACGAAAAAAGCGATCACCAGAGAAATTCCCATATCAGCTAAAAATTTCATTTTACTTAATTAAGCCGTTTTGAAGGGATAAACCCGTTCTTGAGTTAACCAAGCTGCGTAAAGTAAAGATTGACGAATATCCTCTGGTGCGGTTCGTTAAAAAAGCGATCGCCTGAAAATCTCCTCAAAGCGATCGCTTGCTTTTTATTGAAATGCGATCGCTGCTAGATTGGGCGATCGCAATTCCACCCCAATGCACGCAAAAATAAAGGGAATCCCCCTAAATCATGGCGTGCATTACTCGACAAAACCCCAAAAGCAGTTGCCTACAGCACCGGCTTCCTTTTCAGTTAGAAATTCTCTCTTAGCAGAAACAAACTCTTTTTTAGAGAGGATGCCGTCGTTATCGATATCAAGCTTGGAGAAGACAAAAGCTGATTTTTCAGCATCTAGGTCAAACACACTAAAGAAGAGACGATGCTCTTCTTGTGATATATGACCATCACTGTCTAAATCAATAATGTCAAACAAAGTCTCTATTAAAGGGTCGTTGTAATCTGGATTTGAAACCGCTTTTTCTATACCCTGACAAAATTCTTCCGGACTTACTTTACCATCTCCATCCAAATCCGCTTTAGACCAAAAATTCTCCCAAACATTAAGCCACTTAAACAACAAATCTTTGTGAATCTCTGAACCAAGCTCTGCGCTACGGATGTTGGCGAACCTCTCAGCAAAAATCTCAGCATCTTCTTTCCCAATGAAGCCCGAATTATCGGCATCCAGACAGTAAAAGTGATGCAGTAACTTTTTTCTATGATATTCGCTTAACAATGCTTTTTCCTTTTGCTTACCAAACATACCTACATTACCACATCAGTACGTAGTCGATAAGCACAATCACAAGTACGGTGCGATCGCTCTCTTCTTTTCTTCCTTTGCGTCTCTGCTACGAGTGCGTGAGACAATAAAAGCGATCGCTCTGGCGATATAATTAAGACTGTGGTGTAACACTGCGCGGATCAACAACTATAATCGCAGAAAAACGTTTAAAGTCATCAATGTTAAATGTAAGTAGATGTGTAATCTGGTGCGTTATCATCGCCGCAACTAAACGTGCATCATGTACCTGTTTTCCCATGACTTGGTATTTAACAATTAGAGATTCCCACTCAGCAAAAATTGTAGGTGTATCAGATTGTAGTATAAATATCTTCTTGAGTTTCTCAGTTTCTTGTACTGCTTGAACCGTGGATAAACCTAAACCATTACTATTAATTGGTCTTGTCGCAACAGCCCAAAACTCGATGATATTCTGTGGAATTATATATAATAATTCACCTTGCCTCTTGAGCATCAAGATCGCTCTTTGAGTATCAGAGTGCATTGGGCTATTCTTCTGCACCAAACGCAGCAAAATATTAGTATCTACCAAATAGTTCATAATATTTCATCTTCTCTGGTGTAAATACTCTCTCGACTAATCGCTGCGTCTGAAAGTGCTGGTGCTAAAGAAAAAGCAGGACTATTTATTAAATCTGTTAATATACCTTCCCATTCTTCCTGAGTTGATACTTGATTACAAAAAATTTCTTCACGGCTGGTTAAACTGTTTTCAATCAAAGATGCAAGATAAGCTTCTACCGATAAACCTTGTGCAGTAGCTTCAGCAATGAGACGAGCCTCTATTTCTGGTTTCAATTGTAGCTGTATGGTCATTTGTTGTCTCCTAAAGTAGCCATGAAAACTGAATACTTGATTATCTTTTAGCTAGAAGCGTTGCTTTTGGATTAGTAATTAATCCCACAGGTGCAGAATCTAAGATAATAACCTTACTCATCCTATTTTAAATAGAAATGCCTTTCATCGATTCAATAATTTTTAAGGTTTGTTGTTCTTCTTGTTGTTCATCTAACTCATTCCATGAATCGAATAATTTTTTAATGTTTGTTTTCCTTTGTTGTTGTTTAACGGTATCACTATGATTAATTTCATTGATAGCATTTTGCCACTGATTTAATGATGTCTGTATCATCGTCATAGTTTGACGAAATAGACGTACAAATTGCAGTAATTCTGGGATATATTCTTCTGGGGTTTGTTCAATTTCTAATAATAAATCAGCGCGGGGTGTAGTTGCTGATTGTGCTGTGCTAGGTTGATTATTGTTCATAAATACCTTCCAAGTAGATAATTTAATAACACAAGTAGATATTAATTGGTTTTAATATTGGTACTTATATTATATTTTAGCGTGAATGGCTATTTTAGTTTCTTGATAAAGTCCCGACGCTTACATGGTATCCAATGGTTTAAGAATCGGCTCCTGTTCGAGGTCAGTATTATCTATCAATTAAGCGATCGCACCTCTAAATATCCACCGTGCGTAGGCGTTCGCGTAGCGTTCCGCAGGAAAGCCCGCCGTCGTAGGCATCGCTCTCTTCTTCCTCTGTGTCCTCTGCCTCTGGTGCGGTTCGTTAAAAAAGCGATCGCCTGCAAAATCTCGATTGTGAGTTCACCAAGTGACTCCGTAGGTTATGGCTACGTTAAGCTATACTAACAATCAATCAACTTAACTTATATCGGTAATCGCCTTATCCGGAATGACTGTAATTAGGGCTTGCGTAGTTACTTATTAGAGCGCAATCTGCTGTATTTCGCTATAACTTTCAGCGACCTCAGAGCCAAAACCACCAGCTTTGACATGCCTTAAAATTGACTGAATAATTGGTGCAGCAATGCTAATACCAAATAGGGCATTAAATCCTGCAACCACAATCGGAGCGGATAAAACTACCATAAATTCCGGAAATAATCCCATAACTGCAATTAAAACTAAAAAGACAATCGGTGTTGTAATTCCAGCCTGAGTTGCAGTATCAACAATCAATTTTTTGTACTCCTCGATAGTAATGTCTCCTCGATAGAGATCAAGGGAATATGAAAGTGCAGTAATGGTGACTTGCGTCAATATCGCAACCCCAGTTGTTGTCAATCCCATACGGGCAATTGTCGCAGAGTTAGCCAAAATTGAATCTACAGCATTATAAATACGAATATAAATTTGTTCGCCACCTGTCATTGTATTTGCGCCACGCCGAATGTTATCGACTCCAATTTCCCATACAATATTATCTGCCCCATTAACACCGCCACCAGCCCGTGGGATAATATGGCTCCCATGCTTATCTGCTAAAAATTGCCGGATTGTAGTTTGTGGATCTCGACCAAGTTTTGAGGTGAGCGGAATTTTTGCAAATAGCTTCATTACATCAGAGTCAGTACGCGGTACATCACCTAGTCGAACACCTGCTCGGTAACGCAACCTCGTTGCAATCTTTGGCATTTCTTGTGCCAGTTCTATTGCGGTTGTGGGTAAATTTTTTAAGTCGTTTGCGATCGCAATTCCTACCGTGCTGATTCCAAGTACAGTTTTGTTTATCAACTCAGTCGCTTCCTGGCTGACTTTAATGCTACTTTCAATTGCAGCATTGCTTGAAACTATAAATTGAGCAGTTACTTGATTAGTTTCATCAATAGCAGTTCTGATTTGCCCCGTGGTTTCTTGAACCTTTTCTTTAACTGTTTCTCCTAAATTTTTCGCTTGTTGAATAAAATCCATTATTTACCTATTTTTTTAGTTCTGTATTAATTTCAATTAATTCGGTTTTAACATTGAATATAGAAGATTAAGTTCATCTTCATAGATACTTGATACAAGCGATAAATTTTATTTATGTGCTGGGTATTGCGCTAACCTGACTTTATCGGGAATGCGATCGCCTGAAAATCTCCACCATGCGATCGCGAAGTGACTCTGTAGGAGTATCGCTTGCTTTTTATTGAAAAGCACAAGTAGAAGCCCGCCGTTCGCGTTGGCGGAGCCTCTCGCAGAGAAGCGTCCCGAAGGGAAGGCATCGCCTAATCAATTTCCTCTCAGATGCGATCGCCACTCACCCACCAAAACGCGATCGCTCTCTTCTTCCTTTGCGTCTTTGCTACGAGTGCGTGAGACAAAAAAGCACAAGTAGAAGCCCGCCGTTCGCAGTAGCGTCTCTGAAAGAGAAGGCATCGCCTGCAAAAACTCCACCGTGCGATTATGATTAATTTGGAAAAAAATCAGAATCTAAGGTTTCATCAACAGAAAAAGGATAGTCTTTGGGAAAAATAGACAGAGGAAGACCTGTTTCAATAGATGCTTCTTTTCTAGCGTGTTGGTAACAACTGTCAAAAACTTCCGTGTAATAGTATTTTAAGCTAGGACTATCTACAAATGCTTCTTGTAATCTTTGACGATGTTCATAGATTGTATATAACCAGCTATTAGATCGGTTCTGGGGTTGAAATTGGTATTTGAGAAGGTGCATTAAAAGCACTCTAAGATTACTCCTTAAAGCATTTTTATCACTTCTTCCCATACTTTCAATTTCTTCAATTAAATTTTCTAACTCTAATTCTAAAAAATTTTTGTTTTTTAATAAATCAACAGTGTATTCTAACCACAAGTGATAATCTTGTGCATAGAGACTATTTGTTTTAGGAACAGATTGATTGCTCATAATCTTCTCCTTTATGGATATATAATTTTAACATTGTTAGAGGATTTAGCCGAAGCCTTACTAGATTTCTCAATGCAAGCTGATTTAGTGGCTTGGTTGCAACATCAGCAATAAAATATGTATTCTACCAATGCTGATTCAATGGTCTGATGAAGACAACTGCTTTTTAGTCGGATTTCCCGATTTCCCCGGACAGCCTTTTCGGACGCATGGCGATACTTATGAGGAAGCTGTTGCAAATGGTGCTGAGGCATTAGAGTCACTGATAATGGCTTATAAAGCGACTGGAGAAGCACTTCCAGAACCGACCGTTTGTAAGGTGGCTTAAAGTTTATCGTGTGCGATACTCCTTTGGAGTCGCTTCGCGATCGCAAACATTGCACTTTCACGAAGAAAGCGATCACCTGACATCCTTGATGATGGTCGCTTTAACGTATTTTAGGATATTGGGCATTGAAAATCGGAAAAATTCTCCCTTCCCTGCCCCACTTTACACATTCAGCTTGAGACTTTAGGCTAATAGCTGATATCATGTCCCTTTAATTAACAGTAATAAAAACGTCGCAACTGTCGTAGAGACGTTCCGCCGGAACGTCTTTACATCATAAGTAATTTTCCGGACATGATATGACACCTGAAGTGCTAATAGCTTGCATGGCAGACCAACTGACATCTGAATTGCCCGATCGCCGACTAACTCGTTTGCCGATTCAACGGTGGCAAATTTGCCTAGAAAAACCAGAATTTGCCCAACAACTGGCTGATTTGATGAATCTATCGCCTATTATCAGCCAATTGTTGATAAATCGCGGTATGGAAACAAAAGAACAAGTGCAAGCTTTTTTAGATCCAGAATCTTTAAATTTGCCATCACCACTGTCAGAATTTCCAGATTTAGCGATAAGTTTAGAGTTGTTAGAGTCGGCGATCGCATCAAAAGAAAAAATCGCTATCTGTGGTGATTACGATGCAGATGGCATGACTAGCACAGCTTTATTGTTGCGTAGTCTGCGAACTTTAGGCGCAGATGTTGATTACGCCATCCCCAGCCGAATGCACGAAGGCTACGGCATTAATAAACGCATTGTTGAAGAATTTTCCCACGAAGGTGTTAAACTAATTCTCACAGTAGATAATGGTATCTCTGCGTATGATGCGATCGCTTTTGCCAGAGAACTCAATCTCAAAGTAATTATCACCGATCACCACGACATCCCCCAACAATTACCGCCAGCTAATGCCATCCTCAACCCGAAACTCATAGCCGAATCCTCACCTTATCGCAGTGTCGCTGGTGTTGGCGTTGCCTATATTTTGGCGGTTTCTCTAGCACAAAAACTAGGACAAGCTAAAGGCTTAATTCAGCCGATGCTAGCACTTTTTACATTGGGAACCATTGCAGACTTAGCGCCTTTGGTAGGAGTCAACCGACGCTGGGTGAAACGCGGTTTACAACAGTTACCTAAATCTAAGTTAGCGGGAGTGCAAGCGTTAATTCAAGTAGCAGGAGTGGGAGAAGGGGACAAGGGGAGTGGGGGAGCGGGGGACGAAAGAATTCATAACTCCTCATTCCTAAATCCTAACTCCCGTACAGACGTTCCGGCGGAACGTCTCTACCCAAATACAGACGTTCCGGCGGAACGTCTCTACCCAACTCGTAATTCCTCAAATCCCAAATCTCTCAAACCTGAGGATATCGGGTTTCGCTTGGGTCCGCGAATTAATGCGATTGGTCGGATTGGCGATCCGCAAATTGTGATAGATTTGCTGACGACTGATGATATGGGGATAGCGCTGGCAAGAGCGATGCAGTGCGAAGCTATTAATAAGCAACGTCAGCAAATGTGCTCAGAAATCGAATTGGAAGCGATCGCTATTGTCGAAGCTGAATTTATCTCATCATTACAGCAAGACCGGGTATTAGTTGTTGTAAAATCAAATTGGCATCATGGTGTAATTGGTATTGTCGCCTCTCGCTTGGTGGAACGCTACGGTGTGCCTGTGTTCATCGCCACTTATGAGGATGAAACACATATTCGTGGTTCCGCACGCGGAATTCCAGAGTTTAATGTGTTTGCAGCTTTGGAATATTGTCATGACTTGCTTGGCAAATATGGGGGACACAAAGCAGCGGGAGGATTTTCTTTCCCAGCAGAGAATTTGCCAGCATTGCGATCGCTATTGTGTGAGTTTGCTAATAAATCTTTAGAACTTGAGCATATCAAACCATTAATCAAAATTGATGCTAAAGCAAACTTGGATGAAATCAATTCTCAGCTTTATCAACAGCTTAATGTCCTTCATCCCTGCGGTATCGACAACCCCGATCCGGTATTCTGGACACCTGATGTTCAAGTAATTGAGCAAAAAATTGTTGGCAAAGGTCACATTAAACTGACAGTGGCACAAATTATCGACAATCGACAGTTTAAAATTAAAGCGATCGCTTGGCGTTGGGGTGACTACTTCCCTTTACCCTCAAAGGTGGATATTGCTTACAAGTTGCGCGAAAATAACTTTAATGGCAATACCACTATCGAGTTAGAATTAATGGGTGTCAGACTAGCAAAACAGTCTCACCTGTCTTTCACCTCAACATCTACGCCATCAAAAAGCGCTTTTGAGTATAAGCAACGCCACTACACCTGTGGCATCTATCAAAATGGTGAGTTACCAGAACTAAGAATTAAAAACTCTGAAGGTAAAGTTCTCGCTGTTCAGCCAGGAGAATCTAAAGCTCTTTTAGGAACCAATCGCCAAGATGCTAAAATAGTTGATATTTCTCAACCGCAGTATGACGGTATTATCCAAGCTGCTCTAAAGGCTTTAAAATCAGTTAGGTAGAGACGTTCCACTGTAAAGACGTTCCATCGGAACGTCTCTACCTCATTCAGAACTTTTAAAGATTGCCGTTGCGGAATGCTAGCAAAAATATAACTACTGGTCCAGCTATCATAATTAGCCCAACTGAAACTAGCTGAAATATAACTTCCCAATGGATATTCGATAAAGCGTCAAACATTATTGCCTCCGGTTGAATTCAATTATTGATCTAAAAAAATTAAATAAATCAAATGCAAAACCCGAAAACGATCATATCCGGCGATCGCGCACTAAATTTAATTTACTTAACAAAATTATAAGAAAAAACATAAACTGGGCATTGGGCATTGTCCGCGCATTTCGTACAGACGTTCCGGTGGAACGTCTCTACCTAACTACAGACGTTCCACCGGAACGTCTCTACCGCTCTTTCTAATCAAGGTGGAAAAATGGCAACTTGGGTATGTATAAAGCAATGTGGAGCCTGCTGTCATCTAGACCCAGCAGAGCGTCCAGACTTAGAAGAGTATTTATTACCAGAGGAACTGGAACTGTATCTAAGTATGGTTGGTGAGGGTGGATGGTGCGTTAATTTTGACCATACCACAAGAGAGTGCCGCATTTACGCAAATCGTCCTCGTTTCTGCCGTGTCGAAACAGAGGTGTTTCAGGATATGTATGGTATTGAGCCAGAGGAACTGAATGATTTTGCCATTGATTGCTGTCGGCAACAGATAGAGGGGGTTTATGGCGATCGCAGTCTGGAAATACTGCGTTTTGATTCTTCCGTTGGTTTATGATGATAAACTGAGAAAATGAGAAGAATATGAAAATCACTTAGGACTACTGCTTGTGAAACTTGATGAGCCTTTGAGCCTTTCTGCTATATCTCCAATTGAAAGCGAGACAGAAATAATAAATAGTATCGAATGCGACTCTATAAATATTGTTACTGAGCCAGTTAAGCCTCTGGATGCTGATTGTGCTGAAAAGCCAGAGTCAGCATTGGTGACTTTTGGCACTACGTTTGTCACAATATTTCTGGCAGAAATTGGCGATAAAACACAGCTATCAACTTTATTGATGAGTGCTCAATCGCATTCACCGTGGGTGGTATTTATAGGATCTGCGGCTGCGTTGATTACCACAAGTTTATTAGGTGTACTCTTGGGAAGTTGGATAAGTAGCCGACTTTCTCCGAAAACTGTGGAAAAAGCTGCTGGGGTGATGTTGTTGCTGATTTCGGTAATGCTGTTTTGGGATGTGGTTATTGGTTAGTAGAGACGCGATTAATCGCGTCTGTAGGTAGTTAGTCGAACAATTAATAAAGGATAAAATTAATGGATTGGCATCTTTTAGGGTTAAGTTTTATTACAGTTTTTTTATCAGAATTAGGTGATAAAAGTCAGTTAGCGGCGATCGCTCTTTCAGGTCGTTGTCAATCGAAGCGTGCAGTGTTCTTTGGAACAGCCGGTGCGTTGCTGCTGACTAGCTTGTTAGGAGCGCTGGCGGGGGGAACTGTGGCAGAATTATTACCAACACGTATATTAAAAGCGATCGCTGCTGTGGGATTTGGGATACTGGCTCTACGTCTGTTGTTACCTAATAATCAAGCATCCGCAGATTCTGAATAAAACAATTGCCTACCAGTGATTATCAGTCTGGTAGGCAAATTTGAGAGATGCACGTACTTCCAATTAAGCTTCTCTATAGCAGCGACTTAAAAGCGTCCCCGCAGCCAATAACTTCACGGTTTCCAGCACCCAGTAACCACCGTGTAACAAATCCATTCCTGCTGGAATTGTAGTAGCTGTATCAAACAAATTGAGTTGAACTCCAATTGCAGACATTTGTGGAGTTAAGAAATAAGTGTCAACCAAAGATACAGCTAGTAGCAATACTGCTAAAACTAGAGTACCACGACGCCAGCTATGAGTTTTGGTCATAGCCAAAATACCAGTCAATATGATGCCAGCAGACAATAATTCAATGCGATTAAAATTCCAGAAAATAGCATAGCCTGCTGTGGCAAAACCTGCTTGAGTCATCATGCCGGAAAAATAAAGACTAGGCATAATTACCCAATCCAAAACTAGACTAGCACTGAGCCAGAAACCTAAAGTCAAGATGACAGCATTTTGCCAAATCGGGCGCTTGAGTTCAACGTTGGAAATAGAATTCATAAAAATAATTGCCTGTATTTAATTTCTAGTTTGTCGCCTCAATAGTTACTTTGACAAGCAATCTCAATTATCTTTAACAATATATTTGTGACTTTTTTTGCTTCTTTTCTGAGAAAATTAACCTAAGTTTACAAAATCTAACAAATGAAAATAATTGTTGCTATTTGATGGTAATATAGCGATAGAGATAGGCGTAAAAAAATGTAGAGACGTAGCACTGCCACGTCTCTCTACAAGGGTTCTAGATAAGGCATATTTAAATTCGGTCGATGTCTAATATAAACTAACTTCTTTAAAAGAAAGTTAAATGCAACGAGCTAAGTACAACTTAGATCGCGATTAGCTTAATAAACCATTTTGAACCGTGAATAAAGTAATACATATAGTAGTTTTATTTAGCAGCGCAATTGCTTGCACAATGGGAATTGGCGGATATAGCGATCGCCTGACTCAAGCAATCCAATTGCGAGATGGTACAGTATATTTTGCTCAACCGCCGAGCCTGACATATACAGGGACTACATATAATGACGTTTATGTGTCGGGTGCGACATATTATTTTACAATCAACTTGCCAGATAATGCTGGCGAACCTTTACAAAAAATAACTATTAACCAGCATGAAGGAATAGATGACATCGAGTTTGAACTCAAAAAAAGTTACGCATTTGAAGGTACGCGTTCTAAGGAGGGACAGAAGTTACAACTGACAGATATTAGCAGAGATAAAAAGACAATCTCGCTAACATTTAACCCCCCAGTTTCTCCAGGTAAAACCATTACAATTGGTTTGAAACCAGTGCAAAATCCGATAGTTAGCGGTGTTTATCTATTTGGAGTCACAGCTTTTCCGGCAGGTGAGAAATCACACGGGCAATTTCTGGGCTATGGAAGGTTACAATTTTACAGCCACGGTTTTGACTCTGGATTTTTCCGTCGTCCTTGATTTTAACTCGTAGTGAGCTATGGTTTGGCTATCTTTTTATGCCTGAGCAGTAAACTATAATTATGACTGCTGCTTAACCTATGTGGAATTTTCAGCTATGAGCTATCGAGACATTATCAGCATCGAACCAGGTAAGCGTGGTGGTAAACCTTGTATTCGAGGAATGAGAATCACAGTTTATGACGTGTTGGAGTACCTCGCAGCAGGAATGTCTCACCAAGAAATTCTTGAGGATTTCCCCTATTTGACCGAAGATGACATTCGTGCTTGTCTTAGTACAGCGATCGCAAAGAACGAGCGCGTTTTTTAACGCAAAGGAACGCGGAGGTAAGCGCAGAGTAACGCAGAGTTTTTTTAAGAGGATTCGCTACGAAAAAAGCGAGTACAAGTTACTTATCCTTAAAAGTCCAGACACCTTCATCCCAATCTGCATCAGATGGAGGTTGGTGTAACCAGTGCTGACAACGCCGTACATGCAGCATAGCAGCTTGGTCAAGTTTGTCAACTTGCAAAACTTTAGAAAACTCAGCTTCAGCCTTTTTAAAGTCGCGATTTAAATAATACTTTCGTGCTTTATGATAATACTCAATTACTTGTAATTTTTCGCTTTTGAGAGAATTAGAACGCAAACCGATTAATTCATAAATTGCAACTGGCTCATTTCTACCTTTAACACGAATGTAATCTAGTTCCCTAGCCCAGACTTTATCTTGACATGGTTTATAAGTGTTATCACTAAGAATAATATCGCAACCATAATATTTGCTAACACTTTCTAATCGAGAACCAAGGTTAACACCGTCACCGATCGCTGTAAATTCCATCCGCTTGCTAGAACCAATATTACCACTAATTACAATATCCGAATTGATGCCAATACCAATCTTGATTCTCGGCTTACTAGCTGCGTAACGACGGGCATTAAATTCCTTTAAGCGATCGCGCATTTCTAAAGATGTCTGCACTGCCATCCAAGCATGTTCTTCTAAGGGTAAAGGGGAACCAAACACTGCCATAATTGCATCACCGATATATTTATCAAGAGTGCCTTTATGTTTGAAAATCGCCTCTACCATCGATTCAAAATATTCATTGAGCATACTTACCACCTCTTCGGCTTCCAGATTTTCAGTTAAAGTGGTGTAGCCGCGAATATCAGAAAACAAAATCGAAACTTCTTTGCGATCGCCTCCTAATTTAGCGTCATCCAACTTCAGCAATTCTTCTGCTAATTCCTGAGTCATGTAGCGGTACATTGTACTCTTGAGGCGTTTTTCATCGCTGATATCTTCCATGACAATTAATGCCCCACGCACTTGCTGATTATCGTTAGCATCGGCGATTGTATTTATTGATAAATTAATACTGTGTGGTTTTATTTGATCGGTAATGAGTATGCGATCGGGATAATATTGCTGACTGCATTTGAGATTAGCTGCATTTAAAGCATCATTACACCACTTACTAAAATCGCCTTCTTTGATGCGGATGACATCAGTAATTAATTTACCTTCTAAACGGTCATCTACATCCAGCCCTAACAAGCGTTTTGCACTTTCATTCACAGCAATAACTAATCCAGTTTTATCAGTAGAAACTACACCATTAGAAAGACTGCGTAAAATGTCGCGCTGCATTTGTTCTTGTTGTTTAACAGTGGCAAACAACTGAGCATTTTGCAATGCGACTCCTGCTTGAATATTAAAAGCTTCCATAAACTCTTCATCGTTGCGTTCAAAACTAGCTTGGAAGCATTCAGGTGCTTTCGGCGAATAAGCTGGATTATAAGGTGGAAAATCCCCTGATTTCTTTTTATTTACTAGCTGAGTAACACCAATTAATTCTTGATCGGTGTTAAACACTGGCATACACAGTAAACTACATGTGCGATAGCCATTTTGCTTGTCCATGTCTCTTGCCGTATCAGAGTCAGGATGGTCATATAAATCAAACATGATATTTATCGTTTTCCCAGATTCTGCTACCTTGCCAGCAAAGCCTTTACCGATTGGGATTCGCAACTCTTTGGTAGAATTATCATCTTGAGTAATTTTCGTCCACAATTGATGACGATCGCGGTCTATTAACCATAGAGTACTGCGATCGGCGTTCATTAGTTCCTTCGCTTCGTCCATTACCCGTTTTAGAGTGTCTTCTAAGTCGAGATTGCTTTGAGAAAGAGACTTAATCGCTTTCATCAACGCTGCTGCTGCTCTTTGTTTTTGGGTTGCGATATAAAAAGAGCGTGATGATTCTAATATTAGGCGAATTGAAGGTGCAAATTCTTGAAATAATTGTTCGTCAGCGCTGGTAAAGCCTCTAAGATCAATTCGCTCGGAAATAGAGGCATCTGGATTATTAGGAGATAGTAATTTATTCAGTAATTGTACTACTGCAACTAAACGCCCTTGTTCATTTAATAATGGCAAAGCTAACATTGTGTAAGTGCGGTAGCCGATTTTTTTTTCTTGTTCTTTAGCAATTACCGATCGCGGATCTTGATAAAAATCATAGGGGATATTAATCACTCTTTTATACATAGCGACTTCACCTGCAATCCCTTTATTAGCTGGAATGCGAATTTCTAGAGAGCGATCGCCTTCTCCTTCTGCCAAAATTGACCAAAGTTCTTGTTTTTCTTCATCTAATAAAAATATCGTTGTTCGGTCTGCTCCTAGTAATTCACCGGTTTTAAGTGTTATCGTGTGTAACATTTCTTGCAAAATCCTTTCAAACCCTTGGGAATCCAACATGGAAAGGGTTTGATTTACAATCAGCAGTTTTTGTTCTACTTCGGTAACAACCTGTTTAAAATTATCCTGGGTGAGGGGAGCCAGAAAATTAGATATAGTGCCTTTTCTTTTAGCGAGGACACCCACAGAATCAGAATTTGGGTTCAAATCGCCGTTTTCTTGATTGCAAACCCCAATAATCAAATCAGCGGCTTCCCCGCAACTAGGTTGATACACTGACATAAGTGGTTTTAGATATAAGATTAGATTTAGAAATGTTTATGAAATGTATGTAAGTGTTGCTGATAGCAACAATCGCTACATATTATCCACAGTTTAATCTGTTGTCGAGCTAGCGTCATCAATTTGGGCATAGGGCATGGTGCATAGGGCATTGGGCATAGGGCATTGGGAATTAAAAAAACTCAAGAAAGTAATGCCCGTTCTAATAGGATTCTTTCCATGCCCCATTGCCCATTGCCCAATGCCCCATTCCCCATTTTTGTGTGAAATTATGTACGCGATCGCCCTACAGATCGCCAAAAACGCATAAAATTCCCAAGTCTGCTATAGCTGCGAGGTGCCCATGAATTGGATTAAGGTATTAACTCAAGATGAACTACCCCCTAATGAGCGGAAAGTTGTCAAAGTTGAACAACGCGCTATTCTACTGCTTCACCATGACAACCAAATATATGCCGTAGAAAATTCCTGTCCGCACTTGCGGCTACCGATGCGAAAGGGCAAACTAACAGAAGATGGGGCGATTATTTGTCCTTTTCATCGTAGTGCCTTTGACTTACGTACCGGTAATGTTAAGGAATGGAGTCCTTTTCCCCCCGGTATTGGCAACGTGCTGGGGATGATATCCAAAGAAAAAGCACTCGCTGTTTTTCCTACCCGTGTAGATGAAGGTAGTATTTGGGTAGGGTTGGAATAAACTCAGGCTGTAAGGGTGAGGTTTATACAGCACATTGGTATTAAAACTCTTCTGGGGTGGGCAGATGCCCACCCGTTTGTACCTCACTAATATTAAAACCGCTTTTTAGCTTGAACCGACAGAAGCCCCACACTGAAACGGTAATCCGTTCAGTTGGGTAAACAACATAAAAAAGTTGCTGACAAGCGAAAAGACTTTCATTTCAAAACCGCGAATAATCTGTTGAATAAATATGATGTTATTGCGGTTGAGGATTTGAATGTCAAAGGACTTGCACGAACACGATTGGCAAAGTCTGTAACGGACGCTGGATGGTCAAGCTTTCTGTCGATATTGACAAACAAAGCCGTGAATGCTGGTTTGTTGGTTATCCCAGTTAAAGCATCTGGCACAAGTCAAGATTGTTCTAGTTGTGGGGTGAAAGTTCCTAAAAAGCTGCATGAAAGATGGCACGACTGCCCTAATTGTCGGTGTAGTCTTGACCGCGATCATAACGCTGCGATAAATATAAAAAATAGAGCCGAGGGTCATCCGGTTCTTAAAGCTCAGAGCCTCCGCTCGCAATAGCCGGATTGTCTGAGAAGCCCACACTGTAATGTACTCATTCAGTGTGGGAGTATGTCACGTAAGCTATTACCGAGTGGAACTATCTTGATTATTGCTCTCACTAGGCGAAGAACTGCTACTCGGTGTTATATCTGTTTTATTTTGTTTCTCTTCAGAAGTCGTTGTTGGAGTAGAGATAGAGGTACTATTACTGCTACTATTTGAGCTTGATGACGGGGTAGGAATAGTTGGTGTAGTGGTTTGTTTAGCCTCAGGCTGTTGAGGGGGAACAATAATGTTAATGTTAGGTTTCACCGTTGGTGCAGGTGCTGCTTTCTGTTGAGGTACGGGTATAAAAACTGGAACTTCCTTAATTTTTTCAACTGGAACTGGAACTTCCTTAGTTCTTTCAATAATTGTAGTTTGGACTTGAGGGGTAATAGTGACTGTAGGAGTTGGGCTGGGTTCGGCACCTCTAACGGGTACAGGAACCGCTACTGGTGCAACAGTGTTATCCACAGCTTGATCGCGTTGATTGAAATACCACAAGGAACCACCGATCAACCCAACTAGGGCAGTAAGCAAAATACCGATTAACAATCCACGATTAGCGTTTTCATTATCCCGTGGGATCAATGTCTCTTCCTGATAAATACGCTCAGATGTTTGACCATTAACATAACCATTCTCGAAAGATTGAGGATCTAGTTTGTTATTAACTGTTTCGGAAGTTCGTGTCACGTTGGTATGGGTGTTTCCGCTATTATCGGTGTAACTTTCTTGGTGTTCTTCGCGGTAACTTTTGTTATCATTGGGGTTAGTCATATGTGTTATTTTTATGAAGGTGAAGATTTGATAAAGCTAGAATCGAAGAGCATCTAAGGTGTTATCAGTGGAAAAACGCCGAGTATACACTTTTGGTCTTATTTGAAACCGTGTTTCAATGTATTGTCAGAATAACTTCGGTATTGATGAAAACGGTTCTGTCTAAAGAGGTGATATAAACCTCCTCCCAAGGAGGGATTGTTTAATTAATTTATTTAATTTAATAAAAGAGCGAATTCCTCAGAAAACTTATGAGGAGAGAACTTCTATCTACGGAATGATTTGGCTGAAGTTAAACTCTTACTCGTTCAAGAACGCTTACATCAATTATTCAGACTGCGATCGCACTATTTCAAGCACTCGAACTGAGCGATCGCAGTATTCTGACTCTCAAGAATCTTGATAACGTCAACTATCCTAAAAATTAATCTTGAGACTCTTCGGAAATTGGTTCTGATTCGCTTTCTGGCTCTATAATGACTTTGGGCTGAGGTTTAACAGGTTTCGGACCCCGCGCTAGGGCTGGATTAACCGATTGCCTTGATTCATCCCCAAAGGTTGCTTTTTTGCCTCTACCCTCCGAGCGGTCATCACTCCGTTTTGAGCTTTTGGGAGTGGGTTTGGCAGTCGGCATAGAATCCGACTTTTCTGGCTGATTGTCAGTATCTGGAGAAGGCTGACGTTCCGATTTTTTGATTGGACGTTCTACCATTGTTAAATTTTGTTAATTGACTTGTCTAGTATATCGCTTTGGTAATTGCTGCAATCTCAACATTTTATAGGATGGTCGATAGGTGATGACATTGTTTGTGCGATCGCATAATTGCATCGACCGCTATGCTTATGATGCGTTACCTGAAAACCTTATATGTGTGATTTGCCGGACATAATATAAGTGAATACAGTTCAGTTAAGCCAAAAATACGAGTGTAGAGACGCGAAATTTCGCGTCTCTAGAGGTATAAAAATCCTTAACACCAAGCGTATTGTGATATAAGTGAGAAAATAGCCCTAACCTACAATGAATCTTGCAAATCTTCAAGCATAAAGAATTATCTAGAATCTGAATGTAGAGCGGATAACCCATTCATATATAGTATCATTGTTGCGGTTTTGTTCTGGATTGAATATGATCAGAAACCCTGGTGTGATTGAGAGATTGCTACTAACTTGATAACGATACAGCGCTTCCAAATGATAGGAAGTATCGCTATCTCTACGACGATCAACTATTCGATTTGTCGCTGTAGGTGCGAACGTATTCGGACCATAGTCATTACTTGTGACTTTTGGTGGTTGACCAAAAATAATCCCAGCCAAGTTGCCTTTTTTACCCAAATCAGGGAAACCAAGAGTTACAGCCCAGTTCCAAATATCGGCTTTGTCACCTCTGTTAACATTATTGCTTGCACGGTTATTACCTGAAGCTATTTCCGCAGTTGCTTGGGTATATCCAACCCAACCAGAAAGGACGAATTTAGGGTTAAAGCGATAACTAGTTTGTAAACCGTAATGATTGGCAGAGGTGGCAATATTGTTACCAAAGGGAGCAGCGGCAAAAGCACTACCTTCAGAACCAGAAACGTTTACATCACCACTTACAACACCATCGATAACACCGCTGAAGTAAGAGTGTGCGTAAGTTAAAGCGATGGTCGCATCTTTATTTGGTTGAATAGCTAATTGGGTTAAAGCTCCATAACTACCATCAAATAAACCCCTATTATTACCTGGGTCACTACCATTGCGTGCTAAATAACCGGCAGACAAGGTAAATATGTCGTTCAATTTGAGTATACCACTCACCCCCGAACCTAGACCAACAGCAAGACCTGTGTTGCTTGCTCGGTAGATGGGTGAAAATCGACCAAAGCGTGAGAGTGAGCCTGTTGTTGCTGCGGTAAACAGGGGGTTAACAGTGTTAAAGTTATCGAAGAATGATCCACCAATAGCATCAACCGTGACACTGAGCTGATCGCCCACAGAAAAATTGTAGAATATTTTCCCTATATCTATTGTATTTTCCTGCCGGACTGTGGTGTCATAACTCAAGCGAGTCATGTTTGTCCCAGTAACTGCCGAGTTAAAAGGAATGGTGTTATTTGCTTTGAGGATAATTCGCAAGCGATCTTTGCCGAAGAAACTGGAATCAAAGATTAAACGAACGCGATCGCTAAAAACTGCATTATCTCGCAACCTGGAACCTGATGAACCATAAGCATTTGCTCTGGCTGTATTCCTCTGTGCTGCGGTGATGCTAGGATTATTAATCTCATTCAACTGGTCAGAATTGAGCGCTCTGTCTTCACCAAACACACCGGCAACACTAAAAATTGCATCTCCAGTCAACTTGGTAGTCGCAGAAAATTGCTGACTTTCCACAACTGCTATACGTGCTTCCAAGGGATCTATTCGTCCTCGCAGTTCCGTTAACCCATCAGCATACTCTTGTTGCAGTCTTTGCAGAGTCTCTAAATCTTCCTTTTTCACAATGTCAGCTGTACTTGTGGCAATCAGTTCTTGAACCCTCTCCAAACAAGCACTCAAACCAGCAGCAAACTCATAGCGAGTCATTGCCCGATTGCCTCTAAAAGTACCGTTTGGGTAGCCGGCAATGCAACCATAGCGTTCAACGAATGATTGCAAAGCACCAAATGCCCAATCTGTAGGTTGTACGTCTGATAGTTGCGAGACTGAAGTCACCTGCTCTATTGTTGATGGATCTTGATTGATTTGCTGGTTCTGTTCGGATAAAATATCTTTAATGGGTACTATTGGTGTTTCCCAAACCAGATTATTTTCTGTCTGCAACTGAATGGATTGAGTATCGCTTTCTACTTTTGGATTTGCGGATGCAGTTTGTGCAGTGATAACGCTCGCAAATAACAGTATTGGAGCTATCCCGAAAGATAACGCAAGTAAATTAAACATTTCCCTCACACCTTTATACCAACTTAATTGATAAGTTACTACCAAATAAGTTGGTTAAATCGTATCAAGGGTTACATATTTTCCAAAATTTTACCAATTTTTGCAGTAAATCATAGTTATGTTGGTATTATGACTACCAAGGGGTAATTTTATGAAAAAATCTCATGATCGGGTTGACGATGAACAGAAGACAATTTTTTACCTTAATTAGTGTAGCCGTTATCAGCTTGCTGCTCACAATTGGCTTACCAGTGCTGAGTCAGTCTACTGTGGTAGCACAGTCTAACAGCAACTTACTTGTTTCTGCTGCTGCTAGCTTAAAAGAAACAATGGAAGAAATTAAGACTGTCTATCAACAAAGTAAACCAGGAGTCAATATTAACTATAATTTTGGGGCTTCTGGTGCTTTATTACAACAAATTCAGCAAGGTGCCCCGGCAGATATCTTTATCTCTGCGGGGAAAAAGCAGGTGGATACATTAGAACAAGCAGGGCAGTTGCTTGGGGGGACTCGTGCAGTGTTGGCAAAGAATCGTTTGGTTTTGGTTGTGCCAAATAATGTTGCCGGTGTTACCAGTTTTTATAACTTGACTGGAGATAATATCAAAAAAATAGCGATCGGGGAACCTAGAAGTGTTCCAGCAGGACAATATGGTGAGCAAGTTTTGAAGAAATTGGGCATTTTTGAGAAGATAAAAAGTAAGTTCGTCTATGCTAACAATGTACGTCAAGTTCTAGCAGCAGTAGAAAGTGGTAATGCTGATGCTGGTTTGGTTTATAGAACTGATGCTAAAATCTCCGACAAGGTGAAAATTGTTGTTGCTGCTGATGAAAAATATCATTCGCCAATTATCTATCCGATGGCAGTGTTGAAAAGTAGTAAAAATGCTGCTGCTGCGAAGGATTTTGTTCAGTTTTTGACGAGTGAGCAAGCTAAGGGTGTACTCACTAAATACGGCTTTCTTTTGTCTTAAAGCTCCTTCACCCAATTATAGTAAAGACGTTCCACCGGAACGTCTCTACGACGGTTGAAATGTTTTTATTAATGTTAATTATGAAGACATGATATTATATCCGACAAATCACACATGTTGTAAAGACGTTCCGCCGGAACGTCTCTACGACGGTTGAAATGTTTTTATTCATAATTAGGAAGACATCATATTAGTAGGTAAAATAGTTGTTAGTTTTAAGAACAGACAAAATTTCCGAATTTTATCTGTTTTTGAATGAGTAAATTTTAAATTGATTTATGCCCCTCGATTTAACCCCTTTGTGGATATCGCTGAAAACCTCTTTACTTGCCACAATTATTACCTTTTTCCTTGGTATTGCCGCTGCCTATTGGATGTTGGGATACCGAGGTAAAGGCAAATCGCTGATTGAGGGAATTTTCGTTTCTCCGCTGATTTTGCCCCCAACAGTCATTGGCTTTCTCTTGCTGATGTTTTTTGGCAAATATGGTCCTGCTGGGCAATTTCTGGATAAGTTTAACTTTAGCATCGTTTTTAATTGGTATGGTGCAGCGATCGCAGCCACAGTTGTCTCTTTCCCATTGATGTATAGAACTGCACTAGGAGCTTTTGAACAAATTGACCAAAATCTCCTTTTAGTAGCCAAAACCCTTGGTGCTTCCCAATGGACGATGTTTTGGCGTATCATGTTACCTTTATCACTTCCAGGAGTTTTAGCGGGAACAACGCTGGCTTTTGCTCGTGCTTTGGGTGAATTTGGAGCTACTTTGATGTTAGCTGGCAATATTCCCGGACAAACGCAGACTATGCCATTAGCAATTTATTTTGCTGTGGAAGCCGGTGATAATAATGAAGCTTGGCTTTGGTCGCTGGTAATTATGGCTACTTCTCTATCTGGGATAGTTGCAGTGAATATTTGGCAAGAAGCGAGGGGAAAGGGGACAAGGAGACAAGGGGACAGGGGGACAAGGGGACAAGGGAGACAAGGGGGACAAGGGGGACAAGGGGGACAAGGGGGAGAAGCTTTAATTAAGAATTCTGGACTTTTTGTAGATATTGAGAAAAAGCTTGCCGGTTTTGAGTTGAAAGTATCATTCAGTGCTGATAAGGAACCTTTGGGATTGTTGGGGGGTTCTGGAGCTGGGAAGAGTATGATTTTACGCTGTTTGGCAGGGGTAGAAACACCGACTTGGGGGCGAATTGTTTTAAATGGTCGGGTGTTATTTGATGCGGAACGTAAAATCAATTTACCTGCACGCGATCGCCATATTGGTTTTTTAGTGCAGAACTACGCGCTTTTCCCACACATGACGGTAGCACAAAACATCGCCTTTGGTTTGCCGAAGGGGTTATCTTCTACATCTGTGAAGCAGCAAGTAGAGGCTCAACTTATAGGGGTACAATTGCAAGGATATAGCGATCGCTATCCTTCACAACTTTCTGGTGGTCAACAGCAACGAGTCGCATTAGCCAGAGCTTTAGCATCTCAACCAGAAGCTTTACTTTTAGACGAACCATTTTCAGCACTGGATACTCACTTGCGGAGTCAACTAGAACAGCAAATGATTGCTATCTTAGCAGATTACCAGGGAACCACTTTATTTGTCACCCACAATTTAGAAGAAGCTTACCGAATTTGTCCAAATTTGTTGGTGATGGATAAAGGTCAACAAGTTCATTATGGTTTAAAATACGAAATTTTTGAACATCCTGCTACAGTTACGGTTGCTCAATTAACTGGTTGTAAGAACTTTTCTATGGCTCGCACTTTTACACCCCACGAAGTAGAAGCGATTGATTGGGGTTGTACACTAAGAGTAGTTGAAACCATTCCAGACGAATTATCTTTTATAGGCATTCGCGCCCATCATATCACCTTTAAAAGCGATTTAAAAAGTGAAAATATATTTCCTTGTTGGTTGGTAAAAACCATTGAAACACCCCACCGAATGACGTTATTTTTGAAGTTGCATTCGTCTAGTACAGGTAATCAAGATTATCATTTACAAGCCGAAGTATTCAAAGAGAAATGGACGACACTCAAAGACCAACCTTTCCCTTGGTACGTTCATTTAGATCCCATGCGACTTATCCTCATGTCCGGAGAAAGATGAAATAGGATGGCTTCGAGAGGTACAGAATATTGAATTAACCGCAGATGAAGATAGATAAACGCTGATGGACGCAGATAAATTTCTGACTTTTCAGGTCATGTGGAAAAGCTAACGATTGACCTAACCCCCTTTCCGAAACGGGAAGGGGGAAAATTCAAAGTCTCTCTCCTTGTAGGAGAGAGATTTAGAGAGACGTTTTCCAGATACCGTGAAAAGTCAGGATAAATTTGTACCTCAGCAGACTAGGAAGCGCTATTGAATGCTTTAATATGAGAAAATAATCATTATTGAGTCGCTAGCGATCGCATGACTTTTATCGCTGCTAAGTGGACGATTGACGAATATCACCGGATGATTGCTGCTGAGATTTTGCGCGATCGCCGAGTTGAACTGCTGAAGGGAGAAATTGTCGAAATGTCACCAGAAGGAGAACCACACGCTTATTGTAGTGATGAGGCTGGAGAGTATCTGGCAAAATTACTGGGTGAACGCGCTAAAATTCGTCAAGCCAAGCCTATCACCTTACCCAACGATTCCGAACCAGAGCCAGATGTTGCCATTGTCCAACGTTTAGGGCGCGATTATCGAGAGCATCACCCCTATCCAGAAAATATTTTTTGGCTGATTGAGTATGCTAACTCTAGTTTGGAGAAAGATTTAGAGATAAAAAGCAAAATCTACGCCGAAGCGGGTATTCCTGAGTATTGGGTTGTAAATCTCAAAAAGTTACATTTGGTAGTGTTTAGAGAACCCTTAGAGGGAGATTACGCCACAAAATTGACACTAACTGCGGGAATAATTCAACCGCTTGCATTCCCAGATGTTTCTGTTTCGGTGGAGCAAATTATTAACAGATGAGATTTTTGTGTCGAATTGACCAAAATAGACATCTCCAGAAAAGACGTAGCAATGCTACGTCTCTACAAGGGTTGTGGACTACGCATAGCTCATTTTCGGAGATGTCTTATGACATCGTAGCGTTTCTGATGGTAACTCACCGAACATTTCTTTGTAATCTCTGCAAAGATGCCCACCGCTCCAAAAACCCCAATGTTCAGCTATCTGCATCACCGTTGTGGTGTTAGGGTCAGCATTTTTTAAAGTGCGACGCACTCCATTGAGCCGTTGAATTTTCAGATAAGACATTGGACTTACACCAAAAATATCTTGAAAGCCATAAGATAAAGTACTACTGCTAGTTCCTAAATTGTCGCATAGTTGTTTTAGGGTTAAAGGGCGATCGCTATAAGATTGTGCAATCTCTTCGGCTTTTTTGACAAAGGAGTAACGGTGGAAGATTTTTGGTGTGTGTCGGTTTTTTTGTGCGCTCTTTCCCAGCGTATTGATCAGCAATGGCAAAAAATCTTCCACAATCAGCGATCGCATCTGTGGCTGTATTAATAATGATGTTTTGCCGGTAAATATTTCAGTGATTTGCTGATAATAAGCTCTTAAATGGCGCAATGAAGAAGGATGCAAACGGATTAAATTTTGCTTGAGAAACTTCTGCCCTAGATCATACCCCATTTGTTCGGCTAAGGACTGGAAAACTGACAAATTAAGCCTAGCAAGGACTATGTGAGAATCTTTCCCGGACACTACATCGGCTTCCCTAGTTGGATCAAACCCAAATATATCCTGTTTTTTTATCGGGCAACCGTGAGACAGAACCTGTGTCTCATTAGCTTGAAGGATAGTTGTAAATGTCACATCATGAGGAGGCTTTGGTCCCTTAAATGTCACGCATTGATTAGAGGTAACGTGGATAAACTTCAGACCCCTAAAGTCTGCAAAATTAATATTCCCCACAAAGCTGCCTGGGGTTAACTGGTTGACAGTGACATTTAATGGATTGATTGCTTTCGCACAGGTATCAATATCATCAAATTGGCGAGTGATGACCAGAGGCTGGATGTGAGGGTCTTGGTTGGAGATGAGCGACATAGATTGGGATTATAGATGAGTAAAATCATGTAATCGTGAGCTTTAGCGAGTATTCAAGGGATTAAGGTAATCATACACCGTCTAGTGGCGTTTATTTAGATATCCAAAAGTTGGAATTTTGGAATATTCTTTTCTATTAAATAATTGTATATTTACTGTGTGACGCAGAAAGGAAATACACTTTTTCCCGAAAAAACAGGCTAACGGTAACACGAGTCTTACAAAATACATACGCACTGAATTATGTAAGACTCTGTATTGCACATATTCAGTTGCGATCGTGATGTAAAAATCTAGCGATCGCTATTTTTACGTTGACAACAAACACATCAAAAATCATATGAAAATTTTGCTAAATACCGTGATAGAAAACATAAATTTGAAGCAGGCGATCGTATGACTTTTATCCCTCCTAATTGAATTACTTTGGAATATTTTGACAATCCATCAATGACGCTAATAAGCTATGTTGCTCAATGACCGCAGAATTAAATAATGACTCTCAAAAATCACCAAACATTCTCCATGCTTGGGGTATAGTAGTGTTGCTTGTTGTCACCCTCATCTGGGGTACGAGCTATCCGCTGCTCAAGGGAGCCGTCAGTAGTCTTTCTCCTTCGGCAATATTGGCAACGCGCTTCACAGTAGCGGCATTACCTTTCACCCTGTATTTGCGTTTCCTTAATCTTCCACTGCTAAGGGATGGAGTCTTCTTAGGGGTGAAACAGTCGTGACTGGACGCAGAGTCATGCTTCTACCAGACAGAACTAGTCACTCTTTCCAGGTAGACTTTGACCTCCATATAGAATTAGATGAGCCGGCACGATTGATCAATCATTCTTGTAATCCAAATACAGGGGTGAGAAATAATAAATTCGGAGCATATGATTTTATAGCATTGGTTAATATTCCTTATGGATGTGAGATTACATGGGACTACGAGACAACAGAGTATATTTCTATTGCCATTCCAGAATGTGGTTGTGGCTCATCTAACTGTCGATTAAAAACCAGTGGATTCAAGTTTCTTTCTGTTGATATCAGGGAAAAGTATGGTGAATTTATTGCCGATTATCTCAAACCCTGATTTCTTATCACATCTCTCAAAGCCTTAAATGCAACTTGCTAGTTAGTGCCCAAAAATAGTATCTATTTGACACGATAAATATATTTTTTGCGTCAAATGGATAAGTACGAACTTTAAAAATAGAGAACATCAACAATGCAACCTAATACTATTCCAGTAGAAGACGAACAAAAATCAGGGATTCAATTCCATAAAAGCTTTAAAACCCCTGACCAAATTCCTGAAAAAGGTATTCGGCAAGCAATAAAATTAATGCAGCATGGAAGACTTTATCGCTATAATTTTTCAGATGATTTGAGCAATTATAGTAACTCTGATGAGTTAAATGATGAAGATGAGCAACTGGCAACTGAAGTAGCTAAACTGGAATATGAGTTTAGTCTCTACACGAAACACAAGTATGTTGTTGGAGTTAATTCCTGTGGAAGTGCTATCTTTTTAGCCCTGAAAGCAGGTGGGGTCAAGTATGGAGATAAAGTATTGACTAATGCTTTTACCTTCACAGCAGTTCCTAGTAGTATCGTTCATACTGGTGGAATTCCCATTTACGTGGAATGTAACTCTGGATATGTAATTGATATTGAAGATTTAAAACGTAAAATAGCAGATCATCTAGACGCAAAGTTTTTTGTTCTGTCCCATATGCGAGGACATATATCAGATTTAGATACTGTAAGAAATATTTGCGAGCAAGCGGGAATTTATTTAATAGAAGATTGCGCTCATAGTCTAGGTGCTGAATGGGATGGAAAACTAGTAGGATATCATGGGCAAATTGCTTGCTTTAGTACCCAAAGCTATAAATTACTCAACTCTGGTGAAGGTGGTTTAATTGCTACCAATAACGAAGAATTGGCAGCTTATTGTATTCTGGCAGCAGGTTCTTACGAAAAATTGTACAAGAAACATCTTGCTCGTCCAGTTGATGACAATTTGTTTGAACAAATGAAGCCTCATGTTCCCAACTTCAGTTTGCGAATGAGTAACTTAACTGCTGCTGTATTGAGACCACAGATAGAATTTTTAGAAAACAAAATATCTCAAGGTAGACAAAAGTATCATCGGTTAGTAGAAATTCTAAATTCTGTCAGGAATATTTATATTCCCTCTCCTTTAGAACAAGTGAAACATGCACCTGACAGTTTGCAATTTAATCTTTTGGGATTAACTTCAGAACAAGTTGATAAATTTGTTCAACAAACTAGCGAGAGGGGGGTTGCAATCCAAATTTTTGGTAGAGCGGATAATTCTCGTTATTACAAAAACTGGCAATACTCATTTACGGAAATACCCACTTTAGAAAAAACAGAATCTATTATTTCTTCTGCTTGCGATATCAGGTTGCCATCAAATTTTGATTTCGACGATCTCAATTTAATAGGCTATCTTATGAAAGATGTTCTGTATAAAATTCTCAGAGAAGAAAATCATCAAGATTATGCAAATGGATTGACAGATTACTTTGAAAATATCCAAGAAGTCAGGAGTAAATACGATAATTGGGTATCATTTTATGATCAAGAACATTACGATAACGGCTGGACGATTTTACTCAACCATATTGCTTACACCCTAATATCTTATTTAAAGAAAGACGATCTGATTTTAGATATTGGCTGTGGTACAGGATTATTAGGTCGAGAACTCAGTTCTTACGGTTTCAAAAACCTCCAAGGACTTGATATTAGCCAACAGTCTTTAGACATATTAAAAGACTTGGATATATACAACGCTTTGCATCTAGAAGAGTTGGGCAATACTCTTTCTTTTGCAGATAATACATTTGATGCTTTAGTGTCAACTGGGGTTTTCACTCGCAATCAGGTTCCCTTAGAAACTTTTGAGGAACTGATTCGGGTTCTTAAGCCAGGTGGTATTTTTGCTGTTGTTCTTAGAGTCGAAGATGATGATTTGTATTACAAACCGATCAAAAACTATTGTGCAATCAATATGTGGCAAGAAGTTTTAAAAGCAAGAATCAGTGTGTTAAAAAGCTGCAACCACGAGCTAGTGATTTTGCAGAAGCAGAGTATTTTATAGGTTGGATTAAGGCAACGAAACCCAACACCAGTTGGTAGTATTTCTGCTCAATGGTTTGGGTTAATTCTTTGCCAAGCTTAAAGTTTAAATCAACTCTCAATAAGTGTAGGATGGGCACTGCCAAAAACCTAAAAATAATGCTTTGAGCGAACGGTAGGTAGTGCCTACCCTTGGATCGTACTGAGCGGTTTACCGCTCATATCATGGGAGCGCAAATCTAGAGACGTAAGAAGTAGAACGTCTTTGGGACGGTAGGTAGGTTTTTATTACTGTTAATTAAACGCACATGATATCAAAGCAAGGATTTTAACGGCTGTTAGCGGAGCTTTCCCGTAGGGTAGCCGTTACTACATTGAGGAGCGTTTATTTATACATCTACTTATAACAGTCATTAAAAAATAATTAAGAAGTATTGATACAGGGACTTGAAATGTGCGATAGTTTCCAACGGAAGAAACAATAAAAACAGAAAGTTGAAAAGAGCTAAAACTCAATAAAGAGAGTAAAGTGTCATTGTTTGTTCAGCTAAGAATTAAATTCTTTGTTAAATCAACTTTCAATTACCCCTTAAACCTATGGAAGCAGTTTGGAACACACTGAAAAATCTCGATTACTCCGGCATACCCATTGGCAAAATAGTTACCGTCATCATCGTCCTGACGTTGACACAGACGTTGAGACGATTTGTTGTTGCAGCTATTGTTAACACTATTGAGCGCTTTACTCGCAAAACCAGGAGTATCCTCGACGATGAGTTAATTTCGATTCTCAAACCTTCTTTAAGTTGGTTGATTCTGATTGCTGGACTGTGGCTGTCCAAGGAAATTCTGGCACAGAACATAGGACCTCAAGTGAGCGAAGCAATTGGTAGGACGCTCAACTTAATAGTTGTTTTTATAGTTGCATATTTTATTTATCGAGCCTCTTCCATCTTGGGTCAGATAATTGCTAACGTGTTGCTGCATACTGACACTGAGCTTGATGAATTGCTGAGACCGTTGATGCCGAAAGTTTTTCAATCGGCAGCAATTATCGTAATCGCTATTAAGGTAAGTGAAATCTTTTTAGGACAATCAGCAGCAGCACTGGTTGGTCTATTAGGTGGTGCTGGTATCACTTTAGGTTTGCTGTTGAAGGACATTGTTTATGACTGGTTTTGTACATTGATTATCTACTCTGATAATCTCTATAGAGAAGGTGACTGGGTAGGAATATCAGGAGTAGACGGTTTTGTGCAAATACTCAGTATTGGGTTCAGAACCACAACCCTGCATCTAACTAAGTGGGGTTCGATCATGAAAATGCCCAATTCTAAAATGATTTCTGGAATTGTGGAGAATTGGTCACAAAATCCAGGTGAAGAGTTAAAGTGGGGCATTAATATAATTCTCAAAATTGATGGTATTTCCGCAAAGCAAACTGCCATGATTTGTGATGCTATTCAAGAAATGCCTAAGTCGATTCCTGGCTTTTTTCCATTATGTACAGTTCGCTTCAAAAAAATTGAACAGAATTCGCGCGTCATTGAAGTTATCGCATTTGTGAATGATGATAATCTCTATTTTGATGCGGAAAAGAACTTAAATTTATCCATATTAGACTTACTGGAGAAAGAGGGAATTGATTTCCTGCATGTGGAACTTAGAACAGACCCAGAAAAGTATAAACAGAGTCTACAAGCACTCAACAATTAATATACATCTCCAAAATAGTATTATCATATGATAAAAGAATAGAATGATGAGTTTTTGATACGAAAATATGAGTTAAATACTGAACCACATTGAAGAGAACAAGAAAGAAACACAGAGATTGATTGGTCTACATTACGAACATCTACAACAATTAATTCAAAATGCAGGGCGATCGCATGATGAAAAACAAGCTTTGATAGAATCCAAGAAAATTAGAATTATTACAGGTGGAGGTGGTCGTAAACCTAAATTATCAATACCAGAACAAATAATTTTGACTTTGGTTTATCTCAGGCATATGACAACCGCTTGCATCTTATGAGCTAGTCACAGCAAAGCTTTGATAGTTTTCACTCCTATGTCTACTAGATAAGCTATTCTTGAAGCGCTTGCTGAAAAGTCTTGATGGCATCAACATGATTTACCATATTAATGCAGCGTAACAACAAATCAAGATCGATCCCTTTGACCTCCTCACTACTGGAAACCCTTTCATAGTGGGGTATATTGCTCTTGTTACGCAAATGATACACTTCTAGCACACCATCTTCCCAGAACCACACTTCTGGAATCAAGAGCCGCTTGTATGCCTCCAGTTTGTTAATTCCGCCACTGGTAAACACCACCTCGATCGCCAAATCGGGACGCACTCGACCAGGAGCCAGTTTATAAGATTTATCTGCTTCTCGCTTGACAGCACCTGATTCACTTTCCAAGGTCATTGAGCCTGTTGGAGTAAAGTCAAATCCTGCCATGAGCAGGTAAAGTTCCAACAATGCGCTGAGTCTTTCTTTAACGGTTTGGTGGGGTTCTCCAGGCATTTTTCGGATCTCCAAAACACCATCTAGGAAAGACAGCCGATATCCTGGACGGTCTAATAACTGCTCAATGGCTTTGAATTCTCTCCAGGTCATTCCCTCAAACAAAAGGGGTGATTCCTTTGTGGGTATAGCGTAGACGCTTTGCGGCTTGTCGTCAGACATCGCTGCTGAGGTCATAAAAGTATCCAGTCACATGCCTGATGAGAAATAATCAGCTTTGTCGGGCAATTTGTTTATTCTAACTTTTTTTGGGAGTAAGCCCTCGGTGCGATCGCCTGTTGGGGATAAAATCAAAGATTCAGGCGATCGCTTGCTCACCCAGGAAAAAGGTTAGAATTAGCACAAAATATTGTTGCTATTTGCCTTGCGCTGAGTCTAGTTTATGACCAAGCACGCTAATCAACCTTTCTTAGCATTCTTGAAAGTTGCCCTGTTGGGAGTTTCATTTCCCTTGTTGTTGACAAGTCACAATTGGGCGCAGGCGAACACTAAGCAGGATAATATCTTACAGCAGTTTTCATCTAAACAGACCACACGCAGACCTAACCCCCTAACCCCCTTCCCTATGTTCGCGCAGCGTGCCGCAGGCAGGGAAGGGGGAATCAAAGCCTCTCTCCTCATAGGAGAGAGGTTTGGAGAGAGGTCTATCCATTTGAAAAGCGCTGTAATATACGCTCAAACACCTGCCAAGTCTACACCCCAAGCGAGTCAACCTGCTGAAGTTAAAAAGACTACACCGACACAGCAGGAAAAGCAGGAGAAAGGGGAAAAATCTGATGATGATAAAAAGTCGGATCTGCCATTGACTGTAGTGCTGGCAATTCTTGGAGGTGTTGGAGTTTTGTACGTGGGAGTTCTTTGGTTCTCTCCGCTTTGGCTACTACGGCTACCTGCGGAATTGAAGGTTCCTAAGTTAGGAATGTTTCCAGAATTCAAACTACCACTTGGTTTTGTAATTTGGCTCAAATACCGTCCCAGAGTGCTGGATGCTTGGGTTGAGAAACACATTGATACTTTCGATAAAAAATTCCAGGAAAATGAAACCGTTGATGAGCGCAAGGATTACGTTTCTCTGCCTGTGGAGTTAAATAAGCAGGAGATTGAAGAACTGACAACGGAAGACTTGAGGAAAACTTTTGAAAAAGAAAAGCGCGTGCGGCTTTTGATTTGGGGAGAGGGAGGTTCAGGAAAAACAACGATTGCTTGTCAGATTGCGAAATGGGCAATGATAAAGGACAAGTCCAAACGCCTGACTCAACACTTAATGTTACCAGTTTTAATTGAGCAAGAACTGAAATTGCAGTCAGGGGAAGGCATGAAGCCTTTGATGGAAGTCATTGTAGGACAAATCCAGGAGATGAGCGACGGCGAACAAAAGATTGTTGATGAATTGCTAGTAGAACAACTTTTACGACAACGCCGCATTCTCTTGATTGTCGATCATTTCTCGGAAATGAGTCAACAAACTCGTGAAAAGATTAATCCTGAAGTTCCAGAGTTTCCAGCGAATGCTTTGGTAATTACCTCACGAATTGAAGAAAAATTTAACGGAATTGACAACAAGATTAGGATTCTCCGGTTCGACGATGGGAAGAAGTTAGTAGGCTTTATCAATAAGTATTTGAAACAGCGCAAAAAGTGGCAACTTTTTCAGGAGGATCAACAAGAGTTTTTGGAAGAATGTGCCCAACTTGCAGGCATAGTGGGTGAGAAGAAAACAATTATAGTTTTGCTGGCGAAACTGTATGCAGAGCGAATGATTAATGCTAAGGAAAATCCATCAAACAGGGAGCGTTCCCTTGATAATATCCCTGACTTGATAATTGACCACTTAAAAAAGCTCTATGAGGACGAGAAAAGACGCACCAATGAGGAATATCATACACTTGAATTCGATGCCAAGCTCATTGCTTGGAAATGTCTTGAGCGGGACTATAAGCCAAGTTATGTAGAGCGTAAATCTGTGATTGCTGCCTTGAGTAGGGAAGAAGCTGATAACTCCCTTAAGTATTTTGAGGAAAAACTCCATTTAATTAAGTCAGGAAAATCAGGCACAATTAGGTTTGCTCTAGATCCTTTGGCTGAATATTTAGCAGGACTATACTTGGTAGAAAATTACAATGAAAAAGAAGCAAGCTGGCGCGAGTTTTTCGCGAAAGTAGACTCAAATTCAGACAAACGGGAAGAAATTAAAGGTTTTCTGCTAGCAGTGAGAGATTGCTGTCTGGCAAAAGGTACAGAAGCCAAAGTACCCAGTTTCGTGGCAGAGGAACTAGGCAAACTCGCAGGGCTAGATTTGGAAGCGTTAAAGCAAGAACAACAGAAGCGACGGATTCGACGCTTTATCAGTAACCTTTGGCTTCCAGATAAAGATGATAGGCTACATGCCGTTGAAGAATTAAGTAAAATGGCAGCAACAGCTAAATCTGCGGTTGATGGTCTTCTCATAGCCCTGAAAGATGATGATTCTCGTGTGCGTCGTAGTGCCGCTGAGGCATTGAGCAAGTTACGTAATCCCTCAGAGTCGTTACTACAAGAGCTTGTGGCGTGTATAAAAAATGATAATTCTGATGTGCGTTATTATGCGGCTGAAGTGTTGGGCAAGTTAGGTAATCCTTCAGAGTCAGTACTGGAAGGGCTTGTGACGTGTCTGAAAAATGATAATTCTGATGTGCGTTATTATGCGGCTGAAGTGTTGGGCAAGTTAGGTAATCCCTCAGAGTCAGTACTGGAAGGGCTTGTGACGTGTCTGAAAGATGATAATTTTAATGTGCGTCGTCGTGCAGTTCAGGCGTTGGGTAAGTTACATAATGCCTCAGAGTCGGTACTGAAAGCGCTTCTGGAGTGTCTGCTGGAAGATGATGATTATGATGTGCGTTATTATGCCGCTCAGGCGTTGGGCAACTTAGGTAACACCTCTGAGCCAGTACTGCAAGCGCTTGTGGAGTGTATGAAATATGATAATTCTAATGTGGGTCTTAGTGCCGCTCAGGCGGTGGTCAAGATTGGTAACGCTCAGGCGTTGGGCAAGTTAGGTAATCCCTCAGAGTCGTTACTGCAAGCGCTTGTAGCGTGTATGAAATATGATAATTCTGATGTGCGTCTTAGTGCCGCTCAGGCGGTGGTCAAGATTGGTAACGCTCAGGCGTTGGGCAAGTTAGGTAATCCCTCAGAGTCGTTACTGCAAGCGCTTCTGGGGTGTCTGAAAGATGATAATTCTGATGTGCGTAGTAATGCCGCTTGGGCATTGGGAGAGTTAGATAACACCTCAGAATCGGTACTGCAAGGGCTTCTGGGGTGTCTCAAAGATGATAATTCTGATGTGCGTCGTAGTGCCGCTTGGGCATTGGGAAAG
>NZ_KK073768.1:748508-973830 GCF_000582685.1 [Scytonema hofmanni] UTEX 2349
TCTGAGCCAGTACTGCAAGCGCTTGTGGAGTGTATGAAATATGATAATTCTAATGTGGGTCTTAGTGCCGCTCAGGCGGTGGTCAAGATTGGTAACGCTCAGGCGTTGGGCAAGTTAGGTAATCCCTCAGAGTCGTTACTGCAAGCGCTTGTAGCGTGTATGAAATATGATAATTCTGATGTGCGTCTTAGTGCCGCTCAGGCGGTGGTCAAGATTGGTAACGCTCAGGCGTTGGGCAAGTTAGGTAATCCCTCAGAGTCGTTACTGCAAGCGCTTGTAGCGTGTATGAAATATGATAATTCTGATGTGCGTCTTAGTGCCGCTCAGGCGGTGGTCAAGATTGGTAACGCTCAGGCGTTGGGCAAGTTAGGTAATCCCTCAGAGTCGTTACTGCAAGCGCTTCTGGGGTGTCTGAAAGATGATAATTCTGATGTGCGTAGTAATGCCGCTTGGGCATTGGGAGAGTTAGATAACACCTCAGAATCGGTACTGCAAGGGCTTCTGGGGTGTCTCAAAGATGATAATTCTGATGTGCGTCGTAGTGCCGCTTGGGCATTGGGAAAGTTAGGTAACACCTCAGAGTCGGTACTGCAAGGGCTTCTGGGGTGTCTCAAAGATGATAATTCTGATGTGCGTCGTAGTGCCGCTTGGGCATTAGGCAACTTAGGTAACACCTCAGAGTCAGTACTGCAAGGGCTTCTGGAGTGTCTCAAAGATGATAATTCTGATGTGCGTCGTAGTGCCGCTTGGGCATTAGGCAACTTAGGTAACACCTCAGAGTCAGTACTGCAAGGGCTTCTGGAGTGTCTCAAAGATGATAATTCTGATGTGCGTAGTAATGCCACTTGGGCATTAGGCAACTTAGGTAACACCTCAGAGTCAGTACTGCAAGGGCTTGTGGCGTGTCTGAAAGATGATAATTATTATGTGTATAGTAATGCCGCTTGGGCATTAGGCAACTTAGGTAACACCTCAAAGTCAGTACTGCAAGGGCTTCTGGAGTGTCTGAAAGATGATAATGAGGCTCTGGGTATTTGTGCGGCTAAGGCGGTGAAAAGATTGCTTAAACTGTCTGAGGACATTTAGTGATTAAATTAACCACGTATTTGGCAAAGTAGATTTATTTATGTCTCATTTGTTTACAATTCTTCCCTAATTTTTCTCCTCCAAAACTAACGTAGAATCAGCCGATCGCCCAAATTCTTCTGGTGCGTATTGCAGATATACTTTCGCACCAGGATAAATAAATGTGCCAGGTGTCACCGAACGCACTAAATAATGCAGGCTATAAACGCCTGGATCTAAATGGTCGGCGTAGGCGATAATGCGATCGCGATAAATTGTTTTAAAGTTAACTTGCCAATTATCGGCTTTTGCTTTTAACGCAGATGTAGCAGTTTGAAAGCTTTCATCCACAGCTTCAAATCCCGCAGGTAGGGGATCGTTAATCACCACATGCTCCACAGGATGATCGGCAATCACCTCTAAACCGATATCAAATACCTGTCCTGTTTCTATGGTCAACGGCTTATCTTTAGCATAAAGTCCAATTTTTTGCAAAACTTTTTCATCACCGACACGGCTAATTTCTCGCGATATGCGTAAACCGTTAAATCTCCCAGGTTGATTTCCTTGCAAGCGATAGCGATAAGCTAGTAGATAATGTAATTTTCCCGAACCTGATTTTTGCAGACTTAAATCGTGACGTCCACGAGGTAAATTAGCGATCGCCACATTTAGCTGTAAACTAGAATTACGGTATCCTTGAAACCGACTTTCGCCGATTTTCTTACCGGCTAATTTCACAGTCGCAGCAAAATTCGGTGGTGTAGGTTGCAGTTTCGCATATTCCACCAAAGCTGTCAGAGCTTGGGCATTGTTATAACTAGTTTGCCATGTCCCGTTGCGTCGCAGTGTTAAAAGACTTTGAAATAACTTATCTATGACTTCTGGTTTGGCTTTGGCAGCGATAAACAAACGTAAAGCTTGCGCTTGCGCTGTTGTCGGTGAATTCATCCATCCCCAACTGTCTGGTAAATTTATCACTGCATTGCGACCAGTTTCATATATATATTGTTGTAACTGCTGTAAAAGTTGTTTAGATTCATCTTGCCATTCAGGAAACTCAGATAGATATCGCGTCAATTTAATTTGCGTCACTAAATCAAAGTTGTTCCGTTGTTGGTAAATATCTGTCAAAAAGCTATTGCGTTTTTCGCCAAATTGTGCAATGGCAATTAAAGCGTTAAGTTGCATTTGGCTTTTGCAGGGTTGCTGTTTACAAAACTCAAATTGTCCGGGGTTGGCAAGGATTTTCGGCAAATATCCCTTGAGGCGTGGTATCATCCCTGCATCGACATTTGCTTTCGCCAAAGATTCAGCCACGTAGAGAGAAATCCAAGGATCTGACTTTTCTTGTCCCGGATAAGCTGCAAAACCACCATCGGCAAGTTGGAGTTTTTGCAATTGGGCGATCGCTTGGGTTGATTGTTTGGTAAAATCAAACTCTGGGATTTGACCGTATTTCTCTGAGAGTGTTTGCAGATTAGCGGCAATTATCAACTTACTCGCAGCGGGTTCCGCAAAAGGTAAATCATCATCTTCTATAACTTGTTTTGCAGGTGCTTTAATTTCCGGAATCAGAGTACTCGCTAATTGAATGTCTAAACCTCCCACTCCGGGTAAGACATTTTTATCGACATTCAAAGGAATTTTTACTTGATTGGCAGTAACACCAGTTTCAACAACTTCTTCTGTAATTTCCAGCGGTTTAATTTCCAAAGGAACTTCAAAAGCATCAGTGTTGCGATTAAGTTGAGTGGTAAAGCGGATTTGACTTTCACCAACACTGGAAGCGACGATGGGAAAGCGATAAGCAGAAGTAGCTGATTGAACTTGGGTTTGTAAAGAAACAGCTTTGGAATTTTTCCCTTCAAAGTTGATTTTACCGCTAACTGCACCATCAATTGCTAGAGTAGCAGATGAGTTCGTGTTGTTAGTTATGGATAAACCAGCGAGAATGCGATCGCCTGGACGCGCAAATTGTGGCAATATTGGATTAGTTAGCAGTGGCTTTGTGGTGATAAAGGTTGTTTCGCCGTTACCAAAACGGAGATTTCCATCAGTAGCTACAGCCATTATTCGCCATGTGGTCAAGTTATCTGGTAATTTAAATGTTATCTGTGCCTTACCATAAGCGTCTGTAACTATATTATTATAGTAAGCTAAAGCTTGAAAATCTCTGCGGATGCGGGTATTTGCTGTACCGGCTGAGAAACCACCACCATAACCCCAACCTTTCGGTTTCGCTACAGCGTTTTGTTCTACCACCACATTTTGACGATTATCGCTAAAGCGGGTAGATATTGATTGTTCAGCATAAACCGTATTTACCAAATCTGGGGGACGATAACCAGAAAGTTGTAACACTGCTTCATTCACCACCATGATGGTGAGTTGTCCTTTGGTGGGATTTCCTTGATTATCCTTCAATTCCAATTGTACCGTTTCTGAAGCACCAGGTTCCAAGGAAGTTTGCAAAGGTGTAACTTGCAGCTTTAAATATTTATCAGACAAATTCACTTTAAAAGTTGCAAAGCCAATTTTAGCTAAATTATTTAAACTTCCGGGTTCCAATTTATTCAGAGGAACACCTTGACGTACCAACACAGCTTCAACTGCTGCATTTGGTAGCATTTCCGGTGTAACTTTAAATTGGATTTGTGGTGCTCCGCCCTTAACTTTGGTAATCTGTTGATAGATTGGTTTATCTTTGACAACGGCAAAGTATAATTCTCCTTCTTTATAAGGAGATTGAATTAGAATTGTAGCAGTTTCACCGACTTTAAACTCTTTTTTATCAAGTTTGACTTCCAACTTATCTTTTTCACCTTCACTCCATAGCACGGGATTTGCACCAGTTGCCCAAATTTGCAAATCTGTGGCAGTTAAATCATGTTTCGCATCGCTAAAATTAGCTCTAATTCTGTAAGAACCTGATTCGGGTGGTGTTAAACTTACAGATTGAGGACTGTTACTGGATGTAACTTCTACTTTTCCCACAGTCTTATATTCAACTTGATTTTTCGCAGTTTTACTACCTTCCACCACTTTAGTTAAACTGCTGTATTTCATCTGCTGCAATTCCAACCTAATGCGTTCACCTTCCAGCACTTTTCCTGTAAAGTCAGATACGACAACTTGAATTGGAAAAGCTTTCCCAGCTTCAGCGACAAAGTTGCTTTTTAAACCGATGAGACGATTACTCGGCAAAGCTGTAAAAGTTTGAGAATTCGCTACAGATAAATTAGAAACGTCTGCAACTTCAACATCTACCCGATAAATCATCGGATAAGGTAAATCTTTTCCCACACTTACAATTTGACTACTTTTACCATTCGCATCTAGCTGGGTATCAGTTTGCAAAACATCGCTTGGTAAAGACGGAGATTCTTCCGGGAAAAACCATTGTCTACCAAAACTGAATTCTTCCCAACCCTTAGGAATAAAATTCGTTTGGCTTCTCGTCACAAAATATTTTGCCTTTCCTGCTTCCACAGGTGATCCGAATAGATAATTACTTGTGGTTTTCGCGTCAATCTTATCACCAATCAGAGCAAATTGCTTATCTAAAGCTAATTCAACTTTGAAATTTGGCGGTTTAAATTCAGCTACGCGAAATTCTCCAGAAATTTCGTGTCCGTTTTTCCCCTTCGCTTGAATCGTATAATAGCCTAATTTTTGATTACTCTTGATAGGCACTTCTACAGAAAACGTCCCAAACTCATTCGTTGTTTGCGTACCTAAATCTGTCTTTTGTCCATCTGGATTTAGAATACTTAATTGGTAAACAGCTTTTTTATCCTGCTGAATCGTCCCATTTTGTAAATAATCAGCAAAGCCGGTAAAATAAGCTTTTTCATTTGGTTGATACAACTGCCTGTCAGAAAAAATTATTCCTCGTGATTCTGGTTTATCATTTTGCCAACCCGCATCAATCCCATAACCGTAACTACCGCTATATTCATCAGTGCGTGCAAATGCCCAATCTTGATTTTCACGCGCTACAACTAATAGTTCTGGTGATTTTTTCAAGCTTTGACTTTGAGCATAACATGACTGCAAATCTGAACGATTCAGCTTTAAATTTCCATTTACATCAGTTTTTCCTGATGCACAACGTATCGGTTCCGGACGAGATTTGGCATTCAATTTTGATTCATAAATTTCCACAGTAGCACCTTTTACAGGTGAACCATCGGCAAGATGATGAACCCGAATTAAACTCGATTCTGGAAACCACTGGGAAAATACACCCAAATTCGTCAATTGAACTAACCCGTAACTCGTAAATTCTCTCCAAAGTTGTTTATTATTCTCTTGATATTGATTAGTGCGTCCTTGTACTCCATAAGCTAGCATTCCTGTGGCAGTACGCAACTTTTGTCGTAAAGGAATACTTACATCAACTGATTGATTCTTCTTCGTGGCTATTTTAAAGCTTTGCCATTCCGATGATTTAGGTAATAAATCATTCCCACTATTAAAATAAACTAAATCTGTTGCTTGAACTACTTTATAAGCAGCTTTGTATTTTGACTCTGGTAAATTGACTGTATTTATATTTAGCTGTAAATTCTTACCCGCAGGGAAAATATTTAACCCATCAGGAACCCAGATATCCCCCGCTAAATCTCCCGTATAATAATTCACGGTAACTGATTTACCTAAAGTCTGTCCAAACTTATCTTTGAGATTTGCACCAATCGTGATTTTATAATGAGTTGCAGGTTTTAAAGCATAAGGATTGATGCTGACAAGTTTATCTTGCTCGTTGACTTGGATAATTCGAGAAATATCTTGCGGTGCAGGATTAATTGTAATATTTTCAATAGCCGAATCTGCTATGACGACGTTATTAAATTCTAGCTGTGGACTACCTTGAATAAATCTGCCATATGTACCACTTGCATCAGGTTGCCCGTAAAATTTAATTCCTTGAAATGTCAATGGGGAATAAGTTGTTAACTTACTGACAAACTCCTTCTCACTTAAGAGATTACCATCAGCCGGACGCACACCGGGAGAAAATTGCAAGCGATAACGAGTTGCTTTCTCAAGATTTTGCTGCGGAATCAAATTATAAACCCAATTCCGTGCTGAAGGGTCAAATTTTTCCAGTGGTTCTTCATTCTCGGAAACCTTTTCTTCCTTCGCTAAATCAACTTTGAAACGTATACCCTCCTTTTTCCCTTCCGGAATAAGTTGCAAATGCTTTTTCACTGAAGCTAAATTCAATTTTACATTTGAGGTAAATTGCAACTTCTCTTTTAAATCAATCGATTCAGCTTCAACCTTTTGAATAGGGTTAACACCTGGTAAATTACTTAAATTGATGAGTTCGGTGTTGAAAGTCCAAGCTAAATCTTGTTCAAGACGGTGTTTTTTTAAGTCTGCTAAACCAGCTTTGAGAGTAACTTTAAATCGCGTTGCTTTTGGCAGTGCTTTCTCAGCTTGAAATCCAACCATCCGTGGTGTCAAAAATCGAAAATGACCAGGTAAATTTGGCGTAAGTTCAAATTTTTGTAACAAACTTTCTTGTTCTGGGTTATCAAGACTTTCAAGAGGAATTAAAGCTTGTTTAAAGCGGATACGAATTTGCTGAAGAGGTTTCGCATCTCCGAGGGGACTAATTTGTTCAATCCAATCTGGTAAATTTGGGGGAGTTAGTGCAGAAACTTCTGGAAGTTGTTCTTTACCTGGAGTGATACCAATTAAATTACACCCTGTTATTCCTAGTACAAATGCTAGGATAAGCAAGGACTGAATTATTTTTATGAGCATCTAAAATAAACTAATGTGGCAATAGTATAACTGTTATAGCAATCCTAAATAAGAGCGTCAAAATTTATCTCTTTTCTTTCCTCTGCGTTCTCTCCGTTCTCTAACGAACCACCAAGACACGTTCGCGTAGCGTCTCCGATAGGAGAAGGAGAAGGAATAAGAGTTGCAGAGGGTTTTTGCGTAAGTCATAAAATAGTAATTATGACAAAAATGGTATGGATTCTCTAAACAACTAATTGAATCTGATTGTTTCCGAAAAACATTACAAATCTTAATTTAGATGAGTAGAAAGAAGTTTGTAGTCAGGGCTTCAGCCCTTAAAATTATGATGAGTGCTAAAGCCCTCACTACGGTTATCGTAATCCTGCTATTATGCGTGACAGTACGCTTATTGCCATACCTTGCACCAATTCGTACCGCAGATATTGCCCAAGATAAACAAGCGATCGCTTTTACAGATCGCAATGGGTTATTATTAGGAACGCTACTCACACGCGATCGCGAACATACCGCAGTCGTACCATTAAATCAAGTTTCCCCCGAATTTATCCAGGCGATTTTAGCGGCGGAAGATGGTACGTTTTATCACCACGGCGCACTAGATTTAAAAGCGATCGCTCGCGCTATCAAAGACGCAATTCACGCGAAACGAATAGTTTCGGGTGCTTCTACCATCACCATGCAACTAGCCCGCATGTTGGATTCACTGCCCCGCACGGTATCAGGTAAAACTCAGGAAATTTGGTTATCTTGGCGGTTAACAGCCGGAATGAATAAAGATGATATCCTCAGTGCATATATCAATCGTTTACCAATGGGAGGAAATATCTATGGTGTAGAAGCTGCATCTCGCATCTATTTTTCCATACCCGCAAGTGATTTGAATCTCCCACAAGCAAGTTTATTAGCTGCTATCCCCAATAATCCCACTTATTTTAATCCTTACGAACATTATCAACGGTTGAAACAGCGACAAAAATACGTCCTTAATCGAATGATACAGGATGGGTATATCACCAGGGCGATCGCCGAACGAGCATACACCGAAAAAGTTATATTTGCATCTCGTCAACCGGGAATCATTGCCGCACCACATTTTTTATTTTGGCTGTCAACTTCCCTTAACAAATCTTCATCTCCCATCCGCACCACCATCAATCGTCCTTTACAGCAGTTTGTGGAAGCGCAAGTACAGCAAATACTTACTAACCTTGCTGCAAATAACGTTCATGACGCAGCTGCTTTAGTAATTGACAACCACACCGGCGAAGTTTTAGCTTATGTCGGTTCCCCTGATTATTTTAACGAAGCCAAACTCGGACGTAATGATGGAGTTCAGGCGTTGCGTCAACCAGGTTCTACACTCAAGCCGTTTTTATATGAGTTAGCTTTAGAGAAATCTGTAATCCGTCCCAACTCTATTTTAGCAGATGTACCCGCAAATTACGCAATTTCTGGGGCGAAACTTTACAGTCCTACAGATTATACGCGAAGCTTTACAGGACCTGTGCGGGTGCGCGTTGCTTTAGCGAATTCCCTGAATGTACCAGCAGTCAGGGTTTTAGAAAAGGTTGGTGTGCAGACTTTCTTGAATCGTCTGCGTGACTTGGGGTTTGCACACTTGACTCAGTCGGCAGAATATTATGGGTTGGGTTTGACTTTGGGTAGTGGGGAAGTCAGTTTATGGGAATTAGCTAAAGCTTATGTAAGTATGGCACGACAAGGACAAGCCACCCAAATTATAACCACATTTCCTCCTCTCCCCCTCTCCCCCACTCCACGCCAGTCGCTACAACGGAGGGAACCTCCGCAACGCGCTGGCTCCCCCCTCTCCCCGACGATGTGGGAATTGATTGTTGACATGTTGAGCGATCGCTATGCTCGTGCGGCAGCTTTTGGTGTAGACTCGGTACTAAATTTACCATTTGCCACTGCGGTCAAAACAGGCACATCTTCTAATTTTCGTGATACATGGACTGTCGGCTTTTCTAGCGATTACACAGTGGCTACCTGGGTAGGTAATTTCGACGGGGAACCCATGCGTCAAGTCTCTGGTGTTACAGGTGCAGCGCCTTTGTGGAATCGAATTATGTTACATTTACACTCCTCCCAAGAACCAGCTAATTTTCCTCCTCCATCAGGGATGGTGAAACTACCTATTTGTGCAATTTCTGGGTTAAAACCTACACCTGATTGCACTTCAGTTGTGGAAGAATATTTTTACCCAGAAGACAAAAGCAACTATGAACGTCTTGAGTTGAATTTACCCGGTGAGTATGATGAATGGTTAGCAAGACAAAATCAATTCAATTTAACTTCTCACAACTTCAAAATTTTATCGCCTCATAATCGCGATTTATTCTTATTATATCCAGGTGAAGAAGGAAAGCAAAAATTAGAATTTAAGGTAGGGGGAATAACATCTAAACCTGTAGAATGGTGGTTGAACGATCAAAAGTTAGATACATCAGCTAATGCCTTGTTTTGGACATTGCGTCCCGGTAACTGGACTTTATCAGCAAAAAGTGGTGAAATCAGCGACAAAGTTACTTTTCAAGTACAGTTAGCAAATACAAAACCCACACGTCGCGGCTTTTCTGTAGTTAAATAGACATCTGGTGAAAAAGAATGTAGAGACGCGAAATTTCGCGTCTCTACAAGGGAAATTTCGCGTCTCTACAAGGGTTTCGCGTAAGGAGGCAGGAGGAGGAAGGCAGGAGGCAGGAGGTAATCCCCATAAATAAATTTAGGGGATTTATAATGGACGCTGTATTTTTTGCGCTGCGCGTCTCAAAATACATTTTTTATCTTTATTCATAAATAAATTTAGGGGCTTTAAACCCGTTTGGCAGAGGGCAAAAAATATATTTTCTTCCTCCTGCCTTCTGCCTCCTGCCCTCTGCCTTTCTTCGGTAACGCATAATTAATTTCTGGAGATGTCTATTGTGGAAAAAATGTACCAGACGTAGCAATGCTACGTCTCTTGGGGATCTGAAATTGATTTAGGACTGCAAATTTATTTCTTTTTTTCAGGAAATAGCTATCTCAAGAGTGAATAGATAAGTAAAGGCTTAGGCTTTAATTGTAAATTAAGGGATGCTACTGTGATTTTTCCGCTTAGAGTAACTAAAATCTCAGTTGCAACAGGAAGGTAAATAAAATGACAACCACACAAACTAGCTCAAAGAAAACAGAAAATAAATCAGCCAAGAAGAAACAACAGTCTTCTCATCAGACAGATATTGGTAGTCCTAAAGTACCAGTTCACCAACGCAAAACGAACCAGCAATATGAAGTCTTAAGTGACTGGAACCATTCAAGTTAGTAAACTCAAACATGGTGTTTGCTGGTTCTAAGCTGGATAATTTATCTATCCTAGCTTTTTGTATCTTCACTATCTAATATTCACCTCTTGCATGTAATTTCCTGGCTGAAAATTGTCCACCTTAGTAGCGGTTTTGCTGTGAATGAATGAATCTGTCCACATAGCTTTGGCTATTGGTGATGTCGCTACTTTTTCATCTTGTGGAAGTTGCGATCGCCTGTTGTCATCATTAGGACTTTTCTTAGCTTGTAGACGCTGCTTTTGCGTATACTCAATTAGTTTAGCTTGGGCTTGAGCATAAATTGAAGTACCTGGGGAAACTTGTTGGAGAAACTCCACAGCACCATTAAAGTCACCTGCTGCTGCTTTGTTGTAAGCCTTTTGAACTAAGTAAGCGGCTCTAATTTGCTGCTTTTGATTGTATTCAGTCAACTTTTGTTGAACTATAGTTTTAGAAGAGCTTTCTTGGGGAATTTGCTGCAAGTAGTTTAAAGCACTAGAGAAATCTTTTTCACCTGCTTCTTGGTAAGCCTTGGCTAATAAGTCTTTTGACTCGACTTCGAGATTAGCGCGTGCAGTTTTAACTAATTTATCACATTTCGATTGCCAATATAAAATATCCGGAACCTGAGGAGCAGTACGAAGTACATCCCTCCAACGATTTTCGTTAAAGGCATTTTCAACAGCTTGGTAACGTTGTGCTGCTACTTTCCATTGTTGTTGCCATTTGTCAATTGTGGTTTGAGCTTCGGGATAAACGTTGCTGTTTGGCTTAATTGATCGTGCTAAAGCGATCGCTCCTTCTAAATTTCCCGCTTGATATTGTTCTGTTGCTTTATATAAAGCTTCTGTTTCTGAATACGCTGGAGAATTATTAGCTAAAGAATATACTCCTAATCCCATCACCAAGGAATTAGCCGCTAATCCTACCCTCATTCCTGTGAGTAGGGAAGGTGATTTTATAAACTTAAACCCTCCTTGAGAGTTCTCACCTGTGGACACACTATATTCTACATCTAATATTTCCGACTTATCCAAAGGTATTTGCTTGAGGACTTGCAACACCTCAACCACTGTCTGAAAGCGCTCTCTGTGGTTGTAACGAATCATTTGGCTGAGGACAGCAGCTAGATAATCATTAACTGGTGTCTCACTCAAACGCCAATAAATATCATTTGTGTAAGGATCTATTTTTAATTGTAACGGTGTTAACCCTGTTAAACTTTGGATAGCAATCATGCCCAAAGAATAAATATCACTATTGGGCTGCGCTTGACTAATAAACTGCTCTGGGGGTATATATCCCAAAGAGGTGACGGGAAGTCGATAAATCGGCATTGCCGCATCTACACCAAAATCGACCGGCTGAATTGAACCAAAGTCGATCAAAACTAACTTACCATCACAAGCGCGTCTGATCAAGTTTTCCGGTTTGACGTCGCAGTGAATAACTCCTTGGGAGTGAACAAATTCGAGAATTTCGAGAACATCATTGAGAAATTGGATAACTTCGCTTTCGCTCCAAAGACTCCCCCATTCTCGACCCATCGGCAATTCAGCCGTCAACGCATGTCCTTCAATAAACTCTTGTACTAAATAGAATCTTTCATTTTCTTCAAAACAACCAAGAAGTTCAGGAATCTGGTTATGGTGCCCCAACTGCTTGAGAGTTTCGGTTTCCGTAAGAAAGCGCAACCTGAGTGTGTCCAAGTAACTCGGTTGAGAACCAGTCACTTTTAGCTGCTTAACTACGCATTTTGGATTCTCAGGGTGATCTATGTCTACGGCGATGTATGTTTGTCCAAATACCCCGGCACCGAGGGCTTGAACGATTTGGTACCGTCCTTGTAGTACTTTACCGATCATGTATTGAGTCATGAGGAGGTTATTGGGTAAGTCGTTATTTAGGTTTTCTCACGTTACCCGGTTTTTCCGGAAACCCTTATGAATTATTCAATATAGCGCTGATTCATTCGATAAATTTTTATAAATTTCTGCGTATAAATACGTAATTATTTGCAATAAATTTATAAAATTAATCACAAAAAAATAAACACAGGTCAGGTATGAAATATTGTCCCTCCTATCGAATATCGACATTATTCTTCACATATCTAGTATGCCAGTTTAGGTATCTGGTGCTTTGTAAATATTTTGTAGTCAGGACTGAAGTTCTCATCTTACCAGACAAAGACTTCAGTCCTGACTAGGATATTTTTTTATGACTAATTAAACGTTGACCTTAATCCCCCTCCCCCACTCCCCTACTGATACCCCGCTGCTTGCAATAAAAATAATGAAGCATACCGTCCCTCAGCTTGCAATAACTCTTCGTGAGTTCCTTGTTCTGTCACTTCCCCATTTTCAATCACCACAATTCTATCAGCCATCCGCACTGTGGAAAAACGGTGCGAAATCAACAATACCATCTGATTTTTGGTTAAAGTACGAAAATGATTGAAAATATCAAACTCAGCTTGAGCATCCATTGCTGATGTTGGTTCATCTAAAACCAAAATATCTGCACTATTTCGCATAAAAGCACGAGAAAGAGCTATTTTTTGCCACTGTCCCCCAGAAAGTTCTTGTCCACCACGGAACCATTTACCAAGTTGAGTTGTAAAACCTGCGGGTAACTTCAAGACGAAAGGTAGTGCCATGCCTTTTTCGGCAGCAATTTCCCAAAGTTCTCTATCTTCTAATCGTTCCACATCACCCACACCGATATTCTCGCCGACGGTGAATTGATAGCGAACAAAATTCTGGAAAATTACACCAATACGGCGCCGCAACACATCAACATCCCATTCTTGCAAATCTAAGCCATCAAGTAAGATGCGTCCAGAGTCTGGGTAATAAAGCCGAGTCAGCAGTTTAATTAAAGTCGTCTTCCCAGAACCATTTTCACCCACGATCGCTAGTTTTTCACCTGGTCGCAAATGTAGAGATATATTTCTTAATGCCGGTTGCGAATTTCCCGGATAGGTAAATGTCATGTTCTCAAAACGAATACCATCACCAGGTTTGACACCTTTAATCGCTTTACCTTTTGCCGTTGGTACTTCTTCTTCTAGAAAGTCGTACAGGTTGGAGAGATACAAGTTATCTTCGTACATCCCGCCGATGGAAGTCAACGCCCCGGAAAAAGTATTTTGTCCTTGGCGAAAGACGGTAAGATACATTGTCATATCTCCCAGAGTAATTTTACTAGCCACCGTTTCCAAGACAATCCAAGCGTAGGCGATGTAAAAACCAACAGTAGAAAGTAAACTTAATAGGTATCCCCACAATCCCCGACGCAAAGTTAAATCGCGATCTTCGCCATAAAGCCGATTAAATAGAGCGTGATAACGCCCTAACAGCATATTCCCCAACTGATAGAGTTTGACTTCTTTGGCAAAATCTTCTCTGGCAAGCAGCGTTTCTAAATAATGCTGTTCGCGGGTTTCTGGCGCCCGCCAACTAAATAGCCGGAATGCTTGTGCCGCAAACTTCGTTTCCACAAAGAATGCAGGCATCCCGGCTAAAATTAGAACTAGCAATGCCCAAACCGAAAACTTGACAAGCAAAGCTCCATATGTTATAAGTGATAAGGCACTTTGCACCAAGCCGAATGTGCGCGTTACCAAAGAAAGGGGACGAGTTGAAGCTTCCCGCCGCGCATTGGTTAATTTGTCGTAAAATTCCGAGTCCTCAAACTGGGTGAGATCCAAAGTGAGGGACTTTTCCAAGATAAGAACGTTGACCCGCTGACCGAGTAGCACCCGCAATAAAGATTGACAGACGCTAAGTCCTCGTTGAGTGGCAGCTAATAAAGCAACAGCGATCGCTTCTAAGCCAACATACATTAGCGGATGATAGCTATTGACAAAATCACTACCAGGTGTATGTGATTGAGCGGCAAAAATGACCGCATCGACAATTAACTTACCGATGTAGGCGATCGCGGCAGGCAAAATACCACCCACTAAAGTTAAAGTGGCAAGAATAATAGTTAGAAAGCGGCTAGTAGTCCACACCAAGTTGACAGCACGTCCACTGTAGCGGAATACAGCTAGTGATTGACGCAGAGCGTTTCGATTCTTTTGAGTCCTCATTATTCTTTTTATAGCGTGAAATTGCTTAGTTTGCCTATTTAGGCATTCCCTCTTCAGGTGTATAAATCACAGCTACTCGTGTTTTACTGGACAAAGACCTAAGTTTTTTTAATTAACCACCAAAATGCTAAGACAGCAAGGAAATCGGTGAGATGCCTTACAGTCAATTTACAATTGAACAAATCAAAACAAACTTTGGGATATCAATATCTGAACAATTCGGAACTTTTGCTGAGGTTGCAGAGATAAATTATAGCGATTTTCTCGCGCAATCTATCAAAGAATATTTGCCTTTAGCATTGGCAATTGATACAGAAAAAGCTCGTTCGGAATTGATTGTGATGCCAATATTAGTAGAGCTTAAAAGACAACTTCCATCACAAATAAGTATATTTTCTGGCAGAGATTTTACTGTAGATTCAGCAAAAGGACTGAATGGATTTTGCGATTTTCTGATTAGTCGTTCTCCAGAACAGATTTTGATTGAAGCGCCAGTAGTTACTTTAGTGGAAGCTAAAAATGATAACATCCAATCTGGATTAGGACAGTGTATGGCAGAAATGATCGCAGCTCAACTTTTTAATCAAAATAAAGGTAATCAAATTTCTACAATTTACGGTGTTATTACGACTGGGACAAATTGGAGATTTTTGCGGCTGAAAGGTCAAATTATAGAGATAGATTTGAATGAATATTTTATCAGTCAGATAGGGCAAATTTTGGGTATTTTGAAAAGTACCGTTGTTGCTGAGTGAGAATTAATGCCCACTATGTTGGGTTTTCTGCCTCAAACCAACCTAGACGATCTACCTTATACTACAGATACAACCTCTTACTAGCACACCATGAGTCTGTGCATTAACCCGTTTTGCCCCCAACCAGACCACTCGGATAATGCTAACAACCGCTTTTGTCAAAGTTGCGGTTCGCACCTACTCCTGGAAAACCGCTATCGGGTGATGCGCTTGCTGAGTGATAACAGTGGGTTTGGCAAAATTTATGAGGCATACGAAAGCAGTACGCCAAAAATCCTGAAAGTTCTCAAAGAACACCTGAACAACCACGCCAAAGCAGTAGAACTTTTCCAACAAGAGGCGGCAGTATTGGCAAAGTTGGATCATCCGGGCATTCCCAAAGTGGATGGTTACTTTCAGTATCTCACCAATCACAATTTGCGGTTGCACTGTTTGGTGATGGAAAAAATCGATGGTGTGAATTTAGAACAATGGCTGCAACAACACTCTAATAATCCCATTTCTGAGAAGCAAGCTTTAGCCTGGTTAAAGCAACTGGCGGAAATATTGCAGATAGTGCATAGCAAACAGTGGTTTCATCGCGATATTAAACCCGCAAATGTCATGCTGAGAAGCAATGGACAGTTGGTGTTAATTGACTTTGGCACCGCGAGGGATGCGACGTATACATATTTAGCAAAGCTGGGTGTGGGACACCAAATTACGGCGGTGGTTTCCGCAGGATACACCCCAGCAGAACAAATGAATTACCAAGCTGTACCGCAATCAGATTTTTTTGCTTTGGGACGCACCTTTGTACATTTGTTGACAGGAGAGCATCCCTTAAAGTTTTATGATGCTCATAATGATGTGTTTCACTGGCGACAAGCGGTGACAATTTCACCGTTGCTGGGCAATTTTATCGATCAATTAATGGCGCGAAAACCAGGCGATCGACCGTTAAATACTCAGGTATTGTTACAACGGCTAGGGGAAATTGAGCAAAAAACCTTTCAGCATTCAAAAAAGAAATTGCCGGTAGCAGTTCCTGTTGTAGCACTGCTGTTATTAGGGGGAGGATTTGGCTATTTAGCATCTAAAATCGGTCAGTCTCCACTGTCCCCTATATCAACAACAAGTCCAACTGCGAAAATTCCAAATCCCTTAACAAATCTTTCTCTAGCCCAAACCCTTCCTTCGGAACCCTACACGAACACAGGGCATACCGACAAAATTTGTATTGGTGATTGCATCGCTATCAGCCGCGATAATTCCATTCTTGTCAGTGGCAGTTATGACAAAACAATCAAAATTTGGAACTTGCCGGATGGCACTCTTATCCGCACCCTGACTGATCATTCCGGCGGTGTTTCTTCTGTCGCCATCAGCCCGGATGGGCAAACTTTAGTTAGTGGTAGTCGTGACAAGACTATCAAAATTTGGCAGATCGCAGATGGCACTCTTATCCGCACCTTGACTGGTCATTCCTCCAGTGTTTTTTCTGTCGCCATGAGCAAGGATGGGCAAACTTTAGTTAGTAGCAGTGCTGACAAGACTATCAAAATTTGGCAGATCGCAGACGGCACTCTTATCCGCACCCTGACTGGTGATTCCGACTATGTTAATTCTGTCGCTATTAGCCCGGATGGGCAAACTTTAGTTAGTGGCAGTGGTGACAAAACTATCAAAATTTGGCAGATCGCAGATGGCATTCTTATCCGCACCCTGACTGGTCATTCCAGGTCGGTTTCTTCTGTCGCCATTAGCCCGGATGGGCGGACTTTAGTTAGTGGTAGTAATGACAAAACTATCAAAATTTGGAACTTGCCGGATGGCACTCTTATCCGCACCCTGACTGATCATTCCGGCGGTGTTTCTTCTGTCGCCATCAGCCCGGATGGGCAGACTTTAGTTAGTGGCAGTGGTGACAAAACTATCAAAATTTGGAACTTGGCGGATGGCACTCTTATCCGCACCCTGACTGGTCATTCCTCCAGTGTTTATTCTGTCGCCATTAGCCCGGATGGGCGAACTTTAGTTAGTGGCAGTGCTGACAAAACTATCAAAATTTGGCGGGCATCAAGTTGAAGTTGACTGCGATTTTGGGTTTGAGATTCGTCAGCGTTGGTGTTAATTGCTTTGACCCTGGATGCTGACACCCTAGAAGGGTACGGCGTTGTGCGTACACTCGTGTGCGATCGCTTTCCTTTAGAGATTTTTTAGCCCGCGTTAGTAGGCAAGCTTTGCCCGATGCCAAACAAGAGTGCGATCGCTTCAGTTTGAGGAGTTTAATATCATGTCGGGTTAATTGCCTATACTGTAGAGACGTTCCACTGGAACGTCTCTACGACGGTTGCATCATGCTGAGGATAGAGAATGCTATCATGATCTCGACCGGAGAACTGATCATTGCTTCCTTCTAAAGGCATAGAAGCGATTTTTGCCAAAATATCTTTAGCAGATTGGACTTTAGGTTTAGTCTCGCAGGAAATGACAATGACTTCAACGCGAGTTCCCTCAGCTAATGGAATTGGTTGTGATAGCCTGAGTACTCCCTCTTCATAAACAGCTTCTATACTTATTGCCATCAGCTATTGCCTCATAGACTAGCTATTTCTCATCATTATATAGTACCTTTTAGCTCAAGTTGTCAGCCTATAAGTAAGCCTCACTTGAGATGATCAATTAACCAATCCAACGCAGCTTCGACATTTGCAACGCGATCGCCCTCTGGAATTGCCGGACGCTGTACCATCACCACAGGGATATTCAACTCTCGTGCAGCAATAATCTTGGCGTAAGTCGCATCACCACCGCTATTCTTACTTACAACAGTGTCGATCGCGTGCTGAATCAATAATTGTCGTTCATCTGCTAGTGTGAAAGGTCCTCTATCATATAAAAGTAAACCTTTTGGCACTAAAGTATTCGGTTGTGGCGGGTCAATCATCCGCATGAGAAACCAGATATTTTCTATGTGGGCAAAAGCCGCAAGCTCCTGTCTGCCGATAGTGAGGAAAACTCGCTTAGAGCGATCGCCTAACTTTTGGGCAGCAGCTTCAATGTTTTTAACTTCTATCCAATTGTCCCCTATAACTGGCTCCCACATCGGGCGCACTAACATCAACAAAGGAATGTTTACCTCAGCCGCAGATACAGCCGCATTCAGCGATATTTGCGCCGCAAAGGGATGGGTCGCATCAATTAGCAAATCAATTGCTTCATCACGCAGATATGCACTTAATCCGGCTACACCACCAAAGCCACCAATCCGTGTATTAAGAGCCACATCTTTTGGTTGACGAGTGCGACCAGCCAGGGAAACTATCACCTCAATTCCTGAAAGATTTGCCGCTTTTGCCCCTAGTTCAGCCCCATCACCCGTTCCACCCAGAATTAATACCCGCTTCATACTTTACATCATGTCCTTTGCTTATTAACAGCAATAAAAACACCCCAACCGTCGTAGAGACGTTCCACCGGAACGTCTCTACAATAGAATATGTGTCCTAACTTGGAACATGATATTACATAGAATGAATTTTTACCCAAAAACATAATAATAGCGCCTGCCTAACTACAGGCAAGCGCTACTGCTTTAATTAAATTCAGGGATAAATATAATTAGCTTCCCCGAAGTATATTATTAATTACTCGCAATTGAACTTCTTACACAGCACTACTGCGGTTGATTAGATTCCACAAGAAGACTGCGACGATTGCACCAAGAACTGCTACTAAAATACCGGGGATGCTGAAAGTAGGAGCCGCTAGAGCTAAAGTCCCTGTACTGAAGAATACACCCAAACTACCGCCAACAAAAGCACCGATGATTCCTAACAAAATGGTTCCTAAAATTCCGCCGCCTTGATGACCGGGGTAGATAGCCTTAGCAATGGCACCAGCAATTAGACCTAAAACAATCCAAGCAAGAATATTCATGTTCGGTTAATGAGAGTGAAGTTTTTTTCCAACAAATACAGAATAACAATTCAATCCCTCGCATCCAATCTACCAACAGAACTAATTGTTATTGTCTAAAGGTACAGTTTAATTGTTCTTATTTCTTTTGACATACGCCTCAATTGAAATAACTAAGAAGTTAAAAAAAAGCTCCTAGTCGGTCTAAAACTAGAAGCTGACAAGATTATTGCTTGGTAATTATTGCAGTATATGCATTTCTAATTACTTCTTTCCTCTACTGGAAGAGTTAGGCTTTGGTGAATATTAAGGTAGATAACCTTGTAGAGACGCCAAATGTCGCATCTCTACAATGTTTTTCACTTCTTGTGTCTGATGTCCGATCGCTCCCAAAATTATCGCACGTCACCTCAGGTGTGAAGCACACCAAACCTGAGTCAGAAAAAAACTCTCAGTCTTTATCTATTAACTACGGTTTATCTATCAACTTACCGATATTTATCTGTTGCCTTTTCCAGGTTGGGTGTGACATACTGGAATTAACTACACTATTCCGACCGATTTACAGTATTTACATTATTCAATGCACAAACGCACCCATGTAGTGAGGAATTAACATTCAATGCAAGAAGATACACAAAAATTAAAAGTGACAACAGATTCAAAGGAAGCGATCGCCCTTATTAATCGCTTTATCGATGAAGCTTTGAGTTATGGTTCATATGCAGAAACTGTGATTTTGCAAGCAATTGCTGCCGATCCGACTTGTGCGATCGCTCATGCTTATGTGGCTGCTTATTACCTTTCCCAGGAAAATCAAGTAGGTTGGCAGCAAGCGCAACCTTATGTGCAAGCTTCCCTGCAACATTTAGAGAAGATTACAACCAGAGAAAAATTATATGTACAAGCGATCGCAGCTTGGGCAAATAAAGAGATAGATGTAGCGATCGCGCTGCACGAAGAGATTACTGATAACTTTCCTACTGATATGATATCCCTCCAGCAAGGACAATATCACTATTTTTATACAGGTGACAAAGATAAATTATTGAAAATTGCCGAAAAAGTCGTATCTGCAAATAGAAATCATCATTATTTTTACGGAATGTTAGCGTTCGGTTTAGAACAGTGTCATCAATTAGTAGCAGCAGAAAAGATGGCTCGGATAGCAGTAAAATTAAATCGTCACGATCCTTGGGCGCATCATGCGATCGCACACGTCATGGAAACTCAGGGACGAGTTGAGGAAGGTATAGCTTGGATGGAGAACTTTGCAGATACTTGGGAAAACTGCAACTCAATGCTGTATACTCACAATTGGTGGCACATTGCACTGTATTACTTAGAATTGGGTGACACAGATAAAGTTTTAGCGCTTTACGATCATCATATATGGGGACGCGCTCAAAAAGAATCTCCAAAAGATGAAGTAGGAGCAATTTCCCTATTGTTGCGGTTAGAATTACGCGGGGTAGATGTAGGCGATCGCTGGCAAAATATAAGTGCTTATCTTTACCCTCGTATTAACGAACACGCTCTACCTTTCCAAGATTTGCATTATATCTATGCTTTAGCCAAAGCTGGACAAACTAACTGGGTAAATCAGATGTTACTGAGTATGCAACAACATGCTCTGACAGTGAATTTATTTTTGCGGCAAAGTTGGTTAGAGGTAGCAATACCCGCAGCTAGGGGAATGATCGCTCATGCTAAAAAAGATTTTAATACAGCTGTGATGGAACTTAAACCTTTAAAGGAGCGCTTGCACGAGATTGGGGGAAGTCATGCACAGCGGGTTTTATTTCAGCAGGTTTATCGAGATGCGCTCAACAATGTTGAGAAAAGTCAGATTTACCAGATTACAGCTTGATATCATGTCCGGTTTATTACATCTGATGTAGAGACGTTCCGGTGGAACGTCTCTACGATGGTTGCGGTGTTTTTATGAATGTCAATTAAACGGACATGATATGATTATTATTTTTAAATTTCAGCATTTTGTAGAGACGTTTCGGTGGAACGTCTCTACGACGGTTCCAGTGGAACGTCTCTACGAGGGTTTCGGATGAGGACTTTAGTCCTCACTACGTTATTTTAAATTTCCGATTCCTATCTCCTGGCTTTTATTTGATATTTGTTAAGCGACAATAGCACGCTCAAATCTTTTAATTCCACCGTTGCAAAACGCTTCACTCTGAATCGTTTCATTGCTTTTTGCAGTTCTGTATCTGGTTGAAGTAAGCTGTAACGTATCTGTTGAATCAACGATTTATTCAAACGCTGCGCTACTACTAAGGGTGGCATAGGAGATGGTCCCAACGCCTCCACTACACGCAATTGTTCAGACAATTCGGGAAAATCACGTAATTCTTGTTCTAAAACTACACTATCAATTACCGCACAATCTGCTTTGCCATCAACTACCCAGCGAATAGAACGTTGATGCGAACCTGATTGTATTTCTTTGTTAAAAAAACCTTGGTGATATCCGTCTTGAATTAAGCGTTGTTGCAGCAAATTATAGCCACTATTAGAACCCTTGTCATTGTAGCAAAAAGTTTTCCGAGCCAAATCTGCAAATACTTTAAGATCGCTCTTCGCATTGACGATCGCATCTCCAAAGTAAATCGCTTGATTATTATAGCGCGATCCAACCATTACAGGTGCTACCAATGTCTGCAATTGGTCTGAAACCACCTGACAATATCGAATTAGGGGTAATCCACAAATGAATGCTAAATCAAGTTTGTCTTGTAATAATAACGGATCTTCCAGGGGGTCGCATTCACCTTGATGTAGCTGTGTTTCTAATTGCAATACACGACCGAGATAAGCTGTAATAGCTGCGTAGAAATCAAAGCAATTCGGAGCTAAATAGGATATAACACGCAGCTTTGAAGGTATGGTCATTTAAGTAATCGTATTTTTCTAACTTTGGCTTGTGATGCTGCCATGAAACAAAAAACCTAAATATAAACACTTAGGCTTAGGGTAAATACTAACAACCAAAGGGCAGTCAATATCAACATTTTTCCTTCTGCTTTGATCATTTTTTATTCTGCCTTCCACTTAGCAACGTGCGCCCAGACGAATGAATATAGAGAAAGCCTAAACTGGCAAAAGTTAACAGCATAATGCTTAAAACCGTTGCATATGCTTTAGTGTGCCACCACAGCCGATGTATTGCTGCTGTACTAGATTGTAAAAATTTCCACTGTTGATCGGGATCTATGCGCTCTTGAGGACGAGTCTTGATATCTTGAGCGTTCGCAAAGCAACCCTGTTCTAGCTTGGCGTTCTTCAAGGGTAAGAGTGTCGCCATTTTTACCGCTCCTTTCAATTTGATATTAAAGCCTGTAAATCGATAGACTTACCGTAGATTATATATCAGATTAGCCATCCCTGTCAAAAGGGATTTTGACAAAAGCGAAAATGCACCACGCGCACATCTTGACAAAAAAGCCTTGTAATGTAAGTAAAGTATTATTTGTGGCGATCGCAAAATTGTTGTAGATTAGCGATCGCCACAAACATCATGAGTTAGGTTCTCCTAGTAACACAATCGAACCTTTCAATTCTTTAATTACCTGCGTTGTCACTTCGCTTACAGATAAACCTCCTGCGGTACGATAGCGGACGGAACGCAAAACTACTAAATCAAATGCCTGAGCTTGCTGAATAATTACTCTGGCAATGTAATCACCCCTAATTGTTTCGATATTTGTATTGACTTGTAACTTGCTTTGAGCAGTAACAGCAGATAACTGAGATACAAAGTTGTCAACTAAACTTTGAGGTGTTTTGCGATTGGACACATGTAACAACACAATTTCCGCCTGATTTGTATCAGCCAAAATTTGGGCAAACCGCACAGCACCTATAGTTGGTCGCGTTAAATCTCCAATTGGTACGAGAATTCGCTTGATTTTTGTCGGGCTAGTCAAAAGGCGTGTTACTGCTACCGGACAGTGAGAAGACCAAAAGACGCTATCAATTACACTACCAAATAACCGGGCACGCAAGCCTGTAGTACGCGACCAACCCATAATTACTAAACTAGCATTTTGTTCTCGACTAGTACGGCTAATTCCCAAAGCAATATCGTCATCAATCCGAATTAAAGGTGATACTTCAACTTCAAATTCTTGACTGATTTCTCTAGCTAATTGCAATCTTTTTTTACTTTTATCAAGTGCTGTGATTAATTCCGGAGCATCCATGTTAACATGAGCTTTTGTAATAGCTAATGGCACAATTTGTCCATGTTCGTGACGCGCCAAAAGTGCCGCCAATTCTATTAAATCGCGCTGGGTTTGAGGGTTGTATATCGGGACTACTACACTAAATAAATTATCAGTTTCCTCTAATATTTCTTCCTCAGAATCCCACCAAGTTGAGAGACGATCTGTTTCAACATCTGTTTGGCTAACTTGTAGCGAAGGAGCAACTCGTGCTGTAATCACTGGACCCAAAATAGCAGTAACCAGCATGAGAACAATTACACTGTTTAACACACCCTCACTAATTAGCCGCTCACCAGCAGGATTTAAACTTTGATAAGCAACTAACGTTGCTGCTAAGGTAGCTGCTACTTGTGGCAGAGACAATGACCACATTGTTAGCAGTTCTGCTGTGTTGTAACGATAGAAAAGTTTAGCTAAAAATGCCGCTAAAAATTTGCTGCCTATCAAAGCCACGACAATTGCCACAGTTAGCCAAATTGAACTGAGGGTTTTGATAAATGCCGGAATATCAATTAACAATCCCATGTCTACAAAGAAACAAGGGATAAACAAAACACTACCAATAAACTCTATTTTTTCTTTGACTGGGCTACGTCCTAAAACGTCGTTGACGGCTAAACCTGCTAAAAACGCTCCTACAATTTTTTCGACTCCAATTACCTGCGCTCCCACAGAAGCCAAAAACAATGCTAGTAAGATAAACAAAAACTGGTTGCTTTCTTCATCACCAGAGCGTTTAAAGAATTGTTTTCCTGCCCAGTCAAAGCCGAATAAGACAACAGCAGAGTAAATTGCTAATCCACCCAACAAAGTAACTAAACTTAAAGCCGAGAATTCTCCTCCATGAATCCCGACACAAATTGCTAGCACTAACAAAGCACCAGTATCGGTAAAAATCGTCGCCCCAATCGTGACTGTTACAGCTTCATTTGCCACCACTCCCAAGCGACTAACAATTGGATATGCCAAAAGAGTATGAGAGGCAAGTAAAGAACCAATTAGAAAGGAAGAATTCCAGCTAAAATTAAATAACTTACCGACAGCAATACCGGCAATTAATGGAACTAAAAAGGTCAGAGTTCCAAAGCCGATTGAGCGATTTTTGGTTCTCCGAAACTGCTCTAAATCAATTTCTAAACCTGCCACAAACATCAAATAAAGCTTGCCAATCTCCGAAAGCAATTTGATAGTGTCTGAGTCAGAGTCTAGTAGCTTAAGCCCGTTTTGACCTAATACTACACCTGCTACCAACAAACCTACTAATCCAGGTACTCGCAGTTTCTCAAAAATAGGGGGTACAGTAAAGATTACTGTCAGAAGAATTGTAAATGCAATAATAGGACTGTTTATTAGCAAGTTCGGTGTCCTTTTTTGGTAGATGAAATAAGTTGAGCAAAAATACTTGTCATAAATATATTATTTTAACAGCCAAATTTTATATTTACTTTAATTTTAGTAGCAAGTAAAATTAAGCTATTTACAATTTCATTTTATATTGTACTAGTGCTAAACCTAAAGATATAAATTTTGCTACTATCTATAGGTAGATAAAAGTTATCTGTTAGAGCCAGCTTGAAAAAGGATAAAAAGTGTTGATTGCTCATGCCCAAAGCGATCGCCTTCTCCAAATCAAGCCGATTTCAGATATTGCCAGTACCACAAAAGTGTCAATTTCTTTTCTAACAAATTCAGCATTTTTTCTAAAAATCTATCTAACGGATGGTGTAACTAACTATTTAAGAAGAAACTATGTGTATTGCACTACAAAAAAACTCTCGTTAAAATGCATTACATAAAAACCTCTAACTCCTGTCGTATCTTGGTTGTGGATGATTTGCCAGATAATTTATTTTTGCTTCAAACACTTTTAGAAGCTGAGGGATATGAGGTAGAGACAGCTGATTCGGGTAGAGCAGCATTAATATCTCTTGAAAACTGCCCTGCGAATTTGGTGTTGCTGGATATGATGATGCCCGATATGAACGGGTGTCAAGTAACGCAGCGAATTCGACAAAACCAACAGCTATCTCACATACCTATAGTATTGATTACAGCATTCGATGAAGTAGATATTAACGAGGGATTATCAGTTGGGGCAAATGATTTTATTCGTAAACCTGTGGATTTTGAGGTATTGCTTTCTAGAATCAAGGCTTTCTTATAATAAATACCTAAATTACTTGCGTTTGGTAGTGAAGATGGTAGTAAACATCATCAAGAAGCCACCTAAAAGTATGGCGATCGCTAATCCTGCTGTTATTAAGTCGAGTGTATTAGTGTCCATTGTTAATTGTTAGTTGATAGTGGTTAGTTGTTGGTGGTTAGTTGTTAATTGTTAGTTGTTGGTGGTTAGTTGTTAGTTGTCAAAAAGTATTCCTAACAACTATCAAATATCAACTATCAAGCATCAACTATCAATTATCAACTAACCAATTTAAAAATCTACCCCACGTTTGAGTTCTACGCCTTGATTTGCATAGTGTTTGTGGCAGTATACCTCAGAGTGAACGCTTGCCAAATCAAAGTATGCGGGTTGATTTTGGCAGCGACCGGTGATAATAATTTCTGTATCACGGGGTTTACGAAGCAAAGCTTGGACAATTGGTTCAACTGGGAGTAGTTCCAAGTCAACGGTGGGATTGAGTTCATCAAGAATGATGGTTTTATAGAGTCCCGAAGCGATCGCGCATTTGGCGATTTCCCAACCGCGTTCGGCTTCCAGATAGTCTAATTCTTGCCGAGAATTGCGCCAGACGATCGCATCTCGTCCGCAGCGTTGATGATCTACGACCTCTGGATATGATTGTTGCAAAGCGGCGATCGCAGCATCTTCTGTGTAGCCACTACCACCTTTAAGCCACTGCATAATCAATACGCGAGTAGATCCCGGATGATTGATACCTCTACCAATGGCTTTCAACGCCCTACCCAAAGCGCTGGTAGACTTACCTTTGCCAGCACCCGTGTAAATTTCAATACCTTCAATCAAGAGTGCTTTTGCAGTTGGGTGATGCTGGGGTTTCATTTCCGAGTGCAAATCCGCAATATCGAGCAACTTTTGCGGTGCTGCGCGTCCGGTAGCAATAACTTCCAACTCTTGGGATTTGGCTTTGAGAGTCCGCACCACCTCATCCACATCCAGCAAACCCAAATCCAGAACGGGGTTGATTTCGTCAAAAACGACAACCGAATATAAACCGCTGGCGATCGCTCCTTTTGCCACATCCCAACCCCGCGCTGCCTCCTCTCGGTCAAAAGGGGTGATTTCGTCGTGACCAAAAAATTCAGCACGACCTGTGCGAACCTGGTCAATTAAATGAGGAAAACCGCGCTGTAAAGCTGCGATCGCCCCATCCTCGTCATAATCACGTTCTGGTCCCTTTAAAAACCGCAACAGTAAAACTCGGTTGGAATTGCTCGGTGTGTTTATCCCCAAGCCAATCGACCGCAAAACCACCCCTAAAGCAGCTTGGGATTTACCTTTCCCCACGCCATCATAAACGTGAATTTGACCAGTGAGCCGTTCAGAACGCACTTGCGCCGTGCGAATACCTATGCCGTTCCTTGTCATAAGAGCCAAAAGCTGTAACGTGGCAGTATCTCATCTTATCGAACCTCTTGCACTATCGGCTAGGGCATAGGGCATGGGGCAATGGGCAATGGGCAATGGGCAATGGGCAATGGGCAATGGGCAATGGGCAATGGGCAATGGGCATTGGGCAATGGGCATTGGGCAATGGGCATTGGGCAATGGGCAATGGGCATTGGGCAATGGGCAATGAGAATTAAAAAAATTGAATAAAGCAACTGCGTGAATAAATACGATTCTTTCCATGCCCCATGCCCCATGCCCCAATCTTGTAAAGTTTTGCAATACCATAACCAAAAGAACAAAAAGATGGTACAAGACTGGAAGAATGAGATAATTTTCCCTATCATTCTGAATCTCTCAGTTATACTCTCTCAAGTCAACCTTATACCTCACCCTTTTATGTTTGAATATCCTGAACTTCCGACAACTTTTCCCCTTGGTGCCATTTTGTTTGATTTTTTATTTTTATTGGTTGCTATACCCATAGAAGGGTATGTTTTGAATGTTAGGTTAAGATTTGACAAAAAAACTAGCATTTTTTATGCCATCTGTATCAATCTGTTTACTGCTGTGATTGGTTGGATAAGTTTTTTCTTTATCGAGCCAGTTTTACCAGTTAATTTAAAATCACAACTAATCAGTTATGTCTTTTTTAATCAATATAATGTCCAGTCCTTAATGATTTTGGTTGCTTTTATAATTTTTTTCACGACTTTCTTGCTGAAATACTTTCTATTAAAGCTTGTTTTGCTATCACTAGCTGAACCAATAAAAAATGAATTAGAACTTCAAGCATATCCACGTCGTAACTTCCGGCGTGCTAACAAGGCTAAATTGCAGAATACAAATTTAGTGACTACTATACTAATAGCGAATTCACTTAGCTATACTGCAATTGTGATAATTTTGTTGATTCGCTCTAGATAAATGTAAAATTAAATCATTAAGTCAAAAATGTTGAATGTCAAATAAATCAAGTTTGTTTATGTTCAACTATTACTTGTTTACTTAAAGAGTAAGTAAAAATAAAATTTACCAGAGTAATTAAGAGGAGTGAAATATGAATTTCTTGTTTTTAAAAGATTTATTTGGCGTATTTAAATTTCTCGAAGATATTTATGGGCGAATAAGAAGATTATTGGTTCCACCGAAAGCCTACTCTTGGCAAACATTAATTTATTTGAGTATTTTTTCTTGGTTTGCCTCATCTTTGGCTGTAGGTTATGTAAGAGATATAATTTCATTTTTCGGCTGGTTATTTTTAATTGCTGGAACATCTTGGTATACCACTGATGATCCTTTAAGAATTCCCGGTACTTTTATGCCAGTAGGGGCAGTATTAACGGGATTTTTAGTGAGTGTTTTTGCTTTTGGACAAGGGGAAGATGTAATTACACCACGAACAATCGTGCTTTGGCCAACCATTTCAGCACTAATTACAGCAATTCCCGAATTTTTTGAAGGAAGTGGTACTGATGTGCAAACACAAATTCCTAAGCCAGAAATCCGGCAAAAACTAATAGTCATGGTTGCCAGTTGTATGATACTAAGTTGCTGGATTCAGTTTTACTTTGTTATGGATAATTGGTTAACACAATATCCCAGTTTGCAAGCAAATGATTTTAAGAAAAGTACATTTGTGATTAGAACAGAATCCCCAGATAAAATACCGACAAATGGTGTGTTGATTATCAATAAACTTCAGCCATTAGTAGAAGAACAAGTAGGTGGAAGACCTTGGTCGGAAGTAGAAAGATGGTTAATAAATGCGGATCAACAAGTAGGAAATTTGGGTAGACGAGTTATAGAAAGAAATTTAGCAAAATATGAAGAGAAAGAATTGTGGGTTGTTAGACCGCGTGTAGTTAATACAAAATCTGGGTATACATTAGATTTGTTAAGTATCTGGACAGGTCCAAGTTCCAACCCACGCGGATTTTATGTGAAAAAGTCTTGTAAGGTTGAGCCAGTCGCAGCACCAACAAACTCAAACATCGCCAATGTGAGCAAACCAGATAAAGCCACCGTAGCAGAAATTGACTGCGATCGCGTTCCTAAATTTATTGCCGGCTCACCTCCAGCGCAGCAGTAAATAAGACAGGGGGACAAGGGGACAAGGGGACAAGGGGACAAGGGGGACAAGGGGGACAAGGGGGACAAGGGGGAAAGTCAGTAATATTTTTTGTTAAGTAACAACCAACACCTAACAACTAACAACTAACAACCAACACCTAACAACTAACAACTAAATAGTTATGAATTTGGGCAGAATTTTTGTGCTAGCAACGAATGTGTTTCGGGAAGTGGTACGCGATCGCATTCTGTATATTATCGGTTTTTATACGGTAATAGTGTCCGTTGCCATCCGCTTACTTCCGGAATTTGCTGCTTCGACAGAAGATAAAATGTTTTTAGACTTTGGTCTAGCAGTGATGAATATCCTCGGCTTAATTGTTGCCGTATTTGTGGGTACAGGACTAGTTAACAAAGAAATTGAGAAACGCACTATTTTAGTGTTAATTACCAAACCAGTCAGTCATAGTGAATTTATTACTGGTAAATATTTCGGGTTATTAACAGTACTAGCTACACTTGTTGCAGCTATGACGGCGATTTTTCTAGGATTTTTGCAGTTGGGTGATGTTCCTCATTCCACACCAAGTATTTTAATTGCTGTGGTTTTTCTATTTTTGCAACTAGCTTTAATTACTGCTGTAGCTATTGCCTTAGGTGTGTTTACTAGTTCCCTGTTAGCAACTGCTTTAACATTTGCAGTGTATTTAATCGGGAACATTACTCAAGATTTAGTAAAACTTGGTCGTTTGGGAAATAATAAGAGTATTGAAAGCCTCACTCAAGGATTGTATCTGCTCTTGCCTGATTTATCTCGATTAGATTTAAAAAATGATGCTGTTTATGGTGTTGCAGCGCTACCGGACTCAATGGCACTAATTACGAATGCTGGTTATGCCTTGCTTTACAGTGTCATTTTGTTAGCGATCGCTATCTTTATCTTTTCCCGACGTGAGTTTTAATTATTAGTTATTAGTCATTAGTTATGAGTCAAAAATACGACAATAAGAAATGACTAATCACTTCATCACTCATTAACAAAACATGATTTGAGGGTATTGAATCGTTCCATCAGGCATAACAGCATCCCATAGCTTGGCATGAATCAAGTTTGCCTCCCAAAGGTTCGCTCCACTTAAGTTTGCCTCAGTTAAGTTTGCACTAGTTAGATCTGCACTGCTTAAATTGGCTTTCTTTAAATTAGCTTCGAGCAAAATCGCACCACATAGCTTTGCTCCCACTAAATTTGCTCTCATTAAGTTGGCTTCAATTAATGATGCTTCAATCAAGTTAGCTTCAGTCAAATTTGCTTCGCTCAAATCTGCACCGCACAACGATGCTCCCCAAAGCTTACTTTTTGTTAAATTTACTCTCCACAAAAAAGCACAACACAAATTAGCTCGCGTTAAATCAGCATTTTTCAAATTAGCCTCACATAATGAAGCTTCATATAAATAAGCTGACTGCAAATTGGCTCCGCTTAAATTTGCACCACTAAGATTTGCCCCAACAAGCACAGATCCACTCAAATTTGCCCCACTTAAATCTGCTCCTATCAAATTAATTCCACTTAAGTCAACTGCCCTAAGGTCGATTCCACTCAAGTCACATCCACTAAAATCTTCTCGTTGAAAAGACTTTTGTGTAATTTGACTTAGAATGAATTCTTGTTTATCAGCATAATTTATCATAGTCTTTACCTCTGGGTGTCAGTTATATCAACAGTTCGTAATGATAGTTACTGTATATTGAGGTTACACCGCAGAAGTATATAAGCTGAGGAAAGAATCGAGAAAATATGGAGAAAATATCGGGAAGAAATCGGGAAGATACCTGCAAATGCCTTCTACAACTAGTTTCAAAAAGAAAAAAAGCTGACATAAGTCAGCAAAGATTGATAATGTAAAAAAAATGTAATACTTAACAGCTACGATCAATTTCAGATTGATCCCCAAGAATAACCCATTGTACAACAAAGGAATGAAAATCTCTTGTTCCCCCTATCTCCTATCTTCAAGACAATTGCTTCAAACGATATCCTAAACCATGAACCGTTTCGATGAAATCTTCCGGAGCGGCTACAGTTCTAAGTTTATGACGCAAACTTTTAACATGAGCCTTAACAGTATCTTCTTCCGGTGAACTTTCACTTTTCCACAGACTATCAATAATTACAGCACGACTGAGGACGCGACGACCATTGCGAAGTAATAGTTCCAACAAACTAAATTCTTTAGGGGTTAACTGCAAAGGCACATCCAAATAAGTGACTTCATAGGTACTAGGATTGAGAAGCAACTTCCCCCATGTCAAAATAGGTGGAGAAGTTGAACTTCCTCGACGTAATAGAGCGCGGATGCGAGCTAATAACTCTTGCAAATCAAAAGGTTTAACCACATAGTCATCCGCTCCCGCGTCTAAGCCATTAACTTTATCTGTACTGGTGTCACGAGCCGTTAGCATCAAAATTGGTAGAGAATAACCGTGATGACGTAAGCGTTGACAAAGACTGATCCCATCTAATCTAGGAAGCATCACATCTAACAAAATCAAATCGTAGGCGATCGCCTTAACCTGATCCCAAGCGAACTCCCCATCCTTGACTACATCTACCACATAGAGTTGGTCAGTTAGAGCTTCTAAAAGCGCTTCTGCCAAACGCGCATTGTCTTCAACAAGTAGAATTCGCATATTAATTTAAAATGAACCTTAATAGATGTGACATAAATCACTAAACGATATTAACCATCATCAAATTTTTTATCATACAAGCATTGCATATGAAATGGTCATTGGAAAGAAAAATTATTGCTGTCGGGTTTGGATTGGCAATGTTGATTATTGGAATTGTTAACATTATTTCATATCAAAATACAGATAAATTATTCGCTAGGGAAAGACAATTAGAATATTCCTACGAAGTCATACAAAAAGTTAGAGATGTACTAAATACACTGGAAAATGCTGAAAAAGCTAGGCGCAGTTACATTGCTACGGGAAATAAGTTTTATGAAGAAACATACAACACGGCAATTCAAACTATTGAAGCTAAATTAACAGATGCTCAACGCGCTACTACCAATAATCCCACACAACAGCAGAGACTAAATATCATCAAACCTTTGATTGCCCAGAGAGTAAGTTTGCTCAAGCAGTCTATTGACTCTTACAAACGAGATAAATCTAACACAGCAATTCAATTAGCACTGACAGATAAAAATCTGAAAGTTCAAGACCAAATATGGCAATTGATTAGCGAAATTGACAAAGAAGAGCAATCATTAGTACAGCAACACCAAACTCGTTCCGATGCAAGTTTTCGGTTCACAATCGTCGTAAACATCACTGGTTATTGGATTAGCTTTGCTTTACTCTTTATAGTATATTCATTATTGCATCGACAAATTAGCACTCGCCAACAATTAGAAGATACTTTACGAGAAAGTCAACAACGATACCGAAATTTATTTGAAGTTAATCCTCATCCTTTATGGGTTTATGACTTAGAAAATTTAAGTTTTTTAGCTGTTAACGAAGTAGCTATCAAACAGTATGGATACTCACAAAGCGAATTTCTATCTATGACAATTAAAGATATTCGTCCCCCAGAAGAAGTACCTGCCCTTCTTGATAGAATTCCTCGGCTACGTTGGGCAGATAAACGATTCGCAACGAGAAGACATAAAAAGCGGGATGGAACAGAAATTGATGTAGAAATTACCTCTCACGAATTAACATTTAAAGGACGACCTGCTAGATTAGTATTAGCACGCGATATTACTCAACAAAAGCAAGCACAGGAGGCACTAGCTACCAGCGAAGAAAAGTTTCGCCAAATTGCAGAAAATATTCATGAAATTTTTTGGATGAGGGATGCTGAGGTAGACATAGTATTATATGTTAATCCGGCTTATGAAAAAATTTGGGGACGCACTTGTGAAAGTTTGTATATAAATCCCCAATCATTTCTAGATGCTGTTCATCCAGAAGATAAAGCTCGTGTGATTGCTAATCTTGAGAACAACATTAAAAAAGAATTTGAGATTGAATACCGCATCGTGCGTCCAGATGATTCGGTACGCTGGGTTTGGGAACACAGTTTCCCCATTAAAAATGGCTTAGGAAAGATTTATCGTCGAGCCGTAGTTACACAAGATATCACTGAACGAAAGCAAGCGGAAGAAGTTCAGCGAAATTTAGAAAAAGAACTAGAATTAAATGAACTGAAAATTCGTTTTTTTTCAATGGTTTCTCATGAGTTTCGCACTCCTTTAAGTACTATTTTAATTTCGGCGCAACTTTTAGAGAATTCTAATAAAGAATGGTCAGAAGAGAAAAAGCTGAAAAATCTTCATCGCATTCAATCTTCCGCGAAAACCATGACACAATTGTTAACAGATATTCTGACCTTAACGAGGGCAGAAGCTGGTAAATTAGAATTTAGACCGCAACCTTTAGATTTAGAAGATTTTTGCTTTTCCTTATTAGAAGAAATCAAGTTTAGTACTCGCGCTGAAAAAGACATAGTTTTTGTCAGCCAATGTTCTCAAAGAATCGCTTGGATGGATGAAAGAATGTTGCGTTCGATTGTGACTAATTTGGTTGATAATGCCATCAAGTATTCTCCAGATGATAGCAAAATCTATTTCACATTGGCGACTGAATCAGGACAAGCTATTTTTCAGATACAAGACCAAGGAATTGGAATTTGCCAAGAAGAAGAAGAACAACTTTATCAAGCTTTCCAACGAGGGGAAAATGTTGGTGATGTGACTGGAACTGGTTTAGGACTAGCTGTGGTAAAAAAATGTGTGGAACTACACGGTGGTAGCATCAAGTCAGAAAGTAAAGTGGGGGTTGGTACTACTTTTACTGTCAGAATTCCTTGGAAGAGTGATTTGGGGGAAGTTAAGCGCTGAAGCGCTTACTACGTAATCATAATTCGTCAAAAATTTTTATGCACATAAGTGCGATCGCCCGAAGCGGTATCTCCAGAATAGATTACGCTAAATGTAGGATAATATTGGACAAAAAATTCCCACTCATATCATTTAACCCCTAAAAATGCAAGATAAGGAATTGGACTCCCAGCTGAGAAGCGATCGCTCTACATCCCCAGATTATCAGCAAGAGGATATCTTTCCTGGCAATGGGGAAATGAGTCTGATGATGCGGACTCTCGATTGGTCAGTTACACCAATCGGTTCTGTTAAGCATTGGTGTCAGAGTTTGCGTACTTCTGTAAGTATTTGCTTATCCTCTCGATTCCCAATGCTGATATTGTGGGGATCGGAATTTGCCATGCTTTATAATGATGCTTACCGTCTTCTTCTGGGGACGACTAAACATCCGCAAGCTTTGGGTCAACCAGCACAGGAGTCTTGGTCGGAAATATGGGATATCATCGGACCGATGCTCGAAGATGTAAGGATTACAGGCAATGCTACTTGGTCTGAGGATCAGTTACTCTTAATAGAGCGCAATGGTTATCTTGAGGAATGCTACTTCACTTTTTCTTATAGTCCCATCCGTAATGAAACAGGTGGTATAGGTGGCGTTTTTAATACTGTTACCGAAACAACTCAGCGAGTTTTGAGCGAACGACGGTTACGTACTCTACGAGAGTTAGCCGCAAAAACTTCCCAAGCGAAGACTGTTGAGTCTGCTTGCGAACTGAGTATGGAAACTTTAGCTGATAATGCCGCTGATATTCCCTTTGCTTTAATTTATTTGCTGGATGAGACAGGTAAACAAGCTCAGTTGATCAAATCAGTGGGATTAGCACCTCCAGAAATAGCAAGTCAAGAAAGTTTAGATTTATTGTCAGATGATACACACAACTTCCCCTTAGTAAAAGTTGTCCAGACAGGTCAGCCTGAACGGGTAGATAATTGGGGTGCTTCTAGTTATGCAGACTTAGCTGAGTCGGCATTAATATTACCAATAACCCAAGCAAACCAGAATTTGACCGCAGGTTTACTGGTAGTTGGAATCAATCCGCGACGTGCTTTAGATGAACAGTATAGCGGTTTTTTTCAATTGATTGCAGGTAATGTGGGAGGTGCGATCGCTAATGCTCGTGCCTATGAAACCGAACGAAAACGAGCGCAAGTCCTAGCTGAGTTAGATCGGGCAAAAACGACTTTTTTTAGTAATATTAGCCATGAGTTTCGCACGCCCCTAACGCTAATTATCTCACCTTTAGAGGAAATGTTGCGCGATCGCGCAACACAATTTGCGCCACAAGACCAAGAACAATTGCAATTAATCCATCGCAACTCACAGCGCTTGCTGAAATTGGTCAACAGTCTCCTAGATTTCTCACGCATTGAAGCAGGACGAGTCCAAGCTGTATATGAACCAATTGATTTGGCTAGCTTTACTGCCGAACTCGCTAGCTTGTTTCGCTCAGTAATTGAAGCAGCGGGTATGCGCTTAATTGTACAATGTCCACCCCTACTGTCAACGGTGTACGTAGACCGTCAAATGTGGGAAAAAATTGTGCTTAATTTGCTCTCCAACGCCTTTAAGTTTACCTTCCAAGGAGAGATAACCGTAACATTGCGCGATTACCAAAATCACGTCGAGTTAGAAATAAGTGATACCGGCACAGGCATCCCCGAAGAAGAAATACCCCGTTTATTTGAGCGTTTCCACCGAGTAGAGGGTGCGAAGGGACGTAGTTTTGAAGGGTCTGGAATTGGTCTATCGTTAGTCCAAGAATTAGTCAAACTACACGCCGGCATCATCAGCGTCAGTAGCATTGTTGACCAGGGAACCAGCTTTTTAGTATCTATTCCCACAGGATATGCTCACTTACCAAGGGTTAACATTGGTGCAATTAATACATTACCATCAACCGCAGTCGGGGCTACCTCCTATGTTGAAGAAGCTTTGCGGTGGTTGCCAGCAGAAACTCAGGAAACACAGATTAATCTCAATATTGAGAATTCTCCAACAGTAAAAATGGCGCAAACTTCTGGGGAAAAGAAACCCGACAAAGTTATGACGCCTATGCTTAGGGGAAATGGATTTTCAGACAATAATCTGGCAACTAACTTGCCAATTCCCCGTATTCTCCTCGCCGATGACAATGCAGATGTACGCGATTATGTCAAGCGTCTGCTTCACAAAAATTATCAAGTAGAAGCCGTAGAGGATGGATTAGCTGCCGCTTCCGCGATTCGGCAGCAGCCTTTTGATTTAGTTTTAACTGATATTATGATGCCAGGACTCGATGGTTTCGAGTTGTTGCGGCAACTGCGCGAAGATCCACTCACCAAAGAGATACCGATCATCTTGCTATCTGCCCGTGCTGGGGAAGAATCCCGAATTGAGGGGTTAGAATTTGGCGCTGACGATTACTTAGTTAAACCTTTCTCTGGGCGTGAACTGCGATCGCGTGTCGATTCTACCATAAAATTGAGCAGAATGCGCCAGAACATGAAGCAAGTGCTGCAAGATGCCAACGAGCATCTGAGCAACGTTCTGGAAAACATGACAGATGCTTTTGTTGCTCTGGATCGCGAATGGCGGATCACTTATGTGAACCAACAGACAGCAAGACTGAATAATATGCAGCCAGAGGAAATTATTGGCAAAACCCACTGGGAAATGTGGTCTTGGTCAGTTGGCACAATAATTGAGCAAAAATATCGTCAAGCAATGAAAGAGCAGACTCCGGTACATTTTGAGGTACTGTACGAACCATTAATGAAGTGGTTGGAGATTCATGCTTATCCATCAGAAGAGGGAATGGGTATTTATTTCCGCGATATTACTAATCGCAAAACTGCGGAAACATCATTGCAAAATGCTCTGCAAAGGTTAAATTTTCATGTAGAAAACTCGCCTTTGGCAGTAGTTGAGTGGGATCATGAATTTCGTGTCTCTCGTTGGTCGCCGGAAGCTGAACGAATTTTTGGCTGGCAAGCATCAGAAGTAATCGGTAAGAATTTCCAAGATTGGCAGTTTGTCTTTACAGAAGATTTAGAAGTTGTTACAGATACGGTGACTCGACTGACTCAAGGAATTGAAAACCGTAATATTTCTTACAACCGCAATTACACAAAAGATAATTCCATTGTGTCCTGTGAGTGGTACAACTCCACTTTATTAGATGAATCTGGTAAATTAATTTCAGTGCTATCATTAGCGTTGAATGTAACCGAGCGCGAAAGAATGGAAGCCGCATTACGGGAAAGTGAGAAACGATTCCGGGAAATGGCGGATGCATCTCCGACTCTAATTTGGATGTCTGATACTAGCAAGCTTTGTAACTATTTTAACAAAACCTGGCTGGAGTTTACAGGGCGGACGATAGAGCAAGAAATGGGTAATGGTTGGATTGAAGGAGTGCATCCGGAAGATTTGCAGTACTGTATAGATATTTATATAAATGCTTTTGATGCCCATGAAAAATTTAGTATGGAGTATCGCCTGAAACGCGATGACGGACAGTATCGGTGGATTTTAGATAACGGGGTGCCACGTTTTACATCGTCAGGTGATTTTCTCGGTTATATTGGCTCGTGTATTGACATTAGCGATCGCAAAGTTGCAGAGGAGACGATGCGTGAGAGTAGCACTCGTCTCAGATTTGTTCTAGATTCGGCACATTTCGGCGATTGGAAATTGAATCTGTTAAACGAATCTGACACCGCTCATCGTTCGCTAAAACATGACCAGATATTTGGATATGAATCCCTGCAAAGTGAGTGGAACTACGAAATATTTTTAGAACACGTTCATCCAGATGACCGTGAAATGGTGGATCAAAAGTTTAAGAAGACACTTGAAACCTACGAAGACTTGGATTTTGAGTGTAGAATTATTCGGGTTGATCAAAGCTTAACTTGGATTTGGTCACGAGGAAGTGTTTACCGAGATATCAATGGTAAGCCGACTCATCTGATTGGGTTAGTTACCGATATTAGCGAGCAGCAAGCTGCGCTACACGAACGCAAACTTGCTGAAGCCGAACGCGAAGAAATGCTCGTGCGGGTTCAGCAATATGCCGGTCAACTGCGTGGGTTGACTCAGGCAGCATTGGCGATAAATTCAGCACTTTCTATTGAAGAAATTGTGCAAATAATTACCGAGCGATCGCGTTTTTTAATCGGCGCACATCAATCAGTTAGCAGCATAGCGCTTGATCGTAATTGGGCACAATCTATCAGCGTCACTTCACTTTCAGATAAATATGCTACATGGAGAGATTATAAACTAAAACCCGATGCCTCAGGCATTTACGCATACATCTGCGAGATAAATCGTCCCATCCGCATGACTCAAGCCGAACTAGAGTTACATCCCCGATGGCGCGAATTTGCCGCAGATGCCGCAAATCTACCGATGCGCGGTTGTCTAGCTGCACCCCTAACAGGACGAGATGGTCGCAATATTGGACTGATTCAATTATCTGATAAATACGACGAAAGCGAGTTTACACCAGAAGACAAAGCCATCTTGGTACAATTAACACAGATCGCATCTGTAGCAATTGAAAATACTCGCTTGTACGAAGCTGAACAACTAGCGCGTACCCAAGCTGAATCGGCAAACCGCATCAAAGATGAATTTCTCGCCGTTCTTTCTCACGAATTACGTACCCCACTAAACCCGATTCTCGGTTGGTCTAAGCTGTTGCGAACCCGCAAGTTTGATGAAGCAAAGACCGCTGAAGCTTTAGCAACAATTGAGCGCAATGCCAAATTACAGGTACAACTGATTGAAGATTTGCTGGATGTCTCGCGAATTTTACGGGGCAAACTAACCCTAAATGTAGACAAAGTAAATCTATCATTAATTATTTTAGCAGCTTTAGAGACAGTACGTTTAGCAGCAGAAGCGAAATCGATTTCGATTGTCACCATTTTCGACCCGAATGTGGGGCAAGTCGCAGGTGATGCAGGTCGCTTGCAACAAGTTATTTGGAATTTACTTTCCAACGCTATTAAATTTACACCCAACGGGGGACGGGTAGAGGTGCGATTGTCAATATCTAGGGGCAATGGGCAAGGGGCAATGGGCAATGGCAATAATTCCTATGCTACTATTACAGTTAGCGATACAGGTAAAGGTATTGCGCTAGAGTTTTTACCTTATGTTTTTGATTACTTCCGGCAAGCAGATAGTGCCACTACAAGGAAATTTGGTGGATTGGGATTAGGATTAGCGATCGTGCGACAGTTAGTAGAACTCCACGGTGGTACAGTCTTTGTAGAAAGTCCTGGCGAAGGAGAGGGAGCAACATTTACAGTGAAGCTGCCATTGTTGTCAACAACAGATTTAGGAGAAATTGAGTTGACAACAGAAGCGGAATTTAATTCACTTAGTTTGGAAGGAATCAAAATACTGATTGTAGATGATGACGTTGATTCGCGAGACTTTATCAGGTTCGTATTGCAACAAGAGAAAGCGGAAGTGATAGCAGTTTCATCAGCGCTGGAAGCACTGCAAATCTTGGCAAAGTCGAAATTAGATGTTTTATTAAGTGATATTGGGATGCCAGAAATGGACGGCTATATGCTGATTCGGCAAGTGAGAAATTGGTTGCCAGAACAAGGGGGACAAATACCAGCGATCGCTCTAACAGCTTATGCTGGAGAATACGATCGCCAACAAGCAATTTCAGCCGGCTTTCAAATTCATGTTTGTAAACCAGTCGAACCAGCACAGCTAATTGCCGCTATTACCAAATTGACCAAAAAATAGAGTTTTGAACGCAGATTGGAGTTGAATCGGGTAACGGAGATGATTATATAGGAGTTTTGAACGCAGATGAACGCGGATGAACGCAGATTGGAGTTGAATCGGGTAACGGAGATGATTATTGGGTGTGCGTTTCAGGTGGGTAATACGCTGGGGGTTGGTTTTTTGGAGCGAGTTTATGAAAATGCTCTGGTGCATGAGTTGGGGAAAACTGGTTTGCGGGTTGAGCAACAAAAGCCACTTCAAGTTTGGTATGACGGCATTGTTGTAGGAAATTACGAAGCTGATTTACTGGTTGAAGAAGCTGTGATTGTTGAATTAAAGGCAGTAACAGCATTGGATAGTAGGCATTTTGCCCAATGTATGAATTATCTGAAAGCGACTAGACTTACTCTGGGTCTAATCATAAATTTTGGCAATCCCAAAGTAGAGGTAAAACGTGTCGTCCGAAATTTCTAATTCCATCCGCGTTCATCTGCGTTCATCCGCGTTCGCTTTTAATGAAATAGCTCAACCACTCTTGGTTTAGTCACTTTCCCCATAGCGTTGCGCGGTAATTCTTCAAGTGTCAAAATTCGGGTTGGAATCTTATAAACTGCCAATTGCTCTTTTGCCCAAATCCTAAAAGATTCTAATGTTAACTGACGTTCTGGTTGTAAGATTAAAGCTGCACAGACCCGCTCACCCCACTCTGGATCGGCAACCCCAACCACTGCACATTCTTGAATATCTGGATGCGATCGCAACACTTCTTCAATTTCTAAAGCTGAAACTTTATATCCTCCCGTTTTGATGATATCCACGCTCATTCGTCCTAAAATACGGTAGTTGCCATTCTCAACTACGGCGGTATCTCCAGTACAGAACCAGCCATCTCTAAAAGCTTTTGCGGTTGCTTGGGGGTTTTGCCAATATTCGAGAAACACTCCGGGGCTTTTGACTTGGATTTCTCCTGGTATCCCTGGTGGAACCAACTCCCCACTCTCATCCACTAATCTGACTTCAACTTGAGGCAAAGGCTGACCCACATATCCTGAGAATCGTTGACCGTGTAAAGGGTTTGATAGTGCCATGCCAATTTCCGTCATCCCATACCGCTCAAGCAGAAAATGACCACTAATACTCTGCCATTTTTCTAATACTTGAACTGGTAAGGCTGCTGAACCAGAAACCATTAGACGCATTTTCGCACAGCCTGCGGTCATCCTTTTTTGGCGTTCCCTAGAAGCGTTTTCCCAAGCCGCAATCAGCTTTACATAAATCGTCGGTACTGCCATAAATAGGGTTAAGTCACCGTCACAAATTCGATTCCAAACGGTTTCGGCATCAAATTTGCTCAACATATGGCACTCGGCTCCAGCCCATAAAGCGCAAGTCAGGACGTTGACAATTCCATGAATATGATGTAATGGCAGTACATGCAAAATGCGATCGCTAGATGTCCATTCCCAAGCGGTGATTAAACTAGTTACTTGTGCTTGAATATTGTGATGGGTTGTAACTACACCCTTGGGTTTACCTGTTGTACCGCTGGTGTAGAGAATTAATGCGCGTCTAGTGATATTTACCTCTGGGAGGGGACAAACATGATTTGGGAGCGTTTCTGAGGTGAGGATAAATCGCAAATTGTGTGCTTGGGCGAGCGATCGCAGTATACCCTCAAAATTAGGATGAGCAACAATAATCGATGCGCCTGAATTTATAATCACATACTCCAATTCTGGTCGTGGATGGGACATACACAAGGGTACCGCTATTCCACCAGCACGCCAAATCCCCCACTGTGTAGCTACATACTCAAACCCAGGTGGGATGAGAAAGGCAACTCGCTGCTCCTGTAAATCTTCTGTATTTTGAAGAAGATATGTTGCTATTTGACTGGAAGTGTGCAGCAAATCCCCATAGGTAAATGTTGCATCCGTTGTAGCAATCGCTATTTTATCGTTATATTCTTGAGCACGAGTAATCAAAGGGAGATTCACTTTTCTTTACCAATTTCTAGTTGATTCACTCTAGTTACTGAAAGCATATAGCAATCTCAAATGATTTTTTGAACTTCCGTAATTTTTGCTCTTCGATGCGATCGCATTGCAGGAGGTTGCGTTACATAGCGCCGCGATGTAAAGTTTAGTCTCGAAGAAGAGTGCGTTTTAACGTACTTAAGCTATTAGCCCGCAATTTATTGCAGGGTGGGAAAGCAACACAAAACCAAGGTTTAATATCATGCTATGGCGGGGAGTGTCAATCTGGCAAACCCTGAACTTGCATCAAATCCAATCCGCGTTCAAATATTTCATCAATCGGCAACATTTGACCATCAACAGTCATAAATTTATGGTCTTTTGTTGCTTGAATAATCGTACCATCTTCTAAGCAATATTCAAAAACTTCTTGTTGACCGCGATTATGCCATTGGGCAATTACTTGAGTATAAATTTTGCCATAACTATCAACACTATATACACTGCATTCAATGCCTTTCTCGACAATTTTCCCAATCGGTAAAAAGCCATATTCAACTGTTAAAACTTCACTATTATAACTTAAGCAATATTCCGCAAACTTCAACATATCGTTGAATAATTTTTCAGCAACTTGTTTGTTAACTCCATTCTTTGCCGACCCATCAATAAATTTTTCGCGTTGCTTTTCCATTTCCGCAACTTTCTTTTTACCCATTGCACGACGCATTAAATCGGCTTGTCCTAAAGTATATCCACCCATATCTTGAGCAATTTTCATAATTTGCTCTTGATAAACCATAATTCCATAGGTTTCATTCAATATGGGTTCTAAAATAGAGTGACCGTATTTAATTTCTTCTCGTCCGTGCTTGCGGTTAATAAAATCAGGAATCAATCCCGCGTCTAATGGTCCTGGTCGATAAAGCGCCAAAATTGAAGAAATATCTTCTATATTAGAAGGCTTCAAATCTTTCACTATCTGACGCATTCCTGAAGATTCTAATTGAAAAATACCTTCTAACTCACCAGCTTCTAAAAGTTCATAAGTTTTTTTTACTTCATTTGGTAAGACGTTATGTTCACCTTTAGCTAAAATCTTTTGGGCTTTTCTTTCTTGACGGGTGATTTCATCAGGATGGATATGAATGTTTTTATTTTGGGCAATTAAATCTAAAGTATTTTGAATTAATGTCAGATTTCGCAAACCGAGAAAATCCATCTTTAACAAACCCAAAGATTCTAAATCTTCCATAAAATATTGGGTAATCACAGAACCGTCATTATTCTTTTGTAGCGGCACAATTTCATCAAGAGGATCGGCAGAAATGACTACACCAGCCGCATGAACACCAAAGGTTTTGTTAGTTCCTTCAATTCGCATTGCCATATCAACCCAATGACGAACGTGCGGTTCATCATCATATTTTTGCTTAAAGTCTGGTGCTGGAGTTGTATCAGAAATCATCACCTTAAGTTTTGTCGGTTTACCCCGCACCACCGGAATTAACTTTGCCATTTTATCTGATTCCCCATAAGGAATATCCAACACTCTGGCAACATCTTTCAACACAGCTTTAGAAGTAAGTCGGTTAAAGGTGATAATTTGGGCTACTCTATCTGTACCGTATTTATCAGTTACATATTCAATAACTTCTTCCCGTCTCTCTATGCAAAAATCTGTATCAATATCTGGCATTGATTTACGTTCTGGGTTCAAAAAACGCTCGAATAACAAACCGTGATGTACAGGGTCAATATTAGTAATTCGCATCGCGTAAGCAACTAGAGAACCTGCGGCTGAACCTCTACCGGGACCGACGGGAATATTACGATCTATGGCGAATTTGATGTAATCCCACACGACTAAAAAGTAGGTGGAAAAACCCATTTTTTGAATCATTTTTAGTTCATATTCCAACCTTTCTTTATATTCTGGATCAACTTCGCTGCGAGATTTACGATTTAATCTTTCTAAAAGTCCTTGCCAAGCAACTTCTTCTGCGTAAGTATCTGCGGTATGACCAGATGGGATGGGGGGGGTAGGAATGCGAGGCTCATCCATAATTTGATAAGGCTCTACTTTATCTGCAACTTCTTCGGTAGTGTTTATAGCTTCGGCAATGACATCATCTGGCAAATGGTCGCGAAATAGCTGACTCATTTCTTCGGCAGATTTCAGATATTCTGTGCCGCTATAACGCATCCGCTTATCTTCACTAATTAGCTTGCCAGTTTGAATACATAGCAAAGCGTCGTGTGCTTCTACATCGAAACATGAAATATAATGGGAATCATTAGTAGCAACTAATTTAATTCCTAATTCACGGGCAATTTTGACAATTTCAACGTTAACAATTCTGTCTTCTTGGGAACCGTGGTCTTGAATTTCTAAATAAAAATCATCACCAAATACTTCTTTATACCATTGAGCGACTTTACGTGCGGCATCAGGTCGATTGCTAAGAATTGCTTGGGGTATTTCTCCACCCAAACAAGCACTAGTAACTATCAAGCCTTCATGATATTGTTTTAGTAAGTCTTTGTTAATGCAAGGACGAGAAAAAATACCTTTGCCTTGTACACCTTTGAGGTGAGAAATTGTAGTTAATTTAACTAAATTTTTGTAACCTTTTGTATTTTTCGCTAAAACAATTTGATGATAACGGGGACGGCGTTCTTGTTTTTCGATATCGCTGTTAATGAGATACATTTCATTGCCAATAATTGGCTTAATATTTCGACTGCGGCAGGTTTTGATCAGTTCGATCGCACCATACATGACACCATGATCCGTGAGAGCGATCGCTTTCATACCGAGGGTAAGTGCTCGATCAATCAACTCCGGTAACTGACTGGCACCATCAAGCAAGCTATAATCACTGTGAATATGCAAAGGGACAAAAGACATATACTTTTCCTACCACAAACCAATATTTTTATCGGCATTCATTGGGAATGCCCTTAAAAAAAATGTCAAGCAACAAGCTCTAAGATTATCTTAGTTTTACCCGATCTGAATCCGGAATTTTTAATGTCCAAAGTGATGTTTAAATAAATACATCACTAACTCAGCAAATAGCAATGAACGAAACAGAGAGTATTACTTCGCATTCCTCCAAATCTCGCCCTTGGTGGCAGCGTATCCCTCTCACATTGCAAATTATCATCGCCTTGGTGCTGGCAATTTGCTTAGGGATTGCTTTAGGTGCAGGCAACCCCAACGCAGCCAATAAAGACTTAATCAACAACTTGGCAATTCCCGCTGAATTGGTGCTGAAAGCACTCCGCGCTTTAGCAACACCGCTGATTCTCGTAGCAGTGTTGCATACCTTCATGACTACTGAGATTCCGGGTACAGCCGGACGGAAATTAGCTGTATTACTTTTAACTAACACAACCGTAGCGATACTAATTGGGCTTTTAGTGGCAAATGTTTTGCGTCCCGGCACTTGGGGAACTTTGGCACCTCCAGAAGGTACACAAGCACCCAGTCAAAGTCTTGACCCTTGGGGATTACTCAAAGACGTTGTACCGGAAGCCATCCTCAAGCCGTTGGTTGATAATAACGTTATACAACTGATTGTGATTGCTTTGAGCTTTGGTATCGTTTTGCGGGCAATAAAATCAGAACAAACCGCTCAAGGGAAAAGAGGATACCAACCAATTGAGGATTTAGTTGGAACTTTGTTTGACGCAGTAATTCGCATCCTCAACTGGGTGATTGCCCTGATACCTCTGGCAGTTTTGGGAATTGTGGCTAAAACTGTTGCCTTACAAGGGTTTTCGCCATTTAAATCTCTGTTTGCCTTCATTGTGGCAGTGCTGCTGGCACTGGCATTACAAGCTTGCTACTACCTCACTAGAGTCAAATTAGGTTCTTGGGTGAACCCTTTAAAGTTTTTAGCTGGGGGTGCTGATGCCTTTTTGACAGCTTTTTCCACTTCTTCTTCAACGGTGGCAATGCCTATCACGTTTGAAGTTTTACAGACAAAAATCGGCTTGCGGGAATCTTCTGCTTCTTTAGGGGCGCTGGTTGGGGCAAACTTTAATAATGATGGTACTGCCCTTTACGAGGCAATGTCTGCATTGTTTATTTCCCAGGTGATTGGGCAAAATCTGAATTTAGGACAGCAGTTAATTGTAGTTATAACGTCGATTTTTGCATCGGTGGGGGCAGCGGGTATTCCCAATGCGGGGTTGGTAACGATGACTTTGGTGTTTACTTCTGTTGGTTTACCGACTCAGTATATTGCTTTGTTGATTACGGTAGACTGGTTTTTGGATCGCTGCCGCACTGCGATTAATGTCATGGGAGACATGACTGTTAGTGCTTTGCTTGACGGCAAAAAGCCTCGTTCTGTTGACGAAGTTTAACGATTTTGGATTTTACGTGACTGTCGGCAGAGACGTTCCGTCGGAACGTCTCTACGATAAATTACGGATACCATACTAATATTCAGCGATCGCCAAAATTCAATCAACTAACGTAACTCAGTCAAATAATTTGTTTATTTGCTGTCTACGGATAATATGGATAAAGTCTTGAGTGTTAAATAATGTCTCAGCAATATTCAATTGAACAAATTCGTGTCAACATAAATAAAATTATTCAGGAAGTTGAACAAGGTCAACCAATCGAAATTACTCAGGAAGGTAAACAGATTGCTGTCATCATTTCCACAGCAGAATACGAAAGGCTAAAAAATAAAACATTAAGCTTTTGGGAATCCATAGAACGATTTCGAGAGGAATATAATATCGAGGAAGCAGAGATTAACCCTGATGAAATTTTTGCCGGGGTAAGGGATAAATCATCCGGACAGGAGGTAATTTTTTGACCAAAATACGTTTCCTCCTAGATACAAATATTCTCTCAGAACCGTTGCGTCCCCGCTGGACAAATTGCGGCGATCGCTCAGGTTAACAATCTGATTTTGGTAACGAATAACACTGTTAATTATACGGATTTTCAAAACCTAAAAATAGAAAACTGGTTAGTACTGTGACCTGTTACTGTATATCTAAGCAACACCGAAACCTGTTTGGACTTAGTACAGCGATCGCATTAATACGAGCGCGTTTTTAAACCCCACATAAGAGCGAAAAATCAGGGAATGTAGAGACGTTACATGTAACGTCTCTTGGCTTTGTGCTAACGCATCATCAGCATAGCGATCGATGTCTAGTAGCTATTTAATGCTGTTGCGGTCCTTTAGCATCACATTCTTTAGCCCAACACCTTTTAAGAAGATCAATTCGCCAGACGCTGGCAAAGCGATGAGGATTTAATACCAACTTACTATTATCGCTAAATAGGGGCTGGTTGAGATATTGCCAGAGGGGAAATTTAATCTTGCTGCGTTTAGGAGTCATAAGAAAGGTAAAATATTATAAAACCGTTGTGGTAGTAGTTGGCATTTACTATAAAAGATGCTGACTACCAAGATTCTAGTCAAACATTACACATTATCTATTCAATTGTCTTTGTGGCAATTGCGGAATTTTCTCACACCAATTTAAATATTTGATAGTTTCTGGCTGAGAATATATATAAGAATGATGGCAGTATATTGAATAAATAAGGTAGATTATTAGACTTACCTAATTCTGTGCAAGCAAAAGCAGCGCTGATTGTATTGATATCGCCAGGGCAAAGCATTATTGTGGTTTTCAATTGGGTGGAATACATCAAAGAATTAAGTAATTACAGACAAACATATACAAATACTGATAAGCTGATGCTTCATCCGGATAAGAGCCGATACAATAAAACGCCTTGGCTAAACAATAGCCAAGGCGGTAAGTTCGTAGTGAGGACTTCAGTCCTCATCTGATCGGATAAGGACTGAAGTCCTTACTACGAAGATATTTTTTAAACGGACATGGTGTAATTAGTAATGATTACCCGATTTGCGATGGTGGACGGCAGTCACAGCATCAGGTTTGAGTAATTTTCCGTTGTCAACGGTGGCATAGACAACCCAGTGATCGCCACATTCCATGCGTTGGTTGACAGAACACTCAAGATATGCTGAAGCTTCAGTGAGGACTAAACAGCCATTTTCGGCAATTTCTGTAGAGAAGCCGGAAAATCGCTCTTCACCTGGGGCAAAAGATTTGCGGAAGTGCTTGACAAAATCTTGTTGATTGCCTTCAGCTAAGATGTTCAGGGCAAATTTACCCCCAGAATACATCAAAGATTCGATCGCTCGATCTTTAGCAATACCAACGGTGATTCCAGGTGGGTTGAAGGTTGCTTGGGAAACCCAAGCACCTAACATCGCTGTGGAGACTTCTCCTTGCTTTGCCGTCAGAACGCACAGCGAACCAACGATTCGACCAACGGCTTGTTCCACAGGAGTTACAGCTTGTTGTGGCAAACGCAATTTTTTCGCCTTTTTCAAAGTTTGGGCAAAATCTGTACCGGTTTCTTCACACTGCTTGAGAATGACATCCGAGGGTTTGAACTTGACGCGCATCGTTTCAAACCCAAACCGATATCCAGCATCGCGGAGTTTGCCTTCTATTAAATCAAATGCTTCGCCACTCCAGCCATAGGAACCAAAGACACCGGCGAGTTTGGTGTTATCACCTACACCGAGGACAAGACCTAAAGCTGTTTGCACTGGGGTGGGTGCATGTCCACCAAGGGTAGGAGAACCGATAATAAAACCATCTGCCTTTTCCACAGCAGCGCGAATTTCATCAGGTTCGGCAAATTCGCAGTTAATTGATTGTACCGCGACACCACCTTTAGTTAATCCGAGAGCGATCGCTTGGGCTAAAGTTGCTGTATTGCCATAAGCTGAAGCATACAATAAAGCAACTGTTATCTCCCGATTCGTTTGCGAATGACTCCATTCTTCATAAGAATGGATCAACTCCACAACACCGTAACGTACCAAAGGTCCGTGACCGGTGGCAATCATTCTCACTTGCAGTTCTGATAGTTTCTCCAAAACTGCTTGTACGTGAGTTGCATGAGGCGCCATCAAACAGTCATAATAATACCGCTGATCTTCTTTTAAAGCTTCGCGGTTTTCATCAAAAACTTGCTCCCCACAGATATGAGTTGCAAATAACTTATCTGTGTAGAGAATTTGCGTTTGTTGGTCGTAGGTACAAAGACCGGCGGGCCATCTGGGACTCGGTGTAGGAACAAATTTTAAAACATGACCCTTACCTAAATCTAAAGTTTCTTTCCCGCGCATAACGATGATTTTTAAATCTCGGTCTGGGAAAGTAGTACGCAAATCTCCAGCTGCTGGTAACGAACAGACAAAGGTGATTTGCGGTGCAAGTTCTAGGAGCGCTTTGAAGGTGGCGATCCGGTTAGGACTAAAGTGACCTAAAATGACATAATCCAACTTTTTAAAGTCGAAAGAATGCTGCAATCCTTCCAGAAAAATGTCAGTGAAGGTTTCTGCCGGTGGATCGATAAGTGCAGTTTTATCACCTTCAATTAAATAGCAATTGGAAGTTGTACCTCTTTCCAATGCATATTCAATTTCAAACCGCAGACGCGACCAGCTACGCGCTCTCATTACTGTAGTATTTGTGGCGATCGGTAAAACCTGAACGTCACGGGGTTTGGAATCGCTCATAGGTGTGGAGTGAAGGGTGAGATAGCTTGAAATGGGCAATGGGCAATGGGCATTGGGCAATGGGCATTTTGAAGAGGGGAAAAGGGGAAAGGGAAAAGGGAAAAGGGGAAAGGGGAAAGAATTATTACCAATGCCCCATGCCCAATGCCCAATGCCCCATGCCCAATGCCCAATGCCCCATGCCCCATTCCCGATTTAGTAGTAATTACCTACTTTGCGGTGACGAACTGCGGTGAGTCCATCTTTGGAAACACGACCTTCTTGGACGGTGCAATAAAGAATCCAGTGGTCGCTGCATTCCATGCTGTCGGTGACTTCACATTCCATGTATGCTAAGGCATCTGCGAGAATGGGAGAGCCGTTTTTCGCATTTTGGGTTTTAATGCCAGCAAATCGGTCAGCACCAGGAGGTAGACGCTTGAGGAAGTGCTTTTTCAGTTCTTGATAATTTCCTTCTTCTAAGGCATTGAGGACGAAGCGATCGCCTATTTGCAATAATGATTCCATTGCTCTATCTTTGGCAACGGCAATTGTAAATCCTAATGGTTGCAAACTCGCTTGCGCTACCCAAGATGCCAGCATTGCACTGCTGACATCACCTTTTTTAGCGGTGAGAATATACAATCCGCTGCTAATGCGTCCGAGGGCTTTTTCCATGTTGACATCAAGAGATTTAATCTGCTTGATGTTGCGTTCCCGCATCAACAATTGTCCCAAGTCTGTACCCGCTTCTTCACACAATTGGTAGGTAGCTGCGGTGGGTTCACCTTTAATCCGAATTGCGGGGAAGGCTTCTTTAACACTCAAATCGATGAATTTTCTGCGGAGGGTGTCAATCGGTTCGTCATCCCCACCGTAAGATTCAAATAAGCCGACTTTTTGCTTGTTGTTGGCGACAACTAAAAGCGAATTAATTGCCGCTTGAGCTGCAACGGCTGCGGTTGGCGGCATTCCGATAATTATACCAGCTGCCCTACCTGCCAATTCTTGAATTTCTTGGATTTCCGCACTGGTTAAGTCCATCATTTCGACGGCTACCCCAGTTTTTTGGATTCCTTCATTAATCGACATGGCGAGGCGATCGCTGTAGCCGTAGTCTGAAACGTAAAATAAAGCTACGGTTGTTTGCGCTTCTGCTTGGATTTGGCTCCAACTATGGTAGCGTTCTGTGAGAAAATCAAGGTTGTGGTGCAGTAAGGGTCCGTGACCGTTGGCGATGATGTTGATTTTGCCAAGTTCGCCCATTCTCTTCATTGCATTTAACAAAGAGCGAGCGTTGGGACCCATCAAGCAATCGTAGTAAAATCGAAAGTCAGCTTCTATTGCTTCTAAGTCTTCGTCAAAGGTACGCTCGTCGCAAAAGTGCATCCCAAAAGCATCACAGGTGAAGAGAGTTTGGGTTTTGCGATCAAAGCTAAATATTGTGTCGGGCCAGTGCAAGTTAGGCGCACTCACGAATTCTATGACGTGTCCCTTGCCTAAGTCAATGCGATCGCCACTTTTCACAATTCGCTTGGAAAATGGCTCGTGTACTAAGCCTTCCAGAAATTGTAGGGCAATTTTTGAACCCAAGACGGTTGCTCTGGGCGCTAATTGCAAAACTTCTTCCACCAAGCCGCTGTGGTCTGGCTCTGTGTGGCTGATTATGATATAATCAATAGCCTTGGGGTTGATTATACCTTTAAGCGTGTCTAAATACAGTTGCTCAAACTTCCGGTGGGAAGTATCAACTAATGCGGTTTGCTCACCGCGAATTAGATATGAGTTGTAGGTTGTACCGTTTTGCAAACCGAATTCGATGTCGAAGCGATCGCGGTCCCAATCAAGAGAACGAATCGCTGTCGTATCCGGGGCAATTTCTACAGTTTGTATTGTTAGCCTTTTTTGGGCATTCTCTGCGATCGCTACCATTATTCGTCTCCGAACGCAAATATCAGTATTTTTCTCTGTTTTTATTTTGCATGTAAATTTTTTTTAAAGTTGTAATAAAAAGCATAAATTATGTAATTCTAAAAGTAGCAAATATTGCTCTTTTTCAGCATACTTTTTTGACGATAATATTTTCATCACAAAAAGCATAAACTCCTGATCGTCATTTTGTATCTAATATGCAAACTTATCTTCCATTTTTATCAACTGAAACATTGTGATAGAAGGCATATATAATAAAAATTCTTTTGTAATTTAGGATTCAAAAGTTAAATCTAAATATTTACAAAAAACAGGGTGTGGGGTTGCAGGTTTCGGGTGTAGGGGTTTAAATAACAAATGCGCGTTCTGAGTTTAAAGCTCAGTTTAAAAAAAGATGTTTTTCGAGACGCAAAGCGCTCCTAAAAACAGTGTCCTTGTTACAATCCCACGTTTTAAAACGTGGGTTCCCCACACCCTACCCCCCACACCCTACCCCCTTTGAATCCTAAATTGAATAATGGGCATTGAGACAAGGGGAGAAGAAAAAATTTCCAATGCCCAATGCCCAATGCCCAATGCCCAATGCCCAATGCCCAATGCCCAATGCCCAATGCCCAATGCCCAATGCCCAATGCCCAATGCCCAATTTTGAATATTCAGAAAAAATGGCGACTTAAATTATGTGAAAATGCCATCTGCATCAATGCACCCAAAACTAAACCTGTGAATGAAAAGATACTTGTAATTAAAAAGCTTTGCCGTTCTCCTAAACCAAATCTTTGAACGTCTATTTTTAATAATATGTTCGCCGAAATGATTACTAGGGTATCAAGAAATACTTTAAACCAGGCGAGCATCAGAAAGAACAAGAAAGCAGCTAAAATGGAAAAAGCTAAAGTTCTAGTATCCGATTTAAAAAAGAGAATAGAATAGTCTGCCATCTTCAACCACGGAGTTGTCAAGGCTGATAGCAAAAACAAGATAGCTATGACTGCTGTCAACCAAATATACCAAGGTGAATGTGCTTGGGATATCAACCAGCCCAAGCTAGCGTAGGCAAGCACTACTAACATTAGGGAAACCCAAGGAAAACTTTTCATACATTGACATCGGTTGATTTCCCATTACCATATCAAGCCATTATTCCACAACTATCTGTTCTGCTGCAAGCAAATGTTTTCAGCTAATTTACTTGACTTTTATGCCAGTTCATGAATCAAACATCAGTATCAGTAATGATTTAAACTATAACTTTAACAAATGATTGAGTTTTCCCTTCAATCAATAGGATTCTATGCTTTTTCAAAGAAAGACAAACAAGTTTAGAGAGAATTATCGCTCAAATTAGTAAAATATGTTCTTAAACATTTGTAAACTATTAGCAGCGATCGTAGCCGCGTGTCACGTCTTGTTAAGGAATTCTCATGAGACAACTTGTTATTGTTGAGCGCGTATGCCTCATCGGTCATATTTTATCCAAGATTTTTGGACTCGTTGGTATACTACTAGTCATACCTAATGCCGAAGTAATTCTGAATTTAGGCACTGTTGGAGAGACTGCGATGCAGTCAAGTATGGCTAACGGGGGTGTAGTTGATATTATATTAGGTACAGTAGCCGTCAGTATTTATGCGTATCGAGTTTTGGGATTGCGAAACTGGTTAGCATTCATGCTGCCATCTGTGTTGATCTCTGTAGGAAGTGAACTGCTGGGAACTAGCACAGGCTTTCCATTTGGTGATTATAGCTACTTAAGTGGGTTGGGCTATAAAATAGCAGGTTTAGTACCGTTTACAATTCCTATATCCTGGTTTTATGTTGGTCTTTCGGCGTATTTAATCGCCAGAGCCGGTTTGCAAGTAGCCGAAAAACCAAGTTTAGGGCGTCACATTGCTGCTATAGCCTTAGGTGCTTTGTTATTTACCTGCTGGGACTTTGCTTTAGAGCCAGGTATGAGTCAAACCACTTTTCCGTTTTGGTATTGGGAAAAACCAGGAGCTTTCTTTGGGACACCTTACGGAAACTATGCAGGTTGGTTTGGTACAAGTGCTTTATTCATGACTGTAGCAGCACTGTTGTGGAGAAATGCGTCGATAAAATTAGAGCGATCGCAACTCAACGTTCCTTTAATCGTTTATATCAGCAATTTTGTCTTCGCTGCCGGACTCAGCTTAGGATCTGGGTTTGCGATTCCAGTTTTACTAGGCTTTTTTGCTGGTGTAATTCCAGCTGTAACTCTGTGGTGGAGAACTGCAAATACACCCCCACAACCAGCCATTGAAACAAAGGCAGAAATTCAAGTGGCTCCTGTCAAAGTTGCTTTGAAATAAGCATTTTCCGAAAAGTGGGGCATAGGGCATAGCGCATGAGGCATCGGGCATGGGGCATTGGTAATAATTCTTTCCCCTTTCCCCTTTTCCCTTTCCCCTTTTCCCCTCTTCAAAAAGCCCATTGCCCCATTACCCAATGCCCATTGCCCATTCTTGAATGAGAGAATTTTGAATTATTTAACGCTATTTTTGCTACTTATCCAAGTACCGGCAACAGCGATTTTGCTCTCGCGTCTGCTGAAAGGACCGGGGCGCCATCCCCCCATTGAACCACAACAACCAACACCAGAGCTTTTGGGTAGTGTCAGCGTAGTCGTCCCCACACTAAATGAAGCTCTTCGCATTAGCCCTTTGTTGGAATGTTTAAGCCGACAAAGTTACGAACTTCGGGAAATTATTGTTGTAGACAGTAAGTCCCAAGATGGCACTCCCGACTTGGTAAAATTGGCTATTCAACAAGATCCCCGTTTTCGCCTGATGACGGATGATCCCTTGCCCCCTGGTTGGGTGGGGCGTCCTTGGGCGTTGCATAATGGCTTTTTGCATAGTTCAGAGGCTAGTGAGTGGTTTTTGGGGATGGATGCTGACACTCAGCCCGATCCCGGTTTGATTGCTGGTTTAGTGAAGACAGCAGAAGCTGAAAAATATGACTTGGTTTCGCTTTCGCCTCAGTTTATTCTGAAATATCCAGGGGAATGCTGGTTACAACCGGCATTGTTGATGACTTTGCTTTACCGATTTGATCCGGCTGGTGTGAATACCAAGCAACCAGAACGAGTAATGGCAAATGGACAATGCTTTTTATGTCGTCGGCGAGTTTTAGCGGCTGTGGATGGCTATAGCAGTGCTGGAGGTTCTTTTTGTGATGATGTGACTTTAGCTCGGAATATCGCCGCTCAAGGCTTTAAGGTGGGCTTTTTGGATGGTGCGAAGGTGCTAAAGGTGCGGATGTATGAGGGAGCGCTGGAGACGTGGAAGGAATGGGGGAGAAGTCTTGATTTGAAAGATGCATCTTCCCGCGCTCAGTTGTGGGGGGATTTATGGTTACTTTTTGCAGTCCAGGGTTTACCTATTTTTGTAGTCCTTACTTACCTCTTTCTTTCCATTTTTGTACAGACGCGATTAATCGCGTCTCTACTGGGTTTGAATGTATTTCTGCTGGTGATTCGCTTTGCTTTATTATTGGCGATCGCACCTTCTTACGATCGCAAAAGTGCTAATGGTGGCTGGTTATTCTGGCTTTCCCCTTTAGCCGATCCCTTAGCAGTGCTGCGAATTTTCTTATCTGCATTCCGCACACCCCGCGAGTGGAGGGGACGGAAGTATAGTGGTGAGTGACGAGTGGGGGAGTGGGGAGTAGAGACGCGATTAATCGCGTCTGTACAAAAGTGGGGGACAAGGAGAGTAATTCTTCTTTCCCCATCTCCCCATCTCCCTCATCCCCCGATCGCTGCATCATCTTCGCTCCCCACGCGATCGCCTCTTTCCAATTCCCAGAGAATTTGATTGCCTTCTCGTCGTACCCGTGAGACAATCCAGTTGCGCCAGCGCCATTGATCTCCTCGACTGGTGACAGCGCTGGCATGAACATCCATTAAATCTGCTAGTTCGGAACTGGTGATTAAGTAGCCTTTTGTGGCTATTTCGTCAGCGATGTGTAGAGTTTCAAGCAAGTTGCGGAGATGCCCCACCCTCATCTCTGGTGGTTTTTCTTCGATTGTTGTCGATGTAGACGGCTCCATAATTGTTGTATCTGTTGCAATACTGATTTCTTGTTTGCTTTTGTTAATTATTGTCGAGTTTGTCTCACAATCAGATACTTTTGCTACATTTATCTCGCTTGTTTGCGTTAAGGATTGGTGAGAATGAGTGGAAGCCAGTTGTTTGAGGGATGGGGTTTTGCCACTAGCGTAGGCACGAGCAATTACATCACAGCGTTCGTTACCTATGTTACCAGAGTGACCGCGAACGTGTTCCCATTTTACTTTACGACTGTTGAGTTCATCTAGTTGTTCCAAAAGGTCTTGATTTTGGACAGGGTTGCCATCGGCTTTTTTCCAGCCTTTCTTTTTCCAACCTTTAACCCACTTGGTAACGCAGTTGATGAGGTATTCGCTATCGGTATAAAGGGGAACGGGTTCTTTTTGCCCAGATTCTTCTAGGAATTCTAGAGCGGCGATCGCTGCTTGCATTTCCATTTTATTATTGGTGGTATGGGGAGAGCGATCGCCCATTTCATAAATTGAGCCATCGGTAAAATAGACGACTACACCCCAACCACCTGGACCTGGGTTGCCGGTGCAAGCGCCATCAGTATATATACTTTGAATTGTGCGTTGAATTGACATAATTATAATATCGAACCGCAGAGGCGCAGAGTAAGAGAGGAATTTAGCGACGACGGCTGCGAAGCAATATATACGTTAGCGCGGCAAAAATCAACCCTATAAACAAACTCAAGGTAAAGATTTGGATTTGATAAGTTAGAGGGTTTTGATTTTTGGGTATTTCGGCTAGGATGACGGCAGATCCTATTTGGCTGGTTGCTAGTCCTACACCTGCGATGCCGATGAATTCTTCTAGGTGGCGATCGCTCTTTGCTTGGTAGATGTCAATTGTACCTTGAATTGTACTAATTAAATTTTGCAGCAGGGTTAAACCTGGGCTGAGGTTAATATAATCTGTCTTTACTTGTTGGAGATATTTTTCAGCACTAAATTCGCTAAATTCTTGCAAAAATTGTAGCTGATTGTTGCTATTTTCTTTGGAAATCTTCTCTAACCGCTTTTTGTAATTATTCAGATTAACTTCTATTGTGCGTCCTTGGTCATCAAGGTAGCTTAAATCTATTTCATAGTGTGATAAAATTGTCAAGGTGTCAGTTAGGGTTTCTTGTAATTCTTGAAGATTAAGTTTACCTGCGTTTATTTGTTGTCCTAATTCACTGACTTTTTTGACTATTTGTTGCACTTCATGAAAATCTTTTTTGAGTTTGCTTTTCAATTTACGGCTTTGGTGATAAGCCCAAATAATTTTATGGCGATAGCAAAATAGACGGTTTAAATCGAAGTATATATTGGCGATGTTTTTGGTAATATCGTCAAGCGATCGCTGTGCTGGAAATAAACATATTAATACATGAAAGCTATTTTCATTAACCAAAGCATTAGGCTGTTCCCAAACTTCAAATGCAGTTGCACCTAAGAAATTACCTTGCTTTTTGAAGTCTATTTTACTTTGAGAATTGGGGTTTATTTGTTTATAGCATTCTTGCGCGATCGCTTGAATTTCTTCATCGTTATAAATTTTTGACAACTGTCCCCAAACAAACCAGGTTTGACCGAGTTTTCCTGGCTGGTTATCTATGCGAGATTCTATATTTTTTTTAATATCTTGGAAGCGGCTAATAGGTTTACTGTTATTATCATTGATAATAGAGCAATCTACCTGTAAAGCATAAGTATCACTCAATTGCAGTGCGCGGTAGTAGCCTTCTAAATCTGGTTGAAAGTGTTCCTTTTTTTTGGGTACGAGTAACTCGACATAATCGGCTTCAGCTTTTTCTAGTAAAGCGAGTTGTTTGAGTAAACCCTGTTCTTGAGAATTAAGAGTTTGGTAATCTTTATTTAATTCGGGTTTAATTTTTCGCCAAAAATGATGACGATTTTGGTTAATTTGCTCGTCTGTTTGTCCTAAACCTTCTTGCAAATCGTAGACAAATAAATCAACAGTTGGATAAATGAGGTTATACTCTACATTCATGGCATAGGCTTTTGTAAAGAACGAATATAGCGTTTCCTAATCTGCTGAGGTACAAATTTATCTGCGTCCATCGGCGTTTATCTATCTTCATCTGCGGTTAATTCTTTCTGTACCTCATGAATGTAGGAATCGCTTAATGTTTGTCCAAATCTCTTTCGCTTTACTTACAGAGTCAGCAGCCTTCAAAATGGGTTGAGAGATTTCAGTTAACTTTTCATCTTCGATTTCAACGGCAACAAGAATATTGTTAATTTCTGTACTTTGTTGTTCCGCAGCATGATTAATTTTAGCTGGTAAAGGTCCTCTACTCCGGATTTGGCTATTTGCGTTCAAAAATTCGTGAACCTGTTCGTAGTAAGTTGCAAGCGGGGGATAACTTATGGCAATGTCATACAGTTTGTCAATATCTGCCGGAATGTTAATATTATTTACCTGCGCTTGCACAGCATCTGGCAAAGGTGCATCAAGCTGGTAAAGTGCCAAAAGAAAAGCTTTGAGTTCCGAGGCTTCTAAAGGTTGCATGATAAATTTCCAGTAATTGTAAAAGCTGCCCAGAAATAAGGATGATTATAAGGTTTATTATTTGGTTCGTTTGTATTCTTACTATAATTTAAATGGCGTGAAAAGAAGTTGTAAACTAAACCTTTATGTTCAGGAAGTTGGGCGATTTTGGCTGCATACCATTCTGCAAGTTGTGCATTTGTGACATTTCGCAACCATTGAGTAGCTTTAGCCAAAGCTACAATCTCAGATTTTTCTTGTTGCAGCAATTGGTAAAATTGAATCATCACTAAAGCGTTAGCGGCTGATTCTACAGTCCACAGTGTACTGAGGACATGCGCCACACCGCAACTCATAAAGCCACTGACAAGCCCCACATATTCGGTGGTGATGGTATGATTACCTGCGATCGCAGTTTCGCAAGCTGCAAGACTCACGAGTTTGTAACTTCTCAAATCAAAGTTGCAAATATCGGTGACAGTCAGTTTATCTTCACCCGCTAAAGCCAAGTGCGATAAAGCCGGATTGTGAAAATTGTATTCGCCATGTCCTGTAAAGTGGAAAATACTATATTTTTCCGACAAAGCAGTTATTAACGCTTCTTTTGTCGCTTTTTCAGAAGAAAGACGAGTGGGTTTTGCGAACATCCGGTTTATCGCTTCCGATTCAATTTGGGCAAAATCCAACGACGGATAACCCCTGCTGTTAGGATGTTCCACGCTAAGAAGTTGTAAAGACGCGATTAATGCCGTCTGTTGTAGAGACGCGATTAATCGCGTCTGTTGTAAGGTTAAGCCAATTTGAGCGCTGGGTAGATAAGTGATGGTGAAATCATCGCAAAACAGCGCATGGAGAGGAAAGCGGTGTAAATCGCGATGAGGAACTAAAATGAGATTTTGGATTGATTGGTTGTGAATTGCCGTCAAAATAGCAGCAATATCAAGAATATTACCCAGTTGGCGAAGCATTTCGGGTAAATTTTCGCGCCAATTAGAACCTCTCTCCAAACCTCTCTCCTGCATTCGCGCAGCGTCTCGAAGAGAGGAGAGAGGCTTTGATTCCTCCCCCTTCCCTTGCACCTTAAGGGATTGGGGGGTTAGGTTCCATATTTGCTTATCTTTGCCTTTGCGATAATTGGCGTATTCTTCATTCCACTTTTTCACCCAGTCTTCAAACTCGCGCAAGCGTTGCGTTTGGCTGAGAACCCCGACTTCTTCAAAAAACCCGGTTTTTTGGGTTTCTCCCAAGACGATGGGTGATGGTGCGTTGTGTTTGAGGATGAAAGTGTGTAAAGCGTAAGGGCTAATATGCCAGTAAACAACAGCAGTTGTAGGATTAAGCAACTGTTGCATTTCTGAGTAACTGGGTGAGGAAATTTCATCATTCCACGCAGACAAAAGCCAACTTAAACAGGCATTTTTGCCTTGTTCTGCTAATTCAAGTGCTTGCACCAGATTCCCAGACTGCACCGCTAAATCAACAGTCAACTGCTGAAAGCCTGCAAACTTCAAAGCCAGTTGTTTTTTACTTTTATCAGAGCGATTTGCTTCACTCAGCAAGCGACGTAAAAAATCTGTACCGCGTCGCTGGAGTTCTTCAACTTTCGCGGTTTCCCGCAAATCCAAGTAGACGCGAATTAAGTCTCGCAAAACCTCTAGATGCAACTCCGGAAAATCTGCTTCTGTGAGAGTTTTCAGCGCCTCATTGTAGCTTATAACAGCTTTATACCAATAGGTGCGGGGGTAAGAATCTCTTCGCCCTCGGAAGTAATGAGCATTACCTATTGCCTGATGCAACAAGCCCCATCCTTCTGGGTGCGTGTCTTGCTGGCAATACTTCAACCCTTCCTCATAGCTTACCAATCCTCCCTCATAGTCGCGCTGGTTGAGATTGGGATTTTGTCTGGCGATCGCACTCAAGGAAGCCATCTGTTGATTACAAGTCACTGAAATGATGGCTGTCGTAATGCCACGGTTACACCAAGCATTGTAGTAGTCTTTTTTGATTTCTATGGTTTTGTCGTAGGATGTGATCGCTTTTTCGTACCACCCTAAATTAAACAGCGCATTACCCCGACTGCACCAAGCCTCGTAGTAGTCTGGTTTAATTTTCACTGCTTTGTCGTAGGATGCGATCGCTTTTTCAAATTGCCCTAAGTTATCCAGCGCAAGACCCCGGTTATGCCAAGCTTCGTGATAATTAGGTTTGATTTCTATGGCTTTGTCGTAGGAAGCGATCGCTTCTTTAAATCGTGCTAACTTTTCCAATGCCGCACCCCGATTGCACCAAGCGAAGTCAAAGTCTGGTTTAATTTCTATGGCTTTGTGGTAGGAAGCGATCGCTTCTTCAAATTGCCCTAAGTTTGACAGCGCATTACCTCGGTTGTTCCAAGTTTGGTGATGATTAGGTTTAATTTCTATCGCTTTGCCCCAAGATGCGATCGCTTCTTCATTTCGCCCTAAGTTTACCAACACAATACCCCGGCTATTCCAAGCTTCGTGTTTATCAGGTTGAATTTCTATGGCTTTGTCGCAGGATGCGATCGCTTCTTCAAATTCTCCTAACTTATTAAGCACACAACCTTGGTTAAACCAAGCTAAATAGTTGTTAGCATCTATTTCAATAGCACCCTTGCAGAAATCAAGAGCAACTGTATAGTTGCCTGCTTGACATTTTTGACATCCCAATTCAGCCCATGTTTGTGCGTCTCGTTTCTCTAATTTACCTGGTCCTACTTCTTTGCTAAACCCTTGATGGGTTGAGGGTTTCACTGATTGATGCTTGAACTTATTGAATTTTTTCCGCCTGAGCATCTGCCGCAACCTTGTATTGCTTTAGTTCTATATTTTAGCAATTTCACTGAGACTGCGGCGGGATGCGATCCTTGTGCAAAAGCAATAAGTAGGTGGACAAAAATATTTACTATAGCGCTTCTCAGTTGGGTGCAATACATCAAAGAATTAAGGAAACGCAGATGAACGCAGATGGACGCAGATAAATCTGTATTTGATTCAAACGAGAAGTGCTATATTGCGATCGTAATGAAATGAAGCGTTCGCGGAGCGTGTCGCAGACAAGCAATCGCAAGACTTTTTTTGGCGGATCGCCCTCAGACTAGAAGTCCTTGTCATTACCAACATTTATTTATCTCGTAAAACCCTTATCCCGTCAACGGTTATAAACCGTTGTCTAACAGCTAAAGTCCTCTTCATAAGACTAAATAAAGATTTCAGTCCATTTTAATGGACTTGTGCTATTAGCCTTAGAATTTATTCTAAGGCGAGATAGCGGGAAGAACGAGGGTTTTAAAATATGTTGGTAATGACAAGCCCTAGAAGGGTGAGGGCAAGAAATTTGATTTAAACCAATTTCAGATCGGCGTATTCTGCTAATAAATCATCAGAGGTAAGAGTGTCACCTTCAGCTTGGGGAGTCCAGAGAACTTCAATTGCCAGAAGTTTATCGCTGGGGATACTACCAATTTGACGCAAAGCTTGACGCAATTCTTCAACGTTATTGACTGCTGGGATTTGGAATTTACCCAGTGTTGCCGCTAATAGAGTGACAATAATGTATTCTCCAGGACCTTGGGTAAATAGGTCGGTTGGGTTGTCAACATCAGTACCAGGTAAAGCATTTTTAGGAGTGGCTTCTTTTAGCTGGTTGTTGACATTAGAAAGAGTTTCTTCGCTAAATTTGCTGCGTTCTGCTAGTGTTAAACGGTTAAACTGAGCTTCAGCTGAATTTAAACGCGCTTGCTCTGTACTACCACCTGCATATACCCAGTATTCGGGATGGCGTAGCAAAGCGAGGCTGGCTTCTTGCAAAATTTCGGCTCTACCTTCTGGGGAGTTGGTGTCAGCGGTTTCGGCAATGTGGTTAAGTTCGGTTTGAAGTTCACGAGCTTGTGCCAACATAGCTACTTGTAGACGAGTCACAGAAACATTAGAGTTGTTGCTGTAATCTGTATCGTCTGTGGTTTCTCCACCGGTAGCGCGACGGAAGGCTTGCATCATGAAGTTACCGATCGCCAAGAAAATTAAGATGGTAAACAAACCACCAAATCCTCCCCCAAAGCCAAAGAAGGGAATCAAGAAAGGAAACCCAAATCCACCACCACCAGGGTAATATCCGCCACCGTAGCCACCGCCGTAGCCACCGCCATATCCACCGCCAGGAGGCGAATAGGTGCGGCTAGAAGGCGCTCTGAATGAGCCTCCGCCGATTCTACCACCACTGCGGGCGGCTAATGCCCCATCAGCTTGACTCAGTGCCAAAGTAAACACTAGGCTGAGGACAAACAAAGTTTTTAATAGCGGTTTGATGGCTTGTTGTAGTTGTTTACGCATAACACAGACACTTGAAAAAGGTTATTATGATTTCTCCTAGTACTGGTAGGAGCTTGTGCATAGATGACACTCCTACCATACCGAGCTCAGTTTTTGATATTTACTAGCTCTGTGTAAGATTCATCTATCGCTATACCTTTAATTTACCGCTTCTTATTCTCGGCGTGCCGCGATCGCAGGGGGGATTTCTGGAGTAGATAACCGTACCTGTTGATACTCCCTGACCTGACGGGGCGCATTTAAATTTTCTTCACAAAGCCACCATTCAAAGCATTATCGGCATTTTGGCATAATATTATGGCTGTATTTAAGATAAACTATTTATAATAACAGTATAGACTTAGCAATCTCTACAGATTATCCTCAAGTCCTTTTTCCTATTGTCAATTATTTTACTTGAGCAAATACACAAAAATATTATTTTTTTCAACAAGAATATAAAAATTATTCTTGAGAAAAGCTAGCAAAACATAGCGTAATTTCTGATTTTTGGAATTAATTGTCTGAGATTAACTGATTGATTACAGACGAGAAAAAGAGTGATTATTAAAGGTTAGCGATTGTGAAAATTTAGTGTGAAAAATTTGCTTTCGAGAAAAACTGCACTACTAACATCTACTAAAAGTACATACTGATTAATGAAAAGCAACTTTATCTAACTTTTCTTCACTCCACAGAATGAACAATTAAGAAGTTTAGACAGCGAAGTTTTCATGGAACAAATATCACAAATTGATGCAAGAATCCAAGACAAAACAGCCTATCCGGACATTTTAGTAATATCGCGCACCTTCTTGCCGAACGAGGGCGGAATCGCAGAATATATATATAATCGCTGTCTGCAAGACCCAGAAAGGGTAATTGTTTTAGCGGGTAGTTGTTCTGGAGACAAAGCATTTGATCGCGATCAACAGTTTCCCGTGTATCGGTGGTCAAACCCTAGATTTTTGCGTAGTGGTTTTGTCCAGAATACAATCAAGCATATTCTCAATCTGGTCTGGTCATTTGTGCTAGCCATGCAACTTTATTTTCGCTATCGTTACCGCTACATAGAGTGGGGTCACGGCTACAACTTTCTTTGCCTGTTGCTATTAAGCTATTTATTACCTATCCGTTTTTTTATCTATTTACATGGTAATGATGTAGTTCATGTTTTACACAATCCCTTGTGGCGATCGCTCTTTGCATTAACACTGATACGAGCCGAAGGAATTGTTTGTAAAAGTTCGTTTATAAAAGATTACCTGAAAGCTAATTTCCGATTTAATACTCCTACCCACATTATCAATCCTATCCTCAGACCGGAAAAATTTGCCGATTCTGCCAGCGTTGATAGTCTTGATAATTTACGTGTTCACATCCGTGAAGCATACAATATTCCAGAAAAATCTGTAGTCATTCTTTCAGTAGGACAACTTGAAAAGTGTAAAGGCTTCGACAAAATAATTGAAAACTTAACACTACTGCTGACTCAGGGGATAGATGTTCACTATATACTTTGTGGGCAAGGTGCTTGTGAATTAGAACTGAAATCTTTAGCACGTCGCTTGCGAGTAGATAAACGGGTACACTTTGCCGGATATGTAAGCGATCGCGAATTAGCTGGCTACTATGCAGCTTGTGATTTATTTGCTATGCTGACTTTGTTTGACACCAAATCCGCCAGTATAGAGGGTTTTGATCCAGTTTATTTAGAAGCGGGTTACTTCGGTAAGCCTGTAATTGCTTCTTGTTTAGGTGGTGTCATTGATGCAGTTCGCCATGAAGAAAATGGCATCCTAGTTAATCCGAATTCTGGCTGTGAAATTTTTCAAGCTTTCAGTCGCTTGTGTAAAGACCAGCAGCTACGTGAAAAACTAGGTCGCATCGGAAAAGAACTAGCCAAACGCAAAACCCTTCACCGCACGCTTTACGCTTCAAGAGTTAGTTGATAGTTGATAGTTGATAGTCGATAGTAATAATTATTGACCCTTGACTCTTAACTCACCCACCTCCGACAATCGTGACTACTTCAAGGCGATCGCCTTGCTGTATTATCGTGTCAGACCAAAACTGACGGTGTAAAATTTCCCCGTTATACTCCACCGCTATTAGGCGGAGATTAAAACCTAATTCTTGGAGTATATCGGGTAAAGGTGTTTGGGATGAGCAAGTACGAGTTTCCCCGTTTAGAGAAAGCGTAATCTGGTCAGACATAAGCCAGGAATTGTTTAAGGATTTGCTTTAACGCGATAAAGTTGGGAGAGTAAATATTGTGTTACTAAAGTAGGCTGTTCAGCTTCCATAAGCGATCGCACTACCGCTACACGTTCGGCACCTGCGTCAATCACCTCGTTGATATTATTTGGGTCGATTCCCCCAATCGCAAACCAAGGTATCGGACTATTTTTCGCTGCATAACTGACATATTCTACGCCAGTTGCTGCTTTACCGACTTTTGTGGGAGTTTCATAAACTGGTCCAACACCAATATAATCTGCTCCATCGGTAATCGCCCCTTGCATTTCTTTTGAATTTGTGGTAGAACGACCTATCAAGCGCTGTGGTCCGAGTAATTGTCGGGCAATGGCAATCGGCATATCTTGCTGTCCTAGATGCACCCCATCTGCATCGACTGCCAAAGCCAAATCTACTCGGTCATTCATGATAAAAAGAGCGCCATAGCTGTGACATAGCTGCCGCAACTTCATAGCTTGTTCTAGACGCACAGTATCATCAGCGGTTTTGTCGCGGTACTGTAAAAGCGTTAATCCACCTTTGAGAGCAGCTTCAACGGTTGACAATAAATTTTCACTTTGGGAGGTGACAAGATAAAGACGCGATCGCAATAGCAATTGATGGCGCTGATAACCGAATAAACTACTTTCCAGGGTATAAACCCGATAGCGCATCTGCTTAAAAGCTTTCCCCATATTCGGATGAGTCAGCTTGCCGTATTCTTCCAGCACCCGCATTGCTTCTTGTACGCGACCGAAGTTAGCTTGCAATAACGATTTGATATTGGCGCGTTGTTCTTCCTGAGGATGACTTAACCCAGTACCAGCATCGCCCATTGTATCCCGTGCCGCCCGTATTTGAGCCGTATGCCAATTAGCTATCTCTTGTCGTAAATGCTTACATTCAAGAGTTAATTGGGCATTATTCAACCCAAAGCGACACCATTCTTCGATAATTCGCAAACCTTCACGAGCGCGATCTAAATTGGCATCTAAAATGCGGTAAATAACATGCTGTATCTGCTCTGTTTGGCTGTATGGCTCGACCATTAGAACAACCCCATTAGTGCTTTCATCGTCACAGCCAGCCTCTTTCATATTTGCAATCTTTTTCGCATGGAAGTTGGTTATTTATTAGAAATTGGAAATTGGGCAATGGCAATGGCAATGGGCAATGGGCAATGGGCATTGGGCATTGGTAATAATTCTTTTCCTATTCCCTAGTCCCCAGTCCCCAGTCCCCAGTCCCTAGTCCCTAGTAGCCAATAGGTCAATATATGGGTAATATTATCGACATACTAGCCGTTGTCTGAGTATAAAAAATTAATCTTGGTTGTAAGGAGTGCTCTAAATTGATTTCCCCCTTTGTGTTTCCTAACTATCGTAAAGCAGATATGGTGCCATCCAAGGCGATCGCTTTTGACTACAAACCAGATTCTTGCCTGAAATTAGCAATACTTTTGGTTGTTCGTTCTTCTATTTTTTGTTTTACCCTTAGCGTAGGCGTGGTAACTACAGCATTGTTGGGTATTGCCGACACCGCCATAGCTCAACCATCTGCATCAAATCAGATGCTTATGGGTGAAAAAACAATGTCTCAGGTTAATGTGCTGTTTGTCAACCCAAGTGTCGGAGATGACAAACTAGGCAATGGTGGTGAACGGGCACCCTTAAAAACAATTACCCAAGCACTGCAAGCTGCCAAACCCAATACTGTAATTATCCTCTCCAAAGGTACTTACAGCACCCAAACCGGAGAGGTATTTCCTTTAATCCTCAAAACAGGAGTGTCAATTCAAGGAGATTCGCAAAACCTAGGACGCGAAATTCAAATTCAGGGGGGTGGTTATTACCTCAGTCGCAGCTTTGGCGGACAAAATATCACAATTGTCGGAGCAAACCAAGCCCGATTAACTGGGGTGACAGTGACGAACCCCAATCCTCGTGGTTACGGCTTATGGATTGAATCGAGCAATCCTATAATTGTCGAAAATACTTTTACGGGTAGTACACAAGATGGCGTTTCTGTCAATGGAAATAGTGCGCCCATTATTAGCAAAAATTACTTTTATCGCAATGGAGCGAATGGAATCACCATTAATGGTAATTCGAGTCCGCAAGTGCGAGAAAATGTCTTTGAACAAACGGGTTTTGGGATTAATATTGCCAAAAATGCCACGCCAATGGTGGTAGGAAATCAAATTAAGAACAACAGAGCCGGAATTATTGTCCAGGCTAATGCTCGCCCAATTTTACGGAATAATGTAATTGAGGGCAGTAAAGAAGATGGGTTAGTAGCGATCGCACAAGCAATGCCAGATTTAGGTAACGCATCCGAAGCCGGTGGTAATCAGTTTCGCAATAATGCTCGTTATGACATTAACGCGCTTGCGGCAAAACAAGTAATTTCCGCTGTTGGGAATAACTTGGGAAGCGATCGCATCGCCGGTAAAATAGATATGCAAGGTGGAAGTGCTATGGCTTCATTACCCAATAATCTGGCACCTCCAACTTCAGCAAATCGAGAAATCACCTTCAATGCACCCGCAGTATCCGAAACTCCTAAATTAGAACGGTCATCATCTAGACCCAACATTCCTTGGGGACGCTTGAATCCGCAACTAATGCCACTACAAAGTGCCAATTCTCCGCTTTCCGTGGCTTCTCAAAATCAACAGCAACCCATTTCTAAACTTGCCACCTTTCCTACTCCTAGCAGCTTACCAGGGTATCGAGAATCAGTTTCTGCGCCATCGACCATCGCAACTAACGCAGTGATGCCACAGTTGAATTATGTGCGAGTTGATCCCAACACAATTGAGTTTAACGCACCGCAATCTGTCAGCGATACGCGAAACGTGAGCGCACCTGAAAACCCAACAACAACGTATCGCAGTCAATCGCCTTTGTCTATGGGCGTTACCCAAACCGGTTTGCGTTATCGGGTAATGGTGGAAATAGCAAATCAAAACGAGCAAAACTTAGTGCGATCTATTGCTCCTGGTGCTTTTGCTACAGTTTGGCAAGGTAGGGGAGTCATGCAAGCAGGAGTTTTTAGCAGTCGCTATAATGCTAACGAAATGCTGAAACTTCTCAACAGAAAGGGTTTGAGAGGAATGATTTCGCCGACGAATTAAGCTTGTATTATTGGAAAGCGCCATCGCTCTTTTTTTCATAATTCTTAATAAAGTTGAGAAACAGGCGATCGCCCCTTTTTTATACTCTGCTCTCACAAGCGTATATGTCCTAAAATTGAAAAAACTTATAGCTGTGCGGCAAATATGGACAGGATATCAATTAACTCTCAAATCCACTTTGGGAAGCCTTGCATAGCAGGTACTCGCATAACTGTGCAAAGCATTCTTGAATTGCTCAATGAAGGGCTTTCTTTTAAAGAAATTATTCAAGAATACTATCCCAATCTTCAAGTTGAGGAGATCCAAGCTTGTTTACAGTATGCCATTGCACTAGTGGCGGCTGAAGACATTCATTTGGCATCAGCTTAGTTATGAAGCTTCTTCTTGATCAAGATGTGTATGCTGTGACTGCAAGCTTTTTGATAGATGCTGGACACGATGTAGTTCTTGTAGGGATGATTGGTTTAGAGCAAGCTAGTGACGAAGAAATACTCAGATTAGCGCAAGAAGAAAATAGAGTTCTGATCACGCGAGACAGAGACTACGGAAATCTTGTTTTTGTGAAGGCAATTGGAACTGGTGTTATTTATCTTCGAGTTCTACCTAAGACTGTGAAAGCAGTTCACAACGAACTAGCACGAGTTCTACAAAGCTATTCTGAAGCAGAACTTATAGGAGGGTTTTTGGTTGTAGAACCGGATGGACATCGGTTTAGAAAACTATCTTCATAGAAAGTTAAATCAGCCTGATTTTAGAGAGCAAAGAGCGATCGCTCTTTTTTTCGTAAGTCCTATAATGACATAACAGAGTTATGAAGTGCGATCGCCCCAACTAGCGATCAGTTATGATCCAATACGCAAAGTGTAGCTGCATACTGCAAGGAAAAGGTTGTTATATCAAGTTGATCTTGCTCAGTCCAGGTATCGCTTTGATCGACGATAGACAGATTTTGCTGCAATACGGTTCGTTGAGGATTAAAGTTGCCAAGCGTAACCGCTCAGTTGGTGAAAGGGTGCAGACAATTTGATTGTAGATTTGTTGGAAGGTCGTTGACACGGCAAATCCTCACCTGGTCAGAATATTTTGTATTGTTAGTCGTTCTCTTTTTACTACAGCCCTTTGATCGGGAGTTAAAACAGCTTCCATTTGTTGTTGCGATCGTACCATAATTTGCTCGAACTGAGTGCGCTGTGTTTTCGGTTTTATATATGTACTTCATTTATCTGAAATCTGCTGTAGACATGAAACTTGAAGGCATCAAAAAACTAATCGACGCGCTTCGGGGCAACCTTAAGAGGATTAAAGGCTATTCTATAAATTAGGTTTTTAATTGATAAGATATAAAGACTTTCTTTAACTATTTTCAACCCTCCATTTCTTTTTGGGTGTAACGTCGGAGCGACTTTTCACTACTCATTGCTTTGAGTTTTGATGTGAACAACTCAGAGCGATCGCTTTTTTCTGGGGTGAATTGTCCAATTGGTGGATGATTGGCAGCAGGTAAACACAATGGCTGTTGATTCAAAGAAGATGTTTGGCTGACAAGATGCCTATCAGCGGTTCTTATGAGGCTTAATGCATAATGCTGACGCCCAAGGGAATATTTAGACACTCCAGTTGTGGAAGATGGCAAAACCTTTTCTGTCTCTGTACTTTCCCGTGTTTGGTGATGTAAGATTGGCTTTTCTTGACTCATCACTTCTATCGGCTGAGTATTATTGCGGCTACTATACCCAGTATTGACGCTGGCAGCAGTCGCTGAATTGTGAGTTAGAGAATTTGCGGTTGGTGGTAATTCAGGAGTATTTTCTTTATTCTCAGATAGAAATGGTGAAGTTAGTGAAGTTAAGCTTTCAGGAAATTTGCTGCAAATCAAGCGTTCAAATTCCATGTTGAAATGAAAAATTGCCTGTCCGCGTCGCTGCCAAAACGTTAAAAGTTGCTGAACTGAAAACGCTTTGTAACGACCTTGATACAGTGCTTCAATCACAGCTAAATGTAGCCAATTTACCGGGTACTGAGTTTGCCAACGGTTAACTAACTCACTAGCACTGTACCCACTGAGGTCAAAACTATAGTGAATTAGTAAGGCGGCTGCCAAGTCGAGCCACTCGTGTGTCGGGGTTTGGGAGTCACCCTTCATGTGCGCCCCCTCAAAGCGTTGAGCGCTGTGTCGCCCAGTTGCAGGATGTGGTGTGGCAGGGGTGTCCAGGGTTGTTGTGAACATCTGGCTATCAGCTTCTGGCAATAGGTATAAAGTTTCAACCCATCCATATAGCCTCAAGGTGCTTTTAGCTACAGGGGAAGTTACCAAGTGCTTTTAATTTTATAGGAAGTGTTTTTTATTCTACTTGCGAACTGCCTTCATTTGAAACGATATACGGTGATTTTATCGGAGGAAATTTTTTGATAGCAACTAATGCTTGGTAAACCATTGCTGCTACTTCTGCGCGTGTGGCAAAGCGAGAAGGCTCGATTTGCTTAGGGTTTGGGTAATTAACTACGATTTTTTGTTGTGTGGCAGTTGCAACTGCTGTACGGGCATAATCAATAATGGTATTACGGTCACTGTAACAGAGTAAGGCATCTGATTGTGCCGATGGCAACTTCAGTCCGTTAACTAAAGAGACAATTACTTGTAGTCGCTGGACATTTTGATTAGGACTGAAAGTGCGATCGCTTTTTCCACCCACAAAACCACCCATAGCGGCGATTTGAATCGCATTATAAGCCCAAAAGTCCTTGGGGACGTCAACAAAAGCCGGTGCTGGGTATCTGGGAGTGGGATTAAATGCTGCCGCTACTAAAGCTGCATAATCGGCACGAGTCATCGGTTTATCTGGGGCAAAAGTCCCATCAGGCAAGCTGTTAATCAAATTCTTGCTTGCCAATGCTTCCACAAAATCCGCTGCCCAATGTCCAGCCAAATCGGAAACAAGAGCGATCAACTCTACTAATCCCTTCACCTGAGCCGGATTCAACTGATTACCTACTAATATTAGTTTTTGTGATGTAACATTATTTAAATCAAATTGACCGTTATCCCGAAAAATATTTTCACCGCTGTCTTGTTTAATACCTAAATTTGGATTTGCATTCCCGTTGACGAACAGTCCCCCTTGGGTATTATTGGCAATGAGATTTTGACGTAGCACGGGTTGCGCTTGTCTGGAGAGAGCGATCGCTGTGCGATTTTCTATTAGTTTGTTCTTTACAAGCATTGGGGCAGCAGAATCACTAATTGCGATGCCAATAATATTTTTTTGAAAAATATTCCGCAGCACTTCCCCTTTACTATTACCAGCCATCACCAAGCCACTGACAGCGTTTTCCACGAACAGATTATCTAGAATTGCAGGTTTAGCACTCCCCGTCACAAACAAAGCTTCCCGACCACACTTGGTAAAAGTATTATTAACCAAAGAGGGTGCGGTGGATTCAATCCAAACACCAGTGCCTTTTGCGGCTGTATTCGTCACAGTTACACCCATGACAGTCGCTTCACCTAACAATAGCAGGGTGATATTTTGCCATCCAAAGCTTTGGCTTTGATATGCACCACTCCCTTCAATGACAATTCCTCGACCTTTAGTGCCTTCGTTACCCACCACCAACACACCATCGGGGATGAATAGCGGAAACACTTCTCCATTCAGAGAATTGTAATTTCCCTCCGCCAGTTGAATAATTGTAGATTTTGTGCTTACTTTTAAAGCACGGCTAATGGTTTTAAACGGACTGAACTTGGAACCAGCATTGGCATCATTTCCAGTCACAGGGTTGACATAGAGTGTGGCAACGACGGTAGAGTTCACCATTGGTAGTTGATAGACAATTGTTTAAATTATGACCGAAATTAGCGATCGCTTCGTGGGGATTAGAACTAGAAACAAAGCCTCTGGAAACAATTGTGGCAGTCTACCAGCTAAATGACTTAAGACTTTGGCGCGATTTGGCTTATCTTCAATCTCCTTGCTTCATTTTCTGGATTCTCTGCCACATCCTTAGCTGCTTCCAGCGTCATTGGTTTTGCCTCCACCTTTGGTTGCAGTTTACTCCAAATATCAGTTGCCTTTCGCTAAACATCCTCACCAATCTGGGAGGGGGAAAGGGGAAAGGAAAAAAGGGGAAAGGTGAAGAAGTTATTTAAAATACGCATAAACTTTTTATATGATTCTTTCCCCCTATAGGGGTTTGAAGCCCACGGATTGTAGTCCTGTCTATAAGAGTGGAGGGGTTACAATCCACGAACAATTTCTTCCCCCCTTTCCCCTTTCCCCTTTACCCTTTACCCCTCTTCATGAACAAGTTTCTGGGATGCACCTTCCACAGCCTTATTGCCCACATTCAGTAGAAATGGCAGACAGGGTGCTAAAAATTTAACTAGTAAAGCTATATCCATTGGTTTATCTAGGCGAAAATTACTTCATAAATGTATGAATCCTTACCAGGTAAGCAAGGAATAATTTATACTTCAAAGCTAAGTTTAATGATTCAGGAAAACCTTTACTTGGATTTGAGGTTGATCTGAGATAGGTAAAAATTCGGAAATCGAGGTTGTAAATGGTTAACCTACATAAAGTTGATAAATTACTACTTTCTTGTACCCAGATTCCCCACTTCACACTGACTAAGTACAACACTTTCTTCCCCAATCTCCTTAAAATCCGTTGCATTTTGAAAATATTGCTTTAATATCTTTTAATGTCCTATCAGCAATCAGGCGAATTTAACGATGATTTCAGTTGATGGTCTGAGTAAAATATACGGCTCAACGACAGCAATCACTGATGTTACTTTTAACGTAGAGGAAGGTGAGATTTTAGGGTTCTTGGGACCCAATGGTGCTGGGAAAACTACAACCATGCGGATTTTAGCTGGTTATTTACCGGCGACAAGTGGCACAGTGAGAATTGCTGGCTACGATGTCCATGAAAATTCTCTCTTAGTACGGCAACGAATTGGCTATTTACCGGAAACACCACCGTTATATCCAGAAATGACGGTTGAAGGCTTTTTGTATTTTGTGACACGGATTAAGGGAGTACCGGCTGGTGATCGCACTACCAAAGTAAAAGCAGCGATTCAGCGTTGTAATTTAGAAGACAAGCATAATGTAATTATTCGCAAGCTTTCTAAGGGATATCGTCAACGAGTTGGCATTGCTCAGGCGATCGTCCACGATCCACCAGCTATCATTCTAGATGAACCTACTGTTGGTCTTGATCCCCGGCAAATCATTGAAGTGCGGAATTTAATTAAAAGTCTCGCGGGTACTCACACAATTATTCTCTCTACGCACATTTTGCCAGAAGTGAGCATGACTTGTAACCGTGTAGCCATTATTAATCGTGGGAAAATAGTAGCAACTAACACCCCAGAAAATCTGATGACGCAGTTGACAGGTGGTTCTGGATATGAATTAGAAATTGCCGGAGAACCTGCCTTAGCCAAACAGGTATTGCAAAACTTAGCTGATGTCAGTTTGGTAGAATCGATGCCGAACGGAATTAACGGTCATACCCCAATTGAGGATAACCGAGCTTATTTGCGGGTTATATCGCAACCAGGAAGCGAACCAGGACAGGAAATTGTCATGGCATTGGTGCGTGGGGGATTTGGTTTATATGAAATGCGACGTGTCAGCGCTACTTTAGAAGATGTCTTCTTGCAACTGACTACAGAAGAAAAAAATTTGTCATCTGAGGTAGACGATGAAGCTAAAGAAGGAGAAGCAGCGTAAATGGGTGTAGTGCTGAGTAATATTATTGCCATTTATCGCCGCGAGTTACAAAGTTATTTTGTATCGCCTTTAGCTTATGCGATCGCCAGTATTTTTTGGCTGTTGTCTGGATTGTTCTTAGTCTTGATTTTGCTCGGACCCGAAGGTATTTTACCAACAGTTGCGGCATATGATTTACAAGGGCAACAAGTCGGGGTGCCAGTACCACCAATTGATGTTCCCTACGAATTTGTCAGGGCATTTTTAGATCGTATGGGATGGCTGTTGCTGTTTGTACTGCCAATTCTTTCAATGGGACTGTATGCCGAAGAACGCAAACGCGGTACATTGGAACTTTTAGCGACATCCCCAGTCACAAATTGGGCAGTAGCTATAGGTAAGTTATTGGGAGTGTTAACATTTTTTACAACAATGGTAGCACCACTGCTGGGGTTTGAAGCGATCGCCTTAAGTGGATCGACTCCACCAATATCACCAACAATTCCCTTATTGGGTCATCTAGCATTAATCTTACTAGCAGCGGCAATATTGTCTATAGGGATGTTTATTTCCTCTTTAACAGACAGCACAATTCTATCTGCCGTTCTCACATTTGCAGTGATTTTATTGCTGTTGTTCTTAGACTTAATCGCCAAAAATATTGGTGGTGTCGCGGGAGAAGCTTTAAGTCATCTATCCTTACTCAAACATTACAACAACCTTGTACAAGGAATTTTCGATACTAGCAGCTTGATATTATTTGCTAGTTACATTGTTTTAGGCATCTTCCTCACAGCACAATCAATTGATGCATTGCGATTTCAGCGTAATTAGTTAGTGGATGGTGGATAGTGGTTAGTGGATGGTGGATAGTGGAATAACAACCAACAAATAACAACCAACAACTAACAACTAACAACCAACAACCAACAAATAACAAACAAGAATTATGAAAATCATCGCCAAACAAACACTTTGGAAATATCTATTTTGGTTTGGTCCATTTTTACTTTTTGCTGGCTTAACAGCGGGGTTAGTATCGCAAAAGTGGGGAGTAATTCCATTAGCATTTTTGATTGCAGGAATTGCGATCGTCGGCTTTTGGTTTATCTGGCAAACTCAACGAACTAACTGGTGGGGACGTCGTTCTACCCAAGCTGGTACAAATGCTTTGGTTGCAACTATTGCAGTATTGGCAATTTTGGGTTTTATTAATTTCTTAGGCACTCGCTATCACCTACGAACAGATTTAACTGATAGTCAGTTATTTACCCTTGCGCCGCAATCACGAGAATTGGTAAACTCTTTACAAAAGCCTGCAAAAGTATGGGTGTTTGATGTTAATCGAAATCCCCAAGATTTGGAATTACTGGAAAATTATCGCCGACAAAGTTCAAATTTTAAGTTTGAATTTGTCGATCCACAAGTAAGACCAGGATTAGCAGATAAATTTGGCGTGAAAGATTATGGAGAAGTTTATCTAGAATCTCAGGATAGACGACAGTTAGTGCAAGTGGTGAATCAAAATGAACGTCTGTCAGAAATTCGCTTGACTAATAGCTTACAACAAATCACTAGCACAACCACAGCTCAAGTTTACTTCCTTCAAGGTCACGGCGAACGTCAACTTGCAACAGGTGAAGGTGCAATTTCCCAAGGAATTCAAGCGTTAAATGACAAAAATTTCACCACATCACCACTAAATCTGGCAGAAAAGTCGGCAGTTCCTGATGATGTATCTGTGGTAATTGTCGCAGGTGCAAAAAAAGCTTTGTTTGATAATGAAGTCAAAGCTTTGCAAAGCTATCTCAATCGAGGTGGTAATTTGCTGTTGATGATCGATCCAAATACTGACTCTAAACTTGATAGTTTACTACAACAGTGGGGCGTGCGTCTGGATAATCGTTTAGCGGTTGATGTTTCTAACAACGTCGGGCTTGGTCCTGCGGTTGCTTTAGTGACACAATATGGACAACACCCAATTACTAAAGATTTCGGTAATGGTATTTCGCTTTATCCGTTTGCCCGTCCTTTAGAAGTTACCCCAGTACCAGGTGTTGAGTCTACCACGTTGATGGTAACGAAACCATATCCCAGTAGTTGGGCAGAAAGCGACTTGCAAAGCGAAAATTTGCAATTTAATGAAGGAAGCGATCGCAAAGGTCCATTAACTTTAGGTGTAGCATTAAAACGCAAACTATCAGCCAAACCTCAAACTCAACCTACCTCCACTTTTACCGAATCACGCTTAGTAGTGTTAGGAAATTCCGATTTCGCTACCGATGGTTTGTTTCAACAACAGTTAAACGGAGACGTATTTCTCAACTCAGTTACTTGGTTGAGTCAGCAAGATCAGCAACCTCTTTCGATTCGTCCCAAAGAAGTCAAAAATCGCCGTATTAACATCACGGGGATGCAGGCAAATCTTTTAGCATTATCATCTTTGATAATATTACCCCTGATTGGGTTAGCTTTCTCTGGTGTTCTCTGGTGGAAGCGACGGTAATGGTTAGTGGATAGTAGTTAGTGGATAGGGGTTAGTGGGAAATCTTAACAAGCAACAACTATCAACTATCAACCAACAACTAACAAATAACAACTAACAAATGATGAAATTGCCACGAACGACTTTAATTTTGATATTGCTAGCGCTGGGTAGTGGTACTTTTGTTTACTTCTATGAAATTAAAGGGGCGCCTGTGCGAGAGGAAGTAAAGGAGAAAAAACAGCAAATTTTCTCTTTTGCAGCAGATGATGTCCAGTCTTTGACGGTAAAGACGGAAAATGTGACTTTAAATCTGGAACGTAATAATAATGCTGGCAATACAAAATGGTTGATAAAATCTCCCACAGCAGTTCCAGCAAACGATCCGATTGTTTCTTATTTGATGGATTTGCTAGTGAAGGGTAAGAGCGATCGCACTTTATCAATTCCAGCTAACCAGCTTGCAGATTTTGGTTTAAATCCACCCCAGGCAACTATCAATATAAAGCTGAAAAATCAGAAAACTCATCAATTAACTTTAGGTAAACCTGATTTTAATCGCCGTTTCTTGTATGCTCAAGTTGATCCTACTCCTAAACCAGATGGTAATATCAATGTACTATTGGTATCCACTGATTTTGAAAATGCAGTCAAGCGGGAGCTTTCAGAGTGGCAGCAACCTGGAAATAATAATATCAAAAATTTACCTAGCCCCGTAAAACCCAATCCAGCAAACACCAAATAAATCAAAAAAAAGGGGAAAGGGAAAACGGAAACCCCATAAATTGCAAGAGCTTCTTTGACTAATTGTCTATTAATCAAATAGACAAAAGGTAAATAAACAATGATTAAAAATTAAGTAGTTAATAACTTTGATGTTAATCATCAATCATCATAAAGTTTGGCGTTTGACTGCTTAATTAGTAAATCAATAATTTCTTTGTGTTTTTTATGAAACTTTAATAGTTCCAAATAAGCAAATGGCACTACTACTATCCATAAAATACTACCTATTACCAAAATTACACCAGAAAATAAGCGTTGCTCTAAATTCATTTGTTCATCTTGTAAAAAAAAATGCAGCCATTCTGTAAAAAAACAGTAAGCCATCACCAGATAACAAATAATTGCCAAATAAATAAGAAGTGTGTGTAGCATATTGCTTCCATAAGTTACTAGTAAATGAACCATTGAGATGAGGGTTTCGTTTTTTTCGGTGGCAGCAATTCCCTGATTAGTGGGCAATTACCATTTGGGAGTTTTCTATTATACTAAAATTTGTAAATTACGCATTGAGAGAAATTTGATTGTATGCCTAAACCCTTACTTGATTTGTGGAACAGAATTTAAGCATAAATCAGCTTTCTTTAGAATGGGTGTAAGCACTATCAAATTATGCAGTTTTAGAATAGAAATGGAAAAAATTGCCACTACTCTAGTCAGATCAACCAAGAAGATTGAGTGTAGTGCCATTAGCACGTAAGTGTCTATTTGTAAACCACCTAAGTCCTAAAATTATCACGGTTTCTTGCTCGCAATATTAAACTATATTTTATACTACCTAAATTCAAGTCGAATTTTTATCCTTTTTGTTCCTGTGTATACTGATCTACATAGGTGAAAAGTTTATAGCAATGCGATTTGATTTGGAGAATCACTCGTAGAGGTAAGGGACTGGGGACTGGGGACTGGGAAGGAGGAATAAAAGTGTACTGAGTTTTGTTCAAAAATCAAATATGAGTCCTATATAAAAGAAAAAGTTAAATAATTGGTAACTTAAATTACCAATTATCATTGATGATGCCAATCTTAATACTGTACATTTAAATAATATTTTTTAAAAAATCAAATAAAAATTCAAGAAACCTTGTAGAGACGTAGCAGTGCTACGTCTTTGTATATTATTATGACAAGTCCGACAGCAACATTGTTAATTTCCTGCCCCGATCAACGGGGACTTGTAGCGAAAATTGCCAACTTCATCTATGCTAATGGTGGCAATATCATCCACGCAGACCAGCATACAGACTTTGCGGCTGGTTTATTTCTCACCCGGATTGAATGGCAGTTGGATGGATTTAATTTGCCGCGAGAATTGATTGCACCAGCATTTAATGCGATCGCTCAACCTTTAAGTGCAAAGTGGGAACTGCATTTTTCTGATACTGTACCGCGCATTGCCATTTGGGTAAGCAAGCAAGACCATTGTCTATTTGACTTGATTTGGCGACAGCGTGCGAAAGAGTTTGCATCGGAAATTCCGCTAATTATCAGCAACCATCCTGATTTAAAGCTGGTGGCAGAGAAATTTAATATCGATTATCACCACATTCCCATTACTAAAGATAGCAAGTCAGAACAGGAAGCTAAACAACTAGAATTACTACATCATTATAAAATTGATTTGGTTGTATTGGCTAAATATATGCAAGTTGTCAGTGCAGATTTTCTTGCTAAATTTCCCCAAACTATTAATATTCACCACTCATTTTTACCAGCTTTTGTTGGCGCAAATCCCTATCACAGAGCTTTTGAACGTGGTGTAAAAATTATTGGGGCAACGGCTCATTACGCTACTGCTGATTTAGATGCTGGTCCAATTATTGAGCAAGATGTAGTCCGAGTAAGTCACCGCGATGAAGTCGAAGATTTGATTAGAAAAGGTAAGGATTTGGAGCGAGTTGTCTTAGCAAGGGCAGTGCGTTTACACTTACAAAATCGGGTTTTGGTGTATGGAAATCGGACTGTGGTTTTTGGGTAGAGACGTTGCATTGCTACGTCTCTACGAACATCATGCCCCGTTTATTATCTCTCAACAATCTGGCTTCTGAGACTCTCGACAAATGCCAGAACTTCGTTTTTAGCTCTTTGTTTTACCCCGTTTTTATCAAGGGCTAGCGCTACACCATTAGCAAAAGCATCAAATTCACTGTTTGTCAGACCTCCACCCATTCCACTATGGGAAAGCTTCATAGTCCGACCAGTATAAATACAGGGACCACCTGCCGCTTGGCAGAATTGATCTATGAGGAACTGACGTAACCGCTGTCCTGAGTTGGTGCTCAAGCCAACAAAGTATCTGCCAATTAGTGGGTCATTAATTACGTTTTGTGCGGTATCGTCAATGACGGCTGCGATCGCATTATAGCCTCCCAGCCTTTGATAGAGAGTCCTTTCTCCTGAACGTTCTGAATCTGAATTATACTGAGCTATGATTGTTGAAGTTGTTGATAGTTGTGCTGTTGGCGTTGTGGTGGTGGAAACAGCAAAACTAGGGGTTAATCTGAAAATTGTCACAGCCACGAGACTGATACAAACCAATCCCAACCAGAAAGCCTTTGTAAACAGGCTTTTTATTTTCAAAATGAAAATTCCTCTCTTTAAGTTTAGTGCTGCATAAGTTTTCTTACTTTTACGCCGTTTAATGGTGGCGGTGAAATTACTTAAGCTGCGATCACTTGAAATTAAACCATAAATTCCGTGCAATTACTATATCTAATAAATAGATTCATACAAACCAAAATCCCCCATTCCTCAGACATCATAAGCAGCTGTAATCGCTGATGATGGGACGATGGGGGTGTAACTCAAGTAAAAAAACAGTGATTTTACTCACTAGAATTTTAAATAAATTTATAAAAATTTTACAGATTTACTTTTTGTCTTGTTGAAAAATTTATAATTTATTCTTTCTTAGAGGATGGGGGTGAAAGTATTATAAAAGACTTAAAAAGCCCTAATAAGGAAAAATTTGACATTATCAGCCTTTATCCTCTTGGTCAGCGCGAATCAATTCAGCGATAAAAGCGACGATCGCAGATACTAAAATTAAGATGACGCTGAGAGCATTGATATCTGGCTTGACTCCAGTTCTGATGCGGCTGAAAATTTCCATTGGCAGTGTGTTGGAACCACTACCGGCGGTGAAGCTGGCAATGAGAAAGTCATCTAAGCTGAGTACAAAAGCAAGCAAACAACCTGCGATAATTCCAGGCATTAGCTGAGGTAGCAATACTTGGATGAAAGCTTGCATTGGTGTGGCTCCTAAATCAAGTGCGGCTTCTTCTAGGTGAGGATCTATGTTGGTAAGTCGCGATGAAACTACAAGCGCAACGTATGCTAGACAGAAGACGACATGAGCGGCAACAATTGTCCACAAACTTAAGGGGATGGCAAAGGCTGCTAAAAAAACTAGGGTAGCTACAGCGATCGCAATATCGGGAATAATCAATGGTAGGTAAGAAATTCCCCTATACAATGCTTTTCCCGGAAACTGGTAACGCGCTATACCTACCGCCATCAAGGTTCCCAGCACTGCTGCTATACTTACGGCACTACAAGCAACTATTAAACTGTTTTTTAAAGCTGATAATATACGTTCATCACTGAATAGCTTGGTATACCAATCAAGGGTGAATCCTTGCCAAGTTGCACTGTAAGGCGAGGAGTTGAAGCTATAAAAGGCAAGTACCAAAATCGGCAGATACATCACCACAAACATCAGTAGTGAGAAAACCGCTTGCCATGCGACACGCGGTTTCTTTTGGGATGAATATATATTCACGTTTATTTTAAGCTAGTTCTTCCTTATCAAAACTAATCATATCATTTTTCATGTCAATAGTCAATAGCAAATTCCCCTTTAATCGAATACATGTAGTAGTCTGTCAATTTTATTTTGAGGGGTTATGTATACATCCAAAACCCTGTAGAGACGCGAAATTTCGCGTCTCTACAACTGCTTTGTAAATTGTTTACATGAGTAGATTAACTCCAACCCAGTAGAGAATTAAAACTGAAACAACACTTAACCACAAAATTCCTTTGTTCGTATACCAATTCTTGTTCATTTGATTTTTCCTGGTTGAGTGGGCATAGCATTGTCAAAACTAGGAAATAAGCTATTGCTTGGCATTTCCCGGAGTTATTATTAGCTATTCCCAATTAATTATCAAATTTGGTTCAATTTGCGATTTTAAGAAATTGAGCAACCATTATTTATTTGGTTGTTAATACTATTTTAGCGATCGCCACAGTATTTTGACCAGCAGATAAATAATTAAACGGTATATTCCTTAAGGTAGAGAATAATCAAGATTAAGTTAGTTTTTTGAAATATTCCTCTCTCAAGAGGTAGTTATTTCCTTCCTTTCGGTAGACAGTAATTATCGAAATATGTACAATAATAGAAATGAAATTATTGTCTTGCAACAGTTTGTTTTCAAACTTAATTCTTATGCAGAGTGCATCAATTGCAAACATTTTTGAGTAAGAAAGCAAGCTTTTTAAATGCAAGTCTTATTTATTGGGAGGTTTGTAATGCGGATTGCTCAGGTAGCCCCACTATGGGAGAGAGTACCACCCCCCGCTTACGGCGGGATCGAGCTAGTAGTAGCATTGTTGACTGACGAATTAGTCCGACGAGGACATGAAGTAACGCTGTTTGCATCAGGTGACTCTATCAGTTTGGCAAAGCTAGAATCAGTTCATCCGCGTGCTTTACGACTTGACCCGACTATTAAGGAGTACGGTGTCTACGAGTTGATGAATTTAAGTTCAGTATACGATCGGGCAGAAGATTTTGATATTATTCACTCCCATATGGGCTTTGGGGCATTGCCTTACGCTAAGTTGGTAAAAACTCCTACGATTCATACGTTGCATGGTGTTTTTACACCTGACAACGAAAAAATGTTTAAACACGCTAAACAACAACCATACATCACTATTTCTGAGGCACAACGGGAACCGAGGTTAGACCTTAACTGTGTAGCGACTGTTTACAACGGAATTGATGTTAGCAGTTATAAGTTTCACCCTCAACCGGAAGATGAGCCTTACTTAGCCTTTTTGGGTAGGATATCACCAGAAAAAGGACCGCACTTAGCAATAGAAGTTGCTCTCAAAACTGGCTGGCGTTTGAAAATAGCTGGTAAGGTGGATGTTGTTGATGTGGAATACTATGAAAAGGAAATTAAGCCGCACATCGACGGTAAGCAAATTGAATATTTGGGTGAAGCAAACCATGAGCAGAAAAATGCTTTAATGGGTGGTGCTGTAGCTACGTTATTCCCCATTACTTGGCGAGAACCATTTGGGTTGGTGATGGTAGAATCAATGGCAGCAGGGACACCAGTTATCGCAATGAAACTAGGGTCTACAAAAGAAGTAATTGACCACGGGAAAACGGGTTTTCTGTGCGATAATATCGAAGAATTCGTTAATGCGATCGCTCGGGTGGGAGAATTAGACCGACGTGCTTGTCGGGAATATGTCTCGAAGCGTTTCAGTTTGCAAGCAATGACTGATGGTTATGAAGCTGTTTATAGGCAACTTGTGGCAGATAAATTTTCCCAGCGCAATGGTCATTTCCGCAATGCGGTAACTTTAGCTAAAAGCAGCATTTAGCCTTTTTTGGCTTTGATGTAGTGTCAGGCGATCGCCATTTTTTGATTAGTCTTGATATGATATTTTAGGCGATCGCTATTCCAAATCCTAATTTAAACATATAGCAAATAATTATGTTTCTTCCAAAACTGGATGCTTCTTATGACTTGCGGTAACACAGGTTCCTGCCGCTAAAAATGCTACAGCACCGATAAATACTTCCGGTACAAGTGAAAGAGTCGCTAATTGGGGAAATATAGCTGTAAATAAAGCTCCTCCTAACGCAATCCCAGCAAAATACATTCCGATTGCTAAACCTGCACGTTTGGCTGATACCAATGATAGTGCAAACGGAATCGCACCATTCAAGATTAAACTGAATGTAACAACACTCAAGAAAATCAAAATTACCTTGGCACCAAAGAATAGCATTAGTAACATTAAAATTGAGATTACACAGCTACCCCCAACCATTGCTTTTCGGTTGCCGATTTTGATCGCAAATGCACCTGCTGGCAGAGCTGCAAATGCTAATGAAAGGCTGATGATAAACATCATCCCGTCGATGTTATTAGTATTTAATTCAATTTTGAGTAGTTTACCAAGGACATCGATTAATAATCGAGAACCCCAAGCGATACTAAAACCAGTTCCTAAAAGTAAAAATAATGTTCTTGGTAATTGTTCGGATATATTGGGAATTTCAGTAACTTGAACAATGGGTTTCTCTGGGGGATTGACAAATCGCAGCAGAAAAGCAGCAGCAAGTAAAACAAACGAACTCAAAGCGAAAGCAAAAACAGCCCCCAAACCGAGGATAAAATTAGTGCTGATAGGACGAAACGCGGCAATTAATCCTCCAACCAAAGTTAATAAACTTGCCGCTAATGGTAAATCATTTCTGCCAGCGTATTTTCCCAATAATGCGATCGCAGGACTACGAAAAACTGCCATAGCTATAGACCAAGCTATTACGACAAACAAAAAAATCCCGCGTGTCGCTTCCCCAGGTGAAAAAAAAGTGACAATTGCAGGTATAACAATAAAAAAAGCTGAGGAAAGAATTACACCAACCGAAATAAACGGAAAACGATTAGTAACCCAGCGTTTTCTGTCGTCAGAAAGTCCACCCATCAAGGGTTCTATCACGACAGCTAAGGTATTCTCAACTATTAATAAGCCTATCGCAAAATCCTGATTCAAGCCAATTCCTACCAAAAGCTGTGGTATATACAAGTTATAAATCAGCCAGCACAGGGTAATTGCTCCTTGCATTCCAGCTAAACTACAAACTTGTAGCCACATAATCCCGTTAGGATTAGTTTCTGTAATTTTTGCCATTTACTATACCTGAAATTCTCATTCTTTCCCATTTATTTAACATGGAAGCGAGAGAAAATATTCAAGTTGTAAAAAATATAAACGAAGATACAGCAGATTTGAGGTTTAGGAAGTACATATATAAAACCCCTCTCCTTGTAGAGACGCGAAATTTCGCGTCTCTACATTCTTTTCCAACAGATATCTAATAAGCAGCGTGAAAGTCAATAGCTGGTTGGAGAAATAACATAATTCCTCCTACCACGACAAAAGATAAAGTTACCCAAAAGAAAATTTTCATCCCAAAGCTATTTTCTCATTCTCACCGCTACTAGCTTTTTCACCCGTAGTAATTGCTTTTACTAAACCAATTGTGTGCGCTACAAAGTTGGATGGTGCATCCCAATATTCAGCTTTTACTACATTCACTTTGATTAAACCAATATCCGGTTCGTCTAATCCTTTGGGAAACCAAGCTTTGAGTTCTGGCTTCCACAATTCTTCAATTTTGTTGCGGTCTTTGACTAATTGTGCTGTGCCGGACATAGAAACGTAACTCTGTTTATTAGGTGCGGCAAAACTAACATTAACCTGTTCATGGTGTTCGATTTCATCTACCTTATGAGAAGGAGCGTAGGTGAAAAACCAAAGAGTACCATCAGATTCAATTACGCCATTCGTAGACATAGGACGACTGTGCAAAGTTCCATCGTCATCGATAGTGGTTAACATGCCACAGTCAATATCTTTGACTAGTTCACGCAGCTTTTCAATTTTTTGATTTTGGTCTGTATCAGTTGTCATTGATTATTACTCTTGTCTCTATTTCAAAACTTAAGTTTAGTGAATTTTTCAACTCTTTTTATGTGTTAACGTTTATTCTGTTCTACTGCGTTAACCTTGAGGAAGATTTCTAAAAAAATCATTCTTTTAGCTATATCCATAGAGGTAGAAAAATAATTCGTAGTGAGCGGTTCACCGCTCAATTGCAAAGCCTTTAAGTCCTATAAAGGATAGAGCCGCTTACTACATTTACTACATTAGTTTAATTTTTTTCTATCCAAGGGAGGAAGAAATAAGATTTGCAGTTGTGTGATAAAAAATAAATCACCGTATACAGTCAGCTTTTGAGATAATGCCACACGCGGAAAAGTTCCAAAATCAGTTGGCTGATAATTTGTTATCGTTGCACCAGCAAATAAATAAACAAGCGAATTACTCGATGGTCGCAACTGTTGAAGAAGGAATGGTGCTGCAACTTGCTGATGGTACTATCCAAGCTGGCAATACGGCTTGCGATCGCATACTTGGACTGACTGCCGAGCAGGTGATAGGGCATAGTTCGGTCGATCATCCTTGCCAATGGATTCATGAAGATGGCTCTCCTTTCTCGCGTGAGTCTCACCCAGCGATGGTAGCCTTGCAAACAGGAAAGCCATGCTTGAATGTGGTGATGGGTTTGTATAAGCCAAATGGTCAGTTAGTCTGGCTATTGCTGAACTCACAACCTTTATTTTTGGCTGGAGGAACAACACCACTAGCTGTTGTGACAACTTTTTCTGAGATTAAAAAATCAACTGGTGCGGCATCAGTTCCACATAAATACCAGCCGGCAAGGGTGTCTAAACAAGATATAGAAATTGCATTGCCAAATAACGAACAATTTGAGCTAGCAGCGGTTAATTGCCTATTTTACGATTGGGAGGTTTCGCGGGGTACTGTAGAAAGAACTCAGGGTCTGACTGCGCTTTTGGGATACACTCAACCAGAAGCTAAACCGACGCAACAATGGTGGCAACAGCTTGTGCATCCGGATGACTTACAACGAGTTGATGACGAATTTAAAGCTAGTTTGGCACATAGTGATCGCTATAAAATTGAGTACCGAGTGCGTCACAAAGATGGTCATTATGTGTGGCTACAGGATCGAGGGTTTGTTGAGCGGGATGCAGATAATTGTGTTTTCCGGATAGTTGGCATTGGAATTGACATTAGCGATCGCAAAAAAACTGAAGCAGATTTACAACAAAGTGAAGAACGCATTCGGCTTGCAACTACTGCGGCTAATCTAGGTATGTGGTTTTGGGATTTAACCACCAACGAATTAATTTGGACTTCCAAGTGTAAAGAACTATTTGGATTTCCACCTGACACCACTATTACTTACGAGCTTTTCCGGGATCGTCTGCATCCAGAAGATCGCGATCGCACTGATGAAGCTGTTAGCTGTGCTGTTGCTCAAAAGCTAGATTATGATATAGAGTATCGCGCTGTTTGGACTGATGGTAGCGTGCATTGGCTTGCTGCTAAAGGTCGAGGCTTCTATGATGCCGATGGTGAGCCAGTGCGGATGATGGGAACAGCTCAAGATATTAGCGATCGCAAGCAAGCTGAAGAAACTCTGCGTCAAAGTGAAGAACGTTACCGTTTATTAGCTGACACTATTCCAGAAATGGTCTGGACAACAGATGCTGAAGGACTGGTAACTTACGTAAATCAGCGTTGGCAAGAATACACCGGGTTAAGTTTAGAGGAAATTGCTAGGTACGGCAGGAAAAAAGTACTGCATCCAGATGATGTAGAAATATCTACACAACTGTGGACAGAAGCGCTACAAAATGGTACACCTTACGAAATAGAACATCGTTATCTCAGAGCTGCTGATGGCACATATCGTTGGCATTTAGTACGAGGTTTACCGATAAAAGACCATCAAGGACGCGTCGTCAAATGGTTTGGCACTTGTACAGATATTCATCAGCAAAAACAAATTGATGAAGAACGTGCCCAAATTTTAGAGCGAGAAAAAACTGCCCGTCTGGAAGCAGAAGCAGCAAACCGCATCAAAGATGAGTTTCTTGCTGTACTTTCTCATGAATTGCGATCGCCTCTCAATCCGATTTTAGGTTGGACAAAGTTACTTAAAACCCGCAAATTTGATGAAGCGGCGACTTTTCGAGCTTTGGATACCATCGAACGCAATGCTAAATTGCAAATTCAACTAATTGACGACTTGCTGGATGTTTCCCGCATACTACGAGGTAAAGTATGTTTGAATTTTGCTGCCTTTGATTTAGCAAGTATAATTAATGCCGCAATCGAAACAGTAAAATTGGCAGCACAAGAAAAATCTATCGAAATGCATCTGCAAATTGAGCCAAATGTAGGTAAAGTTTTGTGTGATTTTAATCGCTTGCAGCAAGTCGTCGGCAATTTGCTCAATAATGCTGTTAAATTTACCCCAGCAGGGGGACGAGTTGATATCAAGCTGTCGGTGTGCAGGGGACAAGGAGACAAGGAGACAAGGAGACAAGGAGACAAGGGGACAAGGGGACAAGGAGACAAGGAGAATAATTCTTCTTTCCCCCGCTCCTCTACCTATGCCAAAATCACCGTTACTGACACGGGTAAGGGGATTTCGAGTGAATTTCTGCCCCACGTTTTTGAATATTTTCGACAAGCAGATAGCAGCATTACCCGGAATCATGGTGGGCTGGGGCTGGGTTTGTCGATTGTTCGCCATCTGGTAGAGTTACATGGCGGCAATGTGACGGCTAAAAGTGCCGGAGAAGGAAAAGGGGCAACTTTTATTCTGAGATTGCCTTTAATTCAAGAAAGGAGCAAACAAGAGAAGGAAAAAAAGACAGAGGCAGAGAATATCAACTCCTTACCTCTTTTAGGAATACGGATATTGTTAGTTGATGATGAGATAGATACACGCGATTTCATGAGCTTTTTATTACAACAGTATGGAGCGACTGTAACTGAAGCTTCATCGGCAAGTCAGGCGTTAGAAGCATTTGCCGAATCACCGCCCGATATATTACTGAGTGATTTAGGAATGCCGTTGGTGGATGGCTATAGTTTAATGACTCAAATCAGATCGATGTCTGGTGAGCAAAGCGGACAAATTCCCGCGATCGCTCTTAGCGCTTATGCTGGAGAAAGCGATCGCGATCGGGCATTTGCCGCAGGTTTCCAAAAGCACCTCGCAAAGCCAGTAGAACCGACGGAATTACTAGCTTTGATTATAGATTTGCTTGGATAATGGGGAATGGGGAAAGGGGAGAAATTTCTCTCTTTCTCTAAGTTAACAGTGGGGAAATTGTGCCACAAGAAATTAAAATCTATCAAATTGTGCTAGATACCAATGTCCTATTTGCAGGTTTGCGCTCCCAGCGTGGCGCATCCTATAAACTATTAACTATACTTAATGATATCCGTTGGCAATTAAATATCTCTACGGCGCTATTATTCGAGTATGAAGAAATCCTTAAACGACAACAAGCGCAGCTAGGCTTAAGTTTAGAAGAGATTGACGATGTAATTGAAGCTATTTGTAGTATCGCGAATAAACGTAGTATTTTCTATCTGTGGCGACCAATATTAAACGACCCAGATGATGATTTTTTGCTAGATTTAGCTGTAGAATCTCAAGCCGATTATATTATTACTTACAATCACAAAGATTTACAACCCGCGAATAAATTTGGCATCAAAGTAGTAACACCCAAACAGTTCTTACAAGAAGTGGGAGAAATAAAATGACTAACTTAAACGTACAAATTCCTGAGTCTTTGTACAAACAAATAAAAGCCTTAGCCATCAAAGAAAATGTACCAATTGAACAACTTGTAGCAATTGCTTTATCTGCACAAGTCTCAGCATGGACGACCAAAGATTATTTAGAAGAGAAGGGATTACGCGGTAGTTGGGAAAAGTTTCAACAAGTTTTAAAGAAAGTTCCTGATGTCGAACCAGAAAATGATGATAAACTTGATTAATTTTTTAGATAAAAATTTGCAGCAAAACTTATCCTAAAATGAAATTATCAAAGCATGAATGGTAGATTAATCGTATTTGAAGGGGTAGAAGGTTGCGGCAAAACTAGCCAAATCCAACTTTGTCAAGAGTGGTTGAAAAGTCTAGGTGTTTCAGTTGTGGTTACTCGTGAACCTGGGGGAACTGCTTTAGGTTTGGATTTGCGACGCTTGTTGTTAGAAGTAGAGAATAAGAAAATAGCAGATACAACAGAATTATTATTGTATGCTGCTGACCGATCGCAACATGTTGAAGAAGAATTAAAACCGAATCTAGAAAAAGGTAATATTATCTTGTGCGATCGCTATACTGATTCGACTATTGCTTATCAAGGTTATGGTCGCGGTTTAGATATAAATTTAATTAAACAACTTAATGCGATCGCAACAGGTGGGTTAGAAAGCGATTTAACTTTATGGCTTGATGTCGATATTGAAGTGGGACTAAGCCGCAAACGCGCTCATAGCGATATTGCTGATAGAATTGAACTTGAAGCGATCGCTTTTCATCGTCGCGTCCAACAAGGATATAGTCAACTGCAAGCATCCCAAGATAAAATTGTCCGCATAGATGCTAGCTTGAATAAAGAAGCTGTGCAGAAGATGATTCAAACAACTTTAAGCGATCGCTTGAAAGCTTGGGATTATATCATATCCCCTGAATCAACTTTATAAAAATATTGCAATCGTCGTAAAGACGTTCCGCCGGTAAAGACGTTCCGCCGGTAAAGACGTTCCGCCGGTAAAGACGTTCCGCCGGTAAAGACGTTCCGCCGGTAAAGACGTTCCGCCGGTAAAGACGTTCCGCCGGAACGTCTCTACAATATGTGTAATTATCATATCATGATTAATGACCCTTTCGCGAAACTTATAGGACAACAGCAAGCAGTAGAATTACTGACTCAAGCTGTGAAACAAAACCGAGTTGCACCGGCTTATTTATTTGTCGGTTCTGAGGGTGTGGGACGCAGTTTAGCAGCGCGATGCTTTGCACAATTGCTGTTTTCTCATTCTGTAGAAACGAACCGTTTGCGTCAAGAAAACCATCCAGATTTGTTATGGGTGCAGCCAACTTACCAGTATCAAGGACAACGATTAACACCACAAGAAGCCGCAGAGAAAAAACTGAAGCGTAAAGCACCGCCTATAATTAGGTTAGAGCAAATTCGGGAAGTTACGCAATTTCTCAGCCGTCCGCCGATACTTGCGCCAAGAAATGTGGTAGTTTTAGAGCAAGCAGAAACAATGGCGGAAGGTGCGGCAAACGCTTTGCTGAAGACTTTGGAAGAACCAGGACAAGCGACGCTGATTTTAATTGCACCTTCAGTTGAGTCTGTGTTGCCAACTTTAGTTTCACGCTGTCAACGCATTCCTTTTTATCGTTTGGATGCAGTGTCTTTGGCTCAGGTTCTCAGGCAAGCAGGGCATGAGGAAATTTTACAGCATGAGGCGGTGTTAAGTATAGCATCTGGGAGTCCGGGGGAAGCGATCGCATCTTTTGAGCAATTGCAAGTTATCCCTAATAAATTACTCGAAGCTTTGACAACAGCTCCGAAAACTTACCGCGATGCTTTACAATTGGCGAAAGAAATTGATGATTTAGATACAGAAGCTCAACTGTGGTTAATCGATTATTTGCAGCAGTCATATTGGCGGCGATCGCATCAACCAAGTATTATTAACCAGTTAGAAAAAGCGCGTAAACATCTACTTTGTTACGCTCAACCGCGCTTAGTTTGGGAATGTACTTTGATGGCGATGAAAAATTAAGTTAATTATACTTTAAGTGTGAGGTTTATGAAATTTAGTGTCGTCATCACCACCTATAATCGTTTAGACTTGCTGCGACGAGCGATAGACTCTGCTCTTAATCAAACGATTGAGTGTGAAGTGGTTGTTGTTGATGATTGTTCATCCGATGACACTGAAGCTTATGTCAAAAGCTTGGGAAATCAAGTTGTTTATCATCGTCACGAAATTAACAAAGGTCATGCAGCGTCGGTAAATACAGGAGTTGCCAAAGCTAGTGGTGACTGGATTAAATTTTTGGATGACGACGACTACTTAGCAGGGAATTGTTTGGAAGAGATGACAAAAGCGATCGCCAAACATGCCCAATCAAATGAGGTATCCTCACAAAACAATTCTCAAGCTGTCATCTGCTCTTGTATAGCTGCTCAAGTGGATAACAATGGGGAGCATCTTAGTCGCACCCCCCATTTAGGTCCCGGATTAGCTTTTTATGTTCCCCAAGCTGATATTCATTACGGTATGCTTTTAGAGCTTTTGCCCTTTGGCACCCCGGTACAAGTAGCTTGTCGTCGTGACGTTTTCTTGAAAGTTGGTGCTTGGGACTCAAAACTTGATGCTAACTGCGATGACATTGATTGCTGGATTCGCATTGCTCAGTTTGGTGATGCTATTTTCCTCAATCAGTGCCTAGCTTACCGTACTATCTGGGCGGGTGCTTACAATCAAAAATTTTCTCTGCAAAAGCGACTCGATACAAATATTTTGATGAAAGAGAAAATTTACGCCTTGCTAGATGAAAAACATCGCTCTAATATCCCTGCGCTTCCATATATTAGAAATTATTTGAAACTACATTGGGCAATAGTTGCACTCAAGCAAAGAAACATTAAAAGCGTTCTGCAAATCCTTGATTTATCTATACTTTCTCCTGTGACTTGGCAGCTTTTATTGAATGCTGTTTTCTCACGCGGCAGCAATCAAAAAAATGCTTATATTCAGAAGTTTGTATTGTTTAATTAATAGATTGGGCATTGGAATTCGCAAATAACTAGACATCTCCGAAAATAAATGTAAAGACGTAGCACTCCTACGTCTAATCAAGGGTTTTGGGTAACGGATAATTAATTTATGTTGATGTCTACTAGACAAACTGATAATGCGACTTCTGTCAAAATTGACTTGTAATTTATAGATAAATTAGCATCTGCCTGACCACAACCAATAAAATCAGTTTGTGTCAGCAAATCTAGTGGTTTGTGCTGCTGAAGCTGCTTGTAGTACAAATCAATAGCAGTTTTAATTACATCCGTTACTGCTTGATCGGTCTGCTGTTGAATGTAAGTTAGTTTGTGAGCATACTCTTCATCTAATCGCGCATTAATTCGCATAACTATTTGATTTTGTCATAAGCTTGTATGACAAGTTTAACATGTCCCCAGCTTGTAAAGAATTTAAAGAGATGGGTTAGGCGATCGCTCTACGAGTGCCTACCTGAATAAAAAATGCGCGATCGCTTTTACACAAATTAGTCAGCGATCGCTTTTCTGGGGGCGAAAAAGCTTGACAAATGCCCCGCCATGTATTTTTTAGAACCCAAATAAAGATCGGAAAATACCTAATACACCAGCGAAAGGATTGATCACAGTCCCAATAGTATCACTAGCCTTGGCTGCACCAGAACGGTAGACTACCACAACATCATTATTGCGGAGTATCGGATTAGTTTGCGAATTAATTTCAGCGGCGAAATTGATTTTGACTTTACGTTTGGTAACAGAACCATCAGGATTGAGACGAAGCAAATCGACAGCAGAACTGCTAGCTCTAGCATCGTTGAATCCACCAGCAGCAAGTAGCGCTTGATTTAAGGAGCTATTAGGCTTAATATCTACAGGTCCTGGTCTTTTAACTTCGCCTACTACCCCAACTTGAATAGTAGCCGCAGACAAAGTAGTATTAGCTAAGACAATTGCATCTGCTGCGTTAATCTCTGTTGCAGTTGGGAAGAAAATCGTATCTCCGTCTTGGAGAATTGTGTCTTGATTGACATCACCACTTTGCAATAGTTGCCAAAGATTGATATCTATAATTTGTTCACCACCGGCTCTTGTCTGTCGGCGGATTTTGACATTGCGAATGTCAGCTTGTGGTGTAATTCCCCCTGCTAATTGAAGTGCGCGGGTCACAGTTGGCTGACCGCTAATAGCAGTACCAGCTGCTGCTACTGCTGTATTTCCCCCAGCTGTCTCACCTTGGGTAACAAGATACGATCCCGGACGATTGACTTCACCAACCACTGCTACCGTGCGGGGTCTGGTGGGATCAGCGGCAAAGTTAGCGGCAGATAAATTGCGTGCTTCTGCTAAGTCGAGTCTGGCTGCTGTTGGTACAACAATCGTATCTCCATCCCGCAAGGTGATATCTTGTGATATCCTGCCTGTTCGGATGAGTTCTTTCAAATTAATTGAAACTATTTGCTCTCGACCGGTGCGTCCTAGCTTGCGCCGTAATTGCACTTGCGTTATATCGGCATTACTGAGTACCCCCTGAGCCGTTGTAATTGCCGCTAATACGGTTGGATATTGCACCCCAGGATCGTTACCTGCGCCTCCTTGCAAGCCGATAGAGTAAGCCCCAGGACGTGACACTTCTCCAGCAACGATAACGTTAATTGGACGAGGTGATAAAAGATTGACTGAGATTAGGGGACGTTTGAGATAGCGAGCATATCTTTTGCCGATGTCGTCAGCTGCTTGTTCGGTTGTTAGCCCTTGAACGGGAACGCTGCCAATTAAAGGTAGGTTGATCGCGCCACCAGGAGGTATTTGGTACTCGCCCGTATATTCTGGCACTTCAAACACGTTGACTCGGATGCGATCGCCTCCTCCCAAGGTGTAATTTGTGTCAAGTTGTGTGGTAGCTGCTCTGGGTTGTCTTTGGGCTTGGCTAGAAGGGGGCAAAGCGACAGTGACAGCCATTAACAACAGCATACCTGTTACTGACTGGGTGAGGAATTTCAACATACCTGTATTAAACATACTTAGCTGATACCACCATAAATAAAGTGCTGTCTTAACATTTTTATCTGGACTATACGTAAGTACTCAAGTTCCCTAACATTCTTATTTTCATAAAAAAGTATCATTTTCCGGACGTAAATTGTTGATTGGATTTGAATTTTTGGTGAAGTTAACTTAAAGTTTTACTCGTCAAATCTTAGAGAAGGAATAAATACAATTTAGGCAATCATAAAACTTAATTTTATTGATTATATACTAAGATAACGTAGCCCAGATAACGATATTTTCAAATAGACGTGCTTGCTCTATTGTGATTGAATAATTTTATTTTTTAACTTGTTGCATAAAAAACTCTTCTAAGGAAGGACGAGACAAGTTCATGGCAATAATTTGCCCACCCATCAAGCGGAGACTAGCCAGAAAATCGTAGTAATCTTCTTGTAGTTCACCTTGCCAAGTTCCATCGGGTTCAAATTCTAGATTAGGTATCCATTTTTTGAGAACTTCTGAGTCACCACCTTGACCTTTGACATGATATGTGCTTGTAGTTCCTAATAATTCATTGAGGGAACCAGAGCAAATTAATTGACCTTGAGAGAGAATAGCAACGCGATCGCATATTTTCTCTACTTCACTGAGAATATGGCTATTAAAAAAAATTGTCTTGCCTTTCTCTTTTAACGAAAGAATAATTTCTCGCATTTGATAGCGTCCCACCGGATCGAGTCCAGACATTGGTTCATCTAAAAACACCAATTCTGGATCGTTAATTAATGCCTGTGCCATACATACACGCTGTAGCATTCCTTTAGAATAGCGACGAAGAGGTTTTTTGCGAGCATCCACCAAAGATAAACCGACTAATTTTACCAGTTCCGGAATGCGTTGGCGTTGCACGCTTTTGGGAATTTGGAATAGTCCGGCTGCTAGCTGCAAAAACTCCCAGCCAGTGAGATAATCATACAAATAGGCATTTTCAGGTAAATAACCGATACGTTCTTTAACAGTGCGATCGCCTAGTGGTCTACCCAATAATAATCCCCGTCCACTCGTGGGACGGATAACTCCCAGCAACAACTTTAAAAGCGTAGTTTTACCAGCACCATTTGGTCCTAACAAACCAAAGGTTTCACCTTGGTAAACTTTTAAAGAACAGCTTTTGAGGGATACGACTTTTTGATTCATCCAAAAGCCAGTACGATAGACTTTTCTTAACTCGGAAGTTAACACTACTGGCGGATGGTCTGTAGTATTTAATTGAGAATCAGGCGCATCTGCAATAGACTTCATGAGATTTATATTGTGCTCGTGGCTACAGCAAAGATATTATATTTATAAAAGGCGAAAGGGCTTTTTTAAGAGGGGAAAAGGGCTTTTTTAAGAGGGGAAAAGGGGAAAGGGGAAAGGGTAAAGGGGAAGAAGTAATTTTAAGTATTTTTACCATGACTCAAGAGTAGGTTTAAAGCCCCTAAATTTATTTATGGGGATTCTCTCCTGCCTCCTGCTTCCCCTTCCCCCTCTTCTTTACAAAACGCCTTTAGAACTGGGAATCATCCCAGCACGACGGGTATCGATTTCTACCGCCATCCGCATTGCCCTCGCAAACGCCTTAAATGTCGCTTCAATAATGTGATGGGAATTTATACCATCAATTTGGCGAATGTGCAACGTCATTTGGCTATGATTTACCACCGCTACAAAAAATTCTCGCACTAGTTGGGTGTCATAAGTTCCCACCCGTTGAGTAGGAATTTCTAAACCATAGCTTATATGGGGACGACCGGAAAAATCCAGCGCCACTTGAATTAAAGCTTCATCTAAAGGTGCAAGGAAATTACCAAAACGAACAATGCCTTTGCGATCGCCTAATGCTTGGCTGAGTGCTTGCCCTAAAGTTATACCTACATCTTCGTTAGTATGGTGGTCATCAATTTCTAAGTCTCCCTTAGCTTGAACATCCAAGTCAATCAATCCGTGGGAGGCTATTTGATGCAGCATGTGATCCAAAAAGGGAATGCCAGTTGCGGCGTTACAAATACCTGTACCATCTAGGTTAATGGTGACTTGCACATCGGTTTCACCCGTAGTCCGGCTAATCGAAGCAATTCGAGAAGCTTTATTTGGCTGGTCGTGGTCTGAGGAAAGAAGTAGGCGATCGCTTATTTGCATAATAAATTGGGAATGGGACATCGGGCATTGGGCATGGGGCATTGGGCATTGGGCATGGAAATAATCGTATTTATTCACGCACTTGCTTTATTGAATTTCTTTAATTCTCATTGCCCATTGCCCAATGCCCTTTGCCCAATTTTACATCCCCATGATTTCATATCCTGCATCTACATACAGAATTTGTCCAGTAATTCCGCTGGCTAAATCGCTACATAAAAAAGCGGCTGCATTGCCTACTTCTAGTTGAGTGACGGTGCGTCGTAAAGGTGCAACTTGCTCTACATGATGAATCATATCCAAAATGCCGCCTACTGCACTAGATGCTAAAGTGCGAATTGGACCTGCGGAAATGGCATTGACGCGAATATTTTGTGGACCTAGTTCAGATGCAAGGTAACGCACACTCATTTCTAATCCGGCTTTGGCGATTCCCATGAGGTTGTAGTTAGGAATCACCTTGACGCCACCCAAATATGTGAGCGTAACAATACTACCACCTTCTGTCATTAAAGGTTTAGCTGCACCAGCTAGCTGGACTAATGAGTAGGTGCTAACTTCTAAAGCTTTATTAAAACCTGGACGAGACGTTTGACTAAAATTTCCAGTCAAATCTTCTTTGTTTGCAAAAGCAAGACAGTGGATCAAAATATCTAATTTGCCCCACTTTTCGCCAATTGTATTAAAAGTAGATTGAATTTGTTCATCATTTTCCACATTACACGGAAGAAACAAACTAGGACTGAGGGGTTCGACCAATTCTGCGACTTTTTTTTCCATTTTACCTCGGTCATCTGGAAGGTAAGTAATGCCAAGGTTTGCACCGCAAGAGTGTAGTTGTTGGGCTATTCCCCAAGCAATCGAGCGGTTATTGGCAATACCTGTGACTAGAGCGTTTTTCCCGGCGAGATTTAACATAAAAATTTTGAACGTACACGATTACAGATTGAGCATACTAGAATCTGAGCCTGCTTTGCCCTTGAGTTTTAAGCAGTATTTTGCTTCTTTGGTTCCTTGGGGAATAAATAGATTCTTGCTTCTTCCTTAAGATATTTTCAAGAAAGCGTGAATTTTTTTATAAAAAACCTGTTGAGTGCAACTTTGGATCGTAGCTATTAAGGACTAGTAGCTGGAACTATCAAAAATTATGTATCATTGTAAACAAAGAGCAATGAATATATGACCATAAGTATAGTAAAGTACAAAAAGGTTGACGGTGTGTTATTGATTTTTCGGGTGTATTCTTAGGAAATCAGTTTTAATTTTTCCGGCATTGGGTAGGGGAAGGTAGATGATCGTGGCACAAGATAAAGCCCTAGCAAATGTTTTTCGTCAAATGGCAACCGGAGCGTTTCCACCGGTTGTGGAAACGTTTGAACGCAATAAAACGATCTTTTTTCCTGGAGATCCTGCCGAAAGAGTTTATTTTCTTTTGAAGGGTGCTGTAAAACTTTCCAGGGTTTATGAGGCAGGGGAAGAAATAACTGTAGCGCTGCTAAGGGAAAATAGCGTTTTTGGTGTATTGTCATTACTAACGGGAAACAAGTCAGATCGGTTTTACCATGCGGTTGCTTTTACACCGGTGGACTTGCTTTCGGCACCAATTGAACAGGTTGAGCAAGCACTGAAGGAAAATCCCGAATTGTCAATGTTAATGTTGCGGGGTCTATCTTCGCGCATTTTACAGACAGAGATGATGATTGAAACTCTCGCTCACCGAGACATGGGTTCGAGGTTGGTGAGTTTTCTGTTGATTCTGTGTCGGGATTTTGGGATTCCTTGTGCGGATGGAATTACAATTGATTTGAAGCTATCTCATCAGGCGATCGCTGAAGCAATTGGTTCAACTCGCGTTACCGTCACCCGCTTACTGGGCGATTTGCGCGAAAAGAAGATGATTTCCATTCACAAAAAAAAGATTACTGTTCACAAACCTGTGACTTTAAGTAGGCAATTTACATAGCATACAATTGAGGCTTAGGCAATAGCGGTGGTTCATTTTTTTGATAAATAACACCTACTGGCGTTGGTACATCTAAAAAATGAATTGCTTTGATTGCTATTGCCAACTTCAAATTCACCGCAGAGAATGACTGAAAGTAGTAGGCTGTATCTGGAAGGAATCGGTAGCTGAAGATGACCACCGGGTACATCCTCATAGCGGCAATTTTAATTCTAGGGGGCGTGATAGCCACCGTGGGCGATCGCATTGGCACACGGGTCGGGAAAGCACGCCTCTCTCTATTCAAGCTGCGTCCCAAAAACACCGCAGTACTAGTAACTATTTTTACAGGCGGTTTAATTTCTGCGTCAACTTTAGGCATTTTATTTGCCGCTGATGAAGGATTGCGTAAGGGAGTCTTTGAGCTAGAAGATATTCAAAGAGACTTGAGGCACAAGCGCGACCAGCTAAAAACCGCACAAGCGCAAAAAAGTCAAGTAGAAGTTGAACTAGACAAGGCAAAAAAAGAACAAACCCAAGCTCAACAACAATTGCAGCAGACTAATCAATCGTTGAAAGAGGCAAATGCTAAACAACAAATCACACAAGCTCAATTAAACCGTACTATTGCTCAACAGGCTCAAACTCAAGCGAACCTGCAACGCACTCAAAACCAGCTAACTCAAGTTGTTAGTCGATATCAACAAGCGATAAATCAACTTGAAAGCGTTTCTCAGCAAAGAAAAGAACTAGTGGCTGGAATTCAACGCTTGAGGGGAGAACGTCAACGCTTGTTTGATGAAGCCAAAAAAGCGATCGCTGAAGCTCAAACAGCAATTAAAAAACGCGATCGCGAACTTGCTAATCGCCAAGAAACTATCGAACAGCGGGATCAAAAAATTTCCCAACTAGATCGACTCATTAGAGAACGCAATCTAGAAATTGCCTCGCGAGAGCAAGTAATTACCAAAAGAGAATCTCGGCTCAAAGAACTAGAAACACAACAGGACTATCTAGAACAGGAAGTCGCAAGGCTAGAAAAATATTACCAGTCTTTTCGTGACTTGCGTTTGGGTAAAGTTGCTTTGGTTCGGGGTCAAGTTATTGCTGCTGGGGTAATTCGCGCTCCGGAACCTGCCGTTGCCCGTCAAGCTGTGATTAAACTTTTACAAGAAGCTAACCGTAATGCCAACATCCAATTAGCGGAACCAAATACAAATCCTGTCAATACCAATGTGCAAATATTACGTGTTACCCAAGAGAGAGTTGACCAACTCACCAAGCAGATTAATGATGGTCGAGAATACGCGGTGCGAATTTTCTCTGCTGGTAATTACGTCAGGGGTGAAAAGCAGATAGAATTTTTTGCCGATGCAGCGCGAAATCAAGTTGTCTTTACTGGGGGTGAAGTTGTGGCTACAACTACTGCCGATCCGAAAACTATGACATCCTATCAGTTGCAGCAACGGCTACAACTGCTGATTTCTGCTTCTCAATTTCGCGCTCGCAATGCCGGAATTGTGGAAGATATTCAAGTAGAGGGTCCCATCCTTCGCTTTATTGCTCAATTAAGGCAGTACGATCAACCTGTGGATATTAAAGCTGTTGCGGCAGAAGATATTTATACAGTCGGACCCCTGAAAGTGAGATTGCTTGTTATACAAAACGGACAAATTATTTTTAGCACCTAAAAAATGAATGGGGCATTGGGCATTGGGCATGGGGCATTGGGCATTGGGCATGGGGCATGGGGCATGGGGCATTGGGCATTGGAAGAAAATAAGATGAATGAAATTTGTGGAAACAGGTGTTTTTATTTCTGGTAGTTACTTAATTATTAAATATTAACTATTAACGTATTTAATATGACTATTCGTGAATTTTCGCCAACGCAACCAGTGATTTTGGGCTTTGATCCGGGTAAAGATAAGTGTGGTTTAGCAGTGATGGGGCTAGATCGGCAAATACATTATCATCAAGTTGTCTTGTCAAGTGAGGCGATCGCATCACTTGAAAAACTGCGCCAAAATTACCCGATTTCCTTGATGGTGATGGGGGATCAAACTACGGCAAAACGCTGGAAACAGCAAATAACTGAACAAGTTAAAGAGCCGCTGAATATTATTTTAGTGGATGAGCGTTACACCAGCTTAGAAGCACGCGATCGCTATTGGCAGATGTACCCACCCAAAGGACTCTCGAAATTATTGCCACAAGGTATGCGACAACCACCAAGACCTATAGATGATATTGTTGCCATCCTCTTAATCGAAAGATACTTAAATCGCTTAACCGAATCAAGCCTCGGCTAGCTCATATTCTTCAGGTTTTCCATTACCTATTAGACACAAGAAGTATAAATTAATTATGCGTTACCCAAAACCAGCAGACGTAGCATTGCTACGTCTCTACGTTATTTTTACCTTTATGTCTATTCCCTAAAGCCTCATAACTCAGCCCGAATAGTAAAAGCATAATCTCCTCCAGGCTCTAGCTCGTAGTCTCGTTGCTCCAAGAAGCGACCGAGGGGTTCTTTAATTAATGCACGACCTAGATTCGGTTTAACAGACAGTTCACCCCGGCGAAAATGCCATTGGAATTGCCACTCAAACTCACCCACACTGACTTCCCCTTCCAGGAAGCCGTGTTGCCAGGATTGGCGAGTAACCCTGACATGGGCAATACTTTCTGGCAGACGTTTAGTACTCACTATGCTTGATGTCAAGTTTGAGATAAAGGTTGACCATGTAGGCTACTTCTACCATACATAGCTTAGATCCACAAAAGTAGCGCACTGAGGATTTTTCTTGACTGGATTGCAATCTAAGTATTATCTGCATATTTAAGACTAGTAGTTAAATTTTACAGAAAAATAATAACTCGTTGTGAAAAAGTGGGTTTTCTAGAATGCAGCACAAAGGGTTGCGCCCGCAGGCGTAAAAATAATAAATTTATTACCAGCGATCGCTATGGACAAAATCTAAATGCGTGTATTGCATATTACCAATCACATACGAAAAATCGGTAATGGTATCGTTAATGTGGAAATGCCTTGCAAAACAAAATCTAGAGCGATTTAGTGCTACACGGGTTACTCAAGAAACACTTGCCGTATATCAGGAATTAATACCCAAACTATAATTTATTTGAGTTAGTTTCAAATCATGCATATTTGTGACTACATGTCAAATATTCGCAATTGAACTAACGTTACGCTAACTCACCTGTACAAATCTTGTTCAACCTATTAGGACAACAATTGAGATGAGAAAGGGTGTTTTTTAACTTCAAAAGTTTACTTTAAATAATCGCAGTTTTTTATCTAAAATCCTTATTGTAAATGACTTTAAGCATGATGAGCGTAGTAATTTAAATGATGTAGAGAAGAAATTGCCAAGCTAGTTCAGATCCGAAACAATTCATGAGATTTCAACGACACATTTAATTAGAATTAACTAATATTTATTATTTAGTTAACTCAACGTTAATTTGGAAATATTAATATTTAGGCGAGTGAAAAGTTGAAAACACAAATACAACTTCAAAACTAAATACTGATGAAAAAAGCTAAGTTTTCGACTTTACTGATTGGTTTTGCATCTGCTTCTCTACTTACTGTTGCATTTGCTCTGTTGTCTAAGACCGCACCAGCTCAAGTCTCAACAAGTGTGCATTTAACTATGGGTAATCCTAGTGGTGCTGGCACTTCTAACCTCAACAACTATTTATTGAATAAATCGCAATACGCAACATCACATAACTGTGGTAAGAGAATCCCGAACTGGGTTAGCTGGCAGTTGAAGTCATCTTGGCTTGGCAGTGCACCACGACAAGATGACTTCCGTGCAGATACTACGCTACCTTCAGGCTGTTATCGAGTTGTTACCAGTGACTACACTAACAGTGGATTTGACCGGGGACATATGACACCCTCGGCAGACAGAACAAACACCGTTGCGAACAATTCTGCAACATTTTTGATGACAAATATAATTCCACAAGCCCCTGATAACAATCAAGGAGTGTGGGCAAGACTGGAAGACTACGCCAGAACCTTACTGAGCAACAATGATCTATATATTATTTCTGGTGCATACGGCACAGGTGGCACTGGGTCGAATGGATTTAAGAGCGTCATTTCAAGCAATAACATTGTAGTACCAGCAAGAACTTGGAAGATAATTGTGGTTGTGCCTAGAGGCGGAACAGCAAGTAGTGTTAATACTTCTACACGCGTTATTGCTGTTGATATACCTAATGGTCAGGGAGTCCGAAACGCTGACTGGCGCAATTACAGAGTTACTGTTGATTCAATTGAACAAGCAACAGGTTATAACTTCCTATCCCAAGTTTCTAGTTCTGTTCAAAGTGTAATTGAGTCTAGAGTTGATACTCAGTAAAACTCAATCCAATAATTAAAAGTATTTAGCCTGTCTAATAACAGACGTAGCAATGCTACGTCTCTACGTTTTTTCTACCACATGTCTAATGGTATGAAGTTTTAGTGTATTTAAGTTTCCACGACTTTAGTTGCAAGTCCTGCTAAATCCCCTGACTGAATTTTACCAACCACGTAGACATCAATATTTATTTCACCCACACGAAAAACTTGAATATCACTCAGGTTGCTTTCAAGCACCTCTACCAGGTTACGATACTTGCCTACGTTTTCTTTTTGTTGTTCGTCATGCCATTCTTTTTCTTGTGCAAGATTTCTAAAAAGATAAGATAGGTCAACTGTTTCTACTGGTGAGTTCTGTGGATGATTGGTTAATTCTAAAATTTTCTCAGGAGTTAAGGGTTCTTTAACGCCTGACCATAGGAAAGGTTCAAAAGCAAAATCTGACTCACTTGGCATGAGCAAGTCAGTAGAAGCCTCTTTAAGTTTTGCAGTAATCTCATCAGAATTACTCATCTGCTCACTTCTCCAAGTCTAAATGTATTTAGCAATCAACTGACAAAGACCACCATTAAGTATAAGTTGACATGCAACAAAATAGATCATTCCTTCTTTGCCGGGGAGAAATTCGACAAACGTCCCGATAGGTATAATCTGCAAAGGTAAGGCAGTAAGTATTTTTACAGGATTAGCCGCGATCGCCGAAATAACAATTGAGTTCGCCGAAATAACAATTGAGTTCGCCGAAATAACAATTGAGTTCGCCGAAATAACAATTGAGTTCGCCGAAATAACAATTGAGTTCGCCGAAATAACTTTTGAGTTCGCCGAAATAACAATTGAGTTCGCCGAAGCCGGACTTTCAACCCCAAAGTGAGTCAGATCAATTACCAGCGATCGCACAGCCGGACTTTCAACCCCAGGATGAATTAGATCACATTTTTATAGGTTATGAAACAGTAATCGCAGGCGGTACTCAAAAAGTTACACTGCGATCGGGAAAAAGCTATGAAGTCAAGATTCCAGCTAACAGTCCTGAAGGTGCTAAATTACCCTTAAAAGGGTGTGGCTTGCAAGGAAATGATGTTGGTGTAATGACTGGAGGGGCTGCTATTATTGCAGCTGGTGCAGGTTTTGCAGCTTATAAGTTTTTCAAAGGAGATAAGAATGATCCTAAGCGGATTTTGAAGAAGTTGGAGGCTAAACTGTATTCGACTATATCTGAGTTAATGCAAAAAGCTAAAGGCAGTTCTTCCCATTTAATTACTCATGAAATCAAACCCCACGAGTTTTTCAAATGGCAAGGTGGTTACGGTGCATTTACAGTAAGTAACCAATTTATCGATCAAGTAGATGATTACATCCGTAATCAAGCTACCCACTATAACCAAAAATCCCTCATCTCTGACTGGGAAATTATTTAACCATATCTAGCCTGCGTAGGCAGGCTTTGTTCCTGTAGCCGCGAGTTTACTCGTTCGGCTGATTCGACTAATTCGACTGATTCGACTCGTGCGGCTGATTCAACTGGTTCGACTGATTCGACTGATATCATGTCCGGGCAATTAAGCATAATATCCGGAACCCCACCCCGCCAAAGCTGCGCTTTAGCTCCCCTCCCCGCAAGCGGGGAGGGGTTGGGGGTGGGGTTCTTTTATTATGGGTAATTTGGCGGACATGATATGATTCAACTGATTCGACTCGTGCGACTAATTCGACTGATTCGGCTGATTCAACTAATTCTACTCGTGCGACTTGTCCGCTTATTCGGCTAGTTCTCAAAAATTGCTGACGGCGATGCCTACAATAAAGGCATCGCCTTAGAGATTTTAGACCCAAAATCTAAAATCCTAAAGCGCGAATTATTTATTCACTGCTGCTGCTTCTCGTGCCGCAGTTGCTTGATCTGGGTGAATACCCAAGCGTGTAAGATTAATTCTGCCCTTATTATCAATCTCGCGCACTTTCACAATCACTTCATCACCAACTGCCACTTCATCTTCAACTTTGCCAACGCGGTAGTCAGCTAGTTGAGAAATATGGATCATTCCTTCTTTGCCGGGGAGAAATTCGACAAACGCCCCGATAGGTATAATCCGCGTTACTTGCCCGACGTAGACATCACCTTCATGCAGCTTGCGCGTCATACCTTGGACAATGTTGCGTGCTCTCTTCGCTTTATTTTCATCCACCGCAGAAATCGTCACCGTGCCATCATCTTCGATGTCAATCTTAGCACCAGTTTCTTCAGTAATACCCTTAATCGTCTTGCCTCCGGGTCCGATGACCAGACCAATCATGTCTGGATCAATCTTAATAGTCAACAAGCGTGGGGCGTAAGGTGAAGTTTCTGTGCGTGGTTGATCGATGCAAGCGAGCATTTTTTCCAGAATGTGCAATCGAGCCGATTTAGCTTGATTGACGGCTTGGGCGATAACATCCAAAGACAGACCAGAGATTTTCATGTCCATTTGCAAGGCGGTGATTCCAGTATCCGTCCCAGCAACTTTAAAGTCCATGTCGCCCAAAAAGTCTTCAATGCCCTGAATATCGGTAAGGATTCGCACTTGGTCGCCTTCTTTAATCAGACCCATTGCCGCACCGCTGACGGGTTTGGTAATTGGTACGCCAGCATCCATCAAAGCTAAGGTAGAACCGCACACCGAACCCATTGAGGTGGAACCGTTGGAAGAAAGCACTTCCGACACCACCCGAATCACGTAGGGAAAATCTTCTTTTGTTGGTAGCACGGGTAAGAGCGATCGCTCTGCCAAAGCTCCGTGACCAATTTCGCGTCGTCCTGGCGCCCGTAAAGGTTTGGTTTCCCCAACCGAGTAAGGGGGGAAGTTGTAATGATGCAAATAACGCTTTTGTTGATCTGCTTGCATGTCATCATTTAAGTTTTGGGCATCTCCTGGAGTGCCAAGGGTACAAGCAGATAATACCTGGGTTAATCCCCGGTTAAATAAACCGCTGCCGTGGACTCGTCGAGGTAATAAACCAACTTGACAAGAAACAGGACGCACCTCATCGAGTTTGCGACCATCAACGCGAACGTTATCTTCGACGATTTGCCGCCGCATGAACTGTTTGGTAATGTCTTTAAAAGTGTTACCTAGTGCTTTGCTATTTGCGGTTGCAGCTACTCGAATTGCGTCTTCTTCGGGAAGTTCGCCAATTTCTGTTTTAATTTTTTCCTTCACCTCATCCAAAGCAGTATCTCGTTCGGTTTTGGTGAAACTAAATTGTGACAGGATTTTTTTTATTTCATCGTTAGCGCGATCGCGAATAAAATTCTCTAGCGTTAAGTCTGCTTCTGGTGGTTCTTGTTGCACCATTTTCAAACCCAGTTCTGCCATCAAATCTTCTTGCGCTTTAATTAAGTCGCGCACTGCTTCGTAGCCAAAATCAATCGCTTCGATAATGTCTCGTTCTGACAATTGATTTGCCCCAGCCTCTACCATGATCACACCATCCGGTGAGCCTGCGACCACCAAATCCAATTCACTGGCATCAATTTCTGCATAGGTGGGGTTAATTATAAAATCATCTCCCACCAAACCGACCCTGACTGCTGCCATCGGTCCATAAAATGGTATCTGGGCAATCAGGGTAGCAATTGAAGCACCTGTAACCGCCAATACATCGGGTGGTACTTCTTCATCCATTGATAGCGTTACTGCTACAATTTGCAGGTCATCCCGCAACCATGAAGGGAACAAAGGACGCATCGGACGATCAATTAGACGGCTAGTCAGAATTGTTTTCTCTGGGGGACGACCTTCTCGTCTCATTATACCTCCAGGAATTCTACCTGCTGCGTACAGTCTTTCTTCATAATCGACGGTGAGGGGAAGAAAATCAATGCCTTCTCTGCCTGCGGATCGTGTAGCTGTCACTAAAACTGCTGTATCCCCAGATTGTATCAAGACTGACCCACCAGCCTGGGGAGCTAGTAAACCAACCTTCAGTCGAATATCCCGTCCGTCGAAGGATATTGACTTATCAACTTCTGCCATTCAGTTTTTTTTCCTTCTATGCACGCTATTCTCTTTCTGTGGCAATCCTAACATTTATGCACTAGGGCTGGCGCAAGAACCTACATACAAAGATAAACAACTGACCAGGGGAGGGGAAAAGGGGAAAGGAAAAAAGGGGAAAGGAAAAAATTATTTTAAATACGCATAAAAGTTTTTCCTATATGACCCCCAACAAGGGTTTAAAGCCCCCTCGATAAGAGTGTGTGTGCGTGGCTTTTAATTGGGGGGTCACAATCCCCGAATCCAATTTCTTAACCCTTTCCCCTTTCCCCTTTCCCCTTTACCCTTCTTAGTGACGGCAGCACTCTTGTGTTCATCGCTTATCAAATCTTAGAATGTCTCAAACCTTATCGATTGCTACACTCTCATTAAAGGTATATTAGTTTGGAAGCTCAAATTTAACATCATCCCAGGAGTAGCCAATTTCTTGGTTAACCATGATACACCCTTACGTCTAACGGAAACATTTTTTGGTTGTACAATGAAACCATCGTCAGAAACACACGTCTGCATCAACTGGCATTTGCCTGCAAAAAAACGCTTACAAATCCAAATGCATTGTTTTTTCCCACCATCTTCTACTGCCCTAAGGACAAAATTCTTCTCATGGCATTGAGCGGCAAAAAAAGCAAATTAAAGTTAATAAATTGTTTTTTCGGCTTAAATTTAATATCAATTAATAATTAATTATATTAGATAACAAGTTATTTATAGTATTATTTTTGTGGTCGTAAATATTTTGATTGTTATCTATTATTTAATAAAGAAAAATATTGCGAAAGTAAAAAAAGAAAATAAGCAAATAAGAAAGATTTAGTTTAACGAATGGCAATTTTACACGGTAGTTGGTTACTTCAAAATCAGGGTGGTTGTTTATTTGTTTGGGGAGAGACTTGGCGTTCTTTCGATGTGAATTTGTCTTTAGATGCCACCAATATTCCACAACATCCATTTGCGATCAGTGCAATGGAATTAGTGGAATGGTTAAATTCGCGTCAGATGACAATTGCCAAGTTCATACAGCCGCAAGTGGCTTTAAGTAAAACTGGAAAAAACAAGAAACAAGTTGTAAACCATACAGATGATTTGCGTGTATATTCGCAAATAATTTCCTTACCAACTTATATTTCAGAAAGCGGTGAAGAAATAGCGATCGCTCCAAAACATTCTGCCACATTAGGAGAACCAACAGAATCACCACAATACCTGCAACCTTGGCTTGTTGAGGGTTTTTGTCTCAACCCAAGCCAAGCAATGGAATTTCTCACTTCTCTACCCCTGAGTGCTGCGAAGGACGAAGATGCTTTTTTAGGAGGAGATTTGCGCTTTTGGTCGCAAATTGCCCGTTGGAGTTTAGATTTAATCTCGCGAGGGAAATTTTTACCGACAATTCAAAGAGAATCAGATGAAGCGATCGCGGCTAAATGGCAAGCACTAATTGATAGTGCTGTAGATCAAACTCGTCTAGAAAAATTTGCCGCGAAGATGCCTTTGGTTTGCCGCATGTATAAGGAACTGGAGACTGAGAAATCTACCGAATCGTTACTTCGTGTAGACTTTCCAGTAGAAGCTGCTGTATTGCTGTTAGGATTTCTTCACCAAACGATAGATACTCAAATTCGCAAAATGGTCGGTTCCCAACCTGTAATAGAAGCCAGGATAATGGCATCTCTACCACCGGCGGTGAAGTTGTGGCTGCAAGCTTTAAATAGTATATCCCAAACAGTTAACGCCGATACGGTCGGAGTGGAAAGATTAGCAGCGGCGCTGAAAACTTGGACTTTGCCGGTACAATACGAACTAACGGGAAAAACTTTATTTCGCACTTGTTTTGAATTGCGTCCTCCAGAGTTAGGAGAAACAGATTGGCTGTTAGCTTATTTCTTGCAAGCGGCTGACGATCCAGAATTTATAGTAGATGCAGCAACAATTTGGCATAATCCAGTTGAGCAATTAGTTATTCAAAATCGCACAATTGAACAGCCTCAAGAAACTTTATTGCGCGGTTTGGGGTTAGCTTCTCGATTTTACCCGCCAATTGCATTAAGTTTGGAAACGGAAAATCCTCAATCTTGCCGTCTCAATCCAATGCAAGGATATGAGTTTATTAAGTCGGTGGCGTGGCGTTTTGAAGACAGTGGTTTAGGGGTAATATTGCCTGCTAGTTTGGCGAATCGTGGAGATATTGCTAACAAATTAGGTTTAAAAATAACAGCACAAACGGAAAACAAACAAGGGCGTTTGGGTTTGCAAAGTCTGCTAAATTTTGAGTGGCAATTGGCAATTGGTGGACAGACAATTTCTAAGGCACAATTTGATAGATTGGTGGCGTTAAATAGTCCGCTGGTGGAAATTAACGGTGAGTGGGTCGAGTTGCGTCCTCAAGATATTAAAACGGCTCAAGCATTTTTTACATCTCGTAAAGAACAAATGACGCTTTCTTTGGAAGATGCTTTGCGTTTGAGTACTGGGGACACTCAGACAATTGAAAAATTACCGGTAGTTAGTTTTGAAGCATCTGGAGCATTGCAAGAGTTAGTTGGAGCGCTAACAAATAATCAGGCGATCGCACCTTTACCCACACCAGAAAGTTTTCAAGGACAATTACGACCTTATCAAGAACGAGGTGTGGCTTGGCTGGCATTTCTAGAACGTTGGGGTTTAGGTGCATGTCTTGCCGACGATATGGGATTGGGTAAATGCTTGTCTGAAAACACACAGGTATACGTAAATGGAAAATTAATTACAGCACAAGAAATCTGGCAAACCTACGCTGGAAAAACAGAGTTTGACGGTGAAGGATTTTGGGCAGAATCAACAGATGAATTGCTAGTAAATTCTATAGATGAAACTGGCAAAATTTTGCAGGCTCCGATTCAAAAGCTTTATCGGCAGCAAGTGCGCGAGAAGTTGCGAAAAGTCACGTTACAAGATGGCAGCAGTGTTACTATCACCCGTCGTCACAAGTTACTCACAGATAAAGGTTGGACTAATCAATTACAAGTAGGGGATTATGTCTGTGTGCCAGCTAAAATGCTCTGGAACGGGCAACCTGAAGACCCAGATTTGGTCAGGTTACTGGCTTGGCAAATTGCTGAAGGGCATGAGTTATCTAAGGAGGGTGCTGTCACAATATCGCAAAAAGATACCACAATTTTAGAGTATTTACTCCAGACTTTTCAACGTATTGGCAAACGCTATGATATCAAAATTAACAGTCCTAGCATCTATACATTCCCAGGCAGAGTTTCTGGGCTACGAATTAACAGTCAAGCATACAGGAAATTCTTAGAAGCTAAAGGTTATATCTGGGGCAAATTGTCAGCTGAAAAATCGATTCCTTCCTTCATCATGCAAGCAGATTTGGATAGTGTACGTATCTTTTTACAGCACTATTTCGATGCTGAATCTGCTGTTATTCAACGGATGCGGAGTGTCGAAATTAGCACAGCTTCACCGCTACTAATTCAACAGCTATCTGTACTGTTGCGACGTTTTGGAATTTGGTTGCGAATATCACCCAAACAAAAGTGTGCCACTAATGGTAGCGGTATCTACCGGACTTACTATATAGGTATTATCGGTGGAAATAGCGCTCGTAGGTTTTTGGAAGAAATTAAGTTTAGTATTCCAGAAAAACAACGAAAGTTGCAAGAAATTTGTGAACGAGTAAGCAACACAAACGTTGAAGGAATTCCCGCTTCGGAAATCGTTGCCCAAATAGTTGAGGAAACAAAGCTACCATTGCGGCATTTTGGAATGCACAATACTGTCTATATTAATGGAACTCAACAATTTTCTCAAGAGAGTTTGCAGAAAGTATTAGTTGGTATTAACCGCATTATTAGTGGTGTAGCTCAAGAACAGTATCAGCTACGCAAACTTTCCAAATGGACGACTAAAACCTTAGAAGCTTATACTCGTTTAAACGTAGAAAATTTGAGCTTAACCAAACAATCTTTACAACATCTTGTTGACCAAGAAGTTTTTTACTGTCAGATTGAGAGCATCGAGGATATCGATTACGAAGGTTGGGTTTATGATTTTGAAGTTAGCAAACATCATAATTTTGTTGCTAATAATATTATTTGCCATAATACCATCCAATTTATTACATTTCTCTTGCATCTCAAAGAAGAAGAAGCATTAGAAAAACCAACATTACTTGTGTGTCCAACTTCAGTCTTAGGAAACTGGGAACGCGAAGTTAGGAAATTTGCCCCAACCCTGAAAGTTGTACAATATCACGGTGACAAACGTCCTAAAGGGAAAGCGTTTGCAGAAGCCGTGAAAAAGCAAGATTTAGTTGTTACGAGTTACTCACTGGTTTACCGAGATATCAAGTTATTACAAAGCGTTTCTTGGCAAGGAATTGTTTTAGACGAAGCGCAAAATGTGAAAAATTCAGAGGCGAAGCAGTCCCAAGCGGTGCGACAATTAGAAGCAAGTTTTCGTATTGCTTTGACGGGTACACCTGTAGAAAATAGATTGCAAGAATTATGGTCTATTTTAGACTTTCTCAATCCGGGATATTTAGGAACTAAGCAATTTTTTCAGAGACGGTTTGCGATCCCAATTGAAAAGTATGGTGATACGGCTTCTTTGAGACAATTGCGCTCATTAGTGCAGCCATTTATTTTGCGTCGATTGAAAAGCGATCGCGAAATTATTCAAGACTTGCCAGAAAAGCAGGAAATGGCAGTATTTTGTGGTTTAACTCCCGAACAAGGCACACTTTATCAAAAAGTCGTTGATGAGTCTTTAGCTGAGATTGAAACAGCAGAAGGATTGCAACGTCGAGGAAAGATTTTAGCTTTATTGATCAAGTTGAAACAAATCTGCAATCACCCATCGCAATATTTAAAGCAAAATACTTTAGAACAGCATCATTCTGGTAAATTGCAGCGGTTAGAGGAAATGTTAGATGAAGCGATATCAGAAGGCGATCGCGCTTTAATTTTCACACAATTTGCCGAATGGGGCAAGTTACTCAAACCCCATTTAGAAAAGCAGCTAAAGCGAGAAATTTTCTTTTTATACGGTAGCACCTCCAAAAAACAACGCGAGGAAATGATAGACCGTTTTCAACATGACCCTCAAGGACCACCAATAATGATTCTTTCTCTTAAAGCTGGTGGTGTCGGACTGAATTTAACACGAGCAAATCATGTTTTTCACTATGACAGATGGTGGAATCCCGCAGTAGAAAATCAAGCCACAGATAGAGTATTTCGCATTGGTCAAACTCGCAATGTGCAAGTGCATAAATTTGTCTGTACAGGCACTTTAGAAGAAAAAATTCATGACATGATAGAAAGTAAAAAACAACTCGCGGAACAAGTTGTTGGTGCAGGTGAAGAGTGGTTAACAGAAATGGATACAGACCAACTCCGCAACTTACTATTACTTGACCGCAGTGCAATAATAGACGAGGATTCCGAATGAAAAAATGGTTAGTGGATGGTGGTTAGTTGTTAGTGGATGGTGGTTAGTTGTTATTGGTTAGTGGATGGTGGTTAGTAGTTAGTGGATGATCGTTGACTAACAACCAACAACCAACAGCCAACAACTAACAACCAACAACTAACAACCAACAACCAACAACCAACAACCAACAACCAACAACCAACAACTAGCAAAAATGACGAATTTAACATTACAAGCAAGTCGAGAATGGTGGTCACAAAGGTGGCTTGATTTATTAGATTCCTATCGTTTTAAAAAACGTTTGGAACGTGCGAGAACTTATGCTCGTCAGGGAAATGTTCTCAGCATAGAATTTAAAGGTGCAAAGGTATTAGCGAAGGTGCAAGGTAGCGAAGTTGAACCATATAAAGTTTCTCTTTCTCTTGACCCCTTTAGTGATGAAGAGTGGGGTTATGTGATTGAAACAATGTCTAAAAGAGCGATTTTTGCGGCAAAACTTTTAGCGGGAGAAATGCCACAAAATATCGAAGATGTATTTACTAGTAATGGAATGACGCTCTTTCCTTTCACTTTATCAGATGTTCATAGTAAATGCTCTTGTCCTGATAAAGCAAATCCGTGCAAACATGTTGGCGCAATTTACTATCAATTAGGCGATCGCTTTAGTGAAGATCCATTTGTACTGTTTCAATTGCGCGGACGCACTAAAGAGCAAATTATCAGCGATTTACGGCAATTACGCAGCGCTCATAATGACAAGACGCAAATAACACCTTCTCAAATAACGGATCACCAACAATCAACAACTAACACTCAACATTCTGTAAAAATTGACTCTTTCTGGCAATATAATGAGCCGTTAGAGTCTTCTTTAGTAGTAATTGCGCCATCGGGTAGCGAGACAGTTTTAGATGTTTTGGGGTCAATTCCTTTAGCAAAGGAAGAAGAGAATGTAGGAAATTTAACTTCTGCGGATGTAGTAATGAAATATTTGAATACAGTCTATAAAGATGTCAGCCAAAAAGCTGTTTTAGCTGCGATGAATTTAGTAGGAAGTTGAATAAGTTAGGCGCTTTTCTTGCTGAATATCAAATGTCCTTATTTACACCCAGCACAGATTACTTTTAGTTTCATTATTTTGTTAGTAAGATTTATAACCAGTGATTGAATGTTATAAAAGCAGAGTAATTCTCTGCATCTCAACATGGAACTCCAAAGTAGAATAATTTCCGTAGAACTTGCTGATGGTACAAGTGTCAAAGTTGAAGCTACACCGATAGGCGATCGCAAAATAAATTTTCACACCCGACCTTTTAGCGAAGTAACCGACACCATAGAATCTCTGTCTAAGGAAATTGCCGAAGCACTCCACAAAGTTAAGCCAGATAAATTCACTGTAAAATTTGGTATAGAAATAGGCATTGAATCTGGAAAACTCACAGCTTTACTAGTGAAAGGTACATCTACAGCAAATCTGGAAATTACATTGGAATGGGATAATACTAAATTGCATTGAAAAAATGATTAAAGTTACTAATCTCAAAAGTAAGTAGGGCTTGCAAAATCCTATGACCCAAACCCTACCATTACCAGTAACTTTTGAAGAATTTATCGAGTGGTATCCTAACGACGGGGTGCGGTACGAGCTACATAATGGAGTAATTATTAAGATGGCACCCCCAACCGGAGACCATGAAAAAGTTATTGTCCCCTACCTTCTCCCAACTTAACCTCACTGCACAGCAGGTTTTTGATGCGGCTTTGTAAATTGGGTGGGGGTAAAATTTACCCACCCGAACCTGTACCGTCAACAACCCAGAAATCTAGTATAAAATTACTCATTTTTCTCGTAAATAATTAGACTTTACCAGCCAAATTTATCAATTGTTTGAAGTTAACCAGATAAACTACCTGATTAGCGTTGTCAATTTTGATCCAACCTTTTTCATCAAGCTTTTCCATGATTTTGGTGGTTTCTTCCACACTAATTTCTGTAACTTCTGCAAAATCTTTGTAAGGAATATTAAAAATTTCCTTTCCTTTTTCTGATTCTTGACCGTAACTTTCGCCCAAACTGACTAGAGTTTGAGCGAGTTTAACTGCTGGTGGTGAAGACCGCATTTGCAAACGTAAATTAACTTGCCGCAATCGCCGCACCATCAATTGCAGCATTCGGTGATGCAACTGCGGGTCTTTAAACAATATTTGAATAAAGCGCTCTCTGGAAATGCTCAGTAATTTTACAGGCGAAAGAGCAATCACATCGGTTGATCGGGGAGACTCATCCAAAATTGCCATTTCGCCGAAAAAATCACCCTGTCCTAAAATTGCCAAAGCAACAGAATCTTCGTTGCGCGTGCGCCGCACTTTGACCCAACCAGAAACCACGAAGTAAACCGCGTTTCCCCAGGCATCTTCCATTAAAACGGCTCGCCCTGCTGGATATTCGTGTTCAATTGCAACGTTGAGCAGCCATTCTAAAGATTGTGGATTGGCTGTACTCATTAGGGGGAAAGTTTGACTAAAAATCTCAGTCTGCATGAAATATCTGCAAAAAATGGATTTAAGAGCAGAAAATTAGATTTGTTACTATATGTATGTTTTAAAAACCGTAACCTTTAGTAGAATACGGTATCAAAATTTTCTTGATATTCAACCGCAACCTCTCGGTTTATCGGTCTAGGGTTCCATTACAACACAATAACTATCACAGCGGAATCAGCGGTTTTACTGACAGATTTTTATTTGTTCTTTATCGGTGGCTCTGAAGCATCTGTAAGTATTTTGATTTGATTGTCTAAATCATCCAAGAGTTGATTCAGTGCCATAAAAGCTTCTAGTTGTCCGGGGTTGGTGTTGCGATTCAAGACTAGCCGTTGTTGTAGTTCGTGCAATTTATAACTGAGTTGTTGGGAAATTCCGATAGCATCGCGGCTAAGACCTGCTAACTGTTGTTGTTGATAGAATTTTAAGGCGGCTCCCCGGAGTACTTGTAGTGTCGCTTCTTCGCCGTGCCTTCCCGGCATCACTCGCAAGCGTAATAACAAACGGTTTTCTTGATACAAGCATTCTTTCTCTACCTGTTTTGCTTCTGCAAATGTAGTTACAGGCAGGTTTGCTAGTCGCTTTAATTGATTAAGTACTCCCTGAAAAACAGAGAGAGGAAGTTTTTCTAAGACGGATTGCAAGACTCCATTATCACTCCAGAGTATCCTGCCTTCGTAAGGTTGTCTTTCCAAATACAAACGACCAATTCCCCCCGCGAGAAGTCGTCCTAGCAATTCTGTTAGTAATTTCTTAGGTTGTAGTGTTGCTAGCTGTTCAACAGGCAGTAATAGATCCGGAACTGGTATAAGTAATATTGGTAAATTGAAGAGCGATCGCTCCGAGGTACTTTCCTGTGTCTTTTTGTCTGCACTGGCAAAAAGGATACTCGCTTTAGACAAGTTATCAGGGTCTGGCAGAACAGGAGAATCTGCTTGTTGAAAAGTATTTTCGCTTTTTTTTGTCTCAGCTACAGTAGATGTCTCTGGCTCGGTGGCAATGGTAGCTGCGCTATGTTCAATTGCAACATTGGCTACTGCTTGGGATGTATTTTTGTAGTTGAGGTAAGCTGAGAGTATGTTGCGGTGGGTATCGGCAGCGATCGCTACAGTCACCATTGTGCAATTAATATAAGACAAAATCTTACCAGCGTAATCTAGCGCCGCAGTATCTTCTAGATTAACCATGCCCAGTAACAATTTGTTATCTTCTATGGTATATGGCAAAATTTGATGATATAAGCAAGCTTCAAAGGACAAGATACGTTCTATCAGTTCAAATGTTTGCTTCTGTTCGCGCAGCGACTCTTTGGGAGTAGCGGTTAACAGTTGATTAGCAATTACTTCGGTATCACTTGCTTTGCCTTGTGAAGACAACATAGATTTGATTGCTTGATGTTTCCTTATATCGTATTCTGCCTCTAAGTTATTTGGTAGTAAATAAACCTACTTTATCGGGTGATAAAAGTTAAATTAACTACAAATATATAGAAAGTTTATTTGGGCTTGTGCATTGGGCAGCAAGCGCGAATATTGGGTTACTCCTGAGTTCTTAAATTTTGAGCCGCGAGATAGATTTTACTCCATTCGCCCATTACCTGATGAGTTTTGAGTTTTAACTGTTTAGCAATTTCTTCGATGGATTTACCTGCTTTTCGCAGTTCTAATAACTGCCGCTCAATTAAACTCAATTTTGACTGTAATTTGCCAAATTGCTGCGGTGTTAATCCCAAATTGTGTTCGTCTAGAGAAATTTCTAGCCAGTTATCTACTAGTTCGGGTTTGTCTTTGACGGCAAAGACACGTACAGCATGGTAGCTAATTTTTTCTCGCAGTCGGTAAATTTCCTTAATTGGCTTACTCAGTTTTTTGGCGATTTCATCTTGGGATTTGCCTTGCAGATACAGTCGCAACCACTGCACTGCGTCTTCCCCTAAATTTTCTTGAAGATAAGTTTCAAATTCTTGCTTGACTGCATTTCGCAGTACTTGCTGTTCTTCTACTTGTTGTGCTTCAACATATTCGGCGATCGCCTGATTATCGGCTAAGTTAACCCGGTTGTCGTTGTCGTCTGTAAGAATTTCTTCGGAAACTAGTCTAATTAAATCACTACCAGGCACTTGGGTTAAGCCACCACGTTGGGTACGTCGCAAGTAATTTACAAAACGGTAAGCTAGTAACGGTTGATTGCGTACTGGTCGTAGGCAATATTCTTCTATGGTGGCAAACAACAAAGAATTCTGTAGTCTGGCATCCTTTGTAAACTCAGCGATGCAAGCCATTTGCTGTTGCATGTAGTTATCGCTTTGCAGTAACTCTTGGAGTACTTCTTGCAATACGTCCATGACACTGCGTTGGCGATCGCGACTCAGAGAAATCCAAGTTTGGATTTTATTCCGTAATGTCGCTAAACTCCCTAGCCGAGTGATTAAATTGCGATAAGCGCGTTCTCTACCCATTCCTAAGTAGCGCTGGCATAAAATCCGATAGCGATATTCCATCGCTTGTTTGGCGATATCTAACTCTTTAGGATTAAGTAAGTCAAAGCGTTTTGAGTTACTTCCCAAAAGCCAAAGAATAATAGTTTCTCTATTTGCTTGGCTTTGTTCTGGATACTCTGCTGCCAAACGTTGGCGCCAATATAGCGTCAGTTTTTCTGATTCTGAAGCCATAGCGAGATTGCGCTCCTCGAAACCCTGTTTTAAAGTTTGCATCACAACCCCCATTTATTCCACTCAAATTTTTAACTGGCAGTTGCCTTGATTGAATGATGTCTTTGGTGGACATCGAGCGTGATTATTCACTCGAAGCCGTTGTTTCGACTTCTTCTATTATTTAGGTCTGGAATCACTCAAGTTATGCAGTATTTTCCACATTGCTGTTTTTGCTTTTTGTTTGCTATAGCCGCAAATGAACGTCTTTTAGCTATTTTCCTCACCTGGGCAGAAATTTGAAGTTTTGTAAAGTTATATGTTTTATAAAGAGAAAAATGATTTATCAAGAGTATATAAGCATACCGCTTTCAAGAAAGGGGGGTTGGGCAAAGCTGACAAGGGAAGCAGCTTTATAACTGCAAATATGGTTTACGTCAATTTAGACGCTGTTTTAACTATATAAGTTTCTCCAGTTTGGTAGGCGATGGACTTTGTTTTGTTCTTATTTCTAGTCTCAGCTTTTTTGTGACCTTAAATGAGCCACCATGCGATCGCGAAGACTTTTAACATTATTCTGTTTATTCAATGGTCTAGAGGTAGCATAGCAATGGATTGAGCATATTTATACTTCGGGTGTGGAATATTTGTAACGACGGCTGTGAATTATTAGGAAAATGCAAATGGATTTGAATGAACTTGCTTTGGAGGAGTGTCAAATACTTGACAAAGTGCGCGGTATCGAAGGACTAATTGAACAGAAGGAGGCTGAGTTAGAAAGCAGTGGTATATTCGACAACTACCGTCGTGTTTATAACAAATATGTGGAGCTTGCTGTCCAGGGTGATATCGAAGCACTTAAACGAGCATTGTTCCTGTGGTGGTTTGATTTTATAGAGCCATCATTCCTCACTGGATTGCACCAATTGGATGGGTGGGAGGTATTAGAACAGCTTGAAGCCCTTGCATCTACAAACAAGTTAGACAAAGAATTAAAATGGATGCTGCCATACTATTATCTAATAACTGATTATTACTTCGATGCAATACTTGAAAACGAGTTGCCAGCGCTCAGAAAATTTCTAGACGAGAACAAAAATACAAGCTTACCCTGCACAGATTTTCTGAGTGCAAGCTTAGAAGGGCGTGGTCAGATGGCTGACTACTGGCTTAGTATTTTGAGTTAATAAAGGTTCTCCAAAAGCAATAATTTATGTTTATATTTTGATATTTTAGCGCTGAAGCGCTGACTACAATCAGGACACGAAACGTTAAATATTTAGGACTTACGCAGCAATAACGGAAAAACGAACCGCAGAGGACGCAGAGGAAACAGAGGAATAAGGGTTTGAGAGGTATTTTGCGTAAGTCCTGATATTTTCATCGAATATCTTTATAAAATTGCTTCAGGTATTGTGGCGACACACCAACACCCCAAAGAAAGCCGATGTAAAGATATATTGCGGTGGCTTTGAAGAAGCCCCATTTTGCCACACGGCGATCGCTACTTTGGACGATCCGATTCACCAAGCGAATTTTTCCCCGTCGTACTAGCTTGAGGCACAAGTCGGCTTCTTCCATAATTGGGAGGTTGCTATCAAAACCCCCACATTCCCCGAAATCAACGCGACGTGCGAAAATTACTTGATCGCCAAACAATAAGCGCAATCCTTGAAAAAACAAATGTGGGCGAAAAATCAACGGTGCATAGTAAGTTTTTAGCCAGTTGTGCAGTGAAACTCCCCAGCGCGTTGTTTTTTCACCTGTCATCAGGGAAATAAAACCGCCGGCTACAACAGTTTTGTCTGCTAGTGTCTGTTCAATGACTGTTACCAAGTCATCGCTGACCAAAGTATCTGCGTGGAGAAAGCAGAGGATTTCTCCGGTTGCAACTTCTGCACCTTGATTTAATTGGAAAGCGCGTCCGCATTGTTTGGCAGAAATTACTTGTACACCTGCCGTTTCGGCGATGGCGATCGTTTCGTCAGAACTACCACCATCCACAACCAGTACTTCCCAAGCTGGGGGTTCCAGTACACTTAGATGACGCAAGGTGCGTCCCAGGCACTTTGCCTCATTCAAAGTGGGGATGATAATCGAAACATCAGACATATATTAGTTATTGGTTAGTGGTTAGTGGTTAGTAGTTAGTGGTTAGTGGTTAGTGGTTAGTAGTTAGTGGTTAGTAGTTAGTAGTTAGTAAAACAACAATCAACCATCAACCATCAACCATCAACCATCAACTATCAACCATCAACCATCAACCATCAACTAACAAATAACTTTAAGTCAATCTCCTGTTAGCACCAATAATGGGGTTTTCAACAGATTCGCGATACTCTTGGACTTGATCTGTATAGCCTATGGGTAAAACAGCTTCAACGTTTTCATGAGGACGAGCAATAATCACCCAAGATTCCAAAGTACCACCATAAACATTTTCGACCGCATCAACACCAGCAGCCATAGCGGCTTTTACTTCCGAAACATCTCCGCGAATATTGACTGTAAAGCGAGCGCTACCAACTCTGATATAACCGACAAGGGTGACTCGACCGGCTTTTACCATTGCGTCTGCTGCTGCTAGCACAGCAGGGAAACCCTTAGTTTCCAATGCTCCAACTGCCTGTGATGATGACATAATTGATCTCCTGTATAAGTAAACTTATGTGGCGCTACTCAATAATTGCACGAATGTTCGCTACAGATTTTGATAGCGAACTTGATTAGAACATACGGAATGGTTCTGATTTTTCGGTGAAGTGGATGGGCAAGATGCTTTCCACATTCTCCGGAGGGTTGGGAACGATGTAGTGGGTGATTACCTCACCACCGTAAGCTTCCTCTCCGGCAGTGATTCCTGCCGCAACCGCCGTTTTCACCTCAGCTACGTGTCCCCTGACTGCGACTAAGAAGCGACCGCTTTCCGCTAGACCGTAGTATACCAATGTTACGCTGGCTGCTTTCACCATTGCGTCTGCGGCTGCTAACACAGCTGGAAAACCTAAAGTTTCAATTACTCCAACCGCCATCGGCATGGCATCAACTCCTAAGTCAAGGGATGGGCGTTATCAATTGTACGACGTAGTAAGCGCAAAGAGTGCTTTTTACTTAAGTGGATAGCTCTTTGCACTCTTCGGCTGACCATTCCCACATTGAGCCAGCATAGTTTTTCACATTAGTAAAGCCTAAAGAAGCCAAAACGCTGACAAAAAAAGCCGAACGAATACCACCTGTACAATAACTAGCAATGGGAGTATTATATTGAATTCCTATTGCTTGTAGAGGAGCGATAATTTCTTCAGGTGGAAGTAAGTTTCCCTTATTATCTATTAAATCTTTGAAGTAGAAATGCACTGCACCAGGGATATGTCCTCCGCGCTTTTCACCGTAAGGAGTTGCCCCATTATATTCTCGCTTTTCGCGAGTATCAATTACTATTATCTTATTTTCTGCTAGATTCGCTTTAAGTTCATCCCGCTCAATTTCCCATAATGCGGTGCGGTTGACAACAAAATCTCCGATTTCTTGAGGTTGATTTCCTCCAAAAGTAGTGGGAATACCTACTTTTACAAGTGCATTATATCCGCCATCAACGAAAGCTGCGCTGTTATGTCCCAAGGTGCGTAACATCCAAACGATGCGCCCTTCTTCACCAAAGTTATGAGCTGGATTGCCAATTACAATTACAGGTTTGGAATTGAAAATTCCTAATTTACGTAGTTTTTCTTGGAGAAGATTTTCGTCTTTTAGGAGGTTGCCTTGATAAGGTTTTTCCGGTTGCGAAAATTCTTGCCAGGTGACGTGAGTAGCGCCCGGTATATGTCCAAGAAACCATGCTAATTTGTTGCGAGTATCAAGAATTGTTGCACCTTGGGATATTAATTGTTTGGCTTCGTTAGGGCTGAGTATCCATTGTTTCATATGTAGTAATATTAGATTATTTATGATAATTTTTTTAGAAAACGAACCGCAGAAAACGCAGAGTAAGAGAGAAATAGAGATAGCTAATTTAACGCTTTTATTTAGGATTACGATAAAATATATTCATAATATAGAGCAGATTTCAGGTTTAGGAAGTATATACAGCAGATTGCGTTTTTATTGAATACACGTAGAGACGTTCCGGCGGAACGTCTCAGAGCGGGTTTTGGGTTTTATGCATGTACCTCCTAAGGAGTGAAATATGCTGTATATAAAACCCCTCTCCTTGTAGAGACGTAGCAGTGCTACGTCTATTCTGCTGTAGTTTTAAGGATAGAATTGCTATCTTTACTTATACAAGGTAAGCTAAAAATTATGTTTGCTAGTTTTCTTCCTGCGGGGGTTGGGCAATTAAGAGAAGCTGATGCGATCGCACTCGCTCAAAGTATTGAACAGATAGCGATCAGTACTCCCCTGAGTACACAACCTATTACCACAACTTATGTACATAAAGGAAGTGGTGGAACACCGATTTTATTAATTCACGGCTTTGATAGTTCTTTGTTAGAATTTCGTCGCCTTTTGCCATTATTAGCAGAAAACAATGACACTTTTGCCGTAGATTTATTGGGTTTTGGGTTTACAGATAGAGTTTCTCAAATACAGTTTAGCCCCACTGCAATTAAAACTCATCTTTATTCTTTCTGGAAAACTGTAATTAATCAACCTGTAATTTTAGTCGGTGCCTCGATGGGGGGCGCCGCAGCAATTGATTTCACCCTGACTTACCCGGAAGTAGTGCAGAAGCTAGTGTTAATTGATAGTGCTGGTTTGACGGCTGGTTCACCGTTAAGTAAGTTGATGTTTCCCCCGTTGGATTATTTGGCAACTCAGTTTTTACGTAATCCAAAGATACGTCAAAGCATTTCTCGCGCTGCTTACAAAAACAAAAGCCTTGCTTCAAGTGATGCTCAATTGTGTGCAGCTTTGCATTTAGAAATGCCTAGTTGGCATTTAGCTTTGATTGCTTTTACTAAAAGTGGTGGTTACAGTGGTTTTAAACTTAATCAATTATCACAAATTAAACAACCTACGCTGATTTTATGGGGTGATTTTGATCGGATTTTAGGTACTGTGGATGCCGAGAGATTTAACAAGGCAATTCCACATAGTAAACTTATCTGGATTTCAGATTGCGGTCATGTTCCTCACTTAGAACAGCCGCAAATTACGGCACAACATATTTCAGAATTTAGTCATAAGTATTAATATCAAATATTTATACTTCCACTTTGATATGTATTTGCCTTACTAATTTATTCTAGTCAAGTAACCACATTTGAGAAGAACTATCAGCACCTTCATCCGGTTGATTTTGGGCTAAATTTTCTGATGTTCTATGTGATTTTTTGTAGCTCCCGGCTGGTTTAAATTCATGTTGCTCAGGTTCCTGTTGTGGCGGCTTTTCCGATGATGAGTAATATGATTTTTTGTAGTAGCTAGCGGCTGGTTTTAATTGATTTTGCTGAGGTTGGTGTTGCGGTGCTTTTTCTAATGACTGATATGATTTTCTGTAGCTGCTAGCTGGGATGATTTCCTTTTCTTGTTTTACAACAATACTTTCCTTTTCTTTTTTGAGAACATTGCTTTCTTCTATAAGTTGAGAATTAGCTACTGCAAGTTTTAGTGCAGCTTTCTTTGTATCATCAAGCTCTTTTGTCAAACGTTCTACTAATGCTTTTTGTTCGTAAAAAAGCGATTTTTCTTGAGACAAAGCTGACTGCAAATCACTATTTTGTTGCTGTAATTGTTTTTCTCTCTGGCGTGATTGTTCGTCTCTTTCTTGCAACTCTTGGATCATTGCTTCTAAATCAGCCTTGGTTGGACTTGTGTCTGTAGCCGGAGTTTGCTCAGGTGTATCTGTTGACAATTCTTCAGATGATTCGGCATGTTCTATAATTACTTGAGCAGCAACTTCGATTGCAGATTCACCTTCATTTGGTGTAAATTTTTGTGCTTGTTCTTGTAGTACGTCAGCTAGATGTCTGTTAACCATAATTTCCTCCAATCACGCTTTAATTCATCAGCTACGCGGCGGTAATCTGACTCCGCTTCGCGTGCATTATTTCCTCGCCATTGAGTAATCGCCATACCATCCAGCGCTGCTCGTTCGTGTGCTTTGTAAGCACGAATAAAGTTATTACAAACGGGTATTCCTAATTGAAGCAAGGTGTTTTTAGCTTCGTATGCTTCTCCCAAACTCCGTGTATCAACTTTGGTTAGTAACACCCGATGAGGTGTTCCCAAGGGAGTGACGGCTTTTTGAATTGTGTCAATTAGGACAGCTAAATCCATTGCTGCTGGGGGTGTAGGCAAAACCAAATAGTTTGCGATCGCTAATACCGCCCGCAATACTTCAGAGCGTAGTGCCGGAGGCGTATCTATCACTATTAAATCGTAACCTGTTATCTTTCCCAAATTACCTAAAAGTTGAGGATCTGTCTCTTGAGATAGGTCGAACCCCATACCATTGCGACTGCGGTTATACCACCAATTAGCAGAACCTTGAATATCTGCATCAATGAAAAGAACCTTTTTCTCTTGAGCAAAAGTTGCAGCCAGATTGACTGCGGTAGTGGTTTTACCCACGCCACCTTTGCCGTTGAGGATAGCGATGATTTTGACCACTTACTTTTTGCTACTGACGCTACCTTACAAGACTATACCTCTTTGTGTGACATAAAAGTATTGGGCATTGGGAATGGGGCATTGGGCATTGGTAATAATTCTTTTCCTTGCCCTTTCCCTTTTCCCCCTCTTCAATAGGCAACGATAGAATCGAGAAGCCATCAACTTAACAAGTGTATATGACAGCCAAGCAAAGCCTACCTGATGGACCAAAAAAGCCGAGATTTCTGCGACGGATGAAATTGATTTTTCAGCCGTTGGAATACGCTGATAATTTTGCCAAAGCTTATGGTGACACCTTCACTGCTTTGAATACAAGTGATTTTGCCGTTGTCTACTTTAGTCATCCGCAAGCACTACAGGAGATTTTTGCTGCTGATTCTGTGCATTTCGAGAGTGGAAGGGGAAATCGAGGTTTACGATTTTTGCTGGGGGATAATTCTTTGATTCTACTGGATGGCGATCGCCACCACCGCCAACGTCAACTATTAACTCCTCCTTTTCATGGTGATAGAATGCGGGCTTATGGTGAAACTATCTGCCAAATCACCCAGCAAGTAAGCGACGAGTGGAAAATTAACAAGCCTTTTAATATTCGTTCGTCGATGCAAGAAATCACTATGCGCGTCATTTTACGAGTTGTATTTGGTTTAAATGAGGGACAGCGTTTTCAAGAACTTCGTCAGCTACTGACATCCCTGTTGGATTTCATAGGTTCCCCATTTATGTCCACCGTCTTCTTTTTTCCGTTTATCCAAAAAGATTTAGGTGCATGGAGTCCTTGGGGTCGGATGCTACGCTTGATGAAACAAATTGATGAGCTTATTTATGCTCTAATTGAAGAACGAAGAACTGAATCTAACCAAAATCGCCAAGATATCCTCAGTTTGATGATGTCTGCTCGTTATGATGACGGTCTGCCCATGTCAGATGTAGAGCTACGCGATGAGTTAATGACGCTGCTGGTTGCCGGACATGAAACCACTGCTTCGGCATTGACTTGGGCTTTTTACTGGATTGATTATTTACCAGAAGTGCGCGACAAACTATTAAAAGAACTCGCTCCTCTTGGTAACAACCCAGATCCGAGTACTATTACTAAACTACCTTATTTAAATGCAGTTTGCCAAGAAACACTGCGAATTTATCCCATCGTAATGGCTGGTTTTATTCGGATAGTCAAATCCCCAATTGAAATTATGGGCTATCATCTACCAGCAAAAACTATAGTAGTCCCCAGTATCTATTTAGCGCACCAGCGCGAACAAGTTTACCCACAACCAAAGCAGTTCAAACCAGAACGCTTTTTAGAAAGACAATTTTCCCAATATGAGTATTTACCCTTCGGTGGGGGTAGTCGTCGCTGTATTGGTTTGGCTTTTGCTCAGTATGAAATGAAAGTGGTATTGGCAACAATTCTTTCTCAGTTTCAACTATCAAGAGTAAATAAGCGTCCTGTACGTCCTGTGCGTCGTGGTTTGACTTTAGCCGCACCAGGAGGAATGCAGATGATTGCAACCTGACTTTTCACTCTTATGTGGAAAAAAATGAGCGGTTCGCGAATTATATTCGCGAATCTTTGATGATTATGTCTTAGATTTAATTAGGTGGATTAAAGTAAAGTTGAAAGTGCCACGCCAAAAATGGCAAGAACCACAAATTAGGATGGTAGGAATGAATTATAATGAGGATTCTACATTTGTTATTGAATGTTTTATTTTTTGTGGCTGATATCAAATTGGAAGACGAAAAAAAGGGGCGATCGCGTGAAGAGCCAAATTTATCAATAAATCTTCTGCCATTTCAAAAACACTTACCTTGATTTATTACCTTCCCTAATTTCTGGACATTAATACCTGACTTTTGGCAGGATTATGGTTCGCGAACCGCTCTTGCTTTTCGACGTAAGAGCTAAAAGCCATATCATTAATAATTTTAAAGGTTTTTGTCAAGGGCAATTGCACATAATTTTGTAATTTCTTTTAAAGGTTAAAAATTAATTAATTTTTTTAATACTTTATTTTCCTGATGCAAAGCAAAATTCGGGTAAATAAAGTTTAAGTAAATGTAAATACATTTTAAACACACACATGAAATGTCGCTTATTTTTGGCAAGCTTGGCTAGTTTAGTGTTGATGTCTGAGCAAGCAAATGCAGCTAAATTAGAATCCTGGTATTTTGACCAAGCTCAAAATCAGTTGCATATCACAACCGATTCTGGTATACAGCCTAAAGCTTTTTTACTGGACAACCCTAAACGATTAGTCATTGACTTACCTGGAACGACGATTGACACTACAACTAAGCGACAAAGCTTTGGCAAAGCTGTTAAAGAAATTCGCATTGGACAACCTGATGGACAAAGTACTCGATTAGTAATTGAATTAGCACCTGGTTACAATATTTCTCCTCAAGGTCTTTCAATTAAAAGTGATTCGCGATCGCATTGGGTGGTGAATTTTTCATCAATTAATCGTCAGCCAAATGATGTCTCATTTTCGACTGGTGAAAACCGCCAAGATATTGCGATCGCACCAACTGATGCTTCTACGTTTGCGGGAGTTATAAATTTAGGTCAAGAAATACCAGCTTTAAATTCGCAAATTAAAGCATTGATGAATCGTTATCGTTATTTAAATCCGGGAATGTTTTTCTTAGATTTACAAACAGGTAACTATGTAGATATTAATGGTGAAAAGATATTTTCAGCAGCTAGTACTATCAAGTTTCCGGTTTTGGTAGCTTTATTTGAAGAAATAGACGCAGGTAGAATTAAGCTGAATGAAAAACTGGTGATGCGCCGTGGCTTGATTGCAAATGAAGCTGGAACAATGCAATTCAAACCCGTAGGTACAAAATTCAGCGTTTTGCAAACTGTCACTAATATGATGGTTACTAGCGACAATACGGCGACTAATATGATTATCGACCGTTTGGGCGGAGAAACTAAACTAAATCAACGCTTTCGGAATTGGGGTTTGCAAAATACAGTAATTCGTAATAATCTTCCCGATATTGGTGGCACGAATACAACTAGCCCTAAAGATTTGGTAAGACTGTCAGCGTTACTTACTAACAATCGTTTGCTATCACCACAAAGCCGCAATCAAGTTTTAGCAATCATGCGCCGCAATCACAATAGATCGTTACTTCCTGCTGGCATAGATAAAAAAGCTGTAATTGCTCATAAAACTGGTACACTCAGATTTATCTTGGGCGATGCTGGCATAATTCAAATGCCAAACGGTAAAAGCTATTTAGCGGGTATTTTGGTACGCAGACCTAACCACGATGATCGAGCAATGTACTTTATTCGTCAAGTGTCAAGAGCGGTTTATAACTATTTGGGCGAGTCAAAAGTTGGCAATGTTCCTGTTAGTCAATCTGGCTTGGTAAATCGCTGATGTGAAAGTATTTGTAGTGGGCACTTCAGTGCCCTTAATAAGCGTTGAAACGCTTACTACGGTAATAAACAGCGTTCTATGGTGGCGACTACTGATTGAGATAGTGTTTTAAAATCATAGCCACCTTCTAAGCCAAAAAGAATTTTCCGAGTTAATTTTAAACAATAATCGGTGAACAAACCATAATCTTTTGGTTGTAAATTAATCATTGCTAAAGGATCGTCAGCATTACCATCATAACCAGCACTGACTATTAGTAAATCTGGCTGAAAGTTAGATAAAAAGGGAATTATTTTGTTTTCAAATAATGGCTGATATACTGCCACATCGCTACCAGGTGGCACGGGTAAGTTTAAGACGTTATTATGAAAACCGCGTTCTGTGGCTCTGCCAGTACCCGGATAACAGGGGTATTGATGTAAAGAACAGTAAGCAATCTGCTCGTTGCTTTCAACGATCGCCTGTGTACCGTTACCATGATGCACATCCCAATCGAGAATAGCGACACGTTGAATTTGCGGTTTTTGTAAAGCGTAAAAAGCGGCGATCGCTGCATTAGAAAATAAGCAAAATCCCATCCCCGTATCACTTTCGGCGTGGTGTCCTGGTGGACGTGATAGCACAAAAGCGGGATTTTGATTTGCTAGCACAGCATTAATTCCATCTAACCATGCACTCGCTGCCAATAACGCTACATCATAACTGCGCGGGGAAATTGGCGTATCTCCATCCAAATAACCACCACCGGTTGCAGCGATTTCTTGAACTTTTTGAATGTAGCGATCGCTGTGTGCTTGTTGCAGAACAGACATCAGATTGACCGCTTCAGATGTTGGTGTAGGCGATCGCCATTCAATTTGTTCTGCAAATGCTGCTGCTTTGATAGCAGAGGCGATCGCAGTTAATCTTTCTGGCTTCTCTGGATGAAAATATCCAGTTTTGTGTTCCAAAAACTCGTCAGAATAAATAACTGGGAACATAGCGTCAGCAAAGTGGGCAGCAGGATACAGCAGTTTCAATTGTATCCTTTAATGAAAGGCTTGTAGAGAGCAATACCCTGTAAGGGTATCGCTATACGGACTAAGCCTGCGAAGGCAGGCTTAGTCCGTATAGCCTGCGAAGGCAGGCTTTGTTGTGGTAGCCCCAGGCTTCTAGCCTGCGGGCGTTTTTGCTGATGAATTGTACTATTGCTAACTCTAACCAATCATTTCATCGTTTGGTTCATCAAGCATTTCCGGTACTACACCAGGCATACCTCGAAGTTCTTCCTTTGGCAGTTCGCGCAACACATCTTCAATATTGGGCGGGTGTTTGATTTTGTCTAGTACCTCTGGACTTAATTCCGGCGCATCCCCCTCTGGATTCATCTTTTCAGCTTGATTAATATCTTTTTCCTGACTCATGAATATTGCCCTAAATATATAGGTCTCAGCTTAATCTCTGCTGTGATGGGATACACACTATCTTGGGACTTAAATTACCACTTCTTGAGCGCACAAGGCAAACGAACTAAACCTCGTCTACCTTGGTACAAATCCACAACCCGCTCACAAGACTTCGTATTTCGCGTCTCTACAACCATCAATTATTTCTTGACAGACTACTAGTACAGTACGACGGAAATAAACCACCCATTCCAAATCGCTAAAAAGTCTGCCCTATAAGCTTTTTGACTTTTGACTTTTGACTTTTGCCTTGCGGTACTAGTCCCCAGTCCCTAGCCCCGGCAAACGAAGGCAAAATGTGCTAGAATTGTAACAAATAATTGCCATTATTCAATAGTAATTTGGAATAATTCGGCGTTTACTGAATTACAAAAGCTAAAATCTGCCAATTTTGGAGTTTTTTAAGGTTATATGACTTATTCCCAGGATAGGATAATCGCAACCGATCTGCGGAACGAAATGTCCCGGTCTTATCTGGAATACGCGATGAGCGTAATTGTAGGTCGGGCGTTACCAGATGCCAGGGATGGTCTGAAACCTGTGCATCGCCGCATCCTTTATGCCATGCATGAGTTGGGGTTGACAGCAGACCGTCCGTTTAAAAAATGCGCCCGTGTAGTCGGGGAAGTGCTGGGTAAATATCATCCCCACGGCGACACGGCAGTGTATGATGCTTTGGTGCGGATGGCGCAAGATTTTTCCATGCGATCGCCTCTCGTCAACGGGCATGGTAACTTCGGTTCAGTAGACAACGACCCGCCAGCGGCAATGCGTTACACTGAATGTCGCTTGCAATCCTTAACCAGCGCCGCTTTACTGCAAGACATCGAATCGGAAACTGTAGACTTTATCGATAACTTCGACGGTTCCCAACAAGAACCGACAGTTTTACCCGCACGTATCCCCCAATTACTCCTCAACGGTTCTTCTGGAATTGCTGTAGGGATGGCAACTAACATCCCTCCCCACAACTTGGGCGAATTGATTGATGGTTTCGTAGCGCTGATTCACAACCCAGAAATCACTGATATTCAGTTGATGCAATATATCCACGGTCCCGACTTTCCTACGGGAGCTACTATTCTGGGAACGGCAGCGATAAAAGAAGCTTACACCACCGGACGCGGTTCGATAACCATGCGGGGCGTAGCTACAATTGAAACCGTAGAACAGCGCGGACGCCCGGATAGAGAAGCGATTATCATCACCGAATTGCCCTATCAAACCAATAAAGCGGCGCTAATTGAAAGAATCGCCGAAATGGTGAACGAAAAGCGCTTAGAGGGAATTGCAGATATTCGGGATGAAAGCGATCGCGATGGAATGCGAATCGTCATCGAACTCAAGCGCGATGCTTATCCCCGCGTCGTCTTGAACAATCTCTACAAACAAACGCCTTTGCAAGCCAACTTTGGCGCAAATATGTTGGCGTTGGTAAATGCTGAACCGCAAGTTCTTACCCTAAAACAGTTCTTAAGCGTCTTTTTAGATTTTCGCATCCAAGCAATTACTAGAAGAACACAATACGAACTGCGAAAAGCGGAAGAACGCGACCATCTCTTACAAGGGTTATTAATTGCCCTGTCACATTTAGATGCAATTATTAACTTAATTCGTCATGCACCAGATGCGCCCACAGCAAAAGGTGAATTAATCACAACTTACGGACTTTCAGAAGTGCAAGCGGACGCAATTTTGCAAATGCAACTGCGACGTTTAACAGCACTAGAAGCCGATAAAATTCGCCTAGAACACGACGATTTACAACATCAAATTGCCAACTTGCAAGATATATTGGCACGGCGGGAACGGATTTTAGAAATCATTGAAACTGAAATCAGCCAAATAAAAGCAACTCATGCCACACCTCGCCGCACGGTAATTTCATTAGGTGAAGGCGAATTAGATGACCTTGATTTGATCGCCAATGAAAAAGCGATTATTTTGATTACTAAACAAGGTTACATCAAACGAATGCCAGTCAACACCTTTGAAGCTCAAAATCGTGCTACCAGAGGTAAAGCCGCTGCCAAAGTTAAAGAGGATGACACCGTTGAGCATTTCTTGAGTTGCTGCGATCACGACAGTGTTTTATTTTTTAGCGATCGCGGAGTTGTTTACTCCGTCAAAGCATATCAAATTCCCGTCAGTTCCCGTACAAGTCGGGGTACACCAATTGTCCAAATGCTGCCGATTCCCAAAGAGGAAAAAATCACCTCCATCGTCCCCGTTTCCGAGTTTAGCAGCGATGAATATCTGGTAATGCTCACCAAAGGCGGAAACATCAAAAAAACCGCATTGGAAGCATTTAGCAACATTCGCGCTAACGGCTTAATCGCCATATCTCTCGAAGAAGGCGACCAACTCCGCTGGGTAGGACGCGCTAGAGTAGAAGACAGCATCATCATTGGTTCCCGTCTGGGTATGGCAATTCACTTTCGCTGTACCCAAGAGCAACTGCGTCCTCTAGGTAGGGCAACTCGTGGAGTCAAAGCCATGAAGTTGAAAAAAGGCGATGAACTGGTGGGTATGGCGATTTTACCTGCCGCAATTCTTGACACCTTGGATACGGTTACAGAGACAGAAGTTGACCTGAACGAGGATGTCGAAACAGAAGAAATCATCGTTGAAGAAGAATCACAAGAAATTCCCCCTAACGCCAGTGTTGGTCCTTGGGTGTTGGTAATTACAATGGGTGGATATGGCAAGCGCGTCCCAGTTGCTCAATTCCGCTTGCAAAATCGTGCCGGTCAAGGTTTAATGGCAACCAAATTCAAAAACCGCAAAACCAAAGACAAGTTAGCGACTTTGCAGATTGTCAACAGCGACGATGAAATCATGATGGTTACTAATCGCGGTATTATTATCCGACAAGCCACAAATGCCATTTCTATCCAATCGCGATCTGCCACTGGAGTGCGAGTGCAGCGGTTAGATGAAGATGACGCAATTACCGGAGTAGCGATCGTTCCTGCCGATACAGGTGAGATGACATCAGATACAGGTGATGTGGTATCAGATACAGTTGACGTGGCATCCGATATAAGTGATGTGGTATCCGATACAGATGATGTAACATCCGATACAGATGATGTGGCAGAGGTGGAATAAAACTCTAAAGGATGAAGACGCGATGTGCAACTTATTCTTGAAACCCCTCTCCAAACCTCTCCCCCACAGGGAGAGAGGCTTTGATTCCTGCTCCCCTTCCCTATTCCGGGAAGGGGTTGGGGGTAGAGAGTGCGAGAAAGTTGCACACACACGGCGTGATGAAGTGTCAGGAACCCTAGCCTAAAGGCATAGGGCTTGCATGAGAAATCATCAAGCCATTCTGACCAGCCTAAGTCTTAACTGACTACGTTTTTTGAGTTATGACACCGGAGAATGCGTTCGCGTAAGCGTGTCGCAAGACAAGCTAGTTTTCCGCTCTGTCGCTTGTGATTAAACAAAACTAAGGTCACTGGTTTAGTGTTACAAGCAAAACACAAGCTCTTAAAACATTGGCGAAGCTAACTTTACAAGAAAGGCAGAAGTTCGAGGGCAGAAGGCACTTATGTTAGGAGTATCAATTAAAACTTACTTTGTGGGTTTAAAGCCCAGTTGAAACAAATAATTATACTCAAGATGGCTTGCACGGACGGTATAAAACGTCCTTGTTTCAATCCCACTATGAGTAAGGGTGGGTTGCCTTCTGCCTTCTGCCTCCTGCCTTCTGCCTTCTGAACCCGAAAGGGAGGGACGAAAGTCCAAACATTATGCGTACAGGATTGCGATTTGAAATGGTAATTGTCCCATTGAAAGTTCAATTGCATTGGAACACCAAATTCAGCAATCCCAAGGCGGTAATGGAGCAAATATAAAGCAAGTACTAAAGGACGGGGTTTCTACCCAATTTTCTGATGAAGTATAAAATAAAAAAGCTGTTTTCAGTCTTTAACCTTTACACTTCATCCTTGTTAAGTGGTACTTTGATGGGGCTTACGGTTGCCCCATTCAACGTATGGTTCTTAGCTTGGATTGCCCTTGCCCCCCTGTGGGTATTAGTTATAGAAGAAAGTAAAAACTTACAAGGTAAAAGAAAGAATTTTCCCCTTTCCCCTTTATTGTGGGGTATAGGTTATCACGGTCTTGCTCTATACTGGATTACTGGAATTCATCCCATGACTTGGATGGGAGTTCCTTGGTTGGCAAGTTTAGGAATAGCCCTATTTTGTTGGACATTTATTACTTTGTGGGGCGCCGCTATAGTCGCTGTTTGGGCGATCGCTATGAGAATGATTTCCAGCGAAAATGGTTTTACTCGCGTTCTCATTGGTACAGCCATTTGGTGTGGGTTAGAAGCACTTTGGAGTCATGGCGCTTTGTGGTGGAGTTCTCTTTCTTACACTCAAAGTCCGTATAATCTGGTAATTTTACATTTAGGTCAGCTCTCAGGCTCAAGTGCGGTGACAGCAGCTATTGTAGCTGTGAATGGCTTGCTTGCAGAAGCGTGGATAACGAACCGCAGAGACGCAGAGAGCGCAGAGAGAATTTCCTTGGTGCCTCTGGGGTTCGTTAATAAATATTTAGCGATCGCCGCAGCACTATTAATCACTCTCCACGTTATCGGCTTTAGTTTATACAGTCGTCCCCTCGTGGAACCACCAGAAACCGCTTTAAAAGTAGGAATTATTCAGGGGAATGTCCCCAACGAAATCAAACTTTATCCTGAAGGTTTTCGTCGAGCGATCGAAGGTTATACTACTGGATATTTAACATTAGCAAATCAAGGTATAAATGCAGTTTTAACCCCAGAAGGAGCTTTACCTTTTTTCCTGCGTGATTTAAAGGAAACTTCCCTTATCTCAGCAATACGAGAAAAAGGTGTAGTTGCTTGGATTGGTGCTTTTGGAGAACGAGGACGCAGTTATACAAATAGCTTATTTACCTTTACTGGTAACGGAGAAATTTTCAGCCGTTACGATAAAGCAAAGTTAGTTCCTATTGGTGAGTATGTACCATTTGAGCAAATTTTAGGTGGTATTATTCAGCGTTTATCACCTTTAGATGAACACCAAGTTCCCGGCTCACCAAATCAAGTATTTAACACACCTTTTGGTCGTGCTATTGTTGGTATTTGTTACGAATCTGCTTTTTCTGAACAATTCCGCCGTCAAGCTGCCGCAGGTGGAGAATTTATACTTAGCCCTTCTAACGATGCCCATTACAGCGCTGCTATGCCAGCTCAACACCATGCCCAAGATATCATGCGGGCAATTGAAACTGATAGATGGGGAGTGCGGGCAACGAATACGGGATATTCAGCTTTTGTTGATCCTCACGGCAGAACTTTGTGGATATCTAGACATAATACCTACGAAACTCATGCGGAAACAATTTATCGGAGACAAACGCAGACTTTTTATGTACGTTGGGGTGATTGGTTGACACCATTATTATTAGGATTAGCCGCGTTAGCGTGGTTTGTAGAATCCATCCACAGAAATGTCCAAGCAAATAACCAGCCGAGTAAGAAGTAGCAAATAAACGCGCATACTAATCTTCCTTTATAGTGATGAAACAATTCATACTTATTAATTCTTATTCTGCTCCTGACTCCTGACTCCTGTCTCCTGTCTCCTTTCTCAACGAAAAAATTCGGACTTATGCAATCTTGTCTAATGAATTTGATAGGCTCTACAATTCAACGAAGATAAGCGAAGCAACTAACACGCGGATGGGACAATGCTTGACTTAATCAAAATCCAATCGATAGCGAGGTCTTATTCTCCTCAAGAACTCTTTGCTGCCTTGGTTTGGCAGCGTGAATTTAATCAGTTCGATGGTGAAGAGGTGATTAGTGACCTTTGTGAACACAGTGATTTATGGGCAAGCTTTCTGTTTACAAAACCAATTTTTACATCAGATGAAAATGGTTTAAGCTTTGGTGGTATGATCGATACCCTCTTGGCAATGGCAAATTATCGTCCCATGCCTGAGACTAGCATCATCCATTTCGTTGTTTATCCTGCGGATACGTTATACATCCTGACTGAGAACCAAGACACAAAGGTATCTCAGCTTTTAGACTTAGGTAAAAAGTGGCGTGCTGATTCAGTAGAAATAATTGATGGCACAAATGAGGACTACAGTTTTCGGCTGAAGCGCGGACTGAGAACTCGATTAGAGGGGGCATTATGGGGTAATGATGTTCAACACGACCATGATGCAGTCATTGTTTGTTATTGGTGGGATTGAATCTTAATAGTTGAGACAATCCATAATTAAATGCCATTTGTTGGCATCTTTCTTTGCTCTCAACCATTTTACGGATGTTTTCAGCAAAGTCTTTCTCAGTTCTGGTATCTCCGCATGTTGGATGGATAATTTGACATTCTTGTCGTTTAACTTTTCCGGGTCGTAATGGTAAGTCTTTATATAAACGCTCAATCTTGCTTAGTATCTCATATTATGGGTCTGTTACTTACCCCGCGCTGTACTAGTATATTATCAGCACAACTTCAAATTACCAAGCAAATTGGTAAAATTATGCCAAGAAAAGAACAAGGATGGATCACTTTTCAAACATCTGACGAGGAACGGAAAATTCTCGAAAAGTACTGTCAGGAGACTCAGCGCACTAAGACGGAGATTTTACGGGAACTAGTGCGGAGTTTAAATACCCTTTCCTCTCCACCATCAGCACAACTACCAACCAAGGAAAGACAGAAGAAAGATGCTGATACTCCACACATAGAAAATAGTACTCAAAAGAAACCTTTAAAAGTTAGCTCTCGCAATATTATTAAAGGTGTGGTCAAAGAAGTTATTCGCGCAGAAGTTAACAGTCAAGTGACGATAAAAGTAATAAACGAAATTGAGTTAACATCGGTTATTACCACAGCATCAGTAGATGATTTAGAACTATATGAGGGAACAGAAGCATATGCGTTGATTAAGTCCAGCGATATTGCGATCGCTAAGGATTGAAAAGCTGTTAATTTATTTGAATTTTTAATAATTAATAATTTAAATATTGCCAGGAAAATAAAGCTTTGTATTTCGTCGAAGTGATTGGTATACCGCTACAAAGCGACTTGCCGGTTGCTTGCAAGTCGCACCTGTATCTATTCTACAGCTATCATTACATCGGTTGATTTAATTACTACATAAGCTTCTTTGCCTTCTGCAAGCAAGAGCGTCTCTGCTGAATGTTTTGTAATTATTGCTGTTATTTCTACTCCAGGTGCTATTTCTAATACTACTTCAGTGTTAATAGAGCCTGGTTCAATTTTTGTCACAGTACCTTTGAGAGAATTACGTGCGCTAATTTTCATCTTTACCCTAATTTAAGTAAAATGTAACTTAGTAATCTTACCAAGAACTTTAATTTAATTGTTACTAATTAAAAATAATTAATAATTGCAACAATTAGTTAAGTTTTATGTCTGCTATTATACTAGAGGTGAATTTTATGTATAGCGATCGCCTGAACAATCCAAATGACTTAAGTCCTAAGTTTGAAGGGTTTTTTCTGGAGATGGCAATGCCACGACAAAAGCAGAGAGTCCAGGAAATCGTCACCGAAGCATTTGGTTTAGATGGGAATGTCAAGCAAATTGGTGACAATCTGACTGAATTTGAAGTCACCTTAAACAAAAAAGTTTTGTCAGTCAAAGAAGCTTGGGATAAGTCTTATAATCTGCGTTCTCAACCAGGAGTTGTGGATGCACAGCCACTTTTCGCTGTTCCTTTAAGCGATCGCGAAGACTTGAATCAAGAGCCTGAAGTCGGTATGGAGCGCACAATAAATAATCTTAACACTGATGTTGAGTGGAGTCTCAAGCAGATGCGTGTATTTGAGGCATGGAAACGCTTTTTCCCTGACCCGAAACGACCACCAGGGCACGGTGTTATTATCGGGCTACCGGATACAGGTTATACTGAACACCCGGAAATTATTACTAATATACTTGTAAAAAAAGGTTACGATTTTCTTAAGAACGACAAAGACCCTAAAGACGAACTCGAAGCACCCTCAACTGTATTGCTACCCGCTCCAAGTCACGGTACATACACATCCAGTCTGATGAGTAGTCCAAGAGGAAGACAAGGCAATTACCCAAGCGGAAAAGGAATGACGGGAGTAGCTCCCGGTGCGAAAATAATACCTTTACGAGTATGTTATTCAGTTATACTTTTGAGCGTACTTAATCTAGCTAAAGCGATCGAATATGCAGCAGATAATGGTGCTCATGTCCTCTCAATTAGCTTGGGCTGTGGTTTGTTCAACAAACGGCTGCGAAGTGCGATAACTTATGCTCAAAAACGAGGCTTAATTATAGTAGCAGCTGCTGGTAACTTTGTTCCTTACGTAGTTTGGCCCGCTGCCTATGAGGAAGTGATTGCTGTTACTGGCTGCGATGCACAAGGTAATATATGGAAGGGTTCAGCACGGGGACGGCAAGTTGATGTCACGGCTCCTTGTGATGGAGTTTGGTGTGCAAAAACTAAAAAGAAAAATGGTAAAATTGAATATGACGTTGAACCAGGTACTGGCACTTCTTTATGTACTCCCCAAGTCGCGGGTGTAGCGGCTTTATGGTTGTCATATCATGGAAGAGATCAACTCATTCAACGCTATGGAGCCGAAAAAATTCCTTTTATCTTTAATCAAATTTTGCGTGATAGTTGCGAAAAATTTCCGACATGGCAGCCGAATAAATTTGGTGAAGGAATTGTCAATGCAGAGAAAGTCCTTGCTGCACCATTACCTGATAATGTGACTCGTTCAATTATTGCACCAGCGCAAGCTTTACAACAACATCCAGCTATAGACAACGGAAGACTCGATACTTTCACGCATCTGTTTGAAAAGCAACTATTTGATAGTCAAGAAAAAGCTAATTTGAAAGTGGTTGAAGATAACAAGAAACTGCAAGCATCTCTTGCGGAACTATTGCAAACAACAGAAACTCAATTACCACAACGATTGAAAGAGGTGGGACAAGAGTTAGCTTTTTATTTTGCGACAAAAGAGGAACTTTATCAGCAATTAGCTGAAACTCTAAAGAGCGAAAAATCGAATCCGAATAAGTTGAAAACAAGAACTTTAACTGAGTCATCAAAACCAAAGAATTTGGATTCGGTGCGTGAGACATTGTTGCAGAATGTGTCTGAAGTTTTGAAGGCAAAATTGGGATGACACATTATATCATGTTTGATAAATCACACATGTTGTAGAGACGTAGCAATGCTACGTCTGTACGAGGGTTAATGAAATTAAGGTTAGTAAAAATTTGCATTCTTCTGATAACTTACTACAAAGTTTTAGCGATCGCATTACAATACCAGATATTCCTATATAATAAATAAATGTCCGAAAAAGGCAGCTAAATTACTTTGAAAGCCACAAATGAAAGAATTTCTTAAACAATGCTGCTAGATTTCCGACCGTTAGATGTCCGATTCCTAACTAGGCAAATCAATTAAGATAAATTGTGGCATATTTTCTCTACCTACGCTATTGATATAAAAAGTTGTTACGAGAATGGCTACCCCTTATGGCATTTGCCATAGGGAAAGTTATTCTCGTATATTTTGATAAACACGCTCAAGTTATTAAGTCGGTTGTGCAATCCCAAAAAGGCGAAAAAATAGACTTTAACAATGAATATCCGTGTCCCTGTCGTCGTCGGGGACGCTTAATTCCGATTACGTTAACAGATGCCTTTGGTTGCGATCGCTGTCAGCAAATTTTTGTAGTGCAAGATAATGGTATTGTGCTAGAGCAACTTTCTACTACCTATCCCTACAAGCGAGCTTGGCGCTGGACAGGTTCTAGTTGGCATGTTGTGCATCCTCGGTTTGGAGAAAGTTATCTGCCCATAGCGCTAAGTATCATTTTCGTGCTAGTCATTATATGGCTGCCATTAGCACTAAAATTAGCAAATGGTTCCAGCATTATTGCTTGGGCAATGGTGGCGGTGCTTTTGGCTATCTTACCCGCACTAATGGTCTGGCTAACCTACAGACGTTAACAATGGTGACAGTTGAAGTTTTTGACGATCGCCCCGAACCCATGAAAAGCGCCCTTCGCGCTTATCTAGCTTCCCTCAAATTAGGCACCACCAGAGGAGCCGATCGCAGTCGTGCTGTGTTGGCAATGGCACAGGCACTCAGCCGCTCCTTTGATGACATTCTAGAGGCAAATACCTTGGATCTAGAAGCAAGTCGGGAAATGGCGGTGCCTGAGTTGATTTTGGACTGGCTGAAGCTAACTCCACAGCGTTTAGAAACGACAGTAGAGATTTTGCAAAGGTTGGGGGAATTACCTGATCCGCTGCGACGAGTGAGAAACGCCGACTATCAACTCGAAGACTCGCAAACTTACTCGCAGTTAATGCCTTTGGGAGTGATTGCATTTATTTATGAGGCATTTCCCGATTTAGGAGCGATCGCAGCGGGTTTATGCATCAAAACAGGCAATAGTATCATTCTCAAAGGCGGAACTGAAGCTAGTCATTCTAACGCGGCGATCGCTAACGCTTTGCAAAGTGCGATCGCCGAAGTTGGTTTACCGTCAGGCTGTTTAGAATTAGTCAGCGCCGAACATGGAGCTTCAATTCGGGATTTAGTCAGTCAAGACCAATACCTGAATTTAGTCATTCCTTACGGTCGTTCTAGTTTAGTACAACAAGTAGTGCGACAGTCAACCGTTCCTGTATTAAAATCAGGAATGGGCAACTGTTACCTTTACTGGTCGTTGAATGGTAGTTTGGAAATGGTGCGTGGAGTAATTTTAGACAGCTATCAAAGCGAACCAGACCCAGTAAACGCCATAGAAAAGGTATTAATTCATCGCCAAGCTTTACCGTCATCTTTAGCAGTTTTGTGGAACAGCTTGAAAGAAAAAGGCTTTGAAATTAAAGCAGATGCCGAACTAGTAGAAGCCTTTCCGCAATTGCAGCTAGCTAAAGATAGCGAGTGGGGAAGCGCTTATTTAACTAAGACAGTAGCATTTAAATTGGTGGATAGTTTAGAAGTAGCGATCGCCTGGATTAATCAATACAGTAGCGGTCATGCCGATTGCATTGTTACCGAATCATATCAGGAAAGTCGCCAATTTGCCTTAGGAGTTAACAGCGCTTCTACCTACATTAATGCTTCCCCCCGCTTTTCTCGCAACCCCTCACGGGGAGATTCGGTATTTTTAGGAATGTCTAATCAAAAAGGTCATCGACGCGGTTTAATTAGTTTAGAAACTTTGACGACTGTCAAGCATATTGTGCAGGGAAATGGGCGATTTTAAAACTAACAAAAACGCCCCAACCTTCGTAGAGACGTTCCGCCGGAACGTCTCTACAATATGTATAATTGGCTTTCATCATAACTAAGTTAAAAGTAAATTCACAAAGCCGCATCAAAAATTTGCTGTGCGGTAAGGTTCAGTTGAGGAAAGGTTGGAGAAACGACTGGTGTATTGCCGCGAAACAATGTTCTTACATATTCCTCATCCACAAGTTCGCATACAAAAAGAGCAGATTGTTTGGGATTGCCGAGAAAATCACGTCCGCCTAACGCCGCATAGTCAGCTATCCAATATTCGGGAATGCCCATTTCTTCATAATCGGCAAATTTTTTGTGGTAGTCATCGCGCCAGTTTGTTGAGACAACTTCAATTAATAAAGGAATTGACGCTCCTTGAGTAACAGTTGACTCTTTTTCCCATAGCGGTTCATTGTGGAGATTATCAGAATTTACCAACAGAATATCTGGGAAGTACCCCGAATCTCTTTGAGGAGGTTTAACTAATGCAGTTTTGGGAAGTAAATAGGGAACTCCCATACTTCTAACTTGCACAGCTAGCTCTAACGTTAAAAAACTTGTAACTTTCTCGTGCTTCCCCGTTGGCTGCGACATTTCAACAATCACTCCATCATGTAGCTCGTAGCGCTTACCGTCGGGGAGCCACTCGATAAATTCTTCATAGGTTACAAGTTTAGATAAAGTTTGGGTCATAGCAACGCCTCCACATATATTTGACTTTACCAGTTCGTAGGCATTATTTATATCTGAAATTCCTGTAAAATCACTCAAACACAGGTGGCCATAATTCAGAAATTGCAACTTCCCAGCCAGGAAATAACTCAGCAATAGTTAACTTATCATTCCCCGTCAAAACTTCAATATCACCATTAGGACGATAAACACTTACAGTTAACTCATCTGGATTAATTAATATTCCTATCCTCGCGCCTAATTCCAAAAATAACTTGACTTTATTTTCTAATTTAGAAATTCTATCTGTTTTTGATTTTATCTCTACAACCAAATCAGGTACTAACTGACCAAAATCTCTAACAGTGCGTTTTAGTCTTTTTGCCGCTACAAAAGACACATCGGGAGCGCGTAAATCAGTATTTGGCATAATAAACCCACCACTTGAGTCAAATATCCGTCCAATTTTCCGAGGATTAATCCATAGTTTTAGTAAAAATATTAACTGAGCGCCGATTTCACTAGATTCGATGTCTGATGGACCCATAACTAGAAGATTTCCTTCTTGCAGTTCTATTTGGTAGTCCTGTTCATCGTCTTGTAGCTTTTGTTGTAGTCTTTCTACATCTTCAATAGTGAGACTCATATAACATATAGTTCACGATACAGTCATTTTAACCTTGTTTATAAAATTCAAAATTATATCATGTCTGTTTAATTAACAGTAATAAAAACATCATAACCCTCGTAGAGACGTTCCGCCGGAACGTCTCTACTATGATATTAGAGGTAATTTACTTCTTATTACAAGTGTAGTAAACCTTATCTCCAGTATCTGGGACAAAATGACAACTAATAGACGATCGCCATAATGAAACCCAAATTGGCACTTCAGTTTTGCGGTAGTAGTCACCCAAAATTGGTTTAATAGCCTCAGTAGCCTTTTTCAAATTGTAGTGAGGCATATTCAAGAAAATGTGGTGAGCTACATGAGTACCGATATCATGATGGATATGGTTAATAAAACCATAATCGCGGTCAACGGTAGAAATAGCACCTTTCAAAAAAGTCCAATTTTCACCACGATACCAAGGAATATCAGCTTCTGTGTGGTGCAAAAATGTCACCAAATCGAGCCACATGATAAACACAAGATAGGGTACAGCATAGTATTTTAACAACCACATCCAACCCCATTGGTAAGTTCCTAAAGCTAATAAACTCACCATGCAAATTAACCAGATACTGCTGGTAATGACATCCCATTTTTCTGAAGGTTTAAAAAGTGGGCTGTTGGGGTGAAAGTGAGAACCTTCTTTATTAGGACTCCGCTTAAATAAATACACCGGATAAGCCAATAGAAACACATAATATCGACCTAGCTTTTGATCCCAAGGCATCGCTTTGAAGTCTGATTCACTCACAGGATACCAGCTTTCATCATTTTCGAGACTGCCAGTATTTAAGTGGTGGGTTCTATGGCTAATTCGCCAACCATGATAAGGAACGAGTATCGGTGTGTGCGAAAGATGTCCGATTAAATCATTCAACCATTTCTTCTTAGAAAAAGATTGGTGTCCGCAGTCATGTCCAACTACAAACAAAGCCCAAAACATTGTTCCTTGCATTACCCAAAAAATCGGAAAGAAATACCAAGAGTCGAGGTAATGAGCTACTGCATAAAGCAGACCAATAATCAAGATGTCTTGAAAGAAATAATATAGTGATTTGCCAATATTAGGCTGAAAACATTCAGCGGGTATTGCAGCTTTCAAATCACCAAGGCTGAAGGGCAGGTTGGTTGTATCCTCTAATGATTCTGAGTTCTGAGGATTATCTAATTTAACGGTATCTAATTGCACTTAATTTTTTTGTTGGAAATGAACCGGACATTTTTGAACGCATGAAATTTAACCTCTGCAACGTACTGTTTGAGGTATGTTTCAGCTTTTGTTTGTTTGCAGGAAGAATTTATCTGGCTATATAGCGCTTCTGCTGTTGAGTGAAATACAGCGATTACCTCACCCCGATAAAGCTGTGCTTTAACTCCCCTCTCCTTATTAAGGAGAGGGGTTGGGGGTGAGGTGCTGACCAAGTGTACTTCATGCAACCGGGAACCGCTATATTTTTAACACTTTGTGTGTATGGATGATTGCCAGAATCTATTTGAAAGCATGAAGAATAAAGCATGAAAATCTAAACTTATTTCACACTTTATACTTGACACTTCAAGGTTTTCTATCGCTTTGCGTAATAGTCGTTAAAAGACTCATAACCACTATCGGTTTTATACAGTTGACATTCGTCTGTAATTTGCTTCATTAAAGACCAAGAAAACCGACATTCATCATGTAGATACGTGCCCCAATTTTCTTGGATACTACCATAAGCCATCCGCAAATTATAAGAAGGAATAGCAGTAGAAATGTGATGGGGGACGTGAACATTAATATCGTGGCAAAGGAATTCTACCCAGCGTGGGTAATCGCAGTGAATTGAGCCAAATAACTGCGCTATTCCAGCATTCCACTTAGAAGCTTCCACAAAAGGAACATCTGAAGCAGTGTGGTGAACAATAGTAAAGGTACTCATCCAGAAATGGTACACCAGCCAGGGTATCAGCCAAAATTTGACAAAACCCCAGATACCGGTTGTAGCTATCAGAGTCGGGAAAGCGATCGCAGCAAAAATAGCTACCACAGCCACAGAAAGTTTAACACTCGATTGGTCTTTAGTTTGGAACTTTCGCCAATCAAAGTGTACAACTGCCCAATGTCCAACTGAACCTACCCACCACAAGCGTTTAGTGATAAATACCTCAAAAGCTGACTGCTTGACTTTATCCCAACCTTCAAACACTTCTGTTCTGATGGGATGCCAAGCGTTGTCTTCGTCTAACTTATTGGTATGAGCATGATGATAATTATGCTTTATACGCCAACTGTGGAACGGGTAAATCAACGGCATCATAAATAAATGCCCTACTACATCATTTACCCAACGACGTTTGGCAAATGAACGATGACCACAATCGTGTCCGATCACAAAAAAACCCGTCAACGCGGTTCCAGTGAAAATCCACGCTACGGGTAAGAGAAACCAAGGAGAAAATATCAAGCTTAAGTAACCAAGGCTTACCATCAAGACACTGATTATTGCTCTTGTCCAAGCTTTGCGACGATCCTGTAGAAAACATTCTCGTGGCAGGGTTTTGATAATATCTTTAAGCTTCAGTTCGGAATTACCAAAGTCACAAGCTTCTTGTTTGCCGCTGATTGTTGATGTAGTCATGAATACCTGATAGACAACAAACCTCACTACCGATTTAGAGACATGAAACTCGTGTCTCTGTCATTACAAAGTTTCGTAACATTACATTATTGATTCGGATTATAGCAACCTAACTGAGCATACCGCACCAGTAAATAGCTTTTGTACGCTTATTCGGCATTTACGAATCATATTGGTTAAAGTCTTTTATTATTAGTCATTAGTCAAGTGTCAAATGTCAAGAGTTTGTTGACTATTGATCGTTGACTAATGACCGACTTGCTACTTTCCTGGTGCTAGCTTTACATTCGTAGCCAGACCCAGTGCTTGTAGCAATTGAATTGTCATCCATGTTAAATCGATTTCCCACCATTCCAGCCCGTGACGAGCCGAGTATTGATAAGCGTGGTGGTTATTGTGCCAACCTTCACCAAATACTAAAACAGCTACCCACCAGCAATTAGTTGAGCGATCGCCACTATCGTGCGTCTGGTAGCCAAATTTGTGCGTAGCGCTGTTTACCAACCAAGTGCAGTGATAAACCCAGACAATACGAGCAAAAACTCCCCAAACGACAAACGACCAGCCACCAAGCCACAAAAGCAGTCCACCCAACGCAAATTGGATGACAATAAAATATTTTTGTAAAAACTGATAAACTGAGTCGTCGTTCAGGTCTTTAGTAAAGCGATGAGCTTCGGCATGAGCGGGGGAGTGATAAATTAGCCAACCCATGTGACTCCACCAAAAGCCTTTGTTGGAATCATGGGGATCGGCAACTTGGTCAGAGTACAAATGGTGTATCCTGTGTGTACCGATCCACTCAATGGGTCCACCTTGACAGGCGAGTGTTCCACAAAATACGAGAAAATATTCTAGCCATTTGGGAGTTTGAAAACTGCGGTGAGTTACAAGACGGTGAAATCCTAAGGTAATACCTAAACCACCAGTCACCCAGTAAAGAAATAAAGCGACGCCAACTGCTTTCCAGCTAAAGTTACTCGGAAGCAGTGCAAATAAAGCTCCGATGTGCAGAGCGAGGAAAAAGAGGGTGTTTACCCAGTTTATTTGAGGTTTAGTTGAGGCAGCAATTGTCATGCAGTAATCACCTGAGTAGGAAATGAATGAACGTTAGGAACCGCGAGATCGAAAGATCCGCATGTGTATTTTTTTTTAAGAGGAACAAATGAACAGCTTTGATGTGCTGCAAGAAGCAGAAGAGGCACTGTTAGAGATTTTTTCTAAAATTGACACTCAGGTCAAGCATAATCTGAAACGAGTGCTGGATGCATTTCGCGATCGCCGTGTAGGTGCACACCATTTTGCTGGTGTAAGTGGTTATGGTCATGATGATTTAGGACGAGAAACTTTAGATAAAGTTTTTGCGGATGTGATGGGTGCTGAGGCGTCGGTGGTGCGGGTGCAGTTTGTTTCCGGAACCCATGCGATCGCTTGTGCTTTATATGGTGTCCTCCGTCCTGGGGATGAAATGCTTGCTGTAGTGGGGGCACCCTATGATACTCTCGAAGAAGTCATTGGTTTACGCGGTGAAAATCAAGGTTCTCTTCTTGATTTTGGCATAAATTATCGACAATTGAATCTAACCCCTGAAGGAACCATCGATTGGCAAGCTTTAAGCCGGGGGGTAGAAAAAAATACTCGCTTAGTATTAATTCAGCGTTCTTGTGGCTATTCCTGGCGTCCAAGTTTATCAATTGCTGAGATTGAAAAAATTATCCACATAGTCAAACAGCAAAATCCCAACACCATTTGTTTTGTCGATAACTGCTACGGCGAATTTATCGAAACCAAAGAACCCACAGCCGTTGGTGCTGATTTAATGGCGGGATCGTTAATTAAAAATCCTGGTGGTACAATTGTCAACGCAGGTGGATACATCGCCGGACGTGCCGACTTAGTAGAAGCTGCCGCATGTCGCCTTACCGCACCGGGAATTGGTAGTTATGGTGGTGCAACTTTCGACCAAAATCGCATTCTCTTCCAAGGCTTATTTCTCGCTCCGCAAATGGTAGGAGAGGCGATGAAAGGAACTCACCTTAGTGGTTATGTGTTTGATAAACTTGGTTATCCGGTGAATCCCGCACCTTTTGCCCCCCGCCGCGATGTGATTCAATCAATTAAACTGGGTTCGGCGAAAAAGCTGATTGCCTTTTGTAAAGCGATACAACAGCATTCTCCCATCGGTTCCTATCTCGACCCCGTTCCCGATGAAATGCCGGGGTATGAGAGCCAGGTAGTGATGGCTGGAGGAACGTTTATTGAGGGTAGTACTTCGGAGTTTTCCGCCGATGGTCCTTTGCGGGAGCCGTATGTAGTTTATTGTCAAGGTGGGACTCATTGGACGCATGTGGCGATCGCATTAGAAGCAGCGATCGAAGCTGTGGGAGAAGCGTAGAAAGGAAATGGAAATATTGAAGAAGGCAGAAGGCAGAGGGCAGAGGGCAGAAGGTTTTGTTTAGAAGGGGATTCCGACCCCTCCTAAACAAGAGCCACCAAATTTTCAATTTGGTGGGGGTCTTAAACCCTTACTCCCTTCGGTCGTGGCAGAGGGCAGGAATCAGAATTCCCTTCTGCCTTCTGCCTCCTGCCCTCTGCCTTTCTTGATAATTTGTAACTCTTGATCCTTAATACTGAGTTGCCCATCATACGTAACACCTCACCCCCAACCCTTCTCCTAACCAAGATACAGCTGGCGAATAGGGGTTGATACCCCTCATTTTACCAAAAACCCTCGTAGAGACGTTCGGTTCGGAACGTCTCTACAATCGTGTGGAATGACGCAAAATGTTTGACTCTTGACCCTTGACTAATGACGTTCGATCGCATCTCTTGTAGTTTTGTAAGCCTCAATAAAAGTTCGGAAGGATTCTTGAGAAATTTCTTCTAAAATCAGTTTGTCTGCGACTTCCTTGAGAATTCCATCTATCTTCTGTTGAAGTACACCTTTAGTTTCCTTAGTATCGTGTAGTAATTCAACGATCGCTTTAATGTATTTTGCAGAAATTTCTCGTTGCTTATCTTCTATTTGTTGCTCAATAAATTGTTTTTCCCGTTCTATTGCTTCGCGAGTTGTTTTATAAGCTTCGTTAAAAGTTCGGAAGGATTCTTGAGAAATACTCTCCAATATGAGAGCATCAGCAGCTTTTCTAAAAATTTCATCAAGTTGCTTTTGATTACTATCAAGGTCTTTTGGACTTGCTTTCATTAAATTAATAGCTGATGCAATATATTCATCAGCCTCATTTTTTCGGCTACTTTCTATCCATATTTTCAGTTGTCTAATCCAGGAAACAATGACTACGATAACTGTTAAAATTAAAGCTAAATAGTCTGCATGTTCTTGCACAAAAGAGGGTTTATCTCGTTCATAAAAAGCAACTGCACCTGGATGAATAGGAGGGATACTACCACTTGTATTACTTGGACGGTCAATACTAGCAATCAAGGGTTTCACCTCAGGATGCTCTTTAGAAACGGTATTGGCTATTTCTTGACGATGCTCAAATATAATGCGAGTAATTTCTTGGATAACACTTGCATCTACCGTATCTCTTACTACTAATATTCTTGATACTGCGACTGTTGGTAAGTCTTTGTCAGGTACGGCAAAATTGCCTTTGTATGCTCCTTGAGGAATTTCGGCGCTTTCAAAAGCAGGATGTTGAATTTTCATCGCTTTTGCCTGTTCAATAGGCACTAATCTTGCATCGTAGTCTTTGACAAGGGTAGAAATACCTTGGTTCCCTAAAGCACGAACACGAAACAAAGCATCTACCGTTCTAGATTTAAAATCTTCTTCTGCTTGCTTATCATCGTAATTTTCATTATTACTTAAACCAGTAACTTTAATATCTAGCGTTTTTTTATCTTCTTTCAGTAAACCGTAATGCTGTGCGACTTTATCAAAAGATTTATATTGTCCTCCTTTAATAGGTAAAGAAACTCTTTTACCCCTGAGGTCAGAGAATTGCTTGATATTTGGATCTCTAACTACTAGCTGAAATAAATCTTTATACAATATAGCCACGGTTCTAGACGATTGAGCTTTGGTACCAGATATTTCTTCAGGGGCAACGTCTGCTTGAGCTGTTGCTAACTGTGCAGTACCTTCTTGCAATTTTTTGAGGCTTTCTGTTGTACCCCCAGTAGATATGACTTCAATCTTAATACTCGAATTGCGTTCTACGACCTTTTCAATCGCTTCGCTGATAATATAACTTTCCCCTTCCGGGTCCCCTGCTGCGAGAGTGAGAGTCGATGACATCAAACCTTGAACTCGGAAGTTGTGATAGGTGGTTAATACAACTAAGCTTAAGCTGGCAAATCCCAAGCAAATAAAGATGAATTTGGATAAAGGATCGAGATTGCGAAAAAAGCTCAGGAAATTGATTTTAACTGTCATAACTCTAAAATTTTAATCTTTGGCAGAGATTAATGCACAACAACTTCTGCCAGTAAAAGAGCAACGTCCTATTGAGTTGCGTTGTATTTTAGCTACATGAAAACAGTTATGGATACAAATTGTAATGGCGGCATTCTAGACCAAATTTAATTGACTGTAAATCTGTGATTTTATACAAAGAAGCCCTCGTTGCTCAAAATTTATTGGCAACGAGAGCATCCAATCGCGATATAAAGCCTATCCTAATAATTCTTTTGCCAAGGTCCCCAGATTGCAAAAGTGATTCCGGGGGTTTGGACATTCACAAACATTGTCCGACCATCTGGAGAGAAGCAAGCACCAGCGAACTCGTTATCGTTAAGAGCGTTACGAGCAAATTGGTAGAGTTCCCCACCAGGAGTAACCCCGACAACGAACTGCTCATCGCTACCATCTTCACAAAGAAAGAGGTCGCCAAAGGGAGCCACCACAATGTTATCAGGCATATCTAGTATGGTGCTATCGTTTGGCTCAACAAATAGTTCAATAGTACCACCTTCTCTGGCATTTCTGCCAGGAATGTAACGCCAAACCTGACCCCTACTGTTAGCACCACCACTTGTAGCACAAAAGTAAAACTCTCCGTTGCCGTACCATATTCCTTCACCGCGAGTAAATTGTGCGGCTCCTTTCTCAAAACCTTCTATCCGCACTGTGTCTAGTTCAGGATCGTAATCTTCAATGCGAACCCACTCTACTTCCTTTGGTTCATTTATAGGGAAATTAGTTCTGGTTATGGCTTGAGGCATATCCTTAATTTTGAGAGCCTCAAGGATACCACCTGCCTCTAATTTGCCTGGTTTATTGGGGATGAAACGATAGAATAAGCTATCTCCAGTGTCTTCTGTCTGATAGACAATTCCGGTTCTGGGGTCAATGGCAACGGCTTCGTGGTTAAATCGACCCATTTCTACTAAAGGTCTAGGATCAACAGTACCCTTTTTGGGTTTGCGAAGCGCTGGAACTTCAAAGTTATAACCGTGTCGCTGAGAAACTCTGTTAGGATTGGGTACGAAGATACCAGAATTTGCTGGCTGTTGTATCGTCTCAGGAGTAGTTTCTGGAGTGGAGGTGTTTTCTTCACAACTAATCCATGACCCCCAAGGAGTTGGACCACCAGCACAGTTACGGTAAGTTCCCGCTAGTGAAGCGTAATCTGTAATAAGTTCACGCTTTGGGTTAACGATTAATGTAGTTGTGCCACCCTTACAAAGCTCGTCATACCTTTGTCCAATGACTTGTGTGCTTGAATTTGGGCTAAGTTCGTGATTGCGAACTAAGATAACGGAGCGATTTGGTCCAGCGAAAGCAGCCATGCCATCATGACCACCAGGCACTGGGTTGCCGTCACCCATCATATCGCCTGTCCGCGAAAATGCTCGGTATTTAAATCCGTCTGGTAAGTCTAACAAGCCATTAGGATCTGGGATGAGCGGACCATAGCCTGAACCTGTGAGGGATTTTCCTTGAGCAGTTTTAGCATAAACAGCTTTTAAAGTATCCCCAACAACAAGAGTTGCAGCAGTTGCACCTGCAATAGTAACAAATTGTCTTCGTGAGAAAGCCATAGTTTCTGTGATAACTCTTTTATTTGGATTTAAAAATTAGTAGATGTTGTGCAATATTTAGGTTGTGCTATAAATTTCTACAAGAGTAAAATATCTGGCGTTTTCATGCCTAATCTGACTCTTGAGCATGGTTAAAACACGTAAAATTTCTCAATTTTTTGCCTAAAAATTTTTGTTGTCACAACTACTCAACTAAAGTTAATGCAACCAAAGAATATACTTTTAAAGTTAAGCTCAGTTAATCACAGTGTTAACTATGTTTTAAGAAGCAATATTATAAAATTTAATTTAAACTTTTATTTCTTTTTAAGTATTAGTTTGATTATTTATTTAAAATACAGCAGTTTTTATTAGACATCGACCCCTATGCTTATGATGCGTTACCACAAAGCCAAAAGACGTAGCAATGCTACGTCTCTACATTTCTTTTCACGCAGATGTCTATTGTTCAGATAAAAAATAGGAACACGATATTATCGTGTCCCAACAAATAACTGAAAAGCGTCTCTAATTTACTCACAGTAAATAAGTATTATTCTGCAATACGCTTGGTGTTAAGGATTACTGGTGGTAATTCTAGATGTGTAGAGACTTTGTATTTCGCGTCTCTACATTAGACATCTGTTGGAAAAGATGTAGAGACGTTTCAGTGGAACGTCTAATCAAGGGTTATGGGTAAAGCATAATTAATTTCCACTGCTATGTCTATTAGGCATCTCCAGAAAAGACGTAAAGACGTTTCAGTGGAACGTCTAATCAAGGGTTTCGGGTAAAGCATAATTAATTTCCACTGCTAAGTAGATAAGTACGATAAAACCTAACTACGTCCGAAGCGAACGTAACGAAGTGAAGTGAAGCAATCACAAGGGTTTCGAGAGTTTTACATTTCGTTACATAGGTAGGTTTATTTGTGCCTACCTACTTATGTCTATTGTATTATTCTGGCAATTTATACTGCCCAACAATTCGTTTAGCAAACTCCGGAACATGTGCATCTAACTTGTCTGGATGATTGCGCTTGACGTATAAATAATTACGTGTAAAGTGAGAATCAATTGAGAAACGCGCATATTCCAAACCTTTGGGACCGATTTTTTCAATCACGACACCCATCAATTTTGCCGCCCACATCGGCAGAGTAACGCCTTTGTCATAAGCGGGAATACTTTGTTGTACGGCTTCAGTACGGTTCCCTTGCGATGTCACTGGCTGGGTTTTTAGCTGGTCTTTCACCAAGTCGAGCATTTCTTTGCCTGTATCATTTCTGACTACAATCCACTGCCAGCCGAAGGGTGCGCCCATGTAACCGACTACCAAATCTGCCAGTGAATTTACGTAATCAAAGCAACTCATACAAGAGGGAGCAAAAACATCTTTGAGTTTGTTGGTTTTTAAGCCAAAGAATGGTACGGTTTCTGTTGAGCCATCTTCGTGTTTGAAGTGAACTCGGAAGTCTTGCATGAATTCGTAATGTACCACTGTTTCAGGCGATCGGCTGGTGGTTTCTAAGAATTTTTGCAGTCCGGCACGGTTAACGTTATCTACACATGGCGTTCCTAAGACATACAACTTTTCTAACCCAAGTTGTTTTTCGACGGCTCGTAATGCTTGAATTTGGCAACCAACCCCAATTACTAACAGTCGCTTCATCCCCGATTTTTCTATTTGTTCTAACACGGAAAGGTTAGGGGAAAGTGTTGGTTTATTTACTCGCGCTGCTAGTATTTCTTCTGGGGTTCGGGCGATGATTGGCATCGGTTGAAAGCGATCTTCTTTGGTGTTTTGTACGCAAACAACGCCTTCAACTATGCCGCGATTGAGCATTTCAATGGCAATGCTGCTAACAATTCCCGTCCATTGTGCGCCTTCGATGGGCTGCTGTTTGCGGGCTGCGGTCATGTGTTGATGAACACCAAAGTAGAGTTCATCGGGGTTATCGAGATTGCGCGATCGCTCGTGGGTTTCTTCTTCAAGTTCGCCTATTTGCTGATTAATAAAAGCGCAGGCTTCCTTGACATAGTGAATGTAATATGTGTCGCACAGTCCGCACTCGCTACAAAGTTCTTTCGCAGGACGACGGCTAGACGGTTTGAGAGCTTTGGCTTTTTTATGAGGATAAACTGAAGTCATATAAATTCTTTGTCTTATGGAGATATCGCTTTTATTACAATACCTTCTGAGGTAGTGCAGTGGTTGGCAGCTAGAAACAAAAAAATTTCACCGTACATTCTCTTATTTAAATTCTCCTGAATAGTAGAGACTAAAATTCTTTATTGCATAAATGCATGACGAAAATTTATCACAAAAACTCTGCGTCACTCTGGGTTTACCTCCTTTGCTCCTCTGCGTTAAAAAAGGCTACGAACTTATGCGATCGCTGTACTTAGTTGTGCAAATTATTTTAAAATAGTCTGAGCCGTAGCGATCGCATCTTCCACTTTCTCCACAACATAAATATTGTTCGGCGATATTTTTTGAAAGAAAACTTTACTTTCTACATCGTCACTCAATAAAATTACTTGCTTGTTTGCTTTTAAAGCCAAAGCAATTTCTGACGCTGTTCCCGCACCCATGCCACAGGCTATCAGCAAATCGCTGGAAAGTACATTAATATTATTACGTGCATTTCCCATATCGGTAAAAATGGCAATATCAACTGCTTCAGAAATGCCTTTTTTACTATCATCGGGAAGAATGCCCAGAACTAAACCATTGCTAGACTTTGCACCCTTACTCGCTGCATCCATCACGCCGACATTTCTACCACCAGTCAGCAAAATCCATTGTTGTTGGGCTATTAGTTTACCAAGCTCATAGGCATTTTGCAAATCCTTTGCTGTTGCCTTTTCACCGGGTCCCATGACACCTATTATAATTTTTCGCATAGTTAGGAAATTTGAAACCCTCTTTTCAGATTAGTCCGCGCAGGCGGACTTTGTTTCTGTAGCCGCGATTTTAATCGTCGGGGTTCCTCGCAAACCTAACCCCCAGCCCCTTCCCTACTAGGGAAGGGGAGCAAGAATCAGGGAAGGGGAGCAAGAATCAGGGAAGGGGAGCAAGAATCAAAGCCTCTCGGACTGTGGGGGAGAGGTTTGAAAAGGGGTTCCTAAGACGGTAGAATATGTGTATTCCTAAAGAACTATTTTTCAGCATATTCGTCTAAAAATTAGACATTTTAAGAACAATATCCCCAACATTTTAAAAAAGTCGCGGTTATGAGGTCTTTCCATTCCCCGCTCCCATTTTTATAAGAGACATGCGGTGTTTAAAATTTGTTGCTTTATTTTTAAGTCTATCTCTGGCAGCAACACCTTTGGTGGCAGTTGCCCAAAGTCTCGAACAGTTATTTCAACAGGGTAATGCAGCCCAAGAAGCTGGAAATTACCCCCACGCTGAAAATATCTGGCTCAGGATAATTCAACAATACCCTAACAATGCCAATGCTTACTATAATTTGGGTCTTGCGCTCTATTACCAGAATAAATTAGACCAAGCGATCGCAGCATACCGCAAAGCCATCCAACTGAACCCCAACAATGCCGCTGCTTACAACAATTTGGGCATTGCGCTCGGAGAGCAGAAGAAATTAGATGAGGCAATAGTAGCATACCGCAAAGCCATCCAACTCAACCCCAACAATGCCAATGCTTACAACAATTTGGGCACTGCGCTCGGAGAGCAGAAGAAATTAGACCAAGCGATCGCAGCATTCCGCAAAGCCCTACAACTTAACCCCAACGATGCCATTGTTTACAGCAATTTGGGCAGTGCGCTCTCTGACCAGAAGAAATTAGAAGAAGCGATCGCAGCATACCGCAAAGCCATCCAACTCAACCCCAGCCTTGCCATTGCTTACAACGGTTTGGGTAATACGCTCTCTGACCAGAAGAAATTAGACCAAGCGATCACAGCATTCCGCAAAGCCCTACAATTGCCGGAAGATAATTCTGGTATTTCTACAAGCACTCATACTTTAGCTCACAATAATTTAGGTTGGGCACTTCAACAACAAGGCAAGTTAGAAGAAGCAATCCAGGAATATCAGCAAGCTATTAAACTAGACCCCAACTATCTAACTGCCCAAAACAATCTCAAGGAAGTACAGCGACTCTTAGCATTACGAAAAAGCCCTCCCCCACCCAAAGTGGAAGGCGATCAGCAATGGTTGCCCAGTCCCCAAGACGAACCATTAGTTGGTGTATTACGTTCTGTGGTGCGGGTTATTGCCCAAATCCCCACAGGTAATAGTGTTGGTGCTGGTTGGGTAGTCAAACGCGAGGGAAATAAAGCCTGGATAGTCACAAACCGTCATGTGGTGACAGATTCTGAAAGAAGCGGACGACAAAGCGAAAAAATCGAGTTGGAATTTTTTAGTGATCCACCTAAAGGTAAATTTAAACCTCGTTACTCAGCCAAAATTGTTAATATCACCGATACCAACAACGCCTTAGATTTAGCCTTACTCGAAGTTACTGGCATCCCCAATGATATCAAACAATTGCCAATTGCTTCTGGTCGAGTTGCCCGTACTACCAAAGTGCAGGTCATTGGTCATCCCATCAATGGTGCTGACTGGACTGTTGTTTCCGGGGAAGTTAGCAATTTCCTCTCCCAAGACCATAAGTTGCAAATACAAGCAACCCTCGCACAAGGCAATTCGGGTGGACCTATAATCGACTTGCAAAAGCAGGTTGTTGTCGGTTTGATGGTGCAAATTAGCGACCCCAGTCAAAATTTTAAGGAACCAGCCAGTACAAATCAACCGCCAATTTCCGCGACAGGGGGATTTGGTTTTGCTTACAGCATGGATATTGTGGTGGAACAATTGCGTAAATGGGGGATTTCGTTAAATTAATGAAATTAGCTTGTAGGAATATGGATTTAATAAAATACAAAACCTCACCCCGACAAAGCTGTGCTTTATCTCCCCTCTCCTTAGTAAGGAGAGGGGTTGGGGGTGAGGCAATACGGTTCGGTTAGCGTTTTGATTTCTCGAAGATCCCCCCAACCCCCCTTAAAAAGGGGGGCAAAAACCTCTTAAAGTCCCCCTTTTTAAGGCAGGGCTGTTTCATTCCCTAAAAGGTGTAAAATGACAAGCGTCCTGGGGATGAAAACAATGAGTGCAAATCTGATTGAACAACTGCGGGAAGTTAAAGATTTTCGAGTCAAAGATGGACAAAGACATCAACTGTGGTTGGTATTACTGTTTGTCATTATGGGGACAATGAACGGGTACGTAGGGTATCGTGCATGGGGGGACTTTGTCAAACGGCATCGTCGTGTATTGATTGAGAAATTTAGAATCGAAAAACATGGTGTTCCATCGTACTCGACTATTCGACGAATACTGATGGGAGTAGATTTTGACAATCTTGCTGCAACGTTTAATCAGTGGGCACAAAACTATGTTCATGTGGATACATCAGAGTGGTTTGGAATTGATGGTAAAAGTATCAAAGGAACTGTACAAAACTACGAAAGTGAGTATCAAAATTTTGTCAGTATCGTGTCGGTATTTGCGGAAAAAAGAGGGCTTGTCTTAGGTCTGACCAAATTGGAGAACAAGAAAGGTAGTGAAATTAGCACGGTTCAAAATTTAATTGCGGTATTGGATATCGAGGGTGTTGTTTTCAGCTTAGATGCTCTACATTGCCAAAAAAAACTTGCAAGTTAATTATTGATGGTGGCAATGACTATGCGATCGCCGTTAAAGCAAATCAAAAAAACTTACATCGCCAAATTCGATATAATACAGATAATTCCAAACCAACAAGTAGGTATATCACATCTGAAAAAACTCGAAACAGAGTTACAAAGCGCACTGTAGAAGTTTTTCATGATTTAACTGGTATTAGCCAGGAATGGGCAGGCTTAAAATCATTAATCAAGGTTGAAAGAATAGGTACTCGTGCTGGCATTGCATACCACCAAGTTGGGTACTACATTAGTAGCCTAGTAAATTCCGCAGCTGATTTTGCCAAGGGGATTCGCGGGCATTGGGGAATTGAGAATCGTCTTCATTGGGTCAAGGATGTGATTTTTGATGAAGATCATTCAACTATACGTATGGGTAACGCCCCTGCGAATTTGTCAGTGATGCGAACGATCGCCCTTAATATTTTGCGCCGAAATGGTTATTCCTCCATCACCTCAGCCCAGAGATTTACCTCTAATGATATTGACAAACTCTTATCCTTTGTGGAATGAAACAGCCCTGCCTTTTTAAGGGGGATTTAGGGGGATCTTCAACGATTTTGGTTTTGTACAGAGATGTGTGTACACCGTAGCCTTAGTAAGGAGAGGGGTTGGGGGTGAGGTTGATCGCATCGTCAGGGCTTCTTAAAAATATAAAAAACACCAACAATATGAAATACACTGCCTTCTTTACCAGCCTTTTTATTGTCAGTCTTAGCACTCTTCCAGCCCAAGCTTGTCAGTCAGGAGACCCCAAATCCACCCTATATATTCGCCGAGATGACAATCGTTGTGAGGGAATTAAAGCGCGAAATAGCGATAGAGGTTTGCGCTTGATTTCTTTTGCGACTATTGGCATCAAAAGCTATCCCAATACTCTCACATTAAAAATTCCCAGTATTGCCAACGCGAAACCAAATGTAAGGGTGCAATCTCTGGGCAAAAACTATATTTTGGATAACATTTCTCTCACATCAAATAATTCTCTATTTATTTTTTCCTGGAATCCTTTTGTTTTAAATAAAGAGGATATTCGCCCAAATAGCCTGCGTGCCTTAGCTGATGTGAATCTGAATGCCGAAGTGGTGTATGTTCCAGTAATTTTAGAACGACCCTCAGGACAATATCAATTTGTATTTTATACTCCCAGTCGGGCAAAATTTACTACCGTTCAAATCCGACGTAATGGTAAAGTTATTTACAACAGCCCTCGCAATAATTTCCAGGGTGGGGAAGTGGTTTTTAATTGGGATGGCAGAAAGACTCCTGCTGGTCGATACGAGCTTTATGTAATTGCTGAACAAGAGCAAATCGGCAGACCACCGGAGAAAATCCCTAAACAAATAGCCTTTGAACACAACCCAAATTGGCTGAGATAAATCATGGTACGCAGGCAAAGACCACGGCGAAAAATCAATTTTACCAAGCTGAAACAACTGTTAAATAAGTTTAAGAGTTTACCCCAAAATAATCAATTCCAAAAAATCAAAGACTATTTAACCCAAGAAAGTACATTTATCTTGGGACTGCTTATCCTGCTAATTTGTATTTCCTTGATTGCCACATCATTATTTTGGCGAGGTATTCACGTCTTTGAAGGTAACTTAACTACGGATCAAATCAGCTTTATTTATGCAGATAAGCAAGATAAGCTATTTATTAACTCGATTCGTAGAATTAAAAAATTTGAACTACAAAGCCAGCAGACTGTAACTTTGAAAGGTAAATTTAGTAGCAAGTCTGACCCCAAAATAAACCAGCTTCAAAAAATCACAGTTAAATTAACCGACGCCAAAAGTAAATTTATTATCGAACCATCCGAACCAAAAAAAGCTAGTGAAATAGTACTAAGTGAGATCCGAATACAACCAAATACAGAAATTAATCATCTGAGTTATAATTCCTATGGAGATACTTTATCTTTCTGTTTAGACAAAGGTAATAATCCCGAAAAATTATGTTTGCAAACAGATACACACTCTATAGATGCGGCTAAATCTTCTCAAAGCAAAGCAACAAAACTCGCTAAATTAAATCTCGAAATTGGTAGTCAACCCCTAAAAGTTAATTTAGAAGGTTACAGTATTGCCGAGTTAGGTAAACCAGAAAATTCCAACCCAATTGAATTTATCTTTACTCCCCAATCATCTGAGTATGAATTCGATTTAACTCCACCGACAACACTATATATAAACTTACCAAAAGTAACACCGGAAGTTTTCAGTCAATGGTTCCGAGGAAAGTCAGCTGTAGAAAATGTGAGATTTACCCAAAGCGATCGCACTGGCAATGTAGAAGATGATTTGGAAATTTCCACCATCCTCGAAGGTAAAGTCCGCATGGCAGAACAGGAGTTGGAATTAAAAGCCAATCAGTTTTTGATCACAGGTAAGCCAGGAATTGAGTTTTTGGCAAAGATAGGAGTGCGATCGCAACCACCCCAAGGTTTGCAGGTACGCTTCTCAGGAAGAAGTGAAGGTATAGAAATCGGCTTAGACCCCAATTTTATCGTTGATAGCATTCGTCCCAGCTTCTTAGCCAAATATCTCACAAAAGATGCTATCTCTGCCTTAATTTCTTTTTGTGGAGGTGTCGCAGGTGCTTTATTACCCTTGTTGCTGGCTGCAAAATCTGATGAAGATTCAAACAATGCTAATTCATCATAATAAAAGAACCCCACCCGCTTGCGGGGAGGGTGCCACAGGCGGGTGGGGTTCTTCATGAATTATGGGTGATTGCGCCGACATGATATAATCTGAAAATAGGGTTTCAAATTGGCGTTGCTGAATATTAATATGAAATTCCTAATTATTGCTAGAGACGTTCCAATACGGTTCGGTTAAGGGAAATTGTAGGTTGGGTTGAACGAAGTGAAACCCAAAAAAGCCTTGGAAATGTTGGGTTTCGTTCCTCAACCCAACCTACAAATTTTTGTTTTTTTAGCTTAACCGAACCGTATTGAGAGACGTTCCGGCGGAACGTCTCTACAAAGGCGGGTTTTAATGTTAGAGAATCATCCGTCAAAATTTAAAATTCATATTTCAAATCAGCAACGCATTCAAATTTAATCTGGCGAGAGTAATAAGAGAGCATTAACAGTTTTAAAGTTGATTTCGCGCTTTCAATCGCAAATATTGCTCAACTAATTTATCTGTAATTTGATTAGCTGGTGCATCAAGTACTAATACACCTTTTTGCTTCAACTGTGCAAAGGCAACTCGTCGTTGGGCTAATAAATCTAAGGCGACAGCACGGGCATAAGCACATGTAACATTTTCTGTAAAGGTGTTTGCCAAATTATCAACTTCCGGGTCGCGCAAGGTGACGCAAAACGGCAGATAGCGCGGTGCAAGTTTGGAGAGTGCGGCGAGAAGTTCGGCGGAGGCTGTGACATCAACTAAGTCAGTAATCACCACTACAAGCGCCCTGCGGGTTTGTTGTCGCACCACATTGGTGACTGCACCCAAATAATCAGATTCTAGTAATATCGGTTGAATCGGAGTCAGCCGATCTATGAGATTAGGTAAATGATGTTGTCCGCGTTCTGAGGGAATCCACGTATGTATGTGGCTGTCAAATACACCAACGCCGACGCGATCGCCTCGATGTAATCCCGCCAAAGCTAAAGACAATGTTGCATTCAAACCCCAATCAAATCGCTGCAAACCTTGCACTTTTGCTGTCATCAACCGTCCGCGATCGAGTAAAATTAGTAAGGTCTGCTCTTGTTCTGGTTCCAAAACCCTCACCAATGGCGATGCATTTCCATTGACACCTACGCGACGTGCAGTAGCTTTCCAATCAATAAACCGCAAATCGTCTCCTGTGCGATAGTTTCGCAGTTCAGCAAACTCTGTACCCATACCCGATTGCCGTTGACGCATGGAACCCGATGATTGTAGCGTCAAGCGAATTGAAAGCTCCCGCAAGCCAATTAAATCAGGATAAACCTTAACTTTTAGACTTTGCGGAATCTTCCAATCATCCCACGCTAAACCCCAAAGTCCCAATTGTCGCACCTGGATATCGCCCCAAGAAAACTCTCCTCGCTGCGTTGGTTTAACGGTATAATTTAATTCTTGGGTTTTATCGCTTTCCACAGCAGCGCTGATTGTTGATGCAGATACGCCAAATCCGGATGGGTAATAATCGCGGATAATAATTACGGCGTTTGTGTTACTTTTTACCGTCAGCAACACTCGGTTATCGCGTCCTATTGATAGTCGTGGTGGTAAGTCGCGTTTTATTTCTACACGATGACGACGCGATCGCCTACCATCGACAATCATTAACGCCAAAATTATAATATCAAATAGTAAAGTTATGGCGATACTACTTGATATATTAAGAAACATTGCGATAATTGGAGCGATCGCAATACCCGAAACTAATAAAATATAAACTCTTCTTGCAGGAACCATAAATTTATTAATGATGCAAATTTTCGGCTTGACAGCTTCAAATAAAATCTCAAATTAACAGTAAATAAGTCAGTATAACAATCCTAAATCATTTTGTGAAAGATAATATCCCCAGTTTTATAAGACTTACGCACGGACTACGTATTTCTGTCCCTATCGACGTCAGGAAGCAATCTCAAAGTCTTGTTTTCTCGCGATTGAGTGCGTAAGTCCTATTTAGATCCCCGACTTCTTAAAGAAGTCGGGGATCTAAGATATAAAGTAAATTTTTATGACGAAAAGCGACAGTCATTTATCCGAGATTCATGCCATCAGTTTCCGACACTAATATTTTACCTTCGCCGCTATAAATCCAAACAAAACCTTCTCCACCTCCTTTACCAAAATGACCTAATTTTCGGTAATCTTCTTCAATTCCGTTTGTAAATCCTTTAACCATGTCATAATCAGCAATTAAAGTTTCACCTTTCTTGAGTTCAATAATTTTAGTTGGTGCAATTGTACCGAGAATAACTTTAGCTTCTTGCCCTGATAAAGCTTTAATAGCAATTCTCCATCTACCATCACTAGAACCAGACATTTGGCGAAATTTTAATCGTTTTGTACCGATAACTACATTGTCAGAACAAAATTGAAATATACCATCATCAAATTCCCATTGTTCTTGTTCTGACAAATCAATAGATGTGTAATGTAAAAAAGATCCTTTTTGTTGAGGTTCAAGGTACACCCTACCAGTACCTTTATAAACAGGAGCGTTGTAATCAATTTCTGTTGTCAAAGATATCCATATATCTTTGAGACGATTATCAGTTTTATAAATACCATAATTTAATTTTCCCACACACCTGTGCAACGAACCTTTTTGAATTACGACACCAGAATTTTCTAGTTGAATTTCCACTTGCTGAACAAATGGAATATTTTTGGTGGGATGATAATATTTGTTACTTTCTTTATTGATGTTGTTTTGGAGATACCATAAATCAGTTGGTTCCAGAGTTTTTACTTCGTGTCGCATAAATTTGTTCTCATGTACTGAAATTAATTGAGTATAAATTATAAAATATCAAGTGACAACATCTTAATTTAAAGCGTTATTGAATTAAGTCGTGAAATCCCTAATTTATCGTAGAGACGTTCCGACGGAACATCTCTACTTTTTTCACCTTGGTACTGATACTTTATTGATTATTGAGGCGATCGCAGCATCAATTTGCAAACCATCCAACATTGCTTCTGGTTTCAAAATGAGACGATGACGCAGCAAAGGTGCTGCAACTGCTTTAACATCATCTGGGGTAACAAAATCTCTTCCACTTAACCACGCACTCGCTTGAGATGTCTGCAACCATGCGCCGGTAGCGCGAGGAGACGCACCCAAAGCTAAATCGGGATGTTGACGCGATGCTTTCACCAACGCTAAAAGATAATCAACGATCGCTTCCGATACTTTAACTTCTTTTACCGCTTGTCGCGCCTCTAATATTTCGCCTACTGTTGCGACTGTTTTCAAACGTGCAATATCTAAGCGTCGCGCTGCAAAACCGGCTTGACGATTTAGTAACATTTGCTTTTCTGCCGCTTGATCTGGATAATCTACCACCAACTTAAACAAAAACCTGTCTAATTGCGCTTCTGGCAAAGGATAAGTTCCCTCAAATTCTAGGGGATTTTGGGTTGCTATTACCCAAAATAAATCTGGCAAAGGCAAACTTTCACCATCTAGCGTTACCTGCATTTCTTCCATTGCTTCGAGTAACGCTGCTTGTGTTTTCGGGGGAGTGCGATTAATTTCGTCGGCTAATAGCACCTCTGTAAATACTGGTCCCTTTTTGAGGGTAAAATTGCGACTGTTCAAGTCAAAAATATTCATACCAGTAATATCTGAAGGTAAGACATCGGGAGTTAGTTGAATTCGGCGAAAGTCGGCTTCAATCAATTGTGCCAACACTTTCACCAAAAGTGTTTTCCCAGTTCCGGGTACTCCTTCTAAAATAATGTGTCCACCTGCTAGCAATGCTATTAATATCTGCTGTATTAGGGTAGATTGTCCGACAATTATACGATTTAATCCTTGATCGAGGCGAGTTAAGACAGGATGGTTACTCATATTGTTACGTTATAAAGAACTTACATAAAAGCGCAAAGAGATATTTTGCACTTTTTTTGCCATTCGGCTATAAACAATCAGGCTAAATTTACAAAGTCTACCTACATAGACTAGCAAACACTTGATTTTAACGTATAGCTACACCTTTATCGGATATTAAATATTAACCCATAATCTATAGACGTTCCATCGGAACGTCTCTACGATGGTTGCAATGTTTTTATTAATGTTAATTAACGGACTTGATATAATGCGTACAAAATGTGAATCCCGAAGACGTTCTAGTGGAACGTCTCTACAGTGTGTAAAATTTATCAACATCTATTGTCAAATCATCCGTCAATATGCAAGCCTTAATTTTTAATCCGAAGACTTTGCCATTTCCTCAACCAGCTTATCAAGTCTCGCTCACTCATGGGTTTTTGTCGAGATTGGACTTTTAATACTGCTTCTAGTTCTGCCGCTGTCGTACCTGTTTTCTCAACCCAAGCGTCTATCAAAGTTTGATGTTCTATCAGGACTTGCCCTAATCCTAAGGCTTTTTGCAGTTGCAGTTGTTCTTGTTTGCCTACCATCTCAACAACAAAGTCGTTTTTATTAGCTTTTAGCAAGACTCCTGCTAAAGCTTGGATGTATGCTTGGCTATTGTTAATTTCTGGTGTATCGTCAGTTTTTGGTTTACCAAAGCGGCGATTTTGTGCCCAAATTAACACGCAAAGAAAGGCGATCGCTTGCACTAACATTGGTAATAAGGGAGTTTTTGCCAAATAACTAAATAAGTTTCCTTCACCTTCACTCTTTCTGACGCTCGGATCTTTGTAGCCGTGGAGATATTCATCTACAAATAAAATGTTACCTTTTTGGCTTACCAAATCAGCTAGATACTGGAAATTACTTAAGTTATCTTGATAGGCATTAGCAGCTAAATAAGGAGTAGTCGCAAAAATCGCTTTTCCTTTACCATATTGCTTTTCCCAGACTACCGCACCAAAGCGATCGCCTAAATCAACTTCTTCCCCTGTTTCCAATTGCCGCCTACGTCCGGTATCAATCTTGACATCGCCAAACAGTGATTTTTGCATCGTGCTAAATTTGGCTGCTGTAACATCTTCCCGCACACCTAAAATTACCAAATTATTGCCTTTTTCTAACCATTTTTGCTCTGGAGGCGAAATAATTGGTGTTTCTAGATCGCTGTTTACCTGTAAAAGAGTGACAGAACGTGTTTGTGTCTCTAATTCTTTAAAAGGCTTTTGCCAGCGCTGAATAGAATGCCGTTGTTGCATAAAAGCATACCACGCCCCATAGCCATCGGCAGCGCGGTTATAAGTAGAACCAATATTAATTTTGCTATTGCTGGGAGCAGCGATTAAACTAATTAAAATTATGACCGAAGCGGCGATCGCTCCAAACCAAACAACCCGATTTGAGCGTTTCATATTTAATAGAAGGGAGTTAGATGTTAGATGTTAGGTGTTAGTTGTTAGATGTTAGGTGTTAGGTGTTAGGTGTTAGGTGTTAGTTGTTAGTTGTTAGGTGTTAGGTGTTAGTTGTTAGGTGTTAGGTGTTAGGTGTTAGGTGTTAGGTATTAGTTGTTATACCGTTTTTATATGAAAATGCATATAATTTAGCCCACGCAGGTGGGCTTTGTTCCTGTAGCCCCAGGCTTCCAGCCTGAGGGTAGGTGCAGCTCACATAAAATAGGCATTCTCCATTACCCATTTCCAATTTCCCGATATGCTTCCTGACACTGCTGATAATTTTCGCTACTTATCTCAGCATTACCAAAGCATAATTGCTCGTGGGTGGTAATCAAAGTTTCATAAGGGTGCATCGGAGTAATTTTATACTGTAGCAATTGCAGATATTCTCCATCAGTGCGGCTAAATTTGTGAGGCACGATGCTGGTATCATGTAACTGTTGCAACATTGCCAAATAAAGACAACGGCAAGCCTCACGGTAATTATTTTGATGATATAGTTCTTGCGATCGCGCCAACCACCCAGACACTGACAAATCACTGTCATGGATTTTTATCTGAGAATTAGCAATATTTCTAGCTGTAAGCCTTGCATACAAATAAGGGCTAAATACTTGCCACAATCGCCAACCTAACCAAATTAAAAACAAACCTAGCAAAAGCCAAAAAACAAAGTTCAGCAACTTACCCAGCCAAGAATTATCAATGGACCATCCGTTAGGCAATTCTGGTAAATTCAGCTTCAAGCGAGATAATTGGTACTCTACCCATTCTCCCACCTGTTGCTGCAACATAGATAACTGCCAACTCCAACTCGTTTTTTCAAAGGGTTCTGTAGACATAAGGGACTGGGGACTGGGGACTGGGGACTGGGGATTGGGGACTGGGGACAAGGAAGCAGGGGAGGCAGGGGATGCAGGGGAGGCAGGGGGAGATGAGGCAAATAGTTCTTTTTTCCCAATGCCCAATGCCCAATGCCCAATGCCCCATGCCCAATGCCCAATGCCCAATGACTATTGACCCTTGACTATTGACTCTTGCTTATTTTGTTGTATCATTATCCAACCGATGGCAACAAAAAGCGCACCAAGGGCAAGAAATCCCAAATCCCAGGCTAACTGATTCGGACCTGGTTTAACATGATGGATACCGAGAATTTGATGATCGATTAATCCTTCAACTAGATTGAACAACCCAAAACCCATGAGCAAAGATGCGAAAAAGGTTTTTGATGACCAACGAACATCATCGCGTCCTCCGGCACGCCATAGCAATACTATTCCAACGACAGTCATCACCCAGTCTAATGCGTGAAACAATCCATCCCAAACTATGTTTAAATCTATATTGGAGATTGTTGTCAGCGGTCGAACATTACTGAGCATGTGATGCCACTGAAGAATCTGATGTAGGACGATGCCATCAAAAAATCCTCCCAGACCAATACCAAGGACAATCCCGGCTGTAATCAAAGGTGATTGTCGGTTGCTTGTCTCACTATGAGCCACAATATCAAACCTTATAGACAGACTTGGTTACACAATAGAACTGTCTTTAGAGAGATTTCCTCTGCCCATAGACAAGTACTGCTGTTTAATTGAAATTAAGTACCTAATAGTCTGCATCTACAGGCATGATGGAAATTGATACATAATCATAGCAATTTTCAAATGACTATTTACTTTTACAAGGTTTGGGAACCTTACGGCTGTTTTTCTAACTTTTCTCCCCACGGAATCGAAATCCGGGGTACTTACTGGTCAACGGTGGAACATTATTATCAAGCGCAAAAGTTTGTCGGCAGCGTGGATGCAGTGATTATACCTTCAATTTATGCCGCCGAAACGCCAGAACAAGCTGCTGCCTTGGGACGGTGTAGCACGCGTCAACTTCGTTGTGATTGGGATGCAGTCAAAACTCAAGTTATGCGCGAAGCTGTACTCAAAAAGTTTCTCACTCATGCGGAAATTAGAGAAACTTTACTGAATACAGGCGATAATTTACTTGTAGAAAATTCTCCTAAGGATTATTTCTGGGGCTGTGGTGCAGATAAAAGTGGTGAAAACTGTCTTGGTAAAATCCTCATGAGTGTGCGTGAAGAAATCCGTATTCACGTAACAACATACCAGTGAATGTTTTTTCTAGATTTAAATATTCTTCTGCCGAGACTTTTTTAATTGTTGGGTGCTTCTAGACTCTCTTTATAATTTTCTGGACTGTAGGAAATTGATGCCTTTGGTAATTAGCGATCGCTTGATTGAAGACTGCTAATAGTTCAAGTGAATTCTACGCTCTTTGTGGTTACTTAGTTTCTCAACCCGGTGATTTTTTTGTTTTAGAGGTGATGTTGGTGTGCCAATCGTCGCAATTTTGTTGGATAAGGTATTTATTCTCAATAAATACAGAATTTTCGGGCTAAAAACATACCGAGATAGGCGATTTATACACCTAATTTTCGGCGTCTAACAAAATCGCGCTGCTCCCAATCGTTTTGTCTATAACTTTAGATACATGCATTCTAAATGTAAAGATATCTAAAATGTTTAGAGTCATTAATTTGCTTCTGTATTAGTTTGAATAATAGCAATGTAACAACTTTTTTGTTTAATCCTTGAGCTTCCGTCGTTCTGCGCCGACAACACGAAATGGACGTTTGTAGGCGACAAAACCCTTAAAGGAAAAGCAGCGCGGCGTAAATAATATGTAAAATTCAGGATGTATTCTTGCAAAACAAAGTGTCCGCCGAGTGATAACCAAGAGTTGTTGTAAAACAGTGATTTTTTCGCTTTCACTACGGTTTCACTTGAAACCTATGGACGACTCGATTTTGCCTTCAATGATGTAGGCGTTGAATCACTCGAAAAACCGCTACATGCGAAATATCGAGGCAATTCAATGTAAGCGGTCTTCCATTGCATAGGAGGAAGAATGAAACGATTTACCTTATTTACTTTCCTGTATCTCGCGCTGGGAGTTTGTCTGACGGCGATCGCGCTTGAGTACCCGAACCTGACTTCGAGTCTTCAAACAAGCTTGTTAATCAATGCAGGAGCGTCCTACATCGTTTTTATCCTCAGTACCTTCCCATTTTGGCGTGAGACGACGATCCGCTTCTATCGCAGACGGAATTCAGCGGTAATTATACCGTGGTTGGTGATTGGATTAAACATTGTTGTGACGATCTGGGAGGCTCAGAGTCAGAACTGGACGATGGAAGCCATTTTACGAGCGTTTTCGCGGCTATTAGTTGTCTTAATGTTTGCAGAAATCATTGTTGTTAGATGGCGAGTTAAGTCTGAACATTAATGTCTAAATCGGATGATACCGAAACGAACTCGCTCTTCACCATAAGAATTTGACACCACCGACTTTGACATGGAGATTGAACGATATGGAGATGAATATTACTTCTGAAGGAAGCAATCCCTCGGTTCTAATTAAGATGGAAGCTGCGATTAATGCTCATGACATTGATGCGTTCGTGAACTGCTTTGCTAATGACTTTGTGGGTGAACAGCCAGTACACCCGAAGCGAAACGTCACTGGCGCAGAACAGGTGCGAAAGAACTGGACTGGCATCTTTGCTCAAGTTCCCGACCTCCAAGCAAAATTGGTTGCCCATACCATCGCTGGTGACATGGGTTGGTCGGAGTGGCATTGGCAAGGAAAACATATAAACAGCACAGAATTCAATATGCGAGGCGTTGTCGTTGTTGGACTAAGAGAAAACACGATCGCATGGGCGCGGCTGTACATGGAGCCAGTTCAAAGCCTACCAAAGTAGCACTGGTGAGCATCCTACTTCCAATTTCCGACTTACCCATTACCAACGACCAAACTATCAACGCAAATCGGTGTGTAATTCCCGTTGCCAAGTCTCCCCACGACTACCAAGCTTTTCGGATTAGCTCTCACGATACCAATAGATTAGCGATGGTCTTTGACACACTGGACAACCCTTAGCGATTCTCCTGTAGGAGAGGCTACGCCAACGATGGCGGATATACAGTGATTAGTCTAGTTCCCGGTGCGAAACGCGAAACCGTTACGACGATTGATATACATTAAATATAAGCGTAGCCATCCGAAACTTGAGCCTGTCACTTTTAGTACTAATGAACTAAGTTGCTGATCAGGGGAATCAAAGATGCGATCGCGCTCCAACGTGTTCTCTGCGATACCGTTCCGCCTACCGTAAGCGATCGCTCTTATAAAATAAATTGACGAGCGCGATTTTCTTGTAATCAACGAAGAGGGATAAAATAATGAGTTAAACTCAATGAAAGATAAATTTTTTTAAATTATTTTTGAGCTTTCTTAAAATAGTTCATCGTTCTTAAGTATGTTTTTAAGTAGTACTTTCTTTGGACGCTCACTTTCAAACTGATGTTACGTAAAAAATATGAATTTGACAAAGAGTTTAGCATTCTGATTCAGTTAGTAGGAGAGATGGATGATTCAATTTATATAATAGATAAAGTCCTTTCGGATGAACATCTGTTTCGATTAATTGAGTCTGATTTATCAAAGCGTTATCAGAATACTACTAAAACCGGAAGAAAATCAACTCCGGTTGAAGTTATATTACGAATGTTAGCGTTGAAGCACTTACGCGGTTTGAGCTACGATCAAACAATTTCAAACGTCAAGGAAAGTTTAATTTTAAGACAATTTTGTCGAATTTATTTTAATACTCTTCCTAATAAAAGCACTTTGATTCGTTGGTCACATCAAATTCATCAAGAAACCTTGGAACAATTTAATCAACGTCTGACCCAAGTTGCGACCCAATTACAAATAACTAAGGGTAGAAAGATGAGGACAGATGGTACAGTAGTCGCAACCAATATTCATTTTCCCTCTGATAACAGTTTATTAGTAGACGGAGTAAAGGTAATCAGTCGGCTTTTATCGCAAGCGAAAGAAATTTTATTGCGAGATTCAAAAAATATTAACTTAAGTATTTTTAGAAATCGTCATCGTACAGCTAGAAGAATTTCTAGACAGATTGATGGTTTATCTAAAACGAGAAATCAATCTGGTCGTCAAAAAAGAGAACAAGCTTACTCCAAATTGATTGAAGTGACACGCTCATGCTTGAAGCAGGCTCAAAAAGTAAAGAACATTCTGATGAATTCAAATCCTACGAATTCTCAGAAAATACTTCAAAAAATTACAGTTTTTCTTCCTCGTATAGAACAAGTTATTCAACAAGCATATCGACGGGTTTTAAACAAAGAAAAAGTTCCGGTTGATGAAAAAATAGTTAGTATATTTGAAGCTCATACAGACATTATATGTAGAGGTAAAATCAATCTAGATGTCGAGTTTGGGCATAAAATTTGGTTAGATGAAGTTGACGGTGGAATTGTCAGTAATTATCGAATTTTAAAAGGTAATCCTCATGATACACAACAACTAATACCAAGTATTGATCGGCATATAGAAAATTTTGGCTGTGCACCGAAAACTGTGACTACAGATAGAGGTGTTTATTCTCAAGCAAATGAAAATTATGCTCAATCGTTAGGAGTCAAAGAAGTCATCTTACCCAAGGGTGGTTATCGAAGTCAAGAACGAATCAAGCATGAAAGAAAAAGAAATTTTAAAAAAGCTCGTCGTTGGCATAATGGAGTAGAAGGACGTATCAGTTTTTTGAAACGATGTTTTGGCTTACAACGTTGTTTATATAAGGGAGAGTTGGGATTTTGTCGTTGGGTTGGATGGGGAATTATAGCTCATAATTTAACTATTATTAGTCGAGGGACTCTCCAAAATAAAATAAATAATCACGTTTTTGTTGGAAATTATTACTAATAACTAAAATTAGCTGTAATGAAATATTATGCTATGGAAAATATCGGGATAAATAGTCAAAATTAGCTTTATTAATAATCAATAGTTTGCACATACAACTATTGATTATTGACAAAGTTTTATATTTGATTTGTTCAGCAGTTTCGCACCGGGAACTAGTCTAAACTCCAGTTAGTTAACAATAATAAATAAAAACTTACATACTGTAGAGACGTAGCACTGCTACGTCTTCTAAGAAACTTGCGCTCTCCACGCCTATAAACGCGTACTTTTTGATTTTGGCGATCGCAAGTTTCTTCCATCACTGTTGGGGGAAATTTCCCCCATTACCCGCTCTACAGTATGTGTTATTTGCGGAATATGATATCATAACTTAAGCTTTTGAAAGTACCCGCTGCATAAAAGTCATTATTTCTTCGGTACTATCCATCTGGAATAAATCCAACACTTCTGCTGCTGCTTCTGAAGGTATGTAATCATGTGGTATACCCACAACTGAGCCGCCTAAATTTTGAGCTAAGTGATACCAAAAAGCCAATTTACATTCAGCGTCCATTGAAGCGTAATTATCGGTAGAAATTCCTGTATCTCCACCTTCGCTTTGGTTTTGCAAATTACGTAAAGCTGATATTTGTTCTGAATGGGATAAATTTTGAATTTCTGCTACCAAATCTGCTGTACCGTCACTCGGCATACAATTAAGAGCGCTAGCAGGAACTTCTTCAGAAATTTGAGTAAAAAGTAAAGCTAGCACAGCCAAGCGATCGTCTGCATTTAAATTTTGAAATTTTGATACAGCTTGTTGGGTAAAATTGGTATTCGTAGAAGTCATAAACACCTCAAATTAATTAACTAAAAGTTGTAAAACTGCATTTTTACCAAATTAACAAAAATGGAAAAATCTGATAAATATGGCTGTTTTTTGATGAAAGTTCGAGCGGCTTAAGCCGCTCAAACTAGGGGGGAATTAAACCTTGTTTGAAACTAGTTAGGTAGCGCAACTACCAATCAAAAATCTCAAAGCTTTAGATTTCTGCGCCACCTTTGGGTTCAGCACCGAATGGGGCAACGTAATCACGGAAAAGAGTGATTTGCTCTTCAAAACCAAGTTGCTTAATTTTATTCAACAGTTCTTGGGGTTCAGAAGAAAGCTTATAGCTAGGAGGTACAGGAATGATGGTAGCGTTATCCATACCTTGAGCTAACTGATACCAAAATAACAGCTTGGTGGTTTCACCCAAAGAGCCATATTCACGAGTCAATTGGTTATCTACACCATTAATCAAATCACGTTGAAGTTGTAATTGTTCTTCGTGAGATAGTTCTTTGACTTGATTAAACAAACCTTCGGCAATTTCTGGGGAAACGGTGCTTGCTGCCGGTGCTGCTGGGGTAATTGAGCTACCCATTTCTTTGTAAATAAACCAGAACAAAGCAAGCTGATCATCTACGTCTAAAGCTTGCCAAGCTTGGACATGTTCGCGAATAGTTGGATCGTTGGTTTGGGTAAATGTCATAAGAAACTCCGATTGCTATTAAAGAATTGCTATTGCAACCCTATCAAAGTTACATCTGACGTTTAACCCTACTGAAGACAGATGTATCTAAATCCGAGAGAAGAATAATTGGAAGAGGAAATTGGTAATAGGTAATGTACTTTTTTGATTATCAATTACCAATGCCCTATTCCCTACTATTAGGAAGTATATCGATGGATAGACGTTTAGAAGGTAAGGTTGCGATAGGTATTGGTATTGGTATGGAAATAAAGAGTTATTTAAACACGCTCAAAAAGCATTTTCTTACCCTTTCCCCTTTCCCCCTTTCCCCTCTTCAAAAAGTCCCTTTGTCCCCTACTCCCTCCTATTTCCATAATCTTCAGAAGACTTGGGATCTAACTCCCAGCGACTATCGTCGCGCTGTTCTAACATTTCACTTGTCCGTAGAAACGCGGCATCATCCATTTCTATTCCTACAGCGGCACCAATTTCATCAACAATATCTTGATCGGGAGTGGAAGCAGTACCACCAACAGCTTCATCACCATCCATAGCTGCTTGTTGCCAACCAGCATCAACATCACCTCCAGTTAATTCTGGACTGGTATATGTTGCATACTCATCCAACTCCTCTTTCATTTCTCGTCCACCGAGATTGTACCCTGGTGATTCTTTCACACCAGTACCATAGGATTCGGTAATTTCCTCTGGTAAGTCGGAAATTTCTTCTGGTAAATTATCTTCGGATTCGAGTTCCTTATCTGGATCTACACGGTTGACTTGAGCTTCTAAATCTACTTGTTGTTGATCCGCCATAATTATAAATATTTCTGCTTCTCCAAAATAACGCTTTCCCTCATCTGGCTTGTCTTCCTAGAGATGTATTACTTGAGATGGAAAAAAATCTATCCCTTTGGAGCGAAGAGAAGATAGTAGCTGGTGCATAACATTACAAATATGAATTCAAGCTCAAACAACGCCTAAAATGAAACACTCATTCCTAGCTCCTAAATATTTTGAATGATAAAGAAGCAATCATTTACGTCAATATATCTCAAATTATTAAAAAAACATTCATTATTTTTTAGTAGTGGAGGAAGAAAGTGAAATACGACGAATTTATTAAACATGTCCAAAGCCTTGCTCAATTAGATTCCCGTGAAGAAGCAGAACATGCTACTCGTGCCACGTTGGAAACTATTCGAGAACGCATTGTAGGTAATGAAAGTAAGGATTTGGCTTCACAGTTGCCGAAAGAATTAGGTGAATTTTTGCGGGGTCGTGAAGGCGAAAATGGTCAGCATTTTGGTTTGGAAGAGTTTATCAAGATGGTGAGTGAGAAGGAAAATGTAGAACCCACTGCTGCTGTGATGCATGTCAGGGCTGTTTTTACGGTGTTGCAAAGTGCTGTAAGTCCGGGTGAGTTTGCAGATTTGCAAGCTAATTTTTCACCTGATTATGCGGAAATATTTGTACCGGGTTCGACTGTGCTTTCGCAGTGAAGATTGCAGCACTGAAGTGCTGACTACGTAAATAATTTAAGAGGTAATTCAATGGCAAACTTTAATAATCATGGCAAGAAAAAAGTCGCTATCCTAATTGATAATGGGGTGGAGGATGCGGAATTTCAAGTTCCTTATAATGCGCTAAAACAAGCGGGAATAGAAGTAGTTGTCCTCGGTCAAAGGATGAATGAGAAATATAAGGGCAAACAAGGCAAAGTTTCTCAGCAAGCTGATGCGACTACTACAGAAGCGATCGCTTGCGAATTTGATGCTGTGATAATTCCTGGTGGGATGGCTCCTGACCACATGCGACGCAATCCAAACACTGTCCGCTTTGTCCAAGAAGCGATGCAGGAAGGGAAATTAATCGCGGCAGTTTGTCACGGACCGCAAGTTTTGATTGAAGGGGATTTGCTCAAAGGGAAACAAGCCACTGGTTTCAGCGCTATTCGCAAAGACATGATCAATGCAGGTGCAAACTTTGTTGATGAACCTTTGGTAGTTGACGGAAATTTGATTACCTCACGTCAACCGGGAGATTTGGCAATCTTCACCACAGCTATTTTGAGCCGTTTGGGTTACGGTGGCAAGGATGCTGCATTACCCGACGAAAATGATACAAGCGCGGAATGGTGGAAGCTGGCTGATGCTTGGGGTGGTTCAACTAAAGGTGATATTGTCAAGGGTCTAAATACTGCACTTGCTGGTGAGCGTTATTCGTTGGAAGCTTTGGAGAAGTATTCTGAGAAAGAGTCAGATGCTCAAATTAAGGGGTTGTTTCAAGAGATAATCACTAACAAGCAGCGTCATATTCTCAAGCTGGAAAGTTATCTGGATAGGTTGGGTGAGAAGCCTTCTTTAGCCGCTAATATCGCTAACCAATACGCGAAGGTGAAAACGGCTTTGACCGGAAGTGACGATATATTTCAACTGCGATCGGCTTTGGGGGATGTGCAAACTGGTATCGGTGATATTGGCAATTTGTGTCCTATGTATACCGACCCGGTAGCTACTGCGCTGTTTACGGATATTTACAATGATTTGTTGAGTTCTGAACAGCGATTGGTGCAACTGTATCAGCAGCGGATGGGGCTGGATCTCAAGCCTGCGAAGCCGACGACGGGTGCGGCTGTGTAGGTTTTTATTAAACGAACCGCACCAGGCGCAGAGAACACAGAGGAAGAAGTTATAAAGGGTCTTTGCGTCTTGCTGATTATTTTTACGGAGAGAAGGAGATAAAAATATGGCTTCGAGTACGGGGAATGAATTGAGTAAGGGTCAAGGCGCTGAGGCTGGTGAGACTGAGCGTTGGGCGTCTCTTGTGGGTGGTGGTGCAATGGTGCTGATGGGTTTAAGTCAGCGTTCTTTGCGCGGGGTGCTGATGGCTGTAGCTGGGGGCGGTTTGGTGTATCAAGGTGTAACTAAGCAAAGCACGATTCAGCAAGCACAGGAAGCTATTGGTATAAATCAATCTATCAAAGTTGAAAAGACGGTAACGATAAATAAGCCAGCGGATGAACTTTATCGCTTTTGGCACGACTTTGAGAATTTGCCGAGGTTTATGAAGCATCTCAAATCTGTGAGTGTGCAGAATGATAAAAGATCGCATTGGATTGCGAATGCACCTTTGGATAGTAGTGTGGAATGGGATGCAGATATATTGGAAGACCGAGAAAATGAGTTTATTTCTTGGGCTTCGGTGGAAGGTGCAGATGTGGAAAACTCTGGTTTTATTCGCTTTAAGAAAGCACCAGGCGATCGCGGCACTGAAGTAAAGGTTGTACTTGAATATAGCCCCCCAGGTGGAGCGATCGCATCTGTATTTGCCAAACTTTTTGGTGAAGAACCAGAACAACAAATTGGTGATGATTTGCGCCGTTTCAAAATGTTAATGGAAGCTGGCGAAATTGCCACCACTGAAGGACAACCAAAGGGTGGTTAGTGGTTAGTGGTTAGTAGTTAGTGGTTAGTTCGGAATTACTACTAACAACTAACAATCAACTACTAACAATTAACAACCAACTACTAACAATCCCAAATATATATAATATGAAAGCAGTTTGCTGGCATGGGGCAAATGATGTGCGGGTGGAAACGGTGCCAGACCCGAAAATTATTAACCCGCGTGATGCCATAGTCAAAATAACATCAACGGCAATTTGCGGTAGTGATTTGCATATTTACGGTGGCTACATTCCCACAGTGCAATCGGGTGACATTATCGGTCACGAATTTATGGGGGAAGTGGTTGATGTTGGTAATGCGATAAGTAATTTAAAAATAGGCGATCGCGTTGTCGTTCCTTCGATGATCGGTTGCGGTAACTGTCATTATTGCCAACATGATATGTGGTCGCTGTGCGATAACTCCAATCATAAAGGTTGGATGGAAGAAAAATTGTTTGGTAGTATCACTTCAGCAATTTATGGCTACTCGCATACTTTTGGTGGATATGCAGGTGGACAAGCAGAATATGTCCGCGTACCTTTTGCCGATGTGGGTGTGGTAAAAGTCCCCAAAGATATACCCGATGAAAAGTTGCTTTTCATCTCCGATGCCATCCCCACCGGTTATATGGGTGCAGAATTATGCGATATTCAGCCTGGTGATACTGTAGCCGTTTGGGGTTGCGGTGCTGTCGGACAATTTGCCATGATTAGCGCTTACATGATGGGTGCTGAAAAAGTTATCGGCATTGACCGCTTTCCCGAACGCTTAGAAATGGCTAAAAATTTCGCCAAAGCTGAAATTATCAACTATGAAGAAGTTGATGCCGGCGAAGCATTAAAAGAAATGACCGGCGGTCGCGGTCCCGATGCTTGTATTGATGCTGTGGGATTAGAAGCGCACGGTGTCGGTTTTGAAGACTTTTACGACCAAACAAAGCAAAAGCTGCGGTTAGAAACAGATCGTCCCCACGTACTGCGGCAAATGATGCTTGCTTGTCGTAAAGGAGGCACCCTTTCAATCATGGGTGTTTACGGTGGCTTTGTGGACAAAATACCGTTTGGTGCAGCCTTTAATAAAGGTTTGACTTTCCGGATGGGACAAATGCATGGTCAAAAATACATGCACAAGTTGTTACAGCTAGTTTTAGATGGAAAATTAGATCCCTCTTTAGTTGTCAGCCATCAATTACCCCTGGAACAAGCACCTCACGCGTACCACATTTTTCAACAGAAAGAGGATAACTGCATCAAAGTTGTTCTTAAACCATGAAATCGTTAGGAGTGTGGGGAATACGGTTCGGTTAAGGAGGTTATCTGTTGGGGCAAGCGTTCTTGAGCAGGGGGAGAAGAGGAGCAGGGGGGGGAGATAAAAAACTGATTTTTCTTCCCCTGCCTCCCCTGCCTCCCCTGCCTCCCCTGCTTATCCGAACCGTATTAGGGGTGGGGGAATCCTACTTCTACTATTCAATTAAATAATCAAATCGGAGGATTACATGAAAAAATTTCTGCACAAAGTTCTGACAGTTGTTTTCGCTGTATCTATGTTTCTTGGCATCCAAGCATTCGGCAATAGCAATGGATTCCAAGCCTTAGCTGATGATACCGTCGTCTCACCACAAGGTATTTATTACAAAGGAACTCCCGATGATTCGTTAGTAAATAAAGGGAATACAGCGGTAGATACTGCTAAAAGCAAGTTAAAAGAAAGTGCTGATAATGCTCGTGGTGCTGCAAAAGATTTTGCTAATTACACCCCAAAAGGCATTAAAAATGCGCCTAACTCAACAGGTGAAACTGTCATCTCCCCACAAGGTATTTATTACAAAGGCACACCTGATGAAGCGAAACTAGGAAATCAAGCGAGCAATTATGCTGATAGCAAAAATCCCTTAAAATCTTTCGCGGAGAATATTAAAGAAAAACTGAATCTTGATGAACCAATTCCAGAAAGTACAAAGGAGTTTTTCGGTGAAAAGGATGTTCAATAACCGGAAGGAAATAAGGTTATTGCCAAATCAGATAATCAGTTTGATTTGATAGGATTTATCCTTTCTGATTAAAAAAGAGTTATGAGTTTTTATTTAACTCATAACTCTTATGAAAACATTTGATAAAAAGGTATTTTATGAAAGTGAATAATTGGCAGCTAAATTTGCAATTTAGTCAGATTCTCAAAGCTATTTTGGTAGTATTTGCAGTGTTGATTTTGCAACTTTTTGGTGATATAAATGTATTGCCAGCCCAGGCTGATACGGTGAAAACACCAGAAGCCAAATATTACAATGCACAACCGACTGAAAAAGATAAAGAGTTGATTGACAATGCCAAAAAAAATTTGGAAGACATTGGTGAGAATATTCGCGAAAAACTTAATCTTGATGAACCTTTACCTGAAAGTACCAAAGAGTTTTTGAATTCAAGCGAAAATAAAGTTGATGAAGTAGTTAACCTTCTTACCAGAGAAAGTAGGGGATACTACGAAGAAAATAAATAGTTTTTAGCAAATTATGATTATTGGTGAAAAACTTACCACCAACCAACAACTAACAACCAACATCTAACAACTAATAAATATTATGAAAGCAGTATGCTGGCACGGCGCAAATGATGTAAGAGTGGATACAGTACCAGATCCAAAAATTCTTAACCCGCGTGATGCGATCGTCAAAATAACATCAACGGCTATTTGCGGTTCTGATTTGCATCTTTTCAATGGCTACATTCCCACGATGGAAAAAGGCGATATCCTTGGTCATGAATTTATGGGGGAAGTCGTTGAACTTGGTAGCGCAGTCAAAAATGTCAAAATAGGCGATCGCGTCGTTGTTCCTTTTACAATAGCCTGTGGTAACTGCTATTTCTGCACAAGTGATTTATGGTCACTTTGCGACAACTCCAACCCCAACGGTTGGTTAGCAGAAAAAATCATGGGTCATTCACCATCAGGTCTCTTTGGGTACTCTCATATCTTCGGAGGTTACGCAGGCGGTCAGGCAGAATATGCCCGTGTACCCTTTGCTGATGTGGGTTTATTCAAAGTACCCGATGGCTTAACAGATGAACAGGTATTATTTTTAACCGATATTTTTCCTACTGGTTATATGGCAGCGGAGAACTGCAACATTAAACCCGGTGATATCGTCGCTGTTTGGGGTTGCGGACCAGTTGGACAGTTTGCCATCAGAAGCGCTTTTATGTTGGGTGCAGAACGCGTCATTGCGATCGATCGCATTCCCGAACGCTTGCAAATGGCTTCAGATTATGGTAAGGCAGAAGTCCTGAACTACGAAGAAGTTGATGCTGGTGAAGTTCTCAAAGAAATGACCGGTGGTCGCGGTCCCGATGCTGTGATTGATGCAGTCGGACTCGAAGCGCACGGCAATGACTTGATGGGGTTATACGACAGAGTAAAACAAGAGTTGCGTTTGGAACCAGATAGACCAACCGCATTAAGAAACGCGATCGTTGCTTGTGGTAAAGGTGGTCACGTATCAGTTGCAGGTGCTTATGGTGGCTTCCTCGACAAATTCCCGATGGGTGCAGCTATGAACAAAGCCTTAACTTTCAAGATGGGACAAACTCACGTCCACAGATACTTGCGTCCTTTACTTGAGCACATCCAAAACGGCGATATCGATCCATCGTTTATTATCACCCACCGCCTACCCCTAGAACAAGCACCCCACGGTTACGAGATTTTCAAGCAGAAAAAAGACAATTGCATCAAAGTTGTACTTAAACCGTAAAGTCATTAGTCCAAAGCTAATGACCAACGCTCTTTTATGACTTTGGAGAAAGCGACTGGAAGTCGCGGCTACACAGGCAAAGTCCGCCTTCGCGGACTAATGTGAAAATAGGGTTTCAAATTTTATCTGACCAGAGTAATAAAAGAGCGCTAATGACCAATGACTAATGACTGATATGTTTAACTTAGTAAAATCAGAACTTACGCGTCGTAATCTTCTACATCAAGCTGGTTTTGGGTTAATTACATTGGGTATTGTCCCAGCAATTTTTAAACCCACCCCTACCCTAGCTCAAGGAGCAAAAGAACCACCGATGCCGCCAGAAAAAAAGTTAGGATGGGCAGTTGTGGGTTTAGGAAAATTTGCCACCCAACAAATTATTCCTTCCTTTGCTGAGTGTAAGCGTTCAAAGTTGGTAGCATTGGTGAGTGGCGATCGCGCTAAAGCCGAACGGTACGCGGGGCAGTATGGTGTTAATCCCAAAAATATTTACAACTACCAAAATTACGACACCATCCGCGATAACCCTGAGGTAGATGTAATATATATCATCTTACCAAATGCTTTACATGCGGAATACAGCATTCGTGGCGCACAAGCACTTAAGCACATTATGTGTGAAAAGCCAATGGCTGTAACTGTTGCCGAATGTCAAGGGATGATTGAAGCTGCGAAAAAGAGCGATCGCAAATTGATGATTGCCTACCGCGCTCAATATGAACCATTCAATCTTGCTGCAATTCAACTTGCACAAAGTGGTAAACTTGGCAAGTTGAAATCTATCGTCTCTGACCACGGACGCAACCTCGACCCGAAAGAACCATCAGACCGCTGGCGTGCCCAAAAAAAATTAGCTGGTGGCGGTTCTCTTTATGACATCGGTATTTACAGCTTGCAAGCCACAAGATACATCACCGGTGAGGAACCCGTAGAAATCAGCGCCATGATGTATAGCACCCCCAATGACCCCCGCTTTCGGGAAGTTGAGGAAAATGTCAACTTCACTTTGCGTTTTCCTAGCGGCGTGCTTGCCAATTGTACATCCAGCTACGGCTACTCGGACACCAAACGCATCCAAGTTTTTGGATCTGACGCCACCTTGGAGTTAGACCCTGCTACTGATTATTACAAACACCGCTTGACTGTTAAGAGCAAGAACGGTAACGAGGAGCGGAATATCCCACAACAGAACCAATTCGCTTTGGAGATGGATCACCTTTCTGAGTCCATCATGAATAACAAACAGCCGAAAACCCCTGGTGAAGAAGGTTTGCAAGATGTCAAATTGATGCAGCTAATTTATGAAGCGGCTCGCACAGGTAGAACAATCAAAGTTTAAAAGTGTTTAGTAAACGCTGTGCTCGCTTAATCAAGCGCTAAAGCGCTTACTACAGTAAAAAGAGGAAAGAAATATGACTGATACCAGCGTTCAAAAAATAGACTCTGCCAATTCTCCTAAAGGTCAACTTGGTCAGAAATATCTTGCATCTGGCAAAAGTGTTTCTATGCGACTTTGGGAGAATGAACAACCAAATGAAGCCAAAGAATCAGCAACACGGGAATATGAAACTGTTGGTTATGTAATTAATGGTCGCGCAGAGTTACATCTTGAAGGTCAAGTAATTGTCCTTGAACCGGGAAACTCTTGGGTAGTACCAAAAGGCGCATCGCACACTTACAAAATCCTCGAATCATTTACCGCAGTTGAAGCAACCAGTCCGCCAGCTCAAGTTCACGGACGTGATGAGAATTAGTTTATACTTAAGTCTTTTTACCTAGCTTCAGCCTGAAAACTTTTGCGTTATGGGGCAATTCGGTTAGAAGCAGCGGTGATGGTAAGAGCGCATAATTGTGTGCTTCGGAATAGACATCTCCAGAGTCATACGTAGAGACGTAGCAGTGCTACGTCTAATCAAGGGTTTCGGATTTTTTTATTAATGTCAATTAAACGGACATGATTTAAGGCATTGGGGGAAGAGAATCTAAAAATGTCCAAAGCAATTTTTTCCCCTTGACTGCCATCAAACCACAACCAATTGTAAATAAGAGAATCCAGGCAATGCTGAATTCTGTTGCTGTTTTAGTCCATCCCTCACTATAGCTGGTAATGTATAACCAATAGAAAAATCCCATTCCTCCCCCTATGGTTGCACCAACAAGAAAGCGAATGAGCAATTCTTTCATAGCTGGTTTTTTAACTGATTGTTCCTCTGTCATAAATTTACTGTATGAGGTAGCGCAAATAGTAGTATCAAAGTATGATATCATTTTAAATTTTTAATTGCTCATGCTCACTTGTACGCAACGCAAACTGCCAAATCCTGATGCAGTAGTAACTTTAACTCTTGCACTCACCGCAGAAGAACGCACTCGCAGCCGTCATCGCTTTGAAATAGATGGACAAGCTGTATTTTTGCATTTACCGAGAGGAACGGTGTTGCATGATGGGGATATTCTCGAAGATGAAACAAACAGCAATTTAGTCAGAATTGCTGCCAAACCAGAATTAGTTTTAACTGTAACGGCACAAACACCGATATTATTACTAAAAGCGGCATATCATCTAGGAAATCGCCATGTACCTGTAGAAATTACACCGACTTATTTACGATTATTACCAGATTCAGTTTTACGCTCTATGTTGGAACAATTAGGGCTAAAAATCAAAGAGGAAATTTTACCGTTTCAGCCAGAAATTGGTGCTTATGGACATCACTAATAGCCATCTTTTATGTCTTTTACAGTTAGCTAGTCCGGGTCTACCTGTGGGAGCATATAGTTATTCTGAAGGCTTGGAAACGTTAGTAGAAAATAACATTATTAATAATCAAGAAAGTTTACAACACTGGTTAGAAGCAGAATTGCGTTATGGGGCAATTCGATTAGAAGCAGCGGTGATGATAAGAGCGTATAATTGTGTGCTTCGGAATGATTTAGAAGCGCTATCTCGTTGGAATATGTGGTTATCTGCGGTTCGGGAAACTGAGGAATTACGCAATTCTAGTTTACAAATGGGGCGATCGCTTATCCAATTATTTGCTAAACTACAACCACAGAGCAAGCCTTTGGCTGATGCTGTGGGTAATTCTTGCAATTATGCGATCGCTTTCGGCATTGCCGCTGCTGACTGGGATATCAATATTCAAGCCGCAATATTAGGATATTTACATAGCTGGGTAAGTAATTTAATTACCGCTGGGGTGAAACTTATACCTTTAGGACAAACAGCGGGACAGTTGTTATTAGTGAAGTTAAAACCACTAATTAACGATGCAGCAGTGTCCATTCTCGCTTTAGAAGATGATAATCTTAGTTGTTGTAGTTGGGGTTTATCTTTAGCAAGTATGGCGCATGAAACGCAGTATACACGATTATTTCGCACTTAGGATTTCCAATAGACACTCTTTAGTAGAAAAGACGTAGAGACGTAGCATTGCTACGTCTAATCAAGGGTTTCGGGTAACGCATAGTTCATTTTTACAACAGCCCCTTCGGGGCGGGTGTGGGGTGTAGGGAAGAAATTAGCCCGCCCAGTAAGGTTTAAAGCCTCGCCCGCAAGTGGCGCGAAAAAATCCTTGTATCCTAAGGTAGGTTGAAACCCCACGAGAATTGTGGGTGGCTTAATTTTCCGAACCTGCAACCCTATCCCCTACACCCTGTTCATCAGATGTCTAATACCCAACCAACAACCAACAACCAACAACTAACAATCAACAATCAACAAATAATGAACCCATTTCGCGTAGGTGTTGCAGGTCCGGTAGGATCGGGAAAGACGGCTTTGGTGGATGCTTTGTGTAAAGCGATGCGTGAAAAATATAATATTGCCGTCGTGACAAATGATATCTATACTCAGGAGGATGCACAATTTTTAGTACGTTCTCAAGCCTTAAGTAGCGATCGCATTTTGGGTGTAGAAACTGGTGGTTGTCCTCACACAGCTATTCGCGAAGATGCTTCGATGAATTTAGCCGCAATTGAACAGTTAGAAGTGCGTTTTCCTGATTTGGATTTGGTCTTTTTAGAAAGCGGTGGTGATAATTTGGCGGCTACTTTTAGTCCCGAATTGGTAGATTTAACTATTTACGTTATTGATGTTGCCGCTGGTGATAAAATTCCTCGTAAAGGTGGTCCTGGAATTACTAAATCTGATTTATTAGTGATAAATAAAATTGATTTGGCTCCTTATGTTGGTGCAGATTTAAATGTTATGGAACGCGATGCGAAAAAAATGCGTGGTGAAAAACCTTTTATTTTTACTAACTTGAAAATTCAACAAGGATTAAAAGAGGTAATTGAGTTTGTATCCACTAATATTTGTTAAAAAGTCAATCCGGTACATGCAGGCGATCGCATACTTGTCTGCCGCAGGTATCGCTCCGAAGCATAAGAAACTTTGGTGGAAAAGAGCGATTCCACGGTCATGTAAATCCGTATTTTGTGGAATCGCTCCTTTTATTAACAACGATTAATGGATAAGTGCAAGTGCTGCTGTGCATCAAAAACAGACTTCGGACGGTCAAGCACCCACTCTACCTTCACTCTAGTAGATTAGCGTTGCTTTTTTCATGAATGCAACAGCGTTTTCAACCAGGACTTCAATACTCGTAAGCACCTAGATCAACCGCAGTACCTTGGTTTCGTTGCTTGCTATGCTTATCGATCTGTGAATACTGACCAATTTCTGGAGAGCCAATATCAATTGCCCTCAATGCAGATGTGAGATGGAATGGAAATTAATTGCCATCTAAACTGACAAACTCAACTCACTTAACCGTAGTGTTGTTAGTAGCTTTGAGGTTTCCAAGTCCACTGCCACCATCGTAGAGTTTCTCAAACTTATCCGAGAATGAGTTGTTTTCCAAGGTTAGGTTGTCCACATCTTCGATAAACCCATTCCGGTAGGTACTATCGGTAAAGATATTGTTGCCAACCCAAATGTCATGAGTTTTATAACCGCCAGTGTAATCAGTGCCATCAATAACAATGGCTTGGACATTCTTAGTAACGGTATTGTTGGCAATCGTAACGTCACGAACATTACTGGTAACGGTAATTCCTTGACCACCATTGACTCCCTGTATTCCATTGCCATAGACAACGTTGTTGTAGATTCGGATATTAGATACATCCCCTTGATTAGGAACTTCATCTGCAACCACAATTCCATCAGCAGTGTTATTGAAGACAACGTTGTCATAGACATCAATGTTAAACATATCAGCACGGTTGCCATCAAGATAGATGGCAGGACCACCGTTGTAGCCCTTAGGTGTCCCAGAGACCAGTGCTTGACCAGTCACAGTGTTGCCGTGAATTGAGCCATTGCGGGAACCTGTTTTGGCATCGATACCTTCACGTTTACCCTCTTTGAGCGTATTGTTGGCTACCTCAAACCCATCAACACCCCAGATGCTGAGTGCCTCCTGGGTTCCATTTTCGTCACCGTTGCCCTGCCATCTCCAGTTGGCTCGTTCAACGGTATTGTTGAGCACCTTGATATTTTTACTGGTAATCTCGCTTTCTCCGCCATCATAGTAGCTTTCAGGCATCACGATGATACCTGAGGCACCGGTCTGGTAGGTATGGTTGTTTTGGATAATCATGTTGTTGGCATCACGCAGAGAAATTCCAGCCCAGGAACTGTTCTCAATGCGGAAGCCTTCGATGTTCCAATAGCCCTTGCCAGCGGACTGGATAACTCCTTCCCGGAAGCCACCGTTGATAGGGTCAGGGTCGCGCAATGTAACGTCACCATTGGCTTTGAGTGTGATATGACCCGACTCACTATTACCAGATTTCCCAAGGGTGATTAGCTCAGTGTAAATACCAGGCTGAACCAGGATAGTATCACCTGCCTTGAGGATATCTTTATTAACCGCACGGTTAATAGTTTTCCAAGGCTGATCGCTTGTACCTGGATTGTCATCATTACCATTTGTTGAAACATAGTACGCAGATCCAGAGTTATTGGCTGGAGACGCTATGGATACAGGTGTCAGCGTTGAGATGCTTGCTCCATTCATGCTTTGAATGGGGTCTACTAGAGGGTTACTGGTGATAGCATTTTGAGCCACCAAGACATCTGCTTGAAGCCCACAAGATTGTGTAAAGTTCAATGTTTTGCCTCCATCAAGTTGTTGGTTAGCGTCGTAATTGGGAATGACGCGATGAAAGGCAGGACCCTGTTTAGAGCAATCAAAAAAGCTCTAAAAGCTCAATGAGCTTTAGTTATTGTTGGAGCGATCGCACTTTTTACCTTAACTTTTATGACCATAATCATTTTTTTGGTCATAAAATTCAAAGTTAGTGAAACTCAGATCGCTCTGCGGTAATAATTAGGTAAATGCTTGATTTGTTCTGGGCGATCGCCATTGCTTTTGAATCTATAGACATAACTTGGCTGAAGCACCCCAGGAATTAAAAGGAATTTCCTTTCCCTGTAGATAGTATCATAACTTACGCAAAACGTAATGGCAATTGATATTTTTTTTATTGGCTCCCATATGTCTCCTAACCCGCTTAGGGAGTATGTTTCAATAACTTTTGCTTTGACAAAAAACTGATATTTTTTTGGAAAATTAGCCCTTTTACCAAGAAGGTTCATAAAGAAGGGGAAAGGGGAAAGGGCAAAGGGGAAAGGGTAAAGAATTTGGAGGGGGATTGTGACCTCCCCCCAAATAAAACCACTTAGAAAGAGGGACTTTAAACCCGTATTGGGGGTCATATAATAAAAAATTTTATGCGTATCTAAAATAATTTCTTCCTTTCCCCTTTCTTCCTTTCCCCTTTTCCCCTCCCTTCGGTAAAAGAGCTGCATGGTAAGGGTTAAAGCAAGAAAAAAAACTTTTCTGCACATGATATAAAGAAGAATCCGCATTAAATATGGATTCTCAAAAAAGAAAATTTTACTCTTTCCGTAGTCCGACAAAAATCGCTGACTCCATGCTTTTATTACCATCCGGATTAAAAATGGGGTTGCTTTTCCCTTCTTTCTCATAGTAAAAAATGAATTGGTAGATCAAATCGGCTATTCTAAGCAATAATACTGAGAAAGCATACAGGGCAGCGATGACTCACCATATTCTTAAAGCCACTAGGGAAACAGTGCATCTGGGTGGTTTCTCCCACGAGGTAGAACCAGCACTTACCGTTGATTCTGGCGATACAGTTGACGTAGAAACTTATACTGGTTACTACATTTACGACAAAGCACCATTGGAGTTTCTGACGCCAGAATTTCTTGAAATTTGTCGAAATCTTCCCTCCGAACGCAAAGTTGGTGGGGGACCCCATTTGCTCACCGGACCAATTTATATGCGGGGTGCGGAAGTGGGGGATGTTTTGGAGGTAAAATTAAAGGCAATTAAACCGAGTTTACCTGTTGGTTTTAATGCGATTCGTACAGGTTGGGGAGTTTTACCACACCAGTTTACTCAACCTGCTCTGAGATTCATTTCTCTCGATTTAGAAAATAATATCGCTGAATTTCCGACAGGTAGTAACATTAAAATTCCCCTCAAACCCTTTTTTGGTATTCTTGGTGTGGCTACTCCCGAAACATCCCGAAATTCAATTCCTCCTGGTTGTTATGGCGGTAATATTGATAACCGCGAATTGCAAACAGATTCTAGAGTATTTTTGCCAATTTTTGTGACTGGGGGATTATTTTCTATTGGTGATGGACATTCCGCACAAGGAGACGGTGAAGTTAATGTTACTGCGATTGAAACTTCGATGAACGGTACAATAGAATTGAAACTTCGCAAAGATTTGCAACTCACAACACCCATCGCCGAAACTCCTACCGATATCATTACAATGGGGTTTGGTCAAACTTTAGATGAAGCTTTAGAATTTGCGGTAAAAAACATGATTAATTTTCTGGAACGCTTCGCAAATTTGTCGCCAGAAGATGCTTATGTATTGTGTAGTATATCTGTGAATTTTCGCATTACTCAAGTTGTGAACAGTCCCCAAAAAGGCGTTCACGGAATGCTACCCAAATCAATATTTACAAAGCCAATTAGTTTATAATTAACAATTTACTAACGTAATTAATAATTGGGGATGAGAGTAAAGTGCAATGAATGTAAATGCCCTAATCATGAGTGTAGACGGTTTTCAAAAAAAGTTTTCCTAGTCCCTAGTCCCTAGTCCCTAGTCCCCTTCATTAACGATTTTTATGTCTAACACAATCATTCAAATGCTGCTGATTGGTTTAGTCGCTGGCGTTGCTGGCGGTATGTTTGGTATCGGTGGCGGTGCAATTATGGTACCTACAATGGTCTTACTAATTGGTATGGATCAAAAGTTTGCCACTGGCACTTCAGTTGCTGCTCAAATATTGCCAATCGGGATTCTAGCAGGAATTGTTTATTATCGCAACGGTAACGTCAATATCAAATATGCTGTATTTATTGCAATTGGTCTAATAGTTGGTAATTTATTTGGAGCGCTGTTTGCCAATCAGCCGTTTATTAGCAGTGAAATGATGAAGAAGCTATACGGTATCTTTTTATTAGTGATTGGTTGTAGATATTTGTTTTTTCGGTAGCAAGTGGTAATAATACCAATTTTTTTTGTAGGTAAGGTTATTTACTTTACCTACATTTTTTAAGTTGCGAGCTAGGCGATCGCTTATTTTTCAGTATGTCATGTAATTTGCAAAACTTAGTATCGCTGTATAATCAAAATTTAGTATAATCGAAATCATTATTATGACAATTTTTAAGTACGTTGCCAACCACAGCAAACAAGTAAAATCAGGCAAATAGATGATTGTATATTTGGCGTTGCTGCTACCAATAAAAAATCTTTTTGAATATGGATCGTCGTAACTTTCTCAAGTATGCCACTTTATCAGGGGCTGGCTTTACCTTTGCTGGCTGTACCGGGAGAAAATCCAATCAACAGGGTGAAGTGTCTACTACAGCCTCGCCTTTAGCGGCAAATGAACCTCTCAAGGTAGGATTTATATATGTTGGACCTGTGAACGATTTTGGTTGGACTTATGCCCATGATTTAGGTCGTAGAGAATTGCAGACAAATTTACAGGATAAGGTGAAAACTACCTTTGTGGAAAATGTCAGCGAAGGTGCTGATGCTGAAAGGGTAATTCGTCAACTAGCTTTAGACGGAAACAAGTTGATTTTTACAACTTCTTTTGGCTTCATGAACCCGACAATAAAAGTCGCAAAAGACTTTCCCAAAGTATTCTTTGAACATTGTACTGGATACAAACGCGCTGTTAATGTCGGTACTTATTTAGGACGTTTTGAAGAACCACGATATTTAACTGGAATGATTGCCGGCAAGATGACAAAATCTAATATCATCGGTTTTATCGGTGCATATCCAATTCCCGAAGTAATTCGCGGAATTGCTGCTTTCACTCAAGGAATACGGTCAACAAATCCCAAGGCACAAGTTAAAGTAATTTGGGTACAAAGTTGGTTTGATCCAGCAAAAGAACGAGAAGCAGCGCAAGCTTTGGTAACTTTAGGTGCGGATATTTTATCACAGCATACTGACTCGGCTGCGGCAATTCAACTAGCAGAAGAAAAGGGGATTTATGCTTTTGGTTACAACACCGATATGAGTAAGTTTGGAACTAAATCGCATTTAACATCAGCAATTAATCAGTGGGGTAAGTTTTATACTGATAAAGCTTTGTCTGTGATTAATGAAACTTGGAAATCTCAAGATATTTGGCATGGTATTAGTCAAGGTATGGTGGATATTTCGCCGATGAATCAGGTGATTCCATATGATATTCAGCAATTAGTGAATGCAAAGCGGGATGAATTTATTAAAGGTACTGCACATCCTTTTGATGGTCCGGTGAAAGACCAACAAGGTGTGGTGCGAGTTCCACAGGGTAAGGTGTTGGATGATAAGGCACAATTGGCTATGAATTGGTATGTTGAAGGTGTTGAGGGGACGCTTGCGAAGGAGAAGTCTTAAATTACGATAATATTTTTGTTGTAACGCACCTTACACATACTTAGATTTTTTCAATAATCAAATCGGATTCCTATATAGTTTTAAAAAGCACCCTAAAATCCTTGTAATTGTCATGAATCGCATTCTTACAGCTTCAGAATATTTGATGTGGTTGTCATACAATAACAGCCCGGAAAATGTTACCTTGTCGGCAACCATTAAAGGGACATTTACTATTGATTTATTAATTGAAGCTTTGGCTTGGCTACAACTTCGGCATTCTCGGTTAAGACTAAAAATAGTCCCTAACAATCAAAATCAGCCACAATTTACCTTAGAAAATGTTCCACCTATTCCACTGCGAGTAATTGAGCGGCAGGGAGAAGAACATTGGTGTCGGGAAATGGAAAAAGAATTGTATCACCCTTTGAATTGGAGCGAAGAACCCCTGCTGCGCGTATTGTTGCTGCACTCACCTGATATTTCTAACCTAATAATTACTTTTCATCATTGCATTGGTGATGGTTTATCAGGAGCTTATGTTATCCGAGATATCTTGCAATTTATTGGTGAACCAGACAGCCCTCGTGAGCTTTTACCAGATTTGCCTCCTGTTGATGAAATTATCCCTGATGTTACAAAAAATTGGGTTGAGGAAGATTTAGAGAATTCGATAGAAGCGGAATCTATATTAACCGCAACTTATCGAAATAATCAGGACAGAAATACTTCCGAAATATTTCCAATTCGTCTGTTTAATTGGACTTTATCTTCGGCAAAAACTACCAAGCTTGTAGCTCGCTGTCGCGTCGAAAACACCTCTGTTCACGGTGCTTTATGTGCTGCATTTCTTTTGGCGATCGCTGCTGAAGTCAAATCTTCTAACGATATTATTCTTAAGTGTCATTCACCAATAAATATCCGCAACTATTTGAAAATCCCTGTCAACGAAAACCTGGGTGAATACATTACTCGACCAGTCACCGATCATCGATTAAGCCAGAATACCGATTTTTGGGATTTAGCACGTGAAGTTAAATATAAGCTCAATCAAGTAGTAGCAGACGGAAAATTATTTGACGATGTACTAAAAGCAAGAGCCTTATTATCTAGTATCTCTAACAAAGGTGGGGAAACTTCAGATGCCAGAAAAATAGGAAGAATAGATATTGCAATTACTAATTTAGGGAATTTAAATATTAAACAGCAGTTTGGAAATTTACAGTTACAGGAACTTTATTTGATGGCTACGGGACCAAAATCTCTACCACTTTTTATAGGTGTAGCAACACTCAAGGATAAGATGTGTTTTATTTGTCGTTACCAAGAGTCTCTTGTGCCTGCTGCAAATGCCTACAACATAAAAAACACAGCTATGGAACAATTAGAGGCTGCATGATAGCCTGAGAAAGTAATTTCCATCAAAAATTTCTGCTGAAGAACCAGGAATATTTTGCTTTGTGATTATTGTATCAGGACTTACGCACAAACCACGTATTTCCGTCCCAATCGACGCTTCGGTTGCACCTATCTAAGTACGGTTTTGCATTAATTCATGACGAAAATTTATCACAAAAACTCTGCGCCACTTTGCGCTTACCTCCGCGCTACGAGTGCGTTAAAACTGGAACGGGCAACCATTAGATACTTTCAGATTTGGATCGATGAGACGCCAGCGGTTTTGTCCAAATCTGTCGAGTACCTCCACTGCTGTACTCTTGTCACAACGCAAGCTGCCTGCTTCAGCAGGTGAACCTATGCAAGCTAAACTTCAAGAACAACTTACAAGTGAAGTCCTCACTACTTTTTTACCGAAAAAATGGGTTTAAATAGGTCGAAGAGTGTCAAAGGCGCCAAATCTTGATAATATTGTCAGCACTACCGCCACTTGCAATAGTTCGTCCATCTGGACTGATGGCGATCGCATAAACATAGCCTGAATCTTTTTTCAATGTGCGAATTTCTCCCCCAGTTGCTGTATCCCACAATTTGATTGTGTTGTCATTACTACCACTTGCCAAAATTACACTATCTGATTTGCGGATATAAGCAACAGAAGTAACCTTATCATCATGTCCAGTTAGGGTGTGGATTACTTTTCCGGTGTCTACATTCCACAATTTGATTGTCTTGTCTTTACTACCGCTAGCAAGTTGCTGTCCATTAGGACTAAAGGCAATGGACGTAACCAAATCCAAATGTCCCGTTAAAGTGCGGATTTCTTTACCATTTGCGATCTGCCACAGTTTGATTATTTTGTCTGAACTACCGCTAGCAACAGTTAAACCATCGGGACTAAAAGCAATGGAAGCAACGCGCTTAGAATGTCCCGTCAAAGTGCGGATTTCCTTGTTTGTTTCTAGATTCCACAGTTTAATCGTCTTATCCAAACTGCCACTAGCTAGCAGCTTACCATCTGGGCTGAAAGCTACAGAAGCAACGCTGTCAGAATGTCCTTTCAGAGTACGGATTTCCTTTCCTGTATTTAAATTCCACAATTTGATAGTTTTGTCAACACTACCACTGGCGATAGTTTGTCCATCTGGGCTGATAGCGATCGCATAAATCCATGACGTGTGTCCTTTAAAGGTGCGGATTTCCTGTTTAGTTGTGAGATTCCATAATTTGATCGTGCGATCGTCACTTCCAGTCACAAGCATCTGTCCATCTGGACTGAAGGTGACAGAATTAACATCGCTGGAATGTCCTTTTAGGGTATCTGGTTGATTGGAATTTTCCGAAGTTGTGTTTACAGGCTGAGTGGGAGAAGACTTAGTAATTGCAAGCGGACGAAATTGTGAATACCAAACTCCTGCTGTTGCCAACACTACAATAGCCGCACTTGTAATCAGTTGATATCTGTGGCGATCGCTTAATTGCGGCAATCGTCCTTTAGTATAAATTAAAGTTGAAAGCGCTGCTGAGGATGGTGAGACAGATATTAAGTCACTGAGGACTTCATCCGCTGATTGATAACGCTTTTGGATATCTGTTTTCAACAGCTTGTCCAAAACCTTACCCAATTTTAGGCGTGAGGTTATTACGCTGTTACCAGAATTACTTAAATATTTTCGCCAAGACGTAACCCAACTAAAACCCTGTTCCATCCAAAGTTGAGATGGACGAATTCCCGTCAGCAAGTGAAAGCAAGTCGCACCCAAACCGAATAAATCACTAGCGGGATAAGCTTTTCCATCTTGCATTTGTTCAATTGGGGTGTAGCCATGCGAACCGATAGCTGTTCCCGTTTTCATCATGACTGTTGTCGAGAGCTGCTTTGAAGCACCAAAATCAATTAGGACTAATTGTCCGTCATTTTGACGGCGGATAATATTTTGTGGCTTGATATCTCGATGAATTACGCCGCGATCGTGAATAAACTTAAGAACGGGCAATAAATCTAACAAAACTTCTTTTATTTTGCTTTCGCTAAATGTTCCCTGTTGTTGCAATTCTTTAAGTAAATTTTGCCCATCAATAAACTGCTGCACTAAATATAAATAATTATCTTGTTCAAAATAAGCCAAAAGCGTGGGAATTTGGTTATGTTCTCCCAATTCTTGCAGCCGCTTGGCTTCTTCTTTAAATAGCTCAACTGCTTTACGCAATACCGAAGCATCCTGAACTTTCGGTGCTAATTGTTTGACAACGCACTGTTCACTCAGCTTATCTACATCTTCCGCTAGATAGGTTCTGCCAAATCCACCTTCATCAGATAGTAATTTGATAACTCGATAATGACCCCTTAACAGGGTAATTAATGGAGTCTCGCAATATTGGCAATATTTGCTACCATCTGGATTTAGAGGATCTTGACATTCGGGATTCAGGCAGCAGAGCATACTGGGAATCCATTTGTACTATGGGTATATATTAATTTATGACGTATAATTTGACTATCTGCTATCAGGGGGACAAAAAATTAGCATTTATATGACATTATCATGAAGCGATCGCTCTTACATAATTGCATCAAATAAACGACTTTTATAATGGGAGTTGCCTTTCATCACCTTTATAACTCAGTATGAATTTGTATATATAATAATATTGGCGTTGCTTCCTTTATGAGATGATTTTGCAATCTAGGTCGATAAATTTAACGTATTGTAGAGACGTTCCGCCGGAACGTCTCTACTCACGGTTATGCAACGACATAATATTGCAGATGAATATAAATATTCTCATTGATTTAAAATTTAAATTTTGTATGATAACGAAATAAATTTATCTGGCTCTAAAAAATCAGCATAAAGTAGATAAAAGTAACACGTCAATAATAAAATATTGTCGATTACAACCTATCTTCAAACTCAATGTTTTCATCAACAATGAGGAATGTAATTATGGCAGTAAAAAGTAAAAAAAACTATCGAGACAAATTAGACTTTATCTTGATTTGTTTGATGAGCAGTAGTTTTTTGATAGGGAGTTATGCCCTGCCCATAAGCGCTTTAGCAAGCCTTCAACTAGGTAAAAATTTCATCATAGCTAAACCACCAGATGAAAGACAACCAGAAGCAGTACAACAAGGAATCGAGCAAATTCCTGCTACTCAACCGTCTGTATCTCCAAAACCTAACCCATCTATTGAGTCACCCATACCCCCTGCTACGCCTAATACAACCAACCCAACGCCAACACCAGCACCTACATCTAAACCCGTTAATACGCAGCCAACAACGCCACCAGCACCTACATCTACACCTAAACCTGTAAATACCGAACCAACGCCACCACCACGTACATCTACACCTAAACCTGTTAATACGCAGCCAACAACGCCACCAGCACCTACATCTACACCTAAACCTGTAAATACCGAACCAACAACACCACCACGTACATCTACACCTAAACCTGTTAATACGCAGCCAACAACACCACCACGTACATCTACACCTAAACCTGTAAATACGCAGCCAACAACACCACCACGTACATCTACACCTAAACCCGTTAATACGCAGCCAACAACGCCAGCACGTACATCAACACCTAGACCATCGACATATTCTAACCCGACACCGGAGCCTTCACAACCTCGTGTTCCATCAAGACCGGGTAGTCGCAAGCCAACTACTAATCAAAGTATAGAAAGTTCGCCTGTTTCCCCATCTAGACCGCTTAATTACAAGCAAATTAACTTTGTAGATATTGCCTTTGGTGTTTTGGCTCCGGGTGACTTTAAGTCTCAAGGTAGATATTTCCATTTCTACCAGTTTCAAGGCAGAGCAAACCAACTGATCCAAATTAGACTAGGTGGTAGTGTCGATCAACGCCGCTCAAATAACCTAAGTTTAGATCCGTTCATGTTTTTGCTTGACCCCAACAACAACGTTCTATTAAAAAGAGGCAGTGGGGGAGCAAGCGGTGAAGTTAAAGATGCTTTCGTATTTGTCCGACTGCCTGCAAACGGTACTTACACGATCGCAGTCACTAGCCAAAATCCGAGCGCTAAAGGTCGGTATAGTCTCGCACTCAGAAATGACCGAGCCAGCTACAGTCTAGACTCGGAAAGTGAATTGACACCTCAAAGCCTAAGAAGACAAGACGGCAGCCTTTATGATATTTCCAAGTTTCAAGGCAAAAAAGACCAACTTGTTAGTATTCGTGTAGATAGTGTGTATGAAGAATTTTCTCCTTATATAGTGTTGCTAGATTCTCAAGGCAAAATAGTCGCCGCTGATAATAGCAAAGATGGCAAGTACAGTGCTTTAATTGACCGAGCTAGGTTGCCTAAAGATGAAACTTACTACGTAGTGGTGATTTCTGGTAATTCACTCCAACGTGGTAAATACCGATTGACTGTTTTCTAATTTTAATGAGACATCCGCCAAATCTTGATAGTCTTGTCCTTACTACCACTGGCGATCTGCTGTCCATCAGGACTGAAAACCACAGACCAAACTCTGTTGACATGTCCTTTGAGGGTGCTCATTTCCTCTCCTGTAGATATATTCCATAGTTTGATAGTGTTGTCCCAACTCGCACTAGCTAAAGTTTTGCTATCGGGGCTAAAGGCAACAGACCAAACTTTATCGGCATGACCTGCCAGGGTGTGGATTTCTTCTCCGGTAGTTAGATTCCACACTTTAATTGTGTCGTCCCAACTGCCACTAGCAAGGGTTTGTCCATCTGGACTGAAAGCGACAGAATTAACAGCGGCATCATGTCCTTTTAATGAGCGGATTTCTTTCCCTGTTGTCAAATTCCACAGTTTGATGGTGCTGTCAAAATTGTTACCACTGGCAAGAGTTTTGCCGTCAGGACTGATAGCCACAGATGTAACTACATCACAATTAGCTTTCAGGGTGCGAATAACCACCCCAGTAGAGACATTCCACAGTTTGATAGTCTGGTCCCAACTACCACTAACTAAACTTTGACCATCTGGACTGAAAGCGATCGCCTGAACTGAAACTGAATGTCCTCTAAGAGTGCGGATTTCTTCTCCTGTAGCCAAATCCCAGAGTTTGACAGTCTTGTCACTACTGCCACTGGCAAGAGTTTTGCCATCGGGACTGAAAGCGACGGAATTAACCCAGTCAGAATGCCCTTTTAGAGTACGAAGTTCCTGTCCTGTCGCCAGATTCCACAGTTTGATAGTCTTGTCAGTACTAACACTAGCAAGTATTTTACCATCAGGGCTAATAGCAACAGCCCAAACTGAATCGGCATGTCCAGTCAGCGTGAAGTTGGGCGAAAACGTTTTCTCAAGTGTCTTTACAGGCTGATTAGAACTAGATGCAGCTAAGGGAAACTCCCAATAGAAAATTCCACCAAATCCCAAGAGGGCGATCGCAGCACCAGTGAAAATTTTAATTTTGAAGTAAGTCATGATTTACAGACCTTACAGATTCCGCAGTAAAACAACCCCAATGCTGCATTCTTCAGACAAAAGTCAGCTTTGAGGTGTTATGGAAGTACCTTTATCTACTCATTCAAGCGATCGAATTCCAAATTTTCTGTCACATTTTGTTATCTTTTTTCCTAATTGCGAAAAATTAGAAATGGGGCATGGGGCATAGGGCATGGGGCATGGGGCATGGGGCATGGGGCATGGGGCATGGGGCATGGGGCATGGGGCATAGGGCATGGGGCATAGGGCATGGGGCATGGTATGAGTGAAATACGCGATCGCTTCTTTTTATTCCCATTGCCCCATTCTTAATTAGCCACTCGCCAAATCTTGATAGTATTGTCCTCACTACCACTGAGGAGGGTCTTGCCATCGGGACTGAGGGCAAGGGACGTCACAGTTTGGGAATGCCCCTTCATGGTGCGGATTAGCTTTCCGGTATCAAGATTCCACAATTTGATCGTTTGGTCGCGACTGCCACTAGCAAGAGTTTTGCCATCGGCACTAAAGACAAGGGATGTGACTGTTTTGGAATGCCCAGAAAGTGTATGAAGTTGCTTTCCGGTATCGAGATTCCACAATTTGATCGTTTGGTCGCGACTGCCACTAGCAAGCATCTTACCATCAGGGCTGATGGCGACGGATGTCACGGTTTGGGAATGCCCCTTCATGGTGCGAATTTCCTCACCGGTTGCCAGATGCCAAAGTTTAATAGTGTTGTCAAAACTACCACTGGCAAGAATTTTACCATTTGGGCTGATGGCGACAGACCGAACCCAGAATGAATGTCCTTTGAGTGTGCGAATTTTTCTGCCGGTATCGAGATTCCACACTTTGATCGTATTATCATCACTACCATCAACAAGAGTCTTGCCGTCAGCGGTAATGGCTAGGGCATGAACTGAGTCAGAATGTCCTTTGAGAGTGCGAATTTTTCTGCCGGTATCGAGATTCCACACTTTGATAGTATTGTCATCACTACCACTAACTAGTTTTTGTCCGTCTGGGGTGATAGCGAGGACATTAACCCTGTTAGAATGTCCAATCAGTGTATAAATTATCTCTTTGGTTGCCAAGTTCCATACTTTGATAGCGCGATCGCTATTACTGGCAATAGTGTTACCATCTGGGCTGATGGCGACAGACAAAACCGAGTTATGAAAACCATTGAATGTTTCGGAATTAGAAAAGTTCCCGAAGCTAATTGGTGAAGGATCTCTTAAAATCGCTTCTCGACTATCACGATTAACGTTTGGTTGATTCAAACTAGAGGATAAGCTGGTTTCTAAGCGGTGTGATTGCTTATACCAAACATCTCCTAATCCCAACAACAAAATCACACCACCTGTCAAAAATAAATTTCTGAATACTACATATTGTTTTGGTAAAGATGGTCCTTGAGTTGGTGGTGGTTTTACAGCCGAGTATTGATTTGCTGCTGGTAGTTGCAGTAACTCTTTTTGAGTTAAATCTCTGAGAACTTCATCGGTTGATTGGTAGCGCTGCTGGATCTCTTTTTTTAACAGCTTGTCGAGAATCCAATCCAATTCATTACTAATCGGACTTTTTAAATATTGCCGCCAATCTGTAACCCAGCCATACCCATATTCCATCCACAAATGAAAAGGAGAAACTCCCGTTAGCAGATGAAAGCAAGTAGTACCTAAACCAAACAAATCACTAGATGAATAAGCTTTCCCATCCCTAATTTGTTCAATTGGGGAATAGCCATGTGAACCAATTGAAGTACCAATTTTATTTTGTACTCTTGCCGTTAACTGTTTTGAAGAGCCAAAATCTATCAAATTTAATCGCCCATCACTTTGAGAGCGGATAATATTTTCGGGTTTGATATCTCGGTGAATGACTCCGCGATTGTGGATAAACTTCAAGGTTGGTAATAAGTCTAACAAAATTTGTTTAATTTCTGGCTCGTTATAACCTTTCCGTAACTGCAACTCTTTTAATAAATTGTGTCCATCGATAAACTGCTGCACTAAATATAGACAGCCTTCTTGCTCAAAATAAGCTAATAAAGTCGGAATTTGCGGATGTTTTCCGAGTTCTTGCAGTCGTTTTGCTTCTGCTTGAAACAACTCCATTGCTTTTTTTTGTGCCCAGCTGCCTTGGAATTTTGGTGCTAATTGCTTGATGACGCAGTGTTCGTTAAGTTTATCGATATCTTCTGATAGATAGGTTCTGCCGAATCCACCCTCATCTGAAAGTACTCGAATTACACGGAAACGATTTCGCAACAGTGGCACGAGAGGAGTGCTGCATGTTTGACAAAACTTCTTTCCTTCAAGATTTAGGGGATTTGGGCAATCGGGATTTATGCAGCAGATCATGATCTGATGGGTGCGACTGCGTGACAAATGATGCTAAGTTTGCCCCTAATTTTCCCTTAATAAAATTGGCTCTCGTGTACTTTTGGTAGACAACCCAGGTTTTGGGGAGTGGGGAATTACTTGTTAGTATACGTTTGCAATTAATAGTCAGTTTTCCTAAACTCCGGAAAACCAAGAGAGCCGTATGATTTATTATTCTCCCGATTATACAATAATCTGAACAAAAAAATTTTTTCTGATTATTAATTTTTCTCAATTAGTTTATACATTGGCAATTCACAACTTTTTTAGTGTTAATTGAAACTTGTTTATAAGTTTCCGTCACTGACACTGAATTGAGTGAAAATGTTTGTTTGTTAGTAGATAAATAGCGTAATCGTGTAAGTTTTGCCACTTCTGCAACTAGCTGATCAGCATCAAAAGGCTTAAGAATAAGTTCCTGAAACCCAGCTTCCAAAGCTTTAGTACGCGCTTGCGGATATGCATAACCCGTCAAAGCAAGCGCAGGAAGAAACCCTCCTTCTAAAACTTCTTTAAGTCTGATAGAACGAATCAGCGAATAACCATCTTTGCCTTGCATACAGATATCGCTGATTAAAACATCTGGCTTTGATTCTTTTATCGCTTCAATAGCTTCATCCACCGATTTACACGTCTTTACCTGTGCTTGATAATCTTCAAAAATAACTTGAACCAGATACAGGCAATCGATATTGTCATCCACCACAAGTATTCGCAAGTTACCAAGAGATGAAAAGTCAACTTGTGGCGTTTTTAGGGAGCAAAGGTTGTTTGACACATTAATTACCGCCTTTTTTGGTGAAAGCGATTAGGAAGTGGAAATAGGCAGATAGCGTTAACTATCTGCCTAGAGACATATTTATGAGAGAGAAGTTAAGTTTTTCTAACCAGACTTATTTTCGTGTAAATATAGCCTGAAAACTTTTAATTTAATCTTTATGTAATCTTTATGTAATAAAGTTTTACTAATATTCTATTGAGCGAACATTACAGATAGCGATCGCATCGATAAATATATTACAAATCGGTTTTAATTTTTAATCTTTCTTATTAATTAGATATTTGAGGTAAGTAACCCTTAAATTTAGGATCATTTTTAGCATTAAGTTTTGCTTTCCATTCGCGAATAGCGCTTGCGGTGCGTGCTACAGGTGGTAAGTATTCAGAAGATTCTGCATTTCCACTACTTTTACCTTTCTTGGGTTGGGTAGTTAAACAATTCGTCAAAGTCGGTAAATAGCTTTCCAAACCTAAGGAATATATGACATCATTAGTTGTCTGAAAACGCTCTGATAATGACACCTTCACCATTTTTCCTAAAACTTGAGCAAAATGGTCACTGACATCTACATGTTTTTGCCAACAAATATCACCGGTATTCGAGTCATGCTCAAATTCCAAAGGTGCTTTCCCAGTTAAGAAATAAAGACAAGTCATTCCGAGTGCGTAAATGTCACTAGCATAAACTGGACGTAGGCAAAACTGTTCTGGTGGGGCAAATCCCATAGTCCCGACAAAATTTGTTGAGGCATTTTTATGTTCTTCGCTGTCACAAGTTTCAACTAATTTCTCTTTAACTGCACCAAAATCAATTAAAACCACCCGTCCATCATCTTCACAGCGTAGCAAGTTCTGGGGCTTAATATCGCGATGAATTACATGATGTTTATGAACGTATTGCAATACTGGCAGTAATTCATGCAAAAATTGTTTAACTGCGGCTTCGCTTTTGAGACCGGTTCGTTTAATTTCCCGTGCCAAAGTAGAACCGTGCACGTATTCTTGAACTAAATAAAATTCTCCGTTTGCTTGAAAGTAATCTAAAAGCATGGGAATCTGAGAATGACTACCAAGCTGACCTAAGATTTTTGCTTCTTTTTCAAAGCGATCGCACGCTCGTTGCCATATTTTCGGACTACTCACCTTGGGAAAAAGCTGTTTAATCACACACAAAGGATTTCCCGGTAACATCATGTTTTTGGCGAGAAACGTGATGCCAAAACCACCTCTGCCCAATATTTTCAATATTGCATAGCGATCGCGAAATAACTGCCCTTGACCACACAGTTGACCAAGCTGAGTCTGCTTTAAAATATCCGCTTGTTTATTTAATGTTTTCGGAGGAAAGCTATTCATCAGGCTATAAAAGGGATTTTATTGAAAAGCTGCTAAGTGTCTTTAATTTAACGATAAAGATTTTTTTACGCCAGTAGTATTATCGTTTCTTTGCAAAATCCTCACCTTGGGAATTGGGCAATGGGCAATGGGCAATGGGCAATGGGAAATGGGCAATGGGAATAAAAAGAAGCGATCGCGTATTTCACTCATACCATGCCCCATGCCCCATGCCCCATGCCCCAGTCCCCAGTCCCTAAGGTACTTCAATCGGAATCAAAGCATTTTCCGGCAAATAGTTGCTAAAACGCCCTTCATCTGAAAGCACCAAAATCAAGCGCAGGGGATAATCTGGTGGAACTTGCAAATCTGCCCACGGTACCGCCACTTCTAAACAAGTATCTAAAGCTACTTGAGCGCGACTGAAACGGGGAAGCCATTGATAATTTTCTCCAGCTTCACGAAACTGAGTTGATTGCGTCAGCAAATTAATTGCTAAATGATGGTGAAAATGATAATTAGCTGGTGCTGCATCCGGCACATCTGCCAAGGGAATCGGGCTGTTGTGCATTGTTTTATCAGGGTAATACCAAAGCAAATTCAACTCTGGTGGCAAATCTTGCCCTGGTGTGACACCACTTTTTAAATCCACCCGTAAATAGAAATTCAGGTGATCTGCTCCATACCAAAGTCGCTGGATGAGGCTGCTGTTATGCATTGTCCCCCGCGCACCGCCGATTTCTATGCGTCCGGCTTTGTCCCAGTCTTGTTCATCACCTTTGCCGTCAATTACTGGATGAATAAAGCTTTGTGGGCGATGATCTGTCTTTGCCGTATGGTTTTCTACTTCTTTTTTTAAATACGAGGGTATGGGTTCATTTAACGCTTTGTAAATGCCATACAAGTGGTCGCGAAACAACTGGTCAAATATGGCATCTTGATTTGAGGAATGTCCCTCACCAAACCACCAAAACCAGTCGGAACCTTCGGCAGCGTATAAAGCTTCCCAGGCTTCGGGATTGTTTTCTTCAGTCGCTTCTGGATGATTGGCGAGGGTAAGTCTAGCATGTGTGAGGTAATCCCAAGCGCGATTTTTTGCGGGATCGCCGATCCAGGTGGTGAAGCTGCCATCTACCCAAGAACCGCTATGTAGTTGTTCTCCGGGGATAGTTGCTGTGGGGGGAAACTGTTCGATAAATTCGGAGACAGTAACGAGTTTAAGGTGTGGTTCGTTACTTAAAGTTTGATATAAGGCTTCTAAAAAGGGTTTGCCATCTTGGGGATAAAATTCCCAGCAATTTTCGCCGTCTAGGGCAATGGTAACTAACCAAGGTTGTTCGCTTTGGCTGTCTTTTTGCATTTTAGCGATCGCCTGTAAATGTCCCACTAGATCGGCAGCCGCTTGTTTTGGCGTCATTGCCCCGTAGGTAAAGCCGATCAAGTCTGATAATCTGTGATCGCGAAAAACGATCGCCAAGTCACCGGCGGCAGTTTCTAAACGATACGGTCGGTAAAGTAACTCTGGTTCCAACACGTTCCCCGCCCCATCACGGTGAAAGAAGTGTCTTTTTGTCCACCCTAAAACGGCTTCATCTGAGCAAATCCACTTAAAGCCTTGTTTAATAATATCCGGAAGTATCGCCGGACTGACTGACTGTTCTGAGGGCCACAATCCCCGTGGATATTGTCCAAAGCGGTCTTGATATAAATCCCACGATTTACGTAAGTGGCGAGGAATGTCTTCTGCCCATTGAAAGCGGCTTTGGGGCAATGTCATATTTGGCACTGCAACCCGTCCGGCGTTCGTATCGGCAAGTAGGGGCAAAATCGGGTGAGTGTAAGGGGTGGTGGTTACTTCCAATTGCCCCGCGTCTTGCATTTTGCGGTGTTGTGGGATGATTTGGCTAAGGATTTGGCGCTGTTTAGAGTAAATGCGTTGGCGATCGCTTAAACTAAAATCCTTACCCTGCTTTAACCAAGTCGCAATTTCCGGATCGTCCCAAAACAGCGGATCGATCCACGCTAAGTTGTGCCAAGCCAGCAAATCGCCGTAATCTTGCAGTTGCCAATTTGCTAAACACCAATCTGCCGAAAGTTCCTGCTTTTGGTGATACAACTGAGCATAGCGAGGATGCGGATCAATCAAAGTGTGGTGATTGGCATCAAAAAAATGTTCGATGATAAATTCCCGTTGTTGAGTCGTCAGTTGTTCAACGGGTGTCAGACTAGCTTCTAAATAAGGGTCAAAAGCTGTCCCAGCAATGTAATCTTCTAATTGCAATATCAGCGAAGGTACTAAATTCACCGTTTGGTGTAATTTAGGATACTTTTCTAAAAGTAGCACCAGATCGAGATAATCCTTGGTGCCATGCAAACGCACCCAAGGTAGACGGTAATGCTGACTACTTTTCACAGAAACGCCGCTGTCAGGAGATTTGTACAGCGGCTGATGTTGATGCCAGATAAAGGCGACGTAAAGGGGTTGAGACATAAGAATAGATTAAGTATTGGCTATTGGGCATGGGGCATTGGGCATTGGGCATGGGGCATTGGGCATGGGGCATTGGGCATGGGGCATTGGTAATTACTCTTTTTCCAGTCCCCAGTCCCCAGTCCCCAGTCCCCAGTCCCCAGTCTCCAGTCCCCAGTCCCCAGTCCCTAGATTACTTGCTCCACTTCGGCAATTTCTGGAATCATTTCGCGCAGACGGCGCTCAATACCCATTCTCAATGTCATTGTGGAGCTTGGGCAAGAACCACAAGCACCTTGCAGTCGTAGTTTGACAATAGGACCATCGAGTTCTACGAGTTCCACGTTGCCGCCATCAGAAATCAGATATGGGCGTAATTCATCCAAGACTGTTTCTACGTTATCAGGTGTCAGTTCCATTGTCGGTTGCATGAGTTTATACCTCGTAAATGAATGATGGAATTGGGGAATAGGTAACGGGTAATCGGTAAGGGGAATTGGTAATCGGTAACGGGCATTGGTAATAATTCTTTTTCCATTCCCCAGTCCCCAGTCCCCAGTCCCCAGGATTTTATTTTCTCGCTTTATTAAATTGATCGTAGATCCAATTGCAGCTGAATTACTTTTTGTTGTTTGTCGGTTATCCTGTGTTACAGACTATTGACAAATAACTAAATCTGTGATTTATAAGACAGCATAATGTTGGAATAACTGAACTCTATCCGTTAAAACCTAAGATATGAGCGGTAAACCGCTCACTACGAGCTAAGAGTACATTTTATTTATCTGGGGTGTCAATTTCACTTGATAAAACCATAACTGGCTGTTGATACAAAGGTACTGTGAATGTGACCGTTGAACCAAGTCCTTCGCCTAAGCTGTAAAAGTTGACTTCACCACCCATTGCTTCTACTAGCTTCTGAGATATTGCCAATCCTAAACCTGTGCCACCATATTGGCGAGTTCGGGAACCATCTACTTGGGAGAATAATTGAAATAATTTATCTTGTTTATCTAAAGAAACGCCAATACCGGTGTCTGCTACACGCACTCTCACCATACCAGGAAATTGCTGGTCTTGAAATACTACTTTTTTGCGAACTACGTCAGCGCTGAGAGTTATACCACCTTCATGAGTGAATTTTATCGCGTTGCCAACCAAATTGATGATTACTTGCTTGAGGCGTAGATAGTCACCGTAGACAAGAATTTCATCGGAGGTATCGGGGGTTTGCATCTCGAAGCTGAGGTTTTTCTGTTCAGCTTGCATGTGCATGGAATTTCCCACATCACTCAATAACTCGTCCAGATTTACTGAACGAAGTTCGTAATCTGTTTTGCCGGCTTCGATTTTAGCAAAGTCTAAGAGGTCTTGGATGATATCGAGTAGGTGTAAAGATAATTTATGCGCTTCTAGCAAAAATTGGTTTTGTTCTTCAACATCATCTGCCATACCGTCCAAAATCAGCCGTTGAAAGCCGATCAACCCATTTAAGGGGGTGCGAATTTCGTGAGATACATTGGTGAGAAATTCGGTTTTCAGACGGGAGGCTTCTTCAGCTTTTTGACGGGCGGCTTCTAATTCTTTATATAATGTGGCGTGAGCGATCGCTGTTCCTAATTGATCTGCTACTTCTTTTGCCAAGTCTAATTCTACTTGTGTCAGTTTATAGCACTCGTCCCGCAAACTGATGGTTATTAAAGCATTCGGTTGGTCTTGATGGCAAGTCGCAACTACTAAAATTTTCTCTTGCCCAAACAGCATATGCTTAGGCTTATTTTCCACAATTGGTTCTAGGGTTGCTAAAGCTTGAACAAATGCAGGTTCAGTTGCTAAATCTATTTCTAAGCCTAGCATTGAGTCAATATTTGGCTTGTGATACTCTGCTATTATTGATACCTTAGCGCTTTCTTTTTCATACGGACAGATAATACAGCGTTCTAACCCTAGTGCTTTTCCTAAACTGTCAACTGTTTGTTGCCAAATAATATCTAAATCTAATGTCCGCCGGATGTTTCTGGTAATTTGACTTACCAACTTCTGGTATTGATGTGAACTTAAAGCTAACTCTAACTCTGTTGGTTGTGGTGCTGGCAGATGTACTGCTTTTTTGTTGCTTTTTGTTTGTAGCAATCGTCCCATTACTAAAACTGTAGTCGCGGCTGTGCCTAAGGTCGGCATAATTGGGCTGATTACCAACTCCAACTCAAATAATTCTTGACGATAGCTAAACCAGCACTGACACCTTTCCGGTGCCACATTTTTCACAATTCGCTCTAAACGTTGCAAATAGGCAACCTTTTCCACCGGAGCAAAAATTTCATCCCGATTTAGATCGCCTATTATTTGCTCAGAATTTATCCCCAAGCGATCGCCTGCACTCCAATAAAATGTCAGGTAATCTCCTGTGGTGTCTTGAGTGTACACCAACTCCGATCCCAGAGTTGGTACTGTGTTATCAACTTTACTGGTAATAGATTTCAGATTCTTCGACAATAGATTCGGAAGTTGGGAGTTGGCAGTAATACTCATGACTTGAGTTAGATAAACAAACGAGACTCCGCAAGAGTTTAGCAAAAGCTGCTTAAAGTTTGGCATAAATTATTACATATGCGGCAGACTCGCAATGTTTTTTTCGCCAATTTGTTATCCTCGACAAAAAAATTTACATTTTTCATCCTCTCTTTATAAATTAAACCTCGTCTACCTTGAGAACTGTAGTTTTTTGTCAAGACTTAGATAGGTACTTCCAAGCGATCGCAATTGCACATCTGAATAATCAAAAACTCCTTTCTACATGGGTCAGGTTTCCCAAAGGATAAGTCAATCATTCCATTCCCCTCGTGGTGGAACAGGTGTACGGAAAGGAGTACGCGTCAGTTCATCATCTCTGTTAACTTCACCGCGCAACCACTGACGAATTGCCACCTCAATCACTTTACTAGGATCGTTGGTCAAATGCTGAATTTGCTCTACTAACTCAGAATCAAGGTGGATAGCGATTTCTACCTTATCGGCTTGTGTATTTTCCGCATCAGTAGGTTTCTCTTTCATATTCATAGCTTTATATACTCTACATTCATCATGTCAAAGGCTTTGTGAAGAAGACTGATACACAAGTAGTTGATTTGACAAATCTTCCTTTCTTGGAGTTTCATTTTTAACCCATACCGCCAAAGTAGCAGTTTCAAAAATGAATTCACAATTTTCAGAGAACCCTGACAAAACAATAGCTCTAGAAAATTTCTCAGTCAATCAGCAATTTACGGGCAATCACCATAATAGCGATCGCCCAGAAATGTGTGTATTTTTTTGCAGTTCTTCATGTTTATTGTACGACTCTAGTTGTTCAATACCAGATGCTATAGATATAGACCTTCATATTTCAGGGCATTGGGCATTGGGCAATGGGCATTGGGCAATGGGCATTGGGCAATGGTAATAGAAAGAAATTATCTCCCTCCATCTCCCCCATCTCCCCCACTCCCAAGAGCGTAAGCGGGATAGATTGCATTACAATACGAAGGAAATAGCTTTCTCAACTCGGTTGCCGCTTAATTAAAGAAGTATATGACTGACGTTCCCGCAGCTCGCATTCGCAATTTTTGTATTATTGCTCATATCGACCACGGGAAATCTACCCTTGCTGACCGTTTACTGCAAACCACTGGAACAGTGGAACAGCGGCAAATGAAGGAACAGTTTCTCGACAACATGGATCTAGAACGGGAGCGCGGCATTACAATTAAGCTGCAAGCTGCCCGGATGAATTATAAAGCAAAAGACGGTCAAGAATATGTCCTAAATTTAATTGATACTCCTGGACATGTAGATTTTTCGTATGAAGTATCGCGCAGTTTGGTTGCTTGTGAAGGCGCACTTTTGGTAGTTGACGCTTCCCAAGGTGTAGAAGCGCAAACTTTGGCGAATGTATATTTAGCACTAGAGCATAATCTAGAAATTATCCCGGTTTTGAATAAAATAGACTTGCCTGGGGCAGAACCAGAAAGGGTTATTAGCGAAATTGAGGAAATTATCGGTTTAGATTGCAGTAATGCGATTCTTGCCTCTGCAAAAGAGGGAATTGGCATCTCGGAAATTTTAGAGTCAATTGTAGAGCGTGTACCACCGCCCCAGGATACGATAGATCAACCTTTAAGGGCGTTGATTTTTGATAGTTACTACGACAGCTACCGGGGAGTGATTGTCTATTTTCGGGTGATGGATGGCAAACTGAAAAAGGGCGATCGCATTTATTTGATGGTGTCGGGTAAAGAATACGACATTGATGAGTTAGGTGTACTTTCTCCCACTCAAAAGCAAGTTGACGAACTCCACGCTGGGGAAGTAGGTTATTTAGCCGCATCGATTAGAGCTGTCGCTGATGCACGGGTAGGTGATACAATAACCCTCAATGCGAAAAAAGCTGCGTCACCTTTGCCCGGTTACGCCGAAGCTAAACCGATGGTTTTTTGTGGGATGTTCCCCATTGATGCTGATCAATTTGAAGACTTGCGAGAAGCTTTAGAAAAGCTGAGTTTAAATGATGCGGCACTGCACTACGAACCAGAAACCTCTAGCGCGATGGGATTTGGTTTCCGTTGCGGGTTCTTAGGGTTGCTGCACATGGAAATTGTCCAGGAACGTCTGGAACGGGAATATAATCTTGATTTAATTATTACAGCGCCATCAGTAGTTTACCAGGTGACAACCAACAAAGGTGAAGTACTGTACATCGATAACCCCAGCCGTTTACCTGCGCCCAATGACCGAGAAAAGATAGAAGAGCCTTACGTTCAGGTAGAAATGATTACACCGGAAACGTATGTAGGTACTTTAATGGAGTTGTCGCAAAATCGGCGCGGTATCTTCAAAGATATGAAGTATCTTACCAAAGGGCGAACTACACTGACTTACGAGCTACCTTTGGCAGAAGTTGTCACCGACTTCTTTGACCAGATGAAATCGCGATCGCGTGGTTACGCAAGTATGGAATATCACATTATCGGTTATCGCGAAAATCCCTTGGTGAAGCTGGATATCATGATTAACGGCGATCCGGTGGATTCTTTAGCGATGATTGTCCACCGAGATAAAGCTTACAATGTCGGGCGAGGGATGGCTGAGAAACTTAAAGAATTGATTCCGCGACACCAATTCAAAGTGCCAATTCAAGCATCTATCGGTAGTAAGGTTATCGCTAGCGAACATATTCCCGCTTTGCGGAAAGATGTGTTAGCTAAATGTTACGGTGGTGACATCAGCCGAAAGAAGAAACTCTTGCAGAAGCAAGCAAAGGGTAAAAAGCGGATGAAATCTTTGGGTACAGTGGATGTTCCCCAGGAAGCTTTTATGGCAGTGCTGCGCTTGGATCAAAATTAATCCTCGTTCCCATGCTCTGCATGGGAATGCTATAATTTTTCAGCCTCTGTGCGGACGATATCGATTGAGAGTCCCAACACCTCTGCCCTAAATAAGAGCGTGAAAACAAGATTCGCGACTTTTTCAAAAAGTCGCGAATATGAGTAATATAAAAAATTCGTACTAAGGGTAAAGAGCGCTTATTCCCAGCAAAATTATACTTCAATACCATTCAGTTAAGCCTGAATTACGAGTGTAGAGACGCGAAATTTCGCGTCTCTACAAGTCTAAAATCAGTACCAAAAATCCTTAACACAAAGCCTATTGCATTCTACTTTACCAATTGTGATAAAGCTGACGCACCCAACGTAAAGGTTCTTCATGAGAAAGCCTAATTTTGGGTTCAAATCTTGGATAGAGATTTTCCAGCATCGTCACATCTTGCCGAATTATTTCTTCTGTAGCTTTGATAGTTGGTGGTTCAAGAATTGAATTGAAAACACCAAAAGATTTTTCAGCAAATAGTGGGATAAATATCCTTGTTGTGTTTTGGTTTTGTGGATATATAGTAAATGCTTGCACAAGTTTACCCAAGGGTGAATCATTATAAACAACTACCAAAGATGGAAAGTAATTTTCTAGAACTAATTCCACCGGATTAGGAGAAAATAGTAAAGCTATATTTTTTCGGTACTCACTCAGAGTATTTTTCTCTCTGATGTGCTTGATGATAGAGACAGAGAAATAATTATTAGCTTGAAAATCATTAACTATTGTTTCTTTGATTCTAAAAAGTTCTCGATGAGTTCCTTTGGCATGATTTACATCATGATTAATTTCTAATGCATCAAGAAAAGGTGCTTTGATAGTTACATCTCCCGCAACACCAATAAACCGAAATTGAGTTGATAGCTTTTCCAAAACATCCGGAATGGGAAGCTTGGGTTCTTGATTAGCGTAAGTCCAAATAAAATCACCTTGAAAAAATAATTTAAGTTGCTTTGCGAGAGGTTTGGAATTTTTTTCATTTGGTAAAATTGCTCTACCTTCCGAGTCAAATTCTAATGCATGAAAAGGACAAGCTATTGTATTAGTATCTGGACAAATCCAACCATCAGAAAGTTTTGCACCCATGTGAGGGCAGATATTTTCTAAAGCGGAAATTTCACCTTTTTCATTTTTCCAAAATACATAATCTTGACCACAAATAGTAAATAATTTAGGTTTATTTACTTTTAACATGGATTTGTGGGCTATTAACCAAGGGGCACCGGGTAAATTCCAAGTCATATGCAACGCAACTAATACTTTTATTTATTAGTATGGCGTTCGCACTTTCTCGCGTCTTGTATATTCATCCGATTTTTTGTACGTTCTTGTTATCTTTGCAGGATTTTTTAATCTTGAACGTCGAAGTCTACTTTATCGTAAATATCTGCCAGGGAAATTTCAAAAGAAATAGAGGCTAAGGATATCGTGACATCAGCATCTTCAAATTCAGTAAATATCCAGCGGTTGTTATCTGTTTTGCTGTATTGTTCAACGTGCATTGTATACTGGTCAATTAGCAGATATTCTTGAAAGCTGCCAATTGTTCGATAAGCTGCAAATTTTTCATCTCGGTCATAGCTTTTGGTTGATTTTGAAAGTACCTCACCAATCATTATCGGATTTGTCAGAGTGTCTTTTCTTCCTTCTTGAAATTCAAGTTCACCTGCAATAACCATCACATCAGGATAAGTATTAATTCGCTTTTGAGGAATCCATAATCTTTGGTCTGTAACAAAAACGCGGTAAGGTTGACGTTTCAGAGCAAAATTGAGCGCTGCATAGAAATTGCCAGCAATTTGGTTATGATTGGGTGTTCCACCTGTCATTGGGATAATTTGACCATTAATATATTCGTGCCGTTCTTCGGATTTTACCTCTATTTCTAGGTATTCTTCAGGTGAGTAGTAGCGTTCTGCAATAATCATGGAATTTCAACCCCCAAGTCTACAAATTATTAACTTAATCTTACTAAACTATTATTAACTTAATATTTGTTTGGGTGTCACTCCCAATAATCTTTTAAAATGCCTATTAAGATGACTTTGGTTAGCGAAACCGACTTTGTAAGCAACTTCTGCAAGGCTCAAATTACCTTGCAAAAGTAAATTTTTTGCCCGTTCCACCCGACAACGAATCACATATTGATGCGCGGAGATGCCCATTGACTGTTTGAATAAGTGAGAAAAATAATGCGGACTTATCTGGACTAGAGCAGCCAATTCTGTTAAACTTAAATCCTGTTCTAAGTGGGCGTTTATATAGTCAATTACTTTCTTAAATTTATACTTTGAGAAACCGTCTTTATATTCTGGTAAAATCGGTTTGCATGTTGAATAATGTTGCATTAAGTGAACTGACAAAGCATTTATCATCGTCTCTGCATAAAGACGACTATTTGTCGGATTATTTTCTAACACACTTTTCAGCGCTAATCCGATTTGGTAAATCAAAGGATCAGGTGTGGCAAAGTGCGGTAATAATTCCACATCTTTTCCATCTGCTGATTCGTTAATTGTACGAGCAAAAACATCAGGTTCTATACCAAGAATGATAAAATCGCCTTCTGCATCCCAAGCTGCACTTTGACCGACGTTGACCGGATTAATAACTATATCACCTCCGACTACTGCATCACGGTGAAAGCGTCCATCTAGTTTGCGCTCGGCATGAATTACACGGTTTCCATGTGTGAAAATCGCAATAGAATGCCAACGAGGGGTAGAAACTTCCGGCACTTCATAAGCAGGTTGACACATATAGCCAAAAGTTACCCCATGCCAACCTACATCTAAGCTAGTGAGGATTGGTGGACGTGGGTAAAGCTGCAATGCCTCATTTTCTTCGGTTAAGACTAAGGGCTTTTCTTGGGGCATAGGTTACACAAATACCTATCTACCCAATAGTATATCAGTATATATTTCCCGAAAAGTAGAGACGTAGCACTGCTACGTCTCTACAAGGGTTTCGGGCAATGCATAATTAATTTCTGGAGATGTCTAGTAGTCTATCGCATTAATTTTGCGGGGTTGTAGAGACGCGAAATTTCGCGTCTCAGAGCGGGTTTTGGTAACAAACTAATCAATCAGAACTTATGAGACAGAGTACTAGTATATATTCGTTTATTCAAACACATATTTTTCAGCTACTTTCCAATAGCGAGAGAAACGCTTCAAGTCGATATAGCCGTCGTATTCAAAAAACGGTTCTACTTCAAAAATTTCCAAGTCCAAAGTTTTCTCAATTTCATTACATATTATATCAAAACGCGGGCTAACACTTTCTGCGGTGACAACTAAGTTAGTATTATGCTCTTTGGCAAAAGCTAAAACTTCTCGCGCTACATCACCACGACGAATGACAACGGGTAATTCTAATAAGCATTCGTAGATAAAAGTGAGGCGTTTCAGGCTTAATTGCCATTCTTCAATTAAAGCATCATCCCAAACCCAAATTGCGGGTGCGTCGGGGTATTCTTTTAGTGCGGGGTTTTGGGGACTTAGACAATCTCCATGTACCCAAATAATTGGTTTAGTCATTGGTTTTTAGATTTTAAATAACGAACCACCAAGATTTTTAACGGCGTTTTTTGCCTTTTTGCCAACTTTGACTGTTAGCTTGTTTGTTAAATTCACCTTTGGGAAAAAGCTTCTGTTCAATTTCTTCATAACTACCTTCAAAGTCACAATGACCGTAAAGGGGACACTGTTTACAATAAACGCTTTCGGTGTAACGTTCTAAATTTTCGCGGTTGAAAAAATAAGGTTTGTGACTAAAGGTGCTGGCTACCCATTGCCATGACATATTGTTGCTAGCAGGATCACCATCTAATAAATGCTCTAAAAACCACTTTGCGCCAGTTTGCCAACGAATACGCTGCCAGTGGACAATGTAAGCTGCCATCCACATGCGTGCATGGTTGTGCAAGTAGCCTGTTTCGCGTAAGTCACGGCTGAAGCTGTCTATGCAAACTCTGCGTGTGGTGCTTTGTTTGATGTCTTGTGGTAATTCAGGTGCGTAATCTGCGGGGGTATAGCCTGTTTTATATTCTTCTTGGTCTCGCCAGATATTATCCCCTAGTTTGGCATATAAACGCTGCCAATAGTCGCGCCAGCCTAGCTCGTTAATTAGTTTAGTTGTTTCGTCTGGGTTTGCTGTCTGCTCAACGACATAATCTCGTATTTCTCGCAGACTCAGAACCCCATAACGAATATAAGGTGAAAGTCGCGTTACTGCACCTGTGAAAAAGTTACGTGTTTTTGCGTAGCGTGCAGCGTCTACTTTTTGCAGCGCTTTGTCGGCAGCTTTGCGTCCGCCGACAATTTCGCTGATATGATTATCTCGTTGTGCTGCGTCTGGAAATTGTTCTTTTAGGTAAGTTACTAACTCTTCGCGGTTAGTAAAGTCGCGCTGCATGTTATTGGTCATTTGTAAACTATTTGACGACTTTATAATTATGGCGGATGAATGCAAGCGATCGCTCTCAACCATATGAGATAATTTTTTTTTATTCAAATGAGAAGTCGGGGATCTTGTTGTTCAAATTAAATATGCGTTATCCAGAATCTTTGTAAAGACGTAGCAGTGCTATGTCTCTACATTATAATAATGAATAAAGCTAGTATTTTATCAACTATGGTTACAGTCATCCAAGCTCAAAACCTCAACATCATTGACTTAGAAGACAAATTTGGTCTACAGCTAGCTGACAGCGACCAATTTTTTACAGAGTGGTTTGATAATCTGCCAGAAATTACTGAGTTAGAAAAGCAGGCTCTAGACCGAGTTAAAACTAATTATCTTAGCTTGGTTAAGCGCCGGCGTATTTTAGAAGAATTAGTAAAACTGGTTGTGCTAGCTCCCTTGTTAGATTTAGCAGGATTTTATCGCCTTCCTTTTGATATTGATACCGAAGAATCTATACAAATTGCTTTGGAAGATGAGGAAGAAATTATCCGAGGTCGCATTGATGTGCTGGTTCTAAAACAACAATTGTGGTTATTAACTATCGAATCTAAAAGGGCTGGATTTTCTCTAATAATGGGTATACCCCAAGCCCTAGCTTATATGTTGAGTAATCCTCACCCTGAAAAACCTACTTTTGGGTTAGTAATGAATGGTAGTAATTTTATTTTCCTGAAACTAACTAAGCAAGATGTACCAAAGTATGCTTTGTCTGATGAATTGACGCTGTTGAAGCGAGAAAATGAACTGTATAAAGTTCTGAGTATATTAAAAAATCTTGGTCAAATTCTGACTTAATAATTATGTCTTTTCGTCCTATATATCTCGATTGTCACGCTACCACTCCTGTAGATGAAAGGGTATTAGCAGCAATGCTACCTTACTTCACTGAACACTTTGGAAATCCCTCTAGTATTAGTCATGTTTATGGTTGGGAAGCAGAAGCGGCAGTTAAACAAACTCGGAAAATTTTGGCAGAGGCAATTAATGCTTCTCCTGAAGAAATTGTCTTTACCAGCGGTGCAACAGAAGCGAATAATTTAGCGATTAAAGGTGTTGCTGAAGCTTACTTTCAAAAAGGGCAACATATTATTACTGTTGCAACCGAACATAGTGCAGTTATTGACCCTTGCAACTATCTAAAAACTCTTGGTTTTGAAATTACAATTCTTCCAGTTGAAAAAGACGGGATAATTAATTTAGATGAGTTAGAAAAAGCTTTCCGTCCTGATACAATTTTAGTTTCGGTGATGGCTGCTAATAATGAAATTGGCGTTTTGCAACCGTTAGCAGAAATTGGTGAATTATGTCGTCGTCAAGAAGTTATTTTTCACACCGATGCTGCACAAGCGATCGCCAAAATTCCCCTTGATGTGCAAGGGATGAAAATTGACTTGATGTCGCTAACAGCACACAAAGTATATGGTCCAAAGGGTATCGGTGCGCTATATGTGCGTCGTCGCAATCCCAGAGTACAACTCGCAGCACAACAACATGGTGGGGGACATGAGCGGGGAATGCGTTCTGGTACGTTATATACACCGCAAATTGTTGGATTTGGCAAAGCTGTAGAAATCGGTTTGGAAGAACAGGAAAGAGAATGCGATCGCTTGACACAATTAACCCTCTTATTATGGGAACAACTTTCCCAATTGCCAGGAATTCACCTCAACGGACATCCTACCCTACGATTGCCAGGAAATTTAAATATCAGTGTTGAAAAAGTTGATGGCTCTGCATTACTCTTGGGATTGCAACCTGTAATGGCAGTTTCTTCTGGATCTGCTTGTTCTTCAGCCACAACTGCACCTTCTCATGTTCTCACAGCGCTGGGACATTCGGAACAATTAGCTTATGCATCCGTGCGGTTTGGAATTGGTAGGTTTAATACGCAAGAGGAAATTGATAGGGTAGCGGAACATTTTATTTCTACGGTGCAAAGTTTGCGGAAGCAGGCAACGTTTGTGTGAAATAACGCACATATAAATTATATTATGCACTGCGTTGGTACACATATTAGACATCTCCGAAAATGAATCTAGAGACGTAGCACTGCTACGTCTCTACAAGGGTTTCAGATAACGCATCATTAATTTATGGAGATGTCTATCGTAGAGACGTTCCGGCGGAACGTCTTTACATCCGGATTCATACATCGTCAGGACTTCAGTCCTTATCTTGATAATATGAGGACTGAAGTACTCACTAGGAATTTATTAAAAGCGATCTTTATTCGTAGTAAGGACTTCATACCATGTCCGGGGGTACACCCATAATTCATGAAGAACCCCACCCACCTGTAGCACCCTCCCCGCTTGCAGTCCGGGTTGGGGAGGGGTTATTTTATTATGGCTGTTTGAGCGGACATCATATCAGTCCTTATCTTGATTAGTTGAGGACTGAAGTCCTCACTAGGAATTTATAACTCTTCCCCTACTGGTAGCGGGAAAGTTTCACCCGCTAAGTAAGCCTGAAAATTGTGTTGAAAATACAACCACGATGTCATATCTTCTCCTTCAAGAAAGGATTTTGGTGCATTCCTATATAGAGGAACGCGGGTATTAATTTCATCTTGAAGCAGTTGCGGTAACTCGCTTAACCCATCGACTTTGCTACCGTAAGCACTGTATATCAAATGACCCGGACGCGCTCCCATTTTCATCCAAGGAAGCCATTGACCGATTCTATCCCAACTCAACCTAAGTTGGGAAACTGAGGATAATTCTGAGTTTAATAAATCTGCGGTGGGGACGGTGATTTTAAATAACTCTGCTGCCTGATAAGTTGGATTTGGGCAATATTCAGCAAACTTTGGATCGTCTGCCAGAGGATTGGGATAAGTGGGAAATATGTCAAATACGAAGGTTGTAATCTCACCATCTACTTGCGCTGGAAACTGACCTTTAAACTTACCTTGTACAGGACTATTGGCAACATGCATCACCGGCACTTTCTCCCCCGTCCAAGGATTTTCCCATTTTTGCACAATTTCATTTGTCTTTGGGTCGAGGTAGTAAGTCAGTTCTCTAGAGGTAAATTCCCAGCTATCATCTTTTGTGGGAATACATCTACTTACACTCACACCAAGTATTTGAAAGAGAAGTTTTTTCTTTTCACCTGGTATAAAGGCATAAATTGCACCTTTCCAGACTAAAAATGTTGATTTCGTCGGATCGAGGGAAGAACGAGTCTTTACCCATGCTTGAGCATCAAATTCTTGAGTTTCGGCAACCATTTTTTGGCTCCTTGCTATGTGAGGTTAGAGGGGAAAAGGGTAGTGTCATCTCGATGCGATCGCAACTGACACATTATATAGTAGAGACGTTCCATCGGAACGTCTTTACCGTAGTGAGCGATGAGAGCGCTCATTTTGATCAAGACAAAGGGCAATAATATTACAAGAGTGTATGCGATCGCCATGATTATTCCCCCTAGTGCTAGGCTACAGTTAGCATTCCTCAAAAAGCAACTATGACTGCCCTTACCGTTAACTTATATCCTGTCATTGAGTTAACAGATGAGCAATTCTTCCAACTCTGCCAGAATAATCGAGATTTACGCTTTGAGCGCAGCTTTGAGGGAGAATTAATTATTATGCCTCCAACAGGTTGGGAAAGTGGGAATCGAAATATTAAACTATCAGCTCGCTTAGAGCTATGGGCAGATGCTGATGGTACAGGATTAGCTTTTGACCCCAAATCCGGCACGATTTATGCCACTTGCTCCTGATTTTGCCGTAGAATTACGCTCTGCAAGTGATACGTTACAGACTTTACGACAAAAAATGCAGGAGTATATTAACTGTGGTGTGCGTTTGGGTTGGCTAATTGATCCTCAAAACCAAGGGGTAGAAATATACCGTCCAGGACAAGATGTGGAAATTTTGCGTAGGCGTAGCCCGTCGGAGACATCGCCTGCTAGTTTATCAGGTGAAGATGTTCTGCCGGGATTTGTCTTGGATTTAACACAAATTTTAACTTAGGAGCCGTGTAAAAGCGTAGCGTTTTTAAATGCATCGGGTTGCATTGGCATTGTATCGGGATGCAATGGCATTGGATCGGGTTGCATTGGCATTGCATCGGGTTGCATTGGCATTGCATCGAGTCACAATGGCATTGTATCGGGATGCAATGGCATTGGATCGGGTTGCATTGGCATTGCATCGCGATCCAATCGCATTGTATCGGGTTGCATTGGCATTGCATGGGGTTGCATTGGCATTGTATCGGCTTGCCTTTCTTTAATATCATGTCCGGTAGCTTACCCATAATAAAAGAACCCCACCCCCAACCCCTCCCCGCTTGCGGTGAGTCCACTCGGCGGTGTCGGTTTCCGTCCCGTCGAAGTGGCGAACCCGGAGGGGGAGGGGAGCTAAAGCGCAGCTTTGGCGGGGTAGGGTTCCGGGTCTGTTTGCTTAATTGCCCGGACATGATGTAATTCCTAGCGTTCGTTATCAAATAGCTTACCCATAATAAAAGAACCCCACCCCCAACCCCTCCCCGCTTGCGGGGAGGGGAGCCAAAGCGCAGCTTTGGCAGGGTGGGGTTCCGGGTCTGTTTGCTTAATTGCCCGGACATGATATAATTCCTAGCGTTCGTTATCAAACGCAGAAAAATAAGAGTTTAGAAGAGTCTTTGCGCTCATTCCTCACAAATTTTAATTTAGGCAATCTTTAACAAACATACTCCGTAGCTTTACGATTATTGCAGTTCAAGTGAGGTACTCACGTTCTACAATAAATATTTCCCCCGTTTGCCAAAATCAGGGTGAGTGAGTGATGTTGTTAAAGTTGCATAAAATCGAAAAGCTGAAGATGAGTGTAGGCAATAGTTTACGCCCAATCTTGCCAGTGGCTGTCATATTCTTTGTTCTTTGTCTAATATTTACCCTGCATCGATATTACAGTTTTTACGCCTCATTCGATCAAGGCATTTTTAACCAAGTTTTTTGGAATAACCTCCACGGACGCTTTTTTCAAAGTTCTCTGTCTTCAAGTCTTTCAACAAATGTCGTTCACGCTGGAGAAATCCCGACAGTTTATTACCATCGGCTAGGTCAACACTTTACACCAGCGTTGTTACTTTGGCTACCTATATATGCGTTGTTTCCCTCCCCAGCAACTTTAACGGTTATCCAAGTGACGCTGATTACTGCTGCTGGTTTGGTGTTGTATGTATTGGCACGACAATATTTAGAACCACCATTAGCAGTAATAATAACTACTAGCTATTACGCTGCAAATGCCGTTATAGGTCCAACTTTATCCAACTTTCATGACATTTGTCAGATTCCCCTATTTATCTTTGGGTTGCTGCTAGCAATGGAAAAACGCTGGTGGCGTCTATTTTGGGTGCTAGCAGTGTTAACTTTGGCAGTGCGGGAAGATAGCGGTGTAGGATTGTTTGGGGTTGGGATTTACATGATTTTAAGTAAACGCTTTTCCCGTGCTGGACTTGCTGTGTGTACGCTGAGTTTTGGGTATATGCTGGTTCTGACTAATTTGATTATGCCGCTGTTTTCTCAAGATATTTCCCAGCGGTTTATGATGGAGCGGTTTGGACAATATGCAGATGGTGATGAAGCTTCTACAGTGGAAATTATTTGGGGAATCGTTAGCAACCCAATTCGATTGCTAGTAGAACTTGTCACACCAGTAGATAGAACAATTAAGTATTTACTTGGTCAATGGTTGCCTTTGGCTTTTGTCCCTGCTGTTGCGCCGGCATCTTGGGCAATCGCTGGTTTTCCTCTGTTAAAATTATTTTTAGGTAAAGGCGATTCGGTTTTAGCAATTACAATTCGCTATGCGATGACGGTAGTTCCTGGACTATTTTACGGGGCAATTATCTGGTGGTCGCAACATCCGAAAGCCTTTAAACCTTCATTTCGTCGCTTTTGGGTGGGTTGTATTTGTCTTTCTTTGTTTTTTAGCTTTACATCGAACCCAAATCGAACCTTTTATTTTCTGATTCCTGATGCAGTCAAACCTTGGGTATATGTATCGCTCCCTCAACAATGGCATCATGTAGGACAATTTCGTTCTTTATTAGCGCAAATTCCTTCTGATGCGAGCGTGTCTGCTAGTACTTATCTTGTACCGCATCTTTCCAGCCGTCGGGAAATTCTCCGCTTACCGAAATTAGAGTTAAGAAATGATGCGCGGGAGGTGATAAAGGTAGATTATGCGATCGCCGATTTGTGGCAATTACAGCAATATGCACCAGCTTTCAAAAGCGATCGCGCTCAAGAGCAAGAGTTTATCCAACTCATTGACCAGCTGACCGCTAATCAAGAATATGGCATCATTGGCTTTGAAGATGGTGTTATCCTACTGAAAAAATCTGCCATCTCAAAAGAGGAAGCTTCATCTGCTTGGTTAGACTTTCGCAAAGAAGTGGGGAGTTGAGGCAGGGGAGGCAGAGGAGGCAGGGGGAGATGAGGCAAATAGTTCTTTTTTCCCGATGCCCCATGCCCCATGCCCCATGCCCCATGCCCCATGCCCAATGCCCAATGCCCGATGCCCGATGCCCAATGCCCCATTCCCTAGTTATATTTTTGGATATTTGTAAATTTGACACTCCCCGGCGTGAACGCACGGGGATTCTTGGCTCAACGAAACCACTTAAATTAGATTCCTTGCAGTCTCTAACCCAGAGGTGGGATTCTCCCCAAGCGTTAATTCGGGTATGCCCTACCCTATTTGCATTTGAAGCAAGTCCTGTTTGATTTTGAAGCAAATTCGCTTCAAAAAAACTGTTTGTCTAGCCCCTCTGAATCTTTTACCTACTGCGAGGTGGAGTCTAGAAAAATGCAGTAGAACCGCATAGATTCAGTTTTCAAGGTTCAGCGCTTTGTCTTTCGACAGCTAGGTTTTTTAAGTGGTTAATTACCTTACCACTCCGCTTAGTATATCAGAAAAGCCGTCCTATAAGGACGGGGCTTTAGACCCCAAATTTTCGGTAAAGAATCATGGAGTTTAGTTGATGAAGATATTAGTATTAAGTTGGGAGTTTCCACCCCGCATTGTGGGAGGAATTGCGCGTCATGTAGCGGAGTTGTACCCGGAAATAGTTAAATTAGGACATGAAGTCCACTTAATTACAGTGGAGTTTGGTCAGGCACCGATGTATGAGATAGTGGATGGAGTGCATATACATCGCGTGCCGGTGGCTGGTAGTAACGACTTTTTCCACTGGGTAGTCAACTTAAATGACAGCATGGGGCATCACGGCGGTAAGTTGATGCTAGAAGATGGTTCGTTTGATATTATCCATGCTCATGATTGGTTAGTTGGGGATGCTGCGATCGCTCTCAAGAATACCTTTAAAGTACCGTTAATTGCTACAATCCACGCGACCGAATTCGGACGCCACAATGGTATTCACACTCCTACCCACCATTATATTAGTCGCAAAGAAAACCTACTTGCTTTCAACGCTTGGCGGATTATCGTTTGTACCGACTACATGCGACGAGAAGTTGAACGAGCGCTTCACAGTCCTTGGGATAAAATCGATGTTATCTATAACGGTATTAGACCAGAAAAGAAACAACATCATCAAAGTTTTCACGCTCAAGATTTTCGCCGTCAATTTGCCGACGACAATGAGAAAATTGTTTATTACGTCGGTCGCATGACCTATGAAAAAAACGTTTCCGGATTGCTAAATGCAGCACCGAAGATACTTTCACAAATGGGTGGTTACGTCAAGTTTGTCATTATTGGTGGTGGCAATACCGACCATCTTAAACGTCAAGCTTGGGATTTGGGAATTGCCCACAAGTGTTATTTTACCGGCTTTATGTCCGATGAATACTTGGATAAATTTCAAACCATCGCTGACTGTGCCGTTTTTCCTAGTCTTTACGAACCCTTTGGTATTGTTGCGTTAGAAAGCTTTGCCTCTCGCGTTCCGGTAGTCGTTTCTAATACTGGTGGATTTCCCGAAGTCGTGCAACACACAAAAACAGGTATTGTGACCTGGGTTAACAATCCAGATTCTCTAGCTTGGGGAATATTAGAAGTGTTGAAAAATCCAGGTTATCGCCAATGGTTAGTGGATAATGCTTATGAGGATTTAGAAAAACGCTTTAGCTGGTCTAAAATAAGCAAGCAAACAGAGGATGTATATCAGCGGACAGTTAAAGAGCGAAGTTCCGTTGTATGGTAGTTAGTGGTTAGTTGATAGTGGTTAGTGGTTAGTGGTTAGTGGTTAAAGATTAAGAGTAATTTTGGACAACCATCAACTAACAATCATCAACTAACAATCATCAACTAACAACCATCAACTATCAACCAACAATTAGTATACATTGTTTAAGATTGCCCTCAGGCTGGTCTGGATAATAGCGATCGCCTCAATATTGCCTGTTGAAGCGAAGGTAACACCCTATTTAAAGGGCAACCCTGCCAATGTCAATCCTTCTTTGCAGGGTCCTGTCTTTAATTTGGGTGGAGGTGGTCCCGATGTCGATGAAGCTATTCAGTGGATGATTAACCGAGTCAGGGGATGTACTAACTGCGCTACCAAGGTTGATGTAGTTGTCCTCCGCGCTTCTGGGGATGACAGTTACAATCAGCCAATTTACCAGATGAAAGGTGTGGACTCGGTGCAGACTTTCGTAATTACCAAACGCAAAGATGCAAACAACCCTGATATTGTCAACAAAGTTGAAAATGCCGAAGTGATTTTCTTTGCAGGTGGCGACCAGTGTAAATACATCCGCAACTTGAAAAATACCAAGCTGGAAACTGCTGTAGAATCAGTTTACGCTAGGGGAGGCGGTATTGGGGGAACGAGTGCGGGAGCGATGATTCAAAGTGACTTTGTTTACAACGCTTGTGCAAACAGAGTTGAAACTGAAGACGCACTCGCAGATCCTTATCGAGATGTAAACTTTACCTATAACTTTTTTTCCTGGGAAAATCTGAGAGGAACCATTGTAGACACCCACTTTTACAAACGCGAAAGAATGGGTAGGATAATGGCTTTCATCGCTCGTCAAATCAAAGATGGTGTAGCTAAAAGTGCTTTGGGGATAGCAGTTAGCGAAGATACATCGGTGGTTGTCGAGAAAAACGGCAGAGTAAAAGTGATGGGTAGAGGTCCCGCGTACTTTATACTAGGCGATCGCACTCCTGAAGTCTGCAAAAAGCGAACTCCTCTAACCTACTCCAACTACAAAATCTGGAAAGTTAACAGCGGCAACACATTCAACTTGAAAAACAGACCAACAACAGGATATTATCTCAGGAGCGTCAAAAGAGGGCGAATAGATTCAGATCCATACTAGTGGAAAAGATGTAGAGACATTCCGGCGGAACGTCTCTACAATATGTGTACCAACGCATAATTGAATTCGGTCGATGTCTATTAAATAACCCTCGTAGAGACGTTCCGGGGGAACGTCTCTACGAGGACTGAAGAAAATGACAAGGTTTTTCGGAGTTGCCAATGGCTGAAGCATCCAGCTTTCATTACGAATAAAGATCGAGCAATTCTCTAGTCTTGGTATCCTCACTAATGATTTTACCTTGACGGTCAAATAAAATCACCCCTACTTTCAAAGAGTTATCTGCATACTTTTTCACGTAATTCTCTGCCTTCTGACTAATCTTTTCAGCCAAAGCAGCAAACACCACATCTGCTAACTTCAGTTCCACCAACTTTTTATACGCTTCATCAGCCGTCTTCAGTTGCAAAATTGCCCGAACTGCGGAAATATCACCTTGAAGAGCAACAGCAGCTGCAATAATTTCTAACTTAGCATCTGCCAAATGACTTGAAGTATTAAAAATTCCCCCAGCAAGCTTAATCAACTTTCCTTGATATCCCAACAACAACACCGATTCAGCTTGATAAAGTCCCGCTTCTACCAGCATTGCACCGAGCCAATTTCCCGTTGAAACAATCATTTCTTCTGGAATCCCTAAACGCTGCGCTACAGAATAACCATTGCTACCAATACAAAATACCAAGTTGGGAAAACGCTGCACTTTCTCTTGCAAAATAGCACGAAATTCTTCCAAGTGGTCAGCAGCACTCATCGGTTGAGAAATCCCACTAGTTCCCAACAACGCCAAACCCTCTAAAATACCAAAAGCTGCATTAGATGTACGTTGAGCGAGTTGACGACCTTCGGGAAGGATAATCCGCACGATCGCAGTTTTATCTTCAGGAATTAGCGGTAACAAATTCGCTTCAAAAAGCCGTCGAGCATAACTATAAATAGCAGCTTCCCCCGCTGCCGTTTTCCCCAATCCCTCACCGGCTTCTAAAACCAAAGCCTCATCTTGTCGTGGTAATAACTTCACCCATGCCCAAATCGGAGTATTCCTCGTCAAATCCAAATTATCACCTGGGTCAGACAAAGCGATCGCCAACGCACTCGTTGATTCTAAACCAGCGACTTGCTCAACTAAAATTTCTGCACTTTCACCAAGCAAATCTAACGTCAGTGACAATATCACATCCGTGCCATTTTGTAAATGCACCAAAGCAGCCTTTGCCGCAGCAACAGCGAAAACCGGGAGAGTGTAACCTTTACGCGCCATTTTATCTTTGAAACCAACAAATATTCTTATAGTCAATTTAAAGACGTTCCACCGGAACGTCTCTACGAGGTTTGTTTTTCCATGACGTTGCGTAAGTCTTATCTTAATTTTGCCACTATTAAACACATCTTATGAAATTCATAAGAATATATTTTTGTCAAGTTGTTGCAAATTTTCTTTACATAGTGTTACATTGTTTAACAAGGAAACAAATTTAAGGAAAAAAACCATGACATCACGCAGCTATGTAGTAGAAGAACAAAACCGACTAAATAATTACGCCATTGAGCCGAAGATGTACGTAGACCAAAACCCAGGCTTTGGTTTCACCGAGTATGCAGAAAAGCTGAATGGTCGTTTAGCAATGATTGGCTTTGTTGCACTCATCGCTATCGAAGTATTCACCGGACATGGTGCGATCGCTTGGTTGACAATCCTGTAAATTTCTAGCTACGCAGATATCAACAAAAAAACTTAAATTAAATTTGGAGAAACACAATGAGAACTGATTTTGACTTTCCTAAAAAAGATTTACTTGGACCCGTTGTATTTAGACCTGATTTCAACAGCTTTGAAAAAATCAATGTAAATCAAGCTTGGTCATTGTTTTTCACTGCCGGGAAAGAAGATAAAGTATTAGGACTAAACCCTGAACTTGGCAAATTCTTCACCTATTTATTAATTGCTATTGGTGCAACAGGTTCTCTTTTAGCAGGTGCTTTCATCCATATGGCATAAGACTTTCTGTCCATCTTTTAATGTGTATCAAAGTTCTGGTTTTTGCAACTAGGACTTTTTTTTTACAGGACTTATATCATGTCAGACAAATTACATATACTGTAAAGACGTTCCGGCGTAGAGACGTTCCGCCGTAAAGACGTTCCGCCGGAACGTCTCTACGAGGGTTGCGATATTTTTATTAACGTCTGTACATCTTTTCCACGCTTATGTCTATTTAGAAACGTTAATAAAATCATCTATTTAGCCAAAATCTGTTGCCACTCATCCTCTGATAAAGGTTGCAAAACTAATTGAATATTAAAACAATTAATAGCAGCAGCAACCAAAGCAGCAATAATTGTTTCTCTAGTTAGATTTTGAGGAAGTTGCACAGAAGTAAAAGATTCTGCACCAAATACAGTTGCAAACAATTCTGGATTCGGTTGCAAGCGTATTGAACCATGTTGTAAAATTGCCTTGCCACGTCGCAGTTGAGCGCTACCGATGAGTTTGCAATTATCAACTGTAACTAAATCTGCACTAGTTGCAGTGCCAAAACAGTTAGGGTTGTGAATGTAACCGCGTCCTGCGGTACCGTAGTGTAATTCTACGTCAAGCGATCGCCATCCTTGAATTAAAAACTCACAAATTTTTTCATACATCTGAATACGACTCCCATTGAGTCCAGATGTCACAACAGCATAAGTTAAATCACCTTGATGCAACACAGCACGTCCACCTGTAGGACGCCGCACCAATTCTAGTTTTTCACCTTGCCAAAGAATATCTTGCCAATATGCGGGATATTGACGTTGATGATAGCCTAAAGAAATGGCAGGTGGCGACCAAGTATAAAACCGCAGACTTGACGGATGTCCCAAAATATGCTGCTGCAACAACCAGCCATCAATAGCCATCTGCACTTGTCCCGGTGCTTCTAATAGCGGAATTAGTCGCCAAACCTGCTTATTATCCGCGTCCATCTGCGTTCATCTGCGGTTAAAAATCCTTTAACTTAGACCAAACTCAGCTTGTAAAGCATCATCATTGTTATCAGCGATACTTGCCACAATGGTAATTAAACGGGAAGCTTCCCCAGCAGACAAATCCGCGAGAGTGCGTATGGCTATGACAACTACTTGATTTTCAATAATACCAAAACGAGCTTCAAAAGTGCTAGAGCAGTTCATTTCCAATAGCCGGCGCATCAAGTTCGGTTCATCTTTGGCGGGTAACTTTAACACCACAGACCAAACGGTTAAAGTGTCTTCATCGGTATTGCCGGCGAGTTGGACAAACACTTCCACACTACCGTATTTAAATTTCCACAAAATACCACCTTCTGCGTTGTGGTTAACCATCGCACTGTCATCTTGTTCTAGGGTATCAATGACATTTTCGATTATTTCCACATGGTTGATGGTGGTTTCTTCAGTAGCGATCGCTTCTTGATTTGTTTGGTAGCTTGTCATACAGATTTTTGCCTCAATAACTTTATGGTTTCATCTAGACATACTTTATAACTTGTAGACAAGGTTAAGGTAAAAATTGCTTTGACGCACCCTCAGACTGGAAGTCTGGGGCTATACAAACGAAGTCCGCCTACAGCGATCGCTTTCCTGCATTTGGTCTACTGAACTTATGAGAGCGATCGCACCCTTGATTTTTCAGCCATATCGTCAAGGACATTAGCCGACTAATTCAGAAAATAGTTACAACATATGATATCATTTTATGATTACATAAGCTGCAACTATGGAGCGAGAAGCTGTAACTATCCGCATTCCTGCCGATCTGCTTGAGCAAGCAAGGCAGTTTCGAGAGGGCAGTGAGTCTTTTAACGAGATGATTGTTGAAGCGATCGCCCGCGAGGTGCGACGACGGCGAAGTCTGGCAGCACATCAGCGCATTGTGGCTCGTAGTGCCCAAATAGAAGCCAAAACAGGGATTCAATCAAGTTCTGTGGACTTGATTCGTCAGCTTCGAGCTGGTGAGGGACGGCGTGACTAAGTGTATCGATACCAGTCTTTGGATTCCTTATCTTGTACCTGAAACACTGCAACCCCAAGCGAGGAATTTGATCCTTCCCTTGCTGACATCGAATGAGCGTTTGGTTGCTCCAGCATTTGCATGGACGGAAGTTGGCTCAGTGTTGCGAAAAAAAGTAAGGTTGGGGGCAATTACCGTAGCACAGGCAGAGGGGTTTTATGATGACTTCTGCCAAATGCCTGTTGACTACCTGGATAACAATGCTATTCGAGCAAAAACATGGGCGATCGCCCAACAGTTCTCCTTGGCAACTCTCTATGATGCTGCTTTTTTGGCAGTTGCGGAGCTAGAATCTGCCCAATTCTGGACAGCAGACGAATCTTTGCTCAATACGCTTACACCTTGTCCAGCCTATGTGCAGAAACTGGAACCATAAATCTTCAAATGAAGTACGTTAGACCGAGTAGTCTATGTCATTAATTCTGATGGGTAATCAAATTTCCAAAGCCTTAAAAATCAATTATTTTGCTAAGTTGAAACCCCTCAAAACTTATGACATGAACTACTAGTAGTCTATGTCATTAATTTTGATGGGTTGGATAGATTCGTGAAAGTTTAATTCTCGCATCATCTATACGAAAGCGCCAATTAACACAAACTCGCTCGAAGTTGCGATTATTTTCCCAAATTGAAACCTCTTTTTCTAATGTCTCAATATTTGAAATTCTTCGTCCAAGGCATTGGCGTGCAAGTACGGATAACTCACATTCAACCATATTTAACCAACTACCATGTTTCGGGGTGTGTTCAAGAAGGCAGAAGGCATTCGTGCTGAGGGCAGAAGGAACCAATTGGGAGGGGATTGTGACCCCTCCCAATTGGAGGCTCCCAATATCGTTGCATTTGGGAGGGGCTTCAGACCCTTACTCCTTTCAGTCGTGGGCAGAGGACACTTATACATTCCTTCTGCCTCCTGCCTTCTGCCCTCTGCCTTTCCCGGTGAATCTCTAATTTTTTCGCAATTCGTCTAGCTTCAGATGGCTCAAATACTTCATATAGGGCACCAATCGTGTGAGTGTTTAAATTATCCATTACTAATTTAATTACTTCTGCTTCCGGAAAATGAACATCAACTAACTCTTTCATACAATGAGCAAAATCGACTTTGGTACGGCGTTCTGTAACTTTAATATGTCTCCAACCTAAATATGGAGCAAAGAATGCAAATAAATTAGAAGTCCCCTCTCGCTCGTATCCGTAATCTTGCTTTTCAATTTTCCCTGATTTATCTTCTATTTTGGGTGTTGCTGGTATCCGTTCATGAACATCAGAGATCAGAACGCATAATTTTTCATCAAAACAAACCAATGGGCGCTCTGGGTCTACTGGTTGAGCGTATAAATCAAGTACATCCTCCATCCGAGCTACAAATTCTGAACTAATTTGTGGGATGCACCATTGCTCTC
>NZ_KK073768.1:973930-978718 GCF_000582685.1 [Scytonema hofmanni] UTEX 2349
AAGCTTTTTGCTATCGTCTCATCTGTACTACCAGAGTTTGCCATTAGTAGCGTATGTGCGCGGCGAATTTCCCTAGCACCTGCTTTCCCTTTCTTGATTAAATCAACCAGTTGTAGCCGTTGCTCATCACTAAGAACAATGCTATGTTTCTTATTCATACACCCAATTAATATACTTTTAAATTGTTAGCGATCGCACGGACACTCGTGTCCCCATATGCGGACACATCGTTATTATATAACGGAACCGCGCAACCCCTCAAAACTTATGACATGAACTACTAGTAGTCTATGTCATTAATTCTGATGGGTAATCAAATTTCCAAAGCCTTAAAAATCAATTATTTTGCTAAGTTGAAACCCCTCAAAACTTATGACATGGACTACTAGTAGTCTATGTCATTAATTCTGATGGGTAATCAAATTTCCAAAGCCTTAAAAATCAATTATTTTGCTAAGTTGAAACCCCTCAAAACTTATGACATGGACTACTAGCGGGATCTGAAGACTGCACCCTCAGACTGGAAGTCTGGGGCTATACAAACGAAGTCCGCCTACGCGGACTAAACTTTGTAGAGACGTTCCGGCGGAACGTCTTTACATCCGGATTCACGCATCAATTCAGCAATGCCGAATTTGAAACCCGCGAATTCCATTCGCCTGGAGTCTTCAAGAGTAATTTTGGGAACACTTACTATAGAAAAAATCTGCCAACCATCCCTAGTATGACTTATTGCCTCGCTCCCAATTGCCAAAAGCCGCAAAACCCAGATGCAACAAAATTTTGCCTTACTTGTGGCTCACAGTTGCTCTTGAAAAATCAATATCAAGCGATTCAGCCAATTGGTGAAGGGGGATTTGGCAGAACTTTCTTGGCTGTGGACGCAAATAGGTTAAATGCTCGTTGCGTCATCAAGCAATTTTTCCCTTTACCGGAAATTCAAGGCAATTCCTTAGCAATGACGAAAGCGACCGAGTTATTTGAACAAGAGGCGAGGCAATTATTACAACTGGGAGAACAGCATCCGCAGATTCCGACGCTATTTGCCTATTTTGAGCAAGATAAACGCTTGTATTTGGTGCAGCAATTTATCGATGGGCAAGATTTATCAAAGGAATTGGCACAGTGCGGCGCTTTTAGCGAAGAACAAATTCGGGAATTGTTGCATGATTTATTACCAGTCCTACAATTTGTGCATCAGCAGCAAGTAATTCACCGCGATATCAAGCCAACAAACATTTTACGCCGTCAGATAGATGGCAAGTTAGTTTTAATCGACTTTGGCGTTTCTAAACAGTTGACTGTCGGGACTAATTTAACCAAAACTGGCACAAAAGCTGGCACACAAGGATATGCAGCAATGGAACAATTGCGCGGTGGTAAAACTTATCCTGCTAGTGATTTGTATAGTTTAGGGGTGACTTGCATACATCTACTAACTCAAGTCGAATTGGATGAACTTTACGATCCGTTAGAGGGTAAGTGGCTTTGGAGAGAACATCTGCGGCAAAAAGGCAAAGATGTCAGCACTCAGTTAAGTCAGGTTTTGGATAAGTTGCTGAAAGACTATGTGAGAGAACGATATCAGTCAGTTAATGAAGTGCTTACAGCATTGAAACAAGTAACCACCCCGACAGCGAAAAGCAATTATACTCCAAAACCAGCGCCACCACCAACACCTAAACCCCAAAATTGGCGACTTGTCCACACCGTAAAGGGTCATTCTAACTCGGTTTATTCCGTTGCTATCAGTCCTGATGGGCAGACCCTTGCTAGTGGCAGTAGTGACAACACCATTAAAGTATGGAATCTAGCAACCGGATGGGAAATCCGCACCCTCAAGGGGCATTCCGGCTGGGTTTATTCCCTCGCTTTCAGCCCTGATGGTGAAACCCTTGCCAGTGGCAGTCTTGACAAGACTATTAAACTCTGGAATCTAGCAACCGGACGGGAAATCGGCATCCTCATGGGGCATTCCGACTCGGTTCGTTCGGTTGCTATAATTTACGATGGTGAAATCCTTGCTAGTGGCAGTACTGACAACACCATCAAACTGTGGAATCTGACAACCGGACATCAAATCCTTACCCTACACGAGCATTCTAGCTCAGTTAATTCTGTCGCCATAAGTCCCGATGGTAACATTTTAGCCAGTGGCAGTGTTGACAGGACTATTAAACTGTGGAATTTAGCAATCGGAAAGGAGATCCGCACCCTCAAAGGGTATTTCAAGGCAGTTTATTCTGTTGTCATTAGCCCCGATGGTGTAACCCTTGCCAGTGGCAGTGTTGACAACACTATCAAACTGTGGAATCTGGCAAGCGGACTGGAGATCCACACCCTGAAGGGGCATTCAGACTCGGTTCGTTGCGTTGCTTTCAGTCCCGATGGTGCAACCCTTGCCAGTGGGAGTGATGACGCGACGATCAAACTGTGGAATCTGGTAAATGGACAGGAAATTTGCACCCTACACGGGCATTTCCACTCGGTTCAGTCTGTCGCTTTCAGCCCCGATGGTACAACCCTTGCCAGTGGCAGTACTGACAACACTATCAATATTTGGCAGTGCGATTAATCTGCTAAAATATAGACAAAATGTACAAAATCGTCACGCATCAGTTCTTACCATGCAGACCTACACTCTTACAGATGCTCGCAACAAACACGGTGAGGTATTTGACAAAGCTGCTATTGAGCCAGTTTTGCTGACAAAGCAATCACGACCTAGCCATGTAATTATTTCGGCTGAAAGCTACCAGAAATTAGTTAATCGGCTCACAGAATTAGAGGATATGCTTTTAGGTCAAGCCGCTGAAGCTGCCCTAAATCAATCAACAATGGTTGGTAGTGAGGCTTTTACTGCTGCACTCTTAGGTTTAGCTAATAGCGAAACTTGATGGTTTAGCAACTGTTCTCGATTTTCTCAACAGTTTGCAGCCTAAGATAGCAGCGCAGATTGCTAAAAAAGTCTTAGCTTTAAATGTCGATCCTTTACCTGGTGATAGTGAGCATCTGTCTGGCTACCAGGGCTATTATCGAGTTGATCGTGGCGAATATCGAATTGTTTACAGGTTTTCTCCCGATGAGGATTTAGTTGAAGTAATTTTGGTTGGCAAGCGCAATGATGATGATGTGTACAAACGATTAAAGCGTTTGCTGGGATGAGCAAGTAAAGATGCAATATTTCGCGTCTGATACCTTAAATTCAAAATGCTAAAAAGGCATTATGTAAAAGGTACTTAAACAAAAGTCAACTCAATGGATCAGCAGGATGGAGTCAACCTGATGCCAGGTGGACTGAAAAAACTTGGCAATCTTGTTAATCTGAAAGTAACATCATTGCTGATGCAATTCGAGAGCGTGGGGGAGGGCAAGGTCAAGTTAATCAATTACAAAGCGATTATCAAAATATGAAAGTTGGAGAATTAGCAAATCTTGCTGCCGAGGGAGACGAAGAAGCCGAAACTGCAATAAAAATTCTTAAACAAGCAAGAAAGAAACGTAAAAAATATGGCAACAGATGAATTCCCAATCGGACAGACTTTAATAGCAGTCTCAATTGTCGAAGACAAGGAATTTGCTAGCAACCAACTATGCTTTGACAAAGTTAAACTATTATTTCAAAATACAACAATTACACTATTACCAATAGCTGAGACTGATGAAATAGAGATAATACAGGAAAGCTCTAATACTCCTTCTGTAGTAGAAACTCCATATTGGTGTAAATCTTTTCTTGGTAAAAAACTTATGACAATATGGGTATGTGAAAACGACCAAGGTTATCGAGATCAGGTGATTTTTGCATTTGAGTATCTACGTCCCAGCATAGCTTTTGTTAGCGAAGGTTCAGTTATTAAAGCATTTCGCTACGAGCAAATCTATAAAATAAAAGCATCTGAAACTTGTTTTGAGGAGTGGAACGACCCAGAGGAAGATATTTACAATACTGCAAATACAAAATGCTAAAATCGCTGCATCACACATGCTCTCAAATCTTACCCCGTGGAAAAAATAGAATTGCAACTTGACGAAAAAACCCTTGAAAAAGCATATTTGTTAGCAAAATCGCGCCATTGTGACTTGTCGCAACTAATAACATACGCCATCGAGCAACTAGCAGTGACAGAACCGCCAAAAGACCGCTTGCTAGGACTTTATGCCGACGAACCTGAGCTAATAGATGAGATACTTGAAGAAATCATGAGAGATCGGACAGCACACCCACTAAATCAACGCTTTGGACAAAGTACTACTTGACACGGATATCTTTTCTGAGATTCTTAAAGGCATTAATCAGCGCGTTGCAATTAGAGCTTCCACTTATCGTAATGCCTTGGGTTGCTATACCATTTCCACAATCACAGTTTTGGAAATTGTCAAAGGCTGGCATAAGCGCCAACGCGAAGATAAAATACAGGAGTTATTTGTTGAGATTGCCGCTGCTGAGGTGTTAACTTTGCAACTTTCTGATGCGGAATTGGCAGGACGGATCTATGCAGATTTAGAACGGACAGGACAACCGATAGGACTTGCCGATTCTATAATTGCAGCGATCGCTATCCAAAACAACTTAACCTTAATCACTGGTAATTTACCACATTATCAACGTATTCAAATACTTGGTTACAATTTGAAACTTGATAATTGGCGAATATAGACCCTGATGGCGTCTACGCTACGGCACAATAAAGACAGGTATGTGCGATTCGTTCTGTCGAAATGAGTAGTAATCTCAAGGATGGCAGGCTTGGTAAATGAGGCGCAAGCCATCAGAACCATGACAAC
>NZ_KK073768.1:978818-1001385 GCF_000582685.1 [Scytonema hofmanni] UTEX 2349
GGTTTTGTAGAGCAGCGGCTCTCGTGATGGAGTCGCTGACTTTAATCCCAAAATCCTCAACATGAGCTACTGTCTCAATCCCCGGTGTCCAAAACCAGAAAACGCTGATAATATCAAGTTTTGCCAAACTTGCGGTTCCAAATTAATCCTCAAAGAACGCTACCGTGCTATCAAACCGATAGGACAAGGTGGTTTTGGCATCACTTTTTTGGCAGTGGATGAGGATAAACCTTCAAAACCGCGTTGTGTAATTAAACAATTTTACCCCCAAGCCCAAGGCACCAGCACCTTACAAAAAGCCGTTGAATTGTTTACCCAAGAAGCGATGCGCTTAGATGAATTGGGCAAACATCCGCAAATTCCCGAACTTTTAGCATATTTTACCCAAGACGATCGCCAGTTTCTCGTCCAAGAATTCATTGATGGGCAAAATCTAGCGCAGGAATCAGCCCAAAACGGCGCTTTCAACGAAACGCAGATACGGCAATTACTGAATGATTTATTATCAGTGTTGCAATTTTGTCATCAAAGACAAGTTATTCATCGCGATATTAAGCCAGAAAATATTATTCGACGATCCCCCCAACCCCCCTTAGAAAGGGGGGCAAGAGGGGATCTAGTTTTAGTAGATTTTGGTGCAGCTAAAATTGCTAGTAACGCAGCTTTAAATCAAACTGGTACAAGTATAGGCAGCCCGGAATATGTAGCACCAGAACAAATTAGAGGAAAAGCTATTTTTGCCAGCGATATTTACAGTTTGGGTGCAACTTGTATTAGATTGTTAACAGAGCGATCGCCTTTTGACTCCTATGATATCCACAACGATACTTGGATTTGGCGGCAATACCTAGAAACCCCCATAAACGATCAGTTAGGTAGAGTCCTGGATAAAATGCTAGAAAGCATCCCTGTGCGTCGCTACAAAACAGTAGATGAAGTTCTTAAAGATTTGAATCAACAGCCACATGTAGCTGCCAAATCAGCAAAACCCGTAATTCAGCCACTCCCAACTTCTCCACCTGCGGTTGTCATCAAACCCCGCAGCCAAATTGATTTTGAATTAGAAGAAATGAAATCACAATTTCTTGGGGGTAGCAAACCTCAAAAAAACATACAACCACCACCACAACCAACATCTCAACCTTCCAGCAAAAGCGAAATAGATGAAGAATTAGAAGAATTAAAAAAGAAATTTCTTGGGAATAATAATCCCTAAAATTACCAATGCCCCATGCCCAATGCCCCATGCCCAATGCCCAATGCCCAAAAAGAAAGTGACTCTGAAAAATTCAGAGTCACCCTCAAATCTCCAACCTGAACGTTTTAAAGTTTCACAAAATGTAGAGGTGTGAAAGCTTACTTAGTTTCAGCAATTGGCACCCATTCTGTGTGGAAGGTACCAGGTTTATCAGTACGCAAGTAAGTATGCGCTCCGAAGTAATCGCGTTGTGCTTGAGTGAGGTTTTGGGGTAGGCGATCGCGTCGATAGCTGTCAAAATAATCTAATGACGCACTAAATGCGGGTACGGGAATACCCAGTTTAGCTGCTGTCGCTAACACTTCACGCCAAGCTCCTTGTCTGTCAAGAATCGTCTGCTTGAATTCTGGAGCCAATAGCAAGTTAGGTAGTGCAGGATTTTCGTCAAAAGCTTTCTTAATTTTATTCAAGAATCCAGCACGAATAATACAGCCACCTTTCCAAATCCGCGCCATTTCACCTAAATTCAAGTTAAAATTATACGCTTTGGAAGCTGTGCTTAAAAGTGCCATGCCTTGAGCGTATGAGCAGATTTTAGAGCAATATAGAGCATCGCGCACCATATTGATAAAGTCTTTGGTCTGTCCGTCATACTTGCCAGTTGGACCTGTGAGAATCTTCGATGCAGCAACCCGCTCATCTTTAATCGAAGACATAATCCGTGCATTTACTGCCGCTGTGATTGTGGGAATAGCCACTCCTAATTCTAACGCAGTTTGCACAGTCCAGCGTCCTGTACCCTTCTGCCCTGCGGCGTCCACAATCAAATCCACCAAAGGTAGATTTGTATCTGGGTCAATGTAGGGGAAAATATTTGCTGTAATTTCAATCAAAAACGAGTTCAGTTCGTCAGTGGTGTTCCATTCAGCAAAAACTTCATGTAGCTGACTAGGGTCAAGACCGGCAGCATTTTTCAGCAAATCGTAAGCTTCAGCGATAAGTTGCATATCGCCGTACTCAATGCCGTTGTGTACCATTTTTACATAGTGACCGGCGCCACCAGGACCCACGTAAGTCACACAAGGACCATCATCAACTTGGGCGGCGATTTTCGTAAAAATTGGCGATAGATACTCATAGGAGCTTTCTGTACCTCCAGGCATGAGTGAAGGACCGTTTAGCGCTCCTTCTTCACCACCACTGACACCCATCCCAATAAACCGAAATCCGTCTGGTTCTAATTCTTTGGTGCGTCTTTCAGTATCTTCAAACCAAGAGTTACCACCGTCAATAATAATATCGCCTTCAGACAGCAGAGGTTTTAGCTGGGCAATTACTGCATCCACTGGTTTACCAGCTTGCACCATCACTAAAATTTTGCGGGGACGTTCAAGAGAGGCAACAAACTCTTCCAGGGTAAAAGCAGCTTTTACGTTCCTTCCTGGGGCACGCTGTGCCATGAAGGCATCGGTTTTCTCGCGTGAGCGGTTGTAAACTGCAATTGGGAAACCATTACGCTCGACATTCAGAGCGATGTTCTCACCCATAACGGCTAAACCAATCACACCAAAGCTTTGTAGGGTCATAAATTCTTTTGGCTAACTCTTGCAGATCCTTTCATCTTTAAGGGTAGTACGAGACTTTACCTTCTCTCCTAAAGAAGAGATTAAGAGTTCTTTAGGACTACAAAAATCCACACCTAATTATAGATAATTAATTTTAATTTGTATCCTACTCAACAATTTTACGGCAAAATTTGCAAAATGAAAGATGAGGAGTCACAAAGTTGTAGAGACGCGAAATTTCGCGTCTTTACAAGAGCCAGAAGAATCTGAACCATAAAACGATACAGTATTAAAGAGGTTTTGAATTTTTTTTCCCTGCCTCAAAGTAAGTTCGCTTTCATTAACGAGTCATACGCTAGTCTCATAGAAAGTATTCTGGCTTCTGGCTCCTGACTTCTGAATTCACAAGTCAAATGACACAGTAAGGAGTAACCACAAAATGCTGGCATATGTCCTAGCTTTGGCTGTCGGTCTTGGTAGTTTAGCCATTTATTTAGCGGCTTTCTTTTTCCCTGAAATCCATCGCAAGAATGATTTTATTTGGAGTGGTGTAGGATTTTTCTACGCTTTAGTATTATGGGTATTTGCCCGACGCATTACCGGGGGTCTTTTACTTGGTCATGTGGCTAGTGTCGCGCTTTTGGGTTGGTCGATAACGCAAACTCTGTCATTACGTCGGCAAGTGACACCAAAGACGCAACAAACCCCGATCCCCAGTCCTGAAGCGCTGGCAAATACTATTGAGAATCAAGCTTCTAATATCTCACTTCCACAGCGCCTTTCTCAAATCCCAAAAGGCATTGGTGGTGTTTTCTCTGGAGTTAAAGACAAGGCACAACAAACTTTAAGTAAAAAGACGCCTCAAACAACTTCTGCACCTACAAGTAAATCTCCTCTTGAGGTAGTTGACAAGCGATCGCCCATACCAGAACAAACTGTAACCACTCCCACAAGTTCTGACATCACTACAGAACAAGCTGTAACCACAGACACCGAAGCAAAAAACGAAATTGTACCCCAAGCAATTCCTCCTAACCCCCCTGCACCTGAATTAGTAGAAGCTGCAAAAGAAGCTGCTGCCGCTGAAGAAGCTGCTGTGACTGAATTAGCAAAAACTCCGGTTGAGGAAATTGCTCCTGATGCTGTACTTGCTCCCCCAGCAGAAGAACCAACAGATAAGCAACAACCAAGGAATTAGGTAATTTGTAGAGACGCGACGCCAGACGCTACAACGGAGGGAACCTCCGCAACGCGCTGGCTCAAATTTCGCGTCTCTACAAGAAGCGCTGAAGCGCTTACTACAGAATGCGTTACAATGTACTACAATTAAAATAAGTGGTATGTATTACCATAAACTCAATATTAGGAATCTTTCCTGCGGTAGAGATATCTGCTGGTGGTAAAGCATCCAAGTTGAAGACATTAGAAATTCTCATGGATAATAGTGAGAATCGAACTTTATTATTCTTTGAAAATCAGCACCGTGACAGAAACTGGAAGCTACAAAGATACTGTAAACCTGCCCAAAACTAACTTTGATATGCGGGCAAACGCTGTGAAGCGTGAACCGGAAATCCAAAAATTTTGGTCAGAAAACAAAATTTACGATCGCCTGTCTCAAGAAAACCCAGGCGAATTATTTATACTGCATGATGGACCACCCTACGCTAATGGTTCGCTGCATATTGGACATGCTTTAAATAAAATTCTCAAAGACATTATTAATCGCTATCAGTTGCTGCGTGGGCGTAAAGTTCGCTACGTTCCAGGTTGGGATTGTCACGGATTGCCGATTGAATTGAAAGTTTTGCAGAATATGAAATCGGCAGAACGGCAAAATTTGACATCTTTACAACTGCGACAAAAAGCGAAAGAATTTGCTTTAGCTACGGTAGATGACCAACGTCACAATTTTAAAGGTTATGGTGTTTGGGGCGATTGGGATCATCCTTATCTAACTTTGAATCCCGAATATGAAGCGGCGCAAATCGGTGTTTTCGGTGAGATGCTGTTAAAAGGCTACATCTATCGCGGTTTAAAACCTGTGCATTGGAGTCCCAGCTCTCAAACCGCTTTAGCTGAAGCTGAGTTGGAATATCCGGAAGGTCACACTTCCCGGAGTATCTATGCGGCTTTCAAGATGGTGAGTTTATCGGAAGCGGTGAAAGCGACATTGGGTGAGTTTTTGCCAGAATTAGGTGTGGCTATCTGGACGACAACACCTTGGACAATTCCGGGGAATTTAGCAGTAGCGTTAAATCCTGACCTCAATTATGCCGTGGTGGAAGTCGCAGAAACGCAAAGATATCTGATTGTGGCTGCTGATTTAGTAGAACGTTTATCGGCAACTTTGGGAAATGAGTTGACGGTGAAAGCCACAGTGAAAGGGAAAGATTTAGAACATTCTACTTACCGTCATCCGTTATACGATCGCCAAAGTCCGATTCTGATTGGGGGTGATTATGTCACTACTGAGTCCGGTACTGGCTTGGTACATACCGCACCCGGTCACGGTCAAGAAGACTACATCGTAGGTCAGCGTTACGGTTTGCCTATCCTCGCGCCAGTTGATGATTATGGTAATTTTACCTCGGAAGCGGGACAGTTTGCTGGGTTGAATGTGCTCGGTGATGGAAATCAAGCGGTGATTGATGCGTTGGCAGCTGCGGGTTCTTTGTTGAAAGAGGAAGCGTACCAGCATAAATATCCTTACGACTGGAGGACGAAAAAGCCGACGATTTTCCGCGCTACCGAACAATGGTTTGCTTCAGTAGAAGGATTTCGAGAAGAAGCATTGAAAGCGATCGCTTCGGTAAAATGGGTTCCCGCACAAGGAGAAAATCGCATCACACCAATGGTTGCGGAACGTTCTGATTGGTGTATTTCCCGTCAGCGCAGTTGGGGTGTACCAATTCCGGTTTTCTACGATGAAGCAACTAACGAACCATTGTTAAATGCAGAAACTATTGCTTACGTTCAAGCGATCGTTGCTGAAAAAGGTTCCGATGCTTGGTGGGAATTGTCGGTAGAAGAGTTATTGCCAGAACAGTATCGCCATAACGGTAAATCTTACCGGAAAGGTACTGATACAATGGATGTCTGGTTTGATTCTGGCTCATCTTGGGCAGCTGTTGCCAAGCAGCGTCCAGAATTGCGCTACCCTGCTGATATCTATCTGGAAGGTTCAGACCAACATCGCGGTTGGTTTCAGTCCAGTTTGCTTACCAGTGTCGCGGTTAATGGCATTGCACCTTACAAAACTGTGTTAACTCACGGTTTTACGTTGGACGAACAAGGACGCAAGCAGAGTAAATCTCTGGGCAATGTCATTGATCCAGCAGTCATTATCAAAGGTGGAAAAAATCAAAAAGAAGAACCACCCTATGGTGCTGACATTTTGCGTTTGTGGGTTTCGTCAGTAGATTATACCTCTGACCAGCGGATTGGGAAAAATACCCTCAAGCAACTTGCTGATGTGCGGCAAAAGATTCGCAATACGGCACGGTTTTTGTTAGGTAATTTGCACGACTTTGACCCAGACAAAGATACAGTACCCTTTGAAGAATTGCCAGAACTTGACCGTTACATGTTGCATCGGATGACGGAAGTGTTTAAGGAAGTGACGGAAGCGTTTGATAGTTTCCAATTCTTCCGCTTTTTCCAAACGGTGCAGAATTTCTGCGTGGTGGATTTATCCAACTTTTATTTAGATGCTGCCAAAGATAGATTGTACATCAGTGCGAGTGATGCTTTCCGGCGTCGCAGTTGTCAAACGGTGTTGCAGGTAGCTTTAGAAAATTTAGCACGAGCGATCGCACCAGTATTATCTCACATGGCAGAAGACATCTGGCAATATCTGCCTTATAAAACGCCTTATAAATCGGTGTTTGAAGCCGGTTGGGTGCAAGTAGACGAAAAGTGGCATAATCCAGAATTAGCTCAATTGTGGCAACAAATTCGGCAAATTCGCACTGATGTAAATAAGGTGTTAGATACTGCCAGAATGGAGAAAATGATTGGCGCTCCTTTGGAAGCGAAAATTTTGCTGTATGTGGCTTCTGAGCAATTACGGGTTTCTGTAAAAGCACTAAATCCAGACGTTGGTAATGGTGTAGATGAACTACGCTATTTGTTTATCACTTCCCAGGTGGAAGTGTTGGATACTCCCGAAGCATTGCAAGAGTTGAAATACAACTTGCAATCTGATGCATGGGGAATTGGGGTAGTGGATGCAGAAGGGCAAAAGTGCGATCGCTGCTGGAACTACTCCACTCATGTGGGAGAATCAACAGAGCATCCTTTAATTTGCGATCGGTGTGTTGCAGCTTTGGCTGGGAGATTTTAACAAATTGGCGTAATTCCCCACGGTTGCAAAATAACATAATAAAAGAACCCCACCCGCCTGTGGCACCCTCCCCGCTTGCGGGGAGGGTTGGGGAGGGGTTCTTCATGAATTATTGGTCATTGCCCAGACATCGTATTATTTGATATCATGTCCGTTTAATTAACAGTAATAAAAACGTCGCAACCGTGGTAGAGACGTTCCACCGGAACGTCTTTACATCATAAGTAATTTTCCGGACATGATATGAGTCTACTTTAGTAGACTTGTGCTATTAACCTTAGAATTTATTCTAAGGCGGGATATTGATGAAAAAGAGGGGGAAAGGGGTTAGAAACTCCTAATTTAAAGATTTTGCAACAACTCTTGAGTTAACTGAATAAACGCTTTCGATCCCGCTGAATTAGGACTAGTTAAAACAACAGGCATAAAACTATCAACAGCCTTAGCAACATTTACATCAACTGGTATTTGTGTCTTACAAATTTTTTCAGTACCAAAATCTTCGACAACGCGGTGCATTACTTGTTTGTAATATCTTCCATTAAGAATGTTGTTGCTTAACATACTGAATACAATTCCCAGCATTTTTATATTAATTTTTGCCTCATGTTCGTGACTATCTTTTAATTTAGCAATGCGTCTTTCCAGCAGTTGAATACCGACTATAGATAAAGGTTCTGGTTTCGCAGGAAGTATATAGAAGTCACTGCAAGCTAAAGCGCTACGAGTCAATAGATTATAGCCAGGAGCGCAATCCAAAAGGATAAAATCATATTCTTGCCGCACTGGTTCTAAAATTTTCCCCACCAAGACTCTTTCAAAGCGATTCCAAATAGTTTCAAAGTCTTGTTCTCCTAAAGTAATTGCTTGTTGATGTAGCATTTCCGAAATTACAAATTCATCATACAAGTCAATATCTCCGGGTAAGATATCGAGATTGGGAAGTTTACAAACGTCGGATTGAATAATATCGTAAATCCCTAGTTTTGGGTTTGGTTGTGGATTAATAATTTGGTCTATCAGATATCTAAATGTCCGTGATAGTTTGCGACGTTTGGCAAACTCCAGTGGTGACATCAGACTGAGTGTAGCGCTAATTTGACTATCTAAATCCAGGACAAGTACACGCTTATTGTGATTTTTTGCTAAACAAGTAGCCAAATTAACTGTGAGGGTGGTTTTGCCCACACCACCTTTCATATTTGCGGTTGCGATTACATATCCCATTAGTTAAGTCCTCTGATAAGGTATTTTATTTAGGTAGCGTACACGTTTAGTTATCAATTGAAAATTTTTGGTTAATTTAAGATTTGGCGACATTCCAAAAAGCGATTTTGGCGATTTTAACCACTTTAAGGCAGTCAGCATTATAGCAGTGAAAGGTGCATTGTTGGCGGGTAAGGGTACTTACTGCTGGTATATTCAGCTCCTACGCAAGCTGTCAATCGTATTTTACTCGCAGCAAAATAGAAATTTTTTACACACTGAGGGATTATGTAGATAAAATTGTATAGATGCATTCCTTGCCATGCTAGTATGACTGCCAACTATGCTTCAACTCTGCGAAATATTTTTCAAGCGATCGCTCCTCATAGTAGTGAATCAGACGTAGAAAAGAAGATTATAGCGCCACTGCTGCAAATTCTCGGTTACAGTCATACAGATTGGGAGCCTCAAGCTATAGTCGGCAAATCTAAACTTGACTTTTTGGTACTTCCACCAAGTTCAGCCATACCATACGCACCTTATTTAGTAATTGAGGCTAAAGCTGCCAATAAAAACATTGCTCATAATGTTTGGCAAATTAATAAATATATGCGTCAAACCGCAGCCATTCTGGGGCTTTTAACGAATGGCTATCAGTTTCGTTTACTTTATAATTACAATCAAAAACCTACGGTTCTTCTCGATTATTTTCAAAATGAATTTATCGAAAATTTTCACTTATTTGAAAAATTTTTATGTAAACAAACTTGCTTGGAAGTTTATCAAGAATTATATCAAAATGAACAGCAATTACGTTTCAAATTTATCAATTCAATTTATCAACTATTCCCGAAAGACAAAAATTTATCCAACGAAAGCAAAAAATATTTTGCAAGTGCTACAAAGCTTGAAAAAGCATCTTTAATCACTGAATCTAAAAAGGAACGTCAAGCAATGATTATTACTGTATGTGACATCTCCTACACTCAATCGGAGTACCGATTGAGTGTAGGAGATGTCACTTGATCATTGACCCCACACTTGAAAATAGCGGCTGAAACAACCAAAATACGTTCTTGGTTCTTGAGTGACGCTATTTTCATGATTGGTGGTGAGCGATCGCCGCGCATGGAGACTGCTCTCTAGCTTGAAAGAGGGGTGTAAGGGGGTGGGGTGTGGGGTGTAGGGGAAGAAACCTCTTTCATGCTTGGTGGTGAAACTTGTTTCATTGGGACTGCCTTCGTACTTCTGCCTTTCTTTGTAATTGAAGATGAGCTTCTAGCAACAAAATTGCACAACAGTCCAATTAATTTGGTACTTGTTAGAAAGGGTCAAAGCTAAACCAATCTGTTAATGCTACTTCCGTAAAGGTTTCTTTCTCAATTTTGCCTACCTTTTCTGGTTTTTCTTTCATTTGATCCTTCTGTAGGCTAATCTCATTTGGATCATCCTCGTATTCTGCCGGAAGATATAGATCAAGCTTTAGGAATGTTTTTAGATTTTCTAAAAGTTCAGGTAGGTCAAAGTACAGTGGATATATACTCCTAGCAGATTCAAAGAAGTAGCGCTTATTTGTTTGATCTGCAACAGTACGCCAGAGGGTAGAGGAAAGAAATGGATTCTCACCACCCTTAACACTTAAAGGTGTTGACAGATTACGAATCAATGAAAAAGCTCTAGCTATCTTTTCTTCATATGTCCATTTTTCTGTCCAAGAGCCTGCATCAATGTTTGTTAATTCACTCCTAGGATAACGTACTTTTGGCTCAGTGGTTTGTTCAGTTCTATCGCTGTAGAATGAGGCGCGGATAAATCGCATCTGAGTGCCATTCATCTGCGGATTCAAGTCTTTTACAGGAGGTTTTTTATGATCGTCAGGGTTTATAACATCATCCCATGAAAACTCTTGAGAATCCCAATTAATTTCTTCTTCAGCTTTTTTTCCAAAATTTTCTAAAATTTTTAATTGACCATCATACAAGGAGTTAGTCGCTACTTTGTACGAGTTAGTCAACACTTTATCCTCTGGCTTGTGGTATACCTTTAACTCGTAGTCTCCTCCTTCGCCTTGAATGTATTGAAAGATCGCCGAATCTCCGCTTTTATCTGACAGCACTAGATATAACGTAATATCAAGAGCTGTTCGCTGGGGGTACCCACGATATACCGCAATTTTATCTGTAAAAACACGAAACTTCTCCTCTTTTAAGCCGACTACAGCTTTTTCGACGGATTCGTATGTATCAAGCACATACTGTGCCAAACCAGAAATTGCTAAATAGGGCTTGTCAAGCTTGTCTTTAGGCCCATAATCAGCCGATGGTAGAAAAAGCGCATTAGCAACTAAGCCCTGGTCATTCATACCATCGGTCGTAGCAACTTCATAATTACATATCACAATGCTGCCATACTTGGGTTCCCACTCTAGTGCCTTTTGATTCCCCTTCATGCTGCCATCAGCACCTTTCCGTGTTATCTTGTTGGCGTCGGTTGAACGTGGTGACACCCATACACTTAAGGACATATCATAGTCACGCCAGTCCATAGAACGGACGGTAATAAATTCGCCCTCTTTAGGACTATAGATTATACGAGTACAACCGAGTAATACTAGTGGTATGATTCCAAAGTGTAAATCATTCATCAAATTATTCAATACTTGATGACTATTCCAGGATACTTGCGTGAGGTCACAGACCACTAGCGCAGCAATTCCAATCAGTAGAGACGATATAGCTAATGATAAAGCCCTGAAGTTAAGTTTCATACATTTATTTCCTTTGATATCAGCATCAAGTATTCATGCATCTTTGCTGATATCGCTGATAGCAAAGATACATGGATACTTGTTCGTTTGCATCGTGGGTTGACTTGCCAGACCTGAATCCATAGCTCACTTTTACACAGAAAGGCAGAGGGCAGAAGGTAAAAATTATTAAAATCATATGCGGGGTGGGAGTAGCCTTACAAGGGTAGGTATTTTTTATTTGGTGATTTTTTGACGATTCCAGCCAATGCTTAAATCTTGAAACGACCAAACCACGTTAATCACTTGAGAAAATTCTCAAGTATTATCGAGATTGCAAAAAACCTACCCTTGAAAGGTGGGAGTAGCGCCCACCAAAACCCAAAGCTCGCGGGAGAAAGTACCTCTCCAAAGCTACTGCCCTTGGGGATACTCCCCCCGGCAGACTTTGCAATAAAAATGTATTTTGAGAAGCGTAGCGCAAGAAATACGGCTTCCTTACTTTCATCCCACGTTTTTAAGCTTGGGTGCCTTCTGCCTCCTGCCTCCAGCAAAATATACTCAAGTAGTCAGTATTCTTGTGCCTGTGGAGCAAGTCTAGCCGAGGTAGCTTTATTTTTCATTTCATCTTTTAAGATGTCTCATATCAGTGCTGTTTGTAAAGTAACCCACAATACATTTGATACGGAATTTGCTTTATACACAGCTATAAGTAGCTTAAAAGCAGTACAGTTGTTGGTTATTGCATGTACCATCCGAAAATCGCCAGCCTTATTGTGACTAGAAGGATAACTTGTCTGCTGCGGACACGATAAGTAGTTACACATGGGGAGCAACGCGATTTGGTGAGGTCGGATAAAAAACGTGCGATCGCTAAAAACTAATTTCAGTATAATTAGGATATTTATTACAAATAATTACGTATTAATACTAATTGAAATTGGCTGATAATTTTAGGATATGAAGATGACTTGTTTTTTTGGGACAAAAAAAGGTAGGATTCCCGAATAGTAAAGGTTTTGATATCTGACATCAAAACAAGGGTGGGAAGATATTGAGAATTATGGCATCAGCAAGCAACAGTGGTTAGAAGAGTTTTTGGCATTACCAAACGGTATTCCATCTGATGACACCTTCCGTCGAGTATTTGAATTCATCGACCCAAACGATATTTGCGTCAGATTATAGCAGGGTAGCGGCACTTTAATTTATACAGACGGCAGTTGAATAGTTGTTGCAAATAAGCTTTGCAACCGCAATAAATTATTACCAATTTGGTAAAGTAAATCACCTTTACCCAAGAGAGATGCAGCTGCTGTTTGTGTACCACCTAAGACAATTTTTGAATCTGCTTCGCTAGCTGTTCGCAAAGCAACTCTTCCGGGAAGATTTGAGCGAATTAAGGGAGTAACAACTTTAGCTTCAGGACGTTGCGTGGCAATAATTAGATGAATACCTGCGGCTCTTGCTTTTGCACCCAATCGTTTGATACTTTGTTCTAGTGCGGTGCGAATTTCTTTTTCTGCCATAAAGTCGGCATATTCATCAAAGATGCAGACAATGCGAGGCAAAAGCTGACGGGAAGGTTGATTGTAACCATTCAAATCAGCGCATCCAGCTTTTTCAAATCGCTGATAACGTGATTCCATTTCTGCCACTAGTTCATCCATCAATTCAATAGCGCGATCGCTTTCTTTGACAATTGGTGAATACAACCACGGTATCTGCTCAAATTCGGGAAAGGTGACACGTTTGGGATCGACAAGGGCAATTTTGAGGTTTTGCGGGGAATGACGAACCAGGAGACTCAGGAGAAGCGATCGCAAAAATTCACTCTTCCCGCTACCAGTTGTACCCCCAACCAAAAAATGACAAGTATTCGGATCGGATAAATCAGCTTCTACCAACTGCCCTTCTAAATTCACCCCAAGGGCAATTTTTACAGGTGCGGTTGAGGGCAAAAATTGATGTTGAACATACTCCTCAAACTTAGCAACTTGCCTATCTAAACGAGGCAAATCAACACTAACATATCCAGCTTGAGGAGAAATCAACGGCGGATTAGCTAACCCCAACTGTACTTGCAAATCGGCAGATAACCTCAGTAGAGAACTAACTTTAACACCTAAATGAGGTTTCAGTTTAACTCTGATGAAACTAGGAGCAACAGCCGCACCGTGGTAATCTACACCAATATTAAAAGATTGCAAAGTAGTAACTAATTCTTCACCTATAGCATCGGCATTGAATGATTGCTGATGCTTTTTTGCGGTGTGAGAAACCTGTTCTTCCTGTTTATTAAAAGATTCCTCAAATTCTTCTACAAAGTAACTTTGACACTTTTGCTGCTGCGGACAAATTTCGCACAAATGAGGCTGGGTTGTGGTTGGTGGTGAATTAGGTAATGGTGGTTCCCAAGTCAGCCATTGCTGCATTTGTTGTAACTTATAAGGAATCAACTGATGTACAGTATTTTCTAGCTGTTCCCAAGAATAGTGATACTCTTTAAATTCTGGCAAAACACAGTAAACCGCTGAGTCAACAGCTACCTTTTTCTTTTGCCAAAGCATATAACTATAAAGAGCAACTTGGGCTAATTGCGCTGATGGATCGGCTGGCAGATAGGTTTTAAACTCTACCACACATAAGCGCTTTTTTTCAAAGTTGAAGACTAAACAATCAAATTCTCCCGCTACCCGTTGTTGTGTACCGTCAGCTAGATTAAAGTAATGTTCAAGTTTGCGTTCTTCAGAGACAAAAGTGTTAGCAATAACTGTTTCTGCATTGCAAAAACGCCGATTAATTACTAACAATTCCGCAAAGCGTCGGATTAGTCCTTGTAATCCCTGCCAAAGTTTGTAAAGTGCTGGTGCTTGGCTGGGATTTTTTTTAGCTTGTTGCAGGTAAGAGGAGAACTTTATTTCATAAAAAAGCTGTTGCATACTAGAGGCAATTTCCTCTACCTGCAACTGGGTTGCGGGTGGTTTAAACAACTCTTTAAATCGCGGTTCAAGAGTGGCTAACTTGATAAATTCATTTGCTAATTGATGAAATATGTTCCCAATACCTATTGCGGTATCTCGTGGGAGAAATAAGGTATTACCCCCAAAGTGTTGCTTCAAATAAAACAGACGCGGGCATTCAAATGCAACTCGGACTTTAGTAACATTTAAAGATGAATTTTCAGATGTTTCTGTTAATGGCTTTGAGTCATTAGATATCATATTAAAAATATTATTTACAGCATTGGGATTAGATATTTCTAATAAGCGACGATGCACAGCAGCCAAATAAACTGTATCCATTGCCGCATATTGTAGCTGCTTTTGGCTGAGAGGACGCTTTCCCCAGTCGCTTGCTTGTTCTTCTTTATCTACATTAGAAAAGTTGCAAAGTTCTCCTGCTAAGGTTTTAAGTTGTAAGTTCGTTACTTGTAATACTTCACGAGTTATTTTTCTGGCTATTTTTAAAGTACAGGTAACATTTTGTGCTAGCTGTCCCCCCAGATATTTTAAATCAAAGCTGGCATTATGAAATAGTTTTTCTATTTGAGGATTAACCATGATTTGGTTAATAAAATATGCTGCCAAATCAGGTTTATCTAAGACATCAAGAATGTAAGCATACTCACTTGTAAAGTTTGTTGGAGCAGCCAAAACCTGAATTAGCGACAATCTGGGATAGGAAGTATTCCAGTCAGCGATTTCGGTATCTAACCAGAGGGTTTTAGCCAAAGTGAATTTAGCAATTTGCGCTCGAATTTCAGTAGCTTCTGTCAAATATTGCATTTGCTAAAATTTCAACTATTTTGTATTAAAGATTATTTTGTAGTGACTAAACAAATTAATTGGTCTTCTGGCTTGGCTTTAGGATCAAAATATTCTACCTTTTGCTCTTGACATAGTTCTTGAATCAAATTTTCCATTTCCGATTCATTTACTAGAGAAAATTTTGCCTTAGTCTCTTTAATTAAAGTTGGTAATCCTATGAAACTTTGGGTTTTTACTAGATTCAGCATCAAATTTTTAACTGGTTGTAAATCGGGTTTACCGTTACCATTGTCTTTTTCTTCACTTGTTGGATAAACCATTTTTAATTCCTGCAATAAAGTACACTTTTGCAAAATGTTGCACTCGCGGGTTAAAGTTTGTAATTCTTGCAAAGTAATAGTTTTGCCTGCAAGCACCAATTCATTAGCAAGTGCAGAATTTACAAAGCTGTGGTATGTCGGTAAGTAGCAAACAGAAGGCAGATCCGGCTTGATATGATGATGATTAGTAAATGTGAAAATTTTTCTGTAGAGTTGATTGCCGACATTCTGTTTGTTTCCTAAATTTCCAGCGCGAATTAAGTACAAAGTTTGACAGAGATTTTGCTGAATTGCTGTTTGGCAAGCATTCATAATATTGAAAAAGGTCTGCATGTTTGATTCTTCTGCCCAAACTACGCCTACTCGTTGCAGTTTCCCAGACTGTTGATAACTCAAAGAATTATTGGCGTATTTTCCACTTATGAGTTTGGTCTTAATTTCCTGTACTTGTAATGCCTCTAAAGCTTCTTGCAACATCCGAATTAAATCGGGTGCAGGTAAAAGAGCTCTCTTAGTATATTTGCCCTGAACTTTTTGATATTCCTGCTGCCATAGCAATTCAAATTCTGCTTTAATTTTCTCCCAAGGAGGTGGCGGAATTTCACCCTTTAACCATTTTGGCTTAGGGGGTTGTTTATCTCTGAATACCCATTCTTTATAATCCTGGTATAATTGTTTCCCTAGATTCAGAAAATCGCGGGGTGTAGCTTTGCGGCTAAGGAATGCGTTTTCTAACATTTGCCGATTTAATGGGTAAATTGGGGAAGTAGGTTTGGGGTTAGCTTGATTGTGCAGGGGATAGAGTCGAGTAGCTAAGAGGGCTTCGCCTTGTTCCAGCGTGATACGTTTTAATGGAATTCTGATAGTAGCTCTATCTATGTCAGAGGGATGAACTCGCTTATAATTGTTGTGCCAGTCCTCTGTCCTGATGCTGATGATAATTAGTAAATTTTTCCACTTACCGTTATGAATCGTAGAGTTGATATTGAATAAAGCTTGTAGATCAGTAGAGCCATCTGGTAAACGAGCAATGTTCTCTAACTGATCGAAACACAACACAATCGGCTGAGTTTTCGCAGAAATTTTGCTAAAGTTGCCCAAGATACCCTGCGCTTTGTCTTCATCATCAATTGATTGCTTAACTCTTAATTTTTTAAGACTAACTTCATCTAAATCATCTCCTTTCAACCATTCACAAGCTAAAAAGTACAAATCTGGATTAGTCAGGTCATAAAGAACCCCAAAGAATTCATTAGCATTATAAATTCCTGTGGTGCCAATGGTTTTTTTAAGAATGTCAATGAATACTTGGCGATCGCGTTCAGCGTCTGTTTTCCCAAAAAAGCCTTTAATTTTACCAATAAATTTTTGTTGATCGCTTTTTAACTGCTTCTGAATCGTAGAAAAGCAGCTTTTGAGCCAAAGGATTAATTGAGAATCTGCTTGTCCTGCTGGAGCATTAACTAGGCTATCAACAGTATGACGTAATACGTGCTGCCAGATATAGTCGCTCTGTGGAAACGGACCAATATATGCAAAAAAAGCTTGATTGTTTAGCTCTTCTTTCAACTGACCCATAAAATGAGTCTTTCCCGATCCAGAATCACCATAGAGAATTAAACTACGGGTTTGATGGTCTTGGGAAATCTGTCCAATTACACTTTTGATTTGGGTTAATTCTTTTTGATGAATAGATTCAACTGTAGGAAATGGCTGCTGCTCTTCCCAAAAGTTACCTGCTACTGAGTTATCGAATGGATTAAGCGATTGTATAATAAGTTTATCAATTTCTGCCATGCTGAAATACCTGCTAAAAATGAAAGTTACTTGCTCGTAATTTAGATGTAAATTGTTAGATTGTTGTAATGAAAAACAACGAACCACCGCTAAATTGGGGAATTCCCGCTTCAACTTGCTCAGGTGTATAATCACCTGGTTCTGCCAACTTACTTAATTCAATTTGGTCGCTTTCTTCTAGACGATAAAGCGCTTTATCTAATTCTTCCCGTGAAAGCGGTGGTTGTAACTTTTGCCGCAGATGAAAAATTGGCAAATAATTGTCACTACCCAGTTCCCGATCTAATTTCTGGATAGTTTGTAAAATTTCTTCATCAGTGAGATTACTAATTGTTACAGCAGCAGACTCTACACTGATAGGTGCTGAAGTAGATACTGGTTCTGGCTTATTGGGCAAAGTTTTCCGCAAAAAGCGCAGATAATTACTCAGTAGCTCTAAGCTGATGACAGGGTTAGAGCCTTTGTTAGGACTGTAATCATCCCGCAAATATTCAATTCCGCGTTCAGTCAGCCAAACCTCAGGTTTACTCTTTTTGATTTTGAGTTCAGCTTCAATTAATCCGCGATCGCTTAAACTTTTTAAGATGGCATCTCGTTCAGCAGCTTTGGGTGAGGTGATTTCGCTGGGGGTGATTTTTCCCGAAGCTTTACTTATCTTCTCCAGCACCTTCAGTTCTTTGTCTGCGATCGCCACTTTTGTCGGCTCTTGCAATAAAGCTCTACCTGGTGGTAAAATCTTAACTGCGGCAATCTCGCGGGAATAATCTACTAATTCGCGATCGCCTAAATCTCGACAAATTTTGTCTTTACCTTTAAAACTGCTAAAGATGTTGGCACTTAAAGTTGACCGATAATCGGCACATCCCAACAACTTCAGTAAGAACTTTAATTCGTTAGTATCCATGCGGGTAATCTTGCCTAAATCTGAATCAGCACTACTGTAGCCCGAACCGGAATAATTTACACATTCTTTTATCCTAGCTAGAATTAATGCGAACATGCATTGAGCCGGGAGCAAATCAGGTCGTTTTTTGTACCCTACTTCGTGCTCTTACGAGTATGCGATCGCATCATCCCCGCAACCGAAAGCGCTACACTAAGGACATCCTCCAAAAGTTCTCAAATCCTTATGCCTCGTTGGTTTAATACCGCAGGTCCTTGTAAAGCCGACATTCACTACATGCTACCCCCAACTGTTAGGTTGCCTTCTTTGGAGCGACTAATTGCCCAAGAAAGCTATTTTGTCATCCACGCTCCTCGGCAAACTGGTAAAACCACGGCAATGATGGCATTAGCGAAACAACTTACGGAAAGCGGCAGCTACGCGGCAGTCATGGTATCTGCGGAAGTAGGTGCTCCCTTTAGTGATGATCCAGGAAAAGCCGAATTAGCAATTCTTGGTGCTTGGCGTGATACAATTGCAGTCTACTTACCTCCTGAGTTACAACCACCTGTTTGGTCCCAAGGGGAGGCAGGACAAAGAATTCGAGCTAATTTACAGGCATGGGCGCAAGCAACACCTAGACCTTTAGTTCTGTTTATTGATGAAATCGACTCTTTACAGGATGAAGCGCTGATTTCGATTTTGCGACAGTTACGTGATGGTTATCGCAGTCGTCCGAAAAACTTTCCCTTATCTGTCGGGTTAATCGGTTTACGAGATGTGCGGGATTATAAGGTTGCTTCTGGGGGGAGCGATAGATTAAATACAGCCAGTCCCTTTAATATCAAAGTCCGCTCCCTAACTTTGAGAGATTTTAATGCGATGGAGGTAGCGCAACTATACCAACAACACACCGACGACACGGGACAAGTTTTTACCCCTGAGGCAATCGAGACAGCATTTTACTTGACTCAGGGACAACCTTGGTTAGTAAATGCCCTTGCTAAAGAAGTTGTCGAAGAAATGGTAACGGATACTGCGATCGCAATTACACCTGAGCATATTCACGAAGCTAAAGAAGTGCTAATTAAAAGGCAAGATACTCATCTTGATTCCCTAGCTGAAAGACTGCGAGAACCGAGAGTAAAGGCAATTATTGAACCGATACTTGCAGGTTTAGAACTAGGGAATGTGCCTAATGATGATATCCAGTTTGTTATCGACCTGGGTTTATGTAAAATGGACCCCTTGGGAGGACTTGCGATCGCTAATCCGATTTACCGCGAGGTTTTACCTAGAGTATTAACGGTGACACCGATGGCTTCTTTGCCTCAAATCGCACCTACTTGGTTAACTAAGTCAGGTGAGTTAAATACAGATGACTTATTAAAGGCGTTTTTAGCATTTTGGCGGCAGCATGGTGAACCATTACTTGGTAGTGCATCTTATCATGAGATTGCCCCTCATTTGGTGTTAATGGCATTTTTGCATCGTGTGGTGAATGGGGGTGGAACTCTGGAACGGGAATATGCAATTGGACGCGATCGCATGGATTTGTGTCTCAGATATGGGAATATAACATTGGGAATTGAGTTAAAAGCTTGGCGAGATAAAAGGGGAGATCCAATGGAATCAGGCATTGAGCAGTTAGATTCCTATTTGGCAAGGTTGGGGGTAAATTTTGGTTGGTTGATTGTTTTCGATTTACGTGCCAAGGCTTTGCCCATTGAGGAGCGATTAACAAGTGAAGTTACAACTACAAAAAATGGGCGTTCTGTGACTATTGTTCGGGCATAATACACATTCTGCACTTCATCCCCTTACACTCCGCACCAAATCAAAAGCCTTACCCCGCAACCCAACCGGCAACATAGACAACCCCAACCCAGTCCAAGCTTTAACAGTAGAAAAAGACTTTCCTGCTAAAACTAACTCTCTTCCTTTTTGCGTTTCACCTGTTTCAATCAACCGTAAACCTAACAATAATTGCGTCTCATAAAGCTTGTTTTGTCTAATTCTTTCCAACTTTTCGGAATCAAATTTATAATTTTCTAAATATCCTATTTTATCAGTTAAATAACGAATTCCGCGATTAATACCTTGCTGTTCAGCGTGAACGCGATATTCCATCAACAATTCTGGTAAATAATAACCCTTTTTCCCAGCCAAAGCTAACCGCACAAACAAATCATTATCTTCACAGTTTTGCATATTAGGCAGCATATATCCCAATTCTTGCAAAATTTGGCGACGAAATAAACTTGCACCAATTTGAAAGCTTTGTTTAACAAACACAACTTCCAACAAATTATCGACAATACCCTCCGATAAACTTTTTCTTCCCCAAAAACGAGAATTTTCTTGAGTTTTCGCTTCATCCCTGACATTATTAATATCAATTATCCAGTGATCGGTACCAACAAAACTAATACTGGAATCTTGATCAAGAATTGCGACAGTACGCGCTAAAAAATCTGAAGTTAGCCGATCATCATCATCAAATTTCATAAAATATTCGCCTGTTGCAGCTTCAAAGCCAGAGCGCATATTATTGCTTTTACCAATATTTTGCGGATGACGAATATATTTAATTCGGCTATCTGTATACAGTGACATCAACTCAGGTGTGCTATCAACAGAACCGTCATCACAGATAATTAATTCAAAGTCTTGATAAGACTGCTTGAGTACACTTTCAATTGCGAAAGGCAGTAAATTAACTCGATTAAAAGTGGCAATGGAAACAGTAACTTTAGGCATATTTTATAAAATTAATATTGACGACAGTAAAAATACTGTTTTTGAATTTGCTTTCTTCATACCGTTATTAGCCCACGTAGGTGGGCTTTGTTTTTGTAGCCCCAGGCTTCTAGCCTGAGGGCAATAAAGCGCAACTTCACACAGAATTGGTATCAGTATTTTATTCAAATTAGAAATAGCTGACAACAATTATATCGGTATAATTCTGATGACATAAACTATTGACTAAGGTCATTGTATATATATCATCCCTGTACTTGGTATTATTCCCAATTATCAGCTTTTATGAACATCTTAATGCTATCTTCGACATTTCCCTATCCACCAACACGGGGGGGAACCCAGGTAAGGACGTTTAATTTACTCAAGTATCTCAGTCAACATCATGCTATTACATTAGTGACCCAACGCGATCGCCATATCACAGATGCAGAAATAGCCGAATTGCGGGATTGTGTCGATAATCTCGTCGTTTTTGATCGTCCCGCCGATTCTGGCACTGCCACAGGTATACTAAAAAAAATCCAGCGTTTCAGCACATTTCTCTATCAAGGGACACCTCCGAGTGTCTTAAACCGCTACTCAGTTGAGATGCAAAACTGGATTGATAACTTTGTAGAAGCAGGGAAATGTGATGTAATTACCTGCGAACATAGCGTTAATGAAATTTATATTCGTCCTCAATTTCAGAAACAGGTGCGGACTTTAGTTGATGTTCATAGTTCTGTTTACGGCACTTGTCTTAATCAACTAGAAAATGGCATTTCTGAAAATAAACTCAGAGACAAAATTAATTTACCGCTCTTGCGTCGTTATGAACAAAATTACTGCTCCAAATTTTCGGTAATTGTAGCGACAACTGAAGAAGATAAAATTCAATTACAAAAATTTGTGCCAAATACGGAAATTAAAGTTATTCCTAATGGTGTAGATTTAGTTTCCTTCCCCAATCGCATCACCGATCCGGGGGGACATCGTTTAATTTTTATCGGTGCAATGGATAACTTACCAAACATTGATGCTGTTTGCTTTTTTAGTAACGAAGTTTTACCAGAAATTCAAAAACGTTACCCAAATACAACTTTTGATATTGTTGGTTCTCATCCGACACCGGAAGTTTTAGCACTGAAGGATAAACCAGGAATTACTGTTACTGGGCGCGTACCTTCGATGGTAGAATACTTACATCAAGCCACAATCTGCGTTGTGTCAATGCGGACGGGGTTTGGCATTAAAAATAAAACTTTAGAAGCAATGGCAGCAGGTGTGCCGATAGTGGCAAGCGATCGCGGTTTAGAAGGGCTAGCGGTAGATGATTTCAGTGTACCATTACGCGCATTACGGGCAAATAATCCAGCAGAATACGTCACCGTTATTAGTCAACTATTTGATAGTCCACAACTGCGAAACGAATTATCTCGCAACGCTAGACAACTAGTAGAAACTCAATTCACTTGGGAAACTGCCGGTAAACTTTATGAACAAGTTTGTCTTGGGAGTAATAGGTAATCGACCAAATTTAAATATGCATTATCCAGAACGTTTGTAAAGACGTAGCAGTGCTACGTCTCTACAAGGGTTGTGGACAAAGCATAGTTCATTTTCAACTTCTACAGCAGATTCCTTTGTTATGAGGTACATAATAGCCCCCTCATCGCTTGCGGGGAGGGGGTTGGGGGTGGGGTTCTTGTACCTCATGACACCGGGAAGTGCTGTAGGGTTGCACTTCGATGCAATACAAACCTAACCCCCAACCCCTTCCCTATTCCGGGAAGGCAGGGTGGTTTCATACAAACAGAGAAAAATGACAATACTTATGGGAGGCGATCGTAAATTGACAATCTGGAAGTATGAACAATCTGATCGAACAATTGCAGCAAGTCCCAGACTATAGGCACATCCGGGGACGAAGACATGAATTATGGTTAGTAGTATTGCTCATATTGCTGGGAGCAATGACTGGGTATTGGGGCTACC
>NZ_KK073768.1:1001485-1056995 GCF_000582685.1 [Scytonema hofmanni] UTEX 2349
CCCTCATCGCTTGCGGGGAGGGGGTTGGGGGTGGGGTTCTTGTACCTCATGACACCGGGAAGTGCTGTATGTTTAATGGGTAATCGTAAAAAACGTATTTCCAATTACCCATTACCAATCCCAATTCGTATTACTGTTGCATTGAAGGTGTAGAAAAAACTCTGCTAGATATTGGAATACGCGGATTAGGTTTAGTAGCAGGTATGGTGTTGCTAGAAGCAATTGGTTTCTTATTAGTATAATTTGTAGAATTGTTCGATGTGATTGATGTATTTGTATCTACGGTAGGTGATTGAGAAGATACAGAAATAATATTATTAGGATTTTCGCTCTTTGATTTTACTGGAGTTTGCGCTTTGCATGGAGTAAGAAGCCAAGCGGAATTGGCTACTAAAGCAAGTGCTAGCAGATTACGGATATATTGATTCATGCTAATTGCTAAGATTTTTTAAACTTCTTTAAGATGAGAATAATTTTTTTGATTGCTTTTGAAATAACAAATTTATTTCTGGAAAGAAATAGTTGCGCTGTCAACTAAAAATTGAATTGGATAGTGTTAAGCTAATAAATGCATCATGATAACCTGCGTTTTATAACAGAATGAGACAGCGCAACTATCAATAATTTACTTCTAATTGTATGTTTGAGAATAGAGAGATTTTACTTAATTTTATTTGGACGAATATTTTTATATAATCAAGTATTAATTCGCAGACTTATTCAAATATATTATATTTTATATAAACTCTTTATAAAGTGTACTAAGTAAAAGTAAATTACTCTTTATATATTTGTAGTAGGAGTTGAAACGCCGATTTTAAGCACTGAAGTGCTTACTACTAAAATCTGAAGCTACTACGCAAAATACCTATGGTAATTGGGTCACTATCTGGTGTATTACCAGGTTGTAAGATATGAATTACCGCTGGTGTGATGGTGATATTATCTGTTAGCTGAAAGCGATAAAAAGCTTCGAGTTGAGTGGTGGTTCCTGGTTGTCCTCCTTTGCGTCCTAAGCCTGTATTTAAAAAGTCTGGGACATTGTTTCCTAGAGATAAGTCGCTATTGGTTATTTTTGGAGGTTGTCCGATATAAATTCCGCCCAAATTGCCTTTGCGAAATAAATCAGGAAAATTCAAATACACCATGTAATTTGTGGTTTCCACATTTCCCGATCGCCCAGGAATATAAGAATTAGTATAACCGCCCCAAGCACCTAAGGTAAGGCGAGAAGAAATTTGCCAATTGACAGTAGCACCAACAGCATTAGTTTGTAATGCTTCTGATTTACCTGTGCTATTAACCGCAGTTAAACAATCATCCCCTACGAAAGTCAGCAAACAACCATTTGAAGAATAATTATTAACATAATATAAACTGACATCAAAAGCATCAGTTGGTGTGACTAACAATTGCACACCTGTAGTCGTGTTTCCATCAAATAAACCGTTGCGTTTACCAGGATTTTGCGGATTATAACTAGCATATAATGCTTGCAAACTAGCGCGTTTGGCAAATTGCCAATCAACAGCTATACCACCTTGTCCGAAACCCATATTTAAAATTGGGTTGCGTTGAGCAAAATAAGATAATGGTCCGGTAGCAGCGTTTTCTACTCGGTTTGGACCTCTAAATGCAGTAGTCATATTTACATATGCTGTTCCTATCATCACAGCCAAGTTGTCAGTAATTAAATGATGATAATGGAGGTCACTTAGTATAACGCTGTTATTTGTCGGATATTCATAACCAAGTATAACGTCGTTGCTAAATCTGGGTGCGGTGGAACCGTCAGCTGCTAAAAGACCTGTTACCAAGTAGCTGCGGGGGTTGAATTGGGTAGTTAAATATAACTGTGATAAGGAAATAACATTAATGTTTGTACCCGCATCTTCTGTGTCTTTTTTGCCATCTCTGGGAGCAATATCAGCACGATTGCGGCTTCTTCCTTGAATACTAACTATCGTGATCCCGCTGAGTTTTGTTGTTGGAGAAAATTGGTTGCTTTCTATTTGAGTTGCACGGGCTTCTAAACTATCAACTCGATTGCGTAAGGTTGCTAATTCTGGGGCAAATTGTGACTGTAATTTTTGCAAAGTTACTAAATCTTCGCGGCTGACTAAATCACTGGTGGCGGTAGCAATTAATTCATTGACTCTATCTAAACAAGCATTCAAACCGGCAGCAAATTCATACCGAGTTAAAGCACTCTGGCCTCGATAAGTTTCATCTTGATAACCTGCTATGCAACCATAGCGTTCAACTAAAGATTGCAACGCTTGAAATGCCCAATCTCTAGGTTGTACGTCTTTAAGTTGGGAAACCGATGTAACTTGCGCCATCGGATCGTCGTTTTGAGGAGGGGGGAATGGGGAGTAGGAAGTGGGGAGAGAGGGGGATAGGGCAAAAAAAGAATTATTCTCCTTATCTCCTTGTCCCTTTGTCTCCCCCTCTCCTTGTCTCCTATCCACTTGAGACATCGCTTTTTGTGTAAATCCGTGAATTCCCGCAATTAATAACAATGCGAACATTAAGGCTTTACTTTGATTGCGAAGCAGTTTATCTTCCAACTTTTTACACTCTACACACACACTCAAGGGGTGAGTGTATTCAAAATTTTCTGGTTTTGGCATGAGGAAATTTACTGAACTTTTCCAAAATCAGACTAATAAATTTCTGGGCAAATTTAAATAAAGACGAGTATAAAAGTAAAAATACTTCGCAAAAATACCGATTGGATTTATTGAACGAACATGGCAAACCCCACCCAAAAGCTGACACCAAAACCTTCTAAACTTAACATGCAAGGTGCAGATACGATGAAACCCATTGTGAAAAAAACCCTGAAAAAGCCGGTTAAGTTTCTGCGACAAGAACCGAAGTCGCTGAAAACTTCCATAAAAAAGGAAAGTTGGCTATCGTCAATGTTAGCTGTTGGGATTTTGTCGGGTAGTACTGCTTTAATTGGGCTTTTTGTTTGGATCAGCCTTATTTTCATACTCAATCCCGAAAAATTAAGCTGGTTAAATAATGTTTTACCAGAATGGGCAAAAATCTCTAGCCAACAAGAACACCTGCAAACTCTTTCAAAAATTAAACTAAATCTCAAAAACAAAGGACAAATAGCGGGGGAAATTTTACCTTTGGATGGTGATGCCGAAAAATCTTTTTTACTGCCAATTTACAAGCAACGGGTAAATTGTCAGTCAGATTGTAAATACATTGTTGAACTTAGAGTCTATAAGCTTTCGCAAGATCCAGAGACACAATCAGCAGCAGAAAAACACTATTATTTAGCAACTCAATTACCTGTAGCTGGACCTGAAGAATCTTTTGTAATTGCCCCTTTGATTGATGCAACTTCGGAAAATCAAGGTTCTAGTATTTCTTTACCTTTAAATGAAGTGAAACGCTTTGAAGGCAATATATCATCTGGGATTTGGTTTTATTGCAAAGGACAGCGCATTCAAGGAACGAATGCGATCGCTTACGGTCACATTCTGCATTACAATCCAGAACATAGCAACTTACAACTGATGTTGTCTTGGACAAGCCCTAACGGAGAATTACCCAAATGGCAGGAGGTTACTAATAATGGTACAAAAGAGTTAATCATCGAGCAAACTGTCGGTTTAAAACCGCAATTACGAGTTTACCAAATTCAATCAGCAAACTTTTTTCTCGACCCTATTCAATTAGAAGAAATTTCTCTCAGACCTCCGGCACTCCAGGATTCAGCTTATCAAGATGCTTTGTCAATTGCCCGCAGCGGTCTTTGGACACCAGCTTTTGAATGGTTGCAATTCATTCAGAAACAGCAAAAAGAAAAAATGCCGGCGACAGCGCAAGCGCAAATCGATTTGATTCGCTTGCATTCTCAACTTACCAAAATTCAAGCTGATAAAATTTGGGCTTCTCCCAGTCAACAAGTGTTAGCAGATTTGATTGATGGTCGTTGGCAAAAAGCTTTACAGGTGTTTGAGGCATCGCCACAAAATGCCCAAGAAATTGCTACTTTATTGAAAGCTGATGAAGGACGGTTGTGGAATCGCACAGAAGCAGCTTTAGAAGTTAATCCTAATAGACCAGAGGTGCAAGCTTGGGCAGCTTTGATTTTAGCAGCTAGCAAAGGGCAAAATCGAGCAAAATCCTGGTTGGAAGAAGCCAAAATCACACCAGAGAATTTGACGCATATTCAAAGTTTGTTGAGACAACTTAATGGTGAGGTAACACCGATTCCGTCTACTCATCCTAGTCGAATTATTGGTTCGGTAAAGCCAATTTCTTCTATTAACTCTGCGGAGTGGCTGCAACTTGACTCAAAAGCAGATTTGAAAGCTGTAAATAACCAATGGTATCAAGTGGAGGTGAGTGCATTTCATGACGGTAAAGGCTGGCTAAATTCACCTTTTGCAAATTTGAGCTTACCGAAAACTTCCCCAGAGAAATTTCTCTGGTCAACTTTGGGGATAAATTCCGATGCGGAAATTCAGATAGTTGTCTGGCTAGCAAACGGAGAACAGCAAACAAGCACCGCTACTATCAAAGGAGTGCAACTGCGGGATGGGGTTTTGCGCCTATTGGCTGCTGGACAAATAATTCCCCAACCAAGAAGCAATGCTGTGCAACCGCATCCTTTAGCTTTGACAAACGCAGCTTTGGAATGGGTGCAACCATCACCGATAACTCTCGAACAATTGGAACAACAAGATCCACAACGAGTAAAGACAATATTACCGACTATTTGGCGATCGCTTCAACAATCGGGTAATCTACCGGCTGGTACTATTCCTGACTTGCAGCAAATGCGACAAAAGTTAGGCTATTGGCTTATTCAACAAATTGATTTGACAGGTAATAATAAATCCGAAACTGTACTGACTATTTCGGCAGACGCAATCGCCGCTTTGAATCACTCAGCACCTAAAATTAAGGCAGAAGACAAAAATTTCTCTCGTCCGCGTACCCTCATCTTATCAGATGATGGTAAACTAATTTATACTGACTTCAGTAAAAACTCTCAACAAATTTTGACAGCGATCGCCAAAATTTCAAACGGTACATCTTTAGCTTTACTCGTTGAAAATGGCGATCGGTATAGCCTTAAGCGCTGGAGAGAAAATCATCAGCGCTTTGAATAACAGTTACTTTGCACTTTATTCTGGCTAGACAAAAAGAGCGATCGTGCCAAGTTTAAAAAATTTCAGCTTCTTAAATTATTTTGGTTTATCAGGTCAGCTTATTTATTGACCTGAGCTTTCAGCCAAAATTGAGGGAATTATTCCTCTAATTCAGTAGCTGCAATTCGTTGCTGCTTCAGGCTTTGCAACTGCTGCAACAAAGAGTCTACCTCTGCTTGCAATTTTCTAAATTTGGCTTGCTGATCGTCTTGATAAAAAGCCTTGGTTAAGCGGGTTGCCCAGTCGGTTTGGGACGTGCGATCGTCAACAGATGAACAAGTTGTCATAGTTAAATGAGATCCTAAACTCAACTCACACAATCAGAGATATTATAATAAGTCAATTTTAAGCTTTGTTAAATCATTAAAAACTTTCAATCACTTAAGCTAATGAATCAAAGCCTTTGTCATAAGAGACTGCGAACAAACGGGCTTTGTTCCAAAAAAATTATACATTGATTTGGGCATTGGGCATGGGGCATGGGGCATTGGGCATGGGGCATTGGGTATGGGGCATTGGTAATAATTCTTTTCCTATTCCCTAATTCCCAGTCCCCCTCCTACTGGGGATTTCCCTGTTCCCTGTTGCCTGTTCCCTGTTCCCTCTTAAAAAACGTGTCCAAACCTTCCCACCAATATCAGTTAAACGATAAACTGGCATCTACGATTAAATAAAAAAGGCAGGTGGAACGGTTACACCACAAAAAAGAATTCTGCCTTCTGAATTCTTGTTTAACCATAAATGCGCGTTAGCATCCGATGGTTAAAAAAATCTACCACTTGCTTTATTCAGTTAAAGTAAAAAACTTTTAAATCCTGTGACTTTGAGCCTATCTGCTGCTAAATCTCATCGCCAACCCTGGCTAGGACTGATAGAACAATACCGCGAATACTTGCCTGTTAGCGAAAAAACTCCGGTTGTCACCCTCTTTGAAGGTAACACTCCCCTGATACCAGTTCCGGCGCTGGCAGAACGCATTGGTAGACAAGTACGCGTGTTTGTCAAATACGACGGTCTTAATCCCACTGGTAGCTTTAAAGACCGAGGAATGACAATGGCAATTTCCAAGGCTAAGGAAGCTGGGGCAAAAGCGGTAATTTGTGCTAGCACAGGCAACACCTCAGCAGCGGCGGCAGCTTATGCTAGACGTGGGGGAATGAGTGCTTTTGTTTTAATTCCCGATGGCTATGTAGCATTAGGCAAGTTAGCACAAGCGTTGCTTTATGGCGCAGAAGTACTGGCAATTAAAGGTAATTTTGATCAAGCGCTGGAAATTGTCCGTGAAATGGCTATCAGTTATCCGGTAACTTTGGTAAATTCAGTCAATCCTTACCGTTTGGAAGGACAGAAAACAGGGGCGTTTGAAATTGTCGATGTCCTGGGTAATGCTCCAGATTGGCTGTGTATCCCGGTGGGCAATGCGGGAAATATTACAGCATATTGGATGGGCTTTTGTCAATATCATCAAGCCAAAAAATGCGATCGCTTACCTCGAATGATGGGATTTCAAGCCGCAGGTGCAGCACCTTTAATCACCGGTCATCCCATAGCGCATCCGGAAACTCTAGCCACAGCAATTAGAATTGGCAATCCCGCAAGTTGGGAAAAAGCGATCGCTGTCAAATCAGCAAGTATGGGCAACTTCCACGCCGTCACCGACGAAGAAATCCTTGACGCTTATCGACTTTTAGCGTCAGAAGAAGGCATTTTCTGCGAACCAGCCAGCGCTGCTTCCGTCGCCGGCATGTTGCAAATAAAAGACCAAATACCCGCAGGCGCAACCGTGGTTTGCGTCCTCACCGGCAATGGTTTAAAAGACCCAGATACAGCCATTAAACACAATCACAGCAAATTTCAAGTCGGCATCGCACCGGAACTCAAAACAGTAGCTGAGGCGATGGGGTTTTAGAAGAGTGGGGAGATGGGGAGGCAGGGGAGGCAGGGGAAGAAAAATCAGTTCTTTTCTCCCCCCCTGCTTCTCTTCTCCCCCTGCCTCCCCTGCTTATCCGAACCCTATTGACTCCTCTCCCCATCTCCCCCTGCTCGCTCTCGCGTCAAGCTATCAATCGCATCACCTAAGGCGGTGGTGAGGTTGTTGCGGCTTTGGGCATGGTTGTCTTGCTCGATTTTCAAGGCTTGCAGCAGGCGATCGCGTTCTTTCATAACTGCAATTAATTTGGGTTGCAATTCCTCTGGAGATTTTAGTTGTTCAATTTCTGCTTGAATAGCTGTCGCTGTTGTCGAGTCGGGTAATGTGGCATCTTCAATACCCTTGAGTTTTTGAATTTCTGCCTTCAATTCGGCGATCGCCACCTGCGACATCTGAGCATCTGTGCGGCGTTGTTCAGCTTCAGTATTGTAAAGTTGACGCCATTTCTCAGCACTTTCCCAACCAGCATCAGTACGCTCTTGCAGTTGCGCCATTTGCTGTCTCAACGTTTGAATTTCCGTCAACCATTGTTGTGTTAATTCTTGACTCATAAATATTTTGACATTGGGCATTGGGCATGGGGCATGGGGCATTGGGCATTGGGCATTGGGAATAGAAACAATTGTATTTATTCGCGCATCATAAAAAGCGTCTTTAATTCCCATTGCCCATTAAACAATTGCCCATTGCCCCATTCTTCATCAGATTTGGCAGACTAGTTGAGAAACCCAACCAGCCACTAAAATCATGGCAAAGCCTCGTTTTGTCCGCTTTTTTCGCCACCTCAATGGTGGCACCTTCAAAAAAACCTTTGCCAATACCATCAAACGGCGACTTTTGGGACTAGCCTCGGAAATTGCCTTCAATGCAATGTTATCGTTGTTTCCCGCAATTATTGCCGCCCTGACAGCGATTGGCTTATTTGAAGAATCTTTACAAGATACTTTTAAACAGATGGCAGCGCAGCTGAGTCAAATCGCACCAGAACAAGCACTGGCTTTGATTCGTGATTTTGCTACGAAAGAAATTACCAACCCCAAAAACAGCGGTTTGTTTTCTCTGAGTTTTGCGATCGCCATTTGGACTGCTTCTGGTGCGGTAAGTACGGCAATGACAGCCCTCGATCAAATCCATCAAATTCCCGCAGATAAGATGCGCCCTTTTTGGAAAGCTAAACTCATCTCTTTGGGATTAACAATTGGCACAATCATGCTTTTTGTGATGGCTTCTTTTTTGGTCTTTATTAGTGACTTAGTATTGCAACTGGTATGGCGTGAAAATGATTTTTTCGGATTATTATTGCATTTTTGGCAGTTGTTTCGCTGGGCTTTAGCTTTAGGTATTATTGCTACTGCCTTTGCTTTTATCTATCGCTACGGTCCTTCAAAGTGGAATTCAGGTACGCCGATGATGCCTGGGGCGATTATAGCGGCTATTTCGTGGGCGATCGTATCGAGTCTATTTCGGGCTTATGTGGCGAATTTCGGTAACTATAACATCGCCTATGGTGCAGTGGGAGCGGTGATTGTTTTAATGCTGTGGCTTTGGATGAGCGCTGCGGTTCTTTTAATTGGGGATCAATTAAATGTAGTTGTGGGTGAAGATATGCGATCGCCAAAGGCGGGTGCTACCGCATCATCGCACCACCGTTCTGATAGCGATAAGCATAATAGTAACAATTAACTCTAGAAAAAGGCACACATAAGAGTAGAATATTTAGCGATTAAAACACTCATATACAAAGAAGCTCCATGTCTAAATCTCCTATAAGGTTCACAATTGAACCCGATGCCAAAGCGGCTACCTTAAAGCGCTTGCGTCAACTTAGCCGTTTGCTGGATAATGCTATAACCATTCCCGGAACGCGGGTTGGTATTGGACTAGATCCACTTATAGGATTCATACCTCTTGGTGGTGATTTTTTAGGGGTGATGCTTTCTGCCTATATTGTCCTAGAAGCGGCGCGATTAGGCGCACCGAAAGCAACTTTGGGCAGAATGGTCTTAAATATTATCATTGATAGCTTGTTGGGCGCTGTACCAGTGCTGGGAGACATTTTTGATTTTGCTTGGACAGCAAACGAGTATAATATTAAGTTATTAGAAGAACATTTAAAATCTCCCGGACAGAGTAAGAGCGCAGACGCATGGTTTGTATTAGCGCTTTTGCTCGGATTATTGCTTGTTGCCATTGTATTAGTAGCATTGCCTGTGATACTAATTAGACTGCTCTGGCAAGCCTTATTTGGTGTTTAAATTATTTGTTGATAAAAGGAATGAAAGATTGGTGGCAAGCTACTTTTCCTAAAGGACGACAAAATTTAATCATTACTGATGCTAATGGATATCCTGTACAAATCGCTTATGGCGAAAAAGGTACAGGTAAACCGCTCATTCTATTACATGGTATGGGCAGTTGGAGCTATAATTGGCGTTACAGTGTCGCCCCGTTATCTGAATATTTTCGGGTAATTTGTTTTGATGCTAAAGGTTACGGTTTTTCTGAAAAACCTGTGTTTCGTCGAGAAAAAAGCGGTCATCAACTTATTGAGTTAGAGAGAATAATTCATGCTTTATGTGATGAACCCGTTGTAATTGTCGCAGAATCTTTGGGGGGAGTAGTTGCCCTTGCTATTGCTGAAAAAAATCCTCAATTAATCGCGCGGTTAGTGGTACTAAATGTACCTATTTTTCCGCAAAGTTTGCCCCATTGGGGAATGTCGTTGCTTGCACAAACGCCCTTAGAAATATTGCAAACAATTGATAGCTTACGTTTAGCATATTTGTTTGCACCTTTAGTAAGAGAAGTTATGGGAATAGAACGGCGTCGGGTGCTATTCGATCCATCAATACTTACCCAAGAAGATGTTTACTGGATAACTTACCCGTTTATTGAGTTTCCTGGTACTTTGGTGAAAGTTGCCGAAGAGTTACAAATAGCCGCGCGAGAAATTGAGCATTTGCAAGCTAATAAGCCGAATATGCTTAGTGAAATTCAAAATAAACTTGGTGATATTCAATCTCCCACACTAATTTTGTGGGGTGAACAAGATAGTTGGTTTCCTGCTAGCGATGGCGAGAAATTGCGTCAACGTCTGAAGAATGCTAAATTGCAAATTCTACCTAATTGTCATCATGATGCTTCTTCTGGTGCTGCACAAGCGGTTAATGCCGCTATTATTCAATTTATGCAGGATACAGATTTTATCTAAATAATCACCCTAAAAATAGATATTAGCAGGTATAACCCTCGTAGAGACGTTCCGCCGGAACTATAACCCTCGTAGAGACGTTCCGCCGGAACGTCTTTACAATTTGAGAATATTTTGGCAAAATACCCATAAAAAAAGAGTGGGAGGAAGCATATCATTCGCTTTCAAACTCCCACTCTTTCATTTGCCGCTGAAGCGTTCAGAAATATTTACGGACGATGCGCTTTATTTAGGGGGGCTAATGTGTCGAACAAATACAACGCCCGTATGCGCTTAATATTTCTGTTGCAGCAAATGGAAACTTGATTATTGATTTTTATTTGTCAGAGTTGCAATCTTAGTATATCTTTTTGGGATATACATTATTTGCCTCGGAAACTTGTTTGATAGAAGAGGCATCACAAAAATTATTCCATCTTGTAACTTGCCCTGATAACCACACTCTTGAAGTCCCTGATGTTTAATAATTTAACTGATTTGATTGAAGCATAGTTGCCAAAATGGCAACTTTTTTAAATAGTTGAATTCGTATCAAAAGTAGCAAATTTAAATTCATTTTTCGTTTATTTTATCTACAAAATTTAACTACAAGAGTGCTTTGATACAATTTTGCAAAAAACCCATAAAAAAAGAGTGAGAGGAAGCATATCATTCGCTTTCAAACTCTCACTCTTTCATTTGCCGCTGAAGCGTTTAGGAAAATTTGCTAACGTTGTCTGTTCTTTTGGGGGCTAATGGTACGTTAACGACAACGCCTGTAGAGAATAAAATTTCCTAATGCAGCAAATGTCAAACCTTATTATTGATATTTGTTTTTTGAGATAACTAGTTTTTGACTACTAGATATCTTTAGTTTTTACCTAAAAAATACTTTTGAAAAAAGTATTTTTTAGGATAATTTAGTAGCCTGTACTCCCTGATAACAACACCCTTGAAGTCGTTTATCTTCATACAATTTAGCTAACTAATTTAGAGCTTAGTTGCCAAAATGGCATCTTTATTTATATTTGATAATTGCTCATTTCTAACTTTTTTATATCTATGAATCTGATAAGTGCTTGGGATTTGCGAGTCGTTTAGCACGTTTATGCTGATACATTAGCTTGTCAGCTTCTTCTATCAATTGTTCTAGTGAAACGTTTTCATTTAAGGTACATTGTGTGATACCAACACTTATGGATAGTTGATACGAGTAATTATGCTCTTGATTAAAGCGATCAATATTTGCTTGCAATCGAGGATAAGATTCATCTGTATACTGGTGGGAGCAGACAGGAATAAATATTACAAACTCATCTCCTCCTATACGGGCAATAATATCCGAATCACGGAAGGTTTGCTTTAGTAATTGGGCTGTGTCAACGATCGCTCTGTCTCCGATTTCATGCCCTAGAGAATCATTAATCTGCTTTAAACCATCTAAATCAAGAAACAAAAGACAGCAAAACATTTGTGTGCGTTGGGCAATTTTTAATTGATGATTTGCGAGCCAAAAGAAACCACGTCGATTATGTAGTCCTGTCAACTCATCAGTTAGGGATAGCTGCCTTACCTCTGCTTCAGCCTTCAAGCGTTCCTGAATTTCATGCTCTAGGCGTTGATTTTGTTCAAGAAGTTGTTGATGTTGTTGTTTGATGAGTAGCTGATTTCTGACTCGCATTAGCACTTCAAGTTCTTGAAATGGCTTGGTGATATAGTCTTGTCCACCCAGTTCAAAAGCCTGCACTTTATCATTAATTTGGTCAAGGGCACTAATAAAAATAATCGGAATTTGCTCTGTTATTTTTGATGCTTTCAACTGTTGACAAACTTCATAGCCATTCATTTCGGGCATATTGATGTCAAGCAGAATTAGATCCGGTGGATGTCGCTCGGCGGCTTGTAATGCCATTCTCCCATTAATGGATTTACGGATGGTATAACCCTGTAACTCTAGTATTTTGGTTAACAACCGTAGATTATCGGGGGTATCGTCCACGATCAGGATATTCGTTTCCGAAGGGGATTTAAGTAAATTAGGCATAATCTTTTTACTGAGTTTGGGTGAGAGTTGCGATCGCTTCCAACTCGAAGTTCTCCACCAGATATTTCAGAGCATTGGCGAGAAATTGCTCCTGGTTGGGGATTTGAGTGATGAGATTGTAGAGTTCGGCATCGTTAAGATCCAAAGCTGCTTGATGCACCTGAATAATCCACTCTGGCGACATTACCTGTAAATCTTTGGCGGTTAGGGATTTCTGAAATAAATTTTCCTGGTCTAACCCCGGTAAAGCTTTTTCGCGGTAGCAGTAGCGGACTCTTAAGTAGTGTGCAATCTTCTCAAATAGGATAGCTTCTATAAATGGTTTGTTAATGTGGTCGTTGCAGCCTACTTGAATGCTGGTGGTATAGTCTTCCTCAAAGGCATAAGCCGTCACCGCAATAATCACCGCGTCTTTGCCTCTTTCCCCCCCTCGAATTTGTCGGGTAATTTCGTAGCCATCCACCACGGGCATTTGAATGTCCATTAAAATCAGGTGGGGGTGCCATTTTTCCCAGAGCGCGATCGCTTCTTTTCCGTTCTCGGCAGCACTGACCTCAAAACCAACTGATTCCAATAGCCTGATGAGCAACTGACGATTTTCTTGAAAGTCTTCCACCACCAAAATGCGATAAGTGGGCTGTCCCGGTTCCAGACCGATAACAGTGCGAGTCGTTTCCGACGGTATGATATCTACTGAGTTGCCCAGACTCAGTAAAACCTCACAAATAAAAGTTGACCCCTGATCCAAGATACTTCGCACTGTAATATCACCACCCATTAAACGGGCAAACTGACGGCTAATCGATAAGCCTAAGCCTGTACCTTGAGTATGGCGACCTTGTTCTGTTTGCATAAAAGCTGCAAACACAGTTTCCAGATCAGACTGAGCAATGCCACATCCAGTGTCTTCAACTTCGACATGAAGGGTGATGATTGGTTGGGAATGATCGGTAGAAACAGAGGGACTGCGTTTTGTGGAATCGGTCAAAGCTTGTAATCGCAGGGTGACACTGCCTTTTGTTGTAAATTTGATCCCATTACTTAATAAGTTGAGCAGAATTTGGCGCAGTTTTGATTCATCACCATACACATAGCGAGGAACATTGGTATGCTGTTCTGTTCTCAAATCAATTCCTTTCTCTAAAGCTTTGAGAGCAACCATATCTCTAATAGATCGGATTAGCTGATGCAAATCGAAACAGTTTTCCGTTAACTGTAATTGACCCGCTTCAATTTTGGATATTTCCAGCACATCGTTGATCAAGGTTAGTAAGTATTCTCCACTGCGGCTAATGATATCTAAATCTTCTTTAAACTCAGATGGAATCTTGTCGCTGCGGTTCATCAACTGAGTAAATCCCAAAATGGCATTGAGGGGAGTCCGCAGTTCGTGGCTCATTTTAGCGAGGAACTGGCTTTTGGCACGGTTGGCGATCGCGGCTTGTTCTGCCGCTTGTTCTAGGGCTATCTGGGAAAACTCCAGCAATGCCAACATCAGCGTATTTCGCATTTCACTAGCGGCTTCTAGTTCTGCAACCTCCCAAGGCAAGGAAGTTTCTCTCACGGTTTCCTTCCACAGTTCAAAGGACTTCCGGGGACACAATTTCATCTGTCCAATTTCGTTGATTGTCACCGTATCCTGGGGATTGCCCGCCCAATTCACTGTCTGGATTTGCTCCGGTCGAAACCAGATAATGTGGTAAGACTTTTGTTTAACATGGTTGAATAAAATTGAAATTGCGAGGATGCCGCTAGCTTGATCTTTAAATGCCTTCGCTTCTGGATATAAACGTGAGAGGGAATCGGTAGCAAACATTTGTTCTTTCTGGTGTTGCACCAACCACGTCACCAGATCCTGCACCTGGGTACTTGATGGCGTTTGACCAACTAATGTCAGATAACCGTCAAGCAAAATCGCCGCTCCTTCAGCATTAACTAGCTCCAGCAATTGAAAAGTATTTCGGCTCAACACTTGCTCAATAAAATTGGACTTCTGCAAGAACATCTGTTGCAGTTTATCCTGAATCTTTTTCACCCGTGTTCGGTAAAAATGCAATTCTTGTTCTTGCTTATGCACTAGTTCAATTGAGGCAAACTGTCCTAAAAATTCACAGGCTTTGCGAGTTTCATAATCCACTAGTTTCGGGCTGTAGTGGTGGCAGGCAATTAATCCCCAGAGGCTTTTGTCGTTGAATAACGAAATCGTCATCGACCCAGCAACCCCCATATTCTGTAAATATTCAATGTGATAGTGAGACACTCCTCGTAACAGAGAATTACTCAAATCAAGGGGTGTATCCCTCAGAGGATGGTTGGTGGGAATCAGGGGGATCGGGGTGTAATTGACATCAGGAATGAATCGCACCCACTTGCGGCAAAACAACTTGCGGGCTGGTGCGGGAATATCTGTCGCCATATAGTGCAGTCCCAAGTAGCTTTCTAGATGGCTTTGTTTCTGCTCTGCAATCACCACACCACTATCGTCTGCCTTAAAGCGGTAGACCATCACCCGATCAAACCCAGTCATTGCTTTTACATCTCTGGCAAGGTTTTGAGCCATACTTTTTAGGTTAGTGGCATTACGGAGATTGGCGATCGCCGTTTGCAGACGGTGATAAAACTGGGTTGAATGGGTGCTTTTGAGCGATCGCTGAGGTTCTAATTCCAGGATCAACCCATCTACCATCCGGTACATCACACCTGTAAATGTCTGATTTTTCCGTTGCCAATCAGTCTGGGCAACCCTCCGCCGCGTTTTTAGTTGAAACGGATTGCAAAGCTCTAGGTTATCTTGAGCTAGATACCCAGCAAGTCGCTGCACTTGATCGTGGGAAAACAACCGTTGTAATGGTTGACCCAGCAATGCCTCTGCCGAAATTCCAAAAAACTGTTCCACATTTTCACTAATCTGCAAGATTCTGAGGTGTGGCTCTTGCAGCATCAGCAAGATTCCATGTGGCTGAATATAACCGGGAGCATACACCGATTCCTCACTGCACACTTCTAAAGAAGTCAGTATTGAAGGGGTGAGTGAGATCGGATTTGGTGAGTGCATAGCTGAGGTAATAACTTTAAGGTTGTTACAAATAGACCGCAGTTGCCATTTGAAACGTTTGGGGCTTTACTCTCAACTTTAAGAAATATCGGGACAAAGCGCCGTTTCTTCGTATAAATTTTTTTAAATATTAAAAATTATTAAGGGTACAGCGATGCCGTACCCTTATAGTAAGAAGTCTTAATTTTGTATAGTCTTTGACAATACTATTCCTACTTGCGTAAAATTGCCGACAAAGAACTTTGTTTACGAATATCCAGCATATCTGCTAAAGATTCTTTGCTTTTATCAAAGGGTATGGTGTGTTCTGGTGGCAAAACTGTCACCAGAGGCTTTGTTTTAGATGGCACTGGTGCGAAGGACGTGCTTTGTGATGGAGGCACAAATACTCGCGGATTCTGTGGAGGGTGTGGTTCTAATTTTTGATGACGACGTTGTGCCAAACGTGCCTCATAGCGGTTAATACGTTTTTGGTCTTTTTGCCGCTGTGTGGGACGGTTTAGCAATCGGAGAATTATCAAGCAGCCACTAGCACAACTAATGGCGATCGCTGCCACCATCCATAAAGGTGTTGGATTGCTAGTTTCAGAGGGGGTGTTGATTGGTTGTGCAACTTCAGCTATTGGTTCCGGTTCTTCGGGTTCCACACGCCCAGCATAACCCAGGCTGTATACGGCAAGGGTTGCGCTCCCTAAAAACATTCCGAACAACCCTACTAACAATAGCCAAGGGTAACGTGCCAACAGATGTATCAGAAGCATTGAGCTATCTGTTGACTTCGATTTACTGTTTACCTTGTCTGCTGTGAGCGTTGTTGCTGGCGATCGCTCCTGCTGTACATTCTGACTCTTTTCCATGATTTATTTCAGATTTGTACCCCTGCCATTGTTGATTGTACTGGAGGAGCTAACTTTCGCGTATCCGTAGCAAAGCTGCGGATTTAAGTAGCCTTTTTTGGGACTCAGGCTCCTAAATTCGCTAACTATTCTTCATGAAGAGGGGTAAAGGGGAAAAGGGAAAGGGTGTGGGGAGGGAAGAGGATTCTTTCATTCTTTATCCTTCACTACACCCTAACCCCCACACCCCACACCCCACACCCTAAACCCCCTTCATTTCTGTGTTCTCTCCAGAGCAAGTTGAATCAAGCGATCGACTAATTCGGTAAAGGGAATTCCACTTTTAGCCCACAATTGCGGATACATACTCGTTGCTGTGAAGCCTGGAAAGGTGTTGATTTCGTTAATTAATATTTCCCCTGTGGCTTCCACATAGAAAAAGTCCACCCTTGCCAACCCAGCAGCATCAACGGCATTAAAGGCTTGCAAAGCCATGTCTTGAATTTGACGCATCACAGAATCTGGGAGTTTTGCCGGAATCAGTAAATCTGCTTGCCCTTGTGTATATTTAGTTTCATAATCATAAAAATCACTTTCAAAAGTAATTTCGCCGACGACAGAAGCTTGGGGTTGATCGTTTCCTAAAACGGCACATTCTACTTCTCGTGCGACTACTCCAGCTTCTATTATGATACGGCGATCGTAACTGGCAGCGTTATCTAATGCGGCTTCTAATTCTGAACGCGATCGCACTTTGGCAATCCCTACAGATGAACCTAAATTAGCGGGTTTGACAAAACACGGATAGCTCAATTTTGCTTCGATTTGATCGCACAATTTGGGAAACACACAAGGATTTGACCAAATTTGCGCTCTGGTCAGCATTAGATATTTAACTTGTGCCAATCCCGCTTGGGCAAACGCCATTTTCATGGCAATCTTATCCATACCCATTGCCGAACCTAACACTCCAGAACCGACGAAGGGAACTTGCATTAAGCTGAGTAATCCCTGAATTGTACCGTCTTCGCCGTTGGGACCGTGGAGAATCGGAAACCAAACATCCACTTCTTGAGTTTGTGCTGGAAATTGCCATAATTTAGGGATTGCGGCAAGAGAAGCCAATGCAACACCGGATGTTAAAACTTGTTGCGGTACATCCCCTGCTAACCAACGTCCATCTTTTTGGATGTAGAAAGGGAGTATTTCATACTTGCTAGCATTTTCTTCTGAACTTAAGGCAAGAGCGATCGCTCGTGCTGAACTAATGGAAACTTCATGCTCTCCCGAACGACCACCAAACAGCAATCCTACCCGCAATTTTGACATTTGCCCCACCTCTATGACTCCTCAAATGCAGATAGCCTATCATAAGTTGTCAAATTTGCTAAATTTTTTATTTGAAAAAGGGACTGGGGAAGATAGTCCAAGGGATTAAGAAAAAATATTTTTCCATATTAACTGTGAAAATAAAGTAATTAATGTTATTTTGATAACTATTTGCTATACCTTTTCCCGGTAAAGGTAAAGTCAGCAATTTTGTTAAAATGCCTCAATGCCAGAAAAACAACACTACTTAAAAACTAAACCTGGATGGTCTTTAAATCAGAAAGATCCTCGGTTCATTGAATTGCTGATGCCACTGTGGGAGTGGCTGTATCGCAACTATTTTCGAGTGCAAACTAGCGGTTGGGAGAATATCCCACCCCAGGACAAAGTCCTGCTTGTCAGTTCCCATAACGGGGGACTGGCATCTCCCGACATGTATATGGTAATGTACGACTGGTTTCAACGATTTGGTGTTGAACGACCAGTTTACGGTTTAGCGCATCCCTATTTTTGGGAGATTCCGCTAACAGCAGAATTGGCAGGGAGGTTGGGAGCAATCATCGCTCATCCGCGAATGGCGATCGCTGCTTTGCATTCTGGAGCCAGCGTACTAGTATATCCTGGTGGAGCGCAAGACCTCTTTCGACCACACGAAATGCGTCATCAAATTCAGTTTGCTGGCAATCAAGGATTTATTAAGTTAGCGCTGCGGGAAGAAGTACCGATTGTGCCGATTATTTCTGTCGGTGCCCACGATACGCTGTTTGTGGTGGCTGACTTATACAAAATTTTACAGCAATTGCATGAATTGGGGATGCCTTGGCTATTTGGGCTAGATCCAGAGGTTTTCCCTATTTATCTTGGTTTGCCGTGGGGATTGGCGATCGGTCCTTTGCCTAACATACCATTGCCTGTAACTATACATACGCGAGTTTGTCCTAAGATTGTCTTTGAACGTTACGGTCGGGAAGCAGCAAGCGATCGCTCTTATGTTAATGCTTGTTATGAGTTAGTTAGAAGTAAGATGCAGCAAGAGTTAGATGATTTAGTGAAGACTCAATAGTCAATTATGGGGCATTGGGCATGGGGCATTGGGCATTGGGCATTGGGCATTGGGCATGGGGCATTGGGAAAAAGAATTATTTGCCTTATCTCCCCCCAGTCCCCAGTCCCCAGTCCCCAGTCCCCAGTCCCTTTTAAACTGATACTGCTTGTGGCACCTCTATGGGTTCCCCTGTCAAGCTAAAAGCGCGAATTTCGGTAATTTTCACCTTGACTAACTGTCCTTTAAGTTCGTTGATATCGCCGGCGAAGAAGGTGAGACGATTACCGCGTGTGCGTCCCATGACTTGAGTTTTATCTTTGAGGTTTTGGTCTTCTACCAGCACTTCTTCGATGCGTCCGAAATAACGTTGCGATCGCTCGTAAGCTTTAATATTAACTAGATGATTTATTCTTTGCAGGCGATCGCTTTTCACTTCTTCACTTAATTGATTTGTCCACAAAGCTGCTGGTGTTCCCGGACGTGGTGAATAAGCGGCTGTATTCAACAAGTCAAAACCAATATCTTCCACTAGTTTGAGCGTATTTTCAAACTGTGCTTCTGTCTCTCCTGGGAAACCGACGATCGCATCGGCACTAATTGACGCATCCGGCATATATTGGCGAATTGTATCAATTATCCGGCGATATTTCTCTTGAGTGTAACCCCGCGACATCGCCTTTAATAGTTCGTTATCGCCAGATTGGAAAGGTATATGAAAATGTTCGCACACTTTCGGCAATTCAGCACAAGCTTTAATTAATCGCTCAGTGAAATAACGGGGATGACTAGTAGCAAATCTTAAGCGCTCAACTCCCGCCACGTCATGAACGTAATATAGTAAATCTGTCAACGTGTGTAAATTGCGACCTTCTGGCGTGCTTCCTGGCAAGTCTCTGCCGTAAGCGTCAATATTTTGACCGAGTAGAGTAATTTCTTTGTAACCTTGGCGTCCTAATTCTTCGATTTCAGCGCGAATTGCTTCTGGTGTACGCGATTGTTCGACACCGCGCACGTTAGGAACGACGCAGTAAGTACAGCGTTCGTTACAGCCATAAATCACATTCACCCAAGCTGTTACATCGCTATCACGGCGCGGCTTGGTGATATCTTCAATAATATGGACTGCATCTGTTGCCACAACTTGGTTGCCGTCAAATACCGACTCTAGCAACTCCTTCAGACGGTTAGCGTGTTGTGGTCCCATTACCAAGTCTAATTCTGGAACGCGTCGCAACAACGTTTCGCCTTCTTGTTGAGCAACGCAACCGGCAACTATTAAAGTTAAATCAGCTTTTTCGTGCTTGCGCTTTGCCTGTCTACCGAGATAAGAATATACTTTTTGTTCGGCATTATCGCGGATAGTACAAGTGTTGTAAAGAATTAAATCGGCATTATTTGGATCTTCAGACCACTCAAAGCCCATGTCTTCCAGGATGCCAGCCATGCGCTCTGAGTCGGCTTTGTTCATTTGGCAACCAAAGGTGGTGATGTGATAGCGGCGTTGAGATAAGCTGGTCATAGGGAATTATCTAATCAGTTTATTAGTATATGAGGTTTTATAGTGACATCTCCTACACTGACCCGATGACGGGTACAGTGTAGGCTTCCAAGACAATCCGGCTATCGCTGAGGAGGCTCTTGGCTTTTGAGAACGGAATGCCCTACCGCTCTATTTTTTATATTTATCGCGGCGTTATGATCGCGATCTAAACTGCATCCACAATTATGACAGTCATGCCATCTTACGTGCAGCTTTTTAGGAACTTTCACACCACAATTAGAGCAATCTTGACTTGTGCCAGACGCGTGACAAAGGATAACACATAATCCAGCATTTTCGGCTTTGATTTGTAGTATCGACAGAAAGCGCGTGCCCTCCAGCGTCCGTAATAGATTTAGCTAATCGGGTACGTGCAAGTCCTTTTACATTCAAATCTTCAACCGCAATAACATCATATTTTTTCAACAGATTGTTAGCGGTTTTAAAGTGAAAGTCTTTCCTTTTATCCGCAACTTTCTTGTGTTGCTTCCCTAATTGTTTGACAGCTTTATTTCTTTTGTTGCTTCCCTTTTTTCTGCGAGATACTCGTTTTTGGATAACCCGTAAACGCTTTTGAGCTTTTCGATAATACTGTGGAATTTTTACTACATCATTATCGGAAGTAGTCAAGAATTCTTTTAAACCAACATCAATACCAGTTATAGAATCAGGGTTGAAATCAGGCTTGATAGTCGGAACAGTTTTATCCTCTAAGCTCAAAGTTGCATAGTACCCATCGGCTTTTTTAGTGATAGAACAAGTCTTTATCTTGAATCCATCAGGTATTGCACGATGTTGAATTAGCTTCACTTTCCCAAACTTAGGAAGAGTTATAAAGCCACTATCAATGCAATCATCTTTCATGGATGTATACGTAAAGGTTTTGTATTGGTTAGAAGCTTTGAATCTTGGTTTTCCGCTTCGTTTCCCATTACAATCTCCACCCAGGAATCTAAGATAAGCTAATTCCACTCGTTTCGCTGCATTTTGCAAAACTTGCGAGTGAATTTCCTTGTACCACGGTCTGTCCTTCTTTAATTGAGGTAATGAGTTTTGTTGGCTATAGTAATTTGGATTATTTCGTAACTCCGGTAAATGGCAAACAAATAAAGAACAAGAATTGATAGAACATCGATTTTCTTCATACCATCGAAAACGGTCAGCTAGCAAATAGTTGTATTGACAACGTAGCATGTCTAGCCATCTGTCAATTTGAGTTATTTGCTGTTTTGTTGGACGCAATCGGTATTGATATGAAGTTCTCATTTGTTTTACCTCCGACAAATATGATAACATCAACGTATGGCTACTGGGTGGATTAAATGAAAGAATGTAGAATAAGTTTGCGAATATCGACACGAAGAATGAATAAATTTAGAAACTATGCGGCAAATAAAGATAAAACGCTAACCCAATTGATAGAAGAGTATATCGATTTACTTCCAGATACAAAGATTGGCAATTCGTCACCGACCGACATCCCGCAATAACCTGCGGTTATTATTGGTGGTCGGTCACTTCCTCCGAAGCCCACCTTATATCTTGCCACTGATTTTGGGTACAAAATTCAGGTGGGGGACTTACGGTGTTTAGTTAAATATATTAAAATTGTAGTCGCCGCTTCAGCGCTGAAGCGCTGACTACAAATTATTCTTCAGGTTCAATACCTGCTGCTCGTAGTTGCGCTGCTAATCGTTCAGCCCGTTGTCGTTCTTGTTCAGCTTTTTCTAAACCCCACAATAGCAAATTCCCCTGCTCATCCCACCAACGCAACCAATAACCTGTGCGGTTTTCCCGTTCTCCTTGCCATGTACCGAGAGATAGATTCATTTGTGCAATTAAGTAGCGGTTATTATCATCAGGCTGCTGTAATTGATATTTTCCATCGTCTAATCAAGGGTTTTGGGTTTTACGTATGTACCTTATCTACCTGAAATTTGCTGTATTTTTAATTCATAACTCCTGACTCCTAACTTTAATTTTAAGCTGGTTTCCAAGTACCGTGAAAGCTGTGAGGAATGACGCTGGGTAATTCCAGTTTACAAACAGGTTCTTCGTCTAGCCTAGCCGCATTAAATACCCAAACTTCACTATTATTAATATTGCCGTCGTAGACAACTGTTATCACCCAAGCTTGGTTTAGATTTTCAGCATCTTCAACGTAAATCGGTTCACTCGGATAGCGATTTTCTCCACAATCGGCTACTGTGAATTTTCCGGCTTGGTGATCGAAACGTGCGATCGCATTTAATATTTCTTTACTTATATCCGTTCCCTGCCGATATGTGGAAAGATAAGTATACCGAGAAGCTTTTGCCACGTTTTGCGGTGGTACGGTCGGAAATTCACACTGTCTATCTAATATTTGCTCAATTGCGGTCACTTTTCCAGTTTGGGGATGAAGTTGCAATCTTGATAATGAACTCTTGGCAGCTGTTTTAGCTGTACCTGTAGCTACTTCTTTGAGGAATTGGTTGGTTTGAAAGTCTTCATAACGAGCGATATCGACATTTACCAAACCGCTATCATCAACATAACCGTTGCTAAAATGCCATTGATACCAAGGTTCAGTTTCGCTGCGACTAACTAAGGTTAATGTTTCCCGATCAAAAATTAAAATTTGAGTTCCTAATTGAGGTTTCCATTGAAAAGCATCGCTGTAGCTGCTTAATCCCATCAATACCGATAAAGCATTCATCCGCACTGGGGGAATGCAAAATATTAAATATTGCCCCGCTAAAACAAAATCATGCACCAATGATGTACCATCAAGTTGGAATTCCACTTTTTGAATTATTTTGCCAGTGCGATCGCTCTTATAAATATTCAGCATCGCATTTAATCCGGGGATAACACCAAAGTTAAAAATCTCCCCTGTATGCAAATCCCGTTTGCAGTGTGCAGAATACGTTAAACCGTTACTTAACCCTTCTAAATCATCTTCCCCGAAAGTTTCCAGATTTTGCAAATCTAAAGCGTGAGGTTTACCACCTTCCCACAATGCTAAGAGTTTATCTGGCAGTGCTAATACTGAAGTGTTTGCCGCATTTTTAACTGATTTAGACCATTTATTCCACCCTGGCGCAGTCATGCCATAATTACCGTAAAGCAGCTTATTTGCCGCTTCTTCTTCTTTGTAACCAATTGTTTGCACGTAGCGATAAACACCTGTCGCACCTTCATCGGTAAAATGTACCGCAAGAATTGCCCCGTCCCCATCAAACCAATGTCCCATGCGGATATTACCGCGTTCTAGCCGCCCAGGACCGTTGCGGTAAAGTGTACCACGCAATCCTGGGGGTATTTCCCCAGAAATAACTTGCAGTTGGGTAGGAGAAAATTCTTGTGCGGGTTGAGCGATCGCACCTGCCCAAGCTGGTTTTGTTGACTTTTTGTTAATTGTATGCATACGATTCAATGCTAACTATCTTTACGCAACGATATCAAGACTGGATGGTGAAAAACCGCTATATTATATCTGGCATTACAGATATTGTAGAGACGTTCCGGCGGAACGTCTTTACCACTGGAACGTCTTTACAATTTGCCGGAACGTCTCTACTGAGTGTTTTTATATTGCAAAGCTTGATCGAGGAACAGCTTTATAGTACAATTGTACTATAAAAGATTTAACAAATTGTACCTCGTCAGTAGGAGAGTAAAATTAATGAAACTATCTAAGGTGGACTTGAGCAGTTTAATAGCGATCGCTCATTCTGAAGGATACTTACAATTATTACTTGACCGAGGCGATGAGTTAGAATTTATAGAAATTCCTGCCCCAATACAAGCTTACGACGGACTGCAAGATTTAAACGAAATTATCGCTGATTCTTTTGCACTTCCCGCAGAAGAGGAACCAATTGGCATGCTAAGTGTGAATTCATCAATGGCTGTATCGATAGGATACGACAAAAACGAACAACTATTGCAAGTTGAGTTTCACAACGGCGCAGTTTATGAGTATTCTGGGGTAGGGGAGGATACTTGGTCAGATTTACATGACGCTGATTCAATTGGCAGATATTATAATCAAGAGATTAAAGGCAGATATGAGTGCGATCGCATAGATAACACAGAAGATTTTGATGATTGTTGCGATTAATATCATATCCATTTAATTAACAGTAACCGTCGTAGAGACGTTCCGACGGAACGTCTTTACAATAGGTGTGATTTGCCTTAAATTTGTCGTTCAGCTTCTTGAATATCGCTTTTTGCTTGATCCCAAATAGCTGAAAGGACTTGATTTAATTGAACAAATTTTTGCGTAAATATATTAGAACTTTCTTTCAACTGATATTTTTTAGTTAACGGAAGATTTTTTATTTTAAAAGAATCAGGTATCCATAACACATTTCTGAATTCTATAATCCCAGCAGATAAAGAATTCTGGCATTTTCCTTGCTGGCAATATTGCCAAACAATTAAAGCATCATTATATCTATTTAAAGCATTTTTCAATGCCTTAGCACTGGGATGATTTTTTGTAACTGGAGCTTCTTTGAGAATATCAGTAAACTTTTTATTCAAATTCTTAACTTTGTTTGCATAATCTTGATATTCAGTCTTACTATCAAGGGAATCAGCAAATTTAGAAAAAAGCTTCACCAATGGTTCTAGAAATCTCGAACCCATTAAATTATGAATACCTTCTATTTTATCTTGATAAATTAATATAGTTTCTTGATTTGTTACGCTAACAGTTGTTCCTTGGGGAATAGTTTTTATGAGTTTAATAGCATCTTTAACTTTTGATTCTGCTTCATTTAAACTTTCTATTTTGGGGGAATTCCGAGTAAGTAAATCGGCTTCTTTTTTCAAATCTTCGGCACGATTAAAAGCGTTAATGGCAGTTTGTTCTTGCTGAAGTCTTTGGTTAACTTTTGAAAATTGATTTTGATAAACTTTTAGAGCTTTTTGAGATTCACCATAGGTATTTACATCCTTGGGAATAGTTTTCAATAAATCGATAGCTTTTCCTAAATCTGAGCGTATCCCCTCCCATTCTTGAACCGAAAAAGTCATTTCTGCATCAATACCTAAAGCTTTTCTACTCAGCCTTTTTGCTTCAAAAAAGTTTTCTTTGGCATTAACGGTTTTTATACAGGTTGAAAAAACATTCAATCCGGTTTGAGCTTGTTGATAACCTAAACCTGGTATATTTGGAACGCTATATAAAAGCTTGGTTGCTTGATTAACTTTTTTAGAGGCATCTAAAAAATTAGGATTTGCAGAAATATTAGTTTGACATGCTTGTGCCAACAAAGTTTGAGATTGTTGAATTTTTTTATCCTGTTCTTGCTTGAATTTAATCCAGCCGATCAACCCAGCTGTGAACAGAACTACCGAAATCAATCCAACTAATACAAGCTTCTTATTTGCTATTTTATTGTTATTGTTTTCAGTAATATTCATTGTTTTTATTTTGATTGCGAATGATGGGATAGAGACGTCCGGACTGAACGTCTCTACTTTTTTCTTCGAGCTACTGCAAAGTATAAAAGTTTCTATTTTAAATTTAATAGTAAATGGTGTCTAATTTATCAAAAAATACACAAATGTATAAAAAGTACCTCTTGCCAATAACGTGAAATGGTATCAGTTAAGCCCAAAATCCTCCTAGAGACGTAGCATTGCTACGTCTCTACATACATAATTCCTTAACACCAAGAGTATTGAATTATAGTAAAGACGTTCCGGCGGAACGTCTCTACGATTCATGGTAAAATTATACAATGCGAAAATTAAATGCAACAATTACCCTAATCTGTGGGAAGCGACGCAAGTAACTGCCCAAAGCGCTTGTCTTGTGCAATCTCATCAAAATCTATGTCAGTTTCTGCATCTTCCTTATAACTTGGATTCAAGTCAATTGCTGTATGCAGATTTTCTACGGCTAATTCAACTTTTCTTTGCAGCGCATAACAGGCTGCTTTGTTGTAATATACATTAGCGTAGTCAGGTTGAATTGAAAGCGCTTTATCGAAGCATAAGAGCGCTTCCTCATCACGTCCTAACCTAACTAAGCCATAACCTCGGTGATTCCAAGCTTTGTACGAATCTGGCTTCAATTCTATAACTTTATCAAAAGAAGCGATCGCCATATCATATTCTTCCAACTCTTCTAGCGCTAAACCTCGATTTAACCAAGCTACTGCGTCATCTTTTTTAAATTGCGTGGCTTTATCAAACGAGATAAAAGCTTCTTTTGGCGATCGCAAATTTCCCAAAGCAACGCCGCGATCGCGCCATGCTTGATGATAATCTGGTTTCAGTTCAATTGCTTTGTCATAGCAAGCGATCGCATCTTTGTATCGTTTCACCCTCAAATTAGCAATACCTAGCTTAAACCAAGCAACAGCTTTTTCCGGCTCGATTTTTATTGCTTTATTATAGCAGGCGGTCGCCTCTTCATAGCGTCTTTCTGATAATAAACCATCTCCTTTTTCCAGATAATCATCGGCAGTTAATTTCACCTTAGGAGATACAGCTTCTTCTAATACTTCTGGCTGTTTAGATTCGTGTATTTTTTCTTCAACTGCACGTTTTACTGCTTCTTTAATTAATGGTGGTGAACTTTCCGAAACTTGCTGAATAATTAACTCTTTTCTTTGTTGAGCATTTATCTGTAATTTAGAAAGTTCAGCTACATCTGACTCTAATTTATCTACCTTTTTCAGTATCCTATTCTTTTCTTGTTCTGCGTCTTTCTCTAATTCGGAAATACAATCTGAACCGAATTTTTCTAAATTATCTATAATTCTCTCTTTTCGTCGTTCAGCATTTTCTTGCGATTTATAAAGTTGAGAAGCGAATTCTGAATATTTTTTTTCTAATTTTTCAATATATTTATTTTTTTGCTGTTGCGTTTCTGATTCCAATTCTGCTTCTAGCTTTTTCAGATTTTCCAGCGTTATATCTTTTTGCTGTTGCGTTTCTGACTTAAATCCTACTACTTGAGATTGCAATTCTGCTTCTAGCTTTTTCAGATTTTCCAGCGTTATATCTTTTTGCTGTTGCGTTTCTAACTTAAATCCTACTACTTGAGATTGCAATTCTGCTTCTAGCTTTTTCAGATTTTCCAGCGTCACATCTTTTTGCTGTTGCGTTTCTGATTGGAATCTTGATTGTTGTGATGTCAACTCTAATTTTAGATTTTCTAGATTTTCAACAAAACAAATCTGTTGTCTTTGGACATCCAACTGTAATTCTGAAAGCTTTTCTGTCCCGGCAGATTCTAAAATTAATAAATTATTTAACGTTATATCTTTTTGCCTTTGAGCATCTGACTGTAACTCAGATAGTTGAGAAACGAAATCAAGTTCTAAATTTGTTACTTTTTGTTTAGCAGTTTTGATTTTAATCTCTAATTCTGCTAATAATTTTTGTTTTAATAATAATTCTGATGTTAATCCAGATAAATTCTCTTTTTCTGCTTTTATCTTTTCTTGTAGTGTTGCGGCTTCCGTTTCCAATTCATGGGTAGTATTTTTAACGTGTTGTATAATATTTTCCGATGATTTCTTAACAGAACTTAACTGATTTTGTAATTGTTCAATTCCCTGTATCTGTTGCATCGCTCTATCAGCGATCGCACGAATTACCGCTTGACGAAATAGCCAAAGTGAAGCGATCGCACTCACCGGAAGTAAAGTTAATATAACTAGCCAGACGTTGCTTTGGATAGTTCTACGACTTAGAGCGCGATCGACTTCAGATTGCACTTGCTGTTGAATTCGTACCTCTTCTCGATTCGATATAGTCGTTGGCATTTGCTGGGGAGACACCTGTGACGCAGGTTGACTTCTAGCAACACCAACAGACAGCATCAAGGTGGAAAAGGCGATCGCGCTTCTCAATATTAAAGTAGAAACGCGCCTAGAGCCGCTTTGAGTTGATTTTCTTATATGCGCTCCACGGGCAAAACCGCAGGCTAGGTTAGAGTAGACGAGCTGTTTTTTGCTCTTCATACAAACCATCCGTATCCATTGGTAAGTTTTTTTAGTGGCGAACCTATCTCTAATCTAGCAGCCCTGATTGAAGCGCATATCAGGTCTAAACTTTATTTACCACTTTTGGTATATTATCGTTCATCGTTTGAACCTTGAAAAGTATCAAAAGCATCAAAAGCTAGTCCCAAACCCCAGCCCAAGATGGGCCAATAAGCCCAATTTAACTTACCATCTGTCATAACATCGATCACAACTAAGAAGGTGTTAATGATAAGATACAAAAAAAGATGTGTCTTAAATTTGCGGCGACGACTGTTACTCATATTACTTAATACTTGCTTTGCACGTTGTTTTTCCGATTGGTGGATTAACTGTTTTTCTGCCTCTGCGATCGCCTCTTGAGATATTCCCAAATCTGCCGCCATTTCTAACAATTCCTGACGGGAAAAATCTCTACCTTCCGCCTTTTGGGTCATGGCTAGCTGGAGAATTTGTTGTACATCTTCTGAACGATATGAATTTGACATGCTTTTCCCCTTTGACAGCAGAAACTGGAGACTGGGGAAATACCCTAGACAAATTCCCCAATCCCTAATATTTAACTCTTTTACCTTTTTTTGATTTATAATTTTGTGCTTTATGCAGCCATCAGTTGTCAGATAAATAAAAATATGTAGCGCTTTCTATTCAACTGTTTGACTTTAGAGTTAGTGGTTAGTGGTTATACCGTTTCTTTATGAAGATGCGCCTAATTAGCCCACGTAAGTAAGTCGGCGCAATAAAACCAAACTGTGTGAAGAAAAGTAAACAAGGCTCAAATGCTTTTTCCCCCTGCTCCCTGCCCCCTGCCCCCTGCCTTGTCATAACGATAAATTTTAACGCCAACCTACTTAGGTGGGCTTTGTTTGTTTAGCCCCAGGCTTCTAGCCTGAGGGCTAAGTAGTTAAACAAAATTAATTACACAAAATTAAGGTATGAAACCCTTACCGAGACTGGAAACTCATGTGTAAATAATTCTGTGCGATTACTTATAAAGCGCAACTTCACACAGAATTGGTATTAGTGGTTAGTGGAAAAACAACCATCAACCATCAACTAACTTTCTTCAACTTCTTTGTTCGTCGCTCGATTAGCACGCGCTTCGGCTGAAGCCATTACCTCGTCCATATTCTCCAGAATTTCACCTGGGAAGTTTTCCAAAACTCTGGTAGAAAGAGCAACGCGACCTTTACCTTCATCCAAGTCAATAATTACAGCTTTAATCAACTGACCGACTTGAAACACTTTTTCCAGATTATCAATAAATTTTTGGCTTACCTGCTTAATGTGGAGTAAGGCACTAACACCTGACAAATCAACAAACACCCCAAAAGGCTTGATACCAGTAACTTTACCTTCGACCAACTGACCATTAGCCAACATACTGAAGCCGGCAGAACGAGTTGCCAAGCGCTGAGAAAGTATGAGCTTATTATTATTGCGATCAATTTCTAAAAAGCCAGTAGTTAGAGTTTGACCTTTAAGACCTTCTAAATTATCACGCTCAACCAAGTGCGATCGCGGAATAAATCCCCGCAAACCTAGCAAATCAACGGTAACACCACCTTTATTCACACCCATTACCCGCACTTGTACCGTCTGGCTGTTTTCTTGCATTTGCACCAGCCGATCCCAGATGTGCTTAATTTCCAACTGTTTCCGAGATACGGTAACTTGACCTTCTGCATCCTGTTCTCGGATAATTATAAATTCCAGTTCTTCTTGTAGGGGCAACACCTCCGACAAATTAGTTATTGCTCTCAAAGAAGCCTCATCGCGGGGGATAAAAGCGGAAGATTTGCCTCCAATATCGACATATGCTCCATCATGGTCAAGCTGGAACACTTTACCGTGTACCACCTGTCCCTTTTGAAACTGATAGTCGTGTTGTTCCAGTGCTTGGGCAAAATCGTCCATTGTAAACGACGAGTTGGCTTTTTGAGAAAGTTTCGCTTCGGAATTCATGATCTTTGAAGATAAATTGTTATTTGCTAATTGCCAAGCATTTGGCAATTAGCAATTTGTAGTATAAACGGATATTTCTTTCTACCTAGTCGCTTAATTGTGTAAACAGTTGTTTCACCTGCTCCCAAGCATCAGCCGCAGCTTTAGGATTATAGCTGGCGCGATGATCGCAGAAAAATCCGTGGTCAGCTCCATCGTAGCGAAACACACGATGCTGAATTTTATATTTTTCTAACTCTGCCTCTATTTGATCTACTTGGTCTTGAGGAATGCTGGCATCTTCCTTGCCAAAAAAGGCGTATAGTGTGCCTTTAATTTCTGGGGTGAGGGTAATGGTGGGAGCGCCGCCTCCTGGTGTGCGAGTGGTAATGCCTGCGCCGTAGAATGAAGCAGTAGCTTTGATATCTGGTAAAGTGGAGGTGAGATATGCTACATGACCGCCAAAGCAGAAGCCAATACAGCCAAAACCATCTTTTTTTACTTCGGGGAGGCTTTTGAGATAATCAATCGCTGTTTGAATATCGCTTAATAATTCTGATGCTTTGGTTTGCATGGCATAGTTTCTGCCAGTTTCAATAGCTTCTGGGGTATAACCAGTTTCAAAACCGGGGGCAATACGTTGAAAAATTGCTGGTGCGATCGCTATATATCCCTCGGAAGCAATACGTTCTGTAACTTCCCGAATATGGGCATTGACACCAAAAATTTCTTGCAATACTACAATACCTGGGTAGGAACCAGGTTCTTGCGGTTGTGCCAGATAAGCCTCTATTTGTAAATTGTCAAGGGATAGCTTAACCGTTTTGGTATCGATTGCTTGAAGAGTCATAATTATTTTTACTCATGGTTTGTAATTATCAGATATAACTATGCCAGGATCTTAACTTCATCTCAACTCTTCGCGCCAGGTTTCTTGGACAGGGAGCGCACTACTTTTAGCGACAACTGGAGACGCTTGGACACTATGAGAAATTTCCACGCCGATCAATTCCATGTATGAATAAAATATTTGACAAGTAGCATATGCAGCTGATCGCATACCACTACTAGCACTATTTGGAGGTTTGGTGATGATTCAATTCCGTATTCAGCCAGACAGTGAAATTCCCGCATCAACCCAGCTGTTTAATCAAATCCGGTTTGCGATCGCTTCCCGGCAATATCCACCTGGATACAAATTACCAAGCACGCGAGCGCTGGCGATGCAGACGGGGTTACATCGCAATACGATCAGCAAAGTTTATCGCCAGTTAGAAGAAGAGGGATTTGTCGAAAGTCTGGCTGGTTCGGGAATTTACGTCCGCGCTCAAGGTCATGAAGGCGGAAGTCGGCTGAAATCGCCAATTCTCAAGCAAGATCCAGAAGCATACAAAGTTGTCCAACAAGCAATGGATGAACTACTTTCTCAAGGCTGTTCGCTCAATCAAGCTCGTGAGATATTCTTGGCAGAAATTGATTGGCGGTTGCGTTGTAGTGCGCGGGTAATAGTGGCAGCTCCATCTCAAGATATTGGTGCTGGCGAGTTAATGATGTATGAATTAGAACAATCCCTCAAAATGCCCGTACAGTTGGTAGCGATGGAAGAATTAATTAAAGTGTTAGATCAAACATCTTCTGCCACTGTGGTTACAAGTCGGTATTTTATTGCGGAAGTTGAAGCGATCGCAGCCCCGAAAACTGTGCGGGTCATTCCCCTAGATATCTACGACTACGCTAAAGAAATCAATTTGGTGAGAACCCTACCAAAAGATAGTTGTGTGGGCATAGTCAGCCTCAGTTCTGGCATTCTCCGCGCTACAGAAGTCATCATCCACGGCTTTCGGGGAGATGAACTACTAGTGATGACTTCTCAACCAAAAGATGCCTACAAACTTCAAGCCCTCGTTAAACGTGCCGAAGTGATTTTTAGCAGCGATCAAGTTAGTTTTTCCGCAGTCCAAGCCGCAGTCCAAGCCGCTCAAGAGGACATTATTCGTCCACCTAAACTGATTCGCAGCGAAAATTACATTGGTACTAAATCGATTAACTTGCTCAAAAGAGAGCTAGGTTTGGGCTAATTTCTCAATGGGAGCATGGAAATTTCAAGAGGGGCAATGGGCAATGGGGAAAGGAAAAGAATTATCACCGATGCCCAATGCCCAATGCCCGATGCCCGATGCCCCCTATCAACCAACTAATTCAAAAACTCTCGCACCAGCCGTAAATAAGTTGGTGCGTCTTCCAACATCGGAAAATGACCAGTATGGGGAATCATGGCATACTCAACTTTATCGTTTAATGCCGCTGCTTGATGCCCCATCTGAGCCGGAATAATCTTGTCATATTCTCCCGCCACAAGCAAGGTAGGAACTGTCACTTTCGCGAATTCATCGGGCATTAACTCAGATGCTGTCTTGCTTACAGAAGTAAAAATTGTGCCTAAGGCAGCATCATAATCTGCTTCCAAAAAATCTTGCAAAAAAGCCTGACGTTCTGCCGCTGGTATGGGACGATGTAGAAATCGCGCCATAAACATTCGGTCAACAAAGGGTATTTTTCCTAACCATTTCGGACGGAATTTAACTACGTAACCACCGAATTTATGAAAGGCTGCAAACGCTTTTTCATCGTACTCAAAAATGCCGCTACAAGTCAAAATTGCTCGTTCTACTCGTTCGGGATAGCGGTTGAGAAACAAAGTAGCAATTGACGCCCCCATTGAATGAGCATTAATATAGACGCGCTGTAGTTGCGACTTATCTAGCAACATTTTCAAGTCGTCAGCATATTCTTCTAATTCATAGGTTAACTCAGCGATCGCTTCCAATTCTTCTTCTACTGATTGCGACTCAACTGACTCAACCACAGATTCACTTGCTTTAGCTACAATTGGTTGTCCACCAGAACGTCCAAAACCGCGCAAATCGTAGAGTAAACAATCAAATTCATCTGATAAAGCATGAGCGGTGCTTTGCCAATATTTAGCCGAACCTGCCCAACCATGAACAAAAACCATCACTGGTTTGGTCTGGGAACCAGATAATTTTTTTATCCACTCGTAATAGTGCTCAACACCCCGAACATTAATGTAAGGCATTTGTCACCCATTCAAAGGTCAAAGGTCAAAAGTTAAAAGTCAAAAGTTAAAAGCCTTTTACTAATGACTCTTGACTAATGACTCTCTATGCTGATTCTGGCTTGGGTAGTGAGGAGGGATGCATCAGCAATTCGGCAGTTGATCGCTTCTCTACCATCTCCCGCGTTACTGAACAGCGAGTTACATCTTTACGAGAGGGTAACTCATACATTACATCCAGCATCAGTTCTTCAATAATACCACGCAGCGCCCTAGCACCTGTTTTGCGGCGATAGGCTTCTTGAGCGATCGCTTTTAAGGCATCTGGTTTAAAGTCTAGCTGCACGTTATCCATCTTCAGCAGTTTTTGGTACTGCTTCACCAAGGCACTACGCGGTTGTGTCATAATTGCCATCAGTGCTTCTTCATCCAACGGATCTACTACCGCCACCATTGGTATGCGTCCAATGAATTCGGGAATCATCCCAAACTTCACTAGGTCATCTGGTTCTAGATGGCGCAGAGTATCTGCCACCCGCTTTTCTTTCGATACACCTTCACCGGGTTGGACAAAGCCCATTGACTTTTTGCCAACTCTCTGATCTACAATTTTTTCCAGACCGACAAAAGCACCACCACAGATGAACAAGATATTACTTGTGTCAATTTGGATGCAATCTTGATACGGATGCTTGCGTCCTCCTTGGGGTGGTACGTTGGCGATCGTTCCTTCTAACATCTTCAGCAAAGCTTGCTGCACGCCTTCGCCAGAAACATCCCGCGTAATCGAGGGGTTCTCGCTTTTGCGAGCAATCTTATCTATTTCATCGATGTAGATTATTCCTCTTTGGGCTTCCTCCACATCCAAATCTGCTACTTGCAACAGTCGCAGCAAGATATTTTCTACATCTTCTCCTACATACCCGGCTTCCGTAAGCGTTGTGGCATCGGCGACGGCAAAGGGTACATCTAAGATTTTCGCCAAAGTTTGTGCTAACAGGGTTTTACCGCAACCTGTCGGTCCCATCAGCAAAATGTTGGATTTTTGCAGTTCTACAGCATCATCTGCCCCAGCTTTGCCACTGCCTTTAGACTGAATGATCGCCAACCGTTTGTAATGATTGTAAACCGCGACTGACAGTACTTTCTTTGCCTCATCTTGACCGATGACGTGTTCGTCGAGATATTTCTTAATATCTTGTGGCTTGGGTATCTGATTAAATGAGATACTGTTAGAGCGAGCGCGACGTTTTTGAGGCGGTTCTGACCGTGGTGCAGCTGGTGGTGTTGCCGCACCATTCGTGTCGAGTAACTCCTCATCTAGTATTTCATTACACAAGTCAACGCATTCATCGCAAATGTAGACTCCTGGTCCCGCGATTAGTTTACGCACCTGCTCTTGAGACTTGCCACAAAATGAACATTTTAAATGGGAGTCGTACTTAGACATACCAGCCTCTTATTTCACACTAGTGACGTTTTCCCCAGCGGTGGGTAGATTTTGTCTGGAAATGACTTGGTCGATCAAACCGTAGTTTTTCGCTTCTTCTGCTGACATGAAGAAGTCGCGCTCAGTATCAGCCTCGATTCTTTCTAAGGGTTGACCAGTATGAGTTGCCAATAACTGATTCAAGTTCGACTTAATGTAAAGAATTTCTCTTGCCTGAATTTCTATGTCAATTGCTTGCCCTTGAGCGCCACCAAGCGGTTGGTGAATCATAATCCGGGAATCGGGTAAAGACATGCGCTTTCCAGCAGTTCCAGCAGTCAGCAGAAACGCCCCCATGCTTGCAGCTAATCCGAAACAAATAGTTACAACATCCGGGCGAATTTGTTGTATTGTATCATAGATTGCCATTCCTGCGTAGACGGAGCCGCCCGGAGAATTGATGTACAGTTGAATGTCTTTTTCTGAGTCTTCGGCGTCCAAAAACAACAACTGGGCAACAATTGAGTTAGCAACAGTATCGTCGATTGGCGTGCCTAAAAAGATAATCCGCTCTCGCAGTAAGCGGGAGAAGATATCGAAAGCCCTTTCTCCCATACCAGATTGCTCTACCACCATCGGGACGATGTTGCTAGGGCTGCTTTGAGAGTTAATTTGTCTTATACCCAAACTGTTGATTGGGTCATTTACCGACTGCGATATAAGCATAAAAGAACGTTTGAGAATAATTAGGACGAAGGTTAAAGCTGCTTGTGCTGCTTTGAATGGCGAATTTGATTTGTATTTTAGCTATGTCTTAACCATTATGCCTTATGTAAATAGCTCTCGTGTTACACACTATCAAGCTAAGGCGGTAATCTGGGTAGTTATTGATTTAGGTTTTTTTCAAAATCTCGCTCCTCGGCAGTCAAAAGTCAAGAGTCAGGAGTCAAAAGTCAGGAGTTAGGAGTCAAAAGTCAGGAGTGATTTATCCCCTTGTCCCCCTTGTCCCCCTTGTCCCCCTTGTCTCCCTTATCCTCCTTGTCTCCCTGTCTGGATTATGGAGCAGATTCGCTGGTTTGTTGCTCTATCTCAGGTGCTGCTGCTTGTAATTCTGGTGATTCTGCTTCTTCTTGAGGAATCAAAGAACCCTCAGGTACAAGTTCAACTGATTCGGTGGTTTGTTGCTCTATCTCAGGTGCTGCTGCTTCTAATTCTGGTGATTCTACTTCTTCTGGAGGAATCAAAGAACCCTCAGGTACAAGTTCAACTGATGAGTGTTCTATCAACCAATCGAGGATTTTTTCGGTTGAGAGTTCCTGAGCGACTACTGCCTTGAGTCTTTCGGGGTCAACATCTTGATCTGCGTACTCTTGCATCAGTTCTGTGAATCTTGCCTCGACTTCTTCGGGTGTAACTTCGATGGACTCGCGTTTACCGATTTCTACAAGTGCAAGCGATCGCTTTAAGCGTTCAATTGCTTCTGAGCGCGATCGCTCCCGCAACTGAGGAATAATATCTTGGGTAAACAACTTCTTGACATCCAACCCCTGTTGAGAAAGTCGCATCGCTGTTTGTGTCAGCATCTGATCGACTTCTTGCGAAATCATCGTTTCTGGTAAGTCTACTTCTACATGCTTGAGCAATTCTGCTAACAACGCTTCCTGCTTATTTACTTTAGTTTTGCTAGCAGCCTCTTTTTCATATCGCTCTTCTAAAGAAGCACGCAATTCGGCTAATGTATCAAAATCGCTCATTTCTTGAGCGAAATCATCATTTAATTCCGGTAGCTCTTTTTCTTTAATTTCTTTGAGCGTTACAGTGAATTTGGCTTTTTTCCCGGCTAATTCTTCGTTTGCGTAGGGATCGGGAAACTGAGCGGAAATTTCTTTGGTTTCCCCAGGATTCATCCCTATCATCCCTGTCACAAAACCGGGAATAAACTTATCTTCTTGCAACTCTACTTGAAAATCTTCTGCCTCACCGCCAGGAATTGGCTCAGGTTCTGCGGTTTCGTCTTCTCCTTTGAAGTACACACCTTTAAAATCCACCACAGCCACATCGCCGATTTGCGCTGCACGTCCTTCCACAGGAATTAATGTTCCCATTTCCTGACGTTCGCCTTCTAGAACTTTATCCACTTTCTCTGGATCGGATTTTATTTCCTCAGCTTTAACTTCAAAGTCAGTATACTTAACCAGATTTACTTCTGGTTCTACATCTACACCGGCGGAAAATATCAGAGCTTTGCCCGGTTCATAATTATTAATCAATTCCTCAAACGACGATCGCAAGTGCGGTTGTCCGATCGCCTGTATATTTTCCTGTTTTACCGCTTTTTCAATGCCATCTTGAATTATTTCTTCTAGTGCTGCTGCCTTAATCCTAGCTGTGCCAATGCGTTGTAGCAATATGGGGCGAGGCACCTTGCCTTTGCGAAACCCAGGAATATTAGCATCTTTAGTGAAGTTCTTAATGACCTTTTCATAAGTTTGCTTAGTCATTTCTGGCGTAATCTCGATTTCCAGCCCTATTTGGCTAGCGGGAAGTTTTTCCTGGGTAACTTTCATGCTTCGTCTGTGTTGTCTGTTATTTTTACTCCGAGTGGACTAGAGACGCATAAAACTAGAGCGTCTCTACCTGAAAAATGGATGCCCTTCACCAGAGATCCAGTTTACTGCTAATGTCAAAGCACTTGACACTAATCGCGCAATAACTTTACCTAGGGACTGGGGACTGAGGACTGGGGACTAGGGACTAGGGACTGGGGATTAGGGACTGGGGACTGGGGACTGGGGACTAGGGACTAGGGACTGGGAATTAAAAAACTCAAGAAAGTAATGCGCGTTCTAATAAAATTCTTTCCATGCCCCATGCCCCATGCCCCATGCCCCATGCCCCATGCCCAATGCCCAATGCCCAATGCCCCATGCCCAATTCCCAAATTGATTTTTCGCACTGGGGCTTACACCGTGATATCCTGGTTCTCAACCAGCAGTTCGTGCAGTGCTTTTAGCCTCAAACGCCAGTTGCCTTGAGGTATAGCTCAAAAACGTCCATTTGCATCATAGTATATCCATCATCCTGGCTACCTAGTTTACTGAGAATGGAAGATTAAGGCTATTCACCAAACAGTGGACAAAACTAGACAACTAGTGCGTCCACGCTTTCAGATAGCCAGTCTCTGTCCGAAGAGCGGACTACGTTAAGAAGGTCATGACACCTACGAGTGCTTTCCAGCTTGTAGCTCTGTCGTCAAAGATTAAACAGATCTATTTGGTTAAGTCAGTGTCTTTGACCTAACAAGCCTTCTTAACATTGACGAGGAAAACATTACCTGAGAAATCAGAGTTGGTTTTCTAGGTTTCCAATTCCCCAAACCTAGATTAAATCCATGTTTTGTACGTTTTGTCCATCTTTGTCCACGGAATAAGCGATGCTTAGGAGTACCGATCGCTATCCGGCTTCTACGGCAACAAGAGCGCATATATCAAACTTTTTTTACGCTAAAGATGAAAGTTTGTTGTATAATGTTTATTTTAAATTGGTTGGGAAAAATTTTAAATAGTAATTGTTGTAAATTGCAACATTACTAATGTTATGTTATGACCAATAAAATAAATAATGTATTAGATTAAAAGATACCTAAGTGAACTATTCGGATTTATTTTATATCTGCTATTAATAATTAAATATGGATCAATAAGGGATTGGAACAAAAATAAATTACAAATACTTATGAAGTCAGGAGGAAGCAAATTTGTCTAAATCCTATAGTGTAGCTATTTTAGGAGCAACTGGTGCAGTTGGTAAAGAATTATTGCAATTGTTAGAAAGTCGTAATTTTCCAGTTTCTAATTTAAAGTTATTAGCGTCTGCTCGTAGTGCAGGGCAAACTCTACCGTTTAAAGGGGAAAATTTACGAGTAGAAGCAGTAACCGACGCTATGTTTGATAATGTAGATATTGTGTTGGCTAGCGCCGGAGGTTCGATATCCAAAGTTTGGGCAACAATTGCTGTCGCAGCGGGTGCGGTGGTGATTGATAATTCCAGCGCTTTCCGGATGAATCCAGAAGTACCTTTAGTAGTTCCAGAGGTAAATCCCCAAACCGCAGCTAACCATACTGGCATTATTGCTAACCCTAACTGCACGACAATTTTAATGGCGTTAGCAGTATATCCATTGCATAAAGTTAAGCCTGTAGAGCGCATTGTCGCTGCAACTTATCAATCTGCTAGTGGTGCGGGTGCCAAAGCAATGGCAGAAGTAACAACCCAAACGAGTGCTATTTTACAAGGACAACCACCAGTCGCAGAAATATTTCCTTACCCGTTGGCGTTTAATTTATTCCCGCATAACTCCCCATTGAATGATTTGGGATACTGCGAAGAAGAAATGAAAATGGTCAACGAAACCCGAAAAATATTTGGAAATCAAGATATAAGAATTACTGCAACTTGTGTACGGGTTCCCGTACTTCGCGCTCACTCGGAAGCTATTAATTTAGAATTTGCCACACCTTTTAGTGTGGAATTAGCTAGAGAAATTTTAAGTAATTCCCCTGGTATAAAATTGGTAGAAAATTGGGAAACAAATCATTTTCCCATGCCAATTGAAGCTAGTGGACAAGATGACGTTTTAGTTGGGAGAATTCGTCAGGATATATCTCATACGTGCGGATTAGAACTGTGGCTGTGTGGCGATCAAATTCGTAAAGGTGCGGCGTTAAATGCAGTGCAAATTGCTGAGTTGTTGGTAGAAAAAAATCTACTGAAACCGATGGCAAATTACGTTTCTAGTTAAGAAAAAAAGCATTCTTTATATAACGAAAATTGCTAACCAAAATACAGAAAAATAAACGTAAATGTGCGAATCACGCTTGAAAGTAATTTGCAGATCGGTTATTACAAGAGAAAGCCACCAAGATAGAAAAAATAGCATCCATATGATTAGGAGTAAAAAAGGGTGGTAGATTTTGGTAAAGTTTTAACCGCGATGATTACGCCGTTTAAAGCAGACGGCAGTGTTAATTATGATGTAGCCGCAGAATTGGCAGCACATCTAGTGAAAAACGGTACAGATACACTGGTGGTATGCGGGACAACTGGGGAATCACCAACTCTAACTTGGGAAGAAGAATATCAGTTATTTGTTGTCGTGTCCGAGGCGGTTGCAGGAAAAGCTAAAGTGATGGCAGGATGTGGTTCTAATTCGACCAAAGAAGCGATCGCTGCTACTCAAAAAGCCGCTAAAATAGGAATAGATGGATCTTTACAAGTTGTACCTTATTACAACAAACCACCCCAAGCCGGATTAAAAGCGCACTTTCAGGCGATCGCCCAAGGCTGTCCCGACCTCCCGATGTTGTTATACAATGTCCCAGGTCGTACTGGTCAAAACCTCAGTGCAGAAACAGTAGCAAGTTTAGCCGAGGTAAACAACATTGTTGGGATCAAAGAAGCTAGTGGTAATATAGACCAGGCAAGTGAAATTCGCCGCTTGACACCGAAAGAATTTCAGATTTACTCTGGAGATGATTCACTAACTTTGCCTTTGTTAGCCATCGGGGCAAAGGGAGTAGTCAGTGTGGCAAGTCATCTGGTAGGAACCCAACTACAGCAGATGATCCAAGCCTTTTCAACGGGGAAAACTCAACTTGCTACTGAGATTCATTTGCAACTATTTCCGTTGTTTAAAGCTTTATTTACAACTACAAATCCCATTCCACTTAAGAAGGCTTTGCAACTTCAAGGTTGGGAAGTAGGTTCAACTCGTCTACCCCTGTGTGAAGCAGACGCAGAAGTCACTCAAAAATTAAAGTCGGTTCTTCAGGAACTTAATTTAATTCAAGCACAAACTTGATGAGAAAGAAGTAAATTTTGGCGCTCCGCAGTTACTGAAAAAAAGACGTAATTATAACCAGGTTGTACAGATGAAGCCTGTGTTAAAACTAACGATATAGTATGAAATTTGACCCAATAAAAGTCGATTTTATTGAACAACAGTTCCGTCGTAATTTAAAATTCACACTTTTTCCAAGTGACATAAAACACAAATACTGTTGCCTGTAATAGAAGACAGCTTACTTACAACTTATTAACCTTAAACAACAATCCAGGAGAAAATGCCTAAAAACGAAGCTAACTCCGCCCTAAAAATCATTCCATTGGGCGGCTTACATGAAATTGGAAAAAATACCTGCGTTTTCGAGTATGATGACGAAATTATCCTATTAGATGCAGGTTTGGCTTTTCCGACAGAGGCAATGCACGGAGTAAACATTGTTCTGCCAGATACAACTTATCTAAGGGAAAATCGCCACAAAATTAAAGGGATGATCGTTACCCACGGTCATGAAGACCATATCGGGGGTATCGCTTTTCACCTCAAGCAATTTGACATTCCAGTGATTTATGGTCCGAGATTAGCACTGGCAATGCTAGAAGGGAAATTAGAAGAAGCTGGTGTACGCGATCGCACGGAATTAAGAACAGTCAAACCCCGTGATGTCGTGCGATTTGGCAAATCATTTGTAGTCGAGTATATCCGTAATACTCACTCCATCGCCGATAGTTTTACTGTGGCGATTAATACCCCAGTTGGTGTAGTCATTCACACCGGCGACTTTAAAATTGACCACACCCCAGTCGATGGTGAGCATTTTGACTTGCAACGATTAGCCGAACACGGCGAAAAAGGCGTACTTTGTTTGATGAGTGACTCCACCAACTCAGAAGTAGCCGGATTTACCCCCTCAGAACGTTCAGTTTATCCCAACCTAGAGCGCATCTTCATGCAAACACCTGGGCGACTTTTCCTGACTACCTTCGCTTCCAGCGTGCATCGCATCAACATGACTTTACAACTGGCGCAGAAGTATAACCGAGTTGTAGCGGTTGTTGGGCGTTCAATGCTGAATTTGATTGCCCATGCGCGTAATCTTGGTTACATCAAGTGTGAAGATAATCTTTTGCAGCCGTTACATGCGATTCGGAATTTACCAGAAGATAGAGTATTGATTTTGACTACTGGTTCACAGGGGGAACCGATGTCAGCAATGACACGAATTGCTAACAAAGAACACCCCCACATCAGAATCAGGCAAGGCGATACAGTAGTATTCTCTGCTAACCCGATTCCCGGAAATACCATCGCTGTCGTCAACACCATCGATAAGTTGATGATGCAGGGCGCAAATGTAATTTACGGTAAAGAAAAAGGAATACACGTATCCGGTCACGGCTGTCAAGAAGACCAAAAGCTGATGATGGCATTGACTCGACCTAAATACTTCTTGCCAATTCACGGTGAACATCGAATGCTGGTGAAGCACTCCCAAACGGCTCAAAGTGTGGGCATTCCGGCAGAGAACATGGTGATTATAAATAATGGCGATGTCATAGAATTAACAGAAAATTCTATGAAAATTGCTGGTAAAGTGCCGTCTGGTATAGAACTGGTAGATACTTCTAGTTCTGGCATGGTTAGCTCCAAAGTATTGCAAGAACGGCAACGCATGGCTTCAGAAGGTATCGTCACCATCGCTGCGGCAATAGATTGGCATGGTAAGCTGATGGCAAAACCAGAAATTCACCTGCGCGGGGTGGTGACAAGTATCGAGCGATCGCTGCTGCAAAAGTGGGTACAACAGCGGATTGAAGAAATCCTCACCGTGCGTTGGTCTGAATTTAGCAATCCTGGCTTTGAAAGCGAGCAATCAGAGATGGACTGGGGTGGATTGCAAGGCATGTTAGAGCGCGAATTGCAACGATCCATCAGAAAGGAATTGCAATGTCAACCATCTGTGACTTTGTTGATGCAAACTCCTGATGAACCTCCGGTGAAAGTTGCTACTGATGGCAGAAGACGCCGGACTCGCACTGCTGCTCAAGTGGCGTCGTAGGGAAGTTAAGAGAAAAGTATCACGCAGAGGCGCAAAGGAAAACTTTGAGTCTTTGCGTTTTGGCGTGAGATAAAGTCAGGGAGTTAACCCTTGAAAGGAGGCGTTTAATTGCTAAAAGTACTTGATGTATTTGCAGGCGCTGGAGGTTTCAGTCTGGGGTTTAAGCTGGCAGGAAATAGCATTATTGGAGCAATAGAAGAAGACGAGTGGGCTGCGGAAACATTTGCATATAATCATAAAGATGCAAAAGTACTTGTTGGAGATATACAAAAGTTCTCAGATGAATATTTGATAAATGCATTTAAGGATAATTTGCCTGATGTTATTTTAGGTGGACCACCTTGCCAAGGATACTCAAGTTGTAGAAAAAATGCGGGCGATCCAAAAGATCCTAGAAACTCTCTGTTTCAAGATTTTCTAAGAGTGGGAAAATTATTCAAACCAAAGTTATTAATCATGGAGAATGTGCCTGGACTGATAAGTGCCAAGACAATCTCAGGAGAGCCTGTTATTGAAATTATAAAAACAGAGCTAGAAAAAATTGGATATTATGTCTACACCGACATACTGGAAGCTGTTAGATACGGAATACCACAAATAAGGCGCCGGCTATTTGTTATTGCCTCTCGTATCAAGTTGGAAATGCCTTTTCCAGAAGCTACGCACTATTTTTCAAATAATAAACAGTTACAAATTTTTGACTCGACACTAAAGTTATGTCCTACATTATGGGAGGCTATTTCAGACCTACCTGATATCAATGCTAGAGAAGGTAAGGAGGAAGTTGAATATGATAAAGAACCTAGCAATGAGTATCAGTATCAAATGCGAATCAGTTCTCGAAAAGTGTACAATCACGTAGCTATGAAACATTCCAAACGAACTATAGAACGTTTTAAATTAATCTCTTGGGGAGACTCACTTGCCGACGTTCCAGAACATTTAAAACCATATAAAAGAAATAGCAATGGGATTATATCTGAAAAAGTCTACGATCAAAATAGTAGAAGATTATATCCGCACAAACCATGTCATACTATTCCGGCTTCATTTTATGCAAATTTTGTACATCCATATAAAAATAGAAACTTTACTGCCAGAGAAGGTGCAAGAATTCAATCATTTCCAGATTGATTTGTGTTTAAAGGCAAACCAACTGTTGTCAGTCACAAGCTACTTATGAGAGAAGGTAGAACAGCAGAAAAACATCTCTGTCAATATAATCAAATTGGTAATGCTGTACCACCACTATTAGGAAAAGCGATCGCTGAGAATATTAGTAGAAATTATAAACACACTTATGCTAGTACATGGAGCGAATCTCAGAGCTAAAGAAAGTCATAAAACAAAGCTCGAAATCCAAACGGATTATATATTGTGGTGATGGAGTGGCTCAAGCTTTCCGATGCAGTTAATTTACGAAAGTATAAGGTCGATCAAATTTATGTCTTACGAAAACAAAAAAATACTGACAGAGAATATAGATACCTTGATAAGTATATTAAAAACCCAATTGATCCTAATGTAGTGTGGCATCTGTTTTCTACTGTGCGGACACATTTAACCACAGATTGGGCAGGTGGTATAGAGCAAGGACTTCAACGTGGTTGGCTAATTTAATAGCCTCGTTATTTGCAATAAATTTCTAAACCAACAGATAAACCAGAATTAAAGTACATACAGTCAACGGCGCCCCAAAGCGCAAATGCTCCCAAAAAGTCAGCCTGTAACCTAACTCGTTTGCAGCTTCTGCGACTATTAGATTTGCAACGGAACCAAACAAAGTTAGATTACCAGCTAAAGTTGATCCGGCTGCTAATAATAACCAGGAATGAGTATCGGTTTTAGGAATCAACGGTTGCAGCAAAAGTACCGCTGGAACATTAGAAATTAAATTAGACAAGATAGCTGTCACCCCTAATAAACTAGCAGCAGAGTTAATTGCATGAGTAAATGGTTGCAATAAATTTAACTTTTGCGTCACTCTTGTCAAGATAAAAAGTCCAGAAAACATTACTAACAGATTCCAATCCACTTTTTTGAGGATGCGCTGTGGCTTGACTCGGCGAGTAATTAGTAATAAGCTAGCAGCGACTAAGGCAGATTCTGTTAAGGGTAAGCCGGCAACAAAAGCAATGAGTAATCCGGTGGTGATGATTAAAGTTTTTTGATATAGCGGTTTGAATATACGTGTTTTTGTGGTGAATAAGCGATCGCTCGCTTGAAGCGATACCTGCGGCACACTCCGTGAACGCACATCTGGATAAAGCAACCACAGCAATCCTATTTGAATTATCAAGCCAATCAATGCAACTGGAGCTAATGCCCATAAAAACTCTAAATAGCTGATACCGGAAAACGAGCCAATCAATATATTTTGCGGATTCCCGCTCAAAGTTGCTACCGAACCAATATTAGTTGCTCCCGCAACTGCTAGTAAATAAGGAATCGGATTTAAACCCAAAGCTTGAGTCAAGCTCAATGTCAATGGTGTCAAAACCAGCGCTATAGTGTCATTGAGAAAAATGGCGGAGAGGATACCACTGCCAAAGGTTAAGGCTATTAATATACCTAGAGGACTCCGGGTAAAACTCAACAACACCGACAGTGCCTGTGGGAAAAATCCTGCATAGGATAAATTAGCGTTGACTATCATCATGCTCAACAAAAACACGATAGTTTTGGCATCAATTGCTTCCCATGCTTCCTGTAAAGTTACTACACCCAAAGCAATTAGAAAGGCAGATCCAACTAAAGCGATCGTAGCGCGGTTCATCCGCAACCCAGGTAGGCTGCCCAACGCTAACCCTAAGTAAGTCAACCCTAATACGCTATAAATTCCATATTTAAGGATAATCACTTTTTTACCGAAGACTGGGAACAATAGATTAGGAATTGGGGACTACGGAATGGGAGACAAGGGAGAATTTCATGAGGGGAAAAGGTTAAAGGGTAAAGGAAGAAAAGTTTTTCCCTTTTCCCCTTCCCCTTTCCCCTTCCTGCTGCCCATTGCCCATTGCCCGATGCCCAATTACCAGTAAAAATACTGGCACAAGCAACTTGCATTAAGTTTTGTAAATGTTACAATAAAACCTGTCTAAAGGCAGATGTCTTTATTAACATTTAAAGTGTGTCAAGTTATCAACAAGATAGTGCTAGTAGACTTCCAGTTTTGGGAAAAGTGCGGTTAACTTGACGTAGTAATAAGTAGATTCTGATTCTAGTAGCTACCTAAAGATCAGAGTGTTTCTAAGTCAAAACACGATTCTTCCCGGAAAAATTATTTACACATTGTAGAGAGTCATCGGACAGTTCCGAAGCCTCACAAACACAGAGGAGCGAACCATGAAGGTATTTGATAGTACCACGCCAAAGATTTTTTTAGCAAGCTGGGTATCGTTAAATCCAGCAAATGCATCTGACACTAATGTAACCGCGCCGTACAGTCGTTCCTCAGAGTCTGACCGTGACATTCTTCAACCGCTGCGGCTTTGGATGGACAATATTAAAGTAAGCGATCGCGTCTCTGCTCACCGCTTGTGCAGATTGATTCCGGCTCAATGTCCCTTTGAGCGCGATGTAAAATTATTCGGCAAAACGCTGTTTCACATTCCACCGATGTGTAAGCTTAACCCCTTATACGAAGAAGTGGTTGGATTACGCTTTCGAGCGCTGTGCTATCTAGCCGATGATTGCGGCGAGGACATATCACAGTACTGCTAATATTGAAAGGCGCTAGAGACGTTCCGGTGGGCGCTAGAGACGTTCCGGTGGAACGTCTCTACTATTTTTTTTGCCATTTTTGAATCGCTGTTTGAGCTTCTTCGTAAGGAGCTGTTACCTCTGGAACTAAAAGAGCGGTTTCAATTGCGGCTTTAAATTCGCCTTTAGCGGCACGCTTTTTGGCGAGAGATAAAATTATTTGACTCCATTTATTCATCGATTTTTGTGCTTCATCGAATCCTGGTTGACCGGGTGATACTTTCTTCGCGACTTCGATCGCTCGATTATAGGTAGATGCTTGTCCGGGCTGAATTAAGCCATTAGCGGCGTATAAAACAGTTGTATTACTAAGATACTGCTTTGCTTCTAACCGCCACTGAGTAATTGCAGCTTGAGCTTTGGGATAAATCGGCTCGCTTTTGGTGATTAATTGAGCTGCGGCGATCGCACTTGCATATTGTCTTTGTTTGGCACGACCTTCCGCTAAATCTAAAATCATCCGGTTCCAAATCTTAATATTCTCCTGAGCTTGATCGTAGAGCGGTTCACCAGCTTTGATTTTCCGAGCAGTGACAATTGCCATTCTTAAGTCGCTAGCTTGAGTTTGTCTGAGCGACTGTTTCGCCAAATCTAATACAGCTTGGTTTCGCTGTTGCGACTTAGAAATCAAAGCTGTTTGCGAGTTTGGTTGATTTTTTGGTGGAACTGGGGCAATTGTCTCAGAAATAGAGCGGACAGTTGGTGTTTTGACCACGTTTATGTCAGTAGTGGTACCGCTAGGTGCTTTTGGCAATATTTCCGCAAATCTAAATCCTGGCTTATTGCGGACACAAACTAGCACGATTGAAGTTAGTACCATTGTGGTGCCAACACCCCACAATACAAGCTGTTTCCACAATCGAGCATATCTCCTTCTTTTTTGGGGAAAAGAGACGTAGGGTTGAGGTGATTCAGGGATAAATCTTCTACCTGTAGTCGTCTGTTTTGAATCCAGGGTAGAAATATCCTTTGAGGTTGCTTGACCTCCTCCGAAACTGTGTGATATAGAAGTTATTGTTGGGGCTTCTCCCCAGGTTAGTGGCTCAAGTGGAACTTGTTGTAACTGAAGCGAAGTTTCTCTGAAAGAATTTTCTTGGAGAGATGGAGATCCAACAGCAACAGCAAAGATTTCTTCTGTAGGAAAAATTGAGGCTTCCTCACTGTTGTTGGTCTGAGTTTGGTAAGGTAGGATTTGTTGCGGTTTTGATGGAATAATAACAACAGGATTTTGTGTTGGACGCCAGTAGTGTCGAGAAAATTCTGGCGTGCGGAGATTCAAATAATTTTTTAACTCTGTTAAGCTGCTACCATGACCGGAATGCAAAGCTGCTAACAACGCTTCGGTAAAGATTCCGTGACCGAGTTCGTTACTTTCGTAAGAAAATTGTTCGCTTTGACAAGAAATAATTGTGGCAATTTGGAGTTCTTGCGCTAGGTCTAAAATTTCTTGCCCAAGGAGAGTATTTCCTTGAGCACCAAAAGTGCGGTTGATATCCAACACTAGGACAAGATTCAAGTTAGAAAATTGCAGACTTTGCATCAGCGATCGCACTTGAATGCCAGTATGAAGCACCTGAGCAGGATTACCTTCTTGTGGCATCAAATAATCGTTGCCATTGTAGTTGACTCCGTAACCGCTGAAGAACAACCATACATAGTCTTGCGGTTGCCAAAAATTGGCTACTAAATCCTCAAGCAAAACGAGAATATTTTCTTTGCTGGGATAGGTCGATCTATTGCCAATAGGTGGCGAAGTATCTGTCATTAACAGACACTGTTGCGACGAAAAACCCGCTTGTGTAATGAAAAAATCTAAGACTGCCTCAGCATCTGCTTGAGCGCAACCTAAGGGTTGAAAGAATTGATATTGATTGATGCCTATAGCGATCGCCCAATAATTTGCCATCGCGCTTTTTTTAGTTATTGTTTATTTGCATAAAATTGCGGTTGGCTTTGCTGAAAAAACAAGGCTAACCTATGTCATATAGTTCAGGTGATTCTGAATGGGTCTTCTGATTATGTGTAATTTTTCTGACATTTTTTATCCGAAAATACCTTCGCTTATTTCAAATTACAGATCATCAGTAAGGAGCATAAAGCTATGAGCAGAAGTGTTGCTCACCAACTATCATCCATCATTCCCTTTTCAGTTATTAGCCAAATTGCCAAAGAAATCCGGATAGTTCCTTTAATTGTTTTGCTTGGTACTGCAATTCCTTTGTGGCTTGTGTGTGAAGCGATCGCCCCCCAGAGTGTGCAAGCTTATACCGCGAGAGTTGATTTGGCGATTGACACTTTACCAGAGGAAAACTACGAAACCATCCTCAGGAGAGCGGAAGCGGCGGCTAGGGCAGCGGCTCAACGTAGCTTTGACCAAGATATTTTAGTTACAGACGTTTCCGTAATTGTAACCGCCCAAAATTATGGGGCGATCGCTCCAGTTTTGTCATTAGAAGTTAGTCGTCCGCAATGGCGAAATCGTCCCGATCCCCATGTTTGGGCAACTTACTTTAAAACTGCGCGATCGCTCCTATTTTTTGGACGAGATTCCACAACCACAAATTCTCCTCCACCAGTTCCTGCTACACCCACCGCAGCCCCAACTCCCGATTTGAACAAAATCCCACAACCGATGAATATTCCCCCAGTTCCACCACCTCTAGGGAACCCGGAACCGAAGCGTTGAAAATTGGGAATTGGGCAATGGGCAATGGGCAGTGAGAATTAAAGAAGTTCAATAAAGCAAGTGCGGGAATAAATACAATTCTTTCCATGCCCCATGCCCTATGCCCATTGCCCCATTACCTACTTTTCGGTACAAATATCAAGTAAGTTCCTCCCAATCCTTCGACAATTGTGCGGGTATTTGCCGTCATCATTTTCTGGTAGGTTTCTCCCTCGCTTCCGGGTTCACCTAAACCATCGGTAAAAAGTTCCCTTTGGGAAACTTTGACTCTCGCTTGTCTTGCTACAGACTGAATTAAATTCGGGTTGATTGTTGTCTCGGCAAAAATTGTCGGCACTCTCGCCTGTTTGATATTATTTACTAAGTTTTTGACACGGGCATCTGTAGGTTTTCCTTCGGTGCTGATGCCTTTTAATGAAAGACCGTAAGAAGAAGCATAATAACCCATTCCATTATGAGTTGTAACTAATTCGCGTTGATTGGGGGGAATAGTTGTAACTGTTGACTTAATCCAACTATCGAACTGAGTTAGCTCACTTTTGATTTGTCGGGCATTACTGCTATAAAGCGGTGCGTTTTTTGGTGAGACTTTTTCTAGGTTGCGGCTGATGACATCCACCATTGCGATCGCATTCTTGACATTATGCCAAACATGAGGATCGTTTATCTTGCTATTTTGCTGAACCTGCTGTGGTTTGGGAACCGCAACTTGACCGACTGCAATTTTCGGTGTACGGTTTTTAGTGCCTTTAATCAATCTAATCAAACTTGGTTCCAGATTGTAGCCGTTGTATAAAATAAGCGCTGCCGTCTGCATCGCTTCCCGGTCTTCCGGCTTTGGTTGATAAAGGTGGGGATCTGCTCCTGGGGGAATCAAGCAGGTTAGATTAACTGAGTTACCCGCTACTTGTCTAGTTAAATCACACAGTACACTTGTAGTCGCTACTACTTGAGGCAAATTATTATTTCTACTACTGGTTTGCGTGAAAGCGGTGTTTGTATTTTGATTACAGCCAGCGAATCCAATCGCTAGAGCAAGAAGGGCAAGTCGCAGAGAATTATTTGATGGTATTTTTTTTGACATCACTGTCAGGCATCTGTTGGAAATTGTAGCAGTGGGATTCACATCCAACCATAATCAATAGGGGCACAACGTTGCGCTGTACCCCTACTGCATAACTTATAACTTTTTAAATGCCTGCAAATGGTAGCTTACCTTGCAGTAGCTGAAAATTAGCTTGAACGCAACTAGGGCAATTACAACCAAGTTGATCTTTGATCGGATTAGATTCTTGAGTGAACTTTGGTGTAAGCGATTGGGAAATTGCTTGTGTAGATACCAAAGTAACCTGGGCTGTAGGTGCATTGACAATCGACGCTGCGGCTGGTAAGGCAAGCATCAATGCTGACGCTAGAACTACAGGAAAGGCGAGCAAAATAAGTTTGGCGAGCTTCATAAGTAATAAATTACAGAGGGTGTTGCAGATACAGCATATCCCAACAGATTGTTCACCATCAACTCAAAGGTAAAGGCTTAAAGCGACACCACCGTTTCCCCAGCTTGATTTCCCCCATGACGGGAGCGAAGATGCAAAGCGATTTCCGTATCGAGCCGCTTGAGGAAAACAAGCAGTTTGCCCTCGCTGAACTGTATTGCTATCAACTATTTTGCCAATTTAAACTTCTTGAGACTATTTTTTTTGTCCGGTCACAATAAAACCTGGGAAACCTGCTAAAAAACGCCCTTCTTCTTGCAATTTATTTAACTGATTTACCCATTGATTTAAATCTGATTCTGATATGACTTTTTGGTGAAGCGCTTGCTCTAAAATTCCATAACAAACTCGCACAAAAAAATCATATGGTGCTAGATTAGTGTGCGGAACAAAAGTGATGTTGCTTAAACCTAAGTCTTCAAATATTTCCGGGAGTTTACAGCCTATTAATCCATTGGGAAAACTGTCCGATATGAAACCAACAATTTTGCGAGTTAAAGCCGGAAAAGCCGAGTTAACAAAAGTGCCGTCTAAGTAAAAATCAAAGATAGCAAGCTTGCCACCAGGGCGCAATACACGAATCATTTCCCAAACTGCGTTCTTTGGGTTTTCTAGGAACAATAAAACACGTTCTGCCCGACAGGCATCAAAGCTATTATCATTCATATTGAGAGATTGGGCATCGGCTACATAATACTTGATTGACAGATTTAATTGTTCTGCTCTTTTTTTTGCCTCCCCAATCATTAACTCGCTTTTATCTACTCCCACAACTAAACCATTGTTACCAACAATTTGTTTTATACGTTGTACTTCCTGACCGATTCCGCACCCTACATCTAAAACGCAATCACCTTCTTTAATGCCTAAATAATCGATGATTTTCTGTTTGCATACACGCACCGAATCTATTTCGTCACATTTATCTAGAAAGTCGAATAAAAATTTTGGTTCGTTCATTTTTTCAGGAAATTGAAATCCAAAGGCTATATTTTGCATAACGTTTGCGCGAAAATACTGGATGAATTGAGAAAAAGTTGACTTATAAAGCAATTGTGTCTGGAGTGTTAAATCAAAAAGTTACATCTAAGTCATTCATGGCTTGGGTTGATTAATGCTTCAATACCAGACAACACAACATGGTTTTCATTTTGTTAACAGACTCCATGTACTCGAATTGTGGAAGTGATTCTGCTACTATACCTGCTCCAGCATTTAGGTAAACCCAGTCATCGTATTGATAGACCGAGCGGATGGCGATCGCTAAATCTACAAGCCCAGTGCTGTTTATCCAACCAATAGCACCTGCATAAATACCTCTTGGCTCGTCTTCTAGGCGATCTATCCATTCCAACGCTTGACTTTTATCAATACCAGACACAGTAATGCCTGGAAATAAAACCTTCAGAGCATCCCATAAAGTTTTCTCAGATTTTAGCTGACCGCTCACTCGCGATGATAAATGCTGTACGTAGCGGTATTTCTTGACCTGCATAAAGTCAAATATTTTAACTGTCCCAGGTACAGAAAGTTTGGCAATCTCTTGTTGAGCAAGTTTGACGGAGACCGCGTGTTCCTTAACCTCTTTAGCATCAGTAAATAATTCATTATACAGGTGAGCATCTTCTTCCGAGTTTTCACCACGTCGCCGTGTACCAGCCAACGGATTGGTAATAACAAATCCTTGATTGTCTATTTGCATAAGAATTTCGGGACTAAAGCCTACAACACGTACATTTTCTATATTTAGACAATATGAACGGGCAGAGTTATTAACTTTCGTTCCGGCTATATAGGTTTTAAGAACGTCCAAATCTCCTTTGATCTTTACAGAACGAGAAAGTATAGCTTTTTGTAACTTACCTGCTTGAATAGCTTGAATGAGAACATTTACTTTACTTTGATAAGATTCCCGCTCGTTATCAGTAAAATTAATTGATATAGGTGTTGGAATGAACTCTGTCAATTGGCTCTTCACTGATAACAATTGTTTGATTTTATCTAGCGATTTTATGCTTTTAATTTTTATTCCTTCTGTCGTAATGTGAAGTTCTGTTTCTGGTACAATAAAACATAAAAGTGGTTGCTGAATTGCTTTGGAGTAGCTCGAATAGAAGCGAACTATATCAAAAGCGATATAGCCGTAAGCCGTCCAATCTACAATTGGCAAAGACGCTAATAAGGATTCTACTTGTTTAAATGGATCGCTAATAGGGACTGACAGCTTTTTTTCTATATCTTCTAATGAGATAGCATCAAGGCTTACTGATACCTTAAATAATATATTACCAGCGATACGCACTTCGTCGCGATCTTGATAAAGAATATAGTCAGAAATAACACCTGACTGAAGCAACTTTTGCAACAAAGTAATAGGATGAATCTCTCCTGTTACAAACACTTCTTCGTACTCATACGTTTGTGTTTCTGTCATTAATTATATTTCCTTTTGATTGATGTATGTTTTAGCTGGCTCATTGCTGTTCCCACAAATTTTGTTCATCAGTGAGCTAATGGCATCAGGGTAAACGCACATAGGCAATTGTAGTGTAAAATACATAGCTGATAGTTCTTCTTCCCTTTCTAGCGCGTCCTTATAGCAGTGTATGATTAAATCATACACTTTGATAAGTTAGCTTTAAGCAGGAGAATCCCTTATGAGAAAGACACAGGCACTCACTATCACCTTGCCTCATGACATGCTGGAGATGGTCAAGGCTAAAGTCACTTCTGGCGAATACGCCACGGAGAGCGAAGTTATCCGTGACGGTCTGCGTACCCTCCAGGCGCGTGACGCTGCTCTTGAAAAGTGGCTACGCGAAGAAGTCGTCAAAAGCTATGACGAATGTGAAGCCGATGCAACGCTGGGTATCCCCGCAGAGCAGATGATGGCGCGTATCCGCTCTGGATACCACAAACGGACAACAACATAGCAACGCTAGATGAAAAAATACAACGTCATCTTCTCGCCACGGGCAGAGCAACAACTCGGCAGTCTCTACGCATATATCGCAGAACATGGCGGGGAAGAACGGGCAGAGCATTACATCAGCGGCGTCATTGCCTTTTGCCAGAGTCTTTCCACCTTCCCGGAGCGTGGAACCAAACGGGATGATCTGCGACCGAATTTGCGGATTATCGGGTATGCCAAACGGGTAACAATTGCCTTTTCCGTAGAAACTGAGCGGATCGTCCACGGCGTTTTTTACGGAGTGCAGGATTACGATTCCATAATGCAGGAGGAGGAGTCATAAATCCGACAGACCTTAGATCGTGCTCACAAGCTGGTTTCTGATGATCCTTGTAGGTGTAGCGACCTGCACTAAAGGTTGAAATTTAAACGCAGAGGTAGCGCACTTGTGACGCGGATAATTCGCGCTTGATTAAGGAAATACAAGTAAAGGAGTTAATCAGGTTCTAATCTTATTCTAATTTAACCCAGATGCAATGGACATAAGATAACACTTAGATAAAGCATCTAGTCCCAACTACTTCAGCCACAAGAGTTATCATATGAAATTACAACTAACCATTTTTTCAATCATTTGTACAGGCTTTCTTGGTGGGTGTCAATTAAATACAGAAATAACTCACAACGCAATAATGAAAAGCAATGATAATATTACACTCTACAAATCTTTCTATAAAAATAATAATCTAGAGCAGTTACTGTTAAACAACCAGCAATTGCTTTTTGCAGGTGGTTATCATAATAATTCTTTTAGAGAACGCTCGGTTGCATTGGGAGTCCGCTAGATACGAGTGTTAGAGAAGATAATATTCGGCTATATTGTTATATTATGTCTGGCAAATTAAGGTTATTTCGTTAAATTTATAGATAATTAACATAAAAAGAGAGCAATGCAATTTTGTGAGATGACTCCAAATCTTTCGGCTAATAAATAATAGTGCTAGTACCAATTTTTGCTTAACTTTGCCCAAAATCTTGACCCAGGTTAACTTTTGACCAAACGAATAATTCGCCATTGTCACCACCAGCAGCAAGTAATTTGCCTTGGGGATGCCAAGCTAGACAGGAAAAGCCTGCTGATGCACCTGTAAGAACTTGCGATACTTGCTTGGCTTGATTCCACAAACATAGCCAGCCATCACTCGCAGCAGAAGCGAGAATAAAGCTGTTAGGTGCAAAAGCGATCGCCTGAATTATATCCACATGATTTGTTAATATTGTCGCTTCCCATCCCAAAGCTTCATCCTCCAGCTTTTCCCAGGCTACAATACCTTCAACGCTGGAAGAAGCTAAAATCGGCGCACCTACTTGGGTGGTAACTTCTGACCATGCTAAATGGCGAATTTTACCAGGAAAGCCGCGCATTACCCAAGGGTCGGGATTACCCCATTCTAACACGGTGACGCTGCGATCCATGTTCCCAGAAGCCAGAAATTTCCCATCGGGCGACCAAGCCATAGCTACACTGACTGTAGGCATCTCTAAAACGTATGGTTCCTCATCCCAATCTTGAGAATTCCAGACTTTGACACCGTGATAACCGCTAACGGCTAAATATTGTCCATCACTTCGCCAATCGATACCTAATACTGATGAATTCTCAAAATTTAGCGTGACAACTGTTTCCCCTAAGTCTGCATCCCACACTTGTACGTAACGCCCCAAACTAAAAGCCAACTGATTGCTAGTATGATTCCAAGCTAGTTTGTCAACCCAAGCGGGGGCATTTTCCAAAGTAGTAATTAATTCACTTTGCCGCCAAATTTTTACCCTTCCATCTTGTCCCCCAACTGCTAAGAATTGCCCATCTGGGGAAAAGGCTACACAGTTTAGCGATTCACCGTTGCCTGCTTGCAAAGTTGCTAAATCGCCATCTTGCCACAGTGCGACTTCCCCAGCAGCGGAGGTTGCAGCTAAAGTTGTATTATTTGGCGACCAGGCGATCGCTGTCACATAATCTGAAAGCATCCCGGAAAAATGCTGGTCAAATTCTTTGGAATTAGCGGTTAGGGGGTTCATTTTGGAGGAGTGGGGGCAATACGGTTCGGATAAGATTTTTTGATGAAAATTATAGATCGCAAAGACGCGATGAATCGCCGTCT
>NZ_KK073768.1:1057095-1066689 GCF_000582685.1 [Scytonema hofmanni] UTEX 2349
TGAATCGCCGTCTTTACAATAATAAGTCCTTTGTAGAGACGGCGATTTATCGCGTCTCTTGCCTTAACACGCCCGCGTATTGGGAGATAAGGGGGATGAGGGAGATAAGGGAGATAAGGGAGAAAAAGGGAAAGCTTCTTTATCTTCCCCCACTTCCTACGGGAGCATTACCCACTTTGTTTTAAATTAGACAAGCACGGAAATTTTCTTTGAGTTTGGCTTCGTCGAGATTGCGACCGATGAAGACAAGTTCGTTTTTGCGGGTTTCGTTTGGTTTCCAAGGGCGATCGCCTTTCCCATCAAATATCATATGCACTCCTTGGAACACAAAGCGATTATCTTCGCCGGCGATATTCAAAATACCTTTCATCCGGAAGATATCTGGTCCTTGGGTACGTAATAACTCGGACAACCAATTGTTTAATTTTTGTCCATCCACTCCGCCTTGTTCTACCAAAGCTACAGAATACACGCTTTCATCATGTACATGAGCATCTTCACCTAAGAAATTCGGGTCAATTTCCAAAGCGCGATCCAAATCAAAGGCTTTTACACCTAATAAAGCGTCCATTCCTAACTCAGAGTTCTGGGTACGGTGGATTTTGGCGATCGCATTCATTGAACGAATCCGCTTTTCTAATTCATCCAACTGTTCTGGTGCTACCAAATCAGTTTTATTCAACAAAATCACATCAGCAAAGGCAATTTGCTCTTGTGCTTCGTCTGCATCCCAATGTTGCCAAATATGTTTGGCATCGACAACTGTCACCACTGCATCCAAAGACAGTTGATTTTGCATATCTTCATCAACAAAGAACGTTTGAATCACCGGTGCGGGGTCTGCTAATCCAGTAGTTTCAATTACTAAATGGTCAAATTTATCACGCCGCTTCATCAAGTTGCCGATGATGCGAATTAAGTCACCGCGTACTGTACAACAGATACAGCCGTTATTCATTTCAAAAATTTCTTCATCTGCATCAATAATTAATTGATTATCAATGCCTACTTCCCCAAATTCATTGACGATGACAGCAACTTTCTTGCCGTGTTCGTAGGTGAGGATGTGATTGAGAAGTGTTGTTTTCCCTGCACCCAGGTAGCCCGTCAAAACGGTTACAGGCACTGTATTCGGTGTTTCCGTAAACATTCTCTGAATGCCTTTTTCTTATTTAATGATAATCATTATCTTGCTCATGATAGCGCCTTTAAGAAGGGTAAGACTTCTTGAAGAACTACTTCTGGATATTCTTCATGCAGTCCCAAAGATCCGGGAATAACTGCGCTTTTCACACCTGGTAAGGCAGCTAAAGCTTCCATATCTGCTTTTGATTTGGGGGGACTAGATTCGCCAATTATCACCATTAGGGGGACAGACAAGCGCTTTGCGATCGCGATAAAATCAGCTTGGCTGTGTACTGCGTCCAGGTTGCCGGTGACGAAAGCTGCGGGAGCAAATCTTGCTCCTGGCTGTTGAGTGTTACGCCACTTATGCTGAATGAAGCTGGGTGTGAGTATAGCAGGATCGGCGTAAACGTGGCGCCGGTACATGAAACTTAAGAAAGATGGCGTAGTGTTGAGCTTGTAGAGAACTTGACCGAGAATAGGCGATCGCACTAATCCTCTGACTATACCCGCAATCTGCTGACTTGCCCCCATTGTCGGCAAAGGACCACGCCAAGTCGGGGCTAACAACACAACAGCATAAACAACATCTGGCTGATTAACGGCTAATTGCAGCACATAACTGGCAGCATGTCCAGCCCCAATTACGGCAATTGGCGTATTAAAAACAGATTTCACAAAATTGTGCAGAAATTGGTGATACAATTCAGGTCGATAATCTACACTGGCGCGTGACGATTCTCCAAAACCAAGCCAATCTACAGCGACAACTTGAAAATGTGGAGATAAAAGCTTGGCAAGTTCGCCCATTTCCGATCGCATGGAAACAGTACTGAAAGCTGGAAGTAATAATATCGGCGAACCTGTACCTAAAGTTTCATAAACAACGCGCAATTGCTGGTTTTCCCAGTTCCAGAAATATTCTTGAACTACACCACCAATGCCGACAGGGGAAGATAATAAATCAGTAGACATCAGACTAAATTTTGGTAATTGGGCATGGGGCATTGGGCAATGGGCAATGAGAATTAAAGAAGGGATATTAGCTCATGCGTGAATAAATACGATTCTTTCCATGCCCATTGCCCCATTCCCTAATTAGATATATTTAACTTACATTCCAGCGCTTTTTTTTGCATGGTTTTGAAAATGTTGTAAAACCCATTAGCGCGGGAAGGTGTCAGGCTAACATTTAAACCAGTTTCTTGGATAAAATCTGGAGTCAGTTGGACAATTTCCGTAGGTGTTAGTCCATTCAACCCTTCAGCCAAAAGTCCTACTAATCCTTTGGTTAACTGAGAATCAGAATCACCTTGAAAAACTACTTTATCAGCATCCAGGTTTGCTGTGATATAAACCTGAGAAACGCAACCAGGAACTTTGTTTTCTGGTATTTTATCAATTTCGGGAAACTCTTTGAGCTTCTGTCCGTACCAGATTAACTGTTCGTAACGTCGCTTTGGTTCAGAAGCGCGTTGAAAGCGTTGGACTATTTTAGCAAGAGCTGGTGGCAAGGAGTCTATAGTCGAGGACATAACAAAGGCAAGAAATAATCGCTATCACCTTGAGTTTAGATTATCCTTCGGGTCTTGGTTGCCGCTAAATAAGAATTCAGTACTTCTGAATTCAAAATTAAGAATATATTGAAGTATTTGTAATACTATACCAGTCCGAATTAAATCCTTAGAAAATACGTAGCTTTAAACTTAAATATAAACGTAAAATTTTATTCAGCCCTGGCAATTACAAATCGTGGCTACACAGACAAAAACCCTTATCTTATGAGGGTTATTTTCTTAAGTCCACGTAGGTGGACTTGGTTTGTGTAGTAGCGAATTCTATTCGCCTCATTACTAGTACAACACGGCGTAAATAAACAGACCATTCAAAATGGTGCAAAAGCCCGGAATGTCATTCTTTTGACTTTTGACTTTTGACTTTTGACTTCCGCGTAGCGGTACTAGTTATTTGCTCCTTTATGCAGTTTAAAAGTTTGAGCATCCCAAGCCCAAAGCTGATAATCTTTATCTTGGGGTCGTTGGTAAAAGATACGATATCCGTCATCAATGCTTGCACGCTTGCAACCAAACAGTAACTTCATAATCATTTCTTCTGTCTCTCCAAATATTTCGCACTCGTAATATTTGACATTTGAAATGGTGCGGATTCCTTTATATGCTAGCTTTTCAGAGTAAAACTCAATATGTTGGTCTTTTTGCCAAACAAAATTAGCGGTTCCGTTGTGTTCTAAAACAAAGGTTCCGATGTTCGGTGCGAGGTAGACTATGTTGGGCGCTGGACTAGCGACTAAGTTATAGTCTACAATCGCCGTGCCAAAAGTTTTGATAAACATAAGAATTATTAAAATGAGTTTTCTGTCTCATTTTGGGTAATTCGTAGATTTTTTGACAGTACCCTTAAGAGTACCTTTTTTGATTTCTGCAAGTCGCCAGAAGATTCATCAAGACATTGGCAGCCTCAGAACAATTGTACGGCGACCAGACTGGATACTCCTGGTTCGCAACAAAGAAGTTTGCATCTTCTTCTTTGAGCAGTTCTGTGGCAAGGAACTGCATTAGCCGAAGCTTGTCAATTTTTGGAAGTTCCTGGATTTGTGACATGAGTTCAGCTAATGGCATTTGAGAATCTCCTCGTCTGAGGGCTGGTGAAAGGAAGCGATCGCCCTCTCATTTTAGCCTGGCGATCGCATCCACGGTTGCAGCTTCAAGTGCAATCTGGCTTCTGGTTAGTACTAAAGAGAGAAAAGTGATGCTGGCTTTCCTGTTGTCAACCCAGCCTACGGCGATAGGCGATCGCCCTACTTTGACCTGTGCAATTGCACCCTCTGAAGCTATATGTATAACGGCTCAAATCAGCGGCGTCGAGTAGACTAGAACGTAGCGCGAAGTCGTCCGCTCCACTGCGTTGTTAGCTGGCTTGTCGCAACGGGCTAGTTCAAAAAACTCTCATATTCATCATGATCACCAATCCAAATCCAATAATAATCGTCGCCCTTTTTCAAAGCTAATGCTCGATACCCACCACTGACACGGGCAGACCAAAGGTTTTTACCAACTTTTTTGAAATGCAACGAGGGATGAAGTGAATTTTGCTGCCAAAGTTGATAAGCTTTCCGCGCTTGCTCTTGCATCTCAGGTGACAACTCGGCATACGCTTTCCAAAAATCAGCCGTCGCAAAGGACTTCATCGAGATCCTTCACGTTGTTTGCTGCAATGTCCTCCTCTGCTTTAGCAATGAGACGATCTAATTTTCCTGATGCTAAGTCCACTTCGATTTTCCGATCCCACATCTCATCGAGATATTCTTGAAGCCATTTTGCCAGATTGCGAACTTCATCCTCTGATAATTGCTTGATTGCTGATTCAACTTCTAGGCGAGTGTTCATCGGGTACTCCACATACTAAAAGCAGACATATATGCCCACTAATTATAGCTTAAGAGCAAGACGATGGTTATATGAAGTTATGACAAAATATGTAAATTATTGATCTAAATTCCCCGCTTTCTATTGAATTTGTTTGCGAAAAACTCAGATTATATCTTTATTCCAGAAAAATTTTGGAGAAAATAAGTTGATTACATCCACCTTGCTTGCTACTTTTGCCACAACACCGTTGCAATGGAGTCCGACAGTTGGGATAATTATGATTCTCTGCAATGTGATTGCGATCGCTTTCGGGAAATCTAGCATTAGCTATCCCAGTTCTGAACCAGCTTTACCTTCAGATAAGTTTTTTGGTGGTTTTGGTTTACCTGCCCTATTAGCAACTACTTCCTTTGGTCATCTTTTAGGTGTAGGGGTAATCTTAGGGCTACATAACCTCGGTAGACTCTAAATTTTTGCTTAATTTTGTCGGAATTTGATTATTTTTAGTCAAAATAAGAGCCAGAAAAGTTACTCTCTGGCTCTTTTTTAAGTAATTATTCGTATTTATGCCGGATAATACATGGCTTTTTAGACTCGTGGAATAATTTTGTAGTAAGGACTTCAGTCCTTGATTTGAGCGAGTACAGCGCTCACCCTTCTCTTCGAGACGCTGCGCGAACGGGTTCGCCAGTCGCTCATGGGGGAGACCCCCTTGGCGCTAGCCTCTCCTTTGGGAGAAGACCGCGCTGGCTCACTACGAAACCTAATATTAACTTGCCATCGGACTCAAACCGTTAATCTTACGCACAGCATTGATGCAGGGAGGACAATCACAGCCAAATAATCTTATTGCCTCATCGCTTTCTTGCTCGGTGAATTCTAACTCAGTAATCTCATTTGATTGAACTGGTGCTACTTTAGTTGCTGGTTTAGCTTGAGTAGCACTACTATTGCTAACTCTTTGACATGCAAAACGAGGAGTTGCGGTTTGAGGATCTCCCAGGCATGAAACACGGCTTCCGGGTGGGGTGCCTGTTTGACTTGCATGAGCAGGCTGGGTCATCATGACTATAGACAGTATAGAGCTAAACAGTACAGGACTGGAAAGCAAGGTGAGGACAAATTTTTTGTTCATTTACTTGGAATAATATATTTGTAGCTAGATCGGACATCGGATTAATCTTTTCACCAATTTGGTTTTTAATTAGTACGACTTATACAAATTTGCTCAACCAAAATCGTGAAAGCTTGAGATACGTAGACGCTCTTGTTCAAGACTGGACTAATTTAGCATTAATCAAGTTCCAGTGCCATGTAAATTAAGTCACAATAAATAGAAAGTGGATTTGAAAAGCGAATCTCTAGATGACCAAATTCTTCTACAATTCGCAAGTGATCTTTACAAGCATTTCTCAAGTTATGGCAAACCAAGCTCGTATTCCAGTTGTTGTTATCGGTGCTGCTGGTAAAATGGGTCGTGAGGTAATCAAAGCAGTAGCTAGCGCACCTGACATGACCTTAGTAGGTGCAATTGACACAACTGCTGAACATCAAGACAAAGACGCAGGGGAATTAGCGGGTTTAAGTGAACCGTTGGAAGTTCCAATTACCAATCAGTTGGAATCGATGCTGGCATTTGCGGCACAGGAAAAGCAACCAGGGGTAATGATAGACTTTACCCATCCGGATTCAGTTTATAATAATGTTCGCAGTGCGATCGCCTACGGTATTCGTCCTGTAGTTGGTACCACCGGCTTAAATCCCCAACAAATTCAAGACTTAGCAGATTTTGCCGAAAAAGCAAGTACCGGATGTCTGATTATTCCTAATTTCTCCATTGGGATGGTATTGCTACAACAAGCAGCTGTCACAGCATCTCAATATTTTGAGCATGTAGAAATTATCGAGTTGCATCACAACCAAAAAGCTGATGCACCAAGCGGTACGGCGATTCAAACAGCGCAGATGCTGGCAGAATTGGGTAAAAGATTTAACCCCCCTCTTGTGGAAGAAACGGAGAAAATAAAAGGAGCCAGGGGAAGTTTAGCAGATGAAGGTATTAGAATTCATAGCGTGCGCTTACCGGGGCTGATTGCCCATCAGGAAGTGATTTTTGGTGCAGCAGGTCAAATTTATACTTTAAGGCACGATACAAGCGATCGCGCTTGTTATATGCCAGGTGTACTACTGGCTATTCGCAAAGTTTTACAGTTAAAGTCGTTAGTATATGGCTTAGAAAAAATACTCTAATTTGTTAGTGGGAATTTAAAGAGGGGAAAAGGGGAAAGGGGAAAGGGCAAAAGGACTCATGCCCAATGCCCAATGCCCAATGCCCAATGCCCAATGCCCAATGCCCAGCATCAACTATCAAATGACAAAACCATGTTAGTTCCACTGACTCGCCAAAAATTTGAACAACTCGTTCCTTGGATTGCTAGTTCTCCCCAGTATAAATATTATTGGGGGAAATTTTCTGATTTTTTGCAACGGCTATTAATTTCTGTTGTATCTGGGACTGTTCTTTTACTTGTAAAATTCTTTTTCGGACTTGATTTTGGATCAATAATATTTTTGCTGGGATTTATAGCATGTCTTTACTGGTTTTGGGGACCAGTATTTTGGGCAAGTGTGCGTAATGCTAAATATCGCAATTATAAATATAGTGGCTTTTTTCGTGGTCGAGTACTAGATTGGTGGCTGACAGAAGAGTTGATTGGTAAACAGGAAACAGTCAACAATAGAGGCGAATTAGTGATTGTGGAAAATAGGGAAAAGTGGATTAATTTAGAATTAGGCGATGATAGCGGATTTACCGCCGAGTTTAAAGCACCACTACGTCCTTATCATAAAGCGATCGCTCGTGGTCAAATAGCAGAAATGCTCGTTATGTCCAATCGCGCTGATTTAAGCACAATTGACCAAATCAGCGATATTTATATTCGCAGTTGCAATTTGTGGGTCAGCGATTATCCTTTTTTGCGTCGCGATTTCTTTAATGAGGTGAGCGATCGCTTACGTGATGACCAAGATAGACCCAGACGCCGACGAAGAACTGAAAATCCTGAATATGACGCGCTTGATGACCAAGATTCTAGACCTACCAGACGTCGTAGAACTGAAAATCCTGAATATGACTCTCGTGATGACCAAGATTCTAGACTTACCAGGCGCCGAAGAACTCAAGAATGAAATTATCTTTCATTGAGAGGTAACAGGAGAATTTTCTGCTACTGCAATGCGCTGGTTTAGAAAGCGATCGCACAAGTGTTTAGACATTAGGCACTAGGGGCAAACGACGAATACGGATACGGCTTGGCTCAACCGTGATAGCTGAACCTTGTTCTAACTCCTCTTCGCATTCAGCGATCGCCATCAGTAACAGATCCGTTAATGCTTGGACACGTAACCTCTCAATCCGAATACGAATAACTGAGGGAGAAGTTGCTTCATCAAGTGCTAGCAATGTATGAAAATCTGCATTGAGAGTAGCAACAACACGTTCTTCATCTCTGGCTCTCTGGATAATTTCTTCATCTTCGGCTTCACACATTCCGATTTCACCAACATGAGTGGTATCAACACCTGCATCACGTAACAACGCTGCCGCAGAGAGTGGTAATCCCTGATCAAGCAACAGTTTCATATCGATGAGGTAACTCAATGATGCGATCGTCTAGGTAAGAAGATACAAAAATCAGGGCTTGTCTGATATCTTCATCTTCCAGTTCTGGGAATTCTTGACGCAATTCTTCTCGATCGGGGTAAGTCGCCAGTAATTCTATCACCCGACGAACTGTCAGCCGGAGATTACGAATGCAAGGCTGACCATTCATGCGATTTGGATTGGTGGTGATTCGATCTAATTTCATGGGAATAACCCTAGTTAAAAGCAAAAATCATCTGTCCGCTGCATTTGAATTGTTAGATCGCTGCCTCACCGTTATCGTCCGCTGCTTGCATTTGTTGCAAAACGGCTGCTTGAATCTTAGCGTCAAAGTCAGGATCATCTACAGTCGTAATAACGTTACGTGGGCGATCGCTGAGTCTATCCAAATATGCTCGAAGAGCCTTCTTATCCTCACGATGCCTGAGAAAGTGTTGTCTTAACTCCTGATCTGACATAGCATCATAGTTAACTTGACTCATCAGAACACCTCTCCATTTGGGGTAATCTGGAACTCTAAATTTTCAATACTTCCAGCCAAAACATACAGATTGTTTGTTCGGTCGTCAATGCAGACGAGATGTACAGGCTGAAGCATAATATACGTTAGCCAATAGCTAAGACGATATAACCCTCTTAATTGGGCATCAGTAGGCATTTAAGTCCCTTACTCCGCACACCTTTGATTCTAGCATTCGCCTTGTGGAACACTAGTACCGCAAGGCGGAAGTCACTCATTCAAAAGTCACGCATTCAAAAGTAATATGGAGTAAGCTTTTTAGCGATTGAGAATGGTTGGTTTATTTACGCCGACTTGTACTAGTGCGATCGCATTCCTATGGGCATCATTCACGGTAAATGATGCCTAGGTGTTTTTTTAAATAATACTGGATGAGCATCTAAGTAATTACACTTTTTAGACAACAAATCCTTGAAAACGGACTTGCGTTCTGAACCAACGGACTTACGTTTTGAACCAACGGACTTACGTTTTGAACCAACGAACTTGCGTTTTGAACCAACGGACTTGCGTTTTGAACCAACGGACTTGCGTTGTGAACCGTATCCGTTCAGGGGGGGGTAAGTGACGCAACTGGGGAACGCTACGCTAGATTGGGCGGTACCGGGTACGGGCTAGCAAGACCTAGTATGAGCCATCAAGATTGTCGCAGCCCGCACCCGGCACTCCGCTTCGCCGCCCAATCTTCCCCAGTTGCTGAATTACTGGTGGGGTAGGTAGGGCTTACACACTGTACAAATTTTGGCTCCGGTACATTAATTAACAAAAATACGCTGTTTCAGGCTTTTATCAATCATTCTTTGATCAATAGCGTTGGCGATGCCCGCCGCAGGCATCGCCTAGCCTAAAATAAAGTAACAATCTTGACATCACATTTAACTCGTCTTGGTCATCGT
>NZ_KK073768.1:1066789-1111155 GCF_000582685.1 [Scytonema hofmanni] UTEX 2349
GGCGCTTTGTACCATACGGTGACTGTTGTGGTATACCGCACTCAACAAAGACAACGGTTGCAACAACTCTGACGCCGTATCCAGTCTTGTTTATGTTCTGGCAATATTGCACGAGTCTGTGTTCCACATTGAGAACAAGTCAATTGGTGTAAGCGATGTTCTATAACTATGGGTTCAATGGGCGGAATCTCAACTATCTGGTGTCTGTATGGATTCTCATCAACTCCAGTTAGGCTTTCTCCACAACCAGAGCATATTGTTGGATGATGCTCAACCACCTCTGTGCATTCTTCTGGTGGGTATAAGTCACGATTTTTACCTTCATGACCTGGTTGCCCTCCCCGTTTTTTGTTACTTTTCTTTTTCTCCTGCTTTTTCCCAAATCCTGGCGGGTCTGCACTAGGAGGTGATGATGAATTTTGAGATGTACGATTAGCTTTCTCTAATAGCTGTTGCTGGATTGTCAGGACTTCTGCTAATTGTTTTTCTAAGCTTTCGATTTGCTGCCCCATCCCCTCTACCAGTTTTTGGACGCTGGCTGGAGTTTTTTCCCAATCAACACGGGGTATCTGCTCGATGTAGGATAGGTGCTTTTGTTCCATAAATTTCACATTACCAGATTTTGGTCTCCCTAATTGACGATCGCCTGACAACCCCAACAATTGTTACTAAATTTGAGGAGCCCACGACGTAGCTAGATCAACCAATTAAATCGCCTGTAACTCTTATTCTCTCGTTACCCCCCTGAACGGTTACTGTGAACCAACGGACTTGCGTTGTGAACCAACGGACTTACGTTTTGAACCAACAAACTATTATTGCTGTTTTTTCACCACAACCAAGTTTTAAAGACAAAACTCCTGGAATTATGTCTTCAAGTAATTTTTCTCTACAAAAGCGCTATGGATTATAAATAAACAGATTCCCTAGATGGTTGATATTTTTTTCTCTTATAAATTAGGAGACAAAACTCCTTTAGTTATGTTTTATCTGCTCTTTTTAACTATTGAATTTAGATTTGATATCGCCGAAGATAGATTCAAGAGTTAAGCAAACGAAAGCTTAATTCACAGAAAAATTACTTATACCAGGTAGAACAATCATGTCTAGAATCACAATTTCCGACTTGGCGATCGATTCTAATTCCTTCATCAATGAAGTAGCTGAAACTGAAGCTGCATTTGTTAACGGTGGTTTTGATAAACAGGCTGCATTTGGACTTTTAGTTGGAATACTAAGCAGCTATGAAAAATTCGCAACAGCATTCCTCAAAACATCTGATAAAGTAGTAGATTTCTTGATTAGCTATTTAGCGAAATAATTAAATAGCAATCTTAATAATACTTATACCATTTTATAAATTTTTTATCAGAAAAATTATAATTACATCATATAATTTCTGATAAAATTTATACAAAAAAATGGTATTTTTTTCTTTAAGGGCAAAATTTAAATACAGTGTCCCTCGTAGTGTGCGTTACGGCTTTAGCCGTAACGCATCATTCTGTATAGCGGTGCGTTAGCTCATATCTTGCACCTGAAAATTTGAATGTCAATTCCTTGACTAAGTGCTAGTTCTTTCAGGCGCTCAATATTCTGTAAAAGAAGCAACACAACCAGGTGTGGAAATAGAGTTTGGAATGCAATGTCGGCGGCTTGTCCCCAATCAGGCAAAGTAGAGGCGATAGTACAAATGGTTGAAGTATTAAACGGAGATTGTTAAGAATATTATTCTATTCGTTTCCTTTGTACCACCAAGTATCATACATCACTACCGATACCGACAGATTAGCCTCCCATTATCATTAGTAATTGTATTTGGTTGACAAGCACGATAGTTGTCTAAGTATGCATTTACTACTCTACCCTGTCGATCTCGACATTGTGCGGACAACCTATCGGTATATCCGCCGCTGCCATTCGGATATCTTGATTCTTGAATACCTATGCAAGTCTGAGTGTAGCTTCCTCTGGGAGCAGCAAAAGCTGGTGCAAACACTATCTGAGCAGCAAATAGAGAAGAAACTAAAATTACTGGCTTCATTAGATATGACATATCTATGACCTTCATGTAGTAATAGAAATTATTCTTGCATAACAGATTATCAAAATCTACGTCCAAAGAGTAAAAACAGTAAGATTTACCTCTTTAGATAGATAATAAAAATAAACATTTTATATAGTCAAATTTATATATATAGGTGCAAGTGATAGTAACATATGCAGTTATTAACCCAATCTGCAATAAATCGTTGGAAATCACCCTTTTGTACTCTTTATTTGTTTTTTACGGGTTTATTCGGTAGGTGCAAGATATGAGTTAGGGTGTATCAAGTAATTTATGACTAAAAATTCTGCATTACAAGCACCGTAAGACACCATACAGGATTCAAATAATTCGTAATTGATAATTCTGCCCAGATCCCCGACTTCTTAAAGAAGTCGGGGATCTAAGCTATATATAAAATCAAAAATTTATGAAGCTATCTTCAGCAATTCCTGGACTGGTTGAGAATAGGAATCTGATTCAAAATGGGGAATAATTTCGACTTGCGCGATTTGTTGCTTTAACCAATCAGAAAATAACTCACCCATAATCTTTAATCGCAACTGCTGGTCTAATTTTGGTTGAATGATTTCCTCAACCCAAATGAGATGAACTTTTTGTGAAATTACAATCGGTTTAAGTAACTCAGGAGGATGAGCAACAAAGACGGCAGCAGCAATATCTGGTTTAAATTCGTGACGATGTTTGATTCCACGATATCCACCAGCACGACGAAGTTCTAGATTTTGAATATGTTGACGAGTAACATCTTGGAAAGTGATTTCACCTTCAGTGACTGCATAAAACAGTTCCCAAGCTAAATCTTCATCTTCTAAGACAACTTCATAGGTGACTACTGCTAGATAATTTGGTTGATTTTCATAAAAAGTAGGCTCGATTTTGTCTGCAAATAAATGTTGCGCTAACTTGACAGATATCAAGTTAATTTCTGCTAATTGCTCAAAATCTTCCACAGAAAGATAATGTTTTTGCAGCCATGTCCAAGTATCTTCAGCTTTGATGAGTCTGTTGGCTGCTCGTAAAGCATCAGCCGCTTGTTGAAGTTCTTCTAATTCTACTTTGATACCTGCTTCTTTGGCAGCATCAGCCAGAATTTTCCGGGTAGCGATCGCTTCCAATAAACTAGGAATTTGGCAAGAGAGTTTAAGTTGGTCAATTATCTCTTTTTGAGACACATTTATTACTTTTAACATGTTTATAATCCTCACACATCGACTATTTACTAAAGGTCTAAACCAGCTTTTTGCAGCTTTTTAAACGGATCTAAAATGAAATCAATCACACGTCTCTGACGAACAATCACTTCTGCCGTTGCTGTTTGACCAGGAGTTAAGGGAATTGGTTTGTTAGCAGATTGTTTCAAAGCTATTTCCATCTCAAAAACTTCTATTTTTCCTTGAGGTGTTTCCAGTATTTTGGAGTCTGGTGACATTCTAATCACCTTCCCTGTAACTACTCCATAATCTTGAAATGGATAAGCATCAAACTTAACTTTCGCTGCCATTCCTACCTTCAAAAAGGCACTTTCTTGACTTGGAATATTGGCTTTAAGAACAAATGGAATTCCCTTGGGAGCAATTTGAGCGATCGTCTGACCAATTTGGACAACTACACCAGGCTTTTTGATGGGTAAGTTGAAAATTACCCCATCAATGGGTGATTTCATTAATCGTTGCGTTAATTGTAGTTTTATAGCAGCTATCTGGCTTTTAGTTTGAGCAATTTCTGATTGCAAGCTGGTAATTTGTGTTTGCATATCTTTCAATTGTTCCTGATTTTTTAACACAGATATTTCACCAGCATGAACTACACTTTTATAACTACTTTTCTGTTCTTGCAATCTTAGTTTTGCTTGTTCAATATCTGCTTGGGCTTGACGTATAATTGATTGATAGCGGTTTTCTTCTTCTTGAAAGCGTAGCTTTGCCTGTTTGATATCAGATTGTGTTTCTTCGTTTAATCTTTGACTTTCTTCTGCCATTTTTTCTAGTTCCACAACTTTGATTTGAGGAACAGCACCTTTTTGCCAAAGTAGACGATAGCGCTTAGTTTCTGTTAAATCTCTATTCCAACGGATTTTAGCTAACTTATAGGCAGTCTGAGTAGAACTCATATTTTGTTTGGCTTGATCAACTAAAGCCAATTTTTCTAATTTTTGTAAGTTATAAGTACTCTGTTTCGCATCTAGATTTTGCTGTGCCTGATTAACTTGGGAAACTTTTTCTAATTCTTGGGATTGGTTTTGTTGTTCTTGAACAGTAATTGCTAACTTTAATTGGTTTTTAACTAGTTCTAGTTGTGCTAATCGATTTATTAGTCCGTCTAGCTTTGCCTGTGCTTGTTGTAAATCGGTTCGTAGTACATTCGACTCTATTTCTACTAGTAACTGCCCAGCTTTAACGGTTTGACCTTCTTTCACCTTGACAGCAATAATATTGCCACCAACTGGAGTGTCTAATCTTTGGGTTTCTCCTAATGGTTCAATACGACCTCTAGCGTTTCCTGTTTCATCGACTTGCGACAGCATCGTCCAAGGTAAAACTATAGCACTAAAAATTACCAGAAAATACAGTAAAGAACGTGTCCAACGTCTTGGTAATGCATCTAGTAGTTCTTCTGTTCCGTAATACCAATTGTGAGAATTTGCTGCTACAGCATGATTTTCTTCAACTGGATTAGTTACTTCTGTTGTTGATTGTTTGCTTATCATAAATTAGGGTTAAATTAAGCATAGTTAAGTGATAAGTTGTAAATTATAAATCAATACAGTTCAATAGGACTTACGCACTCGTTACGATAAAACAAGACTTTGAGATTGCTTCCTTGCGTCGCAATGACAGAAATACGTAGTCCGTGCGTAAGTCCTGTTCAATTAAGGAATTGGTCGTAAAAAATGGTATGTAGAGACGTAGCAATGCTACGTCTTTACGAGGATTTCGGGCTGAACTGAACGGTATTGAATTATAGCGTTTCCTAGTCTGCTGAGGTACAAATTTATCTGCGTCCATCAGCGTTTATCTATCTTCCGAAGCGGTTAATTCAATATTCTGTACCTCATGAATGTGGGAATCGCTATATCAATGAAGAGTTATGAGTGAAAACTCCCAAATCAACTTGCTTGAGCGAGTTGTTGTTGATTCAGGTAGTAGTAATGACCTTTTTTAGAAATTAATTCTTCATGAGTACCGCTTTCTATTAATAAACCGCGATCTAACACCAAAATTAAGTCAGCATTGCGGATTGTAGAGAGTCGATGGGCAATAATTAAGCTGGTACGTCCTTCGAGAATTGTTTTGAAATTGTTTTGAATGATGCGCTCTGATTCTGCATCGAGGTGACTAGTAGCTTCGTCGAAAATCAATAAGCGAGGATTACCAAGCATTGCACGGGCAATTGCGAGACGTTGCCGTTGTCCACCAGAAAGCATCCCCCCACCTTCGCCAATTTGGGTTTCATAACCCATTGGTAATTGTCGAATAAATTCATCTGCACCAGCTAAACGTGCTACCTCGATAATCTCTTCTAAGGCAGCTTCTGGGAAAGCAATGCTAATGTTTTCTCGAATTGTGCCACCAAATAAGAAAGTATCTTGATCGACAACACCAATTTGAGAACGAAGCGATCGCAAAGAAAGACTGGTTACATCATGACCATCAATCAAAATTTTGCCATCTGTTGGAGTATATAAACCTAAAATCATTTTGGCAAGGGTAGTTTTTCCCGAACCACTACGTCCTACAAGTGCTACCGTTTGCTCTGGGTGAATTTCAAAATTCAGGTTTTCTAGGACGTTAATATCACTATCTGGATGATAGCGAAAGGTTAGATTTTCAAAGCGAATATGACCGTTAACTCTCGCTAAAGATTGACGTGGTTGATGCTGTAAGTCTTCTTCTGGTTCTGATAAAAGAACATCATTAATCCGTTCGGTGGAAATAATTACTTCTTGTACTTGATTCCACAGTAGTGTAAGCCGTTTGAAAGGATCAATAATGTTACCTAACAACATATTAAAAGCAACTAATTGTCCAATTGTTAGTTGATTTTGAATTACTAACCATGCTCCATACCACAGTAATGCTGTAGTTGCTACAGATTCAATAATCGAACTATAAATTTGCATTTGGTTGCCAATTACCTGTCCACCAAACATTTTTTTAGTCAAATTATTTAGTAATTCTTCCCAACGCCAGCGCACTGTCTGCTCAATTGCCATCGAACGAATTGAGCGAATGCCTGAAAGTGATTGAATTAAATAACTATTCTCCTTAGCTAAAGCATTAAAAACTTCACGACTAACCCGGCGAAAGAATGGTGTAGCAACCAATGCCAAAATAAAGAATGGCGGTACAATTGTCAAGGCTAGCATTGCCATTTGCCAGCTATACCAAAACATCAATCCCACATAAATAAATACTGTCAATAAATCCAGAATTATTGATAGTGCTTCACCTGTGAGAAAGCGCTGAATTTTTTGATTTTCTTGAACGCGAGAAATAATATCACCGACATAACGCGACTCAAAAAAGGCTAGGGGTAGAAGGAAGGTATGTTTAATAAAACCTACCATCAGCGCTACTCCGATTCGGTTTGCTGTGTGATCTAGTAGATATTGTCGCAGTCCGTTAAGAGCGACGCGGAATAAGCCAAAAATCAACAAACCAAACCCAACCGCGTTTAAAGTTAAAGTACTACCCTGAACAATTACTCTATCTAAAAGTAATTGAGTGAATAGAGGCATAATCAAGCCAAACAACTGGATAAATACCGAAGCGATGAAGACTTCTAGTAATACTTGCCAATGTGGTTTGATTAATTCAAATAACTGCCAAAATGGTGTAATTGCTTGTTCACTTTCTTTGAGAATGGCGGTAGGTTGCGATAATAAAGCATAACCAGTCCATCCAGCTTGAAATTGATGATGAGTGAGGGTACGTTGACCGATCGCCGGATCGCCGACAATCACCTGTTTTTTGGTAATTTCATAGACGACGATGTAATGATTCCCTTCCCAATGTGCGATCGCAGGTAGGGGTTGCTGTGCTAATTTATCCAGGCTGGCTTTAACTGGACGGCTAGCAAAACCAATACTTTCAGCCGCAGTGGCTAATCCTCGCAGAGAAACCCCGATGCGATTGACGTTGGCTAAATCCCGCAATCTGTTGATGCTAAAGCGCTTACCCCAATACCGACCAATCATAACTAGGCAAGCGACACCACAATCTGAAGCGCTTTGTTGTTCAAAGAAGGGATAGCGTTTAGTTAGCTGTGCCCATATATGTCCTGCTTTGACTTGAGGAGTTGGGAAATAAGCGCGTCGTTGCTTCTTTTTCGGGGTTGCGTTTGTGGGAAAGGGGATGACGTTGGGAATTGAAGATTGATGATTGTCTTCCCCATTCCCCATCTGCAAATCCCAAGATTCTGCACGCTTCAATAAGCGATCGCGGATTTTGGGGTATTTATCCATCAAAATCTGCAATACATCTGTATTAAGATAACAGAGTTTTAAGTTAGATGAAGCCCTCGCAGCATAACAATTAAAGTCTTCTTCTGCAAATAAAGTGATTTCACCAAATGATGACCCTGCTGCTAGGGTGGAAATTAAGTTGCCAGAACTATCTAGTAATCTAACTTTACCCCTAATAACTAAATAAATTCCCGCTTTGGCATCTTTTGATTGCCAAAACAATTTTGCTACTGGTGGTTCAACAATTTCAATTTTTGCCCAACAATTCTGTAATTCTTTATTTGAAAGCTTCTCACCCAAAATGGTGGTTACTAGTTCACCTAGTTGTTCTTGGGACAATATTGATGACATTCCCTCTCCTTTATCCCAAGTTTAGTTATTAATTTTAATTAGGTTAAATGACTGATATAAACTCGGCTCACTGTGAGGTTGTAAATCACAGATTCTAACGCCAGTTGCCTTTATATCTTGAGTTACTGCTTGTTTTGAGAAGCGTTTTTTTTGTGTAGCTAAACCCATTTCTTTGAGTAATCGATTAATGTGGCGATCGCTAATTTCAATTCCAAATTCAGTTGCCAAATGTTTGCTCAACCATTGAGATGTCCAACTACTAAATGCATAGCCATACTTTCGTGGGCTATGACTCAGCAATTCTTTTAATCTTTGGATATATTGTTCATTTACAATTTTCGGTCTGCCTATTGATCGTTGCTGCCATTGCTCCACTAAACCTGCTTTGGTAATAGCAATCCAATAACGTGCCATTTCCTGAGAGCAACCTAAAATTTGACAGATTTCGGTTTGCGATTTCCCCATATCTGCCAGCAACATAATTTCTAGACGCCGACGGTATTCTGGTTGCAAATTACCTTGCAAATTCTTTAATAAATCCTTGTGCTGAAGAGGTGTTAAAAACTTACTTTCATTGTCTTGAAAAGAATTTATTGACATAGAATTGATTACTAAATCAAAAATCAAAATTTTGCCCAAATGCATCCACAATTGTGCTGCTTTAAAAGTCAAAACTAATACCCAAATGTCATTCTGAGTGGAGCGTTCCCGAAGGCATTGTCCTTCAAGTTTTCCAGTCGCTACAACAGGAGAAAATACGCACAGCAAAAGTTTCGCAACGAGCTGATTCAATACGGTTCGGGTAAGGATTTTTCGTGGTGATTTAGGGTATGTAGAGACGCGATATATCGCGTCTCTACAAGGTTTTTGGTTTATCGAATTTTCTTATCCGAACCGTATTGCGAGCTGATTAACTTGCGTGTTTAGGGGTGTAGTGAAACTCTAAACTCCGCTTTGTTACGTACCTTCAGGTTCTGCGAGGCAATACAGAATGACAAAATAATACTTTTGCTCGCATCTTCTAATCTTGACTTTATCCATTTTCCACAAAACGCGATCGCATGAACTTAAACCAGAAGTGGAATTTAGGCTTTAACTTTTCCGGTTTTGGCAAAACCAATGAATTAGAAGTAACCAATAATTACCACTGCAAACTGTATATGAAGTGATTAGCTGGACTTGATAAGTTATCCCTGGTGATGCAGTAGACTAATTAGATTTACCATGTTTTTATCGGCAGATTTTGATAAATCAGAAGTCATCTGTCTCAATTAAATATCAATGATAACTAAATCTTTCCGCATCTATCTAAAGGTAGAAATTTATAAAAATAATATTTAGTATTAATTTTTACTGTCGAATCATAAGTTATTTGTCGTCGTCACAAATTAATTAAGACTTAGGCAACTCATATAATGTCCGGTAAATAACTTACAATTTAAAGACGTAAAGAGTGGAACGTCTCTTGCGTTGGTTGAAATTAATGTAGAGACGTAGCATTGCTACGTCTCTTGGTATCAGGTAACACATCATTAATTTTGGTCGATGTCTAATATTTATTCACTTCAAATCGAGTAATCCTTCTTCTTTTAACTTAGGATTAAAGCGAATTTGAAGTTGCAATCCACGCGCTTGCAACACTTCTAAAATTTCAGCTTCTACTCGTCGCGCCACATTTTTCATAATTTTAACTTGCGCCATCTCATCTATTAATGGATTTTCATAACTTGCCTGTTCTTCAGGTGTCATTACCGCTTTAGCATCAATAGGCTGCGTCCATTTTTCTTTTTGTTCGGCATTTCCCCAAGGAACACTGTTATTTTCCGCAATCCACGCATTTTCAATGTTTTCTAAAATGGCGCGGCTAGGTCGCTCAATGGTTTGGACTTTTACCCAATAGCAATTTTGAGGTTGACGTACTAAATGCTGTTTTAGACTGAGATATACATCGCGAGAATAGCCAACAAATTGCAGCACTTTTTCTCGATCAAAAATTGCATAGACTCCTATCTTAGTCTGAAATTGTTCAGGTAATTGACCGTTATCGTCAATGTAAGCAATATATTCGAGAGTTGCTAAAGATGAAATATTTGTTTGGGTTGTCATAAATGAAAATTAAAAATTGCTAATTGTGAGGTGGTCACTAGTAAAGACGTAGCAGTGCTACGTCTCTACAAAATTCTATTCCCTATTACATTTTTTCATGTAAATTGCACAAAGACGACTGGGTTTGAATATTTTGGCATTAAACATGAAGTTTGGCGGGACGTTAATAATTATGTAGTCGCTATTATCATGATATTTTTCAAATTCGGCTGGCATTCCTTTGGGAGTAGTGAAGCTATAAGGAACTGGTTGAAAAAGTAATTCTGTAAACTCGACTTTTTCACAGTTGAGTTGTTGACAAACTTGGTTGAGAAAAGTATCATTAGTCAACAAGTTGAAAAGGCTTTCTTTCGCTTGTGGTTCTAGAGTGAAACTGCTATCAAAGTTTTGGACAATTTTAAAAGGCATTTTTCTTAGAGATATATATTAGCGCTAATGGCGATCGCTTCTTTAAAAGTTGGGCGCACGGAAACCGTGACGCACCCACTTTTCGCTTCTTTAAAATAGCGTATTGGATTATGTGACTTCTGTCAGCCACTAAATAAGTAGATGAAATTAAACGTAAAATACTCAGGACTTACGCAACTGGCACAAAGCGCGGGGGGGGCAGACAAGGACAAATACATCTGAACATGACTTGCGCTCTTGGTAGTGTGGAGGATTTGCGCTTCAAGGCATTCTGACAGACAGGCGATCGCGCGTCAGAGAATGGACAATACTCTTGATTGTCAAAATATGAGTTGACGCTGCGAAAATTTCAACATTTAGTAATAAATTACACTATTTGGTGATGTGTATTTAGTGCTATTCAAGACACAAGGTTTTGCCCCGTATTCACAATTCAACTCAGATGGTTCCGTCTGAGTTGTCGCGGTGATTATTTAACGATTCGAGCCGTGACAGCCATGCGTTGAAGTGAGGACATCGGCTCCGAATTACTTGCAGTCCAATCCGTTCAGCCAACTGTGGTCCAAAAGCAGACTTTGCTCTTCCATAATCAGGAAACTGAGCGATGATGCGTTTACTGGGAGCTGTATCCTGTCCGTCGTTGATCAACTCAGGTGTTTCATATTGATTAGCGATCGCCCTGAGATCCTCAATCTCCTTTGTGCGACGAGCATCAAGATATTCAAAGCACGTTGGATCAGCAAAAAGATATGCCTCATATTCATGTAACTGAATGTACGGGATGAATCGGTAATCGTTGATATCTTCTGCAAAGCGTTGCTCTAGAAATTCGACCCGTTCTACAGGATTTTGGCGCAGACTCTCAGCTTCAGCCAATCCCGGAAAATCAGGAGCAATAGCATACAAATCAATCATCGTAGTAAAGAACACCTTAGAGCCTTTCTCCTGCTTGAGAAGGCGCAGAATGTCATCCTTCATAGGCTCGTACTTTCGACCGCCACCGCGATGCACATAACCTTTTTTTCTGGCATGGGCAATCAGCATAATCTTGTCCATAAAAACACTATATTGAGCAAGATATAGTTTTAGGATGTTATCGGCGAATGTCTGCTCAGTTTGTCCTTCAGCAAATAGGTAGAGGCGCATCATTAATGTGGTCCTCCCCCGGCGATATTTTTCTCCCAAACTTCTCCCAAGCTGTACTCATCGAGCCAAGGTTCCAATTCTAAGGGATTTAGCCGCTTAAATTGCGACTCCTTACCCTCTCGCTTTACCGCAATCACATCTTCAGGATCAAAATTATCCAAAAAAGAACTAGATTGGGTGCTGATGAGGATTTGCGTATGGAGCGAAGCCTTGCTAAACAAGGCAGCCACAACATTTAGAGCATAGGGGTGAAGACCTAATTCTGGCTCATCAACAACGATGAGTTCTGGTAGTTCATCCTCTGGCTGTAAAAGCAGTGTTACAAGACATATAGCGCGTAAAGTTCCATCTGAAAATTGATGGGGTCCAAATACACTATCTGACTCCTTTTCTTGCCAGTTCAGAATGACACGATTAGATGCATCTGGCTCAAGAACAAAGTCATCGAAAAATGGTGCAATCAAACGGATTGTTCCGACGATACGTTGATAAGCTGAAATACTGTCTTTGCGGAATTTCAGAAGTAATGCAGCTAAATTTCCGGCATCAGGCATGAGCCATCGGGTATCGCCAATGTAACAGGATTGCCGCACTGCCGCCGTAGAAGATGTATCGTGAAAGTGATATACACGGCAACGATCGAGCAAGTACTTGAGCGTCCTGGCTGTTTGTTTACCTTCCTGTACTGCTTCACTAATTTTTGTTTCCTGATGCCCTGCACCCAACTGGTCAACCCTTGGGGATGTCCTACCCGTTTCCAGAAAGCTCAATGTTTCATCGGCGAAGATCAGCGTATCAACAGCGGCATGGAATAATCGCAGATTATAAATATCTACCCCGTTTTCGACTTCAAACTCCAATTTTGCTTCGATCTGAGGAGTTATCTTGGGTCCAAAGTGCAAGAGAGACTGAGCACGCCCCGACATACCGATATATTGTTGGAAGCGTCCCGCCATCATCTCATTAAGCATCTTGAAGAACGAGATGAGATTGCTTTTGCCTGCTCCGTTTGCTCCAATCAAGATATTTAAGGGACGCAACTCAAGATCCATCGTTTTAATAGACTTGAATCCGTTAAGGGTTAATCGTTGCAGCTTGTTCAAAAGTCGGTCTCCTGAATCCGTAAATGTGTATTTGCTTCCTCTTGTCTAACACCCACATACTTTTAGTAGAGCATTATTTTGATTTTGTAAATAGAAAATCTGAAAAACCTCTTTGGCATTGAAAAAGGGACTGGGGATTAGGGACTGGGGACACTTTCCTTACTTGGAAGGGGATTGGGACCCCCTTGTTTTAAAGAAAACTATTCCTAGTCCCCAGTCCCCAGTCCCCAGTAAGGCGAGCGCCATTCCTCACCGACTTGCTGCGCTCCCCGTCGGAGAATCCTGGCGCGACCTGTTAAGAGACCATCTTGTAGAAAGAAACACATATCTCGGCTCAATGCCTATGAGAATCGAGATTCTACATGACTTGCAAAAGTTGTTTAATTTTGCTGTCTTGTCGCGGCTTCAATTTCTCTGGAAAATTCAACTCAATACCAATCTTGCCATTTGCCTGTTCTTCTACTGAGGAAATTTCGGCAACAAGTTTGCTTTGGTTTCCCTGTTCGTGACTCAAGAGTAAACCAACAAGCGGCTTGAGAGTCCGCATGGTGTGCAAGTCTTGTTGTCCAAGGATTTTGTTAGAAAATAAGGCTTTTTTGCTTTGTAATTCTAGCCGTAAACCTGTAACCCCTAGTTCCGTTGCGACTCCTTCAAATAACTGACCATCCCAGTAAAGTTGACCTTCTTCGCGTACCTGCTTGCGTACCTTCCTGCGTCTAGATGGTTGGAGGTCACGCAAAGAGCGAGTCAAACTGGTAGCGAGGAAGCCAAGGGAAGCGACTGGCTGGTCTATATCCTGGCGCTTTTGAGAATACCATTCTCGCACGTCAGAATACAAAACTATAGTTAAAGCATCTAGCTGGGCGCGATTGGGATCGATAAAATCAATTGCCAAAAGCGTTTTTGTATCATTAACTGGAGTCAAACCAATAACTCGTCCTGTCAGGTTAGCGCGAGCAACAAAATCTCCCATCACTTCAACTTGGACTTCATCTGGTAAATTGGGCCAAGATTCCAAAGAAATCAATGCCCCAGTTTCTGAGATATTCACCGTTTCACCCCTGATGGTTAAGCCGTTACTATAAATCTCCACCCTTAGGTGTCGGTTTAAGCGGTGTGCTGTACGGACTTGCGGTTGTTCAAGACCAACTAATAAAGCTGCTGATAGCAAAATTAAGTTAAAGCCAGACCACAAAGTATTCACGAATACAGCTTGAGAATCCTCTGGACGTAGCAACAACCAATAAGGAACTGCAAGCAAAGAAGAGACAACAAATGCAGTGACTATAAACAGACTGCGCGTCGATCGCCAATCAAAGGTACGTTTGCTAATATTTGATCCTTTGTCGGTAACGTTAAACGAACCGAGTTTAGGGTTAAGTAGCGCCAACATCGTTACCCATCCAGTCTGGAAAGCCATTGCAAATTCAAAAATTTCGTTCCAGAAAGAAAAGCGGACATATTTGTAGATGATGTGGTTAGTAAAAAGCGAGAGGAGAATATGTGGTATAGCATAAGCCAGAGTTTCATAACCTAAACCCCGGACAGAGTTAATGCCAAATAATAAAAACAGAGTGGGAGCGATCGCATATACTAATCGCGGATATCCATACAAAAAGTGGGATGTCGCACTAAAATAACAAATCCGCTGGGGAATCGTTAATTTTAAGTTGAGGTTAAATAACGGATTTTCCAGTCGCAAAATTTGCGCCATTCCCCTAGCCCAGCGCACTTGTTGACCGACATAGGAAGAAAATGTATCTGGTGCTAAACCCGCCACCATAATTTTGTCGTAATATACCGACTTGTAACCCCGCGAATGCAACCGCAGTGCAGTGTGACAATCTTCAGTAACCGTTTCTACAGCAATTCCCCCAACTTCTAAAGCGTGTTTTTTGCGGATCACAGCAGCAGAACCGCAAAAAAATGCAGCATTCCAAAAATCATTGCCCTTTTGCAGCACCTTGTAGAATAGTTCATTACCCACCGGAATTTTACCGCCTGTGAGCAAATTACGCTCGAAGGGGTCAGGGTTATAGAACCAGTGCGGAGTTTGGACAAACGATACTTTCGGATCGAAGAAAAAGCCTACGGTATGCACAAGAAACTGGCGCGATGGAATGTGATCGCAATCCAAAATCATGACTAAATCGCCGTCAGTTTTGCCAAAAGCGGTGTTGATATTTCCAGCTTTAGCGTGGTCGTTATTGTCCCGCGTCATGTGTATGCAGCCGAGTTCTTCGCACATTTGGCGGATTTGCTCGCGTCTTCCGCGCAAACTTTCATGACGGGGATCGCTTTGTTTGTATCTTTCTGGGCGACCATCATCAAGAACATAAACCTTTTTTTTCCCAGGAGCGTAATCGCAATTTATAGATGCTAATGCGGTCTTACGGACAATTTCAACGTCTTCGTTGAAGGTGGGAATGTAAATATCAACTTGAAACCATTCTTCTTCAGGAAGGGCAGCAAGACTAATTGGCTGGCGTTCTTTAATTTTGAGAGTTTGAACGTATGCCAATACCAAAGTTAGGATCGCATAAAGTTCTGCGAAATACAACAGTAAGCAAGCGATACTGTTAATCCAACCATCAAAATTGAGGGTGTAGCTTGTGCGGTAATATAAATAACGCAGTGTTGTTACTAAACTCAGCCACACCATGAATAAATGATAATACTGGCTGATTTCGGCAGAAGTTTCTTGCTCTTCTACCCGGACGATGAACTGACCGAGTAGTAATAAAAACACAGCTACTACCCCCTGCTGCCAAATTGCGAGTGGAGTAATAATTAGTGGCAGTGAGAGCAACAAGAGCAGCAAAACTACCCACTTCAACCCTTTTATGCCAATAGGAGCTAAAACACGTTCAAAAAATCCCGGTATGGAGTCAACTAAGAAAGTGGTGATTTTAGGACGTGGGCGATCGCCTGGTGAGCGAGGTGGTCTAAATGAGGACGAAGACATAAATGAAAAAGAGGGGTAAAGGGGTTTTTAAGAGGGGTAAAGGGGTTTTTAAGAGGGGTAAAGGGCAAAGGGGAAAGGGGAAAGGTATGGAAACAAAATACGGATTTATTCAAATAACTCTATATTTCTTACCCAGTCCCCAGTCCCCAGTCCCCAGTCCCCCGATTATCTTCTTTCAGCATCAGCCGTCCGCTTGAGATACAACTGAACAATGCCATAAAGTAGAAGCGATACCCCAACGATACCTACAGGTAACAACAGCCAGTTATCTTCTATCAAGCGGGATGCCTTACTGAGAAAATTTGTATTTTCTACACGACGATTCGCAGGGGCACTTTGGAAAAACTCCAATTCATAGGCATCTGGATCGTAGGGACGCGGGTCTTTTTTATCGCTACTAATTAGCACCGTATCCTTTTTCAATTGGGAGAACCACGGATCTTGATTGAGGACTTGACGTACACGTTCCAAGCCGACTTGTGTCTGAGCGGTCAAACCCAAAATTACGCGATCGCCATTCCACGGAGACAAGATTTGTTTAATCATGCCTTGTGCGTCTTGGGGGGTTTGAATCGTACCTTGAGCAGATGCTCGCGAAAACGCCTGAGCCAAATTAAAGCCACTAGATTTATTAAACTCTGGCTGAAAAGGAAGCTTGTCCCGTGTCCCAATTGCCACCAAATTATGATTATCGCGGACTGATTTGGGTAATGTATCCGGCGTGTAAACATCTAATTTGACAGAATTAGCTTGACTCAAGCGTCCTAAGCGTTCGCTAAACGCCAGCATAGTCAAGATATCTGTATTAGAGGGATTTGTTGGGACGACAATTGCCGTTTTAGACAAATCTTGAGGTGCTGCAAACGGATAACCAAATCGCAGCAAATTTAAATCTGGTAATTGTACAGAATTTTCTCGTTTTAAATCAAAGCTAGTATCAGAATGTACAGTGCCTGTAAGTTGTTGATCTGGTGGATGAATGCATTTTTCTCTATCAAAGGGTTCCCTGGCAGTCATCCGGAAAAACACCTGAAGTTTAGAGTTGGGCTGAACTAAGTTTGGCGGCAAATCTACTTTCAGGGTTTTGCGAGTTTCTCCCCGATCTGACTCAAGACGTGCCCCACCGATGAAGTTGTCATCGAGGAATACTTGTAAAGCAGAGGTTCGTGGATTAATCTGCGGACCATAGCTGTAAACTAAATTCATCGAACTGCCACGCACAAAACGTTCGTCAGGCAAAGCGCGCAAATCAATTTCAATTGCCGGCGCATTTGCACCACGGACAGTCAGATCATTAAAACCCTCACTTGTTACCGGGGTTTTCAAGTCGCTCAGTTTAAAGGAATTTGCAGACGGCAAATAACGGGGCCATTCGCGATCGCCTGGGGTTTCTACTTCCTTGACTTGAGAAACTAAAACTACCTGACCGGTGCCCATTTTTCGCAAGTCTGGCTGTGCCAAAAACTGTACTGCTTTGGCGACTCCTTTGGCTCCATTGCCAGTGGCGATTAAAACTGGCGCACCACCATCTTTCTTACTCATCGCTAAAATTAACACCCCTGTGTCACTTGCTATCGGGGAGTTATTGCGATCGAGAACTTGATTGCCGACCACCTTCACGGGCAAATTTAAGGAAGCCAAAACTGGTTGTTCGCTAGGAGTACCAATGATGATTAATCGCTCCTCAAGCTTGAGATCCGCCACATTAGCTGACATCCTGGTCTGAATTGGGCGAAAGTCTGCTAGTCTACCCAATGCGGCTTGCAAGCGAGCGGCTGCACTCAACCAAGATTGACTCACAAGGCTTGGTTGCAAGTAGACAATTTGGTTAGTCTCTAAGCCGAGTTTGTCAAATAAAGGATAAGGATAGCGGTCAAAGTTAAGGGGAATCGGCTCCTGTTGGTAGTTGAAGATTAATTTAGAATCTGGCAGAATTTCCGTCCACAAGTCAGGGCTATTAGGATCGGTACATCCTTGGGTGTTACTCTGCAACGCTGCCACAGTCAATTCGTTATAGTCTTGAAGTAATTTTGGGTTTATATTCATCAAGACTTGACCGAGCTGAGACTGTTTTTTGTTCAGCGGTACGCTACCAATACTGGTGCCATTGACTAACACTGTCAAATTAGAGCGATTTGCATACAGTGATGGCGAGTGCTGAAAGCGAATTAAGGCTTGTACCTTACCTTTATTCAGGTTCCAGCCACGAGGACGGGTAAAGGCAAGGCGAGATTCAGAATAAACTCCTCGCAAGCGCAAGCGGTTGCCTACTATTGGACTGCGATTAAATTCTAGGCTGTAGGGTTTCAGCTTCTTGTCATCATCAGTTTCTGTGTCATCTGTAGGTCTTGGCTTTTGCGTATTTTGGGCGATTTCGAGATTGTTTGTGTTGTCAACTTCAGGTGTAATTGCCTGTGCTAAGACAATTTGTTTTAAGTTACTTTCGTTCTTAGGTTTGGCGCTTAATGTTAATGAACAAGGCAACACCAAAAAGCAAGAAGTAACACAAATTGCTTTTTTACTGATTTGGGAAAGGTTAAACAACTGCTTCATAAGACAGTATGATTATTCTGGGTTGTTTCAGTGTGTAGGTTGAATTAGTCTGAGTATTTCTTGTTAGAAATACCACTTGGAAATTTGTTATTTTTATAACTCGAAAGCGCTTTATTTTATTTTTTTGTAGAGACGCGAAATTTCGCGTCTCTACAACCAAAAACAAAAACGCTATTTTGCCTTTAAAAGATGCTTGGGAACAGAATCAGGAGACAGCAATCCTAACCAAGCCAAGTTCTGAGTATAATAAGCTGTGCGATCGCCCCAAACTCCATCTTTGTATTGAGGTATCAATTTTTTCACTAGCAAGTCTTGAGCTAGTTTCGGTTCGACTAACCGCATGGCAGCATAAAACATCGCGTATTGGGATGTCGCTTCATAATTTACTAATGCTTTCCCTTGCAAGTCTATGCGTGCCGGCAAACGTGATTGTGTCCGCCACAGCTTTTGTAGATGAACCGTGGATGTCAGTAGATACCGCCGTGCTTGTGGCGAATTAAACCAAGCCGCATCAAGTGCCACCCGCCACCAAACTCGATAAGCATCAAAGCTATACAAGGTTTGAAGCGGGCTAGATAATGGCAAGGTTTGGAATTTACCTGTTTTAGTGTCTAGAGCTACCCAGTCACTAGGTAATCCCACCGCAGAAAGTCGTGTGGAAGATTCCAGCACTTGGTAGCTGGTATCTACCAAACTCAACCAGTCATGTTCGCGGTCAATTTGGGCAAATATGCGGAAAGCATAGGGAGTCAGATAAGAGGGATTAAGGTAAAGGGTTGATTCATTGGGGACAAATGCCCCAACAGGACCGGGTAGCAAATAGCGCTTGCCCACCATACCTGGAGCCGTGGAAAGGTTCCACAAATCTTTGAGTTTGATTTTTGCCAGTTGCAGGTATTCAGGACGATTCCAACGCCGTGAGGCAAAAATCAATGCGGTAATCGCATCAATATCACCATCACTGGCAAAGTTGTTGTCGATGCTACCCCAACTACCATCATCTTTGCGTCCCCACTTCCAAACCCATAAACTGTCGGTGGCTTTACCTGCATTTTGGCGTTGGAGGTTATTTTGCGACCAGTTTAAGGTTAAAGCAAAAGTTGCAGGATCATCGATGAGTACTGCTCGTAACATGGCGTATGCTTGACCTTCACTAGTTGAGCGATCGCTCGCTTCATAGTCAATCACCCGTCCATCCCCTTGAATAAATCTTTTCCGGTAACTGTCCCAGCTTTGCGCTAATAAGTCCCGGTTAGGGGTGGATTTAGGTAGAGCTGCTAAAAATACTGACATATCTTTGCTACTATCTACCGTTGAGGTCTTTGCCGTCTGAGTCCTACTATCTGGTGTTTTAGAGTTAACTACTATTGAGTAACTACTTACACACCCATATAAAGTGAATGTGCTGACAATAACTGCCACGATACGGGAGAAACTCATACCAATGAAAAAGAGGGGGACAGGGGGACAAGGGGACAGGGAGACAAGGGGACAAGGGGACAAGGGGGACAAGGGGGACAAGGAGACAAAAAAGAATTTGCTCCCTCATCTCCCTCATCTCCCCATCCCCCCTCTCCCCATCCCCCTCTCTCGCTATCTGCCTCGACGTTGAGGATCTTCCCACGGGGGTTGAAAACCACGCCGTTGCAGAAAGTCTTCTTGAATTTCCTGCATTCGCCGAGATACATCAGCATCTGTGCTTCCTTGGGTACCTTGTTGGATTTGCAGTTGTTCTAACTCTGCAAGCGCGGTCAAAGGTTGATCGAATATCGCATTTAAATCAGCAAGAGCGCGACGTGACTGTATGTCGTCGGGCTTTTGTGCTAGCACCTGATTAAAAATTTGTTGTGCGGAATCATAACGCCCTTGTTGAAAGCGAATTCCTCCCAAAGCTGACAAGGCATCAATGTTATCTGGTTGCTGCGCCAAAATATTCTCGTAAGCAGTGCTTGCTTGCTTGTAATCGCCTATAGTTCGGGCTAACTCTCCCTGTATCAAGTAAGAATTAGGAGTGTTAGGAAGCTTGGCAATTAACTGCTTGACTCGCGCTTGGGCAAGCGTAGGATTGCGATCGGCAAGAACTTGTACTAAACGCAGTTGCACCGGTAAATAATTGGGGTCAACTTCTGCCAGATAATTGTAAAGAGCTTCACGCCGCGCCTGTGCCGGTAACACTCCCACCAAACTGTATAATTCTGGAGGAGTGTTGGTTGCTCTTTGTGTTGCTAACCAATTGTCGAGAACTGCTTCTGCCTCCCCTTGAGAAATCCTACGAGCCTGATAAGCAACACTAGTACGCCCAAGCTGAGTTGTCACATCTTGAGGATTCCGAGTTATTAGTTGGTCATAAACTGCCAAAGCCTCATCAAAACGCTTTTGTTGGAGTCGCACTCCCCCTAGTCCGCGCAAAGCAGCATCAGTAATATCGTTGTCTGGTTTGCTAGTCAGCACAGCTTGGTAACGTTTGGCACTCGCATCTAAGCTGCCTTCCCGCCGCTCGATTTCTGCGGCTAACAACTGCGGTGCGAGGTTTTTAGTACCTTCGGAAGTGGCGGTGTAAGCTGCTAAAGCTTGCCTTGCATTATTTAGGTCATTGCGCTGCACGTACATTTGCGCCACTCGGAAATTCAAAAAGGGTGTGCTTACTCCCGACTGCAATATATTTTGGTATATCGGTAAAAAGTCTGAGTCGGGAGCATCAATATTTACCAAGGCGTTAGCTAGCTGTTGCAGTTGTACGCGGTCTGCGGGTAGAGGTTGTAATGCTTCAGCCAAACGCTGTTTGAGGTCGTTTTTGGCGAGAATTCCTAGCTGATTTTCTAAAGCTATCTGCCGAACTACTAGGCTTTTATCGTTGGGATACTGCACAGCTACTTGTCGATAAAGTTGCAATGCGGTTTGCCGTCCTTCCGGGAAGCCAGCAAAAACATCAGCGACTTCTCGCAGTAATGCGGGGGAAGGGTTGGGATTGTTTGCCAGTGTTTGACGGTAGAGATTGATAACTTGCTGTGTCAGGGTAGGGTTGTTGGTTCGCTTGCGAATTTCATTGAGCGATCGCCCTAAAGGCAAAAGCGCATCTGATCTACCTTGCAAAGGCTCTAATATTGCCAATGCTTGAGTTGTCTGTTCATTGGCAATATATGCTACAGCTAACTCTTTACGAGTTTCGATCGCTAATCCATCTAGCTTTTTTGACCGCTGCAACTGTGCTTCTAAAACCTTTACTGCACCAGCAGGATTACCAGTTTCTCGCAAGGTGCGACCGTAAGCTACTGCTGCATATCCGCTAATACTTTTTCCGGATGAACGGTAGCGGTTAAACAACTCCAACGCTTGAGGAAAATTTTCGCTGTAACTATAAGCTTGAGCTGCACCAATTACTGCCTCTGATGAGGGGTTGTTTGCCAGGACAATTTTATAGTCGGCAATAGACTCGGTTAATCGTTGTTGATAAGCATACAGTAAAGCGCGGTAAGTAAGAGCATCGAAATCATTGGGATTTCGGTTTAATAAAGTTGTTAAAGCTTGAATCCCTTTAACATTCCATTCTGGGCGATAAGTCGCCATGATACCGACAATTTTCAGCGCTCCTTGATTGTTGGGATCTTGTGCGAGTACTTGTTGATAGCTATTCCAAGCATCAGTAATTTTCCCAGCGCGGTTATAGGCGATCGCTAATCCTAATCTTGCTTGCAATGATTGCGGTTCTTGCTTTAGGGCTTGTTGAAAGGCTGCGATCGCATCATTTACCCATCCTTTTTTTAACAACGCATAACCACGTCCAACTGCCGCAGGTGCTTTCTGCGCTTGCGCTGGAGCAATAGGGATTATTGGGGTAAAGGGTAAAGGGTAAAGGGTAAAGGGTAAGAAATATAGAGTGATTTGAAGAAATCCGTATTTTATTTTCGTCCCAGTCCCTAGTCCCCAGTAAAGAGTCCCTTTACCGTGTTTATGTTTACTCATCGAGCAGTCCCTCTGGGAGTCACATCAAAATAAGTTTTTACTCTGATACCGAAAACAGTTTCCTCGAAATTGTCTCGTCCCTGAACTGTGAAACCTAACCGCAGATTGGGTAGAAATTTAAAATCATAGTATGCCTCCAATACATCTAAGGCATCTCCTCGTCGCAAGCTATCGTTGGATAGCCCACGTCCATAAGCTAAACCGAGGCGATCGTCTCTAGTAAACAAATCCAGTAAACTAGCACCGAAAACATAAGTATCTGCCCCTCTACCCAAATCTCTATTTTCGTATTTGCCATAGCGCCCAAAAACACCTAATTTGATGTTGGGAATAAAGACTTCAGCGTTTATACCATATGCTTCTTCGCGATCGCCTTCTTGGATGCCAAAAATTGTGCGATCGCTATTTCTGGCAAGACTAAAACTTTCGGGGAAGGTATCGCGAATCCCTGCATCGCGATCGGTTGCATAAGTACCCCGAATAATTGCATTACCGTAACGGATGCCGATTTCTCCGGCAAATCCATCTAAAGAAAAATCGCTCAGTCTGTCTGACGATGAAAATACTGCCCCTTTGGCTTCAATATAATCGTTGACACTCCAGTTAACTAACAAACCAGTACGCGAAGCAATTCCTGTAGCCGATAGTGCCGGATTGGTTTGAAACACCGGATTAAAAAATTGGCTTGCTCCATCTTTAGCAAAGCTGTTGCGGTCAAAATAAGATGTTAAATCTAACTGACCGACTACAAAACGCAGATTTGGCAATCCTCCTAGGGAAGTTGCAAAATACAACTCATTCACACTCAAACCCTCTGACCGAGAGTCATCAAATGTATTGTTTTGACTTGTTAAATCCAAGGTTGCGCCAAACAAAGCTTGCGGTGTCAGTGGATAAATTCCCGAAACTCTTGCCCGTGCCGAGCTATCCCCTCCTTGAGTTACATAGACACCTTCTAGGTATAAAGACGGTTCTCTTAAAGCCGTACTATTGAGCAGGGGGCTTGGTCGATTATTTGCTCGCTCATTAAGCGATCGTGGTGTAGTTTGTAGTGTCGGAGCAAGCAAACTTGGAGGAATTTCTTGCCTGGGAGTTGTCGGAGGTACTAATGGTGGAACTGCTTGAGAGTTGAGTATTGGGTTGAAAGTTGCTCCCGTTGTACTTTGAGTTTGGGGAGTGAGTTGTTGGTTAAAATTTGATGTGGCATCAGGTGCAACTTGTGGACTTGGAGTGCCTGGAAGTGGCGGTAGTGGGGCGATTTGGGGATTTTGTCCCTGACTGAAAGTTGCTCCCGTTGTACCTTGAGTTTGCGGACTGAGTAGTTGGTTAAAAGTTGGTGTGGCATCAGGTGCAACTTGTGGACTTGGAGTGCCTGGAAGTGGTGGTAGTGGGGCGATTTGGGGATTTTGTCCCTGATTGAAAGTCGGTGCCCCTGGTGCCGTGAATTCTTGGGTATTTTGAGCATCTGGTAATGGGAGCGGTGAGTTGGAGCGCGAGTTATTGAAATTATTATCCTCACCTGCCGCTAACACTGGTAAATTTGTTTGTCTTTGTTTACCTGGTGTAAGTGCAGTAGAACGAGGTTTTGCTTTTGGGGTTTTTTCAGAACCTTGCTGCTGGATAAAAGCATTCTCCAATTGGTTGATCTGCTCTATTGGAGTTTGCTGTGATTTGAACACCGTTCTAGGGGAAGTCGCACGCGCTGATGCTGGAGGTGGTTGCAACCTGGGCTGAGATTGATTACTAGGTATAGAAGAAGATTGAGGGAGTGGTAAGAGTCCCCTTAAACCCAGTTGAAAATCGTTAGATGGATTTACTTGAGCTAAACAAGTATCACTGAATGCTACCACCCAAAATAAAGACACTGAGGCAGTGCAAAGCAACAAATGAACCTTGTTTAACTGTTTTGGGAAAGTTGATTTATCACAATCGAATACTGTAGGCTTCATTAACTTAGCCGATGAACAACTAAATATGGACGTTCTTCGATGTCACCACTTTATCAAAAACTCTGCGTAATTGTGCGTAAATTAGACGAAAATCAATATATGATTTTCTGATACCTAATTAGTTAGGTTAGCAGAGAAGTGAACCTTTTTCTTTATTGAGCGCAAATTTGGGCGCAATAAAGAAAAACCTAGATTATCTATTTTTCTTTCAACCAAATACCCGATTTTTCTATGCTCAGTCTTCATTTGCCAGCAAATTCCCAAAAAATTAAAAATTTGTCTGCTTCTATCTCTCTCACGGCTACCTCGTTGATGCTATTAGTTGTCACTTCTGGCTGTATTCAAAAAGCACAAGACGAAGTGCAGCTAGAAATCAAAAATCTACAACCTACAGAAAGTAATGGCGTATACACCGTAGTTGGAAACACAAATTTACCAGAGTCTAGTCGAATTACAGTAGCGGCAATTCGCTATTTGCATTCACCAGAAGAACTTGGTGGAGGATCGTTGAATACTGAAGCAAATATTAACCGTTCAATTCTCGATCGCAAAACTGTTGAAGTAAAGCAATCTAAATGGCAAGCAGAACTGAATCTCTGGCAAGTCGCACCCAATGGAAATTTTCAGGAAGTCTGGCAAGCAAATCAAGCGTCAATGAAACTGATCCCAGATAGTGATGTCACGTTTATTGCTACTTTCGATCCTGCAAGTCAGTGGCAAAGGTCACAAAAGCCAAAGGTGGAACAAAGAGATCCAGAACCTCGAAAGATCGAAGGTAAGTTGCTTCGCTTTACTAACGAAGGTGAAAAATATGTGCAAACGAGTCAAATTTTATCTGTATCTTTGCCTGGGGGAAAAACAATACCACCTCGTCCGCAAGCGGAAGACGTTAATGGTGGCTGGGGAAATCGATATCAAATTCAACCAGAACCGCTAACTTCTGGAGCTACTGTACTTCCACCAGTCAAATTTAGACAGACCAATGCTCCCCTATCACCTTCAGAGTTTCTACGTTGAAAAGTAGAGCTTAATTAACCACATTCCGCATCCTAAACTATTACACAACGAATTTTGGACATTTCAAAATTTGGGAGCAATGCGATCGCTGGATAATCCCCCTGCCATTTTGTCTAAAATACAGCCCTGAAGAGGAAAAGTCCGAAAAAACAGATTGTGACAGTGGGGGGTGCGAAATATGGATAATTCTCAAAAAACATACAATTAAGAAGCAAGTTGCTCCCAAGGTGGCTTGCTTCATTATTTACAAAAACTTTACCTCTTCAGTGTCTGGTGCATCATAAGAAACTCTAAATTTATCTGAGGTTTTTACCTCGGCATTTGTTTGTTGAGACATGATTCCCAGACTGCTCTGCATTTCCTGCATCTGCAACATCATTTCTCTAAGTTGTTTTTGCAACATCTCAAAATCCGATGCTGTTGGTGTGCTTTTATCTACAACAACAGGGGTAGGAATTTCTTCGGTGCTGTTTGTGTTTGTTTGAGTGTAACCCAGGAAAGTTTGAGCAGAAGCAAAGCCAGAAGCCGCAGTCACAGTTCTAGTGGTTGCAATTCTTGGCACAGTATTTATCGGCTGTTGGTATGACGCTGTAGTTTGGGCTACAACAGGTTTAATTACGGTTGCGCTCAATAAGTTTGAATTTACTGTTTGCTCAAAAGGCACTTCATCATCCAAAAAAGTGGTGAGTCCAGAAACTTGTAATCGAGACTCAGACACTTTAAATTCTTGAAGTTGTGCTTCCTTTTGTTCTAAGCGCTTTTCTAAGCCAGACAATTCCTGCTGAAATTTCGCTGACTTTCGAGCAGAATACTGCCACCCACAGACTGCCATCGTGAAAATACCGACTCCGACGCTGATTGCTGTTGCTAATACTACGTAGGGGGCAGCAATATCTCGAATTTTGCCATCGAAAATAGCTTCTTCTTGAAATTTGATGGCTGTTTGCTTGTCACCTAATGTTGCAAGGGGAAATGACATGGCTGAAAAAACAGTGACAGCAGAGACAAGCGACGGGAGGAAAAATTTTTGCAGTGCAGATAGAGTCATATTTAAAAGATGAGTCGGTTGTCAAAAAAAAGACAATGCGTAAAATCCAACCAGGCTAATTGCCGCTGGTATAATTTAGATATTTAATATAGATGCACCTGATTTTCTCAGCACAAGAAACTTGTGTATCAAAAATGCTAAGTTAGTTAGCATTTTTGATTGTCAACTAAAAGGTACCAAAAATCAAGACCTGATGTTACAAAAGTATTACTACTTACGAAAATATTCTGTCTTTTTTTTGTGAGCAAAAAATTACTCTTTAGCTATTTATTCATTAGGACTTACGCATTGACATAGGAGTAAAAATTAATTATGCGTTGCCCGAAATCCTTGTAGAGACGTTCCGACGGAACGTCTTTACGTCTTTTCTACCAGATGTCTATTGACATAAATTTGATCGTATGAATAAACGCTGGTGGAGGTTTGAGCGTTGGTGCTACCATCTTGTGCTTACGCATTGACATAAATTTGATCGTATGAATAAACCCTTACTTGATTTGCATTGCTCAGAAGTTAACTATGAATGAGCTTTCGTTCTGTATTTAGAATGGGTGTAAGCACGATCAAATTATGCAGTTTTAGAATAGAGATGGAAAAAATTGCCACTATTGTGGTCAATTTAATCAAGAAGACTGAGTTTAGTGCCCTGATGCACGTAAGTGTCTCAAAGTAAAGTGCGTAAGTCCTATTCATGTAAAAATATGTATAAGCGCTACACCCGTTTTCATAAACGCGGTAAATTGAGGCTTTACAAGCAATTACTTATATTTTTAATAACTTTAATAATTTTCCTGGGGGGGATTTTGACAAAATTGCCCTTATCTATTGAGTCAAATATGGCGATCGCGTCCTCCCGTGCCGAAGGTATCGCGTCCTCCCGTGCCGAAGGTATCGCGTCCTCCCGTGCCGCAGGTATCGCGTCCTCGCGTGCCGCAGGTATCGCGTCCTCGCGTGCCGTTTTAGCAGCGTCTCCGACAGGAGAAGGCATCGGTGCTAAAACAATACAACTACCACTTTCCACTCGTGGTGGTAAAATCGTTGATGCCAAAGGTAAAAGGGTTTTACTTAAAGGTGTCAATTGGTTTGGTATAGAAACAAACACACACGCTCCTCATGGGTTGTGGAAGCGAGATTATAAAGAAATGCTGGCGCAGATTAAACAGCTCGGTTACAACTTCATTCGCTTACCTTATTCTGTGCAAGCATTGCGAAGTAGTAATGTAAGTGGGATTGATTTTAACATTGGCAGCAATAAAGAACTCGAAGCCAAAACGCCTTTGGAGGTAATGGACTTAATTATTCAAGAGTGCGATCGCCAGGGATTATTAATTCTACTTGACAGCCACCGCCTCAATGATGAACGTATTCCCGAATTGTGGTATGGGGATGGCTTTAGCGAAGCTGATTGGATTAATACGTGGATCAAGTTAGCAATTAGATATAAAAATCAAGCTAACGTCATCGGTGCAGACCTAAAAAATGAACCTCACGGCAAAGCTAGCTGGGGTACTAACAAAATACTCACTGACTGGCGACTTGCCGCAGAACGTGTAGGCAATGCTATTCTCAATGTTAACCCCAACTGGCTGATTGTAGTCCAAGGGGTAGAAAATAATGTTCCTGGTCAAAAGCTCAAGAATTATTGGCACGGAGGCAACCTAGAAGGCGTCAAAGACTACCCAGTAAGGTTATCTCGTCGTGACAAGCTAGTTTATTCAGCGCACGAGTACGGTCCTGGGGTGTATAACCAGCCCTATTTTTCTCAAAAGAACTTTCCCAAAAATTTGAGCGATACCCTTGGCAGGCGATTACGCGAACGCTGGCAAACAGGATTTTACTATATTTCTAGGCAGAATATTGCCCCAATACTAATTGGCGAATTTGGTGGTCGGCTTTCAGATACAATTTCCCCTGAAGGAATTTGGCAAACCAAGTTTGTAAAATACATCCGTGAGAAAAAGTTGAGCTTTGCTTACTGGAGTTGGAATCCAAATAGTGCTGATACCGGCGGTATCCTGAAAGACGATTGGCAAAGTGTTGATATACCAAAACAGCAATTACTATCCCAATTGCTTGATGTAGAGACGCGAAATTTCGCGTCTCTACCTCGTCTGATCGCGTCTCGACCTCCATCCGTCCAATTGAAAGCTCATAGTGATATTTACTCAAATTGGGAAACGGGATTTTGTGTCAGCTTCAAAATTAAGAATTCTAGTAGTAGCAAGGTTGATAATTGGCAGTTGAAATTTCAGATGAAACAAGCTGCCATCAATAATTCTTGGAACGCTAATTTCAAACAACGAGATTTCGAGTTTACTGCGACTCCTTTAGATTGGGGAAGGATAATTGAACCTAATCAAGTTAGAGATATCGGCTTTTGTGCTAACAAACAAGGAAACGATTATCAACCAACACAAATAGAAATAAAAAACTCCACCCCCAATTAAATTAAGTTTTTGGGCATGGGGAATGGGGCAATGGGCATGGGGCATGGGGCATAGGGCATGGGGCATGGAAAGAATCGTATTTAGGGCTTGCACTTGCTTTATTGAATTTCTTTAATTGTCAATGCCCATTGCCCATTGCCCATTGCCCCATTCCCCATGCCCATTAGCCCAACTTTCTTTTAGATTTCCTCGTCGAAATCGTCCTCTTCTTCGTCTTCCTCGTCTTCCTCGAAATCATCTTCCTCAACAAGGTCGTTGACTTCATCAGCAATCATCAACTCATCCTCATCATCTAAGATTGACGGTGGCTCTTTACGTCTGGCGCCAAATCCGGATTCTGCAAGACCAGGAGAATCCAAATTGTAAGCGCGAGCTGTGCGATCGTCTAACACCATATCCATTGGGTCATCGGCTTCATCCAAGACACTAGTGTTCTCTACGCTTCCATAGTCTTCAACTATACCCGTCTCTTCATAGGCGTTATACCCAGTACCGGCAGGAATCAATCGACCGATAATCACGTTTTCTTTCAAACCGCGCAACCAGTCAGACTTACCTTCAATTGCCGCTTCTGTCAAGACCCGCGTTGTTTCTTGGAATGATGCAGCGGAGATGAAGCTGTCGGTATTTAATGATGCTTTGGTAATCCCCAATAATACTGGGGTATATTGCGCCCTGGCACCACCGGTGATTGACATCGCTTCATTCACCTGCTCAATTTGCCGCAGTTCTACCAACTCTCCGGGTAACATGGTTGTGTCACCACCATCATCTACGCGCACCTTGGCGGTCATCTGGCGCACAATCACTTCAATGTGCTTGTCGGCAATATCAATACCTTGAGATTGATACACCATCTGCACTTCATTCACCAAGAAAGTCTGTACCTTCTGCAAGGCAAGAGAAGCACAAGCATATATCCCGTCCTCAGAACCAAGACTAAAGAATACCTCCAAAATTTCGTGCGGATTGGCAGGACCATCACTTAACGGCTCCCCTGCTGCCACCATCGCTCCATCTGTCAGCACCAAATTTTGTCCAGGTCCTAAGGGGTAATCAGTGACAACACCATTTGGTTCAACGACTTTAGCGGCGATCGCTTCATCACCATCACCATATACCACCTTTACTTCCCCTGCTCGTTTTGCCAAAATACAAGCTTCTTTTGGCTTACGCGCTTCTAGCAGTTCCTCAATTCTTGGCAAACCTTGAATAATGTCTCCAGTCTTGGCGCGTTCAAACACCAACAACACCAAATTATCACCCCGTTGCACTAAATCCCCATCTTCTATTTGTAATACCGCACCCGGTGAGACTCGATAAGGACGACCAATGCGAATGGACAGAGTGTAAGAGGGGGAAGGGGCAAGGGAGGAGGCAGGGGAGGCAGGGGAGGCAGGGGAGGCAGGGGAGGCAGGGGAAGAGAGGAGGTTTGCTCCCTTATCTGCCTCATCCCCCACTCCCTTCTTCACATCCAGGACTTGCCCAGACAAGGGAGCAAATACACCTGGGGCAATTTCTGAACCCTCTACCAACAAGTCGCCCTTTTTCACCTTCGGCGCAGTGGCAGTGTTCACCGTCACCACGTCCGTGTGACGCAACACCAAACAGCGACGGACTGTTTCGCTTCCTTTCTGCACTCCCCGAACAATACCCCCCTCTTTACAGAGAATTTGGGTACGGGCAACTACAGCACCAGGAGCGATGGTTTGCAATGCTTCTACTTCTAAACTGGTAGTTGTGCTACCTTGAGTTGCATCGGCGGTAATGTCGCGACGCACGATCAAGGATTCCAAAATCACCAATTGCAAACGAGAAGTTTCCGAACCTTCACCATCACTCAACAACTCAATATCTGCTGCTAATGGGGAAGCGTTGTGGTCGGCATCACCTTCAGTCTCAATTTCCAAGACTAGTTGCGTCCGCAGCAACTCGACACCTTCCACCGACTTAACCCGTTCAGAATCTTTATAAGGCAGTCGTTGCACGGCACGCAACTCAATACTGCGTCCGGTTTGTTGACTAACTGATGTTGTTGAGGGTACATCTGGAGTATTCGGCACGGCGAACTCATCCACCGGACGACTCAACAGGGCTGGACCTTCTGGGGATTCTATATATTGGATGTAGCGCAATTCGCTGACGACTTGCCCCAATAATTCATTACCGGGTTGAACAAAGGTATTATCTAGCCCGATGACGGTTTCTGGGTCGTCCACCATTAGGAGTTCTCCGGGCTTAATGACGACTTCTCTCAAGATGTCGTTTTTCTGGGTGACTTCAACGACGCCGTTGTTTTGACAGAATATATCTTTAACAACTTCGGTGCCAGCCTCCACATACTGACCGTCTTCCACCATCAGCAGGGATATATCTTTATTTACTTCATGGGTTTCTTCGGGAATCCACAATAATGTGCCTCCCTGGACTACCTCATAACCCAGCTTTGCTTTGCCTTTTTTCTGGACTTCCACACCGGCGTATTTCAGCAAGCCACCTGTGTTGGTGCGATAGCGATCGTCAATTAACTCGGCTACCACTTGACCATTCTGCACCTTTGTGCCTGGAGTTGCCCGCAAGTTAAAGACTTGGTTGTGAGTAGTGGAAATCAGGTAATTATTGCGACCTTGGGAACTTTGCACCGTCACGGTTGCTTGGTCTAAAACCACACTAGCGGTGATAATCTCAATTTCCCTAGTACTCTTACCCACTTGGGCTTCGGGTAAGCGGACTATACCACCATGTAAGGTAGTTAACTTGGTTTCTGCCAAGACGCCGTTTGTTTCAATGGCATCACCATTATTCACCACCAATTCGGCTCCTGGTGGCAAGTTATATACTTCCCCAGACAAAATCCAAATCAAACCACCACGGGCTGCTGTGGTGGTTGTGTTGCCCTGACGGTCTGTTTTTTGTTCTGGTACCACTTCGGCAAACTGCACTTCTCCTGCCAAATCTGAGGCGACATCTTTGACGGCTTTCTCGGTATTTGCACGAGTTGTCCTGCCACCTAATGCTACCTCTGCCAGCAACTGACCTTGCTTGACTTGCTGTCCATCCACTATATATAGTGTGGAACCTTGAGTCACGGCAATTTCAATTAGTGAAGAACTTTTTCCCTTATCGGCACCTTCTAGGGTTATGACACCGTTTGCCTCCACAAACAGCGAATCTTCCCCGTGTCGAGTGCGATATGCTCTGGTTTTCAGCTTGCGGGGCAGACGAATGATACCATCTTTTTCGGCACGGACTTGTTTTGCCACTTCCCCGGTGAATACACCACCAGTGTGGAAAGTCCGCATTGTTAGCTGGGTACCGGGTTCGCCGATACTTTGAGCGGCAATAATACCTACTGCTTCACCCAAATCTACCATCTTGGCGTGTGCTAAACTCCAGCCATAACAGTGTTGGCAAACCGAACGTGCTGCTTCACAAGTTAAAGGCGATCGCACTACCACCGATTGCACACCGCTTTTTTGAATTTCCTGAGCTAATTCGTTACTAATTGGGGTGTTGCGGGGGGCAATAACTTTTTTAGTGGTGGGATGAATTACATCTTCCCCCACTACCCGTCCCATCAAGCGGGTGCCGATGGGAATCAGAACTTTGCCACCTTCTGTCATTGACCCTAGAGTGAGTCCCCGCGATGTGCCGCAGTCAAATTCGCGGATAATTACATCTTGGGATACATCCACCAAACGTCTGGTTAAATATCCAGAGTCGGCAGTACGTAGCGCGGTATCTACCAACCCCTTGCGGGCGCCATAAGAAGAAATAATATATTCAGTAACAGTCAATCCTTCGCGGAAGTTGGTTTTGATGGGCAAGTCGATAATTTCCCCTTGGGGATCTGCCATCAATCCGCGCATCCCCACCAATTGGCGCACCTGGGAGATGTTACCCCGCGCACCAGAAAACGCCATCATATATACTGAGTTGAGCGGGTTAGTACTCTTAAAGTGCTTCACCACTTCATCTTTGAGCGCTTCTGATGTACTATTCCAAGTATCAATTACTTTTTGGAAACGCTCAACTTCCGTAATTTCACCCCGTTGATAGCGTTCTTCAGTGGAGCGAATTTCTTCTTCTGCGGCTTCGAGGAGCGATCGCTTGCTAGGCGGCACCATCAAGTCATCTACACTAATGGAAACCCCGGCTTTGGTGGCATAGCGAAAGCCTAAATCTTTTAACTTATCCGCCATCACCGCCGTCCGCGCCGTGCCACAATTGGTGAACGCCCAAGAAATTAAATTTCTCAGTTGACCCTTGTCAACAATGCGATTGCGAAAAATTAGTTTTTCTGTCATTAGTTAGTTGTTGGTTGATAGTTGTTGGTTGATAATTGTTGGTTGATAGTTGATAGGGGAAAAGTTGATAAGGGAAAAGTTGATAGGGGAAAAGTTGACCACCAACCACTAACCACTAACAACTATCCACTAACCACTAACCACTAACAACTCCTCTAACTTGCCAGCGCTTCTTGGATCGCTTTGTTATAAATAACGCGACCGGCAGTTGTGCGTAGATATTGAGAAATCAAATTCCCTTCCTTGTCTTGTCTGACACGACGGAATTTATACAGCAACGTCTTACTGCCATCAGTGTTTTCTTCTACTTTCACAGGTTCGGTATCCGGCACATCGGTTTCTACTTCACCATCAAATCGCACAAATACATAGGCGTGCAGGTCAATTTGCTTCTGCTCATAAGCCATAATCGCGTCATCCAAGGAAGCAAAGTATTTTCCTGCTCCCTTTGTCGCATCGGGGTTTTCCGCTGTCAAATAATACGCCCCCAATACCATGTCTTGGCTGGGTGTAATAATTGGCTTACCAGTTGCCGGCGACAATATATTGTTAGAGGCAAGCATCAACAACCGCGCTTCTGCTTGCGATTCCAACGACAACGGCACATGTACTGCCATTTGGTCGCCGTCGAAGTCGGCGTTAAATGCCGGACACACCAATGGATGCAACTGAATTGCTCTACCGTCTACCAAAATCGGCTCAAATGCTTGAATGCCTAAGCGGTGCAGTGTCGGTGCCCGATTTAACATCACCGGATGCCCTTCAATCACTTCTTCTAACACGTCCCATACACTGGGGTCGTTGCGAGAAATCAACTTTTTGGCGGCTTTGATGTTATTCACCATGCCACTGCGAATCAAGCGATTAATCACAAAGGGCTGAAATAGCTCAATTGCCATTTCTCTGGGCAACCCACATTGATGGATTTGCAACTTTGGTCCGACGACAATGACACTCCGACCGGAATAATCAACCCGCTTACCCAACAAATTCTGCCGAAACCGTCCCTGCTTACCTTCAATAATGTCCGAGAGGGACTTCAGGGGTCGGTTATTTGCCCCCACCACTGTCCGTCCCCGACGCCCATTGTCAATCAAAGCATCCACTGCTTCTTGCAGCATCCGCTTCTCGTTGCGGACAATAATCTCTGGTGCTAAAATCTCTTGCAACCTTGCCAAACGGTTGTTGCGGTTAATCACCCGACGATACAAATCATTCAAATCGCTGGTGGCAAACCGTCCCCCATCCAACTGCACCATTGGGCGCAAATCTGGCGGAATCACCGGAATTACTGCCATTACCATCCACTGAGGCAATGAACCAGTGGCAATAAAGTTGTCAATCACCCGCAACCGCTTAATCAGCTTCGCTCGTTTTTGTCCCTTAGCGGTGCCAATTTCTTCCCGCAAATTTTCCGCTTCTTGTTCCAAGTTGATATCAGCCAGCAACCGCAACAGCGCTTCTGCCCCAATTCCCACCTCCACACCTTGAAGTTGGGAATCTTCGGCATAAATTTGGTCTTCAATTTCCAGCCACTGGTCTTCACTCAGCAACTGTTTATAAGTCAATGTTTCGGCGTTACCCTTGCTGAGAACAACATAAGAGTTGAAATAAACAATCTGCTCCACATCCCGCAAAGGCATATCCAGCAAAATCGAAATGTAACTGGGGATACCCTTGAGATACCAAACATGTGCCACCGGTGCTGCCAGTTTGATGAAACCCATGCGGTGCCGCCGCACTCGCGATTCCGTCACCTCCACCCCACAGCGTTCGCAAACAATACCGCGATGGCGCACTCGCTTATATTTACCACAATGGCATTCCCAATCCTTCGCCGGTCCAAAGATGCGCTCACAAAAAAGCCCATCCATCTCCGGCTTCAAGGTCCGATAATTAATCGTCTCCGGCTTCGTGACTTCACCCACCACCTGACCATTGGGCAGAGTCCGCTCTCCCCAAGTCCGAATTCGTTCCGGGGAAGCCAAGCCGATTTTTACATAGTCAAACTGATTAGTTTGTGCGTTTCTCATCTATAAAATGATGGTTGTTGGTTGATATTTGTTAGTTGATAGTGGTTGGTTGTTGGGGGAAAAGTTGATAGTTGATAGGGGAAAAGTTGATAGGGGAAAAGTTGATAGTTGATAGTAGAATAACCAACAACCAACCACCAACCACCAACAACTATCCACTATCCACCATCAACTATTTATTCCTCCTCTTCCATCGAATCCCGCGATAGAGATTCGTAAGTCGGACGCGGGGGAGTGCGACGGTTTCCTTGGTCTGCCATCAAATCAACTTCTACATCCAATGAACTACCATCTGCTTGGGTTTCCACTTTATGCACCGCTATGTCTAATCCCAATGATTGCAATTCTCGCATCAATACCTTAAACGATTCAGGAGTACCCGGTCGCGGAATTGACTTGCCTTTAACGATCGCATTCAATGCCTCGTTTCTGCCTTGCATATCGTCGGATTTCACGGTCAGCAATTCTTGCAATGTATAAGCAGCACCAAATGCCTCCAGTGCCCATACTTCCATTTCTCCAAACCGCTGACCACCTTGTTGTGCTTTACCACCCAAGGGCTGCTGTGTCACCAACGAGTATGGACCGGTGGAACGGGCGTGAATTTTATCATCCACCAAATGCACCAGTTTCAACATATAAGCCACACCAATCGTCACCGCCCGATCAAATGGTTCACCAGTCCGACCGTCATATACCATAATCTTGCCGGGATTATCTGGGTTATACACCCAGTCCTTACCCGTCTCATCTCGCGCTTCTTGCAACTTCCCATGCACAATCCGCCGCGATTCCTCCGGACCATACATCTCATCAAAGGGTGTAATCTTAAACCGTACCCCCAAGGTGTGACCAGCCCAGCCTAACAAACACTCAAACACCTGCCCCACATTCATCCGGCTCGGCACACCCAAGGGATTCAACACAATATCTACACAAGACCCATCGGGCAGATAAGGCATATCCTCCAATGGGAGGATGCGGGAAATAATTCCCTTATTCCCGTGCCGCCCCGCCATCTTGTCGCCGACTTGAATTTTTCGCTTCTGTGCCACATACACCCGCACCACCATATTCGCCCCTGGTGGCAATTCGTCGCCCTGTTCCCGCGTAAACAGCCGCACGTCAACCACGCGACCCTTCTCACCATTGGGCACCCGCAAGGAATTATCCCGCACATCCCGCGCCTTCTCTCCAAAAATTGCCCGCAGCAACTTTTCTTCCGGTGGTTGGTCAGATTCACCCTTGGGCGTCACTTTCCCCACTAATATATCCCCCGCATCTACCCAGGCTCCAATGCGGATAATTCCTTGCTCATCGAGCGATCGCAGGGCATCTTCCCCCACGTTGGGTATTTCTCTGGTGATTTCCTCTGGTCCTAGCTTCGTCTGTCTTGCCTCAATTTCATATTTCTCAATGTGAACCGAGGTATAAACATCCTCCTGCACCAACCGCTCGGATATCAAAATCGCATCCTCGTAGTTGTAGCCCTCCCAAGGCATATAAGCAACCACAATATTCTGCCCCAGCGCCAATTCCCCCCCCTCAGTAGAAGAACCATCCGCCAAAACTTGACCAGCTAACACCTTCTCCCCCATCCGCACCAACGGCTTTTGGTTCAAACAAGTGTCTTGGTTAGAACGTTGATACTTAGAAACCTTATATTTAAGTTCGTTTTGGGTGCCTTTGGTACGGACGCGAATTTCCGTCGCATCCACATACACCACATCCCCATCAGTGCGGGACACAACCACCATCCCAGAGTCACGAGCCGCTTGTGCCTCCAAACCAGTCCCCACCAAAGGACGCTCTGGTTTCAACAACGGCACCGCTTGCCGTTGCATGTTCGACCCCATCAGCGCTCGGTTGGCGTCGTCATGCTCCAAAAAGGGAATCATGGATGTGGCAACCGACACAATCTGCACTGGCGAAACTGCTACATAGTCAACTTGCTCAGGTGTCGTCGTTGCCCAATCTTGGCGATAACGCACCGGCACCGAAGGACCAATAATGTAACCATTTTCATCCACCGGGATGTCCCCCGTCGCCGTCCGCAAATCGTCTTCTTCGTCAGCCGTCATATATACAGGCTGCACATCAAACCGCACCTTGCCGTTTTCTACCGGACGAAATGGCGTTTCTAAGAATCCATATTGATTCACCCGCGCATGAGTCGCCAAAGAACCAATCAAACCGGCATTGGGACCTTCTGGTGTCTCAATTGGGCAAATCCGTCCGTAGTGGGATGGGTGAATATCTCGCACCGCAAAACCAGCACGCTCCCTAGTTAACCCCCCAGGACCAAGTGCCGACAAACGCCGTTTGTGGGTCAGTTCCGCCAAAGGATTGGTTTGATCCATAAACTGCGACAACTGGGAAGAACCAAAGAATTCCTTAATTGCCGCCACCAACGGTTTCGGGTTCACCAAAGATGCTGGTGTCAAAACCTCCGCATCACTCACCGTCATCCGTTCGCGAATAATCCGCTCCAACCGATTTAAACCCACCCGCACTTGGTTTTGCAGCAACTCGCCCACACTTCTGACTCGGCGATTTCCCAAGTGGTCGATGTCGTCGGTGTTACCAATATCAAATTCCAGATTGATTAAATAATCCACCGCCGCGAGAATATCCACACTCGTCAACACACGAGTGGTATCCGGAACTTGCAAACGTAACTTTTTATTAAGTTTGTAGCGTCCCACCCGACCCAAGTCGTAACGCTTGGCATCAAAAAAGCGCGAATCCAGCAACTGCTGTCCGCCCAACACCGTGGGTGGTTCACCCGGACGCAGCTTGCGATACAACTCCATCAAGGCGTCTTCTTCGGAAAACTGCCCTTCTTTTTCAATAGTTTTCTGGAAATATTCCGGGTGACGCAACGCATCAAATATTTCATTATCCGACAACGAGAGCGCCTTCAACAGCACCTGCGCCGACAATTTGCGAGTTTTGTCAATGCGTACCCAAACCAAGTCATTACGGTCGGTTTCAAACTTCAGCCACGCCCCCCGATTGGGGATTAAACTAGCTGAGTAAGTGCGGCGTCCGTTTTTGTCGATTTCCGACTTGTAGTATACCCCAGGAGAGCGGACGATTTGATTGACAATTACCCGTTCGGCGCCGTTGATAATGAAAGTTCCGCGATCGGTCATCAGGGGCAAATCGCCGATGAAGACCTCTTGCTCCTTAATTTCGCCAGTTTCTTTGTTAATTAACCTTGTCGGCACATACATTTGCACCGCATAACTACTATCCCGCCGTTTAGCTTCTTCTACACTATATTTAGGCTGCTTCAGTCTGTAGTTGTTACCCAAAAAGTGCAGTTCTAATTTGCCGGTGTAGTCTGTAATTGGGCTAAAGGAGTTCAGTTCTTCTATTAACCCTTCTTCTAGAAACCAGCGAAAGCTTGAACGCTGGATTTCAATTAAGTCGGGTAATAAAAAGGCGGGTTCCATATATGTTTCTTTAGTCATGCCTCTACCTTTATCAATTGTGAATTATCGCTCGTACACTACACTCCGCAGCGTTCGCGCTTGCGTTTTTACAGACAAGAAGGTTATCATCGAAGCGCCGATGTCCGTATTGGAAACTTATTTTTATATGACTTGACTAGCTACAAATGCCGGCAATTAAAGCTTTAACAGAGGCAATGCGGTGAGGCAGTACGGTATAAGTGCCGTAGTGATTTTGACTACCCCTGTGGCTAGCGCCAATGGTTAAAGTCAATTACGGCAAAAATCGTGCCCCTATCGCCAAGATTGGAATTGCAGATGAAACATATGTTGTTGATTTTTATTTGCACATCCTCACTTCCAGTTCCATTAAACTGGGTCAATTAGCGCACGAATGCGCTGTACACTGCTATGTGTTTTATACGCGCACAGCCTTTTTCAACTCAGGGTGATGTTTAAAGACTGAAGCAACGCTCCGCTTTTATCAGATCTAATCAGTATGGCTTTATCTTGTTGGGTATTAATCACAAGTCAATTAACGGCTAACAATTTTTATAGGTTAAATACAAAACTGCTTTGTTGGACAAAATTTTAGCTTTAAGGTAGTTGTTTTTGCCGGACGGTCATGTATTTTTCGCATCCGCATGTAGAGAGAGGAGGATGGAGAGACGCGAGGAACATCGCGTCTGTACAATCTTTGATGAAGCGTGAAACTTCACTTCCGCTAATTTTTAGTTCCTTCCTTAACCATTATGGCGCAAAAAAGATATTTTGGAGGCAATAATATTAGCATATTTTTGCGCTCCTCTATTTTTATTTTTTGGCGATTTAGGTGAGCCACTGCGTTGGGTATTTTCCGCTTCGGAGCGTTTTGGGGGGGAAGAGTAATGAACATTAATCTGCCGCCGCCAAGCGTGCATGTGGCGTTTCCGTGTCTTGTGGCTTCATTTATTGTGATGTATCCGGCTCACTTGGTCTAGAGTACCAACCCAAATAGTTTACAGGCATTCTCAGTAGTTTGAGTAGCGATCGCTTCTAAAGTTTCCCCACGCAACCGAGCTATAGCTTCTGCTACATAACGGACGTAAGCTGGCTCATTGCGCTTTTCGCCTCGTTTCGGAACCGGCGCTAGGAAAGGACAGTCCGTCTCAATTAACAGGCGATCTGACTTCACCAAAACAGCTGATTGTTGAATGTCTATGGCGTTTTTGAAGGTGACGGTGCCACTAAAGCTCATATAAAAGCCCAAGTCGAGAAACCATTGAACTTCTTGCGGTTTTCCACCCCAGCAGTGCATGACGCCTCGGATACTGTCTCCTTTAAGATTCCTCCATTTTTGCAATATTTCTCTTAGTTCTGATGCAGCATTCCGGCAGTGGATAATCACTGGTAAGTTAAGTAACGAAGCGATCGCTAGTTGAGCTTCAAACACCATCAGTTGTTGATCGTAGTTATCTGCTTTATAAAAATCCAGCCCTATTTCTCCGATTGCTACCACTTTGGCATCAGAGCTAGCCAAAGATAATATTTCCTTTTCTGTTTGGCTATTCCATTTATCAGCATCTAAAGGATGTAAACCTACAGCAAAGCTGATTTCGGGGAACTGGTGAGCGATCGCTTGAATGCTGGAAAACTCTGATGGATCGACGCACGAATGTACTAGACGTACTACACCTGCTTCTTGCCATCGCGATCGCACTGCCGCTAAATCCGGTTGAAAAAGGTCAAAATTGAGATGAACATGGGAATCAATCAGCTGCATCGTTTGTCGTTTGTCCTTCTTCAAAGCATGAGTCCTGATGACGAGTCAACTCATGACTGTTAAGAGTTATGCTGATACGGTAGAGCTTTGTAGTTTTTTCGCCAATTTTGACTTTTTCCTCGCTCCGTTGTTGGGATGAAGTACACCCCGCTTTACAGCTTTGTCGATTTTGCTGTACGCCTCCGACATCCGATCATCTACTTCTTTCTTTAATTCTGAGCTAGGATTAGCTGCATAGGTTGCTACAGCTAAAATGTATTTCTTCATCAGCGTTTTTACGGCTGATTTGTAAGCTTTGTTACGCAAGCGATTGCGTTCTGCGATATTGGCGCGTTTCAGAGCAGACTTTGTATTCGCCACTGTCAATCCCAAAAATACTATTATTTATGTACACACACTACTAGGCTTACTAATATAGCATCTTTCTTGCCAATGTCATAACTCGGACAAAAAATATCATAACTAAATTTTGCATTTCTATTTTCATTTTTACGGTAAACAGAAAAAAATACGTTAAATCACCTTTTTTGGATATGACGACAACTAAAGAAATAAGTTAAAATTAGGTACTACAGTAAATAGGGACTTCTCGCTACATGTTACCAAGCGGGACGACGAAGAAGTGAAAATGTGTGGCTATTGACAAGGATGTATGAACGGTTAAAGTTTAGTAGTCCAAATGTAGAGACACGATATGTCGCGTATCTACACAATGTTAGCTCATAAAAGAGAAAATAGACAAAAATTATACTCAAAGCTTACCTAAATTCTCGAAAAAAGGTAGGATGTTCAAACAAAACACCTCCACCGTTTGAGGTTAGAAAGCATAAGTCGCTATTCTTAACAACCCAAGTGCGCTTTTCGCATTGGGAGTATCAAAAAAATCCAGGTTAAGCTAGAGAAGAGAATTAGACTAAGCTTTGCGCCTAATTAGGTAAAGGGCAAAACTGATTCTCGGCGGGAATATTCGTTAATTTTGGCACCCTCCTTACTCCATGCTGCGAATTATTACTCAGCAGGCAGACGTCAGAGCAGAACTGCAACGTATCTGCGATCGCACCGATAATGAACAGGTGCATCACAAAGAAGCAACCGTGCGGGAAGTGTTACAAGCAGTGAAGCGCCAAGGCGACAAAGCTGTATTGCATTACACTGCCGAATTTGACCACCAAACCCTTAAGCCTGAAGAACTGCGCGTTTCCGGTTCCGAACTGGATACAGCTTACCAACAGGTGTCAAAGGACTTGCTAGAGGCAATTCGGCTCGCATGCCGACAAATTGAAGCGTTTCATCGTCAGCGAGTACCGAAAAGCTGGGTACACTTTGGCGACGATGATGTAGTACTGGGTAAGCGCTACACTCCTGTAGACCGAGCGGGATTATATGTTCCTGGTGGTCGAGCGGCTTATCCCAGTACGGTACTGATGAATGCTATCCCAGCGAAGGTGGCTAATGTCCCCCGTGTGGTGATCGTAACGCCACCGGGAGCGCAAAAAGCGATTAACCCAGCAGTTTTGGTAGCTGCCCAAGAAGCTGGGGTACAAGAAATTTATCGTGTCGGAGGCGCCCAGGCGATCGCCGCTTTAGCCTACGGTACAGAAACGATTCCCAAAGTAAATGTGATTACAGGTCCAGGTAACATTTATGTCACCCTAGCAAAAAAACTCGTATACGGTACTGTGGGCATTGATTCTTTAGCAGGACCGAGTGAAGTGCTAATTATTGCCGATGAAACCGCAAATCCCGTACATGTGGCGGCGGATTTGTTGGCACAAGCCGAACACGACCCGATGGCAGCAGCAATATTGTTAACAACGGATACAAGTTTAGCGAAGAATGTGCAAGTCGCTGTGGAAAGACAGTTAATAGATCACCCACGACGAATAGACACAGAAAAAGCGATCGCTCACTATGGCTTAATCGTCGTTGTCGAATCTCTGGAAGCCGCAGCCCAATTCTCGAATGAGTTTGCCCCGGAACACTTAGAATTACAAGTCGAAGATCCTTGGGCATTAATTCAACATATTCGCCATGCAGGGGCAATCTTCTTAGGGCATTTTACACCAGAAGCTGTGGGAGACTATTTAGCTGGACCAAATCACACTTTGCCTACTTCTGGCGCTGCTCATTATGCTTCGGCATTGGGTGTGGAAACTTTCTTGAAACATTCGAGTATCATCCAATACTCCGAAACCGCCCTGAAAAAAGTGGCTGGCGCAATTGACTTACTAGCCACAGCAGAAGGCTTGCCTTCTCATGCTGATTCAGTTAGACGCCGAGTTCAACAAGACGAATAATTACAAATTCTTAATTTTTTCTTAAACTTTTGGCAAAAGTTACCTAGTGGCTACAAACTAAAAGTTTAAACGACAGTCGCAAGCCAGATGTTACAACGGAGGGCAACCTCCGAAGTACAGCTTAAAGATGCTGTTAAGCGGGGCGTAGCTTCCACGACAAAGGCACGTCCTTAGCTACTGTGTTGGTATAACCGCCAACACGTAAAGCAGGTAATAATGTCAAAATGTCTACCTTGAGGAAACTACAGCGGTGCTAAATACTATTTTGGTAGCTCTGGACGGTTCAGAAATTGCAGAACGTGAAATTCAGACTTTACAGGAATTGGTGCTGCTAAAAGAAAGCAAAATAATTCTCTGTCATGTGTTTCCCACCCCAGAGTCGGAAATGGAACTATCGGCAGATCGTCCTCAAGGAGAGTCACCAACAGTTTCTTATTTTCATGTCGAAAAACAACTGCAATCCTACCAGGAACAGTTGCCAGTCAAGAGTGAATTAGAATTAGTAACCGGCGATCCGGCAGAAGAAATTATTCGTCTTGCCAATATTTACCAAGCTGACTTGATTATTATTGGCAGTCGTGGGTTAACTGGGATGAAGCGAATTGTTCAGGGTTCAGTTAGCAGTCAAGTCATGGAAGAGTCGCCTTGCTCAGTGTTGGTGGTAAAGCCGAATTAAAATTAGGTTTAAGGGCAAATGTGATAATGCCATGACTACAACTCCAGCAGTCACTAAACGACTTACCTTTGAAGAGTATCTAGCTTATGATGATGGTACTGATACACGCTACGAATTGGTTGATGGAGAACTAATTCCCATGAGTCTGGGAAGTGGGCAACATGGGGGGGTAACAGAATTTATCAATGTTTGCTTTCGTGAAGAAATTATCCGATTAAAGTTAGACTGGACATCTAAACAAATGGTTGTTGGTGTTCGTTCTCCCCGCGCTGGCAGATGGGATACATCGAGAATTCCCGATGTAGTTGTGCTTTCGTTACCGCAGTGGCGAGAATTGAGAAACCGAGAAGCAGTAATTGAACTTAATGAACCACCTCCCTTACTTGTGGTGGAAGTTGTGAGCGAGTCTACGAAAACCGTAGATTATCGAGCCAAGCGAGTTGAGTATAATATTTTAAATATTCCAGAATATTGGATTGTCGATTTATTAACTAACAAACTAACCGTTTTCACATTAATTGAAGAATTATACGAACCAGCAGAATTTTTTGGTAGCGAGCAAATTCAATCTCAAATCTTTCCAGAATTAAAGTTAACTGTTGAGCAAGTTTTAACAGCCGAAGATTAGAGAACAGATTTCAATACTTATTACCCAACGACTAAAGTCGCGGCTAAACAAACGAAGTCCACCTTCGTGGACTAATAGACATAAGAGGATGTTTGAAAAGTCCTCTTGTTGGTAGCAAAACGTTTTAGATCCCCCTAAATCCCCCTTTTTAAGGGGGACTTTAATTCCGGTTCCCCCCTTTTTAAGGGGGGTTAGGCAGGGTGGTTTCATACAAAGAAAGAAAAAACTTTGTGTAGTTGATTAGAGAGGGCGCGTTGTGCTTGAGGAATAGTTCGGAAACCGAGTTTGCGGGCGATCGTAATGAAAAAGTTGTGTAAAATAGACCAATTGACAGGAGCATTGCCACCACGACGTGGTGGAAAGTCTTCTTGGAATGGTCACATCTCGAACCCAATGCAGTCGATTTTCGATGCCCCAATGCCCTTGAATGTCACAAAGTAACTGTTGAGCTTCGAGATATTGACTACATATATAGAATTGACGCTCGTAGGATGGCTGACCATTGCGCTCACCCTGACGCTCGACAACCACAAAAGTTTTGAGTCCAGACCATTTTTTTGAAGTTGTTCGGGGGCAGCAAAAACCTTACACTCACGTTGGACTTTTCGTGAATGAAC
>NZ_KK073768.1:1111255-1117094 GCF_000582685.1 [Scytonema hofmanni] UTEX 2349
TTCGATCAGATTGTTCATACTTCCAGATTGTCAATTTACGATCGCCTCCCATAAGTATTGTCATTTTTCTCTGTTTGTATGAAACCACCCTGCTTTTTAAGGGGGGTTAGGGGGGATCAACAAGTGCCTAAAATCACAGTTAACTACTTTTCAAACAACCTCTTAGTTGTAGATTCTCCCAATAACCAATTAGCAAATTGCTGGGGATATTTTTCTGCTAAATATTTACATAAGTTGTCAAATTGCATTCCCAATCAAGGATTTAAAAAATCTAAATGGTCACCGCTTATTAAACGTAATTCTTTTTACGTACCTTGATTTGCGTCTTTGCTACGAGTGTGATCTGCTTATTATCCGTCTGGACTCACTGCTTTTGAGTTGCCAAAAAAGTTCGCAAGCTCAACAAACTGAAGCTTTGCCCCAAATTCAACGGCAAAATTGATACTCCTTCCAAGCGGGACTGTACCCAACCATCACCCCAGTACCACTCATGAAAGCCGTCGATACCTTGACTGAGTAGCAAGCGTAAACAATTGGGTTTTGCCACATCCACTTGATGATGAATCTTAACTAGTCCAAGTGAACTAGTAAACTGAAATCCTGAATGTAGTTCTTCTGGCATTCCGGGAGAAAAACGTTGCCCGATGAGCCATTTTTCTTGTTGCACAGGACGCAGCAGACTGTCTTTGATTGTCGCTGCTGAGGCTTCAACTTCTATACGTAGTTGACTTTGTTGAAAATTACCGAGCATTTTGGGAGAGCGATCGCATTTTCTTTTAGTATGACAAATGTGGTTCATCAGATACGGGCTTGTTCAAAAGAAAATGGAAATTTCATTACACTACGTCCAGGATGAAATATTTCTTCAATGGGTCTTTTCCCAGTTCCTAGTCCACAGTCCCCAGTCCCCAGTTCAAAATTCCCTACACCCTACAAGCGCGGAAAGCCGCTCATTTTCATACGGACATCCTTAACCATTGTTGCTTTGTTTGGTCACTTTTCTACGAGCTTCTGAACTTAGAATAGAAAAAGTGAACTTGTTAAGAAATGTAAGGTTATTCATGGCGGATCAATTAATTCGCGCCACGGCGGCTGATAGTGGAATTCGTGCAGTCGGTGTCATTACCACACGCTTGACAGAAGAAGCAAGGACTAGACACAAGCTTTCTTATGTAGCTACGGCAGCCTTAGGTCGAACTATGGCAGCTGGCTTATTAATGGCTTCTAACATGAAGCGAGAAGGCTCTAGAATCAACGTCCGAATTAAAGGCGATGGTCCTTTAGGTGGTATCTTGGTAGATGCTGGCTTAGATGGAACAGTACGCGGCTATGTAGAAAATCCCGCGATCGAATTGCCTCCCAATGCCAAAGGAAAACTTGACGTTGGTGGCGCAGTTGGTAATGGCTACCTTTACGTTGTTCGGGATATGGGTTACGGCTATCCTTACTCTAGTACGGTAGAACTGGTTTCTGGGGAAATTGGGGACGATGTAGCTCATTACCTGGTAAACTCAGAACAGACACCTTCTGCTGTAGTTTTAGGTGTGTTCGTGGGTGCAAATGGGGTCACTGCTAGTGGAGGCTTACTCGTACAAGTGTTACCAAAAGCTGCTAGAGATGAAGAGCTAGTAGCAAAGTTGGAATCACGAGTGGCGGGTTTAGCTGGATTTACGCCATTGTTGCAAGCCGGCAAAACATTGCCAGAAATCTTTCAAGACTTGCTGGGTGATATGGGTTTGGTGATTTTCCCGGAAACTCAGATGCTGCGCTTTCATTGTGGTTGCTCTTTTAACCGCGTGCTTGGAGCATTAAAAATTTTAGGAGAAGCCGAACTGCAAGACATGATTGCCAAAGATGATGGTGCTGAGGCAATTTGTGATTTTTGCGGCTCAGTATATCACGCCAGTAGCGATCAGCTAGCCCAACTAATTGACGATTTGCAGGCGGAATCTTCCGTTTCCAGATAAGTATAAAAAGATACGTTTATTTCATCGTGTTAATGATATCTGTGGAGAGAGGTAATTGAGACTAGCTTTTTCATGACGAGAAAGTTACTATGGCAACAAAGAAATTATCGATCCATAACAGATCGCTGTGAAATTATTTTGGTGTGAGAGATGACAGAGCGGGATATTCCAGAGAGTTGGTCATCAGCCAGAGCAACAGAACCAGATAAAATAACCGGATTATCACCATCGCCAGAAAGGAGTGAAACTCATGTGTCTGGTGTTCCAGCTAATGGTTCTACCTCAAAGTCAGTGAAGCGCCGAAAAATACGCAATTCTGATCAAGAAACTGTGACACCCAGCACTTTTTATGGTAAAATTCCCAACTGGATGAAAAGTTGGGTGTTATGGACAGTTTTATTAGCGTTGGTTCCTGGTAGTATCGGCTTTATTTCGATGGCGATGCTGCTAAAATTACCAACGGCGCCAAACTGTCCATCGATTTTTTGGCCCCTTGCGAGTGCATCGGTGCGACTGCACTGCGCTCAATTGGCGGCTTCTAAGCAGACGGTGAATGACTTGTTACAAGCGATCGCCTTAGTCGATCAACTACCAGAAAATCACCCACTCCGCTTAGAAATAAATCGCAACCTCGAAGAGTGGTCGCGTTCGATTTTACAGCTAGCCGATCAAAGTTTTCAATCAGGGAAGTTAGACGAAGCGATCGCTACAGCACGTAAAATTCCCAAAGACCTCTCGGCGGATAAATTAGTAGATGAGCAAATCTCTAAATGGCAGTCCACTTGGTCTAAGGGAGAAAAGATTTACCAAACAGCGGAAAACGAACTACGGCAAACACATTGGCAATCCGCTTTTATGGTGGCATCTAAATTGCTGCGGGTAGATAATAAATACTGGCAAACAGCTAAGTACGATCAATTGAATAGCTTGATTGTCTCAGCACGGGAAGATGGCGAGAAGTTAGCAAAAGCTAACAGTTTGGCAGAAGACTCTGGAGTAGATAATTTACTAAAAGCCATTAAAGTAGCTGAATCAATTGGGCAAAATAGTTACGTTTATCAGAAGGCACAGGCAAGGGTTTCAGTATTTGGACGGAAAATGCTGGCATTAGCACAGAAACAGCTAGATCGTCGAGATGCAGATGAAGCACTGGAAATTGTCAGCAAAATTCCGGCAAGTACAAAGCTCAAGTTGGAAATCGAAGACTTTACAGCGATCGCTGATGCCCAAAGAAATGCATGGATTGGCACTGTTTCTGGTTTAGAAACAGCGATCGCCCAAGCACAACAAATTGACCCATCAAGACCAGTTTATGACAAGGCACAAAAACTTATTGCCCGTTGGCAGTTGGAAATTGAAGATGTTGCCAATCTAGATAAAGCACGTACACTGGCAAATCAGGGAACAGTTAGCGATTTGAATGCAGCGATCGCTCAAGCGCGTCTTATCCCGGTTAGTAATCCTCGTGGTTCTGAAGCTAGGCAAGATATAGGACAATGGCGTGCTCAAGTTGAGACAATCGAAGATAAACCTTATTTGGAACGCGCTGAACAGATAGGTTTTATAGAAGATGTTAACTCATTGCAAGCAGCGATCGCCGAAGCAAGTCAAATTCGTAATGGTCGGGCATTATATCCAGAAGCACGCCGAAAAATTCGCACTTGGACGGCGAAAATTCAGCGAATTGAAGATCAGCCATACTTAGATCAAGCGCGAGATATTGCTCGTAGTGGCGATCTAGCCTCTGCGATTAAAGCTGCCGAACAAATTGCCTCGTCGGGACGCGCATTAAGTGGTGAAGCACAAGCGTCTATAGATGATTGGCGAGGGCAAATCCGCGCTAGACAAAATTGGCGTCAAGCGCGGGAAGTGGCACTTGCTGGCACTCCTGAGGCTTTGTCAGAGGCAATACAACTAGCGGATAGAGTGCCAAGTCGTAGCTTGTTACGCAATGACGTGAATCCGGCTATTGACCAATGGAGTCAGCAATTATTAGATATAGCCCGCTCTCAGAGTGAGTCTGATATTACCCAAGGTATTGAAACCGCAAAACTGATTCCCCAAGGTTCTGCCGCTTACAGCGCAGCGCGAGAGCAAATTAGGAATTGGCGCGAATTGCTCAAGCCTCAGCCTGAACCTGAACCAGAGCAATTTCCACAGGAATCAACAACAACCGAGCAGCAGTAATATCGAATAAAAGTTGAATTGAGATATTGATTTTGCTGCATTACCCGCCATAGGTTAAAACCTATGGCTAATAGCTAAAGTCATCTCAAGATGACTAGATGTATTTTAGTCAAGCTTTTCAATCCATTTTAGCTCGCTTTTTTTATATATCAGCGATAATGTACTAAACCGCTTAATTGTACAAATTGTGAGAATCTGATGATTATCATTTCATCAAGCGAAACACGAGAAAATTGGGGAGAGATACGCCGTAAAGCTCAGAGGGATGTTATTGAGGTGCAATCACATGGCAAGCCTGATGTGTACATTCTAAGCCCTGAAATATTTGAGGAATATCAAAGGCTTAAATATGAATCTCTCAAAAATAAGCTTGAAAAAGGTAGGTTGCAGGCTGAACAGGGTCATTTTTCGGATGCCACTGTGGATGACATCGTAAGGAAGGGTGACGCGCTTTACGAGCAAAGAACATCGAATCGTTAAGCTTACCCTACAAGCCGAAGAGGATCTTCAAGAGATATACGTGTAGAAACTTGGGGCAAGGGGAGAGCAGAGCTATTCATTATTGCCTTGTATGATCGGTTTCAATTCCTTTGTGGCAATCCTGAAATAGGGCGAAAACGAGAAGAATTTTATCCAGGGTGTCGTAGTTGGGTATTCCAGAGCTACGTCATTTTCTATCAATTGAAAGATACATACATTGAAGTAATAGGCATTGTTCACGGTAGTAAGGATATCAACCGTTACTTTAGAGGTGAATAAGCCTGTTCTGGCTTTATTAATGGATAGGGTCACTCTTGTGGAGGATGTGGCAATCCGCATTTTTCACTTAGTAAACTTTGATCTAACTTAAAAGTACAACCTTCGGAAATTCTCATTGAAAGATTATGAAAGGAAATCAATAAGGCTTTGAAATGGGAATGTTTTCAGACCTTAGATCAATTGCGAGAAGCTGTGTGGAAAGAGTTAAATAAATTTACAGCTTGTCAACTGAAATCTATTGTGGGCTGGGATTTTATTTTTTCGGCTTTATTTGTATCAGGCTTTTCGTGAAATGGTATAAGGGTACACCAATGCTGTACCCTTAATTGTTTGTGTATATCGATGCCAATTGTTTGCAGGTGAATTTTGAAGATCAAGATTGTGACTCTGAGGAATCCCCACTGCGTTTACTTGCTTCTGGCAGCATCTGACCGAGATACCCGCCGACGCCAACTTTCGCCAAGTCCCCAAAAGTAGGGCGAAAGTTATCGTCTGCGATCGCCAAAACAAGCGCCCCAATTACCAAAATAATTACAACTACAGACCGAACACTAATTTTTGACAGCATCTTAGTATTCATCATCTCGAAGAATAAAGCCAGATTCTTTATTCAAAAAGCCCGCAAGCTGCTTAATCAGCCCACGAAGTCGGTTAAATTTGTGTTCGAGTTGCTTGTCGGTAGCATTATGACGGTACTCAGAAAATAACTTCTTTTCGGTGTACTCAGTCAAGTGTACTTCTAATCTTTTTTCATTCAGATATAGCTTGTCCACAAGGTTGTCTCTCTGTGAATCAATCGCGGCTAATAAAGTAGCTTGTACATTGGTAATTCTTGCATTAATGTGCGCTTCTATTTGCGCTAATCGATAGATACCACCAATTAATAAAAAGACCAAAGAAATAACAGTAAAAGCATTGTTGACGTC
>NZ_KK073768.1:1117194-1192446 GCF_000582685.1 [Scytonema hofmanni] UTEX 2349
AAGAAATAACAGTAAAAGCATTGTTGACGTCAATTTTCATAATTAATTTCGTATTGATAGATAGAAATATTGGCGCTAATAAACCATTTGGGAACCTGGATAGAAACAAAATAATTAATGTTTAAATCTGCAAAAACTATTAAATTGAATTTCCCTAAAAACAATCTCTCACGTTCTCCTGTAAAGCTTGAGCCTAAGCCAGTCGTAAGACTGCGGCTCAAGTAACCTGCATACTTCCAAATCTTGCCTACAGGAATAGTGGTAGCGACAGACACGGCAATAATAGGTTTATCAAACACAACTGGGACAATTATTTCAGTTATCTTTTCATAAATTGGTTTCCCTGCGGAATCGTTCAAGTAAGTTACAGCAGGGAAAGAATCACTATATTGCAAAGCCCAACTACTTTCTATCCCCAGCTGTAAATTCCTGGTCACTTATACCCCTCGGTACATTATTAATTCAATGTGATCGCAAAATTCGCCCACAATTTCCAAAGGGTCTTTTATGCCATGTAATTGCAGCTTGTCGCAGTAGTCGGCTGTAGAGATTCGATTCTCCAGCCATTCTCTTGCCGCTTTATTACATCCGATCATGCCAGCGAATTCTTCATCGCTGGCATAGACATCAATTTCTACAGCAAGTAAATCAATGTCATCATCAGGAACGCAAAGTGATCAGTTGTGGCTTGATAAAGTCTGTTAGAGTGTGCCCACGCTGCCGAGTATAGTCGCGTAATTTTTCAGCCCCAACAATAGATTTTACGAAAAGTTTGCAACACTAGAATTAATTATCTCAGTGACATCAAAAATTTTTGCCTTGGTCATCCTTTAGTCCAAGGAAGTTAAGAACGTTAGTAAATGCACCTATTAATGTTTGTCCAATATCATTAGAGAGCATTAGATGATTTTGCACTGTAGCGGCAAAGGTTAGTACCCCCAAAACTCTATCTAGTTGCAGCCATTTAAAACCATCGACTAATTTACCACTAATGCCTCCGGTAATTTGCTTGCCAAGCTTGTTATCAATTATTTTTAATAATGCTAATTGGGCAGCGTTTGCGCCTGCGTTTAACTTGTCAAATAAATTATTTGATTGATTGTTAGTATTTTGATTGACTCCACTGCCCAAGTCATTTAGAGCTTTGGCACCACATCCCCCAGGCTGCAAAGTTCGACAAGTTCCTGTAGCGCTTGCTGTTTCGATTTGCGGAATAGTGGGGATATCGGGGCGGATTGCAGCAGCAGCCCGTGCGGGAATCAAAGGAATTAGTCCTAATATTTGGTCGAGTTTGGGAATAGCTTGCTGGTTCACTTTCTCTTGTTCTTTGATTTTTGTCGTTAAGGCACCAATATCAGCCCCGATTTTTTTCTCGTTTACTTTTACTTGCTCTAAATCAGTTCGCAAATTGTTTACACTTTTAATTAGCCCGCCAACAGCCGGATCTGAAACTTGCAATCCTTGCTGTTCAAGTTTTGCGATGCGTTGATCTACGTTGGTTGCTACGGCTGCAATTCCGCCGGATAATACCTCATCATTTTTATACAAGCGATCAACACCACTAGTAACTAAATCAGCGGTTTTTGCCCCATATCTGCCTACCCACTCGGTAGCACTAAACTGGCTCTCAGTGACTTGTGCAAGCTTTCTTTCTACATAAGTTCTAGTCGCGCTATCCGTAGATTTAGTAATGGTTGCTTGCCTGACTTCAGCTTGTGTTACTGTTATTCCCCATCGTTTGGGATGTTCCGTTTCAATTGTTTTTATTTGAGATTGTAGGGATTGAACTTGTGCCGGAACTTTTTCTAGTTGAGCTAATTTGGTTAAAGCAGGAGCTAAATCAACACTAACTTTTTTAACACTATCTTGAATAGTTTGAATGACTTTATCTTGAAGCGTTGGTTTAGCTTTTTCCAGATTAGTAATCTTATTTTCAGTTGTATTTAATCTACCTTGAATGATTCCAATTGTTACTTCAATCTTTGATTGAAAATTACTTGTAGCACCTTGAGTAAATTTATTAATCTGCGATTGAACATTAGCGATTTTATCTTCTAATTTAGTTCGTCCAGCGCGAGTTTCATAGAGCGCATCATTTGATTTTTTCTTGGCGTCTGCAATTTCAGCTTCTAGTTTAGTTCGCCCTGCGCGGGTTTCATACAGCGCATCATTTGATTTTTTCTTGGCATCTGCGATTGAATCTCTAATTGCAGGCTGCTGTTTTTCAAGTCCATAAATCCTATCTCTAACTTTTTGGTTCTCTAGTTCAGCTTTATTTATCTGCTCTTGTTGCTTACGAATTAAAGCTGTATTAGCTAAAGCTCTTCCGTTGAGCTTGGTTAAATCTTCGCTGATTAAATTATTATTTTTATCTTGAGTATCTTGTACAAAATTAGATACCCAGGCAGCAAAGGCAGTTATTCCGGCTTGCGCTCCCATAATCGCTAAAGCACCGAGCATGTTACTAGCGCCTAAAGCTTTAGCTGCTGTATTTGCGCCGGGAACTTTCTTTAAAACAGTATCTATTACTTTCTTGCTATCTTCTGCTACTTTTTTTGTCTTATCTAATAATTTTTTACTCTCCTTCGCTAATTTCGTGCTTTCCTTCGCTAATTTTGTCGCTTCTTTGGCTGCTTTTTGAGCTTCTTTAGCAAGCCTCGCTTCTGTTTGAATCTTTTTTATATCCTGTGTGGTGAAATACCCTTCCCTAAAGAAAGTCGCCGCTCTACTAAGCTTTTTAAATTCCGCATCGGGTAGTTTCGTTGTACCCTTTGGTAATTTTATATTCCAATCTGCAAACTTGTATTTGCTTGTTTTAACAACTCTACCAACAACATTTAAACCTTGCTCTAATAGTGCTTTTGTAGCCGGACTTGGTGGTACACCCATATTATTTAAACAAATTGAATAAGTTAGTAAACATGGTTATCGAGCTAAATAGTTTATTTAAAATACCATCAGCAGAATCTAATAAATCACCAAAAAATCCGCCAATTTCTTTTACCTTGTCGGTGATTAACTTAATCTCTTCGTCTAGTTTATTGATGTATTTTTCTATAGCATCTAATCGTTTTCTTAATTCTGACAAGTCATTATCTTTGGGGTTTTTATCTTTGTTATCACAGCACTCCCTCTGTCTCCTCTCCAAGCCATCAATCTTTGCTGCCAAGTTAGCCAAGGCTGCATCAATTTCTTTACAATCAGCCATAGTTTCACCTGATTTTATTAGCTAAACTATTTATTTTATTAGCAGTACTTTTACACGGTACACAGCAATAGCCAGGATAAGCATTGGTTTCACAACGAACATGGTCTGGGGGGCAATTTTCATCGGAAGCTATTTCAAAGCTGCACTTAGTCCCCTTCTCGCTTCTATAAACCACTCCACTTTCAGTTGTTGCGATTATCTGACACCCACTGACTAAGCAACTATCACAATTACCGCTTACCTTTCCTTGGTCGTTAAATACCGTTACCGCGCTCACAAATCGGGCATTAAAGTAATTAAATTCATCCTAGTACGCCCTTGCCAAAGTTGTTTACAGCCTTGAGAGTGAGTTAGGCTAAGTGCCTTTGGGTGATTCGCAGGCTCTTGTACGAGGAATATCGGTTACACAAACAACCACGCCCAATGCAACAGAATAAAAGAATTTTGGGACTTGATGTTAGCAAGTCCTCAGTTTCTGCGTGCTTACTCGAAAGTAAGCCGAATGACCCACGGCATTTTTATTACGAATGTCCGTTTAAATTGTTTAGCGCCAACAGTGCAGGAATAAAAGCACTGTTGGCGCTAAAACCGGACATTGCAATTATGGAGCCAACGGGGGTAAATTACTCGCGTCTTTGGGGTACGCACCTTGCCCGCGCCGGGGTTGAGGTGCGTTTAGTCGGACATAAAGAAATGAGAAATTATCGGGAACACCATTTAAATTTACCAGACAAGGATGATGACGCAGACGCCCTCGCACTCGCTTGTTACTACTTTGATTATTGCGACTCCCCCAGGCGCTTTGTCCAAATCAGGGACTTCACTACAACCCGCATCAGAGAACTGGTGCTGAGGCTTGCTCACCTCAATCGAGTGCAAAGCCCAATCATTAATCGCTTGCGTCAGGATTTAGCTTGGCAGTTCCCCGAAATCGCACATGTAAATTCCCGGCGGGCAATTGATGGTGACGTGCCTTTGCTCTGGGGTTGGTTGTGTGGTGAACGCGAAAGCAAGCGATATGATAATTTGCGCGATCGCGCATCTCCGCCAAGGCTGCTAAGTTACTGTTTAGGGAATTGGTTAAAGTACTAGAGTGAATAATGTTGCACAATATTGAGGTTCCACTAACGTCACGCACTCCCTGGCTGATATCTATCGTATACGGTGTTTGTCGCAATCTACTATGGCAAAAATTAACAACAATTACCTTAAGCTCAAAGCAGGCTATCTATTCCCCGAAATTGCTCGACGAGTCAATGCTTTCGCGGAGGCAAACAGTGATGCAAATATCATTCGGTTAGGTATTGGTGATGTCACCGAACCTTTACCTGAAGCTTGTCGCACAGCTATGATTAAAGCTGTCGAAGAAATGGGCGAGCGCTCTACCTTTAAAGGCTATGGTCCGGAACAAGGTTATGCCTGGTTGCGAGAGAAAATTGCTTTACATGACTTTCAATCTCGCGGATGTGAGGTTGATGCATCGGAAATTTTCATTTCTGACGGTTCTAAGTGCGACACGGGCAATATTCTGGATATCTTTGGTAATGATAATGCGATCGCTGTCACCGATCCTGTTTATCCGGTGTATGTAGATACCAATGTCATGGCTGGACATACGGGAGAAGCTAATGATAAAGGTGAATTTGAAGGCTTTGTCTATCTGCCAATTACGGCTGAGAATAACTTTACTGCCGAAATTCCTGACAAGAAAATCGATTTAATTTATCTTTGCTTTCCCAATAATCCCACCGGGGCAACTGCTAGTAAAGAACATCTCAAGGCTTGGGTGGATTATGCTAAATCTCATAACTCGATCATCTTCTTTGATGCAGCTTACGAAGCGTTTATCACCGATTCTCAGATTCCCCACTCGATTTATGAAATTGAAGGTGCAAGAGATTGTGCGATCGAGTTTCGCTCTTTCTCCAAAAATGCCGGCTTTACGGGTACTCGTTGTGCCTTAACGGTTGTGCCGAAGACACTGAAAGGCAAAGCTGCTGATGGTTCTGATGTGGAACTGTGGAAGTTGTGGAATCGCCGCCAATCTACTAAGTTTAATGGAGTGTCTTATATTGTCCAACGGGGAGCGGAGGCAGTTTACTCCGAGGAAGGGATAGCACAAACTAAGGCACTTGTCAAGTTTTATATGGAAAATGCGAAAATAATTCGCAAGCAACTGACAGCAGCCGGATTGCAGGTCTATGGCGGCATAAATGCGCCTTACGTCTGGGTGAAAACACCTAATAATTTGTCGAGTTGGGATTTCTTCGATAAATTGTTGCAAACTGTAAACGTTGTGGGAACACCCGGTTCTGGTTTTGGTGCTGCGGGTGAAGGTTACTTTCGGATTTCGGCATTTAATAGTCGGGAAAACGTAGAAGAGGCGATGAAACGGATAACCGAGAAGTTTAAAATGTAGAAATTTGGGGTGGGCGATCGCTCTATTAATGTAGGGTGCGTTACTACGAAGAGCGCACCCTACAAACTCAAGGTTTTAAGGAGTAATTGCTGATTATGTTATCAACTCAGGTATCTTCAAACCTTTCGCTAGAAGAGTTTCTGAAATTACCCGAAACAAAACCGGCTAGTGAATATATCGACGGACGCATCTACCAAAAGCCAATGGCACAGGGAAAACATAGTACAATTCAAATTCGTTTAGCTACTGCTATTAATCAGATTGCAATCAATCAAAAAATAGCTTATGCATTTCCAGAATTACGCTGCACATTTGCGGGACGCTCTTTAGTTCCAGATATTGCTGTGTTTGAATGGGAAAGAATTCCTCTTGATGCCAAAGGCAGAGTAGCTAATAAATTTGAAATTTATCCAGATTGGATAATTGAAATTCTTTCTCCCGAACAATCTCCAAACCGAGTTATCCGTAAAATTACATTTTCTATACAAAATGGTACAAAGCTAGGTTGGTTTCTTGACCCCGAAGATGAATCTGTAATGATTTTTCAACCTAACCAACTACCAGAAATTAAAGAAGGACAAGATATTTTACCAGTTCTCAGTGTATTAAGAGACTGGCAATTATCTGTTGCAGATGTATTCGCTTGGTTGAGTTTTACATAAAAAATTGTTAAGAATAATTGCAGATGGCTGGCGGTTGAAATCGGATTTCGGCATTTAATAGCCGGGAGAACGTGGAAGAAGCGAGGAAACGGATTACCGAAAAGTTTAAAGTTTAATAATCGGGGTGGGTAATCGCTCTTTGATCGCTTTATTAATGTAGGGTGCGTTACTACGAAGAGCGCACCCTAAAAACTCAAGGTTTTAAGGAGTAATTGCTGATTATGCTATCAACTCAGGTATCTTCAAACCTTTCGCTAGAAAAGTTTCTGAAATTGTCAGAAACAAAACCGGCTAGTGAATATATCGACGGACGCATCTACCAAAAGCCAATGCCACAGGGAAAACATAGTACAATTCAAACCGAATTAGTCTCTGCCATCAATCAAGTTGGTAAACAACAAAAATTAGCTTATGCTTTTACTGAATTACGCTGTACATTTGCGGGACGCTCTTTAGTTCCAGATATTGCTGTGTTTGAATGGGAAAGAATTCCTCTTGATGCCAAAGGCAGAGTAGCTAATAAATTTGAAATTTATCCAGATTGGATAATTGAAATTCTTTCTCCCGAACAATCTCCAAACCGAGTTATCCGTAAAATTACATTTTCTATCCAAAATGGTACAAAGCTAGGTTGGTTTCTTGACCCCGAAGATGAATCTGTAATGGTTTTTCAACCTAACCAACTACCAGAAATTAAAGAAGGACAAGATATTTTACCAGTTCTTAGTGTATTAGGAGACTGGCAATTATCAGTTGCAGATGTATTCGCTTGGTTAAGTTTTACATAAAAAATTGTTAAGAATAATTGCATATGGTTGGCGGTTAGAATCTGTATTAAAATTCAACAAAGATATCTCCAGAAATTAATTATGCGTTTCCCGAAACCCTTGTAGAGAGGTAGCAATGCTACGTCTCTATGTCTTTTATGGAGATGTCTAAAGGTTAATTTTTTAATTTACCTTATTTGCGTTCTGCCCGTAAGCCTGCCAAGCTAAATCTACCAGACCGTCGGCGATCGCTGCTGCAATTACAGCATTACCTTTGCGACTATCAAGTGTAATATTAGGTACGAGAGAATCTTGCAAACGTTCTTTAGCAGAATCCACATTTACAAATCCGGCTGGGGTAGCGATGATTAAAGCTGGTCGAATTTCTTCCGCTTCAATTAAATCAACTAGTGCTGTGAGAGCGGTTTGCGCTTGACCGACAATATAAATGCCTTCTGGGTAACGTTTAGCTAAAGTTTCAATTCCCCAGGCAACACGAGTTTTGTCTTTTTGGGGACGCGTCAGCGCTTCCATGCTGCAATACACCGGATTGGCAAAAGTATTTTGAATGTGTTGTGCGATACCCACTTGTACCATTGGTACATCTACAACAATCGTGGTACGTGCCGCTAGTGCTGCTGCTCCCGCTTGCAAAGCACGCTCAGAAAAACGAATCAAAGACTTATACTCAAAGTCAGCTGTCGCATAAATTACCCGTCGGACAATTTCATACTCTGCGGGTGAAAAGACATGTTCGCCAATTTCACTATCAATAATTGCCAAACTTTGAGCATCAGTTAGGTGCCATTCCATCGGTATCAGCTTCTCTAGAGCTTTCAGCTTACAGCTTATCAGTAATAGAGAGTTAGGAGTCAAAAGTCAATGGTCAAAAATCAATGGTCAATGGTCAATGGTCAGGAGTGAGCAATTAATTAAAAATTCATAATTCGTAAAGACGCGACCGATCGCGTCTTTACAACTCAGCACTTAGGACTCAGCACTAGGAGAAGACCGGCTGAAAACAATTGAGAGATAGGCAACTAACGCACCAATGAGAAAACCAGAGATATTACGAACTATAGGTAGCCACTCGTGCGTCCGCGTTACTACAGGTCCAATACCAAAGGCAATAAACAAAATACCCCACAAAGGTGAGAAAATTAAAGCCCATTGCCAAGCAAAACCTTGTTTTTCACTGCGGGGTTGACCTGCAAATCCACAAATTACCCCACCAACTACTGAGCTAATTAGGGTGAGAATCCACTGCTCTCGTGGTAATCCGGGAACGGCAATGCAACCACCTTTAAGCAAACAGCCTTTAACTGATTGTAAGGCTTGGAGAATGGCTTGGTCTTCACCTTCTTCTCGGACAAAGTACAAATTACCGAAGCGGGTTTGTAATTCTATCCAAAAAGTGCGCGGTAGAAGTTCATAAACTGCATCCCCAACACTAAAGCTGAGGATGTTACCCCCACGGGAATCCGCAACTAGCAAAATGCTTTTGTCATCCAAACCCCAAAATTTAATTACTGCGCGACCTGGGGTGCGGTCATATTGAGTCAAAACTCTCAGTTTCCAGCCGGTTTCGGCTTGAAATTGATTTAGGTCATTGACAAGCTGTTCTTCTTGAATGTCGGTCAGAGTTTTGGCTAAGTCTACAACTGGGGTTGGTTTGTCAGGTAGTAACTCAGGATTGTTATAAGCCAGTGCGCTTGGGGAATGCATCACCCAAATTGAGCCAACCAAGAAAAATACAGTAATCGATACCAGAATTCGTCGCCAAAAACAATTCTGCATGGACGTTTTTATACAATTTTCAACAGTAGACGTGAAGAAGTTGTTTTAAAAGAATACGGCAAAAGTGATACTTCTTTACACTTGTTTACTTTACTCTAATCTAAGGGTGTAGATCAAAGCATTGTTTCACATCCTCATTTTTGGGGAAAAATTAGAAGCGAAAGCTGACTGCATAGGCAAAGCGTCGAAAATTAGCTAAAATCACAATTTAGACAAAAAGTCAATATTTTTTTAACTTTATAAGGTAGATGCCGAAAACCCCTGAGAAACAGCAACGCAGTTGCGCTTTTCGTGCTTCAGACAGGGGATGAAGGCTATTGAGCAGGGTTTACCCTGCCTTCAGGTATTTTCGGATCGGGGAGAGAGTCGATCCATTCATCAAGCATACTGCTGATAGTTCTGTCTAGTTCAGTTGATAATAAGACAAGCTTATAGTATCTGCGGTCAGTCATTCTTACGTTTAATCTTTTAGTTTTCATTATGTCAACCGTTGGCGTTACTTTGATGTTAATATATAAGCAGGTCGAAAACAAGTGAAGGCGGAGTAGCAAGGTTAAAGCAATGCTGGTTCTGGAATACAAAGTTAAAGGCAAAAAAGCTCAGTACACAGCTATCGATGATGCTATTCGTACCACCCAATTCATCCGCAATAAAGCGATTAGATATTGGATGGATGCTGACAGAGAATTAAAAGTTGACAAATTTGCGCTTAACAAATATTCCACCCAACTTCGCAAAGATTTTACCTTCGTTACTGACTTAAATTCAATGGCTTGCCAAGCTGCCGCAGAACGTGGATGGGCTGCTATATCTAAGTTTTACGACAATTGCAAATTTAGCAAGCCTGGTAAAAAAGGGTTCCCAAGATTTCAAAAAGATTGTCGTTCAGTTGAGTATAAAACATCAGGATGGCGGTTGCATGAGACTAAAAGACGCATCACTTTTACCGATAAAAAAGGTATTGGTGAGTTAAAACTTTTAGGGAAATGGGACTTGCAAACGTACAATATCAAAGACATTAACAGAGTTCGTCTAATCCGTCGCGCAGATGGGTATTACGCTCAATTCTGTATAGTCATTGATGTTGTAGACATTCAGCCTAAAACCGGACAAGAAATAGGTTTAGACGTTGGGATAGAGTCGTTCTATTCTGATAGCAATGGACATCATGAACCTAACCCAAAGTTTTTGAGAAAAGCTGAAACATCAATCAAAAAAGCTCAAAGACGTATTTACAAAAAGGTAATCATGTCATCGGGTAGACACAAGGCAAGGAAAGTCTACGCCAAAAAACACTTAAGAGTAAGTAGGCAACGTATAGAACATGCAAAGAGAATTGCACGTTGCGTAGTCAGGTCTAACGACCTAGTAGCCTACGAAGATTTAAGAGTTTCTAATATGCTCAAAAATCATTGTTTGGCAAAATCAATTAGTGATGCTAGTTGGTCTTTGTTCAGGCAATGGTTAGAATATTTCGCACTCAAGTTTGACAAGTTAGCTGTAGCTGTACCACCTCATTACACGTCTCAAAAGTGTAGTAGTTGCGGTGTAATTGTCAAAAAATCTCTATCAACTCGTACCCATAATTGCGCTTGTGGATGTGAGTTGCATAGAGATGTTAACGCTGCGGTGAATATTCTGAAACTTGGAAAACAAGCTAGGGACGGGCAGTCCCGAAGTAACGCTGTAGGAGTCGGAATCTCTACGCTAGTTGGCGCAAGCCTGCTAGAGCAAATTCTGACGTAGATTACAGAATCCCCGTGCATTTATGCCGGGGAGTGTCAATCTTGCTCAGACCATTCCTCAGCGGCAGTGGATTTCGGCAACGAATCTTCATCATTAAAATCCCAGCTAGCAGCGTCGTTGTAACCGTTGTCATTGCGGCTGCGTTGCCTCTTGGCTTCACGTTCTCGCGACGTGAGCGGTGATGAAGCACCTGCTGAGAAACGGTCAACTTGTCGTCTGGGAGATTTTTGGCGTGTAAAGGTTTTCCAAGCTGCTTTCACGCCAACAAATATGCTGCGCGTACCTATTTGAACGTTTTGCGCTTGCTTTTTAGCACTATCCAGGCTTTGATCAACTTGTTGAACGACTTGACTAGCACTTTTGACACCTTCACTGACATCATCAGTTAAGTCAGTAATTTCCATGCCAGTGGTGCGGATAGCATTTAGAGTCGGTGGTAACTCTCGTGAGAGGGTATCAAATAATTTTTCAGCACTGCGAGCGGCTCTAGCTAACTCCTGCAAAGCTGGTATAGCCGCTACTAAAACAGCAGTTAAACTAACGGCGACGAGAAGAATCGATAGTCCCAGCCAAAACAGGGGGTCAATCACAGTTATGCTATCTATGAGCGATCTAGAGTTGAAGGAAGAGAATTGGAATTTTCTAATTGCACTGAAGCCGCGCTTCGGTTTTCTTGTGCGCTTTTTTGCTTCAAGACTTGGTTTTCTCGCACAGTTGCATCTATCCCGGAGGCGATCGCATCTCGCAGTCGATCCAATGTCTCATCCCAGTTTTTCAATGCGCTGCTAGAAAGACGATCTGCCTGAATCTGGACGCTTGTTGATAAATCTTCTGCCAATTCTGGCAAAGCATCGGCAGATTTCTTCAATATTTTCCGCGTTTCGCGCCCAGTGCGTGGAGCTGCGAGCAAACCGGTCAAAGCACCGATGGTAGCTCCCAGCATCAAACCGCCAATAAATATTCCAGAACGGTTGTTAGACATCTTCTTATTTTTCTCCTTACACCCATTTTAGGTAGGTTTTCACGCCTTGCAAGTCAAAATAATTTTACTTATTTTTTTAAGTGACAATATATCCGCTGGAATTGTTGCCTTTATTTATTAGTTGATTTTACTACGATCTTTTTGTTATGTTTTGTTCCTAACCCAAGTTTGACAAAATAGCGCCGCTGGATTTGCTGTCCAACAAGCAGCAAGCTGAATATTTGCCGCACTTGTTGAATTTGTACTTGTATCGACTGGTTTCCCTGCCGCAAGTTATGAATATTTTGCTGTCGGATAGAAATATTGGACGGTGCTTTGTCAAGTACCGCATGAGTGCAGCGTTCAAGAACAGTTAACCGATTCGCCATATTCGCCAACCGCTGTTTCAATTTCCACACTTGCCGAGCGATATAAAGTAGTATTAAGGAAATTAGAATATTAATAATAACAACTAATGCTACCATTTATTACCTGGAGTAGATGGATGGCGGAGCTTGTTTTCAACAAACCCCCCTATTAATGATAGCGATCGCACCAGGAATGGTTTAGCAGTTTTCCTAAAATCCCCCAGCTTATAGCCGTGGGGAGCCTATCAAATATTAACCACGAAATTCTGTAATATATCTAACATTTCTGGACGAATTTCATGCCCCATATCAAATTCATGATATTCTACGGTAACTTTTAAAGATTCCAGAGTTTCCCTAGCCCTGATTGCAGCTTGCAATGGCACCACTGTATCTTGTCTGCCATGCGTAATTAAAACCGGCGGTAGAGACTTCATATTTCGCTCTACATTGATTCCTGCACCTGGATGCAAATATCCACTCATACAAATTAAACCTGCTAGGGGCAAGGTTAATCCCACATCCAAAGTCATGGCACCACCTTGAGAAAATCCACTCAAAATTGTTTGCGATAATGGTACGCCAGTACTACTTTCTAAAGTTTGCAACCAATCTATAAGAATTTGCCGACTTTCTGCCAAACCCTGATACATATTTTCCATTCTCAAGTCATACCACGCTCTACCAACAGAGGAATTAGGAAAAGGAAAAGGTGCATTGGGAAAAATAAACTGATAATCTGGCAAATTAAAAAAGGGTAATAAAGATGCTAGATCGTCCGCATTTGCACCCCAACCGTGCAAAGTGACAATTAAGCCTTTAGGTATTTGCCCCATTTTTGGCGGAAAGGTGATAAATTCCACGCGACAGATATTTTCTCCAGCGATTAAACTCTATTCATAGATATTACTTCTTTAGTGAAGTTAGGGTAAAGGTTTATAAAAAAGTAATATTAATAAATTAGACATCAACCGCTCTTTTATTATGCGTTGAATCAGACATATTATTGTAGAGACGTTCCGACGGAACGTCTCATTAGAGAAATTAGGATTTCAGATTTGAATTCAGCAACCCCAAGAATTATTCCTCTTCTTCCTCTTCTTCCCCAAACAACTCGTCTATAATTTCTTCAGCCCGCTCATCTGAAATGTTCAAAGCTTGTTGAAGTTCGGCAAGATATTCCTCTTCAGCTTGGGGTAGTTCATCATCAATCGCTACCACAGTCAGCGCGGTGATGTATGCAGCTTCTCGATAATCTTGATTCGGTAGAGATGCGATCGCTTGATCGATGACATTTTGGGCTTCTTCTTCCTCAAGCAAGCTATAGACTTTATCAGTCAACTGTTGAAAATCATCATCAGAATAATCTTCAAATTGGGAAATAGCACCAAGCATTTCACTTAAAGCGTACTCTTCTGCAATGGTGATACCTTCATCATCAGCAGATGCAGTGAACAGTCCAATCACTGCGATCGCAACTTCTGGTTCTAGAGCAACTAAGTTTGCGCTACGGCTCTTAAGCAAGTGGCTTTTAGACATAACTATCCTTTGAGAGAAAGAGTGAAGAATAAGGAAGCAATTCCTTGTGGTTTATGCTTCCTCATTTATAGTTCCCAAAATCAAGTGAAAAAATGCACAGATGTCAAAATAAAAACTGGGGACTGGGGACTGGGGGACAAGGGGGACAAGGGGACAAGGGGGACAAGGGGACAAGGGGGACAAGGGGAGAAATCTTTCCCCTTTCCCTTTTTCCCCTTCAAGAATGCCTTTCTTCGGTAGAATAAAGTGCATCTTAGAAAGAAAACTGGGGAATTATGGCGCGTCTGGCACTGCTGAGTGTATCTAACAAAACTGGTTTAATTGACCTTGCCCGTAGCTTGGTAGAAGAATTTGGCTTTGATTTAATCAGCAGTGGGGGAACAGCCAAAGCGATCGCTGATGCAGGATTGCCAGTTACAAAAGTTGCCGATTACACAGGCTCACCAGAAATTTTAGGCGGTCGAGTGAAAACCCTGCATCCTCGAATTCATGGAGGAATCTTAGCACGGCGGGATGTGCCTGAGGATCTGACTGATTTGGCAAACAACCAAATTCGCCCGATTGATTTGGTCGTGGTTAACCTTTATCCTTTTGAGGAAACGATCGCGAAACCTGATGTAACCTTAGCCGCAGCAGTTGAACAAATCGATATCGGCGGTCCGGCAATGTTGAGAGCGGCATCGAAAAACTTTGCTCATCTCACAGTTTTATGCGATCCGGCTCAATATGACAATTATTTGCAGCAATTGCGGGAAAATAAAGGTGAAGTTTCTCTAGAGTTTCGTCAAAAGTCTGCTTTAAAAGGCTTTTTGCATACTTCCAGTTATGACGCCAGCATCGCTGACTACCTCAGCCAGCAGCAGAAAACCGAATCAACACCTGAACAATTCACCCTTTCTGGCAAACAATTACAAGCTCTGCGCTATGGCGAAAATCCCCATCAAAGCGCTGGTTGGTATGCAACGGGAAACACGACCACCGGATGGGCAGCTGCTAGCAAACTTCAAGGCAAAGAACTTAGTTACAACAACTTAGTTGATTTAGAAGCTGCACGGCGGATAATTTCGGAATTTCCAGACACGCCCGCAGCGGCGATTCTTAAGCATACTAATCCGTGTGGTGTGGCTTTGGGAAGCAATCTTAACGAAGCTTATCAAAAAGCTTTTAATGCGGATGCAACTTCGGCGTTTGGGGGAATTGTTGCGCTCAACGGGACCATTGATGCTGCGACTGCTAGGGAGTTAACCAAGACATTTTTAGAATGTGTAGTTGCACCAAGTTGTGATGAAGATGCATTAAGTATTCTTGGGGCAAAATCTAAAGTGCGAATTTTGATTTTACCTGATTTGAGCAGTGGACCGAAAGAAACAGTGAAAGCGATCGCCGGGGGTTTTCTCGTGCAGGCTGCGGATGATATTATAGCTGATACCAGTCAATGGAAAATTGTCAGCGATCGCCAACCCACGCAAACAGAGTTGGAAGAATTGCTGTTTGCTTGGAAAGTTTGCAAACACGTTAAATCTAACGCGATTGTGGTTAGTAGCGATCGCACGACATTAGGTGTGGGCGCCGGTCAAATGAACCGCGTCGGTTCAGTTAAAATTGCTTTAGAACAAGCTGGAGACAAAGCCAAAGGTGCAATTTTAGCTAGTGATGGATTTTTCCCTTTTGATGATTCGGTCAAGTTTGCTGCACAGAAGGGAATTAGTGCGATCGTTCAACCAGGAGGAAGCTTGCGAGATGCTGACTCAATCAAAGCTGCAAACGAACTGGGTTTGGTGATGGTGTTGACAGGTGTACGTCACTTTCTCCATTAAATAATAACTCTAAAACCCTCTAGAGACGTTACATATAACGTCTCTACAATACAGGCAATAAACCTGACATAATATAGCATTTCCTAATAATAGTAAGATGAAGTATCTGCTATATCAGGAATGATTTCAATTTGGGATAATTTTGCTTACAAAACAATATCGAAAATTTGTTGAGCAGTGAGGTTTAATTGCCCAAACGTTGGAGAAATAATCAAATTGCTACCCCTAAACAAAGTCTTTACATATTCCCCTTCGACTAGCTCACATACAAAAATTGCGGCTTGTTTGGGATAACCGATAAAATCACGTCCACCCAAAGCTGCGTAATCTACAATCCAGTATTCGGGAATACCCATTTCTTCATAATCTCGAAGTTTATCATAGTAGTCGTCACGCCAATTAGTGCTAACAACCTCGACTATTAATTTGACCGAAGTCGCATTTTCAATGACTGATTCGGTTTCCCAGCGCTTTTCATCGCCAATAGTTTCTTCATTCAAAATAATGATGTCTGGTTCGTAGCCCGATTTATCACGCTTCGGCTTAACAATCGATTCTTTGGGAATGAACCAAATACCCCGCTTACCCAGTTCTCTGATGGCTATCAGGAATTCTTCAATGAGAAAACCTGATAATTTTGAATGCTTTCCTCTAGGTTTTGGCATCTCAACAATTACCCCATCATGCAATTCGTAGCGTACTTCTGAATTTTCTGGATACCATTCGATAAATTCATCGAAGGTATGTATTTTTGCTTCAGCTTGGGTTTGTGTTTGAGCTTGGGACATAAATGCCTCCACATATATTTAACTTTAATATATATAGGACTTACGGAAGTATCATATTTTTTCCTTTAGAGGAAGTAATGCGATCGCAAATTTTATTAACTTAAGTTGCGGGTTATTAAATCTCTCTACAAGCCAAGTACAGCAAGTGCCTTAGTTTAACACAGTCTTTTTAGTTACACTAGATATAAGTTAAATTACTTATAAAAACCTCGAAAAAGCTCGAAAAAATTTACCAGAAAATAGCATTTTTCTGGTATAAACTTTAAAAAAATTTCTATTCCCACAGTCAATATTATGAAAAGACATTTTTGATGTCAGACCAGAATTCCACGACATCAACCAAATACATGAAGAAATTCAAAAAAGGCATAATAGCTAAAAAACTAGGGGAATAAAAGATAATGAAAAGGCACAAGGAAAGAGGTTTTTGGGCAACTTTACTTTTCGTTACATACTTCTGTTTTTTTACACCTCTCTACTTAAGTCTGACAAAGGGATCGATGAGTTGGTGGAAGTCTAGCAGTCAAACTTGGGAGAAAATTAGCGATAAGCTGGACTTACAAAACAATGGCAGACAGTCTGAACGGTTAAAACTGCGGGTTGACAGGTCAACTTCGTTTAGTTTCTCCACGGTTGACGGTTATAACTACTTTCACGACAACACCCCCACCAATCCTGAAGCTGAAATCAGTTTACTTGGCGATGGTTTAAAATTCGATATGGGCGATCGCAGAACTACTGGGTGGAATATGGGGAAAATCTACCCAACAACTAACTTGAGTTGGAACAATGGCGTCGTCAGTTCTGGGGGAAATGGTATTCGCATCTCTGAAACTATCGGTGCTGATGATGTATCAGATTATGCTAAATTTCAACTAACGAAGGATGCAACTATCACATTAACTACCAAGGATGCGATCGCTCAAATCATTAACTCAAAAGCTATCGTGGTAGCGGATTCTCATGATAGTTACAACTCAACAATTACTGTAACTCTCAAACAAGGAATCTACTCCTTGGGCTACAGCACAGAAAGCTCAACCGAATCAATTTTTACTTCCGAGTTAAGTTTGGAGTAATTTAATATGATAGTCTTGATTCATGCGGCGATATATCTAGAAATTTTTAAGGGCAGACAAAATGCCTGCCCTTTCAGATCATAAAAATTGTGAAGTACCTCAACCACAAGGGTCTAGGTTTCTTGGGCACACATGATTTTCTCAGTGTTATCCTAGTCTTACAACTAGCTCCTCAAGCGTGAATTCCGGCACTCCCTGCCGTACAAGAAGTATTATAACATGGCATTTGGGCTTGTATTGAAAACTTTTATCAAGGAGTAGACAATGGGCAGATTAAATCCTTTCTCTCTACAAATGCAGATTACTAGCATGTTTGAACAAGGGCAATCATTTTTTGCCACCACAAAAGTGCAAGATTGGTTGAAAGAGCGTCAGCACAATCCAGCAGATTATGATATTTTTTTTCATAAAAAACCCGCTCCCCCTGGTTCCAAAGAAGTGATGGTAGTTGAAATTGAACTGCGTCGCAAAGATGGACAACCTGTAGATCCGTGGTTGCAAGAACAAGCTAACCTTCATGCTTGAAAAACGTAGGTGCGCTTGAAAGCGCACCTATTGCTAATTCTTAAAATTAGAAAAAACAGATATTATTAGACATCGATCGCTATGCTTATGATGCGTTACCACAAAGCCAAGAGACGTAGCAGTGCTACGTCTATACATTCATTTTCACTTTCTATGTCTATTTAAGAGAAAATTAAATTTTCATTTATATTAAATTAATATATTTTTTGTAAAAGAGCGCTTTCAATTGCGGAATGCTATGAGTTTTAATTGAAGTTATAGTAATATTTTTCAAATTCTCATTCATGATATCAAAATGCCGTTGGGTTTTTGCTTTTTGGGTTTACTTCGGCATTTTAATGACAATTGTTATTTCTGCCTACCTGAAAATTCTACCCGTTAAAAGCTCTACTATTCCCTTTTATGACACAATCGGGCATTTTGTTTTAATAGGAATCGCGGCTTTTCTCAGTCATTTAGCATTAAACAAACGACGAATTAGTTTATTAATTATTTCTCTGCCTTTAGCACCAATATTAGTTACATTTTTCACCATCAGTGAAGAGTTTCTGCAAAAACTTTCACCAAATCGCACTTTTGATTTAATTGATTTAGCTTCTGATTTTTGTGGGATTGTCTTATTTACTTGGTTAGCAGAAAGACAAAAAAATCAACTTGAATAATTTTTATAATATATATATCTAATTTGCCATCAATAAAATGGATTGCCCTTTGCTGTTTGCCAGAAATGGTTCCATATTATGAACGCTGGGGTTTTACATCTAAATTTAGTAAAATTCAGTTGATGTTTAGAATAAACGAAAATAGGGAAATCAATAATGATAATTAACCCAGAAAATGTACCCAGTCGCACAACTTCAAATTATCCTGATGAATTTAAGCCTTTGGTGTCAGGAAGAGTGAAACAAGCGTTAGGTAATGCGGCTGGATTGAAAAACTTCGGTGTAAATTTGGTTACACTTGCACCGGGAAGCTGTTCTGCGTTGAGGCATTGGCATACGCGACAAGATGAGTTTATCTATGTTATGAAGGGTGAAATCACGCTAATTAGCAACGAGGGAGAACAAATATTAAAACGGGGTATGATGGCAGGTTTCCCTGCTGGTGAGGAAAATGGACACCATCTGGTGAATAAATCGGAGGCGATGGTAGTTTATTTAGAAATTGGCGATAGAACTCCAGGCGATCGCGTAACCTATCCAAATGATGATATCATCGCTGAATCTACTCCTGATGGTTGGATGTTTACACGCAAAGATGGTAGTTTGTATGATTAAATTTGCATAAATCTTGAAAGCGATACTCCTACGGAGTCACTTTGTGAACGCATGGAAGATATATACAACTTTCTGAAAATATCGGATACAATTGCCACTTCCAGACAACCGACTTATGAACAGTTTTCGGCAATAAAAAAGGCAGGATACGAAGTTATTGTAAATCTAGCATTACCAGAATCCCCTAACGCTTTGCCAGATGAAAAGCAAATTGTCGAAAGTCAAGGTATGCAATATGTCCACTAAGCAAACAGACCCGGAACCCCACCCCGCCAAAGCTGCGCTTTAGCTCCCCTCCCCCTCCGGGTTCGCCACTTCGACGGGACGGTACAGGCAACCGCCGAGTGGACTCACCGCAAGCGGGGAGGGGTTGGGGGTGGGGTTCTTTTATTATGGGTAATTTGGCGGACATGATCTGACTACGAAATTAAAAATAGAGAAAATCTTTTACTTGAAATTGTTTCGTTTCCTTACGCTTTCTTTTTTTACGCACATCATAATAAACTAAATCTAAAACTACTTTATCTCGACCGATTATTTGATAATTTTCTATTTTATCTAAATAATAATTTTTATTTTCGTAAATTGACTTTCCTAACTTAATTCCCGGAAAAATAATCTTTTCTTGTTTTAAAACAAATCCCCGCTGTGCGTCTGTATCTAACCATACAGGACTTTTATACACGACTATATTATAAGATTTAAATTTAATTTCTTGCTCTGGCTGATAAATACCAATTAATAAAAAGATGATAGTAGCATTGTTGAAAATCCAGAGAGAAAGCAAACTTGGTAATAAAAATATCCAAAAATTTATCAGTTTTAGCCACCATCTGCGAAAGAAAAACCCATTAATTATAAGTAAAAAGGGAATCAACAAGAATAATGCTACAGCGATCGCATTGAAGGAAGGATATACGAAACTAAATATTTTAAATATCAAATTTGCTAAAAACAAAACCGAAATAAACGCAATAATAACCAGATTCAGCAATGGTTGGTTTTTGCGAGGTTTGAAAAACCTAAATAACCGCTTCATGAAATTTTCCTTTCATCAGCTATTAACAGTAACCGTCGTAGAGACGTTCCGCCGGAACGTCTCTACATATACACAACGAAACCGCCTAATACACGATAGGCGGTTTTTAAAGAATTATTTTATGATAGTTCTTCCTTATCAAGATTATAATAACCTATTTCTGAATCTTAGTCAATACCTTTCCCAAACCAAATTCAACGGCATTAAGAAAACACAACCCGAAAGCCACATATTCTCAGTCCGCCAACTGCTTCATTCCAGCTGCGACTAGCGCTGCGGCAAAGTTCTGGACTAAAGCTCCAAGAACCACCACGCAGTAGACGACGATGTTCATCTCCGCCAAGTTCCCAAATAGTGCCGTCTGTGGGTGCGCCTTCATAATTTTTGTGCCAGGGGTCGGCGCACCATTCCCAAACTAAGCCGTGCATGTCGTACAATCCAAAGGCGTTGGCAAGTTGAAAACTGCCCACATCAGTGGTTTCTTTCCGGAATTTCCCTTTTGCATCCAAAGCGTAGGAATCGCTACCACCGCAGTTTGCTAATTCTGGGGTGACAGTTTTGCCAAAGTGGTAGGGTGTAGTGGTTCCTGCACGACAAGCATATTCCCATTCGGCTTCGCTGGGTAAACGATAGTTGCGTCCGGTTTGTTCTGAGAGTCGAAAGCAAAATTCTACCGCTTCGTGCCAAGATACATTTTCAACTGGTCTATTTATTCCTTTAAATTTGGATGGATGGGGATTCAAAGATTGTTTGACTTTGGGTAATGCTGCTACTGCTCTCCATTGTGCTTGAGTTACGGGATATTTTCCCATAAAAAAAGGTGCGATGGTGACTTCATGTTGTGGATGTTCGTCTGCATCTCCTTCAAATTCAGGGGAACCCATCATAAAAGTTCCACCGGGAATTGATACCATTTCTAATTTGATAATTTTACCAAAGTCTTCTATTAAGTAGTTTGCACTTTCAAGGTTGCGGCTAATTTCTTTACCTTTTTTATCTACTGTTACTACTTCAAATTTAAATTCTGATAAGCAGGGCAATGATGATATGATTTGCGTTTCTGGTGATGTCGGTTGAGTACTAGCTAATATTGTTGGTGCAGTATTTTCGATCAAGTTGATTTGGGTTGAGTTCAAATCTTTCAAAACTTCTGCTGCTGATTGATATCTTTCACTTGCTAAGTGTTTCAGCAATTTATCAAGAACTTGTCCAAATTGTTCGCTGAGAAAGATGCCTTTTTCTTCTAATCTCTCTCGCCACATCCACTGCCCATTCATGGCATCATAAAGATTATCTTGAATCTGTCCATAATCATCTAGAAGCGGTAAAGATTGGGTTAAAAGTCGCACACAAGTGACGCCTAATGAGTACAAATCGCTTGCGTGACAAGCAAATCCAGCCATTTGCTCGTTTGGTGCATAACCAACTGTATAAATTACTGTAGCTTGCCTAACTAAACTGGTTTGTGTTACTTGTTTTGCACCACCAAAGTCAATCAATACTAGTCTACCATCACTTTCACGACGGATGATGTTTTCTGGTTTGATGTCGCGATGGATGATGTGACGGGAGTGAACAAATTCCAAAACTGGTAATAAATCAAGTAAAACTTGGCGAATTTGTTCTTCGTTAAAGGGTTCTTGTTGAACTTCGGCTAAAAGTGTTTTCCCAATAATGAATTCTTGGACGAGATACAAGCTAATACCTTGTTGAAAGTATGCAAGTAATCTGGGAATTTGGATGTGATTTTCTCCGAGTTCATACAACCGAAAAGCTTCTTCTTGAAAGAATTGTGCAGCTTTGATACGTTGTCCTGTTCCCTGAACTTGGGGGACAAATTGTTTGATGACGCAAGGTGCATTTAATCTGTCTGCGTCTGCTGCTTCGTAAGTTCGACTAAAGCCACCTTCTCCTAATAGTCTCAATACACGGTAGCGGTTTCTGAGAAGTTTGTCAAAGTTGCTTTGTCCGCAACTTATACAATATATATTGCCATCAGGATTGAAGGGATTTGAACAATTGGGATTTTGGCAGATTTGCATAACAAGCTGGAGAACACATCTTGTTCAAAGTAAGCCCCAATATTATCGAATTAAAAACAGATATTAAGAGATGTCTAGGCAACCAAACAAAGATATTCGTTCGTTTAAGTCTACCTTTACCAAACGCGGTTAGACAAATGAAGAGATTTTATTTGTGTTTGGGAGTTTCTAAATATGAATATATATGGCCGCACGGATTTCCATTATATAGAGAATATTAATCTAAGGTTGTTGGTTTTGTCAAGCGCCTGACGACTGGAAGTCGCGGCTAAACGAACGAAGTCCGCCTGCGCGGACTGAAGAAAAATTTAGGGTTTTAATTTGCGGATGGTAAGCGGACTGAAGAAAAATTAACGCCGTGTGCAGTTTCTAACCTGAGTATGGTGCGTTATGGACACGCCGAAATAATAAATGGGTTCCTCAAAACGATTTTTGGGTTCCTCAAAACGATTTTTGGGTTCCTCAAAACGATTTTTGGGTTCCCAAACACGATAAATGCGATCGCCATGATTGCAACAATTTAGCAAGGACGGGGCTTGTATCCCATATTTTTAGTCAAAGCTTAACGATCGCATCATAATTAAGAAAGATTACGCGCTTACTCATAAATACACTCCAATGAGCCAAACTTCTTTAAATGTAGTTGCAATATCGATCTTTTTGATGACTTTATCGGTGCTGCTGGGACCTTTGGTGAATTTATCACCAGCAGTACCTGCGATCGCTACTTTCGCAATTTTGGGAATCGCTACTTTGGATTCTTTCAGTTTGCAAGGTAAGGGGAGTTCTCTGCTTTTAGATTGGATTGCGGGTTTTTCACCGGAACATCGCGATCGCATTGTCCACCACGAAGCCGGTCACTTTCTAACTGCTTACTTGCTGGGTATTCCCGTTAGCGGCTATACTCTGACAGCTTGGGAAGCTTTGAAATTGGGACAACCAGGACAAGGTGGTGTTGCTTTTGATGATGCGGAATTAGCTTTGCAACTCGAACAAGGTAAAATCACGGCTCAAATGTTGGATCGTTACTGTACTGTTTGGATGGCGGGTATTGCGGCTGAAGCTTTAGTATTTGATAATACTGAAGGTGGATCTGATGATAAAAATAAGCTGGCAGGTGTATTGAAAAGTTTGGGCTTTTCTGCATCAACTTATGACCAAAAACAGCGTTTTTGCTTGCTGCAAGCGAAAAATTTACTACAAGAAAATTGGTCTAGTTATAAAGCTTTGGTAGAAGCGATGCGACAACGTGCTTCGGTGAAAGATTGTGAAAAGGCGATCGCGCTGAATACGGAGTTATCTGAAGGATGAAGTCTGAAGGATGAAGTCTGAAAAAGGAAAGAATATACTTCATAGATATCATCCTTTTTTTCATACTTCAGCCTTTTTTAGATAACCCTTAACTTCAAGAGGAAACAACTTGAAGATGTGGGATATGGGATAAGTAGTTGCTACTAATAGCACGGTTGCGTCCTGTAGCTTTAGCTTGTAAAAGATATTTATCGGCACGATTTAACATACTAATTCCGTCTTCATCGTCTTCGTCTTGCAGAGAAGCGGTACCCAAGCTAATGGTGACGTTGATAGTCACTTGATTGTCAATTGTAAACGGTTCTTGGTTGACTATGCGATTGAGACGACGAGCGACTAAAAGTGCATCTTCACCGGTGGTGTTAGGGAGAATAATCACGAATTCTTCACCACCGTAGCGGAAGGGAGTGTCTTCAAAGCGTAAATTATTCCGCAGTCTAGCAGATAGTAACTGTAAAATGCGATCGCCTACTAAATGCCCGTAGGTATCGTTAACTTTTTTGAAAAAGTCTACATCCAGAATAATCAAACTTAAGGGATTATTGTGATTACGCGCTTTTTGGATTTGTCTGGGTAAATCCAAATCTAAAGCACGACGATTATTCATTTGTGTCAATGAATCTGCTAAAGCGATCGCTGACAAAACATCATTTTTTTTGATCATATCTCGGTATTTTTGCGCTTTCCGCAAACCAACCGTTAATTGAGCTAATATTAGGCGATTATTGGCAGACAATGCCGAGTTACGGTCTCTTTTTTCTTCGGGAATTTGCCAAATATAAGCATCAGCACCTTGCTTTAGCGCGGTGGAAGTCTTCTCCAAATCCCACTCCCAGTTTCTTTGAGAGATTAGTTCCAGACGATCTTCAAAGAGAATACAGTATATCGACGATAGCTTTGTCTGGTCTTTTAGCCAACAACATAATTCTGTGCTGGCATTGAGGCTAGCCTGCACTAACATTATATCCGGTGGCGTAATTTGAATGCGCGATACCGCCTGATTTAAATTGGCAATAACTTCTACACTAAAAACGGTTGCATCACGGATCTGATCCGGAAGATTAGCGAGAAATTTATCGCTTCCAAAGACTAGAATAGAAATATTCATTGCTTTGCTTTTTGCCCTTATTCAATATTTACGATATAACCCTGGTTCAACTTACTAAAAATTGTTTTTATTACTTAGTTCATCTGTGTTTATACAAAGAACTATTAGCGAAGATTCGATTGTCTTAACACTAAATTTATAATAACTTGCCAACTTTTAATAACCTCTTAATATTTTGATTACTACAATCGCGACGTGAAACTTCTGATACCTACTTTCAACTGTCACCTATTTTTTTTAAACAGTATAAACACTGAAAAGTATTCCTTTGGATAGAGGTCTTACTCTAACTTACTGGTTAAAAAGTTCCAAATAATTACTATAATCAAAGCTTTCTAGCTGAAAATAAGTTAATTTAATAAGAATTAGCTTATTTTATAATTTATTTTTATTTAATTTTCAAAGTAATAAATATTAGCAATTTGCGTAATTACTCTGTAAAAACCGAGATATATTATAAAGATTAGGAATTTTAGATGACTTTACACTCAGGCACGGAATCGATGAATGCGAAAAATGTAAAAGCTAAATTTATCTGTTTTATTATTTCCGGATTTATTTACTAACATTACACTTTTCTTAACAAATTGCTGGCAGCGTCAGTAAATTTACATAAATCAAAATGCATTTAATCAACAAAAGTTTAAATTACCAAAAAAGCGCGTTTTGTAATTTGCGAGCCGGACACATGATGACGACGAAAATTGTCTTCATCAGTGTCCTTAGGAAAAATATTAATTAATAATTAATATTCCATTACTGATAATCTTCTATGTGATAACCAGCCGCAACGATCGCCTGTTTGATAGACTCTTCTGAAGATGCGGCTTCTACGGTGACAGTTTTGGCTTTAACATCAACGTCAACTTTGGCTTCAGGTTCCACTACGTGAATAGATTCGGTAATCGTTGCTGCACAATCATCGCAGGCAATATTGGGAACGTTCATTTTTAGCGCCATGAGTCACCTCTGTACTTTGATATTAATCTTATGAAAAAGATTTTAAATGCTCATCCTACCAGAGTTAGGTGATTGTGCCACTAGGTAATACGGCACATGGCGTAGCTTCTAGAAGGTAGAAGTCTGTTGTTAGCTACAAACTGAAATAAAAATGCAAAAATATATAAAGATACTTATCCAAATACACTTATTGCAGCAGATTTCAGGTAAATGAAGTACATGAGTAAAAACCAAAACCCGGTAAAGACGTTCCGGTAAAGACGTTCCGGTAAAGACGTTCCGGTAAAGACGTTCCGGTAAAGACGTTCCGCCGGAACGTCTCTACGCGTATTTAATAATAACGCAATGTGCTGTAAATTTCTGAATTAATCCAAGCGTCCCTATTCTTTTGTAAACAGTTATGTCTTCAAATCTCCAGTACCTCAGCGGTAGCGAAATTCGCACTCTTTTTCTCGACTTTTACGCGCAACGGGGACACCAGATTCTCCCAAGTGCGTCTTTGGTGCCAGAAGATCCCACCGTGCTGCTGACGATCGCGGGGATGCTACCATTTAAACCGATATTTTTAGGACAGCGCATACCAGAATTTAAACGTGCGACAACTTCCCAAAAATGCATCCGCACTAACGATATCGAAAACGTCGGACGCACGAATCGGCATCAGACGTTCTTTGAAATGCTGGGTAATTTCAGCTTTGGCGATTATTTCAAAGAACAAGCGATCGCTTGGGGTTGGGAAATCTCCACAAAAGTCTTTAACTTTTCTCCAGAAAACCTCGTTGTCAGCGTTTTTGAAGAAGACGACGAAGCCTTTGCTATCTGGCGTGATAAAATCGGCGTTACTGAAGCACGAATCAAGCGTTTGGGTGCAGATGATAACTTTTGGGCATCTGGTGCTACCGGTCCTTGTGGTCCCAGCTCAGAAATATATTACGACTTTCACCCAGAACGCGGCAACGACAATATTGATTTAGAAGACGACACCCGATTTATCGAGTTTTATAATCTCGTCTTCATGCAATATAACCGGGATGCCGAAGGCAACTTAACACCACTTGCCAATAAAAACATCGACACCGGCATGGGTTTAGAAAGGATGGCGCAAATCATCCAAAATGTTCCCAACAACTACGAAACTGATTTAATTTTCCCGATAATTCAAACAGCAGCCGATATTGCTCATATAGATTATACAACCAGCGATGAAAATACCAAAATCTCTTTGAAGGTAATCGGCGATCACGTTCGTTCTGTCGTCCACATGATCGCCGATGAAATCCGCGCTTCTAATGTGGGACGCGGTTATGTGCTGCGTCGGTTAATTCGTCGTGTGGTGCGTCACGGACGATTAATTGGCATTTCTGGGGAATTTACGACAGAAGTTGCCGAAACTGCAATTAGCCTTTCCGAATCAGCTTACCCAAATGTGCGACAAAAAGAAGATGCCATTAAAGCTGAATTGCAACGCGAAGAATCCAACTTCTTAAAAACTTTAGAAAGAGGGGAAAAACTGCTTGAGGAAGCGATCGCCAAGCTGAAAGAAGAAGGCAAAACCCAAATTAGTGGTGAAAGTGCTTTTAACTTGTATGATACCTACGGTTTCCCCCTCGAACTGACGCAAGAAATTGCCTCTGAAAGCAGCCTCACAGTTGATGTTGCCGGATTCGAGGCAGAAATGGAAATCCAAAAAGGACGCGGTAGAGATGCACACGAAACCATCGATTTAACTGTGCAAGGTTCTCTCGACAAGTTAGCCGAACATATCAACGTTACCGAATTCTTGGGATATACCCAACCAACCGCGACTGCAAAAGTCGAAGCGATATTGATAGATGGTGTTTCCCAAAAAGAAGCGGACGCGGGAACAAGCTTGCAAATACTGCTTGACAAAACGCCATTTTATGCTGAGTCGGGGGGACAAATAGGCGATCGCGGTTACATCTCCGGTGACGGTATCCTCATCAGAATTGAAGACGTGAAAAAAGAATCTGATTTCTTTGTTCACTTCGGACGCATCGAACGCGGTACAATCCGAGTAGGAGATTCTGTGACTGCTCAAATAGACGCGGGTTGTCGGCGCCGTCTGCAAGCAAATCATACTGCTACACATCTCCTGCAAGCCGCTTTGAAGAAACTAGTCGATGAAGGCATATCTCAAGCCGGTTCCTTGGTTTCCTTTGACAGATTGCGTTTCGACTTCAACTGTCCGCGTCCCTTGACACCTGAGGAAGTTCAACAAGTAGAAGAACAGGTTAATAGTTGGATTGCCGAAGCACATGGGGCTAAAGTCGAAATATTACCTCTTGCTGAGGCGAAAGCTAGGGGTGCAGTTGCCATGTTCGGCGAAAAATACGGCGAAGAAGTGCGCGTGATTGATTTTACGGGTGTATCGATGGAACTGTGCGGTGGAACGCACGTAAGTAATACTGCGGAGATTGGCGTTTTCAAGATTATTTCTGAGGCTGGTGTAGCTTCGGGAGTAAGACGAATTGAAGCGGTTTCTGGTTTAGCGGTGCTGGATTATTTGAATGTTCGCGATAAAGTAGTGAAGGATTTAAGCGATCGCTTTAAAGTAAAACCCGAAGAAGTCCCAGAGAGAATTACCGGACTGCAAAACGAGTTGAAGAATACTCAAAAGCAGTTGGAGATATTGAAAGGACAATTGGCGATCGCTAAATCTGACAGCTTGCTACAAACAGCTGAATCTGTAGGCGATTATAAAATTATCGTCGCCCAAATGGAAGAGGTTGATGCCGCTTCGTTGCAAACTGCTGCTGAACGCTTGCTGCAAAAACTAGGTAAAGGTGCGGTGGTACTCGGTTCAGTTCCCGAAGCTGGGAAAGTTAGCCTTATAGCAGCTTTTAGTCCAGAAGTCAATAAAAAAGGCTTGCAAGCTGGTAAATTTATCGGTACTATTGCGAAGATTTGCGGTGGTGGTGGTGGTGGAAGACCGAATTTAGCCCAAGCTGGGGGACGTGATGCGAGTAAGTTACCAGAAGCGTTGGATACTGCGCGAAGTGAGTTGAAGGCTGGTTTGAGTTAATTATAGGGCAGGCATCTTGCCTGCCTGAAAATAATAAATAATTGTGAGAACATGAAACAAACAAAACAGTTTACCGCAATCATTGAACGTGAAGATGATTGGTATGTAGCACTCTGTCCCGAACTTGATATAGCCAGCCAAGGTAAAACTATTGAAGAAGCACGGCATAATCTGATTGAAGCGCTGGAATTATTTTTTGAAACTGCATCTCCTTCTGAAATTGAGGAAAGATTGCATACAGAAGTTTTTGTTACACGTCTTGAGGTGAGTGTTGGGTAAACTCCGTGTTCTTTCTGGTCGAGAAGTTTGCAAAATTCTAGAACAAAATAGCTTTGTACAGGTACGTCAGCGGGGTAGCCACATAATAATGCAATTGCAAACCGAAGACACAACTGTAACTGTTCCCGTACCTAATTCCGATGAGCTAAAAACTGGTACTTTACGGTCGATTATTTGTCAGTCAGGACTTCCTCGCACTCTTTTTGAAGTGGAATACTAAACAATATCAAGAACAGTCTCTATGAAACCAGAATATGATTTTACAAGAAAGGCAGAAGTTCGAGGGCAGAAGGCACTTATGTTAGGAGTATCAATTAAAACTTACTTTGTGGGTTTAAAGCCCAGTTGAAACAAATAATTATACTCAAGATGGCTTGCACGGACGGTATAAAACGTCCTTGTTTCAATCCCACTATGAGTAAGGGTGGGTTGCCTTCTGCCTTCTGCCTCCAGCATAAGTGCCTTCTGAATTCTCCACAACGGAGAAAGTTTTATGACCCTGATGCCACTTTGAATTTTCCTATTTATTTAGAATCAGATGTGAATGATTTTTTGAATAAGCTAGCAAAAGATAATTGAGTATAACGAGGGAACCCAATAATAACTTATAAATTGTTAGGTGAAACTATAGCATAACCCAACATCCATGAGAAGCGATCGCACTACAATTAAGTCAGGTAAAAGATTACTTTTGAACATTGCTTAAGTACTAATCATGCAAAGAGTCACAGTTGAGGAATTCCGACGAGAACCATTGCAATACCTCAATCAAGTTGAAGCAGGTGAAAGCTTTGTTATTATGCAAGCTGACAAACCTATTGCCGAACTAAAACCGATTACAACTACCGAAAAAAAGATGCGTCCGTTTGGTTTATGTGCCGGAGAATTTACAGTTCCTGATGATTTTGATGCACCCTTACCCGAAGAGATTTTGAATGCATTTGAAGGTAATTGATTTTCATTCTCAGTGAAAAATTATATTATCAATAATAAAAAGCAAGCACAAATGACGGATGAAGAACTCAAGCAACTCATCGAAAGCAATGCCAGAACCGCTCAAGCAATGCTAGATACAATGGCTGAAGCAAGACATGAAAGACAAGAACTCCGAGAAGGAATGATACAGCTTCAAAGCGCAGTAGAAAGATTGGCTAATATCCAATATCGCATAATAAATTAAATAAGGGATGCTTCCCAAACATCCCTTTATAAAATAAAACTATATATTTTATCAACGCGATTAAAATAATCGAAAAATAAACGGATAACGGAACGGTTCATCAGGCTGAGTTAGACAGTGAAATAATGCCCAAATTGTCAGTCCCCAATGTATTGCGAAACCAAGCGCAACAACGGGGAAGAACAAAAATCCGCCAATACCAAAGGTAATAAAAGATATAATCGCAATCGGGATTCCAATTAAAGTTGCCCAGAACCAAACATTGAAGTGAAAATTAATCGATTCTTTGGCGTTGCTTTTAACAACTGGGTCATCGGAAACTAAATTAATGACAATCGGAATCGCAATCGATAATACTCCTGTACTAAAAAAAATCGCTCCATGACACAGAGATGATAGCAATTTACGTTTATCTGAGTCGTATGAAAATTGCATCCTGTTGACTCCTCAACTTGCTTTCTAGGTTTGATTGTAACGGGCATTTAATTTTCCCGCCCACTTACTTAGGCGAAATCAGTATTTCCTCTGGTGGCAATACTAAAAAACACAGTCACTATATTTATAGTATATCTCAACAAATACATCTAGTAGTAGGAATTAATAAATGTATGTAGTGAAGCAAATTATTGTTAAAAACTTAATTATTAAAATAGTATTTTCTCTAAAAACATTAAACAATTATTTCAATAATATCACACAGATAAAACCTCTGACATTCGGCTTTGTTCTGGCAACATTATTGTGTAACTATCAACAGGCATTCTGCGCTGAACCCAGCAGCAAAGCGATCGCCCAAATTCCCAATCCCAATTCTTTACCAAGCGATCGCTTAGAAGATATTCCTGTAACTCCATTACCGTCGGATGTTTTACCGCAACCATCAAACCAAGATCGATTAGTTCCTCCTCAACTACCAGAAACGCAAATTCCAAGGCAAGATGACATAGATGCCAAATTTCAGGTCGATCGCATTGAAGTTGTTGGTAGTACAATTTTCAAACCAGAAGATTTTGTTGCTGTAACAGCTCCCTTTGTGGGACGAGAACTAACGTTTGCCGAGCTATTGCAAGTCAAAGATGCCATCACCAAGCTTTACACTGCTAAAGGCTATGCAACTACAGGGGCATTGATTACACCGCAGACATTAGAAGCAGGAGTCATCAAAATTCAAGTTATCGAAGGTAGCTTGCAAGAAATCAAAATTGTTGGTAACAGAAGGTTGCGTAGCCAATATATTCGCGATCGCATTCGACTGGGTGCAGAAAAACCCCTTAATGTACCCCGTTTACTGGAAAAGTTACAATTACTCAGACTCGATCCGCGCATTCAAAATCTGTCAGCCGAGTTGCAAACAGGTACGCGTCCGGGTACGAATTTGTTACAAGTCGAGGTAAAAGAAGCAGACACCTTCAAATTTACAACAACCCTAGATAATGGGCGATCGCCAAGTGTAGGTAGTTTTCGTCGGGGAATAGACCTGCAAGAAGCTAATTTACTGGGTTTGGGTGATACGCTCAGTGTTGGTTACGCCAATACTGATGGTAGTAATACAGTCAACGTCAATTATACGCTGCCAGTGAATGCGCGTAATGGCACTGTATCCTTTGGTTATAACCAGGGATGGAACAACGTGATTGAAAAACCTTTCAGTGTCCTTGATATTCAGTCAAACAGCAAATATTATGACTTTAGTTATCGTCAACCACTGGTGCAAAAACCAACCGAAGAATTAGCAGTGGGACTATCATTCTCGCGTCAGGAAAGCCAAACCGAATTAGGTATTGATAACATCGGAGGTTTTCCTTTATCCCCCGGTGCTTCTTCAGACGGAAAAACTAAAATTTCCGCCCTGCGCTTTACCCAAGAATATACCCAACGTAGCAGCAAGCAAGTTTTTGCAGCGCGATCGCAATTTAGTGTTGGGGTAGATTGGTTCGGTGCAAATGTCAATGATGATATGCCAGATAGCCGCTTTTTTGCTTGGCGTGGACAGGCACAGTGGGTGCGGCAATTTGCACCAGACACTCTGTTTTTGGTAAGGGGCGATTTCCAAGCAGCAGCCGATTCTCTGGTACCGTTGGAGCAATTTGGTCTGGGTGGACAGCTCAGTGTGCGGGGCTATCGCCAAGACACATTACTTACAGATAATGGTCTGTTATTTTCCGCAGAATTTCGAGTACCCATTGCCCGCGCTTCTAAGATTGGCGGGGTGCTGCAACTAACACCTTTCATTGATATTGGCAAAGGCTGGAATGTCAAGGGCGAAAATCCATCACCAAGTATGCTCCTAGGTACAGGATTAGGACTGCTGTGGAAACAGGGTGACAATTTTTCAGCCCGTTTAGATTGGGGTATTCCCCTGATATCGGTGGACGGTGAAAGGCGATCGCTCCAGGAAAATGGGCTGTACTTCTCACTCAGCTATTCGCCATTTTAAGTAGTCATACAGCACCCTATCGCCTTAATCGAATACACGTAGAGACTATTCTGTGCTACGTCTCTACAAAGTTTTGGCATATGTACTTCCTAAGGAGTGAAATCTGCTGTAATAATTCTTCATTCGTAATTACGAATTATTCAATATTCCCACCAAAATACTTACTAATATGCTGATTTCTTCTGGTACTCGATACAACTTCAAATCTTCAGTAATTTGCTGACTTTGACGATGATAAATACCAAAGCGCCAATCTTCCCCCGTAGTTACCGCTCCATATAAAATAGGTGTTTCGGATCGCGTCCATTGGTCTAAAGCAATTAATTCAACTGCAAGCTGAGTAAATCCCCGGCTTAAATCAGCTTGCTTGGCTTCTATTACTAGTAGTTCCTTACCTTGACTAATGTAATAATCCAAACGACCTTGCAATCGCGCATTAACATTAATTGGATACTCAATATTTAACTGAGTTTGAGTAATTTCACATACTTCTAGGAGAATGGGAGCAATAATTGCTTGTTTGCGAGCATCCTCACTTAATAATTTTACCCGTGCAAAGTTGCGATTAATAATACTAACAAGGGGTGCGATCGCATCCTCTGGAATTTCCACAGTCGGTAATTGCAATCTTTGGCGATTGTAGCTACACCCAAGTTCAGCCAGGATATCTTCCGGGGAGAAAGACAACTCAAAATATTTGCTAAAGGTATAGGTTTGGTTAGGCTGAAGAATCTGGGGACGATTCATGATTAGTTTTGACCGCTATTGCTAATTTATATTATCCCAGCCAAAAGGAAAGCGATCGCCCATCCCAGCCTAAATTTATTTTGGTAGTACAAATTTATTAATTAGTTTTGAATGTTCTAAATGATACTTTTGAGGGAAAACTAAGACAATCAGAATTGGGAATTTTATCTCATGAGAACTATTGCATTTCTATATGCGATCGCTACAGGATTGTTAGCTACTGGAATCTTTTTACCAGTTGTTGCTCAGGTGACATCTGACGGTACAACTAACACCATTGTCAACCAAAGTGGGAATAATTTTAATATTCTTAATGGTATTGAAAAAGCTAATAACTTATTTCATAGTTTCAGTAATTTTTCTTTGCCTACTGGTAGTTCGGCAACTTTTGATTTAACTAACACGCCAAATATTACAACTATCTTCAGTCGGGTTACGGGTGGAAATGTTTCCGATATTAACGGATTAATTCAAACTCTCAACGGTAATTATCCTGTGAGTTTGTTTTTGATGAATCCCGCAGGAATTGTGTTTCGGGAAAATGCTCAATTGAATATTGGCGGATCGTTTATCAGCACAACTGCCAACAGCATCAAATTTGCCGATGGTGTTGAGTTTGGCGCCATTAATTCGCAATCTGCCCCCTTGTTGAGTATTAATGTTCCTATTGGTTTGCAAATGGGCAACAATCCTGCACCGATTACTGTCCAAGGCACAGGACACCGCTTGAGTAATCCTGGTGGACTGCCCCTTGTCACTCAAAATCCGAGTGTTACAGAATTGCGGGTACAGCCTGGAAAAACTCTAGCTTTGGTGGGTGGCAATCTGAATCTGAATGGGGCAACTCTAACCGCCAAGCGAGGACAAGTAGAATTAGGCAGTGTAAGTGGTGCAGGGTTGGTTAGTTTGATACCAACTGCACAGGGGTATACTTTGGGATATGAAAATGGGCAAAACTTTGGTGATATTCAGCTTACACAGCGATCGCTATTAGATATAAGCGGGGTAAATGCAGGTTCCGTCCAAATTCAAGGTAGGCAAATTCAATTTACCGATGGCTCTCTGGTACTGGCGCGAAATTTCGGCAATCTCCCCGGTGGTGACATTCGCCTTCAGGCTACAGAGGCGATTGATCTGATTGGCAGAACAGCTGATACCACAATTCCGAGTGGGGTGCGTACTGAAGCTGTGGGTATCGCAGCTAGTGGGAACATCAGTGTAATTACTCCCCGTCTTACCCTTCAGGTAGGAGGGGGGTTGAATAGCATTTCAGTTGGAGTGGCTCCCAGTGGCAATATCCACATTGATGCAACAGCGATTGAACTATCTGGCTTCTCACCAATCAATCCAAATAGCGTTAGTAGTCTTTCTACTTCTGGTTATGGTTCTGGGAATACTGGCGATATCTCCGTCAATGCCAATAGTTTACTGGTGTCAAATGGTGGATCACTCATTTCAGCTACATTTGGTAGTGGCTCCAGTGGTAAAGTGACGATTCGCACCAATCACACCACTGTCATGGGAGAAAGCCCCTCTGGACTATATAGCAACATTAGCTCAATTACTTTTGCGACCGGAAACGCCAAAACTTTGACCTTAGATACCGCCAAATTGCAAATTCTGGATGGGGGAGCAGTTGGGGCAACCACATTTTTTGCAGGTAATGGGGGAGATATAAGCATTAACGCCACGGAATCCATCGAAATTAGCGGTCGCAGTCGAAGCAATAACAGCAGTATCAACTCGTCTAGCATTCTACTATCTCCACTACTGCGGCAGAAATTCCATCTACCGGATAAACTCACGGCAAATGCGGGTAATGTGAGCATCACCACGCCGAATCTGACGGTGAGAGATGGCGGAACAGTCAGTGTCACTAGTCAAGGTAGCGGCAATGGTGGCAGTCTCAAGATCACAGCCAATACCATCCGCTTAGACCGTCAAGGAAGTATCCAGGCACAAACAGAATCAGGTAATGGAGGTAATATCGACTTACAAGTTGGGAACTTATTGCTGCTGCGTCACAAGAGCGCGATCGCAGCAACAGCAGGCGATAATGGTGATGGAGGTAATATAAACATTAATGCACCCATCATCGCTGGATTAGAAGACAGTGACATTATTGCTAATGCTATTAAAGGCAGGGGGGGCAATATTCAAATCACAACTCAAGGCATCTTTGGACTAAAATTTCGTGACCAACTCACCCCTGACAATGATATTACGGTGAGTTCGCAGTTAGGTGTCAATGGGAATGTGCAAATCAATACCATTGGTGTTGATCCTAATTCTGGCTTAGTCGAACTACCAGCAAATGTAACAGACCCATCACAGCAAATTGCCACAGGGTGCGCGAGTAATCAAGGGAGCAGTTTTGTAGCAACAGGAAGGGGTGGTGTGCCGCAAAATCCCACTCAAGAAGTGAGGAGCGATCGCACTTGGTCTGACACCCGCGATATCTCTGCATTCAGGAAAATCGGGGAAGTCACCGCACAAATACCTGAATCTCCAGAAACTCTGGTTCAAGCTACAAGTTGGCATCGCAACGCACAAGGCAAAATCGAATTAATTGCAGATAAATCTCCTACTCAGGCGCAACAACCATTAACCTGTGCTGCGGTTCCTAAAAGTTCATTCATGTTATTAACCATGCCCTAAAAGGGAACTCTAACTTGACATCAGTTAAAGGAAGTTTTTGGTGATGAGAGTCGTACCCTTTGTATTTCTTTTAACAAGCGGGTTATTATCTCCAGGGATAATGCTAATGGCGATACTCCTTTGGAGTGGCTGCGCCAACGCTCAAGTGACATCCGATGGTACAACTAATACCACTGTCAACCCAAGCGGTAATAATTTTAATATTCTTAACGGTATAGAAAAAGGTAATAATTTATTTCACAGTTTCAGTAATTTTTCTGTGCCTACAGATGCTTGGGCGACTTTTGATTTAACCAACACACCAAATATTACAACTATATTTAGTCGGGTGACTGGTGGAAATGTTTCTAATATTAATGGTTTAATTCAGACTATTAAAAACACCAATCCCGTGAGCCTGTTTCTGGTCAACCCCAGTGGAATTGTGTTTGGAGCCAATGCCAGCTTAAATATTGGGGGGTCATTTATTGGTACAACTGCTGACAGCGTATTATTTGCAGACGGGTTTAAGTTTAATGCCACCAATGCCACACCACTACCCTTATTAACTATGAGTGTACCTGTTGGCTTACAATTTGGCAGCAATCCAGGAGCGATTGCGGTTCAAGGGTCAGGACACAATGCCCGATTAGGCGACTCACTCCAGGTTTCTGGACTGAACCTTGGTGCAAGAGGATTACAGTTGCAACCTGGAAAAACATTAGCATTGCTGGGTGGGAATGTTGCCTTGGAAGGAGGGTTGCTCTCTGCACCAGGAGGACTGATAGAACTGGGTAGCATCACTAGCTCAAGCGTTGCCCTCAATTCCATCCCTCAAGGATTTGCCTTCAGCTATCCCAATACTGCAAACTTTGGCAATATTCAAATAACCCAACGAGCTTTAGCATCTACACGCGACCTTAGTAGTGAAAGTGGAGGAGCAATCCAAATTCAGGGGAAACAAGTCAGTATCCGAGATGGTTCGCTGATATTAGTACAAAATCGCAGCAACCAAACTGCTGGTAATATTGCCATCAATGCCACAGAGTCCCTCCAAATTATCGGCAAGTCTCCTAATTTTCAGAGTTCCAGCAGTTTAATTAATGAAACTATATCCTCCGGTGCGGCTGGGAATATTACCATTACCACCCCACACTTGAGTGTTGATGGGGGTGGGTATATTTTCAACCGTACCTTTAGCGCAGCGCCGGGTGGCAATATTGCAATCAATGCCGATCAAATACAAGTCAATGGTTTTGCATTTGGCGATCCTTTTCCTTTCCGAGCAGTCAGCCAGATATTAGCTGCTTCCTATGGGACTGGAAAAGGTGGGAATATTGCCATCTCCACTCAAAATCTGTCTATTTTAGCTGGCGGGAATATAGCAGCAAGACCCTATGCTTCTGGCAACGGCGGCGATCTCATCGTGAAGGCAGATACGATTGAGGTGACAAATGAGGGAGCGCCAAAGGGTTTTTATTTTGCTCTGTTGTCTACTGCCACATTCGGGTCTGGTAATGCAGGGGATTTGAAAATTGATACCCGCACACTGTCGGTTCAAGCTGGTGGCAGAGTGTCAGCTTCTAGCATAGGGTTTGCTGGCAATGCAGGTTCACTGACTATTAATGCGTCTGATTCGATTGATGTGAATGGTGTAAAAGATGCAGAAAATCCCAGCTATATTGGTACAGCTGTTCGTCCTGTTGGTGGAGTTTCCAGGGCTATTTCAGGTAACACCACGATTAACACCTCAGTGCTTAACATTAGCAATGGTGCAACAGTTTTTGTCCAAAACCTTGGCTCCGGTAAAGCTGGTACTCTGAACATTCAGGCGAACACCCTACGACTTGATAATGGTGCAAGCATTTCCGCATCAACAAAAGCAGGTGGTGGTGGTAACACTAATTTACAACTGCGGGATCTACTACTGATGCGTCGTGCCAGTTTCATTAATGCAGAAGCAGGGGGCAGTGGCAATGGTGGCAATATTACGCTTAATGCTCCGAACATCGTGGGTTTAGAAAACAGTGACATTATTGCCAATGCAGTTGAAGGAAAGGGCGGCAATATTCAAATTGCTACTCAGGGAATTATCGGCTTAGAGTACCGTAATCTCCTCAATCCTAGAGAAGTTTCTAGCAATGACATTACCGCTAGTTCACAATTCAATGTCAGTGGCACAGTCCAAATTAATAACATCGGTGTTGACCCCAATTCTGGTTTAGTGGAATTACCGACGAATGTTACTGAGTCATCCCAGCAAATTGCTACAGGTTGTTCCAATAATACTGATAGTAGTTTTGTGGCAACGGGACGGGGTGGTATGCCGCAAAATCCCACTCAAGAAGTAAGGAGCGATCGCACCTGGTCTGACACCCGCGATATTTCTGCATATCGCAAAACACAAGCTTTACAAGCCCAAATATCAGCACCAAGAGAAGCTCTCATCCAAGCTACTTCCTGGCATCGTAACGCTCAGGGCAAAATTGAGTTAGTTGCTGATATTGCTACTGCAAATGTACAACAACCATTAACCTGTGCTGCTGCTACCAAAAATTAATCATGTTATCAATAATGCTCTAAAGGGAACACTAACTTGAAATTAGGTTAACCAAGTTTTTTGTTATGAGAGTCTTAGCTTTTCTATTTATATTCACAACTGGGTTATTCACTCCAGGGATGATGCTAATGGCGATACTCCTTTGGAGTGGCTGCGCCAACGCTCAGGTGACATCCGATGGCACAACTAACACCATTGTCAATCCAACTGGTAATAATTTTAATATTCTTAACGGGATTGAAAAAGGTAATAATTTATTTCATAGTTTCAGTAATTTCTCTGTGCCTACGGGTGGTTCAGCGACTTTTGATTTAACCAACACGCCAAATATTACAACTATATTTAGTCGGGTTACGGGTGGAAATGTTTCCCATATTGATGGTTTAATTCAAGCCAACGGTAGTGCTAATCTATTTTTGCTTAATCCCAAGGGCATCATCTTTGGACAAAATGCCAGCTTAAATATTGGGGGTTCATTTATTGCTACAACCGCCGAAAGTATCAAATTTGCTGATGGCGCTGAGTTTAAGGCGATTAGTTCCCAAGCTCCCCCATTGTTGAGTATTAATGTTCCCATTGGTTTACAACTAGGTAGCAATCCTGGAGCGTTGGCAGTTCAAGGCACAGGACATACCTTAACACTTAACAATGGTCGGACTCCTATCACTCGCACTCCTAGTCCCACACAACTACGGGTACAGCCTGGAAAAACTCTGGCGTTGCTTGGTGGTACTCTAAATTTGCATGGGGCAACTCTGACTGCCGAACAAGGACGGATTGAATTGGGTAGTTTGGGCGACGCAGGGTTAGTTAGCCTCGTGCCAACCACTCAGGGTTATACACTGGGGTATAGCAACGGGCAAAGCTTTGGTGACATTCAACTTGAAAAGAAATCTCTACTAGATGTCAGTGGGGTAAATGCAGGTTCCGTGCAGGTGCAGGGTAAACACATTCAACTTACCGATAGCTCCCTAGTATTAGCACAAAATCTCGGTAATCTTCCTGGTGGGAATGTACATCTGCAAGCATCAGCAGGAATCGATGTGACTGGTACACTCAGCGGAATTCGCAGTGAAACCTTAGGCATTGGAACAAGTGGGAACATCAGCGTCATTACTCCCCGATTCAGCCTTCAGCAGGGAGCAGCATTAAACAACATTACTTTTGGAACAGCTACCAGTGGCAATGTCCAGGTTGATGCCTCAGTGCTGGAGATATCTGGCTTCTCGCCCATCAGTTCAACTGGTAGCGTGATTAACACCAGTACCTTCGGTTCTGGAAGTGCAGGTAATGTCTTCGTGAATGGCGATAGTTTACTAGTATCCGATGGTGCAGGGCTGTCTTCAATATCCCGTGGTAGCGGTGACAGTGGTCAAGTTGTCATTCGCAACATGGATACTACCGTCAGGGGAAGCAACTCGGCACCTATGGGTACTAGGATTAGCTCAACTGCCTTCAGTACAGGAAACGCTAAAACCATAACATTGGATACAGCCAGGTTGTATCTGCGAGATGGGGGAGCAATTACCGCAAGTTCGTTTTCTGCCGGTCATGGCGGAGATATCAGGATAAATGCCATAGAATCCATCCAAATTATTGGCAGTAATCAAGTAATAAATAATAGCGGCATCCCCAATAGCGGCATCACCTCGTCCGTCCTGAGCCTAGACCCAACATTACAGAAGCGATTCAATGTATTCTATGGTACACCTATAGGTAGTGCAGGTACTGTGAGCATCACGACACCAAACCTGACGCTCAAGGATGGCGGGGCTGTGAGCGTTACCAATGATGGTAGTGGCAATGGTGGTAGTATCAACCTCACCGCAGATAGTATTCAATTAAAGAATCAAGCTTTAATCCAAGCAAAGACTGCATCTGGTGATGGAGGTAACATCAGTTTAGGAGTTGGCAAGTTATTGCAGCTGCGCGACAATAGCCAAATCACTGCCACCGCAGGCGGTAATGGTAATGGCGGTAATGTTAACATCAATTCGCCCATCATTGTGGGATTAGAAAACAGTGATATTATTGCCAACGCAGTCCGAGGACGTGGCGGTAATATTCAAATCACTACACAAGGAATTATCGGCTTACAATATCGTCCACAACTGACTGCTGAAAACGATATTACTGCTAGTTCGCAGTTTGGTGTTAGTGGTATAGTGCAAGTTAACAATATCGGTATTGACCCCAATTCTGGCTTGATAGAATTGCCTACCAATCTGACAGACTCATCCCAACAAATTGCCACAGGCTGTTCTGCCAATCAAAGTAGTAGTTTTGTCGCTACAGGGCGAGGTGGTGTGCCGCAAAATCCAAATCAAGAAGTGAGGAGCGATCGCACTTGGTCTGATATCCGCAATCTGACTGCATACCGCAAAATACAAGCTTTACAAGCCCAAATATCAGCACCAAGAGAAACTCTCATCCAAGCTACTTCCTGGCATCGTAACGCTCAGGGCAAAATTGAGTTAGTTGCTGATATTGCTACTGCCAATGTACAACAACCATTAACCTGTGCTGCTGTTAGCAAAAATTAATCATGTTATCAATAATGCCTTGAACGGGAACTATAACTTGAAATCAGGTTAAGGAAGTTTTTCGTGATGAGAGTCCTAGCTTTTCTATTTATATTCACAACTGGGTTATTCACTCCAGGAATGATACTAAGCGCGATACTCCTTTGGAGTGGCTGCGCCAACGCACAAGTGACATCCGATGGTACAATTAACACCGTTGTCAACCCAAATGGTAATAATTTTAATATTCTTAACGGGATTGAAAAAGGGAATAATTTATTTCACAGCTTCAGTAATTTCTCTGTGCCTACAGGTGGTTCAGCGACTTTTGATTTAATTAACACGCCAAATATTAAAACCATATTTAGCCGGGTTACAGGTGGAAATGTTTCCGATATTCAGGGATTAATTCAAACTCTTCACGGTAATTATTCTGTGAGTTTGTTTTTGATGAATCCTGCGGGGATTGTCTTTGGTAAAGATGCCGCATTGAATATTGGCGGCTCCTTTGTGGGGACGACAGCGAATAGTATTAAGTTTGCCGATGGAGTTGAATTTAGTGCAGTGAATTCGAGTAATCAGCCGTTGTTAACAATGAGTGTACCCATCGGTTTGCAAATGGGGCAAAATCCGGGAGCTATCGCTGTCAAAAATACAGGACACCGCTTGATTGAAGGAAATGGCCCGCTTGAGATGGGAGCAACTCCCAGTGGCTTACAAGTTGACATAGGCAAAACCCTAGCACTTGTGGGGGGAAACTTGATTTTAGATGGTGGCATTCTGACAGCACCTTCAGGTCACCTAGAACTTGGTAGCGTTGAAGATGGAACCGTTAATCTCAACACAGTATCCCCTAGCGGTAATTTTGACTACAGCACTTTTCAAAAGTTCGGCGATATTCGGTTTTCGCATCAAGCCCTTGCTAACGCCAGTGGTGCGCCAGCCGGTTCAATTCACCTCCAAGGCAGAAATATTAGCGTGAATGAGGGTTCTGTGGCATTGTTAACTAACCAGGAAAATCAAGTTTCTGGGGATCTTAAGGTCAATGCTAGCGATTCCTTGGAACTACGGAGAGTGGGCAACAATGGATTTTCCCAAAGCCTTTTGATCACGAATGCGATCGCCGGTGTTGGTGGTAATCTGCTGATTAGTGCACCACGATTACTACTCGAAGATGGAGCAGAAATTAAGACCCGTACTTTTGCAGATAGAATAGGAGGAAATATATCCGTCGCGGCGGATTCGATTCAGATTTATGGGTTTTCATCGCTCAAACCCGCCACAAGTCACAGTCAAATCATTTCCGATACCGTGGGGCAAGGACGGGCAGGTGATGTTCAAGTCACGACACGGCAATTGAGAATGCACCCTCTGGACATATTGAACTCGGTAGCGCCAGTAATGGGACAGTTAATCTAAACACCTCCTCTCCTAGTTGGAGTTTTGATTATGGCAATATAAAGCAATTTAGTAATATTCAGCTTTCGCATCAATCCCTTATCGATACCAGTGGTACTCCTGCGGGTTCTATTCACTTCCAGGGTCGAAATATTAGCTTGAATGATGCTTCTGCTGCCCTATTGATTAATCAAGGGAGTGGCAATTCCGGCGATATCACCGTTAACGCTAGTGAGTCGTTAGAATTGCGGGGAGTTGGCACCGATAGTTTTCCACAAAGTATGTTGCGTGCTGATAACTTCAGCGATGGTGCTGGGGGTAATATAGTGGTTTCTGCTTCACAAGTATTTCTCCAGGATGGGGGATCTCTTCATGGATTCAATTTTGGTAAAGGCACAGGAAGTAATATCTTGATGAAAATAGGGGATTTGCTTCAAATTGTGGGACTATCACCGATTAGCGGATTTGCCAGTTCACTTAACACTAGAACCAGCGGTTCTGGGAAAAGTGGTGATATTCGAGTAGTTACCAACAGATTGCAGATTTTAGATGGTGCTGTGATCGGCAATTCTAGCTTGGGAACTGGTAGAGGAGGCAATACCACGATTAATGCTTCTGAGTTCATCGAAGTCAGCGGAGAAAACCCACAAAACTTGGCTGATAGCGTAATAGTTGTCGGCACGTTCAGCCAAGCGAATGCAGGTAAATTAACTATTAACACCCCCAAACTGAGAGTGCGTGATGGAGCAGGCATAGTTGCCTCTACCGTAAATAGCGGAAACGGAGGGGATTTGCTCATCAATGCTTCAGATACCGTTGAAGTCAGTGGAGTGGGTAGTATTTCTGGTCTTCCTAGTCGGATTGGTGCTAGGGCAGAATTGCTTGCACCACCCATTCGGCAACTATTTGGATTACCAGATGCGATCGCAGGTAACATAGGTAAACTCGTTGTTAACACCCCACGCTTGCAGATTACAGATGGGGCGATTGTTGGTGTTGATCATCAAGGCATTGGCGATGCTGGAAAACTTGAAATTAATGCAGGTTCAATCCGGCTCAACAATGGTGGTAGCCTTACTGCCGCTACTTTTCAGGGTGAAGGCGGTAACATTTTTATCCAGGCAAATGACTTGATCGTGCGTCGTGGTAGTTCAATAGTTACTAATGCAGGTGGTATCGGCAACGGTGGCAACATCACCATTAACTCTCCTATCATCGTCGGCTTAGAAAACAGCGATATTGTCGGTAACGCAGTCCAAGGTAATGGGGGCAACATTCAAATCAACACCCAAGGCATATTCGGGCTAAAATACCGTAACGAACTCACTCCAGAAAATGACATTACTGCCAGTTCCGAATTTGGCGTAAACGGTACGGTAGATATTAATAATTTTGGTGTTGACCACAACTCTGGTTTAGTTGAACTGCCCGTAAGCTTAACAGATTCATCTAAGCTTATTACTACAGGCTGTTCTGCAAATCAAGGCAGTAGTTTTGTGGCAACGGGACGGGGTGGGATACCGCAAAATCCAACGCAGCAAATTGGGAGCGATCGCACTTGGTCTGATATTCGCAATCTGACTGCATACCGTCAAACTGGCAATCTCACTGCCCAAATATCACCCTCCGGGTTCGTTACGCCATCTTTGTTGGAACAACAATATCGGTCTGCCTCACCATCTCCAGAGGTTTTTGTCCAAGCTACTTCCTGGCATCGTAACGCCGAAGGAAAAATCGAGTTATTTGCAGATAAATCTTCTGCTCAGGTGCAACAAACATTAACCTGTGCTGCTGTTAAGAGGAATTAACTCTTCCATCTCCAGAAACTCTTGTCCAAGCTACTTCCTGGCATGGTAACGCCGAAGGAAAAATCGAGTTGGTTTCAGATAAATCTTTGCCTCAGGGGCAACGATCTTTAACCTTGCTGTCAAGGGGAGTTAATTAGTTTTGGGCTAAGAAGCTAATTCCCCCAAGCGATCGCCGATCCACTGATAGCTCGCATTATAAATTGGGAATTATAGATATAGTCATTTCCTCAAAATCGGTGTTGTGACTAATTTTGAAACAAACTACCCAATAATAAGTAATTAATGATTTATGGCTTTTGGAATTAAACAAACTCGTTGGCTATATGTAAGCCTCAGTATTTTCAGTTTGTGTTTAGCATTTACCGTTACACCTGTAAAAGCATCTGCACCAGTAACAACACCAGTTCTCTCTTCTTCCCAACCAATCAACGGGCTAGAACAAGGACGAAAATTCTACCAATTGGGACGTTTTGCGGAAGCTGTTACGGCTTGGCAAACCGCATCACAACAGTATCATACTCAAGGCGATCGCATTAACGAAGCCCTAAGCTTAAGTTACCTATCGCTGGCACAACAAGAACTCAATCAGTGGGAAGCAGCCAAAAACTTGATCGACCAAAGTGTAAAAATTTTGCAAACGGCTAAACCCGCTGCCGATGCAATTATCTGGGCACAAGTACTGAATACCCAAGCAAATTTGCAACTTCATACAGGTAAAACCGAAACTGCCATCGAAAACTTGCAACAAGCCCAAAAATATTACGAGCAGGCTGGCGATAAAATGGGGAGTCTGGGTAGTCAAATTAACCAGGCACAAGCTTTACAAAGTTTGGGATTTTATCGTCGCTCAAAACAGCAGTTGGAGACGCTAACGCAAAAATTGGCAGCAATGCCAGATTCGGAAGTTAAAGTGAGTGGATTGCGATCGCTTGGTTTAGCTCTGCACGCAATTGGCGATCGCAACAGCCAGCAAGTCTTAGAACAAAGTTTAGCCGCAGCGAATAAAATTCAAGCCAAAACCCAGTTAAGTTCTATCCTTTCCAGTCTAGGAAAAAATGCCTCAGATTTGCAAAACCCAGAAGCGGCATTAAATTACTTTGAAGATGCAGAAAAAGCCGCGACTAATCCAAATGAAGAATTGCAAGCGCGTTTAGCTCGGTTCAAATTGTTGGTCGATTACGACAAACTTGAATATGCTATCCCACTCACACCTGTATTGCGACAACAATTGTCAGAACTACCACCCAGCCATAGTTCCCTTTATGCAGCAATTAATTTTGTTGCTACCCTGAATAAATTAGAAAAACCCGACCAAGTTGTACCAAACAAAGACCTAGCGCAACTCATGGCAGTTACAGTTAAGTCTGCACAACAGATTCAGGATGCTCCCGCAGAAGCATATGCACTATATCAGTGGGGGCAACTTTACCAACGCACTTCTCAGTGGTCAGAGGCAAAGGAATTAGCAGATAAATCCCTGAATATTGCCCGTCAACTCCAAGCTAATGATATCATTGCTCAATCGGCATGGCAGGTGGGAAAATTGTATCAGCAACAGGGTAATAGACCCGAAGCAATTTCAGCTTATACCGAAGCAGTCAAGGCATTAAAGTCACTGCGCTCTGATTTGGTTGCTGTTAATCCCGATGTTCAATTTTCTTTCCGCGAAAGTGTGGAACCTGTTTACCGGGAACTCGTGGGTTTACTTCTTGATAAACAACCGAGTCAGACAGAACTTTTACAAGCTCGTGAATTGATTGAATCTCTACAAATCGCCGAACTCGATAACTTTTTCCGGGAAGCTTGTTTAGATAAAGCGCAGGAGATAGACAAAGTTGACCCCACAGCAGCAGTTATTTACCCGATTATTCTGCCCGATCGCTTGGCAACGATTGTCTCTCAAACCGGACAACCTCTGCGTTATTACGTAACGCACAAACTAAGAGCGGAAATTGAACAAACTCTCGATAATTTGCAGGTTGCCCTTAACCCTGTTTCCGATTCTAAAGACCAGAAGCGATTTAGCCAACAAATTTATGATTGGCTGATTCGTCCCCCAGAACAGGAACAAGCCTTTAAAGATACCAAAACATTAGTGTTTGTTTTGGATGGGAAGTTGCGGAACATTCCAATGGCAGCTTTGTATGACGGTAAGCAATATCTGATTGAGAAATATGCAGTTGCCCTTTCACCAGGATTGCAACTGATGGCAGCTCAATCATTTCAGCAAAAGAGAATTAATGCGATCGTTGGTGGTATTAGTGAATCTCGCTCTGGTTTTGCTGCCTTACCTGCGGTGGAATCAGAAGTGAAGAAAATCTCCCAGACAGTATCATCCAAGCTCTTACTAAACCAGCAGTTTACTAGTAAAGCTTTGGGCGATCGCGTCAAATCTAGCGGTGCCGATGTTGTCCACCTTGCAACCCACGGACAGTTTAGTTCTCGTCTCGAAGATACCTACTTACTTACGTGGGATGGACAAGTTAATGTAAAGGAATTGTCCGAACTCCTCAAAAATCGTAGTGGGGATTCATCGAAAGCGATCGAGTTATTGGTACTGAGTGCCTGCGATACTGCAACCGGAGACGATCGCGCTGTCTTGGGACTGGCTGGTTTAGCTGTCAAATCTGGTGCCCGTTCTACTCTTGCTACCCTCTGGTCGGTGAAAGATAAAGCTGCCGAAATGCTCATGACTGTCTTCTACGAACAACTACGACAACCCAAAATGACTAAAGCCGAAGCACTGCGGCAGGCACAAATAAACTTGATTCGCCAAACTGATTTCCGCGACCCGTTCTTTTGGTCTGCCTTTGTTTTAGTTGGAAACTGGAATTAACTACGCAATATTACTGATATAAATCTGAAAAAAAACGTATTTTCTTTGTACAATTTCCCTCTAAATTCGTTTATAACAGCTAATGTACCCCCTATTTAGCTTGGGCTTAGAGTTAAAAATGACTTTTTAGTAAGTTACATCAATGTATCTTAAATCACGACTTAACAACAATGAGTAAAACATCATGAAACGCCGATATTTAATTAGTGCATTGAGTGCGATCGCTCTGGTCGCTAGCAGTGGCTGGAGTAGTGTTTACGCTGTGACATTTACGCCACCGGCGAAAAATAGCGCTCCCAGTCAAGCAACTGGAGGAGCTTCCCGTGGTACTTTCTTTACGCCGAAGAAAGGAAATGGTGCGCCCAGACAAGCAACTGGAGGGGCTTCCCGTGGTAATCTGTTTACCCCTGCCAAGAGTAACAGCGCTCCTCAACAGGCTAGTGGTGGGGCTTCCCGTGGTAATCTGTTTACCCCTGCCAAGGGTAGCAGCGCTCCTCAACAGGCTAGTGGTGGGGCTTCTCGCGTTAGGACTTACTACTTGAATCCTTCGGGAGTGGGGTCAACGGGTTCTGCAGCATTAATTGGACTCATGCCAGAAAGTTATTATGGGACAACACTATCTGAGCGTCCAACTATAATGGTGTATCTTCCTGCTTCTAATGCAGAAGAAGCTGTCTTCAGTATCAAGGATGAAGCTGGTAACATGCACCACCAGATGACTATTCCTGTTGCGAGAAAATCTGGGGTAATTGCGGTCAAATTGCCGACAAATGCGATCGCTTTAACAGTTGGTAAAAACTATCAATGGTTCCTAGCACTGAAAGTAAATGGAAAACTTAGTCCAAGTACCCCTTACGTTGATGGTTGGATTCAACGCATCCAGCCCAACGCGGAATTGGTAACGGCTATGCAGCAACAAGATCCTCTCAAACAGGTAGAGGCTTTGGGTAAAAATGGTGTGTGGTATGACTGTGTGGCAACACTAGCTGCACTACATCTGAGCCAACCCAACAATCCAACTATCATCAAGCAATGGGAAGAACTTCTTTCCTCAGTTAGCTTGAAGGAGATTGTCACAGCCCCATTAGTGGCATCTGGAAACTAGCGCTAACACAGTTCATGAAGAGGGGTAAAGGGGAAAGGGGAAGGGTTCAGAAGGCACTTATGCTGGAGGCAGAAGGCAGAAGGCAACCCACCCTTACTCATAGTGGGATTGAAACAAGGACGTTTTATACCGTCCGTGCAAGCCATCTTGAGTATAATTATTTGTTTCAACTGGGCTTTAAACCCACAAAGTAAGTTTTAATTGATACTCCTAACATAAGTGCCTTCTGCCCTCGAACTTCTGCCTTTCTTGTAAAGGGGGGAAGAAATTGGACTCTTGTATTGCGACCCCACCCATTTATGAAGAGGGGTAAAGGGGAAGAAATTGGATGGGGTTTTTTTCCTTTCCCCCTTCCCGATCAATAAATTAATTGCATGGTATGTGGCAGAAATTTCGAGCTTTTATCCAACATAGTCGCAGCATTTTGATTATTACTCCCAGTGTTGCTTTAACAGTAATTGTTGGGCAGTCTTTGGGACTTTTTAATTTGCCTGAGTGGAAACTCCGTGATGAATGGGTGCGACTGCGATCGCAACAACAACTAGCTGACGAAATCGTGATCGTCACTATCGACGAACAAGATATCCAATCAGTGGGAAAATGGCCCGTTCCAGATTGGTCGCTAGCACAATTACTGGAAAAAATCAGAGCGCAAAAACCCCGTGCTATTGGTTTAGACCTCTATCGAGATTTGCCAGAAGGAGCTGGTCACGAGCAACTTGTGCAAATTTTCCGCACAACTCCCAATTTGATTGGAGTGGAAAAAATCATTGGTGAGCGGGTAAATCCTCCACCGGAATTGAAAAAAAATGACCAAGTGGGACTAGCTGATTTGGTTTTAGATGGCGATCGCCATGTGCGTCGTGCCTTACTCACAGCTGAGGATGTAAAAGAAAAGGGTGCAATTAAAGCGGGACTGGGAACTGCTGTTGCACTCAAGTATCTTGAAGCGGAAAAAATAACATTAGAATCTGTTGATGAAAAGCAGCAAAAATTCCAATTGGGCAAAGCAATTTATCAACCACTGAAAAATCAAGAAGCTGGTTATACTGACGCGGATATTGGGGGTTATCAAATTCTGCTCAATTGGCATGGTTCGGAAACTGCATTTCGTCAAGTTTCCATGCGTGATGTGTTAGCGGGAAAAATTCCGGCAGAGTTGATGCGCGATCGCATGGTATTTATTGGCTCAACTGCTGCTAGTACCAATGATTTTTTTAGCACACCATTCAGTTCCTCTTTGGTTTCTGCCCAAAAACCGACTCCTGGTGTCGTTATTCATGCCAATATTGCTCTCCAACTAGTGCAGGGGGCAAAAACAGCAAAAACCAACATCCACGGCTTTTCTGGGGCTTTTCTGTCTTTCTGGATTTTTTTATGGTCAGCAATTGGTTCTACAGGCAGTTGGTATTTAGCTAGTATGCCGAACAAACGACAGATTCCGGGTGGTAGAATTCTCTGGACAACTGTAGGTTTGAGTGCGGCATTGATGGGAAGTGCCTACGGGATGTTTTTGGCTGGTGTGCTGATTCCGATAACACCTGCCTTAGCTGCATTTATTAGTAGTGCGATCGCGTCAACAAATGCTTATAAACAGCAGAAGTTAGAAGAAGCTAATCAGCAATTGGAAATAACCAACGAACTGCTATTAGATTACTCCAAAACCCTCGAAACAAAGGTGGAAGAACGAACTCACGAATTCCTAGAAGCAAAACAAGCAGCTGATTCTGCAAACCAAGCAAAAAGCGAGTTTCTTGCTAATATGAGTCATGAATTACGTACACCCCTGAATGGTATTTTGGGTTTTGCTCAATTGTTGGAAGCATCGCCAAATTTGACGGAGAAAAACCGGGAAGGAGTTAGCATTATCTATCAATGCGGTTCGCACTTGTTGACATTAATTAATGATATTCTCGATTTGTCAAAAATTGAAGCTCGCAAACTAGAATTAGTTATTAGTAGTCTCAATTTATCTAGTTTATTGCATGGAGTGACGGAAATTTGCGGTATTCGAGCCGACCAGAAAGGGATTAGCTTTAATGTTTTAATTAGCGATCGCTTACCACAGACAATTGAAGCTGATGAAAAGCGATTGCGACAAGTGTTAATAAATTTGCTGGGCAATGCGATTAAATTTACAGATAATGGTGGTGTCACTTTTAAAGTTGAGCTACTAGAAAATAACCAACAATCGGCTGAATCTTCACTTGCTAAAATTCGCTTCCAAATAGAAGATACAGGTGTCGGGATGTCACCTGACCATATCGAAAAAATCTTTTTGCCTTTTGAGCAAGTAGGTGAGCTTGGGCAGCGTTCTGAAGGTACTGGTTTGGGATTGACCATTAGCCAAAGAATTGCAGGATTGATGGGCAGTCAAATTCAGGTAAAAAGTTTTCCAGGTGAAGGAAGCGTTTTTTGGCTGGATGTAACAGTGCCAGCATTGCTTTCCCATGATTGGCATTTAGAAGAAAGGGTTTCAAAGCAAGAACAAATCATCGGACTTCAAGGTAAAGCACCTAATATTATCGTTGTCGATGATGATGCTAATCACCGTTTAATTTTAACCAGTTTGCTACAAGAACTTGGCTGTTGCGTTCAAGAAGCCAGCGATGGAAAACAGGGGTTACAATTAATAAGTGAAAGTAGACCGGATCTGATTTTACTTGATTTAGCCATGCCCAACATGGATGGTTTTGAATTCATGGTTTACCTGCAAGAAAATCCCCAAACCAGTAATATTCCCATTATTGTTTCTAGTGCTAACGTATTCGAGGAAAATCGTCAGCAAAGTTTACAAGCAGGAGCAGCCGCATTTATACCAAAACCCCTCCAGAGAGATGAACTGCTGAATGCATTGCGTTCTGCCTTCGAGGCAGGAGCGAAGCTATCGCTGCCAAAAATTGATTGGATTTATGCAGGATCTACTAGGCAATCTATACTTGCTGCCAATAATGAATTAGTGTTGCCATCTCAGGAAGTTTTGCAACAATTGTATCACCTAGCAATGATGGGAGATATATCAGCGATCGAAGAAATGTTAAAACAGCAAGTGGAGCAAAACAACCAACTAGTTCCCTTTACCACTGAGTTAACTAAACTTACTGCCAGCTTTCAAACTGCAAAAATACGAAAATTTATTAAATCCTTAGTCACTGAGGAAACACTGAAATGACAGAAGATTCTCTTGCCAAACCAATGCGTATTCTTTTAGTAGATGATAATCCAAATAATCTCAAAGTGCTAGCGGAAGCAATTCAAAGACATGGCTGGAAAGCACTGATGGCAACGGATGGGGAGTCAGCAATTGAACAAGCAGAATATGCTCACCCCGATTTAATTCTTTTAGATGTGATGATGCCCAGTATTGATGGTTTTGAAACTTGTCGTAGGTTAAAAGCTAATTCAATTACTCAGAATATTCCAGTTATTTTTATGACAGCTTTATCTGATGCCTTGGATAAGGTAAAAGGATTGGAAATTGGTGCTGTTGACTACATTACTAAACCCTTCCAACAGGAAGAAGTTATTGCCAGATTAAAACTACACCTGAAATTATCCCATCTTACCCGCACTTTAGAACAACAGGTTGAGAAGCGCACTGCTGAATTAACCCAATCTCTACAGCAGTTACAACATACCCAATTACAAATGATCCAGAGCGAGAAAATGTCAGCACTGGGTAATTTAGTAGCAGGGATAGCTCACGAAATGAATAATCCCCTTGGGTTTATCTTCGCTACGCTTAAACAAGCGAAACCAATTATTGGCGATCTTATCGAACACTTAAAACTTTATCAAGAAAGCTTACCAAATCCCAGCGAAGAAATTATCAACCATGCTGAGGAAATCGATTTGGATTATTGCATAGAAGACTTATTCAAGATGATTGACTCCATGACAATGGCTTGCGATCGCATTACAAGTATTAGCAATAGCTTAAGAACTTTCTCTAGGACAGATCGAGACTGCAAACAGCCATTTAATTTACATGAAGGCATTGATAGCACAATTTTAATTCTCAAGCACCGCTTGAAGGCAAACGAACACCGTCCGGCAATTGAGGTATTTACAGAATACGGTGATATACCTCAAGTAGAGTGTTTTCCTGGACAAATTAACCAAGTATTTATGAATATTCTCGCAAATGCTATTGATGCCTTAGATGAGTCTAGTGTAGGTCGTAGTTTTAAGGAAATGACAGCTAATCCCAACCAAATTACAATTACAACTTTTGCCGCAGAAAAACAGGTAAAAATTATTATTGCCGATAATGGTATTGGCATGAGCGAAGAAGTCAAACAGCATATTTTTGACCATTTATTTACTACCAAAGTGGTAAATAAAGGTACGGGTTTAGGATTGGCGATCGCTAAACAAATTATGATTGATAAACATGATGGACAAATAGACTGTTCATCAATCACTGGTAAAGGAACAAAGTTTATTATTTCTCTACCGATTTAGCTTTATCAAAAATAAGATTATTAATCGCAAATATTTAAAATTGAATTATTTTTGTAAAATCCTACTTAGAATACTTGATGCAGGCTAATTACCTGACATTACAAGGCAAGCAAAAATCCTATCTACTGTTAATTCTAAATCAATATTTTCTAACGCAGACAAGCGATCGCATTAAATAGCTGCTTGAAAATGGTCTTTGCTTGAAGTAGTTTACTACATTCTATCTAACCACTGTTTTGGATCGCGTTTTGCATGAAAGCAAGCAAGTACAAAAACAGTATCCCGATCAAAAACGTAGAGAATTATGTATGGGAATCGACGGATTAATGCTTTTCTTACCTGTTGTTCGATGGTTTGGTAAGCAAGGGGGTTTCGTCCAATTCCTGACAGACAAGCATCGACTGCACGCACAAATTCTGAACCCAAACCTGTATTTTGGGATTCGTACCATTCAAAAGCATCTTGAATATCGTATTCTGCTTCTGGCTGGATAATCAAGTTATAGTTCATCGGGAAAAGTCTAACCTTTTTTTTACATCTTCCCAATTAGAACCAGTTGTGGGGTTTTTCTGATAATTTTCTAATCGTCGAGCTAATTCTTGTTTTTGCGCTTCGGTTAAGGGAATTTCCTCTTGCTGTTCCAAGATACTGTCCCATAAATCCTCAGCAAGTTGGATACGTTCTGCAACGCTGAGTAGGGAAATGTCAACTTTCAAGAGGGGATGGGAACTCATGGGTACAGGGTTAGGTTTTTGCTTCTGTCTATTTTACAATATTGCAGCTTGGGGGAAGTTGTGGGCGATCGCATTAAATTACTGTTTGAAGATAGACTTCGTTGGAAATTGAATTTATTTTTTTTAACTCCTACTTAGAATACTTGATGCAGGCTAATTACCTGACATCACAAGGCAAGCAAAAATCCTATCTACTGTTAATTCTAAGTGAATATCTTCTAACACAGACAAGCGATCGCTACCCTGCAAAAGTTCTGGTTGTTGCCCTGGTCGGAAGACTAAAATAGACCTATCGGCTGGATCGATTAACCAACCTAGCTGGCAACCATGTTGTAAGCAATAAAGGATATTGCCAATTACCCGATTTGAACTTTGTTCTGGGGAGAGGATTTCAATTGTCCAATTTGGATGCAATAAAAAATCATTATCGACTGCCTCAATGGCATTAACTGATAAGTCGCCGGTGTACTTTGTCTAAGATAAACATACTGATAACGCAGTCCATTTGTGATCAGTCCCCATACAGATTCTTATAGAAGCCCCGACGATTAAAATCGCGGCTAAATAAACAAAGTCCGCCTGCGCGGACTAATCTGGAAATAGGGTTTTAAATTTAATTTAGCGACATTAATAAAAGACTCGATACAATAGACCTCTTGCATAAATCAAAAATAAAGAACCCCACCCCGCATTTGAATCGCGCAAACGCTCCCCTCCCCGCAAGCGGGGAGGGGTTGGGGGTGGGGTATTAGGGAATGAGTGCAAGAGGTCTAATGCCAATGCAACCCGACACAATGCCATTGTCACTCGATACAATGCCAATGCAACCCGATGCAATGCCATTGTCACTCGACACAATGCCATTGTGACTCGATACAATGCCATTGTTACCCGACACAATGCCAATGCAACCCGATGCAATGCCATTTTTCCCTTATCTTTACGAAAAGCAAAACACTTTGAGCAAATCTGCGTACAGAATAGTTTGGAGTAACAATATTAATTAGCGATCGCATTATGTCTCAACCCACCATAGAATCAATCCTTCAAGAAAAGCGTTTATTCCATCCACCAACTGAGTTTTCCCAAAATGCTCATATCAAAAGTTTAGAAGATTATCAGCGTCTCTACGACAAAGCTAAGGCAGACCCCCAAGCATTTTGGGCAGAACTAGCTGAAACAGAATTGCACTGGTTCCAAAAATGGGACACGGTACTAGATTGGCAACCACCTTTTGCGAAATGGTTCGTTGGTGGTAAGATTAATATTTCTTACAACTGTCTTGACAGACACCTGACCACTTGGCGCAAAAATAAAGCTGCTTTGATTTGGGAAGGAGAACCAGGAGACTCCCGTACCCTAACTTACGCGCAATTGCATCGAGAAGTTTGCCAGTTTGCCAATGTTCTCAAACAGTTGGGAGTACAAAAAGGCGATCGCGTTGGTATTTACATGCCGATGATACCGGAAGCTGCGATCGCCATGTTAGCTTGTGCGAGAATTGGCGCACCTCACACCGTAGTTTTTGGTGGTTTCAGTGCCGAAGCTTTACGCGATCGCCTCATCGATACTCAAGCTAAACTAGTTGTCACTGCTGACGGAGGTTTCAGAAAGGATGCGATCGTTCCTCTCAAAGAACAAGTAGACAAAGCTTTAGCGGATGGTGCTGTCCCCAGTGTAGAAAACGTCCTCGTTGTCAAGCGTACCGGACAAGATATTTATATGCAGTTAGGGGGACGCGATCATTGGTGGCACGATTTGCAAAAAGGTGCCTCTGCCGATTGTCCCGCCGAACCGATGGACAGCGAAGACATGCTGTTTATTCTTTACACTTCTGGCAGCACTGGCAAACCGAAAGGCGTTGTACATACAACTGGTGGTTATAACTTATATAGCCACATGACAACCAAATGGATTTTCGATTTGCAAGATACAGATGTATACTGGTGTACTGCTGATGTCGGTTGGATTACAGGACACAGTTACATTGTCTACGGTCCCCTTTCCAACGGTGCAACCACCGTCATGTATGAAGGTGCGCCCCGGACTTCAAATCCTGGCTGTTTCTGGGATGTAATTGAAAAATACGGCATCAATATTTTTTATACTGCGCCTACGGCAATTCGTGCTTTTATCAAAATGGGCGAACATTTGCCCAATGCGCGAAATTTGTCTTCACTACGTTTGTTGGGAACTGTTGGCGAACCGATTAATCCAGAAGCTTGGATGTGGTATCATAAGATAATAGGCGGGGAACGCTGCCCAATTGTTGATACCTGGTGGCAAACGGAAACAGGCGGGATTATGATTACGCCGTTGCCAGGAGCAATTCCCACTAAACCCGGTTCTGCAACTCTTCCCTTCCCTGGAATTATTGCCGATGTTGTAGATTTGGAAGGCAATTCTGTACCCAATAACGAAGGCGGTTATTTAGCGGTACTTCATCCTTGGCCCGGTATGATGCGGACAGTATACGGCGACCCAGAACGCTTTCGTCGCACTTATTGGGAACATATCCCCCCCAAAGATGGAAATTATCTCTACTTTGCAGGCGATGGAGCGCGGCAAGATGAAGATAGGTATTTCTGGGTAATGGGAAGAGTCGATGATGTGCTGAATGTGTCAGGGCATCGTTTGGGGACGATGGAAGTTGAATCGGCGTTGGTGTCTCATCCGGCTGTGGCTGAGGCTGCGGTAGTTGGGAAACCAGATGAACTTAAAGGTGAGGAAATTGTTGCTTTTGTGACGTTGGAGGGCAGTTTTCAGCCGAGTGAAGAATTGAGTCAGGAGTTGAAGAAGCACGTTGTCAAAGAAATTGGTGCGATCGCTCGTCCGGGTGAAATTCGCTTTACTGATGCTTTGCCGAAGACGCGATCGGGTAAGATTATGCGGCGATTGCTGCGAAATCTAGCTGCGGGGCAAGAGGTATCGGGGGATACTTCGACTCTAGAAGATCGCAGTGTGTTGGATAAGCTGCGGGAACAGGGTTAAGAAAGTCTCACGCAGAGTCGCAGAGACGCAAAGAGTTAAAAGAGCGTCTTTGCGTCTTGACGTGAGAATGCAAATTCATATTTTTAAGGGCGATCGCTTTCAAGTAAATTAAGCAATGAAGCATTTACAATCAAAGAGTGGAAGCACAACCTAGAGAAATTAGAAACTACGAAACAGCAGAGGGAAGAAGTCCTTTTGCAGAATGGCTTGATTCCCTACGGGATAGAAGAGCCAGAGCTAAAATTAGAAATAGACTTACACGAGTCGAATCAGGTAACTTAGGAGACTACCGCTCACTGAAACAAGGAGTTTTTGAACTGAGAATTGATTATGCTTCCGGTTATCGCATCTATATTTGGGCAAATAGGGTCAACTATAATACTTATAATCTCTGGTGGAGATAAAAGTACGCAAGAGCAAGACATTCTTACAGCTAGGGAATATTGGAGAGATTATGAAAGACGTGAAAGCACCAACAAGTAGCAGTTACCACGATTATTTAATTTCTTCTCTTAAAGATCCTGAACATGCTGCTGCTTATCTGGAAACTTTTCTGGAATTGGAAGAAGAAGGTCGTGAACCCGAATTGCTGCGATCGGCATTGAAAGATGTGGTTGATGCTTTTTTGCTGTCAGATAATCTCTCACAAGAAGCTAAACAGCATTATGAACAGCTTGATAAGATGCTGTCAGAAACTGGTGGAACTGAAATTTACACTTTAATTGAATTTTTCGATGCTCTTGGATATCGGATTGCGTTAGTACCGAAAGATTGATGCGGTGGTGAGAATGCGATCGCTCTTCACGAATTCTCACATAGTTATACAGCTATATAATTTATAAATATTTTTGCGGACAAATATAGTAGCAACTATGATACTACTTTAGTGTGGCGATCGCATAAAATCTGATTCCTTGGAACACTTATATTGTTTATCAAGTCCGTAATCAAGTAGTGGTTTTCTTTGATTACCAATTACTACTTAGTTATATATGGAGTGATTCATCTAACAACTTAATATTTTCACAAAGCTATTTACAGATGAATCAAAAGATGGTATGAATACACACCGAGTTCTTCCTTCAAAGTTATCAGAATTACCGTTCTTGTTTCCATCAACAAAAATAGGTGAGAGCTTGTTGAAGTAATTAACTTATCATTCAAAAATGAAATTACCTTTAATTCCTTCACGTTGGCGACGTTCGATTCAATGTTTGTTGCCAGTCTTGTTTTTAGTATCGTTTCTAACGATATCTCAGGCAAGTAGCTTTCAGGCAAGCGCTCAACAACCCCGTCAGGAAATTCGGGGAGTTTGGCTGACTAGTAATGATTTTGACATTCTCAAAAATCGAGCAAAAGTGCAGGATGCAATGAGTCAATTAAGGCGGCTCAACTTTAATACAATTTATCCTGTTGTATGGAATTCTGGTTATACATCGTATCCCAGCGCCGTAGCTAAAAAAATCGGTATCCCCTTCTTTGATCGAGGCTCCGACGGACAAGATATTATTGCAGATGTAATTGCTCAAGCTCATCGTCAAGGCTTACTCGCGATTCCCTGGTTTGAGTTTGGTTTCATGGCTCCCCCAACTTCAGAAATAGCATTAAATCGTCCTAATTGGCTCACGCAAAAGCGGGATGGTAGCGAAACTTCAATTAGTGTCGCCGGTGAAGTTGTCTGGCTGAATCCCTTTCTTCCAGAAGTGCAACAATTTATTACCAACCTGGTGTTAGAAATTGTCACTCAGTATGATGTCGATGGCATTCAATTTGACGACCACATGAGTTTGCCTAATGAATTTGGCTACGATAAATATACAGTGGCTTTATATACTAAAGAGACTAAAAATAATCCCCCAACTAATTTTCAAGATGAAGCATGGGTGCGTTGGCGAGCAGATAAAATTACAGTATTCATGATACAACTCAATCAAGCTGTGAAAGCAAGAAAACCGAATGTAATTTTCTCTGTTTCACCGAATTATTACGACTTTGCATATAAGTTACATCTGCAAGATTGGCTCGGCTGGGTAAGGCTGAATATTGTAGACGAACTAATTATGCAAGTTTATCGTCACGATTTGTCAAGTTTTATCGGAAACATTACCCGTCCAGAAATTCAGGAAACACAAAAGATAATTCCCACGGGAATTGGTATTATGGCAGGGTTGAGAAATCGCCGAGTTCCCATCGCCCAAATCCAATCACAAGTGCGAGCAGCTCAACAACGTGGTTTGGGGGTAATTTTCTTTTACTATGAAAGCCTTTGGGATTATGCTCCAGAATCTGTTACCGATCGCCAATCTGCATTTCAAGCTTTGTTTCCCTATCCCGCACCCCGCAGCATTGTAAAGAAGTTATTTCCTAATCCTATCCTCAGCCCCTAGTCCCAGCATTAGAATAGAATTTAGATATACATTTGGTTGTCGATTATGACTTCCCTATCAACATTAACCTTACCTGATCATACCCAGTTACCTGACTCAGATGGTACATTTGTGAAAAATCTTCAGGAGCATCCCCAAAGTATCTTAATTACAGACTCGATTAAACCTGTTTTAGAGCAACTTCATCCCGATGCTCAATATTGTATCGGACAAGATTCCGGTATCTACTGGCGCTTGACAGATCCGCCAGAAAAAGGTGCAGAAGCACCAGACTGGTTTTATGTACCCAATGTACCACCTACTTTAGATGGTAAAATGCGGCGCTCTTACGTGCTGTGGAAGGAGTACGTTGCACCGTTAATCGTGATTGAATTTGTATCAGGAGATGGTAGGGAAGAACGCGATAAAACGCCACCTTCACAGGGAGAGGTTGGTAAGTTTTGGGTTTACGAACAAGCGATTCGCGTACCTTATTACGCAATTTATGAAGTGTTAAAAGAACAAGTTGAAGTTTATCATCTCATTGATAATACTTATCAAATTCTGCAACCCAATGAACGGGGACATTATCCCATTACGCCAATGGGGGTAGAGTTGGGAATTTGGCAAGGACGGTATCAAAATGCAGATTTACCTTGGTTGCGGTGGTGGGATGCACAAGGGAATTTACTGTTAACAGGAGAGGAACGGGCAGAAGTTGAGCGACACAAGCGAGAGAGAATTGTTGAGAAGTTGCGATCGCTTTCCCCTGAACAACTCAACGCTTTGGGAATTGACGCGCAAATGTTGGATTAGTTGTTATACCATGTCCAAGAAATCACATATATTGTAAAGACGTTCCGCCGGAACATATATTGTAGAGACGTTCCGCCGGAACGTCTCTACGAGGGTTGCACAAACCATAGATAAATCTCGCACCATTACCAAAAATTTTTTGATGATTTAACTCTTACGTTCTTCGCACTTAAACGGTAAGCTACTTTCATAGATATAGATGATTGATTATGCATCAAATCATAATCATAGATATAAGTCTACTTAATTAGTCTTATCGTGTCAGGATAGAACGGATGGCTCAACTTGTTACTCAAACTGCTTGGTTAATACCGTGCTATGCATTACTTGGCATGGTTTTGTCAGCGCTGTGGTTTCCGTCGATTACCCGTCGCACAGGACCCAGACCGGCAGGATATTTCAACTTAATTGTGACTTTAATCGCCTTTGCCCACAGTGTTTTGGCATTTTCTTATCTGTGGAACCAACCTGCTCAATATGAGTTTATTTCTTGGCTGCAAGTTGCCGGTTTAAATTTAACAATTCCCCTAGAAATCTCATCTCTCAGCTTGGGAGCCTCCATTTTGGTTACAGGGTTGAACTTGCTCGCACAATTATATGCGATCGGTTATCTAGAGATGGATTGGGGTTGGGCACGCTTCTATGTTTTACTGGCAATGTTTGAAGCGGGGATGTGTAGCTTAGTTCTGTGCAATTCCCTGTTCTTTGGCTATATTATCCTAGAAATCCTGACTTTAGGAACTTATTTGCTGATTGGTTTCTGGTTCAATCAATCTTTGGTGGTTACGGGAGCGCGGGATGCATTCCTCACCAAGCGCGTGGGTGACTTATTTCTGTTGATGGGTGTGTTAGCACTTTATCCCCTAGCTGGTACTTGGGACTTTCGGGAGTTAGCTATTTGGGCAGAAACGGCTGAAGTTAATCCAACGATCGCAGCGCTGGTAAGTTTAGCACTGATTGCAGGACCGATGGGTAAATGCGCTCAGTTTCCATTGCATCTATGGTTAGATGAAGCGATGGAGAGTCCGATTCCCAGTACAATATTGCGTAACTCCGTGGTGGTAGCGACTGGAGCTTGGGTACTGGTGAAACTAGAGCCTGTACTGGAACTTTCTCCGTGGGCAATGACAATGACGATCGCTATCGGGGCAATTACTGCGATTGGTGGAGTCTTGATTGCGATCGCTCAAATTGATATTAAACGTACTCTCTCATATCTTGTCAGCGCTTACATGGGTCTTGTCTTCATAGCTGTGGGTAGTCAGCAAATCGAAGCGGCTCTGTTGATTGTACTAGCTCATGCTGTAGCAATGGCAACTTTATTAGCTAGTAGCGGTTCAATTATTCTCAACTGCATTACTCAGGATCTAACTCAATTAGGTGGACTTTGGAAACGTCGTCCAGTTACCGGACTTTCCTTTATTGCTGGTATCTTGGGGCTAATTGCAATGCCTCCCTTTGGTGGATTCTGGGCAATGTTGAAACTCGCAGATGGGTTGTGGAACTCTCAACCTTTACTGGTAGGGCTGCTACTGCTAATTAACACTTTGACGGCATTTAGCTTAGTTCGCGTATTCGGTCTGATTTTTGGGAATAAGCCGACGCAAATGACCGAGCGAGCGCCTGAACCTCTGTGGGCTGTAATCCTCCCCATGACAGCGTTAGCAGGCTTTACACTGCATATCCCGATGATTCTCCAAAGTTTGTCTCTTCTCCCGGAATGGGCAACATTGAATCAAGATGTCGCATTGCTGCTTACTTGGTCTAGCATTTTTGGTTTAAGTCTTGGTGGTATTGTATACTTAACTAACGTCATCCCTAAACCGATTCGCTTGCCCTGGAAAGGTTTACAAGATTTATTCGCCTACGATTTTTATACACCAAACTTATATCGCTCCAGTGTTGTGGGTGGTGTAGATATATTTTCCCGCATTGTTGATTGGGGCGATCGCTATCTCATCGATGGATTAGTAAATCTTGTCGGACTTGCTTCAATATTCGGTGGTGAAGTCCTCAAATATGGCAACTCAGGCAAAACTCAAACTTATGCCTTGACTATCGCTATCTGTATCGGTGCGATCGCCCTTTTTGTCATCCTCTCATTTGTACCTGATTTAAAGCAAATTGTTCAAACTTTAATATCACAATAGATTTCTTGCAAAGTCTTTTTTGCAATAGGTAAAAAAAGATTTTTTTCTTTCCCCTTTCCCCTTTCCCCTTTCCCCTTCCCCCATGCTAAGTACATTAATTTGGATACCAATACTCGGTGCAGCTATTATCGGATGTCTGCCCAAAAACGTTTCCTCCCGGCAAATTCGCTTCAGCGCATTGCTAATTACAGGAGCAATGCTGTTGTGGACATTCTGGATAATGGCTCAATTTGATATCCATCAGCCAGGATTCCAGCTTACAGAATACCTACCTTGGATTGAAACCTTAGGATTAAATTACCAACTCGGAGTAGATGGTATTTCCTTGGTAATGGTTGCCTTAAATAGCTTGATTACTTGGATTGCTATTTACAGCAGCCACGACAATACTGAGCGTCCGCGATTATTTTACTCGATGATTCTGCTGATTACTGGTGGGGTTGCGGGTGCATTTGTCGCTCAAAACTTACTGCTGTTCTTTTTGTTCTACGAACTGGAGTTAGTCCCCTTTTATTTATTAATTTCCATTTGGGGAGGTGACAAACGCAGTTATGCAGCAACAAAGTTTTTGCTTTATACCGCTCTTTCGGGAATCTTGATTTTAGCAGCATTCTTGGGTTTAGTTTGGTTAACTCATGCTACCAGCTTTGCTTACGAATCCTTGATGGGACAAATGTTACCATTGGGATTGCAAATTATTCTGCTAAGTCTACTATTAATTGGATTTGGTATCAAGATTCCCCTCGTCCCATTGCACACATGGCTACCCGATACATATGTTGCAGCTTCGGCACCTGTAGCTATGTTGTTAGGGGGAGTGTTAGCGAAACTTGGTACTTACGGTATTTTCCGATTTGGTTTGGGACTTTTTCCCGAAGCTTGGGTAACATTGGCACCTTGGTTAGCAATTTGGGCAACTGTCAGTGTACTTTATGGAGCAGCAGCAGCGATCGCTCAAAAAGACATCAAGCGGATGGTTGCTTATAGTTCAATCGGTCACATGGGCTACGTTTTGTTAGGTGGTGCAGCGCACACATCTTTAAGTTTAGTTGGTGCGGTGTCCCAAATGGTCGCCCACGGTTTAATTTTGGCAATTTTGTTTAATTTGGTCGGCATAATTGAAGAGAAAGTTGGCACCCGTGATTTAAACATCTTAAATGGACTGCTAAACCCGATTCGTGGATTACCAAGCATTAGCGCGTTATTAATTCTCAGCGGAATGGCAAGTGCGGGAATTCCCGGTATGGCTGGATTTATCGCTGAATTTCTGGTATTTCAAGGCAGTTATGCCGAGTTTCCCATCCCCACTTTGTTATGCGTCGTGGGAACTGGTTTAACAGCAGTGTACTTTGTCATCTTGCTCAATCGGACTTGTTTTGGCAAACTGGATAATGCGATCGCTAACTTCCCCAAAGTTCAAATTAGCGAAAGAATACCCGCACTCATTTTAGCAACTTTGATTTTCATCCTCGGAGTACAACCCACTTGGCTTGTCCGCTGGAGTGAACAAACAGTCACAACAATGGTATCAACCATTCCCACCGTAACTAATATCGCCCATAACCTTGAAAGACAACATTTCAAAACCTAAACAATGTAGAGACGTAGCACTGCTACGTCTCTACTAAAACCCATAATAATCAATTTAACAAACCCTCCCATGAGCCAAACCCTAACCAAACTTCCCCCCTCTCAACATAAATTTTCCGAAATAATTCACCGCTTAGAAGCCGGTGGCGCCATGCTTCCAGATACACCAGAAAACTTGATGCAAATCATCGGCATTTATAAAGCATATGCTGTACCGATGGACTTTTACTGGCGCGACTTACTTTATATTGCCGAACGAGTTTTTCTCGATCCTTTGCCCTTCTTCAAATACTTTCTGCCCAAAGAATATTTAGAACTACACAATCATTATGCAGGCGATGACGCCGATATTCGCATTTGGCGTGGAGAAGCAACAGCGCATCCTGAGTTGCTGGAGTTTATAGAAAAGGGTGAAGTAAATAAAAAGCTACCCAAATTATTACATCACCTTTGGCACGATCGCATCAATATGGAATTTGCCGAAGCTTGTATGCAAGCAATGCTTTGGCATCGGGGGATGGGTGGACTATTTGACCCATACTTAGATACAGACGAGTATAAAGCAAATGCCGATCGCGCAATTAAAGCTTACTTCAAAAAAAATCCGGTAATGTTAGCACTGTATAAAACGTTTCCGGATATGTTCCTTGAGCAAGTGCGGCAACTATCTTACTACTCCAACCTCGGCTTATTTTGGGAAGTGATGGCGCCGGTATTTTTTGAGATGTCAGACCTTTACGATGAAGGTAAAATAACAAGCGTGCCGGAAGCGATGAATTTTTTGGTGAATGGGATTTTTGCGATCGCCGGACGCCCAATTTATCATCATGTATATATTGATGGTGAATGCTACGAAATTATCCCTAAATCCAAAGGCTTCACCTGGTTGTATGAAGCCGCTCTCCCTTACGTAGAAGCGGTATTTTATCGGACTGCACCTTTTAGAGGGACTAAATCTTATAACGCTCAAGCAAAGCAAGTTCCTGAAGACCAAAAAGACTTTCACTTCGGCATTCTTTACGCAGATGTCTTCCCAGTCGGGACAGCGGGTATCCCACCGACGCTTTTGATGCAAGATATGCTACATTTCTTGCCAGACTACTTGGTGGACTACTATAAACAGCACTGTCGCGGTGAAGATGACTCTCTGATTCAACTAGGAATTAGCTTTCAGCGATCGATGTATTGCGTCACATCAGCCGTAATTCAAGCATTACGTCAAGCATTACTTTATCCCTTAGATGACCCCAACCCAGAACATAAACAGGCAAATCGTCAATTTTTTGAGTCTCAGTTAGACCGTTTCCAGCGTCCAGAAGCGAGATTGCGCGATGTTCAGCGTCAAGATTATCGGTAAAATTACGGAGATTAAATCAAATGCCTGATATAGTTGATATTGCAGTAAGTGCCGATGGATTTACCACCCTTGTAGCTGCCGTGAAAGCTGCCGGACTTGTTGAAGTTTTGAAAAGTCCTGGTCCATTCACCGTTTTTGCACCTACCGATGATGCTTTTGCCAAACTTCCCCCCGGAACCGTTCACACTCTCGTTCAAAATCCTCCCCAACTTGCACGCATTCTTAAATATCACGTCGTTCCCGGAAAGTTGATGCAAGCAGATTTAGTAAATGTTCGTTCTCTAACTTCAGTCGAAGGTTCCGAAATCCGAATTAATATATCTAATAACTTTGAAGTGAAGAATGCAACAGTAATTGCTGCGGATATCGAAGCAGACAACGGTGTAATTCATGTACTTGATAATGTCATCTTAATGGGATGATATCATGTCCAGTGGATTACATATGATCTAGAGACGTAGCAGTGCTACGTCTCTACAAGGATTTAGGATTTTTTTAATTAGGTTAATTAAACAGACATGATATTACTTATCAATTCATCTCTGGCAAAACTACATCTTCATATATTGTAGCGATCGCACAACGCAAATGCCTTTTATCTGGGGAGCATCTGCGTCCATCTGCGGTTATTATTTCTTAAGCTTTCTCACTGTTTAATATCCCCTTTTGCTCATAAATTGGGCGAATCGATCGCCTTAAAGCAGGTAACTCTCTCAGAAAAAATATAGACCCCAAAATACAAGCTATTCCATCAATAATTAATGTATTGGTAGCGCCGATATTATTTGCTAAAAAACCTGCCAATAAATTACCAAAGGGTATTGTACCCAAAAAAGACATTGTATATAAACTCATGATTCGTCCGCGTTTGTCATCGTCTACAATTGTTTGTAAAACTGTGTTTCCCGCAGCTATTTGGAGAATTGTTCCTAAACCAACAAACAATAATGAGAATAAAGAAAGAGGTAAAAATCGCGATAGAGAAAAAGCAATCAGTCCACATCCTAAAATTGTCGGACCAAAGGCAATTAATCTACCCAATCCTACTACTGTTTGCCGTGTAGCCAGATAAATTCCTCCAAATAACGCGCCGACTCCTGACGCAGCCATCAAAAAGCCTAGTGTTTCTGCACCACCTTGCAAGATTTTTTCGGCAAAAATTGGCACAATAATTGTATATTGCATTCCCATAAAACTGATTAAAGCTGATAACATTAATATTGCTCGAATTGGCGGAAAACCAAAAGCATAATTAAATCCATCTTTGATTTGTTGTATGGGATTGGCACGACTGAGTTGGTATTTATTTGACTTAATATTCATCGCCAACAAAGCAGCAATTACGGCGATGTAGCTAACACCATCAATTAAAAAACAGTAAGGTGCGCCAACTTGAGCAATTAGTAAACCGCCGATCGCTGGACCAATTAATCGCGCACCATTGAACATTGTCGAGTTGATGGCGATCGCATTCGCTAAATCGTCTCTTCTCTCAATTAATTCTGGCACAAATGCTTGTCGCGCCGGCGCATCTACAGCATTAATAAATCCTTGCATCAAACTTAAAGCGATGATCTGCCAAACCTGAATTACGCCAGTTAATGCTAACACTGCCAGCGTTAATGACTGAATCATCGCCAATATTTGTGTACCAATTAAGGTGCGATGGCGAGAAAAACGATCTACAAATACCCCGCCAAAGGGACCGAGAAAAAAGCTAGGAATTTGACTGGTAAATCCTACAATCCCTAGCATTACAGGTGAATTTGTTAAGTGATAAACTAACCAAATCGTGGCTAATTGCGTCATCCACGAGCCAATTAGAGATATACCTTGTCCGATAAAGAATAAACGGTAATTTCTTGACCTAAATGCCGGGATTCTGAACTTTTTCTCAGTTGCTTGTGTGTTCATTAAAAGTTTAGTTTATACCAACTTCAAGTTGCTGACGAGCGATCGCACCTATTCCCAATGCTGCCAAAATTAAAGCGATCGGTTTTTTCCGCTTCGGTGCATCTTTCTTTGTCTCTTCTTTTGCCGTCTCTGCTGTTTAAACTAGTGCAGACTTCTCTATGGTACGAGCTTCCAATGTCAGTAGATCACAATTAGCTCTTTGTCCAAAACTGCTGAAGTGTCTCCGTTACGTTCATTTAATGTTGTATTAGTGCGTTCCATAATTCTTAAGTCCCCCGATAGATGATCTAATTAACAAAATTTTATTTGAAAGGCGTAATATTATCTCTCGTTTCCTTAGCACACGTAATATTTTGGCAAACAAATACGAACACTGCTTCAGTCAATTGGGTGATTATGGCATATTCTTAAGACAGATTAGCGATCGCTCGATTGAGAACTTGGGAAAACTGCTCGCGTTCCGAGTGGGAAATGCCACACATCGCTTCTTCACGCAAGTCGGCTGCAATTGGAGGTAAGACGGTTTCCAGTTGTTTGCCAGCATCTGTCAGCCAAATCCGCCAAATGCGGCGATCGGACGAATCGCGCTCTCGACGAATTAAATCCCGTTCTTCCATGCGATCGAGTACTCCAGTTAAGGTGCCTCCCACTTGTTGCAATTTATCACCAATGCAGGAAGTAGGTAAACCATCTTCTTGCCACAAACAACATAAAACCAACCAGTGAAATGGCGTTAGTCCAAATGGTTCTAACCGTTCAGTAAACTTGCGCGTGAGAAGTTGTGATAGCAATTTAACTCTGTAGCCAACATTATATGGTGCCAGCACTTGCTGCCATGAGTCCACAGCTTGTAAATTCTTTGATGTAGAAATCATTTTTTGATTTCCTTAGCGTGCGTAATATAATCATAACCAAATAAATCTGTTTTTAGCAACAGCCGATAAAACATCTCCGAAAAACAATGTAGAGACGCGTTAGCGAAGCGGGACGAAGTTCAATTTCGCGTCTCTACAAAAATTCTGGTTAACGCCTAATTAATTTTCACTTTTTACGACTTCATTCTTGAAGCTTTATTTAGCGCAGCTTCATAAAGAACTGGTATAAGATTACTGAAATTATCACGGCTGGAGTAGGTGACAGTACTTGCGAGGTATTGGAGAATCTCCATATCATCAATGTTTCGGGCATGAAGTACTTGTAATCAAAAAACCTGGGGAGGCTCTCAAACTTTCCCCAGGCTCTATCCCTTACACTCTACGCAAAAGATTCTTTAACTAGTTGATTGTCTTACATGGTTTACTGCAATCAATATAAGCAGCGCAAGCTTTTTTATTCTGATTTGTTAGAAGAGTCACCAGATTACCATTAGCTATGCCCTTAGCTTCGGTACATGTCGGATGAACATCTTTTCCAGTAGCCCTACCTGTAGCCTCTAATCCCCTTACATCTTTACATGGGTCGGTGGGTGCTTGAGACTTAACAAAACATGTACCTTGTTGGGTTGTAGACTTCGCTTGTGCAACAGGTGTGATTACAAGTAGGCTGAGAACTAAAACAGCAAGGATTATAATATATCGCCTCATTACATATTTTCCTTTTTCAAATTTTATAAATAAGCGTAAATTAGATTTTTATACTTTTAATAAATATAAATAAAATTAACTTAAAGCGGGAATTCTTAAAGTTTTTGGTAAATGTGGTAAAATGTCTAACGACAGATAGCGTGGAAGAACCCGTTACTCCGCTATTAACCCCGTAACCCGCTACAGTAACAGGTTTTTGTATTGATAAATTTATAATTACTTCACCTTAGCAATTTGTTAATGTAAGTAATGTCGGGAAATATGTTTTAGATGTCAATCAGGTTAGTATTGACAATTTTTTAACCAACTAATCATAAGTAATTATAATCTATACTATGTCTGCTGGTTAGAGAATTGTGTGTCAGAAAGTATCGAAACATATAAGTATTTTAGCGCTCGCTATGCAGGGAAAAACTTTTTGGTTTACTGCTTAACTAAACATTTTATAGGATGAGACAAGTAGGTTGAAGGGGAAAACATCACTCCCCATTCCCCAGTTGAATTAACTGGTACTTCTGCACAGTACCGAGAACGCGATAAGGAGTGGATAAAGCCGGCTGTTTAGCAGATATCCAAGCGTAGCTACCGGCACTTAGTTCAGAGACTTGTTGTACTTGCTTACCGTGGTGGGGAGTGTAGAAATTGAGGAGTACACCAGTTTTACCACCTACTTGGACAAAGTTGATCGGATTAGTTTGGAGGATTTGGGCGATCGCTCTTTGTTCCAAGAAAGCTCTAACATCAGGATTATAATCGCCAATAAAGCCGTTAAAACTAGCCACCGCCAAAGCTAACCAAGCTGGAATTAACCACCCAGCCATCCAATAACGCGCTGTGAGAAACTTTTGACCAAAGCGATAACGACCGATCCACACTAAAGGTAAAATTAACCAACCCAACCCCAAAGCCAAGATAATACTTGCATACTTGCGAATTTCCACCCCACCGACACCCAAAGCAACCATACCAGCTAGCACAAGTAAAAGACCTAATCCACCAAAAGCGTAGCTGAGATTTCGCGGAATCTCAAGATAGAGGGGAGTAGAGACGCGATTAATCGCGTCTCTACTAGAGACGCGATGAATCACGTCTGTACAAGAGTAGGTTAGTGGAGAAAGATGGGGAAGCAAATTCCCCCTTGTCTCCCTTGTCCCCCTTGTCCTTCTTGTCCCCTTGTCCCCTTGTCTCCAAAAAGTCCCTTTGCTAAAAATTCCCCCAAGCCAATCTAACCCGATAGATGCAAGCAAAGCGATAAAGGGATAAAGGGCAAGACTATAATGAGGTAGGCGAGTAGAGAAAATACTAAGTTCAGCAAACAGAACTAGGGGAAAGCCAACTAATATTAGTTGGTAGCGAGGAATGGGACGACGCAGTAATAAAATTAAACCTAAAAGAGCAAAGAAAAACCAAGGAAAAGCTTTGGCGGGGACATTCCAGAGATAAAATAGCATTCCATGATCGCCTCTATCATTCGACCCCAAACGGAAAACAAAGCGGAATAATTGCTCAAAACTATTATTACCAAAGCGCTCCCAACTTAACCAAATCCAACTTAAAGTAGGAATTAAACCGACTGCAAACCCTAAATAAAACATTGGGTTGGTAAGATGACGATGGCGGCGATGTTCGGCAATCAGATAAGGTAATAAAGCTACAATTGGCAAAAAAATCATAAAGCTTCTGACTAAGAAGCCTAAACCGAAACTCAGACCAGCAATAAAGCTATAAGAAGAGCGATATTTGGGATGTAATTCAGCTTTGAGCAAAGACCAAATAGCTAAAAGTACGAGAAAAATCATTGGTACATCAGGTGTACCTAATCGACAATATTGTAGCCAGAGAAATTCTACACTCAAAATTGCGGCAGCAAGCCAAGCAAGTTTTTTCCCAAGGAGAATTTTACCAATTTCATAGAGAAGTAGTATGCTCAAGATGCCAGCAATCATGCTGGGAAGTCGCACACTAGCATCAGAGATGCCAAATAGCTTGTAGGAACTGGCGATTAACCAATAGGGACCTGGTGTTTTATGATGAGGTTCTGACCAAGGATTTATCCAATCGCCAGACTCAAACATCACACGCGATCGCCAAGCATAAAGTCCTTCATCATGAGCCATCAAGCTACTGTTTCCAGAATTAAATAGCAATAATGGCAATATCCATACCAACAAACTGATACAAGTAAATCCTTCCCAAAGATGAATTTGTTGCCAAAATAAATAAAAATTCTTTATTTGATATTTCATGGAATTACAAATAATTTAACTTTGCTAAGTTCCTCAAGCTGTTAATTACTTCTCTCTCTTTCTAGAATATGTAAGGTTGTATACAACCATTCTGCATCAAATACTACCTGAAATTTACACGATTTTGGGAATAAGTTCTCGTTCAACAGGGGTTTATGCCACTAAAACCAAATCAACGCATTAAGCTAGATGATACAGACGACAAGCTGTTTTATGACTATCCCCGCTTCGTCACTCATGTGGATGAAGGCTTTATTCAACAGCTAACCGATTTATATCGTCAGCGATTAAAACCGGATATGCGTGTCTTTGATATGATGAGCAGTTGGGTATCTCATCTGCCTGAAGAGATGCAGTTTGCCCATGTTGAAGGACATGGACTCAACGGTGAAGAACTTGCACGTAATCCGCGCTTAAATCATTACTTTGTGCAGAATCTCAACGCTAATCCTCAGTTACCCTTGAAGGATGAAGATTTTGATGCAGTACTCAATTGCGTTTCTGTACAGTATTTGCAATACCCGGAGGCTGTATTTTCGGAAATTCACCGCATCCTCAAACCTGGTGGGATCGCTATCTTCAGCTTTTCTAATCGGATGTTTTATCAAAAAGCGATTCAAGCTTGGCGGGAGGGTTCAGAAGAGAGTCGAGTTAAATTAGTTAAAAGTTATTTTTCCTCGGTTCCTGGATTTACCAGTCCAGAAGTAATTACCCGTCAATCAACGCTTCCAAATATCCTGCAATGGTTAGGTGCGGGGGGAGGAGATCCGTTTTATGCTGTTATAGCTTCCCGGAGTTAGGAAACTAGGACAAGGGGGACAAGGAAGCAGGGGAGGCAGGGGAGGCAGGGGAGGCAGGGGAGGCAGGGGGAGATGAGGCAACGCCGTTCTTTTTTCCCAATGCCCAATGCCCAATGCCCAATGCCCAATGCCCAATGCCCAATGCCCAATGCCCATTGCCCAATGCCCAATGCCCAATGCCCAATGCCCAATGCCCGGAAAAAATGTGATTGGAGATACTAACATCTTATCAAAAAGTAAATTTTCCGGGTTTTATCTCACTTCAGCGCTGATAATTGCCTCAAAGCTCATGCATCAGGAGAAACCAAACATGATTTTCCGCCGTGGACGTAGGATTTTAGTGGCTTTGTTGCTTTCAGTGTTACTACTGACAACTGCTTGCGCTGCAAAGACACCAAGTCAATTTGACCAAGTGCAGAAAGAAAGCACCCAAAAGAAAAGCGGTCTAGCAGTTGCGAAGAATGCAACTCAAGGTAGCGAATTTAACAAACTTTTCCCTAAGGAACAAGCTGGATATCAGCGCGTGTTTACCCAAGAGAAAAAAGGCTTTGCAGAAGCGAACTTGAAAAAAGGTGGGAAAGTAATGGCACAACTGGCTGTATCAGACACCACCAGCACCCCAAGTGCAGCCGCAAAATACGCTACTAGTACCAAAAAAATTGGCGGCTATCCGGCAGCGACACTTGGCAATACTCAAACTTCGGTTTTGGTAGGTAAGTATCAAGTGAAAGTGATTTCTAAAGATCCGTCATTTACAGCAAGCGATCGCGAAGATTGGATAGAGAAATTTAATCTCAGCGGTCTAGCGCAATTGAAATAAACTTAATTACTGCGACTCAAATAAAACACGCTAACTAAGGAGATTTTCGTAACTGTGAGCAAATCAATTTTTGAGTTAGTTGATCAATTGCCGACCGGAGGCTTGACTGTTTCTCTGTTGAATTCCCTTGATTTTGTTGCTCCTGGTCAATGGCATAATGTGGTAGGTTTTGTCAATACCATTAAGACTGTTACCGGCGAAACTGACGAAGACCTAATTCAGCAAATTGGTGAGAGAGCAATTTATCTTTACAACGATCGCTCTCAAGGATACCAAAGAGCCATGTGGCTGTACCAAACTGTTGATACTACAGATAAAGCGCTTGGTGCAGCAGCTTTAGCGAGTAAGGTAGGTGAGTCGATTCCGTTGTTGGGTTTCTTAAATAAAGTTACTCCCAAACCAGACAAAGCTCAAACCATTGACTTAGCACTAAAATTAGTTACTGAATTAGTCGCTTTCTGCCAAATTAACGGTATCCCCGGAGACAGCATCGGCGATTTTGTCGCTTCTTTGGGTGAATATAGCGGTGAGTCTCTCATCCGCATGGTAGCGTTAGTTTGCGTTGATGGTTTGATACCCTTGGGTCCCGACTTCATCGACAAAGCGTTATCTAGCATTAATCAAACTAATCCGCAAGAGTTAGAGCAAAACTCAACTTTTAATAACATCAAAGATTCAATTCCCGGTAATAATTCTAGTAGCAAACTCAACTTTATCGGCGAAAGCTTCGATTCAGTGAAAGGCTGGATGGGTAATCTCGTCGCGTCACATAATTTAACACCACAGACAGTTGTCGCGAATTTGCAGTCATTTACGCAGATTGCTGACGATAAGTTAGATTATTTAGCGGCGTTTCTAGATGTTAGTACGAATTACTACGAACATACAGGTACGCAAACTTTGGCACGTCGCTTGATTGAACGAGCAATAGCTGAAATTTAGATTCATATCATGTCCGCGTAATTACCCATAATTCATGAAGAACCCCACCCGCCTGTGGCACCCTCCCCGCTTGCGGGGAGGGTTGGGGAGGGGTTCTTTTATTATGGCTGTTTGACCAGACATGATATCATGTCTATGCGTAGTTATTAACCAAGCGCGATCGCTTTATTTTGGTAAACGCAAATCTGCGACAATTGCACTCAAGTAAGATTCAATCAATTCAAAATTTTCGGCTTTCTCAAACTTACCTGTTTTTGCTGCTGGGTCAAAAGCAGTTTGAATCAGATAAAGTGAAGCACCATCAAAAGCAACATAACCGAGATTTTGCTCATATACTTCACCACCTTGTTGAATCCCTGTAAAGCCGTAGCGCATCCCATGAAGCATCCCAAAGGGAACTTGTTGCGGTGGTTGAGGTGAAAAAGAAATGCGATCGCCATAGGCACTTTGACGGTCTTTTGATAATACAGCGTAATGGTTTGCAATCCAAGTATTTAGTGCTGTTAATACCTGCGTTTGGTAGTTAGGACTTTGTAAGTCCGCTTTTACCCCTGGTGGAATACCAGCAGTTACCAGCATTTTTTGGAAATTTGGTTGATTTGCCAATGGGTAAACTTGCATCTCAACTGTACCCAAAACTTTTCCTTGGGAAAAGACACACAATAAAGGTGCATTTCCTTCACAAGGTGCTACCTTCCAACCTGGTGGAGTAGCAGTTTTCCCTAGAACACTCTTCCAGATATTTCCTTCAGTAGGTTTGGATGCTGAGTTAGTTTGAGTCAGTGTTGCAACCGGCTGGGGTCGAACTGGATTTGTCTGCAATTTGTTAGTGGGAGAATTGGGGTGAACAAATTTGAATACTATCGGTGTTACTATCAGCAAAATCAAACCAATCAGAAGATGATAAACTCGCAGCATTTTTCCAGAAAATCCATAGTGGCAAACTGACGTTACCGTAAAACTTTGCGATTATAGCAAAAGATACATTGATATTGAGTTCATTTATGCAAAATAAATTATTCGTCAGCAAGCGATCGCCTGATTAGAAAATTTTCACTTTTGTCAATTACATAACACCCAGAGACTCGACTTATTCAACAAGTCGAGTCTTTTCTATTATGGCATTGCATCGGCAAAGGACGTATTGTTTAACAACAGAGTAGGTATATTTTTGCATCTATTTAGTGAGATAAATTTAATCTCTACCGAGAGAAAGTTTTTATAAGTACCGAAAGCAATTAGGGTGTTAACAATAGCACGAAGTTCAGTGTTGTTATTACAAACAAGTCAAATTCTGGCTGAGATTTCTCGACCTATTCTCAATAACCTAAGTGAAGAGGATTTGTGCAATGAAAAAGATGATAATTGCCTTGTTTATCATGCTCTCCTTGACCTTATCGCTAGGGCAGGGGCAAGCTCTTGCTGCAAGCGACTGCTTGAAAACGCTAAATACTGGTGCAGCTACGACCTTACAAGTATTTTACGAACAACCTGCTGCTTTTTATGGCTGGTCGGGAGGTACGATTACTAATGATATGTACTACAATGCCTGCGGTTCAACTGTGACTGTCAAAATTAACGGTGCTGACTGGGAGAAGCTCCGAGCAGCAGGAAAGCTAGATGGACTACGATATATATACAAACCAAAGGATGGTGGAATAAGCGTTAGGAAGATTTCAGGAACTACACCCACCGATGTGAAAATTGAGGATTTCTACAGCTAACGAAGACTAAGACCCTCACCGGGAAAGGCAGAGGGCAGAAGGCAGGAGGCAGAAGGAATGTATAAGTGTCCTCTGCCCACGACTGAAAGGAGTAAGGGTCTGAAGCCCCTCCCAAATGCAACGATATTGGGAGCCTCCAATTGGGAGGGGATTGTGACCCCTCCCAATTGGTTCCTTCTGCCCTCAGCACGAATGCCTTCTGCCTTCTTGAAGAGTCTTGCAGACTAAAAGAGCGATTCTCCGTAGGAGAGGCTACGCCAACGCACTGAAAAATTAGATCCCCGACTTTTCAAAGAAATCGGGGATCTGGACACGCACATTTTCACAAATCAAGACGCGATAAATCGTCGTCTCTACTAATTTTTAATCGCACCTCTAACTAAAATCACTGTACTCTCTACACTGGATGCGATCGCTTCGGGAATATTGCCTTGAATTGCTTGCTGTAACATTCCTTCTCGCGAAGCACCTAAAACCACTACATCATAACCTTCGGTTTTTACTAAGTTAATTATTCCTTCCGCAACCGATTCAGCTTGCACAGGTACAGCGGTAACAGTACTAGACAACTTCCGACGGCGAATCAATTGGCGGATCGATTGTTCTAAAATTGTCATGTCTGGTTTCAACTCAGATGGTTTGAATACCCGTGTGAGACGAATTTTTGGATCTTTCCCCAATGTGACTAACGCCGGTAACAATTTAATCGCTAATAAAGCATTGGGACCACCTGCCATTGGTACTAACCAGCTGTTGAAGTGAGGAGTGGGAGAGGGGGGGAGGGGGAGAG
>NZ_KK073768.1:1192546-1195024 GCF_000582685.1 [Scytonema hofmanni] UTEX 2349
GGGGGGAGGGGGAGAGGGGGGGATGGGGGGAAAGAAGAATTATTCTCCCTGTCTCCCTGTCTCCTTGTCTCCTTGTCTCCCTGTCTCCCTGTCTCCTTGTCTCCTTGTCTTCTTGTCTCAACAGCCGCAGCTAACTTCACCAACAACAAATCGCAGGTAGCTTGCTTAATTAAGGTATCAACAACATTACCAAAAACCTTACCTGGGGTAGATGTATTTCCTTTCCAACCCATCAAAAGTATATCTATATGTTGTTCGTTGATAGTTTCTAAAATTGCTTGGGCTGCATCGTGGGCAACGCGAATCTGTGTATGTAGGGGAATTTCCCACTTTTTCGCCATGACTTCGGCTTGTCTGAGCAAACGGCGACTTTTTGCAGTTCTGACTGTTGTTTCTGATGGGGAACTGTGGCGCGATACTAACATCACTTGGATGCATTCTATTTCATAATGGCGATCGCGGGCAATTGAGAAAGCCATTTCTAATAAAGTTGCTGCTGTTTTGGGATTAGCGATGGGTACTAATAATTTGCCTCTGCCGATGCTAGGCGATCGCGTTTGATAAACTACATAAGAAGGTTCTGGTTGTACTCCGGGCGATGGATTTGTACAATTTAGATGATCTGCTTCCGCGCGAATTATATCTGCACGGGTAATAATCCCAATCAGCCTTCGTCCTTGCAGTACCGGCAAGCGACTGATTTTATAACGGTCTAATAAATATAGTACATTGCTTAAATTATGGGTGGGTGATACTGTCACCGGACTGGTGGTCATGATTTCCTTTAAAGGAATATCATTTGCAAGATTGCGATCGCCTATTTTGAGTAAGTCTGATTGGGTGACAATTCCAACTAACTTCCCTTCTTCCACCACCGGGAAACCACGATGATGAGAACGGGCAAATGCCTGCATTGCTTCTTCTAAAGTTGTCTCTGCTTCTAGAGTTTCCACTCGTTCCTGCATTACTTGTTTTGCAGTTAACTGTGTCAATATTCCTTCACTAGAAACCTGTTTATTGATAGTTATGCCATTTATAAACAATAGTTTGTCATACAATGACCCTGGCACAACTTTGTCAGCAACTAAGTAAGATGTCACAGAAACAATCATTAAAGGTAGCACCAGATTGAAATCTGTAGTCATCTCAAATACAATCACAATTGCGGTGATTGGTACTTTAGAAACCGCGCTGAAAAATCCTCCCATTCCCGCTAGTGCGTAAGTTGTCGGAGAACCCCCACCCAAAAGGTGAAACTCGCTGACACCGACTAAATAGCCTAAAGTAGAACCTAAGATGAGACTGGGTGCAAATAAGCCTCCTGGCGCTCCCGAACCAAACGCAATCAAAGTTAAGATAAACTGAGCGATAAAGGCGATCGCTGCCCATGAAGCATTCGCTTCACCCATAATTATCTGTTCTCGTAAGCCAGTATTATCACGAAAGTAAGCAGGCAGCATTGCCATGATAATTCCCGAAACTAAACCAGCTAACGCCACCCGTAATGGTAAGCTGATGTGCAGACTGCGATAAAATTTTATACTTGCAATCAAACCGCTACTAAACAAAGCACCTAGCAACCCCGCTAGAACTCCCAACAGCAGAAAAAAGGGAATTTCTGGAATTGAGAAGGTGTTAGAATAACTTGATGATTGCAAGTTCAGCGTCAAATTGCCACCACCCAACAGCCTGGATATTACCCCACCAATAAACGAAGCGATGATGGCGGTTCCTAAAGTCATTCCTGATAAATCTTGAAGTAACTCCTCCACAATAAAGAATACCCCAGCGAGGGGAGCGTTGAAAGCTGCTGCCAAACCCGCACCGGCACCCGCAGCAATCATTTGTCGGCGATGATCTGGAGAAGTGGGAACCAAACGACTCATTCCCGCAGCTAAACCCGCACCTAATTGGACGGTAGGTCCTTGTCGTCCTAAAGTTATTCCCGAACCCAAAGCAATAATTGCACTAATTAACTTGACACCTGCCACGCGCCATGATAATTTAATTGGAACATTCGCAAGGGAAGCTTTAACTTGAGGAATACCACTACCAGAAGCCTCAGGTGCAAATCTTTCCACTAAAAAGCCAGCCAAAAAGCCAAAGCTCATACCAACTGCCGGTAATACAATCCACGCTGGGAAAATATGGGACGTATGAACTCGCCATGTACCCAAGTATCCTGCACCAAATTTGAGTAAAACAGCAGATAAAGCAGCAACGACACCAATTAAACAAGCTTCGGCGATCGCTAAACCTCTTCTAGGCTGCCAAAAACTGCGAAAGCGCTGAGTTAGAACAGCAAGCGACATAATATTAAAGATTTAAATTGGGCATTGGGCATTGGGCATTGGGCATTGGGCATTGGGCATTGGGCATTGGGCATTGGGCATTGGGCATTGGGCATTGGGCATTGGCATTGGGCATTGGGAATTAAAGAGGCTCGATTTTTGATGCGCGTTCTATATCTAATAGCAT
>NZ_KK073768.1:1195124-1212204 GCF_000582685.1 [Scytonema hofmanni] UTEX 2349
CCCCAGTCCCCAGTCCCCAGTCCCCAGTCCCCAGTCCCCAGTCCCCAGTCCCCAGTCCCCAGTCCCCAATCTTCAAGTTTTTCTGCCGGTGGTGGAAAGTCCGTCTACTATGAGAGATGGAGTGTAACAAGAACCATTCCAATCAGCGTCGCCACCAAGTAAAACCACTTGTTTAAGAGCAGTATAGACATTACCTGCAACCATAGTATCTTTAACCCGCCCAATTACTTGACCATTTTGGACGCGGTAGCCCAAATCAATATTGATGGAAAAGTCGCCAGAAATGGCATTACCACCGCCCAAGATTTGATCTACAATCAAGCCATGATCCAACTTTTGAATCAAATGTTGTAGCGAAGTTGAACCAGGCTTGATTAAGAAATTAAATAAACCAGGGGTAGGATAGCTACTTAAATCAGGGCGAAAACCGTTACCAGTATTACCTGTATTTAATTGATGTCCGGTAGTGCGATCGCCATAAAAATTTTGCAAAACTCCATTTTGAATAAACATCAAAAACTGAGTCGGTGTACCTTCATCATCAAAAGGACAGCTATATGGTCCGGCAAGTGGGTCTTGGTATAAAGTCAGAGTTGGTGCTATTACTGCTTGACCAATCCGGGAAGTCCAAGGAGAAGATTTTTCCAGCACTCGTTTACCATTTAAAGCAGCTTGCACAGTACCCCAAAGCATATCAGCGGCTTTAGAAGTAAATAATACTGGAACGCGACCCTTAGGAGGTGAGACATTTTTTCTTGCCCAAATCAACCGCTGTAAAATTTGGTTAGCTACTTTCTCAGGATGTAAATCACCCCGCTGAGTTTGACCATCAGCGACACTTAAAAAATCATCACCGCGTACCCATTCAGCTTCTATATAAGAATTAAGAGTTGTATCAGTGTAGTAACAATCTAAACCTTTTGTGTTGACGAGTCTGGTAGTTTCCACATCGCATTCCCACTCAGCCGTACAGACAACATCTGGGTAAGCATCGCGAATGATCGCGATCGCTTCAGAACCCCAGTTTACCAACACCTCTATCGGCACATCTTCCCCCAAGTCTGGGTAAAAAGACTGAGACGTGCTATTTAATTCTATAGTTTCTGGTTGATTTAATTGACTTAGAGACAGCGCCCGTTCCACCATTGCAGCAGCGGTGACAGAACCGTAAGCTACCGTAAGTCCCGGACATCCATTCCGCCACAACCGTAGTGCTGTACCTTCCGCTTGACTGGTTTCTAGCTGTTTTAGACGATTTGCCTCAAAAAACACAGGTCGAGAAAGCGATCGCGACTGATAAACCTCAGCTGCCTCGGCACCCGACTTGATAGCTAGTTCCAACAACTGTTCTGCTAGTGTATCTTGTGACAAATTTTCAGAACCCATGACCTTTGATGATTTGAAGAGGGGGAAAGGGGAAAGGGGAAAGGGGAAAGGGTAAAAGGAAAAGAATTATTACCAATGCCCCCATGCCCCATGCCCAATGCCCAATGCCCAATTCCCAATGCCCTAATTAAATTTACGGCAAATTGACCTCTTGCAACAGCCAGAAGCCGGCAAAAGATTCGGCTTGGCGATCGGATTGCACACCGATAAAATGAACTCCGTTAGCTTTTTGCTTTGCTTCTTCAAAACTTTTGGCTTCTGCGATGGTGTTCTCATTTTTGATATTCGCCAAAATCCAGCTTTCAGTCCCACCAGTTTCTAAAACTAATCTTGTCCCTTTACTTGTGTCAAGTCTCAACCAAGCCAACTCCAAACCAGACATCCAACCCGCTAAAGGTAGCGCTCTGGGTGAGAAAATTAACACACCAGGAATGCGGCTTTCCGGTAATAAATTCGCAAATTCAATCGGGAAAGATTCACCAAAGGCGATTTCCCACTCATGCATATCCGCAAAATCCGCACCTGTTAAGGTAACAAATAACCATTCCTTTCCTTCCAAAGCATCTGGTAAACGTTGAGGTAAGGGACTTTCCAGACGCACTGAAGCATTAGTTCCGTCTTGATACCCAGGTTCTTGAGGATACACCTGTTCGTTCCGCTCTTGCAGCCATTGATTAAGCATTAAAGTGCGACGGCTAGGTTGAGCCGGAATCCCCACATCCTGGCAAGCTTTAGTTATCATATTATTCATTTGCCGACGGAAAAAGCGGATTTTCAGCGGTGCAACTCCAGCTTGATTAATTGCTTCTTGCAACGCTGTCCGCAACCAACCCGAATTTACCTGCGTGCTGGGGCAATACTGAGCATAGCGAAATAAAGAATCAGCTTTTGTGCGCGTATCCAAAGGACTTTCGCACACTAACACCTCCCAAATTTTTTTGTTGTTCTCGTCCAAAATCGGACGGGAGTAATAATCGAGTTCCCAAATACTGCCCATGTTATGCCGTTTAAGTCTGGCGACTTCATATTTTTTCTTATATTTTCATAATATAGGGCGTTGGTTGCGAGTCTCCTTATTCCTGAATTTATTATCGTAGTAAGCGCTGAAGCGCTTATTTTAAGCACTCTTCGTGCTTACTACGTGTGAGAGGCGATCGCCCAAGTCCACGCCTTATGGATGATGGCGATTCTTTGTTATATTTCTTAAACTTTTAGAGACATCTGTGTCAAACTTAAATGAAGCTACCTGAACTAGATTTAGAAACCATTGACAGAGCGATCGAAATGGCGTGGGAAGATAGAACGCCATTTGAAGCAATTGAAAAACAATTTGGTTTACAAGAACAACAAGTTATTACCCTCATGCGTCGGGAAATGAAGCCATCCAGCTTTCGGATGTGGCGCCAACGTGTTGAAGGTCGCAATACTAAGCATTTGCACAAGCGAGAATTTTTGGCTGGTCGATTTAAGTCAGATAATCAAAAAACTTAAACTCGCGCTTCTCATCTTACCTTATTTAGACACAAAGAAAGTGGAAAACAATGTAGAGACGTAGCACTGCTACGTCTAATCAAGGGTTCTGGATTAGGTATATCTTCAAAATATCCCTTCCAAGTTAAACCTTTTTCCTCTAACTGACTCATCAAACTTTTAGAAGCGACAGTATGGTTAACATAATCAGATTTGCGAGAATTATGACAAAGATATGATCGTATTTAGGAATCGCTTTATATTCGTTGGTGGGAACTAAAGCTAGTCGCGTATTTACTGTGATAGACTCTTTTGCATCTTTAGTTTGGGATGAGCAAGCGATCGCAATCAAACTAAAACTAAATCCGCAAAGTACTCAAATCATCTGTTTCGGTGTTGGGCGCATATCAATAACGTGGTATATTTGAGTTGTTAGTAATTTACTTTTATTACTCTTCTAAATGACTAAGTTGCATCTACAAGTAGCCGGATTCCAAGAACTTCATTCCGAATTTCTATCTAAACAGTCTAGCATTGCTACTTACAATATTAATGGTCTGAATATCATTGCCCTCCCAAATATATATCATCCAGAGCCACAATCTAGCAGCATGTTTTTCCTGAAAACTATTCGGGAACAATTTAAACAGCAAAATAGCAAGAAAGGACGGCTGCTAGAGTTAGGGTGTGGCACAGGTGTTATTGGACTATGTTGTAATGAATATGTAGAAGAATTGTACCTTTCTGACATAGACAAAAATGCTGTATTTTGCACCCAAATTAATGCATTTTTAAATTACATGTACCCCCACATATACCATTCCAACCTCTTCGAGTCCTTACCTGATATCTTATTTGATACGATCCTTTTTAATATACCTTTCCTAGACAAAAAGATTGAGGCAAGTGTAGAAGTAGCAACTAATGATTTAGATGGTCAAATATTCATTAATTTTATCAAAGAAATTCCGATGTACCTTGCCCCAAAAGGAGATGTGTTTTTTAGTTATTCCAATCTGGGAAATTTAGAACTTTTTAATAAAATTCCCGACTTCTTTATCGTGGAAAAAATTGCAAATGAAGTAGATAAACAAACCGGAATAGACAGAAGCGTTTTTCAGATGAGAATGAAGTAAACATGTTTGCCAGAAGTTAAAGTGTGAAAAGTTTTATTTCTTCTTCTTAAAAGATTTTAGGTAAGGAGTACATTAATTAATGGACTTATCGCGTTTCCTAATAAGAGTGAGTACGCAATTACCTCACCCCGATAAAACTACGTTTTATCTCCCCTCTCCTTACTAAGGAGAGGGGTTGGGGGTGAGGTAGCGCAAATCAACCGTAATTTTCATTAAACCTCACCCCGATAAAATTACGTTTTATCTCCCCTCTCCTTACTAAGGCTGCGGGAGGCGCACAACCAAATTTAAACGTCGGAAAAATTAAAGAAACACTTATGCCCGTTCCACCACTTGCAGAACAAAAACGCATTGTAGAGAAGTGCGATCGCCTAATGTCCCTCTGCGATACCCTAGAAGCCAAACTAAAACAAGGGCGAGACAGCAACGAGAAATTAATGGAAGTTGCAGCAAAGCAAGTTTTAACAGCTTGATAACATCCTAGCATTTCGCATTCAATCAGCTTGCAGGCGATCGCCGATTACTATTAACTCAAAATCTCAATATTAAAATAAACTTTTATATTTTAACGTTCAATAAATCAATTATGCCTGAGTCAACACCAAATTTTTTGCCGTCTATTTTAGCTACAATTTTGGTAATTATATGGTTTTTACACAAAGGATTATTAATTGGATTTGATAAAAAATATAAGAAATTACTCTTTAAGGTTACTCTTTGGTTGAATAAAAGACCGATTATTTTACCTACTATTTTAATGTTAATTTCTCCTTTTTTATTTACTTATTTAGCTCTACCTCAATTCGAGTTAACAGGGTTATTCAAACAAATATTTTCAATATTTACATTTATGCTAGGTGTGATTGTTACTCGTTTAAAAGAAGAAAAATTATCTAAAGGCAACAAGAAAATAGCAGTGATCGCAGCAGCCAATGAGCATCATTTCAACATAGAAATTTTAAAGTCTAATCTAAAAATTATAGAAAATAATAGTAAGCAACCCTTAAAGCTCCTGAAAACAGAATCTCTCAAATTAATAAATGATAATATTCCTCAAGAAGATGTCCGAAAATTTACAGCTAGAACTCGTGCGATTAGGGAATTAATGGATGATTTTGATAATTTTAATGCTTTAATAAAAGCTAGAAACTCACAAAAAGGATTAGATGAAAGAAAAGCTTTAGTACCCGTAATATCAAATTTATTAACTAAACTACCTGATTTATTATCACCACTATTGCTTACAATCGTGGAATGAATATAGCCCCAGGCTTGATTAACCCTTCCGCTTCTCCTAACGGAGACGCTGCGCGAACGCTCAGGGTTAACCTGAAATACCCAGACGCATCTATTGAGCTTCCCGCTAACTTTCGTGATGTAGCCAAGACACCCAGATTTTTATATGGCGATCGCTTGCGTTGGCTCTCGGCTGAAAGCGATACTGACTGGGGTATTGTCATTGGTCGATTTTATAGCTTTGCTAGCGATCGGTGCTACTGGAGTTGGTGCTACCTGATATCGCAACTGGTGAACTAAATAATTGCGATCGCCGAAATAACAAATGCGATCACCGAAATAGCAGAGAGCATCCCAATTTTGTAAATTTACCAAGATGGTGGATAGTCTATGTAAAATCATTTTCATACCCGGATTCAGCAACGCCGGAAATGACCTTATAAGTAGGTAAAATATACAAATAATTTGGAATAACTTATTTTTTGGAAGCCTCTCATGTCAGGATACAAACTAAACGAACTAGAATTACAAGATGCAATCTCCAATCTGCCCGGTTGGACAATAAAAGAAGGTAAATTGCACAAAGAATATAAATTTAGTACCTTTGCCCAAGCAATGGGTTGGATGGTTAGCGTCGCTATCTACACCGAGAAAATAGAGCATCATCCCATATGGTTGAACATTTACAACTTGGTTCAGGTTGATCTAATGACCTACGATTTAGGTAATGTCATTAGTAACCTCGACGTAGAACTGGCTAATAAAATGGAGGAACTAAGTAAAACATTTCAATAATTGGTAGCAAATTAAATATGCGTTATCCAGAACCTTTGTAAAGACGTTCCAACTGTTCAACATCTTTATCTTGAACTTGGGAAATCTTAGCTTACAGCGATTTTCAGCTTATTTGAACCACATTATTTTTATCACGCACTCGTAGCACAGTCGCACTAGAGAAAGATGAGTGTCGTCTAAATACATGAAAACTGCTGTAAGCTTTGGTGCGATCGCGCTTCTAGGGAACTAGGGTAGGAATTCTCATCAACCCAGATGAGCGGATTGTTGAGGTTTACTATTCTGGACAAGAAGCGGTGATACTTCCTGATGGGGATGTTCTCACGGTTCCCGATTTGCTTCCAGGTTGGGAAGTGCAGATTAGCGATTTGTGGGCGCCAGAGTTTGATTAAGCGCGTTTTTGGCAGGCAATGCGATCGCATAATGTCCTTGGGGAAAGTAAAAATTCATCAATAGGCGTTCCCAATTTGTGCAAAAGTCCCTATTATAACTATATCTCTAGTGGTTTTTGCCGAGAAAAATACTAATAGGACTTACGCAAGTGTCATATTTTTTTTGTAGAGGTTGTCAAAAGTCAAGGGTCAAAAGTCTAAAAAATCTGGACTTTTGAACCCCACTTGACTCTTAACTCCGATAACACTTGGTGCCCAAAAATGACCTACTGCCTCAATCCCATATGCTCAAAGCCTCTCAACCCTGACGGGATGTTATTCTGCCAATATTGTGGGACAAAATTAATACCGTTGCTCAGAGATCGGTATCGCATCATCCGTCCACTGGGAAGTGGAGGATTTGGCAAAACTTTTTTAGCAGAGGATGAAGACAAACTCAATGAACATTGTGTTGTCAAGCAGCTAGCACCGAAAGTATCAAGTTCAAGCGCTTTGCTGAAGTCAATGCAGCTTTTTGAAGATGAAGCGCGGCAGTTGCAACAGTTAGGAAAAAATCATCCCCAAATTCCCACATTACATGCTTATTTTAATCAAGATAATTCTCTATATTTAGTCCAAGAATTTATTGAAGGTAAAACCCTAACACAAGAGTTACACGAAGAAGGATGTTTCAGTGAAGAGAAAATTTGGAACATCTTAAAAGAATTATTACCAGTTATCAAATTTATTCATGATAATCAGGTAATTCACCGAGATATTAAACCAGATAATATTATTCGTCGTGACAGCGATGGACAATTGGTATTAATTGATTTTGGTGCTTCCAAGCTAGTAACAAACATTCAAGGACAACAAGGTACACAGATTGGTACGCATGGATATAGCCCCTTAGAACAAATGAAATCTGGAGAGGCTTACCCAGCAAGTGATTTATTTAGTTTGGGGGCTACATGCTTTTATCTGTTGACAGGAATTAATCCATTTGAATTGTATGTAAACTCTGGCTATAGCTGGGTAAAAAACTGGAGTAAATATCGAAAAGTTCAGATATCCCCAAAACTTTATCAGGTAATTAACAAGCTCTTACAAACAGATATTCAGAACCGCTACCAATCAGCAGATGAAGTTCCGCTGACTCAGATATCACAACCTATTACCCAACTGCCAAAGTCATGGTTTAATTTTCAGTTACCGCTTCTACCCCCACGATTAGTAAAGAAAAAATGGCTAATATCTCTACTAATCTTTGGGTTGGTATTCAGCGGTTATGTTATGTTGCATATATCGAATAACTCAACCTTGATAGGACATTTAGGTGAAGTTAATTCCCTTGCTTTTAGCCGCGATCGCATTACTCTTGTTAGTGGTAGTGATGATAAAACGATCAAAATTTGGAACCGGAATTATAAAAAAGTAATTCGCACCTTAAAAGGACATTTAGATATCGTTTATTCTGTTGCTATCAGCCCAGATGGTCGTATTATTGTCAGTGGCAGTAGGGACAAAACTATCAAAATCTGGAATTTGCAGACGGGACAGCTAATAAATACTTTGGATGGGCATAAGGACTTTGTTAATTCCGTTGCCATTAGCCCCGATGGTCAAACTATAGCTAGTGGTAGTTACGACCATACCATCAAACTCTGGAATCTGAAAACTCTACAGTTAATACGCACTTTTGACGGACATTCAGCACAAGTTTTGTCAGTTGCCATTAGTCCAGATAATCAAACTCTGATCAGTGGCAGCAAGGACAAAACCATTAAAATGTGGAATTTGAACACAGGACAGCTAATCCGTACTATTCAAGCACATTCCGGTGATGTGAATGCGATCGCGATCAATTTCCGTGGAGACATGTTTGCAAGTGCTAGCGATGATAAAACCGTCAAAGTCTGGAATTTGAACACAGGACAGGAAATCCGTACAATTGAAAAAGATTCTGCTGATGTGAATGCGATCGCTTTCAGTCATGATGGGAATAAAATTGCTAGCGGCAGCGATGACAAGACTGTAAAAATCTGGAACCTGATGAGTGGAGAGTTACTAGATACCTTTGAAGGGCATTCAAATGCAGTTTATGCCGTTGCTTTTAATCCAAATGACAAAACACTCGTAAGTGCTAGTGCTGACAAAACCATCAAAATTTGGCTTGTTCCGTGAAGCATTACAAAACTAGAACTTACGCAACTTCACACGAAAAGCATAAATATAACTCGTAGTAAGCGCTTCAGCGCTTATTTTAGCCACTAAAGTGCCTACTACGAGAAAACCTAAGAACTATCCTTCAACAAATCTAGCAATAATAAACAGTACCCTTTTTTCCTTTCCCCTTTCCCCTTTCCCCTTTCCCCCTCCTCAATTGGTAACGAGAGAACGGTAGAATAAACCTTATTTGCGTAGCTTTCCAAAACTAATTATGACGATGTATTCAATCCAACGTGCATTTGCTAACCGTCAAGTCCTCAAAGTTATCAGCGGTTTAAACAACTTTGACGCCCATCGCACAGCCGCTATTGTGAAAGCAGCCGATCTCGGTGGTGCTACTTTTGTTGATATTGCCGCAGATCCGGCTTTGGTTCAATTAGCTAAAAGTTTAACAAGCTTACCAATTTGTGTATCAGCAGTTGAACCCGAAAAGTTTGTTCAAGCTGTTGCCGCTGGTGCTGATTTAATTGAAATCGGCAATTTTGATTCTTTCTATGCTCAAGGACGCCGTTTTGAGGCTGAGGAAGTTTTAGCATTGACTCGCGAAACTCGTGCCTTGCTGCCAGAAATCACCTTATCTGTAACCGTTCCCCACATCCTCACACTCGATAAACAGGTACAGCTAGCCGAGGAATTGGTGAAAGCAGGTGCTGACATTATCCAAACCGAAGGTGGTACTAGCAGCCAACCCACACACCCCGGAACTCTAGGATTAATTGAAAAAGCTGCTCCCACCTTAGCAGCAGCTTATGAAATTTCTCGTGTAGTATCAGTGCCAGTATTGTGTGCTTCCGGCATTTCTAACGTCACAGTTCCACTAGCGATCGCAAGCGGTGCAGCTGGTGTTGGCGTCGGTTCTGCCATCAATCAACTTAACAGCGAAGTAGCAATGATTGCTGCTGTGCGTGGCTTGGTAGAAGCTTTAGCAAAAACTGCCCTCACCGTATAAGCCCTCACCCTAGGTCTAAAATTATTTAGCCCACGAAGGTGGGCTTTGTTTGTGTAGCCGCGACTTCTAGTCGTCAGGCACTTTTATTTATCCCAAACAATCCTTCAACGCATAAATCACCTGATCTTGCTGTTGTTCTGAAAGTTCTGGGAACATGGGCAAAGATAAAACCTCATTGCAGGTTTGTTCAGCTACAGGCAATTGTCCTGGCTGATAGCCCAGACTTTGATAAACTGGCTGTAAATGTAAAGGGTGGGGATAGTAAATCATTGTACTTACACCCAAAGATTGTAACTGATCTCGAACCGAGTCGCGATGTTTGGCGCTAATACCATTTCGCCCTTCAGATAATACCAAAATTGTGTATTGATTCCAAACGCCTGAACCACCAGTTAATTCTTGAGGGGGGATGATACCAGGAATTGATGTGAGTAACTGATGGTAACGAATTGCGATCGCTCGTCGCTGATTATTCCAAGTATCAAGATAACGTAGTTTAATCTGAAGAATAGCCGCTTGTAAAGCATCCAAGCGACTATTTACACCTGTTTCTTCGTGAATATAGCGAGTTCTACTACCATGCTCTTTTAATACTCGCAATTTTGCTGCAATTTCTGGGTCATTAGTTGTTATCGCTCCCCCATCACCGCAACCACCAAGATTTTTAGTTGGATAGAAACTAAAACAACCGACGTGTCCAATGCTTCCTACTCTCTGCCCTGCCCAACTTGCCCCTGTAGATTGGGCGCAATCTTCAATTACTATGAGATTGTGAACTTTGGCTAAATCCATCAAAGCAGTCATATCCACAGGTTGTCCAAACAAATGAACTGGGATAATTGCTTTCGTTTTGGGTGTAATTGCGGCTGCTATTTGCTGCAAATCCAAATTATAGGTAGTAGCATCAATATCAACGAAAACTGGCTTTGCACCCACAGCGCTGACAACTTCTGATGTTGCAATAAAAGTAAAAGGTGTAGTAATTACTTCATCACCAGAACCAATTCCCAAAGCTCGTAGAGATAAGTAAAGCGCATCAGTTCCAGAGTTACAACTTACACATTGACTAACACCATGATAAGCGGCAAACTGTTGCTCAAAGCTGGCAACTACAGAACCGCCGATATAACGTCCAGAAGCCAAAAGTTCTAAAACAGCCGCACTCACTTCTGCTTCAATGGTGCTGTATTGCAGCTTGTTATCAAAGGCAGGGATAGTATTTATGCTTTGGATCATGAGTTTTCGTTTTATTTGAATAAGCGATTTCAAGACAATCAACTAAGTAAGAATTTTTACTTAGATTTATAATTGGTAAAGCTACCAATCGTTGGCATAAAAGGTGATATATATCAACCAAGATCCAACACCTCTAATTAAAGTTCCAAGTGTGTAGGCAAATGAGCGAAAAAAACTTCCAGAGGTAAAAAATCGATGCAGGATTTGATCAAGTTGGATTTGGTTGATTTGGTTATTGGTGTAGGATTAATGGCGATCGCCATTGGTTTATCTGCGCTTTCTAGACTAGGGCTAGAATTAAACTTAGCCCTCGCTACGGGGAGAACCATCCTACAACTACTTGTGTTGGGATACGTTTTAGACTTCATCTTTGCTTTTAATAACCCTTGGGCAGTTTTGGGGATTTTGGCAATAATGCTGACGATAGCAGCGATTGTCGCACGAAATCGCATCACTGTGAAAATACCCCAGGTTTTGCCGTTAGTCTGGGGAACAATTTTCATCAGCACTTTTATCACACTGTTTTACATCAATTTCTTAATTATTCAACCAGACAGATGGTATGAACCGCAGTATTTGGTTCCTTTGGCGGGGATAATCTTAGGTAATGCCATGAATGCAGGAGCTATCGCCGGCGAACGTCTTGTCAGCACAATTAACTCCAGTCACCTAGAAATTGAAACCCACTTAAGCTTAGGGGCAACACCTATGCAATCAATTACTCAATACCGCAAAGACGCCATCAAAGCCGGATTAATTCCCACTTTAAATCAGATGACGCTTATCGGTATGGTCGCATTACCACCAATCACAACCGGACAGTTGCTAGGTGGAGTAACTCCCCTTGATGCTGTATCATACGAAATTTTGATTGTGTTTGCGATCGCTTTCACCAACTTGCTGACAACCCTATTAATTACTCGCGGTTTGTGTAGCCAGTTTTTTAACTCCAACGCGCAGTTAGTTAGGTGAGAGGAGTAGGGGACTAGGGGACAAGGAAGCAGGGGAGGCAGGGGAGGCAAATAGTTCTTTTTTCCCAATGCCCAATGCCCCATGCCCAATGCCCAATGCCCAATGCCCAATGACTCCTAACCTTCGTGCGATCGCGTATGCACTACTTGACCTTGGGCATCATAGACGATTAAAGGTAGGTTAGCGTTTTCACTAATGGCACTTAATGCTTCTTGCAATACTTGTAAATGATTGCTAATGCCAGCAAAAGAACTTGGGTCTTGAGGATTGGCGTTAGCTAAACTATTTTGCAGTGTTCGTTGATACTCGGCGGTAATTTTGACGGTAATTCCTTTGTTATCTACGCTGAAAATGCAAATCCGAATTTGACTAGAACAAGTTTTCGCCAAGTCTGTCCGGGTTTGTTGCAAATAAAGCGCAATTTGGGCTTGTTGTTCTGCTTGGTTGAAAGCATTTGCATAAGGTTCAATCAAAAGTTGCCCTTGTGAGTAATAAAAGCTGTCAGCCTTAATCTGTTTGAGGGTGTTCAAAGCCAGAGACCAATTTGCCCGCGCTGCTTGCCATTGGTTTTGTTGCTCATATGCTTTAGCTTGGTTGGCTGTGTTAATGGCTTGTTGATAAGATTTAGCAGCTAATAGTTCAAAAGTTGCGCGATCGCGTGCGGTTGCTAGTTTCGCTTTATAATCAACTAGGAGATTTTGGGCTTGTTCGTATTCTGGGCTAGTGTGGGGAATAATCCTTAAGGCATTAACTACTATCTGCCAAGTAGACTGCACTCTTTGCAAGTCTTTTAGAGATTTAGCTTTAGTTTCCCACGTTGCTGCTACTTTGGCTACAGATTTGGAATCTGCCAATTTTTTAGTCCATTTTTCTTCATTCAGTAACTGCTGATTTACAGCTTGCAATCTCAAGCGATACAAGGATAATTTGCGCTGTACCAGTCTGTAAAGTTCGTTTTGGGGGTTAATACCTTCCAATGGTGCGATCGCCTCTCGCCAAAGTTGTTGTTTATTATGTAATTGTTGTATACTGTTTACCGGACTTTCAGTTTTTAGCTCTGCTAAAGATGCTGATTGCAAAGCTTTGAGAACCAACTTTATTTTTTCTGACTGCCCTGATAAATTAACGGAAAGTTGCTCTGCTTCTTGGTGTCGTGACGACCAACCGGGAATGTTTTTTAAGTTGGTGCTGGCTATTTCAAATTGCGTGTGCAGCTTTGCCAATTCTTCCTCAGACCTAGCATTGCGCGTTAATTGCTGGGATGATTTTTCTAACTCTGCCGCTGTTTGTATCTCTTTACACACAGACATGACACAAGGACGAGTCAAAAAGTAAGCACCGATGCCTAACAATGCAATTCCTGACAAAGCAGCCACTAGAATCGATTTAATTGAAAGCGATCGCTTTAATGTTGTCCCATAAAACAAATCCGGTGCATCCGCTATCGGCTCAAATTCTTCCTCCTCAGTGAATTCAGAATAAGTTATATAAGGTAACGGAGAGATTTCTCCCCCTTGTCCCCCTTCTTCCCCTTCTTCCCCTTCTTCCCCTTGTCCCCCTTCTTCCCCTTCTTCCCCCACTCTCACCATCATAGAATGCTTGGCATAAGGAAGTTTCTCGCTGGCGATTCTAATAAAAATTTCTACTTGTTGGTTTCTGCAACCTGGAAGAGATTCAAGTGCTTCCTCTAGTACTGCGAAAACTTGCTGAGTATGAGTTGTCACACTTAGAGGATGTTCAATTAGAATCATTAGCTGGTCATTTTTGACAGCACACTTAACCCGGAAAACTTCACCAGATAAGACTTCTGCACGTAAGTGTTCCTGCAAAATTGTTGCCAAAAGCTCTAAATCTTCTTGCTGGACTTCTACTTTCATACATCGATCCCGCTGGTTTTCTATATTGTTTTTACTATCTTCGAGTGTATAAAGTGAGTAACTTCCGTTCTTTGATTGCAAATGCACAGTTTGATTAACCACAGCCTTAAAGTCCGAACGAACAACTTTGTAACACAAATTACGATTCTTTAGTAAAAATTAAATTTTCATAAAACTCAATAATTCGTAAAGCTCGCTTTTTACCTTGGCTCTAGACTGTTGAGATTAACTCTTAACAGTCAGCTTCTGCTTGTGTGTTCTTTTTTCAACTCTCATTTGTTAAATAGAAATTTTAAACGCTTATCATAATCCAAGCAAATAGAAGTATGGTTTATTTTTTGCTAAAGATGCGCTATTGTTGCATCTCTAGGTTTTTATACAACTAGATGGTGTTCTTATTCAATTCAATGGCAGCTAAAAATTACAAAAAAATGGGAGTAATATAATCTATGAGCATTTTTACTGCATTCAATCTGGCAAGAAAACGTACACTAGCTGCCGTAAATAATTTTATCGTGAGAATGCGTTAGTAACAAAATTATCCAAATAGAAGAAAAAAACTGCTTGAATACTTCTGTTAGAGAAAAATGCTAGTTATTTTAGATGCTGTTGATTTTACTGAGATAATGAGTTATGTGTTCTTGACATCAGTAGAATAGATTTGCTATTGTCAGCAACTTGCTTCATGTAGCGAATTGGATAAAATTAATGAGAGAAAAAAACGTTTATAGCCAATTAAGGCTTGATTTTACATTCAAGATGTAACGAAGACGCTTTTGGGAAGTAGCTATACAAGGTGATTATTTTATGGATTTATTAGAGTATCAAGTAAAAGAATGGTTTGGAAATATAGGTATTCCCGTATTGCCATCGCAACGAATTGACCATCCCACAGATTTAAAACGTTTAAAAATCCGTTATCCGATCGTACTAAAATCTCAAGTACATGCCGGTGAACGGGCAAAAGCTGGTGGAGTCAGATTTGTGGAGACTACCATTGATGCGATCGCCGCCGCGCAAAATATCTTCAATTTGCGGATTTTAGGCGAATTACCAGAAGTATTGCTGGCAGAATCTAAATACGATGCCGATCAAGAATACTATTTAGCAGTAGTTTTAGATACCGCTCTTTGCCGACCAGTTATTTTAGGTGGTAAAGAAGCGAACATAGATTGGGAATTAGCCTCAGAGAAAATACAACATGTAGTTGTTGAACAAGAATTCTCCCCATATTATGCACGAACATTAGCTTTAAAAATGGGTTTGCACGGTTCAATGATGCAATCCATCAGCGCCGTGATGGAAAAAATGTATCAGTTATTTGTGGAAAAAGACCTGGACTTAGTAGAAATTAACCCTTTGGGGGTGAGTCAGAGCGGAAAGGTGATGGCACTCAATGGTAATATCAGAGTCAACGAACGAGCGATCGCTCGTCATCCTGATATGGCACTGATGGCTGAAAAAATAGTCACCCGTCATGCCAACAATCATACAAATGGGCATTTGCGTGATTGGGATGGAATAGAAATGCATGGTAAAATTGCCATCTTGGGTAATGGTGCTGGTTCAGTAATGGCAACTTTAGATTTAGTCGCTAATGGTGGGGGTAAGCCTGGTGTTTGTTTGAATCTGCGCCATGCTTTTCCCGCAGAGACTCCCGCAACTACTTTTAGCGATCGCCTAGCAAAAAGTCTGAAAATGTTGGCAGATGACAAAAGTACTCAAGTCATCCTCATTAACCTTTTGGGTACCGTTCCTCAGCCTCCTGAAGTCGCTGAAATTATTATGGCGTTTTTGCAACAGGACAAGAGTGAACTCAAACCACATGTGTTACGCTCTAATGGTAATAAAAGCCGCCGAGAAAATAACTTTCCCCGCTTTGTTATCCGTCTTGGTGGTTCTGATTTAAATGCAACGAAAGATTATTTAGCAACAATAAAAAGTGGGAGCGATGCGCCCATAGTAGTAGAAGATTTAGATGAAGCGGTAGCCGAAGCAATTCGTCTTGCCAAATCTCATAGAAAGTTTTGAATGCACCCAACTTATCTGACTTTTTTATGAACTTAATGCCAGACAGCAAAGTGTTAATTCAAGGCTTCAGTGAATTCATCTCAGCAACTCACATAGCCCAAATGAAAGCTTATGGAACTAATTTGGTCGCTGGTGTGAATCCTGGATATGGTGGACAGCAACTGTATAATTTGCTGGTATTTGACTTAGTAGAGGAAGTGATAGAGGAATTTGGGGAAATTGATACCACAATTATTTGCGTACACCCTTACCAAGTACTGGACGCAGCATTGGAAGCGATCGCATCTGATATCCGCCAATTAATTATCATCTCCCCAGGGGTGCCACCTTTGGATATGGTGGAATTACTTCGCAAAGCCGAGGCTAAAGAAACTCTGGTTGTCGGTCCAAATAGCCCAGGGATCATCGTCCCCGGCAAAATTCTTTTAGGTACTCAACCTAGTGAATTCTATACTCCAGGATCAGTGGGAATCGTCAGCCGTAGCAGCACCCTGATTTATGAAGTTGCCTGGGAATTAACAAAAGCTGATTTTGGGCAATCCATAAGTGTGAGTATTGGTAGTGATGCGATCGTTGGTTCATCATTTTTGCAATGGCTGCAAATTCTCGATGAAGATGAAAATACAGAAGCGATCGTTGTAGTTGGTCAACCTGGTGGAGGTAGCGAAGAAGTTGCAGCACAGTACATTGCTGAGGCTATTGATAAACCAGTTATTGCCTATATTGCAGGCACTCAAGCACCAGCAGGAAAACATTGGCGTCAAACTGGGACTTTAGCAGCTGTTATCGGACGCGATCCTGACTTTGGCACAGCAAAAAGTAAATTAGCCGCTTTCAAACAAGCACATGTACCAGTAGCTGAACGTCCTTCTCAAATTCCAGAATTAGTCAAAAAGGCACTGAAATAGAGATAGATATGAGTCCAGAACAAGAATTATTAGAAAAATGGCGATCGCTTGACAAAGAAAAACAGGAAGAAGTTTTAGATTTGGTAAAATTTATTCATGCAAAAATGGTGAAACTTCAACCATTTTTGTCCCAGTTAAATTGTCGTTAAACCCATAACCCGACTAGGGTTGTAAACCCTAGCCTAATAGCTAAAGTCCTCTAAAAGAGGACTAAATACAGCAGATTGCGTTTTTATTCAATACACGTAGAGACGAAGCATGTGGAACGTCTTTACAGGGTTTTGGGTTTTATGCATATACCTCATTTACCTGAAATATGCTGTAAAGATTTCAGTCCATTTTAATGGACTTGTGCTGTTAGCCTTAGAATAAATTCTAAGGCGAGATGGCGGCAAGTCCAGGCAATTAAGCAAACAGATCCGGAACCCCACCCCGCCAAAGCTACGCTTTAGCTCCCCTCCCCGCAGGCGGGGAGGGGTTGGGG
>NZ_KK073768.1:1212304-1256423 GCF_000582685.1 [Scytonema hofmanni] UTEX 2349
CTCCCCGCAGGCGGGGAGGGGTTGGGGGTGGGGTTCTTTTATTGTGGGTAATTTGGCGGACATGATATTATTCGGTGGTGCCTTGAGTTCTGAGGTTTACCCTAATTACAAAAAACTACGGTTTTCAATGTGGATGTGGTTTAACAGGTAACTAGACGGGGGAAACCTTCATTATTCCGCACTATCCAAACGCTTTGAATAATTGCTTGTTTATCTGAACGAGTCATGGGAAAATCTATGATAGACATCTGGTAGAAAAGACGTAGAGACCTAGCAGTGCTACGTCTCTACAAGGGTTTCGGGCAACGCATAATTAGTTTCTGTAGATGTCTAATCAGAGAAAAACTAAAATCTTACTCCCAATTGTCCATTAAACCCGCGAACAGAATTGTAACCCGCACCAAGAAAAACATTATCCGTGGCGCCTACCTGAACACCTCCAGAAACGGCAACACCTTTATCTTCTGAATATAATCCAACTCCTACATAGGGTGAAATTACTGGCAAAGAAATGAACTTTAGTAAGTCTACACCAGTAGAACCGTCGGGACCAAATCCCAATTCAGCCCCGAAATTTAAAGCTCTCGCTCCGACAGAATAAGTTATATCACCTTCTTGGCTACCAACAGAAACCCAAGGTTGAGGAACGATTTGAGCGGATGCTCGACCTGGGGCAACTAAAGCTAGTAAACTAAACGATGTAATTAATGTTTTGACAATAACTGCTGTTTTCACGTTCTTCTCCTCAATAACCTGCATTTAGGTCAACTTTGTGACAAATGCAGTTTGGTCAATCAACCTGTACTGTGACGAATTTCACATCAATTGAGTGCCAAAGAAATAGCGAAAAGCGCAAATTTTTGTAGGTTTAAGGTAAAAAGCTGATTTATTGGCTTAACAGTCCTTACTTTTTTGCCAATCCTCCAAAGCTGCGATCGCAAAAGTTGAGAAAGGATGATTGAGCATTTGTCCTAATGCTTGGATACCACCAGTTTTTAAGGCACTGAGAATGCGATCGCCTAACGCAGCAGTTGGGCGATTAAGGATTCTTCTAGTTCGGCTTCGGGTTGGGTGGTCATAATTCACTCAAGCAGGGTAAGGATTCATAATTTTAACTGGTGTCAGTTTAAAATCATCAACATTGCGGGTAACTAAAGTTAATTTATGATGATGTGCTGTTGCGGCAATCAGACTATCCATTATGGCTAATTTTTTACCTTTCAATTCTGAAGAAGCAGAAAATTTTGCCCAATTATCTAAAATATCATCGTTTATCGGTAAAATATGAGAAGAAAATTCAATTTCTACTTTTTGCAGCCATATTTTTAGTTTTTCATATCGTTCAGGTTGTGAGTCTTGGATCTTATAAATCCCTTTTTTTATTTCAGCGATGGTAATACTACTTAAAAACAGTTGTTCAATCGGTTGCTGATTAAACCATTGACTAACTTGGGGGTTGGGAGCTTTTTTAACAAACTCAGACATTACACAGGTGTCTATTAGATAAGTCATAGTTCAAAATTTCTGCCTGTGTCTCTATCACGTTCAAACAACGAGGCGATATCATCTTCGGCAGATTCGTCGTCTATAAAACGTAGTCGCTCAAATAAAGGCAGTTCTTTTTTTTGTTGCTGCAAGTAATTGGATAATATTTTAATGACCGCTTCCTGTGGATTTTCATAGTGACTGACTGCGATAATTTCATTAATTAGTTCATCATCTATTGTGATAATGGTCATGGCTTTGTCCTCGGTTGTGTAAAATAAAATTTATGCAATCTGAATAATTTTTTTAAGCTGATTGCATACTTATAGAAATAAATCCTAATTTAATTTTACGCATGGATGTGGTTTCGCGCCACGCATCTGCCCTTCCTTCTTCTGCGATCGCTATTTCTAGATGCTAATTTGGCATTGTTGGTTATTAGACTCTATACGTATTATCTCGCAGTTTTTTTTCAGAAATCAAATATTACTTTTATATACTAATGTTGTTTCACCAATGGGCTGATGATATAAAATCATTAGCTGACTAGCATTTAAGGTTTCTATTGCATAAGCCTGTCCTGTTAAGTTGCTAAATTCCACTTCAAAAACTTCAGGTTCATATTGGTCTACAATTGTTCCTACTTGACCGCGATATAATCCTAATTCTGATAAGTCTTCCGTTAGCGCGACAACATCTAATAATTTCATTGGTATTACCTAACTGCTTAAATTACATAACAGGTGACTAGACGGGGGAAACCTTCGTTATTCCGCACTATCCAAACGCTTTGAATAATTGCTTGTTTATCTGAACGAGTCATGGGAAAATCGATGATATATTTTTGACCATATGGATTGCTTTTACCAGGGATGGCATCATAATTAGCTACTGCTTGTAAAAGTGCTACTTCTAATTCTTCCGCATTATTTAAATCTAAGTCTAGTGCAGATTTAAATACACGGGCTTTGTGTTTTCCTTCTGGATGTTCTGGGTTGAGACAGTAACCTACTATTTTATCTATTTCAACGATAGCGCGTTCTGGGTTAGGCAGTTTCATAATACAGTAGCTACAACCTTCTTCGCTTCTTTAATGCGGATTTCACCTGATAAGAGTTTGGGGAGTACATTATTACGCATACTGACAAGAGTACAGCAGATTGCGTTGTCATGAAATACATGTAGAGACGTAGCAATGCTACGTCTCTATAAGATTTTAGGTTTTACGTATGTACCTCACAGCAGCCGGAAATGCTGTAAAGCTCTTGGGGTATCCGAATTAGTCACAACTGAGAAAATAACAAAGCCTATGCATCGAGTAACAAATATTAATGTAGTTTCTATTAAGCCGCTGAAAATGCGATCGCGCAGGGTATGATTATTTTGGATGCGTTGAGTTAATGCGATCGCTACCGTCATTTTCTCAGATCCACATTCTGCTTAACCAAGATCCCAAATGGATTATGTAGAAAGTAGGGCAAGATGATTATAATCTAAGCTAGAAGCATTCCTTGGTCAGGTTTCCTATGGCTGTACCTACAGAAATTCGTAAAAGAGCGATCGCTTTACTCGAACAATTACCAGGAGAATCTTTAGTAAAGGCTGTTGAATTTTTAGAAGCGCTTTCTCACGAAGCTTTACAGGTATCAGAAGCATCAAAGCCAGAAGTCAGCGAAGCCGCTTTGCTTCAAATTATTCAACACCGTTTGTCTGACGAAGAACAAGATAGATTGACTTATCTGCGTCAGCAAAACGAAATTGGAGTAATTACAGATACAGAGCATCAAGAGCTACTAATATACGTTGATCGCGTCGAACAACAAGATGCTCAACGTGCAGAAGCATTGATAAAACTGGCTCAAATTCGCGACTGTGATTTGAAAATACTAATTAACGAGTTCTTGCCTACACACAGCAATGTAGGCTAATGTCAGAGAAAACCCCACAATTAATGAGGAGTATTACTGTCTTTACTTTTTTGCCAATCTTCCAAAGCTGCGATCGCAAAAGTTGCGGCAGGATGATTGAGCATTTGTCCTAATGCTTGAATACCACCAGTTTTTAAGGCGCTGAGAATGCGATCGCGCAAGGTATGATTATTTTCGATGCGTTGAATCGCTACGCTTGCTACTATCATTTTCTCAGCAGTTGTGGTGGTGGGGTAAGTTTGGGATAGTTGGTTGAGTAGCTGTTGTATTTCTGCTGCTGCTTCAGATAAATTATTTTTTGCTTGGTTAACGTTAAAATCACCTTCAACGTTACCAGCAACATTTGTTGCAGAACCATGAAAATTCTGAGTAAAATTTTTAGAATTGTTTGACATTATATTTATGTTTTCCTGAAAATCTTAAATACCTTGAGGTTGGGGTGTAAAATCAAATTGCCTTCTACATTACCAGCAACAGCACTAACCGTTTCATAAAAATTTTGTTGAAGATTCGTGATTGGTTGAGTTGATTTAATAATTTTTTTATATTGATCTTGTGAACACAACCAATTCCAAAATGTATTGAGCGTATTCTTAACCTTGACATAAATTCCATATAATACGCTTGCTAACCACTTTGCGAAAGCATCAAGAGATGCTAAAACTACAAACCTAAATGCGTCATCTATCTCGTCAAGTGCATTAAGAACTTGCTTTTTTTCATGATCGGTTAAAGCCATATTAGCTATCTCCCAGGAAAGAATGTATTACTTCTTGAAAAAATTACAAACAGATTGCCATAAGCTGTGTAGCGCATCCTTAACCTTGTAATAAATTGATTTGGCAACACTATATAGCCAATTTGTAAAAGCATCTAAAGAAGCAAGAATTATAGCGTTGTTCACAACCCTTGATTAGACGTAGCAGTGCTACGTCTGTACATTGTTTTCCACTGCTATGTCTATTCTGCTTGACAAAGCACAGCTTTGTTGGGGTGAGGTTTTGTATTTTATTAAATCCATATTCCTTAATACCAATTATTTGTGAAGCTGCATAGAATTAGACCCCACCGCGCAAGCTCTTAGGGGAAAATCCGGTTCCCTCCCCGCTTGCGGGGAGGGTTAGGGTGGGGTTCTTTCTATGGGTCTTCATATTAAATTGGTATAACAAGTTTTTGCCTACACACTTCACACTACTTGAGTGCCAAAATAATTAATGTCTTTCACTAGACTCAGAACCTGGACTTTCAATGTCCAAGTCGTCCCCCCGCTTCTTCACTGAAAAGTCCGGCTCATTTTTGCTACTTTGAGCAAGTCCAGCGGCACCTGCGATCGCTGTTCCCGCAAGACCAAAACCCGCAGACGTTTTTGCATCACTGATACCTGGTGAGAATAAAACAGCAACACCAATGATCGCTCCCACACTTGCAATAAACATAGGGGTCATAGCTCTAATTATTTCTGGGGTAAGATATTTCATGGAGATAATTTATATAATTGCTTTTGCTCTTGTAAATACGCACCAGAAAATACCGATTCCAGAATCCTTAACCAATTTTTTTTACCAATTGAGTAATAAAAACATTGCGATCGTCGTAGAGACGTTCCGCCGGAACGTCTCTACAGTATGTGCGATCAGCCTGTCATGATATTATTCTGTGACAAGAAATCATCCTTATTTTAAAACTGCCTTGCCCATTCATCACGCCAACGTTCAACTACTACTTTCGTTTGCGTAAAAAACTCGACTGCGTGATTACTTTGTCCGTGTAAGTCACCAAAAAAGCTTTCTTTCCAACCGCTAAAGGGGAAGAATGCCATAGGTGCGGCTACACCGATGTTGATACCAATATTACCAGCTTCTGCCTCATAGCGGAACTTACGAGCTGCGGCACCATTGGTAGTAAATAAACAAGCCATGTTACCATATTGACCGCTATTAACTAAAGCGATCGCTTCATCAATACTATTCAGGTGAATTAAACTCAGCACGGGACCAAAAATTTCGGTGCGGGCAATTTCACCAACTGGATCTACATTTTCCAGAATCGTTGGACGAATAAAGTTACCATTTTTATAGCCCGTAATCTGAGGATTGCGACCATCTACTAATAACTTTGCCCCTTCATTTGCTCCTTTTTCAATTAAAGTTTCAATCCGCGTTTTGCTGCGGACATCAATCACCGGTCCCATTTCTACACCTTGATCTAAACCATTACCGACAATGCGGTTTCTTGCAGTTTCGGCGATCGCTTCTGTAAATGTATGACGTGCTTCTCCTACTGTCACTGCAATTGAAGCTGCTAAACAACGTTGTCCCGCACAACCAAAAGCACTATCAGCCGCAATCCGGGTAGTCATTGCTATATCTGCATCCGGCAAGACTATAATCGGATTTTTTGCACCCCCTTGACATTGGAGACGTTTTCCGTTTGCCGCTCCCCGACTATAAATATATTTAGCGATTGGTGTTGAACCAACAAAACTAATTGCGCGAATTTTCGGATGATCTAAAATGGCGTCTACAGCTTCTTTCGCACCGTTGATCAAGTTAATTACACCTTTGGGCAAACCTGTTTTTTCTAAAAGCTGAAAGATTTTTTGCATAGTTAGCGGCACTTTTTCCGAAGGCTTGACAATGTAGGTATTGCCGCAAGCGATCGCATAGGGCAGAAACCAAAATGGAATCATCCCCGGAAAATTGAAAGGACAAATCACCGCTGCAACTCCTAACGGTTGCCGAATCATCATTTCATCAATACCCTTTGCCACATCTTCTAAATTAGTTCCCTGCATCATCATCGGAATACCGCAAGCAACTTCGACATTTTCAATTGCACGACGCATTTCACCTTTAGATTCAGCCAAGGTTTTACCACATTCTAAGGTAATTGTTTGCGCCAAATCCTCAAAATGTTCTTCTAACAGATTCTTCAATTTAAATAAATATTGTACCCGTTCTGACGCTGGAGTACGTCTCCATGTGACAAATGCTTCTGCTGCCGCATCAGCAGCTTGATGGACTTCAGATGCAGTTGAAAAAGGGACTTTAGCCAGTATTTCTATTGTCGCTGGGTTGATAATTTCTAAGTATTCTGTAGCAGTAGATGCACACCATTGACCATTAATGTAATTATGTAAAGTGGGAATAGCGTTCATAAGATGATATGGAATTTGAGTAGATGCAAGAATGTAACTATTTTGCCTTTAGTTGAATCAATTTTTAACGCAAAGGAACGCGGAGGTAAGCGCAGAGTTTTTTTAAGAGGATTCGCTACGAAAAAAAGTTTTGTTTTCTAGTAACGAGTGCGTAAGTCCTACAGATGTCTATTAGAAACAGAATCCATTCCAAATGACTTTTGATTTTTGACTTTTGACTTTTGACTTCCCCGAAGGGGTTGACCCGATTCTTGCCAAACACGTATCAATTAGCGGTATTTGGATACCAGATAGATTCTATGCTGCGGGCAACATTCATTGCTTCATTTTGATTATCTACCAAAACAGTGACGTGTCCTAATTTGCGCCCCAAACGCGATTCAGTTTTGCCGTACCAGTGCAGATGCGCTCTTGGAATTTGCAACAACTGCGATCGCTTTTTTTGGTAGTCGAAGTGAGAATTTTCATATCCCAAAAGGTTAACCATCACAGCAGCAGCGCAGCGTAAAACCGGATTACCCAAAGGAAAACCACACACGGCTCTCAAATGCTGCTCAAATTGCGAGGTTTCGCAAGCATCAAGGGTAAAATGCCCAGAATTGTGCGTTCTTGGAGCAATTTCATTTACTAGCACTTTTCCATCTGCGGTGAGAAATAGCTCAATCCCAAAAACGCCTACTACTTCCAGGCTATTTAGAATAGTGTGAGCGATCGCTTCTATTTCTGTTGCTTGTTTGGGTGTAATCTGTGCCGGCGCAATTACCCGACGACATACTTGTTCTTCTTGCTGAGTTTCCACCACTGGGTAGGTTACAACCTCCCCATCGACTGAACGCGCTGCTATTATCGCTAGCTCTCGTTCAAAAGGGATAAATTCTTCTATTAAAAATGCACTTTCTGTGATATTATAATCTAACTTGGGTTTTAAAGTCGCAAAATCGTTGATAATGAAAGTACCTTGACCGTCATAACCGTGGCGCCGGGATTTGAGAACTAAGGGAAAACCCAACTTAGATGCGATTTTTTCGTTATCTTGACCCTCTAAGGCGAAAAATTCCGGGACAGGTAAACCCAAGTCGCGTAAATAGCAGCGTTGATGATATTTATCTAAAAGGGGAGTTAAAGCTTCTAAACTAGGGCGGAAACAAACGCCTTGACCTGCCAGGATTGATAAAGCGTCGAGGTCAACAAATTCGTTTTCAAAGGTGATGATATCGCATTTTTTTGCTAAAACAGCGGTGGCTGTGGCATCATCAATTTCAGCTAAAACTGTATCAGATGCGATCGCTACAGCCGGATCTTCTCTGTTAGGAGTCTGCACCACCAATTCTAATCCTAACTTTTGTGCAGCGCCTCCCATCATCCAGGCGAGTTGTCCACCACCAATCACACCAATACGCTTCAAGGTTAACATCCTAAAGAATCACGAGTTTCTACGCCAGTTTGAGAATTTACACCACTAGCTTTTGCACATAGTTCTCTTATTTGCACTTTATCCAAAATCGCATCACTGAAATCTGCACCTTTGATATTTACATTAGTAAAGATAGAGCCAAGCAAAAGAGCTTCAGTCAAGTTAGCATCGCTCAAATCAGCCCCTGTTAAGTTTACCTGATCGACGAATGCATTGCTTAAGTCTGCTTGATGCAGATTCGCTTGTGTCATCGTGCTTGCGCTCATCACTGCCCCTCGCAAGTCAGCAGCAGTAAAGTTAGTTAGTTCCATATTGGCGTTAGAAAATTCAGCCGCTTGCAAACTTTGCCCAGAAAAATCCCGTTTTGTCAATTGTGCATTGCTAAATGACAATGGATGAGTCCAGTCTGCCAGTGCTGGTGTTGCCCAATTCAAGCAAAATACAATCATCAAGATAATTAACGCTAATTTTTGCCGCCAAAACATAAGTGGTTGCTGGTTGTGTGTTGTCAAAGATTCGCTGAGGAGCGATCGCCACGGTTTAAATTTTAGCTTACCGCAAGTCCCTGGTGTTTTCTTGCTTAACTTTTAGCTTTTGGCGATGACAAAGGCAACTGTCATATAAGAAAAAATTTTATGCGTATCTAAAATAATTTCTTCCTTTCCCCTTTTTTCCTTTCCCCTTTTCCCCTCCCTTCGGTAACAGTTTGTTAAGGTTGATAGCCGCAAATATGATGTGCGGAAGTTATTACCAAATAGCGATAATAATAATCAAGCGTTTGCTGTCATAAATATTGTTCATCTGCGGCACAATTAGACAAGCGCAAGGTTTTACACAGCAACCCGTTTTAGACGCGAAAATTTTATTGCGTAAGTCTTACGAGCAGAGGATTAGAGGTTTTCATCACAAAAATAAGCACTCACTGATTTATTTGCAATTCTTTATTTATAAATATCTTTGAAAAGCTTGTTGTCATTGAGTTTAAATGACTATACAAGTAACTACTCACACTCCATGTTTACAATTCTTTATGTTTAGCGTTAAAAGTAAAGTTTATTATCTTTTAACGCCAAGAGGCTATAGATTACTGTTAGTCTTGTAATTAATAAAAGCTTAGTTTGAACGTTATATAAGAAATGTTTCACCTGCTTAACAAAAGTTAACCATTAATAACAATCGTTCATTGACAGGGCGATTAGTGGGCAGAGCAGAAACACTCAGGTAACTAATATTTAACTTCTACAGAAATTCCCTAAGTCCAAATTCCCAACTTTGATTATGAAACATTACTCAATTGAATGGATCGAAGAATGGTGTCAAGAAAATGGCTGGACAGATTTATTTGTTGAACGGTGTAATAATTTCTGGGCTTTTCCACCAACAGCGGTAATGCCGGAACCAATCCCTCGCAAAGTTTTAAACGTGATTAAAGCTCAAAAGGGATTAACCTGCGAGGAAAGATGGTTGTCGATCTCAGCAGTAGTGACAACAATTGCTGCCGTAGTTTCTAGCTATTTTTTAAAATGTCCAATGCCATTAGTTTTCGCGTTTGCTTTTGATGCGGTGACGATGGCTAAACTGGAAGTTGAAGATATTTAGAGCATTGAGGTTGTATTGCAAAAATTATTATAAATGCTAATTGTATGATAGTATTTATCCAATTTTTGCAACACAACCACTTTGTAAAAGACTGATAACTATTCGTATTTTAGAGTGCCATCAGCGTTGGTGATGTGAGCATCTAACTCGATCTCTGATGGAGAATATACATCTCCTCCCACTGCTGGTTGACATTCAGCAACAAGTATTAGTTGTCTGGTACTAAGCAACTGCGCTGCACCAATATTCTTGCATGTTTTAGAAAAGTCCTGATCACCCCAAGATAATTTTCCATCCAGGTTGCCAATGTATCGATTTAAATCGATGGAGGTTTCCTGAAAATCGCCATTATTCTTTTGGCACTTCGTTGATAGGATTGAACCATTAATCTCTATGTTGTTCTTGTCACAGCTTAGGCTAAATTGACCTGTTGCGATCGCTTGATCGACGACAAAGTTAAATGACATAACGAAAGCAAACAAAAAGACCATAGTAACTTTGAGTAATTGCCAAAGTTTCTTCATCTTGTATTAACCTCTTTTATTTGAAATGTTTCCAGCAGTTTCCACACATTCCAACGAGATTTATTTCGGAAAAATAAATCTCGTTGGAATGTGTGTATTTTCTCACTACTAGTAAACAAATGCAATGAGCCAGAATTTAACACCAGAAAGAGTACCAACTCCTGGAAAAATTTTAATTGGAACTATTGTGTGCTTCATCAAGGATTAACATCGAATATCTTATTCGACAAAATAAATGGGCGATACTGGATTTGAACCAGTGACCCCATCCGTGTGAAGGATGTGCGCTACCCCTGTGCTAATCGCCCAAGCAAGACTTTTAACCATAACATATTTACTTGCAAATAACAAGAAATAATCGGGGAAGCGACGGTAGCGAAGAAAGCTTCCCCCTGTATGATGCCTTAGTTAATTTTACAACCTGTCGTGGGGAGAGAATATGGTGTAGTAGAGCGAAGGATCAACCCGATCTGTGAAGCGAGAATAGAACTGGTCTATTCTAATCGGATCTGATTCGTGTTGCTCTTGTTGAGAATTTTCCGATGTTTCTGGTTTGCTGTCTAGGGTAGCATCAATCAAATTAGCCAATTTTGACCATGCACTGGAAAAGGGATTTTGTAAATAACTTGGAAGCAAGGATTTCTTTTGAGTACCAGAAAATCCTCCTTTTTTTGAATCATCAACAAGCCAATCATTGGTATTCTTAGACATGTTTTTTCTCCTTTGAGATGTTGAGTTTTGTTACAGATTTTGCATTTCGTGAGTAACTGTATTCTTTGGGGAGATTCCCTAAAGCTAACTAAAATGCATTCTTATACAGATATAGATATAAAGCAAATCAAGTTATGTACTTTAAGGATAAAAAGGGTAACGATTGATTAGACATCTGGTAGAAAAGACGATTCATACGTTCCACATGCTTCGTCTCTACAAGGGTTTCGGGCAACGCATAATTAAATTCGGTCGATTTCTATTACATATGTAAAAATAAACGATACAGGCATAATAATTTATGCATGTACAATAATCTGTAGCTCAGTTGATAAACGTTATTCTAAAAAACAAGATTCCCGACTTCTGCGAAGTCGGGAATCTGAACTTATCGACTATATCTTGCGCGATCGCATCGAAATCAATCACCCTGGGGATAGTCGTCCCACAAAGCTGTATTTTCCCGCAGACTTTGGTGATTACCATCGCCTAATATGAGATGATCTAACAAGGGAATGCCTAAAAACTGCGCTCCGGCTAATAACTGGCGTGTCAAGTCGATATCAGCCTGACTGGGTTCAACGCTACCAGAAGGATGATTGTGCGCTACTATCACTCGTGTTGCCCCATGACGAATGACTTCGCGAAAAATCTCGCGGGGAGGTGCTAAAGTTTCAGTGGCACTACCGATGGTAATAACTTGCGTCCCCAGCAAACAATTCTTCACATCTAACAAAAGTACTGCAAAACGTTCTTGATTTTGCCACATTAAATCTTGACTCAAAGCTGCCGCCGCCGCAAGTGGACTATCAATTGGTGTACGATCTAAAGGGCGAGATTGAAAAGCTCGTTTACCCAATTCAATAGCTGCTAAAATAGTTGTCGCCTTCGCAGGACCAACACCAGGTATTTGCATTAACTCAGCGGGGGTAACGTCTCGCAATACTGCTAAAGGATCGCGATCGCATTTTGCCAATTCGTGTAGAATATATTGCCCCAAACCGATCGCTGATAGTTTTCCCGGTCCTTGACCGGTGCCTAGTAAAATTGCGATTAACTCCGCTGTGGCTAAAATTTTTGCTCCATGTGTCATCAACCGCTCTCTGGGACGTTCACTGGTTGGTATATCGGCAACTCTGAGGCAGTAGGTCATATTGAGAATATACTGGAGATAGATGAACCTATCTCTAGTTATCTCTTGTTTCCTCTCCAAATCATCCGGATTTGACAAAATCTTTAAGATGATGTCAATTTTCTCTGGTTATCGAAATATTAACTTCATATAGAAGTGTTGATTACTGGTGAATTTGGGTTGCTTTGAGCATATGGTAAGTAATCAGCAGCTGAGTCAGAGCAAGCGGGTAACTTTGGAGTGTTTCACCAGTTGTACCAGATACTTTACCTAACTCTGGATTGCTTTCGCGATCGCATATACTTTTTAAGTGTGGCATGTCAGAACAAATGAGCTGCTCTAATTTATTAACTTGTTCCAAAGTTGCATGACCATCAACTTCTAAAACATCCACAGGTTTACCCATATCTCGATCTAATCCTAAACGAATCGCTGAGTTAGAATTACCATTGGTGGATTTGATAATCTCAGTAAAATCCGGATGGGGAATTGTCGGACGCAGCACCAACCGCACATTCAAGTTTCCATTTCCCTGAGTGTCATCTTCACTCGGTTGATAAAAGCTTATCACTATATCAGACCATTGCCGCTGTGGACGGATAAATTGCTCTGAATCTGGTTCCCGCTTTTCTAATTCTGCCAACACTTGTTCTTCAGTGTAGCCGCGCTTTTGCGTATCCCGCTTGACTTTCCACTGAGCACGTAGGGATTCTGGAGGTGCCAAGTAAACTTTTACATCATAGGAATCTCTGGCGCCACGAGTTGAATAACCAAGCAATCCCTCAATAATCACGAATTTACCAGGTTTGATATATATTGGTGGTTCAAAGGTGCCGGTTTTGTGGCTGTAAATTGGTTTGAGGATTGGCTGTCCTATTCGCAACTGAGACAGGTGATGCTGCATTATATCAAGATAGTTGCAGTCAGGATGTAAAGCTGTGATACCGAGTTCAGCTCGTTGCGTGCGATCGTAACGGTGGTAATCATCTGTACAGATGATCGTGACATTCTCCGTTCCTAGTACCTGAGCTATTCCTTTAGTCAGTGTTGTCTTACCTGCTGCACTATCACCAACGATGCCAAGAATTATTGGACGGCTCATCATACCCCCAAAGTGACGAATGATTTGTATGTTATTTTACTTATTTTAAAAAGTAATCATATCTAACTTTAGATAATAATGTCTCTTAATTATCAAAATACTGCCGTATTTCTGACAAAATTACATATACTCAATGCTTTTTTGACATACGCAAACATATGTATCGATTTATAAACGGTTTGTTACTAAATTTATTTTTATAATTATAAAGGTAGATGCAAGATTCTTACATCTACCTTTATAATCTTTTTGCTGTAGCAATTCTCTCTTTAAAAGTGAGAAATGCGGACTTCTGCTATCGATAACCCCGACTTCGCATAAGTAAGTTGTCGGGGATATTAGAATGCGTTATCCATAACCCCAACAGACGTAGCACTGCTACGTCTCTACATTCTTTTTCACGTCTATCTATGTCTATTGTCTTTAATGTTCTTATTTAGAATTACTATAGATTAGCGCGGACAAGATGGTAAGGACTTGTGGGCATAATTACAATCGAAATAATCTAGTGCTTCACGACTAGATGGATGGCTACGAGTAGTATATAAAGGTGCGCTATTTGGATCTGATTTGCGACTCCAAATTTTTAGATAATATTGAGTGTTATCAGTGCTTCGCCAAAGTTGATATTTATAATCTCCACCTCCACCATTACTAATTAATGAATCAGCCATTGCGATACTTGATGTAGTTAGCATTGCTGCTGTAGTTAGAATGAAAAGAATACTCTTTTTAAATAACATTTCTTGATGACCAAAGATTACATTACTTTTATATCCTTAAGAAATCATCAAATAAGTAAGTTAATTTAAATAAATCATAAATATATCATGAATGGAAGAATCTCGTTTTAATAAAAGCTAAGAGTTATTACATAAATTATTACAGTTTTTCTGTAAAGCTACGTAGTAAGGACTGAAGTTCTTTTCTTATAAAATGAGTACTAAAGTCCTCATACCATTTCTGTGTGAAGATGCGCCTAATTTAGCCCACGCAGGTGGGCTTCGTTCGTTTAGCCGCGAGTTTACTCGTCGGGTTATTAAGCGCAGCCTCATAAAGAATTGGTATCACTACGTTATTGCAGGACTACAAACTGCATTGGTTCTAAATCAAGTTTAACGTTTACCCAATCGGTAAGCATAGAAAGCGAATTTCTAAACAAAAGCGAGAAACTGCTAGTTCACTGGGGAGCATCCCAATTTGGAAGAAATAAAAGAAGAAAGATAATTCGCGATCAATCATCGTGAATTATCTTTCTCTTGCGTCTTTATGCACGCATTGGGATGCTCCCCGTACTTCTGCCTTCTCAAACCGTTTGGTAGGAAAGCTTGCGCGTGTGAAGGGCGATCGCCTTCTATATTATGCTTGGGGAGGGTGTCAAATAATGCTCTAATTTGTCGTGGATAACACATACACCAAGGACTTAGACAAAAAAGTTATTCATCTTCGTCTCCTGAAGGTCGTTCGCTAGCACTTTGTTGCGCGTTCCACTCCAGAACTATGCGCTCCAACATCTCAGACTGGTTACAGTTATTAACATAGGCGTACATTTTAATCAACTGTCTCACTTTAGGACTAATATTGCTTATATCGAGTTGGTTATTTTCTGCCATGTCGATTAACTCTTAGTGTCTATTACATATGTTGAACTATTAAACTTTATCTGTTGCAATAAGGTCTGTTAATAGCGAACACTAACCCGTAATTGCGTTCCAAGAAACGCAGCCACAAAAGAATGATTTATACAAAACTGCTTGTTGTTATAGGACTTATATTTGAGTCCTATAACAACGATCTTAACTAGCGTCGTTAAGAGACTCAACCGAAAAATCAAATGTTTAAATCGCGCAAAGCTAAACGTATTTGCTCCAACCGTCTGCGGTTGACACCGAGGTCTGACTCTCCAATGCGAGATGCCGAGCGCATATGAATTATGTTTTCGTTGGGAGGAAAATAAAACTCTACGTCATCAATAAATTTAAAGATGCGGCTTTTGCTCGTAGCACGAATGTAATTATCCGTCTGTTCTATAACGGATGTGCGGGGAACAACAGTGAGAACTTTTTGTAAAATTTCTCTTGCTTTATTTCGGTCTACATGATACTCAATCGGGTCAATAGCATGTTTGGCATCAGCACCAAGACTTACAACGCAGTTTTGAGAAGCTGGACAATCCGTAAGATGACCGTCAGTCACTCCCAAGCCAACTGGGGAAGCCCAAGTAGCAGTAGGAAATATTAAACTACCAGTCAGGGTCAGAAATATTGCAAGGGCGATCGCTGTTAGCAAACGGGACATTAGAAATTTACTCCTCAAGGTTTAACTAGTACTGTTTAATTATTTTCGGTCATTTCAACCCGATTAAGTGCTTATTTGTGGGTGCAGCATCCCAATGCGTGCATAAAGACGGAAGAGAGCTAAAGTGTAAGAAAAAGAGATCGCATAAACATGGGAAAACAAACTTTAGGTCTCGAACAACATATTTATGATTACTTGCAGTCAGTATCTGTGCGAGAGCCAGAAATTTTACAGCAATTACGTCACGAAACAGACCAGCAGCCACTTTCACAAATGCAAATTTCTCCCGAACAGGGACAGTTTATGGCGTTGCTGGTGCAGTTGATGGGTGCAAAAAAAACTTTAGAGGTAGGGGTATTTACGGGATACAGTTCGCTAATAGTTGCATTGGCGTTACCACCATCCGGTAAAGTTGTTGCTTGTGATGTTAGTGAAGAGTATACTGCGATCGCACGCCGTTATTGGCAGCAAGCAGGTGTGGCTGATAAAATTGATTTGCACATCGCTCCCGCAATGGATACTTTAGATCGATTGCTGGCAAATGGAGAAGCCGAAACCTTTGATTTTGCTTTCATTGATGCAGATAAAAGCAGCTATGACGGCTATTATGAACGAGCATTACAATTAGTGCGTGTGGGCGGATTGATAGCGATCGATAATGTACTATGGTCAGGGCGCGTCGCCGATCCCGAAGTGCAAGACAACAGAACCAACATGATTCGCGCCCTAAATCAAAAGCTACATCAAGACTCCCGAATTACTCTTAGTCTTGTGCCGATCGCTGATGGTTTGACTTTGGCGTTAAAGCTTCCCCAGCCCTCTTTTTAGCTAATTCTAACTGGCGTAGCTTCTGCTGCAACCGTAATCTTTTATCCTCAGTGAGGCTATCAAAACAGTGTGAGCAAGAAATGCCTAATTCATATTTGGGGGAAGTTTTCTCTTCGTTAGAAATTGGATTTCCACAGTTGGGACATCTTTCGTAAGTTACTTGTTCCAACCCGTGACGAACGGCAACTCGTTCATCAAAAACAAAACATTCCCCCTCCCACAAGCTTTCTTCTGTGGGAACTTCTTCTAAATACTTGAGAATGCCACCTTTAAGATGGTATACTTGCTCAAAGCCTTGAGCAAGCAAGAAAGAAGAAGCTTTTTCGCAGCGAATTCCCCCAGTACAAAATAATGCCACCTTTTTGTGTTTTCCGGGGTCGAGGTTGTCGCGAACATAATCGGGAAATTGCCGGAATATTTCAGTTTGCGGATTTTGTGCCTTCTGGAATGTACCGATATTTACTTCATAATCGTTGCGAGTATCAATCACCGTGACTTCTGGATCGCTAATTAGCTCATTCCAATCCTGAGGACTAACATAAGTGCCTACTTGCTGATTTGGGTCAATTTCTGGCAAACCCAAAGTCACAATTTCTGGCTTGAAGCGCACTTTCATCCGCTCAAATGGCGGTGTGTCAGTATAAGATTCTTTATGTTCTAAGTCTGCTAAACGCGGATCAAAACGCAAAAAGGATAAAACTGACTCAACGTTCTCACGCAAACCCGCAATTGTACCGTTAATGCCTTCTTTTGCTAGCAAAATTGTCCCCTTAACTTCTTGTGCTTGACAGTAAGACAGCAGAATACTTTGTTTTTCAGCAAAATCTGGCAAGCTGACAAATTTATAGAATGTTACAACTAATATCATTTGTTTCTTCGTCCCCCTTTCGTAAAAAAAGAATATATGTTAAAATAAGTCATAGAAGTTTGATTTACTTCCTTTTTTCATTTTATGGGGGTTTAGCTCAGTTGGTAGAGCGCCTGCTTTGCAAGCAGGATGTCAGCGGTTCGAGTCCGCTAACCTCCATTATTCAGCATGTTCAAAGACAACGGAAAGATTATTTGCTGGCATTTGGTAAGTATTTATCAAGTTAAGATTTCGTGCTTTTGCCGCTTCTACAACGTCCTCTAAGTCACGCACACCCCAGTTTGGATTTTGTGAGCGTAAAGAACTGTCAAAAGCTGCATTACTTGGTGAGGTATGTTCTCCGCCTTGTTTGAAGGGACCATATAAATAAAGGATGCCGCCCGGTGGTAAAATGCGATCGCTAAGAGCCATTAATCCCAAGCACGCTCCCCAAGCAGAAATGTGAATCATATTGATGTTGACTATGGCTGTAATTGCGCTGGCATCAGGTATAGACAAAACTGACGCACTCGCATCTAAATCAAGAGGTGGGTAAAGATTATCAGATGGTGAATGTGCAGTCCAGGCAGCAATACTAGCTCGCGATCGCGGATTAGGATCAGAAGGTAGCCATTTCCGAGGTTTGAGGTGTGGTGCAAAATATACTGCATGTTCCCCAGTACCGCTGGCTATTTCCAAAATAGTACCACTTGCAGGTAGAACTTGTAAAAGTATTTCTAGGATAACTTCACGGTTGCGTTCAGTTGCTGGTGCAAATTGTCGCGCATCTTCTGCTGTACTCATAAATTTTCTCTCATATCATTATTCCATCATCTCATCTGTGGCGGGTAAACCTGGAAAAAAGCGTTCACGAAGTGACTCTGAAAGAGTATCGCTTAATATATCCTCCACTGTGTATGGACAATCTTGGGGAAATGTTTTCATAGGTAGATTTGTTTCTCCAGAAGCTAATACAATTGCTTTGATATAAGCTTTCTGAAGAACTTCTTGCAGGTAAGGTTTGAGACTAGGATTTTCTGCAAGTAATTCCAAAGTATCAAGACGCTGTATGCGAATCCTATTTAACCAACTACGACTTCGTTTTTCGAGTTGATATTCCCATTTTAATAAATGTGCAATTAACACACTCCAACAATTTCGCAATTCAGCACGTTGCTGTTTACCCAAAGATTCAATTTCCTCGATTAAATTCGACAAGTCAAGCTGATTCCATTGCTGATGACGAAGTAGGTTAGCCTGTTTTTGAGTCCAAGCGTAGAAGTCGGTTTCATAAAGGTTTTGCATTACTTTTTCCCGCTATTTGTGGTGTCTGCATAGAGACGTAGCATTGCTACGTCTCTACAAGGGTTTCGGTTAAGGCATAATTAATTTCCACTAAAGAGTGTCTAATGCGAATCCAAAATCATGTAATCATACAAAAAAAGCATCAAGTTACCCTTGATGCTTTTTATCATTTAACCAAAATTAAAAATGGGCAGTACCAGACTCGAACTGATGACATCCTGCTTGTAAGGCAGGCGCTCTACCAACTGAGCTAACCGCCCATTTTGACTCACATTTATAAACTATAGCAAACTATTCCAATTCGCGCTAGTATTTTTGAGAAATATTTTGCGAATTTTCAAAATCCAAAATCCCTATGCCCTCTGGACGGACGCACGATCGCATTACTTTATGGGCTTTACCAATGGTTGTCGCGATCGCCTTCTGGCAAACTCGCAACGGCAACTTGACTTTATTGGTTGCTGGTGGGTTTATGTTCGGTGGGTTGATGTTCGGTCCCGATTTAGATATTTACTCGCGTCAATTTCAGCGCTGGGGTTGCTTGCGCTGGATTTGGCTACCTTATCAAAAACGTTTACGGCATCGTTCTTTTTTCTCTCACGGTCCGATAATTGGGACAACGCTGCGGGTGCTTTATTTAACGACTTTGCTGTTTATCTTGTCAATTTTCGGTTTGCTGGTTGGGGCAAAGCTGGGAAATATAAGTTTGAATTGGCAAGATATGAGTGAAAATGTCGGGCGATCGCTCTCTTCTTACTCTAGCGAATTCCTAGCATTATTTTTCGGGCTGGAACTCGGTGCTATGAGTCATTCTCTCAGCGATTGGGGCGGTTCGGCATACAAGCGTTATCAAAAGCAAGGGGTTCAAGCATTGCTGCCGCGTGCGAAAATGAAGAAACGTAAACCGACAAGTCGGGGAACGAGGAAGACAGGGGGGACAAGGAAGACAAGGGGGACAAAGGGAAAATGACGAATGATACTTTGGTGGCATTACAAGAGTTAATTGATGTGGTGGCAAAGTTGCGATCGCCTGATGGTGGTTGTCCGTGGGATTTGGTGCAAACTCCCGAAACGCTGACACCATATGTGATAGAAGAAGCTTATGAAGTGGTAGACGCAATTAAAAGTGGGGATAAGAATGCGATCGCTGAAGAACTGGGAGATTTACTATTACAAGTAGTACTGCAAGCGCAAATTGCCAGCGAATATCAACAATTTTCCCTGAAAGAAATCGCTCAAGGCATTTCCCAAAAGTTAATTCGCCGTCATCCCCATGTATTTGCTGATGTATCGGTGGAAAGTGTTGATGAAGTGCGGCAAAATTGGGAACAAATCAAAGCTGAAGAAAAAGGTGAAACGTCCCCAGAAAACCAAAAGCTAAGTTCTAAACTCAGTCGCTACGCTAAGACTCTTCCTCCAATGATAGCGGCAATGAAGATTTCTCAAAAAGCGGCTGCGGCTGGGTTTGAGTGGGAAAATATTGATGGTGTCTGGGCAAAGTTTCATGAGGAGTTAGCGGAATTTGAACAAGCTTTAGAACAGGAAACACCAGCAGAACAACAAGCGGAATTAGGCGATTTACTATTTTCAATTATTCAACTTGGGCGATGGTATAAACTTGATCCATCAGAAGCTTTACAAGGTACAAATCAGCGATTTATTCAGCGGTTACAAAAAATGGAAGCGTTTGCTAACCGTCCCCTTTCCGATTACACTTTGGATGAGTTAGAAGCACTTTGGCAACAAGCTAAAGCTAAATTAGCGCAAGAGCGTTAGCAAATCAGACGCTAGAGTTTAACTTATTTACGGAATAAATAACAAAAGTGGTGTGTTAATAAATTAAAGTTAGAGATAAAGTAGCATATGGAACCTTTGGTCAGTCAAATACTGTTGATGCCCTCGACCAAAGGCTTTGACCAAATGTATGGCTGAAATGGTTTCATAGAAGCTTTGAGCAATGCAGGTGCTTGAGCGAAAACTCCTTCTAAATACGCCCAGTGCAGAGGTGCAAAGCACTTCCTGGTAACAGCGCCTGCACACTCCAGGAGATATTGCCCACAACGACAAACAGGACAAGGACTGGACTTAGGAATCAAGCGGACCAAGCAACAAGCTTCCAATCGATTCCGGGTCTTCGTTGAAGTAGTATTCGCGGATAGCCTCCACCATTTCATCGGTGGTGATATAGCCGCTGCCATCCTTATCGATCAGGCGGAAAGCCACACGCGTATCGGACTTTGGCACGTTGATCAATGTATGCATCCAAAGTTCATATTCCTCTACACTTTGACGACCATCGCCATCGACATCGACGATGTCCATAACCGCCTCGCAAAACGGACGATAGCCTTGCTCAAAGTTTTCAGGGGTTACAAGCATACTGTTGGCAAATGCATTCTTGTATTCGGCTTCGCTGATACGACCATCTCCATTGGTATCGGCAGTGGTGACAAGACGCTGCCAAAGTTGCATGGTGAGGTCATATAACCGCTGTCGCGCTGGGGAATCAGGTCTATGACCAAATGCCTCGCACATCCTGGCAACAGCCTGCTCGAAATCTGTTTTCTCGGCGTAGCCATTGCCATCAAAGTCGTATCCTTTAAAACGTCGAGCGAGCTTTTTATTGAGAAATGGTGAAATGTTCATAAGAGATATTCTCCTTGTCGAGTTAAATGAATTAATGATTAAGGTCAGTAACTTTGGACGACGAGGTAACGCATCCGCCACCCTACGAAAGCGTCGTTGCTCAAAGTAGAGTTCCCATATGTTTAATCCCCCAAATAACAGTATTATACCGAAATTTTCCTCATAAACACCCTTTTTAAGAGGGTTATATGGAATAGCTCCGTATAAATCTCCATATAGGGTGATTCAAAAGAACTATTCCGTTATCCCAGGAAATCTCCCTCTGGGAAAGCGATCGCAATTATCGAAAGGCGAGTGTAAATTGGCGCTTTAAAACTACGGATGCACGTAAGAAAATGGGGCGGGTATACCCAGATATCGGACTTTGCAAAGTTGACTTGCCAGACTACTAGTACAGAACAATTTAGCAGCACTCTACGATAACCAAGGGCGGTACAGCGATGCCGAACCTATATACATTGAAGCTTTGGCAATGTGCGATCGCCTTTTAGGATCTAATCATCCCACTACAGCAAGTATTCGAGAAAATCTGACAATTCTACAACGCCATTTAACTCCCCGTCTTACCTGGAAAGGTCGATTATGTCAGTTTGTGCAAGATTTATACAATTTATTAAATCGACGCTTCTAAGGTTTAATATCATGTCGGTTTAATTAACAATAAAAACATTCCAACCGTCGTAGAGACGTTCCGGCGGAACGTCTCTACAATATCGGACATTATATAACGGGGTATTGTGATTCTTGACAGACGCGATGAATCGCGTCTCTACAAGTTTTTTTCATTCTTCTGCGCCGGCTGCCCGCAAACTTTGCACCACATCTTCATAACCATTAAACTCAGCGATCGCTAAAGCTGTATAACCACCTTGATTTTTTAAATTCACATCTGCCCCAGCTTTAATTAACATCTGCACAGCTTCGTTATAACCCCGCGATGCTGCCCACATTAAAACTGTTGCTCCGGCTGAATCTATATAATTGACATCTGCACCTTTATCTAGCAGTTGCTGCATTATACTTATTTGATTGCGTTCGGCTGCTTTAATCAAAACCGTTTTGCCATCATCGCCTTGAGTATTAACATCAGCACCGTAGTCTAGCAATACTTTCGCCGTCTCAGCGTGTCCTTGCGATACAGCTAGTATCAAAGGCGTTTCGCTTGATTTTCCATTTACATCCGCACCTTGCCGCAACAGCGCCTCTACAATTTTACTATGTCCCTGGAACGCCGCAACAAATAATGGTGTATCACCCAGATGGTTTTTTATCTGCACATCCGCACCACGACTAAGTAACACTTCTACCACATCACCATAGCCTTCAACAGCCGCAAGATGTAAAGCTGTTTCACCATCTTGATCTTGGGTGTTCACATCAGCCCCACGATCTAATAAAATTGAGGCGATCGCATTATGTCCCGCTGCCGCAGCTGCTGATAGTGCAGTTCCCCCATCTTGATTTTGCCGATTCACATCAGCCCCCCCTGTCAACAATGCTTGCACAACTTCCAAATGTCCCAAGTCTGCCGCTAGCATCAACAAAGTCTCACCATCTTGATCTTGGGTATTGACATCTGCGCCTGTTTGTAGTAAATTATTAAGAATATCGCAATGACGGTATTTAACTGCCATTTTCAAAGCAGTGTCATCATCTTTATCTCTGACATTCACATCTGCATTGGCAGCAAGCAAGACTTTCACCACATTGACATAACCTTTCAAAGCTGCTGCCATTAAAGCTGTACTGCCATCTTCGTTCGTGGCATTGACATCAGCGCCTCTAGATATTAAAAGCTGAACAATATCAACTTGATTGGCACTGGCTGCCAACATTAAAGCAGTCAACCTATAGCGTTTTCTCGGTAAATTGATACTCGCGCCCGCATCGAGAAGCGATCGCGCAATTTCGGTGTAACCTAAATTAGCAGCAAACATTAACGGCGTAGTTCCAGTGCGATCGCACGTATCAGCAAGCGTACCATGAGTTAGTAGGGCTTGCACAAGCTTTAGATCCCCACGAGTAATTGCGCGTATTAACGGAATATCTTGAGTAGAAGCCATTGATAATTCTCCGAAGTGCGATCGCTAACTCAGACAAATAGACATTGACCGAATTTAATTCTGCGTTGCCCGATCAAACGAGCGTCTCTACAGAAATTTCCACTTTCTCTGCCTATAGGAATTATCTTATAAGAAATAGCTTTGCAATCTTTTCTCAACCGATTATGCTAACTTTTATAAAGATTTAATAACTAGGCGGGAACACTTATGAATATCGCACTTTCTCCATCCGTGAAATATTGGCTCAACTTCATTCATCCAGTATTGATGTGGGCGCTACTGCTATTGTCGATTTATGCTGCCTACTTGGGATTACAAGTACAGCGTACCAGACATGCTGAAGGTGAACAGAAAAAAGAACTGATTAAAGGTAAATATAACGTCAAACACCATCAAATAGGGTCGATACTCTTAGGTTTGATGGTGGCAGGTGCGATCGCTGCTATGGCTGTCACCTACATCAATAATGGTAAGTTATTTTTCGGTTCTCACTTGCTAGCAGGGCTTGGCATGACGAGTTTGATAGCATTTTCTGCGTCCCTATCTCCTTTTATGCAAAAAGGCGCAAATTGGGCGCGGATGACTCACATTTTGTTAAATTTTGCACTTTTGGGACTTTTTACTTGGCAGGCTATTACCGGTGTGCAAATTGTTCAAAAACTTCTTGCTAATGCATAGTTAGTTGTTGGTTGTTAGTGGATAGTGGATAGTGGTTGGTTCTTAAGATTTTCCACTATCCACTATCCACTATCTACTATCCACTCAACGCTTTTTCTGAGAATTGACAGGTAAATCTATTCCTAAAGATTGATGAAAATCTTGCCGAACTTTGCGCGTTAGGCGTTTTGAGACTTGACGGACGATTTGGTTAAGTACGCGATCGCCTGTAGATTGCACCAAAGACTTAGGCAAACGCTGAATAAACTTAGGAAAGTAAATATCAACGATCAAATCCAATTCCCATTCAACTCGCGTTATCTCGTTGATACTTGTGGGTGCATCGTTTGCAACATTTTCTATCATATGCAGCGATGCGTTATAGTCTACGTCATAACCGGGCGGATAGTAGCCAGGGATGGGTATAGTGTGGATGCGGTAAATACCATCAAGCGGAGGTAACAGTTCCAAACCAATTTTTGGCTCTACCTCATAACCAAAAGAGCCAAAACGACCGATTCCTAGAGCATAACCATTTTCCCCTAGCGGTTGCACCTTCATCGGTTCAGCGCAACGCGAAAACCATGAAGAATGAGCATTGAGGTACTCAGCAACCTTGCTTGCTGAAGCGTACATCTCCATAAAGTCGTGATAACGACCATAGAACTTTGTTGGTGTTCCACTAATTGCTTGCTCTAGCGTCTCTTCAGTATCCGCTGCTGATGGCACAGGTACAACTGCTTCTTTTATTTCTAAGGATTGATATTCACGATTTTTTGAAAGCATATAGAATTCCTGTATGATCTAGCGTTTACCTGTATTCATAGTTCCCATATGGGGTGAAATTTCACGCACCCAGAGTACATTTTGACGGAAACTTTAAAAATCTGCCAGCAATTTCTTGACATCTCCCCTCGCTAGAAGCAAGGGGATTCTAAACTGATGTTGCGAAGTGCGGCTTCTAGCCGCACTTGTCCCAAGGGGACACGCTTCGCGAACGCAACGTTTACGATATGATTTATTTAATCGCGTAAACAAGTCATATCGTTGTGGGACTGTCAAAATCCCTCTACCCACCTCGACTAGGGTTAAGCCTAGCTGTGTGGCTACTTTTCTCATGATGTTAGCCGCACCATTGCAATCAGCATTGATGAAATGACCATGACGACTCTTATACATTCCGCGTTTTACTCTTTGACCTGATGGTTTCCACCCTTCGGGTTTTTCACCGTGTTTCGGCAATGAATCACCATCCAGGTAAGACGCAATTGAAGTATATGCTTCCTCAGTAATTGTTAGTTTTATCCCGTATTCTGGACAAAGTTGTTTCAGGCGTTCAATCAATCTTCCTGTGGGAATGACCACAAAGTTTTGATTGCCGCGCTTACCCATATTAGATCCATTTTTTTGCCCGTCGTTCCAACCAATAACAAGATTTCCTACTTGGTCATTAAGACACTGGTTAATAATAAATCGCGATGCTTTATTAACAGCGTCACGCATTTGGTTGTTGCGTTTACGTTGCACACGATCAAGGTTTGAATCCCAATAAAAATCAGATTTTCCTTGTTTGCACTTCGCGACTAAACGGCAATAACCTTGATTCATTGATTTAAGTTTTCTACCATCAATAATCAAGCTTTTACCACGAGTCGATACACCTGTTAGCCAATTAGTCCCACCGTGGTCAAATGACCATGCTTGGGTGTAATCAAGGTTAGGGTTAATATCAATTGGTTCTTTGCCATCATCAATAACCCAATCAATCCACAATTCACCTAGATAAGGTCTAACCGTAACCTCTTTTACCCAATCAGAATCAATGAAACCGGGTAGATGTAAAGTGATTTCAGTTAGTAACTGTGGCTTAGTTTCTTTGCTTATTGATGGGTAAAAACAACCGTTTTTGTAGGTTAAAGCTTGACGGGGAAATGTAACCGCAGCAAGACCACCACGTTTTCTATACTTTGGCAACGAAGGTTTATCAACATCACCTCGATAATATTTTTTAACCAATCCGTTGTAGCTGGTTATTGATTCTCCCACGGACTTAAGCGTTTGTTGTGCTGACTGTGCAGCCATCGCTTTGTAATGTGGGTTGTCTTTGAGGATTTTATCTAGTTCAGGGTAAGTAGTTTTGCATTGGTAGCACTTCCACCCATAGCGCAATTCATCACCACGCCAATAAGTAGTAAAAGCATTCTCAGATTCTTGCAAACTTGCATAATGAGCTTGTTTTGTCTCGTATATGGCGCAATTAATCAAGCTATTAGCGTGTTCGCATTGGTCAACCCAAAAAGCTTTTTCTTCATCCGTAAACTTTGCTTTTAGCGGTATTGTTCTGTACAACTTGTCATCACCTCCTGTATTTCATTGTCGTTGCTACTGAGGAAACACGGGGATAAATCCCCTTGGATCGCGTTTCATCCCCTCGCTAAAGCGCAGGGGTTCTCACGCTCCCACGCTGTTTTGATAGAATCACTAAAATAGGGAACAAAGAAATCAAATATTAGTTTTCTAGGATAGCGTTTATCATGAAAGCATTTGTAGCAGGGGCAACAGGTGAAACAGGTCGTAGGATAGTACAAGAGCTAATTGCAAAAAATATTCCCGTCCGTGCTTTGGTACGCGACGCAGAAAAAGCGATCGCGATTTTGCCTCCTGATGTTGAGTTAGTTGTAGGGGATGTGTTAACCCCAGAAAGCCTGTCCACTGCTTTGGGAGATAGTACAATAGTACTTTGCGCTACCGGAGCCAAACCGAGCTTTGACCCCACAGGACCCTATAAAGTAGATTTTGAAGGGACTAAAAATTTAGTAGATGCTGCCAAAGCGAAGGGAATAGAGCATTTTGTTTTCGTTTCTTCATTGTGTACTTCCAAGTTATTTCATCCTTTGAACTTGTTCTGGCTGATTTTAGTTTGGAAAAAGCAAGCTGAGGAATATATTCAGAAAAGCGGTTTGATTTATACAATTGTCCGTCCTGGGGGATTAAAAAATGAAGATAATTCCAATCGAATTGTGATGCAAAGTGCTGATACACTATTCGAGGGCAGCATTCCCAGGCAGAAAGTCGCCCAAGTTTGTGTGGAGTCGCTGTTTGAAAGTGCTGCACGCAACAAAATTGTTGAGATTGTTGCTAAAGAAGAGGCTACCTCGAAAAGCTTTGGGCAGTTGTTTACTAATGTAGTCTGAGTCAATGGTCAATGGTCAATGGTCAATCTTTGGACTGTTGACTATTGACTACAGGACTTACGCACGGTACCACGTATTTCCGTCATTGCGACGTAAGGAAGCAATCTCAAAGTCTTGTTTTCTCGTAACGAGTGCGTAAGTCCTAGACTACTTAAGTAAACTTTGCCGTTTCAAAGTGCATCGATTATTATTGTTGTTGATTATACGTAAATTTTAAGGAGCCGAGTCTGAAAAGCGTTGAATCAAAAGGTGTTGAAAAACTGATAGGACCGATAGCCGCACTTCTCGGCTTTGTATATTTGTTGCAGTGGTATGTATTTGGGGATTTGCGATCGCATAACGATCCTGTCTTTGGTCAAAAAAATCCACCCTTGGTGATGAAAGGTGGCGATCCTTACATTCGTGCTTTAATGCGAACTATATCAGCTAGTGAAGCAAATAGCGATCGCCCTTATTCTCTGTTATATGGTGGACAGCAAGTCAACGATTTGAGCAATCATCCTCAGATATGCGTCACAATTGTTACTGGTCCTAACAAAGGCAATTGTTCCACAGCTGCTGGGAGATATCAAATCATCAACACTACTTGGTATAGAATTGCTCCTCGCTATCATCCGAACCCGACGCGGTTTATGTTTTGGGCAAATTATAGTTTTGCAGCAGAATATCAAGATGCAGTAGTTTACAGTTGGTTAAGCGATCGCAAAGTTTGGGGAACTGACATTTCTCAACAACTGCATCAAGGAAAATTAAAAGAAGTTTTACGCCGACTTTCCCCCACTTGGACAAGTCTCGGATATGGCATAGAAACTAATTCCGTCAGTCGATATCTACCTACTATTTATCAGAAAAACTTGCAAGAAGAACTAAACGCAACGAAAAATTGATATTCGTAGTAAGCATTTCAACGCTTATTCCAACTTAAAAATAACAAGTAATATTCATATAATTTCAAACCTAAATTAAAAACTTCCTGATATTTTGCACAAAAGCAAAAGTATTTTCAAAATGTATATTATGCCCAGAGTTACTAATTATTTTTAATTGAGTAAATTTACATATATTAACCATTTTTATATTAACAATTATAAATTTTTCATCATATTCCCCAACTAATAACAGCAACGAATTTGTATTTTCTTCCAGTTGTTCCCACAAAGAAGGTTGGCATCCAGTACCCATAAAGCGCAATGATTTAGCCAATTCTAAAGGATTATTCTGCAACCGACTTTCTATCATTCCCTCAAACTCAGAATGATTTTTTATATAACCAAAAATTCGCTGATTGTACCAATTTAATAAAAAAACTCTAAAATCAGTTTCTTCAACACATCTTGTTAATTTTGTCGCTATTTGTTCATCAGATTTAACTCGCTCTAATCGTTCGGCTTCTGTTATTAAACCAGGAGAAGCTGATTCTAAGATAACTTTAGAAAAACGCTGAGGAAAAAGCAAATTCAAGTATAAAGCCAATCTTCCACCCATTGAATAACCAACTAAAAAGCATTGAGCAATTTTTAGGTTATCTAATAAGTTAATTAATGCTTGTGCCGTGTTTGCCATTGTATAGCACTCATCGCCACCAAAAACTTGAGTTTTCCCATGTCCGGGAAGGTCAATTGTCAGACAATAAAAATCATCGACTAGAAATTTTATTGTTTCATCAAAATCATGACAATTACCCATGAATCCATGTAAAAAAAGAATTGTTTTTTTTTGAGAATTGCCCGTGAAAGAATAGTAAAATTGGTAAGTTTCTAGGGACATATTATATCTAGGGAAGTGGCACGAGTTTATATAAGTAGTTTTGGTGTGAATCATCAGAAGAAAATCTACTACGTTATTAGTAGACTTTTGTTTCGATGTAGAAACATAAAACAAAACTTCAAGTATAGTCTTGGTGTCAACAATCAAAATTCATCGTATATTTTACTAGAGGGGTTGCAGATGGCTCAATTAAATGGTGTAATGATGCAGTATTTCCATTGGTATACCCCTCCAGATGGCAATCTTTGGAATGAGTTTAAAGAGAAAGTCAAAGACTTAGCTGATGCAGGTATTACATCTGTTTGGCTACCCCCAGCTTACAAAGGAACAGCGGGTGGGTACGATGTCGGCTACGGGGTCTACGATATGTATGATCTAGGCGAGTTTGACCAGAAAGGCTCAGTTCGGACAAAGTACGGCACAAAAGACGAGTATATCGCTGCTGTCAAGGCTGCAAAAGCTGCTGGCATTCGAGTTTATGCTGATGTTGTCCTCAACCACAAGTTAGGTGCAGACGAACCCGAAGAGGTGGAAGCAACACCCTATAATCCAGACAATCGCAACGAGGCGATCGGTGAGATGCAAAAGATTAAAGTGTGGACTCACTTTACCTTCCCAGGTCGCCAAGGCAAATACTCCGAGATGGAATGGCACTGGTGGCACTTCGATGCTGTTGATTACAACGTTTACAACGAAGGTGAAAACGCAGTTTATCTGTTCAAAGATAAAAAATTTGACGAACAGGTTGACCTAGAAAAAGGCGCTTTCGATTATCTGATGGGATGCGATCTGGATATGGAAAGTCCAGAAGTTCGCGACGAGTTGAATCGCTGGGGTGAGTGGTTTGTAGAAACCACTAATATAGATGGCTTTCGTTTTGATGCCGTTAAACACGTTAGAGCTGGCTTTTTCCCAGAATGGCTACAACACTGTCGCCAAAAGGCAGGTCGCGATCTCTTTGCCGTCGGTGAGTATTGGTCTTATGAAATTGAAGCGCTGCACCATTTCATTAACGTCACCGGTGGCAATGTGATGTTGTTTGATGCGCCATTGCACTATAACTTTAGCGCTGCCAGCAAACAAGGCAATGACTACGACATGCGGCAGATATTTGATAACACCTTGGTGCAACAGCAACCTGCTTTAGCCGTCACCTTAGTTGACAATCATGATTCTCAACCCTTGCAGTCGTTGGAATCTGTAGTGGAAGGTTGGTTTAAACCCTTGGCTTACGCCTTAATCCTACTCCGGGCTGAAGGTTATCCCTGTATCTTTTATGGGGATTATTATGGTGCTCATTACAAGGATAAGGGTCCAGATGGCAATGAGTATGAGATTTGGCTCGATAGTCATCAATGGATAATTGATAAATTTTTGCACGCTCGTCAAACTTATGCCTATGGCGACCAATACGATTATTTCGATCACGCGAATACAATCGGATGGACACGCTTAGGAGATGAAGAACATCCTGGGGGTATGGCGGTTGTTCTGAGTAATGGGGGAGAGGGGACTAAGTGGATGGAAGTTGGGCAACCTAACCAGGCTTACATTGACATCACTGAACATATTAGCGAACCCATCACGACGAATGATGAGGGCTGGGCTGATTTTCGATGCAATGCTGGTTCTGTTTCTTTGTGGATTCCACAATCCTAATGATCCCAGTTTTGTTCTGTGTAATACATGGAAAGGACTGCTATTGAGAGTTAAAAGGATTTTTCGTGATATTTAGTCTATGTAGAGACGCGATATATCGCGTCTCTACATGGTTTTTGGTTTATCGAATTTTCTAAGGTAAAAACCGATCCAAAGCGGCTTTGAGTTGTTGAATTTCCGCTTCAATATTGCCTTCTTTGCAGGCTCTACCAATACACTCATTTAAATGTTCATCGAGAACAATTCGCGCTACCTTATCTATTGCACCTCTAACGGCGGCAATTTGCAATAAAACATCAGGACAAGGACTATTTTGTTGCACCATTGTTTTGATGCCACGAACGTGTCCTTCTATGCGCGACAGCCGATTAACAATTCGCCGCAATGACTCTTCGCTATGGACGTGTGGATGAGCCGACTGTCCATGCCCATGAGTACGATTTGTGTGGCTGTGGTCTATATCGTTTTGGGAATGTTCTGCTGGTGTTATGGACAAGGTTTCTTCAGCTAATCGGTTTAATCCATTCATAGGTATCAAAGTTCTGGCAACATTAAGATCCTAGCCTAGAGAGGAGGGGGGATGGGGAGATGGGGAGATGGGGAGATGGGGAGATAAGGGAGATAAGGGAGAATTTATCAGATTGATGCCCAATGCCCAATGCCCAATGCCCCATGCCCAATGCAACAATAGCTGTAGATAGAGAAGTTTGAGTAGCGGTTTTCGTAGCTCAAAACTTCTAATATTTGTCCAGATTAAACAATAATTACGCTGAAACATTCTTGTGTGGTTATGCGATTTTCCCAAATACCCCGGTCTATACGCCAACTTAGTACCCATGTGTTAGCGATATTTCTAGGAGTTTTGCTAACAGTTAGTAGCTTGCAAGTGTTACCCTCCCAAGCGGAACCTGCACCAAATCCTCTAAATTCAGATTCTTCATCACAATTAATTGCTCAAAGACAATCACCTGGGAGTGCTGCGATCGCTAGTAGTAGTTTTGTCACTGCTGCGGTGAATCGTGTGGGATCGGCAGTTGTCAGAATTGATATTGAGCGCACAATTACTCGTCGGGTAGATCCGATGTTTGACGATCCGTTTTTTCGCAGGTTTTTCGGTGACAGTTTACCCCAAAGGATGCCTTCAGAACAATTACGCGGTTTAGGCTCTGGTTTCATTATTGACAAAAGTGGCTTGATTCTTACTAATGCTCACGTAGTCGATAAAGCTGATAAAGTGACAGTCCGTCTCAAAGATGGTCGCAGCTTTGAAGGAAAGGTACAAGGTGTTGACGAAGTAACAGATTTAGCAGTGGTCAAAATTAATGCTGGGGGAAATTTACCAACTGCGCCCTTGGGTTCTTCAGCTAATGTACAAGTGGGAGACTGGGCGATCGCTGTCGGTAATCCTTTAGGATTCGATAATACGGTGACTTTAGGAATCGTCAGCACTCTCAGACGTTCCAGCGCTCAAGTAGGAATTCCTGACAAACGCTTGGAATTTATTCAAACCGATGCAGCAATTAACCCTGGTAACTCCGGGGGACCACTGTTAAATGACCGAGGTGAGGTGATTGGGATCAATACAGCAATTCGTGCTGACGCTATGGGAATTGGGTTTGCGATTCCCATAGATAAAGCAAAAGCGATCGCCTATCAACTTGAACGTGGTGGAAAAGTTGCTCACCCCTATTTAGGTGTGCAAATGCTAACTTTAACTGCTGATGCTGCTAGAGAAAATAACAATGACCCCAATTCACCACTGCAAATACCCGAAGCTAATGGTGTTTTGGTGATGCGAGTTTTACCCAATTCTCCCGCAGCAGCAGGGGGGATGCGTCTGGGTGATGTGATTGTGCAAATTGATGGACAAGCGATCGCGACAGCCGAAGAGTTGCAAAATGTTGTCGAAAATAGTCGTCTCGGTCAAACGTTGCAGGTAAAAGTGCTACGCGGAAACCAGACACAGCTGTTATCTGTTCGCACCGCTGAGTTGCGAGATGCTTCTTCATAATTAGGGCTTGCCCGAAACCCTTGTAGAGACGTTCTAGTGGAACGTCTTTACGTCTTTTATGGAGATGCCCCATGCCCATTTCCCAATTTTGTAATAGGCGATCGCAATTTCAAACAGGCAACTGCCGTATTATTAAAACCAGAGCAGTGCATAGCAGACTTACTGGCAAACTGTCAAGTTGTTTAAAGTTATGTAGCCTTTTGCTTACAGGTGCTAGAACACTGCGGTAAACTATGCCTTGATTATGATTCTTTGGCAGAGAAGAACACTTCAGTTAGGAGATTTTTTTTCAATGTCTCATAGCGTACAAATCTACGATACCTGCATTGGCTGCACACAATGCGTCCGCGCTTGCCCCACAGACGTGCTAGAGATGGTTCCTTGGGATGGCTGTAAAGCTGCTCAAATTGCCTCTTCACCCCGCACTGAAGATTGCGTAGGTTGCAAGCGGTGTGAAACTGCTTGCCCCACCGACTTTTTGAGCATCCGGGTTTACCTCGGAGCCGAAACTACTCGCAGTATGGGTCTGGCTTACTAAGAAATTCACCCGAATTTCTGATTCGACTGGCAATTTACAGTCAATCGCAAACAGATAACAGCATCATAGGGTGGTAATTATACATTATTAATTTGAATAGTGTATAGTTACCACCCTTTAAAAATATTGGCGTTGCGGTAGAAAATAAGATCGCACTATCGAGTGGTAAAGAAAGCAAATTGCTTTTTTTATTTGTTCACGTTTAAAGTTAGCGAAAACCGCATATCAATGTTAGGAACTATACTAGGTTTAATCGTCCTCAAAACAAAGTGGTGTGAGCAATGTGCGGCATTGTAGGTTATATCGGCACTCAAGTAGCGACAGAAATCTTGCTCTCTGGGCTGGAAAAACTGGAGTATAGGGGTTACGATTCCGCTGGAATCGCCACTATTTGGGAAGGTGAGGTTAATTGCGTTCGCGCCAAAGGCAAACTGCATAACTTGCGTTCTAAACTAGAAGCTATCGAAACCCCAGCACAAATTGGTATTGGTCACACTCGCTGGGCAACTCATGGTAAGCCAGAAGAGTATAATGCTCACCCGCACATGGATACAGCAATGCGGGTAGCGGTGGTGCAGAATGGCATTATTGAAAACTACCGCGAGTTACGCGAGGATCTCAAACAAAAAGGTTATGTGTTTCGTTCGGAAACTGATACAGAAGTAATTCCCCACTTAATCGCCGAATTATTAAAAAATCCCTCCTCTCCTCCTCTCCCCCACTCCCCTTCTCCCTTCTTTGAGGCAGTGCGTCAAGCTGTGAATAAATTAGAGGGAGCATTTGCGATCGCTTGCCTTTGTGCTGATTTTCCCGATGAACTGATTGCCATCCGACAACAAGCACCCCTGGTAATTGGTTTTGGTCAAGGTGAATTTTTCTGTGCTTCTGATACCCCAGCGATCGTTTCTCATACTCGTGCGGTACTAACCCTGGAAAATGGCGAAATGGCACGGTTGACACCTTTAGGGGTGGAAATATATAACTTTGCCGGTGACAGGTTGAAAAAACAACCGCGTTTGCTCAACTTGAGTCCCATGATGGTAGAAAAACAGGGATTCAAGCACTTCATGCTCAAGGAAATCTACGAGCAACCGGGAGTAGTTAGGGCTTGTTTAGAAGCTTACTTTACAAATGATCCGTCTTCGCCGGTTAATTTAAGCTTACCAGCAGAATTTTACCTTGATTTAGAGCAAATTCAAATCGTCGCTTGTGGTACTAGTTGGCACGCAGCACTAATCGGTAAATACTTGATTGAACAATTGGCAGAAATTCCCACACAGGTTCAATATGCTTCTGAGTTTCGCTACGCACCGTCACCTTTAACAGCAAATACTCTCACAATTGGTGTAACTCAATCTGGCGAAACTGCTGATACATTAGCTGCTTTGGCGATGGAAAAAGAACGCCGTAGTGGTAAAGAACCTAAGTATCAACCGCGACTGTTGGGAATTACCAATCGTCCAGAAAGCACCTTGGGTCAAATGGTATCTCAGATTATCAATACTCACGGGGGACTAGAAATTGGGGTAGCGGCAACGAAAACTTTTATTGCCCAACTGATGGCATTTTATGCCTTAGCCTTGGATTTAGCTTATCGTCGTCAAACAATTTCTCCCGACAAATTAGAGGAAATTATTAACTCTTTGCGACAAATTCCGAAAGAAATTGAAGCAACTTTGGAAAAACAGGAAAATATAATTGAACAGTTAGCGCACGACTTTGCGGAAACCACAGATTTTATCTTTTTGGGTAGGGGAATTAATTTTCCCATCGCTTTAGAAGGAGCGTTGAAATTAAAAGAAATCAGCTATATTCACGCTGAAGGTTATCCAGCTGGAGAAATGAAACATGGTCCGATCGCTCTATTAGATGCCAAAGTACCAGTAGTAGCGATCGCTATCCCTGGTAATGTTTACGAAAAGGTGCTTTCCAACGCTCAAGAAGCAAAAGCCAGAGATTCACGGTTAATCGGTGTGACTCCCGTCAAAGATGGTGAAGCTGCGGAAATTTTTAACGACTTGCTCCCCGTCTCTAACGTCTCGGAATTGCTTTCGCCAATTCTGACTGTAATTCCTTTGCAATTATTGGCTTATCATATTGCAGCGCGGCGCGGTTTGGATGTCGATCAGCCTAGAAATTTAGCCAAGTCGGTAACGGTAGAATAAATTCGTAGTAAGTGTAGACAAATATTGTAGAGGAATAATAAAGTTGGAAAATTTCTCTTGTGGGTGTATGTGCAAGCATCTACAGGAGCTTTTTATGTCTAGAAGCAAACGAGACTGGACACAAGCCAAGTTTGACCGCGACATAAAGTAGGGTCGATCTCAGGATGCACTCAAGGCAAGTGCGATCGCAAGCCTCATACCTGAGAACAATAGCTTAAAACCCATGCCCATTAAGCTTTCGGAAAATTAATTGTATAACTTTTTTATTTGCCTACACTTGCCCAAGTCAATCAAGCTGCTCGTGAGTTACTTTATCCAGATAAAATTGTAGTAGTCACATCCGATCCGGCTGTTTTAGCACATAACCGTACATAAAACATAGTTAGGAGTAATTTTTGACAACCAACAGCTAACAACCAACAACTAACAACTAACAATTAACAATGAACATTTTCAGTAACTTGCTTTCTCAATCAACTCAGCCTAATGTTACCAAACGACAACGCCGAGGAATTGAAATTAAATCGCCGCGTGAAATTGAAATTATGCGGCAATCTGCAAAAATTGTGGCTACCGTTTTGAAAGAAATTTCTCAGTTGGTACAGCCAGGAATGACTACTGCTGACTTAGATGCTCATGCGGAAAAACGCATCCGAGAAATGGGTGCAACACCAAGCTTTAAGGGATATCACGGTTTTCCTGGTTCTATCTGCTCCAGCATTAATAATGAAGTTGTACACGGTATCCCCAGTCCGAAAAAAGTCATCCGTTTGGGGGATGTTTTAAAAGTAGATACAGGTGCTTTTTATCAAGGTTTTCATGGTGACTCCTGCATTACTATTGCCGTGGGTAATGTCACACCAGAAGCTGCTAAACTGATTCGCGTAGCCGAAGAATCGCTTTTCAAAGGCATTGAACAAGTTAAAGCCGGAAATTACCTTATAGATATTGCTGGAGCAATTGAAGACCATGTAAAAGGTAATGGCTTTAGTGTAGTTGAGGATTTCACCGGACACGGTGTTGGTCGCAACTTGCACGAAGAACCTTCAGTTTTCAACTTCCGCACGCGGGAAATGCCAAATGTAAAGCTACGTGCAGGAATGACGCTGGCTATTGAGCCAATTTTGAATGCAGGTTCTAAGGTGACGCGGACTTTATCTGACCGCTGGACTGCTGTAACGGTGGATAATTCACTCTCGGCTCAGTTTGAGCATACCGTTTTGGTGACGGATACTGGCTATGAGATTTTGACTGACCGAAAATAATGGGTATGTCAACGTTCTCTAGTTTAACTTTGTAGCAAGGACTTTAGTCCTTATTTTATAGGATGAGGACTGAAGTCCTCACTACTTAAGAAAGAAATAATTCCGAAAAAGGTATTTCCATTTCTGGAAAAGCTAAAGGTGCTAAAGCTGCATTTAATTGAATAATTATTTCTGTTTTATAGCCTGATGTAGGAAGTAAAAATTAAATATGCGTTATCCAGAACTTCTAGAGACGTAGCACAGAATTGTCTCTACATTTTTTTCACTTCCTTTGTGTCTATTGGGGGAATTACGCGAACAAGTTAAAGTTCCCAGGAATTATGCGTAAATTGCCGAAAAAATGGTACGAATAGATAAAACTACCTTGGTTCTATCCCATGAATCAAATTGATTTAGCTTTTACCCCAGCATTGCAGCAGGCAGAATTAATTCGTCAGCGTCAAGTGTCACCGTTGGAGTTGGTGGAATTATATCTAGAACGAATTCAGCGCTTAGATCCGCAATTAGGAAGTTATTTTACGGTAATGGCAGAGAGTGCGATCGCTGATGCCAAAGCCAAAACAGAAATCTTGTCTGAGAGTGGGGAAACTTCATCTCTACCACCATTTTTTGGGGTGCCAATTTCGATTAAAGACCTTAACCCGGTGGCAGGTTTCCCTTGTACCTACGGGAATCCGGCGTTATTGAATCAGATTGCTGAGTATGATGATGGGATAGTGACGTTGATACGTTCGGCAGGATTTGTTCTTTTAGGTAAAACGGCAACTTCCGAACTTGGTTCATTTCCTTACACAGAGCCTACGGGTTTTCCCGCAACCAGAAATCCGTGGAATTTGGAATACACTCCCGGTGGTTCGAGTGGGGGGGCAGCAGCAGCATTAGCAGCGGGATTGTCTGCGATCGCTCAAGGTTCCGATGGTGGTGGATCGATTCGCGGTCCTGCGGCTTGTTGTGGCTTAGTGGGCATTAAGCCATCCCGTGGAAGAGTGACACATGCACCAGCAGGCGATCGCCTCAGTGGAATTGCCACCAATGGTCCGATAGCCCGTACTGTAGCCGATGCAGCCGCTCTTTTGGATGTCATGTCTGGCTATGTCACCGGCGATCCTTACTGGTTGCCCGATCCCAAACCATCATTTCTCACTGCAAGTAAAGAAAAAGTCGGTGCTTTACGAATTGCCTTTGGGACTAACATCCATCCGTTAGGAAAAGCTGACACTAATTGTCAGCAAGCTGTGATGCAAACAGTTAAGTTATTAGAAGAACTCGGTCATACAGTTGAAGAACAATGTCCGGATTTTAGCGGTTTAGTTGAACCATTTCAAGTTGTTTGGCAAAGTAGCGTGGATGCGTCGGGTATTCCGGCTGAAGTTTTGCAACCCGTGAATCGCTTTTTATTAGCGCGAACTGGTTCGGCTGGTGAATATCTGCGAGCAGTTTTTCGTCTTCAGATGGTAGCGCGGCAAATCGTGGCGTTTTTTGACACAGTGGATGTGTTGGTATTGCCAGTTTATCTGCATTCACCGATCCGCGTTGGGGAATGGGCAAATTTGAGTCCAGAAGAAACATTCCAAAAAATTATACATTGGATTGCACCTTGTCCACCAGCTAATGCTACGGGACAACCAGCGATCGCACTTCCTGTTGGTTTTGACGATAACGGTTTACCTATGAGCGTTCAGTTAATCGGAAAACCCGCTGCTGAAGCTACTCTCATCAGCCTTGCAGCACAACTGGAAGCCGTTTTGCCTAAGATTTCGCATCCTCCAGCATTTGCAACATAATGCAAAAATCATTTTAGGGCATGGGGCATGGGGCATCGGGCATGGGAAAAATATAATTACTTTTGTTTATCCCCACTTACTTAAGTGTTTTGTACTCATAAATAATATCATGTCCGGCAAATCATACATGTTGTAGAGACGTTCCGTCGGAACGTCTCTACAAAGGTTCCGCATTGATGCGCTCCAAGCCTGCCAAACTACCCTATTTTCAACAATTTTGTAAATAATTGCAAACAGAGCGGTTATCATACCATTTCCGGCAAATCACACATATTCTACTGTAGAGACGTTCCGGCGGAACGTCTAAACGTGTTAATTAAAGAGACACAATATTATTTGTCAGCAAAAATTATAACAAATCGAAACAATTACGTAGTAATACTGAAGAATTTAATTTTATAAGGTGAGCTTTATTTTTGTTTTCTGTATTACCGCTGAGGGTATTTTTCCGTAAAAAGGGCATCATTTAGATAGTTTTGTGCAAAATATTTGTCGCAAACTATACATTTTTTTTAGTATCACCTTCTTATAACTTTAAAAAACCATGAATACTTGCCCTTGCTGCTCCCACCGACTTTTGGCTCATATTCGCAAGAATGAAGTTTACTGGTTTTGCCGAACATGCTGGCAAGAAATGCCATCACTGAGTAGGAAAAAGAGTAATTTCTATCTAGAAGTAGCCAGAAATGAATCATCTAGAGAGTTTCAGAAGTTAGTTTAGATTTCTTAATAATGGCTGTGGAAAATGTGGAAAAACTTTGTTAGTTCTGCTCCAGTGATAATTCCACAAGCTATTACCTGTGGAAAAAGTTGTGGAAAAACTATGGGTTTTTCCACAGAGTAATTATACTCAATGAATTTTGACAGAGGTTTATTTTTGGGAACGACTAGTCATATTAATGCGATCGCTTAATTGACGTAAGGTTTGTACCAAAGTGCGATCGCTTTCTAGTAGCTGGGCTATTTTATCGCAACTATAAATCACCGTTGTGTGGTCTTTCCCACCAAAAACTTCTCCAATTCTCGGCAAACTCAACTTTGTGTGTTGTCGCATTAAATACATACCCATTTGACGTGCCCAGCTTATTTCTCGTCGTCGCGAGCTACTTTTTAAGTCTTCAATTGAGATGTTTAAAGCATCAGCTACTACCGATAAAATTGCTTCTGGAGTGGCTGACAGTTTTTCAGTTTTGGGTTCTAAAACTGGTATTAAATTTTCTACAGTCATGGCTAAACCCCAAATTGAAATATACGCCACTGCCCGAATTAGTGCTCCTTCTAACTCGCGAATATTAGAAGTGTAATTAGAAGCTATATATTCAATTACATCTCTCGGCAAAGTAATATTTTCCTCTTCTGCTTTTTTTTGCAAAATTGCCATTCTTGTTTCCAAATCTGGCGCTTGAATATCCGCAACTAACCCCATCGAAAAACGAGAACAAAGACGTTCTTGTAAGCGGGCAATTTGCTTGGGGGGACGGTCGGAAGCTATAATAACTTGCTTACCAGCTTCATATAAAGTATTAAAAGTGTGAAAAAATTCTTCTTGCGTAGACTCCTTACCCTCAATAAATTGAATATCATCTACTAACAGTACATCAGCCGCTCGGTAATGTTCTCGAAAACCTTGTCTATTATCATTACGAATAGCAGTAATTAAATCATTAGTAAACTGCTCGGTAGAAACATAAAATATTTTAGAATCAGAATAATTTTCCTGGCGATAGTGTCCAATAGCTTGCATTAAATGAGTTTTCCCTAATCCGACACCACCGCATAAAAATAAAGGATTAAACTCTCTTCCTGGAGATTCAGCAACTGCTAATGAAGCAGCGTGAGCCATCCGATTATTTGCACCAACTACAAACCGCGAAAATACATATTTAGAATTTAATTTACTAGTTATCGTTTTGCTTTTAGAAGCATTTTCTAAAATATGATTTTGAATAGGAACTGCCTGAGGAAGCTCTCCTTCATGTAAAAAAGAAACTTCATCACCCTGAGCAACGGTAAGATAAATTTCTACAGGATGACCAAGAATGTCTTGTACTACACGAGCGATTGTATTTATGTAATACTTTTGTAACCAATTACGCGCAAATGGGTTAGGAGTAAGTATCACCAAGCAATTATTTTCTAATCGCTCTGCACTAGCAGTTTTAATCCAAGTTTCAAAGGTGGGACGGGATAATTCTAGCTGTAAGCGCTCCAATACCTGAATCCACAGAGTTTTTATGGGAATTTCCATTTAAATACCACCTTTGCTGCTAATCGTCAAACAATTTTGAATTTTGCGTTCGCGTAGCGTGTCGGAGACAAAAGTTTGAGGCTCGGTTTCCTGCGTTCAAAGCTTTTCAAGACGGATGCGTGGACTGTCCCCACGGTTAACCGTTCGCTTCTTGGAAAATGGAATTGTCGATTTTGGATTTATTCCATAGTTAAAACGTCATGCAGTACCAAAGATATAATTCTTTAATCTCAAATCTCAAATCTCAAATCGCTCAGTCAAAATAGAAGATATGAGCAAGCACCTATTTAGCCTTTAGATGCTCTAAACCTAGAACAAGCTTTTAAGTTGTAATTATTCTTGTTCCCGGTAGGCAAGATCCTACCACTCACTGACTCACAAAGGAGTTGCACACAACACATGAAGATAACACATGACTTTGGGCAAAAAAAAACATCCTCTAAGGGTTTGCCTCAACGGTGGACAGCAACAGGTATCATGTTAATGCTGCTGAGTGGCGTAATCATGTCCCTTGGGGGGTGTTTACCTAGCGGTAGTGTTGGTATTGGGAATCAAAGAAATGATTCTCAGACTCAGACAGAAGCCCAAAATACAAGCGATCGCTCTCCAGTAATTGTCCCACCGCCAATTTTCGCCAAGTCTGGAGATCCTAACTTTGTTGTGGGGGTAGTGCAGAAAGTCGGACCAGCGGTAGTTAGAATTGATTCTACTAGAGTCGTCAGTTCTCCTAGAACAGATGAATTTAACGATCCATTTTTTCGGCGCTTTTTCGCAGATCAACCATCACAACCCAGACAAACAATAGAAGGTAGCGGTTCTGGATTCATCATTAATTCCGCAGGTCAAATTTTGACTAATGCCCATGTGGTGGATGGTGCTGACACGGTGACGGTAACGTTGAAAGATGGTCGGACTTTTGACGGCAAAGTGCTCGGTGAAGACCGGGTAACTGATGTTGCAGTAATTAAAATTGGCGCAAATAACCTGCCCACTATTGCTCTTGGTAACTCTGAGACGTTGCAACCGGGCGAAGCAGTAATTGCTATTGGCAATCCTTTAGGTTTAAATAATACCGTAACCTCTGGCATTCTCAGCGCTACAGGTCGTTCTGGTAGTGATATCGGCGCTAGTGAAAAGCGCGTTGATTATATTCAAACCGATGCTGCTATTAACCCAGGTAACTCTGGTGGACCGCTTCTAAATGCTGAAGGTCAAGTGATTGGGATGAATACAGCGATTTTGCGTGGTGCTCAAGGATTAGGATTTGCCATCCCCATCAATACAGCACAACGAATCGCGCAGCAATTAATTGCCAAGGGAAAGGTGGATCATCCTTATTTAGGTGTGGCAATGGCAACGCTGACCCCAGAAATTAAGAGAGTCATCAGTAATGCTTCTAACGGTCAGCTGAAAATAACAGCAGATAAAGGAGTATTAATTCGGGGCGTTGTTCGTAGTTCGCCAGCTGCGACAGCCGGATTAAGAGCAGGTGATGTAATTATCAGTATCAATAACAAATCTGTTGCCAAAAATGAAGACGTACTAAAAATATTAGAAGATAGTCAAATAGGTAGTCCGTTACAAATACAATTGGAGCGGAATGGACAAACTACACAAGTCGCAGTTAGCCCTGCACCTCTACCTGCCCCACGAGAAAGCTGATTTTATTAAAATAGCTAATAGTTGTTAGCTATTAGCTATTAAATAAACCTCAAATACTTTCCTCAACCGTAGTGAGCGGTTTACCGCTCATATTAAGGGCTGAAGCCGCTTATTACCTAGAATAGGAGTTATATTATGGGTGAACTACGAAAAATTATTCAATTAGGCAATCCGATATTGCGCTCCAAAGCTGCGGAAATTGAAAATATCCAAGATGAGCAGATACAAAAACTAATTGAAGATTTATTGGCAACAGTTGCTGATAGTAATGGGGTGGGAATTGCCGCGCCTCAAATTGCAGAACAAAAGCGTTTATTTATCGTTGCATCGCGTCCCAATCCCCGATATCCCAACGCCCCGGAGATGGAACCAACAGCGATGATAAATCCGAAAATAACGGCACATACAAATGAAATTGTTAAAGGTTGGGAAGGTTGTTTAAGTATTCCCGGAATTAGAGGATTAGTTCCCAGATATCAAGCGATAGAAGTAGAATATACTGACCGCGATGGCAAGTTACAAAAGCAAGAACTTACTGATTTTGTAGCGCGTATTTTTCAACACGAGTCCGATCATTTTGAGGGAATTGTTTTTTTAGATAGGGTAGAAAGTACTTTCGATATCATGACTGAGCAGGAATATCAACAGCGGATTGTTTCAACTGATGTAGAGACGTAGCACTGCTACGTCTCTAGAGATTCTGGATAACGCATATTTAAGTTCGGTCGATGTCTAATTTAGTGCGATCGCCAACAGCATCGGCGATCGCACTAAAATGTTGGCGTTGCAGAATTCATACATCTAATCAGCAATCAAAATTTTTGTGGTTATACGACAAAGATACGGGATAATGACATGCATTCTCAGATAAATAGTTAGACCATCTCAATTTAAAAGGCAAAATTTTGAACAATCTGATTGACATTGCAGACCAATTTAAGCCCCAAGGTAAAGTCGTTGACATTCAGGAATTTGGGCATGGCAATATTAATAACACCTTCCTTGTAACTCTGGATTACTTAGAAGAAAAGCATTTTATCCTGCAACGCATCAACACGCAGGTTTTTCGTCAACCGAAACTCGTGATGCAGAACATGAGTATTTTTACCCTTCATGTGCGCGATAAGCTGAAGGCTTTAAGCTCTCCAAATCGGCGCTGGGAGGTTCCGCGTGTACTTTTGACACAAAACGCCCAAAATCACTTTATTGATGCTGATGGGTCATTTTGGCGGGCAATCAGCTTCATTGACGCTGCGGAGTCTTTTGACACAATTAAAGATAGCAATCACGCTCGCGAAGTTGGTTATGCGCTGGGTATGTTTCATAACTTGATTAGCGATTTGCCTACGGAAAAACTAGCTGACACCCTTCCAGGATTTCACATTACACCGCGCTACCTTGAGCAATATGTAGAGACGCGAAATTTCGCGCAAAATCTAGAGACGCGATTAATCGCGTCTGTACAATCTGTTGAAGTGAAGTATTGTTTGCAATTTGTCAGCGATCGCTCTTCTTGGGCAAACGTTTTAGAAAATGCCCAAGCACAAGGACATCTGCGTTTGCGCTCAATTCACGGCGATCCGAAGATAAATAATGTCATGATAGACACTAAAACCGGACACGCTATCAGTATTATTGACTTGGATACGGTGAAACCTGGTTTAGTTCATTATGATATCGGTGACTGTCTGCGCTCAAGCTGCAATCCTTTGGGAGAAGAAACTGAACAGTGGGACAAGGTGCGCTTCGATACCGATATTTGTCAGTCTGTTTTGCAAAGTTATCTCTCAGTGGGGAGAGAATTTCTCACTGTTAGCGACTATGAATATATGTATGATGCAATCGGCTTGATTGCGTTTGAGTTGGGATTGCGATTTTTTACTGATTATTTAGCGGGTAATGTCTACTTTAAAACTAAATACCCAGAACATAATCTGAATAGAGCGATCGTGCAATTTAAGCTCACCGAAAGTATCGAATCTCAAGAAACTGCAATCCGAGCTATCATTCAGGAAATGCGATGATATCATGTCCGCGCTTATTACTTACGCTCACCCCAAGAACCCCACCCCGCCAAAGCTACGCTTTGTCTCCCCTCCCCGCTAGCGGGGAGGGGCTGATCGGGGTGGG
>NZ_KK073768.1:1256523-1286163 GCF_000582685.1 [Scytonema hofmanni] UTEX 2349
CCCACCCCGCCAAAGCTACGCTTTGTCTCCCCTCCCCGCAAGCGGGGAGGGGTTGGGGAGCCACTGCGTTGCGCGGGTTCCCCGCGTTGTAGCAAGTGGCGTGGTGGGGTGCAATGACTGTGGGAATCATAGCTAATAGGACTTACGCATTGACAGGAAATACCAAATGTGTGGTATGTATTTCAGGCATTAAACCTTGATTTTTCGACTGTTTTTAGGCGATCGCTATTTATCAAAGGATAATTGATCAAAGCCTGAAACGACGTATTTTCGTAAAGTCTGCTGGGGGAAGCTTCCCCCAGCGAGCTTTACGTCAATGCACAAGATAATAAATTTGTACAGTGCGTAAGTCCTAGCTAATTATCCGGACTTGATATGAACGAGCAAAATTTTTCTTTGCAGCCATTTAATTTGACAAGCTCAATATCTGATTTAAAGATTACAGGCAGTATTGCTGGAAACGGCAATAATTTAACTATTTGTTATGCACTGCTTGGGGATTTGACAAAAGTCGAAATTCCCACACCAGCAGACTTAGCAAAGCGCAAATACGATCTTTGGGAAGAAACATGTTTCGAGTTGTTTGTTGGGATTAAGAATTCTCCTTATTATTGGGAGTTTAATCTTTCACCTGCCGGACATTGGAATGTCTTTCGCTTAGAGGATTATCGGCAAGGGTTACAAGAGGAAATGTCTGTTACATCGCTACCTTTTAGCGTTGAGCATAAATCAGACGCTTTGTTGGTTGATTTAGAAGTTGATTTAAATCAGTTTATCTTGGCGTGGCAATCTTTAGAAGTTGCGATTACTACTGTGATTAAATCGAAAGATGGCAATCTTAGTTATTGGGCATTAACTCATTGTGGTGAGGAAGCGGATTTTCATCGACGGGAAAGTTTTGTTGTTGAGTTGTGAGTTGTCCGCTAATACTAAAAAAGCCTTTTGTATTGTTTATGGAGAGATAGACAGAAATTGGAATCACGATTTATCCGAATGTCGCGCTTGGTGTCATTACCCCAAGCGATCGCATTTTATTTTACTTGCGTCACACGCCAACTCAGCTTAAGGTTAACCCAGAAGTTCCAGATAGTAGCAACAGCGATCGCAATCAAATTTGCGATATAGCGGTTTTGTATAATAAAATTAAACACAATATTCAACACCACCACATTCAACGCCAAACCAGCAAGACAAATAACGTTGAATTTCAAAAATCGCTTCATGCGTTGACCCCATTCGTGCTGCTCACTAGAGACATCTGCAAAAGTCCAAACATCATTCCACAAGAAATTATTGAGAATCGCAATTTCACCCGCAATAATTTTACTGCGAGTTAAAGGCAAAGCCAAGGTAGTTGGGTCACTGAGCAAGTAAAGCAGTGTCATATCGACAAATACTCCACTGAGTCCCACTAAGCCAAAACGGATGAATCGACCAACAGGGAAATTGATGCGTTGACTGATTTTTCCTAACCGTCCTGTTGCCAGCCTTAACCGTAATAAGTGCTGTATGTAGTCTATATATTGCTTACTTGTGACTTTACTTTCACCCTTAACACGCTCGCAGAATACATAGCCAACTTCGGCAATTTCGCCTATCTTACCCCGTCCAATCACCTCAAGGAGAATTTTGTATCCTACTGGATTGAGCGTCACACCGGCTATGGAATTTCGACGCACCATAAAATAACCACTCATCGGGTCAGATACCCTACTCAGTACATCTGGTAAAATAATTAACCCTAACAACTGAGCGCCACGAGACAAGAAACGCCGGACAAAACTCCAGCTACTTACACCACCACCATCTACGTGACGACTAGCTACTGCCATATCTGCACCTTTTTGAATGGTGCGTAACAATTGTGTCAGTACTTCTGGGGGATGCTGTAAATCCCCATCAATTACTCCTAAAACACGTCCCCTTGCCGCTTGCCAACCGCGAATCACTGCACTTGAAAGCCCCCGCTCATTTTGACGACGCATCACTCGTAATTGGCGATATTCTTGCGTCAGAGACTCGGCAACTTCCCAAGTGCGGTCTGGGCTATCATCGTCCACTACAATCAACTCATAGTCTCCAGGGATACACTCATCTAGCAGTAGACTCAATATAGTTACAACGTTCTTGATATTGTCTCGTTCTTTGTAAGTCGGAATCACCAAAGACAAAAGGATGTTTTCACTACCTGCATCCACAGTACTTGGCGGTAATTCAGGAATCTGTAATGCACCAGTCGGCACTGACAAAAGTGAATCAGGTTCAATGATACTCATGCAGAAATGATTATATGGGGAAACGGTGTTCTTAGTAATTATCCTTGACCAAAGCTATATAGAGTTAGCGTTAAAGATTTTCTACCAAAAGACATAGGCAAAAAGTAATATTCTTTTCAAGTAAATTAAAGTTAGCAATTCTCGTTTGTATTTTCAGCCAAAAGGGTAATTAAAAATTTATCGTTATTCTTTATACTAAGCTTTAACTTGCCAATTACAAATACTTAAAAAATCTCTGTATAAAATAGCTTTTTTACTTAGTGTATGAATAGCAACTTGTCACCTGTTTGGGCATTTCCTCCGAAAGGGTTACGGTTTTTAGTGATTGTTCTATTAGTATTGGGTGTATTTTTTCGCTTTGTCAATATTGACCGAAAAGTTTACTGGTTTGACGAAACTTTTACCTCATTACGGATTTCTGGTTACACAGAAAAAGAAGCGATCGCTCAACTTTGCAATGGTCAACAAATTGGCATTGAAGATTTACAGAAATATCAGCATCCCAATCCAGAGAAAACCTTAACAGATACTCTTAAATCTCTAGCGTTAGAAGACCCCCAGCATCCACCGCTATATTACGTGATGACGCGGTTTTGGGTGCAATTGTTTGGCAGTTCAATTGTAGTAATCAGAACTTTAACGGCACTATTTAGCGCGTTGACATTACCCTGCATCTATTGGTTATGTCTGGAATTATTTAACTCGTCCCTCGTGGCATCCGTTGCAGTTGCACTACTTGCTGTGTCACCATTTCATGTGCTGTACGCACAGGAAGCGCGGGAGTATAGTTTGTGGAGTTTGACAACTTTGCTATCAAGTGTAACACTCCTACGGGCAATGCGATTAAAAACAAAACTTAGTTGGGGAATGTATGCAGTAACTCTGGCATTGGGGCTGTATACATTTCTCATTTCTGGGTTGGTAATAATTGCTCATAGTGTTTATGTGTTTGCAATTGAACGCTTTCGATTAACTAAGAGGGTTATTAGTTATGTGCTTGCGTCTTTAGTGGGATTTCTAGCTTTCACACCCTGGTTAGTAGTTATTCTGAGTCAATCAGATCAAATTAATAAAACAACAGGCTGGACAGGCGAAGTTAAAATAAGTTGGTTAGCTTTGATTATAAACTGGATTTTTAAACTTAGCTATTTATTTGTTGATTTTAACTACAGTACCATAGGTGATTTTGAAGGCTCTTCGTTGAAATTATTAGTACAATCTTCAACTGTTTTTATCTTAATTCTTGTCGGATATTCAATTTACTTTCTCTGTCGTAAGTCTCCAAAGCAGGTTTGGTTGTTTGTCTTAACATTGATTGGAATGACATTGCTACCCCTAGCTATACCAGATTTCATTTCTGGAGGAGTGCGATCGCAAATCCCTCGCTATTTAATCCCTTCTTATTTAGGTATTCAGCTAGCTGTTTCTTACCTTTTAGCAACTCAAATTTTCTCTTCTTCCCTCACCACTGGCTTTCTAAAGCTTTGGCAGCTGGTTATGGTTACACTAATTTCAGCCGGAGTTATATGCTGTGCGATCATTTCTCAAGCAGAGACTTGGTGGTACAAGGATCTGAATCTTTATACTCCCCAAGTGGTTCGGATCATCAACCAAACTCCCCAGCCACTTGTGATTACTTCGTGTGAAGGAACCTGGCGTCTAGGTGATGAAATGGCACTCTCGTATCGACTCGATCCCAAAGTGCGGCTTCTGTTGGTGAAAGAGTCAAATGTACCCCAAATTCCTAATACTTTCAGTGATGTGTTTTTCTACAATCCTTTTTACAACGCTCCCCTAAAGGTATTGGAATATAAACTTGAAAAAGAGCAAAAATTCAAGATAGAAAAGGATGTTTATCCCGAAAATCTCCAGCTTTGGAAATTAACTAAATAACCTGAGTTCAGGTTAAGGCTGATGACAATAAGCAAGTCGTTAATGGTCTCATTGACACTCCCCGCAGCTATTGCCGAGAATAAACGCCTTAAGGCGGCTTTCATCCCTTGCCTAACGTGCGAAATACGGTGCTGTACGCCGGTTTATCAAGGGTTTTCAGCCTGCCTTCCTTATAACGGGGTCATCGTCGAATATAGGACGAGTACTCCAGATAATGCAAATATTACCCTCGTAGGTACTATTATATACTGAAAATAACAGTATTAATATTAATACAGTTATATGGAACAGAAGCGTTAAATGTTTAAGAAATCAATGCTAACGGCGGCATTAACAGCTACGTCACTTTCAGTTTCATTGTTTCCTGCATATGCAGTGGTAAATAGAAATGGAATTGACTACGACAAATGCTTTGGAAACCAGTGTACAGTTACCAGTTGTATTGGGGACACTTGCATTCAACGTACTGATTATTTTGTACTGGATGCCAATGGGAATTGGAAATTTAGCAGCTCTCAAGAAAGAATAGTCAAGAAAAGACCTGTCCTGCAATAATTGAGAGCCTGTATTTTCCATTTCTACAACTAGGGGTAAAAGTAGCGAGGATACCGTTGCCGAATTCATTGCAAGAGCAGTTTTCGCAAACTTTCAGGACTTACGCACAGACCACGTATTTCCGTCATTGCGACGCAAGGAAGCAATCTCAAAGTCTTGTCAATACGGTTCGGTTAAGGGAAATTGTAGGTTGGGTTGAACGAAGTGAAACCCAACAAAGCCTTGGAAATGTTGGGTTTCGTTCCTCAACCCAACCTACAAATTTTTGTTTTTTTAGCTTAACCGAACCGTATTGAAAGTCTTGTTTTCTCGCTACTGAGTGCGTAATATCATGTCCGGTAGCTTACCCATAATTCATGAAGAACCCCACCCACCTGTGGCACCCGGACCGCAGGCTCTTAGGGTTGGGGAGGGGTTCTTTTATTATGGCTGTTTGACCGGACATGATATAAGTCCTAACTTTGTTGAAGGCTTTATACGATGGCATAAGATTTTCCGGTGTCCAGATCCCCGACTTCTTTAAGAAGTCGGGGATCTAATTTTTCAACAGGCGCCGATGAAGTCTAAGACTTCGGTTTATAAGTTGATGCAACGTGCAATTCTTTTAACTGCTTTGCATCCACAGTTGAAGGTGCATCTGTTAACAAACAACGCGCTTGTTGCGTCTTCGGAAAAGCAATTACATCGCGAATTGATTCTTCACCAGCTAACAACATCACCAACCGATCTAAACCGTAGGCGATACCACCATGCGGCGGTGTACCATATTCAAATGCCTCTAAAAGAAAGCCAAATTTACTTTGTGCTTCTTCCGGAGATAAACCGATCGCTTCAAATACCTCTTCTTGAATTTCTCGCTGATAAATTCGCAAACTACCACCACCAACTTCAAAGCCGTTGTAAACTAAATCATACGCTTGGGCGCGGGCGGTTTTCAAGTCAGCCAAATCATCAGGATGCGGTGCTGTAAATGGATGGTGAAGTGCTTCTAAGCGTTTCTCGTCAGCATTCCACTCAAACATCGGGAAATCTACCACCCAAAGCAAGTTGATTTTTTCTGCATCGATTAATTTAAATTCTCTGGCAACAAATTGACGCAATCTATCTAAAGTCTTATTGACAGTTGTCGTATCAGCTGCTGCAAATAATAGCAGATGTCCGGGTTTGGCATCAGTGCGGCGTAAAATTTCCTGCTTTTGTTCTGGTGTCAGGTTGTCTTTAATTGCACCGATGGTATCGATTTCCCCATCTTCTCTAACGCGGATGTATGCTAAACCTTTGGCACCAGCTTCGGCAGCTTCTTTAAATAAGTCGCCGCCCGGTTTGATACGGACATTAGAAATTGTATCATTGCCGTTGGGGATGGGTAAGATTTTCACAATACCGCCATTAGCAATGGCTTCACGAAAGACTTTAAAACCAGAGTCTTTTAATATATCCGAAACATTGACTAGTTCCAGACCGTAACGGGTATCAGGTTTATCACAACCGTAACGTTCCATTGCGTCAGCGTAGGTGATACGGGGAAAGGGAAGTTGTAATTCGATACCTTTAACAGTTTTGAAGATATGCGAAACTAACTTTTCGTTAAGTGCGATAATTTCTTCTTGGGACATGAAGCTCATTTCCATGTCCAATTGCGTGAATTCTGGTTGTCTGTCAGCGCGTAAGTCTTCGTCGCGGAAACAACGAGCAATTTGATAATAGCGATCGCATCCTGCTACCATCAATATCTGTTTGAATAGCTGCGGTGATTGGGGAAGTGCAAACCATTCACCAGCACTCACACGACTGGGTAAGATGTAATCCCGTGCGCCTTCGGGGGTGGAACGAGTTAAGATGGGGGTTTCCACTTCGATGAAGTTTTCCACATCTTCGAGATAGCGACGCATAGTTTTGACAACTTGATGACGCAATTGTAAGTTATGCGCCATGCGATCGCGTCGCAAATCTAGATAACGATATTTCAGCCGCAACTCTTCCCGCACCGATTCGCTGTCTGCGGTGGAAACTTGAAAAGGTAACTGTTTGCGAACTGCGTTGAGCAATTCAATTTTATCAGCGTAGATTTCCACTTCGCCTGTGGGGATGCGGGTATTTAGGGATTCTTCGGGACGCTGCGTTACCCTACCCGTGATTTCCACGACATATTCATTACGCAGAGCGTTAGCTGGTTCGTAAGAATCTGGGGTACGTTGGGGATCGCTGACAATTTGGACAATGCCAGAGCGATCGCGTAAATCTAAGAATATCACACCCCCATGATCGCGGCGACGGTCTACCCATCCGTTAATGGTGACAGTTTCTCCAATGTGTGAGGAACGGAGTGCGCCGCAATAGTGAGTTCGCATAGGTCTTAATACTTATTTCTGGAGCTAGATGGGCTAGTGTAAGAAGGCAGAAGGCAGTTCGGCGAAGCCGTTGCCGGAGGCTAGGCAGAAGGCAGAAGGAAAGAAAACTTGTGATAGTAGGCTTTTATCAACTGCATAGTTATTTTTGCCACGCTGCACTAGTTTATGTCAAAGCTTTCCCATTATCTAGCATCAATAGTAATTGTAGTCATAAAGATGCAATAAGCAAATCGCCAAGTTAGCAGATGGAGATTAAAAAGAGGGAAGTTGGCGAGTTTTTCGTTTTTATACTTAGTCGGGGAATGCCCTGTCTTAAGGCTGCGGACTCTGGAATACTATGTTTGGGTTTTTACAATACGTATGCCGTGCAACCCAACTCACACAACACAAGTGATACCATGTCCGCGCTTATTACTTACGCTCACCCCAAGAACCCCACCCCGTCAAAGCGTAGCTTTGTCTCCCCTCGACGAAGAGCCTATGCATTACCCGGATCTTTCTTAACAAACAGACAAAATACTTAAAATAAGACCGAAACGGTTGATAGGTAAGTTTTAAGGGAAAAGTATAGTTGCGGGTGATGGTGGATTATGGTTTCGGGCAACCCATAATAAGCATAGCGGTCGATGTCTAATTAGAAAAACGACCGTTTTTAAGATTGATAATCTGACCTTGAACCGTTGGGGCAGAGGGTACACCTAGTAAATCATTGATAGTTGGGGCTACATCAATATTGTAAATAGTACCGATACTACCACGACGACTAATGTCAGGACCAGCGGCATAGAAAATGGCACTCAGGTTTGATATGGTGGGGTCGTAGCCATGAGCGCCATAGAAATTAGGCAGTGAAAATACTGAATTATCAGTATCTCCCAAACGAGTAACAACAGGACTTTGAGTTCCGTCAAAGTTATAACCCTCGTTCATAATCGCGAACACATCACCAGTATCCTGACCAACAAATTCGCTAGTACCTAAACCGAATGTTGGGTCATTCAAATTAGCTGGTAGCGGACGAGGATAAATCTTGTCGAAAATAGCTTGTGGTCCTCCCAGCGCATAGTTGGGATTTGTATCCACGAATTCCTTTAGACTTGTAACAATTTGCTGTTGCAGAGTGACATATTCAGCCGGACTGACAATGCCATTAGGTTCACGTCCTTGAAGATTAATGTAGATATTGGCTGCTGGACCTGATGTTACCGCTCGGACTTTAGTTGAGTCAAAACCTCTATTTCTGAGGAAATTATTCAGGTTAACTGCTGTATGGAAAGCGGAAAAGCCGTGGTCTGAAACAACAAGAATGTTACTCTTGGGTTTACCTTTTCTATCAGTACCAACTACATTAATGAGACGTTGCACAGCATTATCAGCAGCCTGATATGCAGTCTGAACATAGGATTGATAGCGAGCTACCTTTTCTGAATCTTGCCCCGCACCAATTGTGTTTGGATTAGTAGGATCAGTTGCCTGACGGGAGTCAGTCAAGAGAAACTGGTGTTCAGAGCCATCAGGTTGCTCGATATAAGTCATTACCAAATCAGCATCAGGATTTTGATTGATTGCTCTGGTAGCCACCCTAGTCTGGTAGTCTACAAAAAGTTGAACCTGGTCTTGATAAATAGCTTCTAGCTCACTGTCGGGGAAATTGGTAAATCCAGGACTGATTCTTTCGGGAATGCGGAAGTCAGGTTGCGGTGCCCAGAAACCAACGTTATTAAGAATGTCATTAACACTACTTTGGACTGCGGAATTGCTAGGTATAAAATTGGCAGAATAGCGAGCAATCCTAACGGTACTAAGATCATCAGCAAGTTTACTGACGTAAAAGGCAGTTCCAGCCCGATTAGAACTACCTTCCAGGTAAAACAGACTAGATTTATTATCCCGCGCTCTCACGTATGCAGGACCAGTTGAAGGCAAGGTGAAAGGTCTAGGTTGAATGCCAATGGTTGCATCGAAAAATACTAAAGTATCATAGTTGGTTCGGCGATCTCTAGTGGTGTCTAGTGCAGCCACTTGGATGTTATAGCTGACACCACCAACAATAAATAGATCGTTTAGAGAAGCTTGCTTGATGGGACTGTAAGAAAACTTTCGGGCAGCCTTAAGTTGACTAACTGTTTGGCTGGTAGCTGGGGTAAAATCAGCTGCGGTCAGACTAAAACCTTGAGCACCGACTCCTCCAAAAGCTCCAAAGGGGACTGTGTAGGATACAGTTCTTCTGTTAGCAGCTTGGATAATTGGGCTGTTAGTTAAACCCGGTACTTGGACATTAACTCCATCTGCTCCGGGAAAGGTTGCAGCAACAACCTTCTTGCCATTTTGCTGAAGTCCAATCCAAAGGGGTTCAGCAGTAGGTTCCAAACTTTCACTAGGTTCAGTGGTCGAATAGCCTCCGATAGGAGCACCAAAACCGCTAATGTTAGAAGTAAATGGACTAGCAACCAGGTGGAATGTGTTAGCGTTAATGTCATTGCGTGCGGCTGTAGAACCGGTGGCGATCGCAACATGACAAGCAGCAGTTAAAGATGCGCTACAGGTTATGTTTCGCTCCGCATAAACTCCCTTACTTTTAATCAGTCCCAATCCCTGTTTTGGGCTAAGGACACCTTTAGCAAGATACTCCTCAACAAAATCTGGAGTTGCACCATCCAGTGAAATCAATATTACTTTCGGTCTTGATCTGCTTGATACTGACTGAGCTGCTATGGAATGGACTGTTAAGGTTAAGAAAAAGGTCATAAGTAACAATACGGTTAGCCGCGTGAGTAACTTATGTTTCCAACCATGAGATAGCCACTTAAGTGCTTTATCCAACTGAAAGCTCACAATTTCTTTTATTGAATATAAATTTAAATATTTCCCCACTCTTCCTCCTTAAGTACACCACCGCATTTTTACTGTCATTAGCCATTCCCAATTTACTGGCAGGATGTTAAATAAAAGCTATGGAAATCTTAAGGAATGTGGGTGACTCCTGCTAAGATGACTGATGAGACTGGGGTTGAGCAAGCAAACCCTAAGTATAGGCATTAGAAAACAAGTATTCTAAAAAGCGAGAAAAAAGCTTTCAATCTTATTTTTTGCAAGCATTATCGTTTCGTTTCGCTTAGTATGACAAAAACATTTTGCGTAAGTCGCGATCTCCAGAAAAGACGTTCCGGTGGAACGTCTCTACTAGGGTTTCGGGCAACGCATAATTAATTTCTACCAGATGTCTAATGAATTATCGCGATTTACGATCTATTTTGCACTCATATCATGTCCGGTCAAACAGCCATAATAAAAGAACCCTTCCCCAACCCTAAGAGCCTGCGGGGAGGGTGCCACAGGCGGGTGGGGTTCTTCATGAATTATGGGTAAGCTACCGGACATGATATCATTCCTAATTGGTGCGTTGCTCGGTCTTAAAATAAAAAGTACCTTTGTGCCATAGGTAGAATTGTCGCCGGTTCGCAAGTCAGCAACTCTCCATCAGCACGTACTTCATAAGTTTCCGAATCAACTTCAATGTGAGGTAGCGCGTCATTCAGCTTCATATCTCGCTTACTCAATTGACGTGTCCCGGAAACTGCAACAATTTGCTTTTGCAAACCTAGTTGAGTGGGAATTTCTCTTTCTAATGCTGCTTGGGAAACAAAAGTAAATGAAGTAGCATTACAGGCACCTCCAAAACTACCAAACATCGGACGCATGTGTACAGGTTGCGGTGTAGGAATACTTGCATTAGCATCACCCATTTGCGACCAGGCAATCATTCCCCCTTTAACTACTATCTCAGGCTTGACGCCAAAAAACGCCGGACGCCACAAACACAAATCTGCTATTTTGCCCTCTTCCACTGAACCGACATACTGAGCAATTCCGTGGGTAATTGCCGGATTAATCGTATATTTGGCAACGTATCTTTTAGCGCGATTATTATCAGCTTGCCCATCTCCCGTAAGGCTTCCACGCTGTACCTTCATTTTATGTCCTGTCTGCCAAGTTCTAATTATCACTTCCCCTACCCGTCCCATTGCCTGAGAATCGGAAGAAATCATACTAAACGCGCCCAAGTCGTGTAAAATATCTTCTGCGGCGATGGTTTCCCGACGAATGCGCGACTCAGCAAAAGCGACATCCTCAGCGATCGCAGGATCGAGATGATGACACACCATCAACATATCCAGGTGTTCATCTAAGGTATTAACCGTATAAGGGCGTGTCGGATTGGTGGAAGATGGTAATACATTGGCTTCACCGCAAACTTTGATAATATCTGGTGCATGTCCCCCCCCAGCGCCTTCGGTGTGGTATGTGTGGATAACGCGATTTTTGAAAGCGGCGATCGTATCTTCCACAAAACCGGCTTCATTCAAAGTATCGGTGTGAATTGCGACTTGCACATCGTATTCATCAGCAACGGTAAGACAGGTATCAATTGTTGCGGGCGTAGTTCCCCAATCTTCATGTAACTTTAAGCCGATCGCACCCGCATTAACTTGTTCCACGAGTCCTTGAGGGAGGCTGGTGTTACCTTTACCTAGAAATCCTAAATTAACAGGGAAAGCATCAGCAGCTTGCAGCATTCGGTAAATATTCCAGGGTCCCGGCGTGCAAGTTGTCGCATTTGTACCGGAAGCTGGACCCGTACCACCGCCAATCATTGTCGTAATTCCGGATGCGATCGCCACTTCAATTTGTTGCGGACAAATAAAATGAATGTGGGTATCAATACCCCCAGCGGTGAGAATCATTCCTTCCCCCGCTAAAGCTTCAGTTCCAGGACCAATAATAATATCTATATTGTCTTGAATATAAGGATTTCCAGCTTTCCCAATTTTGAAAATCTTGCCATCTTTAATGCCAATATCTGCTTTGACAACACCCCACCAATCGAGAATCAAAGCATTGGTAATAACTAAATCAACTGCACCATCAGCGTTAGAAATTGGGGATTGTCCCATCCCATCTCTAATAACTTTACCACCACCGAATTTCACTTCATCGCCGTAAGTTGTGAAGTCTTGTTCAACTTCAATAAATAATTCTGTGTCTGCAAGTCTGACTTTATCTCCGACAGTGGGACCGAAGGTTTCTGCGTAAGCGCGACGGGACATTCTGTAAGGCATAATGCACTTTTAGTAATGGAGGTTAGAATTGAGTTTAAACGCAAAGGGGCGCAAAGGTAAGCGCAAAGGTACGCTGAGTATGGATGAGAATGATTTGAGTGGGGTGATAATTGGCTGTGGGATGCGAGTGCATACTGCGTTGGGACCGGGTTTGTTAGAGTCAGCTTATGAGGGGTGTTTGTGTTACGAGTTGGGAAAGAAGGGATTATATGATGAAAGTATTTAACGTATGCAATACTTCAAGCTGTTGGTGGGTGATTGCACCTGATGAAGAAATTGCTATTAAATATAGTTTTAGACATACTTCAACTAGAGAGGAAAGGAATCTTTATATATTAACTACTGACATACCGTCTTATATTGGCAAAATAATAGAGTGGAGACAGGGAGAGCTTTGTGAGTGTGACAACTTACATGAATTATTAGAAAGCAATCGAGTGGGAATAGTTGTTTGTATAAAAACTAGTAGCCCACCGAAATGTAAATGCAAATTTACTTGTTCCCATAAGTGGACTCCTGAAGAGTACATCTAAATTAATGCTTTAGTGATTCAGCAAGTTTTGTGGCAGCCGCAAAGACGCTAGAACCCCTTATTTATGAAGAGGTGCAATTAAATTGTGTTTATCGATTGGATTTAATAGTTGAAAATAATGTAATTATTGAAGTCAAATCTGTAGAATCTATCAACCCAATTCACTCAGTACAACTTTTAACTTATCTCAAATTAGCTAATTGCAAACTTGGTCTTATTATCAACTTTAACGTTCTCCACCTCAAAGAAGGCATCAAACGTATGGCAAATAAACTCTAACTCCGCGTACCTCAGCGTTCCTTTGCGTTAAAAAATAAATATACCGTAAATTTAGATAGCCTGTAAATCAAAATCCGTTATTTTACTCAACACAAAGCTTGTAAATTGAAGTTAACCTATAACGGTTGATACGTTGACCGCATATACATGGTATATAAGCATGATTCGTCACCTGTTAATTAGTTCAGCTTTTTTACTTGCAAGTACTGTTACCTCAGCCGTTAGAGTTTATGCTCAAGAAGCTGGTGGTTCAGTTGCAGCTAACTGTACTTTTTATAACGCTGTGCCAGGAGAGTTGATTCTTAATTCTGCCGGTACTATTCTCCAGAGTGAAAATGGTGGAACAGCTGCAAGTGTGTTAATAGATTGCAATGATGCTGCTACTCTCACTATTTCTCCGCCGGAACAAGATATTCAACCTGGTACAACAGATTTTCCAGATACACAGCTAACCGCAACAGCAACTAGCACCAACCTACCTAGTATAAACGTTATTTCTGACGGACCAGGCGGTAATATTCCAGCAGATACTCAGGAGGGGAAAATTATAGTCAATATGAAAGCAGATAACGGAAGTACTAAAATTTCCGCTGGAAAATATAGCTTTACAGTGACTCTCACTGCGTCTCCTTAGTAGTAAAAGACTAAACAAATTAGATATTTCCAGAGGAAAGTAAAAGCAAAATGATTCGCCGATCGCTATTTATTTCACTTATAATTATCACTGCTAATTTAACTCTATTCAAAAGTGCAGCTTCCGAACCTTCAAATATATGTACTTTCTCTCAAGCTACTCCTGGGCAGTTAGTAACTGAAGGTGGTACTCTACCAAAGAAATTAATCACCTTGGCTTCTGCTGGTGGTTCTCCGACTAAAATTGATGTTACCTGTAGCCAATCGGCAAATATAAGTGTATCTGCACCAATTCAAGTTGCGGGACCGGAATTCACCCCAGTATCTGCTGTTGCTAGTGTGACAATTCCCTCTGGTAGCTCAACTAAAAATGGTAATGCTCCCTTAGCTGTACCTGCGGGAACTACTCCTTTAACGATTGATTTTGCTATAGATAGAGGTCGTTCTCTGCGAGCCGGTAACTATAGCTATACTGTGAAATTTACGGTTATTCCATAATTAAAACCCAAAACCTGTAGAGACGTTCCGGCGGAACGTCTCTACGTGTATTCAATAAAAACGCAATCTGCTGTAACAACGACACATCGACCCACCGCTTTTAGTGTGGTGTGATCCTCCTCTGTGACTCAATTAGTATTAAAATCGGTTATCAGTGCTGCAAGTTCTCACAACAGCAGCGTTAATTTTTTTCCTATTGTTTTATGTCCAACACCGTCACCGTTAAGTTATTCGCTGTTTATCAAGAAGCTTATAAAGTTGCAGAACTGATGCTGGAATTACCTGATGGTACAACAGTAGCTGGGGTATGCGATCGCCTAATTGCCGAACACCCCGAACTTGCTCAATGGCGAGAAATCACCCGTTTTGGCGTGAATCTGCAATTTGTGGAAGCAGATACGATCTTGCAAGATGGCGATGAAGTGGTGTTGATTCCCCCGGTTAGCGGTGGGTGAAGTGGATTTTCGTGTGAAAAAGAACCCCCATTTTCATTGCCAAATCAATCCCGACAAAATTTGTCGGGTATGTTTGACTAGTATTTTGGCTCGTGGTAGCATCAATCCAAAGTTGACGAAGACACAGGGAAGTTGTTTTATGACGAGAGCGATCGCACACTTAAACCAAACCACCACTGCTTACTTGGAAGCCCTCAAGTGTAAGGAATGTGGCGCAGAATATGAACTAAAAGCCAGCCATGTTTGTGAGTTGTGCTTTGGTCCATTAGAAGTCAAGTATGATTACAACGCCTTGCGTCAGACTGTCACCCGTGAAACTATTCAAGCTGGACCAAATTCAATTTGGCGTTACCGTCCCTTTCTACCCGTCGCTACAGATAATGTTATAGATGTGGGAACTGGTATGACTCCTTTGGTGCGTTCCAATCGCTTGGCGCGTCGCCTCGGTTTAAATAAACTATATATAAAGAATGATGCCGTCAACATGCCCACCCTCAGCTTCAAAGATCGGGTGGTGTCAGTTGCTCTTTCTCGTGCGCGTGAATTGGGTTTCACAACAGTATCCTGTGCTAGCACCGGCAACTTAGCAAATTCTACCGCTGCGATCGCTGCTCACGCCGGTTTAGATTGTTGCGTATTCATCCCCGCTGATTTAGAAGCTGGTAAAATCCTCGGTAGTTTGATCTACAGTCCTACCCTCATGGCTGTTAAAGGCAATTACGATCAAGTTAATCGCCTTTGTTGTGAAGTCGCCAATACACATGGCTGGGGTTTTGTCAATATTAATTTACGTCCCTATTACTCAGAAGGTTCCAAGACTCTAGCTTATGAAGTTGCTGAACAACTAGGTTGGGAATTACCAGATCACATCGTTGCTCCCCTTGCCTCTGGTTCGTTGTTCTCAAAAATTTACAAAGGTTTTAACGAATTTGTCGAAGTCGGTTTGGTGGAAGGTAAAAAGGTGCGTTTTAGTGGCGCCCAAGCTGAAGGTTGTTCACCAATTGCCGAGGCATTCCGTGAAGGACGCGACTTTATTAAGCCAGTGAAACCGAATACAATAGCGAAATCCCTTGCGATCGGCAACCCCGCTGATGGCATTTATGCTGTGGAAATAGCTAAGAAAACAAATGGTAATATTGAGTCAGTCAATGATGCAGAAATCATTGAAGGCATGAAGCTCTTGGCAGAAACCGAAGGCATCTTCACCGAAACCGCTGGTGGTACAACCGTTGCCGTACTGAAAAAATTGGTAGAAGCTGGCAAAATAGATCCAGATGAAACTACCGTGGTTTACATTACTGGCAATGGTTTGAAAACCCAAGAAGCAGTACAAGGTTACGTTGGTGAACCTTTGACAATTGATGCCAAACTCGATAGTTTTGAACGCGCACTAGAGCGATCGCGTACACTCGACCGCCTAGAATGGCAACAAGTACTTGTTTAGTAAGTGGTTAGAAGTAGAGACGCGATTAATCGCGTCTGTACATGGTTAGTGGTTATGAATTTTCCAACCATCAACCATCAACCATCAACTAACAACCATCAACAATCAACCATCACTTCACTATGTCAGTAAAAGTTTTAGTTCCTACTCCTCTTCAGAAATTCACCAACAACCAAGCTACTCTAGAATGTAGCGGTAGCAACATTGCTCAACTGTTGGACTCATTAGAGAAAAGCTGTCCTGGTATCAAGTCGTCTTTGTGCGATGAGAAAGGACAACTACGGCGGTTTTTGAATTTATATGTTAACGATGAAGACATCCGTTTTTTAGAAGGGACAAATACACCCCTCAAAGATGGTGATCAAGTAAGTATCGTTCCCGCTGTCGCTGGTGGTTGAAATAAGAAGTCAAGAGTCAAAAGTCACTCATTCAGAAGAGATATCTCGTTCCCAGGTTCAACCTGGGAATGCCTAAGAATAGGCTCTGCCTCTAGGAGCGTCGAAGCTTCGTTTCCGACTTAAAATGAACTCAGAATCAATCCATAATCAAGATAAGCAAAATCACTCTAAAAGCACACAAGAGTTGATTGAACTTGCAATAGGTATTAAAAAAGTTCAAGAAATAAATGATTATGTAGGACAGGTATTTTGCCTTTCAATGGTAAATGAAACACCTGCCCTACAAAAAATGTTATTAGATTTTTTTCTGTGCAAGTCTCTTAAAAGTGAAGATGCTTATTGGGATATTGTAGGGGTTTTGCGATGTCGTGGCAGTTATGAAGTATTTGAAGCTGCGTCAAAATTGTGTGAAAGCAAAAATTACAATTTTAGAGAATTGGGAGTTCACATACTTGCACAGCTAGGAACACCGAAAAAGGACTTTGCTGATGAGTCTGGAGTAATTCTTCTTAAACTGCTGGAAAACGAAGAAAATATAGATGTTGTGATTGCAATTGCATTTGCTTTAGGACATCTAAAAGATTCTAGAGGAGTTGCACCATTAGTTAAATTTAAAAATCACTTCCGTGCTGATGTACGTGAGAGTATTGTTTTTGGTTTGTTAGGACAAGAAGATGAACTAGCAATCAACGCACTAATCGAATTGTCTGCCGATGAGAATCAAGACGTGAGAAATTGGGCAACTTTTGGATTGGGCGATATGATAGAAACTGATACTCAAGCAATTAGAGATGCTTTATTTCAGCGGGTGGTAGATGAAAAAGGTGATACAGATTTAGAAGCAGAAATTCGTGGAGAAGCATTACTGGGTTTAGCAAAAAGAAAAGATAAAAGAGTCATAACTTTCTTAATAAAAGAACTATCCGGTGATTCCGTTGGCACATTACCTGTTGAAGCTGCAAGAGAAATAGGAGATAGTTCTTTATATCCGGTTTTAATTGAGTTGAAAGAATGGTGGGATGTGAACAGCGAGTTGCTACAAGAGGCAATTAAAAACTGTAGCCAAGAGCAAACGTAATCGCAAAACCTTATTTTTATTTATCAGTTCTCCGACTTATGTCAAAATGAAAATACCTGATACCTTAAGGTGAGCTATTTGATCGCTCTATTAGCTAGATAAAGGATTGACCTGAGCTATGGCAGAAGAAACCAATCACAATCAAGCGGGAGAGGTGGCTCCCAGCACTGTTGAAAAACAGGCTCCCGATGTTGCTGAAGAACATGCTCCCAGCACCGACTCCCCAGAAGCAACAGATATCCCCACAGCTAATGCACCAGATCCTGAAGCCGCAAATGCAGAAGTAAACCCAAATGCGGCTAAAGCTAAAAAGCCTGCTGCACCTAAGGGAGAAAAGCCGGCAGCGAAAGAAGGAGTTGAAGACAAACCCGCAGCAGCCAAAGCGGCTAAAAAAGAGAAACCTCCAGCTCTTGAAGATAAGCCTTTTGTAGAATTTGTAGAGCAATACTATTTGCCAGCTTTGCAAAAAGCGATCGCTCAACAAGGTGTGCAAGATGTACAATTGAGTTTTGCCAAGCAGAAGCTTTCCATTGTTGGCTTTGATACATCTGAAGAATGCTGGCAAATTCTGGGCAAATTGCAAAACGGTCTGCGCCAGTTTAACTTATATTTCCTAGATGAAGATATTCAAGGGAAAAAAGGGTTTTCTTGCAACGAAGGCAAAAAACCGAGCACTCTTGAGTCATTCTTAATCGATGAGCGCAAAATGACACTTGACTTAATGGTATATGGTCTCGTGCAGCGCTTGAATGGTCAAAAGTGGTTAGGTAGGAATTAGTTAAGGGTTAGTTGATAGTTGTTGGTGGATAGTGGTTAGTTGTAAGTTGATAACTATTGACTGTTAACCGTCAAGCAACAACTAACAACTATCCACTATCAACCAACAAAATTCTTAAATTTCGTGAAAGTGATAAGTTACGGCTCCACTAACGGGGTCGTTATCTATTTTTACATAACCTGATTTTAGCATTTCCTTGAGTACAGCTTCCACTTCTGTAAAGCTGACTCCAGTTGCTTTGACACCTTGCGTTACAGTTAGCGTACCACCGCGACTTTCTGCGGCTTCTAACAGTTTAACCATCAGTTGATTGCCACTGGGTTGATAAACTTGGGAAGCAACAGCAGTTTGAGTCAACGGTACACCCAATGGAGACAAACCTGCTTTTAACCTGAGTTTTTGATCGTGTTCTTCAACCATATTAGAGATGAGGAACAAATCTACAAACTGTCCAAAACCAAAAAAACCGAAGGTAAAGAGCCACAGCAAACCCGTCCCGATCTTGCCATTATATAAACGATGCAGTCCGTTCAATAAGGTAAAAAACGCGACTAAATTTAACATGTAGGAGATAAAAATACGGTCTTTTTTATTGTTGCTTTCCACGTTCATCTTAATTTTATTTCCTTGGATTCGCTCTAGTTCTATTTAGGTTGGGCGCGTGCTACTATACTTCCTCCAATCGATTCACCCGATAAGGTGATTTTATCGCTTGGTAGATGATTCAAGGAATAATTACCGATTAGCGATCGCCAATTCCGAAAAAATATATATTCTAGCGATCGCTCTGTAAAAAACTTTGTCTTGCGGGTATCAAATGGCGGCAGAAAGATGCATTAATAGAAGAAAGCGGAGGAAAAAATCGTGAAAGCAGTCTTAATGACAGCACCTGGTAATCCCGAAGTTCTGCAAATCCAGTCTATAGCAAATCCTGCCGTCCCCCCAGGAGAAACGGAACTTCTGGTACGCTTGGTAGCAGCTGGAGTTAACCCGATTGATACAAAACTTCGCAAACGCGGCACTTTTTACCCAGATAATATGCCTGCCGTTTTAGGATGTGATGGTGCAGGTGTCGTTGAAGCTGTCGGTGCTGCCGTTGGGCGTTTTCGCGTAGGGGATGAGGTATATTTTTGTAATGGCGGATTGGGCGCACATCAAGGCAATTATGCGGAATTTACTGTTATCGATGAGCGATTTGTTGCCCGTAAACCTGATAAAGCATCCTTTGTAGAAGCTGCGGCTGCACCTTTGGTGTTAATTACCGCTTGGGAAGCGTTGTATGAACGAGGACGACTGCAACCTGGAGAAAAAGTTTTGATTCATGCGGGTGCCGGTGGTGTTGGACATGTAGCAATTCAACTAGCGAAGCTTAAAGGCGCTGATGTCTGCACAACTGTGAGTTCTCAGGAAAAAGCTGATTTTGTGAAACAACTAGGTGCTGACGAAGTAATTTTTTACAAACAAACCGATTTTGTACAAGCTGCTTTAAATTGGACAAATGGTGAAGGTGTAGATTTAGCTTTTGATACCGTGGGTGGAGAAACTTTTCACAAAACCTTTCCCGCAGTGCGTGTATATGGCGATATTGTGACTATTTTGGAACCTGATGCAAATACAATTTGGAAAGCGGCACGACTGCGTAATCTCCGCATTGGTTTTGAATTAATGTTGACGCCAATGTCGCAGGGTTTAGTGGAAGCACAAAAGCATCAAGCAGACATTTTAGAACAGTGTGCTACTTGGATTGATGAGGGCAAGTTGAAAATTCATGTTAGTCAAACTTTTCCTTTAGAAAAAGCAGCGAAAGCTCATCAATTATTGGAAAGTGGGTCTGTAACAGGTAAAATTGTTTTGCTGATTAGTGATGGATGATAGATATTAGTAGGACTTACGCACTCATTACCAGAAAACAAGACTTTGAGATTGCTTCCTCACGTCGCAATGACAGAAATATGTAGTCCCTGCGTAAGTCCTGATTAGAAAAGATGTAGAGACGTAGCATTGCTACGTCTCTTGGGATCAGGCAACGCATATTAAAGTTTTTCTTCTTCCTTTCCCCTTTCCCTTGACTAAACTTTTGCTTCCAAAGACTTGAGCAATTCAGTATTGACACCTGACTCACGAATTAAAGAAATTTTGCCTGTTCTCGCTATTTCCTTTAAACCAAATTTTTGTAACACTTGCACGATCGCTACCATTTTACCTGGATCGCCTACAACTTCCAAAGTGAGGGAATCTTCTGCCACATCTACGACTCGCGAGCGAAAAATCTGAGATAATTCGATAATTTCTCCACGGTTGTTACTATTTGCATTTACCTTCAGCAGCATCAATTCTCGCTCTACACAAGGAGTCTCGGTAATGTCTTGCACTTTAAGGACATTCACTAACTTGTATAGTTGCTTGGTAAGTTGCTCGATTACGCGATCGTCACCTGGTACAACCATTGTAATCCGCGAGACTCCTCCCTGCTCCGCTGGACCAACGGCAAGGCTTTCAATGTTAAAACCGCGACGGGCAAATAAACTAGAAATTCGGGAAAGAACTCCCGCTTCATCTTCTACAAGAACAGAAAGAGTGTGTTTCATTTCGCGGCTGTTTTGGCTAGGGCAACATTTTTCTAACGCAGACATTATTTTCTATCTACGTTATGCGTAACTGCTAAATTTTTGGCGTTGCTGAATATTAGCATCAAATCCATAATTTATTGTAGTAAAGACGTTCCGCCGGAACGTCTCTACCAACTGCAATTCAGAAATCCAAAATTTTTAGTCTAACATTTTATTATAAACTAAGGACATGCTTTTTTTAAACTTATTTTTTGAAGTTGTGCCGAAATCATACCGCAAACTAGATTATTCTCTTTTCATAGGTAGATGTCAATTTGAGATGACAGCTTTTATACTCAAGTTGTCATGAATTTTTAAAGGAGAAAAGCGTTTATGGGTTGGTTAAAAAGACTTTTCGGTATGGAAAAACCCGAAAATGCACAAGTAAATCCTGATCCCCAGCCAGTACCACAAGCTGTTAGTACTGCTGCACCTGCTGCTACTCAATCAATTCCCCCAGAGCGTGTAGGGCTGAATGGAGAGTACGATCAAAGTGGTTTGGCAAAGCGGGTTGCTTTAGCGTTCGATCAAGATGACCAACTGGATGATGTTGATACACTTTGGGTTGCTCAAACTACCGGAACTGTAGTCTTAAAAGGCAAAGTTCCCAGCCAAGAGATTTTAAACAAAATGGTTTCTGTAGCGCGATCGGTTAGTGGGGCTACTGGTGTTGATACTGGTCAAGTAACAATTGGGTAGAAACTCGTAGTGAGGACTTTAGTCCTCTGCTTTTAAAGCACGCTCAGTGCTTACTACATGTCTCAACCCAATCTAAAATAGCTTGGTTGACTCGTTCTGGACATTCGTCATGGGGACAATGACCTACATCTTCTAGGTTTAACAGTTGCAATTTATCGTTGTACTGTATAAATCGATTTGCAAGTATTGGGGGAACAAATCGGTCTTTTTGTCCCCAAATTAACAGCATAGGAATTGTTAAGGTTGGTAACACTGCCTTGACATTAGGACTAAAGTTAACACCGATCGCTGCTTTAAATAAAGCACTAAAAGCCCGCGCAGAACCCCGGTCTTGCGGTGGACCTGCTAAAATTTCTATCAGTTCATCGGTGATCGCTTCTGGGTTCGCATAAGCAATACTTGCCCAAAGACGCAAAATACCGGGTTGACGAACAAAGTGAAATATCGGTTTGAGGATTAAGGGGGAAGCGACAAGGTTTTTGATTGCCATGACTACCGGTCTGAGGAAAGCCGGGATCGCTTCTTGCTCTAATGATGGATCGGGTAAACTCATCATCACGATTCCTTGCACCATTTCCGGATGAGCGGCAGCGATCGCTAAGGAAATCAACGAACCATTGGAATTACCGATTAATACCACTGGTTGGCGGATAAATGCTTTCCAAAAGTCGTAAACTTGCTCTGCCCAAAGTTCGACGCTGTAATTTACAGGAGCTTTTTCGGAAGCGCCAAAACCCAGCATATCTAAAGCATATACTGTATGGCGATCGCCTAACACTTCTAAATTGTGTCGCCAATGACCAATTGAAGCGCCAAATCCATGCAGCAAAATTAAAGGTGTGTCTGAGTGCTTATTTGCGGTAGGGCGAATATACGTGTAGCGGATTTGTCTACCCCGCCAAACCCAGTCTCTTTGATTACCAACTCTTTGCTGCCAGTGTACCTGAGTGGTCACACTTTCCTCCAATTTATCAGCTTATTTCCATTTTAAGGCGATCGCAACTTGTTAGTCTTATCTAGCTACAAAAGCCAATTTAAATATATATAAACTTTTTAGATTAAGTACTATTTTATGTGATTTAGTATTAAATTATACATTTTAATAAATATGTTTTAAATGTTACAATAGTTAAAGTTTATAAGTGTTGTGTAATTTAGATTAACTATTGGGCAGAAATTCTCTCACAGTGAGTAGAATGACATATACCACAACCAATAAAGTACTTTATGGATTAGCTACCATAGAACTATAGCTTATTTTTTAAGTTTCAGTCCTCAAGAAGCGCGATCGCGCTTCTTGAGGCGTACAAATCAACACCAAGTCCAATTCTTTACAACCAAACAGCCCCCAAAAATCATACATGACGCCTGTGATTGAGAAAAAAAGAACTCGCGATCTGCCCCAAATTAATGAAAGAATTCGCTTCCCGAAAATTCGGGTCATTGATACTGATGGCGCCCAACTAGGAATAATCACTCCTCAGGAAGCACTGCAACTAGCAGAAGAAAAAGAACTTGATCTGGTGCTACTCAGTGACAAGGCTGACCCGCCGGTTTGTCGGATTATGGACTATGGGAAATACAAATTCGAGCAGGAAAAGAAGGCGCGGGAAGCCCGGAAAAAGCAGCACACCGCTGACGTCAAAGAAGTGAAGATGCGCTACAAAATAGAAGAACATGACTACAATGTGCGTGTCAAGCAAGCAGAGCGGTTTTTGAAAGATGGTGATAAAGTCAAAGCCACTGTGATGTTCCGAGGTCGGGAAATTCAACACAGCGACCTAGCAGAAACTTTGCTCAAACGAATGGCTACTGACTTAGAGCCATTTGGTGAGGTCCAGCAAATGCCCAAAAAAGAAGGGCGAAACATGATGATGCTCATATCGCCTAAGAAATAACGATCCGATTGTTTTAGAGAAGTTTTCTTCTCTAAAACATAAATAAAATCGACTCATATCATGACGGTTTATTATTTATTTACAATGTAGAGACGTTCCGCCGGAACGTCTCTACGACGGTAGGTAGGTTTTTATTGTTAATTAAACCGACATGATGTCATAGGTCATTTAAATAAATTAACAAACGATAGTCTTGAGCGCTGAGTGGGAAAGATAATACTCAGTTGCTCAGGACTTTTGTCATTTTTGGGCACTGGGGACTAGGGACTGGGGACTGGGGACTGGGGACTGGGGACTGGGGACTAGGAAGAAACAGATCAATGTGAATAATCTTTTTCCTAATCCCTAATCCCTAATCCCTAATCCCTAGTCCCTAATTCCTAGTCCCTAATCCCTAATCCCTAGAAAATACAACTTGCATGGAACTAAAAAATCTCTCTTTTGCTGCGAAAAACAAAGGTGTTCTTAACCGATTGCTGAAATGGGTGAATCTCCGAGCGGAGGAGAGCGATCGCACATTGTTAATGTTTGCTTTTTATACAATTACATCTATAGGATTGCGGTGGTCTGAGGATAGTACACTCGCGCTTTTTTTAGATCAATATGGGGCAAAGTCACTGCCTTGGATTTATATTGCTAGTGCAGCGCTTGGTTGTGTACTGGTTTTTTTTTATTCTTGGCTGCAAAAGATTTTTCCCTTGCGCTTGGTAATTGTGGCGATCGCACCTTTTATGTTTGTGCCACTAATTTTACTACCTTTTGGTTTGCAAGTTTCACCGTTTCACGTTATTAGCATATTTCTACTACGCTTGTGGGTAGATGCCTTTTACATTATCAACGACCTCAATACCTCAATTGCCGCCAATCAATTATTCAATATTCGCGAGATTAAGCGCACCTACCCATTAGTCAGCAGTGGTATTTTAGTTGCTGATGTCCTCAGCGGTTTTAGTTTACCTTTACTGCTGCTATTTGTCGGACTGCATAACGTCATCGTTCCCTTCGCTGCTACCTTCATCGTTTTGGGAACTCTAATTCTCTGGTATCTCACTCACAAGTACCGTCAAGCTTTTCCCAATACTCCCCAACGATTGATTCCGACCACAACATCACGTTCCACAAAAAGCCGTCTTACAGGTCCTGTGAAGCGCTATGCATTACTGTTGTTTGCGTTTTTTGCTTTGCTGCAAGTCATGGGGATTTTAATCGATTTTCAGTATCTGACTCAACTGAAGTTAAATTATAACGACAAACAAATCGCCAGCTTTCTGGGGATATTTGGTGGAATTACCGGACTGTGCGAGTTAACGATGCAGTGGTTTATCTCCAGCCGATTGCTTGAACGTTCTGGGGTGTTTGTTGCCGTTGCCACATTACCAGCAAGCGTCATAGTTTTGATCCCAATAGTTATCCCGTTACTCGGTTTATTTGTGGTGATACAAGGGCAAAACTTTTTCTGGGGTTTAGTGATTATCAAGTTTCTAGACGAACTTCTGCGCTATACCTTTGTCGCGAGTAGCGGACCACTGCTGTTTCAACCAATACCCGCGAAAATTCGCTCTCGTGTGCAAACATTTTCCGGTGGGGTTGCGGAAGCGTTTGGTGCTGGAACGGCAGGGGTAGTCATTTTAGTTACTTTGTGGCTATGTAGGCGGTTTTTGCCCATCAACGGACACGACTTAATATTATTGCTCTTAACAGCGATCGCTGCTGGGATTTGTCTCGGCGTAATTTGGTTACTACAAAAAGGTTATGTTGAACTGTTAGTTTCAAGTGCAGAACAAGGTCAAATCAATGCTTCAAATATAGATTTGCCATTATTCAAGCAGGTAGTAATAAAAACTTTAGCAGAAAAAGGCACAGAAGCAGATAAACGCTCTTGCATTGAACTTTTATCTCAATTTGACCTCCAAGGTGCCGCAGAAGTTTTAGCATCCATGTTAGTCAAGCTATCTCCAGATTTACAAAAGTCTAGTTTGGAAGTGATGCTTGCAGCAGGTGCAAATGCAGCTTATTTACCTGAAGTCCGCACTTTATTAGCACAGCGTCAAGAAAATCTTACCCCAGAAGTTTTTGCTCTGAGCTTACGCTACATTTGGCTAGCTGAAGAAAATCCAGATTTAGGGAAATTAGAAGAGTATCTGCACCCGCGAGAAAATTCACTTATCCGAGGTACTGCTGCTGCCTTGCTGTTACGTCAAGGAACACCAATGCAAAAAGTAGCAGCAATGCATACTCTGCGAAAAATGCTGACACATAAACTTGAAATTGAACGAATGAATGGAGTCAAAGTATTAACAGAAGCAGTTTATTTACAAGCGTTGCGAATTCATATTCCCAATTTATTGCAAGATGACTCTTTACGGGTGCGTCGTGCTGTATTAGAAATGATTGTGGCAAACCAATTAGAAGAATATTATTCAGCGTTATTAGCAGGGCTTTGCTATAAATCAACTCGCAATACAGCAATGCTTGCTTTAGTTCAATTAGAAAATGAAGCTTTACCGATGCTGTTGAGCCTTGCTACTAATATTTATAAACCGGATGTAGTGCGAATGTACGCTTGGCGCACTATTGGTCAAATTCCTACTCTGGAAGCAATGGATATTTTATGGCAGCAATTAGAACTATTTCGGGGTAAAAGTAGAGATCATATTCTTAAAATTTTACTTAAAAGACATAAGAAAGAAGGAATTATTAGTTTAGGATATGGGTTAGAACTAAGGAAAGTGGAAACGCTAATTGAGCAGGAATTAAGCTTTTTAGGTGAAATTTACGCCGCTTGTATTGACTTTAAAATCCCGAAAGAAATATACGCCACTTATATAGATTTTAAAACAGAAAAGCACCAAACAACTCAAAGAGAGATTACTATATTATCGTTGCTAAAACGCGCACTATTAGAATTAGAAATTAATGGAAAAGAACGATTGCTGATGTTGTTGAAACTGCTTTATTCTCAGGAGAATATACAGGCAGCGGCGTTTAATCTTCGATCTGAGTCAGCGGTAAACTTAGGACGGGGGTTAGAAATTTTAGAGCATACAGTTAATTTGCCGAGTAAATCTGTATTGGTGAATATTTTTGATCAGCGATCGCCTGAAGAAAAACTACAGCATATAGTGTCTAAGGGAATGGCTGAATATCAACAAATGTTATTAAGCGATCGCACTCGCAGATTGATCAGCCAGGGAAATTTACTTTCCGATTGGTGCTTGGCTTGCTGTTTTCATTTTGCCCAAGTTGCTTGTATTCGATTGCCAATTCCCGAAATTATCGCAACCCTGCGTCATCCTACCGGATTTGTGCGAGAAGCAGCGATCGCGTATTTAAGTGTAGTTTCACCTCGCGTTCTTCTAGAACTTTTACCCCAGTTAAAAAACGATCCACACCCTCTTGTAGTTGCTCAACTTAAAAAGTTGATGGTTGATAGGTGATAGTTGTTGGTTGTTGGTTGATAGTTGATAGTTGATGGTTGTTGGTTGATAGGGGATAGTTGTTGGTTGATAGTAATTGGTGGTTGGTGGTTAGTAGAGGAGTAGATATGGAGAAATCAAACTTTGAAAATTTACAAGTTTTTCAATTAGCTGAGAACTTATCAGACCGAATTTGGCATATTGTTATTAAATGGAGTTATTTTGAAAAAGATACTCTTGGTAAACAAATTATTCGTGCTGCTGATAGTATTGGCGCAAACATTGCCGAAGGATCTGGTCGTTATAATTTTGCCGATAATCGACGTTTTGTAAAAATTGCCAGGGGTTCGTTATATGAAACAAGGTACTGGTTGAAACGAGCGCAGATGCGTCAGTTATTGACAATTGAACAAGTAAATGTGCTGAAACCAATTATTAATGAACTGTCACCAAAATTAAATGCTTATCTAAAATATCTTGACAATGCTTCCAAAAAACAACAAGAAACCGACTAACCACTATCAACCATCAACTAACCACTATCAACCATCAACTATCAACCATCAACCAACCACTAACATTTATGCTAACTAGCGTTGACCGTTTATTATTTGTTCGTCAAGTTCCGATTTTTGAGAAACTACGGGATGATTTTATTGTTCGGTTGGCTTCCGTGATGGATGAACTGTCCTTTCCTGCTAATTATCCCATTTTTAAACAGGGAGAAGAAGGGCGATCGCTTTACATTGTTCTTTCCGGTAAAGTCAAAGTTCATATCGGTGATAAACTTCTGGCTGAAGTCAATAAGGGAAAATACTTTGGGGAAATGGCAGTATTTGATACCGAGCCTCGTTCTGCCTCCGCAACCACTTTAGAACCTTGTGAATGTTTAGAACTAACTCAAGAGCAACTATACGACGCGATAGAAGAAACTCCAGAAATAGCTGTAAATATTATTCGTGAACTATCTTCACGCATTCGACAACTTAACCAGAAAATCAATGCGATCGCTTTGAAAAATTAGCATTATATAGAACTTTTTTTGAAGATGAATGGCGATTAATCTTGAGATGCGATCGCCTAAAATCTAAGTCTTACTTAAGCCATTTTATAATATAATCATGATATTAATTGGAATAATATTGTGAGCTTTGATAATGTGTGTAAGGTGCTGGTGGAGAAATATCCAGCAGATTTTGTTAGGTGGTTAATTGCTGAAGAATCAACCAATGTTAAGGTGTTGAAAACTGAGTTGAGTTTAGAACCAATTCGTGCAGATTCGGTTATTTTTATACAAACTGCCAATATAATTTTGCATGTTGAGTTTCAGACTTTAACACAATCTAATCCTGCGATTCCTTTCCGGATGTTGGACTATTCGGTGAGGTTAAAGCGTCAATATAAGTGTCCGGTTATGCAGGTGGTAATATTTTTACAGGAGACGGGTGATGAAATTGCTTTTACTGAAGAGTATGTGGATGATACGACTATACACCGCTATCGTGCAGTAAGAATGTGGGAGCAAGATTCTAGCTTATTTTTAGGTAATTCGGCATTGTTACCGTTAGCACCTTTGTGTCGAACTAATTTCCCGCGAGATTTATTGTCGCAGGTTGCCCAGGAAGTCGCTAAAATTTTAGATAGGGAGACGAGACAAAATACAGCAGCTTATACTGAGATTTTAGCTGGTTTGAGATTTGAAAAGGGTTTGATTCGTCAATTATTAAGTGAGGATATTATGCAGGAATCGGTTATTTATCAGGATATTTTGCAGAAGGGAAAGCAACAAGAAGCCTTTGTCTTTTTAAATCGACTGTTAAATCGGCGCTTTGGTGAGATAGATTCATCAATAATTGAGCGTATTCGAGTATTATCTACCGAACAATTAGAAGCGTTGGGAGAAGAATTTTTAAGTTTTTCAAATGTATCCGATCTAGTTGCTTGGCTTGAGCAGAATGCAAGCAATTAAATAATTGTAGGTAAAATGTTGGGTTACGACGCATTGCAGATTATTAATTAAATTTACAGATGCTTGTACGTCTTCACCCAACTTATTAATCAATGCGATTCTACCCCTACGAGAGTGATAAAAGAGGGTTAATCTTCTCCAGAATAGTCGTAAGGATATATGGCAACAATAATATTAATGGGAATTGAACCTATTTTAGCAAGCGTTGTTGATGGTAAAGAAAAAGTACCACTTTCTTTTTTTAAGAAAAAACTGCAATATATTTCAAGATTAATTTTTGTTTCTATTTGTTTAAAGGAATCTAATTGTGTTTGGATAACATCTAACAGTTCATTTATTTTATCTTCAATAGGACTCTCTCTATTTAGTTTACTTTGCAATATCCAAGAAGATTTATCGCGAATGTTCTTATCAGGAATTTTGGGGTTTAGTGGAGTCCCTTTTTCATGACTTCTGCTAGGATTTATTTTCAAATGATTTGTGATATCTTGAGCCATTAAGATAGAACTAGTTATAGCCAAAGTTGCTCGATTACTATTCGACATGAGATTTTAGCTGGTTTGAGATTTGAAAAGGGTTTGATTCGTCAGTTATTAAGGGAGGATATTATGCAAGAATCGGTTATTTATCAGGATATTTTGCAGAAGGGTGAGCAGAAGGAAGCATTGAAATATACTTTACGTCTTTTGAATCGGCGCTTTGGTGAGATAGATTCATCAATAATTGAGCGTATTCGAGTATTATCTACCGAACAATTAG
>NZ_KK073768.1:1286263-1334929 GCF_000582685.1 [Scytonema hofmanni] UTEX 2349
AGTTGCTTGGCTTGAGCAGAATGCAAGCAATTAAATAATTGTAGGTAAAATGTTGGGTTACGACGCATTGGAGATTATTAATTAAATTTATAGATGCTTGTGCGTCTTCACCCAACCTATGAATCGATGGAATTCTACTATAGAACTTTTTTGGAAGATGAATGGCGATCGCATCTCAAGAGCGATCGCCATTCATCTTCTCAACTCATCCGCTAAAATCTAAGTCTTCCCTGTGTTATCAATTGAAACCCACCTGCTAAAGCAGCAAAGGCAATAAAAAAGTTCCATAAGCTGGTTGGTTTTAAAATAACGCCACCACTTAAAAAGACTAAAACAGTACCCACACCAAGTAAAATCCACCCCATATTGCCGGTTTCTCTGGAGAAAAATAACAGACTGATAATGCCACCCATAATTGCTAAAACTGAAGCACCAGCGGGAATATCTCGCCATAAATAGGGAGAGTAATGAGTGGTAAAGATAATGTTCTGTCCCAAAAAGTAAATGCCAAGGACGAGTAGTGCAATTCCTAAAAGTTTGCTCATATTTTTATTTCAGGTATTTGTAATTATCAAAAATTACCCCAACTTTAATTGATGAATTACAGAGGGGTTCTTACATTTCCAATTTGGAAACGAGTTATTAACAGGTTGATAATATTACCCTATATGATGGCACTACAATCTATCGTCTGTCCATTGTTTATTTCAGCTTATATCTTGTTATGTCATGTCCGGTAAATTACTGACAATGTAAAGACGTTCCGCCGGAACGTCTCTACGACTGTAGGTAGGTTTTTATTACTGTTAATTAAACTCACATGATATTATGTGAAATACAAACTTTTTCAGCGATTATACTTGATTTTTCGCCTTTTATTAGGTTATATTCCATAGAGAAAACAATTTTTCAGAAACCGCTGCGGAATCTCTGGACACGCTCCCCAATGCATATGAATATAAGAAGCGTGAAGATTCATCGGGAAATTCCATCCTTCATTTCCAGTTGTTTCCTCAGAATCACATCGATAAGTTTGAAACAATGGTAGATTCGGTTCTGGTATTAAACGGGAACGATGAAACTCATGTCCGTAAATGGTTGTACCTGCATCCACTAAGAGATTATCTTGCAAAGCAACAGCGCGACGATATCCTAAAGTTAAACGTCCACCCATCACAGAAGTTGTCGGTAAAACTCCCACCATCGACCAAGATTTTCCCTCAAAATCAACAATTTCCTCACACAAATACATCAATCCCCCACACTCGGCGATTGTAGGTATTCCGGCAAGAATTGCACATTTTACTGCTTCACGAGCGCTAGTATTTTCCGCAAGTTGTTGGGCAAAAACTTCTGGAAAACCTCCACCAAAATACATACCTTGTACATCTTTGGGTAAAGCATCTTCCAGCGGACTCCAAAAAATTAGTTCTGCACCCAATTGTTGCAGCAAGTCGAGATTATCTTGATAGTAAAAATTAAAAGCGCGATCGCGGGCAACAGCGATTTGAAGAGGAGGGGAGGGGGGGAGAGGGGGAGGGGGGGAGAGGGGGAGACGTTCTGATTTCAGTAATGGTAACAAGCGATCCCAGTCAAAGCAAGTATCGCCTAAATCGGCAAGTCGTTGGATAACTGCATCAAGTTGGGGAAGTTCTGCTGTGGGTATTAAACCCAAATGGCGATCAGGAATGGTGATGTTATCTTCACGCCGCAAAACGCCGATAATTGGTAATTGTAGGGGTAAGAGTGAATCTTTGAGCAGAGATAAATGGCGATCGCTTCCTACCCGATTTAGTACCACCCCAGCAATTTTAATTCTCGGATCGAAAGAGCAATAACCGTAAGCGATCGCTGCTACAGAACCAGACAATCGACTACAGTCAATCACCAATACTACAGGTAAATCCAACAGTCGCGCAACATGAGCAGTACTAGCAAAAGTGGTTGCCAATTGTGGATATTCTTCCCGATGCCCAATGCCCGTTGCCCGTTGCCCGACTCCATCAAACAACCCCATTACCCCTTCTACAAGGGCAAAATCTACTTCTTGAATGTGACGCGCAAAACATTCTTGAACGTAAGCTTCCGAAGTCAGCACAGGGTCTAAATTGCGACAAGCACGATTAGTGACGTGTTGATGAAACATTGGGTCAATATAATCTGGACCCACTTTGAAAGATTGAATCAAAGAACCGCGACGGCATAAAGATGCTAAAAGGGTGAGCGTGACTGTTGTCTTACCCACCCCACTACGTTCACCGGCAATAACTAAAGGCATTGTTGATTGGTTGTTGGTTGTTAGTTGTTGGTTGTTGGTTGTTGGTTGTTAAAATTTACCACTATCCACCATCCACTAACCACTAACAACCAACATTACAACATTACTTATTACCCAATTTCAGAACCTTAGCTATCACCCCAAGGGTTTCTTCAAAAAGTGCCTCATGACCCCAACGTTGCACCTGCTGACTTAGCAAAACTTCCGCTTTTTGTTCAGAAAGTGAAGTCACATGTTGAAATAAACCAGAAGATTGGGCACCACCTTGGGTTTCCATCCGCATACAGCCACCCGTTTCTGAACAGATAAGTGTACCGCAGTCAGCTTGGGGATTGGTGGAACTCAAGCGCAAAGCAATCAAGTCACCCATAATTTCTCCTCCATCAGCCACCGGGACACCAGCTAACTCAGCTTGTACTTGGCGTTGGTCTTGTGTAAGAAAGCTAATTTTACTAATTTGGTAGTCTCCGCTTTCTTTTTCATAAGAAACTGGAGTCCATTCCAAGCGACTTGCAAGCCAACCCAAAAACATTAGCGCTTGTGCGGGATTGCCTTTTTCGTAATCAATTGTTACTCGGTCAATTTCCCGGAGAGAAGCGCGACGCAGAGGGGGATCGTAAGCTTCAGCGGTTAATTCTTGCCATGCTGAGAGACGACGCCAGTTCAAGTCAGCTAAAGGCACACCAGTTTCTACCAACTCTTGCAAACTGAGCAAATCGCCTTCTGCGTCGTTAAATTCACAAGAATCGACGATAACATTATTGCATACTGCCGCTAGTCGCTTAAATAAAGCATTGTTAGGATCTGGTGTAGCCTTCCACCAGAGAAACTTCGGTAAACCGCCGATCAACAATGCTGGAATCATCCCCCCGACTCGTTCCAAAGCGGCAGCAGTGCCAGTTAGGGTGATGTATTCGCAGCAGATGAGTGTACTTGAGGACTGCTTTTGAATTGGGCAGTAAGCAGAAACTTGAGCTTTTACCCCTTCGTCTTCGCCTGTTATTGGACACAAAGCAATAATTCGACAAGGGTTGCGAAGGGCAATTTCGTCGGCGATTCTAGGGCTTTTCGCATCCAGACCATAGGATGCCTTAGAACCGATTTCCCCTGTTGCGTCGATGCCATGACGTTTAGCGACTTCTTCGCGCAATATGGCGAGAGTTTCTGCTGTTGCGGTTCCAGTTTCTGGCAGTTGATGCGTTCTCTGAACTTCGCGTAGCGCTGCTTCCATCTGTGGTCCGAGAATTCCGTCAATCGGACCGTTGTAATATCCGGAAGCTGACAAAAGATATTGAGTTTCTTCCGGCTCGTACACCATTAAGGTAAATGTCGTGGCACGAGTAGCCGCAGGAAGCGCACCGTTTGCATCGCCGATACCGTAACTTTGCCAAATTTGACTAAGTTCGGTTTCAACGTCTGAGAGGGAAATATCCTTTGGAGTTTGAAGTGAATAAATAGTAGGAGCTTGGGAAACCATAATAAATGAAGAATGAAGTATGAACTATGAAGTATCAAGGATGAATTAAAGATTAAGGATAAAATTTTTGGTGTTGCATATTTACAGGATGATTTTACAATATACGTCGATAAATTCAACGTATTGTAGAGACGTTCCGGCGGAACGTCTCTACGATTCATCCCACGGTTATGCAACGCCAAATTTTTCATCCTTAATCCTTCATCCTTTTACAGTCTGCGCCAGCGACGACCATCTTGATTAATCAACAATTCTGCTTCGGCTGGTTCCCAAGTACCAGCTTCGTATTTGGGAACCGTTGCTGGATCAGCGGGTGCATCCCAAACAGAAAGGGCTGGTGTGACAACTTGCCAAGCGGCTTCTACTTCGTCGGCGCGTGTGAATAATGTTTGGTCGCCCATCATACAATCGAGAAATAGGCGATCGTAAGCATCAGAAGTTGCTTGGATGCCAAAGGAACCATAACTAAAGTCCATATCAACCGAACGAGTGCGGAAATCTGCCCCAGGCATCTTGACTTCAAAACGCAGGGAAATTCCTTCATTCGGCTGAATCCGCATCGTCAAAATGTTGGCATTCATTTGTTGCGCGGCTGACTGAAACATCCGAGAAGGAACTTCGCGGAAGTGGATGGAAATTTCACTAACTTTTTTCGGCATCCGCTTACCTGTACGCAGGTAAAAAGGAACTCCTTGCCAGCGCCAGTTGTCAACCAGAAATTTCATCGCCACGTAGGTGGGTGTTGTGGATTTAGGAGCCACTCCTGGTTCTTCGTGATACCCAGGGACTTGTTTTCCTTTCATCCAGCCGGCGCTGTACTGACCGCGCACTGCGGAACGCCCTAAATTTTGAATGTCTGCCAATCGTGTAGCTTGGAGAACTTTCACTTTTTCAGTGCGGAGACTGTCAGCATCCATCGCGTTGGGTGCTTCCATTGCGGTGAGGCAATAAAGTTGCATCAGGTGGTTTTGCAACATATCCCGCAATGCGCCGGCGCTTTCATAATATCCCGCTCGGTCTTCTACTCCGACGGTTTCAGCGACGGTAATCTGAACGTGGTCAACAAATCGACGGTTCCACAAAGGTTCAAAAATCGCGTTGGCAAAGCGAAATACGAGGAGATTTTGAACTGTGTCTTTACCCAAGTAGTGGTCGATGCGGTATACTTGGTTTTCTTTACAATATTTCTGCACCACTCGGTTCAGGCTCTTGGCAGAAGCCAAATCTCGACCAAAGGGTTTTTCAATTACTAGGCGATGTTTGTAGGGATCGTCCAGCATTGATTTTTCCCCCAGTTGCTTGATGGCTTCTGGGAAGAAGTTAGGAGCCACGGAAAGGTAGAACATGCGGTTTCCCCGTGTTCCCCGTTTTTCGTCTAACTCGCTTAATAAATTCTTAAGTTTCTCATAACTTTCTGGGTTATCTATATCACCAGAGCAGTAGAATAATCCTTGGGAGAAGTCTTGCCAAAGTTCTTCTGGATGCACGCCACCATGAGCTTCTTCCATGCCCTTTCGCATTTGTTCGCGAAAGTACTCATGGCTCCAATCTCGACGCGCCACGCCGACAATGGTGGTTTCTGGTGCAATGCGCCGTTCTTTTCGCAATTTGTAAAGTGCTGGTACGAGTTTGCGCCAGGTAAGGTCTCCAGAAGCACCAAAGATGACTATAATTTGGGGTTCGGGCATCCCTTGCTGTTGCAGACCTACGCGCAAGGGATTTTCTAGCAGACTAACCATAATAATTGTAAGATGTGGGTTTTAGATTTTCGATTGGGAGTTGTTAGTGGTTGGTTGTTGGTTGTTAGTTGTTGGTTGTTAGTTGTTATTTGTTAGTTGTTAGGATTTAGCACTAACCACTATCCACTATCCACTAACCACTATCCACTAACCACTATCCATTTCCTAAACTGGTGACAAGACCTTGATTTTGTCTTCTAAGGAATCCATCAGTGATTGAAAGGGCTTGACAAACTTATCAATACCATCAACAAGTAGTTCGTCCATAACTTGGTTGATGTCAATGTTGATATCGGGGTCTTTCAAGCTTTCGATGAGTTGGTAAGCTTGATCGACATCTGTCTCAACACGACTTGCAACATCACAGTGGTCAGCGCAAGCTTCTATTGTCGCTGGTGGTAGGGTGTTAACGGTGTCGGCACCTACCAACTCATCAACATACATCACGTCGCTGTAGCTGGGGTCTTTGGTGCCGGTGCTTGCCCATAGAAGTCGTTGAACTTTTGCACCTTTTGCGGTTAAAGCTTGCCAACGATCGCTCTGGCTAATTTTTTTGTACTCTTGGTACGCTATCTTGGCGTTTGCGATCGCTACTTTTCCTTTCACTGCTCTAAGTTTTGCTTCTACGGCAATATCATCAACGCCTTTCTTCAACTTAGCATCAATCTTGCCGTCAATATTGCTATCAATGCGACTAAGAAAGAAGCTGGCTACGCAAGCTATGTTACTAATGTCTTTACCTTCTTTGACTCTAGCTTCTAAACCACGGATGTAAGCAATCGCTGAGTTTACATAGCTAGAAACTGAAAATAACAAAGTGACGTTAACGTTGATCCCGGCAGCTATCACTTCTTCGACTGCTGGCAAACCTGCTTCTGTACCGGGAATTTTAATCATCACATTTTCCCGCCCAATTTCTTGGTAATACCGATGAGCTTCAGCGATGGTTGCCTCTGTATCATGAGCGATCGTTGGTGGTACTTCTATGCTCACGTAACCGTCTAATTTATTTGAGGCTTCATAAACCGGGCGTAAAATATCACACGCATTGCGGATATCTGCAAAAACTAGGGATTCGTAAATTTTGTATGTCGGTAACTCGGCACGAACACCTGATTCTATATCCGCATCATAAATGACGTTTCCGGCGATCGCTTTTTCAAATATGGCTGGATTCGAGGTGATCCCACAGATCCCTTTATTTTCCACCATATCTTTCAACTCCCCTGACTCAATCAGATCACGAGTCAAATTATCCATCCAGATACTTTGACCGTATTCTTTTATCTCTAATAAATGGTTAGTCGAGGTCATAGATTTCTTTAACTCCGGTTAATTATGTCTTCGAGTGCTATAAGCCTGTCTTTATCAGTTGATACTGACCTTTAAATTTTGACCTTGGCAATATAGGATTGCATCGACCATCTGAGATAATCAAGGAACTAAAAACGCTACCCGTACTTAACTAATCACTTCTTTAATGATTCGGGTGCCAAAGCACCCATTAAGGTTTTTGTCAAGCTGATTTAATGACCGTTTTGAATAAAAGACTCCACCTTTGCTACATCTTTTTTGCTGCCAATAATCAAAGGGGTGCGCTGGTGCAATTTTTTCGGTACTATGTCCAAAATATCTACGAGTCCCGTAGTAGCACGACCACCTGCTTGCTCTATGACAAATGCTAAAGGAGCAGATTCATAAAGTAAGCGCAGTTTACCTTCTGGCTTGGGAAGTATGCCGGGGTATAAAAACACACCACCTTGAACTAAAATTCTGTGGATATCACTTACCATTGCTCCGCTATAACGAGCGGTATAGCCTTCAGTGCGATGGACGTAGCGAATATATTCGCGAATTGATTCATCCCACTGCCAAAAATTACCCTCATTTACGCTGTAAACTGAACCGTGTGCCGGTATTTGGATATTTTCTTCGGTGAGAATAAACTCTCCTAAGCTGGGATCGAGGGTAAAAGAATGAACTCCCTTACCTATAGTATATACCAGCATGGTGCTCGGACCATATAGGATGTATCCGGCGGCTATTTGTTTGCGTCCATCGGTAAGTAAATCTTTTGCTTCACCATCAAGATCGTCTCCTTCTTGTTGGCGAATGGCGAAGATTGAACCCAAGCTGAGATTGGTATCGGTGTTAGATGAGCCATCGATGGGATCGTACAATAGTGTGTAGCGACCAATGGGGCAGTTTTCTGGAATGTAGTAGGGTTTTTCCATTTCCTCGGAAGCTAAACGACAAACTAAGCCGCTTTGCTTAAATACCGAGATAAATACGTCGTTAGCGTAAATATCCATCTTTTGGACGGATTCTCCTTGGACGTTGACATCCCCTGTAAATCCAAGAACACCTTCCATTAAACCAGCATGGCTGAGGCGACGGGCAACTAGTTTCCCTGCCAGGGCTATGCGGCTCATCAGCGCACTTAAGTCCTGTGCTTGGGGCGAAAAGCTTTCAAATTGCTGTAGGACGTGACGGGATAAAGTTGTACAATCACGATCTAAGCTTTTGTCGGTGATGTTGTTGTTCGACAATTCAATAAATTCTGGCGATGGAGCCATGTTTTAGTCCTTCCTAACGACTTTGGTTGGTTGAGGTCGGCTGAAGGACAATCGCGTAGAGGATGAAGTTTGAAGTGAGTTTGAACGGATTAACACGTTCGTAGGAATTTATTTTTTTCATCCTTTATCCTTCAGCCTTAATGAAAGCTGCTGCCTCTATCTTAGAAAGGTAATTTGATAACTTAAGTGTGATTTTAGATAAACTAAATATTTGAAGCTTTTTTAGGTCTGTGCCAAAGCACGATCGCGCGATCGCACTTCGGTCATACTTGGGCAAATCTACTTAAGCTTCTAGAATTCAATTATTTTTGTAAACATTTTTATCTATTTCTTGACTTTTTGTCTGTAGATACTAATACGTTTGATCTATAGCAAGCAAAGTTATTGAGATACCCGCCCAAAAAATACATCTGTAACGTTGGCTGCACATGGATGATGCTTGCTATATCGTTATCTTGAAAAATTAAAAAACCGACTAGTGCAAGAAAAGCAAAAATAAAGCGATCGTTTACAGTGGTGACATTTCCCTATGGGCATCACAACTTGTTGGGGAAACTTCTCTAGATTTCTGGGAATTGTTAATTTTTTCTAATTTTGCTGACTTCCGTCTTGCATAATTAGAAAAAATTTGCTATTCTAGGAATTCACCTTTTTAATAGTCTTGTTTTTTACCCCAACTACTTCGTTGGTTCTCCTCGCGTGGTTTGGCTTTATTAACTCGAAGTTGACGACCCATCCATTCTGCGCCATCTAACTCTGTAATAGCAGCATCTTCTTGAGCGTCTTCGGACATTTCTACAAAAGCAAAACCGCGCAGTCGTCCAGTTTCGCGGTCTGTAGGCAAGACGACTCTTTTTACCTCGCCATAATCTGCAAATACTTCTTTTAAGTCGGCTTCGCTAGCGCGATAGGAGAGATTTCCAACGTAAATAGTCATGTGGCATCATGTAAATTTCAACTAGGAGCGATGAGTTCAGCTGTAGAAATTCAACAAATCTCAAAGATTGGTTTCTTCGCATCCGAGTCATCAAAGCAGGGATGTTATGGATTAGCAAGCATATTGCTTGCATTATCTACTAATCGAAAGCGCGATCGGGCTGAACTTACGCATACGCTCATATAATAACTGATTGTGTCATTCTTCAAAGTATGACATTTTACAAACACTCATAATTTATAATTAGTTGCGCTTATATGTTTAATAACTGATCCCATTGGCGTGTATAATTATAATCTTTAACGTGTCAAAAAAGTATCATTAAAGCTGTGGCGCAACTCTTGGAACAGCCTTGGTTTTATGTATAAAATATGTTCATTATCGACAGTAGAGGCGTTGTATTCAACGCCTCTATATATGTAAAATTATTTATTCAATTGATATTGACTGAGGACCGCTGGTTCTGCCATTATGTGCTTGACTAGTGGAAGTAGTTGAGCCTAGCTGTTGATTGAGCCAGCTTTTAACCGGGTCGTCAGCCAACTGGAGTCGAAGCAAACCAGAGAAGAACCCGCCTGTAAATGAAGCTGGATGCTGAGTAAACTGTTTAAAAATTGGTGACAATTCATCAAGGAACATGAAGAATCTCCTAATGCTGGTGTGAAAAATTATGAATGCTTAATTTATCGTAACTTGTTGTTCAAAGCTTTGTTAGTTGTAAAGACGTTCCGTCGGAACCTTTCTACAGTATGTGTGATTTATTAAACATGAAATTCATGGGAGCGCAAATCACACATACTGTAAAGACGTAGCACTGCTACGTCTCTACGATTGTCTATTTTTACATCGGACTTTGTTCAGGCATCATACACTTATCAGAGTCGCAACCGGCAGGTCCTGCTTCCATTAACTCACCGGAATCATAGCGACTTAAAACGGTATGGAAGTCATCAGTTTGACGACGCATTTCTACTTCTTTGAGTAGTTGCTCATAGACTTGTTTCGTGATAGGTTCAAACGGCAAACGCGGGAAAGTTTGATGATCGTCAAAGCGTGCCAGAAGTGCAGCGCTAATGTAACCTTCATCATTTTGTATCGCTTGCCAAATTAGATGTGATAGCGGTTCTACTTCGTTTTCCCGTAGTTCGATGGTGGCAGAGGTGTTATGTGTGACATAGAATTTCTGCACTTGCATGTAGAAATCCATTTGAGCGATCGCACTAAATTGACTAATATCAATTTCATCAACCCCAGGTATATCAGCCCAAGGTACAGCAACGGGAATTTCTACCAGCCATTCTGAGCATCTGGGATCGAAAGGATCGTCTAATAGATTGCCCTTTTCATCTTTATCAGATTGGGAGGGAATGACATTATAGCCGTAGTCTATACAAGCTAAAGCTACTGGGTCATTTTTGCCAAAGGTGATCCTGCGAAGAAATCTTTGGGCTTTGGGGGGGTGCCATCCTGGACTAGCACCAGTTAGTAAAGATTTAGTGCCACTAGGTTGAACTGTAGTGCAGCGATTTGGACGTTTGAAATTATGGCGATCGCAATAATCCCAAATAACACGATGCACAATATTTTTCCATGAGGTTAAGTATTCTTCCTCTTTTTGCTTAAACGCGATTCCTTGAGCATTTGCAGGTCTACCTTCTACCCACCAACGCAACCAATCAACCCCAAAAGCATGAACAAAGAAATCAAATAAACCTGTGAAAGAAACCCCTACAATCGGGTCTAATTCGCGGCTGTATTGATAACGTGGTTCAAGGAATTTGTGATGTAAAAGTGCGGCTACAGATAGCGCTCCTGCGGTGAAAGCTTCCTCCTGTTCTTTATAGTTAGTTGGGTCAATTTGATTGAGGTGAACCTCTGAAAGGTTACAATTTCCAGTTAAGGTATTACCGAAAACACCTTTATGATATTCTGGCTCATTAAAGCAGTAAGTATCATGTAAACCTGGCAATTCTTCAACACTTTTTACAACTTGCCATTTACCTTTGCATTTGGCATTTGTTCCTTTACTGACATCTAAGCGCTGGCAAGGAATCTGCTGAGAATCGGTTATTTGCAAATAGTACAAATCTCGACTTCTGACACCCAAATTAGTTATCGAACCTTTATAAGCACAAAGATTCAGAGATGAACGAATACCACATTTAGTCAGTAGTAACTGAATTCTGTAAGCACGCTCGTAGTCAGATATATAAATCCTAATACCATTGCTTGAAGTATTCGAGCCATCTGTATCAGCTAAACCAGCGATAAAATGTAAAATTGCTTGACGGTTCCAACTAGCAATTACATTCAGCGATTCCGAATTTGTTTTTAAGGCTTTAAGAAATTCTCCCGAAAAACCTAAATCTGTAACATCTGTAAAAGTAGGTAAGTAGTCATAAGTTCTTTTAGGAGACTTATTACCAACTACAGATAACGCTGCTTTATTTTCGTACAGCCTAACTTTGGCATTATTCTTTTGATCTGTAGTACCATCACCTACAGCTACCCCCAAAGTATAAGCATAACCAGAATCAACATTCAATCCATCTTCGTAATTAATTGTGAACGGTTCAGTATGAATGCTATATCGACTCGTATCCATCAAGTCTTTGGTTTGAACTTCCTTATAGACTTTGCCGAATCTATCTTTCACAAAAAAGCGATGATATTCAGTTGCATCTAAATAAGAACCGTCTCCAAACCGAACTCGATAAAGCTTTTGATTACTACCAGTCTTAAATGGTGTAACTAAGCTCCATTTTTTCCCATTCCAAATTTCAATTTCACATCCGACAACATCTTTAATGTTGTGCATTCCTTCCCTAGTAATGAGTAGAGTATCGCCGCCCACGCAGTGAAAATTGCTACCTAAAATTTCTCCACAATTGTGTGCAACAAACCCATTAGCATCAAAGCGAGATACACCAGGTACAGTGCAATCATAAACAGACTCTTCACCATCAAAGGTAATAGATTCAATAATTACATCGAACCGTTCTTTGTAGAGATTGCGCTTATACCCTGATAACAAAGAGTCTAACAACTCAGCTTTTTTAGGTTCTTGGAAACCAACTATTTGTTGAAATATTTGAATGTTATCTTTAGCAATAACTAATTCATGTTGAGTATTACAAAAATACTCAGTCAAAACTTTCTTGCTATTAGGTAACATTCTCAGACCTTCTGCTCTACGATTCTTGTAGATTTTACTGGCAATACCTAATCGTAAAAGCATCCTTTGTATAGCTTCTAAATTAGGCAAATCACTTTGCGCTAAACAAACGCTAATTCCCTTGTCATGGTTCCCTTGTACACTTCCATCAGCGTCAAAAATACCTCTGAGAAAACCACAATAAAAATCGTAGCTTGCTTGCTCAATCTCAGAAGTGACTTTTTTATGTTTATGTACTAAACCAAAAGCACTAGCCAGTTTTGCGAGACTTGCAGAACTAACTTGAAAATATTTGTTTGTTTGGTGGTAAACACCTTTCAAATCCTGAGAATGTTGAAGTGGTTTTGGTAAACTATTCACTAATGAAAGAGCAAATTCTTTCATCTCAGTTTGAGTTTCTCCCCAGTAGCGTAGTGATGCTTGATAGGTAGAGTTAGCAGCGTTTACTGAGAAACAACCATCACCTAATAAGCTACCGAGTAACCAACCTTCTGCATGTGTACCTAAACCATCCCAAGGATTTATATTTTTATGGTCATGAATTAGTATTCGATCACCAGGTTTTAAGTCTTTGACTTCACACCATTCTGAGTATTGCTTACGTTGAGTTTGTGCTGTGACTTTTAAAACTTGATGATTCTCGGTAAGCCTTAAAGCGTAACCTTCTTTGGTTTGTAACTTGACTACAGGTTTCACTCCTGTGAAGAAAAAACCATCAGATGTAGTGCTAAAAAGTTCACCGTTTACATAAACAGCTAATTGTTTGCCAATTAAATCTTTAACTTGCCTTGCACCGTGTTCTGTATGTATCCAAGTATCTGAGGTTATACACGGATTCAAGCCGTATCGAGATAAACGATGTTCTAATTCCGACGCATCAATGTCAGGATGGTGTTTTTGCAACCACTGTTTTGCTGTTCCTTGTTCGTAAGCTTGTAAAAAATCAGCTTTCAAACTTTGAGTTGACAGCAAATCGCAGTTTGCTCTGGCTACAGCTTCACCAGCCCATTGAATTGCACCCTCGCCGCTATAATACTGTTTGCGGACAGCATCAACACATTCTTCTAATGTTGGCTTGCGGTGAAAAACTCTGGTATGGTTTGCCATTCTCAGAGCATCACGCTCTGGATCGATTCGCCAGTTGCCATTTTCGTCTTGCTGCCATAAATTATCTTTGGCAGTGGCTGCTTGTTTATCATCAGAATCAAACTGACGCATTCCCGCACTTCTTCGGATGTTTCCTGCAACAATTGTGACAGCAGCTTGATCGATTAACAAACAGCATTCAACTGAATTTAATTGCCGTCCGACAGCTTTATTCAGAATGGATGCACAGCGATCATACATTCCAGGCAATTTCACTGGGTTAGCAACGCCACCAAAGCCCTTGAGAGTTTCTCCGGCTTTACGCACATCACTGATATCAACGATAACTTCAACTTCTCCAGAGAATCTTTCATCACTAGAGAGTTTTAAAAGTGTTTCATAGGATTCTACCCAACCTTGACGACTGTCTCCAACGTGGATGGTGACGGAATTTCCGGTTATTTTGGTTTCTGTAAATTCCCGACGCTGTTCAACACGAAGACTGCCAATTTCACCTTGGACGATGACATTTAGGTGATTGCGGATGGGGGGAATTTGGCTGATATATTTTGGTTCAATGACGGCGCCCGTACCATTAAACTAAGCAACACCCTCACGAGTGCTACTCGTCTTCAGAACCGGACATGAGACTTTCACCTCATCCGGCTCCTCAATAATCATACCTTTGTCATAGGAACTGTTCAAACTACCATCTCTGGCAGTTTTTTGGTCGTGGCAATGTTTATGCAATGCTTGTAGGTTATCAAGTTTTCTTTTACCACCATTACTAGTTGGTTGTATGTGGTCGATTTCGATTTTATCTTCCGTTGTGAAAGTAAGACCGCAATGGGCACATTTTCCCTTTTGCTTATGTAGTATTTTTGCGAGTAAAGATGGAATTTCTTTACTTTTACCTGTCCTTGAACCCCAATAGGTGAAATCACCATTAAACGGTGAAGCCTCTCCTTTGACTTTGATATGTCGTACAATATCTATTTGAGTGTGTTTGCTGAGGACATAGCTTTCTTTAGTATCTGGATTCTTGTATCCGAATACCCAGTTGTCTTTACCAACTGTAATCCAATATTTCTCAACAACCCATTCAGTACCTTTATTGTAATGTCTGGATTTTGCCCATACCATTAGTTTCTTATAAATCATGTGATTTAAGATTCTGAAGGCATCGGTTGAGCAGGCTGAAGAATAATAGTTTCTCCATGCTTCTATTATTGGATTGATTCTTGCAATTAGCGCCTTTTGAGGTGCTGCTTTATGGGAATCAATAATGTCAGCTATTTCTTTATAGTGGCGTTTTATTGCGTTCTTACTTGGTTGAATTATCGTTTGGAAACCTAAGATTTCTCCATTAGATGACCGTGCGCTCATTCCATCGTTTACGGGTAATTGTCTAACATTAAAGCCTAAGAAGTCAAAACCGGGGGTTTCCCCTTCATATTTATTTAATGTATGACAAATTCTCGTCTTGCTCGGTTTTAGTTCCAAGCCGATGTCTTTTAGGAAACCTTCTATCACCGCTTTTGCCCCTAAAACAACATTAATATCTTCGTGAATAATCACGAAATCATCTGCGTACCTGATTAAACTCAACGCACTTCGGTTTTGCTTTTTCCCCCAATTCCTACGAGTAGGTAGGGTATTTGCATATTCTTTAATCACTTCTTCCATTCCATGAAGCGCGATATTAGCCAGCAAAGGTGAAATTATTCCGCCTTGTGGTGTACCTGCTTTTGTTGGGAATAATTGATTTCCATCTACATATCCGGCTTTTAACCACTCTCGTGTTAACCGTCTCATTGATGGATACGTATTGAGTTTTTCAAGTAGCTTCTGATGATTAATGTTATCGAAACACTTTGATATATCCGCATCTAGTACATATTTAGCCTTACCATGTAGAGCTAGATATATAGCTTCGATTGCGTCGTGTACTGTACGTCCCGGTCTAAACCCATAACTATTTGGCTCAAATTTTGATTCCCATTGTGGTTCTAAGGCTAACTTTGCGATCGCTTGTTTTGCCCGGTCTTCCATTGTTGGGATTCCTAGGGGTCTTTTTTCGTCTGTTCCTGGTTTTGGAATCCATACTCTGCGGGTTGGTTTTACCTGACTATTTATGCTTAAATTCTTTGCCAGTAAGAGACGACTTTCGTATCCGAGGGATTTCACCCCGTCTACCCCTGCCGTTTTCTTGCCTTGGTTATCTTGGGTTACTTTTCGCGTAGCTAATAGCTTTGCGTACCAGGATTTCATCAAAGTTTTTTGGAGTCGTCGCATTGCTTTGACATCACCACGTTGAACAGCTTTGTATATGCGCTTTTGCAACTTGAACACTATCCTCTGGATTTTCCTCCAGTTGATTTTGTTCCATACCACCGTAGTCTTAAAACTCGTTTTAGTCGTTTTCATCGCTACTTGTACCTATACATATCTGATTACCGTGAGTCCGTCAGCGTATCCTACGCATTACCGTAGGCATTTGCTTTTGACTCAATCTCACCACATAGTTCATCCGGTTAGCACCTGCTCAGGTGTTCGACCTCCTGAGAGAATTTATGTGGTTACTTCGTTCCTAATAGTCATTGATTGAGAGGTTAGGTTTCTACTGTTCACCGGGGTTAAGAGCGGTGCAAACCGAACGGTTGTATTCCGGTTGCTCTCCCCTTGCCTTTTGGCACAGCCTGTTAATCCACTAGGCTGTTTTATATGATCACGATGATTCAAACGTAGATTCGCTGCACGCTAACCATACTCTCTTGCTAGATGTGTCGAAATCTGGACTGACTTCTTAACACCGTTCATTCCCGCTTTACGGATTGATGGCTAGTCGCTACCGTAGGGAAAGTGCTTTCACCCTTGCACTTAGGGGGTTGGACTTCATCGAAAATATCTTATGGTTTACCGATTTATAATTTGATATTTCTATCAATTGCTCTGTAAAGTTTTGTTTCGATGTCACCAACATGACTATTAAGTTATCAAGGTTTTTACCAATGTGGTAGAAGAAACCTTGTGGCTAATCCTCCAAAACCCTTCCGGGTGTTGGTTTCTAGCCAACGAATCGCACGCAACCCATCATTGCCAAATCCATCATCAATCCAAAAGCACTCCAATCTTGGAGGTTGGTGGAGGTGCAATTATAGCCCCCAGAAAAGTTTTTGGGCTTGGATATCCACTCTGTACCACCAACCCACAACCAGCGTCCACTGGGGAGAGCTTTTAGATTTTCCTGCATTTTTTGGAGTATGGCAGCTTCTTCTGGGCGTAGCTTTCCCACCTTGGTTAAGCCTGTGAGAGTGCGATCGCATACTCGTTCCCATGTTTCCCTTTGTCCTACCTCTAGAGCGCGGCTATAAGTTCTAAAAAACACTGGATTAGCAGCTGGGGCAGTTTCTGGAAACTTTGCCTTGATGCGTTTTAGTTCAAGTTCTCGAACCATGAGTCAAATATTGTTGGTTATTTTCCGACAGAATATGACTATACGCCAAGTAGATGTAAGGTGAAAGATTGCAATTTTTTTCGGTTTGCGCTAGCTGTAGTTCTGCACTGAGTTACAGTAAAGTTTTAATTTTATGGTGTCTGTAGCTCCTTGGCGATCGCTAGTAGCTCGTGCGCTTCATCGCAACCGCAGCCTTGTTTATGCTCGTTACCTCCAACTGGCAACAGTTCGGGCAAATAATCGTCCCGCTAATCGTACCCTCGTCTTTCGCGGCTTTCTCGAAGACACCAACCAGTTAAAATTTATCACCGATGCCCGCAGCGAAAAAGCCGACCAGATACAGCAGCAATCTTGGGCAGAAGCTTGCTGGTACTTTCCCAACACACGAGAACAATTCCGCATTACTGGCTGCCTAACCTTGGTAGGTTGCGATTATTCTGACCCCGTTTTACATAAAGCACGTATGAAAACTTGGCAAGAGCTAAGTGATGCAGCGCGGTTACAATTTGCTTGGGCTGAACCTGGTAAACCTAGAGTTCAAGATCCAGCAGCTTTTAATCCACCACCACCTGATGCGACTCAACCTTTAACAAACTTTTGCCTACTGCTACTTGAGCCGGTACAGGTAGATCATCTGGAATTAAAGGGCGATCCACAAAATCGCTATTTATACTGCTTGGATCAGCAGCAACAGTGGTCTAAGCAAGAAATTAATCCTTGATGTTAATTATCCATTCTCCATAACAGATTGCATTGTGATTAAATATACTGAATCTTTAACACCTTCCAACCCAGCAGCAAAGGCAGTTTGGAAATCAATGGAATATCTTAGCGGCAGTCCCAGCGGAAATCGCTCCTCTGTGAGAATCCGAATCCCGCGATCGCAACGCCTGACTCCCGAATCTTTGCTAACCTTAATAGAGAATGTCAAAACGGGAGAATGGTGATGACCCCTGAAGTTCTGTCAAACTACCCTCAAATTCAAGAGCTTCATGTTGCAGAAGTAGTCAATTATCTCCAACAACATCACTGGATTACAATCAGTCATCCCAATCCTCGATTGCTTGTGTTTGAAAAAGGAGTTGACGATCAAGGGAAACCGATTCAGATTGTGCTGCCGAGTAAAGATGAATATGAAGACAGACCTTACTTATTGGCAAAAGCGGTGAACCTTGTCTCTGTTCTGGAATCCGCGTCTTTCCAAGAGATTGTGAATGGAATTAATGCAAGCGTACATGCTAGTTGAATTTGGTTGATGTAGCGATCGCGGCATAATAATCCCAATGCAGCGCACGAACAGAGTCTTCGCGCTACGTTTGAGTCATCTCTGTCGCCGCTGATTGGAAACGTTGTACTGATATTTAAATCGTTTCGACTGAGTAATGATGTCCCTTCGCTCTTTTTTTTCGTTGCCTATCTCAATATTCTGTTTGAGTAGCTTTTCGAGCGAAACGTTAGCGACGCAGGAGCGTCACCTGTTCGCGTAGCGTCTCCGTAAGGAGAAGCACCTGCCGTCATCGGGCATGGAAAGAATCGTATTAAAACGCGCATCACTTACAGCCGCTTCTTTAATTCCCAATGCCCATTCCCAATTGCCCAATGCCCCATCTTCCTCAAATCCCCGCACCATCAAGAAACTGCTGAATAGCCTTATCTCTGAGGTCGCAGCGTAATTTATTTTCTGTTTCTTCACCTTCGTTAGCGGCAAATTTACCCGCCATCACAGGAGTTTTTGGAGAAGATTGAAGTTCTTGAAGCTGTTGTATTTGTTGTTCTAACAACTCTATGCGGTCAACTAAGGCGCGAATTACTTGTGCCTCAGAATCAGGTAAATTGTTATGTTCTAAAGGAGAAACTTTGACTCCAGAACGATAAACAATGCGACCAGGTACGCCGACCACAGTACAATCAGAAGGGACATCCCTTAGAACAACTGAGCCGGCACCGATGCGGACGTTGTTACCAATTTGAATATTACCCAGTACCTTCGAGCCGGCACCAACTACGACATTTTCCCCTAAAGTTGGGTGTCGCTTGCCGCTTTGTTTACCAGTACCACCAAGGGTGACACCTTGATAAATAAGCGCATAGTCACCAATAATCGCTGTTTCACCAATTACCACGCCCATACCGTGGTCAATAAATACACCCTTGCCAATAGTTGCACCTGGGTGAATTTCAATTCCAGTCAAAAACCTAGCAATGTGGGAAATCAGCCGGGGAAAAAAGGGAATAGCAATTATATGCAGTCGGTGAGCCAGCCGATGGAATAGCAAAGCTTGCAAACCTGGGTAGCAAAATAATACTTCCAACCAGTTACGAGCGGCTGGATCACGTTCAAAAATGATGCGAAAGTCTGTACGCAGTGTAGATAGCACTTTTATGGTACCCTCGGAAAGCAAAACGAGCTACTTATCTATTTTATCCTTCCGAGTGCGATCGCTCTTATTTTAGCTGAAGCAAAAAGAAGCCTCTCACCTACCCGCAAGGGAGGTGATGAGATGAATTTTTGGGTGATAAGGAGTCCCACCCCCCCCACCAATAATGACTGTCACTCCCGCAAGGGAGTGGGGTGGGCGACGAATCGCCAAGCTCTGAACTAGGGTTCTCAGCGCTTCAGACATCGGTATACCTAAACTTTGTGCAAACTCCTTTAAAAGCCCTAATTCCCTATCATTAAGTTTTGTTTCAACGAAGAGGCAGGGGGCAGGGGGCTTTCTAGCGGGGGGAAATGACCCCTGACTCCTGCCGTGGAGCGGAGCGGAACATGGGTCTGAGTCCCCCAATAAGAGTTAAGTGGCTCTCGTTCAGGTGGGGTCGAATCCCCCTTTCTGTTCCTTCTCCCCTGCTAAGAGCTCCCTGCTCCCTTGCCTCTTTTTCAACTCTATTTGTTCTAGACATAATTACGACAATTCACCGTAACTATGAGATACTTAAATAGTGCAGGTTTAATCAAATTAATAGCTAGCTGCTTCCTGCACGATGTACCTTGGAAACTCAGAGTATGGGGTTCTGCCCAGTAATAGGCACTTCGGTGTCGCCACTGTGGGTAGGTAAAACTCTGGCAGTACAAAAGATTGAACATTTTTGTATTGCTCAACTGTGCGGAGGGGCATCTCGTGCAGTCTAAACAAAGCTCAGTCAATGTCCGACGGGATACCGGGAGTCGCTGAGAAGCCTACACTGTATTGCTTGCAATCAGTGTAGGAGTATGTCACGGTTGCTCCACTCTTAGGGTGTAGTTGCCCTTGTCTCCAGAATTAAATGTACCTACCCAAATCTTATAAGTTCCAGCTTTCCAGTCACTACCTTGAATGCTGGCATCTTTTCTTTTACCAGTGTCATCTCCGCAACGAATACTTGCGTCGTCTGGTCCTTGGATGACTAAAGTGGTATCTTTGCCACCACTATTTACTCGTATATTCAACTGGGAAAAATCTTTATCCAAAACCATCAGGTGATCTGGTTTGGGATCGGCAAAACCAATACAAGCATTTCTGTCGCGATCGCGGTTACTAATCGCAGACAATGAATAAGAACCGCCAGTATACCCTTCTACCGTTCCTTGTGCTGGTGCAAACCCTGGTGCCAAACTTAACTTGGCAAAGTTTGACGTGTCTGCCATTACAGGGCTAGCAGTAATAGCACTTAACACCGCTAAAATTAAGCCGCTTCGCAACTGAAGTCGGGGGCGAAAATATTTCATATTAGCCCTCCAACAGGGTCTTTATAGTTGTTTTATATACCTATATTATAGAATGCAATCAGGTATATTTATCCATGTGTGCCACATTAATATGTGCCACAATGAAAGTTTTTGTGAAGCCGGGGGGAGGGGGAGATGGGGAGAGGGGGGAAAGAAGAATTGTCCCCCTTATCCCCTTATCCCCTTGTCCCCTTGTCCCCTTATCCCCTTGTCCCCCTTGTCACTACGTCACGAGTGATGAAGCTCGAAGAAGATGCCACCTTTGAGTAATCCGTTGTCGCTACCGTAACTACTAACTATGAGCGATCGCACTTTGTCCAGATACGGTTTAGCGACTACTTCGACTAACTTGAGAATGGGTATTTGACGTTCTACAATCTGGTGACTCTTTGCCCAATCGAGGTAAAGATAGCCTTGATTCGGTTGGGGAATTGCAGCGATACTATCTTGGAAATTGCGATTTTTCACTAAGGAATTATCCTTGATTTTGAGGATTTGATTCATGACATCAATTGAAGAAGTAAAAATTTCGTAATTTCCTAAACTTGTATGTACCCCCTGGGCTTTTGTTTTGAGGTTAATCGATTCCGAACCGCGCTCGGCATTATTCGTCACGGTTGTTAACTTTGTCCAAGCAAAGATTTTTTGATTGTCTAAAGTGAGGGAGTTAACGTTTAATCCTTGGGATGAAGCGATCGCATCTAACTGAGAAATCAATAAAGGAACACCTTCGGTTTTTTCCACCACAAAAACCCAGTCAGGATTAATTTGCTGTTCGTGAGGTAACAATGCTATAGCGTATTCACCTTTTACCCAACTGAAAATATCACGACGCAAATCGATACCCCAGGCTTTTTCTACATCCGCAAAGGGTTGCACCAAGCTAGAAGTAACATCTTTTTGCGATCCAGATATTGCCGTTGTCAGTTGTTTCCAAAGTTGAGCTAAATCGCTTTTATCCAAATTGCTCAAATCAACACCGGAAATTGCTAAACCTGCTGTTTCGGGTATATATTCCAATGCTGTTACAGGTTGCGAAAGTTGTGAAAATGGCGGTGATGTTGCCGATGATGCCAAAAAGCTGGTTTCTGCGAGCAATCCTTTCGGGTTCAATGCTAAGGAAACTATTTGGCTGTCATAAGTTGCTTCTGACAGCTTTAAATTTTGCCATTCGGCTATAGCGGGAAGATTGAGAAAAGCCGCAGCTAAAGAGTCTTTCGGCAGTTGTTTCAGCGCTTTCTGATATTGGAGGGAATTTGTCAAATTGAGATCCGGTGCTTGGACATTATTAATTGCATCTCGCAGCACTTTTGGATCGTTGGCAAATAAGATAAAATCGCCTACAGATGCACCGGCAAGCAAACCTTTTTCCGATGGGGAAGTGTCAGAAATCAGCTTTACACCTTCGTATTGTTCGACAACTAAGTTTTCCCCAGCGATCGCTCGCTTGGAAAATAACAACTCCACAAACTCGCGGCTTTTTTCGGGTTGATTGCTGAAGAGTGCCATTAGATACCCGGTTTGCAGTCCGTTTGCGGCGTCGCGATCAATATCTAAGGTGGTGACAGCTAGTGTAATTTCGTTCCCCAACCAGGGTTGAACGTCTTTTTTGTAATCAATGCCAGTATTAGCTAATAAACTTGTTTTCAATTTTGACAGTTCGCGATCACTACTACTAGCCTCCAATTTGTCTGGATTTATCAGCATTGATAGCATAACTGGTGCCCTTTTAGACACGAAAATGGCAGCACCTGGTTCCGAAGCAGTCCCACCACCAATGAGGTTAACCGGACTTTTGCCAAAGAACCAGTAAAAGCCTGCGATAATAATCAATAGCAGTGCGATCGCACCAGCTGCTAGAAAACCAAACAATGAGTTTTGTCTCATAATTTTCTTTTAAAGACCACGTAAGCGGCTTTTACACACAACAATAATGTGAAACCGTCTTCTCAACAGAGAAAATGCGGTATTGATACTAAGACTAAGTTTATTACCGAAACCTGAGCAGAAATCTATTAAAAATAAAGAATGGGGCATTGGGCATGGAAAGAATGCTATTAGATATAGAACAGGCATCAAAAATCGAGCGTCTTTAATTCCCATTGCCCAATGCCCATTGCCCTAATCTATGAATACCCAACCTATTACCCAAATTAGTGTAGATGAACTGGCGGAACGTCTAACTTCAGGCGATCGAGATATTCAGTTTGTGGATGTGCGCGAACCAGAAGAATTAGCGATCGCTAGTATTGAGGGTTTTGTCAATCTACCCCTGAGTCAATTTGGCGAATGGGGTAATCAAATTCCCACCCGTTTCGATCCTCACGCTGAAACCCTTGTATTATGTCATCATGGCATTCGCTCCGCTCAGATGTGTCAGTGGTTAGCGGATCAAGGTTTTACAAATGTCAAAAATATTGCCGGTGGTATTGATGCCTACTCCACCTTGGTTAACCCTTCCATTCCTCACTATTAGGATTAAGTAAGTGGGCAAAATTAAATGTAAAATACCTAGTTCGTAGTGAGCGGTTTACCGCTCGTCCCTAAGGATTTTAACGGTTTAAGCCGTTAGTACGTTAAGAAGCCTTTATTTATGGGCATCTGCTTAGAAACTAGATAAAACAGATTACACCCAAATTATTCTTTGTCTGCCGGGACTTACTTTTCCGGTTGAGTTTTGGTATTGTTAATATAATACTAAATAAATTTATGGTTTTGTAAAAAAAAGCTTAACAATACTTGCAAAAAATAATATTTTGGTGAATTTATCAAAGACTAATTGCGTGTATTTTTCCGATTTTGAATAAAATCCAACAAAAATTAATAAAAAGTTGTGTAAATGTACGGCAATAAATAAAACCAAACTCACAGAACAGGTAAATTTGGGAGTTTAGCTAATCCCGTAAGAAGCCTCTCACTCAGTCCGCAAGGACGAATGATGAGATGAATTACGGGTGAGTTGACGACAATCCTTTGACCGATTTTCACTCTTTAGGGAAAGAGGGAGAAGGACAGGGAGGACACAAGAAATCCACTACTGCGCTTTCTGTTGGACAGGAAGCCTACGCTCCCGCTTCGCGGTGAGCGTAGGTAGTTCACTTTTACTTATTATAATAGAAGTAAATAATTTGCTATTTTAATTGAAAACTTATTAATTTTTTCACAATCTAATAAAATTCAGCTTCGTAAAACATTTCCTATGCAAGTCAAGCTGACCAATCGACAACAGCATATACTTTGGGCAACGGTACGACATTATATCGCTACCGCAGAGCCTGTGGGTTCTAAAGCTTTGGTTGAAGAATACGACCTCGGTGTTAGTTCAGCCACAATTCGCAACGTAATGGGCTTTTTAGAAAAAGGTGGGTTGCTTTACCAACCTCACACCTCTGCCGGACGCATACCTTCAGACTCTGGCTATCGTACTTATGTAGACCAGCTCATTACACCTTCAGAAAATTTATCACGAGAGGTAGAAGCATTACTGCAAAAGCGCCTCAAGTGTGAAGATTGGAGTTTAGAGGCTCTATTGCAAGGAGCGGCACAAATATTGGCAACTTTGAGTGGTTGCATTAGTTTGATTACCATGCCGCAAACCGAAAGAGCAACGTTGCGACATTTGCAAATGATGCAAATTGAAGCGGGACGGATAATGCTGATTGTAGTGACGGATGCTTATGAGACGCATTCGACATTAATGGATTTGCCAGCAGTATCGGCAGAAACACAACTTGAACCAGAAGTCATCGATCGCGAGTTGCAGATTATTTCTAACTTTTTAAATAGCCAGTTGCGGGGACGGAGTTTGTTAGAATTAGCCACTCTCGACTGGACGCAGTTAGATCGAGAGTTCCAACGTTACGGAGAATTTTTGAAAAACTCAGTCGCAGAATTAGCCCGTCGTACTATCACACCATCTGCTACACAAATTATGATTCGCGGCGTCGCAGAAGTTTTGCGCCAACCAGAATTTTCTCAACTACAACAAGTGCAAACGATTATCCAACTACTGGAGGAAGAACAAGACCAACTGTGGCGGTTAATATTTGAGGAGCCTCCATCAAATGAGGTGGGTAAAACACGGGTAACGGTTCGGATTGGCTCGGAAAACCCCCTAGAACCGATACGCAGTTGTACCTTAATTTCTGCCAATTATCGCCGAGGTTCAATACCTGTGGGAAGCGTGGGAGTTTTAGGACCAACGCGCTTAGATTATGAAAGTGCGATCGCTGTCGTTTCTGCTGCTGCTGATTACCTCTCAGAAGCTTTCAGTTAACCAATTTCAAATATGTTGAGAAAAATCGCTTTTGGGCTGCTGTGGCTGGGATTCATTACCTATGCTTTTGTTTTTGCCCCTGCCGATCAACCGGATACATTTGAGTTAATTAAAAACCTTTCTACCGCACAATGGCAAGGCATTAACCCTTTAATAGTTGCACTATTCAACATTATGGGCGTTTTCCCTATAATTTATAGTGCAGTATTATTTATTGACGGCAGAGGGCAAAAAATACCCGCTTGGTTGTTTGCTATTCCCTCTTTCGCAGTTGGCGCATTTGCGATTTTACCTTACTTGGCTTTACGGGAACCAAATAAACAGTTTACTGGCAAAAAAGACTTTTTCATTAAACTGTTAGATTCTCGTTTCACAGGTATTGCACTAACTTTAGGCACAATTATTTTAGTTGCTTATGGCTTACAAGGCGGAGACTGGGTAAATTTTTTTGAAAAGTGGCAAACTAGCCGTTTCATCCATGTGATGAGTTTAGATTTCTGCGTACTTTCCCTAGTTTTTCCGGCATTATTAGGAGATGATATGGCACGTCGTCAGGTGAAAAATCCTCGGCTACTTGGGTTAATTACTTTGATACCGTTGTTTGGTTCGTTAATATATTTGTCTGTGCGTCCACCTTTATTAGAAAATAGTGCAGAAGCAGTATCTATTAAACAACCGATAGCGAATTAATCTTAATCGTAGTAAGCACTTCAGTGCTTAAATAACCGTTGAAACGCTTACTACGAAATACCTATTTTTCGCGTAAAGACGTTCCAACGGAACGTCTCTATCTAACTCGTAACTTGCTTTTATAAATTTCTGGTAACTCCCACCAAGAAACATGAGGATATTCATGATGTTCTTCATGGTAGCCGAAATGATAACAGGTGATAAATGACCACCAAATTGGACGGGAGATAGTTTGAGCGCGATGAGGTTCACTATAACCTGATTCTGGCTCGGTATGAGGTAAAAAAGTGCCAAAATAAAATAACTGTAATGAACTTACAATTGAGGGTATGACCCAAAAGTAAGTTAAATTATCTTTGGGTATATGGGTTGTGTAATTAACAACATTATATATAATCATCAAGGCAATAATTTGAGTCCAACTCCAGTAAGCTTTCATAAAATGAAAGTACCAAGCAAAGAAATTTTTATGTTTACCGTTATGAAAATCCGGGTCTATTTCAGTAGCAGGATTGTGGTGGTGTAACCAATGTTTTTTCAATAATTTTTGATATGGTAAAAGACCATAAAGAGAAAGGCATAATGACCCAATAAAATGGTTAACTTTAGTATTTTTAGGAAATACTACCCCATGCATAGCATCATGTGCTGTAATAAATAAACCAGTATATAAAAATGTTTGCCAAAAGATGATAGGCAATAACATTAAAAAGTTAAACTGGGTAATGTCAAGTGAAAGTAACACTACAAGACTAATTGCCCATAATCCAATAATGGCAATTGCAATGAAGACTGATGTATTTGATTCCCTGGTCAATTTTATCGGACGACTGGGCGATTGTTCTAATGAAATCACGCTTTTTCTCCACGTAGCAGATGAAAATTTCACAAAGTATAGTCATGGCAAATTACACTAACCACTAGGTTGAAAAATCCTAGAAGTCAGTGTTATGCGTTGAACATCGCCAAATAACTAAATATTTAGAAAGATGAAGTTATGCTAACTATTATTACACAATTAGCCATACTAAGTACATTTTTATATATGCAACTAGACTCATAGAAGTGGGGACACTGGGAAAAAGTGTTTGCATTTACTCTCAGTGTCCCAGGTTGTATAATCAGCTTGTCAAGTCTAATTGACACAAACAGCTAAAACATGCTTAACGGGCATAGGAAACGAGGTGTAATACGTCACGTACCACGCTGTAGCCGTTCAAGTCCCAAAGAAGGTAGGCTAAAAAACCAATCATTGCAAAGCGTCCGTTCCATAGTTCAGCTTGGGGAGTAAAGCCAAACTTGAAGGCCGACGCGATCGCTTCCATTATATGAGGTTTCGGTCGCATCAGTGGGGAATGGTCCGACAGATTGACGATTGCTGACACCGACAGGAGTTTTAGCTGGATTAGTAGGTGATGGTTCCATTGTTAATTTTTCTAAATAATGTATTTACACTTTAATAGTATTCAGGTAAAGAGATAACGCTATCTATCCGGGGTTCCAAAGTGTCCGCAAGTCCAAAGGATGAGATTTTGGGCATTGTGGGGAAAATTTGTATTGCTTTATGTCAATTAACATTGGATTAACCTTTGAACCTCACACGACTGAAAGTCGCGTGATTCCTGCTTCAACGAACTCTGCCTGAATTACTTCAGGACTTACAATTTCTCCACAGGCGCTTTTTATAACCTCCGGCGTACCGACGGCGGTTAATAATCTCAAACCTTCGCTTAATATGTTAAGTGCTGCGTTTTTATCCCTCAAATTATAGCTATTGCAACTAGGGCAAGACCATTCGCGCAAGTTTAAATCACGAAGCAATGGGTTAATGAAACCACAATGATTACAAGTCTGAGATGAGGGGTAAAATGTACCGACTTTCTGCACAATTCTGTCATGCCACAGAGCTTTGTATTCAAGCATGGCGACAAACTTGGACCAGCTAGCGTCTGAAATACTCAGGGCTAATTTATGGTTTTTAACCATGTTGGCAACTCGTAAATCCTCAATACAGATAATGCTGTTTTCTTTGATTAAGCGAGTTGAAAGTTTGTGCAGAAAGTCGTCTCTGAGATTGGTAATTCTTTCGTAGGTACGAGCCAGCTTGATTTTCGCTTTGACTCTATTACTACTACCTTTTACACTGCGGGATAGTTTTTTGTGGCATGAGCGTAACTTACGAGTTTGAGTTCTATAATACTTTGGGTTATCTACTGTCTCACCATTACTAGTAACGAGATAAGACTTAATCCCTAAGTCTAAGCCAATATTTTTTGTTACTTGGGGATGTTTTTCTATCTTTGTTTCGCACAAGATACTAGCAATATATTTACCGGACGTTGTGCGACTAATAGTAACGTTGACAAGCTTCCCAGTAATGTCTGACGCTCGATGACTCGCTACCGCTTCGCTATGGGATTTGTGGAACCTTACCCACCCTAACTTTGGAAGTTTTAAACGATTCTCTATTAATTGAATATTACCGTTAGTAAGATTCGTTTTGTAAGACTGCTTGCAACCATGCTTCTTTTTGAACTTGGGGAAGCCGACATCTTTTTTATTTTTAGACTTTTTCAAGTCAGCAAAAAAGTTTTTGTATGCTGTCTCTAAATTCTTGAGTGAGTTTTGCAGAGCAAATTTATCTACTTCCTTTAACCACTCAATCTCCTTTTTGAGTAGAGTTAGCTGCTGGCTGCAAGCATTATAGTTTAAAGTCTTCTGCTCCGTGGCATATAACTCCTGTCTTAGTGCCAAAAAGCGGTTGTACACATATCTGGCACAACCAATTGTCTTGTTGATTAAGACTTCTTGATTATGCGTGGGTATGAGAGTAACTTTAAATGCTTTTTGGATGGATGACAATTTCTTGAATTTGCTGAATATCATTGAATTTTAACATAAAGTATCACCTAATATAGAGCGCCTAACTCATGACTGGAAGTCACGAGTGTGCGGCTTGAAGACATCAAGTGAAATCAAAACAGGAATAAGCAGGACAAATTGTCATCAAATATCTAACGCAAGTCAGAAGGATTCTGAAAAATTATTGCCCAAACTATAAAGAGTAAATAGCGTTTTTATTTAAAATATGGCTTCTACAGTCTTTATTACAGGTGCTTCTCAGGGTATTGGTAAAGCAACCGCTCTTATGTTTGCCCGCAAAGGTTATAATGTAGTACTTACAGCGCGTCACACTGACTCGCTGGAAGCAGCAGCGCAGGAAATCCGAAGTGTTACTAATGCAAAACCATTAATTATTTCTTGCGATGTTACAGAACCATCACAAGTAAGCGCAGCAGTAGAAAAAGCGTTGGAACATTATGGCAATATCGACATACTGGTAAACAATGCTGGTATTTATGCATCCGGACTAGTTGAGCAGTTTTCTTTGAGAGATTGGCATCAAGTTATAGATACTAATTTATGGGGATATATCTATACAATTAATACACTTTTGCCTCATTTTTTGGAACGTAGAAGTGGAAGTATTATTAATGTAAGTTCCATTGGTGGTAAAGTACCTACTCCTTATTTAGTTCCCTATTGTACTAGTAAGTTTGCTGTCACAGGTTTGACAGAAGCACTGCAAGCAGAATTAAAGCCTAAAGGTATTCATGTTTGTGGAATTTACCCAAGTCTAATTAAAAGTAATTTATTAGACCGGGCAATTTTTCGCGGTCAAGATGAGGAGGACGCTAAAAATCGTCGTGAACAACTTAATACTGTGTTGAAAACTCCGGTGGTGGAAAAGCCGGAGGATGTGGCAAATGCTATCTGGGTTGCAGTCAAAAATCAACGGTCTGAGGTAGTAGTTGGTTCGGCTAATTTCTCCCAAGCAGTTTATCGGTTGTTTCCTGGTTTACTTCAGTGGGTTTCTCGACAAGCTTTGAAAAATAAGGATAAATAAGCTGTTGGTTTTTAAAGTTGCGCTAATAGCTAATATCACAAAATACCATTAGCTATTAGCAAGCGATGTTTGATTGCAGCATTTACTTCATGCAGTCCAAAAAATGATATGCCTTCTTCTCTATAAATTATTAAGCCAACTTGTAGTTATTTCAACTTTCTACTCCAAATTACTTTGACTGATTTAACTGACTTGGCTTCATCCCTAACCTGATTTGTTGTCCCGTTTCCTTAAATCCCAACACTACTATATCTACTGACGAACCAACTGGTGGATACTCAGATGGAGTCATATAACCTTCATCTTTAAAATCTGGAATTTCAACAAGACCTGTAAATTTTATCCCTGGAAGGGCAACGAATATCCCGAAAGGGAAATGCTTTGTGACTACTCCAGTCAACTTGCTTCCAAGCTTTAAATAATCTTTGATTTCTTCCCATGAATGCGCGTTAATCATTTTATTTTTCAAGTCTTCTACAGGAATCCGGTTTGATGCGTGAAAAGATACGTAGGGTGTGTTAGCTGCAAGAGTACGGCAGCTAATAGTATTGGTGATTAATTCCAGTGCAGGACTTTTTCTTTGAGTACAGTTTGACCGTTGTCAGAAATTTTTAGCACTTTTCGGGTGAGAACATAACGGATATCACCGTTGACTGCAATATACTGACTGGCTTCCGGTGTGCCTTTAGAATTATAGCTAGAGAGTGGAACTGCGATGCGACGATTACCACTTCTAGTTATAGCAATATAGTTTGTGGGAAGATTGCTGCCGCAAATATAAATAATAAAGCTTTTAGTTTCCGCTTCACCAAAGATATTTTCACCTTCAGGACAAGCTTTGGCAAGAGGTTGACCGTCACCAGCGATCGCATTATTTACTCTTTCTTTGAGAATAACACGTCTATTTTTAATTACTTGCAATTCATAGGGGGTGACAGCGTATGCTATTTCTCCCTTGCTAGCAATATAAGTTTCACCAGTTGTGCTACTTACAGGTACGGTGATTTTACTATTATCTGTTTTAGAAATACGCACGTAATATCCAAGCGCATTCTTATTATCACCTCGGCAAATATAAACAGAATATTTAGCTGTATCGAAACTGCGTTTGGGTAGTAATTTTGCCGATGGACAAATTTGTTGTGAGTTGTTTGCAGGTACGGCATTTACTGACGGTGTAAGCAAAAAGAATGAAGTTGCACTCAGCAAAGCTAACTTTAAAGTACCTTTGTAATTGAACCCTGGTTGTAAAAATTTCATGTTTTTCACGTTTTAAGCAGTAAAATTACTGTCAAATAAACTAGTTAATGGCGTTAAAATTCAGTAATCTAACGGTAGAAAAAGTATTTTTATTATCGTAAAAAAAGAGGCTCAGGACAAGTAGATATCCTGAGCGCTCATATATTCTTTAATGAAAGTTAATTTTGCGTGATTTTACTGTTAAGTGTATTCTCTTAACTTGACTCGCACTCTCGTTTAGTTACATAATGACGATAGCGAAACATTACTTCTAGTTGTGCTTGGACTAGCCAACCGCTGAAAAATTCTACAGAATCGCCACCTGGCATTGAAAAGGCGATCGCATCAGTTAATTTAGTTTTGCCATTTTCTGGTTCAAATTGATGTCGATGCACCCAAGATTCAAATGGACCTGATATCTGTTCGTCTGTAAATAGACGATATTCTTCACATTCAGTGTGACGTGCTAACCAAGTTAAAGGTAATAATCCTAAGAAAAGGCGAAATTCCGTAATCGCACCAATGTCAAGTCCCCCCTCCCGACGCATAACTTGCACTGGTTGCCAAGGTGGGGTAAGAAGTTGTAATATGTCTGGTCTTTTGTGAAATTTCCAAACAACTTCTACCGGTGCATTAATTACTGAAGAATGTTTAAAGTGAAGCATTGATAGAAAAACCTAAAATTCAACCTTCATATTCTGTATCAATTTCTATATCTAAAGTTTCTTCATCCACCCGCAGATATAAAATGTTTGGACGACAGCAAACTTGACAATCTTCTATATAAGATTGCTGTCCACCTGCACTCAAGTCTACAAAGGTTACGTTTGGTTCGCCGCAATAAGCGCAGTAAAATTCAGATGTTGTTTGCATTTTAATTTCAAAATTTTGACTGACGGTAGAGACGTTCCGTCGGAACGTCTTTACAATACGTTGAATTTATCGACGTATATTGTAAATATGCAACACCAAAAATTTTGACTGACGGTAGAGACGTTCCGTCGGAACGTCTTTACGATAGACATCTCCAGAGTCATACGTAGAAACGTAGCACAGAATAGTCTAATCAAGGGTTTCGGGCAACGCATAATTAGTTTCTACGCCTATGTCTGATGAGTTAGGGATTTCATGTCTTAATTCAGCAACGTTGAATAAAATTATAAGTTTAATGGCTGTAATTCCTTTGGCGATGAGTTAAATTTACTGGTGGCATCAGCCAGGTGTTTAATTAGTGTAGACTGTGGTAGGGGTCCTTGCAAGTGGCTCCAGGGTAATATTTGTTCGGTTGACCAGTCGGCGTGAACGTAAAAATCTAAGTCGGGAATTTGTCCTTTGAGTTGTTTGAAAGCACGTTTGTAACTACCCAAAGAATCGCCAAAGTTACGAGTTAATTGTAAAAGCTGAGAAAGTCGGCGATCGCCTCTCGATAACAAAGCTTGAATTATTGACCAATTGTAACTTTCTGGGCGAAAATCTATTCCCTGCGGTTTGAGTTGTTTTTGTAAAAATTGCAACCGTTTCTCAGCTTGGCGATTTACTCCAAGCCATTGAAAAGGCGTGTGTGCTTTGGGTACAAAGGTGCTACATCCTAGTGTTAAGCGCAATCCCGGAGCAGCTTTTTTGACAGCACGCATCATCGCCACAGTTTGCTCTAAATCTTCTGATTGTTCGCCAGGAATTCCCGCCATGCCGTAAAGTTTTAAACTAGATAAGCCACCAGCTTTGGCATTTACCGCAGCTTGGATGATTTCATCATTATGCAGCTTTTTGTTAATGATTTCGCGTAATTTTTCCGAACCGCTTTCTATGGCAATGGTAAGCGATCGCGTGTCTCGTTTGGCTAAAGTTTGCGCTAATTGGACAGTTACTGTATTAGTTCGCACCGAGGCAATACTCAAGCGTACATCGTCATATTTTGGCTGACTAATATAATCGAGTAACGATGCAAATTCGGGATGCTGAGTTACTGAAGCTCCTAATAATCCTAACCGATTTGTAACAGCTAAACCTCTTTCGATTGCTGGAATTAAAGATTCTTCGATACTCGCAGTTCTAAAAGGTAAAGTGAGATAACTTGCCAAACAAAAGCGGCACATTTCTGGGCAACTTCTCACCACTTCTACCATGTAAATATTTTCCCAAGCGGCTTTTTCGGTGACGACAGTTGAAGCTGAGAGAACATTGCCTCGGTAAGTTTGCTTCTGCACTATTGGGGGAATTTCTGTAGATATTGGTTGAATTGATTTGATGGCACCATTTAATGTGTGATATTCAACTTCATACAAACTAGGAACATAAATTCCTGGTACTTGTGCAAGTGCTTTTAATTGGATTTGTCTAGAAGCGTTTCTAACTTCTTTGTAAGCGTTAATAAAATTGCCCAATAAATCTTCACCATCTCCGAGTAGAATTACATCAAAGAAATCGGCAAAAGGTTCGGGGTTAGCTGTGAGAACGGGACCACCACCAAAAACTATCGGATGATTGCGATCGCGAATATCTGCCTTAATCGGAATTTCTAAAGATTCCAGTAGATTTAAAATATTTACATAATCGAGTTCCCACGACATCGAAAAGCCGACTAATTCCGGTTTTCTCGGAAGTTGTTCGTGAGTATCGGTAAACAAGCGACTCACTTGCACATCATCACGCATAGCCAAAGTTGCCCAAACTACCTGATAGCCTAGGCTAGTGATTCCCACAGTGTATTCATTGGGGAAAGCGAAAATTGTGGCGATCGCGTCGTTATCGGGGGTTGTGGGGGTAAATAAAAGCCGTTCAGCAGCGAATACAGATGATGTCACAGGTGTTTTTTAGGGAATGTTTGTAAAAGTTATGGCGAATATTATTCGCATCTACACAGACAAAACCCATTTTATTGAGTTCTTTGAAGTCCACGCAGGTGGACTTTGTATGTGTAGCCGCGACTTCTAGTCGTTAGGGCTTTTTCATCTATATTTAATTTTAAGCCATAAAATTATGATGTTAAAAAATAATGTTATCCCATTGGCGAGAATAATCGGCAACGCTTGTAGATATATACCGTAAAGTAGCCATAAAAAAATGCCGATATTAAAAGTAATCAGCATCACAAATGAAACATCTTTGGCTGATTTTGTTTGCCATGTTTTTATCATTTGCGGAATGAATGAAAATGTTGTTAAGGAAGCGGCGATTAATCCTAAAATTGTAATAAAATCCATTTGATTTGACCAGATAGAAAATACCCTGTTTACGCCAAAATTATGGCATTGTCTATTAAGAGTTACATCTTTTTATTTAGGGAAAGTGATAGAAGAGGGATAGTAAATCAGTTATGCTGCACTTTACCTGAAATCAGATTCCATGAAATCGATAAACTCAATGATACTTCGAGATTGACCAGGTTCAACGTTAGATTCTGAATCAATGTGAATATGGTGAGGAAAATTTGGTAAATTAGGGAAATGCTTAACGCTGTCCCAACGCTTTTTAAGGATTTGTTTTGCACCATCCATCCACTGATAACGGTAATCTAAAGTAATGTGTTGATTGTCTTTAATAGTGAATGATTCCGCTATTTCTAAAAAATCTTCATTGATAAGAATTAGTCTGGCGCGAAAATAGCCTCGATTTAATAGAATGCGCTCATCAACAATTTCTAGAGATAAAATAATTGGACTGGTATTTAATTTTTCTTTAACAGCAGTAATAAATTGATATAAATTCATCTTCTTCAAGATGCTTGAATTTGGGCAGCATTCCACATTTCGTAATAGGTATTCCACTCAAAGAAGTCTATAGAATCTCCGAGTTCACCAGATTGAAAATGTTGGTAAAAATGCTTCGATGGCATATTATATTTTTCTTCAAAACTTTTCAGAAAACCTTCTAAATCAGCAATTTTTTGTGAAATAGATGATTCCTGAATTTTGTTTTCTAGTAGTTGCCGTTCTTCATTAGATAGAGAGAGAATAATTTGTGCTAATGATTCAACTAATCTTTGGTTCATATAATATCTTTATTCACTTTTGCATCTTTAGTTAAGCAAAATGATTGAGTAATTATTGATAAATAAATGCTTCAATCTAAAGGTATTATAGCTGTTTTATGAGGATGTACGCCTCAGGTGATCGCATTATCAAGGCAATGCCCTCACCCCCAACCCCTCTACGAGCGCTGGTAGAGGGGAGATAAAGCGCAGATCGGGGTCTTGAATCTCAAACTAGAAGCATATTTTTGGTGAGCGATCGCAATCGTTTCACTTAATTTACGCTTTTGGAGAAAATTAATATCCTGCTCACTTAACTGATTTTCCAAATCAAGCTTTTTAAGAATTTTATACAAGTGGCTTGATAATGATGAATCCTCATATTGGGTTGCTTTATACTTAGCTTTTAAAGCAGCAAATTCTCGCTTTAGTTCAAGTTCATTAGCGATGCTAATTGTTTCCCTAAGTTCGTGCTGTTCCAGCCAGGAAATTTCGGAATTAATTAGCTTTTTATCTGCATCCAGTTTTTGCAAGATTGGATATAGTGGACTCGATAGAGATACATCTAAGTATTCAATTGCTTGGTATTTTACTTTGCTTAACTTGTGTCATTTGCAACTATAGCAACACTTATAAAAAACAGGGATGGGAAAATCACCACCCCACAAGAGAGAAACTTTCTTGAGAAAATTGCGTGTTACCTACAACACTTTACACTGTCCTTGTTGCCGCAACAAATGATCGCACAATACTAAAGCAACCATCGCTTCTACCATCGGTACAGCACGCGGTAAAACGCAAGGATCGTGTCTTCCTTTGGCGGCTAAAAGCGTTTCTTCACCCTCATTTGTCACCGTTTTTTGTTCTTTTCTAATGGTAGCTGTCGGCTTAAATGCTACTCGTAAAATGATATTTTCGCCGTTGGAAATTCCCCCTTGAATTCCTCCAGAATGATTAGTTACAGTGCGAATTTCACCGTTTTCATCAATATAATATTCGTCGTTATGTTCAATTCCAGTTAACAGCGTCCCTGCGAAACCTGAACCAATTTCAAAACCTTTACTAGCGGGAAGAGACATTACACCTTTGGCAATATCTGCTTCTAATTTATCGAAAACTGGAACGCCTAAACCTTTGGGAACATTTCGCGCTACGCATTCTACCACACCACCGATAGAATCACCTTGTTTTGCGATCGCCTCAATTAATTCAATCATCCGTTCTGCACATTCGGCATCGGGACAGCGGACGATGTTACTTTCAACTTGTTCTAAAGTGACGGTATTTGCATCAATCGCACCTTCTAAATCTTTGATGCGCTTGACGTAACCGATAACTTCCACATTAGCGACTTGACGAAGAATTTTTTTAGCGATCGCACTTGCTGCGACTCTGCCAATTGTCTCACGCGCCGACGATCTACCGCCACCTTGCCAATTACGAATGCCATATTTGGCGTCATAAGTCGCATCGGCATGAGAAGGGCGATACTTTTGTTGCATTTCGTCGTAATCTTGAGAACGAGCGTCTTTGTTCCGCACCAAAATTGATATTGGTGTTCCCAAAGTTTTACCCTCAAACACTCCTGAGAGAATTTCGCACTTATCTTCTTCTTTGCGAGGCGTTGTAATCTTACTTTGTCCCGGACGCCTTCTATCTAATTCTACTTGAATTTCTTCAACAGAAATTTCTAGCCGTGGCGGACAGCCATCAATTATAACCCCCACACCACCGCCGTGAGACTCGCCAAAAGTAGTGACGCGAAATAGATGCCCAAAAGTGTTGCCCATAAAAGGAGTTAGTAGAGACGTTCCGGTGGAACGTCTGTGTCAGGTTTATGTATTTTAGCTGATGTCTTGTTCTCTGCACAAAGACAAAAAACATGAAAATTTTGTCTTTTTTTTTGTTTGCGATTTTGAAGGTTTTGGTTACTGCACCTATTGATAGAGTTTCAATCAATACTAATCTTGCTCTAGAAGGATTAAAAACAAATGATCAAATATCCACAATAAGCTTACTAAACTTCAAACTTTCTAAGTTGCTTTTTTGGATGAATACGCTCTGTTTGTTTTGCTGGAGATGGAAAAATGGTGTACATGGATAAGCGTTTACATGTGGTTGTTGATCCAAGTACACAACTTTACCGCAATACTCCTGCTTTAGTTGAAAAAACGCCCTTACCGCAATGTGAAATTTCCGTGATTGTTCCAGCTCGAAATGAAGCGGAAACATTGAGCGCAACGCTTTCGGCTTTAGCGCATCAGGTAGATTTGCAAGGACAGCGCTTAGATTTCAGGCGGTATGAAATAATTTTGCTACTGAATAATTGTAGTGATAATTCAGCAACGATCGCCTGGAATTTTGCACAACAACATCCAGATTTAGTACTGCACATAGTTGAAAAAACTCTACCTGCAACTGAAGCTTATATTGGTCGAGTTCGACAGATTTTGATGGATGAAGCCTATCGTCGCTTAATAAGTATAGGACGCAAGCGGGGAGTAATTGCTTCCACCGATGGCGATTCTCAAGTAAGCGAGACTTGGATCGCTGCGACGCTGTATGAAATTAATTGTGGTGCGGATGCAGTGGGAGGAAGAATTATTACACTCTCAAGCGATCGCGCAACTTTAGATCCCTACGCTAAAACTTGTCATCTACAGGAAGTCGGCTACCGTTACTTGATTGCAGAATTAGAAAGTTACCTTGACCCCGATCCTTATGATAGCTTTCCGCGACACTATCAACACTATGGGGCAAGTTTAGCCGTGACTGCACAAATGTATGCGATCGCTGGTGGTTTACCAGCCGTGCGAACACCGGAAGATGTCGCATTTTATCATGCTTTGGTGCGCGTCAATGCCCGTTTTCGCCACAGTCCGTTAGTGCGGGTAGAAACTTCCGCAAGACAAACCGGACGCACCGATATTGGTTTGGCTAATCAGTTGAATGAATGGTCACAAATGGGACGACAAAAGCAAGCATTTTTGGTAGAATCAGCAGCAGCAATTGAAACTCGTTATTCAGCGCGTCATCAGTTAAGAAGCATTTGGTTTTCTGTTCTTAACGGAAAGATGCCAACTCATATGCAATTAGCACCGTTAGCTGATATTTTAGGAGTTCCAACACAATGGCTTGTGCAAGAATTAAAACAACCATACACTTTTGGTCTGTTATTTGAGCGAGTTGAACAGCGTTCAAAAGAAGAAGGAATTTGGACACAGCGTTGGCAAAAGGTGGAAATTCAAACAGCAATTAGCGACTTACGGTTGCGTCTACAAAGTCTGCGTCGTGGTAACAAAGAAGAGGCAAATAAAGTGCCGACTTATGCTGTTTAAACATAAGTGCAAGACAAGTAACACGAACCGAGCGACAAGCCTATGAAGAGGGATGAGCCAGAAATGGAAAAAGATGAGCTTAGGTTAGAGTATGATTTAAATAGTCTACGAGTCAGACGGTTAGGCTCTGGACGAAATAATTTTGGTGAGACAGTTGTTCGCCTAGAACCTAATGCAGATGCTGTCAATGAGGCTTTAAGGTTTCTGCTCAGAGTAATGCAAGAAAACAAATCTCCTAGCCCAAAAACGCAGCATAATAACTCCGTACAGCAAACAGACGAAACCTCCTAGTAGTCTGTACAAAGATGATAAATCAAACCCGCTCAAATAAATCAAGTCGATATTGTTCCTCGCGTTGATTTGTTAAATGCCGCAGTTGAGTCGGGGTTAACTCCATAAATGAATCGTGAACTTGATCGCCATTTAAGGGATAATCACGCGCATATTGTGTCCAGTGAACTAAAAGCAGATGTCCTCCTGGTTCTAAGTGTTCTACAATGCACTGCTTGGCTTTTTGTAAGTCTTCCCAACACCAGTAATAACCAACTTCTGACACCAAAACTAAATCAAACATTTCCTCAGGATACTGTTCTGGTAAACGCATGATTTGAAATCGCACTTGCTTTAAGTGCTGACAGCGTTTAATTGCTTTTTCTTGAGCTAGCTTTGACACTTCAATTGAGAGTAAAGAGTCACATTTAGAGGCTAGCTTCTCAGTCAAAATGCCAATTGATCCGCCAATTTCAAAAGCAGATTTATAGCGTTTGGGTAAAGCCGCGATTGTTGCAGCATATTTCTTCGCTTCGTATTCGCTGGTTTCAAATTTCCACGGATCGGGATTAGTACCGTAAAGAGCTTCAAAATAACTTGGAGGAAGCGATACTCTTTCAGAATCACTGAGTGACCCCTTTTCTACCTCTAATAATTTTTCTGGCTTGAGGATGCTTGCAGTGTTCAAAGCTTCGACAAAGTTATCAAAGTTTACAAAGTCTTCGATAATCTGCTCAACTCCCGCATCCTGTAAAGTTTTCTTTTGTTTACCGCTAGCAACACCGACAAAAGCAAGTTGTAATTGCACAGCAGTTAAAACATCCCAAATTCCATCACCTATACAAACAATTTTTTCAAAATCGATTTGATTGTATACCGTTTTCGCTCTTGATATTGCGGTTTTGACAATATCTTCACGAGAAATACTATCATCGGCAGACGCTGTGGGCAATTGTCCAACATCTAGCTTTGCACTGTCAAGCTTCATGGAAGCTGATGCAGACCATCCTGCCGTTGCGAAAGCGATCGCCCAATTTTCTGTTTCTGCCAATTTACGCAACATTATCGATGCTCCAGGTATTTCCGCAAACAATGTATTATCCGCTGTGTAGCATTCCTGCAACAAATCGACAAAGCGATGCTGAAGCCGAGATAATTCACTTTGTTCGGGAATACGTCCGAGAAACTCCTGAAAAATTTGCAAAGTTATCCCAGAGTCGGTTGTATGTCCATAACTAGCCCAGTTCGTGTTAATATCTTCAATGCCAAACTCTAAAGCAAAGGCTTTCACAAAGCACTGGCTATCAACATCGTTTGTTTTAGTCAGCGTTCCATCAATATCAAAAATTGCTAATTTCATTAAAGTATTTAATTTTCAACTTCTAAATAAACTTCCCAAGGACGAGCGAAATTCAAAAGCATTTCTGGTGTTAACCGAAAACCTTCGGGATCGTCGTCAATTAAGTTGGTGATTTGCGAACGATAACAAGCGATCGCTTGTTGTTTCAACTCCACCACCGCAGCAATATCCAGACGCCAACTAGTGACTTTTTCCGATTCTTTCAAGTTTCCCCGTTGCGCCAAGTCCCAATCCCAGATAGGATACTCAATAATGCGGGGTGATAAATCCAAATTACCCAAAGCGGTATGAATTAACTTTGAAGTTGCTCGGTGGTCTGGATGAGGATCGTACCGCCACGGTAAAAAGATAATTTGCGGCGCAATTTCTCTTAAATAAGCACTACAACTTGCGATCGCACTGTTATATTGTGTGGAAATTGACCCATCTTGCATTCCGCAAAATGTCACATCATTAGGATTAACACCTAACATTGTCAAAGCTTCCAGCGTTTCACTTTCACGTAATGCTTGTAGCACAGGTGCGGGATATTTCTGTGAATTAGGGTGAGAAAGCGTACCATCACTGATAACCAATACGCAGACATCGCAGTTAAGAGAACGCAAAAGAGCGATCGCACCACCACAACCCAAAGTCTCATCATCGGGATGAGGTGCAACAATTAACACCGGACTGCAAACAATGTCCCCAACTGAATGCAGGGGTAAAGCACTGAGGTTAGTTAACGGTGATGCAAAACACCCTACCCCACCTGCGGGGTGGGATGCCGTTGACCCAGCTTTGTTATTGTCTAAATAGAGATCATCTGCGTTCATCTGCGTTCATCTGCGTTTTAAATTATATTCAGACCAAAGCGATCGCGCCGGATTACTTTCAGCTAACACATACTGTCCTACACTAGAAAGTGCCGCATCAAAAGCGGGTTGACGCAGATACAGGGTTAAATCTCTGATGATGCGTTCCATCGGATTTGGTGGTAGCAAACCACGAGTACCAACAGAACGTTCACACATTTGCATGACATCGATGCAAATTTGTTCAATTGTTGTCCGCACCATATTTGCATAAGCGACGAGTTGACTAGCTTGGGGGTTGTCAACCGTCGGATAACCACCAAACACAGGTGCATATGCTGCTACCATATCCGCAGCTGATCGCAACCAGATATTACCAGTTTCAATAGCGATCGCCATTCTACCGAGTCGTTCTCTTTGGTATGGATCGTTTGTATAATTGAGCTTTTGGAGATACTCGCGAGTTAAATCAAATAGTGCTTCCGCACCACCCAATTGCACCGCTGCAAAGCGAATTACTCCCACAGACAACCAAGGTTGTCTATAATAATCTCCAGGTTCACCAATTAAAGCATTTTGGTGCAACTCAACGCCGCTAAAATCTACTTTATAGCTAGCAGTTGCTCGCATTCCCGAAGGTTCCCACCAAGATGGATCGCTTACGGTTACTACTTCATCCATTGGGACAATGCACATTTGCCAAGTGCCATCGGGTAAGACACCATTCACAAAGGGACGCTCAACGTAGCCAGAACCAGAGCAAAAGGTTTTACAACCTTCGAGGCGATATTTACCATCCTCTAGAGGAATAATTTTAACACCATCAGCAGCCTCTGCATTCCAAACGCCAAATATTTTCTGGCGATCGCGTGCATCGTGAGCAGAAGTTGCGATTTGTTCTTTAGTACCAAAAGTTTGAATCAGTTGCAGCGTGTTGATATGTCCCTCATAAATTCGCCCAACTGCTAAATTACCACGCCCTATCTGCTTTAATAACATTAGCAGTTGTTGAGTTACACTCGAATCAACTCCCGCACCCCATCCCCCTAAACCTCGCTGTAAGGGTGCAGCTAATAAGCCGGCTTCGGCAATTAACTCAAACTCCTTTTTGGGGAAAGCGCCATTATAATCAATCGCGCTGGCGTTTAGCGCACAATAATCAGCAATTTCCGTTGCGCGTCTGAGAGCTTCCGCAATGCAAGAATCGTGCCATTCTGTAAGGATAACATCCTTTGATAGTTGAGTAGTAATAGCCGCCTCCTTGATATAACATATCTTCATACATTATTGAAGATAATGAAATTCAGTACGATAACGCCTCTATCTTCTGCGGGAAATTTCGTAGTAGGCACTTGTGTGTGATTAAAATGTGCAATTATTGTAGCAGTTTGCACGTTGGCTATATTATTTGCGCTATCCACCAAACACTGGACAAAACTGGAAAACCAGTACCTGTGGAGAGGTAGCCAGTCTCAGTCCGCTCTGCGGACTACGTTAAGAAGGTCATGACACCTACGAGTGCTTTCCAGCTTGTGCTTCTGTCGTCAAAGATTAAACAGATCTATTTGGTTAAGTCAGTGTCTTTGACCTAACAAGCCTTCTTAACATTGACGAGGAAAACATTACCTGAGAAATCAGAGTTGGTTTTCTAGGTTTCCATTCAAAAAACCTAGATCAAATCTATGCAATGTCTGCTTTGTCCACCTTTGTCCAATGAATTAGTCATTAGAGGCGTGGCGATCGCACTCCTTGAAGTATCGCTTTCAAGGCACGAGTCCACTCTTGCGCTATAAACTTATTGCCCTGCTCGTTAAAGTGAACACCATCGCTAAAAATATCACCCTGTTTTAATCGAGCAAGTATTGAAGCGTGCATATCAAGGAAAAATATTTGCTTGCCTTGTGCAGAGAGCTTTGTGACACGTTCCTTAAGAAATGCGTTGGCTGTAGTTTTAGTTTGATTACGATCGACACCCTTATTTATATCCCATTTAAACGGGGGAATTGAGGCGATTACAATTTTCGCGTTGGGACGTAATAACAAGATATCATCGATAATCCCTTTAAGGGATTTTGTGAGAAAGGCTGAGGTGTTATCACCTCGTACATCACTAGCAAAGAAATCATTAGTACCGAGCATTATCAGGACTACATCAGGTTTGGTCGCTTGAACCCAATCTCGAATGCTTCCGGGATTTTTCTCCCATGAGGGGAGACGAACATTTGATTTTGGTTGTTGCAACACTTGCGCTGCCGACCAACCACCATGACACTCATTATCGGGGTCAGTATATGCGCCGTCTTTTTTAGTTCCCACCCAATCTATAGTAGATCCAAATTTGGTGTGTGCTACCTCACTACGCAAAGCGGCAATGTTGCCTGCACATAGAGAATCTCCTAAAGACATCACTTTAGTAGCTGCGATCGCAGTTCCAACGGGATAAAAACACAGTAGTATGGTGACTAAACTTAAGTTTCCCCACCTATAGTTAGTTCTTTGTTTGCTATTGGTCATATTGAGGTTATATTCAGAAGGCAGAAGGCAGGAGGCAGAAGGCAGAAGGGAACCCACCCTTAAAAGAGTGGGATTGTAACTAGGGCGTTTTATACCGAGACTGCAAGCAGTCTCGGTATAATTATTGATTTTGACTGGGCTTTAAACCCAGAACTAAAGTTTTTATTAATACTTCTTTCCTTCTGCCCTCTGCCCTCTGCCTTCTGCCTTCTCATTTCTTATTTTATATTCGCCAAGACAATTTCTCCTTGCTTATTAATCTTCATCGGCTTTTTGGGGAAATCATTCTTATTCAAATAACGTAAAAGGCTGACAGTTGTAAACCGCTGATCTATATGCGGAATTCCCTGTTTATTTATGCGAACAGGGATAATTTTACTTCCGACTAATTCGCCATAAGGATTCATTTTTACTTCTAAAATCATTGAGTAACCAGTTTCGGCTTTTGTTGATAAAGTTCGGTATCCGAGAAAGTTTCCTAAGGAATAAGCGATGAGTTTTCCTTTATAGATTTCCATCGCTCTCGGTACGTGAGGTCCATGTCCGATAACTAAATCTGCGCCGACATCAATCATTGTCCGAGCAAATTGCAGCGAATTTCCTCGGTCTTCTCCATAAAAATATTCGGTTTTATTTTTCACATGCATTGCGCCGGTTCCTTCGGCTCCTGCCTGCATGGAAATAATTACTAGATTGGCATTTGATCTAGCTTCATCAACAAGAGCTTTCGCTGTTTCTAAATCGTGCATTGAGTTATAAATATCGTAGGTAGTAAACCCAATCATCGCTACGGGGACATTACGAACTTGTTTATAAAGAATTTGATTCTTATGACCTAATGTTTCAATACCAACTGCGGCAAGATTATTAACTGTATCTCGAAATCCTGTTTTCCCAAAGTCTAATGCATGGTTGTTTGCCATATTGAAAACATCAAAGCCAACATCAGCAAACAACTTTGCATATGTTGGGGGAGAACGAAAGGCAAAAGTTTGTCCTTGATTGATATCTTTAGATGAATAAGGATAAGTAGTTAAACTAGTTTCCAGATTGCCCAATAATAAATCGGCTCTTTGCAAGTATGCTCGCACCGACTTGGGGATTAGCTGATTGCGATCGCGTGGAAGTCTGTTATCAGGGTAATTAGTACCGGGAATCACATCACCCACAGCTTGAATCGTGATATAATCCGATTCTGGCTCTTCAAAACCTGACGGTGGTGTGTATTGTGGCTCATATCCTGGTAAAAGCGGTATAGCTTCCTCTGAACTTGCAGCTTGCGATCGCTGCACTTGCCCAAAGCGGACAAAGATGCCGATACTAATGCCTACACAAAAACAAAAGCTGATAAAACTCAATGGGAGTAATCGCCCAATTCTATTTGCCATATTCGCACTAGTGCCACTCCTGGGATTATCGGATTAGTTTAACCCAGAAATCGGGAATTTTTAGGATAAATTAACTTTAAGTCTTGCTCCCCTTCCCTTGTAGGGAAGGGGTTGGGGGTTAGGTTTGAGAGAAAGTTGCACACCGCATTACATATTAGTCTAGATACCCCAGTATGGTGCGTTATGGACACGGCGATATAACAAACGGGTTCCCAAATTCAATAAACGGACTCCCGAATTCAATAAACGGGTTCCCAAATTCAATAAACGGACTCCCGAATTCAATAAACGGACTCCCGAATTCAATAAACGGGTTCCCGAATTCAATAAACGGTGAGGTTATGATTGACTACAACTTTATCGCGGCGATCGCAATTGACTTGCAACTATCCACATAAGCTAAACCCTCAAACACTCCCCCCCTTCTCCTCTCCCCTCATCTCTTCTTACATACCTCAAGTTCTTTCAACGTCTCCGGATGACTGACAAAGTAATCACTTAACCTCAGACAACCCCTATTTAACAGTTCATCTAAGCCTTCAACTAGCCATACCTTGGCGGTTTTGTCAGCAGAAGCGGTGACAATTTGTTTGCCATCAGGGCTAAAACTGGCGCTGTAGACTTCTCCTTGATGCCCGGTAAGGATGGTGATGAGTTTACCATTCAAGTCCCACACCTTGGCGGTTTGGTCATCTGAAGTGGTGACAATTCGTTTGCCATCAGGGCTAAAACTCGAGCTGTTGACTCTATGCTGATGCCCGGTAAGGGTGGCGATGAGTTTACCATTCAAGTCCCACACCTTGGCGGTTTTGTCATCTGAAGCGGTGACAATTCGTTTGCCATCAGGGCTAAAACTGGCTCTGTTGACTTCTGCTTGATGCCCAGTCAGGGTAGCGAGCAGTTTGCCAGAAATGTCCCACACCTTGGCGGTTTTGTCAGATGAAGCTGTGACAATTCGTTTGCCATCAGCGCTAAAACTGGCGCTGTTGACTGCATACTGATGCCCGGTAAGGGTGGCGATGAGTTTGCCAGAAATGTCCCACACCTTGGCGGTTTTGTCATATGAAGCTGTGACAATTCGTTTGCCATCAGCACTAAAACTGGCGCTGTTGACTGCATACTGATGTCCGGTAAGGGTGGTGATGAGTTTGCCAGAAATGTCCCATACCTTGGCGGTTTTGTCATATGAAGCGGTGACAATTCGTTTGCCATCAGCACTAAAACTGACGCTGTTGACTGCATACTGATGTCCGGTAAGGGTGGCGATGAGTTTGCCAGAAATGTCCCAGTCCCACACCTTGGCAGTTTTGTCCCAGGAAGCTGTAACAATTCGTTTGCCATCAGGACTAAAACTGGCGCTGTTGACTAGTGACTGATGCCCGGTGAGTTGATTTCGCTTTTGGGTGTTATCTAAAATCGTTCTTAAAGCTAAAAGTGGGCTAGCTGCGGGATATTCCTCTAAGGAACGATTATCTTTAACTAGCTTTTGCAAATCTTGTCCGGCTCGCATTGCCGATCGCAACGCTTCTGTTTTCTCATAATAAGACGGCGCCGATGGCAACGCTTCTGTTTTCTCATAATAAAACTGCTGTAAAGCATTGCTGCCTTCTCGTTCTATTCTGGTTCCTTCTGCTGCTTGTTGTAATTTGTTAAGAGCAACTGTTGCCGCAATTACTGCCCCCACCACAGATATACCCAAAATCAAAGAACCAAGGCGAATCCGCTGATTAGCTTTTTGCGTCGCTGCTTGTAAAATCTGATTAGCTTGCTTTTCTGCTTCTATCGCTTCTCGCTTGTCTGATTCTTGGCTAGCTGCGAGAAACTGATAATCCTCAACACCCAAGCTTTTATCTGCTGCCCAAATCAAAGCATCCTGTAAGGCTGCACCCCGCAACAACCGTGATTCATCTTGACGATTTGTATCTATCCATGCTCTGAAAGCTTGAGAATAAGGACGCAGTTTGGCTAATTCTCTCTCAACCCAACTCAGGTTAAAAACCGATTCATAAATCAAGTTATAAACTTTTAACTTACCTTGCTGCTTAACCACCAACCCCGTCAACCGCAACTGCATTTGTTCGGGATTATCATTCGCCGCCACTTCACCCTGTTGTAAAATTTGCTGATAAAGTCCTAACAATCTGCCTGCAACTTGCTCGCTACTGAGAATCCGATCTCGGATCGTCTTTAAATGCTCCGGCTCATCCTGGGATTCCCAATAAGTAATAACATAAGTTTCAACCAACTGATCAACCTTAGACTCATCCCCAGTTTCTGCTCCCCAACCCTTAGTCTTGATTAACTTACAAAGTTTTTGAGTGAGAAACGGTTGTCCACCAGTCCAAGCTAAAATCTCTTGCAATACTCGTTGCGGATTACTAACCTTCCCCACAAACCCCAAAGCTAACGGTTCAGCTTCATTTAACTTAAAGCCCGTGAGAGCGATCGCACGACCTATATTAAATGGTGTGCGCTTTTTATCTTTAATCAAATCCGAGGGAGTTGCAACGCCAAACAGTGTAAAAGTTATCCGCTGATACTCTGGTTTATCAGCACGCTGGTTATAGCAACTGCGGATTAAAGCAAAAAAATCGTCAACCGAAGGCAAATTCAAGCTGAGAATGCTATCAATTTCATCAATAAAAATCACAATGTTTTGAGAAATCGACGTTAACAGCACATCCTCAATAAACTTCCCCAACCGCTGCACCGGCGAAAGTAAATCGTGACTAACCCACCAGCTTTCTAAATCAAAAGTTTGATACAAATACAGACTGCTAATAATACTATCAATCACCCCTGCATACCATTGCTCGGCAGTGATATCCCAAGTCCCAATCGCTGTAATATCAATAGCAGCACAAGCAACACCCTCAGCTTGCAACCGTTGCATAGTTCTCACCCGCAAGCTAGATTTACCCATTTGCCGCGAGTTCAGCACATAACAAAAATCCCCTGCCTTCAGCCCCGCATACAAATCTTCATCAGCCTGCCGCGTCACATAAGTGAGAGAATCAGAAGGGAGACTCCCGCCAACTTGATATTCATACTTTGGCTGATCTGTAGAACTCATCAGTTAATTCTCATGAGCGCGATTATGGCTTAATTCTCTGCAATCTGCTGTAAATTATACCCCTCGTTGTCACCACAAAATCCTCTTGTGTAGACCTCTTGCATAAATTAAAAATAAAGAACCCCACCCCCAACCCCTCCCCGCTTGCGGGGAGGCAGGGTGGTTTCATACAAACAGAGAAAAATGACAATACTTATGGGAGGCGATCGTAAATTGACAATCTGGAAGTATGAACAATCTGATCGAACAATTGCAGCAAGTCCCAGACTATAGGCACATCCGGGGACGAAGACATGAATTATGGTTAGTATTATTGCTCATATTGCTGGGAGCAATGACTGGGTATTGGGGCTACCGTCCACTGGAAGATTTTACCAAAGTACACAGACAGAGCTTGATTGAACTGTTAAACCTAGATGAGACAATTAAGTTTCCATCCTATTCAACGTTCCGACGAGTACTGAAAACAGTCGATTTTCAGCCACTAACAGACTTATTTAATAATTGGGCATCAGTTTTTGTTCCACCAATGCCTTATGAGAGACTGGCGATTGATGGCAAAGGCATTCGTTGCACAGTCACAGATTACAGTCAATCCTACCAAAACTTTATCAGTACAGTATCAGTTTATAGTCACGATCGCGGCATTGTACTCAGGATGCAACCAATGTCAAACAAAAAAATTAGTGAAGTGGCGATCGTACAACAATTAATCTCCGAGTTTTCTGGTCAACAAGTCGTTTTTACCCTTGATGCTTTACACTGCCAAAAAAAACTGTATCGCTAATCATTAATAGTGGTAATGACTACCTGATTGGATTAAAAGAAAATCAACCGACACTCTATAAAATGGCTCAAACCCAATCACAACAGGATACTCCACTCACCAGTGCCATCACTATAGAGAATGTTCATTCACGAAAAGTCCAACGTGAGTGTAAGGTTTTTGCTGCCCCCGAACAACTTCAAAAAAAATGGTCTGGACTCAAAACTTTTGTGGTTGTCGAGCGTCAGGGTGAGCGCAATGGTCAGCCATCCTACGAGCGTCAATTCTATATATGTAGTCAATATCTCGAAGCTCAACAGTTACTTTGTGACATTCAAGGGCATTGGGGCATCGAAAATCGACTGCATTGGGTTCGAGATGTGACATTCCAAGAAGACTTTCCACCACGTCGTGGTGGCAATGCTCCTGTCAATTGGTCTATTTTACACAACTTTTTCATTACGATCGCCCGCAAACTCGGTTTCCGAACTATTCCTCAAGCACAACGCGCCCTCTCTAATCAACTACACAAAGTTTTTTCTTTCTTTGTATGAAACCACCCTGCCTAACCCCCCTTAAAAAGGGGGGAACCGGAATTAAAGTCCCCCTTAAAAAGGGGGATTTAGGGGGATCTAAAACGTTTTGCTACC
>NZ_KK073768.1:1335029-1367319 GCF_000582685.1 [Scytonema hofmanni] UTEX 2349
TACTTTGTGACATTCAAGGGCATTGGGGCATCGAAAATCGACTGCATTGGGTTCAGATGTGACATTCCAAGAAGACTTTCCACCACGTCGTGGTGGCAATGCTCCTGTCAATTGGTCTATTTTACACAACTTTTTCATTACGATCGCCCGCAAACTCGGTTTCCGAACTATTCCTCAAGCACAACGCGCCCTCTCTAATCAACTACACAAAGTTTTTTCTTTCTTTGTATGAAACCACCCTGCTCCCCGCTTGCGGGGAGGGGAGACAAAGCGTAGCTTTGGCGGGGTGGGGTTCTTAGGGTTTAGTAAGTAATCAAGCGGACATGACATAACATAACAAGCCCATGCAATCACCAATCTGGGAGGGGGAAAGGGGAAAGGAAAAAAGGGGAAAGGTTAAGAAGTCAGATTCGCAACACGCATAAACTTTTTTTCTTTTCTTTCCCCCTATACGGGTTTGAAGCCCCTCCCTTAAAGGTGTGTCAATTATTGGGAGGGGCTTCAATCCTCTCCCAATAATTTCTTCCCTTTCCCCTTTCCCCTTTCCCCTTTGCCCCTCTTCGTGAAAATGCAAGGGTATTGCCAAATTTAATTGGCGACAAATTAATCCTAAACTTTCAACGGAGAGGGGGGGATTCGAACCCCCGTTAGGTTTCCCTAAAACGCATTTCGAGTGCGTCACCATGAACCACTCGGACACCTCTCCACAAGACATATTAAGCCTATAATAATTACACTATCACGAACTGATAAATTTTCACACGCCAAATTTTGGTAATTGGGGCTTTTGGCGCTTGCGATCGCAGACAATATTAATTTACGTCAAACGCTGACGATTCCCGACCATTGGACTTTCTTTTGTTTTTCGCGGCGATAAGAAAAGAAATAATCTGGAGTTTGAAAAGTACAATAAGGTGCGATCGCTATTTGTTCAGATGCAATTCCCAACATTTCCATCTGTAAAGCATTTACCCGTCGCACATCTAACCGCACTCTTCCAGGATTTGGATCGGGTAATAAAGGTGAATTTGGTAGCTGATACATGGCATCAATAATAGTTTTGTCATCGCCATGTGGTATTATTGTTGCGCCTATTTCTGCTGCTACCTGTTCTGAAACTTGGTAAACTTCACCAGCGATCGCAGGACCAAGGGCAATTCGCAAATTTTCGATTTTGCTGCCTTGGGCAATTAATCGGGCGATCGCTTGCGGTACAATCTTAGATGCCGTACCCCGCCAACCGGCATGTAGTGCTGCCACTTGCAGAGTCTTTTCATCGGCAATCAGCACCGGTGTACAATCAGCGCTAGCTACCCACAACGCTTGTAGAGGTTCTTCGCTCATCAAACCGTCTCCCAATACCAAGGCAGAATCACCTTCTCCTTCAACATCATTTCCACCCGCACTTAACTTACTGCTAATCTCCTGAGGTGTGACGACAATGTTGCCATGAACCTGTTTTAAGCGATAAAAATTAGAAGCTTCTGGTTGCAAAACATTGGTCAACTCTTGCAGAGAAAGTGACCAAAACTGCTGGGTGAAAAAACCGTGAGGGAAACCTTCCAATAGACTGCAAGTCAAGTAGGGAAGTTCTTCCCAAGTGCGCCAGTGCCAAGTGTGCATCTTACACCAAACCTCAACAGAAAATCAACTTCAGTCAATTAATGTTAACTTGTACAACGGGATTTGGGTCAACCTGTGGAATTTGATCGGCAACACTTAGAAACCGCCCTGAGAAGGCGCGAGCATAAATATTTACCATTGTCTCTACATGTTTTTGAGACTTTAGCCTCTACAAACCTTACTGCGTGGAACTTGCTAGAACAAGGCGCAGCCACTGGATGTGTAGTAATTGCGACTTGTCAAACAGCAGGACGCGGGCAATGGGGGCGTCAATGGAGTTCTCCTGGTGGGGGATTGTATCTTTCAGTCGCTATAGCCCCGCAACTAGAGGCAAGCCACAGCTACCAATTAACCTTGGCACTTTGTTGGGGAATTGCGAAACAATTGCGAAAATGTGGCGTGAATGTCGGAATTAAATGGCCCAATGATTTAGTCTTAAGTAGCCGTAAACTAGGCGGTATTTTGACTGAAACCAAGGTACACAAAGGAAAAATCACACAAGCAGTGGTTGGTGTAGGGATTAACTGGTCAAACTCTGTACCAGAAACCGGAATCAATCTGAAATTCTGGCAAGCGAAAGAGCAAAAAAATGTAATTGATTCTCTGGAAATGCTAGCTTTGGAGGTTTTGTTAGGAATAGAATCTGGTGTTGAGTGCCTTTGTGAAAAAGGAGTAAATATACTATTGTCAGATTATCTAAATTTGCTGACGAATATGGGCGATAAAGTAGACATCAAAAATCATTCGGGAACTGTTGTAGGTGTAACTTCTACAGGAGAACTACGAATCAAGATGGAAACTTGTGATACCAAAGCAGTAATAACACCAGAAATTTGTCTTCAACCCGGTACAATCAGTTTGGGTTACAAGGGACTGGGGACTGGGGACTAGGGACTGGGGACAAGGAGACAAGGGGGACATTTCTTTCTATTCCCCATGCCCAATGCCCAATGCCCAATGCCCAATGCCCATTTTTCAGTATAATTACACACAACACGCACTTTAACAAATGACGCAGCGCAATCAAAAAAGCGGATGCCGTTTGCACAATTTATTGCAGCGATATCTTGTGACAAAACGTTTGGCATCTTCTTTACCAGCACAGAGTCTGTGTTGGTTAAGTAGTTTCAGCCTCCTCAGCGGTGGCTTTGTTTATGCTCAGGTAGACACATCAATAGATAATATCGTTCCCACTGTCGAAAATTCACAGCCGGCAGTGACAAATCCAGTTAAAAGAGAGGTTGTGCGCGGCACTGCAACTAGTGTAGAATCGACACCGGATTTTTCTGAGCGTCGAGCTAGACTCAAAAAGCGACTACGCAATAAAACAGAAGTTTCAAAAGTCTCACCAGTTAGACGCTCAACGTCTCAGAGCGAGTCTGATGAGCCTGTAACTCGTATCAGACGCTCAAGACCTAGTGTCGAAATTTCGGAACCTGACACCACTTCTAGACGCTTCAGACGGCAAGTAGAAGCTTCGCGGGTTAAGCCTGTAAAAATTAGACAAGAAGATTCTGAAACTACATCTAGCAATTCTCGGACTATAGAAAGACCCTCAGAAGTTTCGCGACCACCAAGCAGTGGAACAGAGGGCAAAAAGGATTACAATAACGCCTATATCGACCCCAACGATTATAAAAACGATGGGACGAATTATCAAGCACCAAATTCTGTAGTACTCACAGAACGCTCTAGCGGTTGCCGAACGATTTTATCCCAAGGTGCGAATGGTATTTGCGCGAAAATCCCGATTACTCCTTATGGAAATCAGCGTGTTGCTGATTCTAATAACGACGTAACACGTAAACAAGCGCCAAGTTGGATTAGAAAAAGTCAAGCAACAACTGCGATCGCTAGCGTTTCACCACGCCGTCTTGCAAGTCAAGAGAGTAACACAGGATGGCGGAAAACGCGGGTTGGTCCGATTAATCTTAACAATGGCAGTTGGCGTGAAAAGTCAGTTGCTTCTAATGTCAGCAAAAGCGCTTATCGCCCAAATCGATTTATCCCCAATCCCAGCAGTTTCAATTCTAACCCCATAGTTGGTTCGAGTGCGATCGCCCCCGCAGCTGGGGAATTGTCAGCACCAATGACGGCTGATAATACTGTACCCCGCGACAGCACTGTAGCTTACGACATTCCGCTAGCATCAGCATTACCACAAATTCCTTATACTGGAGCGATCGCTGCAAATCCTGGGGGAATGATGTACCCGTTATCTATTCCCTCATCAATTACATCATTGTTTGGTTGGCGAGTGCATCCAATTACAGGCGATCGCCGTTTCCACGCCGGTACAGATTTGGGTGCAGCGATGGGAACACCAATTTTAGCAGCTGCTACAGGTCAAGTGGAAATTGCTGATTGGGTAGGCGGTTATGGTTTAACTGTTATTCTCAATCACACTTCCGCTCAACAAACTCTCTACGGTCACATGTCAGAAGTCTTCGTCCAACCAGGTCAGTTGGTGCAACAAGGAACCGTAATTGGACGAGTTGGCAGCACCGGTAATTCCACAGGTCCCCACCTGCACTTTGAAGTGCGTCACCTGACATCCCAAGGTTGGGTTGCAATTGACCCAGGTATACAATTAGACACCGCTCTCAGTCAGTTGATTAAAGCTACACAGACAGCGCGGGTAATTCCGGAACCGGGTAGTTAGAGGAGGGGGGGACAAGGGGACAAGGGGACAAGGGGACAAGGGGACAAGGGGACAAGGGGACAAGGGGACAAGGGGACAAGGTGAATATTTCTTCGTTGTCTCCCCCTCTCCTTGTCTCCCCATCTCCTTGTCTCCCCAATGCCCCATGCCCAATGCCCAATGCCCAATGCCCCATGCCCAATGCCCAATGCCCCATTCAAAGATACCCGTGTTCGCCTAAGAATGCGGGTGTGACTTCATCAAAGCTGTTATCGTTTGTTGTATGTTGCTTGCCGGAATAAAGCAATTTTTCGACGTATTTGCCGAGAATATCTCCTTCGAGATTGACCAAACTGCCGGGACGGAGATAGCGGAGGTTGGTTTCAGCATAGGTGAGGGGAATAACTGCCACTTTGAATTGCGAAATTTCTGGTTCATATTCGGCAACTGTCAGGCTGATGCCGTTGACGGCTATGCTGCCTTTGGGGACAATGTAGCGAGCGATCGCACTTTCTGCGATAAAAGTCATTTCCCAGGAAGTTGCAGTTTGTTCTACCGCTTGCATTCGTCCTGTACCATCCACATGACCCATGACAAAATGACCGCCGATTTTGCTGCCTACTCGCAGCGACGCTTCTAGGTTAACATACTGCTGCTCTGATTCTTGCCCCAAAGTCGTGCGACGAAGTGTTTCTGGGGAAGCGGTGGCGATAAATCCCCATTTTAAAATTTTTTCTACCGTTAGACAAACACCATCGACGGCAATACTGTCACCACAAGCTAAATCTTGCATAATTAACTCAGGTGACTGGGGTAGACATGTAATTTGCCAAGAATCGCCCCCTAAAGGTTTGATCGTTCCTAATGACTGGATTAATCCTGTAAACACGGCTTTTTCGCAAAACTAACTCTATTTATTGCCTAATTTTGAGTTAAATCAATTCGTAATTCTCACAAGAATTCCCAAATCATGAGTATCATTTTAGACAAAATATTGCATAAAGTAATCAAGACATTTATATCATTTACAAGCCATACTTGGTTAAGAAGATTATTGTTGAACTACACCGATTTGAATTCCGAGGAGTGTTCAACACTAGCAGGGAGTCTAATAGAAGTGATTATAGAAAACAAACGCCTATGTTTATTCTTTTCGCCGTCTTTCCCGATAATGGGTACTATTTGTTACATAGTTACCAAGCGCTCAAAGGATTGTAGAGGCTTCGCCAATGATTGAAATGAAAGTCGCTGGCATAGCATTAGATGCTATCACCCGCAGCCCGATTGTACTTTTGAAAGATGCTTCAGATCGCCGCGCTTTGCCAATTTATATTGGTCAAGAACAGGCTAGGGCAATTATGGGTGCGCTAGAAAATCAAAAGCCTCCCAGACCCTTAACCCACGATTTGATAGCGAATATTCTAGAACTATGGAATATGACTTTAGAAAAAGTCATTATCCATTCGCTACAAAAGGACACATTTTATGCAGCTTTGATTGTCCAGCAAGGGGATGTCAAAAAAGAAATTGATGCGCGTCCCAGCGATGCGATCGCCGTCGCTCTGCGTACCAACGCTCCTATCTGGGTTATGGAAGAAGTGATCGCTAATGCTTCCATCCCCGTGGATCGCGATGCTGATGAAGCCGAACAGCAAGCGTTTCGCGAATTTATTTCCAATCTCCGTCCCGAAGATTTGATCAAGCGCTTCGGCTCTGACAGCTAGCAATTTTGGGCATTGGGCATGGGGCATTGGGCATGGGGCATTGGGCATTGGGCATGGGGCATTGGGCATGGGGCAATGGGCATTGGGCATGGGGAATAGAAAGAAATGTCCTCCTTGTCCCCCTTGTCCCCCTTGTCCCCCTTGTTCTTCTTCTCCCATGCCCTATGCCCATTGCCCATTACCCAATCTAAAATATGCAATACCGACGTTTTGGAAAAACAAATTTGCGCCTTTCGGTGCTTTCCTTGGGGACAATGCGTTACTTGGCTTCTGAGGAAAATGCGCTCTTAACGATCCAAAAAGCGATCGAAGAAGGAATTAATCATATAGAAACTGCTAAAGGCTATGGCAATAGTGAGGAATATCTTGGTGCAGCGTTGATTGCGGGACAAATACCCAGAAATCAGCTTTATATTACTACCAAAATTCCCCCCACACCCGATGCTGACACCATGCGTCGGCATATTGATGAATCTCTGACGCGATTAAACCTAGATTATGTGGATTGTCTGGGAATTCATGGTTTAAATACGAGTGAGCATTTAGACTCGATTCAAGCCAAAAATGGTTGTATGCAAGCAGTGCAAGAAGCTGTGTGCGATCGCCGCATCAAACACGTAGGCTTTTCTACTCACGGTTCCCTTGATCTAATTCTTGCAGCTATAAATACAGATTTATTTGAATTTGTCAATCTGCATTATTACTATTTTTTTCAACGGAATGCACTAGCGATTCAGTTAGCTAGTCAAAAGGACATGGGTGTTTTTATCATTTCCCCGGCTGATAAAGGAGGAAAACTTTACACTCCACCGGAAATTCTCAAAGATTTGTGTTCTCCGTTTTCCCCCTTAGAGTTAAATTATCGTTTTTTACTCAGTAATCCTGACATTACCACCCTCAGCGTGGGAGCAGCAAACCCCGATGAATTGCTAGAACCGATACAAGCGGCTAAGTTCGACGGTGAATTAACATCAGAAGAAATTGCTGTTTTTCAGCGTTTAGAAAGTCATAAAAATACAGCTTTAGCAACTGACAAATGTAGTCAATGCTATGCTTGTTTGCCTTGTCCAGCAAATATCAATATACCGGAAGTATTGCGTTTGCGGAATCTTGCGATCGCATACGATATGACCGACTATGGACAATATCGCTACGGAATGTTTGAAAACGCCGGTCACTGGTTTCCCGGAATGAAAGGGAATAAGTGTACAGAGTGCGGTGATTGTTTACCGAAGTGTCCGGAAAAGTTGAATATTCCCGCTTTGTTGAAAGATACTCACCAAAGATTAAATGGGAAAGCTGGTAGAAGATTGTGGGGTTGACACTCCTTGCAAGTCATCAGAACGGAGATTCTTGAATCTAAATAAACAAAAAATCGCGTAAATTTTTTAGACAGGACTTACGCACGCACTATGTATTTCCGTCATTGCGACGCAAGGAAGCAATCTCAAAGTCTTGTTTTCCGCACCACAGCAAAGCGCAAAAAAACGCCCAAATCGATTCAGGCAACCACTTTCCCATTTATTACCAGAAATTTTTCCCACAAATGTTAGTTCCTCAGTTGCCGATGGGTATCCTGAACATGAGCAATTACCGATGAGAGTTGCAGCGATTTTGCTCTTACCTGCAAGATACGCTATAGCAATTCATAGATTTGCTATTTAGTCAATCTGTATATAGTTGTATTTTGCCTTCAACCAAAATCAGTCAAGTTATTACAGCAGTTCAAAAATGGCTATATCTGAAAAAGAATACATGATGGCACGGATGAAGCGATCGCAGCGTCTGCAAAAGATTGTTGGATTCGTGTCCATAATCTCCTTCGTCGGTTCTACAGCGTTTGCGGTGATTCCTGCATTGCAACAAGCGTCGCACAAACCCCAGTCAGCAAGTGCGTCTGTTGAGTCTTCATTACAACAACAAGCGCGGGGTTTTGAGTCGGTTTTGCAGCGGGAACCAGAAAACCGAGTGGCTTTAGAAGGGTTGGTAAATGCAAGGTTACAGCTAAAAGATGTTAAAGGTGCTGTTGAACCGTTAGAGAAATTGGTAAAACTGCAACCTGAACGCAAAGAATATAAAGCTTTGTTAGAGCAAATGAAGAAACAAGTAGGAAAGAGCGATCGCTAAAAAGCAATTATTTCTACTTGCTTCAACAAAATTTTAACAACTTATATGCCATTCTTATTACACAAATATTCAAAAAAAGGAGCTTCAATTTATTATGCAACTCAAATGTAAAGTGTGTAAATCGGATTTATATACCTTTGCCCAAGGTATTTTACTCGGTAAGTATGAAGTTGATTATTTTAAATGTTCTAATTGCGGCTTTATTCAGACAGAAGAACCCTACTGGATAGAAGAAGCTTATTCTGATGCCATAGCTAAAACCGATGTAGGTTTGGTATTCCGCAACAATAATTTATCACGTCAAGCTGCTCATATCATATACCATCTTTTTAATCATGATGCCAAATTTTTAGACTATGGCGGGGGCTATGGTCTGTTTGTCAGAATGATGAGAGATTTTGGCTTTAATTTTTACTGGAGCGATAAATTCTGTACAAACTTATTTGCTAAAGGTTTTGAGTTAGATGAAGCCGTCAGTGATTCTTATGAATTAGTTACTGCATTTGAGGTCTTTGAGCATTTTGTAAATCCAACTGAAGAAATTGAAAATATATTAAAATTTTCCAGAAATGTTCTCTTTAGTACAGAACTATTACCAGAGAATAATCCTAAACCAAATGAGTGGTGGTATTATGCACCTCACGAGGGTCAACATATTTCTATATACACCCTTGAAACCCTCTCAAAAATTGCTGATAAGTATGATTTAAACTTATACTCTAATGGCTCATCTTTGCACTTGCTAACAGAAAAAAAGCTTCCCCCTGATTTGTTTATTACTCTTTGTCAGAGTCAGCCAGAAGCATTAAACAAGAAATCACTGCTTCAAAGTGATTACTCTAAAGCAGTTAGTTCTCTGATTAATAGCAATTCTCATAATTTTATAAGTGTTTCCGAAGAAGTTCCTCACTCTAGTGAACAATCTGCGAAAATATTAGTTGACGGTGTATTTTTTCAACTATACAAAACTGGTATTGCTCGTGTATGGAAATCTTTACTAGAAGAATGGGTAAACAACGGCTTTGCGAAGCATATTATTTTGCTTGACCGGGCTGGAACTGCTCCGAAAATTCCTGGTGTAAGATATCGACTAATACCAGCTTATGATTACAACAATACTGATAGCGATCGCGAAATTTTACAACAAGTCTGTGATGAAGAATGTGCTGATTTATTTATCTCTTCTTACTACACAACACCGATTGCAACACCTTCTGTATTTCTAGCACATGATATGATTCCAGAAGTCTTTGGATGGAATCTAAATCATCCCATGTGGCAAGAAAAGCATTATGGAATTCAACATGCTTCAGCTTATATTGCCGTTTCAGAAAACACCGCACAAGACTTAGTAAAGTGTTTCCCAGATATATCATTAGAATCTGTAATAATTGCTAAAAATGGTGTTAATCATCAAATATTTTCACCAGCACAAGCAGAAGAGTTGAATGATTTTAAAAGTAAGTATGGTATCACAAAACCTTACTTTATTTTAGTTGGTGCCGGAAATGGTTATAAGAATAGTATTTTGTTCTTCCAAGCTTTTTCTAAACTTGCTAATAGTTACGGATTTGATATTGTCTCTACAGGAATTGGTGGATTAGCAGACCTAGATTTTAGAGCTTATACATCAGGTAGCATTGTGCATATATTGCAACTGAGTGATGAAGAGTTGGCAATAGCTTACTCTGGTGCTATTGCGCTGATTTATCCTTCTAAATATGAAGGTTTTGGTTTGCCAGTTTTGGAAGCGATCGCTTGTGGTTGTCCTGTCATAACTTGCCCAAATGCATCAATTCCCGAAGTTGCAGGTAAAGCCGCATTATATGTGCAAGATGATGATGTTGAGCAGATGGCAAATGCATTGTGTGAAGTACAAAAGCCATCTGTTCGCAACTCGTTAATTGCTGCCGGTTTGGAACAAGCGAAACAGTTTTCTTGGGCAAATATGGCAAAAGTAGTTAGTTCTACCTTAATTAATACTACTCTTTTACCCTTAAATCTCAGAGAAATCAATTTGATTGTATTTCCAGATTGGTTACAACCAGAAGAATCACTCGGTTTAGAATTGCAAAGAGTTATTAGCGCGATCGCAACTCATCCAGCAAGCGAACAAATAACTTTACTTATTGATACTAATGGAATTTCTAGTGAAGATGTCGAACTTTTCCTATCTGGTGTCGCAATGAATCTACTGATGGAAGAAGATTTAGACATAACAGAAGGGTTGCAAATTTCTCTAGTTAGTAACTTGGCTGATATTCAGTGGGAAGCTCTGTTACCTCGCATTCAAGCGAGAATTATTTTATCAGCGGAAAATCAAGAAGCGAATGCACTTTATGGAGTAAACATACCCGCATTTGAATTAGAAAGTTTTACCGTGCAACAAATTGAGCAGTTGTTTTTAAACCGGAGTAATGGTTTTGAAGCCTTTTCTAAACAGGTTGTAGAAATGAAAGACCAACAATTTAATAATTCTATTATTTACAATATCAAAGAAATCTCCATAAGCCTTCCCCACGATCATGCTTTGCCACAATATCAGAACAGGTTTAGACTTTATGATAAATTTCTTGGTGTTCTAGCTAAACATTTACCAAACAATCAAGATTTTATAGTTGACATTGGAGCAAACGTTGGTGATACAACAGCTCTACTACTGCAATATTGCTTAAATCCAATTCTATGTATAGAAGCTGATGAGGACTTCTTTTGTCTTCTGAAAGAGAATCTTTCAGAATATAAGCAGAGAATTAGTTTTGTAAATTCTTTTGTATCGGGAACCGATTTTAAAAATGTAGAGTTGGTAAAAAGTCAGGGTACAGCAAGAGCAGTAGAAACAAAAAATAAAATTGTCAAATCAGATTCATTAGAATCTATTATTAAGAATTCCAATTCGGGCAAATGTATACTTCTCAAGACTGACACGGATGGATTTGACTTTGAAATTTTACTTTCTTCTCTAAGCATAATCAAAGAAGATAGTCCAATACTTTATTGGGAAAATGAAATTTCATCTTTAAAAGACCTAGAGATGGCGAAAGATTTACTTAATAAATTAGCAGACATCAATTATACCAAATACATTATCCTAGATAATTTTGGAAATCCGTTAATTTATGAAGGCTGTTCTCAATTAGTAGACCAAATCAACGAGTATTTACTTAACAATCGTTATACTCAACACTCGACTTTTTATTATACAGATATAGCTGCGTTCCCAGATAGATATAGTCATCTTATTTTAGAAATTGCATCTGACTATAATAAGTTTATTAGAAGTTCAAACGTATACCCCTAATTTATACTTCTTGTTTGAAAACTAAGGGGCTACTTTTTTAATTTACCCTGTTGCTCTATATACAGCAGATTCCTTTGTTATGAGGTACATAATAGCCCCCTCATCGCTTGCGGGGAGGGGGTTGGGGGTGGGGTTCTTGTACCTCATGACACCGGGAAGTGCTGTATAGAGCAACAGGGTAATAATTTAATTAATAATGTCCCCTAGAAGACTTACTAATAGGGGATTTTAGTTTATCTCTTGTTGCGTTCTGACTTAACTAGCAAGTTGAGTTACTAATACAAATGATGACAACAACGCTCTTTGCGCTTACTACGAGCTAATATACCTTTGCCACATTTGCTCATAAGCTTTCTCCATTTCACGAGTAAACTGCTTACCATTCCAAAGTGGTGCAGTTTTCCGCGATGCTTTGAGTTTCCAGGCAATTTGTTGTCGCAAAGCCTCATCTTTACCCAACCGCACACCCCACTCTACATATTCTTTATCTGTCCAAGCAATGCCTTCTGTGATACCTGCATTCATCATCATGGTATAACTGTTGCGAGCGGCAAATTGTTCACCTACTCTCGTCACTATTGGAATACACATCCACAAAGTTTCTAAAGTTGTTGTGGCACCATTATAAGGATAAGTATCTAACACAACATCGGCAATGTTAAGATTAGCTCGGTGAGTTGCTTCTGAAAGCACATCTGGAAGAAAACGCAACTTTGAACAATCTACACCTTCTTCCTCCGCTAGCTGATAAACAAAACTTTTAGTCGATTTTTCATCAGCTGTACCTTTAATTAAAAAGTAGCTATTTGGCACTTCTTTAATAATTTGCAATTGCAACCGCACTGTATCTGGATGTCGTTTGAAACCTCGTTGGGTACAAAGAAAAACAACAGCATCACTCTCAATATCCAAATCTTCCCGACGCAGTGTTGGTACACCTATCTCAAAACCATCTACAGCTATATAGGTTTGAGGTAAACGCCATATTTTTTCGCTGTAATATTCCTGCGCTGTTTCTGGTAAAACGTAAGGATCGGCAATGTAGTAATCAATTGTGGATATACCTGAAGCATCTAAACCCAACCAAGTTGCTTGCACTGGTGCTGGTTTCATCGCCATGATATGACAAGTTAGGTCTAAAGTAATGCTATCTAGGTCAATCAAAATATCAATTTCATCTTGATAAATTTGTTCGGCAACTTGAAAAACATTATTGCAGTTATAAACTTTTGAAACTGTCGCTAAATACCAATCATATAAGGGGTCATAAATAGGTTTATTAAACAAGCAATAAGCATTAACTTCAAACTTTTCTGAATCGTGATGTTTAAATATCCACCGTGCAAGCCAACCAACAGAATGACTTTTTAGACAATGAGACACATATCCAATTTTTAATTTTTTAGTTGAAGAACTGCGAGATGGCTTGCGTTGTAAATTTCCTTGAGAATATCGCTCTATTTGTTGTTTAGCAAAAATTTCAGTATTTTTTTGACACAATTGCATTAATTTGTTTTGAAATTGTCTATTTTTACTGGGATTATCTTCTATATAAGGTGTAAAATAATTTGCGTTATAAAGTCTTGATACTTGCAAGTCTGTAATGGACGTGGATTGTTCTGCAATCAGTGATTTAAGTAATGATTCTTGGTGATGATGTATTTCATAAGCTTCTTGCCAATATCCACCAGCAGTCATCAAACCACGCATAATTTGGCGGTTAGCAAAAATTAAATCTGCTAAATCATTTAATAATAAATACGATTTTTTAGCAGTTTCTATACCTTGCTCATATTCACAAGCATTTTGATAAAATCCTGACAAACTAAGTAAAAACTCTGCATTATCTGGATCTAATTGTAAATACATTTCTCCTAATCTAGCGGCAATAGCGCTTTGCTTTTGTGAATAAGCAATTTCCATCACTGCGGGTAACAAAATATTATAAAAATCATTTAAGTTATTTTTCAGATGTGGTAAACAGACTTTAACAAAGTCTAATAATGAATTATGTAAATAAGTATCCATTAAAATACTTTGTAATACTTCCAACAATAGCGGTACATCTACTACTAAATCTGGTTCTGATTGGAGTATTTCAATTAATCCCAGTTCGCTTACTTGCTCACCCGTGTAAATCTCCAGCTTGACAGCTAGCTGCACTAAATGTAAAATATTGTGAAGATTTTTAGGATTAATTTCTTTTATTTGCTGTCTAATTTTTGCAGCAAGGGGATATTCTTTTAATGCTTCGCGGCGTTCAGCTTCTGTTTGCAAAACTTCTACTAATTCTTGATTGTAGCTATCGACTTCTTCCGATTCACCTTCCAGCATTGCCATGAACCAAGTCGTTTGCGCTTCTACCTCTTGTCCCTGTAAGAGCAAGCTTAATCCTAAATACCAATAATAGGATTTTACATCAGGTTCTCTGTCAATAGCTTGCTCGTATAAGTTCGCAGCTAGAAGGTAATTACCTTGAATGATAAAATCATAAGCTTGCTGTAATGTAGCTGGATTAATATTCAACAAAGATTGAGTATTCATATAAATAGTTCACAACTAAAAGTTAAAATTACAAAGTTAAAAGTGAGTAGTGCATACACCACCCACTTCCACAAAAATTTCGGTTTTCTCTGACTGGTTTGTACTTACTTCGCTAATGAAGTAAAATTAGTTTGACAGCCGGTAGCAGCAGCAGCACTAGCTATACTAGCAACGCTTGTAGCTGGGGCAATAGACTCACAAGCAACTGCTAACGTTAGTGCTTCAGAAGTAGCAGCGTCTCCAATAGCTGTATAAGTTGTACCATAGTAGGATTTCAAAGCAGTTTTCCTCGCTACACCATTAATTTGTACATAAGAACCAGCAGTAGCAGCTGCACCAACGATCGCATAGCTGAAGTTATCAGTTTGGCTCTTAATACCTGCTTGCAAAGCTGAAAGAGTGGTAGCAAAAATTTGGTTTTCCAAAAAGAATGCCTGTTGAGCGCGGTTAACAGAACCGATGTTGTTCTTAGCTTCAGACTGTTTAGCTTTGCTCACCTGACCGAGTAGCGATGGTAAAGCGATCGCTGCCAAGATACCGATAATAATTACAACTACTAGTAATTCAATAAGAGTAAAACCTTCATCGTCTTTTTTCTTACCGTTGATGTGTTGCAGAAATTTGGCTTGTAGTTCTGGCTTAAGCATGGGTTTTTCCTTAAAGTGGGGTGTTTAATTTAGATTGGTGAGTTCTAGATATAACTTGCCCACTTTTATCGCTTTCATATCACCTTGGGAAAAATCTTTTGGCAAAGTAGTGTCTGTCAATTTTATTTTGAGGGTATGTGTACATGCAAAACCCGCTCAGAGACGCGAAATTTCGCGTCTCTACAACCCGTCATTTTTATCTTGACAGTACACAATTTTTATCCAACCTGCTCTAAAAGCACGTATAAAAAGACTTCTAGCCTATACAAGAGGTTTTGAACTTCATTACAAGCTTTTTGGTAACTTATCGGTTCTAAGCTGACAATATCCCGTGGTTTAATCAACAGCCAGCGTTCCACTAAGGAGGTGAAAGGCTGTTCTCCTTCCCATAGCGGTAGTAAACAAGCTGCGATCGCGCTATCTATCTCTACAGGCGCTTTGATGGGAAGATTAATATAGTTACCAACAGACCACGATCGCTCTTGAGTAATGCAGTCGATCAAATCCTTTTGGATCTCAGGTGTTTTTAATTGGGGATGGAGATGTACTCTTGCCATCAGCCAGTCATTTAATGTCCACTCATAAACTGGTACAAACGTTTTACTTTCGTGAGGATGACCACACCAAAAATCTAGTAAACGTTGAGTAGGATGCAACAATTCAACTAAATGCAGCTGTTCTTCTACTGAAAGTTCTGGTAAGCTCATGGCGATAAATATTGGCAAATCATCGCGATTTTTGAACAAATCCATTAATTCCCAGTGTTGCCACTCCACCATACTCATAAACTCTAAATCAGCTGCTTTTAAAGCCGCAAACATTTCTTTGACAGTATGACCTTTATCTCCTTGCAATAAATGATTGAACAATGCTGAAGCTGGTGCATTATCAAATTCATCATCCCAGGTTTTTTGCTTTAAAATTACATCATCTCTTAAAGCTCTCATCATGTCTCTAAGTAATTCTGCCTCAAATTCACCAGGAGAGCCATCCAACAATCCCATTGTTTGACACAGTTCCTGAGCTTGGTAAAAGTAAAACCGCTGCCGATAACTGTGAAGGTTAGTATGAATAATTCCATCGGGTTTCAACACAGACTTCATTAGTTGTAACCCTAAAACTGGATCGGGCAATAAATAAAGGGTTTCGTCACAGTTAATATAATCAAACTCCAGCCCTAGTTTAGGTATATCTTCTATGGAAAGAGGATAAAATTCGGCGTTATGGAAGCCATGATACTGTAAGCGCTGGTAAGCTAATTTTACCGATTCTTCTGATAAATCAATTCCCACAATTTTCGCTTCCGGATTTGCTTCTGCTAAAGCCAAAGATGTATACCCTGAACCACAACCTGCATCTAAAATTACTTTGCCTTTAGTATCTATAATTGTTTGATTTCTAATATAGAAGGGCGTTTTTATGTTATAAACATAGAGTAAATTTAAGTCATTTTTAGGTGATGTTTCTACAGGATTATTCGGGTATGGAATCTGGTTAAAATGCTGGCGAATTTTTTCTCGTAACTCCGATGTTTGGTTTTCCATTGATGAATTTTTCCTAGTTATGCCAAAATGCTATTTTGGCGGTTGTATGAGGCGATCGTCCAGTAGCGCTCTTTTATGAGTCTGGAGAAAGAATAATCGAGGCGACTGGAAGTCGCGGCTACACAGGCAAAGTCCGCCTACGCGGACTAACCTGAAAATAGGGTTTCAAATTTCCTTTGGGAAGAGTAATAAAAGAGCGGTATTCACAATTCTTCAGCTTTGTTGCCACGCTTTAATTTATGCTATATTAAACGTAGTCGTTATGAGTTTATATAAGAATATGACTAACCCTACAGTAGAAAACTTGGTAATTATCGGTTCTGGTCCGGCTGGATACACAGCGGCTATTTATGCGGGACGGGCTAACTTGAAACCCGTTGTATTTGAAGGCTTCCAAGCCGGGGGATTACCTGGTGGACAGTTGATGACAACGACTGAAGTTGAGAACTTTCCGGGGTTTGCGCGAGGGATTACAGGACCCGAACTGATGGATCAAATGAAGGCTCAGGCGGAGCGTTGGGGAGCCGAGTTATATACTGAGGATGTGATCTCAGTTGATTTGAGTCAGCGTCCTTTTACAGTGCGATCGGAAGAACGGGAATTTAAAACCCACAGTATTATTATTGCCACAGGTGCCACAGCCAAGCGTTTGGGTTTACCCAGCGAACATGAATTTTGGAATCGGGGTATTTCCGCTTGTGCTATCTGTGATGGTGCTACACCGATTTTCCAGGGTGCGGAATTGGCTGTAATTGGTGCTGGTGACACGGCAGCAGAAGAAGCGATTTACCTGACGAAATATGCCTCAAAGGTAGATATGCTGGTACGCACTGAGAAAATGCGTGCCTCCAAAGCGATGCAAGACCGCGTTTTGAATAATCCGAAAATCCAGGTACATTGGAACACCGAAGCTGTAGATATCTTCGGTAACGGTAACATGGAAGGAGTAAAAATCCGCAACAGCAAAACCGGCGAAGAAAGTCAACTGCGCGTTAAGGGTTTATTTTACGCCGTTGGTCACAAGCCTAATACATCCTTGTTTGAAGGACAAATAGAACTGGATGAAGTGGGTTACGTTGTCACCAAACACGGTTCTGTAGAAACGAGTGTAGAAGGCGTATTTGCGGCTGGTGACGTGCAAGATCATGAGTTTCGTCAAGCAATTACGGCTGCGGGTACCGGCTGTATGGCGGCAATGTTGGCTGAACGCTGGTTGTCTTCCGCTGGTTTGATTTCAGAATTTCATCAAAAAGCGGAAACTTCAGATAATGAATTAGAAGATCAAGCAACTGAGAAGAAAGTAACTCCAGAAGAATTTGATTTAAATGCGACGCGCCATGAAGGGGGTTATGCTTTACGGAAGTTGTTCCACGATAGCGATCGCTTAATCCTTGTCAAATACGTTTCTCCTGGCTGTGGTCCTTGTCATACCCTCAAACCAATCTTAAATAAAGTAGTGGATGAATTTGATGGTAAAATCCACTTTGTCGAAATTGACATCGATAAAGACCGCGATATAGCCGCAAATGCTAACGTGACAGGAACACCGACCATTCAACTGTTTAAAAATAAGGAACTGATCAACGAAGTTAAAGGCGTCAAGCAAAAAACCGAATATCGCAAGTTGATTGAAAGTAATTTGTAAGGGCATTGGGCATTGGGCATTGGGCAATGGGCATGGGGCATTGGGCATGGGGAATAGGTAATAAAAAGAAATTGTCTCCTTGTCTCCTTGTCTCCTTGTCTCCTTGTCCCCAGTACCCAATTCCTACTAGTACAATAGTCAGCGTATCTTGCTCTTCGGACTTGCGATCGCTCATGACCGTTATCAAAAAACCACTACCCAGATTTTTTAGTTTTGCCAAAAATCCCAATTTATCACAGCAATTAATGCTGATTGGGATAGCTATGACTTTGTTTTTCGTCTTCCTGGCTTTTTTCGCACCTGTATTTCAAGCTTGGGGATGGCTGCAAGATCCTACAGATTTCCTCGCTAACCCGATTCACGAGCCACCCTCAGGAAAACATTGGTTTGGCACTAGTCGCTTGGGCTATGATGTGTTCTCGCGGACTATTTTCGGCGTTCAAGCTGCTTTGCAAGTGGTTATCTTGGCTACCTCACTTAGTATGTTTATAGGGGTGCCTTTAGGGATGCTGAGTGGATATCTGGGGGGTAGATTGGATAAAGTTTTGCTGTTTATCATGGATAGCATTTATACCTTGCCGGGGTTATTGCTTTCCGTAACGCTGGCGTTTGTGGTGGGAAGGGGAATATTAAATGCAGCGATCGCAATTAGTATTGCTTACATCCCCCAATATTACCGCGTTGTCCGCAACCACACAGTCAGCGTGAAAACTGAAGTCTTTATCGAAGCTGCCCAAGCAATGGGTGCCAACACTTGGCAAGTTCTTTCACGATATTTATTTTTCAACGTAATTCAAAGCGTACCCGTACTTTTTACCCTCAACGCTGCCGATGCAATTTTGGTGTTGGGAGGTTTGGGCTTTTTGGGGCTAGGACTTCCCGAAGAAGTGGCAGAATGGGGACACGATTTAAAACAAGCTTTAGAAGCACTACCTACCGGTATTTGGTGGACTACGCTTTTTCCTGGTTTGGCAATGACTTTAATGGTGGTTGGGTTGTCGCTGCTAGGTGAGGGTTTAAATGAATTTGTCAATCCCCGCTTACGGAAAGAAAATAGTATCCGGAAGTAGTTTGAATTGGATAGTAGTTGGTGGATAGAGACGCGATTAATCGCGTCTATACAATCTTAGTGGATGGTGGGAATTTCAAGAGGGGGAAAAGGGAAAAGGAAAAGGGGAAAGAATTATTACCAATGCCCAATGCCCAATGCCCATTGCCCATTGCCCAATGCCCAACTTAGTTTGTTAGTCTATAATCTGTTGTATTTTCTAACTGAGAGATTTGTGTGAAAGATAACCTTTCTTTAATTGTGGCTGCTACTGGTGGATTTATGCTTTCTGTCGCTCTTACAGGTATCTTACGGGGTGCGCCGGTAACATCTTTCCAGGCTCAATCTAATTTTCGTCCCTTGACTGTGGCTGCATTCAGCGCTGCACCGAAGCAGACGGAATTAGAAGATTTTCGCGCTAAGTCCTAAAGGCGTTAAGATGCCTTTGAATGCTGAAAATTTGCGCTTTTGGGTTTAATGTGGTGAATTCTCAAGTAATCGGCATTGATTTGGGGGGAACAGCGATTAAGTTGGGGCGATTTACCGCTGATGGTGATTGCTTACAATCTTTGACTGTGGCAACTCCCCAACCGGCGACACCAGAGGCAGTTATGACAGTCATGGTGGACGCGATCGCTCAACTTGACCCAGATAATCTTAGCATGGCGATCGGTGTCGGTACTCCCGGTCCTGCGGATGCCACTGGACGCATTGCCAAAGTTGCCATCAACCTTACAGGATGGCATGATGTCCCCTTAGCTGATTGGTTGGAAGCGAAAACTGGCAAACCAACTATTCTCGCTAATGATGCTAATTGTGCGGGGTTGGGAGAAGCTTGGTTAGGTGCCGGTCGCCATTTTCAAAACCTGATTTTGCTAACTTTGGGAACTGGCGTTGGTGGGGCGGTTATTCTTGATGGTAAATTGTTTGTTGGGCATTTAGGAGCCGCTGGAGAGTTGGGTTTAATTACCTTAAATCCCGATGGTCCGATGTGTAATAGCGGTAATCAAGGCTCTTTGGAGCAGTATACTTCCGTCGTGGCAATTCGTCGCCGCACTGGGAAAGAACCAGCGGAATTAGGGGCTTTAGCACAAGCAGGAGATGCTGAAGCGTTGACTTTTTGGCAAAATTATGGTAAAGATTTAGGCGCTGGTTTGAGTAGTTTGGTATATGTATTGACACCCCAGGCGATCGTTCTTGGTGGTGGTGTTAGTGCCAGTTTTGAGTTTTTCTTGCCAACTCTTCAGGCAGAAATTGAGCGACGGGTGCTGTCTACTTCTCGCGTTGGGTTACAAATATTGCCAGCAGAGTTGGGTAATTCTGCTGGGATAGTGGGTGCTGGGAAGTTGGCGTGGCAACACCATTTAGGATGTTAGATTATGGTTAAAACAATTCCAGCTAGAGATATTAGTCTTTAGGAATTAGAAGAAAAATTTGGTTTGCAACTTGTTACAGACACCAGCTTTTTTAGAGAATGGACAGAGAATTTACCGACTCTGACTGATGCTGAAAAGAGTGCGATGTCTAACGACAAGCCGTTACACGTCTACGCACGAGTGGAAAGCAATTATTTTAACTTGAATAAGCGCCGTTTGATGTCAGGTAAATTCAATATTTTGGCGATTTCTTGCGTAATTCCTGAGCGTGTAACCAAAACCACTAACATTAAAAATAACGAAATAAATTCAAGATTTTTTGCCTTACCCTTTCAAAAACAGGTTCTTCTGCCAATTCTTCAGAAAATAATATCTCATAGATCAGCGGTACTCCTAACTGTAAATCTTCCATAATTTGACGTTGTTTAAACACATCTTCTGGTTTACCTTGCAATACGAGTTGCCCTTTATCCATGACAAAAATCCAGTCTGCCCAGCGATAAACTAAATCTAGGTCATGAGTTGCCATGAGTATTGTTGTCCCAGATGCATGAATCTTTTTGAGAGTTGCCATGAGGTTACGAGTATGCAATCGGTCTAAATAAGCTGTAGGTTCATCTAATAACAACAGTTGAGGTCGTAGCACCATTACATCTGCAATGGAAACTCGCTTTTTTTGCCCTAAACTCAGATGATGTACTGGTCTTTCTGCTAGAGTAGTTAATCCAAATTCATCTAATGCTTGTTCGACTCGTTGTTTAATTTCTGTGTCTGGCAACCCTAAGTTACATAATCCGTAAGATATATCTTCTTCAACGGTGGAAGCTACAAGTTGTTGCTCTGGATCTTGAAATATAAGTCCGACTTTTTGGCGTAATTGTAGTAAATATTTTCGGTCATATTTTAGTGCCTCACCTTGCCATTTTACATGACCTTTGCGAGGTTTGTATAGACCGTTGGCTAATAAGAATAATGTAGTTTTTCCGCAACCATTTTGACCAATTAAGGCACATCTTTTATTCGCGGGTATTTGTAGTGTTAAATTATTGAGTGCGGGTTCTTGTGCGCTCGGATATGTGTAATGTACTTGTTCAAATTCAAGTAAATATTGCTGCATAATATAATATTAAAATAAAGGCACGCAGACGACCGCAGAACCCCGCAGGCTAGAAGCCTGGGGCTATACGAACAAAGACCGCCTGCGCGGTCTAAAATTTTGGAAGGCTGCGTAGGCAGCCTTCGTTCGTATAGCCGCACCCTTCTAGGGTGTTGGTGACAAAATTAGGATGCTCCAGTTAGAAAAGAGATATAGCAATCCTATTTGAGTTGTGAAAATTTGCGGTGTTCAGATCCCCGACTTCTTTAAGAAGTCGGGGATCTAACTTTTTAATATACTGCATTCTAATATTATTAATAAGGTACAACCAAAAATTGCTTCGATCGCATACCGCTGTGAGTGATGATATCGGTTGGGATGCCAAACTCTAAATTCTCCATTAAATCCGCGTGATTCTAAACTTAAGGAGACTTGACGATAGTTTTCTATGGTACGCTTGAGTAATTGCCCAATTAATAAAGCTAAACTTTTCATACTTGTAGAAAAAGTGCGATAACCACCACGAGATTGTTGAGCAGTCCATAACTCGGCTGCGGCATTTAACAGAACGAAAATAAAACGATACATTAGTAATAAAAGGTCTGTTAAAAGCACGGGAAAACCAACACGTCGCAAAGTTTGTAAAAGTTCAGTAAAAGGGATGGTTAACATGACAAAATATAAGCAGGAAAGAGATGCGATCGCTCTTGTTAAAATTGTCAATCCTTGCTCTATTCCCATCAAACTTAAATATACATAATAACCGCCAATAGTCAACCCTTTTATTGAGTCATTTTGAACTAAATCTAGATGAGAAATATTTATGACGTTGATGGCTAAAGCTGGTAAACTAGTTAACCAGAAGAAAGTAGCAAGATAAAGTAATTTCAGATAGGTTTTGGCAGGAATGCCAGCATAAACAACAGTCCAAATGCTCATCCAGATAGCAATCAAAATTTGTATTTGTGGATGAGCAAAGGCAATGATAATTAATAGAGCGATCGCTAACAATAATTTCTGCTCTGGAGCTAACCACCGCAACTTATTAGTATAAGCTAGCGTGTCAATCTGAATGTTCATTATTATTTTTTTGCTGTTGGGAACGTCCTTTATATAAACCAATTACATAACCAATTACACCAGCACCCAAAGCAGCTTGAGACGAAAATAATAAGCTTTCTACTTCACCACTAGGTGGTTCAAATAGTGATTTAAACCAAGGTTGATATCCGGGTTGTACTTCGGTAATCGCTTTTTCGGCTTTGTCATCTGAACCAGCAAATTCACCACCACGCACAAATATTAATGGTGCGATCGCTAAACTTAATACTGCAAGTACTAACAGCCAGTTTTGCAATTTGGAATTGGGATTTGTCATTTTTTATATAGATTTAAACGCAAAGGAACGCTGAGGTTTTCGGAATTTATGCAATTTTATTTTGATTAAGCTTGGCTTTCGTGTTTGATTAATTTCAACAGTTCCAATTCTTGTGGGGTGTAAGATTGTAACCAGTTCCATACCAGCACTGTTAGCAATCCTTCACTAATTGCTAAAGGAATTTGAGTTATCGCAAAAATTCCGGCAAACTTGATAAATGAAGCGATAAATCCTCCAATTGGTGCGGGAAAAGCTAAAGCGAGTTGGATGGATGTAATCACGTATGTGAGTAAATCTGCTAAAGCTGCTGCTAAAAAGATGGCGATTTTTTGCTTACCACTTAACCGCATGATGAGATTATATATCCAGTAAGCGGCAAATGGTCCAGCGATCGCCATCGAAAAAGCATTTGCTCCCAATGTTGTCAGACCACCGTGCGCTAACAGTAAGGCTTGAAATAACAATACTAAACTACCCAGCACCGACATTGCTAAAGGTCCAAACAGCACTGCACCTAATCCTGTTCCTGTGGGATGAGAAGAGCTACCTGTGACTGAAGGCATTTTTAACGCTGAGAGGACAAAAGTAAACGCTCCCGACAGCGCTAAAAGTAATTTTAGTTCTGGGTTGGTTTTGGTGATGTTCGTGAGCGATCGCAATCCTAATACAAAAAATGGTAACGCTACTACCCACCAAAAAATCGCCCATTTCGGTGGTAAAAACCCTTCCATAATGTGCATTGCGTAAGCCGGTGCGGATGCGCTGACTATTAGATAAAAGCTGAGAACCCCGATAATAAGTAGTTTTGATTTAAGACTAATTTTTGACACTCTTAGTACCTCTATAACCTAAATTATTTGTAGAGATGCGACCGGTCGCGTCTCTACATCTTTTCCAGAATTTTACAACACGATTGCTGTAAGTTTGTCTTTATTCTGTTCTTACTTGTGGTTTGCGTCGATGCTGTATTAGCAATGCCGACAAAGGCTGTAAAGTAAAATAAACCAATTAAGCGGATATAAATTGGGGGTGCGTAGACAAAGGAGCGGCTTGTCGCCAGACATCGCCTCAACTTCAATCTCCCAGATTGGTGATAGTAGTTAAAAATTATTGACAAAAATTATTGATTTCGATAATATACAGTAGGTCAATTGCAAATAATTTGCAAACTTATTTATTTGGGCGCTAATTGGAAATTCCATGCCTAACAATTTTGCTCTGGGGAAAGAAAATCTTTGGAGTCGCCGTCAACTGTTGAAGCTGGGATTAGCTGGCGCGGGTGTGACAGGGGCGGCGGTGGTTTTGCAGATATTGAATGCACAAAGTAAGTCAATTGTCAAGATACCACCGATGGAGGCGTTCGCCCCAACAACTGCTGCCAACCCAATGCAGGTGCTACGGAATTTTGATTATGGCACGGTAAAGCAAGAAAATGGACGCACTATCCGCGAATTTCGTTTAACAGCGGGGACTTCTATTATTGAGCTAAATAGTGCTGTGTCTTACAACATCTGGGATTTAAATGGTCGGATTCCAGGACCGACACTGAGAGCAAAACAAGGCGATCGCGTGCGGGTATTGTTCCACAATAAAGCCGGACATTCTCACTCTTTGCATTTTCACGGTGTCCACCCGGCAGAAATGGATGGTATTCGTCCAGTTAGCAACGGTAGCGCCACAATTTATGAATTTGACGCGGAACCTTATGGCGTTCATTTGTACCATTGCCATATTGAACCAGTAACCCGTCACATTGCCAAAGGCTTATACGGAATGTTTATCATTGACCCACCCAAACCGCGTCCGCCGGCGGATGAAATAGTTTTAATTATGGCTGGGTATGACATCAATGATGATAACCGTAATGAGTTTTACGCCTTCAACGGTTTGCCGCATTATTACATGGATAATCCGATTAAGATTTACCAAAATCAGTTGATTCGGCTGTACGTGCTCAACATTATTGAATTCGATCCAGCAGTGACCTTTCACCTCCACGCCAACTTTTTTAATGTTTATCCTACGGGAATGACTCTCACTCCCACCCACAAAGCAGATGTAATTACGATGGGTGTAGCGGAACGACACATTTTAGAATTCAGTTTTCGCTATCCGGGTAAGTATATGTTTCATCCGCATCAGGATGCGATCGCCGAAAACGGCTGCATGGGTAATTTTGAAGTAGTCACAGACAGTAAAAACGCACTTCAAACTCAGAAAAATTCCTAAACTCAACAATATAAATTTAAATGTGTTGTATTATACTTTGCATCCAGAAGTTAGGGCAGAATCTAAATTAATAATAATTCTTTAAATTATAGTTAATTTTTTTAACTAGTTGATAAAAACTCTCATTATATGCCAAAGTAAATTCTACGACTAAATGTCAAACTAACGTGCTGTTGCTAGCTGACAAAGTTTTAATTAATACCTTTCAAACGTTTTTTGGAGCAAAAATGATCAAGGTTCGTTACATTTTTTTGGCTGTTGCTGCTTGTGCCATAGTTTCCCTGAGTTCCTGTAATGCAAGCACACCAACCGCAGAGAATACACCAGCACCTGTTGCCAATTCAAGCCCCCAGACAAGCGAGGCAGTAAGTAATAATAGTCACAGCGGTCACGGCAGCAAAGCTCAAATAAATATCAACACTGCGATATTGTCCGAGTTGGATAAGTTTGAGGCAAAGCTAGCAATACCAGCATTATCAAACAAAATTCAAGCTAATCGTCCTTATGCCTCACCATCCGAATTAGTATCCAAAAAGGTGATTAATCAAGAGCAGTTTAATCAAATTAAAGATTTGGTTACTGTTCAAGAGGTAGTACTTACGGGTGAAGCAAAAGATGTTGACTATATGAGTAAATTGGGATTGATGAAAGGGCATCTTATAGTAGCCAAAGAACTGCTAGATCAAAATCAGCCCAAACAAGCAGAACCTCATATAGGACATCCAGTTGAGGAAATTTATGTTGATGTTGAAGACCAACTAAACGAACGTAAAGTCAAAGAATTTAAGACGACTTTAGTAAGTTTGCAAGATTTAGTAAAATCGAATCCGAAAGCAGCCAAACTAAAAACTGATTTTGCCTCTTCAATGCAAGCAGTAGATGGTGCGATCGCTGCTTTACCAGAAGCGCAACGCTCAAAACCAGGATTTGTACTACAGACGATTAATGAGTTATTAGATTCGGCAAACTCCGAATATGGTGCTGCGATCGCTAACGGCAAAATATCTGCGGCAATAGAATATCAAGATTCTCGTGGTTTTGTCATCTACGCAAACGAATTATACAAAGGTATTTCTAGCCAAATGGCGAAAGACTTTCCCGAAGCACATAAAGGCATTGAAACAAGTATGGCTGAATTAGTAAAAACTTGGCCCACGGCTATTCCTCCAGCTACATCGGTGAAAACCCCCAATGATGTTACCAAACTAGTAAAAACTATTGAGCAAAATTCTCAAACCGTGATTGATAAATCAACCACCCAAGCGCAGCGATAGCAGTTTTATTTAATTCTTAATAGCAAAATTGAGGAGTTTAAAATTAGCTTAGAAGTGAGTACAGTAGAGACGTTCCGGTGGAACGTCTCTACAAAAGTTAGGAATTATACTCCTAACTCCTCATTTTTAACTGATTACTCTCTACACATCACTTCAATTAACGACTCATGCAAGACCTTGACCACAAAAAGACCATCGACTTACTCAACGCAATCATGGAATTTGAACTAGCTGGCGTAGTCCGCTACACTCATTATTCTCTGATGGTTACAGGTCCCAACCGCATTCCTATCGTGGGTTTTTTCAAAGCGCAAGCTAGCGAGTCTCTGCTTCATGCTGAACAAGTGGGAGAAATACTCACAGGTTTAGATGGACACCCCAGCCTCAAAATTGCCCCGATGGAAGAAACTTACAAGCATTCAGTTAAGGATATTTTGACAGAAAGCTTATCCCACGAAAAAAAGGCTCTGGATTTGTATAAAAGTCTGCTAGAGACTGTAACTAATGCCAGCATTTATTTAGAAGAATTCGCCCGTAATATGATAGGACAAGAAGAGATGCATAATCTCGAACTGAAAAAAATGTTACGCGATTTTAGCTAAGAAAAGTGAGGAGTGAGGAATTATCAGTTAGGAATTAATTAAAACCCCTCACTTTTGTACAGACGTTCCACTGGAACGTCTCTACCGCACCTACTAATTACTAACTACTAACTACTAACTACTAACAGACGATGAATTTTAGTACTGCCTTACCGACTTTTGTAATTACACTCCGAGAAGGAGTAGAAGCTGCCCTTGTTGTCGGGATTGTGCTTGCTTTGTTAAAAAAAGCCAAGCAATCTCAACTCAACTCTTGGGTGTATGCTGGTGTGGGCGTTGGTATTGCCCTGAGTGCGCTGGTAGGTGTGTTGTTGAGTTGGGTAACGATCGCGCTAAGTGCTGCAAATCCCCAATACGCATCGGTGACAGAGGTTTTGCTAGAGGGATTTTTCTGCGTATTAGCGATCGCTATGCTCAGTTGGATGCTCATCTGGATGACCAAACAAGCCAGATTTATGAAAGCTACTGTTGAAGGAGCAGTCACAAGCGCTCTCAAAGCAGATAATAATGCCGGCTGGGGCGTTTTTTGGTTAATTTTGATTGCCGTTCTTCGCGAAGGTTTTGAAACAGTTTTCTTTGTCGCTGCCAATTTTCAACAAGGATTTATGCCAGCTTTCGGTGCCGTTAGCGGTTTACTGGCAGCAGCAGCTGTTGGTGTGTTGATATTTAAATGGGGTGTTAAAATTAACATTCGGCAATTTTTCCAGGTAATGGGCGTTTTTTTGGTATTTATTGTTGCCGGGTTGGTAGTGACAGCACTGCAACGCTTTGATGAAGCTGCTGCTGCTTTGGCATTAAGCGATCGCGCTTCGGAAAGTATTTGTTTTTATTATGAACGCTTTACCAAAGTCCATTCTTGCATTTTGGGTCCGATGGTTGCAAATACCTCGAAAATCTTGCCTGATGAACAATTCCCAGGCATTATCCTCAAATCATTATTTGGCTACAGAGATCATCTTTATCTCGTGCAAGCTGGAGCTTATATAGTATTTTTAGTGACTATTGGCGGCGCATATTTGCGTAGTATTGGAGGTGGGAATAACGGGAAAAATCAGCTAGGTAAACAAAAATCTATGAGTTCCACTTCTGATTAAAAAAAGTCTGCCGAAATATTCAGGCGATCGCGCTCTCAAAGTTGAAAAACACAAAGCGATCGCACTTGACAAAAATCTCTCCGTTTGCAGGTGCGGTTTTGAAAGTATGATAATTTAAAAAGTCATAATAACTCTGCGTTTAAATACTCCGATTCGTGAAAACAGACAGCATATTTTATCGCCTATTTCAAGAGTTCCCCAATATATTTTTTGAACTAATTGGCAATTCTCCCGAAACTGCCACAGGGTATGAATTTTCATCAGTTGAAGTCAAGCAAACAGCTTTCCGAATCGATGGTGTATTTCTCCCAGAAACAGAGGAAAAGCCAATTTATTTTCTCGAAGTCCAGTTTCAAGCAGACTCAGAAATTTACTCACGGCTGTTTACAGAAGTTCATTTATACCTGCGTCAAAACCAACCAGAAAATGATTGGTTTGCTGTGGTGATTTACCCAACTCGCAGCATCGACACCGCAAAAACCAAGCACTACCGCGAGTCTTTTGCTTCCGGGAGAGTTACTCGCATTTATTTGGATGAGTTAGGGGAAACCGCATCTCTACCCATTGGCATTGCTACGATTAAATTAGTGGTAGAAAATGAAGATAAGGCAATACAAGAAGCCAGGGAGTTAATTACGAGAACCAGGCAAGAAGTTGATTCAGTACGGAAACAGCAACAATTATTACAATTAATCGAGACGATTTTGGTTTATAAATTTCCCAGCATGGATATCGAGGAGATACAGGAAATGTTTGGATTAAGCGATTTGAAGCAAACACGAGTATATCAGCAAGCTTTTGCAGAAGGTAAACAGAAAGGAAAACACGAAGGTAAACAGGAAGGAAAACGGGAAGGAGAACGTAGAGGAAAGTTACTCGCTGTACCACCAATGTTAGCTGCTGGGTTGACTGTGGAACAGATAGCGCAAGCTTTAAGTTTAACCGTGGATGAGGTAAGACAAGCTGGACAACAATAACCTCCTCAGTAAACGAGGAGATACAGGAAATGTTTGGATTAAGCGATTTGAAGCAAATACGAGTATATCAGCAAGCTTTTGCAGAAGGCGAACAGAAAGGTATAAATGAAACAAGCAGAGGTTAAGCAGTTATTTATCCATCCCGTGAAGGGTTTAACACCCAAAGCACAAGAAAGCGTAACCTTAAAAGTTGGATATGGGATACCAGGCGATCGCTCTTTTGCGTTAATGTACAAGCAAGATGAAATAGATGTTGACTCAACTATTGTGCCGTGGATGAATAAGCACAACTTCATCATGCAAAACGAGTGGCATTCCTTAGCGGCTTTAAATTGCGAGTATGAAGAAGCCAGTGGTATTCTCAGGGTAAAGCGTAAAGGTGTAGAATTATTAGTTGGCGATACCAAAACAGAAATCGGACGCGATCGCATTTCGGCATTTTTCACCGGCTATTTAGCAGGAATTAACCCCAGTCTCGCTGCCAGAAACCGCAACCACGCACCCTTAAAATTTGTAGGGATGTTTAGTGAAACTCGTTATCCTGACAGAGAAGCAGTGCATATTTCTTTAGTTAGTCAAGCAACTATAGATAATTTAAGTCAATTAGCCGGAGAACAAATCGATGTGCGGCGTTTTCGTCCGAATATAGTTGTAGAAGGTGTACCCGCATGGGGAGAATTTGACTGGGTAGGGCAACAAATGCAACTTGGTAGTGCCAGAATTGAGATAAGTGACAGAATTAATCGCTGCTTAAATATAGAAGTGCATCCAGAAACCGGAGAACGAGATATTGGACTGTTGAGTTTATTAAAAAAGCAATTTCACCACACACAAACAGGAGTTTTAGCCAAAATTATTAGTAATGGTGATGTAGCGATCGGCGATAATTTGCTAAGTGGGTAAAAACAACAATCCCCGTGCTTTCATAGACGGGGAATGTGAATTAGAACTACAGCTACGTACTTGTTATTATTGAGCGATGAATCCTAGAGGTATGATTGCATCTTCCAAATCAGCCCCTAGCAAGTTTGCTCCTTGTATATTCGCATCTAATAGGTTTGTTTTCTGCAAGTCTGCTTTTTGTAAGTTTGCTCCTAACAGATTTACTCCTTGTAGGTTTGCCTTCTCTAGGTCTGCATCATACAGGTTTGCTCCTTGTAGGTTTGCTCCTGCTATGTTTGCTTTACCTAAATCTGCTCCCTGTAAATTTGCTCCTAACAGATTTGCTCCTAACAGATTTGCATTCTCGAAGTCTGCATTTGCCAAGTTCGCATTTTCCAAGTTTGCTCCTTGCAAGTTAGCCGAACTCAGGTCTGCTCCATACAGGTTACACCCGACACATTCTTTAGTTTGTAACAAACGTGTCATGTTTGCGCTTACAGACTGTATTGGCAACGCAACCGGGGATATTATTGGAGCTATTGGAGCAGCTATGGATTGTGTAGGTATGGATTGTGTAGGTATTGTAGGTATGGGTTGTGTAGGTATAGATTCTGTAGGTATGGATTGTGTTTCTAATTGAGCTAAAGCGCTAGGCTGGTTAAGCAGAGAAAGTCCGGCTACAAATACTACAAATACTGCGCTGACGAACCAGTAAGTTAATTTTTTTACAATTGATTTCTTCATTTAAATTCACTGGCTTTGCTTTTACAGAAGCCATCAGTAAAGTGCATAGTGTTCACTATAAACCAAGCTGATAAATTAAATCAAACATTATTTTTATTCATATTTATAACTTAAAGTGATTAAAAAATATTTTCTAAATATTTGTGTGTAAACCGTTCTTTATTGGCAGCATCGCAAATCTGAAAATCATCTATCTTCAGCTATATTTGCCTCTATTATTTGCGGTATTTGCATAATGTTGTTGTGTAATTGAGGACAGATAGACTGGAAAGAAGATTGCCAATTGCTCATTAACGGAATTCGCCTAATTTCCTCTACACTGTTATTGACAATCGAAAAACGAAGTTGAATAAATCCAAAAGCGGTAAGTTGCGACAGCAATATCATCACTGCACTAATCATAGCGATCGCATTTAAGTGCATATTGCGTCTTTTTTGGATGCTACGCTTGACAAACTCCAACTCTGTTAAATTCAACCAGCCAACATTAGATTTAAGTAATTGCTGTACTAACGGCAAGCGAGGATCGTCATTCCATAGAAGACCAACAGCCTTTTTCTCATGCTTTTGGGTTGCCCATTTATTTGCGATCGGTCTTAACTCTGTTTGCAATACTAAAAGACCTAACTCTTGTTTTTTCCAGTTCAGTAGCTTTTGCCATTCTCGCATTAAAGCATCATGAGCCGGCTCTACATATTCATTATTCTCTATATCGCGTCCTTTCACCAACAACCGCGCCGCGACAAAGCGCTCTATCACCAGCTTTACCCGTCTATTTTCGGCTTGTGGATATTCCAGTTCCTTACATAGCACACGTCTGCGTGTCAAATCGCTGCTACCTACCGCTACCATTCGCAGCATTAGGTGCTTACAGCAGATTCCTTTGTTATGAGGTACATAATAGCCCCCTCATCGCTTGCGGGGAGGGGGTTGGGGGTGGGGTTCTTGTACCTCATAACACCGGGAAGTGCTGTAATAGTTTGAGAATAAGCGGGGTCAAGTTTAACTAACTTGTCATATTCAAAATCTGCTGCTTTAGTGAGACTGCGCGTCACTCCCCCTAATTCTTCATAATCAAATTGAGTAATTGCCCGATTATTTTTTTTACCTTCTTTGAAACTCTGAATATATTTCAGATATAGTTTACTCAAAGTAAAAGAAAGTAGCGGTAATGCTCCCGGCATCTGTGCAACTTCATCAATTATTTCGTCTACTAAACTTGGCGGCTCAAAATACATTACCTTGGCAGCGGCTGGTTCAACAATGCACGATCGCAATTCTTGACGCGATATTCTGGGCATCACAAATCGTCCCGATTCCCAGTAAGGTTCTAAATGGCATTTTGATGCTAAAATCAATGTCTTCTAATAAAAGCCCCAGTACCACCGGGGCAAGTCGAACGTTTCCACTTGTCAATATAGTTACTAGTGAACATTTAAGGTAGGGGTTTCCCTTCCCTTGACATGAAAACATGACAAACGTTAGGATAAAACATGACAAAAATCTGTTAACACTCCCTACCCCACATTACCTGGTGGAATAGGCACCGGACGCAGTACAAGAAAGGTAGATGCCCTTAGCTAAGATATTTCTGGTTTTGAGAGGTAGATGACCCTGATAATTAATAAGTATATCCACCGTTGGGTGTTTTTCGGTGGGGCGATCGCAATTCTGTCCCTCGTTATGCGATCGCTTGTAATTAGGGTTTGCTGAAAAAGAAAGAAAAGCTTACATTCTCAGATCATCAGACCAAAGAAATATATTCAGGTGCAAGATAAGAGGCTAAAATAACCC
>NZ_KK073768.1:1367419-1383465 GCF_000582685.1 [Scytonema hofmanni] UTEX 2349
ATCGAGTGATGGCGAAACTTTCCCACACTTCTCTTACTGCAATTGCTATTACTTTTTTAGTGATGAATCTTTCTACTCACCTGTCGCGGGTTTTTTATGCTTTTTTATGTCTATTTTTGAAAACTGCACCTTTTATGCAGTTTCGCATAACTGAAAATTATGATTTTGTTATTTATAAACAACAAAAGCTTATCTTTGATTTTACTTGAATAACTAGTCAACCCAAAAGAATTGCTTTTTCATACTTTTTCAGCAAACCCTAATTAGGTATGAGTTACGAATTTTTTGATTAGACGTTCCACTGGTTATCGAATTTTCTTATCAGAACCGTTGGGACGTAGACGGGATGAACTTTCTCCTATTTTACGCAGTGGATGATTATAGGAAATTGCTAGAATAATAAAACGCTGGTAGTAAAAATGTACGATGAGCAAATGAATATATCGGTTGATCCTACTCACGAGCAATTTGTTATATCTAAAATTGAAAGCGGAAAATACGCGAACGCAGATGAAGTAATTGCTGCTGCATTGCAATTGTTGGAAGAACAGGAACAATATATTCTTTGGTTAAATGATACTCGCCAAAAAGTAGCAGTTGGTTTGGAAGAAATTGAACGAGGTGATGTTCTAGATACCGAAGTTGTCATCAACCAACTCAAAGAGAAATTGCTTCAAAAACGCGAGGCTGAAACATGAGTCGTTCCACTATCTCTCAAACTGCAAGCAGAGATTTGGTTGAGATTTTAGATTATTTTACAAATATTATTTTAGAGGCTTTGAAGACCCACTTACTTATAATGAGAATATAGAAAAACACTAAAATAAAAACAGGTGTAATTATGCAGGCTATTTTTTGGAGTGTTGAAGAAGTTGCTCAAAGAGCCAAACAATTTTACGAGGGGATTCGTTCAGAGGTTGAACATGGTGATAATATTGGCAAGATGATTGTGATTGATGCTGAAACAGGCGAATATGGAATTGATAAAAGTGGTGTTGAATCAGCATTAAGGTTAAAGCAGAAGAATCCCAACGCTAGATTATTTACTATGCGAATTGGCTATGATGTTGCGTTTAGTTTTGGTGGTGCTTCTATTCTACGAGACCATACGCGAACGCAATGACAGGAAAGAAAAGCGATCGCAATATCCCCAACACTTATTTTCACGCAATCAAGTAGGATTCCTATATATGAGTATCTCCCTGACTCCTGAATTAGAGCAATTTATCCAAAGTCAAATTGCTAGCGGTAAATATGCTTCGACTGAGGACGTGATTATTGCAGGTATTAAACTACTGGAGGAAAGGGAAAGGATTTATAAGGGTAGATTTGAGGAATTGAAACGGGAAATTGCCATCGGAGTAGAACAACTCGAACGTGGGGAACGACTTGACGGTAGAGAAGTAATTGAAAAACTGCGTCAGAAAAACCAAGCAATGAGAAAAGCTGAGGCGTAGTATATTAATGGGCATTTACTTTGTATCACCTCAAGCAGCGCAAGATTTGCAAGAAATTCACGATTATTTGTTCGTAAAAAATCCAGATACAGCTAACAAGTTTTTGGATGCTATGGCTCAAAAGTTTGAGATACTGGCAAATTTCCCCAATATGGGACGCAGACGTGATGAACTTTCTCCGATTTTACGCAGTTTCCCTGTGGATGATTATTTAATTTTTTATCGTCCCATTGCAGATGGAATTGAAATTACACGAGTTGTTAGTGGATATCGGGATTTGGATGCATTGTTTGATCAAGAGTCATAGATTGCACTCCTATATCATTACAAGCCAAGCAAAAACATGTAATTGACAAATAGCGATCGCCTAAATATTAAGTAAGGGAACACCAAAAAATAAATTACCCAATAAACATTGATTGGTACTAATTTACGTAATTCTTACCAAACCTACAAATGTAAAAATGGCGATTCCGCAAAAATACTATACAATCCGGTTTGATTGATGAACACGCATTATTGTTTGTAGGGTGTGTTAGCGCAGAAAGTACGGCACTATTTTTAAGGGGAGGAGTGCGTTACGATGTTCCGTCTAACACAACGAAGCCTAAAGGGGGAGGAACATCCACACCCCTTTTTGCCTTCCCTACGTATATTTTCACGCAATCAAATCGGATTGCTGTAGTTAGAGTCAGTGTTTGTTAACAGCTACAGTTTGACTGCTTCGGGTTTGAGTAGTTGGCTGTGGTTGGGGAGAACGATTCCGCAAAATAGAGACAGCAACACCTGCTATAAATAATGCAATTATTGTAATAATTGCGCTACTAATTAGCAGTGGATTTTGGGTTTTTGAGGGAGTCTCAGCTGGTTTTGGTGTGGTGTTTTGTTCAGGTTCTGCAATCTCGGCATTTGTAGCTGATGCTGCTGGTGGTTGATTTTCCGGATGGGGAAATTCGTAAAGCGCTCTAGATAGTGCAGCTAACCCGGCAGGATGAGTAAAGTAGGTGAGGTGATCGCAAGCGGCATCGGGTGGTAATATTCTTGGTTGAGGCTTACGCTTAGAATTAACGCTCTTGATACTAGCCAAAGTCACCGCTATATCATTCGGCTGAGTAAAAAACGCCATATCTACAACTTTATTTACAGATGCACCAAACATTCTATCCATCAGTTGTTTGAGTGGATTGATTTGTTTATCTGCTTGCAGTGCCATAGCTGTAGGCATCACCGATCTGTCACCGGCAATAATTGTATAAAGAACACCAGGATCGGGATTTTCGGCAAGCTGTTTCAAAATAGGTGAATCTGGCTGCATTTGCTCCAGAGAGTTATCATTATTTTCCAGAACTTTCAGCAACTCTGCTACTATTTTTGTGGGCCAAACTATTGTCGAAAGTTGATTCAACCCGATACCAAGAGCGGTAAAAACCCAATCCTGTATAGCTGCCCAAGGTGAACCTGCATTTGGTGTGCCTAACATAATTAAGTGTTGCACAACTTGATTGCCACCTTCGCGTTCGATAAACCAGCGAGAAACCAAACCACCCATTGAGTGAGCAACAATATGCAATTGTTTACCGTGGTTTGCTCCCAAGCCAATTTCTTGCAATTTTTCCCCTAAAAACTTGGCGTTTTCTTCAATTGTAGTTTTGATATTTTCATAGTCAAATGCCAAAACTACGTCATAACGCTCTTTAATTGAAAGCAGTTTTCCCTCGACTTCCACAAAAGCGTGATTAACGCTGGGAACCATACTTGCAGTGTCACCAACAATTCCATGAACGTAGAGGATAATTTTCTTTGCTTGCGCTACTCGCGCTTTAATTATCTCCTTATCTTTTTGGTAGGTTACTTTGTCTTTTTCGTCAACTTCAGCTATGGCTAAAATTGGATATTCAAATGGACTTCCTAGTTTTTGGCTAACTATTCTTTCAAAGAAAATCCGAATTGATCCGTTTATGCTGCGAGTACTGATTGTTGGCTTTGGCAACCTTTCTAAGCTAATTTTCGTTTTGCCATCTGCCACTTGCGAACCTCTTCCTAATGGTAAGAAAAACTGTCCATCATAAGCAAACGGTAAAAGATGTTCATTCTCTGCTAATTGAGTATCAACTAGTAATTCTAGTGGTGCTGCTGCTGTAACAACAGTGTGATCTACCACGTCACTTAACTCTAAAGCACTCAAGCCGGGATCGCTACCTCGGCTAGTAGTAAATTGAAAGGATTCAGTAAAACGAGGTTGTTGGCGCAAAATCGCAGGTAAAATTAAATTGCCTAAATCTCTGCTTGCTTGCGGTACAGTGCTGAGATTAACTTTTGCTTGTAAACTCGGATGTGGCTGTACTTCAACTACACCATTTTGTAATGGGATGCTACTATCAGATTGAATTGCTCTGGCATCTTGCGGACGGATTATGGTCAGAGTAACTTCTCGTGTCATCCAATCATCATTATTACCTTTGTTTCTCACAGCTTCGCGACTATTAACACCTGCCATTAAATTATTAAAAGTGCTTTGATTTTCTCCGAGTGAACGAGTTTTAGAAACTGGTGTTAATCCATCTTGCTGAAGAACGTTGGCATCAAATTCAGTTGTGCTAACAATCAGCTTGAATATATCTTTGTATTCTGTAATTCCCTGTTCCAAAAATGCATCGGGAATGCAAAAGCCCAAATCATCAAAACTGAGAATTGTGTTGCTTTCTTCGGAATTCTTGGGTGCAATTCTAATGCTACTTTTCTGGTCGAAAAACGGAACATCAACAGCGTAGCTTTCGGAAAGGTCTAGTACGTTGCAGTAAAGAACTTTATCGCTATTATTCGTTAGTTTTATTTGGATACCTGGTGGCTTCCATTCATCACCTTCATAGGTGTATTCTACCCGCATTTCTGATGATGATATTTGAGAATTATCCGCTCCGGGAGTAATTTCTTGCTGTCCAGAAAGGAGAATAATCTCCATTGTGACATCATCGGGTTTGAGGCGACTAGTAGGAGGACTCTGAAGTTCAAGAATGTTAGTCCAACGTGCGATATGTTCCAAACGCAGAATTGCTGTGGCGGCATTTTCTGGGGTATAATCTGCTTGATTTGAATTTTCTGGAATTGCTTCTACTAAAGGACGCTCATCTTGTGGCTGTGTAATCCAATACTGATTGTTGCGGGCTACTAACTGGTAATCTGCGTCTGTAGGTTCGTCTACTTGACTGACATACAATGAAGGTTGAGCATTGAGTGTAGATGTTTGTAATGCAAGTTTTGCTAATTCTACGCCTGCTGCTTCACCTTTTATGTAAACTTTTAATGGCGGTAATGGTAAACTTGTAACTACTGCCCAATAAGTTTCAGTTTCAGATAAGCGATCGCCAGCTTTGCTAATTTCTACTTTGCTGCGTTGCGGTAATACTTGCGTAACTCGTGCTTCACCTAAAGCTTGGGAAAGTTCACTTAACTGTTCTAAACTACTTGCGGCAGGAAAAATTGCTAATAAAGTATCTCCACCTTTGGAGGGTTTGGGAATACCGTGTAAAGCACCTGCGTCAATTATCCAACTATTATCGTTCTGGCTGCGGGTCAAGGTAAAGTAATTAGGACGCTCTTTGATTGCACCACCTAAGAAAGGTTGGTCTAAATCTTTCGGATTTGTGGCTTCTACTTGGGGTGATTGTTCCTTAACTTTACCAGTTACCAACGCATTGAGATTTCTCGCTAAATCTCGATAAGTCATGCTACTATTAGTGCGCCGGAGAGTTTGTAATAAGAAGTAAGAAAAAGCTCCTCTAGGTTGACCGTCGTCTCCTTTGTATTCTTTCGCCAACTCATAATCACGACAAGCGGAAAACATGACGTGTTTGCCTTTTGGCAATAGTACCCCAGTTCTTTTCGCATCTAAGGTACGTGAAGAATTCAATAATTCATTTAATGCTGTTGTGTCTTCCGCAAAAATAAAGCTGCTTAACGGACGTTCTCGTGAGTCTATAGGAGAACGACGCACTCTAATTTCTGGTGATAAATCTCTGGTTCCCGAACCTGAGTGACAGCAGTCGAGAATGATGACGACATGAGGGTTATTCTCTGCAACTTTCGAGATTAGATAGGCTATTTCTTTATCTGCTAAGTCTCGACCATTTGCTGTACGGCTATCGTAGCAAACTAAGCTTTCATCTAAACGATCTGGTTCTAAATGCCAAAATTCTTCTGGTGCTTTCTCTTGAGCGCCATGACCTGCATAATAAAACAAGACTACATCTTCACTGTCAGAATGACACAGATGCTGTAAAAAGCCGTTGATCACTGCTTGACGAGTAGCTTGTTCATTGGTGAGTATCCAAGATTGGTTAGTGGGTTCAACTAGTTTCCATTCTCCATCTTTAGTGAGGCGATCGCGCAAATAAGCTTCTACCGCTTTGATGTCATTAACACAACCTTTCAATGAGGGAATTTGTTGTGTAGATGTTGGATCGTATTCGTCAATACCAACCAAAAGTGCGTAAATGTTGTTAGCCATGTTTACCCTACTTTATGGAACTTTTTGACATCCTAGTTTTGCTACGGTTGCATTTTTTGTAGCAAACCTACATACAATCTCAATAGGTTTCAGCACAATCAAATTATGCACTTTATAGACATAAGAAGTGAAAAATAATGTAGAGACGTAGCATTGCTACGTCTTTTAGATTGCTAATTTGATAAATAACTTAAATAAACTTAAATAAAATTAATTTCGTAGATGTTTGAAAAGTTTTGGGCGAATATAATTCGCTACTACACAGGCAAAGTCCGCCTGCGCGGACTAACACAAAATCAAGGCTTTCTAACCCACGGAGGTGGGTTTTGTCTGTGTAGCCGCGATTTCCAATCGCCAAGGCTGTATTAATTGAGACTTTTCAAACACCCTCTAATATAAGCGATGAATCGCTTACTACGATTTATAAAACCTGCTTTAACTGCTTGCAGGCTTTTTCAATCGCATCTATACTACCTGGATTCACTAATCCATAATAATCAAAAACGTAAACGCGGTTATTTTTAGTCGCTTTTAGTTCTTTCCAAAAAGCTTCTTTTTTAAACGAATCTAAAAGCGCTGCATCGGTTTGTTGTGGAGAATTTACAACAATTATTACATCTGGATTTGTTTGTATAATTTTCTCTGGTGAAAGCGTTACATATCCACCTATTGGACTACTACCTTGTAAGGAAGCTGCTAGATTTGTTGTCGAAAATTTCCCCAGCAAATCGCCAGCCCAACTATTTTTATTTGGTGCTAAAATTGGTTGGCGACTGACTAAAACTAAAGTTGATAATGTCGGATTTTGCTTTTCTGGTAAAAAGGTTTTATAGCGGTTTAATAATGGCTGCGGATCGGCATCAATGCTAAACGCAAGTGTTTTCGTAAGTTCTTGTAATGATTCCCAGGTCTTTACTTGGGTAAGATATATAGGAATTCCTAGTTGCTTCAGTTTGTCAGTTGTTTGATTAGAAAAACCTTCCGCACCAATTACTAAATCTGGTTTGAGAGCCACTATTTTTTCTAAATTAGGTGGATTTTGTCCTTCACTGACATGAGGAAGTTTCTGGAATTGCGGATTATCTTTAAATAATTTGCTTCCTGTAATGCCGACAAGTTTTGTTTGGTCGAGTTGAGATATAATATCTGCTGCAAGTGAGCTAAGAGCTACAACTTTTTTGGCTGTTTGATTTATGTTTGTGGTTGGTGGTTGTGTGCTTGCGGTGGTGCAACCAAGTAAAAGGAAGCTTAATAATATTGCGAAGATTGATGAGATGTAACGATTATACATGTTTTTAAATTTTAAACGAACCGCAGAGGCGCAGAGAGCGCAGAGGAAGTTTCACGAATTATTTAGAACTGTCTTATGAGCATAATGATTTTATTGTATATAAAAAAAGAGCGAGTAAACATATGTCAAATTCTCCTAAGAATATCTGACTGTGTTACTCGCTTGGTTCTATACAAGGTTTATTTAAAATCTTTCTCTGATAATAGTTTTATAGTGTAAAAAAAACTTGTCTTCTCAAATACAAATAGGTAAATTTTATACAAATGAAGAATCTTAACAATAATACATAAGTTAAACTAATCTTTCATTGCTGCTAGAGGACAAATCTGCAAACCTACTGGTGTTTCTAAAATTACAACTTCTACACCCAAAACATCAGCTAAATTTGCAGGTGTTAATATTTCTTTGGGTTTTCCCACAGCAAAGATTTTTCCTTGAGATAAAAGTGCAAGTCGTGTACTATATCTTGCGGCTAAATTGACATCGTGCAGAACTGTAATAATGGTTAAATCCTGTTGATTTAGTTGTTTTAGTAGTTCGAGTAATTCGAGTTGATAGCGAATATCTAAATAAGTTGTGGGTTCATCTAAGAGCAAAATTTGCGGATCTTGAGCTAAAGCAAGCGCTAAAAATGCGCGTTGTCGTTCTCCTCCTGATAATTCTTCGACAAAGCGATCGCTATACAATCCATCCATCTGCGTTAATTGCAATGCGGTTTCTACTTTCGCTTTATCTTCTGCGTTAAGTGAGTATTGCCACCAAGGTTGATAGGGTGTACGTCCTAATGATACCAGTTGCCGCACCGTTAAACCACTGGGAATTGTTTGCTGTTGTGGTAATAATGCTAAGTTTTGTGCGACAACCGACGCGGGTTGACTGTGAATGGCTTTACCATCTAACAATACAGTTCCCTGTTGTGGCTTCAGTAACCGACTGATAAGTTTTAGTAGTGTCGATTTTCCCGAACCATTGGCACCAACTAAACTTAACCATTCTCCTGTTTTTATTGTTAGGCTGATTTCTTGGACAATTGGTTTGGTTGTGTAACCACCGCTCAGATTTTGTGTTTCTAAAAGCATCTTATTTTTTGTTGGTTGATAGTTGATAGTTGTTGGTTGATAGTTGTTGGTTGATAGTTGTTGGTTGATAGTTGTTGGTTGATAGTTGTAAAAAAGTATTCATAACCCCTAATCACCATTCACTATCCACCATCCACTATCCACCATCCACTAACAACTATCCACCATCCACTAACTCTTCAAATTCCAGATTTTCGGTTATACAATAACCAAATAAATAAAGGTGAACCAAGTAAAGCTGTAACTGCACCAACAGGTAATTCTACCGCACCCAAGCGCGAAAGCAAATCGGCTGCGGTGAGAACTAAAGCACCTCCAATTGCGCTTAATGGTAAAACTGCGCGGTAATCTGTACCTACCAAAAGGCGGATACCGTGAGGTACAATTAAGCCGACGAAGCCGATTAATCCCCCAATACTGACTGCACCGGCGGCTAGAAGTGTAGCGACTCCACCGATTAAAATGCGATCGCGCAACAAGTTTACTCCTAAACTCACTGCTAATTCATCACCCAAATTTAACAAGTTGACGGCACGCGCTAACAAGCATCCCAGTAATAAGGCTACGCTAATATAAGTTCCAGCAACTGTTACTTCATTCCATCCGCGCCCATTCAAACTACCAATCAACCAACTTAAGGCAGTTTGTATTCTACCATCTTCTGCCATCAATAATAATACAGATTGAATCGCCCCAAATAAGGAACTGACGGCAACTCCACCTAAAATTAACCGCTCGATTGATATACCTTCACGACTGCGAGCTAATAAATAAACAATAATTGTTGTTAATAATCCACCTACCCAAGCTGCTAAGGGAATCCAACTCAAAAAGACTCCGAAGCTTAACATGGTTATGGCAAACAAACCCGCTCCCGCAGAAATACCGAGTAAGAAGGGGTCGGCTAGTCCGTTACGTAACATTCCTTGCAGCAGTGAGCCAGACATTCCCAAAGCTGCACCTACAAGCATTGCTGCTAAGATGCGCGGTAAACGTAAGTCCCAAATAATTGTTTGATTTAGGGGATCGCCTGTTTTTGTCAGTGCTTGCCAGATTTGAGCAGTCGTCATTGATACTGCTCCAAATGAGAGGGAAATGCCGACGATTATAATTAAGGCGATAGTTAGAAGTAATGTACCTACAATTAGGCGATCGCTTTCAATTATTTTTCCTAGTCGATCCGGAAGCCGCAACTTAAATGCTCCCATTTATCTGATAGTAAATTATCAATAATTTTCTCTAATCATTATAGAGCTTACGCATTAACCTGACGCGGCGATACTCACTTGACACTCCCTGACAAAAGTCATGTTCAATTCAGTACTTTAGTCTCAGGTTAGGTCATGACTTTTATCCCTTGTGATTATTTATCGCAATCTTTTATATTGACACAGTAGAGTCAATACATCAAGTTAAGCACAAAACACCCAACCCATCTAAAAACAAGGGCTGGGTATTTTTTTTTTGAGCAACACGCAAAAGTACAATATACAGCAGATTGCGTTTTTATTGAATACACGTAGAGACGTTCCGGCGGAACGTCTTTACAGGGTTTTGGGTTTTATGCATGTACCTCCTAAACCTGAAATATGCTGTATAAGCTTAATTTAAATTAGCTAAATCCTCTGGTGTATTGCAATTAAATAGCATTCCTGGTTCTGTAACGGGTAAAAGTTGCACAGAATGTTGATTAAGCCACTGCTGAAACGATCGCCCGCCTTGATTGATATACTCATTTAAATTAGGTAAACAATTGCGGCGATAAAAACCACATAACGGTTCCCATCCTTTGATATGATGCGCTAAAGTGGCGATCGCATCCATTGCCACATCATCAAGTTGATTTGCCCATTCTTGCAAAACTTCAACTCGCAAATTCGGCAAATCGCACGCTAATAATAATACCCAATCTGTTTGTACTTGCGCTAGTCCTTGAGCAAATCCGATTAATGGTCCACCAGATAAAGGCGCTTCTTTTATAAACTGGCAGTTAGGCGGTAATATGTCTTGATAGCGTTCTTCCCAAGGTGTGACAACATAAACTGTAGCTGCACAATCTTCAGCAATCTGATAAATTCTTTGCAATAACGGCACACCTTGAATCAAAATCAAAGCTTTATCCTCACCCATGCGAGAACTCTTTCCCCCAGCTAAGATTATCGCAGTTAATTCGCTACGAGTTGTCATCGATTTACCAAGAATACCGAAAAGGTTAAATCATGAGCATTGAACTCACGTTATATTATCCTTTAAGAGTATCTGAAAAAAGTAGCTATGACTGGTTCATCACAAGAACTTTTAAGTACCTTTGATAGTCTGACTGAATCAGAAAGGCTGGAAATTGCTGCGGAAATTTTGAAACGTGTTATTCAGTTAGACTTTCCACCTTTATCAGATGAGGATTTAGTTGGGAATGCTGAAGAACTTTTTTTAGAGTTAGACAATCAAGAATCTGATTATGAGTAGTCCCGAACGCGGAGAAGTTTGGCTTGTCGATTTGGGTTACACGGCAAAAGTCAGACCATGCTTAGTTATCAGCATTCCTGTTACTAAGTCAGACCGTGCGTTAGCGACTCTTATTCCTCACACAACTAGCTTACGAGGTTCAAGATTCGAGGTGGAAGTCGAAGTAAACTTCCTTCGTCGAGCAGGAGTATTTGATGTGCAGAATATTATTACAATTCCTCATGCAAAACTCCTACGAAAATTGGGAAGCTTGACACTCGAACAACTAGCGCAAGTAGAGAAAGTATTACTCTTTTGGTTGGGATGTGAGGAAATAAGTTCTGAGAATAAAGAAGACGAAGAGTAGCAATTAACGATAACTCAAGTTAAAACGTTAGGACTTACGCACTCCTTACCAGAAAACAAGACTTTGAGATTGCTTCCTTGCGTCGCAATGACGGAAACACGTGGTCCGTGCGTAAGTCCTGTAGTTCACAAAACAAGTGCGTTGGTTAAGAATACAAGTACGTTGGTTAAGAATACAAGTACGTTGGTTAAGAATACAAGTACGTTGGTTAAGAATACAAGTCGTTTGGTTCAGAACACAAGTCCGTTGGTTCAGAACACAAGTCGTTTGGTTCAGAACACAAGTCGTTTGGTTCAGAACACAAGTCGTTTGGTTCAGAACACAAGTATTTTGGTTCAAACACAAGTATTTTGGTTCACAATGCATCGGGTATTGCCTTTCTTTAATTTGCACTGCTATTAATAGACATAGGAGATAAATTAATTATGCGTTGCCCGAAACCCTTGATTAGACGTAGCATTGCTACGTCTCTACATTGTTTTCTACCAGATGTCTAATGAAATACTGTGCTTAGTTCATCCCCGCATTTGACTTTGCTGAACTTGCTGCAATAACTGCTCGATACTTTCAGCTGCTGGCAGACATTTCAAACCTTGGCAAACTAATCCTACACTGCGCTCTGGTAATTTAGATACGCTGGTAAACACAGCCGTAGGCAAATATTTGGAAATCAGAATATTTATCTGTTCGCTTGTGGTGCGAATCAAAGTCGAGTTACGATACCAATCTAGAGCTGCAAACAAACTCGGACAAGCTTGAGGAGCGCGAGTCATTACAGCTCGAAAAGCTTTTAACCCTTGTTCAGCTAAATCGAGATAATGCAAATTATCAGTCAAAAGCGCCAACCGCACAAGATTAGCGATCGCTATTCCATTCGCTGCTGGTGTAGCATTATCTACATAACTGCGTTCCCGTACAATTAAATCTTGACTTGCGTCACTAGATGTGTTGTAATAACCACCTAACTCAACACTTAAAAGATATTCGTCAAATTCATCTTGGAGAGCGATCGCTTTTTCTAACCAAAACGTTTGATTAGGCGAACAAGCGTGTAAATCCAATAATGCTTTAATAAAAAAAGCGTAATCTTCAGATTGAGCTAACACGCTCGGAGACAATTGGTAATTTAATCGATGGAAACGCCCATCAACAAACTGATTATCTAAGATAAAGTTTGCCGCTCGTGTTGCTAGTTCTAAATAAGACGGTTGTTGAAATACTCTATAAGCTACTGCCAAACCGGAAATCATCAAGCTATTCCAAGCGACAATCATCTTTGTATCTGTGACTGCGGGAATGCGTCCTTGCCAGTTTAGCGTTTTTGCTTCTTCGTTGTTACGTGCGGGAGGAAAAGTTTCAAGTGACTCAGATGTTGCACCATAGCGAGCAACAAAAAGCTTGGAAAGTGCATTTTCTACGGTATCACTTAATTCTTTTGCATAACGCCTTTGCAACACATTATTACCTTCAAAGTTACCATTAGGCGTTACAGTCAACTGCTGTTGTAATTCCGTTAGTTCTTCAGCAGTCAGCAATTGTTGTAATTCTTTATAATTCCAGATGTAAAAGGCTCCTTCCTCTGGTTCAGCTTCTGTTGGTGTTGTAAAAGTGTCAGCATCTTGAGATGCAAAGAAATAACCTTCAGGAGCGGTCATTTCCCGACTTAACCATTTGACAGTTAGAGCGATCGCTCTAGTAAAAGCCGGCTCTTCTACTCCTGCGCTCCACAAAGACGCCAGATATTCGACAATCTGACCATTGTCGTAAAGCATCTTTTCAAAATGCGGTACAGTCCAAGTAGGATCAACCGTGTAACGGTGAAAGCCACCACCTACATGATCGAAAATACCGCCGAGTGCTAAATCTAACCCTCGCTGAGTACAAACTTCCTTGCCATTGTACCTTGATTGATTTTCGCCATCATCAGAAAAAGAAAATCTAGTTCCCCGTAGCGCTAATTCCGCATAGGGAATCATCGGGAACCGATTACCTTGTTGATCCGAAGTAATTATAACTGTGCTAGTTTCCCAGCCTTGCCGTAATAATTGATCATCCTGTGTGCTTGTGCCATCATCTAATTGCAAAACCGCAGAAGTCAGCAGCGACTCTAAAATTACCGCTTTGCGTTCACGCAAGTCATCTTTTTCGGTATCATAATAACGGCGCAGCGATTGCAAAACTTGTAAAAAGCCAGGACGACCAAAGCGCGGATCGACAGGGAAATAAGTGCCAGCATAAAACGGTACTAAATCCTCTGGAGAAAGAAAGACATTTAGGGGCCAGCCTCCTTGACCGTTGCTCATCATCTGCAAAGACTGCATATAAATGCTATCGATGTCCGGTCTTTCTTCGCGGTCTACTTTAATTGGGAGAAAATTAGCGTTCATGTATTCGGCGATCGCCAAATCTGAAAACGCCTCACCTTCCATCACAGTACACCAGTGGCAGCTAGAGTAGCCAATCGAAAGAAAAATCGGTTTATTCTGGGTTTTTGCACTTAAAAGTGCTTCATCACACCAAGTCCACCAATCAATTGGGTTTTCGCTGTGTTTGCGGAGGTAGAGACTCTTGGCTAGAGCAAGGCGATTCGTCATGATTGAGAAAGCGGTAGTTACATTACCTTCTTTGCTCAGTCTAATACTATTTCACTTCATGGGGGAGGGGGAAAGGGCAAAGGAAAAAACACCCATCCAATTTCTTCCCCTTTCCCCCTTTTCATAATGACAGCTGCTCCCATCTCTACCTTTATGGCAGAGAGCGAAATACCCAGCTAACCATTGGTACCGGCTTTGTATTTAAAGATGATTCTGTCTGAGTATGAATATTAGTATTTTGGCTAAGTCCCGCTAACAAATGAAGTAGAAACGTGATGATAGCGGCTTGCAAAAATTTTTGTAGCATGGCAGACTCCTGTGTCTTCGGGTGGATGGCATTTGCACTCTTGGTTGATTACCCCGATTGCACCTCGTACTATCGATTTACGACTTTAGGCAGATTCATCCGGATGATTATTACTAAAAATGGGCATGGGGCATGGGGCATGGGGCATGGTATGAGTGAAATACGCGATCGCTTCTTTAATTCCCATTGCCCATTGCCCATTGCCCATTGCCCATTGCCCATTGCCCAATGCCCATTGCCCCATGCCCAATGCCCATTCCCCAGTTGGAGAGTAATTACCGAAACCAATTAAGGGCTGTAATCGATAAAATATATTTAAAATAGCTATAAGTACGCTAAATGATTCCTATCGTTATTGAACAATCGGGTCGGGGCGAACGTGCCTTTGATATCTACTCACGGCTGTTACGTGAGCGCATCATCTTTTTGGGACAACAAGTTGATAGCAATCTGGCAAACTTGATTGTTGCCCAACTGCTGTTTTTAGATGCAGAAGATGCGGAGAAGGACATTTATATGTACATTAATTCTCCGGGTGGTTCGGTGACAGCTGGTATGGGGATATTTGATACTATGAAGCACATCCGCCCAGATGTCTGTACAATTTGTACCGGATTAGCCGCAAGCATGGGTGCTTTTCTTCTCAGCGCGGGTGCCAAGGGTAAGCGGATGAGTCTACCTCATTCTCGGATTATGATTCACCAACCTCTCGGTGGTGCCCAAGGACAAGCGACTGATATTGAAATTCAAGCACGCGAAATTTTATACCACAAGCGCAAGCTAAATGAGTTTTTAGCCGAACATACAGGTCAGCCAATTGAGCGTATTACTGAAGATACCGAACGGGACTTCTTTATGTCGCCAGAGGAAGCCAAGAACTATGGCTTAATTGACTCTGTGATTGACCGTCATGCATCTGGAAGCCGTCCAATGGCTGTTGTCGGTAGCAATTAGAGCTTTGGGTAGTTATACCATTTCACGTTAATTGCGATACATATGAATCTTGTAGAGACGCGAAATTTGAGGCAGTGCGTTGCGGAGGTTCCCTCCGTTGAAGCACCTGCCGTCGCGTCTCTACAGGTCTGTATTTGTATCAAGCTTTTTCTGAAACGGTATTAGCGCTGACTACAAATTTAATTAAAATCCCGCGATGGGGTCTGCTTGAGATTCTAAATATCTGAGAAAGTCCAGTAATTCATCTTCACTGAGCAAAGTGCGTCCCAGCTTGCCATAGGTTTTTTTCAGATGCTCCTTTCCTTGTTCTTTTGTCCAACCTAAGCGCTCAATTTCGACATCGGTTTTCGCAATTACATCTGACAAGTCTATAGGTTGCCTTGTATTATTTCTGTTGCCTTTCGGACTACTTACATCTTCAAGTTGAGTATAACTGCGGGGCGTAAATTGTCTAACATTACTAGCAGCAGGCATTGGTAACGGATTCTCTTCAACTTCGCTGCTGTCGTCCACCATAGCCCAATTTTGCATCGGTATATCAAATTCTGGCTCTCGATCGCTAGTCATAGCAAAGCGAGGCTCTAAGTCTTGGTTGTAAGTGTCATTTTTAGCTGTCACCTCTGGTTGTGTAGTGGGTGCGTAAACTGGTGATGGAATTTGCCCTGAAGCGATCGCTTCTGTTTGAATCACAGAATTTACACCAGAGACAGTTGTGTTCAAAGCAGGATCAGGGTTGTTTTGCACCTGGGGTATTGATTTTGGAGATACTGTCGATTCCGATTCGGAGGAAGTCAATCCCAAAACCATCAGCGCTCGATCTCTTGCTTGATCTTCTGCTGCTTCGACTGTTTCTGCTCCTGCCATACCAGTAGCACGAATTACACCTTCAATTTGTACGCTTGCCCGGACAATATATTTTCCACAGGAAATTTGTACTAATTCCGAAATAAGACTGCCGTTGGGATACAAGCTCTGGAATTGAGCCAACATAATAGTGAAAAGGGTAAAGGGGAAAGGGGAAAGGGGAAGGGGGAAAGGGGAAGGG
>NZ_KK073768.1:1383565-1390764 GCF_000582685.1 [Scytonema hofmanni] UTEX 2349
GAAGGGGGAAGGGGGAAGGGGGAAGGGGAAAGGGGAAAGGGGAAAGGGGAAAGGGGAAGGAAAATATGATTCCTTTATTTAAATAACTCTTTATTTCTACACCTTTACCCTTTGCCCTTTACCCTTTACCCCTCTTCAAAAAATCTTTTACCTTTCTTTAAAACAGCCTGATATATCTCGATCGCTTGTACCGATTGTAGCAAAGCTGTTTGGGAACAACTTTTTCGCTACTTGTGGCTAACTCTACGTGGTCTTATCTTCAATGCTATACTAATTACCCAATCCGATGTGCAGAACTACTTTCACAGAAGTACGCTCTAAACCTACAATAATGAAGTAATGGTTCTTCCTCACTGAGCGGTTTCGCTGCTAACCTAGTTGTTACCGATTCTACATATGGGACAATTGGGTTTGCCGGCAGTTTCTCCTAGTTAAACATCAGAGTGTAATGCCGTAAAAGTACCTGAAATCTAGACAATCAAACACCTGCTGTTTTCCCTGCATAGCGCTTTTAGACTGGAATGAGTGAATTTTATAAACAAAGTCTCTCAAAAACCCGTCGCAAACATTACCTAGTGGGGCGAATTTTAAATCAGGCGTGCTTTGTTAAGATTAGCTGGATGAAAGGTCTTTTTCGTAGTGAACTCTGAAAGTATCGTGTCGTGAGAAGTGTGAGGGTCGCTTTTTTGTCTCTGTTGGAGGTAGGGCTAAACCTCCGGTTGAGTACTGACTCATAGTGCTTCTCTCTCGACGTAAATGTCTTCTAATAATGATGTTTTGACCAAAGGTCGGTTCACTGCATGGAATTTTCAATCGCTACATTACTTGCCAATTTTACCGATGATAAGTTGGTTGCTCGCAAAGTTTTGGAAAAAAAACTTGGTTGTGAAGATGAAGATAGTTTACAAAAACTTCAAATTGCTTTAGAAATTCTGGAAAAAGTCGGGCTTTTGGTTAAAGAACGCGGGAAGTATCGTCGCGTGACAGAAGACGGAATCATCGAAGCAAAGCTGCGCTGTTCTAGTAAAGGCTTTTGTTTCGCGATTCAGGACACCGAAGGTGCAGAAGATATTTACATTCGCGAAAGTCATCTGAGTAATGCTTGGAATGGCGATCGCGTTTTAGTCCGAGTTCTCAAAGAAGGTAGTCGGCGCCGTTCCCCCGAAGGAGAGGTGAAGCTAATTCTCGAACGCTCCAATCACACTTTACTAGCGCGAATTAAGCAAGTAGAAAGCGGTTTTCGTGCCGTTCCCCTGGACGATCGCTTGCTGTTTGAACTAAAACTGCTAGCTAGTGGGATGAAATTGGATGAAGCGATCGACCATCTGGCTCATGTCGAAGTTTTGCGTTACCCTTTAGCGCAATATCCCCCTGTCGGTCGAGTCGTGCAAATTCTTGGTAGCGATGCCGAAGCTGCTGCTGATATCGATTTGGTAACTTGTAAGCACGATCTTTCCCGTACTTTCCCGGAGTCAGTTAACGATGCTGCCGCTAAGTTACCGAAAAAGTTACTCAAAGCTGATTTAAAAAATCGACAGGATTATCGTGATTTATTTACCCTAACTATTGGCAGTACAAAAGATTCCCAAGTAATAGAAAATGCCTTGACTTTCGAGAAAACTCCAGAAGGACACTCGCGATTAGGCTTTCACATTACTGATGTTTGTCACTACGTTTTACCAGATGAAGCTCTCGATCGCGAAGCAATTAAGCGGGGTAGGTCGGTATATCTCGGTGAACTCGTGTTGCCAATGTTGCCGCCAGCTGTGGCAGAACGCTGTTCTTTAGTTGTGGGAAGCGATCGCTTAAGCATCTCTTTTTTAATTACCTTCGATTCCGAATCAAGAGAAGTCCTAGACTGGGAAATTCAAAAGGGTATCATTAAAGTAGACGAACACATCAGCGAACAACAAGCAGAAGCAATTTTGACTGGCGAAGTAAGTAAATCTACGAAAGCTAAAAACAAGTACTCAGAAGAAGTAGTCCAGATGTTGCGCCAAGTAGAAGCTTTGCAGCAAGCAGTCAAACAAGTGCGGCTGAATCACGGTAGCTTGCAGTTAAATCTGCCACCTAACCAAAATCCGTACAACGATGAAGGTATTTTAGGATGTGCCGCAGTCAATGATTTACCTGTGCGATCGCTCTTAACAGAATTCGTGCTACTTGTTAATCAACTGATGGCAAATCATTTAAACGCTTTAGGCATTCCTGCCATTTGGCGAATACAAGGCGCACCCGATTCGGAAGATGTGCAGGAAATGCTAAAATTAGCGATTAATTTAGGCGTGGAACTGTCACTCGAAGCAGAAGTAGATATCCAACCTTTAGATTATCAACAATTGACCAGAGCTTTTGCCGAGTCGCCATCAGAACAAGTTTTAACTTATTTGTTGCAAGATACACTCAAGCCAGCTTCTTACAGTACAAATAAAGGCTCTCACTTTGGTTTGGCACTAAGTGAGTATACCCACTGTACTGCACCGTTGCGGCGTTATCCAGATTTACTCATGCAAAGAGTGTATTATTCACTACTGGAACATGGACGCGATCGCCGCAATACCCGCGTGAAAGAGCGCGTTAATTTGTGTCACTCCGCAAGCCACACTGAAATTAACTGGAACGTTTTACCCCCAGAATTGCAACAAGAACTGCAAAGCGAATTGACAAGGGTAATCGTCCAAATTAACGACAGAGAAAAAGAAGTCCAAGAAGCCGAAGCCGATTTAGCCGGGTTACAAAGAGCCTCTTTGATGAAACAGCGCATTGGCGAAGTTTTCAGCGGTGTAATTACTGGTGTTCAATCTTACGGCTTCTTTGTGGAAATTGAAGTACCAGCAACCGAAGACAAAGAAAGCGGTAATGTGAAAGTGCCTTTACGAGTTGAAGGACTCGTACACGTTAGCTCGCTTAAAGATGATTGGTATGAGTACCGCGCTCGACAACAAGCGTTATTTGGTCGCAAAAACCGGGCTTCTTACAGATTAGGCGATCGCGTAGCCGTGCAAGTTAAAAGTGTCGATTACTACCGCCAGCAAATTGATTTAGTCACCGTAGGCAGCGATGGTATCCCCTCAGGTAGAGGTATAAACGGCTCCAATGGCGAAGTATCAAATATGTACTCATCCAATGAAATGGAGTCTCAAGACCTAGAACCATATGGTGATGATGAATAAGGGGGCATTGGGCATTGGGCATGGGGCATAGGGCATAGGGCATAGGGCATCCCCGCCCTACGCCCCCTATCCCCCAACTCCGCACTCCCCACTCCCCTAACCCGTACTAAAACAGCGTGTCAAATAAACAACAACCAATTATCTTAGGCATATCAGGTGCATCAGGTTTAATTTATGCCGTTCGAGCGATTAAATTTCTGCTGTCAGCCGACTATGAAATTGAACTAGTTGCCTCCAAATCAAGTTACATGGTTTGGCAATCAGAGCAGAATATTCGGATGCCAGTAGAACCCGTTCAACAAGAGCAATTTTGGCGACAGCAAGCTGGAGTTGAAGCAGCAGGCAAACTAAACTGCCATGCTTGGGGTGATGTTGGAGCCAATATTGCCAGTGGTTCCTTTCGTACCTTAGGGATGATTGTCATTCCATGCAGTATGAGCACTGTAGCCAAGCTAGCAGCCGGCTTGAGTTCCGACTTATTAGAACGGGCAGCAGATGTCCAGCTTAAAGAAGGTCGAAAGCTGATTCTTGTCCCTCGTGAAACTCCTTTTAGCCTGATTCACCTGCGTAATTTAACTGCTTTGGCAGAAGTTGGGGCAAGAATTGTCCCCGCGATTCCTGCTTGGTATCACAATCCGCAAACAATCTTAGATTTAGTTGATTTTGTTGTTGCTCGTACTTTAGATCAATTGGATATTGACTGCATCCCACTTCAACGCTGGCAAGGGAGAAAATAAAATGGGCATGGGGCATGGGGCATAGGGCATTGGGCATGGGGCATGGGGCATGGAAAGAATCGTATTTATTCACGCACTCGCTTTCTTGAACTTCTTTAATTCGCATTGCCCATTGCCCAATGCCCATTGCCCAATGCCCATTGCCCCTCTCTGAAATTACCTTTACCCCTTTTTTATATGGATATCATTCGCTTAATTTTATTAGTGGCGGTACTGGGAGGACTAACGCTCTTGTTAGCGCAAAATTGGTCGCCTGTTTTACCGTTAGTATTTTTGGGGATACGGACTCAACCTTTGCCATTGGCGATGTGGATTTTATTTAGTACAACTGCTGGTGCTGTTACATCTGTGTTTATCAGCAGCTTATTTAATTTTTCCACTTATTTAGCTCGACAACAACGCCCAACTCGACTAAAATCACCAGCCGCTTCACCTGGGAATAAGCAAACCCGTAGAGAAGAAACATTTTCCCGTCCTCCTGTCAACCCTCCACCCCCAGCTAGTACAACAAAGTCTAGAGGCAGTGACGATGAAGCGGATGATTGGGACACAAATAACAACACTACAGATGATGATTGGGACTTTGAAGAGAAGTCTAATGTTGCCCCTAATCCTAATTCGGAAAACATACAGGATAGAGATCAAAGCTACGAACGTCAACAACAACCCAAAACTAGTTCTCAATCTGGTTCAGTTTATTCCTACAGCTATCGGCAACCAAAAAATTCTGGAGTAGGAAAAACTGAATCAGTTTACGATGCTGATTACCGAGTAATCATACCGCCTTATCAACCGCCGACAACTACCAATCAGAAGAATGATGATGATGATTGGGGATTTTTTGAGGATGAAGACTCTGAGGATAACGATAAGCGATCGCCCTCTTGAGTAGGGATGTGGTATTTATGTGCTAAATGCCACACCTTTCTTCGCGAGACTCCTGCCTAACTTTGCCCATCATCGCCGCTTCTTGCAAGCTCATAAAGGCTTTAAAGTCTTCTAAGTCATACCGAGTTCTTAGTAAATGTCGTAGTTGATTTTCCGCTTCAAGTGTTAGATAGCCGGTGGATAACGCTTTCTGCACAACGTCACGAATTCGAGTCATGGTTGATACCTCAATAGACCACACTTATTTATTCGGGTGCACACAAATAAGATATGCAGTAGTTTTTCTTCTTCAACCGTTAAGCTGGCAAAGCTTTTTTGCACAATGTCACAAAATAAGTCATAATTTACACCATGATTTTTTTTCAGATTTGGAGTGGGGCTTGCTATGACAAAGTTTTTTGAATGTTAATACTGTGAGGTAGAAACACAGTATTGTATAAAGTTAAAACTGCCCCAGTTGAAAAAGAGTCTTGATCGTTTATATTGACGACACAAATTTAATAAAGTTTCAAAGAAGCTTTATTAAATTTCCGTTAAGCCTAAACATACCGAAGCAACAACTGGCAAGTCACCTAACAAATGTTATTAAATTCGTTATAAATTTATTGTTTGTTTATTTCGACTTTATATAAAAATCGTTAATATATTTCCTGATCGCTACTTTAAATAAATAACCGTAATGGCTGCTAATTCAAATAAAATAGAAGAGGATTTTATAGAGGCTAAAAATAATTGGGAGCTAGAAAAGTTATACGTTGATTTAGCATCCGCAAAGGGAAAAGCTCTAACACCTGTTGAAAAAAAATTTTTGAGAGGTTTACTTTGTGGTTTTAGTCCGGCAGAAATTGCTAATGCAGTTTATAAAAGTCGCAGTAGTAGTACTGTAAGAGTTTATCTTTCTAATGGACTATATAAATATATAGAAGATATGCTGAGTAACCAAGAGGGAAGCAGCATTAAGGTCAAAAGTTGGAGTCGGGTAACTCAGTTACTAGAGAAAGCTGGTTATAAAAAAGGTTGGTTTCAAATAGATGTGACTGACAATCAAATAATCGCAACCGAGAAAAAACAAGCTGATTTTGGTACGATGAAAACAGCCCAAAGACAAGATTGGGGTGAAGCGATTGATGTGAGTAAATTCTACGGACGCACTACCGAACTCGCATCCCTGAAAGAATGGATTGTCCAAGAGCGCTGTCGGTTAGTGGTACTCTTAGGTATGGGTGGAATTGGTAAAACAGCTTTGTCAGTAAAGCTTGCAGAAGCAATTAAGGAAGATTTTGAATTTGTAATTTGGCGATCGCTTAGTCTCGCACCACCCTTAGAAGTCATCTTAAATCAACTCTTGTCGCTTTTATCTCCCGAAGCGCAAATACAAAGTACAGAAGGTGTCGAAAACAACATTTCCCAACTAATTGAGTGTTTGCGTTCTTCACGCTGTCTAATTGTATTAGATTGTGTTGATTCAATTTTAAGCAATGGCAACGATACCGATTTGGTCAGAGAATATCCGCTCTCTGTGCCAGTCAGCAACCCAGATGTGATGAAGCAAATTCGGTATCGTCAAGGTTATGAAGATTATGGAGAATTAATCAGAAGATTAGGAGACTCTCAACATCAAAGTTGCTTGGTGCTAACCAGTAGAGAAAAAACTCAAGAAATTGCCGCTTTGGAAGGAAAAAAATTACCTGTTCGCTCTTGGAAATTGTCAGGATTAAATAATGCAGAAAGTTGGGAACTTCTCAAAGAAAAAGGGTTTACAGATTCTTCCGAAGAAGAATGCAGAATATTAATTGAGTGGTATGCAGGTAATCCGTTATTTATTAAATTAGTTGCTACGACTATTCAAGAATTATTTGCTGGCAATATATATGAATTTTTAGAACAAGGTACTGTGGTTTTTGGCGACATTCGGGCAATTTTAGATGAGCAGTTTTATCGCTTATCTAATTTGGAAAAGCAGATTATACACTGGTTAGCACTGAATCGCAATTTGGTTTCAGTGCGAAAGTTGCAAAAAGAGATCATACCACGAGTTTCGCAACGATTAATATTAGAAGCTATAGAGTTATTACAAAGGCGATCGCTAATTGAAAGACAAGCATCCAGCTTTGCCCAAACCCCAGTTTTGATGGAATATATAGCTGAACGATTAATTGAGGAAAATTTTGAAAATCAAGATAAATCAGGTTACTCATTGATGAGTCAGACAATTTTTGAAGCGCAATTGAAAAATCACATTCGAGAAATTCGCCTCGACATCGAGATATGAAAAAGAGGGGTAAGGGGGAAAGGGGAAAGGGGAAAGGGTAAGAAGAGGCGTAAGGGGACAATCCGGTTCCCTCCCCGCTTGCGGGGAGGGTTAGGGTGGGGTTCTTTCTATGCGTCTTCATATTAAATT
>NZ_KK073768.1:1390864-1485499 GCF_000582685.1 [Scytonema hofmanni] UTEX 2349
CGGGGAGGGTTAGGGTGGGGTTCTTTCTATGCGTCTTCATATTAAATTGGTATTAGTAGGTTCGGAGTAGTAGGAAATTGACAGTGAGTATGTTAAAAGGAGTTAACTTGTACTTAATTGGCATGATGGGCGCCGGTAAGACTACTGTAGGGCGTGAACTTGCGAAACAATTACGTTACGGGTTTCTGGATGCGGATAACGTAATTGAAGAAACAACAAAACAAAGTATTAATCAGTTGTTTGCTTTAGAAGGTGAAGCGGGTTTTCGTCAAATAGAAAGCGATGTCTTAGCACAAATTTGCTCTTTTACAAAATTAGTTATCTCTACTGGTGGGGGTGTTATTCTCCAACAAAAAAACTGGAGTTACCTACGTCACGGCTTGATTGTTTGGCTGGATGTGCCAGTAGAATTACTTTGCACCCGTTTAGCTCTTGATACCACAAGACCATTACTGCAAGATGTTGACTTGAAACAAAAACTGCGATCGCTTCTTGAACAACGACAATCACTTTACAATCAAGCCGATCTGCGAATCAGCGTCAGTGACGAAGAAACACCCACGAAAACCGCTACACGAGTACTTGAGGCGATTCCTACTGTTCTCAAACAGGCAACCGATGTAGAGACGTAGCACAGAATAGTCTCTTAGGGATTTGGGTTACAATCCACGAACAATTCTTCCCCCCTTTCCCCCTATAAGTGAAGAGACATTGTTGAAAGTACCAAACTCATTTAAACTATTTAGATCAGTTTTTACTGTCAACAGCGCCCCATGATAGTCAACGATACTGAATATATTAGAGAAGACGCAGCCACTCGCGTGCAAGTACTGAGCGAAGCATTACCTTACATCCAGCAATTTGCGGGACGCACCGTTGTTGTCAAATACGGCGGTGCGGCGATGAAAGATAGCACCCTCAAAGATAAAGTTATCCGCGATGTTGTATTCTTATCCTGCGTGGGCTTACGACCAATTTTAGTCCACGGTGGGGGACCAGAAATTAACAGTTGGCTCGATAAACTAGGAATCGAACCGCAATTTAAAAATGGTCTGCGCGTCACCGATGCCGCCACAATGGATGTAGTGGAAATGGTTTTAGTCGGTCGAGTTAACAAAGAAATTGTCGCTTTGATTAACCAAGCTGGCGGCTTGGCGGTAGGATTATGTGGTAAAGATGGTAACTTAATTAAAGCTCGTCCCCAAGGAGAAGAAGGCATTGGCTTTGTGGGGGAAGTTTGCGGTGTGAATATCAAGATTTTGGATACACTCGCTAGCAATGGTTATATCCCAGTAGTTTCTAGCGTAGCGGCAGACGAAACAGGACAAGCTTACAACATCAACGCCGATACAGTAGCTGGAGAAATAGCCGCAGCACTTGGGGCAGAAAAGTTAATTTTGCTCACAGATACGCGGGGTATTTTAAAAGATTACAAAGATCCGTCAAGCTTGATTCCGAAAGTGGATATTCAAGAAGCCCGCAAGTTGATTGCAACTAATGTAGTTAGTGGTGGGATGATCCCGAAAGTCAATTGTTGCGTGCGATCGCTCGCTCAAGGAGTACGTGCAGCACATATAATTGATGGTCGCATTCCTCACGCCCTACTGCTAGAAATCTTCACCGACGTTGGTATCGGGACAATGTTGATGGGTTCTCAATATACTTCTTAGAAGGGGACAAGGGGACAAGGGGACAAGGAAGCAGGGGAGGCAGGGGAGGCAGGGGAGGCAGGGGAGGCAAATAGTTAGTTATTTTTTCCCGATGCCCAATGCCCCATGCCCAATGCCCAATGCCCCATGCCCCATGCCCCATGCCCAATGCCCAATGCCCAATGCCCCATGCCCAATGCCCAATGCCCCATGCCCAATGCCCCATGCCCCATGCCCAATGCCCCATGCCCCATTACAAATATTACTGATTTGTGTAGAAAACGTGAGTGCAGAAAGTTTAGAAATTGCCAAAAATCTTTACCAGTCTGGGAAAGCTGCTTTTGAAAGTGGGCAATATCGGCAAGCGGTGGAAAATCTCGAAAAAGCGATCGCTCTGGTGAATCGCAATTCTCGCTTAGGGGGAGAGGTACAAATCTGGCTGGTAACAGCTTATGAAGCTGCTGGACGCACAGAGGATGCGATCGCCCTTTGCGAAGAACTTAAACGTCATCCTTTTTCCGAAACCAGCAAACAAGCCCGAAACTTGGTTTACATTCTCAAAGCACCAAGGCTACAAAGACCAAGCGAATGGATGACTCAAATTCCCGATTTGGGCGCACTGTCTGATAATGAAAGTAAAATTCGTCTTGCTGCTAATAGTACAAAATCTTCCCAACCCAAAAAGCCGACTGAGCGAGAATTCGTTGACTTAAGCCAAGTTAATACTAAAGATAATCGCTTTATTTGGGTTGCATTAATTACCATTAGTTTAATCTTGGGTAGCTTGCTTTGGTTGAGTCTATAAAAAAGGATGAAGTGTGATGTCATGTCCGTTTAATTAACAGTAATAAAAACATCCCAACCGTCGTAGAGACGTTCCGCCGGAACGTCTTTACAACCGTCCTAGAGACGTTCCAGACCGAACGTCTTTACAACCGTCCTAGAGACGTTCCGCCGGAACGTCTTTACAAAAGTAATTAATAAACCTGACATGATATGAAGGATGAAAAAAGCCTTCCGGTACAATTTCAAGCTAGACGAAACTTCTCTAATGTCTTAACTTCATCCTTTAGTTGACTTTTGTGGAGATTTATAGTTATGAATTTATCGGTTTTAGGAAAAATCTTTGCACGGCTAAAATTTGTCTGCCTTGTGCTATTGGCATCTGTGCTGCTTTCTGGTTGCGTGCAGTATCAAGTGGGGGTAAACTTTGAAAACTCCAATCGCGGCGAACTGGTGCAACATATTAAGTTAGCACAACGGCTGACTAGTTTTAGCGGTGACTCAGTAGACGAATGGTTAAATAGCATCGAACGCCGCGCCCGCAAAGAAGAAGGCAAAGTACGGCGACTTTCTCAATCAGAAATTATCGTCACAATTCCCTTCAGTAGTGGTGAGGAATTACAAACAAAGTTTAACGAATTTTTCAATCCCAAGATTAATCAAAAAGCTGAAGTTAAAGGCACATCTGATTCAGAATTGCCAAAAATTGAGTCAAACTTACTTTTGTTTCAGAACAATTTTTTACTGTTAGTGCGGAATCGGTTGATTTACGATGTGGATTTGCGATCGCTTTCTCTAATTGCCAGCAATGGTAACGTTTTAGAAGCCGCAGGTTCGATTCTCGATTTAGAATTTAGCTTGAAAACTCCTTGGGGGGCAAGAAACATTCAACAAACCGAAAGCGCGATTTCTCCAGAAAAAAGTCAAAATAAACTGGTATGGAAACCCATCCCCGGTCAACTAAACCACATCGAAATAGTTTTTTGGCTTCCCAGTCCCCTCGGTATTGGTAGTTTGTTCATAATTTTGTTTGTTGTCGGTGGACTTTATCTAAGGTATACTTTTATGCCAGACCCCAGCATTCAATTTTCTGCTTCTTCAGCTAAATAAAGAATGTAGAGACCTCTTGCATAAATCAAAAAAAGAACCCCACCCCGCATTTGCCTACGCAAACGCTCCCCTCCCCCCTAGCGGGGAGGGGCTGGGGTGGGGTGTTAGGGGAATGAGTGCAAGAGTCTAATGTAGAGACGCGACCGATCGCGTCTCTACAAGGGTTGTGGGTAGCGCATATTTAAATTCGGTCGATGTCTATTGACTATTACAGCAGATTGCGTTGTGATTAAATACACGTAGAGACGTTCCACGAAAACGTCTCAGAGCGGGTTTTGGGTTTTACGCATGTACCTAATTTACCTGAAAGCGGACATAATATCACCAAACTGAAAGTTGTGAAAGTACGACTGTTGTTAGTATTCGCCGTCTTATTTGTCTTTAGTTATGGATTGTCAGCATATCGGCGACCATCCATATATAGTCAACAGATTATTGCCAGACCAACACCGATTGCAACACCAACACCGAGTCAATCTAATAAGCCAAAGATATCTGTCACCAAGTGGACAGACGACCTCGAAGTGGTGGAGAAAAACGTCACCAGGATTTTCCAGATTTTCGTGAAAGTGCTGGCGGTTTTACTAAGTATTTTGATCGTCTATCGGCTCATCTTAATGATTTTTCAGCGTTCATCTCAGTTGATTATAGACAATTTCATCAATGCCTCTGATGCTGAAGAAATGAACTGCGTGTTACCAGGTCTTTCGCAATTAGCGCGAGAAAGACTTGTGGGGGAGATGAAAGGCGTGCGTCAACGAGTGAAAGAGCATATCATCAACCAAGGACCGCAAACCTATCACCCTCCTGATAAGTTACCGTTGCCACAAACAACCCCAGACCAACGACTTGGTGACTTGGTAACTTCACTTAGCGAGTTCACACCAGAACAAATGCATCCAGCGGTGAAAATGTTGAAGGTGATATTTCCAACATTAGGCACGAAAGTAACTAGCATTTTGCAAAGCCAAGGTAAAGAATACGATCGCCTGGGAATTACTTTTGAAATTACTAATATTGAAGGTCGTCTTTCTTCTAAGTTATACACAGTTTGGGAGTCAGTTGAAGATTCGGTACCCGAAGAAGCACTGAAAGACCGCTACAGAAAGCTCCTTGGCTCCGCTATTCGCTGGTTGGCGTTGGAACTCAGTCGCCGAGAAATGGTGGCTGCTGTGCCTTGGTATTACTTGGGACGAAAACGCGATCGCTATCAAGCAAAGATTTATAACTTTTTTGGCGCTCTTAATCTAGCCAGCGCTCCGACTAATGGCAAATTGTTTTACTCTTTGGCAATTGAAGATTTACAGCAAGCAATAGTTTTGTATCCTGAGTGGTTTCAACCTTATGAAAATTTAGCTGACACATACAGCAGCTTTGGAGGAGAAACTTTAGACAAAGAAAGTCTCAATTACCAACGTCAAGCACTACTGCAATACGATCGCGCACTGAATGCATGTGAAGATGAATCTGTCAAGCGCAGAATTAGAATTGGTAAAGCGATGGCTGGGTTAATGATAGGTGATGTCAATTTGATTTTGGACGCTAAACACGAAATAGAAAAGCTGACCAAAGGTTGGGATGAGACATCAGAGTTAAATACTCGGTTTTTATATAATCTCGCGGCTTGGTATGCCATCGCTCACCGAATTAATGCCGGGGTAAAATCTGCGCTTTCACTAGCACGCCGTTATTTAGTTTACGCTTTGGTAAGAAATAGCGATCGCACAATATGGGAATGGGCTAGTAAAGATCCAGATTTACAAGGTATTTGTGAAGATTATGCAGAATTGAAATTTATTCTGTTGAATAAATTAAATGAAGTCCCCGAACTTCCCAGTTTAACGGGTAAAAATTTTACCCAGCACACAGAAGAAATTCTCTGGTTATTGAGTAATGGGCAATTAATAAATTGAGCGATGACAAAATTCAAAACTGATGATGCGTTACCCGAAACCCAAGAGACGTTACATGTAACGTCTCTACATTCATTTTCACTTTCGCGTGTCTGATATTAAGACCGTTTAATTGACATTAATAAAAAAATCCGAAATCTTTGTAGAGACGTAGCAATGCTACGTCTCATCATATGTAATCTACCGGACATGTCTAATAGGTGCAATACCACCTTGACTAGACGAAAATAATTAAGGCGACAAACGCTCTATTTTCCAACTTTTATCATCCAAGCAAGTATAAAGCAAGCGATCGTGCAGGCGACTGGGGCGCCCTTGCCAAAACTCAATTTTTGTGGGGATCACTCGCATCCCTCCCCAATGCTGCGGTCGCGGCACATCTTGATTTTCATATTTTACCTGAAGTTCTTGCAAGCGTTGCTCAAGAACTTCTCTATTTTCTATCACCTCGCTTTGATTAGATACCCACGCACCCAAACGGCTATTTAATGGGCGTATGTGAAAATACTCATCTGACTCGTACTCAGAAACCTTCTCAATCCGTCCATAAATACGGACTTGGCGCTCTAGTTCCGCCCACCAAAAAACAAGAGATGCGTGGGGATTTTCGGCTAATTCTTGTCCTTTTTGACTATTATAGTTAGTATAAAAAACAAAACCCCGCTCATCAAAATCTTTCAATAATACTATTCTTGCTGACGGATTGCCCTCTGGTGTAGCAGTGGCAATAGTCATCGCATTTGGTTCAATAAGTTGGGCATCTAGCGCCTGATTAAACCATTTTTTAAACTGTTTAAAAGGATTAAAATCAACTTCCGAGACGCTTAGACCCTCTAAAGTATAGTCTTTGCGAAGATCAGCTATAGTTTTGTCCATGATGATTTGCTTCCTTTTTATGAGCTAGGCTTACACACCTTTGTTAAAAATATCTATCATATTCATCAGCACCAGATAAGCTATTCCTATCTTGCCCAGTAAAGAGTCCCCAGCCAATATGCGCCGTTCAGCCTCCGTTAAAAGTCTGTTATTCTATGGTCTGAGCGGTCCGATTATCGCTCTGAATATTTGGCTGGTATCTCAGTTTTATCGGTTATTTCAGCATCCAATTACCATTTTAATCGTTGCCGCGATTCTTGCTTTTTTACTGAATTATCCAGTTAAGTTTTTTGAACGCGCTCGAATTACGCGCACTCAGGCAGTGATTATAGTTTTGCTGATAGCTTTAACGCTGTTTGTGATTTTGGGTGTCACTTTAGTGCCGATAGTAGTTGATCAAACCCTTCAACTTTTAAATAAGATTCCTGGTTTGTTAAGCGCTAGTCAAGAAAACCTACAACAGTTTGAGATTTTGGCGAGAAAGCGGCGTTTACCATTAGATTTGACGGTTGTGAGCAATCAAATCAATGCCAGTATTCAGAACGTGGTACAACAACTAGCCTCTAGTGCTGTAGGCGTGGCTGGGACGCTGCTATCAGGATTACTGAATATAGTGTTAATAGTCGTACTAGCATTTTACATGCTTTTGTATGGCGATCGCGTTTGGTCTGGTACGGTTAATCTCTTACCCGCTAACATTCGAGTTCCCTTAATTACATCTTTGCGTCTCAATTTTCACAACTTTTTCCTCAGCCAACTTTTGCTAGCGCTGTTCATGATAATTTGTCTCACCCCGATTTTCTTGATTCTCAAAGTGCCGTTTGCTTTGTTATTTGCCATACTTATTGGCATCTCGGAACTAATTCCTTTTATTGGTGCGTCTCTTGGTATCGGTTTGGTGGTAATTTTAGTGTTGCTGCAAAGTTGGTGGTTAGCAATTCAAGTCGCAATAGCAGCAGTTTTGTTGCAACAGATTAAAGATAACTTGATAGCGCCCAAATTACTCGGCGATGTTATCGGACTTAATCCTATTTGGATTTTCGTTTCTATTTTGATGGGATTTGAAATTGCTGGGTTGTTGGGGACACTTGTTGCTGTGCCGATCGCAGGTACTATTAAAGGTACTTTCGATGCGATTAAAAACGGCAAGCCAACTGAATTTGGTTCAATTACTATTCCTCACCCACCAGAGTAATGGGCTATTTCACCCTACACCCTTCTAGGGTGTTGACTATCTGCAACCAGCCAAAACTTCTATTTCTGAAACCACCCGTTCTAATTCTTCAATCATTGGGATCGATCCAGTTTTGTGGAAAGCATCTACAAGGGATCTATAATACCAAAGAGTGCCTTCTTTGCCACCTTTGAAGCGTTCCCAAACTGATTCGCCCAACATGCGATAATCTTTGCGAATTGATTGAGCATTGTAGAGTTTATCGGCTCCGGAAACAAGTAACACCGATGGCGATGCTGTAGGAATATGAGCAATATATGCTTCTTTGCGTTGTCGCCAAGGTAGTTTAGGTATAGTGTCAGAGTCAGTGCAACCATCGACAATTGCTGTTACATTGTCTCCAAAACGACGGCGAATTTCTTCTCTTGTCGCCGCTCCACCTTGGTCTTCTATGGCATCATGTAAAAGGGCTGCGATGCCTTCATCTTCTTAGCACCTGATTTTGTCATTGAAATTCGTTCTAAAAATGACAGCTTGGAAAAACTGAAGGCAAAAATGGCAGAATATATTGCCAATGGTGTGCGTTTGGGATGGTTAATTGACCGTCATAATCAGCAAGCTTTTGTTTATCGAATTGATAACTCAATTACTCAATATCCAGCAACGGCAACTTTAAGTGGTGAAGATGTTGTACCGGGTTTTACATTGCCTTTAAAAAAGTTATTGTAAAAAAGGTAGGACTTACGCACTCGTTACCAGAAAACAAGACTTTGAGATTGCTTCCTTGCGTCGCAATGACGGAAATACGTAGTCCGTGCGTAAGTCCTGAAAGGAAGTCAAGGGGACGTTGTGTAATTAATTCTATCTGACTACTTAGCAAATATGAGGTATGGGGCATTCAAACCTGATTTTTCCATGCTTTTGAGTGCGATGCCTTGGTTGGGCTACGCCTACGCCATGCAATCACGGTAATTATCAAAAGCTTGTAACAACCAAATTCTCTTTACACATATAATAACCCATTTGTCAAGTTCGTATTTTCTAGCATAAACAAAATTTAGATGATTTATTTCACAAATATTTACGCAATTAAAATAAATAAATGTAAGGTCTTCAATTATTCTTGTAGTTGATATTTTTTGAGGTAGTTAATTATGAGTACAGGAACCATAAAACAAAAAATTAAATTTTTTGTAGAGAATTATTTACCCATAAAATTATTATATGCCATTGGACTAAAGCGCCCGGTAGTTCTTAATAATTTGGGAATCGGATTTTTTCAAGAAACATCTACATGGCGTTACGATCCAAAGCGTTGTCCGTGCGATCTATACTTTGTTGAATACATTCAAGAATCAAAAATTAATGGTAAAAATATCTTCCATTTTGGTACAGGAGAACATCATCTTATCGGCTTAGAAAATCAAAAGCTGACTGAACCAAATGAAATTATGGGAATTACAGCTTCAGCTTTAGAACAGCAGTCATATATAAAATTGGTTATTAAAGATAGTTCTCTGAGCAAGTTTTATAAAGTTCTTTTTGGAGATATATACACATTAACGACAAGAAATTTACCAATGTTTGATATTGTGACGCTTTTCCATTTAAGTGAATTCTATATACCTGAAAATGCCCCTTTGGTGCATCAAAATGATGAATCGCTAGTTCAGCTATTTTTAGATAAACTTAATCCCGGAGGACATATTGTTTTCTATACGGGTTCCTTTGCATGGGGTACAGCTAAATCTATTGTCGAATCATTTGTAGAAGCAGGTAAAATTAAAAAATCACACGAGTATAAAACTCTGTTATTTTATTCTAAAACAGAGAATTTTTAATTTGAACTGAGGTTTTGTCGTGGGTGCCCAGACGACTCTCCGGGTGCGAAACACCCGGAGTTGGCATTTATTTTATTTTACAAGTAAGGTGCGATACTCTTGCAGAGTCGCTGCGCTTTAGCATCAACGCTCTTAATTGTTAAAAATCGCTGCAAATCTTATAGATTCTAAACGGTTATTTCCGAATTATTTACAGAATCTGTGTTGCTATCCTCTGCTTTTTGAACAACAGTAACCGTTAGTTTTAATCCCAAAGCATTCAACCAAGTTCCCAAATTATAAATTGCCTCGCTGCCGCGTTGTGATAGCAATTCGTCTAGTTTTTCTAAATGCAGTTTTGCTTGTTCTGGTGTCATATTCTGTTCACCAAGCGCTTCAGCAACATGGCTGAGTGCCATTTTCAACAGTTCCGGTTCTGGATCTTCTTCCTCTAATGTCGCTGTTATGTAAGCAGCTGCTAATTCAGGTTCTTTTCTAAGAGATTCAATTAAGTAGTTATAGTAACTATCACTAGTTGGCATTTTCACTTCTTTCATAATTTGCCCAATATTCCTTAGCCTTCTGAATATCTTGCTCTTGGGTACTTTTATCTCCACCACATAGCAGAAGCACAATTGTAAGTCCTCGGAATCCAAAATAGATGCGATAACCGGAACCATATTTAATTCTTAATTCACAAACTCCTTCACCTACTGAACGATAGTCTCCTAAATTTCCAGCAGTGACTCGGTTCAGCCTAGATATAATTTTAGCTTTAGCATTGGTATCTCGCAGCGAATCAAACCATTCAGCAAAAGGAACTTTACCTTCTTGCGTCACATAACGCTGAATATCTCTTGGTTGTGCTTCCATTATTTTATTTTACAGGCAAGGTGCGATACTCTTGCAGAGTCGCTGCGCGATCGCATCAACGCTCTTAATTGTTAAAAATCGCTGCAAATCTTATAGTTCCTAAACGGTTATTTCCGAGTTATTTACAGAATCTGTGTTGCTATCCTGTACTTTTTGGGCAACAGCAACAGTTAGTTTTAATCCCAAAGCATTTAACCAAGTTCCCAAATTATAAATTGCCTCGCTGCCGGTTTGTGATAGCAATTCGTCTAGTTTTTCTAAATGCACTTTTGCTTGTTCTGGTGTCATACTTTGTTCACCAAGCGCTTCAGCAACATTGCTGAGTGCCATTTTCAACAGTTCCGGTTCTGGATCTTCTTCCTCTAAAATAGCCTCAATATAACCACCAGCATAACTTGGGTCTTTGAGATGCGAAATTAAGTAAGGATATAGCTTCACCACTTGTTACCAGTCTCGCGAAATGTTCGCAATTCCATCCCAAAACGCCATAATCCCAGTCTTCAAAAAGCTGATAAGCAATTAAACATCTATCAAGAACATCTTTCCTAGGTAGTAATTTTATATGTCTTGCTTTCTTAGCCTTGCGTGGAATTGGAAACACCGCAAATCCGTTTGCGCCAAAGTTAAAGCAGTGGGTATCAGATATAGTTATGTGATAGTGTAAGGTTGAATCTTTAGGATGTTCTCTATGATGAATGAGTAATCCCGCATTTGAACTGTTGTAGTCTACATGAGCATAAAATGCATTAATAGCTTTCTCGATTTCTTGAGAACTAACTATGTTGACAGCAGGTAGATTAACATTAGTATTTTGAACGTTTAAAAGTGATAACCACTCCTCTATCGACTGAGGGCGATTTTCTGGCTTTATTTCCATTCCTTTAATAATCGCTTGATTCACCTTTTCACTAATACTAGAATTAATCTCTTTTGGTTCCACCAACGGTGTACCAATAGCCCTAACTGGAGACATTGTTGGTACTTCTCCTGTTAAAATTGCATACAAAGTTGCCGCTAAAGCATAAACATCACTATAAGCACCTCTTTTTGCTCTTTTGTCATATTGCTCAATTGGTGCAAAACCATCCGCTAACATTTGCGTATGCGTCTTTGTCAAATTCTGGGTAAAATCCCGCGCAATGCCAAAGTCAATTAAAACAGCTTGCGAATTACCAGAACGCAACATGATATTTTGTGGTTTGATATCTCTATGCAAGAAGCCGTTATTATGAACTACAATTAGCGCTTCACCAATCTGCTGAATGTAGCGTAATGCTTGTACTTCAGATAAAGCACCTTGATTCTCAACTAGATTTGCTAAATCTTCCCCATCAATATATTCCATCACCATGCACCACAACGCACCCTCTTGGATGACTTCATCAATCCGCACGATATGGGGATGAGTGCATTTTGCTAATTTTATTGCTTCATTCAAAAAATCTTGCTGAAATTTAGCAAAATCTGGACGACGTTGCACAGTATCATTTAAAGTCTTGATCGCAACGTAGTGCTTATTATTATCTGTAGCGCGATAAGTTATACCAAAGCCACCTTCACCTAATTCTTTATCAATTGTGTATTTACCGCTCTGCAACTGATTTCCTGATTCCCAAACCATTACTGACAATGCCAAAATATTGGTGTCAATTATGGCACAAGTCTGAAAAGTAGCTGCGATCGCATCTACGCACCACTACAACTACATTTTTCTTTCTACTCTTCAACTACTTCAAACAAGTCTTCCAACAAAACATTAAACGTCTGAGCCAACTTTTTTAAGGCAGTAAGGTCAACAGTTGCCCTTTCCGGAAGGCGTGCATAAGTTTTAATCGTACTGTATGGCACCCCTGAGCGCTCGGAAAGTTCCTTAATCGTCCAGCCTTCTTTGTCAGCAAATTCTTTAATTCTTAATCTTACTACGCCCATGCTTGACAAAAGGCTAACTCTAGTCTTTAATATTTTTAATGCTTCAAAGCGATCGCCCGGGTTTCGCATTCCAAGTGCGATCGCCTATAAACCGAAAAACCCAATAAGGAGTTTTACTAACCCAATAAGGAGTTCTACTATGATGATAACACCGCAGTCTGAATCAGAGCCAATTAATCCATTAGCAAGATTTGTCACCCCAGAGGCGATCGCCTTACTCTTAAATATCAAAGTCGAGCAAATCAAAGATATTCGCTTGTGGCGGCATGTAATTCTGGTAATAGCCCAAGGAAAGACACGGTTTGTCAGTTACGCCGACTTCCCACCGATTATAGAAGCCGAAGCGCCAAAAACTCAAGATTTTCTCTGTTGGCGCAAGCGATGGAAGAAAAGTGAAACGAAAAAAGCACCCGGTTTTTGGTTTAAATTCTATCAGCAGAAATTCATGCAAGCTGTTTCTGTTGCTCAACTTCACACTTGGGGGCAATTGATACGCTTAATCAAATTTGCTCTTTCTCCAACACATATAGAGTCCTTACGGAGTGATTATCTCCAAGTTAAACAAACACTTGTGCCTGTTTCATAATCAGCTTGGCATTCTAACCGCTTCACAGACAAGATTAACTAATTTTAGAACGTATTTTAAAGTAACAATAAATACACATAACCGCCAGAAAGAAAGCACAAACTTGACTTCAACCCAAAATTAAATTTTAAATTGCTTCATGGCGTTTCGTTGCAAAAAAGCGGCGCAATTGTGACGTTTAAGCTAGAATTGTTAAAGGTTCTTTACAGAATTTGCATAAAATTCCTAATTCTGTTAGTTCAGATCAGTATTTATTACAAGTAAGTCTGAAAAATTTCCTCTATAGTTCACAGAACTCCCTCTTTTATGACGCTCCCAATCCGTAACGTCGCCATCATTGCCCACGTAGATCACGGCAAAACAACCCTCGTTGATGCACTCCTCAAACAATCCGGCATTTTCCGCGAAGGCGAAGACGTTCCGGATTGCGTTATGGACTCTAACGCTCTCGAAAGAGAGCGAGGTATCACTATTCTTTCTAAAAATACAGCGGTACAGTACAAAGGCACGCTGATCAACATTGTTGACACTCCGGGACACGCTGACTTTGGTGGTGAAGTCGAACGCGTACTCGGTATGGTTGACGGGTGTCTTTTGATTGTCGATGCCAACGAAGGTCCTATGCCCCAAACGCGCTTCGTACTCAAAAAAGCTTTGGAAAAAGGTCTTCGTCCCATCGTTGTGATCAACAAAATTGATCGTGGTCAAACTGACCCCCACGTTGCTGTTGATAAAGTATTGGATCTGTTCTTGGAATTAGGGGCAGATGAAGACCAGTGTGATTTTACCTATCTGTTTGCTTCCGGTATGGCAGGTTTCGCCAAGGAAAGTTTGGAAGCAGAATCGGTAGACATGCAACCTTTATTTAATGCGATTCTGCAACATGTTCCACCACCAGTCGGAGATCCTGCCAAGCCTTTACAATTGCAAGTCACAACCCTAGATTATTCAGAATATCTGGGACGGATTGTCATTGGCAGAATTCACAATGGTACCATCCGCCAAGGTCAGCAAGCCGCTTTAATTACAGAAGATGGCACTATTGTCAAGGGTAAAATTACCAAGTTGATGGGCTTTGAAGGGCTGAAGCGGGTAGACATGGAAGAAGCAACCGCAGGTTATATAGTCGCGGTGGCTGGTTTCGCTGATGCTTATATTGGGGAAACGATTACTGACCCGAACGATCCGCAAGCATTGCCACTAATTAAGGTGGATGAACCAACTTTGCAAATGACCTTTTGGGTGAATGATTCGCCTTTTGCTGGTCAAGAAGGAAAATTGGTGACATCTCGACAAATACGCGATCGCCTATTCCGCGAATTAGAAACTAACGTTGCTTTGCGTGTCGAAGAAACAGATTCCCCTGATAAATTCCTAGTTTCCGGTCGTGGTGAACTTCACCTGGGCATCTTAATCGAAACCATGCGTCGTGAAGGTTTTGAATTTCAAGTATCCCAGCCACAAGTAATTTACCGCGAAGTCAACGGTCATCCTTGCGAACCTTACGAACTCCTAGTACTGGACATTCCCGTAGATGCAGTTGGTAGCTGTATCGAACGATTAGGACAACGCAAAGGCGAAATGCAAGATATGCAACCTGGTGGAAATGACCGGAGTCAGTTAGAATTTGTCATTCCTGCCCGTGGTTTGATTGGTTTCCGGGGTGAATTCATGCGGATGACTCGTGGTGAAGGCATCATGAACCACAGTTTCCTAGACTACCGTCAACTCAGTGGCGATATTGAGGCACGCAACAAAGGCGTTTTAATCTCCTTTGAAGAAGGCGTTTCTACCTTCTACGCCATGAAGAATGCCGAAGATAGAGGAGCATTTTTTATCACTCCCGGTACCAAAGTTTACAGAGGCATGATTGTCGGAGAAAACAATCGTCCCCAAGACTTGGAATTAAACATCTGTAAAACAAAGCAACTTACCAACCACCGCGCTGCCGGCGGTGACGAATTAGTGCAGTTGCAAGCACCAGTTGACATGAGTCTTGAACGTGCTTTAGAGTACATCGGACCCGATGAATTAGTGGAAGTTACACCCCAATCGATTCGTCTGCGGAAGATGTCGAAGAAGTTGGCGAAACGCTAAGTTTAGTTACTTGATTGATTTAGAAAGCCCGCATCAGCGGGCTTTTTGTTTTACTATCTATGGAATATGACGATCAAGTAGCTGTAAGCCTTTGATTGAGGTGCGATTACTAGAGTCAAGCCCTGCTAAGTTATGTTTTTTAGCTGTTCTGATTCACTAATTTATTCCATAACTTAGAAAATGAATCAACACGGTCACGCGCAATGAGTTTTTTATGAGAAGTAATTACTTTGTTTGCTAGAAGACTACGTAGAAGATTTGGAGCTTTGAAAGTTCCTTTAAAGTCAAAGTTTTCCGCACCTGCTTCCTTAAATTCTGCATTGAGATCGATAACTATATCTCCCATAATGATGTGGATACATTTAAGAAGATTTGCCTTCTCGCTAGGATTTTTGTAAAAATTTTCAGGCTTTTTGCAAAAAGCTTTTCCAACTTCATCTTCTGATAAAACCTCTGAAAGAAGGTAAAGAAGAAAAAACTTAGTTATTTGATAACCACCAAATAGTGGAGGTTCAATTTTTACCAATTCTTGTTCTATTTCTTTATATAAATCAAATAAAACTACAATTCTTCCTCCAGTTACTTCTGGTCGAGCAAAAATCTCATGGTGTAAATCATCAAAAATCTTACTATATCTTTGAACATCTGAAGGTCGCTTCAAGTCAAATGCAAGTAGGATCTGCCCAGCAAGTGTATTTTCTATAGCTATACGTTGACCAGGCGTATCTCCGCGCTTAATTTCATAGAAATAGTCTGGATATTTTTGATCAATTTCTTGTTGAAGTCTGACTTGGGTTTGTGTGTTTGACCGAAAATCTCGCGCTTGGATACCATTTTGATTATTGCTGTTATGAGTAATTCTAGATATAAGACTTGACTGTGTAGAATTTACTTGAATAATTCGAGTCAATATTCTTAGATCCTTGGATACTTTACCTCTATTTTCATAAAGGCTAGATACTGTTTGACAACCATTAACTACTGAGTATCCCTGTATCTTTACTTTATCTTCCTCTGACGTATCAAGGCTGTCGCAAATAATAGTTATTCCATTATGGTAAAGTAGAAAGTTAATATGTTCTGAAGGTTCAGAGATGCTTTTAGTAATATCTTTGTTAACCTTTGTCTTTCCTAAACCTTTCCTCAAGTTCAAATCGAAAAGTTGCTGATTTTCAATGCCTTCCATCTGTACCAAATCCACTGCCGACACTGGAGCAATTACTACTTTTGCAGTATTGGCAACATTATACTCAGTATAGTCAAAGCCAAAAACATCAAAGGCAATCTCGGATGTTGCTGGAATTGCTTTCTCGCTTTGCACATACATCTGAGAAATTAAAGACTTATCCCATACCTCCAACTTAAGTGTTTGTGAGGTCGCTTGAAGAAAACTTTCAGCATTTGAATCCTTGTTTGCATTAGTCACAAAAATGCCATGAATTGTATATCTTGAAGAGATAAAAATATCTCTGTACTCTATGAGCAAATTTTTAAGTTGAGTATTTCCAGTTGTTGAAATCATCGAATCTATGCCTTCAGCCGTTTCTAGCTGCTTCAAGCTTCCTACAAATTCCTTAAGCTGCGTGTCTCCCAAAGTTTTATTAGAATTTTGAACGGTTTTGGATTGAAAAATATCTATACATTCTTCATTCTCATTAATATAAATTCCATCAATACCCTTATCTCCACGTCCGTCACAAACTATATTCTGAACTTCAATACTGTCTAATCTGTAGATATTCACTAAAAACCAACTTAAGAACGCACTAGCTTCTTCACGTCCTAGAATCTTATAAGGCTGGATAATTTGGACAAGATTGGTGTAATCAAGATTAAGCATAGATTCGGGTAGAAAGGCTAAATTCTCTTATGATATACGACGTAAGCTTGAAGGGCAGTTGAGTAGTGATCAGTAGAAAGCGATCGCTCAAGACTAGTTAAGGCTTCAGCCTATACTAAAAAGGGAAGACCAGAACAATCTTGATCTCAAAATACCAGTCGTTTCAACAGATGACCCAATGAAAGCTTGTAACTGAATGTAAATTAAAAACCTAATTATGAAAAATTTTGGGTTGACGCAAGGAAAAATTACAACTCTAGAGGAGTTCTTAAAACTTCCATATATTGAGGAGTCACCAGCTTGGGAATATATTAACGCAGAGGCAATTCAGAAACCTATGGGAGGAGGTAAACACAGCTTATTGCAAAAACGTCTAGTTGCAGTAATTGATGCGTTGGGCAGTCACTACGAAGCTTTTCCGGAATTGCGCTGTACCTGCGGTAATCGTTCAGTAGTTCCTGATGTGGTTGTTATTTCCACCAATCAACTACCGCTGGATGAAAGCGGTGAAATTATCAGCAGTGGTATTGATTTTGCACCCGACTGGGTAATAGAAATTCTTTCCCCAGCTCAAAGTCAAACTAAAGTAACTGGCAATATTTTACACTGTTTGAGAAATGGCACTCAGCTAGGATGGTTGATTGACCCAAGTGAGCGCTCTATTTTAGTTTATCAGCCTAATTGTTTACCAGATTTGTTAGCAGGAAAAGATATATTACCAGTGTTAGAAGATTTGAATTTGACACTCTCTGTCGATGAAATTTTTGCTTGGTTACAGCGGAAAAATTGACATTATTCGTTATTCCTTTAGTACTGAAAGGGCAATTATCATGACTATTCGTGATATTGCGATCGCCAGCAGCATAGATTTACAGTGCGTAGGCGTAGCCCGTCGTAGACATCGCCTCCCAATGCTGCTTTGATTTCATAAAAATCAGATCAGACTGATATCTTTAAGGTAAATAATTATTATCTAATAATTGTGCAAGAGTGTAAGGGCATTTTTCTAGAAAAATAGTTAAATCGGTTTTAATTTTCACAAAATCAACCGCACTTTGATAAATATTCTCTAAATCATCCTGTAACTTGTTTATTAAATTCGTCGTTAAATGATTATTTAAGTCATATCTAAAGGTTTTAATTTCTCCAATCCAATGACGATAGTTTCTTTCATATTCCACCTGCCAATATTGGAGTAATAATATATGAATAATAATTTGCCTTAAAAGACTTTTTGCTTTAGCTAAATCTCTTTTCCCCAAACTGATTAATTCCTCAATTAAATTTTCTAAATCAAGTTGGTTAAACTGTTTTTGTTTTAATAATTCAATAGTTTCTTCTAACCATAAATTGTCATCGCTTTCATATAGTTGTTTTAAGTTGGTAGTAATTGTCATATTTTTACCTTCTACCTACATTCCATAATTTAATCATATACAATTAGAAATTTATAGATACAATCCACCAAAATGCGCGATCGCTCTTTCCAACAGGTATTTTCAAAAGTAGATCGCCTTTATCACCCTTTTTGATACCCCATGCTTGAAATACTGTGAATTTCAGGTGGTGTTGGGTTAAAAAGGAAACTATGAAAATCATTAAACCCTTCATCAACTGGCTAGAAATCCGCGCTTGTGCCCCTACACACAGCGGTTGGGTACTAGCAGGAATTGCAATTTGTTTTTTTGGGGCTGGTGTAAATACGATGGCTGGTTGGTTATATGTTATTAGCGGGGTCAGTTTTGCCCTGTTAATTGTTGCGGCTTTTTTACCACAGCGATCGCTTGTCGGTTTAGTTGTCAAACGTCGTTTTATCAACCCAGTTTCCGCAGGCGATGAACTCACGGTAGAATTAGAAATCCGCAATAACACAAAACAACCTATTAACTTGCTGCAAGTCGAGGATATCTTGCCGATTGTTTTGGGCAAACCAGTACAGCAGCCAATCGAAACGATTCAAAGCCAAAATAGTTATAAATGGGTATGCAATCACCCAACTGTGCGCCGGGGTGTTTATCGGTGGCAGACAGTCGAACTAGCCACAGGTGCGCCTTTAGGATTGTTTTGGTGTCGGCGTCAGCATGAATGTGCCGCAAAAGCGATCGTTTACCCGACTGTGTTACCCCTGACCAATTGCCCTTTGATAGACGAAATTGGGCAAGATGATAGCATAACAAGCGATCCTCGTGGGAAACCTTTTCAAACAGCCACAGCCGGATTAACGCGATCGCTTCGTCCCTACCGCACAGGCGACCCCATTCGTCTCATCCACTGGCGCAGCAGCGCCCGCTACGGCGATTTACGGGTACGGGAATTAGAAAAAGTTACAAACGGACAAGATATTATTATTGCCTTAGATAGTGCTGCAACCTGGGAAGAAGACAACTTTGAGAAAGCAGTGATTGCCGCAGCATCGCTGTATTTTTACGCACAAAGGCAACAGATGCAAGTGCAACTGTGGACAGCAGCCACAGATTTAGTTAAAGGTGAAACGATGGTTTTGGAAACTTTAGCGGCAACTCATCCAGGGGAAGATAATATCACAAAAGTTCCTAGTAGCTCGCCTTTAATTTGGCTGACTCCAAATCCAGCGATCGCCGGACTTCCTAACGGCAGTCGTTGGGTGTTGTGGCAGAATACATCAACCGTAAATTGGGATTACCCAGGAATTATTATCCAAAGCGATCGCCCACTGCAACCCCAGTTGCAAACAGGGTACTAGTACCGCAAGGCGGAAGTCAAAAGTCAAAAGTCAAAAGTCAAAAGTAATATGGAGTAAACTTTTTAGCGATTGAGAATGGTTGGTTTATTTCCGCCATGCTCTACTAGGGACACTTGGACACAGACGTAGCATTGCTACGTCTCCAGATGCGAGGGTTCTAATTTAAATCCAATTTTTTTGTCTTTTCAATAAGGCATCAAAGAATCTAATCTTCCAAGTACTGTCATATCTTCTTCATCTAATTCTACTGGTATACCACTTCTAATTAATTCGGAAAAATCTTCATTAGGAACCATAATTGTCAGCGTATACAAGCGACTTGAACCTGTATTTTGAATTAAATGCGTGCCTGTGGGTGGAACTAACAAACTATCTCCGGCTTTAATTTTTACAGACTTTCCATCACAAACAGCAAGACCCTCACCTTTGAGGACAAAAAATATTTCTAATGCCCATTGATGGCGATTGGGCGGTGTTTTCCCATTAATATCAAAAATTTCTACACAACAAGTTATGGAAGCGTTAGCATTTGCCGAATCAAAGATGATTGCTAACCGATTTGTGTCATTGGGACTAATGCGATAGGTTTGGAAATCTTTAGGAGACTTGACAACAGGAATTACACAACGAGTAGCGTACATTTAATTTACTTCCTCATAAGTTGTCGATGGTTGTTAATGGGCATTGGGCATTGGGCATTGGGCATTGTTAATAATTCTTTTCCTTTTCCCTTTCCCCCTTCCCCCTTCCCCCTCTTAAAATATCTACTTCAACACTTTTAAAATCGCTTGAGAGTCAGTTACAAAGCCGAAGCATTCTTTGACGTTGTATAGGGTTGCCAACCAACAATACTCAGGAGAAGTTGTCGCAGTGCAGTCTTTGACTAGCACGCAGTCATATCCTAAGAAGTTGGCATCGCATAGCGTGGTCATTACACATTGGTCAGCGTTGACACCAGCAAAAAACAGTGTCGTCCTTCCCAGGTTCCGCAAAATACTATCTAAAGGGGTATCCCAAAAGCCACTCATGCGGTATTTATCTACGGTAATATCTTCGGGTAGTTGTTCGAGTTCATCGACCACCGCAGCTGCCCAACTACCTGCCATTAATACTTTAGCACCGTTAGTAGGTAGGGGATCGCCTAATCCCACGCCTTCGCCTGTGGGGTTGTAAACGTGAAGCGTAGCAGCGCTAATATTGAGTAAGTCGGGACGATTAGCCCAATTTACCCAAATTACGGGAACTCCAGCAGAACGAAGTTCTGGAAGTAAGTTTTTCAAAGGTTCGATGGGCTGACGTGCTGGATTGACATCCACGCCAATATGTGATAACCAACCATCAGGGTGGCAAAAGTCGTTTTGCATATCAATGATGACGATGGCGGTTTTTGCCAAGTCAAGGCGCAGTTGTTTAGTTTCTGTTGCTAAGATAACTCTTTGTGGGGTTACGGGAGGACGAGTGATATCTGCGATCGCATCATTCACCATCCAAGCATTTGGTGCAACTCCCAGTGTCCGAAAAGGCAAATTCATAAATTCCTTCACTCGATATTGTATCTTGAATTTATTTTGAAGGTGAAATTACTTAATTAAGGTTAAATATTGTGGACTTGACAATAATAAATGTTTTAATTCCGGTTGAAAACGGTTACGATACCGTAGATGTGCAGGTTGTAGATAATGCGATCGCTGCAATCTCTCCTGGGATAGATGGAACAGCGATGGCAATTGATGGTAAAAATAAACTGCTACTACCCGGTTTCGTTAACGCCCACACCCACTCTTCGGAAATGTGGCAGCGGGGAATTATGTCAGTGTTTCCCCTAGAATTATGGTTGGCGGAACTTTACGACTTTGCACCGCTAGATATCGAGAAAGTGTACCTCAGCGCGTTGGGTACAGCTGTAGAAACTTTACTTTCGGGTGGTACAACTATAGTAGATCATCTGATACTAATTCCGGGGAAAGAGTTAGAAACCATTGCCACAGCGGTTCGTGCTTACAAAGAAGTAGGAATTCGCGCTTTTGTCGCACCGTTAATTCAAGATGAATCTTTGACTGCGGGGATACCATCTGGAGAATCAGAACAGACTCATGAGCCTTATTTTCGCTCAACCCAGGCAACATTGGAAATTATCTCTCAAGCGGTAAAGCAATTTCATCGCCCAGATGAGGGTATATATATTGTTACAGCACCCACAGGGATACAATTGTGTTCTGATGCTTTATTTACTGGCTGTATTGAATTAAGCGAAAAATACAATCTTTGCCGTCACTCGCACTTACTCGAAACCAAAGCGCAAGAAAAACTCGCTCAAGAAAAATACGGTTGCAGTGCTGTTGAACATCTGAAACGAATTGGATATTTAGGCGATCGCACTTCTTTGGCACATTGCGTACACTTAACTGAAGCTGACATCACCATCCTTGCAGAAACAAAATCTACAGTCGTTCACAACCCCTTAAGCAATTTGCGTTTAGGTAGTGGCATTGCTCCCATATTAAAATATCTTCAAGCTGGGGTAAACGTCACCTTTGGCTGTGATGGTTCATCTAGCAACGACTCCCAAGACTTACTCGAAACCATCAAAATGGGTTCAATACTGCACAACGTCACCGACTTTGATTATCAACACTGGATTACACCCCGTCAAGCTGTAGAAATGGCTTCTAATGGTGGTGCAAAAGGACTTAATATCGCAGATGAAATTGGTTCCCTTGCTGTTGGCAAAAAAGCCGATTTAGTAATGTATGACCTCACCAGTTTATCACTTTTGCCGCGTACCGATCCAATTGGTTTATTAGTTTTAGGTCGTCCTACCAACGTTGTAAATAGCGTCTGGGTAAATGGCAAGCAAATCGTCGCTGATGGTAAAGTAACAACTATTGATGTTGATAACTTGCGGCAAGAATTATTCAATCACAGTCAGTGGCAGACAACACGCAAATCGCAAACCGTCGCGCAAATAGAAACGCATTATCGCACAGTGATGGGTTTAAGTTAAATCATCTCATATCCGACAAATCACATATATTATTGTAGAGACGTTCCGCCGGAACGTCTTTACGACAATTGTAGAGACGTTCCGCTGGAACGTCTTTACGACGATTGGAATGTTTTTATTAATGTTAATTAAGCGTACATGATACGAGATAATTCTTAAGCTGCTTCAATATCTTAATTGCCTTGGGAGTATACATGGAACGAGCCATTTCCGCATTGGGTGTATTAGTTTTCATTGCCATATCCTACGCTTTATCTAACAACCGTCGCGCTATACGTTGGCAAACTATCGCTTGGGGGTTGGGGTTAGAATTTACATTTGCACTGTTGATTTTGAAAACTCCCGGTGGTTTAGCTGTGTTTAAATCTCTCGGCGATGTGGTAAGTAATTTTTTAGCATTCTCTGATGAAGGTGCAAAATTCGTCTTTGGAGAAAAATTTAAAGATCATTTATTTGCCTTTCAAGTGCTACCGACAATCATCTTTTTCTCTGCCTTCATCAGTGTATTATACCATTACGGAATTTTGCAGTGGGTGGTGAATGGGCTGGCGTGGGTGATGATGAAGACAATGAAAACATCAGGGGCTGAATCTTTATCGACTGCTGGTAATATCTTTTTGGGACCCACTGAATCACCGCTGATAGTTAAACCCTTTGTGGCAACAATGACACAATCAGAATTGTTCGCGGTAATGACAGGTGGTTTTGCCACAATTGCCGGTGGAGTACTAGGTGCTTATTTATCGTTTGGTATCCCACCAGAACACTTAATTGCCGCATTCTTTATGACTGCTCCCACTGCCCTTGTGGTAGCAAAACTGCTTTATCCAGAAACGGAAGTATCCGATACGGCGGGTAAAGTAAAGATGGATGTGAAAACCAATTACGTCAATGTCATTGATGCTGCCACTACCGGAGCGCTTGACGGTGTGAAATTAGCCGTTAATGTCGGGGTGATGATTATTGCCTTTTTAGGATTGTTAGCCGCTGTAAATGCCCTGCTGGGATGGTTGGGAGTGCTTGTTAATTTACCGCAGTTGTCATTAGAGTGGATATTGTCTTTTATTATGGCACCATTGGCGTGGTTGATGGGCGTGCCTTTAGCTGATTGCGGACAAGTAGGAGCGTTGTTAGGTAAAAAGACGATTTTGAATGAGTTTATTGCTTACGTAGATTTGGGGAAACTGATTAAAGAGGGCAAAATTTCCCAGCGAGGAGCAATTATTGCCACTTACGCGCTGTGTAATTTTGCGAATATCGGCTCAATCGGCATTACCATCGGTGGAATTACCGGGATGGCACCAAACCGCCAGCACGATTTAGCGCGTATGGGTGTAAGCTCAATGATTGGCGGATTGCTTGCAGGTTTTATCACCGCTTGTATTGCTGGGATATTGGTATAATTTGTTAGTTGTTAGTTGTTGGTTGTTAGTTGTTAGTTGTTAATTGATATTTCTTCACAACTAACCACCATCCACCAACAAATCCCATTATTCTTTATTGACGTAACCCACTTTCCAATTTTGTGGCTGTTTTAATTGATCTCCTTTACCTTGGATAATTAATTGAAGAGCAACCCGCGTGTTCAAAAATCCTTTGATCAGATAATATCCTGGTTTGGCATTTATGCTTTCAGCTAAGTTCGTGTCAACATATTTAAAGACTCCGCAATTAACTTCAGTTTTATCTATTGTCACTGTAAACAAAAAGTCATTGCGATATCCATTCGGAATCATAAATAGACCGTAAACATTATGCGGACCATTCCAAGGCTTTATTACAATTTTCTCTGGATGAGTGTAGTATTTTTCGCTTTTTGAGGAAAAAAACCCCCATTCACGGCAACTAGTGATTGGCGATCGCTCTGAGAATTCCGAGACGTAAGAAAAGCCTAAAATGCTTAATAAGCTAAGTGCAAATAAGATGTAAAGCAGTTGATTTTTTCGCACTTGTTCTACCCATGATTGTCTTTTTAAGTTTATAGCTTACAAAATTTTCCTGCGGCTAGAGTAATTTTAACTCTAAAAAATCTGTCTGGGGTTAATCCCAAAGTGGGAGTATATATCGAAATTTTGACATAGCTAGGACTTACGCACTTGTTACCAGAAAACAAGACTTAGATAGGTGCAACCGAAGCGTCGATAGGGACGGAAATATGCAGTCCGTGCGTAAGTCCTGATAGCAAAGAGCGATCGCTTATTATAAAATTCACAAAAAAATGTAGTAAAGGTTACTTCACTACAAACAAGCTGCATTTTCTTTCCTGGTTTTGTGTAAACATCAACTAATTGCATAACTTTCCGCTTTTTTAAGAAACCAGACATAAATGGTGTTTCCAAGGCTAAGTCAAACAAATAAGCAAATATTAACGATATTACCACACTCAAGAAGTACAATGTCACTGCTGTGTTTTTTTGCTAGTGATGTTATGAGAAATTTTGTCTCAGTTATCAAAATTCAGGTAAATAAAGAAATAATAGTTTTAATTAAAACTGCAATTTAATTAAAAAATCTTATTACCATCTTAATATTTAACATTGTGCAATTTTGATATTACGGCTTTTAATTACTCGTGCAGGAACACCTACAGCAACTGAAAAAGGAGGAATATTTTTGCTAACAACAGAACCGGCACCAATAACACTGCCTTTACCAATAGTGACTCCATCTAATACCTTCACTCCAGAACCTAACCAACAATCATCTTCAATTACAATTCCCTCGCGAGTTACACCTTGTAAGCTAATCAACTCCGTGGGATGTGAAAAGATATGATTATTAGCGAATATTCCGGTGTGTGCTGCAATCAAACAGTTTTTACCAATCTTAATATTGCCAGGACCAGCAATACAAACATAAGGACCGATGAAGGTAGATTCATCTATGTATATTGACGTATTTATTAACGCCTTTATATCAACACCATAGTTAAGTCCAACTCTATCTGCTAAATAAATTTTGTTGTTTTTGTCTCCACTGGCATCAAGATTAACACCTCGTAAAATCTGCACATTATTGCCTATTTTAATACAAGGAGTGTTGATGAATTCAACCCCGTATTGAATATAAACTGATTTACCTATTTCGCCAAAAATATTACTATAAAGCGAAGTTCGTAATTTGCTACCTATAAAATTTGTGGGTATACCTTTTAACAAATTAGTTAAAACAGTTTCTTGGATTTGTTTCCACTTTGAGATATAAGCTTGCTCGTTCATGATTTTTATCCAGATGAATAGTTGTCTTGATGTTTGCATTCTGTCCTGCGTTGTCAGTTACACTTTTTAATCTGTATTTTAGGAATGTATAGTGATTAAAAAGCACAGATACAAACCAAATGGTTTATCAAACTTTCAAAAACCATAAGGTATCTCTAAAATGCATTAAACGCAGGTGTTATTTAATTGTTAGATAAAGCTGCACAAGAGATGCTTTCTTAGATTTCAAGCAACTTTTGTGGTTAGTATTCAATATTTACATTTATTGGAAATTAGAGACACTGCTTTATATATTCGGAACTCATTAATAAGCGAATATCATCAATTTACCCATCAAAAACTTAACTACATAATTGCTAATCTCTACAAATTGCAGCTTGAATAGGTTTTTTGATATGCCTTATTTAAATATCAAAGCAGCGATTTCAACTAAATTACATCCGTTTAAGTGATACCAACACAAAAGTAAAATTTTCTTACTTCATCTGGATGTAATTATTGAATTTCTCCATAAATTTCCAACTAAATACATGCACATCTAGGGTGGAGTGTCACCAACTTCAGCCATTATATTGAAGTTGACCATCGGAGCGAATAAGTACACACTTCCCCGACTACTATAACGGCTTTGCTGTAGCCAGTTTTTAGAGTCTGTTGTTATAAACATGATGTGCAAGAGTAATTTACATATTAGTCCAGAGCGTCTTAGTAGGGACACAACGATCTTTATCTTATAGCTAAATATTAAATCGTTTTTAAACTAACTGTAAAGACTATTGAAAGTTTATGAATTTTTTATCAAGCTATGTTTTCATAACCGAGTATTTTCGTAAGTGTGTTGTTTGATTTCTAACTCCTGGGGTGATGTTTAATTTAACGACTTACTTATCTGTTTATCTAGTTCTTATCATTTTATTTAATTTAATTTTCATAACGGTACTTAAACCTTTATTTAAAAGTAACCTTAAAAACTATAACTTCATTACTACTAATAATTACTCCTAGCAGCTACTGTATAGGTGGCTTATTTGACAAATTATCAAGTACCGGTTAAGACTGTGTGGATGGCGATTTGTATATAATCAAACTATTTAAAAAAAATAATTAATCTCAATTTGTGCAAGTACTTATGTATTGTCTCTGAGATAAAAGGGAATTAATTGACTAACCTAATCAAATTTAGTTTTTATATTTAAAACTTTAAACTTAATACTATTGTTTTTTAAGTGTTTTTGTGCATTTAAATTTGTTTTAGAGAATACATATACAGCAATTAACTTGATGAACGATTGGAGACATTACCTAAACCAAATTTAGCCAGCAAATATTATTAAGTTTCCCTAAGAAAAAATTTTATTTTTGAAAGAACTATTAAACAGCCAAAATCCGCATTCGGGAAAGGTTTTGTGCTGAAAATTGAAATTTCAATTAGATAAATTTACCAAGAGTTACGATACAACCCCGATTCCCTAAAGAAAAAGTTCATGTTAATGTGTTGCAGTTATAAACAAAAAGTGAAAGCGGAATGAGTTTAAATTTTTGGGGCATTTTACATTAAGTTGTACAAAATCTCACGAAAGATAAAACCTCAGTTCTTAACACGCTTTAAAAACGGACACATGAATCAAAGACATTTGTGGACTATTGTCACCCTGTTTATGACTGTTTTGGGAATACCCTCAATCGGTCGCTCTCAAACAGTCAAGAAAACGGATATCGCTTCCCAAAAAACACCTTCAGCCGATGTCGTCAAGGTGGGAGAGTACCAATCCTCAGCAGGGAACCTTACCTCGGATGCCGTAATCACGGAAATTCATCCTCACATTCTTGGAGGTCGTCAGGCTGCAACGCTATTTATTCGCAAAATTCCTGTTCTCACCTTTGTGAGTTCTACACCAGTGAAGAGCGAAGAAAGCAAAGTAGATGTCAAAGTTGGTGTAACTGGTGGTGATACTCAAAGTACACAGTCAAACAATAGTGTTGCTGACAGTTTTGTAAAAGTAGCGAGTGTTGGAACTATAACAAACGTCAGTAACCAAACAAACATTGGCGATGATGACCCGGTTCAAAGAGCTGGTGTAGTAGCAGCGAGGATAAACCAGTTAAGCCGGGAAAATGTAGACGCCAGTCAAATAATCGTCAGTTGGAAAGCTATAAGCGAATCGACAACAAATCAGGCACAGAATAAAAGTGCCTCTGCTGACCAAGATAAGCGCGATCGCTATATCATCAAAGTCAATAACCAAGAATTGGTGGAAATTAACTCCCAAACGCGATCGCCAGACACAACCAATGATCTGGCACAAGACGCATTACAAACCACCAATCGCTTGCGGAGATTACTAGGCAACGCATCTCCCCTAAACCAGATTCTGAACTTACCGGCACGACTACCGGTATCGATACCAAAGTTGCCATCAGAAATTAACATTGGACCTGTGAAAGTCTCCTTTAAAGGAGTCGCTTCTTATTATGGCTATGATGGTTCCGGCAATCGCACCGCCAGCGGTCAGAGATTTAATCCAGAAGGACTAACCGCTGCCCATCGTCATTTACCCTTTGGGACAAAAGTCCGCGTCACCAACACGCGCAATGGTCGTTCTGTAGTAGTGCGAATTAACGATCGCGGTCCATTCATTCGCGGTCGAGTAATTGACCTTTCTGTTGCCGCTGCACGCATTTTAGGAATGATGGGCAGTGGTGTTGCACCAGTGCGAATTGAAGTCTTAGGAAGGTAGAGACTAGGGACTAGGGACTGGGGATTAGGGACTGGGGGAAAAGAAGAATTATTCTCCTTGTCTCCTTGTCTCCTTGTCCCCTTGTCCCCTTGTCCCCTTGTCCCCTTGTCCCCTTTCCCCATTTCCCCTAGTTCACTCGTTTTTCCCCGAATTCAGATATAAACTTAACGGGGGAGAGGGTTAAGAAGAACTAGGGGTATTTTGTGCGCCTGCTGACAACAGTTGCAGCTTTACGCTGTTATTTAGCTAAACGTCGTTCGGAAAATCAGCTTTGCCAAAAAGAGGAACTGCTATCAAATGAAGCGTCTAGCTGGTATCAGACGCCAGTTGGTCTGGTTCCGACAATGGGAGCTTTGCATCAAGGTCATTTAAGCTTAATTTCGCGAGCACGGCGAGAAAACGCCACGGTAATCGTTAGTATATTCGTTAATCCTCTGCAATTTGGTCCCAATGAGGATTTTCAACGCTATCCTCGTACTTTAGAGGCAGATGGGCAATTTTGTGAACAAGCTGGTGTGGATGCGATTTTTGCGCCTTCTCCGGAAGAATTAGGAATCCCCCAGAAGAATATACAAGATTCAATTGTTACACAAGTTACCCCTCCATCTGCTATGATATCAGGCTTGTGTGGTAGTTCTCGGCTAGGTCACTTTCAGGGTGTGGCTACGATTGTTACCAAGCTTTTTAACTTGGTACAGCCCGATCGAGCCTATTTCGGTCAAAAGGATGGTCAGCAACTGGCAATTATTAGAAAGCTAGTGGCTGATTTGAATTTGCCCACAGAAATTGTTGCTTGTCCAACGATGCGGGAAGCCTCGGGGCTTGCCTTAAGTTCCCGCAATCAATATTTGACTGCAACGCAAAAGCAGCAGGCAGCGGTATTATATCGCGGCTTACGGCAAGCTGAAGCAGCATTTAAAGCGGGCGTTCGTAACACCAACACTCTTATCGCGAAGGTGGAGCAAGAACTAGCAATGGTAACAACTGTTTTAGTCGAATATATTGAATTGGTTGAACCGACTACGTTGATGTCTTTAGAGGAAGTTAAGGAGGAAGGAATGCTTGCGATCGCCGCTCGTCTTGGTTCTACACGCTTGATTGACAATACCATCCTGCGCGATCGCTCTCCCGTCATCGCCATTGATGGACCGGCTGGTGCTGGCAAATCAACGGTGGCTCGTCAAGTGGCAGCCAGCTTGGGTCTAGTATATTTAGATACTGGGGCAATGTACCGAGCTTTCACTTGGCTAGTGTTGCAAGAGGAAATTGCTTTGGATGATGAGTGTGCGATCGCTGAATTAGCTAATCTGTGTGTCATTGAACTGACCCCAGGCGAAAATTTACAATCTCCTGTACGAGTCTGGATTAATCATACTGATGTGACTCAGCTAATTCGCACGCCTAGAGTAACATCAAAAGTATCCGCTATATCCGCACAGAGCGCTGTACGTCAAGCACTAGTTAAACAACAGCAAAACTGGGGTAAAAAAGGTGGTTTAGTTGCTGAAGGACGGGATATCGGTACTCACGTTTTTCCCGATGCTGAAGTCAAAATCTTCTTAACCGCTTCTGTTAGCGAACGCGCACGTCGTCGTCAGCAAGACTTTAAAAAACAAGGTCAACCCGAAGTCAGTTTAGATCAGCTGGAAAAAGAAATCGCCGAACGCGACTGGAAAGATAGCACCCGCAAAGTTTCCCCCTTGCGGAAAGCAGCAGATGCAATTGAAATGCAAACCGATGGTCTCTCAATTTCAGAAGTCACTGCAAAAATTGTTGACTTCTATGAGCAAACGTTATCTCAATTGTAATTAAACTATAGCCATTTATTGTATCTAGTAAAGACGTTCCGCCGGAACGTCTCTACAATATCTGTCATTTCCAGGACATTATATAAAATAAAAAATTATTTATTCAATCTTGTCTATTATTTGTGACTGATTTTATTAACAATAAATACTCATTTTATATCATTATTTTTGATTAAAAAATATATTTATCACCACATAAACCCTATCGTCTCTTACTTATTGTATATTCATTTAGATAGATTTGCTCTCAATTGTCGTAAAACCACTTTGTCTGAATCGAGCCTTTGGTAGTAAAATAACAATGTTAAGTTTTATTTAACAGTGTTCAGCACCTTCAACTGCTCAACACAAAACCTATAGTTTCCAAAGCTGTAACAGTAGCTTTAAACTAGAAAACGGTAAAGAGAGGATTTCACACTCATGGCATTTACACAAGCCCCCCTACCCTTCGATTTTAACGCTTTAGAGCCGTATGGCATGAAAGCGGAGACTTTTGAGTATCACTATGGCAAGCATCATAAAGCTTATGTAGACAACCTTAACAAGCTCGTTGAAGGTAAAGACCTCGCTGATAAGTCTCTAGAAGAAGTGATCCAAATTTCTTTTAAAGACCCCTCTTTAACAGGAGTTTTCAACAACGCGGCTCAAGTTTGGAATCATACTTTCTTTTGGAATTCTTTAAAACCAGCAGGTGGTGGTACACCAAGCGGTGATTTAGCTGCTAAAATCAACAAAGATTTTGGTAGCTTTGATAAATTCAAAGAAGAATTTTCTAACGCTGCTGCAACACAGTTTGGCAGTGGATGGGCTTGGTTGATTGACGATCATGGTACGCTAAAGGTGACGAAAACACCCAATGCAGAGAACCCTCTAGCGCATGGTCAGAAGGCACTCCTAACTCTAGACGTTTGGGAACATGCTTACTACATTGACTTCCGCAATGCTCGTCCTGCCTTTATCAAGAACTTTTTAGATCAGTTGGTAAACTGGGATTTTGTTGCAGAGAATTTAGGCTAGGTTTAATTATCTGCTTTTTTTGTCGCCACCTAACGCAGAAATCATTACTTTATTTATCTAGTTTACAAACAGTCCCGATTTGGTTTTGTGGCTGTTTTTAAGGCTCAGATACCCGACTTCGAGCGAGAAGTCGGGTATTTTGTTTTTCACCGATTTCTCAACTGATTGCTACATAACTTGTATCTTAAAAGGTAGGGCAATAAAAATCAAAATTTATGAATAGCAAAGAATTAGCGCAATACATCGAAGTCACAAATAGCATCACTAAACCTTGGCTGTTGGTGCAACTGCGACTAAAAAAGCTCCAAGAACGTCAAGTCACGCTTTCAGAAAATGACTACGCGAGTGAATTAGCAGACATACACGAAGATTTGATGAATTTGGGGGAATGGTGGCGTGGTCTTGAAAATGAGGTATTTTGAGGAGTCAAAAGTCAAAAGTCAAAAGTTGGGAGTTGGGAGTTGGGAGTGAAAAACTCACCAATGATGCACTTTTGACTTTATACTCATCTACTGTGGACTATTGACCATTGACTATTGACTAAGTGTTATGGATTATCGGGATGCAGGAGTTGATGTAGAGGCTGGTCGAGCTTTTGTAGATCAAATTCGCAATTTGGTCGAGAGCACCTTTCGACCGGAAGTAATTGGGGGATTGGGTGGCTTTGGTGGCTGTTTTCAACTACCAGGGGGTTTCAAGGAACCAGTTTTGGTTTCTGGGACGGATGGTGTGGGTACAAAGCTGAAAATCGCTTCTGCTGTTAATCGCCATGATACTGTTGGGATTGATTTAGTGGCGATGTGCGTTAATGATGTGCTGACATCTGGTGCCGAACCGCTGTTTTTTTTAGATTATGTCGCTACAGGTAAGTTAGAAAAAGAGCAGTTGACTCAGGTGGTTGCGGGTATAGCTTCTGGGTGTAAGCTGGCTGGTTGTGCTTTGCTGGGGGGAGAAACCGCCGAAATGCCAGGTTTTTACTCTTTGGGTGAGTATGACTTGGCTGGGTTTTGTGTGGGAATTGTGGAAAAAAGCCGGATGCTGGATGGTTCTCAGGTGCAAGTGGGAGATGTAGCGATCGCACTCCCTAGCAGTGGTGTTCACAGTAATGGCTTTAGTTTGGTAAGAAAGATTATCACTGAAGGCAATTTTTCTTGGAGCGATCGCCCCGAATTACTTAACGGTCAATCTTTAGGCGAAACTTTTCTTACACCTACCCGCATTTACGTGAAACCAGTTCTTGCCGCGCTTCAAGCCGGATTAGAAATTCACGGTATGGCACACATTACTGGTGGTGGTTTGCCAGAAAATCTGCCGCGATGCTTGGGCAAAAATCAAGCGCTTAAACTTAACCCAGGTAGTTGGACTATTCCCGGTGTATTTCAATGGCTAGCTGATGCTGGTTCAGTTAGTCCCGAAGCGATGTATAACACTTTCAATATGGGGATTGGATTTGTGTTGCTAGTTCCCCCAAATCAGGTTGATGTGACGATTAATTACTTTCAATCACAGGATATTCCTGCGAATGCGATCGCGCAGGTAATTGCTGGTTCAGGGGAATTATTAGAATTACCATAGTGACATACTCCCACAAGTAAAGCAAGCATACAGTGTGGGCTTCTCAGCGACTCCCGGTATCCCGTCGGACATTAACTGAGCTTTGTTTAGACTGCACTCCTATGCCCCTCCCCACAGTTGAACAATACAAAAAATGTTCAATCCTTTGTACTGCCAGAGTTTTACCTACCCACAGTGGCGACGCAGAAGTGCCTGTTATTGGGTAGAACCCCATACTCTGAGTTGTCTTCGCGTAGCGTCTCCCTTTGGGAGAAGGTTCCGTAAAGAACGATGACCAGCATTTACGGCTTTGCCATCTAGTATCATTGTAAGCTAAAGTATAGGATTTTCTGTCTATATACTGATTACAAGAAAGGCAGAAGTTCGAGGGCAGAAGGCACTTATGTTAGGAGTATCAATTAAAACTTACTTTGTGGGTTTAAAGCCCAGTTGAAACAAATAATTATACTCAAGATGGCTTGCACGGACGGTATAAAACGTCCTTGTTTCAATCCCACTATGAGTAAGGGTGGGTTGCCTTCTGCCTTCTGCCTCCTGCCTTCTGCCTTCTGAATTTTTTCTTAGTTATAGAGCTTGTCTCTATCCGGAAGTACCATTTAACCGTGATATTTCTGGCGATTTGTACGGTTAGAAATTGCTACAATTGTGATATTTATCATAACTGTCATCGAAAATACTCATGACCGTCAGCCTTTTAATTTGCTAACGTAGTCTTAACATATTGAAAAAATTTGCTGATGAAGCTGAAAAAATAGCGGCTCCAACACTGATTTACAGTGGTGGTATTTGTCATCTGTAAATCTATCTTGTTGGAGTGTTAGATTATATATTTTTCAGAGGGGGTTATGGTTGTAAATTTTGCCCGGACTTCTACTTCCAGAGAACTTTTAAAAGAAGTATTCCAGAACATCGACGCACAAAGTTGTCCGAAGTGTTTTAACTTTCACATGCACACTGTCCATTCTGATGGCAGATTGCAGCCGGTTGCATTGATGGAACAGGCGATCGCTATTGGTTTACAAGGATTTGCCATCACAGACCATCATAGTATTAAGGGCTATCAAGCAGCACAATCTTGGTTTGAAGATTGGAAGTGGAAAAACCCAGGTGCAAATACTCCTTACCTGTGGACTGGTGTTGAAATTCATGCCAACCTTTTAAATGTGGAAGTTCACATTTTGGGTTATGCTTTTGAACCAGAACATCCAAGTATAAAATGCTATCTGCAAAGTAAGATTGCTACTGACGAAGATTATCAGATAGCTAATGTGATTGGGGCAATTCACAATGCAGGGGGATTAGCGGTACTGGCTCATCCAGCTCGTTACAAGCGATCGCATTTTGAGTTGATTCCCGCAGCTGCGGAGGCTGGTATTGATGGTGTGGAAACGTTTTACGCCTACAATAATCCTAATCCTTGGCGAGCAAGTGTCTTAGAATCAAAACAGGTACAACAATTAGCCAATGAATTTAATCTTTACAGCACTTGTGGTACTGATACTCACGGTTTAAGTCTGCTGCAACGATTATGAAAAAGGGCTAAGTAGGAGAACTAAATTAAATGTAAACTTGTAGTCAGGACTTTAGTCCTTAAAATGCCAGAGCGATATACTAATGAATTAGTGATAACCAATTTTGTGCTTCTTCAGGCGATCGCAAGTGGACAATATTAAGATGTGCATACTCAGGTTTTTTCAATAGCAGCGAATATTGCCTACGATTTTTATAATAAGTTTGAAGCGCCCATAAAATTATTGAATCACGGCTGAAGGTAGTTTTCCAAGTCTCACGATTACCATTGCAGACTTCTTGTTTCTTCACTACCCGTTGAAATGTCCGCCAAACTAGACGACTTATCACCACCGACAAAGAATAGTCTAGCCACACAATTGTATCAGCCCTTCCCCAAACGATATCACGCACCATACTGTAATTGCCATCAACAACCCAAGTATTGCCTGACAGCGCTTGAGAAACTCTCTTTTGGAAAACATCATTCCGCACTTCCACCCAATTCGGTTCCCAATACAGATAATCTAGTTGTACATGAGGAATGGCAAGAAGCTGCGAAATTTCTCGTGCCAAAGTCGTCTTACCAGAACCGCTAGTACCAATTACAGAAATGCGTTGCGGTGAAGTCCACTCGGGGGTTGCCTGTACCGTCCCGTCGAAGTGGCGAACCCGAAGGGAGATTCGAGAAAACTCATGTTTCATTTGTTGTATAAATTTGCCAAATTACCCTTTCCCCCTCTTCCTTCATCTGCGTCTGATTAAGTAAATGTAAAATTACTGCCTTAGTTGTAAAGACTTTGTGATTTTTTTTTCACTTTCTAGAAAGATTTTTGTTCTAGAGTAACGTCTCTAGGCGTTTTCTGTCGGTAGCGAGTATTACTTAGGGCTGAGGTACTCGATAAATTATTTATGATATTATATCAGAAACATTACCGATAGTTTTGAGCGTCAAGAATACTCGGAGTGTTCATGAATATCACTTAAGAACTCTAGTTTTACACGGAGAAATAATCAATCCGATGTAGCTAGTAGCTAAATTATTCTCTAGGCAATGGTAAGGCGGGGCGTCATGATAAAGGAGGCTACTCTTCAATCGAATAAAGTACCAACGTTTGAAGACCGTAAATTCTTACGTGGAAACTACATAAGTCTTGAAAAACAAACAATAGATTCAGCTTTGCCAAGTCAAAATCAAATAGATATTGACTCTGAACAGACAGCTGTACCTAGTTGTATTTATTTGAATTTAGAAGATTTGAAATGCTTTGAAGCTGTGGAACGACAATATGAGCGTTGGGGTGTAATATTTCATAATTCTATCGCAATACAACCCTCAAACCCAGCATTTCCAACTCATTTGGGGCAGACAGTGTTGATGGGGTCGCCCAAAAGCGGATTTTTAGAAGCTACTTTCCTGCGTCCTGTCTGCTGGGTTAGTACGTTTGTCACAAGTTCGCAGCAGTTAGTACTTTGCGCTTACGATCGCCACAACCAACTACTCACCCAAACAGCACTACCAGCAGCTAATCTTGCCAACTCTGACTCGGCGCTGCCCCCCAGCACATTATTATCTTTAACAGCGAATGACATCTACCGCATTACCTTCAGCGCTTTTGATGGTCAATTCATCATTGATGGCTTTAGTTTCTGTTTTTAAAACAAAACTGTAAAAACTCCTTGACAAAACCGTTATACCAGACTAAACACAGGTATCCTTGTAGAGTATATTGATTGTAAACTACATCCCAGATATCAGTGAAAACTGATATATTAGGCAATCTATTAATTCCCTTAGGTAAACACAGTGGCAGAGGCTTCATCTTCTTGGCAGCAATTGCTCAACCAGCTTGCAAAGTGGTCGCTTTTATTCAAGACAGGGAGAGCCACAAAGCAACGAAATTTTCAACTATACCGAGAACCTGGAGGATACTTAGGGTTTTTGACAATTGTCATTGCGATGCTTTTGTGGAACTGGAAACTTCTGTTGGCAATTCTTGTCGGCGTTGGGATAATGGTTTTGGTCTACTCAATGCAGCGGTGGGATTGGCGATCGCATTGGTCAAAAATTCGTAAATTGTTCAACAGTCCCAACCGTCGGTTAGCTTTATCAGTTACAAGTGGCGGTATTGCCACCCTCAGCACTTACATGGCTGCTGCGATTTGGGTTGACTCCAACAGTCCTTGGATTGCTGCGGGTGCAATTTTGCAAGCTTTGGGCACACTGTTAACTATAATTTTATTAGTGTGGCAAATCGTCAGCTTTTACAGCATTCGAGAAGAAGAGCAACTAGATCGGTTATTGCTCACCTTGACAGAACAAGACCCCCTCAAGCGTTTGATTGCCCTGCGTCGGCTGACCAAATTCGTGACCAATAACCGCATTGACTCTTCTGTACAGCAAAATATTATCGAATGCTTGCGACTTTTTATTAGTCGAGAAGAAGAAGTCATGATTCGCGAAGCTGCTTTTGAGAGTTTGCAAGCACTAGATTTAGTAGAACACATATCATCCAGTCCCGCAACTCCTTTAAAGCCTCTCTCCGCCAAAGTCAAACAGCATACATATTAGTTAGTTGATGGTTGATATTGGTGGTTGATGGTGGTTAGTTGATGGTTGATGGTTAATAGTGGATAACTGTTGACTTTTGACCATTGACCATTGACCATCAACTATCAACCATCAACCAACTACTGTTGTTCCAAATACCGCCGTCACCTTAGAAAGGTGCGGCTACTCGAACAAAGCCTGCCTTCGCAGGCTAAAGAAATCCAGCCTGCGAAGGCAGGCTTTGTTTGTATAGCCCCAGACTTCCAGTCTGAGGGCTATTTCTTGGCGCAGGGCGATTATTAACTAATTGCGCCTCTTGCCGTTAACCGATAAACTACAGCTTTCCAAGCAAATTCCGGCAAAGCTAACATGCGGCGCCAGCGCCAAGGTTCTTGATAAAGCCGATACAGCCATTCGAGATTATTATCTCCCAACCAAGCAGGAGCGCGAGATTTCGTCCCCGACCAAATATCAAAACTACCACCAACACCGATCCAAATGGCTTGCGGACACAAATGTCGGTTTTGAGCAATCCATAACTCTTGACGCGGGACTCCCAAACCGACAAAAATCACTTGAGGCTGTAATTGACTAAGAGTTTGTCGTAATTTTTCTTCTTCTTCTGGGGAATGATAACCAGAGTGAGTACCTGCTATACGCAATTTCGGTAATTGAGAAAGCCAAAACTCTGCCGCTGTTGCAGCCACTTTTGGCGCACCTCCATAGAAAAACACTTTTGCGTCAGTATGACGCTCAAGTTCTTGCAACAGTTTTTCTGATAGCTCAATTCCTGGACAACGTTGTACTTTTTGCCTTAATAGTAACTGTAAGTATAGAACTACCCCCGCTCCGTCTGGAATTACTAATTCAGCAGCTTGAATCACCTTAGCTAAAGACGTATTCCGTTCTGCTTGCATAGTCATTTCTGCATTTAGCGTTACCACATGAGCTCCCTTACCTTGTTGCAGTCGTTCTAGCAACCAGTTCGGATAGTTAGTCATTAAATGAATCGGTAGCCCCAAAACCGAAAACACTTTATAGGGTTTAGACATAGCCAAGTAATCTAATCTCGTCCCAATCGTAGTTAAGCGTAGCTAACAGTAGCTATAAGCATCTTTTGAATGATACTTTTTAAAATCAATCAATTGTCCGCCTATGCGTTTCCCATTTACCCTAATTTCTAGTCGCGTGGCGGATTGTACTACAACCCTACCCGTAGCACCTTTACAATAAGCAAAATCACCAGTTTTCCAGCTATGGGGATGTTTTTTGCGAGGTTCTGAGCATGGAAAGCCAAACTTGTTTACCCGGCACAACCTCACACCAAGTCCATCGAACGATAGTCTATCAAATTTGTTCCTCTCTTCCCCACCAAGAGCGCCAGTCGGCTCAGGGTCAGAAACCTCCCCACGGAGAAAAGCTCCCAACTCCCTATTCTCCCATGCCCGATTCCCGTTAAACTAATTGATATTGAGTGCTTCTATTTGTGGCAAAGTTGCCCTGATTTTATTGTTAGTCATGTTCGCATCAAGAAGAAATACCTAAAATATAGGCAATCTTCTTATGTATCTGACTTACAAAGCACCTTTATCTGTTTTAAAACTGCATCTCGTAGGACTTTTAGTAAATTCAATTTTACAGTTAAAGTAGTGTAACGGGCGAAAGTTGATTATGAGTAAAATTCGTGTGGCTCTGATTGAAGATCATGACCTAACCCGTGTGGGTATTAAGACAGCACTACTACAAAAGGATGAAATTGAAATTGTCGGCGAAGCTGCAACTGCGGCTGAAGGAATGAAAATGTTAAAAACGTTACATCCCGATGTCGCTATTATAGATATTGGTTTACCAGATAAGGATGGCATTGAGCTAACACGCGATGTTAAATCTAGTGGTAATAAAGAAAACTTAGAAATCAAAGTGTTAATTTTGACATTGCGGGATAATAAAGAAGCGGTGCTAGCGGCTTTTGCGGCTGGGGCTGATTCCTACTGTATGAAAGATATCGGGTTTGATAATTTACTCGAAGCAGTGCGAGTGACTTACAATGGCAACTCTTGGATCGATCCAGCGATCGCTCGCATCGTTTTACAACAAGCACAACAAAATCCACCCAAGCCAGAAGTGCCATCAGTAGATAGTAAGAGTTTTGCCCTCAAATCTGATTCTCTCGAAAATGATGAAATTATTGACCCATACACCCTGACAGAAAGAGAGTTAGAAGTGTTACAGTTGATTGTCGAAGGTTGCAGTAATGCATTAATCGCCGAAAGACTATACATTACCGTCGGAACGGTGAAAACTCATGTCCGAAATATTTTGAATAAGCTATGCGCTGATGACCGCACCCAAGCGGCAGTCAGAGCCTTGCGTTCTGGTTTAGTGGGATAAAGTTAATTGCAAACCCTGGCAAACTTTGGCGATTAAAGGTAAGTTTACAGCTTTGAGGAATTTATACCTTCAAAGTGGGTATCTTCAATAAAGTAACCTTCCCCCGGAAGAGAGCACGGGGGGTTTCACCAAAAGTTCAGAGGTGTATAAATGCTGACTTTTTTATTGTTTTGTTAATTATCGGTTGAGATAAATAAAGTAGCATCTGCTACATAAAATCTAGACAAAGCTAGACATTACTTGACGTTTCAACGGGAGCATGGAAGCAGTTATCCCTTAACGTCCACAAGACGGTTTAGCGCAAGCGTATTGCATATTTTTGGAGATTTTGAGATGTATTTAAATCTCGGTGGGCATCCTAGTGAACTACCCCACAGTAAGACGGACGGGGCTTCCCAATTCATCGGGAACAGCCTCCAGAACTTCGTAGTACTAGAAAGTCTGACGTTCCCTCCAAGGGCAGGAGTCCTGGTTCCCAAGACCCAAATCTTTCTCTTGCGACACTTACCTATACAGCTTGGTTTTCGCTTACGGCATTGGTGGTCAAGACCCAATAATTCTATCAGAAAATTTTGGTGCTTCGTCATACATCCAGTATTTGTTTTTGCTTCAGCAAAAAAACAATACTGGATGCAATCCTCACCCCACGCTCACAATCCCCACCTTATAAGTACATTGAAGGTGGGGACTTCCGCGACACGTTAAAGAATCTGAAATATAAAATCAAATATGAGTGAGACAGATGTAGGCAAACTAAAGCTCATGGTGCTGGATGACGAGCCAGATAACTTAGATTTACTCTACCGCACTTTTAGGCGAGATTTTCAAGTATATAGAGCAAGTCACGCACTAGAAGCTATCGAAATTTTAGACAGAGAAGGCGAAATGGCTGTAATTATCTCTGACCAAAGAATGCCAGAGATGAACGGCACAGAATTTTTCAGTCGCACGGTAGATCGCTTTCCGGATACGATTCGGATTTTGCTGACAGGCTTTACTGATGTGGAGGATTTGGTAGAGGCAATCAACTCCGGTCAGGTGTTTAAGTATATCATTAAACCCTGGAATCCGGAGCGCCTCAAAGCAATAGTTGGGCAAGCGGCTGATACATATATGGTGTTGAAGAAACGCACCCACGAGTTGCGTCGCGCTTTGCGGCGAGAATCTTTGTTTAATGCGGTGACTACAGCAATTCGCGAGTCTCTGGATTATAGCAGTATGCTGCAAAAGATTGTCACCACCATTGGAGAGACATTTGAAGCCACTTGTTGTTTACTCAAACCAGTGGAAAGCGATCGCCTCACCCTAGATGAGTTTTCTTACCAAAACCCCAAAGTTCCCATCAATTGCTGCACCTTTGACCCCAGCTTGTTGATTGAAAAAGTTCTTGAAACCCATCAATATCAGGTATCTACAAATACACAAGACGGCTGCTGTTATCAACTAGTTGTGCCTATAAGCTATCAGAAACATTTGCTAGCAGTTCTTGCCTTATATCAAAAAGGAGGTGATCGCACTTGGGGAGATGAAGATATCCAACTAATTGCCGGAGTCGCCGAACAAGCAGCTTTAGCCCTCTCCCAAGCAAAACTCTACCAACATCTCCAAGAAAAGCAACAACAAATCAGCACCGAGTTAGAAGTTGCCCGCCAAATTCAAAATAACCTCCTGCGCCAAAGCTTACCTGAAATCAAAGGCGCGAAAATTCAAGCTTGCTGCTACCCCGCTCGCGAAGTAGGAGGAGATTTTTTTGAAGTTTTTGCTCATCCCAAAGGTGATTTGTGGTTAGCAGTCGGTGACGTTTCCGGCAAAGGTGTCCCAGCGGCTTTATTCATGTCAAGTGCTATTTCCGTTTTGCGCCGCGAATTATCTGTAGAATTGCCACCGTCGCCAAACGTAATTATGCAAAATCTCAACCATGCTTTGTCTGAGGACTTGATCAGCAACAATTGCTTCATCACCCTCGTCTTAGCTTGTTATACCCCCACCACTAGGAAACTAATTTACGCAAACGCCGGTCACATATATCCCATGCATTGGACAGCAGGGGCAAATTTGGCAGAAAATCCCAATTATCTCAAGGTACGCAGCATTCCTTTAGGTATTTTACCCAAATGGCAAGCACAGTCTGGTCAATTACTTCTTTCATCTGGAGATACCTTGTTACTTGCTAGTGATGGTATTACTGAAGCAATGGTCTTAAACCAGACGCAGTTAAACAAGAAAACTGTGGATGGCACGCAGCCAGCTACCCATTCTATGTTAAATCAAGAAGGTCTTTGGCAACTCTTAAAAAGTGAGCCTAAACCACTTTCTCTCAACCATTTGCTAGCCCGCATCCAAGCAGATAACAACGTTCAAGAAGATGACCAAACTATTCTCTCACTGGAGGTTATGTAAGCAATGAAAAGTGAGCTTCATGTACCAAGTGACTTAAAGTTTTTAAGCATTGTGGAAACCTGGTTGTTAGGATGCTTACAAATCCATCTAAAAGAGACAGTTGATTGGTCAGAGGTATCAAATCGTTTGCGGCTAGCGTTGGTGGAAGCTTACTCGAATGTAGTACGTCACGCTCACAAAGATCAGCCCAATGCGCCAGTTTTAATTCGCTTGGAATTCAAAGACCATAACATAGCCTTAGAAGTTTGGGATCGCGGTAACGGCTTTGATATGTCCAGCTACTTTCCTCCCAACCCACTGGACAAACAAGAAGGTGGTTATGGTTGGCTGATTATGCATCGTTTAATGGATAAAGTAGAATACCAGTTGCAGTGTGATGGTGGTAACTGTCTTAAGTTAGAAGTCACTCTGTCTGAACTAGATAAATAAGCCAGAAAATTGAAAAAACTACAATGTTGGGCATTGGGCAATGGGCATTGGGCAATGGGCAATGGGCAATGGGCATTGGGCAGGTGAAGTTCACAAATCTTCTTTTTATTCCCCTTTTCCCTTTCCTCCTCTTCAAATTCCCACTATCAACTATCCACTAACTCCTAACCCGTATCCTGTCATCGTCGCAGATTTAGCAATTCTTGAGGAGAAGCTAAAAGTTTGATTTTGGTAAATTGAATTTGCCGTTGTTGGTTGAGGATAAACAGCCACATGACGTTGACACCGCACCAAGTAGTTTGTGCTTTTCCACTTACGTGAAATTCGATTTGATTATTATCCAAATTTTTGGCTATTTCTTGACAGGGTTCCGCTTTAATGCCTTGAGCTTCTTGTTTTAAATAGGCTGCGATCGCATCTTGCCCCACAATACCAGATTCAAAAGGCGGTTGGATCACACCATCCGACGCAAACAAGCGAGCAACCTCATCAAACTCTCCTGCGTTTAAACTTTCAAAATAACGCAGTATCACAGGTTCAGTAATTCCCTCTATCTGGAATTTATCAGCTTGGGTAGTAACAATAGTTGATTTTTCGGAAAACATATGTTAATGACGGTAGTGATATAAGTGAAGATTTCATCAATCTAGAATTAAAAGCTACAGAAAACCTGCTACTAAAGAAGTATTTTAGAGAATGAAAAAAGCCGTACTTAGTTTTTTTGCATCTCCTGTTTTTGTCTAGCAACACGCTGATTACAGTGGCAAATGAAGAGTAGTGTTAGGATATTGTAGTCGGCGCTCTAATTCCCGCTGTAAATGGACAAAGCATTAGATGAAACGCTTTCTTTTCAGATTGCTCAAAGTGTAAAAAGCAAAGCTAGAACTCCGTTTGACAATGCTTACAAAGCAGCATTAGCCACTGAGGGAGCAACTTATGTGCAAGGCTTTTTAGTTATTGGTCGCAAGTCTTACAAACCGATTGAACATGCTTGGATTGAGTTAAGCGATACCGACTGCAACGACTCTGTTGTCAGCATTATCGATCCTACCCTACCGCACCTGAATAAAAACGAGCAAGAATTCTGGTACTTTCCAGCACAAAGCTTGAGTGTGAAAAAACTGAAAGCGATAATCGAAGAATCGAAAGAAGATTATCCAGAAGACGAACCGCTACCAGTTTATGGTGCAGCACCTTATGAATATTATGGTGATGTAATGTTAGGTGGTAAAGACTACTTAGATGCATATCAAGCAGCAGAAGCTAAGTCTCAAGAATTGAATAAACCAAACCTCGACGTTAACTAACAACTAACATTGTACAGACGCGATGTTTCTCGCGTCTCCATCAACCAACAACTAACAACTAACCACTAACCACTAACAACTTTTTAATTCGATTTACCATCACTACCAAAGTATTCTCGATAGCCACAAATTTTATCTCCCCGCACATCAAAAGCAACAGCTACGCGATTTTTATAAGGTTCTTTGTACATCATTCCCTCATCGCGGAACTCAAAAATCACCGTCTTTTCATTACTAGTAACGCTGTCTAAAGTGAGAGTTAACCCCGGACTGAAGACTTCATTAACATAATCGAAAAAAGCTTCAGCTTTCTGTTTACCGACATTTAAGCCGTGGTATTTTCCTATCGGAAACCAAAAGCTAAAGTCTTCAGTAAGCATATCGAGAAAGGAGTTCCACTCCCCTGTTGCTAAAGCGTGTTGAAAGTGGCTGAATGCTTGATGTGCAACTTTCAAAGTATTTTCTGATTTTTCTGCCATTGTCACCACCGATTGACTAAAATCTGACAACTACTTTGCCACAATTTTTACCAGTAATTAAATATTCCACAGCAGCAGGGATGGATTCTATGCCGTTGAACTGAGTTGAGTCAATGGCAACTTTTAGTTTGTCTGTATAGAACAAGTTTAACAGGCGATCGCGTGCTTCTGGTATATATTCTTTATAATGAGGCATTAAAAAACCTCGTACAGAAGCAGCTTTCCACATCAGTTGATGATAGATTCGAGGTTGTAGCACCTGTTCTACATTTAGAGCATATTCGGAAATGTAGCCAATAGTAACTAAACGTCCGCGAATCGCTAAATTTTCAACGCAGGTATCGAAAACTTGTTTACCGACACATTCAAAAATTAAATTAATGCCATTGGGGTATTCTTGTTTGAGGATTTGGTTGAGGTTTTCTGTACGATAGTTGATAATGCGATCGCACCCCAATTTCTCTAATAATTGTGTCTTTGCCTCGGTGCTACAAGTACCAATGACATGATTACCTGCTAAAGAAGCCAATTGCACCGCAATATGACCGGTTCCCCCTGCTGCTGCTGTCACTAAAACCACTTCATTACTTTTCATCTCTCCCACTTGTTCCAATGCAACTAAAGCTGATACACCTGTAGGCATTAGTGTTAGTACTTCTGGTGTTGCTTGTTGCACCTTCACCGTTAAGTTTGCATCGATAACCTGATATTCTCGATAACCACCACCAAGCGTTGTGGTTATGACAGCATCACCAATTTGAAAATCTTTGACATTTTCACCCATACTGACAACGTTTCCCACTGCTTCCACACCTAAATCAAAGGGAGGAATTAAGTGAAAATACGGAACTTCGCCACGACAAAGTAGAGTGTCAAAGCCACCATTAATGCCAGCCAATTTGTTTTGAATTAAAAGTTGATTAGCAGCAGGTTTGGGAATAGGAATTTCGACAATTTCAACCGCAGATTTAAAATCTTGGTTAAGTTGCTTTGCTATTAACTTTCTGTAGGTTTTTATGCTCATTTACAAATCTGAAAACGTTTTGCTATTTTAATCTGTTTAAATTATCTTATTTATTCTGGAATATTGTCATTTAATTAATTTACCTAGCCAGTGTGGAGACATTTCAAAACATAGGATTTTTAAGAGAAGCCAAAGAGTTTCTATTCAATTAGTTTCCCCAGCCAGATATTATATTAAGCTTCTAAAGCTTTATCCCACTCTAACTGATGAGCTAAACCATACTTAATAAAATCTTCTTCTTTAGCTTTATCGCTTTTACCAAAAACACCTAAACTGTAAGGATTCTCTTGCATACGTTGTGTGACCTGCTCTTTCTCAAATCGGATAACTTCCTCTCTAGGTTTATCCGGTTTAAAAAAGTCTACAACCAAGACAGTTCTATCATAATTGGTGTAATTATGCGGACAGTGTGGATAGCTGTGATCTAAAACCAGGAATTTTCCTTCATGCCAATAAAGTTGATCGTGGCATATTTTCATAGCTACATCTCCCTCTGGTACAATCAATCCTAAATAGCCACGATTCATGTGAGGGTTATAGTTCACATGTAGCTTGATATCCAAGCCGGGATGAAATGTACCAAAGTAGACATTTCTGATAATATCATCATCGCTAAAGTTGACTTTTTCTATTACTTTAGCTAAAGAAGGAAAGTATTTCTCTCTTAATGCCAGTGCTTTTTTTGATACATCATCTGATTCATAATCAGGATATTGTATTTGATGGAATTGAATATATTCTTCAATAAATAAACCTTGAAATAAAATACCAAAAGCAGTGTATTTTGCATTACCTTTGGTTTTAATAGTTTTACTTTTAGGACCCAGAATATCGTAAGTTAATTTTAACTCGTCATTAGATGCTTGCTTCATAAAGCATGTAAACTCATCTCTAATGACTTGCCAGTTATCTTGAAAACTTTTAAGAAAAGTAAATTCATTTGGGTCTATATGATACTCATTAAAACTTTCCATTGTCTTTTCTCCTGAAGATGATTTGATAAAAAACCGTTATATAATGATGGGATTTGGTCTTCGTCTCGATTCGATGTTGTAATTCCTAACTAAACTCATTTTACTGTGAGGTTTACTGTGTCTGAAAGTCCCGTATTAGATCAAATTATCAAAAATGTGCGGGTAGTTCGTCCCCATCATGATGCTGTCGAACTACTTGATTTAGGAATTAAGGATGGGAAATTTGCTCAGATTGCCCCTAATATTAGCCCAGAAGAAGGCAAAGAGGTATTTGATGGCAAAAACTTGCTGGGCTTTCCTGGGGTCGTGGATGCCCATATGCACATCGGTATCTATCAACCTCTGGATAAAGATGCTGTGACTGAAACCAAAGCAGCCGCAATGGGGGGAGTAACAACTAGTCTAAATTACATCCGTACAGGGCAGTATTATCTTAATAAAGGTGGTTCTTATAAAGATTTTTTCCCAGAAGTATTAGCGTTATCCGCAGGTAATTTTTTTGTAGATTACAGCTATCACGTTGCACCGATAGCTAGCCAGCATATCGACGAAATACCTTTACTGTTTGAAGAATATGGGGTATCTTCATTTAAAATCTTCATGTTTTATGGCGGATATGGGTTGCATGGTTTGTCAGACCAGCAAAATCTATTTTTAATGATTAATAAAGAGGAACGCTACGACTTTGCCCATTTTGAATTTATTATGCGTGGTCTAACTCGCTTGATGGAAAAACATCCAGAAGCGCGAGATACTATCAGCTTAAGTTTGCACTGTGAAGTTGCAGAAATTCTCAACGCTTATACTAAAATAGTTGAAAATGATTCTAGTCTTAGTGGACTTCACGCTTATAGTGCAGCGCGTCCCCCTCATTCCGAAGGATTAGCCATTTGTATTGCTTCCTATTTGGCACATGAGACTAACTGTGCAAATATCAATTTGTTGCACCTGAGTTCGCGTAAAGCAATGGAAGCAGCTTTAACTATGCAAACTGCTTTTCCTCATATCAATTTTCGGCGCGAAGTTACTGTTGGACATCTACTATTAGATGTTGATACTCCCAATGGTGCTTGGGCAAAAGTTAACCCCCCTATTCGTCCCCGTGCTGATGTGGAATACTTATGGCAAGCAGTACTTAATCATCAGGTAGATTGGATAGTTAGTGACCACGCTTGCTGTTCCGCTGAACAAAAAAGAAGTGCTAAAGACCCCAATAATATTTGGTTAGCAAAGTCTGGTTTTGGGGGTACAGAATATTTACTTTCTGGTGTATTTAGTGAAGGTAGTAAGCGAGGAATGTCTTACAATCACATGGCTAAGTTGCTATCGTGGAACCCATCCCGACGCTTTGGTTTGTTAGAAAAAGGTGACATTGCCATTGGTTATGATGCTGACTTGGTGCTGTTAGACCCCAACGAAACTTTTGTAGTAAATGCGGCTGAGTCCAAGTCACAACAAGGTTATACACCCTTTGAAGGTGTGGAGTTAACTGGGCGAGTCAAGAGTACCTTTTTGCGTGGAAATCTTATTTATAATAACGGACAGGTCTTGGGTTCACCCACTGGACGCTATTTAAAAAAAGGCAGAGCGTAGAAGGCAGCGACGATGTAAGAAGTATTAATAAAAACTTCAGTTATGAGTATAAAGCCCACTAAAGAAGAAAATTTATATCGAGATGCACAAGCCAGAGATACAAGGAGTCCTTGTTTCAATGCCACGTTTTTATGCGTGGGAACATAGCTGGCTTCTGCCTTCATGAACTTTTTGATGATTTTAGGAAATTTTTTCGAGCTTCTTCTCGGTGAATTTGGATGGCTTTTTACGTTTCAATGCTAAACCAGCACCGAGAGTGCCGATGGTAACTAAGCCAAAAATGGAGTTGGGTTCAGGGACGGTGATTATCCTTGCAGAAAACCTAATGGGTAACTCACTATCTTCTGGTCCAAAATTTTCAAAACCTGGTACAAGTGGTACGGCAGAAAAAACCTCTAAATAACCTGGTGGCGTTAAAAAATCCGCGAAAAACGGACTAGAATAACTTCCCCCCGATGTTAAATACCCGAAGCCGTTATTGGTTAACTGCTGAGTATTAAGACTAATTAAATTGTCAACATTAAAAGGTTCGTTTCCCGGTACTGGAGTCCCAGGAGCTTGCAAACCAGTAATTGTTTCACCATTTCGTGTACCAGTAATTCCCAAAATCTGGTAAAATCCCAAATCGTCAGGGGTATCATTAGTGGTGAAAATACCGTTTGCCGCGATGCCAGTACCAGAATAATTCCAGTTCCAATTTAACGCAGAGGCGGCTTGTATTGTCCCGAAAATCAATCCAGATGTAGTGGCAAGAACTGTGGCAGATAGTAGAGCTAGATTTTTCATCATTAGTGTAATCGTGGATCTTGTAGGTTGAGTTAAGCTACAGCGCAACCCAGAAACAAGAGTAGTTTAGCACCAATTTATCAGTAAATCTAGCAAAATAATTACATCATTAGTTACCATATATTCCAGTAAAGGACTAAACGCCAGTCAGGTGGCAAGTTGCTTTTTGTAGAGCATTCGGGCGATCGCAACCGACCTAGAAGCCGCGCCAAGACGTGCTAAAAAGTTCAGCCTTGGTGGAATATTTACTTTCTGCGTATTTAGTGAAGGTAGCAAGCAGGGGATGTTTTACAATCAGGTCAATGCAATTGTTTAGCGATCGCCAATACGCCAATAATAGTTGTATTCTCAGTTACGGTACTACGACTGGCATAGTCAGGAGTATAAGAACATGAGCCAACGTATCAAAAGAGCATTTTTAGACACAGAGGATGGACAAATTCTTTACCGTATGGGTGGAGAAGGCGAACCTCTACTTTTACTGCACATGACACCCCGCAGTAGTGATGAATTTCGAGAATTGATGCCTATTTTGGCTCCCAAAAAATTAGTAATTGCAATGGATTTAATGGGGTTAGGTGATTCTGACAAGCCTCCCAGAGTTTATTCAGTTGCAGACTATGCCAAAAATGCGATCGCTCTTTTGGACGAATTAGGCATAAATAAGACGAGCATTTTCGGTAGTCTTACAGGGGGTTATATTGCCGGAGAAGTGGCAGCAGCTTACCCTGAAAGAGTTGAAAAACTCATCCTCTGCAATGTAGTTGGATTTGACGAAGAGGAAAGAGACAAGATTTTAAAGATATATTCTCAAGGGTCTCAAATTAAAGAAGATGGCTCTCACCTGATGGAAAGATGGTTAGCTCGTACCAGTTACGTTGGACAGGGAAACTTAAATCACCGTTGTGTTTTGGATGATTTGAAGTGCTTTGGCTCTCCTGTATACCCTGGTGTGGCAGTAGCAAACTATTGTCTTTCTGCCCCAGAAAGATTTCGTTTGATAAAGTCTCCTACTTTGATTTTGTCAGGGGAAAAGGCGTTAGAACCGTTAAAAAAAGCTGGTTTAGCCAAAGCTGAGAATCAATCTTGGCTCCAGGAAGTAATTCCTCATAGTCAAAAAGTCGAACTAGAAGGCGGAACGCTTTGGATGATCAATCAAATGCCGGAGGAAGTATTAAAAGTAGTAGTTGATTTTTTGGAAAAGTAGTAAATACTTGTGCAAAGAATATAACTATTTAGCTAGTAAATATACAAGTTAATTTGCCACCTATTTAGAAGGAAGACAATGAACCAGGAATTACCACTTATTATCGAGTGTCGTTGTAACGAAATAACCCATCGCCAGGACAATCCTGCTTTGCCCTACAGTCCAAAAGAGATCATCCGCGAAGCAGTTCGTGCCTGGGAAGCAGGGGCTTCGATTTTTCATTGGCACGGGCGAGATTCAGAGACTGGGAAACCGCGCAACGAAGTTGAACTATATCTTGAAGTGATCCAAGGAATTCGCGAACAGACGGATCTCCTAATTCATCCGACGCTTGGCTACATTACACAGAATCAGGTAGAGGATCGCGTCCGGCACATCTTAGCAGTGAATGACGATCCAGTGCTGCGGGTTGACATGGTACCAGTAGATTTCGGGTCGCTCAACGTGGACTTCTGGAATCCCCAGGTGAAACAGTTTACTAGTTATGACCAAGTGTACATTAATACCCGCGAAAATCTTAGGGCGGTGCTTGAAGTATTCAAGCAGCACAATCTCTACGTCAGTTCAGTCTGTTGGGACGTAGGGCAAATGCGAACAGCGCGTTGCTTCCAGGAAATGGGACTTCTGCCACGGGAAACGCTGTGGGAGTTTGTCTTTACTGGGGAAGTTATGCCGGCAGGAGCTGCGCCGACTATATCCGGTTTGCAGGCGTTTGTGGCTGAAGTTCCTGCGGGTAATCAGTGGTTAGCACTTTGCTGGAATGGAGACGTGATGAGGGTGGCAGCCTGGGCAATCACCCTTGGCGGACACGTCGGAATTGGACTTGGAGATTATGCTTACACTCGCTTCGGTAAGCCGCATAATGGCGAGTTAGTGGAAAAGGTTGCGAAGATGGCGCATACCCTCGGTCGGGAAGTTGCGACGCCAGCGCAAACCCGCGAGATTCTGAAGATGCTGCCGCGAGCTTCCCGAAGACAAGAGTTACAGGTAACTGCCAACTAATACAATTCACCCAAACCCTGATACATATAGATTTCTCGTAGGGGCACATGAGCATTGCTCATTGGTGTCAATTTAAGGTAAAACCCCAGTCCCGCAAGGAAATGAATTTCCTTGCTAATAGCTAAAGTCATCTAAAGATGACTAAAATAATGTGAAAAATATAATAGTAAACTTCAGTTTACTTTAGCTATTAGCCCTGAAATTTATTTCAGGGCGGGTGAGAAAGCCAACATAAATGTAGGGTGGGCAATGCTCGCCCTAATGGGAAATATAAATGCGATCGCACAAAAATAATGAAACAAAAAATTAAACGAGCTTTTTTAGACACAGAAGATGGACAGATTCTTTATCGAATCGGCGGTGAGGGTGAACCTCTGCTGTTGCTGCACATGAACCCCCGCAGTAGTGATGAATATCGCGAACTTATGCCCATCTTTGCTCAACACAGACGAGTCATAGCAATGGATTTGATGGGGTTTGGTGATTCGGATAAACCGCCCAGAATGTACACAGTTGCCGACTACGCGAAAACAGTTATTGCTCTTTTAGATGAATTAGGTATAGAAAAAACGAGCATCATGGGAAACCATACAGGTGCTTTTGTGGCTGGAGAAGTAGCAGCAACTTATAGCGATCGCGTTGAAAAACTGATCTTAGGTAACGTAGCTGGTTTTGGTGAAGGAGGACAAACACAGCTATTCAGAATGTTTGAGGAAGGTTTTAAAATCCAAGAAGATGGCTCTCATCTCATGAAAAGATGGTTAGCCCGTTCTCGATACGTAGGCTCTGCCGAATTAAATCACCGTTGGGTTTTAGACGATTTAAAATGTTTTGGTCATCCTTTGTATGCAATTTGGGCTGTAGGCAATTACTGTCTTGATGCACCAGAAAGATTTCGTTCCATTGATTGCCCAACTCTGATTATCTGGGGAATGGATGATGTAAAAGAATTTGAAAGACTGAGTTTAGCAAAAGTTGGCGATCGCTATTTTCTTTCCCAAGCAATTCCTCATGGCAAAGTAGCTGAATTTGAACAAGGAACAATTTGCATGATGAATCAGATACCTGAAGAAGTTTCCAAGGTAGTAATCGAATTTCTGAACAATTCAGAATAGTTCCGCCTCTAATTTTCTAGAATTGCTGTACACTTAATCTCTACGATTAGTCCTGGTGTAGATAAAGCAGTTATACCAACCCCTGTCCAAGTAGGGAAATTATTAGTGAAATAGCGATCTTTTACTTTGATAAACAGTGGCAGATGTGGAATAGTAAACTGTTGTTGTTCTGAAGCATTAGAAGGCTGAACTTGCAAATTGCCGAGATTGACACCTGTAACATGATAAGTAATCATCTCTACCACATCGTCAAAAGTGGCTCCTGCTGCTGAAAGTACCTTTTTAACATTCTCGAAAGTCTGGACAAATTGCGCTTCCGTTCCCTCTACTACCTGTAAATTTTCATCGCGTCCCACCTGTCCTGAGATATATAATGTATTGCCTACCTTAATGCCAGGGCAATAGTGATACTTTTCATATAAGACTTCCATCCCTTTGGGAATAATAACTTCACGAGTATTCACGATCTAAGTAACTCCACACTTTTTAAACTGAAAATTTTGGCGTTGCTGAATTAAGGGATGATTTAGCAACACCAAAATTTTAACTTCTCATGGCAGCGACAATCGAACGCGCCGCATCGGATAGCAACCAGGCATCACCAGCAGGTGTCACGAAATCATATCCCTTAGCGAACAGTTCGCGACCTCCTGCGGCATTGCGACTAATGCCCGCAAGCCAACAATCAGGGGTGGAGCGGACTATCGCTTCAGCTTCCGCCATCAGTCGGTCAAGTTCTGAATTATCGTAAGTGCCAAACTTGGTCAGTGCAGCAAAATCGTCTGCGATATCTGCCGTAAGATCGCCTGGTCCTAAAAATACCATATCGATCCCGTCAACTGCGGCAATTTCCTTAACATTCTCGAAACCCCGACGGGTTTCGACGATAACAGCTACAAGTAGGTTCTCTCGATAATTGGCAGGATACTCTAGCTCTGCTAAACCCCAGTTGGCTGCTCGGCTCTCCGGATAACCAACACCTCGGTGTCCGCCATGAGGTCGATAGCGGGTTGCAGTGACAATTGCTCGCGCTTCATCTGCTGATTCTACCGTTGGAACGAGTATACCTTCCACACCCATGTCTAAGGCTCGCTTAATATAGACTGGATCGTGTGAAGGTACACGCAAAATGCAGGTAACATCTGTCGCTTGGGCGGCGCGGAGTTGTTCTACTAAAACACCCATCTCCGTAGCGCCATGTTCGTGGTCGATGATAAAAGCATCGAATCCACACATAGAAAGAAGTTCTATTGAGTCACCGTCTGAGAAAAAAATCCAGCAACCGATTGGTTTGGAATCGGTTTGGAGCATTTTCTTCAGTCTATTAGGTCTGAACATAATTCGTTATACGACAAATTAGCTTCATTATTGCAGCCTCCGTTTAACTTCCTCTGGCAAATTAGCTAATCCTACTTCTACTTGCTCACCTGTTTGCAAATCTTTGAGTGATGATTTTTGTGCTGCTGCTTCTTCAGAACCAATAATTACACAAAATTGAATTCCTTGCTTTTCAGCTAACTGAAATTGTTTGCCTAAACCTCGTTTGTCAAAGCTAGTTATAACATTAATTCCCGCCTGACGCAGATTTTGTGACACTTTCAAATAAATGGGCATCAAATCCTCTTGCATATTCACAACCATCACTTGCGCTGGAGTAGCAGCTAAGGAATTAAGAATACCAGCTTTAAGCAAGCGACTAATTAAGCGAGTTAAGCCAATGGAAATGCCTACACCAGGCATTTTCTCACCTAAAAATGTTCCAACCAATTCTTCATATCTGCCACCAGAGCAAATACTGCCTAAGGCTTCATGTCCTAATAAAGTTGTTTCGTAAACTGTTCCTGTATAATAATCTAGTCCACGAGCGATCGCTAAATCAATACAGAAACGATTTTCACTCACTCCCAAATTACGAACACCAGAAATAACCGTTTCTACTTCCGTAACTCCGAGAGTAAATTGCTCGGCTTCTGGCATTGTTTCAGCTAAATATTTGAGCTTATCTAATACCTCGTCAACTGTGCCCTTAATTTTAATAAATTCGATAATTTTTTCAGATTGCTCTGCGGAAATTTCCTGTTTTTCTAAATCCTGTTTGACCTTACTTTCCCCGACTTTTTCCAGCGTGTCAATAATCCCAATACAGGATTTTATTTGATTTGCGGCAACTCCTACAGTCTGAAAAAAACCTGTGAGAATTTTCCGATTATTGATGCGAATCAGAAAATCACCAATATTAATTGCCTCAAATATCTCCGAAATAATTGCCGGCATCTGAGCATCATAAAGCAAGCTGAGTTCCCGACGAGCAACTACATCAATATCGCATTGACGGAACTGCCGAAAACGCCCATCTTTTGCTCTTTCTCCCCGGAAAACTACGTCCATTTGATAACGAGCAAAGGGAAAGGTCAATTCATTTAAGTGACGGGCAATATATGCCGCTAGAGGAACTGTTTGGTCAAATTTTAAAGCCCGTGCTTCTGAACCTGTTTCCCCTGCTTTATCCCTCTCAGCTTGGCGATTTGGTGGCAAGATGGGGTCAATCCCATAAATAATATTATCACCTTGATTACCTTTGGCTTGCAACACTTCTAAGCGTTCTACTGCGGGAGTTTCAATCGGTGTAAATCCATAACTTTCAAATACCTTGCGGATGATATCTAGCAAATATAATTCTAAACGCTTTTCGCTAGGAAGAAATTCTGGAAAACCACTAGGAGTAGAAAAATTGATTTTGTCAGCTTTTGCCATGCCTTTAAAAAATTAAAACTTCAAAATGCCAATTAGCTTATCGTAGCCGTTCTTCTTGAATTAGGGTACGTTGAAAAATTTGATGGTTCTTAAACCAGTGCCAAGTGCGAGCGCGATAGTTATTGTCAGGGCTAATTAGAATCATTTCATATAAAGACATTTCTGGCATTGTCTTATAAGAAAACCATAAAATCACAGTTGAATCGTCTGCTTCCCAGGCTTTTCCTTGTATGCGCTCTGTATCAAACCAAAGTTTTTTATCGTGATAGGTTCCGGGAAACTGATGTTCTTCGTATTTACCATCAGACCATGTGTAGCGATTAACTTGGTAGTAGGGATAAGAACCGTTTTCTGGAAACTGACAGGTTAAGTGAGATTCATGCTTGTCGAGGATTTTTCCTTCTATATCAACGACTGTATACGTACCTACCCAATTTCCTTCATGACGGAAAAGAACAGGCATTTCTTCTTTGATGGTAGACATAATAAAACTCCTATTTTTCTTGTTGTCTTTGGGTTGTTTACTTGTTTTTCTGTGGCAGACACTTCCCTCTCTGGGGCAAGCTGATGCGCGTCTTAAAATCTAAAATAGCCCTGGCTTTATTGGTTATTAAACCACCAAGGGTCGCTAACAGTGTTAGTTTTCACTAAAAATGCTTTTTTCCGCATGAATCGTGTTAGCGCGGCTGCTCCCATACGCGATCCACCCATACCGGAGAATTTAAAAGCATTTTTTTCACCCTCGTGCATGACGGCAGTGAGTCCAGCATCGTTGATACTGATAGCACCTGCATCTATCTGCTGTGCGACTTCTAAAGCTTCTGCTTCCAAGCCAAAGACAGCAGCACTTAGTCCATAGATGGTATCGTTGGCTAATGCGATCGCTTCTTCAATTGTAGAAAAAGCCATCACCGGCATAATTGGTCCAAATGTCTCTTCAGTCATCACTGTCATCGAATGGTTAACACTTGTGATAACTGTTGGACGACACCACCAACCACCATTTAATTGCTCAACTTCCCCACCGCAGTGAATTACTGCTTTTTTAGATACTGCGTCTTGGAGATGGTCTTTAATAATCGCTGCTTGTCTTTCGGCAATAATCGGACCAATTTCGCCATCTTCAATTTTAGGATAAGCCAGTCGTAGGCGATAGGCTTTAGTTACAAGTTGATGGTAAAACTTATCAAAGATAGATTCAGCAACGTAAATTCTCTCAATCGACAAGCAAGATTGTCCGGTGTTGACGACGGAACCCCACAAAATTGCTGATGTTGCTAATTCTATATCCGCTGATTCTAAGACGATCGCCGGATCTTTTCCGCCTAATTCCAAAAAAGCGGGAATGAACTGTTTAGCTGCGGCTTCTGCTACTTTTCGTCCGGTGGCTACACTACCAGTAAAGCACACCAGATCCACATTCTCAATTAATTCGGCTCCAGTTTCCCCTGCACCCTCAATAAAAGTTAATATGTCGCGCAATTTAGGAACAGTGCTAAGTGTCGCTAACAGGGGTGCCATGAAGCGGGGAGTAATTTCACTGGGTTTGACAATGACAGCACAACCCGCTAGCAATGCCGGAATCGTATCAATTGTAGACAGCAATAACGGAAAATTCCAAGGGCTAATCACCCCAACTAAACTATAAGGAACCGCTGTTTGTTGCAGTTGGATAAAAGGTATTGCTGTACCTTTTTCAAAGTCTTGTAATAATTTTGGCGCTAATCCACACCAGCGATCGATGCTGGAAAGGAAGGAATCAATTTCCATCACCGAGATTGATAATCTGCCAGTATCGGTGACTAAAGCCTCTGTGAGTTTGTCACGTCCAGATAATATTACTTGTTTCCACTGCTGTAAGGCTTCAATTCGCCCTTCTAGACCTTCTTGGAGCCAGCTTTTTTGCGCCCTCCGCAGACGGCTACATTGTTGAACCAGCAGTTTGGAAGGCGTCGGTATAATCACGTAATCATACTTTCCGGTTCGGGGGTTGCGAATTTCGATTGGTTTACTCATTATTGGGTATGGGGCATTGGGCATTGGGCAATTTGAGGAGGGGAAAAGGGTAAAGGGAAAAGGGAAAGGGTATGGAGTCATTTAAAATCAGTCGAAGAGAAAAGAAAATATTTCTACATGAGTCCCTTTCCCCTTTCCCTTTTCTCCCTCTTGCTTGGGCATTGGGAATTGGTAATAATTCTTCCCTTTTCCCTTTTCCCCAGTCCCTAATCCCCAGTCCCCAGTCCCCAGTCCCTAATCCCCAGTCCCCAGTCCCCAATCTCAAATTATTCCTAATTTGCCTAAACGCTCGATAGTTTCTTGCTGTGTTTGAATAAAGTGTTTGCGGTCTACTTCTTTATCCAGCATAGTATTTGGTGGGTAGAAATGCGACTGGCGGTAACTTTCGGCATATAGCTCAAATCGCTGCCGTGAAAGTAAATTATTTAACCCAGGTCTGCGGCGATCGCGTCGTAAAGCTGCCAAATCAATCTCGGCAAAAGCTGCCATACTCTCACCTACACTTGCCTCTGCTAAAACAATTCCTCGATGGTCAATAATTTTAGATCCTCCATCGGTGGATGCAATCGGAATCGGGATATTTGCGATGCCTGCTGTATTGCTTGAGACTAAATATGCCATGTTTTCTACTGCACGGCTGATTTTTGCCGCATCTTTAGGCGTTAACATCTTGCTATAAACTTCTGATGTCGAATGCAGAAAAATCTCTGCTCCGCGCATAGCTAGACAACGCGCCACTTCTGGATATAAAATTTCTTCTGATGCCAGAGCTGCCAAATTACCGATCGCTGTCTTCGCTACCGGAAAAACACCCTCTAAGCCGTAGCAATCTAGATATTTATCCCAGACATCGTGGGGAGTGGGGGCAAACATCGAATTCAGTCGTCGATAACGCAAGACAATTGACCCAGAGGGGTCAATAACAAAGCAGGTTTGGAAGTACAACCCTGGAAAGTTGGGGTCGAGTTCGTAAGCGTTGCCTGCCAAGAAGATATTATGTTTTTGGGCTATTTTACCAAGAGCTTCATACTCTGCACCAGCCATTTCCAAACAGGCTTTTTCTGCCCAGACAGCCAGGGACTCTCCCATCGGAAAGCCTGTGAGAAAGTATTCTGGCAGGACAATTAAACGACAGTCAAAGCCAATAAAAGCGATACTGGCAGCGATTTGTTGTGCCAAGCGGTTGATAGTATTTTGTATTAAAGAACGCGCTTCTTGGCGGTTAGTTGCCTGATTCACCGCCTGACACTTAATTTGAAGTGCCAATGCACGAAATGAGTCTATATTATCAATATTAGTTGCCATGCTACTTGCTTTATCCAATATTTCATAAAAAACTATTCAAATAAAAAAGCATTGTCTACATTAGGTTGCTGCGAAATTATTGTTTGTCTCTGCTTTCTTTGTCTAAACTTAATGTAAACGAAGAACTCTAGGTAATAGCATGTCAGATTCTGGTGCTACAGAGTCGAAAGTTGGTAAAGTTCTGCTCATCGGCGTAACTGGTGGCACTGGTGGTAATGTGATCAAAGGATTTCGCGAACAGCAACTTAGTAACCTGCGTGCCATAACTAGAAAAATTGACCTGAATCGTCCTTCTCTATCGAAAATGAGCGAGGTTGGAGTTGAGTTGGTTGAAGCCAATTTAGACGATGAAAACTCCCTCGCAGCAGCTATGAACGGTATTTCGGCTATTTATTGCCATGCTACTTCAGCTGACTCTGCCAAACCTGATCCGCTAGAAGTTGAGAGGGCAAAGCGGGTTGCACAAGCGGCAAAACAAGCCGAGATTAAGCACTTTGTTTATAACTCCGCAGGTGGTGCAGACAGAAATTCTGGAATTCCCCACATTGAGCAAAAGTACAAGGTTGAGCAAATTCTCTCTTCAGCCGACTTACCGACAACGATGTTACGAGCGTGTTTGTTTATGGAGGAGTTTTGGAAAAAGTACACGCGCCCATCGATACTTAAGGGAGCTTTCCCATTTTCGATTCAGCCTGACAAGCCTTTACATTTGATTACAACTATAGATATGGGTCGCGTTGCTGCTTACGTGATGAAAAATCCTGATAAGTACATCGGTCAAGAAATTGAACTTGCTGGGGATGTGCTGACTCCAAAGCAACTTGCGGAGGCATTTTCTCAAGCGCAGGGGACAACTGTTGTTCACAAAGAAACACCTGCGTGGATATTCTTACTTCTATTTCAAAAAGAATTGTACGCTTTGATTCAGTGGTATCGCCACAAGGGTTATCAAGCTGATGTGCAGCACTTGCGTCAAGAGTTTCCAGGACTTTTGACGACATTCGATGAATTTCTGCAACAAACCAACTGGGCAAATAAGGAACTTACTTACGAGAGTCTTTCAGGATTGGGCAGTGAAGAGTAGGGTGAGTGATTAGATAAAAGCCTCATTAATGGAGATAAAAGCCTGATTAATCCATTTCAAAGCCTGATTAATCCATTTCAAAGCCTGATTAATCCAGTTCAAAGCCTGATTAATCCAGTTCAAAGACTCATTAATCCAGATAAAAGCCTCATTAATCCAGATAAAAAACTCATTAATCCAGTTCAAAGCCTGATTAATCCAGTTCAAAGACTCATTAATCCAGTTCAAAGACTCATTAATCCAGTTCAAAGACTCATTAATCCAGTTTAAAGACTCATTAATCCAGTTTAAAGACTCATTAATCCAGTTTAAAGACTCATTAATATCATGTCCGGTAGCTTACCCATAATTCATGAAGAACCCTACCCGCCTGTGGCACCTTCCCCGCAAGCTCTTAGGGTTGGAGAGGGTTCTTTTATTATGGCTGTTTGACCGGACATCATATAAGTCCTGATTATTATGGATAGGATGTCATCAAAATTACCAAAGTATGAATTGCCAAAGGAGGTAAACTGATGAGTTCATTTGTCCTTTGTTTTCAAGATATTGATAAAACAAAACTCACGGTTGTTGGGGGTAAAGGCGCAAACTTAGGGGAACTTTCCAAGATTGAAGGAATCCGCGTACCGGATGGCTTTTGTATTTCTACTGAAGCCTTTAAAAGAATCATTGGGGAAACGTCGTCAATTAACGAATTACTTGATCGGTTATCGGTTCTCAAGGTGGAAGATCGGCATAAAATCGGGGAACTTTGCGGTGAGATTCGCTCTTTCATCGAAGGAATAGCCATCCCTGAAGACATTAATAAAGAGATCACCCGCGTCCTCTCCAGGATTGGTGAGAAAAATGCCTATGCAGTGCGATCGAGCGCAACGGCAGAGGATTTACCTATGGCTTCCTTTGCAGGACAGCAGGATACGTATTTGAACATTATCGGAAGGGAGGCAATCTATCAGCATATCAGCAAGTGCTGGGCATCACTATTTACCGACCGGGCTGTAACATACCGCCTTCAAAACGGCTTTGACCACCGTAAAGTTTATATGTCCGTGGTTGTTCAGAAAATGGTCTTCCCGCAGGCATCAGGAATTTTGTTTACAGCCGATCCTGTCACTTTCAATAGAAAATTGCTGTCTATTGATGCCAGTTTTGGACTTGGTGAGGCTTTAGTTTCCGGTTTGGTATCTCCCGATTGTTATAAAGTTCAGGAAGAGAAAATCGTCGATAAAATGATAGCCACCAAAAAATTGGCTATCTATCCACTAAAAGAAGGCGGAACAGAGACACAGCAAATTGATCCTGATCAGCAAAAGACTCAAACACTTAGTGAACAACAAATTTTACAACTAGCACACATAGGAAGACAGATCGAAGCTTTTTTTGGTTGCCCCCAAGATATCGAATGGTGTTTGGTTGATGATACATTTTATATTGTCCAGAGTCGCCCAATCACTACTTTATACCCGATCCCTGAAGCAAGCGATCGCGAAAATCACGTCTATGTATCTGTGGGTCATCAACAAATGATGACTGACCCCATCAAACCATTGGGATTGTCTTTATTTCAGTTAACAGCTGCTCGACCCATGTATAAAGCTGGTGGAAGGTTGTTTGTTGATATCACACCTGATCTAGCTTCACCTGTTAGAAGAGAATTTATAGTAGATGTCTTGGGAAAATCCGATCCGCTTATAAAAGACGCACTTCTAAACATCATAGAGCGAGGAGATTTTATAAAAACGTTACCAGATGATGAGAAAGAACAAAGTCCCGGTAAAAGTAATAAAGGTATATCGCCTGCGGATTTTCAAACACAAATCGAATACGATCCAACAATCGTTCCCGATCTGATTAAGAGTAGTCAAACATCGATAGACGAGTTAAAACATAACATCCAAACGAAATCAGGAGCGGATCTAATTGATTTTATTCTGGAAGACACCCAGAAATTAAAGAAGAGTTTATCTAATCCACAAAGTTTTGCTGTGATTATGACTGCTATGAATGCTTCATCATGGATCAATGAAAAAATGAAGGAGTGGTTAGGTGAAAAAAACGTAGCAGACACGCTTTCTCAATCTGTACCCAACAATATTACTTCGTCTATGGGTCTGGAACTATTGGATGTTGCAGATGTGATTCGTCCTTATCCGGAAGTAATTGATTATTTACAACATGTAAAAGATGATAACTTTTTGGATGAACTGGTTAAGTTTAATGGTGGAAAGGAAACCCAAAATGCTATCTGTGCTTATCTCAACAAATACGGAATGCGATGTGCCGGAGAAATCGATATTACTAAAACTCGTTGGAGTGAAAAACCAATTACACTTGTCCCGATGATTCTCAGTAACATCAAAAACCTTGAGCCTAATGCCAGCAATCGGAAATTTGAGCAAGGGCAACAGTCAGCTTTGAAAAAAGAACAAGAGTTATTAGATCGATTGAAGCAATTACCGGATGGTGAACAAAAAGCCAATGAGACAAAACGAACGATCAGCCTGATCCGGAATTTCATCGGTTATCGTGAATATCCAAAATACGGCATAGTTAATCGCTACTTTGTTTATAAGAAAGCTTTACTGAAAGAAGCCGCACAACTCGTACAAGCCAACGTTATTCATGAAAAAGAAGATATATACTATCTCACTTTTGAAGAACTTCGCGAAGTCATACGCACAAATAAACTTGATTACCAGATTATCAGCAAACGAAAAGATGAGTACAAATTATATGAAAAACTAACTCCCCCACGTATTATCACGTCTGATGGTGAAATCATTGCAGGTAAGTACAAACGAGAAAATCTTCCAGCCGAAGTTATTGTAGGTCTACCTGTTTCTTCCGGAGTTATAGAGGGAAAAGCACGTATCATCTTAAACATAGAAGATGCCGACCTAGAAGATGGAGATATATTAGTCACCTCCTTTACTGACCCTAGCTGGACACCATTGTTTGTATCCATAAAAGGTCTAGTCACCGAAGTTGGTGGACTGATGACCCACGGAGCAGTTATCGCACGGGAATATGGCTTACCAGCAGTTGTCGGAGTAGAAAATGCTACCAAAATTATAAAAGATGGGCAACGAATTCGCGTGCATGGAACAGAAGGGTATGTAGAAATCCTATGTTAAATCACGCTCAGTTCACAAATTTTCCGATTCTAACTGACTCATAGATGACTGACTTTCTTGGTTCATACCAACAATCACCACATGCTTATCTAATTTTTTATATCGAGCAACGACTTGAGAAATTGCTGTTTCAGCGGCATGATCCCACACATGAGCATGATGAAGGTCAATAATAACTTTTTCTGGGTCTTCAGCATAGTTAAAAAACTCAAGAAAGCTGGTAATTGAACCAAAGAAAAGTTGTCCCGATATTGTATATATTTTCGCCCCATATTCATCCAATGATTTGACTACTTTGATTTGGGCTGCTTTCCAAGCGAAAATAAAAGTGCTAATAATTACACCAACCAAAACGCCTTTAGCAAGGTCATTAGTCAAGAGAGCGATCGCCACCGTTACAGGCATGACAATTGCATCACTCAGGGGCATTTTTCTTAACTCTTGTAATGATTTCCAACTAAAGGTTTCAAAAGCCACCATAATCATGATACCAATCAATACTGCCATCGGTATCTGCTTGACTATATCTCGAAAAACAAAGATTAAAGTTAATAAAAAAGCCCCAGATACAAAAGTTGATAAACGCCCTTTACCTCCAGACCTAATATTAATAATTGATTGCCCAACCATTCCACAACCAGCCATTCCACCAAAAAATCCTGTGACGATGTTGGCAATACCTTGACCTTTCACTTCTCGATTTTTAGAACTCTTAGTCTGTGTTAACTCATTGAGTAAGTCTGCGGTTAATAACGATTCTAAAAGACCGACAATCGAAAGGGTTAATGAGTAAGGCAGAATAATCCAAAAGCTTTCTAGAGAAAAGTCAATACGCGGCAAATGAAACGATGGCAGTGTACCTGTAATATTGCCAATATCTCCGACTTTTATAAGATTGACTTTTGTCGTCATTGCCACGATTGTCATAATTACAATGGCAACTAACGGTGATGGTACAATTTTGCTAATCCGAGGGAAAAGATAGACGATCGCTAATGTAGCTGCTACCATCAAATACATTTGCCAAGGTTGTCCAGCAAATTGTTTAACTTGAGCTACGAAAATTAACACCCCTAAAGCATTCACAAAACCTGCCACAACCGATTGAGGAATAAAGCTAAAAAATCTGCTTAATTTCCCAACTCCCATCAGAAATTGCACTATCCCAGTTAGAATGGTGGCTGCAAATAAATACTCAACTCCATATTTTTCTACTAATGATGTCATTAGTAATGCCATCGAACCAGTTGCAGCGGAAATCATTGCCGGTCTTCCACCAAACAGGGAAATAACGATGGCTATACAAAAGGAAGTATATAAAGCTACCATTGGCTCAACTTTAGCTATAGCAGCAAAAGCCAGAGATTCTGGAATCAATGCTAATGATACAGTCATCCCTGCTAAAACATCACCTCTAACGTCAGAAAAATCTATACTTTTTACTCTAAAAAAATTAAATTTTTCCTTTAGTGTAGTACTCTTGTTTTTGTATTTATTTTTAATAAAATGCACTCCTACCTCCAAAACTAAGCTAACGATTTCTCCAAATCGAAAAAAAAGCACTAAGCGAAATAATGCTAAGTAATACTAGCATTACAAAAATTTTATTTTTGATAAATATATATACTTGATCAGCAAGTTTTACAATTACTTCATAATTGCGATGAAAAATATAATTTTTAAATAAAGTTGTATTTTATGACTTTTGACAGCAGATTTCAAGTAAATGATGTAAATGGGTAAAACCTAAAACCCGCTCTGAGACGTTCCGGCGGAACGTCTCTACGTATATTTAATAATACGTAATTTTCCGGATGAAATAAAGGCGATCGCCTTTTTCGTTTGCTTGAGTACAACTGCCATGCGATCGCCTATTAACCTCAATGCGAATACTGCGATAATTACTTAGAAAGATTTGGCTCAACAGTTTCGGGAAAACTTGCGAAATTACGTCTTACCCAATCCATCCCCACTTCGTTATTCAGCTTAATTTTTTGTGGAGTATTTGGATAAATCTTCCCTAAAATATCTGCATCTTGTTCGACAACAACTTTGGCAAAGTTGAGAAACTTGCTACCCAATACTTTAAATGCCGGGTGTTTTACTTGCCCAAACATCAATACATAAGTGCGTGTCCGCATCTGCGATTCTGGTACAAAAAAATGACATTGAGCAACTTTCCCGAATGCAGTTTCACCATGAAAAATTACTAAAGATGGAAAGTGATTTTCCAAGTGCGCTTTCAAGATTTTTGGTAATAACATTAAATCAGGATTGCTGATTTTTTCTCTGAGACTTGTAGGTGCTGTGGGCATATTGTAAAAAGCGTGCGATTGATGCCCATTGTCGATAAACTTCTCAAATTGCACTTCTTCAATTTTAAATAAAGGGCGATGAGTGCCGTTTTGATGATTATAATCGTGCATATTTAGCAGCATGGTGAGCAAGTCTGTCTTCACGCTTGTGTCTGCTGTATGTCCAATAAAGTCATACTTAGCAGCTATTTCATTCAAAATTGTTGGCATTGGTACTTTCGGTTCATAACCGCCATAAGACCAAATAAAATCATCTTGAATAATCAGTTCTAAAGGTTGCAATTGTGGTAAAGTTTTCTTATTTGATCCAGGCAAAATAGTACAACCTTCACTGTCAAATTCTAATGCATGAAATGGGCAAACTACAACACTAGTTTGATCTTCATGTTGCTGACACCAACCTTCAGATAACATTGCTCCCATATGTGGGCAACCATTAGGTAAAGCGTTTATTTTACCTGCTGCATCTTTCCACAACACGTAATCTGAACCGTAGAGGGAAACTTTTCTCGGTTTGTTGACCTCTAACATCGATTTGTGTGCTAACAACCAAGGAGCGCCAAAAAGCATAGACATTGTTATTTTCTTCCTTTTATGACTAGGGTAAAATCTTGTAGATGAAAATTTAAAATAATTATTGTAAAAAGTTTAAAAATCAAATTGATACACTTATATCGATTCAATAAAGATTGTGTAAAGACAACCGAAAAAATGTAACAATATGATTATATTATGTAAATATACGGATAGAATAAACTTTGTGGCTGATTGAAATATCCATTTTTCTAATTGAATTTATCTACTGTTGAGTATTAATTAAATCTTAACCTAGGTAAAAATTGAGTCGTGAGAAAAGGAAATCAGAGTGAACACTTAAATGATTATGTAAGGAATGTGTCCGGACTAAGTATTAATATGCAGTCATAAAAAAATGGCTTTTAAGTACCTCTTCTGCTTATACCACAATAGATTGCCGATGTGGTTAAGCTTCATGCGATCGCCATTGTGTTTTTGAGCGCCGAGAAGAGAGAAAATTTTCAGCCCTATTACTTATTGACAAATTGTTTATGACCTAACATTCAAAGGATGATCGTAGGTAAGGTGATTGTTCAACTTAAATTTTTTTGAACAAAAATAAAAATATGAAAATTTTATTAAGAAAACTGGTATTATGTAAAACAAATAAAAATCAGACAAATATGCATTAAAGAAAGAAAAACCTCCCAGAAGTTTTTCTACGATTATATTGAGTAAAAAAGTCACTATGAATTATAAAAAAATTCTCCAACGGGTAGAAAAATTACTTCCAAATACCTGGCTTTATCAAGTGCAATACATGCACTCTAGCTTACTAGAGGAGTGGATTTTGCGTCGTGGAAGTATGCCGCTAACATTTAGCAAAAAATCAGCGATGGTCTTTTCTCCACATCAAGATGATGAAACTTTTGGTTGTGGTGGGATGATTGCCTTAAAAAGGGAACAGGGAATACCAGTAGTAGTAGCTTTTCTGACGGATGGACAGGGTTCAGTTGGGGAAGATTCGGAAATTAAAGATAAAATCATCCCAATTCGGAAACAAGAAGCAGTAACCGCATTAAGTATTTTAGGAGTTGAATCATCAGAAATTTACTTTTTGGATAAAGTAGATGGAACATTGCGAGATTTAGAAGCATTGCAACGACAACAGACGATTGAGGAGATAGTTGAACTGCTTCAGAAGTATAAACCAGGGGAGGTCTACGTTCCACATCAAAAAGATTGTCATCAGGATCATGAAGCTGCATATGCCTTAGTCAAAGAAGCGATCGCGATAGCCCAAATTGAAGTTGAACTACTAGAGTATGCCATCTGGTTATTTTGGAGAGCACCGCTATTTATTATGCTGAAGTTGCAGGATATAGCAGATGCTTATCGACTTTCAATTTCAGCAGTTCAAGACAAAAAAAAGAGAGCGATCGCCTCATATTCTTCCCAAGTAGAAAGTCTACCCCCTGGCTTTATCAAGCGATTTTTAGGGACTTATGAAATATTCTTCAAAGTAGAATTCTAGTAGCTGAAACTTGGAATAATATTTATTTTTAAGAGTTATGCAGAGGTTGCCTTTAAAGTCGTCAAGTTAATCAATTCAATATCAGCGACCACTGTGGAGTAATTTAAATGCGTATATTACATCTGACGAATCATGTACAAAAAATCGGTAACGGCATTGTGAATGTAGCAGTAGATTTAGCTTGTTTACAAGCAAAAGATGGTCACGAAGTTGCAATGGCATCTGCTGGCGGACAATATGAGATATTATTAGAAAGTTATGGTGGTCAACACTTTCAATTAAATCAGTCTAGAACACCGCTGAATTTAATCAAAACACCTGGACATTATCGCGAAATCATACAAGAGTTTCAGCCAGATATCGTCCATGCACATATGATGACAGGATCTGTGTTAGCAGCACTGTTTAAAAAGAACTTTGAATATAATTTAGTTACTACCGTACACAATGAATTTCAGCGTAGTGCAGTACTGATGGGGTTAGCCGATCGCGTAATTGCAGTTAGTAATGCAGTCGCAGATTCGATGGTACGTCGGGGTATACCGAGGAGAAAATTGCGAGTAGTGCCTAATGGTACATTGGGTAGTCCACGCCATCGAAGTATTCTAGACTACCAACCGCTACCGCTACACCGTCCGGCGATCGCCACCGTAGCAGGAATGTATCAACGTAAAGGAGTTGGTGAGTTAATCGATGGCTTCATAATAATAGCTGCCGACTTTCCCGATGCTCATCTATATTTGGTGGGGGATGGTCCGGATCGCGCAATGTTTGAAGCAAAAGTGCAAAATACACCTTTTGCCTCGCGCATTCATTTTGAAGGCTTCCAGAGCGAACCGCAACGTTATATGCTAGCAACTGATATCTTCGTCCTCGCTTCATACCACGAATCCTTTGGTTTGGTTCTCACAGAAGCGCGGGAAGCTGGTTGCGCTATTATTGCCAGCGATGTAGACGGCATTCCTGAGACTTTAGATAATGGACAAGCTGGTGTTTTGGTGCCACCTAAAGATAGCCGTGCTGTCGCAACTGCTATGAAGAAATTACTTAGTAACCCTTGGGAAATGGAAAAATGGAAACACCAAGGGAAACAAAATATAGAGCGGTTTAGTGCTGCACGGGTAAATAAAGAAACACTCAATGTTTACCGTGAATTAGTACCAAACTACAATCTATGTCAAAGTAGTATGAGCGTTTAATATTTATGTGAAATTATAGGCGATCGCATTTCTTTTAGTATATGTAAAGGGGAATGCGATCGCTTTTCTCATGCCATTACTAAAAACTTATCTTCTTCCCAAGAAAGTTTATTACTTACAATGTAAAGACGTTCCGGCGGAACGTCTCTACGACGGTAGGTAGGTTTTTATTACTGTCAATTAAAGGGACATGATATTACTATAGTTGACACATTATTGATTTTTTCAAAATTACCATTCAAACTATCCTAACTTTTGCCTTACCCAAGCGCGAAACGATTTCAGCAAAGCAATTTCCCCCATAGTTTTACTTTGCTGAATAAACCTGCTTATATCACTCACCGATACTATAGGAAAAGCAATACTAAATTCACACTCAACATATTGCCCTTCTCTTAACTGATAAAATTTTAAATCTCGTCCGTTATATCTCCACAGTTCAGCGATACCAAGTGCGGAATAAATTCCTAATTTGTTAACTGAACTGCTAGTTATATCAATTTCAATTGCTAAATCAGGTGCGGGATCTGTTTCTAAATTTAGAGTTTCTTTACCTCTAATAGCTAATTCATTCTGGATAAAATAACAATTATCTGGTTCTATACCTCGTTTTGCGATTCTTCGCTTCAATGTTGTCGAACCAGCGCTTTTAATTTCAATTTCTAGTTCTTCAGCTAAAGCAACAATAAAATTGCCAAAATTACTTTTAGGATTTTCGTGTTCAAAAAGTGGAGTCATAATTTCTAAAGTGCCATCTTCATAAGCAAATCGGGAACCTCTATGCTCACCTGTTTCTGCTAGCAAGGTTTCAAAGGTTTCCCAGCTAATGTTGTGTAACACTGTTCTTTGTTCGGCAATGCTTGAAGTAGTAATCATTTTTAAGTACTCATTCAGTCAGAATGCTAGATAAAATTCCCAAAATTTTACCTATATTATTAATATAGTATTCGCTTAAGTCAATCTCAACGTTCATATCCCCCACTTCTTGAAGAAGTCGGGGATATTGTTTTTCAATTACCCCATATACAGCAGATTTTAGGTTTAGGAGGTACATACAATCCAAAACCCTGTAAAGACGTTCCGTCGGAACGTCTCTACGTGTATTTAATAACAACGCAATCTGTTATATTAAAATTGTGCCAATTACAAGCATGATTTGTTGCTAATAATTGACACAAACAGTATTCAAATATTTTCTATTAACCAAACAAACCACCGAAAAACTCCAGGGTATCTTTCAACGCTTTGATAAAAACATCAATTTCCTCGCGGGTATTGTAGAAAGATAAACTTGCTCTTGCGGTTGCGGCAAGACCTAAATAACGGTGTAATGGTTGAGTGCAGTGGTGTCCAGAACGGATAGCTACGCCTTCTTGATCTAATAATGTAGATAAGTCGTTAGCGTGAACTTCTCCAACTGTGAATGCAGCCAAAGCAGCTCTACCTTCTCCTTTAGCATCGGGTTTGGGACCATAAATTCTAATTTCGGGAATTTGCTGCAATTGCTCGAATAAATAAGCAGTTAATTCCGCTTCATAAGCGTGGATTTTATCCATGCCAATATTACTAAGATAATCTATCGCCGCACCAAGAGCGATCGCTTCCCCAATTGCAGGAGTTCCAGCTTCAAATTTATGCGGTAATTCTGCGTAAGTGGAATGGTCTAAAAATACCTCAGCAATCATCTCACCACCACCAAAAAACGGTGGCATCGATTCCAACACATTCAACTTGCCATACAAAAAGCCTATCCCAGTTGGAGCGCACATTTTGTGACCAGAAGCAACTAACCAATCACAGTCAATTTGCTGCACGTCAACAGGCATATGAGGGACACTTTGGCAAGCATCAATTAATACTTTCGCACCATATTTATGCGCTAAAGCACAAATTTCTTGCACCGGGTTAATGCAACCCAAAGTGTTAGAAACGTGTACCGTTGACACCAATTTAGTTTTATCAGAAAGCAGAGTTTTGAACTGTTCTAAATCAAAAGTTTCTTCAGATGTCAATTCGACAAACTTCAGCACCGCACCCGTCTTTTGCGCCACCAATTGCCAAGGTACAATATTACTGTGGTGTTCCATCACCGACAGAATAATTTCATCTCCCGGTTGCAAATTGTTCATTCCCCAACTGTAGGCTATCAGATTAATCGCCTCAGAAGCGTTGCGGGTGTAGATAATTTCCTGACGAGATGCAGCATTGATAAATTTAGTAACTTTATCTCGCGTTCCTTCATAAGCATCGGTAGCTTTCGCGCTGAGGGTATGCGCTCCGCGATGGACGTTAGCGTTATACTGCTCGTAATAATCTCGCAGCTTATTAATTACCTGCAAAGGTTTTTGTGAGGTAGCAGCATTATCGAGGTAAATCAAAGGTTTGCCGTTGACTTCTTGATTTAATATTGGGAAGTCAGCGCGAACTTGATCGGCAAGGGTTTTTGTTTTGGTGAAAGTCATACTATTTTGGATTTATGATTTTAACCGCACATGTACGCAGATGAACGCGGATATTTTTTTGTTGCATCTGCGGGTAATTTAAAATTTACTCACGGTTTGCGTGAGAGTTTCGCGGAGGGAAGGAATTGGTATTTGGTTGATAATTTCAGCCGCGAAAGCGTTAATTAATAAGTTGCGAGCATCATTAGCATTGATACCCCGGCTTTGTAGATAAAATATTTCATCATCTTCCAATTGACTAACAGTTGCACCGTGAGCGCATTTAACATTATCTGCCGTAATTTCCAACTGCGGCTTAGTATCAACTCTGGCTTTAGATGATAGTAGCAGGTTGCGATTTAATTGCGTGGCATCAGTTAACTGTGCAAGTTTCGGGACAAAAACTTTGCCATTGAATACAGCGTGAGCGCGATCGCCTACAATACACTTATGCAATTGCCGACTAACGCTGTGGGGATGATTAAGAGCGATCGCACTGTGAGTATCACCCAGTTGCTTCCCCTTAATCATCGTCAACCCATTTAAAGTAGTTTCCGTTTGCTCACCAGTTTGGAAAATCTCTAAATTGTGACGCGAAAACCTTCCACCCAAACTTACCGCATTACAACTATATCGACTACAACGAGCTTGCATCACCGCAGTCTTACCGATGTGAAAAGCCTCAGCACCATCAGACTCAATCCGAGTATGACTAACCTGAGCATTCTCCTCAACCCAAACCTCCGTCACCGCATTATTAAAATAAACCCTCTCCTCCTCTGCGTTCTCTGCCTCTCTGTGAGTCCAGCCGCCGTCTTGGCGGTTTCCGTCACGATGGGGGACTGGCGAACCCGAAGGGCGGTTCGTATACTCCTCCACCAAAGTTACCTGCGAACCACTTTCCGCTACCACCAAACAACGCGGTAAAGAAATCCTCCCCTCACCGTCAGCAACAAACACCAAAGAAATCGGTGTTTCCACCACCACATTCTTCCCTACCCACACCACAGCCGCATCAGTCATACCAGCAGTATTCAGAGCCGTAAACACCTCGCGATCGCCTGATGCTTGTGCCAAATATTGCCGCACCCGCTCATCATAACCCCCAGGTAAATTAGCCAAATTGCTAACCACAACCCCATCAGGTAAACCAGAAACAGCTGATAACTCAGGTGCATAAACACCATTCACAAAAACCAAAGAGTTATTATTCCTTTCCGGTAAAAGAAAAGGCGTAATATTTGGTAAAAACGTCTCTACATTGTTATTAAATTGCACCTCGCGCAAAGCCGACAAATCAGCAAAACGCCATTCTTCATCGCGGGTAGTAGGAAGTCTTGATTGACGCACCCAATCAGCAGCACTTGAGCGCACATCTTGCAACCAACCCTCTGACTTTGATGCAACTACTTTATCTAACAACCCACTCAGAAAAGCATCTTTATCCACCAAAGTGTTAGAAATCCGACTTGGAGAAACTTCAATCGACATTACACACCCACCTCAGTTCCTTCCAACACCCAGTCATAACCGCGAGCTTCCAACTCCAGCGCCAAATCCTTACCACCACACATGAGAATCTGCCCCTGAGCCATCACATGCACGTAATCTGGCACAATATAATTAAGTAACCGCTGATAGTGAGTAATCATAATCGTCGCATTTTCCGGATTTGCCAGCTGGTTTACTCCATTCGCGACAATCTTTAGCGCATCAATATCCAAACCAGAATCTGTCTCATCCAAAATCGCCAACTTTGGTTCTAACAGTGCCATTTGCAGAATTTCATTCCGCTTCTTCTCACCACCAGAGAAACCCTCATTCAGACTTCGATTCAGAAAAGCCGGATTCATCTTCACAACATCCAGCTTTTCTTCAATCAAATCATCAAAATCAAACGTATCAATTTCTTCTAAACCCTGCGCTTTCCGGCGAGAATTATAAGCTACCCGCAAGAAATCCAAATTACTCACACCGGGAATTTCCAACGGATATTGAAACGCCAAAAATACACCACTTCTTGCGCGTTCTTCCGGTTCCATTTCCAGCAAATTCTGTCCCTGGAAAATTACCTCACCACCAGTTACCTCATACGCTGGATGTCCAGCCAAAACCTTAGAAAAAGTACTTTTACCAGAACCATTCGGTCCCATAATCGCATGAACTTCGCCCGATTTAACCTCAATATTCACACCCTTGAGAATCGGCGTACCATTAACATTAGCCGTCAAATCCCGTACTGACAGCACAACTTCACTATTTTCAATAATCATCTTCTCTCTCTTATTTCTTTCGTAGTAAGCGCTTCAGCGCTTGAGAAAAGCACTGAAGTGCTTACTACGGTTAACCAACACTACCTTCCAACTTCAGACTCAACAGCTTATCAGCTTCCACCGCAAATTCCATTGGCAACTGATTAAACACATCCTTACAGAAGCCACTAATCATCATCGAAACCGCATCTTCACTAGAAATGCCGCGCTGTGCAAAGTAAAATAATTGGTCTTCCCCAATCTTAGAAGTAGAAGCTTCATGCTCCACCTTCGCTGCCTTATTTTGCACCTGAATATATGGGAAAGTATTTGCGTGAGCATTATCCCCAATTAGCATCGAGTCGCACTGCGAATAATTTCGCGCTCCTTCTGCCTTCGGATTTATTTTCACCAAACCGCGATAGCTATTACTAGAGTTACCAGCAGAAATTCCCTTAGAGATAATCGTGCTGCGAGTGTTCTTACCAACGTGAATCATCTTGCTTCCCGTGTCAGCTTGCTGCATATGATTTGTCAGCGCTACCGAGTAAAATTCACCTACAGAATTATCGCCCACCAACACGCAGCTAGGATACTTCCAAGTAATAGCAGAACCTGTTTCTACCTGCGTCCAGGAAATCTTGGAATTTACACCCTGACACAAACCGCGTTTGGTGACAAAGTTGTAAATACCACCTTTGCCTTTTTCATCGCCGGCGTACCAATTCTGCACGGTGGAGTATTTAATTTCGGCGTTGTCCAGAGCAACAAGTTCCACCACAGCCGCGTGTAACTGATTGGTATCGTACATTGGCGCGGTACAGCCTTCCAAGTAGGAAACATAGCTGCCTTCTTCCGCAACAATCAAGGTACGCTCAAATTGTCCAGTATCGCCGCTGTTTATTCGGAAATAGGTAGACAATTCCATCGGACATTTTACGCCTTTAGGAATATAGACAAATGAACCATCGCTAAATACGGCAGCATTCAGCGCCGCGAAGTAGTTATCTCCTGCGGGAACAACGCTACCCAGGTACTTTTGTATTAGTTCGGGATATTCCTGCAATGCTTCGGAAATTGAGCAGAAAATAACGCCATCTTTGAGCAGCTTTTCTTTAAATGTAGTGGCAACAGAAACGCTATCGAAAATGGCATCTACAGCCACGTTTCCTAGACGCTTTTGTTCTGAGAGGGGAATGCCTAGCTTCTCAAAGGTTTCCAAGAGGGTGGGATCTAGTTCATCCAAGCTGTTAAGCTTTTTCTTCGCTTGTTTCGGCGCAGAATAATAGATGATATCCTGATAATTAATTGGCGGATACTTCACACTGTGCCAAGTTGGTTCGGTCATTTTTAGCCAATGACGGTAGGCTCTGAGGCGAAACTCTAGCATGAATTCTGGCTCGTTCTTCTTGCTGGAGATCAAGCGGACAACATCTTCGCTTAACCCACGGGGAATGGTGTCTGCCTCAATATTGGTGACAAAGCCATACTTGTAAGGCTGATTGACTAAGGTTTTAACAGTGGCACTCATCGAAACTCCTTGGGTCTGAAAACCCGTCCTTGTAGGACGGCTTTATATTTGCACCATTATCGCCTTGGGATTGTTTAATTTGGTGTGCCATTGTATTGCACTTTCAAATGGGACAATTACCATTTCAAATGTCACAATCCTGTACGCATAATGTTTGGACTTGCGTCCCTCCCTTGCGGGGTGATGTTAGCTTAGACCAGTTATAAGAGCTTGTTAGGCTTGCAACACTAAACCAGTGACCTTAGTTTTGTTTAATCACAAGCGACAGAGCGGGGGACTAGCTTCGCATCCCAAGGTGTCGTGACTCAAATAACGGCTACCTATTTCTAGGTGGTCGGGTCAGAATGGCTTGTTAGATTTCTCTTTCAAGCCTCAGCATGACGGCTGAGGTTCCTGACCAGTTCTTTTCTCTCTCTCGTGTTCTCTTTTCGGTGTCTCTTTCAGGATGGGAGACGGGCAGTGAGCCGATTTCCCTTCATCGTTAACCCAGAGTGGTTACGGGCTGTTACAATAAGGATGGAGAGTAAAACAACAAGTTAGTTGTTTAAGTTATCTTCATTTTACGCTAGATTAACAACAAGAATGTTGTCAAAGTGAAATTTCCTAATTATTTTTCAGGACTAAGATGGTGACTACCCAGCAGTCCTCAACCAAGCAAGAGATCCTAGAATATCTCCTGAAACACTCACAGGCAACAGCTTTTGAGCTAGCCGAGACTTTAAATATTAGCCCGCAAGCGATTCGTCGTCATCTCAAAGATTTGGAGGTGGAAAAGCTAATTTTGTATTCGTCGGTGCAGGAAGGGATGGGGCGTCCTTCTCACGTTTATCATTTAAGTCGTGAAGGGCGCGATCGCACACAACGAGGTGATAATAACTATGGTGAATTTGCTGTTTCTCTGCTGGATACATTAGCAGAAACGGTGGGACGCGACCAAGTAAGCTCGATTTTAAGAAAACAGTGGGAACGTAAAGCACTCTTGTATCGCGATCGCTTGGGTAAAGGTTCACTATATGAACGTGTGGCAAACTTAGTGGAGTTAAGAAAAGCTGAAGGCTTCATGGCAGAGTGTCATCCGGTAGAATCGAGTGAATCAGTTGATAGCGATCGCTTCATCTTAATGGAGCATAACTGCGCCATTTCCAACGTTGCCGAGTCTTTCCCCAGCATTTGCGGTCATGAATTAGAAATGTTTGCGTCCGTTCTTCCAGATTGTACAGTAGAACGGACTCATTGGATTATCAACGGTGAACACCGTTGTGGCTATTTGGTACAAGAAAAGAAAACCAAAACTGAATTAGATTAATAAATTTATATTTACATTAAGTTTAAGTTACAAATAATAGCTACGTCGTAATCTGTTTTACAAATTACAAATTAGCAATTGTCCGTTTTTTAGTTAGAGGTTATGAATTTACCCCCACAACAGCAGCCATCAACACAATTCTTAACTTTTGAAGAGTCAGCCAAAGTTGACGCTTCCTTGCTTTCTTCCCCAGAAAAGTTTTTAACCAGATTAACAATTTCATCTCTCAAACTTTTGAAGCACATCGCCCAAGAGTATGATGTGAGAATTGAAGATTTAACAACACAGCAAGTGATTGCTTGGTTTGAGAAAGATAGCAAGATTCGCCGAGAGCAAGGAACAGAATCTGCATACCTGAATTGGTAGATAAATACGTAGAGACGTTCCGATGGAACGTCTCTCAATACAGTTCGGTTAAATTTTTTTATTAGGCATTTGGGTATGTAGAGACGCGATATATCGCGTCTCTACAATGATTTTGGGTTCACTAATTTCCTTATCCAAGCCGTATCGGAACGTCTCTGTGAACAAATAGCAAAAAGCACCTTTTTCGAGGTGCTGTTTCAAGGTATGTAAATGAATTTTACAGACCACTTTTTTTAAGTGTAAGTATTAGTACGTGGACTGCGAGCACCAGTCACTGCTCCAATCATTGATGCAACTAAACCTAGCAAAGAACCGAATACAAACCACCACAAACCTCTAGATGTTGCACCAGCAATATTGCGAGCTTCTTGAGCACTTACATTACTTCGGGGTACATTCACACCACCTTGTTGTTGCACTTGGTTAATCACTTCACCAGCATTAGAAGCAGCAACACCAAAAGCACCTGATACACCACTAGCCAAGAGCCAAGAGCTAACTGCTAAAGTGGTAGCCCAGAGAATTGCCCCATTGAGAAGAGCGGTGCTGCGGTTCATCGGACCACAAGCGCGAGCAGTTACCCAACCACCAGTAAATAGGGAAATTAACAAACCAATAGTTGACCAAATTCCCACATTTCCAGCAACATCAGAAGCATTTGATCTAGGGGCACCCGAAGTTGCAATACTACCTGCACCGATCGCTGCGAATAAAGCGCTTAAAATTAATTGCGTAGCTAGGGAAACTAACAAACCAGAAATAATCGGACCCCAACGAACGCGATCGTGATATTCAGCAACTCTACCAACCGCCACAGGCTCATTAATTACATCATCACCAACTCTATTTACGTATGACATACCTTTTCTTCTCCTGAAGTAACTTTAGCTATATTCTTGCTGATGTATAAAATTAAATTGCTATTAGTTATTTTTTATATCTATCAATAGAAATATTTGTTAACTCTATCTTTAGTCTTAAATTAACATCTGGTTTTAATACTATTTAATATAACTCTTTAAAGAAGTTGAAGTTATAAATTAATAATTAATTTCTCTTATCAGCAATTAGTAGCTTTGAATCCAGTTATTAAGCTGTAAAAATTAATTAAAATTATGTTTTCGTATAATTTTATCAACAAATATAACTTGCTAATTTAAGTAAAATGAGTATCTACAAGTAAAAATAAAATATTTATTTCAAGCACAGCAAAAAAACAAGCCAGATTTGCCCCAATTGCCAAACAGAAACGGGCAAAAAGACGCTTTCTGAACGTGTTCATGTTTGTTCAAATTGCGGCTACACCACCCATAGAGATGTGGCAGCCGCACTTATAGTCTGTCAAAGAGGACTTGCAGCCGTGGGATACACGGTCAAGATGCAAGGCGTGTGGGTAAATTCATCGGAATTCCCGCGACCCAAGAATCCTCAACCTGACGGTCGAGGAGTATCAATTGAACAGGGAACAAAAATAGAAAGCTGCACATCAGTTAGTCAAAGCATTCCTTAAGATCGCAGCTTGATAGCGGTGCCTGTCGCGGTAATTAACAACAAAACACCTGACTGGTCAACATTAATCGTGCCAGTGTCAAATTCAATGCCCACAACAGCATCTGCCCCTAAACGCAATGCCCGCTGTTCTAACTCTTGTAGTGCCTTACGTTGACCTTGCTCAAATAAGCGCTCATAGCTGCCGGTGCGTCCACCAACAATATCCCGAATGCTAGCGAAAAAATCCCGGAGGAAATTGCTGCCGTAGACGACTTCTGCCGTGACAATACCTAAATATGACTGAACGACAGAACCCTGAATTACATCGGTTGTGGTTAAAATCATAAATTAGCCTCTTGAGGGTTACATTTGTTGGGTGCTTCTAACCGGATTCTAGATTTGGAATAGAGTATTTAGATATAGTCATGACAATATTGTTGTTCGCTACCATATGTAACTTTCAAATCAAAATGGTATCAGCCAAGACAGCGCAACGGCGCTAACGTGATTCGGATGAGTGTAATGCATCAATAATAAGCATGAAAACAGAATAAATACAGTTTTCAAAACTCCAGATTTTTGTTTTAATGTACATGCAATTACACCTCGTGTGAAAAAAATTGCCAACTACTTCAGGATAATTACGGTGTACAAGCAGACATCATTGTTATTAAGTGTTCTTCTATTAGGTAGTTTTACAGCTACAATCCCCTCGGTGGCTCAGGCTCAGGTCATAGTAGCGCAAGCTAGAAGCGCAGAATTAAAGCAATTGCTAGAAGATGGGCGGCGGTTAGTGAAGGCTGGAGACTATAATGGCGCGATTTCTGTTTATCAACAAGCAGTAGCGATCGAGCCAAAAAATGCCAAAATTCATTCTGGTATGGGCTATTTATACGCTATACAAGGAAATTTCCAAGCAGCGTTAGCAGCTTACCGTCGCGCTCTTGGAATTGACCCCAACAATGGCGATTTTTTCTATGCTGTAGGTTATATCAAAGCAAATTTGGGAGATACTGCTGGAGCGAAGGAAGCTTACCGTAAGGCAATACAGCTTAATCGCAACAACATTAATGCCTATTTGGGATTGGGTGTGACACAATCTCGTCTGGGAGACTATCAAGCAGCTATGTGGGCTTACGATCAAGCGATCAACATTGATAAGAATTATGCCCAAACTTATGAGTTTATGGGTTCAATGTTCAAGCAACGGCGAAAAGCCAAAGAAGCGAGTAATGTGCTCAATAAAGCGCGTGACTTGTATCAACGGCGCAATGATTCAGATGGCGTAGCAAGGGTAGAAGCTTTATTGCGAGATTTGGGAGGCTGATTATACTTGGCGATACAGCCACGATCAACAGTGCGATCGCTCCATCTACTGCTAAGATAACCTCACTAGCACGCCTTTTAGATATCTAATCCACATTGGCTTGAATCTGGTAAAATCTGGTAGGGTGTGTTATGGACTTTAGTCCTAACGCACCGAATAACAAACTTAATATCAAATCAAATTCTGATTTTTGGTTTTCACACGCTGATAAAACTCTTCCATCGTTTCAATAAAGGAACTATCTTTATCCCAAAAAGCTGGATAATCTCCCTGTTTTTTAATCAAAATTGCTGGTACACTACTGGTTGCAACCTCAATTGTTTGAGGTAGTCGCTTCATTCCTAACCAGAATTCTCTCGTACTACCAATAAATGCAACTTCTTGCTTTTGTGGTTGGGTGTAGAATGAAGTCGAAACTTCGTTAATGATTTCTTTAGCGTCTAATTCTTGAGAAAGTGCTTTACCTAAAGGTGTTTGAGCAAGTTTTGCTTGAAGTTCTGCTTTCGATAATCCCCTTAGTTCAAATAGCAAAAATGGATTACTATCGAGTTGGGAAGCAACTAAATAATAAACTCCCGCTATGTGTTTACAAGGATTAGATGAATCTGGACAAGAACATTGAGTTTTAAAGTCTTTGCGACTGTGAGGTAAGAGGTGTAATCCCAGTTGTGAAAATGTATCTTCAATATTTTCCGGAACCTCATTAAGTATAAGTCGAGAAACAATACTTGCTTTTGATGAAAGTTTCTCGATCGCAAGATTCCAGCTTGTTTTTGGGATGGGTGTAATTTGAATGGATATATCGTAAGTTGGTTCTTTGTAAACTCCAAAATATGGATTTACCGAACCTCTAACTTTGGCAGTAATATAGTTCCCATTTATTTCAAAACTCTTAACTTTACCACCACTTGCATAAGAACGACCTCGTTGTAGTCTACCAGAATCGGTAAATGATTCCAACGCTTTAATGAAAATTTCTCCCCACCAAGTCCGAGAAAATTTAGCCATAAATAAAAAGTTAGGGGTTAGGGGTTATAGCGGTTCTCGGTTGAGTGAGGTACAAGAACCCCACCCCCAACCCCCTCCCCGCAAGCGAGGAGGGGGCTATGATGTACCTTATTTAGGAAACGCTATAGGAGTTAGGAGTTACGGGTTGGAAGATTTGAGCTTATAATTATAATATTGCACTTTTATTTAATGCAATTAACTGTTTAAACGCTTCATTATCAAGTTCTGTCAACCACGATTCATCACTCCCAACCACAGCAGCAGCAAGTTTCTTCTTATCTTCAATCATTTGATCGATTTTCTCCTCCAAAGTTCCAATTGCGACAAACTTATGTACAAAAACGTTCTTTTTTTGACCAATTCGGAAAGCGCGATCGCTTGCTTGTTCTTCAACTGCTGGATTCCACCAACGGTCAAAATGGAAGACGTGATTAGCTTTAGTCAAGGTAATCCCAACACCACCTGCTTTTAATGAAAGTATAAAAATTGATGGTTCAGTTTCCGGGTTTTGAAATTCTTCAATCATCTTCTCTCTGCGCTGACGGTTTGTTCCACCATGTAGGTAATATGTGTTATAATGCAGGGAATGTTTGATATGTTTTTCAATGGATTCGCAGACTTCCGTAAATTGACTGAAGACAAGCAAACTATCTCCTTCGGAAACTGCCTCTTCTACCATTTCTACCAAACGACTCAGTTTATGCGATCGCTCGCTTGAAAATTCGCTACCATCTTGTAAAAATTGGGCTGGATGGTTGCAAATTTGCTTCAATTTCATTAATGTGGAGAGAATTAAGCCTTTGCGTTGAATACCTTCTGCTTCTTCTAATTGCTTTTCTACGTCTTTAACAACTGCTTCGTACAGGGATGCTTGTTCTTTGGTAAGATTGGTATATAGTTTTTGATCAACTTTATCTGGCAAATCGTTGATAATCGATTGGTCAGTTTTAAGTCTGCGGAGAATCAAAGGCTCAACTAACTTTTTCAGGGTATTTGATTTAACTCTGTCATTATCCTTCTGAATGGGAATTTCAAAGGATTTGCGAAATTGCGCTTCTTTCCCCAAATAACCGGGATTGAGGAAGTTAAAAATTGACCATAAATCCAGCAAGCGGTTTTCTACAGGTGTTCCTGTCAATGCGAGTCGGTGTTTTGCCGATATTTTCAGGATAGCTTTGGTTTGTGCTGCTTTGGGATTTTTGATATTTTGCGCTTCATCCAATACCAAACGCTGCCACTCAACACTATTTAATAGTTTTTCATCTTTGCGAGCTAAAGTAAAAGAAGTAATTACCACATCATGTTGCAGACAAGCAGCTTCAAAGTCTGCAAGTTGAGTTATGCGATCGCTCCCATGATGTACCATTGCTTGCAGATGTGGGGCAAATTTAGCAATTTCTTTTTGCCAGTTTCCCACAACTGAGGTTGGTGCAATCAATAATGTGGGTAAATTCTTTCCTTTTCTGGCTTTTTTTTCGTGCGATTTTTCCTCCTCATCCTTCTCCTGCACAAGTCTCGCAATTACCTGCACAGATTTTCCCAATCCCATATCATCCGCTAAACAACCATTTAACCCCAATCTTTCCAGATAACTCAACCAGGAAACACCACGTTTTTGATATTCTCGCAAATTTCCTTGTAAATTCGGTAATTCGCAAATCGGTTCCAACTGACTTTTATCTTGCAGCTTGGTTATCATCTCCGATAAAAATTCATCATGCTCAATTTCCCAATCTTCCCCAACTTCCGCACTGCGTTGGAGAAATTCTAACATCGACATTTCTGGCTTTTCATCTGCGTGAGACTGCCAAAATTCCAACATTTGCTGCATTTTATCGCGGTCTAATTCCATCCATTGACCGCGAAAATGTACTAAGGGAGTTTTAGCATCAACCAACCGTTCCCATTCACTGCGGGTAACTAGTTGATCGCCTATTGCCAACTCATATTCATACTGTACCAGGGAATCCAGACCAAAATAACCTTTTTGCTCATTTTTACTTGCAGATTTACCCCCAGAGGACGCTTTCAGACGAACTTTCGCTCGACGGCGACCAGCGGGAGTGTACCAAGCTGGTACAATTACCTTAAAATTTGCGTCTTCCAATACCCAAGCACTTTCTTTGAGAAAATCAAATGCTTCATCTAAACTAAGTTGGAGTCCAATCGGTTTATCTGTTTCTAATCCCTGCCATAATTTCGGATACATTCGTGCTGCATATCCTAAATTTAGTAGCAGATTTGTTTCAAAGTCTTGATCGAAAAAGCTGGGAAGTTGCGAGTTGGAAGTTGAGGAAGAGGATGATTTTCTACTTTTCTGGACGTTTTCTAAATCCCCATTCTTCGGTTTCATTCTCCAATAGTCAGCTAATGCTAACTTTAAAGAAGGGTCTTGTTTACTAGCTACTAAAAACTGAATCTGCCAATTCTCTATATCTTCAGAAGGAGGGGATTGTAGTTGAAAACAAAGATTAAAAGATGAGTTATTTTGACTGCGGGTAATTTTACTTTTCCAAATCAACCATTGCTGATATTCATTTAGTGCGATATTCCCTTTCAAAGGATTGCACTTCTGTTGATAAAGACAGTGGAAAATCAGCGAATTTTCTATTTGTTTATCAAAAGCGACTGTAGAGGGTGTGTTAGTAACTATATTATTCAGGAGAGATTCGCTAAAATGACGTAAAAGTGTTTCTCTATCGAAGAATTCAACTTGATTATTAGATGTTGCGGAACCTGCCACACAAATTAGTGGCATATATTCGATATATTTAGCGATATTTGTTTCGTATTGTTCGGAAATTATTTCCCATGTAGCGTAAATTTGCGATAATTGTCTCGTTTGAGTCTCTGTTTGCTTCTTACCTTTCTTTTTCGTGCCAGCAGCTTCTAGTTGTCGGTATTTTAATGCGGGAATATATTGGTCTTTGAGAATAACTTGTTTAAAAGCTTGGGTGTAATGATACCAAAATAACAAGTCAGAACCAAGTTGAATTTCACTCGATAGATAAAGTGCCAAAAAGTGAATATCGCTAATGACTTTTATCGCATTAATTGTTTGGATGTCATAACAATCCACCTGCCAATAGGCAAACTCTTCGTAATCTTCAGAAATTCCCGTTTCTAAATACTTACTTAATTCCGGAGAAGGTAAAGGTTGATTGTTTGCGGTTGGTAAAGCGAAGTATTGGGGAAATATGCGTTGATTTAATTCAACTGGATTCGTCTTGATTCCCAATTCCTGAGTTAGGAAAGTTGCTAATTCATTTTTGTCAAGATGCCCAGGATGGATTTGTTGCTTTTTGACACTGTTTTTTTGGGTAATAGGAGTTTCCACCCACAGGAAAAAGCTACCTGCTTGGATGAAATTTGCTTCAGCGCTTGGTATCCAGGTTCCATGAATAATTTTCACAGTCAGATGCCCTCTGGATTGCCACAATAGGGGATTAAAATTAGTTTACCAGAAGAAAGGCGCGAAAAAATAGCTGACTTGTAGAGCGATCGCAATACGGTTCGGTTAAGATGTACTAACTAACGAAGTATTGTAGGGTGCGTTAGACGGAACGTCGTAACGCACTCCTCTCCCTAAAAATGGTGCCGTACTCTCGCCGCTAACACAGCCTACGTGTCTGTACTAACTAACGAAGAAGGTTAAGATATATTTTTTTTAATCGAAAAACTTTTTGGCAACAAATCGGTATAAATTTAAAATAGAAGCTTTTGTTACTAAAATTAGGGCATCGTTTGCAAGCAAAAGAGATTAAGGAGAAGCTAAAGTCTCTCATTGAGCAAGCCTCATCGCTAGACCCCAATTTAGCGAGAAGATTAGATGAAATTAATCGCTGGGTAAAAGATATCAAAGTTGGTTCCCTGACTGCGAAACCATTCGTCGTTGCTTTTCTCTTGGAAGTGATTACAGATTCTACTATCTGGTTGGCGATTCAATCCTTACCCACTGAAGAAGAACAACAAGCAAAGTTCGCCCAAATGACACCTACTGAGAGATATTGGTATCAGTATCTTTTTCCCAAATGGCTAAATGAAACAGACCCCAAGTTTGGTATTTGGCGACAAAAATTAATGGCGGGCGAGTTTAATCAGGCTGATAATGATATTATTAAATTAATAGCTCAAGATATTGTCCGTCGAGAGGGTAGTTTTTGGCAGCGTTATATTGCCGACCTTTCTATGGCAACAGATTTAATCATCAGCAACAGTCAACAGAAACCACTTTGTATTCAAGTTACCAGCGTCTCAGAAGAATTGAATCAGCACAAGTATCAATATTGGAAACATACACTCGTATTGTGGCAAATAGAGAGAGGGCTGTTTTTCAGTTACAATCCGGCAGAAGCTAATTTTATCAACCAATTAGTTAACGTGGCACTCTATAACAGTGCTTACCTTTCTGGCGGAAAGTATTTAAAATTTCATTAAGATTGTCAAAAGTTAAATATTAACGTTTTTTAAACATACATAATAATTAACTCATAGCATAATTTATGCCTAACCAACGTCAAAGTAACGGCAACCAACAAGTGGATAGATTTTCGGAAGCTTTAGCTACAGCACGAAACATGCAGCAGGATTGGCTAAATTATGGAGTTGATTTTGTCCATATTTATGTTGATGATGTACATGGAGATTGGTTGGAAAGGTGGGAAGAAGAATCGGTTTTAGACTTGCTGAAAGAATTTTTGGTAAGTAATGATGATGTAGCTGCGAAGGTGAGGCAGATATTAGGAGAACGTTCTTTATTTGATATAGCAGTCAATTTAGAAGAATGTCTTAACCTAAGCCAAGAAACTGACAGATTATATGCCATCAAAAATGTCTTAGCTAATAGGGAGAAGAATTATAATATAAGTTGTGAAATAGATGATATTGAATTATTGAATTTAGCAAATAGTCTGCTGGAAAAATTGACAGAGATTTTGTGAGATTTGGCATTGATACGACCGACACTGCTAGGCTATTAGTTAAAGCAAAATTGTTATTAGAGAATAGTCTTTAGATCAATGAATTACCTTGTTGCCGTATTAGGCGATCGCATCCAAGCCGAAGCTGCTTACTTAGCGTTAGAAAAAGAAGGCATAAAAAGTAGTATCCTGGGTAGGGGGTACAAAAGTGCTGACGAGTTTGGCTTGATTGACCCCAACGAAGAAGCTAAAAAGCAAGTGCGGCTAATGGCTGTTTGGCTTATTCCATTCGGCTTTTTTGCTGGTTTTACCTTCAGTTTCATCACCGGTTTAGAAACCTTTGCTTGGGCAGGTCAAATTGGCAATCATATTATTGGTGGATTGCTAGGTGCTGTTAGTGGTGCTTTGGGTAGTGTAGTTTCTGGTGGTGGAGTCGGTTTAATTATTGGTGGTGGTGATGCTTTACCCTACCGCAACCGTTTGGATGCTGGCAAATACTTGATTGTGGTTCAGGATTCTGAAAATGTTACCCGTCAAGCAACCCGCGTTTTACGTCAGTTCGATCCAGAAAATATTCAAGGTTACGCTGACACAACAGTTAGGTAGTGGATAGTGGTTGGTGGATAGTGGTTAGTGGTTGGTGGATAGTGGATAGTGGATAATGGTTGGTGGATAGTGGTTAAGAAATATTAGGCAACAACCAACAACCAATACGGTTCGGTTAAGGCAACAGACGCAAGGGAATCCCCTAGAGAGACGCAAGGGAATCGCCGTCTCTACAAAGGACTTATTATTGTAAAGACGGCGATTTATCGCGTCTTTGTGATCTATAATTTTCATCAAAAAATCTTATCCGAACCGTATTGAACCAACAACCATCAACCAACAACCAACAACTAACAACCAACAACCATCAACTAACAACTAACAACTTTTAACAATGTTGCCAAGAGAAGAAATTTTAAAGGGTGTTGAAAATCGAGATACTCTAGCACGTGTAATTGATCAGGCAGATCAAGCAATCAAAACTTGGGAAGTTGTTTTCACGGATTTTTTGTCTCCTCCAGAGTTGGCAGAAATTCAGCGCGTGTTTAGCCGTTTAACAGAAGTACAATTGGTAGCGTGGGGTGGATATCCGCAAGCTGAACGTCAAAGAATAGCGATCGCTCGTTCGGAAATGCCTTTAGATCAATCTCAAGTTGCGATCGCTGTTTTAGAAATTGCCGGAAATTTTTTGTTTGATACTGCCTCTCACCGCGACTTCTTAGGAGCTATGCTAGGTACTGGCATTGTCCGCGAAAAAACTGGTGATGTGATTGTACTCGGCGAACGAGGAGCGCAGGCAATTGTTGTGCCAGAGTTGGTAGAATTTTTAGGGATGAATCTCCAACAAGTGCGATCGGTTCCGGTAAAAACTCAGCCGATTCATGTCAGCGAGTTAAAGATTCGCGAACCGAAGAAGAAAGAATTAACCACCGTCGAAGCTTCTTTACGATTAGATGCGATCGCTTCCGCTGGTTTTGGCATGTCTCGCAGCAAAATGGTTGATTTAATCGACTCCGGTGATGTTCGCGTCAACTGGAAGGATATCACACAAGCAAGTTCTCAACTTAAATCAGGAGACTTAATCGCAATTCGCGGTAAAGGACGCTTAGAAATTGGTGAAATTGCCGTCACCAAAAAAGATAGATATCGCGTGCAATTAACAAGGTATATGTAAGTGGTTAGTGGTTAGTGGATAGTGGTTGGTGGTTAGTGGATAGGAGTACTTTTTCACAACTATCAACTATCAACCATCAACCATCAACCATCAACCATCAACCATCAACCATCAACCTTAAACTGTTTTTCCAAAATCTTTAATAGAGTTTTGCGCGGAACTAAGGGGGCTAATTTACTGATTAAATGAGTAGTAATACCACCAATAACAGCAATAGAATCTTTTCTTTCCAAAGCTTTTAGAGATTCGCGCACTACTGCTTCTGAAGTAGATATTTTATTTGTTTTAGCGGCAAGGGCTGGAGGAAATTTAGCTTCTGCGAAAAAGTTTGTCTCAACGGGTCCTGGACAAATAACTAGCACCCGCACACCATATTGACGATTTTCTGCCCACAATGCCTGACTATAACTGACAATAAACGCTTTGCTGGCAGCATAAACAGCAAGGTAAGGCATCGGTTGAAATGCGGTGAGAGAAGACACATTAATAATGCTTCCAGAACGACGTTGCCGCATCAAAGGCAAAAATTTATGAGTTAAATCTACTAATGCCACAATGTTTAATTGCACTATTTTAACTTGCCGTTCTCCATCTGTTTCGGCAAAATCGCCATACTCTGCAAAACCTGCGTTGTTGATTAACAAATCAATTGTTAATCCCTTTTCTTTCGTGGCATTAAATATAGCATCAGTAGCGCCAGTTTCTGTAAGGTCTTGTACAATAATATCTACTTGAATTTTGTGTTTTTCTTGCAATTGGAAAGCTAATTCCTTCAGTTTTTCTTCGGAACGAGCAACTAAAACAAGATTTGTGTTGCGTTTAGCAAGTTCTTGGGCAAAGGCTTTACCAATACCACCAGAAGCACCAGTTATTAAAGCAGTTGACATTATAGTTTCTACGATAATTTTTCTCACATTTTTCAGATATTAACAACCATCAAGGCACGTTTTCCCCCACTGAAAGGAGTATGTCAAGGTGTGTATTTTCCTTGAAATGTGGGCAAACTAAATGTGAGTAGTTGTTAATGCTTAATTTTATGAAGTTTTTCCAGAATCTGCCCTTTAATATCCTAGGTAAAAAATTCGATAATAATTTGGAAATTGACCCGTCGCTCAAAAGTCAACAACCAATTGTACTGAATCCATCTCCAGGCAAAACCCTTGCAGAACTCGAAATGGAAGCACAAGCGCAGCTTTACCGTAACCCTCATCACCAAGGTAGAAAAAAGCACGTTCGCATAGTAAGTAAAATTATCTGGACAGTCATCCTGCTGGGGATTCCTGTGAGTGCAGTATGGCTGGCAAACTTGCCTTACTCGATAATTCGTCGTACAATATCTCAAAATGCCCCGATTTTGCTGCTACCCAGCTATATGAGCATGGACAGTCATTATCGGCAAGCGATCGCTGTAGTTGAACAAGCCGAACAATTAATTGAGCAACCCACAAGCCCAGCCGACTTAGAATTAGGGGAAGAGAAGGTAAAACAGGCACAACAACATCTTGATGCTTTGCCCATTGGATTTTTAAATGATTGGTCAGATTACAAATATTGGTGGTATGATTCGCGGTTTAGCACTTACGGTTTTAATAGCGCTCGTACCAAGGTTGGGCAGCTAGAAGCTAAGGTGTTTCAAGAAAAGAATGCTCAGACGTTGTTTACCGATAGCGAACAAAAACTTTCTCAAGCTAAACAGCAATATCAACAAGCGCTAACATCAACCGATAAAAAAGCTGCGATCGCTTCTTGGCATTCTGCAATTGATAAATTACAACAAATCCCCAGCCAAACTCTAGCTGGAAAAACCGCACAAAACAAACTACAGTCTGAGAAACGAGAATTTGCAGAAATTGTTGGTTTAGCCGCAGGCAATGAACGCATTAGCACTTTAATTACAGCAGCACAGCAGTTTTCTTGGCAAGCGGCAAAAGCTGGACAAAACCCACCCCATCCAGTTGCTGAATGGCAAGAGATAGAAAATTTATGGCAAGAGGCAATTAATCGGCTTAGACAAGTTCCCTCAGAAGATTTGGCAGGGTATAGCCAATCACAGAAATTACTGGCAATTTACCAAGCAAATTTAGCCGCAGTACGTATCCGACGACAAGCACAGCAGGATTCGCTACAAACTTTAGATTCTGCACAACGTCAAATTCAAAGCTTACTAGCTTCGACTCCCACAAATCCTCAAATAGGCGATCGCAATCGTACCATCAGCCAGTTACAAGGAATTATCAATCAACTCAAGAAAGTGCAACCAGGTACAACAGCTTACCTTGAGGCACAACAACTACTGCTGTCGGCAAATAATAAACTCAGCCAACTTCAAGCAAAATAAATTAAGTCACTTATTATTGCCAATCCAGTTGAGCCTATGCTATAGTAAGGAAATTGCGAACGTATAGCTCAGTTGGTTAGAGCGCTACGTTGACATCGTAGAGGTCACTGGTTCGAATCCAGTTACGTTCATTTTGTGTTGTTGTACATTGCTTTGTTTATCCGAGCAATTCTATATCTAACCACACCCGTTACATTTGTTCTGCTGTTAAGCTTTGTGCGGATGGCAGAGGTACTTTTTCCAATCTAATTCCCAACGTAGACAGACTCATACGAACTAGGTTATAAATTAGGTAATAGAGGAAAGAAAGACGTATATATTTCTCGACATGGACAGTATGCAAAACAGGCTTTAGAAGCACTCAAGCTTATTACAAAGATGCGTCAGGGCAATAAGTGGCTGATTGAATTAACCCAAAAGGGCAGATTAATTGCTGAAGCACCTAATGAAGATTTACAAGTCAGACTGCTCATTGAAGCTATGTTAAGTTACCCTCCTGTTTGGCGAATTATTGATGCAGTCTCACTAAAACAATCACAACTAAATAGTGTGCTAGTTTTAAATGATGAAGTAGTTAAAGAGCTTACTTTTCCAGAAGTATAGGACTAGCCCTTTCAAGGTGAGCATATGTACTATCCAATTTTTAACCGTATTTCAGGCATTGACTGCAATTGAAGAAATAAATTATGGATAAACTCCAAATTTTTGGACTGTAAATTAAGCGATCGCAATCGCCAAAATACCGAAATTGGGTGAAAAATATTATTTATTTCATAGTACAAACGTTCACCTTGAAAGGGCTGGTCCTAAAGTATTAAAAGACGCAGATACTAGTAATCGTCGCTCACAGACTTTAAAAAACTGGATAAAGTGGATATCTAAAAAGTCAGGAATTCCTATACTAGTAATCGTCGCTCACAGACTTTAAAAAACTGGATAAAGTGGATATCTAAAAAGTCAGGAATTCCTATCCGTATTCATGAAGAAGGGGTACAACTTACAATTCCAATGTTATTTGCAGAAGTATTAGAGGGTGTAGATACAGAATAATCATCAAATTTCCCATCTGAATAGCTAACAATTTATTAAAAATAATTGATGCGATCTTTTTGAAATCGTTGGCTATGTTGACAATGATGGATTTAGATTCATAAGCAACAGTGAAAATATCAAGCTAGATTTAATACTTACACATGCCTTTTGAGTAGGTGCAAACATTAGTGATGGGAGAGGATAATCGGTGAAATTAATCGTGACTAGTTACATTTACCAGAATGTATTTGCCCGGAAAGAGCAGAAAGTCCGTATTTACTCAGAAAAAGAAGGTGCAAATGGCAGAGTTGTTTTAGAAGATATTGTAGAAATTTTATTAACTGAGATCGTATCAATCCCTAGTAAAAAATCATCTAATAGGACTGATTATAACCTACTTACTATAACTCAAGATAAGATTCAGCTTGCTGATATTGCAACAATTGAATATAAAGGTTTACACCTTGCCGATGTAGAGCAGCTTTATAACTTTTATAGTTTTTGTGATGACTTAGCGGAAACAGAAATTTATGAAAGTCTTGGAAATTGGCTAAATTTCCAAGTTTGTACTTTAATTAACAAGCGGTTAGCTCATTTAGGCGAAATGGTAAGACAGATACCTTTTTGGGAAGAGTACGCTTCCAAAGTTTCAAAAATATTTGATGAAAATCAAAAGATAACAATCAGAGAATGGTTGCTGAAATCTTACGGTTTAACTGTTCCTGGGGTACTTACTATATTTACTAATAAAGTTAAAAACATGATGGGTAGTGCGTATAACGTAAATGCTGGTGAGAAACCAGATAAGAATGAAGGGAATGTGAATGTATATTATCCCAAAAATTTTGGTTTTGTTGCTCAAAGAATAGACTGGTGGGCTTCTAATAATGATTGGAATTGGTTGCGAGAAGTAATTAAGAACAGTGTTGTTGTTAAATCAACCCTTGATGATGAAAAAAAGCAAGTAAGGATTTTGAAGAAGGAAGGTAGAAGTATTGATGATATTGTCCAAATTATTTGGGGAGTCAGCCCAACTTCTAATTTAGTTGATAATAAAAACTATCAATACAAGATTTTAAAAGCTTTCATACAAATGGTCTAAAGGTGCAAAATGCTATTAGAAAAAGATGCTATTCAAATGGAAGATGCAATTAATCTACTGGAATCAAATGGCATGAAACCAAATATACGTCAGCTAGGAAGCCAGAAAACTTTAATAACCAAGCTAGTGGATGGTTATTCACTTATGATCGAAGAAGATAAATCAAGTCCTGGTTATTTATGTGCTTACTTAAAAAGTAGCGAACGCGGAACTATCACAATTTGGCATGAAATCAGCTATAAATCTTTAACTTCAGCCATCAAATATATACAGGAACAACTAGGGATAGCTTCTAGAAAAAAATTATTTGGGGAGTATTGGACTGTTGTTGTTGCTGTAGTTAGTCTTGCGCTGGCAGGTACAAGTTATTTACTTGTTAGTAATAAATTAACTCAATGCAATACTCAGCAATCTGAACAGCCTATAATTCAACCTTAGATTATAATTAGAACGAGAGCTTTATATTCGCGGATTTCAACCCAAAGTCAAAGTTGTGGTAGTGCGAGGAGCTAAAGAATTGTATTTGTACTGACACTATCTATTATTTCAAGACTAACCAGTTTATCCGCCAATATTTTTAATGTGCAACGAGCGCTACCATCGGGAGCATCTGAACAAGTTGTTGCAATTAAATATGCTTCTGCCGTGGAAGTTATCAAGAAAGGCAGAGGGCAGGAGGCACTTATGCAGAAGGAAATTCTGGCTCCTGTCCTTATTAGAGTGACCGTAGGGAACAGGGGTTTAAGACCCCCACCAAATTTTTAAGAGGAGTGGTTCTTATTCAGGAGGGGTCTGAATCCTATAAGTGAATAAAACATAAGTGCCTTCTGCCCTCTGCCTTCTGCCTTCTTCAATTTTGGTGGCTTTCCACTGCGAGGACGCTCATTCATTGTGGCTGATAAGGAATCGGTGCAAAACTGTTTGCAAGTTCGTTCAACTGTTGGTATTGATATGTGTAAGCTTTTTGCTATCGCCTCATCTGTACTACCAGAGTTTGCCAATAGAATAGTAGATAGAAACAAAATATCTTAAAATATCAGGAGATTAGATTATGCAGATGGAAGTAGTAGAATTTCAAGGTATTGTCAAAGATGGTGTAATTCAAATTCCTGAAATTTATAAAGGAGAACTCAATGGAGAATCTGTCAAAGTAATTGTCATGAAAAAAGTTAGGAGAACAGCAGCAGTTGATATTATTGCTGAACTCATGGAGCATCCGGTGGAGTTTGAATGGCCTCCTTTGAACCGAGAAGAAATTTATGACCGCAATTCATGAGAATGCCTATTTTCTAGATTCTAATATCTGGATTTATGCTCTAGCGAATAATCAAGATATTAACAAACGTAACATAGCTTGTCGTCTAGTTGATGCTGAAGGGGTAATCATTAGTACACAAATTATTAATGAGGTATGTCTAAATCTAATTAAAAAATCTTCTTTTACTGAGCAACAAATAACACAGTTGATAGAGGCATTTTATAAAGGTTCTCACATTATTTCATTTAATCGTGATATTTTGCTGAACTCTTCTAATCTTCGGAGTAGATATAATTTCTCTTTTTGGGATAGTTTAATTGTCGCTTGTGCTTTAGCTGCGGGAGCAAGTATTCTCTATTCTGAAGATATGCAGGATGGGTTAGTAGTCGATGGTCAATTACAAATTGTGAATCCATTTAAATGAAAGTAGATACGTTTTTTTAAAATTTTGAATTGTTGACAGATGCACCAAATGCGATCGCAAAGTTACGGGAAATTATTTTGCAATTGGCTGTAATGGGTAAGCTTGTCCCTCAAAACCCAAATGATGAACCTGCTTCTATCCTGCTAAAAAAGATTAATGATGATAAAGAAAATCTACTAAAAGTAAAAAAAATTAGAGAAGCTGATTCATTACCATCTACGCATTGTAGAGAAGTGCGATCGCTTGATGTCTCTCTGCGATACCCTAGAAGCGAAATTGAAACAAGGGCGAGACAGCAGCGAGAAGCTGATGGAAGTCGCATCTTTTTCAAAATCAAGCTACCGCAAAATCAGTGTATTGTCTAACATCCTCTGGATGAAAAGCTAAAACAATTTCATCTTTGGGAATTCCTGCGGCTACGAGTTCATTGGCAATGCCATATTCAGTTCCATCGCGCTGAATCCAAATTTTCCCATCAATAATTTCAATATGGATAATACAACCATGAACTCGTTCTTCTCCCTGCCAACCCAAAGTCATTACTATGTAATTAGTAGCTGTGCGATCGATAATTAGCTTTGTTTGTAATTGACGATTTGCATAGGGTATTTTTATATATTCACTCAGAATCTCTTCGATGATTTTTTGATGTTTTTCTAAGGTATCCATTGCACAATTACCTCTTGCTTTGGGTCAAATACAAGTAAACGTAAGCGGTTCTTTTTTAATAAAATCTTGCCGATGGGTTCGGTAAAAATTTCAGTGTAAGTTCGGTGGGGTATAGCAAGATATAAAATACGTTCACTTCCTTGTTCTTCTAAAATATCGTAATAAAGAATAAACTGTCCTAATGCATTTTCTAAATCTCTAACGGGAGATTGGCTGAGAAAACTCTTGATTTCAACTGCTATTTTCTGCTGACCTTTTTGGGCGACTATAAGTTTTTCTGCACCCAAGTCTATATATAAATCTTTTGTCCCACATTTTAATTTAAATGGATCATCAGTAATTAGCCAACCATCTTTTTCAAGGGCTGTTATCACAACATTATGATAAACATCTTTGGCTGGCATGGGTGTTTGCAGAAAGTGTGTTTGTGGAGTTATTTTTTATGGTATTTTAGCACAATAGGCTTTTAAAGGTTTGTTAGCAGTAAAATGCTCTTATTTTACTCAAACAGAGGAATTGAAATGACAGAAGCTAAAAACGTAATCGACGGACAACTTGAATCTTGCTGCACTTCTCCGATGACTGGATATTACCGCGACGGATTTTGTCGCACAGGTGGTCAAGACTTTGGAGTACACGTTATTTGCGCTTCATTAACAGCAGAATTTTTAGAGTTTACCAAGTCCCAGGGCAACGATTTGAGTACACCACATCCAGAATATCAATTTCCTGGTTTAAAAGCAGGCGATCGCTGGTGTCTATGTGCTTCTCGTTGGCAAGAAGCTCTCGATGCTGGTGTTGCTCCACCAGTTGTGCTTTCTGCCACCCATGCTAGAGCCTTAGAAGTCGTTTCTCTAGACGATTTGAAAAAAAACGCCCAGTAATAACGCAATTTCGCAGCGTTAACTAGATCCCAAATATTTACCAAGTCTAAAAAGCGCTGTTGTTCCCGCTCAAGTCTAAGAATTCTTAGCGTTTGAGTCATGAAGAGTGAAAAACATAGTATATTCTGAAGTCTAAAAGCTCATGGCTCAACTATGTCCACAGAATTCACCATTAATAGTAAAGTCCGAGTTGTGGCACTACCACCCTACGTGAAAACCGCTGACCCCATGCCCATGCTCCGTCCCCCCGATGTTATTCACATTGGCGAAGAAGGGACAGTCATTGACCGTCGTCCCGGAGGATACTGGGGTATCCGCTTTACTAAGGGAACCTTTCTGCTTGATAGCCAATACATCGAAAGCACAGTCTAATCGAATACACGTAACAGACGTAGCAGTGCTACGTCTCTACAATATTTTGGGTTTTATATATGTACTTCATTTACCTGAAATCTGCTGTATCTTAATAAAAAGTGACCAACAATTGTAAACTTATGTAAAGTTATAATTTTGGTTTGCACATGATTTCTCGTCGCACTTTTTTGAGTATATTATTTGCCAGTTGCTTTGCTGTTATTACTTGGTTGAATTTTACCCCTACTGCTAATGCTTTAGGAGGCAAACTCCCAGCAATTAATCAACCCGCACCTTTATTTACCTTGCCAACCAACACTGGTGATGGTAATATTTCTTTGTCTGACTTGCGCGGTAAGTGGACAGTCCTTTACTTTTATCCCAAAGACTTCACCGCCGGTTGCACCATCGAAGCGCGTCGTTTTCAGCAAGATTTGCCCAAATACTTAGAAAAAAATACGCAAATTATCGGTGTCAGTGCTGATGACGTTGATTCCCACGCCAAATTTTGTGATTCAGAAGGGCTAAAATTTCCCTTACTGGCTGATACCACCGGATCGGTGAGTAAAGCTTACGGTTCTTGGATTGGCTTTGTCTCCATGCGGCACAGCTTTATCATCGATCCAAACGGCATCCTGCGCGAAATTTTTGTCAAAGTCAATCCAAGCATCCACAGTACAGAAGTTCTCAGCAAACTCGACGAATTGCAAGCGTATTAGTACTGTGGATGCTTGAAACAGACAAATTTCCCCGTCTCCTTGTCTCTGGGGAATTAAAGAAAAATTAATTTTTTTGATTTAGTATTATATCATGTCTGCCAAATTACCCATAATAAAAGAACCCCACCCCCAACCCCT
>NZ_KK073768.1:1485599-1643369 GCF_000582685.1 [Scytonema hofmanni] UTEX 2349
TCTGCCTCAGCTTTTTCGTGATAATCGTCTTTATAAGCTGGGTCGTAATCTTTTTGCAAAGAAATCTTTGCTTTAGGTGGAACTATAAAAGCGTCATGATTCATAAGTCATAAATTAAAAAAATATCATGTCTGGGCAATTAAGCAAACAGACCCGGAACCCCACCCCCAACCCCTCCCCGCAAGCGGGGAGGGGAGCTAAAGCGCAGCTTTTGCGGGGTGGGGTTCCGGGTCTGTTTGCTTAATTGCCCAGACATGATATTTTTTTAATTTATGACTTATGAATCATGACGCTTTTATAGTTCCACCTAAAGCAAAGATTTCTTTGCAAAAAGATTACGACCCAGCTTATAAAGACGATTATCACGAAAAAGCTGAGGCAGAAAAAAAATTACAGACAGATGTTCAACGACTAGCAAAATATCAAAATGTTCTTTATGCTCAAAACACCTATGCGTTGCTGATTATCTTTCAAGCAATGGATGCTGCTGGTAAAGATAGCACTATTAAACATGTAATGTCTGGTGTTAATCCCCAAGGCTGTCAAGTATTCAGTTTCAAACAACCGAGTAGCGAAGAACTTGACCACGATTATCTTTGGCGCAGCATGAAAGCTTTACCAGAACGGGGTAGAATGGGGATATTCAATCGCTCATATTATGAGGAAACTTTAGTAGTTCGCGTGCATCCAGAGTTGCTGAAAAAGCAACAACTTCCCCACATTCCTGAAGATAATCGAATTTGGCAGCAGCGCTTTAAAGAAATCAATAATTTTGAAAAATATTTGGTAAACAATGGAATAATCATTATGAAGTTTTTTCTGAATCTTTCTAAATCAGAACAGAAAAAACGCTTTTTAGAACGCATCGAAACGCCGGAAAAAAATTGGAAGTATTCCGCAAGTGATGTAACTGAAAGAGCGTTTTGGGATGATTATATGGAAGCTTATGAAGATATTTTTAATCATACCAGTACTGAATCTGCACCTTGGTATATTATCCCTGCCGATCGCAAATGGTTTACACGTCTAGTAGTTGCCGATATCATCTGTAGTAAATTAAAAGAACTTAATCTGACATATCCCACCGCAACTGAAGAACATCAGCGAGAACTTCTCAAGGCAAAGGAATTATTAGAAAATCAAGATTGAGTAGGAATTGGGCAATGGGCATTGGGCAATGGGCAATGGGCAATATAATTAAAGACGCTCGATTTTTGATGCGCGTTGTATTCTAATAAAATTCTTTCCATGCCCAATCCCCCATGCCCAATGCCCCATTCCGGATTGTATCGCTTTTTGTAGATGATATTGAGCTGGTAATTCATCTAAGCTAGTAGTAACTAACTTACGTGCCTTCTGAAATGATCAAGCAGATCGCTGACAATGCCAATAAATATCCACCTCAATTGAATAGCGCTCATGTTTGATATTGTGGCTGTTGCGGCTTCGGCTGGTGGGTTGAATGCTGTCAGCGAGATACTATCGAGCTTGCCGGCAACATTTTCGGCAGCGATCGCTATAGTGCAACATCTTAGCGCTAGGCATCCTTCGGTGATGGCAGAAATTCTTAGCCGGAGGACTGCCCTTAATGTCAAGCAAGCAGAAGAAGGAGATAGCCTCGCTCCAGGAACAGTTTACATTGCTCCACCCGATCGCCACTTATTAGTTAATAACGGCACGCTTTCTCTATCCTATGCGGAATCGGTACGTTTTTTACGTCCTTGTGCTGATCTGTTATTTGAATCGGTTGCTCTTAACTACAAAGAACGAGCGATCGCACTCGTCTTGTCTGGCACCGGTAATGATGGCTCAATCGGGATAGAATACATAAAAAAAATGGGTGGTACTGTCATTGCCCAAGACGAAAAAACCGCCGAATTTTTTGGAATGCCCTCTGCTGCGATTCAAACTGGGAATGTAGATTTGATTCTGCCAATAGAAGAGATTTCTAACGCTTTAATGACTTTGGTTATGGGGAATGGGACATAGCGCATGGGGCATGGGGCAATGGGCATGGGGCATTGCGAATTAAACAAATTCAAGAAAGCGAGTGCGTGAATAAATACAATTCTTTCCATGCCCGATGCCCGATGCCCGATGCCCAATACCCGATTCCCCTAGCCTTTAGATTATGATTTCCGCAGAAAAAGACCCCGCTTTTGAATCTTTACTTATTTACCTCCGACAAAGCCGGGGATTTGATTTTACAGGTTATAAGCGCTCGACTTTGATACGTCGGGTAGAAAAGCGGATGCAGTCATTGGCACTAGAAGGCTTTAGCGATTACATAGATTATCTGGAAGTGTACCCAGAAGAATTCAACTTTCTGTTTAACACTATCTTGATCAACGTTACCGCTTTTTTTCGGGATGCCCCTGTGTGGGAATTTCTCCAAGAGCAAGTGCTGCCCAACCTAATTAAAAGTAAAGCAGATTCTGAGCCGATTCGCATCTGGAGTGCTGGCTGTGCTTCTGGTGAGGAGGCTTATACTTTAGCAATCCTGATGGCTGAAAGCTTGGGAACGGAGGAATTTCGTCAGCGGGTAAAAATTTACGCCACGGATCTCGATGAAGATGCGCTCAGTCAATCTCGTCAAGCGATCTATTCTGCCAAAGATGTCCAAGCACTTCCAAATGAACTGATTGCCAAATATTTTGAACCTACAGGGAACCGCTATATCTTCCGTCAAGATTTGCGGCGATCGGTGATTTTTGGTCGCCATGATTTGCTGCAAGATGCGCCAATTTCTCGGATAGATTTACTGGTGTGTCGCAATACACTAATGTACTTCAATGCGGAAACGCAGACGCGGGTTTTAGCTCGCTTTCATTTTGCCTTAAATGATACAGGCTATCTATTTTTGGGTAAAGCAGAAATGCTATTAACCCACTCTAATTTATTTACTCCTTTAGATTTAAAGTATAGAATATTTACGAAGGTGTCTTCTACAAATATACGCGATCGCCTTTTGGTTTTGGCACAAGTCGGTGACGAAGAAGCAAACAATCAATTTTCTCGGCACATTCGGATGCGAGAGATCGCTTTTGATAATGCGCCAATTGCTCAAGTTGTCATTGATGTCAATGGTAATTTGATATTAGCCAATGAACAAGCTCGGACTATGTTTGGTCTATCACCCAAAGATTTAACTCGTCCTTTCCAGGATTTGGAACTTTCTTATCGTCCCATAGAATTGCGATCGCTAATTGAGCAAGCTTATGCCGAACGTCAGTCGGTTACGCTGACAAATATAGAGCGGAATTTGCCCACAGAAATACAACATCTAGATGTGCGGGTTGTACCTTTGCTCGACAATGCTAATAAAGCATTGGGTGTGAGCATTTCTTTTGATGATGTAACTCATCACATTCACTTACAAGACGAATTGCAACACTCTCGACAAGAATTAGAAACTACCAACGAAGAACTCCAATCGACTAATGAAGAATTAGAAACTACCAACGAAGAACTCCAATCGACTAATGAAGAATTAGAAACTACTAACGAAGAACTCCAATCGACTAACGAAGAATTGGAGACAATGAACGAAGAACTCCAATCTACAAACGAGGAATTACAAACAATTAATCAGGAACTGAGCCAGCGAACAACAGAACTCAACCGCACAAATGTTTTCTTGAGTTCCATTCTCAGAAGTATGCAAACCGGAGTGGTAGTGATTGACAACAGCTTCAATATCTTAATTTGGAATTACATGTTAGAAGATATGTGGGGGTTGCGGAGTGATGAAGTGTTGGGCAAGTCTTTATTTAGTTTAGACATTGGTTTGCCCGTGGAGCAATTGCGAATGATAATTAACGATTCAATATCGGGACGCAGACAGTTTCAAGAAATAATTATAGAGGCGATGAATCGTCGGGGCAGGCAAATAAAATGTTATGTTGCTTGTACTCCTCTATTTGGTGTTCATATAGAAGGAGCAATATTAGTGATGGCTGATATAGAAAAAGTCAACAGTATGGTTTCTGTTCAAGAAATCGAAGAACGGCAACGGCAACAGGACTAAGTACAGTTTTGCGTAAAATCGTAGCGTTTTTAAATATAACGTTTCTTGGTTGCGTGCAATACGCGCTGTAGAGACACGAAATTGAACTTCGTCCCGCTTCGCTAACGCGTCTCTACATTGATTTTCGCGTGTCCAATGTATGGAGATGCGATCGCATTGCAAAGTGTTCCGAAATTTAATATGCTACAAATTAATGAAATGCTGTACTAAGTAACAATAATAGATAGCCATAAATAAACTCTCCTTAACGTAATAACGGCTTAAGTCGTTATAATCCTTGCTTTGAGCGGTAAACCGCTCACTACGAACAAGAAGAATATTTTAACAGAAGCGCATGGCTGAAAATAAAGGATAGGAGAAAATTATAAATGACACGGAAACTTTTAGAACAAGCGATCAATCAAGCCCATGAAAGATTAAATAATCTGTTACATCGTGCAGAATACACAAAAAAGGAGTCTAGAGATATTCCTCCTACAGAACTTTTTACTGAAGCGATCGCCGAAATTTCGATTTCTCTAGAAGAACTACAAGTGTTGGGAGAGGAATTACAAGAACAAAATGACGAGTTAGTAGCTACCCGACATCTTGTAGAAGCCGAACAAAAGCGTTATCAAGATTTATTCGACTTTGCTCCGGATGCTTACTTCGTGACTGATACTAATGGCACAATTCAAGAAGCAAATTATGCTGCCGCGCAGTTATTGAATGTACGCCAATCTTATTTCATTGGTAAACCACTTTTAGTTTTTGTGCATCCAGCACAAAGAAATAAATTTCGTCAACTTATGACGGAGTTGCAGCAACAAGCAGAAATTCGCTTACATGAAACTCAGATATTTCAGAAAGATGGAAAAATCGACTTTCCCGCAGAAATAACTGCGGTAAGAGTGCAGGATAATGATAAAATAGTTAGCTTGCGTTGGTTGTTAAGAGATATTAGCGATCGCCAGCAGAGACTACAGAAAATCCGCGAACAAGCTGCTTTGTTAGATATTACAACAGATGCAATTGTCGTGCGAAATTTGCAAAACCAAATTTTATTTTGGAACAAAGGTGCAGAGAATTTGTACGGCTGGCAAGCTGAAGATGTTATGGGAAAGTACGCTGAGGAAATTTTTTCTTCATATTCGTTAAAAATAGAAGCAGCGCTGAAAACCGTTGTTGAGTCTGGCTCGTGGCAAGGTGAATTACGTAAACAGACTACAAACGGGAAAGAAATTATCATTGCCAGCCGCTGGACATTGATGCGTGATGGCGCAGATTTACCTAAATCTATCCTCACTGTTGATACTGACATCACCGAGAATAAACAATTAGAATCGCAACTTCTCCGCACCCAACGCTTGGAAAGCTTAGGCACTTTGGCTAGTGGTATTTCTCACGACTTGAACAATATATTTACACCAATTTTGACAGTCGCGCAACTGCTGCCAATGAAACTAAAGAATATTGATGAGCGATCGCTCAAAATGCTTAAGTTGTTGGAAAGCAGTGCCAAACGTGGGAGTGATTTAGTCCGCCAAATTTTATCCTTTGCCAGTGGTTCCGAAAGCAAGCGGACAATTGTGCAACCATCGCAGCTACTAGAAGATATCGTGCAGATAATCATTGGGACATTTCCCAAATCCATCAATCTCAACATCGACATAGCGCCAAATTTGCTCTTTGTCACTGGTGATGCGACTCAACTGCATCAGGTGTTGATAAACCTTTGCCTCAATGCTCGCGATGCCATGCCCAATGGTGGTAATTTAAGTATTTCTGCGGTCAACTTGTCTATTGATGCTGTTTTTGCCAGAATGCATTTAGAGGCAAAAGTTAGCTCCTACGTTTTAATTACCATTACCGATACAGGAGTTGGCATTTCCCCACAAGTCATAGATCGCATTTTTGACCCCTTTTTCACTACCAAAGACGTAGGCAAAGGTACTGGACTGGGTTTGTCAATCGCGATCAGTGTTATTAACAGCCACGGCGGTTTTTTGGATGTATCCAGTGAAGTAGGTGTAGGCAGTCAGTTTAAAGTGTACCTGCCAAGCATGAATGGAACTATAACCCAACCAGTGGATGAGATAGAACTGCTAACAGGACAGGGAGAATTGATTTTGGTTATCGATGACGAAGCGGCTATCACTCAAATTACCAGAACCACACTAGAAATCCACAATTACAGAGTATTAACTGCACAAGATGGCATTGAAGGACTTGCTCTCTACACTGAGTACAAAAAAGAAATCAGGGTAGTGCTGATGGATATTATGATGCCCTCAATGCCTGGAGCAACAGTCATCCGCATTTTGCAAAGAATGAATCCTCAAGTGCAAATTATTGCTATGAGTGGATTAGTATCTGCTGAGGCATTAGCACAAGCAACAGGCACTGGCATTCAAGGATTTTTACCGAAACCCTTCAGCGCTAAGGATCTGTTGAAAATTTTACAAGGAGTGTTGGGGATGGGGTGACAAGGGGACAAGGGGGACAAGGGGGACAAGGGGGACAAGGGGGACAAGGGGGACAAGGGGACAAGGGGGAAATTACCATTGCCCATTGCCCATTGCCCATTGCCCATTACCCGACTCAGCATTTCACATACTCCAGCCTAGAGCATTGGCGATTTGTCCTGCTAATTCTAAAGGATTGAAGGGTTTAGCGATCGCACGAGGCATACCCATTTGAGCATAGCGACGTCGGTCAGAAACTTGGATTTTTGCTGTTAAAAAAATTACCGGAATTGCTTTAGTGGCTGGATTCGCCTGTAGTTTGCTTAAGGTAGTCATACCATCCATTTCTGGCATCATTACATCCAAAAGAATAGCATCAGGTTGGTCAATTTCAGCTTTTTTAATACCTTCTAATCCAGAACATGCTGTCAGTACTTCCCAGCCTGCTACTGTTTCTAAGCAAATCTTAGTAACTTCTTGGATGTATTTTTCATTATCAACTACCAAAATACGCTTTGTTCCCATTAATACTTTTACCTTAAACAGTACTAAAGTTAAGAAAACAGTAGACATCGACCCCTATGCTTCTTATGGGTTGCCCAAAACCCTTGTAGAGACGTTCCGCCGGAACGTCTCTACGTCTTTTTTAGCAGATGTCTAGTAATTCAGAATCATGGGAAACCTGAACTACAGGCAAAATTAAGTAAAAATTACTACCTTCACCCAGTACACTTTCCGCCCAAATATCTCCACCATGCTGTTGGACAATGCTTTTGCAAATTGCCAAGCCCAAACCGGTGCCATCATAGTTGCGAGAATCTGAACAGTCTACCTGTTGAAAGCGCTCAAATATACTTTCAAGTTTATCAGGAGGAATGCCACGTCCAGTGTCTTTCACTCGGATGAGGAGATGGGGAGAGGGGGAGAGGGGGAGAGGGGGGGATGGGGAAGATGAGGAAGATATTGCTCCCTTATCTCCCTTGTCTCCCTTGTCTCCCTTGTCTCCCTTATCTCCCTTATCTCCTTGTCCCCTTATCCCCTTCTCCCGTCCCCATTCTCCTTGTCTCAACTCAGCGCTTAACCAGATAGTTGCACCAACTTTGGAAAATTTAATCGCATTACTTAGCAGGTTAGTTAGGGTTTGGATGATGCGATCGCCATCTACCCACAGAAGAAGCGATAAACTAGAAACAGATAAAGTAACATTGGCTGTATCGGCAAATGGCTGAATTACATTTACTGCTTGTGCGATTAAGTCGGCAATGTTGCAGGTTTGTTTTTCCATCTTCACTTTGCCTGACTCGATGCGCTCAATGTCAAGAATATCGTTAACTAAACGCACCAAACGTTCGGTACTATTAACAGCTATTTCTAGCAGACGTTTTCCTTGTTCAGAATCTGACTTAATTAAATCACTTGCCAGCATTTTTAAAGAGCCGTGAATTGAAGTTAGAGGAGTGCGGAGTTCGTGACTAGTGACTGAGACAAACTCATCTTTCATGCGTTCAACTTGCTTACGCTCGCTTATATCTTGCAAGTAAACGGTATATATTGTTTCTTCCCCCAGTTTTAACTTAGAAATCGAAGCTTCTGCCGGAAATTCACTACCATCTTTGCGACAACCATAAATCTCACCACGTTCTCTCATGCCACAAGCAATTTTTGTCGAGTTGCCAAATTGATTTACATGCTGACGATGTGTTTTAGTGTATCGCAATGGTAACAGTAAATCCAAAGGTTGTCCTAACACTTCGGCTGCTGTGTAGCCAAAAATTTTTTCTGCCCCTTGGTTAAATAAGGTAATGTGTTGGCTACTATCAATGGAAATAATTGCATCATCGGCGATTTCTACAATTCCCGCAAATCGACTTTGAGAGTTTCGCAATGCTTGTTGTGTGCGTTGACGCTCGTTAAGTTCTAATTGAAGTTGTTGATTAATTTTAATTAATTCTGCTGTGCGTTCTGCTACGCTTAATTCCAATTCGTGCTTACCTTTACGTAAAGCTTGGTCAGTTTGCTGCCGCTCAAGTGCTGCTGACAAGACATTTGCGATCGCTTGGACAAAATTTATATCATCTAAACTGAAAGTCTGTTTTTTGCGTGTATAAGCTCCTAAAACGCCATAAAATTGATTATCTATCAAAATTGGTACACTTAATCCGCTCTTAACTTGATATTGCCGCAAAAAGGAATTATTGAACTTAGATGTTTGTAAATCTTCAATAATCATGGGTTCATTCACAAACGCGTCTAAATTGATTATTTCTTGCCCGATTAATTCCGAATCCCAGCCCACCTCAGAGCGTAACACCCAGGTGTTTTCTTTTGGCAGAAATTCTAATATATTACAGTATTCAACTTCCAGATTTTCTGCTATAATACTTACTGCTTCATTCATCAAGCTAGAAAAATCTTTGCCAGACAAAGCAGACTGAGCCAAATTAGCAACTGTTGTTTGTTGGCGAATGCGGGTTATATGATTCTTACTAGCAATAGCTTCAGCTTGCTGGGTTTGGGCAAGACGCTGCCGTAATTTAATCCTTTCCAGACGATTGATAATGCGAGTGACAAGTTCTGGTCCAATGATTGGCTTGCTTACAAAGTCATCTGCACCGACTGCAAACACCTGATTAATGATATTAGCATCGTTATGAACTGTCAAAAATAAAATCGGCAATTCACTCCAACGCGGCTCGTTACGTACTACCTGGCAAATTTCCATACCATTAACATCCGGCATTTCCACATCCAAAATCAGAAAATCTGGCTTTATAGATTCCAGAGTTTCCCAAAAGCGTTGCGGATCGCTGAGGGTTGTCACCTTGATTCCCCAAGGAGTTAGCAATACTTGCAACAGCGCACCTATTTTCGGATCATCGTCTACAGCTAAGACATGAGCATCTGCATCAGGTGAATGTTGCAATACTTGTGTCACTGCTTCTAGTATCTGTGCAACGGGTAAGGGCTTTTGTAAAAATGTGTGTCCACCGTGACGAGCAACTTGCAATCGATGGCTAAAATCGCTTTGTTCAGTAAATACTATGACTGGAACTGGTGGTTTGCGGTCTTTGAGCTGGGAAAGTAAGCGCAAGCTGTCTTCCTCAAGTGGGGAAACGCTGGGATCTAATAATACTACGTTGGGATGTTCTTGGTACAACTTCTGGATAGCAGTTTCAATATTGGTAGCGATCGCCACTTTTAAATTTGAGTTTGCATCAATTGCAAGTTGAGAAGCAAGGGAGCGATCGCGATCGACTACTAACAGCAAAGGATATTCATCTACAGGGGGTAACACTGAAACAGTCTCATCTTGATTTCGCTCAATTTCCTGACGCAATAACTCTACCCAACTTTGAAACTGCGTCGTTTGGGCGAAGGTCAAAATTTTATCACTTTTCAGTAGATGCTCAATTTTTCGTGCCAACTTTGAGCCTAGAGGAAAGCCAAAAGTACCTAAAGATCCTGCTAAAGTATGAGCTTCTTGAAATGCTTGTTTGCGGAGTTCTTGATTCAAAGCATTGTTACTAGATGCAACAGCAGCTTCCTCCAAAAAAGTTACCTGTTCACCCACGCGTCCTTTAAATCGGTTCCAAACTCCAGCGATCGCTAATAATGTCTGCTTTGCAGTCGGTGATGAATGAGTCAGAGATGGGGAGAAAGAATTATTCTCATTGTCGTCCCCCTTGTCCCCTTGTCTTCCTTGTCTCCCTTGTCCCCTTGTCTCCTCCTCCTCTTTCCGTAGCTTCAGACGATAGCCAATTCCATAAACTGTTTCAACCAGATTTCCTGGTGCCCCCACACTTCTAAGCTTCATTCGCAATCCTTTAATATGAGTGCGAACAGCTTCTTCACCTGGAGTGTCATCATAAGACCAAAGATGGTCTAAAATCATACCACAGCTAAATACGCGGTGAGTGTTTCGCAAAAAAAGTTCTAGCAACGCATATTCTTTCTTTGTTAATGATAGCGGTTGTTCTGCGTAAGTCACTTCACAACTTGTCGGATCGAGCCGTAAATTACCCCATTCCAACACAGGTTGTGACGGAATAACACCGCGACGCAACAGCGCTCGCACCCGTGCAATTAATTCCTCTTGATCGAAGGGTTTAACCAGGTAGTCATCTGCACCTGCATCTAATCCTGTAGCCTTCTCATGACTACTATCGCACCCAGTCAACAACATGATTGGCATTTGCAAACCATAAAGTCTTATTTTACGGCAAAGACTAATACCATCTAACTTTGGGAGGATGACATCTGAAAGGATTAAGTCATAATCAAATGTTTCTACTAAATTCCAAGCTGTTTCAGCATCGGGAGCAACTTCTACTACATAGTTTTGGTTATTCAGAACAGCGACTATAGCCTCAGCTACAAACTCGTCATCCTCCACAAGTAATATTTTCATAAAAGAAGTTTTAGTTATGGTTAATGTAGATAACAAAACTAATTAAAATGCAAGTTTTGCAAAAGTTACTATTAATATTCATCTTAGAAAGATACTATAGTTAAATAAATATTGTTTTACAAATTGAATAACTGTGTTTACAAATATTAAAAAAACTAAACCTCGTCTACCTTGAGAGCCGTAGTTTTCTGCCAAAATTTAGATAGGTGCTTCCTGATGTCGATTGAGACACATCTGAATAAGAGCAAAACTCCAGGTTTCAACATGGACGAGGTTTATATGGAAATAAAATCATACTAGACATAAGTGTGAAAAAGAATGTAGAGACGTAGCACTGCTACGTCTGTTCGCAATACACCAATACCGTTCAGTAGAGACGCAATGCCAGTCGCAGATAGCACTCGTGACCTCCCCAACGCGCTGGCTCAAATTTCGCGTCTCTATTAGTCTAAAATCAGTGCCAAAAAACCTTAACATCAATCGTATTGCCTTATACACATGATGTCCCATTTGTACAGTGTGTAAGTCCGATAAAATACAATTGCTCATAGATAATTGAAAAATGAAAGCAGACTTGATATTTTAAGAAGATAATAAAAGTAAAAATCGCAGAAATCACGCATGGACTGGATTACCCTCCTGCGATCGCTACAGTCAGATTTTATCAAAAGGTTGTCATCCGGTTGTTTGCTGCATTGTCAAACCGAAGGTCAATATAGTGAATTGACAATAATATCTGGAGAAAGATTAAAAGCGCTGCGAGATTTTTGCTGGTTAATGGCAGAAAAATATAAACGTACTTCACCAGTTAGAGATGTTTTTATCAACAATTTGAAAGGAAAACTGGGTGAAGAAGTTGTCAAAGAACGTTTAGCCGATTTTATCACCGAAGTAGATTATGAAAAACGATTTGGCGGTGATGGTAACGTTGATTTTACACTCTCATGCGATCGCGCGATCGGTATTGAAGTAAAATCGCGTCACGGCAGCATTGAGAGAGTTAGATGGTCAGTTAGTTCGGCAGAAGTTGAAAAAAATGCCGTTGTCGTCTGTATTTTGATTCAAGAAGAAGTCAACGAAGCACAACCAGAATATCACCTTTTTGTTGCTGGGTTTCTTCCCACTCAGATGATTAAGCTGAAAACTGGTAGAATTTCATTTGGGATAGAGCAATTATTATATGGTGGTGGTTTATTTGGCTATTTAGAACAGTTGCAATCTGTTGAAAATCATCATTTCTCTAAACAATATCAACATTATCCCAAACCGCAAAACAAAAGCCAGTTTCAACCAACTTATATATATAGTGAAGAAGATTTAATTCAACTTCACGTCAAACAGGGTGATGAATGCTTTCAAAAAAGAGAATATGAAGCGGCTATTAAGAATTATAACACCGCCTTGCAACTTAATCCTGATGATGCGGAAGTTTATTATAAGCGTGGTTTAGCTCGTTATTATTTAGTGGATGACGAGAAAGCAATTCAAGATTACAATCAAGCAATAAAAATTAATCCTAAATATGCCAAAGCTTACAATAAACTTGGTTTGGCTCGTTATGAATTAGGAGATTACGAACAAGCAATTGAAGATTACACCCAAGCAATTAGAATTAATCCTTATGATGCAGTTGCTTATAGAAATCGTGCCGACGCTCGTTTCCACATAGGAGATAATCAAGGAGCAATTGAAGATTATACCCAAGCAGTTAAGATTAATCCTGATTGTGGTGAGAGTAATGCTCGTTCTCAACTAGGAAATTCTAAAAAAGTTATTGATATTTTTACTCAGTCAATTGAAATTAGTTCTAATGAAGTTGCTTACAACCGTGGTAATGTTGTTTATGACTTAGAAGATTACGATAAAGCAATTAAAATTAATCCTGATGATGCAGAAGCTTATTATAACCGGGGAAATGCTCGTTTTGATTTAGGCGATCGCACGGGAGCAATAGAAGATTATACTCAGGCAATTAAGATTAATTACAATTATGGGGATGCTTATTACAACCGTGGTGTTGCTCGCTCTTATTTAGGAGATAAGTTGTTAGCGATCGATGATTTTCAGAAAGCAGCAGATTTATATTGGAAAGAAGGAAAGTTAGCAGAACATAAAGATGCAAGAGAGAGGATTTTAGAGTTAGAAATAGAGGAATCTTTGGATATATTAAAATTTTAATTGCCCTCAGGCTAGAAGCCTGGACGACAGACGCTACAACGGAGGGAACCTCCGCAACGCGCTGCCTCGGCTATACAAACGAAGCCTACCTGCGTAGGCTAAAATATTGAAGCATTTTTTCAATTCTATAAAGACTTCTTACCTCACAGTGCTAAATATAACAATCTTAAATGAGTTGTGAAAAAGGTTTTTGAGAAACGAGCTGCAGAGACGCAGAGAACACAGAGGAAGGAAAAAGAGAGAGTTTAATGAATGATTTAGGATTGCTATATTACCAACATATTCAAATTGTCATAGTGTGGGATTAAAGCAGGCGCGTTTTTCTAGGATAATTTTTGCTGTTTCTCAAGAAGTCGTTTGTGAATTTCTTCGAGTTTTTTTACGTAAGGAATGAATAACTCATCATCAGCTTGCTCGATAGCACGCTTAATCTTATCCATTTCTTCTAGGTTACAACTGATTTGAGGTATCTCAGAGACTTTTTGGCGAATCTCTTTGGCTTGGTTTGCTAAAGCTTTTGCGAATACTTCAAGATAGTTCGCTATTTCGATAGCATATTCCTTCGCTGTATCAAAGCTTGCTTGTACTGGTTCTTCATTTTTGGAAAACCACACCTTACAATATGCTTCGTCAACTAATTCTTGACCTTTTAATGGATAAAATAAGCTATCAGTTAACTTAGCCAGCCGATAGTAAAGCTCGTTTTGTGACTGATTTGCCAAGGTTGTAGAGTAATAGATGCGAAGTAATGTATTATCGTGTCCAAGCAACTCTTCGATGCGTTTCCGCTGCTTTTCTTTATAGCTAAAGTTTAGCTCACGCTTTTCAATTATTTCTGGTAATAGTTCTTCATCCATCTTTCTTTTAGTGAAAAGTTAACTCAAGAAGCAAAAAGAAAATTTCAGTAAAAACCCCTCCCCGCAAGCGAGGAGAGGATTATAGTTAGTTAATAAACTTAATATCCGCCTTCTTCTTCGTATTCAGGCTGTCTTTCTTTAACTTTCTTGGGAATGTTTATTGGCTTTGGTGCATCATCCCAAGCGTCGGTGTCTAAATCGTCGTCGTAATCGTCGTAGTCGTCGTTGTATGGCTTGTTGTTGACGGGTTTGGCTTCGTAACTAATGGGTTTTTGATATTTATCTTTACCCGTTGCTTCACTCCAGTTGTCTTCTTCGTCGTCTTCTTCGTACTGAATTGACTCATATTGCCGCGCTTCCACAGCACGACGCAGGGGGACTTCTTCTTCGATATAGTCTTCGTCCCATTCTTGCGCTACCGGTTCGGGAGCGCGAATTTTTGTCTTAGGTGGCTGTAAAGGTACTCCACTTGGTAGTTGTTTATCTGGTGTGACTGCGCGAGGAGTATAATCATAAGCCTCGTCTGCATCGCGTTCCCAAGGTGCTTTACCGATACCGAGACGTTCCAGCAAACCAACTGATAACTGATTTATTCTTTCTTCGGCGCCTTCAAAGACAATCAATCTGTTAGGACCGGTGCTGACGATTTCTTCAACTGGAAATTCGTAGGTGCTGAGGAATTGATCGGGAATTTGTGGTAATCCCAAAGAGGCGATGACGATTGAGTAAATTTTACCTGTTTCGCCGTTGAATTTGAAGCCCCGCACTCTACCTAATACTTCGCCGGTTTCTGTAATTACTTCCCAGTTAACCAGGTTGCTGTAAGTATCAACCTCTACATCTTCGATCGCATCCTCGTTATCGACTAGGATGGCATCACCAAACTGGCTGATGCTGTTGAGGTACATGTAGCGCGGAATACCCGAAACAGAGATCAGGCTATCTCGCAAACTAAGAGCCACAACCTCTCTTTGGTCAATATCTACCCAAACTTGACTGACGATTCCTAGCCGTTTGGCGTTGTCGCGGGTAATTACCTGGGTGTTTAAAATATCAGAGCGTCTAATTATTTGTTCAGAGGTCATTCGCTTGCCGAGTCCTGATCTCGAATCCGGTTAATATATATACTATTGTACAGACGCGATTAATCGCGTCTAATTGTACAGACGCGATTAATCGCGTCTCTATTCAAGCCGATGTATGGTCAGATGGCAACTTAATCCCCAAAACTTGGGTGTAAGCTCCTCGTGCTTGAGTAACGCCAATTGTGCGTTCGGCTGATTCTATCATCGGACGGCGCAAACTAACAACTATAAATTGTGCTTGTTGCGCCTGTTGCTTAATCATTTTAGCTAATCTTTCTACGTTTGCTCCGTCTAGAAACATATCTACTTCGTCAAAGGCGTAAAATGGCGATGGGCGGTAGCGTTGTAGAGCAAAAATAAAACTCAGTGCTGTCATCGATTTTTCTCCCCCAGACATGGAAGCTAGTCGCTGTACGGGTTTACCTTTAGGATGTGCAACTAAATTTAATCCGCTGCTAAACGGATCTTCGGGATTTTCAAGTTGCAAATAGCCGTCACCTTCAGAAAGCGTAGCAAATATTGATTGAAAGTTTTCATTCACCGCGTCAAAGGCTTCTTTAAAAGCGCGTTGCCGCAATGTGGTAAAATTTTCTATCCGGAAAAGTAATTCGGTGCGTTCGCCTTCTAATCTCTGTAACTTTTCTGTAAGTTCATTCAAGCGGTTTGAAGTGCGTTCGTATTCTTCCAGCGCAAGCATGTTGACTGGTTCCATTGCTTGCAAGCGTTTGGCAAGCGATCGCAATTCTTTCTGCAATTCTTCTAAGTCTACTTTATTGGGTACTTCTGGTAAAGGGCTGGGCAATTCTGGGGCTAGAATTTGCAATTGCTCCCTAACTGCGGCTAATTCTTCCGCCCTTGTTTGTTGAGTTTCTTGAAGTTTTTCCAGTTCCCATTGTAATTGTTGCTGACGCAGTAAGGCAGATCGCAATTCTTGTTCTGCGCGATCGCGTTTTTGTTTCTCTTCTCCTAAATTCCCTTCCAGTTCGCTCAATTTGACACGAGTCTCGGCTATTTGCGTGCTAATCGCTGTCATTTGTGTAGAGACGCGATATATCGCGTCTCTACATGATATCTGTTGCGTGTGATACTCGCTTATTCGCTGTTCCCCTTCTTGAATTTTCTCATGCAAACGTTGCTGCTGATTTTCGAGATTTTTTAATCTTTGTTCTGCTTCTCTTAACGCTGTTTCGCGTTGTTGCAATTCTTGCTCTTGAAGTTTAATTCTTGCTTGAATTTCTTGCCATTCGCTGGGAGTTTGCGACGCTTCCAACTCATTTAAAGCATGTCGTAATTGTTGCAGTTGATTTTCTTGCCCTGGTAATTCCCGATCTAAAACTTCCAAACGGGTTTGAGCAGTAATTAACTTTTCGCTGTTTTGGGAAAGCTGCGATCGCGTTCCTTCTAACTGTATTGTCAAAGTTTTGATTTCTTTTTGTAACTGCTCTAATTGCAGTTGTTGTTCTCTTTTCGCTTGACGTGCTTCTGTTACCTCTATTGAAAGGCTTTTACTCCTAGCTGAGAGAGTATTTATTGCTTCACCACAACGTTCTAAAACCCGCTCAATTTCATTTAAGCGACTTTTCAAACCAATAACTTCATCAGATTCTGCTGCTTCCACCGTACCAAACCGCAACGCCGATCGCTGGGTGTTACTTCCCCCAGTCATTGCACCGCTGGTTTCCAACAATTCGCCTTGTAAGGTAACAATGCGGTATAATCCTAACTGCTTGCGTGCTTGCTCAATCGAGTCAAACACCACCGTGTTACCGAAAACGTAGTTGAATATATCTCGATAACGGCGATCGCACTCCACCAAATTCACCGCATAATCGACAAAGCCGTTCGCATAACGCAGGGTTGCATCTTGAATATATTTAGATGCGTGAATTTTATTTAACGGTAAAAAAGTTGCTCTCCCCGCACGCTTTTGTTTCAGCAGTTCAATTCCCGCAGCGGCGATGCTATCATCTTCTACCACAATATGTCCCAAACGTCCACCGCCACAAATTTCTAAAGCGAGTTGATAGCGCGGTTCTACTCTTCCTAACTGTACAACTAACCCGCACAATCCCGGCATTCCCGATTGTAAAATAACTTTACTAGCTTGAGTTCCTTGAACTTCTTGCTGTGCCGCAACTTGCGCTTCTAACTTATCTAAAGAACGTTGTTTTTCTCGTTGTTCAGAAAGTAACCGCTTTTGCGTTTCTTGTTGAATTACTAATTCTTGATCTGTAGCAGTTAAAGTTTGCGCTAAAATTTGAATCGGTTCGCTAGAAGCATTAAATTCTGCTTCCAATTGCGTACATTCAACTTGCTTTTCTCCTAACAAAGGTTCATCACGTTCAACTAACAGACTTTGTTCTTGAATCAACTCTTGTAATTGATTATTGCGTTCTCTAAGTTGCGCTTGTTCAGTGCGTTGCGGTTCCAAAGATTGCAACAAAGTATCAATTTGACGATTTAACGCAGTTTGTTGCTGTACCCAAGCTTCACTCGCAGAGGCAATTTCCGCAGCAGCTTCGCGAGAACCTTCTAAACATTGTCGCGCTTCATCTCTTTCTTCCCATAAAGACGCAATTAATTGCGTCTCTACAATTTGTTGTTGAGATTGTTGTTCCAAAGAAACTCGATATTGTTGAATTTCTTGGGTTTGTTGTTCCAAACGCTTTGCCGTTTCTTCAAAAGCAGCTTCTAACTCACTTTGTTGACGTTGAAGTTGCTTCCTTTCCGCTTCTTGAGTCGCCAGATTAGATTGTACCGCTAAAACTTCCTCTTCTCCCAACGCCTTGACAAGTCGATTAAGTTCATCTAACTCAACAGTTTTTTGAGCGATTTCAGAAGCAAGCGTTGTTAATTGAGTTGAAATATCCGAAGAAGTGCGATCGCCTGATTGAATTTGATTCGCTAACCTTTCCTGTGATAATTGTAAACTACGCCATGACAACACAGCTTCCCAAGATTGCTTTTCGATAAATTCCGTGCGAAGCTTTTGATATTTTTCAGCTTTAGCACGATCTTGAGAAAGGCGATCGCGTTGTGAAGTTAACTCCGTCTCAACAATTCGACAACTATCTTCTTTATCCTTAACTTCGTCTAAAGTACTTTTAGCTTGATTAATCTTGCGATCGAACGACGCTACCCCAGCCAATTCATCAATAATTTCTCGTCGCTCTCGCGCATTCATTGAGATAATGCTGGTAACATCGCCTTGCAACACCACATTATAACCATCAGGATAAATCCGCAATTCACTTAATTGCTCATGTAAATCCGTCAGCGTAGAAGCTTCACCATTAATATAATAATTCGATGTATAAGTACCTTGGTGAGTAACCCGCAACCTGCGAGTCACACTCCAATCCTGGGATTTAGGATTTTCTTCTTCCACTTCCTCACTTTGCGTCTCTGGGACTTTGCGTGAGAAATCCTCATCCCCCAAATCAAACGTTACCGTCACACTAGCTTCGACAGTAGAACGTCCTTTACCCGTTTGAGTATTATTTACCAAATCCGGAAGGCGATCGGCTCGCATTCCCTTAGAACTAGAAAGTCCGAGGCAAAACAGCAGCGCATCTAAGATATTAGACTTTCCGGAACCATTAGGACCCGAAATGACAGTAAACTCCGACAGTAAAGGGACAGAAGTAGTACCGCCGAAGGATTTAAAATTAGTAAGTTCAACGCGCTTGATATGCACCATAAGGCGCTATCTGTAGAAGTGCTAATAAGGTACAAGTCTATCAATTAAATCAAGATTTGCAACATTTTGGCAGGATAAATTAAGAATTATTACATCGTGACGGCTTTTCTCTGTTCATATAATTACAAAAGAAGAAAGTTACGAGATAATAATATGCGATACAAAGTCAAGTTAAAAAAGACTGAAGAAGGTTATGCTGTCTGGTGTCCAAGCTTACCAGGTTGTTGGTCAGAGGGAGAAACCGAAGAAAAAGCCTTAGAAAATGTCAAAGATGCTATCCAAGCGTATCTCGATGCAGTGGAAGAGATGATTCCGGGTACTGAAGCTCGTTATGTAGAAGTAGAATAAATATGCCCAGGTTGCTAAGAGTAAATCATCTACAAGCGATCGCCGCGTTTGAGAAAGCTGGTTTTATTATTGTAGGGCAGGGTAAACATGTTGTCATGACCAATGGAGAAAGGATTATTGTCCTTAAGAGAGCAAATCCTGTCAATGCTTATGCGATCGCTGGAATTGTCAAAGATGCTGGATTAACAATTGAGAAATTTCAGCAACTTTTGTCAAAGTAGTAAAGCTTAACTTCTAATCTTTTTCACCATTGACCATTGACTCTTGACTCTTGACCTGAAAAATTAAACAATGACTACAACTTTAGACACAAGAAACCTCAGCCTAAAAAATGTCCGGCAGCTTTTCAAATTTGAAGAGCAACTCAATAACTCATTTACATCATTACTATCTCTGGAATCTCTAACAGAGTTTGAACAACAAGAACTGTTGCAAATCCAAAATATCTTTCGTAGCTACTACTCAGAAGGTAAAATTTCCGAAGGGCAAATAAAGTTTCTTTTTCTGGCTCCATTAATGAAGTTAGCGGGCTTTTATAGGACTAGTATTAAAATAACTTTAGAAGAAAATATTGCTGATATATCAGTTGAAGATGAAGATACAATCATCAAAGGAAGGATGGATATTTTAGCAGTTAATCAAACTGAAGCTAGAACGACGACTACACCATTTTGGATACTGGTAATTGAAGCTAAAAATAGTAGTCTTAATGCCTTTGATGGTTTACCCCAATTGCTCACTTATGCTTATAAAGGCATTGAACAACAATCATCAGTTTGGGGACTGACTACTAACGGTATGGATTATCAGTTTGTCTACATCCAGCAAGGAAATCCACCCATTTATCAATTACTGCCAAAACTAGACATTACTCGTGTTGAATCTTCAATTGAACTACTACAAGTTTTGAAAGCAATCTCTCAAATATTTAATCTCTAGAAATCCGGTTTTTTATCTTTCAAAATTATAGTCTATACGCCCGGATTTATGCCTGTCGCCCTGATATCGTGGAGATTATCCCCGCAACTGGCTGGATATTTAATAGGGAGAGGTGACGCTGACTGCCGATGTAGCCAATGTAACTCGTAACGGGTTGGAGTCTACTTATGTTCCCTGCCATGCAACTAAACGTTGATGTTGAGCGATAAATCGCTCACTACGAACAAGATTTAATTATTACTAATACTTTAACTTATTGACACTTATGCCGGAAAATAAATAGGGTGGGGGAATTACAGCTTGATATTTCTACCTTTGTAATTGCGGAATAATAAAAACCAATTTTGTAGTAATATAGATACTATCAGTAGCGCTACCAATAGCGCATCAGTCGTGAAATACCAAATCTGGACAAAATATATCAGCGTTGTCGCAATTATTGCCTTGGTATTACCTGGTGGCTGCTCCATGAAGATACCAGCAAATTTTCCCACAATGATGCTGATGGAAGCGAAATCTAGCCAAAGCAATTATAGCAAGTATATGATACAAGGCTATGATGCTACAAAGCAGAGGAATTACCTTGCTGCTTTAAAATACTTCCAACAGGCATTACAGGCAAAACCGGGCGATACATATGCGACGATCGCTATTAGCAATATCCAAAGTTATATCGAACGCGATCGCCTCCTCGGTAGCAAATCAAGACGCAATATTTTATACATACCTGCTAACTTCGACTTCGGGCAACCCGGACGATTGATCCCCGCAGGAACGCGGACACAAAAGCTACCAGATAACGAAACAGTAATAAGTTTAGGTAATAATAATCGACAGTCTGTTGAGCAGTCCGCTCCTGCTAGTGTGAATGCAGGTAATAGAACTAGAAAATTTAATCCTCCAGCATCGTTAGGTGGTATACCGCGTAGACGGATATCAGCAGGATCTAGGGGAGGAAATTCCTGCACATCCGACAATCAACCAATTATTACTCTGGCACCCTTAGAAGATCCTCAAATAACAACTTCCTCTTATCCGACATTATTTTTCCATGTTCCTCAAACTAATGCTCAAGCATTAGAACTAGTTATACAAGATGAAAACCAGGAGGTAATTAGTAAATCAACTTTTAAAACTCCAGCGAAATCAGGAATTGTTAGTGTAATACCTGCTAATTCAAGTCCAGAACTTAAAGTAGGCAAAACTTACCGTTGGTTTTTATCAGCGGTATGCGATCAAAAAGAACGCAGTCGAGACTTAGTTGTACAAGGCTCAATTGTGAGATTGGCACCTGATGAAAAATTGCAAAAAAATTTAGCGTCTTCAGATATCCGGGAACGTGCTAATATCTATGCATTGTCTGGCTCTTTCACCGATGCCTTGACAAATCTGGCGCAGTTAAGGCGTCAACGTCCTAATGATACGGAATTAAAAACTGATTGGCAAGATTTGCTCCGATCAGTGAATTTGGGGGCAATTACCGATGCACCATTAATAGAATGTTGCAAAAGTCAATAATTTCCGAAATTATTTTCTTTTAAAGAATGCGATGAGTCAATTTGGAGAAAATTACCGATGCACCATTAATAGAATGTTGCAAAAGTCAGTAATTTCTGAAATTATTAGAGAGGGCTATCACTGAATTTGGGGGCGATTAGTGATGCAGCATTAATAGAAATTTTGCAAAAGTCAGTAATTTACGAAATTGTTTGAGAAAAGTTGTACTATTATCTCAACTCTTGCTTTCATTTTTTGAAAGCACCTGAATAGTGGATTATTCTACCTAGTGTGCATAAGATCAGGAAAAAACGCTCATCTTTTGTACAATATCATGACTGTTTTTCATGTCTTGCTATATAGAAGCTAAAACAGATGATTAGTCAAGTTGAAGAAAAAAAAATGCATCTCGTCAGGTGGTTACTAGCGATAGGCTGGCTGACGTTAATATTCTCTTTATTGTACGATCCAATTTCGTTCTCGTTCACAGATCCAAGTAATACCATTAGTCCTTTTCATCTCCATCCAGAGAAATACCTCGATCCCTCAAGCTGCGTCAAAGTTCAGGGGGTGTGTCTACCCGAGCAGCCATATGGTATGGGGGGACGCATATTTTGGGCAATGGTTCTGCCGATAGGAATCCTGGTCTTACTAGTGTTCGGTCATGAATTTTGGCGACGGATTTGTCCATTATATTTCTTCTCACAAATTCCTCGCGCCTTAGGAATTCAACGCAAGCGGAAAGTCGTTAACCCAGACACAGGTAACGTTCGCTATGAACTGGCAGGTATAGAGAAAGAGTCTTGGCTGGGACGCAATTATCTATATCTGCAATTAGGTTTATTTTACTTGGGTTTGAACATTCGCATTCTGTTTGTGAATGGCGATCGCACCGCAATGGCAATTTTTCTGCTATTTACCATCACATCAGCCATTGGTATAGGCTTTCTCTACAAAGGAAGAAGCTGGTGTCAGTATTTTTGCCCAATGGCGCCTGTACAAATGTTTTACACAGGTCCACGGGGCTTATTAGGAACTGATGCTCACGACAAACCACCCCAAAGCATCACCCAGTCAACTTGTCGGACTGTCGATAGTTCTGGTCAAGAAAAAAGTGCTTGTGTAAGTTGTCAATCTCCTTGTATGGACATTGACGCCGAGCGTTCCTACTGGGAGGGAATCACCAAACCAGACCAAAAGATACTTTTCTACAGTTACTTTGGTCTGATGTTCGGATTTTATTGGTTCTACTTTCTGTATGCTGGCAACTGGGACTACTATTACTCTGGAGCATGGACTCATGAAGAAACGCAATTACGCACACTCTTCAATCCAGGATTTTACTTCTTTAATCAAGCAATTCCCATTCCCAAGGTAATTACAGCACCTTTGACATTGGCAGTTTTTGCGATCGGCAGCTATTTCATCAGTTTAGGTTTAGAAAAAGCCTATAGAGCTTACCTGCATTCTAAAAATAAACACCTAAATGAAGAACAAATACTACATGTCATGTTTGTCTTGTCTGTATTTGTCTCCTTCAACGTCTTCTTCATGTTTGGCGGACGCCCGAATATCAGCTTACTGCCCGGTTGGGGTATCCTGGCATTGAACGGTATTATCGTCATCCTCAGCAGCTTGTGGCTGTATCGCAGCTTAACTCGCACCCGAGAGCGTTATTCTCGCGAAAGTCTGGCAAGTAATTTACGACGCCAACTGAACAAACTAGCGGTAGATTGGTCAAAGCTACTTGAAGGACGTTCGCTGCAAGATTTAGTTCCCGATGAAGTGTACGTTCTTGCCAAAGTACTACCTGATTTTAAGCGTGCAGATCGAGTACAAGTTTATAAAGGAGTTTTGCGCGAAGCCTTAGAAGAAGGAAAAGTAAATTCCGCAGAGAGTTTGGAAGTTCTCAAAGATATGCGGAAAGAACTGAACGTCACAGATGAAGAACATTATGCCGTCTTAGCAGAACTGGGAGTTGAAGATTACACCCTTCTAGAACCGCAAAAACAACGCAGTCGAGAAACCCAATTGCGGATCGAAGGGTATCGACGTGCATCAGAATCGCTAATTCAGCAACTGCTGGAAAGTGGTACACCTTTACTTGATGCGATCGCACGCAGGCAAAAGGAAATCATGGCATTAAGACAAGAATATGCCATTACCACAGACGAACACGAACAAGTGTTCGCAGAAATGTTTAATCAAGACGGTCCACTTCTACAGAAAGCTGAAGTTTTATTAACTCAACTGCAAAATTTAGCCGTGCATGGTCAAATACTGTCTAATTCAGTGCCAAACCCGCACGCACCTGTTTATGTCTTGCTGCGACAAGCTGTACAAGAAAAGAAAAAACTCATTACCATCCAGTTATTGCGGATCTTAGAATTGCTCGGAGACTCACCGGAAGCGTTTAATATTGGTCGTCAAATCGGTGTATTGGCAGCAAATGTCACCGAGGAAATTCTCCACGATGAGCAGTCAAGATGGCAAAACCGTTTGAGTCCAAGAGTAATCTCTTCATTACGACAACAAGATCAGCTAACTCAGCCTCTAGCGACATCAACACAACAACTTGGTGTCACCAACAATTACTCTGAGCAACAAACACAATCTTATTCTTTTAACTCTGCTCCTACTAACTTGAGTGTTAAAGGCACATATAGTACAGAGGCAATTAATGATGTTTTGCTTGCACTTTTACAAGACGTAGATCCTTTAGTACAAGCTGCCTGTCTTTATGCCTTGCATCAGTCTAATCCTTCTATTGCTTTTGCGGAAGCTCGCCGATTGCTAGATGCCAAGCAAAATAATGATTGGCTCGTGCAAGAAACAGCACAAATAATTCTCGGTCAAACTCACCAAGCAAATGGATCTGATACTGTACCAACTCTAATTGCTCAAATCAGAGCAACGGGACGCACAGAAAAGAAGACTTTCCAGCAGTCAACAATTCAAGTTGGACGGGGACAGGAGAACGATATCGTTATTGCCGATAAGCGTGTTTCTCGACAGCACGCTATATTCTATCTCGATGAAAAAGGAGTCAGCGTTAAAGATTTAGGAAGCAGCAACGGTCTACGTATTGGCAAAGAAAACATTCACGACCAGCAAAAACAACTCAAATCCGGAGATTTCGTTCGTTTTAGCGGTGGAGATGATTTAGTTATCCACGTCCAGTGGGAAATGCGATCTTTGCAACAGAATACAATCACCGAATCTGTAGGAACTTTAGACAAGCTGTTATGGCTTTATGACAGCAGCTTCTTCAAAAATATCAAGGCAAATGCTTTGATTGAACTGGCACGTAATAGCGAACTACGCATTTATCATCCTCAACAAGAAATCTGCAAAGAGGGAAGACCTGCCCTTGAACTGATAGTTTTAATTGATGGTGAGGCAAAAGTACTTTCCAACAATACAGGCAAAGGTATTACTATATCCTCTGGGCAAACTATTGGTGAACTAGAAGTGTTGACCCATAGCCAATATGCAACAACAGTTGTTGCAGGTGAACTCAAAATTCGGACTTTAGCTATCAAAGCAAAAGATTTCGAGGCAGTACTTTCACTAGACCCATTACTCACAACCAATGTCTTAAAAATGGTCAGTGTTCGCCTTCAGCAAAGTTTAGGGCAAATAGCTACCGTTACCCAAATTTAATTTGATTTGTGGTTGCGCTCAACAACGCAACCACAAATCAAATGACGTAGCACTGCTACGTCTAATCAAGCTACGTCTATTGTAGATACGTTGTGGATTGAACCTCTTTATAACGATGCTTCCAGCGTTTTTATTAGAGTTAATAAGCGCCGACATGAGATTAATTACGAACTAATTTTTTTGAGAAACCCTCAACAAAATCTGATATTATTTATAGTGGTTTTCCGTAATTGACTTTAGTTAGACTGTAGATGTTTCTTGGCAACCTTAAGGAAATAAATTTCAAAGCTAGTAGAGATTGTAATATCAATTACCGATTGGGGTTATAACACAATTTAACTAACATTCTTGGAGGAAAATAGGCGTGATTAAAATCAAAGTAATAGATCCAAAAAAGCCAGAGCAACTGCAAGAAGTAGATTTAAACTTAAGTACAAAAATCAATCAGGAATGTTTTATTGGACGCTTGTTGAATTGTGATTTAGTTTTAGACGGCACCGAAGTCAGCCGGATGCATGGAAAAATTTCCTACAAAAATGAAAATTATTATTATGCTGACCTTGCAAGCAGCTGTGGTTCGCGGTTGAATGGCGAAAACGCCCAAATCAATCATGATTATCTACTCAAGAATGGCGACTCAATTCAAGTCGGTAGATATTTCTTGATGATTGTACAAATTAGTTCAGTAGAAAGGAGTTCCAACGATGACACGATAATAGACATACCACAGGTACAAAAAACTAGCTCCCAATCAGACAATCAAGAAATAGCTAACCGAGTTGTTGCGGAGCAAAAAGTTGATACTAAACCAGTAGAAGCACCTGTACCCGCTCCTGCTGCTGTCTCTCCTCAAGAATATATGCCAGTGGCGATGATAGAACCCACTGACTTACAACGCTGGACGAAAGGAGATTTAACAGTCCGCTGCATCAGTGTTATCGATGAAACATATGATGTGAAGACCTTTCGCTTTGCGTGTGATCCACCAGTGTTGTTCACTTACAAACCAGGTCAGTTTATCACCCTTGATTTAGAAATCAATGGTGAAGAGATATCGCGTTCCTATTCCATTTCCTCAACTCCCTCACGTCCCCACACCTTAGAAATCACCGTCAAACGCGTCCCACCTCCTGCTGGTAGTGAACCAACTACACCAAAAGGTCTAGTTTCTAACTGGTTGCACGACAACGTTACACCAGGCAGTATCATCAAGATAAATGGACCTTTGGGTAAGTTTACTTGCTTCGCCAATCCATCGCAAAAACTTTTGCTAATATCTGCGGGTAGCGGGATCACACCGATGATGTCTATGTCTAGGTGGTTATGTGATACTGGCGCTAATTGCGATATTATCTTTTTTCACTGCGCTCGCAGCCCCCGTGATATCATTTATCGGCAGGAACTAGAGATGATGTCTGGGCGGTATCCAAATTTTCATTTAGCAGTCTCCACAACTCGCAATGAACCGGGTCATAGCTGGTTAAGTTTAACTGGCAGACTTGATGCAGCTATGTTGCAAGTTGTTGCGCCAGATTATCGAACTCGCACTGTTTATGTATGTGGACCAGATACCTTCATGGAAGGCACCAAACAAATGCTCGAAAGTATCAGCTTCCCCATGCAAAACTACTATGAAGAAAGCTTTGGACCTCCAAAGAAAAAAACCAAATCTGTTGAGCCTAAACCAGAAACTGTCGCTAGCAGCACAGCTAAAAACGTCACCCCCGTTGCTGGCTTTATGGATATGATGAGGAATTTGTCTACAGAAACTGTTCCAGCATCAAATGGTAGCGATCGCGTTGCCGTAAGCGTATCAGTAGCGGCACCAACTCCCACCTTGCCCAAGTCAACCTCGTCCAGCAAAACTGTTGTCGTTTTCTCTAAGTCAGGCAAAGAAGTCGATGCTGATGGGGAAGAACCCATCTTGGATTTGGCTGACCAGGCAGGAGTTAAAATTCGCAGTAGTTGCCGTGCTGGAGTTTGTGGTAGCTGCAAGAAACGCAAATTAGAAGGAGAAGTCAGGTTAGAAGGTGAACCCGAAGGTTTGGAAGAAAGCGAAGTTCAAGAAGGCTACATTCTTACTTGCATTTCTTACCCTATTGGCAAAGTTGTAATTGATGCGTAGATTTTTAGGTTGAATTGGGCATGGGGCAATGGGAATTGGGCATGGAAAGAATCGTATTTAGTCACGCACTCGCTTTCTTGAACTTTTTTAATTCCCATTACCCAATGCCCAATGCCCAATGCCCAATGACCTTTCATAACAATCCATGAAATTCATCTACCACCTAGCTTTGATATTGGTACTATTAATATCAGCTTGTAGTTCGTCTGGAGAAAATGTCAGTAAAAACGTACAAGCAAAAGCTGCGATCGCTGGTCCTGGTATCACAGGAACCTTTGAAGCAATGCAGACGGCAAATGGTTTGGTCTGGATTGCTGTTGAACTTCAAGGCGATCCTAAAGTTATAACCCCTGGACTTCATGGCATTCACATACACGAAAAAGGTGTCTGTGAAGCTCAACTAGAAAAACCTTTTAGCTCTGCTGGCGGACATTTTGATCCAGGTCCATTCGGTTCATCAACTCCTGTAGAAAAAAATCATCCTTATCATTTGGGAGATTTACAAAATATCCAAATTAGTGTTGTCGGTAAAGGGAGAATGGAAACTTTTTCTAACAGTTTCACTCTCTCTGAGAGTCCCACAAGCTTATTTGATAGTGATGGAAGTGCGGTAATTATACATAAGTTGGTCGATCAAAAGAAAGCTGGGGGTACGGCAGATGAAGCCGGCGGTGGTCGGCAAGCCTGCGGTGTAATTCAATTTGTCAAATCTTAGAAAAAACTCTTTTACAAGCAAGGATTTATGAACTGCTATAAATTTTTGGTGGGAGCAATTGTCGTAATTGTCTCTGGTATTTTTCTTGTGATCAATAGCGATAAATCTCGGTCAGAAATTCGACCTGATGGAAATGTTGCGATTAAGGTCAGTGGCGGTTTATTGTTGATGTTTGGCATCCTGCTTTTTATTGGCAGTTTTATCGGTATGTCATCTGGTTGTCAACCACAAAGCATACCGTAATAGGAGAACTTTTGTTGTAACGACTACCTCAGCTATACAACAATATCGTTCAGTTAAACCCAAAATATGACCGTAGAGACGTGACGGCAGGAGCAGATAGCGCTCATGACCTCAACGCCAGATGCCTCAAATTTCGCGTCTCTACAGGTCTAATATTATGTCCTGATAATTAACATTAATACAAATATCGCAACCGTTATATAAAATCTACTCAAACCTAATCAACACCTATTCGTCGCTATTCAATTGGGTTTGAGTTTCGTTTACTTCCTTGCTTCGGTATTGGTCTATACAACGGAAGCTAATGATTGGGCGGGCTATGATTATAGGCTCCTCAGAAGGTATTATATTTAAAAAATAGAACCAAATCAGAAATTTATATTTTTAATTTTTAATTTCTTATGGTTATCAACTTCAAAAATGTGCTGAAACAGCCCGTAGTTGTGATTAGCTTAATTACAGGTGTATTGCTAGTTGGAGCTCAACGGCTGGAAGTATTAGAGGATGTATTAGAGTCGGCAGAACTGAAAGCTTTTGACCTGATGATGCAAAGACGTGCTCCTCTAAGTCCAGACCCCCGTTTGTTGATTGTGGAATTTAGCGCAGATGATATTAAAAAATTAAACCAGGGATCGCTGACTGGGGAAACTTTAGACACAGTATTGACTAAACTAGAGCGCTATCAACCAAAAGTCATCGGTTTAGATTTCTTTCGCGATCGCCCAGTTGAACCTGGTCATGAGAAACTTTTAACACACATAAAAAATAGTTCACGCATTGTGACTATCTGTACAGTGGGTGCAAATAATGTTGAATCTGTAGCACCACCGATGGGTGTAGAAGCCCAAAACGCAGGATTCGCTGATATCCCGGAAGATGGAGATACGTTAATTCGGCGAAATTTACTAGTGGTTACACCCTATGCCAAATCAAATTGTAAAACTCCAGCTTCTTTTGGGTTTCAATTGGCGCTTCAGTACTTAAATATTCAACCAAAATTCACTTCTGGGGGAATGCAAATAGGGAAAACTTTGTTTAAGCGCTTAGAAGCTGACTCAGGTGGTTATCAAGACATTGATGCTAGTGGCTTTCAAATACTGTTAAACTACCGATCGCAGAATAATGTCGCTCAACATGTCAGTATATCAGATGTGCTAGGCGATCGCATCCAGCCGACTTCGGTCAGAAATCGTATTATCTTAATTGGCTCCACTGCACCAAGTTCCCAAGATATTCGTAATACACCTTATAGTAATGGCAAGCGGGACGATTCTGGCAAAATGCCTGGAGTGACAATTCATGCACATATGGTCAGCCAGATTCTCGATGCAGCTTCAGGAGTGCGACCTCTATTTTGGTTTTTACCTCAATGGGGAGAAATTCTCTGGATCTGGGGATGGACTTTCGCTGGTGGTGTACTCGGATGGCGTATTCAGCATCCACTCCGCTTAGGACTCTTGTGCGCCGGTGGTTTAGTACTACTATTGTTTAGCGGGTTTGTTATTTTTAGTTATGCCGGGTGGGTACCTTTAGCATCCCCAGCGTTAGGCTTTATTATAGCAACAGTGGGGGTTCTCGGTTATACCTCATTTCAAAACAAGCAAGATAAAGAAAAAATAGCACTTCAGATTAAAGACCAAAATGAAAACATCTCGTTATTGCAAGCACTTTTAAGGGAAGGAGGAAATTCCAGAACGCACATAAGGACGGGACTTCATGATAGCTCACAAGTACAAAGACTATTAAACAAGCGTTATCAAGTCACTGAGTTACTTGGTTCTGGGGGATTTAGTTATACTTATTTAGCTGAAGATACTCATCGACCGGGCAAGCCTATGTGTGTAGTTAAGCATTTGCAACCTGCTCGCACCGATGAAGTATTTTTAGAGCTTTCCAGACGTCTATTTAAAACTGAAGCTGAAATTTTAGATATTTTGGGTCATCACGATCAGATTCCCCAGCTAATGGCTTATTTTGAAGAGTCTCAGGAATTCTATTTAGTACAAGAGTATATTCCAGGACAAACTCTCCAAGAAGAATGGACTCCTCAAAAGTTGATTCCAGAAGCTGAAGTTGTCAATTCCATTAAAGACGTTTTGTGGGTACTGAAGTTTGTTCATAGTCGTGGTGTCATCCATCGAGACATCAAACCTAGTAACTTAATTAGACGCAAACAAGATCGACGAATAATTTTAATTGACTTTGGTGCAGTTAAACAAATTCAGCCTCAGATGCTAGTAGAAAACCCCACAATCGCAGTGGGTACTGCGGGTTATGCACCACCTGAGCAGTTTATGGGACATCCCAGATTAAACAGCGATATCTATGCTCTGGGAATGATTGCTATTCAAGCTTTAACTGGAATACCTGCTAAAAACCTTGAACGAGAATCGACAACAGAACTTGCTTGGAGACATCTTGCAGAACAGACTTCTCAAGAATTGGCTGATATCTTAGACCAAATGGTGGCTTTTGACTTTCAAAAGCGATATCAGTCGGTTGAGGAAGTTTTGTACAGTTTAGATAATATCAGGTTCGCATGATTAATTATAAATCAAGTTCGGATAATTAGTTATAATTCCCGCAGTTATTGCACCCCACCCCCAACCCCTCCCCGTTCACGGGGAGGGGAGCAAAAGCGTAGCTTTGGCGGGGTGGGGTTCTTCGGTTTTAATATAATATCCTCTTAACCTCCTCAACACGATAAATGGGTTCCCAAACACAACAATTTAGCTTTGTCAACCCAGCGTCACGCACCGCAAATCTTTGCTGGATGAAGTTTTTCCGACTTGTGTGTACACCCTAGTAGTCTATGTCATTAATTCTGATGGGTAATCAAATTTCCAAAGCCTTAAAAATCAATTATTTTGCTAAGTTGAAACCCCTCAAAACTTATGACATGGACTACTAGTAGTCTATGTCATTAATTCTGATGGGTAATCAAATTTCCAAAGCCTTAAAAATCAATTATTTTGCTAAGTTGAAACCCCTCAAAACTTATGACATGGACTACTAGCCTTCTTAAGGAGAGGGGATGGGGGTGAGGTAGTTTTTTATAAGTGAAATGCGTGTATTAAGTTTGGACATGAACTGGAAAAACACCCAAAGCAATCAACCGCGCCGGCAAGTCGCGTAAAATGGGTAGACGCAAGAAACCCGGAGGCTGGACAATTTGATCTGAGTTGAGAACACGGGTAAAAATTAGTTTCTGAATTAAAGCTTGAAATGTCTGAATGATGCGTGTAGGTAACTCGCGTTTGCGTTGTACTTTCGCTAAATCGCCTTCATTTACACGCCCAGCTTTCAATGGTTTAGCCAGTATATTTGCGGTGACTACAGCATCTTGAATCGCGTAATTAATACCAACGCCGCCAACTGGGGACATTATATGAGCCGCATCACCAATAAGCAGCAGTCCGGGATGATACCAGCGCTTAACTCGGCTGGATTCTACAGAGAGAAAAGCCACTTGTGACCAATCCTGTAAATTTTCGATGCGATCGCTTAACTCTGGTGCGACATCAACGATAGACTTTCTTAATGCTGACAAACCAGCAGATCGTACTTCTTGATAGCCGCCTTTGGGAATGACGAAGCCAACTTGCCAGGAATCAGACCTGTCAAGCATGATGAGAATATGACCTTGACCAATACGCCCTACTCCACCTTCAGCATCTTCTAGTTTTTTAGGTAAACGAAACCACATGACATCCATTGGAGGTGAGGTTTGAATTGATTCAAAGTTACCTAGTTGTCGCAATCGCGAATGACGCCCGTCTGCACCGACTGTAAGTACTGCCCGGACTTCGTGCCAGCCACCTTGTCCCCGATAACGAACACCTTGAGTTACGCCATTTTCTTCAATTAATTCCTGTACATTCGCACCCATGACTAAGTGAAAATTCGGATATTTTTGCGCTTCCGTGATGATGAACTCCAGGAACTTAACCTGGGGAAGCATCGTAATATATGGGTAGCGGGTTTTGAGATGACTAAAGTCAGCCAAGGTGACGGTATCATTATTGTTTTGAATCATAATTTGGCGCATCTTGCCGTGGGGCAATTGCAACAAGCGATCGCTTAAACCTAATTCCTCCATAATCTGCATCACAGACGGATGAATTGTGTCTCCCCGAAAGTCGCGATCGAAATCTTTATGTGTTTCCAGCAGCATCACCGGGATACCTTGACGCGCTAACAACAAAGCCAGCACCGCACCTGCAGGACCACCACCGACAATGCAACAAGATGTAGTTTGTACGTCTAAAATGTCATGATCCGGGTTAACGGTTGGCTCTTGAACCGGATTCGAGGGTATATTAGCAGTCATAAACACACCTCCTAAAAGCCTTTAAATTAAAAATAGTTCGCTTTTTGTGGTTAAAGTTGTTTTTTTAACTTTTCGTATTCAGATTAATATCATGTTCGGTAAATTAGTTAGTATGGGTAACTGGTGCGCTGAGTTTCAACGCTACAAACTTACGATAGTGAAGCGTAAAGCCCCCGAAGAACAGGTACGTAGTACCGTATTCTGTGCTTTAGACGGGGGATATAAGCGAATGGCTGAATTTATTCAGCCGTCAAGATTTCAGGTTTGGGTAAAGTAGATATAAGTTTCCTAAGCAAATCGGACATCGAGATTCCTTGCTTTTGTGCTTCTAGTTTTAACTGCTCATATTCAAAATCAGAAAGTCTCACTTTTAGCGCTTTTTCTCTTGACATATAGCCACGATTGAGGGCACAGTTTATTATGTCACAGGTAGAGTAACCGCTAGCACAAATGGATAACCAACCCCAAAACGACTGGCTAGGAAAAAATAATGACTCGTGGGTAGCGAAACACCACAATAAAAAAAGCGAAGATGCCAACGAGCATTAATTCCAGTAAACAAAACTATTAATTGATTAAGGTACGGTAGGGCATACCGGAACTAGAGAATTTATTCTCTAACGCTTAGGGAGATGAAGCCCACTGGGGTTGTCTAAATTAAACTAGATGCTTGGTTGTATAAACGGGTATTAGGTTTAAGTATTGCCGCAAGGATAGACAGTTTTAAGGCACGTCGATGAACTAAGAATCCCCGTCACTTTAGTGCGGGGAGTGTCAAAGCATACTTGCTTAAGAAGTGGGACAGATGTGAGGTTTAGATGAAGGAAGCATGGATTTCTAAGCGCCGCACTCTTCAATTATCTGGATTGACCATCGATCACCATGTCTCAGAACCGAATGAGCTTGACTTTCCAGGATGCAACGATCATCTGCTTTGCCTTCTGTTAAGCGATAGCAATCAACAAAAAATGACTCGTATCGGTGAACAGGAATCTGAAAAATCTCAAATCAAAGGTGATTTCTGGATTTGTCCTGCTCAGATATCAGGGCTTTGGGCATGGGATAGCACCGATGAATCACTAATGTTTGTGATTGACCCACTCTTGTTAAGTCGAACAGCAGAAGAAGTGAGTGGATTGGATGCAAGCCATGTTGAATTGCTCAGTACGATAGGTGCGCGCAATCCACACATTCAGGCGATCGCTCACTTGTTTCAAGCAGAGCTTGACACGGGTGGTATAGGTGGATCACTTTACAGCGAATCGCTGATGCAAGTATTGATTATTCACCTGCTAAGACAATACTGTACCCTCCAACCCAAAATTCAGGACATTACAGAAAGTTTGCCTATACATAGGCTCCAGTCTGTGTTGGATTACATCCACAGCTATTTAGATCGACCGCTTCATTTAGCTGAACTGGCAGCAGTTGCGGGTATGAGTCAGTATCATTTTTGCCGAGTGTTTAAGCAGTCGATAGGTATCGCGCCTTATCAATATGTGCTTCAACAGCGAATGGAAAAAGCCAAGGAACTATTGCACCAAGGGAAACACAAGATCGCAGAAATTTCTCTCCTCGTTGGCTGTAACGATCAAAGCCGCTTTGCCAAACAATTCAAAAAGCATTTTGGAGTTACGCCAGGGTTGTTGCTAGGTAAAAAGTTGCCATAATCGAACGGGTGCTATTGATTGCACAATAGCAAGAATAACCTCAATCATTCCATAATTCCCCAAGAAACGCCTATCTTCCATCCCTTAAATAAAGTAAACTTTCTGAGAATACCAATTCTATGTGAGGTTGCGCTTTATTCACACTCACGCCCGCCAAGGGTGGGGCTATACAAACAGAGCTTACCGACCTGGGCTAAATTAAGTGCATATTCATACAGAAATGGTATAAGTTATACGCTTTAGATAGTCTTAACTTAGTTTCCTTACCCTAATAATTGAACCAAAATATATCAGTATGCATCGAGAAAAACTTGCTAAATGGCTGCTTGTCGCTGCTGCGATTTCAACCCTAACGGTTCCGATTGGAGTTGATGCAGTTTTATTGGCAAACGGTCACATGAATAACCCTGCCTGGTTGCCTCATGCCAAGCTCCATTGTGCCATGTCATTCTTTGCGGCTGCATCACTCGGAAGTGCAGCCTTAGCAATTTTGAAGGTACGTCCGACGAGCGATCGCTTTTCAATGGGACTGGCTGCATTTCTCGGTTCTGCGTTCTGGATTGGGCTGATTGCTGCCGGATTTTGGCCCGGAACGTCCTATGGTTTTCTCAATGATCCGGTTCTGGGTAATATTCGTGAACCTGAGTTAGGTGGAATCTCGATTTATCCAAATGTTGTAGCCGCTACGATCACCATTGCGATCGCGATCGTCGGCTATTGGTTAACCGCACCAGCAAAGTTAACTGAATGATCTCAGTAAAAAAATTGTAACTTGAGAGAGGGCAAATGAATATTGGCATTATTGGTACTGGCAACATGGGTGCGGCACTTGGCAAACTTTGGGCAAAAGCTGGGCATCAAGTTATCTTTTCCTACTCGCGAGACGAAAATAAGCTGCGTGAAATTGCGACTTCAGCAGGTATAACGGCAAAAGCTGAAAGCATTCAAGCAGGGGTAGCACAGAGCGATGTCGTTTTGTTAGCAGTTTGGCTGCCTTCATTAGAAGAGGTGATCCAGACAGCTGGTTCTCTAGCTGGAAAAATCATCATTACCTGTGTTAGCGGACTTAAACCAGACTTTACAGGACAGACGGTCGGCTTAACGACTGACTTAAAAATTTCTGTTGCTGAAACCATTCAACAACTTGTACCCAATGCAAAGGTTGTAGAGGCATTCAATACAACCTTTGCCGAAATCATCGCTTCAGACTCAAGACAATTTGGTTCTGATTTTCCTAGTGTGTTCTACTGTGGTAATGATATCGAGGCAAAACAAATCGTTGCAGGTCTAATTGAGGAATGCGGCTACCAAGCAGTAGACGCAGGCAACCTGATAGTCGCTCGTACTTTGGAGACGTTAGCAACTGCCTGGGTACAGTTTGCTGTTTCGAGTCAGTTGTTTCCAAATCTTGGGCTTAAAGCGTTGCAACGTTAAACCCCTTCCCTCGCGTTTAAAATCTCGAAGAAATAGCTTTTTTGTTTGCTCATATCGCATCGCTAGATTAATTTAAGCCACAAAATCGTTTACTTACCATAAAATAATTTTGCAAGAGGTCTAATAATCGAAAGATTGACTCTTGACAAATAACAATTTCAATAAATAACACTCGTGGCGCAAGTTCTTTTAGAAAATGTTTATAAAAGTTTTCCCCCACGTAAAGGGGAAAGTGTTGCTTTACAAACTAAAAATGCAAACAAGAGTGACGCAGCGCTAGAACATACAGAAAATATTAACGTTTTGCGACGGATTAATCTGACTGTAGCAGATGGCGAGTTTATGGTGCTGGTGGGACCTTCCGGCTGTGGGAAAAGCACCCTGCTGAGGTTAATTGCGGGGTTGGAAGCGATGACTGGCGGTAATATTTTGGTAGGCGATCGCCTAGTTAACGATCTCCCCCCCAAAGAACGAGACATCGCAATGGTGTTTCAAAATTATGCCCTTTATCCACACATGACGGTGTATGACAATATCGCTTTTGGGTTGCGACGCAGGGGAGGAGCGGGACAAGGGGACAAGGGGACAAGGGGACAAGGGGGACAAGGGGGACAAGAAAGAATTTCTCCCTTGTCTTCCCCCTCTTCCTTGTCTCCCTTATCTCCCCATCTGCGGAACTGGGCGGAAAATCTACTAGTGAGTGTGACGCGAAAGTTACCGAAGGGACTGCGGTATATTTCTGAGAAAGAAAGGGCAGTGAATGAACAGGTGCGTTATGTCGCCAATTTATTACAAATGGAAGGATTGTTAAATCGCTTACCCAAACAGTTATCTGGCGGACAAAGACAACGGGTAGCATTAGGACGAGCGATCGCCCGGAATCCGCAAGTATTCTTAATGGATGAACCCCTTTCTAATTTAGATGCGAAACTACGGGCAGAAACTCGCGCTCAAATTGTCAAGTTACAACGTCAGCTGGGTACAACGACAATTTATGTTACCCACGACCAAACTGAAGCGATGACAATGGGCGATCGCATTGCCATTATGAATCAAGGGCAAATTCAGCAAGTTGCTGCTCCATTGGAATTATACAACCGTCCGACGAATCGTTTTGTTGCAGAATTCATCGGTTCGCCGCCGATGAATTTTATACCTGTAAAATTTCAAGTTCCACAGGTAATTACCCATTCTCAGTTTCGTCTCACCTTACCAGAAGCTTGGGCAACTGCGTTACAAAAATACGACGGGCAAACTTTAATTTTGGGTATTCGTCCAGAACACTTAAGTATAAGTTTACCTGCAACCAAAAATCTGCAAGTTGAAGTGGACTTGGTGGAAAACTTGGGTAACGACACTTATCTTGTTGTCAAACTTGTCGAACCGAATCAAACTACTTATTCAAGCAATTACCTGCAAGTGCGAGTCCCAAGCGATCGCACTGTACGTATTGGCGAACAACTATGGTTATCCCTGACACCAGATAAAATCCACTTTTTTGACCCGGAAACCGAAAGCGCGATATATCCTAAGAGTTCGTCCCCATCTTTGCCATTTGAAAAGTAAATTTTAGCTTCATCAAAGTGTTGGAGTATTGGAGCGGTTGGGCGATCGCTCCTGTTAAACTTCTCATATCACTTTGAAGAGGGGGAAAGGGAAAAGGGGAAAGGGGAAAGGTAAAAGAATTATTACCAATGCCCATTGCCCATTGCCCATTGCCCATTGCCCATTGCCCAATGCCCATTGCCCAATGCCCATTGCCCACCAACCAATTACACCTCTACAGGAATTTGCTCCTCTTGTTTTTCCACAAAAGTTTGAACGCGGGTGCGGTATTGTCTTAAAGAATCATCTACCCAATCGCGATCGTTGCTGTTGATGTATAAATGTACCAGTGGTTCGCTGGCATCTGGTAAAACTAACACCCAACTGTCATCGTAGGGTTGACAAATTTTTACCCCATCGATTAATTCCAGGTTTTGTGCTGGATGGGTTTCTACCAAATACCGCATTAACGCACCTTTGACAGTCCAAGGACAGCGAACTGTATAAGTTTTGTGAATTACACGCGGTAATTCTGCTCTGGCAGAGGCAAGCGATCGCTCTTGGATTGTTAGCATTTCAATTAGCTTGGCAATACAGAACATCCCATCAAATCCCGGATGCAATTGTGGGATAATAAAGCCAGTGTCGCCGCTACCACCCAAAACTACACTGGGATTTGTTTGACAAGCTTCCATTAATGCGGTAGGATTTGCCTTTGTGCGAATAACCTTCCCATCATGGCGACGCGCAATTTGTTCCACAGCACTGGAAGCATGAACGGGTACTACTACCGTCCCTCTAGGATTAGAAGTTAAGATTAAGTCCACCATCAGCGCTGTCAACATTTCGCCGCGAATCGCAATTCCCGATTCATCCACCAAAATCATTTGTTCGCCATTTGCCGACACTTGAACGCCAAAGTTAGCTTTTAAAGCTTCCACCACATGTCCCAGTTGAGTTATCAACCCTTCTCTATCGGATGTGGACATAGCGTTTTTATTCAAACTGGCGTTTAGTACCACCGCATCAGCACCAAAGTTATCTAACATTTGCGGCAATACTGCACCAGAGACAGCATAAACGTAGTCAATTACTACTTTTGCCCGACTGTTACGAATAGTATCAATATTCAATAACTTTTCAAAAGCTGTGCAGTAGCGGTCAATGACTTGACTGGGGTATGAGACATCGCCAATTTCGTGAATTTGCGATCGCCGCATATCCTCTTTAAAGTAAGCTCCTTCAATTTTCTTTTCCTTTGCCTTGGAAATATTGATGCCCTTGGCATCCATAAATTCAATCAGGATATAATCGGGGCGATCGGGATGTACGCGCACATGAATACCACCAGCTACCGACATTGTGGGGATAACTGTGCGAGCTATTGGGATAGCGGTAGCATCAAGGTTTTGAATATCGATGCCTACAGACATTAAACCAGCAATGAGCGATCGCGTCACCATCCGCGAAATATTCCGCTGATCGCGGGAAACCGTGACTTTAGAACCCGGTTTCAAAGTAGAACCATAAGCCGCTCCCAACTTGACCGCAAATTCTGGGGTAATATCGATATTGGCTAATCCTTGGACACCACGTTGCCCAAATAAATTTCGTTGAGCAGTGTTACCCCAAATCAAGTTAATATTTAAAATGGCACCGGACTCAATTTTTTTACTGGGCCAAACGCGGACACCTGGACTAATTTGAGCCTCTTCTCCCACAGTAGAAAGCGAACCGACTACAGCAGCTTCTAAAACATGAGCGCGACGATCAACACGAGTACCACGGGAAATTACACAAGCTGATAGATGTGCTTCTTCGCCAATAATTGCCCCATTCCAAACAATTGGACGTTTGAGATTAGCATCAGCCCCAATGGTGACATTATCCCCGATTACGGTTCCGGCTTCAATTTGGACTCGTGCCCCAATGCGGCAATTATCGCCAATAACCGCCGGTGCTTCAATTTTAGCCGTCGGGTCGATATAAGTGTTTTGACCCACCCACAAGTCAGTTGACATCTCTTTGTAGGCAAAGTCAAGTTTTACTTTATGTTCCAAGCCGTCATATTGCGCTTCGCGATAAGCATCTAAGTGACCGACATCGCACCAGTAACCCTCAGCGACATAACCATACATCGGCTCGTCTTTCTCTAAAAGTAAGGGGAATAAATCTTTAGAAAAGTCACATTCTATGTGAGATGGCAGATATTCCAAAACTTCAGGTTCGAGAATATATATACCAGTGTTGACCGTATCGGAAAAAATTTCACTGGTAGAAGGCTTTTCTAAAAATCGACGAATTCGATGTTGTTCATCGGTAATCACCACCCCGAACTCTATTGGGTTGGGGACACGAGTCAAAATCAAAGTGGCTTTAGACTTGTTTTGTTTGTGAAATTCAATTGCGGCTGTTAAGTCAAAATCTGTTATACTGTCTCCGCTAATTACTAAAAAGGTTTCGTCTAGAAGTTCAGCAATGTTCTTAACGCAACCTGCTGTTCCCAGTGGTTGGTCTTCTTCCACCGCGTAGGTCATTTGTACACCAAAATCGCTACCATCTTGAAAGTAATCTCGCAAGACATCAGGTAAATAATGCAGTGTGGCAACAACTTCTGTAATGTGATGTCGTTTGAGAAGATTGATAATGTGTTCGGCAATTGGTCGATTTAGGATGGGCACCATCGGTTTGGGCAAGTCACAAGTTAGCGGACGTAACCGCGTTCCCGAACCACCTGCCATCAGTACTGCACGCATAAATCCTCCTTAGCTGTGTGAGCGCAATCGCTGCTTCAAGACCCGTGAGATTTGTTCTGCTATTCCTTAGTCTCCTACGGATCTTGATATTTTAGAAACTTCCACAAGATGCATCTGTCAATAAATAAGTAGATATGCTCAGAATTGGGCATTGGGCATTGGGCATTGGGCATAAATAATTCCTCTTTGTCTCCTTGTCCCCCTGTCTCCTTGTCTCCTTGTCCCCCCATCTCCCCATCCCCCTCTCCCCGAATCTGAAAGGCTATCTTAAACTGGAATAAGACAAAGTATCGTCAGGTGACTCCCAAGCCGAATCCTGAAAAGTTTAGTTTTTGCTTTTCGGTGGGGGTGTGAGAGTACTTTTCTGGAATTGTGTCAGTTACTTATGGAGTAATACGAATGTCTAAATTAATTATTTTTGGCTTGATGGCGGCTTATTTATATGGTGTGTGGAAGTTTTGGAATGGATTTGAGCGGACGAATTTTTCGCAAAGTTTGCCCAATCGCCTTGGTTTATCTTTATTATGGCCCGCTTTGTTTCTGACAAATCCATCCTATCGTCGCAACTTTAAAAAGGCACTGAAGGGCTAAAGGTTGCTAATAAGTTTAGTTGTATCTTTTTTCGCCTGTGCGATGGATATGCTTAGTTGGCAGGACAGGCGATCGCACTCTACCCAAATTTCTGCAATTATAAACACAAAGTCCGCACAAGGGGCGGACTTTTCACATCTAAGCCTGCTAATCGGCAGGCTTAGTTTGTATGTGCTTTAAGTGTCATAGGACTTACGCACTTGTTACGAGAAAACAAGACTTTGAGATTGCTTCCTTGCGTCGATTGGGACGGAAATACGTAGTCTGTGCGTAAGTCCTGTGTCAATAAGGTTCGCTTCGGCACGAACAATGAATTATTTTCTATTCCTCAAGATATGGATAGCTGCACCTGCGGCTGCACCATCGACTACATCACCTAAAGTATCTTTACGACCGCGAGTAACTGCACCAGTGACACCACCTGCGGCTGCTCCTACGCCGATATCTTGACCTAAGTTACGGTTTCTGGGATTTCTTCTGGTACCGTTAACACCATTAACAGCAGCGCCGGCAGCACCACCTTTCACAGCATTGTTTAACACTGAACCACGTCCTCTAATAGCGCCTGATACCACGCCAGCGGCAGCACCAATACCGACATCTTCAAGAATGCGATCGTCGGCAGCAGCGGGTTTAGCTGGAACTAAAGTGACACCAGCTAAAGTGGCAGCCAAAAGGCTGGGTAAAAATGTGCGTTTTAAGATTCGATTCATAGTTGTACCTTCTCAACAAGTCAAGGTTGTTATCTTGAACAACTTGATCCTAGATTTAGACAACGGTAAGGTTTTCTTACGTTGGACACTTTCTATAGTTACACTTGCAAAATTGCGATCGCATCCCCTGAAAGCATGAGTATCCAATGAGAGGACAAACTTGGGAATGGGTCATGGGGCAAGGGAAAAATTCTGCCCTTGGTTGGAGGCAAAGCGATCGCACTTTAATCTTAGGGAAAATTCTTTTCAACAATCCCACATGCGATTGTTTCCCCAGTCCCTAGTCCCCAGTCCCCAGTCCCCAGTCCCCAGTCCCTTGTTCAAGTCAAATGCATAAACACCATTTTCAGCAATTCTGAGCGACTAAACGGCTTAGTTAAATACCCCGATCCTCCCACAACTTTTGCTTTTATCTTATCTATAATTCCCTTACTACCGGTAACAAAAATTATTGGAGTTTCTTGAAACATTGAATTATTGCGTATTAGCCTACACAACTCATAACCATCAATTCCCGCCATATTCAAATCCAGTAATATCAAGTCTGGTTTGTGGCGAACAATCGACATTACCGCTTTTAGTGGATCGATAATTGTCACTACAGAAAAACTTTCATCTTCTAGTAAGCGACTAATTTCTTTCAGCATTGTCGGACTATCATCAACAGAAACTATTTTGTGAACTTTTCGCTCTGTTAAAGTAGCAGTGTTTGTCTTATTTTTTGTTGCTAATTGCTGATAATTATCTCTGACAGAAGAAGATATATATGGTAATCGCTCAAGAGTATCTCTATTCTTGGCAATACTTTGCTTCTCTTTGGCAGCAAGGCTACTGGGCGCTACAATATCAACTAATTCGACAATATCACGATGAATTAATAACTCTTCACAAGTCTTTGGGAATTTATCAAATGGTGGATCTGGTTCATGTAATAACAGCGCTCCATCTAAGATATAAGGATGTAACATTTGCGCCAGCTTTAATTCATCTTGATTCAGAATTACAGCCAGATGACGCAAGCTAAACCCTTTCATCCAGTGAGTTAAATTGGGGTGAATTTCTGGAAGTTTTTCTGGATTAATTCTCGTAGAAATGCACAAATAAGGGCGCTGAAATGGAGAAGAAATTTGCGGTGCTAAAGAATGCCAATTTTGCAGTCTTTCTTGACAATATTCGATTGCTTTCTCTACATCCAGGTTGCAAATTTTTGGCAAATATGTATCTGTTAATTTATATGAACCTTGCTTGATTAATAGAAATGATTCAATCACTTCTTGAACCAGTTCTTGGATTAGCGCTTCAGCTTGTGCAGAATTCAGATATTTTTGACTGACAAGCCAGCAAATGGCTTGATAATCAGGTGGCTGGTTTGTGAAATTTTCATGCTGTATTTTGCGCTTACCGTGTGAGTCAATTTCAAACATTAGGCGTAACTGAACACGGGTTTCGCTCTTTAGCAGGGGAATTTGGCGGCTGAGGCGACGTAAATGCCGTTCTAGTCGATCAAAAGGTTCAACAGAATCGGTAGCATAAGTAATTTTACCATGTTCTAAATAGATCGACCAAGAAACTGAGTTGCTAAATGCTTCTAAACAACTACTTTCACAACAATTAGATAACTGTCTTAACAAACTCAGGGGACTCAATTTGGTAAATGTGCCAGAATTATTCATGTTTTTGGATAATTTGCGGTAAATTAGACCGAATACTTGTAAGTTTTAAGTATCGGTAAATGAGGCACCCTGAAGAATTAAATATTTCTCTACAAACAAAATTTTAACTTTGGCTATGTAGATATGTTACATAAATGCAAATCTTAATATGCAAAAATTACCATATCTTTAATTTGTTACATTTTGCACTATATTTTGAAATAAAATATTTTCCGCTTCATTTGAATTTTAAGTGTGCATAGTTACACAAGTATAGTGAGAAAGCTGATTATATTAAATATGCTGAATTGCTTTTATCTAAAATCTGACTTCTCTACATCGAATCTTTAAAATTCAGCATACGCAGGGCATCCGATCCTTGATATTCTATAAGGGTTATTTAGAACTTTTCCTTTCTTCAGTGCTACAGCTAATCACAGTCTCTAGTAAATTCCCTTTTACTCAACTACGTTGCCATTTAAGATTTTCTTAAATGCTTAGGGATTTTGCTAGTAGTAATCTGTTTAATAAATAAGAGAGCACTGTTCCAACAAACTACAAGAATGTCGCTTGTTGGGCGCTTTCAATTATATACTTTGAGAAAAGGGAAAAAAAGCTTTGGACTTTAACATAACACAAAAAGTTATGCCGGATACACTAAAACTGGATGAAGTAGTCGAATTTGCTGAGAACCCTGAACCACGTTGTCCTTGCGTGTTATTACTGGATACCTCAGGTTCGATGCAAGGAGAGCCAATTGAGGCTTTAAACCAGGGATTGCTCAGTTTGAAGGACGAATTAGTCAAAAATTCCCTCGCGGCACGAAGAGTAGAAGTAGCAATAGTTACTTTTGATAGTAGCGTAAATGTAGTGCAAGACTTTGTGACTGCCGATCAATTCAATCCGCCGATTTTGACAGCACAAGGATTGACAACTATGGGTTCAGGAATTAATAAAGCCTTGGATTTGATTCAAGAGCGCAAAGTTCAATATCGCACTAATGGCGTTGCTTACTATCGTCCTTGGGTATTTATGATTACCGATGGAGAACCGCAAGGCGAATTAGAGCATTCGATAGAGCAAGCGTCCCAGCGTTTACAAACAGATGAAATAAATAAACGTGTTGCTTTTTTTACCGTAGGGGTGGAAAATGCGAATATGACACGCTTAAGTAAAATTGCTGTACGTACTCCTCTGAAACTTGAAGGACTGAACTTTATAGAGATGTTTGTTTGGTTATCAGCGAGTATGTCAGCAGTTTCGCATTCACAGGTAGATGAACAGGTTGCACTACCACCAATCGGTTGGGGATCTGTTTAAAAAGGCGATCGCAATGGGTGCGGCTGACCCATCGCCGCGATTATATTTACACAGCTGTTGGCAGAATGAACACATCAAGTAAGATATCTCAATGGCGGGTAGTAGCTGCATCTGTAGGTGGTACAAGCCATTTAAAAAACAAACAGCCCTGTCAAGACGCACATCACTGGCAAATATTGCCAGATAACGTTTTGGTAGCAGCGGTAGCAGATGGTGCAGGAAGTGCAGTAAGTGGTAAAATTGGCGCGATGGTGGCTGTAGAAGCTGCTATCGAAAATATATCTGTTAAACAATTTACCAGGCGAACCTTGGATGATGATGAGGAAGTGCGATCGCTTTTGAATGATGCCATCGTCGCTGCCAAAATTGCCGTTGAAGATGAAGCGGCAGCTTGTGATAAACAGCCACAAGATTTAGCAACAACCTTAATTATCACCATTGCTACACCAGAACTTGCCGCAGTCGTCCAGATTGGTGATGGGATGGCAGTGGCAAAGGATCGCATGGGCAACTTACTGGCTCTAACGATGCCTGACAACGGCGAATACATCAATTCCACCACTTTTTTAACTTCGCCTAATGCCCTAGATACAGCGCAAATGAGATTATGGCGGGAAGCCATAATCAACGTTGGTGTTCTTACCGACGGGTTACAAATGCTGGCATTAAACATGGCAGTGGGTGCGCCTCATAAACCGTTCTTTTTTCCTCTATTTGACTTTGCAGCAAATGCAGAAGATAAAACACTGGCAAAAGAGCAGTTGGTGAGGTTTTTGCGTTCGGAGCGAATCACCGAACGTACTGATGATGACTTGACGCTAATAATTGCTGCCTTAAGTAATTATTAGCCTGATTGGTGCGACTTTAACTTAAAGAAACCACGTAAATTATAACTCTATCATGCAAGTTTTACGTTGTCTTACCAAGCAAGAAATCCTTAACCTCACCATTAGTCTAGGGCGAGGCGGAGAAGCTTGTATTTATGCTGTTCCAAGCGATGTCAGTTTAGTGGCGAAAGTTTATCACAAGCCAACTGAGCAACACGGTCGTAAACTTTTGGCAATGCTTGCCAACCCACCAGAAAACCCCACAGCTAGTTTAGATCATATTTCTATTGCTTGGCCCTATGAACCGCTCAAAGCAACAGACGGAAGCGATCGCATTGTTGGCTTTTTAATGCCGCGCATTCGAGGGATGCGTCCAGTCATCGACTTCTACAACCCCAGAACTAGGCGCGAACACTGTCCATTATTTAATTATCAATACTTGCTCCGCACGGCACGCAATTTGGCAGCAGCTTTTGCGGCTTTGCACAACAGCGGTTACTGCGTCGGCGATGTGAATGAATCGAATATCATGGTCAGCGACACAGCACTAGTGACGCTGGTAGATACAGATTCGTTCCAAGTGCGGGATGCAAATCAAAATATAATTTTCCGCTGTCAAGTTGGGAAACCAGAGTTTACCCCACCAGAACTGCAAAATAAAATTTTTGCTCAATACGATCGCGCGATCGCTCATGACTTATTTGGGTTGGGAGTACTCATATTCCAACTCTTAATGGAAGGTACACATCCATTTTCTGGTATCTATCAAGGTGCAGGGGAGCCACCCACCTACGAAGCACGCATTGCTCAGGGTCATTTTACATATAGTCAACAGCGCCGCGTCCCTTACACTCCTACCCCGATAGCACCAGCTTGGGAAACTCTTCCACCCAGCTTACAAGAAATGTTTGTTCGCTGTTTTGAGCATGGTCATAACAACCCAGAGATGCGTCCCAGCGCTCAAACTTGGCTGTTAGAACTAGCTGAAATCGAAAATGACCTGATTACCTGCACAGTCAACCCCCAGCACCGCCATAGCAGCCATCTGCACAAGTGTCCTTGGTGTGAACGTACCTTGCGCTTAGGCGGACGTGACCCCTTTCCATCACAGCAGGCAATAGAATCAAAACAACATCTACAACCGTACAGACAAACTCGACGCAGCACTACTGCAACACGCACCAACCTTTATCCAATTCCCACAAACCAGGTTAATTATCGGCAATTAATACAACAGCAAAAATATTCTTATCATCAACCTGCCAAGAAATCAAAATTTTACCCAATCGTTTTGTGCTTGTTGGGTTTTGGACTTTTGGGGTATTTGGACGTAATGATTAAATTTACTCGTCCCTTCGTTTCCCAAAATCAATATTCTCAACAAACCTTGATGTCTCGCAAAGAGCAAAGCAAAGATAATCTCACTTTTGAAGATTATTATAAACAGGGTCATGCCTTTTATAAAGTGCGAGACTATGAACAAGCACTGAGTAATTTTAGCCACGCAATCCAAAAAAATCCCACACACGCCAAAGCACATATTAACCGTGGCAATACCCGTTATAATCTGAAAGATTATGATGGCGCAGTTACAGATTATAGTCAGGCGATACAAATCAATCCTAATGAAATAAAGGCTTATGTAAATCGGGGCAATGCCCGCTATATGCTAGCCGAATATAGCAGCGATCCCGATAGAGATTACAACTTTGCCCTAGCAGACTTTAATAATGCCCTGCGTCTTAATCCTGATGAAGCTGAAGCTTATATCAGACGCGGTATAGTCCGTTCTCAACTTGCTAAATATAGTGGTGATTCTCAACAAGATTACCGCAAAGCAATTAAAGACTTTAATCAGGCGATCGCTTTAAATGCAGCCAAGTCAGAAGCTTACTTTCAGCGGGGTGTTGTTCGTTATCAAATTGGTCAATACAGCAGCGATTTCGATCAAGAATATAAACAAGCGATCGCCGACTTTAACCAAGCATTACGCATCGATTCTCGGAGTGCGAAAGTTTACCTCAAACGAGGTATAGTCCGCTACGAGCTTTCACAGTATGGCGGGAACAATTCTAATACAAATCACACACGAGCGATCGTCGATTTGCAGACATCTGCGAAAATTTTCCTTGAGCAAGAGGATATGGATAATTACCAACAAGCATTAAGCAGCATCTGCGTTGTTTTGGAAAACAAATGTGACACTTTTTTGGAAAACACAACTAGCTTGTTAAAAGGTAACTAAAAACTAAAAAATATCTTAACTAACAAGTAAATACTTTGTAATTAGAAAGAGCCAACCATTAAAAGTTAGCTCTTTCTAATAATACTTGATTTTTATTTTTATTGAAATTAAAATAATTTTTTTACATTTATTAATAACCATTTACAAACCTTTTTCATTTTTTTACAGATATTACAAGTTTATTTACCTTGTCTTCATACTTAAGACGGAAAATACGGTTAGATTTATTACTGAGAAAATTGACAATTAACTTTTTTTATCAGTTAAGTTGCTACGTTCTCAGTTTAGAGAAGTTTAAATACTCATTTACCTAACAATTCTGAGGTAATTGCATGAAAGCAGTGATTTTGGCTGGAGGACTTGGCACACGTCTGAGTGAAGAAACTAGCGTTAGACCCAAGCCAATGGTCGAGATTGGTGGTAAGCCCATCCTGTGGCACATCATGAAGACTTATTCGGCACACGGTATTGATGACTTTATCATCTGTTGCGGTTATAAAGGGTACGTAATCAAGGAGTATTTTGCCAATTACTTCTTACACATGTCAGACGTGACCTTTGATATGCGGTTTAACCAGATGAACGTGCATCGTGGCAATGCTGAACCTTGGCGTATCACCTTAGTCGATACAGGTGATAATACCATGACAGGCGGACGCTTGAAGCGAGTTGCAGACCATATTGATAATGAAACTTTTTGCTTCACCTACGGTGACGGTGTTAGCAACGTGAATATCACTGAGTTAATAAAATTTCACAAAGAACAAAAAACTTTAGGTACACTCACCGCAGTTCAACCAGCCGGACGCTTTGGTGCCATATCCTTAGGACAAGACCAAACTAAAATCAACAGCTTTCGCGAAAAACAAGATGGTGATGGCGCCTGGATTAATGGCGGTTATTTTATCCTAGAACCGGAAGTAATCAACTTGATTGGTGATGATTCTACCGTTTGGGAACAGCAACCATTAGAAAAGCTTGCAGAAATGGATCAGCTGTCTGCTTATAGACATCAAGGTTTTTGGCAACCGATGGATACTTTGCGCGATAAAAACTACCTCGAAGACCTATGGAAGAATAATAAGGCTCCTTGGAAGGTATGGTAGGCAAGATTATCAGTTATGTAGAGACGTTCCGGTGGAACGTCTTTACGCCGGTGGAACGTCTCTACGCCGGTGGAACGTCTTTACGCCGGTGGAACGTCTTTACAAGAAAGGCAGAAGTTCGAGGGCAGAAGGCACTTATGTTAGGAGTATCAATTAAAACTTACTTTGTGGGTTTAAAGCCCAGTTGAAACAAATAATTATACTCAAGATGGCTTGCACGGACGGTATAAAACGTCCTTGTTTCAATCCCACTATGAGTAAGGGTGGGTTGCCTTCTGCCTTCTGCCTCCTGCCTTCTGCCTTCTGAAGCCGGTGGAACGTCTCTACGGGGTTATAAATTAAGAATTTAACTTTTAACTCCCCACTCGAAAAATTGAAAAAAAATCTCCTGATTCATAAAATTTAAACTTTTGTAATTAAAGGTGCAAAAATACCAATGTATGATTTTGCCATAATAGGTGGGGGAATAGTTGGACTCTCTACAGCAATGGCTTTGGGCAAACGCTATCCCAATGCGCGAATTTTAGTTTTAGAAAAAGAGAGCAAATGGGCATTTCACCAAACCGGTAACAACAGCGGCGTCATTCATTCTGGTATCTACTACAAACCAGGAAGTTTCAAAGCTAAATTTTGCCGCGATGGTAGTCGCTCAATGGTGGAATTCTGCCAAGAGCATGATATTGCTCATGAAGTTTGCGGTAAAGTGATTGTTGCTACCGATGAACAAGAACTGCCTCGTCTCGAAAATCTTTATAAGCGCGGCTTAGAAAATAATCTACAAGTTAAGCGAATCACTGCCGAAGAAGTCAAAGAAATTGAACCTCATGTCACTTGCGTAGCTGGAATACAAGTATCTTCAACTGGTATTGCCAATTACAAGCAAGTTTGTTTAAAGTACGCAGAGATAATTGAAAAGCAAGGTGGAGAACTGCGTCTAAATACAAAAGTTGAGAAAATCTCCCGCAGTGGCAAAAATCAAGTACTGGAAACTAATAACGGTACTTTTGAAACTGGCTTTGTGATTAATTGTGCTGGGTTGCATAGCGATCGCATAGCCAAATTAGCTCAAGTCGATCCCCAAGCCAAAATAGTACCATTCCGGGGCGAATATTACGAACTTACACCAGAAAAGCGTTATCTTGTCAAGACTTTAATTTACCCCGTTCCCAACCCTGATTTTCCCTTCTTGGGCGTCCACTTTACCAAGATGATAGATGGTAGCGTCCACGCTGGACCCAATGCAGTTCTCAGCCTCAAGCGCGAAGGATACAAAAAGACAGATTTTGACTTGCGGGATTTTGCTGAAGTCATGACTTACCCAGGTTTCTGGAAACTAGCAGCAAAACACGCTGACGAAGGCATTCAAGAAATCATCCGCTCTTTTAGTAAAGCAGCCTTCACCAAAAGTTTACAAAAATTAATTCCTGAAGTCAGATCAGAGGATTTAGTTCCCTGCCATGCAGGAGTTCGCGCTCAAGCTTTAATGAACGACGGTAAACTAGTAGACGACTTTTTGATTGTTCAAGATCAAAATTCCGTCCATGTTTGCAACGCTCCTTCTCCTGCTGCCACTTCTTCACTGGAAATTGGCAAATCCATTGTTGCCCAAATTCCTGAACAGTCGCATCTAATGATGGCAGCAGTCAATTAATTTTTGATTACTTAGTTAGCATCTACCCAAGATTTGCCTGTACTAGCCAGGGAGCGCAGGCATTCTTTAATCAGCCGCTAGATAGGACAATCATCCATTTCTAGCGTTGTAGAATAAGCGAGTTAGTCATCAGGGATTTCCGTTATGTCCGTTTGCTCCAACAGTCAGCCGATTGTTCTAGTCTGTGCTGCCGATAATAACTATGCCATGCCCCTTGCAGTCACAGTTCGTTCTGCACTTACCAACATTAAAAGTAATCGAAAAATAGCCTTATTTATTATTGATGGAGGAATTAGTCAAGTCAACAAACGTAAGATTATCAAGTCACTAAACTCAGAACAAATCGATATTTCATGGGTACAGCCTGATAATACACTCTTTGAAGATTTAGTAGTGTCCAGACATCTAACAGTTAGTGCATATTATCGACTTTTTATTCCTGAATTATTACCACAAAAGTTTGATAAAGCTATTTATTTAGATAGCGACATGGTAGTAACAGGAGATTTAGAAGAGTTATGGAATATTGATGTTGGGGATAACTATGTATTAGCAGTACAAGACGATCACCAGTTGTATATATCGATTTCTGATGCCTTGGAAACCTATAACAAACTAGGGATTCCTCTTGACTATAAATACTTTAATTCTGGTCTTTTAGTCATGAATCTGGAAAAGTGGCGCTCTGAGAATATAGGCAAAAAAATCATTGAATGTATGAAGAGAGAACATTTGTCTAACGATCAGGATGGGCTAAATGCAGTTCTTGCAGGTAAATGGCAAGAACTTCATCCAAAATGGAATCAAATGCCCAGGATATATGAATATTCATCCTGGAAAGATAGTCCTTTTCCAGAACCTGTCTATAACGACCTGCTTCATCAGCCTCAGATCATTCACTTTAGTACTCTTCCTAAACCGTGGTATGCCGGATTGCGTTGCGAATGTACGCACCCTAAAAAAGATTTATTCTTCCGTTACCTTGACGTAACAGCTTGGTCAGGATGGCGAGATACAATCTGGAGAAGATTGGCTCGAAAATTCATGAAATTAACATCATTAAATACAGCAAAACTGTGAAAATATAATGATAGTAATTTTCTGGAATTATTTTTCCCTGGCAAAATTGTCAAAATAATCAAATTCATCAATCTATAGGAATTAAAAACCATGAAAATTCTTGTTACCGGCACTGAAGGTTATTTAGGTTCATTATTACCTCCTTTGTTAATCGAACGCGGACACGAAGTTCTCGGCGTAGACACAGGATATTATAAAGTGGGTTGGTTGTACAACGGTACCCAAGTAACAGCAAAAACTCTTAACAAAGATATCCGTAATATTACCGCCGAAGATTTGCAAGGTGTCGAGGCGATCGTTCACATGGCAGAACTCTCCAACGACCCCACGGGACAACTATCACCTACTATTACCTACGATATCAACCATAAAGGTTCTGTTCGCCTTGCCAAACTAGCCAAAGAAGCGGGTGTGCGTCGCTTTGTATACATGTCTTCTTGCAGTGTTTACGGTGTAGCTACAGAAGGTGATGTCACCGAAGAATCATCAGTGAATCCCCAAACAGCTTACGCAGAATGCAAAACCTTGGTAGAAAGAGATGTCAGACCACTCGCTGATGATGACTTCTCTCCTACTTTTATGCGAAATGCTACTGCCTTTGGTGCTTCCCCCAGAATGCGGTTTGATATTGTTTTAAACAACTTGTCAGGCTTGGCATGGACTACCAAAGAAATTAAAATGACCAGCGATGGTACACCTTGGCGTCCGTTAGTTCATGCGTTGGATATTTGTAAAGCAATTGTCTGCGCGATCGAAGCACCACGGGATATTGTACACAATCAAATTTTCAACGTTGGCGATACTACTAATAACTATCGAGTTAAAGAAGTCGCAGAAATTATTGCTAATGTTTTCACAGGTTGTAAATTATCCTTTGGTGATAGCGGTGCAGACAACCGCAGCTATCGAGTATCTTTTGAGAAAATTAACACCATCCTGCCAGGATTTAAGTGTGATTGGAATGCTCAACGTGGTGCTCAACAATTGTTTGATTTATTCAGCCAAATAGATATGACTGAAGAAACTTTCTTATCTAGAGGTTTCACCCGCTTGAAGCAGCTAGAATACCTAATTCGCACCCAGCAAATTGACCAAGATTTCTTCTGGGTGAAGAAATAGTTAGATATAGTGTTTTGCAGTTAAAAGCTGCTCTAAGGTTCCGGATCAAATATTATTTGATTCGGACTTCTCTTATCTACAAAGTATTTTATGGCAATTAAATCAGGGAAGAACGCTTGTTTTGATTAATTGGCTGAAAAAATTTCAAATCGGATCGTGATGAATGGGAGTGTTTATCTCCCTGGACAACTAATAAAATTAACACCGGACTTCATTCGATAAAAATTCAGCTATGAACAAATTACTCACAATCGCGATTCCTACTTACAATCGGGCAAAACTTTTAGAACAGCAACTAACTTGGTTAGCTAAAGCTATCAAAGGTTTTGAGTCTGAATGTGAAATTATTATTTCCGACAATTGTTCAACAGATAATACCCAAGAAGTCATAAAAAAATGGCAGCAAAACCTTAGTAATACCAACTTTATCGCTAATAGAAACACTGAGAATATTGGCGTAATGAAAAATATTGCTTATTGCATAAATGCAGCTACAAGTAAATACTTATGGACAATTGGTGATGACGACCCAATTGAGATTAATGCTCTGGGTTATGTGTTAGAGAATCTCAAACAATATCCAGAGTTATCCCTATTAATTCTCAATTTCTCTTGCCGGAGCGCAGAAACTGGACAATTGATTTATAATCGCTGTTTTAATGTTGACAATGAAGAAGTGTATGCCGATGGAAAAGCACTATTTGAATATTGTCTGGAGGAAAATCACGCTGGGGTAGGGTTTATGACTGCTCAAGTATACCGAACACAATTGGTACAGTCTGCTCTCAAGAAATGGTCATCTGGTTTAAATAACATGGAGGCACAAGTATACTGGACTGCATTCTGTGCCGCTTATGGAAGCGCAAAGGTCACGAAAGAAACCTATGTTCAAAATGCTTTCGGAGTTAGTTATTGGATGCGTGAACCAAAAGTATTGCTGAAGATGCAATATATTGATTTACCTGCATTATATGTAAAGCTGATCGAAATAGGATACTCGAATAAATTTTGTAGAAAATTGGTTTTGCAACATTTTTTAAAAAATAACTGGAGAGTTTTTCTTGGTTCTTTGAGAAGATGGCCCATCTTAGCAATCACTACAATAATTCCATACTTGGGTTTAGTAAGCGTATCTGCTTGGCAAATGATTTTGCCAAGCAGATTGAAACTGGAGCGCAGTAGTAACGATGCTATGACATAAAGATTCAGAAGATCGTCTACCCCCCCAAACGACCAGAACTTTGTACCCAATACTGATCGGAGTTACGCAAAGAATCTGATTTGGTTAAACTAGGTACGAAGTAGTATTTTCTCTGATAAAAACCTTTTTTCCTCAGAGAATTTTCGGAAATTACTCAGTTTCCTTTGTAGTAAATATTAAATCGAGGTTATCTATGATTTTTACCGAAACTGAACTCAAAGGCGCTTTCGTCATTGATTTAGAACAAAAACCAGATCACCGTGGTTTCTTTGCCCGTACTTTTTGCGCGAAAGAGTTTGAAGAACATGGCTTAAAGCCAACTGTTGCTCAATGCAACTTATCTTACAACCATAAAAAAGGAACGCTGCGGGGAATGCACTATCAAGTTTCCCCAGCAACCGAAACAAAATTAGTCCGCTGTACTCAAGGCTCTATCTACGACGTAATTATTGATATGCGTCCTGAGTCTCCGACATTTTTATCACATTTTGGCGTAGAACTCAGCGCAGATAACCGTCGCGCTTTATACGTTCCGGAAATGTTTGCCCACGGCTATCAAGCACTTACAGATGATGCTGAAGTTATATATCAAGTAGGTGAATTTTATACACCTGGGTATGAACGGGGTCTACGTTATGATGACCCATTTTTTAACATTCAATGGCCCGTTGATGTAACCGAAATTTCCGAGAAAGATTTAAATTGGCCATTGATGAAAATGATGAGCGTGGGAGGCACATCTTTAAGATAAGAGTATAATTGTTGACAATTCACCATAATGCACCTCATTAATAGTTAGTCAAATTGATTGAGGTGCAAATTCCAAGTATTTTTCTTGGCGGTGTTAGCGGAAACATTTATTTTTTATTAGAAAAATAAATGTTTGTATCTATTAAATCAATAGGTTTAAGTTGTTTCCCTTTCACAAAAACAACTTGCGAAAAAAACGCTAACAATAAACACGATTTGATGGAAGGAGTTTAATCAATGATTATTATAGATCGCGCCTTACAAGTACGTGCCGAGGCAGGTAAACCGGTTAAAGTAGCCATGATTGGTGCTGGCTTTATGGGTCGAGGAATTGCCAATCAAATTGCTAATTCGGTTCCAGGTATGGAGTTAGTTGCTATCTTCAACCGTCAAATTGACGCTGCCAAGCGAGCTTATTCGGAAGCAGGAATTGAGAATGTTCAAGTTGTTTCCACTGTAACTGAATTAGAAGACGCGATCGCCCGTGGTGAGTATGCTGTCACCGAAGACGCGATGTTGCTGTGTCAAGCTGAAGGCATTGATGCTTTAATTGAAGTTACAGGTGCAGTGGAATTTGGCGCGGCTGTGGTCATGGAAGCGATCGCCCATCGCAAGCACGTAATTATGATGAACGCTGAACTCGATGGGACAATTGGTCCAATCTTAAAAGTATACGCCGATAAAGCTGGCGTTATTCTCAGCGCTTGCGACGGGGATCAGCCAGGGGTGGAAATGAACCTTTACCGCTTTGTTAAAAGTATTGGTTTAACTCCTTTATTGTGCGGTAATATCAAAGGACTGCAAGACCCTTATCGGAATCCCACCACACAGGAAGCATTTGCCAAACGCTGGGGTCAAAAGGCTCACATGGTAACTAGTTTTGCTGATGGCACAAAAATTTCCTTCGAGCAAGCGATCGTTGCCAACGCTACAGGAATGACAATTGCCAAGCGGGGAATGTTGGGATATGACTTTGCAGGTCATGTCGATGAAATGACCAACATGTATGATGTTGAACAGCTTAAAGAATTAGGCGGTATCGTCGATTACGTAGTTGGAGCAAAACCAGGTCCAGGTGTATTTGTATTTGCAACTCACGACGATCCCAAGCAACGTCACTACCTCAACTTGTACAAATTAGGTGAAGGTCCTCTCTACAGCTTCTATACTCCTTATCATCTGTGTCATTTTGAAGTTCCACTATCCGTTGCGCGTGCTGTCTTGTTCCAGGATGCTGTCATGTCCCCCATCGCCGGTCCCCTTGTGGATGTAGTCACCACCGCTAAAATCGACCTGAAAGCTGGAGAAACCCTGGATGGCATTGGCTACTACATGACCTACGGTCAATGTGAGAAGTCGCAAATTGTCCAAGAGCAAAACCTATTACCAATTGGTTTAGCCGAAGGATGTCGCCTGAAACGAGATATTTCTAAAGATCAAGTTCTCACCTACGATGATGTAGAATTGCCATCAGGCAGACTTGGCGATAAACTGCGAGGAGAGCAAAATGCTTACTTCGCTACTGGAAAAACCCTGGCAGCAGTCGGGTAATATCTTGAATTGAAGTGACAGTAGTGACAAGTATTTATGTAAAGCAATCAAAATTGTCAACAATCTGCGATAAAAATTAGTATAAGTTGAGCAATTACCTTGGATGCTAATATCATCATGAAGAGGGGGAAAGGGTTATTTTAAGAGGGGAAAAGGTTAAAAAGACTCATAGTAAAGGGTAGGAGTTATTTGAAATTAGTCGATTGGTCTTGAATTACTTCAACATTTCCTCTTTTTTCCTTTCCCCCATAAATACAACGTTCACTGCTGTCATTGTTACATTTAAGTATTACTACATATAGATAATTGTTTTTTTCATAAAGAAAAAATCCTTTTTGGAAATATTCTGATAAAGAAACAGGCGTGGGATAGTAACTTCTACTGATAAACAATAAAATTATTTTTAGGAACTAACTGCTGAAGATTTAAATAAGCTTTAAATAAACTTTAGGTAAAATTTATGAAAATTGCTCTAGTCCATGATTACTTAACCCAGCGCGGTGGGGCAGAGCGCGTGTTTGAGTTACTGTGTAAGCGCTACCCGGAAGCTGACATTTTCACATCATTGTACGATCGCCAACAAACTATTGATTTAGGCGATCGTATAGTTAACACAACTTTCTTGCAAAGCATTCCAGGTGCAGCCAAGTATTTCCGCTTAATGGCTCCTTTTTATTTTCCTGCCTTTCGAGCCTTAGACCTGCAAGACTACGATCTCATCATCAGTAGTAGCACCAGCTTCGCCAAAGCAGTAAGAAAAAACCCAAAAGCACGCCACATTTGCTTTTGTCATAATGTTACGCGTTTTTTGTGGGATACAGAAACTTATTTACGCGAGTATGGAGACTATCGATATTTTGCACCTTTAATCGAACAAATTTTTGGAGTAATGAGAAAGGTAGACCTGATTTATGGACAGGAACCTGACCTTTACATTGCTAATTCTACTGTTGTAGGTCGTCGGATTGAAAAAATTTACAAGAAAAAAGCTATTGTAATTAACTACCCAATTGATACCAAAAAGTTTGTTTATTCAGATATAAAAGAAGAATATTATCTTGCCTCAGCCCGGATGATCAGCTATAAACGTCTTGATATAGTAGTTGAAGCTTTCAATTGGCTGGGGTGGCGATTATTAATATCAGGGGACGGTCCAGAACAAGAACGGTTAAAATCCAAAGCATTAGATAATATTGAGTTTTTGGGGCATGTACCTGATGCACGACGCACTCAGTTGTTTTCTAAAGCTACGTCTGTTATAGTGGCAGCTTTAGAAGATTACGGCTTAGTTCCAGTAGAGGCTAATGCTAGTGGAACACCAGTCATTGCCTATGGAGCAGGTGGGGTATTAGATACTCAGGTACCTGGAAAGACAGGAGTCTTTTTTAAGAGACAAACACCCGAATCTCTACAAACCGCACTACTAGAAGCCAGGGAAATCAATTGGGATTATGCCGACATCCGCAATCATGCTGTGACACATTTTTCGGAAGAGGCATTTTTTAATCAAGTAGAGCAAGTTATTGACCAAACTTGTAGCCTACATCCATCATTCATTTAAACTGTTAGCTGAGGGATAGTAAACGTGATTCAAACTAGTAGTCTAAATCCCAATGTAAATCCAATTGCTGAAACAGAACCAGGTTATGGACAACTGTTTGCAGTTTTAATCAGGAGATTTCCTTGGTTTTTAGTAGTATTTATGACTTCGGTAGGCGTTGCACATTTTTTAACTTCTAAAACAGCACCTACCTACAAAAGCAGTATGCAGTTGCAGATAGAACCTAACTATCAGGGTACCCCAGAAGGAGGTGGAGCAGAAAATAAGTTTACTGAGTCTAATGTTAAGATAGACGTCGCAACTCAGTTGAACCTGATGAAGAGTTCTGGACTTCTTGAAAAAGCAGTTAATAAACTTAAACCTGATTATCCTGATATAACTGTAGGTGAAATTAAAGGCTCTTTATTTCTGGAGCAATTAAGAGGAAAAGAAGATAATATCGCTACTAAAATTTTCCAAGCAGACTACACTACTACAGATCCAGTAAAGACAAAAAAAGTTCTAGATGCTGTTCAGAAAGTTTATTTAGAATATAACATCCAACAGCAGGATCAGCGTTTAAGAAAGGGTCTGAGAAACATTAAAGAAGAGTTAAAAAAAGTACGTGAAGACCTGACAGTCTCTGAGAGAAAATTACAACAGTTCCGCAGTACCGAGAAATTTATCGACCCAGAGCAACAGGCTAGAGCTTTAGAAGAAGATTTGAACAGAATTGTGCAGGTACGACGCGACACTCGTTCTCTGTATGAGGAAACTTTGGCTCGGCAAAAATCTTTAGAAGAACAACTTAAGCGTACTCCACAGAATGCCCTAGTAGCTTCGCGTCTGAGTCAGTCTACTCGCTACCAAGGGTTACTCAACGAAATCCAAAGAACAGAACTGGCTCTAGGGCAGGAACGCTTGCGTTTCACGGATGAGACTCCCAGCGTCCAAAAACTGATAGAACAACTTCAAACCCAGAAGCAATTATTGCAACAAGAGGTCGGACGGACTTTAGGGGGTAGCACTCCTACTGTCAGTCCTGCTGGAGATAGTTTATTACAACAAGGACAGCTTAGTGCAATTGACCTCAACCTTGCCGGTCAGCTAGCAGAAACACAAACAAATATAGTTGCTTTAAGAGCTCGCGATCAAACACTGCTACCAAAAGAGACTCAGTTGCGTGAAGAACTCAAACGCTACCCAGCTTTATTGGCTGAGTACAATCGCTTACAACCGCTGATAGTACTTAGCCGTCAACGTTTGCAAGACCTTTTGAAATCTGAGCAAGAATTGCGACAGGAACTTGACAAAGGTGGATTTAATTGGGAAGTTGTGGAAAAACCCCAGGAAGGGGAGCGGACGGGTCCCAACTCTCAGCAAAATCTTTTATTGGGTGCAGTGGTAGGGTTAATGTTGGGAGGAATTGCTGCCTTTGTTCGGGAAGCAAGTGATGATTCTGTTCATACTACTGCTCAGTTGGAGAAGCAGGTTTCCTTGCCGTTGTTGGGAACTACTCCTAAGTTGCCACCAGCCAAACCCAGAGAGTCAGTGATCAAGTTGCCTTTTGGCAAGCCAGAAGTACTAGCTCCTTGGACAATTCAGGTGCTACAATCTCCACCGCGTTGGGAATCGCTGGATCTGATTTATAAAAATATTGAACTGGTAAATTCTGTTGCTTCGTTCAAATCTTTGATGATCACTTCGGCTTTGCCGGATGAGGGTAAGTCAGCATTAGCATTGGGTCTAGCGATGAGTGCTGCCCGTTTACACAAAAGAGTATTGTTAATTGATGCAAACTTACGCGATCCCAGTCTGCATAAACAACTTAATCTGCCAAATGAACAGGGGCTTTCATCTCTGCTGGCAAGTGATATTGCTCTACCCAACCAAATTAGTATTCAATCTTCAGGTTCATCTTACATTGATATTTTGACCGCAGGACCTTCCCCTGGCGATCCAGCTAATTTATTGAGTTCCCCCCGCATGATGCAATTGATGGCAGCATTTGAGGAGAACTACGATCTAGTACTCATTGATGCTTCTCCGGTTCTGGGCATGGTGGATGCTATACTCACAGCATCATCTTGTCGCAGCGTGGTCATGGTGGCAAGTATTGGTAAGGTAACTCGAACTCAACTGACACAGGCTACAACGATGTTGAGCAAGTTAAATTTGGTTGGGGTTGTTGCAAATGGAGTATCTAATTCTAGCAGTACCTACGTACCCTATGTAAAGCCACAACGATTGGCGTTGAAAGAAGCTATAGAAAAATAGGTAGGTATTATCTTTACAAATGGGCGTTTTGCTTCACCCTAGAGGTACATGCGTAAAACCCAAAACCATGTAAAGACGTTCCGCCGGAACGTCTCTACGTGTATTTAATCACAACACAATCTGCTGTAAGTTATTTATTAACGTCTGCAATATGCCTTATTTTGTCTAAGTTAAAGGCAACTCAGTATTAACTTGAGAAACATTTGGCACCGCAGAGCGAACCGCATTTATAAAGTTTTCGGCGTAACGTTGGGTAGAAAAATCGAGGGCACGTTGTCGCGCTGCGACTGCGGCATTACGGGCAAATTCTTGGTCGTCAAGATAACGGAGAATTGCGATCGCTAATGCATCAAAGTCACCGTAAGGCGTTAGCAGTCCATTTACACCGTCAGTAATTATTTCAGTCGGTCCGCCAACATTGCCAGCAATCACGGGTTTGCCTAATGCCATCGCCTCAATAACCACCAAACCAAACGGCTCGTTATCAGAGGCATGAACAAATACATCCATCGCCTGCATCCATTCTGGCACATTGCGCTGTAGCCCAACTGTCAGAACGCGATCGCTTAAGTTCAACGCGGTTATTTTCTCTTTTAAGAAATCTTCATAATCCGGTTCCAAGTCATGCTTACCCCCAACAACCACACAATGGGCATCGGGATACTTCTGCAAGACTTTCGGCATTGCCTCCACAACAACGTGCATTCCCTTCCAGCGTTGCAATCGTCCGACAATTCCAATTAAAGGTCCATGCAACGGCAAACCCAGCTTTGAGCGCATCGTGGCTGGAGTTGGCAGAATAGCTGGATCGAAGCGGTCTAGCGCCACCCCTGGATGCACTAAATATACTGGGGTTTTCGGTAAAATTTGTGACTGCGCCTCTTGAATAGCTTTAGTAATAGTAACTACACCACACGCAGGCATCAAATTGACCAGCCGTTTTAAAAAGCTTTTATTATCTGGAATTTCCTGCTGATACCACATTGCAGGGATGCCAGCCAGCAGCGCTGCCAGTCCTCCGGTGAGGTGGGACAGCCACATCCAGCTGATGATAACATCTACACGTTCGCGCCTGATTATAGAAGCGATCTTGGCTGCGGTGGCGACTAAACGATGTAATTCCCGTACACGACTACCAAGGACAACTATAGTGGAAATACCAAGCGATCGCACTTGCTCTACCAACGGACCATCTTCGTTAAAAATTACCAGCCACTCTACATCCCCATGTCGTCCTTGTTGCAGCAAGTCCCAGAAAGTCATTTCACTTCCGCCGCGTTGTTCAGCCAGTGGCATTATAATAGCAACTTTCATGTACTAGACCTCTGATTCAGTGCAGCCACGCTTTGATATTGATTAGACGTAGTAATCCCTTGATGCTGATAGTATTTATGCCCTGCCATAGCCATAGCCAAAAATCCCCAAAGAATCATGCCTGCAATACTCAGCATTCCGCTACCAATAATTAGCTGACAAAAGGCACTAACACCAACTGCGCGGGCAACACTCATAAAACTGTCGAAACGGGACTCTGTATACTGTGAAACTTGATACAGCATCAAAATTAGCCCACTTAGATAAGGGATGGCTCCAAACCAGCCGATGGTGAAAAACGTATCTAAAATGCCGCTGTCAATGACAAATATTTCTATTCGACCAGTTTTTTCGTCTACTTTCAAACTACTTCCAAACCCATTACCCAGAGTGTTAGAAAGGGCTATACTCAGGTTTCTGTCATAGCTGCTCGATCTATCCCTAAAGCTGCTATCTTCTTCAAGATTGCTAAGACTTTCAAAACGAGTTGCTAAAACGGTGGAAATTGGCTCAATAGTCAGCAATGGCGCGACACAGACTACCATCACCAAAAGTATAACAATTAAGCGCATTTGAATCCGCGCCTTTACCGAACCTAAAATCATAATCATTCCTAATAACCATCCCCCCCAATTGGTACGTGTTTGTGCAAGTAAGAACGACACGTAGCCAAATGCTGATGCAGGAAGAATTAAAGGTCCAGTTCTGGTGAACAATAAGAGCAAACCAGCCTGCATTGTGGCACCAAACGGACCAATTGAGTGCATTGTACTCCACACGCGCATTCCAAAAGGTACAGGGTTTCCAGAACTACTAGTCTGTTTTGATTTTACCAGCCAGTACGTGTCCCAATCAGGAGCTATCACGAATTGATATATCCCGTAAATTCCTAAAATCAGTACGCACCAGAGAAATGTGCGCTGAAAGTTTTGGCGATAACTAGGATAATCTCGCCAGTTAATAAATAAGTGAAAACCGAAGAGGAGGGGAATCAACCAGTCCAGGAGGTTGCGTGCTACAGGAACCGGTGGGTTCTGAACTATCCCAACAAGAAAGCCATAGAACACCCCTGCAAAAGCCAAAATAAAAGATAAGGCACCTTGACGATAGGCACTAGGAAGATATCGTAATAAGGTGCCGATGCTAACAAACACCACTAGATAAGGTGCTACAAGCATCTGACGAGTATCGTCCCAGCCAACCTTCAAGTCAACTAAGCGGGTAAATAACGGCGAGAGAAACCACATCCACCACGTAAAGCCTAGATAAAGAATGGGATGCCGCAAGTAGAGGAACACGGCTGTAATCAAAGCTATTATCGGATAGATTAGGCGCAGGCTGGCAGCCGGACCAAGGTAGAACGCTAAGGAAATTAGTAAAAAGCAAAAAATTACGATCCAACCCTGTAGCGATCGCTCTTCTGGAGAATAACTTTCTTTCAAAAAGGGATTAAAAAGTATCTGGTTGGAAGTCACTGTACATCTCCAGGGTGCAGGTAGTTTGTTGAGAAGTTTTTCGTCTTATAGTGCTGTTGCCATGTCTGCCAACCCTGAATTCGTCCCTGTATAGATGCCAGCCACTTCTGCCCCGCCAATTTTCCTTCAGTGGGTAGCAACCGCAACCACTGTACAAAACCTAGCGCTCTTCGCGTACCGATTAATATTGCCCAAACCACAAATATAATACGTTGTACTGATGAAAAGTATTCTAGTAAAGCTAGGGTTTCATTATGTACGGCATTACTCCAAGCGATGTTATTAAAATTATCTCGCTGGTCTTCATCAAAACGCTCTGCGGGATAGTGATCCACTGCGACTAACGGATCGAAAATAATTTTCCAACCCGCTCGTCTCAACGGCAGGGTGAATGCCAATTCAAAATGTGCTTGGGCACCAGTACCTAGCATCCGCTCATCATAGCGCATTCCTTTCAGGGCGCAAAGGCGAAAACCCATGTTCACTCCCTTAAGTACGTCTACCTCGCGAGCCGGTCCCACACCCAAGTGATGATTGCCAATCACCCGTCCAAACCACTGCACCCGACCGACACTGAATTGATCGCCTACTTCCTTTATTTGCTCCCCTATGTACTGCCAGTCGCGTCCACCCACAGCCCCGATGCTGCTATCTGACAAAAAGTAAGCTTCCATGCGTTGCAGCCAATCAGGGTGTGGTGCTGCATCGTCGTCGGTTGTGGCAACGATATCCCCCTGTGCAAGATCCAAACCTGCATTCATGGCTGCAACTACTCCCGGTACTTTCACCGTTACGGTGCGTAGTGGCAGTGATTCCGGGTTAAAGCTTTGGAAAAATGTCCAAGTTTCCGCATCAGTATCACGCACCACTACCAATACTTCATCTGCTTGACGAGTTTGCTTTTTCAGCGCTTCCAGGCAACGCACCAGGTCTAGAGGTCGGCGATAGGTCGGTATGAGAACGGTGATACTGGTCATTTACTAACTCCTCAAATAAATCTACATAGCTTTGAGCCTTACTAGTCCAAGTATTTTGTTCTGCGATGATGCGGGCAGCTTGACCCATTTTTTCCCTAAGATGGCGATCGCTTTTTAAAATATTCAGTGCTTCTGCCAAACCGTTGGCATCATCGGAGTCTGCTAAAACAAATCCACAATCTGGTGTGACTATTTCTGCACCCCCTGCTGTAGTTGCGGTAATTACGGGTAGTCCTGATGCCATTGCTTCCATCATGACTAAGGTGCAAGCTTCGTAACGTGAGGGAAATACGAATACATCCGCTGCTTGCATAAGTTGGGCAATGTCGCGCCGAAATCCCAAAAAGTGTACTCGCTCACTTAAGGAAAGGGACGCTGCTAGCTCAGGATAAGGACTACCGGCAGTATCACCCGCAACTGCCAAGTGTACATCCGGAACTTGTACTAAGGCATGTAATACTGTGTCTAAGTTCTTGCGATTGGTACGGATATCCCCGGCGAAAAGGGCTAGAGTTACATTTTCTGGTAGACCTAATTTTTGTCGGTCTGTGGCACCTGGAACAAATTCTTCCACATCCACACCATTCAAAATCACGCGAATGCGATCGCTTTCGATTCCTAAGTCTTCTACCAATTCATTTTTGATTTTCTCAGATACTGCCACTGACACTTTCGCTTGACGAAATGCCTTTTTTTCCCAATAGCTGTTTAAATTTGTGTAGAGCCAATGGTAAAAACCATAAATATTACGGTTGACTCGTGATGTGTGTACAGGCGATCGCAACCAAGAAGTGTGTACAAATTGTGATGTATTTACGTCTCCTTTCTCCGAAGTAATCGCACCGTACACTTGTACTAAATCAAATTCATGGCGATGTTTACGCAACCAAGAAGCGCTTGCCCTGGAAAACATCATTTCCCGCACAAGTTGCGTTGGATAACCTTCGACGGAAAAATAAACCCAATTAACCTGGCTATTTTCTTGTAATTCTGGAGCTACTTTTCTGGCTACTAAAGTGACATGATGTCCGCGACGAATCGCTTCCCAGACAATCTCATAGTTTGCCCGACCTTGACCATCACCTTTAATTACATATGGCGTAACTATACAAAGTTTCACAAACCACCTTCCTTTTAATTTAATTGATCCCAGCGCAGTTTTTTACAAACTTATAAATTTCCAACTCTCATCAACTTAATTGTTTTTCTCCTCCTAATAATTGATTGGCTAAAGGTTGCGGAATAAAGCTTATTATAAGTGCTACTATAGATCGCAAATTAAACTTTTGTTCGTTAAACACACGCCAAAGATAAGGACGTGCTTCTGGTATTTTTTTAGTTCGCATCAAACCAATAGCCAAAGTTGTATTAGCTTCTAACCATTTTTGTTTAAAGTATGACTTAAACTCTTTTAATTTGCTATCTTCCATAAACCGCTCATAACAAAATATTTCGTTTTGTGCTTTCCGAATTTTTATTTGAGCATCTCGACTACCACTTAGCATAGTATCAGTTTGCTCATGAGCACGATAACGAGTTAGTCGTTCTGGATAATAATAAGTTCCATGACCAGATATAGAACACATGTATGCCAGATATATATCCCACATACCGCCAACTTCAGGAGGAATACTATCCCAATCAACAAAGTCATTGCGAATCACACAAGCTGCGGCAGTAGGTATACTTTTATCTATTAACCCGATTTGGACTAAATTTTGATGAACTCCTTGTGCAAGCTGGTCACGTTTATAATAGCGTGTATTTCCTTCAGTACCAGCATAATCAATTACGCCATCTGCATCTATAATGTATTGATCGCAAAAAGCTAAAATTAAATCTGGATGTTCTTCTAACGGCGGAATCAGCTTTTCTAAAAAGTCTTCGTTCCACATGTCATCGTCATGGAGACTAGCTACGTATTTTCCTCGTGCCATTTTGAATGCGTGCATTTGATTAGCAAACATTCCGACATTTGTTGGCTGTCTCCAAAATCGAATGCGTGAATCATCAAAAGATTCAACTATTGCTTGAGTATTTTCTGTACTGCAATTATCAGAAATGATAATTTCAATGTTTTGATAAGTCTGCTGGACAGCACTAGCGATCGCCACTTGAAGATACTCTGGTCGATTATAAGTGGGTATAACAACACTGACTAAAGGTTTGTTTAATTTAATATCCACAAACATTTTTACACCTTATATATATTCGGCGATAATTATGTAATCGGCAAACTGACTAGTGACAGACAAAAAGCGATCAACAATCCATGCTTCATTCTTAACAGGAGTCATTACTACAATTTTCGCAATTTTGTTCATAGTCATTTATTCGTAGTTTCTCGTCTGAAGAAATGAAAAGTTATTAACATACTAAAATTAAGTTTTATTTGCTGCTTTTTATATAGAGATGCTGGTATCGGAGTTAGCAACATTTGTGGATTCAATACGCCAAAGATGTTTAAAAAGTAAAGGAACGCCGACAAGTAACGTCATCAACTCTATTAAGACGCTTTTTAATTTTCCTTTAAGTAAGTTATTAAGAAGCAATCCGATGGTATATTTGGCAAAAAAGAAGGTTATATCGAGGGCATTTTCATGACCATTAGCTCTTTTATGTTTGTTCATATGATATGCATTAGCAGCAGATCGCTTAGGAATGGCTGCTATTGCCTGTTTTAAGGAAATTAACCTTACTGGGTGGTCAACCCGGGCATTCGGTACAAAAGAAATCTTTGTAAGTGCTGACAAGCGTTGTTGTAGATCGACATCTTCACCGAGAGCTAAAGAATAATTACTATCAAATCCGCCAATTTCTTCAAATAGCGATCGCTTGACTGCAATATTGGCAGACCAAAAACATCCACCAGTCAGATTAACAGGACACTCACACAAATCCTGATTGCGATCGCCTAAGGGATGAATTGCCCCCTCTAAAGCCAGAGACTCACCTTTAATAGCTTCTGCATAGCCACTTAACCAATTTGGATTTGGCAAGCAATCATCATCTATAAAAGCCAGCCACTCACCTTGAGCATACTTAGCACCATTGTTTCTGTTACTTGCTGGACCTTTCCTTGGACCTGCAACCCATTTCACCCAAGGATAATGCTCACGAATCATCTCCTCTGCAGTTGTTTTATAGCCGTCATCACTAACGATTACTTGGTACTTATCTGCTGGAAAGGTTTGAACCCCAGGTGCTAGAAGATCCAAGCATTTTGCCAGCAAATCATTGCGATGGTAGGTAGGAATAATCACACTTATCATAAACTGGTTCATTAGCGTTTTGTCTCCAAAAAAGTGGTTAAAAGACTTTGCCCAAATACTTGTCTAGAAAACAGCTTATTAGCTCTTTCCCAAGCAGCAGTTCTTAGAGATAGCAAATCACTATCAAGTAGATCAAAAACCTTTTCTCTGAAGTCTTCTTCTGAAGATAAAGAGTAAAAAACTCCGGAATCGCCAATAATTTCATCAAAGGGTGATATTTTTGGCGCAACAACACTCAAGCCTTGACTCATTGCTTCTACAAGTACGTAGCCCCAGTCATCAAGACACGAACCCAATAGAAATACATCGTGTTCAGTCATTAATTCTTGCAACTGACTTCTAGGTGCAAATCCTTTAAATTCTGCGGGGAAGCCGTCAGCACACACCCATTCCTTGAAAGGATCACTTGCGTTTCCAACTAAAGTCAAACTAAATTTTTGATGAATTCCAGATTTGAGGGCACCAATCATCCAGGCAACTCCTTTTCTTGATTCCTCTAACGATTGTGCCGCGATTAACAATTTGGGGAGGTTCTGGTCATGCTTGCAAGGCTTTGCTGTACTAATAAAAGTTCCTGGATAAATAACACGCGCTTTCACACCTTGAGAAATTAACTCACTACCCATTTTTTGCGACACTGGCAAAACCGAAGTAGCACTTCTATAAGAACGCCAATCTTTCCGCCACCATCCGACATTAAGGATGAATTCTCTCACCCAATTTATTAAACTTTTACCTTTGGCGAATTTACTAATCTTTAATATGTAGCCTTGCAAGGAAGTTGGGTATGCCCATCCGACAACGTACTGAGGCACATTCACCCGTGGATCTTCTAAATTAGATTGATTCAAGAAATAAGCAGATGGTGTAATGCTTTGTTGTTGCAAATGTTTGTGTAACTCGTAAGTAAAGCCAGAAGAATTTGAAGAAAGACCGTTAAACTCGCGGGCAATGCGTGCAATAATATTCTTACTTGTAACCTCTTTTGACTCTGGGTTAAATCGGATAATATCAACCCCAGGAGTGCCTGGAAGTTTAACTTCATTGGCACAAATTAGTAAAACAGGTTGACCTAGCTCATGAAGAGCATGTGCTGCTTCCCAGCACCATGATGCCATCCCGTTATAATTATATAAATATGCAACTACAAACATATAGGTTATGTGTTTACATTGTGAATTAAATTGACATAATCTAAGCCTAATTTGTCCCAACTAAAGCGATTGTAGGCAGACTCATGACGTCTTTGGCGCTTAGAGACATCCTGAGATTCTTGTAGGGCTTGGGGTATTAAAGAAGCTAAATTCCCTGGGATCTCAAAATTATCTAAATACTCATTGTTACCCAATACAAAACGGATAACTTTATGCTCGTGAGCAAGACAAGGCAAACCATGAGACATTGCCTCTAAAAATACACGTCCAAACCCTTCCCCTAAAGAAGCTAAAACAAAAGCATCAGCTATTTTGTAGTAATTTGCCATTTCTTTTTGAGGGACAGTTCGTACCTGAAAGTTTTCAGCACCTAAGAGTTGATTACCAAGGTTGATAATTTCTGGTGAGTCTGAATTTTGTTGACCTAGTAAGAGAAGATAGGGACGTGGTTCAGGCAAACTCGCAATCTCACGAATCACGTAATCCATGCGTTTATGATTTTTACTGATAACTCCAACCGAGACAATCAAAGGACGCTTCTCAGGCAATTTCAGTTTATGGCGTAAAGCTTCTCGTTCATTGGGTGTAAGTATTTGCAATTGAGAAGACATCTGGATACCATAGGGAACTAAAGTTTGTTTCTCTGATGGTTGTCCGGCTTCTAATGCATTTTGTAAATGAATAGGAGCTAGTTGCTGTACATGATCCCAGCGGGGGAAAGGTGGAAGTATTGGACCACCGTTGGAAAATAAAAGTTTGTAATTTTGCTTACTCAAGCGGCGCCAGTACCAAAGCAAATTACCTAAATTTTCATCACTAAAGAAAATAACATCTGGTTTCTTAGTTTGGATGTGAGGCACAAGGCTCAAGAAAAATGTTATTTGTTCAATAAAATATCCTTCACCTCTACGAAATAATATTTCTGTAATATCTCCTAAGAATATGGCGAATTTATCATCACGTCTTAGGTTCCACAAAACAATTTCTTTTTCCGAAGAGTCTCCACCACCTTTAAATAAGGTAATATCAAGGGTAGGTTCTTGGGATAAAGCATCAAAACATTCTTGAGTAAAAGATTCATATCCTCGCTTTACATGACCAAGACCTGAACATACAATAAAAATTTTGGTGATTTTATTATCTTTATCTAAAGTTACTGTAGAGGTGTTTTTTCTAGTTTTTAATATCATATTTCTACATTCCTCAAAAACTTTGCCGGATTGCCAACTACTATTATTTTTTCTCCAACATCCTTGGTAACTACACAAACCAGCACCGACTATCGGGCGATCGCCGATGCTGCCACCATACTGGCATCTAATCAAACAATCAATCTATATTCAGATTACAGTAGTTTATAGTTCAATTCCTGAAAATTGCTATAATCGCTCCTGCCAAGCTTTAGTAATCTCAGTAAAGATGTCAATTAGGGACTTCGTAATTGACCATTGAGGATAATGTTGCTGCATCTTTCGCAAATCACTGTAGTAGCAGATGTGATCGCCTTCGCGGTTTTTGTCTACATATTCATACTCCATTTTTTTACCACTGAGAGAAGCAACGATATCAAATGCTTCTAAAATTGAGCATGTGTTTTCTTTACCACCACCAAGATTGTAAACTTCGCCACAACGAGGATCTTGAATAAACGCTTCAATGAAGCGAGCTACATCATAAGAGTGAATATTGTCGCGTACCTGTTTGCCTTTATAACCGTAAATCTTGTAGGTGCGGTGTTCCAAGTTGCATTTCACTAGATAACTTAGAAATCCATGCAATTCCACTCCGGAGTGATTTGGACCTGTAAGACAACCACCACGCAAGCAACAAGTTTTCAAACCAAAGTATCGACCGTACTCCTGCACCATAATGTCAGCAGCAACTTTAGAAGCACCAAATAGGGAATGTTTGGATTGGTCAATACGGAATGTTTCGGGAATACCATAGTGATAAATTGGGTCAGCATAATCCCAGCGTTTTTCCAACTCCATCATTGGAATCTCGTTAGGTGCATCCCCATATACTTTATTAGTAGATAAATGTACGAAAGGAGCTTCTGGTGCAAATCGACGAGTCGCTTCTATAAGATTCAATGTCCCGACAGCATTGGTGTCAAAGTCGTCAAAGGGAATTGCTGCTGCCCGATCGTGGCTAGGTTGTGCTGCTGCGTGGACGATCGCATCTGGTCTTAGGCTATCAATCAAATCTAGAACACCTTGGCGATCGCGAATATCTACTTCATGATGTAGGAAGTTTTTGATTAGAGATTTCAAACGCTCTTGATTCCAGCGAGTGTCTCCTTGTGGTCCAAAAAAAACAGCCCTCTGGTTATTATCAACACCATGAATTGCCCAACCTTGAGCGGCAAAATGTAGGCAAACTTCAGAACCAATTAATCCTGAGGAACCAGTTACAAGTAATTTTTTCATTTTTGCAATACCTTATTTGTTTTATCAGATAGAGTTTGATTAATGAAATTGTAGAGTTTGGATTTCACTCTGCCCATTTCAAAATTGTCCTTGACTACTTCATAGGCATTTTGAGCCAAGTATAACGATTTTTCGGGATTTTTTATAATGCTTAATAAAAGAGTTTTAATCTCTGTTATTTTATTAGTTTCACAAACGAAACCACAGTTCCAATTTCTGACAAAATCATTGCAAATAGCATAATCAGGACCACAGGAGAGAATAGGTTGTCCAGATGCCATATAGTCTGTTAGCTTTGTTTGGACAGATGAACGAACAATATGGGCAGATTCAGGCAGAAAAGACGATGCAACTAGTAATAAATTAGCTTGTTGTAAATATTCGGTAAGTTTCTCGTACTGGATAAAAGAACCGTATCTGACTTGCCAAGAATCCCAGTTTGCTTTATGGGATTCCCAAAACCCTTCGTTTGTGTAAAGAACTAATTCAATATCTACTCCATCTTTTCTCATCTCGTAAATTGCTTCTGCGATTACTGCAATAGCATCATAGTGCATCGACCAAATAGCACCAGCATAAGCAACCCGGAAGGTTCCGCTCAGGTGAGGTGTAAAATTAGGGGTAGGTCTATTGGATAGATTAACGGGGTTGTGAACAACGAGCGATCGCTCAGGATAAACCTTATATCGCTCCGATAAGTCTTTTTCTAATTGGGAACTAATCATCAGCCAACCATCTGCTTGTTGGAGCACAAAATGGCAAACAGACTGAATATTTCCACTTAACCAACTAATCTTACATGATGCCATCCAGTCATCCATAAAATAGATGAGGAATGGGATATTTAATTCTTGAATTACTTTATAGCCAGCGATTAAACCTAAAGGACTATTTGGACAAATAACTGCTACTTCTGGAGAGAAATCATCAATCTGTTGACGGTCGGCAAGAGGTAGAGACTGGAACAATTGAAAGTTTATACTTTCTAGTGGGGGATTGAATAAAATACCTAAACGATTACTTAAATAGGGTAAAAAGTAGTTGGGAAAAGCTGCAACGTTCTCAGCTAAAGGAGGATAAGTTGGAAGACTTTTTAAATCTTTATTAGGAGCATATAGCATGAAGCTACTAGCAGGATAACTTTCAAAAAGATTAACGAGGGTTCGGTTAATACCTGTGCTTTCTGCATTTAATGTAACGTCACTGATAAAAAGTAACCGAGGTAAATATTTATCCATATTGTTATAAATTTAAATTCCTTCTTACTCTGTCTGACCTAGTTCTTGATATTGAGTTTTATGATATTCCCAAAGTTTGCCGCGTTGGTTAAGCAACTCTTGATAACTTCCTTGTTCTACTAAGCGTCCTTGTTCTAGTACTACAACTTTATCTGCCTTAGCAATTGTGGAGAGACGATGAGCGATCGCAATCACTGTTCGACCTACAGAAAGCTTTTCTAATGATTCTTGAATCAACCGCTCTGATAAAGAATCTAATGCGCTGGTTGCTTCATCTAAAATCAAAATCTCTGGGTTTCTTAATAAAGCACGAGCTATAGCGATTCGTTGTCGTTGTCCTCCGGATAACCGTACCCCCCGATCTCCTAACTGTGTTTCAAAACCTTCAGGCATTTCTAGAATAAATTCCAGTGCATTCGCTAATCTGGCAGCTTCTCGAACCTCATCTTCCGTTACTTCTGATGTGCCGTAACTAATATTGTTCCAAATAGAAGTGTTGAAAATAAAAGTATCTTGACTGACTATAGCCATCTTGTGGCGTAATGTATTAATTTCATATTGCCGCAAATCAATTCCATCAATCAAAACATTTCCCTCGGTTGGATCGTAAAACCGGGCAATTATATCAGCTAGTGTTGTTTTTCCAGCACCAGAACCTCCAACTAGTGCTGTGGTCTTCCCGCGTTCAATGCTAAGAGTAATGTTATGTAAAACTAGATTCTTGGCATCGTAGCCGAAGTCTACAGATATTAAATCTATTGACCGCTTTAAACCCTTAAATTCAAGAGTTCCGTTATCAAAGTAAACTTTATCCTCGGTTGTCAATAAAGATTTTACTTTATCTACTGAACCTTGAAGCATACTAATAGTTCCTCTAACACCATTCACATCTTGAACAATTGGTACGATGCGAAACAGGACAAAGAAAAATCCTAACAAGGAAGCAACTTGTAGGGTTCCATTGGCAACAAATACAGTAAATGCAAAAATAATCATCCCGACAAGAAATGTCGTACCAACACCTTCAGTGATGGGCTTTAACAACGATCCAATTAAAGTAACTTTAGTATAAGTCCTGACTACTTCCTCACTAGCTTCGTAGTAACGCTTACGCTCAAATTGTTGAGTACCAAATGCTTGGATGGTGCGAATCCCGTTAATGAATTCTATTGCTGTTGAGGTAAATTTACTGTTGGCAGATGATAAACTGAAACTTTCTTCTCGCACTTTTGCATTTAGTGTTGATAATGCAACGCCTAACAGCGTAAATAAAAGTACCGAGCAAATGGTAAGTTGCCACGATATAAAAATTATCGTTATTAAATATATACTAAGATTTAATGTCCTAGTTAACAAAAATGATCCAGCACTAAAAGAATATTTTATTTTTTCAATTTCTGTTGTAATCGTGTTTATCAGATCGCCGGAACGAGTTTTAGAGAAGTAAGTTAATGAGACTTTTTCTAATTGTTCAAAAATTTGTTTACGTAAGCGATCGCCTAGCTGTAATTGAGCTATTTCAGTATATAAGTTTCCTAAATAATTAAATAATACACGTAGCCAAGTAGTTAATATAATTAGAGTAGATATTCGATATAAACGACTAATTGCAGATGTATTAATTCCTAATACCCAAATATCAAACCATTTTATTCCCGTTTGGATTGGTGTAGCATTAACAGTTGTTATGTTTTGCAAAAATGAAAGTAAAAAACCAATACTAATCCCTTCAAAAGTTGCTCCGAGAAAGGAAAATACTAAAGCCAAAATGGCAATTTTTCGGAAAGTTTTAAACTCTCGCAAGAACAAATAGTTGTTCTCCCAAAACTTAGTCTTCTTAAACAAATTGCGGAATTCTTGGTAAAGTTTGAGGTACATTGGTATTTTTAAACTGTTGTTTGAGCAGCATGTATTATCTTAATACATGGGAATTTATCGATTTTTGTATATATTAATATACGAATGGAAAATATTTTTAAGTCTTGATGGAATAATAAAAAAACTACTAAATTAATCCACCATCCACCAAGAATGGCTTTTCCCAAAATTAAATATACTAGGAATAACTCTAGTCTGTGTGCGATCGCAGGGATACAGCATATACATCACTAATTAGTAAGTCATGTATTATACTAGTATCCCATCAAAAGACTTAGCAAGTAGTTCAAATCACGATGCTTGACTATCGAGATGCAATTGCTTCGATTCTGTCTCTACCTCCCAATAACCTGTAATTCCTGGTAATTTATTGAGTTCTCGTTGTTTCTCAGAACTTAAACGCACAGCTTCTTCCAAAGTCCAGCAACGGTGCCCGACTAAACTCATTTCGCCCTGTAGAACATTAAATAACTGTGGTAGATTATCTATATTGTACTTACGCATCCAATGCCCCAAGCGTGCGGCGTTTTGGTTTTGTCCTGTTTCAGACAAATCGTTGGAAGTTGTGCGAAACTTGATCGCCCGAAATAGTTTACCGCGTTTTCCTACGCGCCACTCACGCTCAAAAAATGTTCCTGGCGAGTAAATACGCATCAGCAAAACTAATATCAGCATTATGGGACTGACTGCAACTAAAAATACTAAGGCAAGAATCCAATCAAATAGCTGTTGCAAAAATCTCCAAGGACTACCTTGTTTGGACAGATGTTCGGCAGAGGGTATGCGTAAAAATATTGGCTTCGATGCTTGTTCACATGCTGTAGCCCAAACTTTTACCCAGTACTCACCCAGCTTTGGATCTATGCGAACCAAACTTACTGGCGAATGTTCCAAACACTTTACTAAAAATTGCTCATTATCCAATGAAAGCAGATATGGCTGCAAAAGTTGTCCAGGAGCTTTCACCAACAATTGACCTCTTCGCCACTGGAGTGTGCAGTATGAACTACAATCCTGGTCTTGCTTGGTAACAGTATAGTAATTAAAAGGTGGAATTATGGAAATTGTCATATGTTTTTGGGCTTATACAGTGGTAGATTGCCGACCTGACATCATAGGCTATCAAAGCCAAATACTCTTGCCGAATCTTAATTTTATGCTCCAAAAAGTGATATTAATTAGGTGGAAAATATGAAACTATAACTTGCCTTCTACGCAAATGCACATCTTTCAAAAAAAATTATAAAAGATGTATAAAAAAGTAACAACGCTAGTTCTTAGATAAATCTAAAAAAAATAACTCCACTTTTTTGTTCTAGCTTTTTGGAGCGGGATTCAATATCTAGAATATAAGATCCTGTAGAAATCACCATTGTTTAGATAGATTCTTTATTTAGTCTTTAAATAGCCCGTCTGTTTTTCAGAGAATTATTAAGTTGATATGAATCACTATGGTGGAACTACCCAATCGCTTTTTACTAATATCGTTAAGTAATCTTAACATGATTGTATTTTGGCTATCAAACATAAGCTTAATTGTCAGGATTCCGGTGAAGTGAAAGTCGCTAAAACTGCTGTCATATAAGCGTTTGCACAAAAAAGCCCAATATCAGATTCTCAATAAAGGTTTTTAAATTACCTTAACTTCGTAGCTTGTTGCAAATAATGTTTTTCTAGCTGAAATATTCTTTGTCAAATTATTAACTTTCAGCCTAAGGTACATAAGCGTAAATAAATCTCACTTTCGTCATACCTAGATCCGCACAAGCCGTGCGAATAATTTCAAAACACGGTGAGGTCAGTCGGCGGAGTCGGTTTCCGTCCTGGCGAGTACCGAGGGCTAGAGATTTATTTTTACGGTTCTCTCTAAAGATGAAAAAAGCTGATATTGCCCAGATTAAAGGTATCATTGCTTTCGAGCCGTTCACCGTGTGATTACCTCGTAATAAATAATTGTATAAAATAACCATTTATACTGAATTGTTTCTATACCATTTTGTTGTAGAGGTGCAACGAAAGCAATTATTAAAAATGTCACCAATCAAAAGTTGCACAATCGCCACTGACAATTCAAAATGGTATTGATTGCCAATGTCAAGGCAGTATTAGCAGCTCACTAATTACGGAGGAAGTAGTAATAAATGAAACAAGTAAATTTTTTAATCATTTTTATCCTTTGTTTAGCTTTGGCTTTATTTACTCTAGAGAACACCAACCTAGGAACAATTTATATTCTTCCTGGACTACAGGTACAAGCACCGATAGCAGTTGAATTGTTATTAGCGACTGGTATAGGCGCAGTTTTTGCGTGGCTATTTAGTATGTGGACACAATTGCAGCGACAACTATTGTCTGGTCCACAACGCAAACAAAAAGTCCAAATTAAAGAACTAGAGTCAAAAGTTGAACAGTACCAAGCCGAAGTTCAATCCTTACAACTTGCGCTACCTCCTTCCTCTGATTCCTCAACAAAACAAACACAGACGAATGTGCCGAACACACGCTAAGTAGCGTCTAATAAGTCTACAGTTCAATTTATCCACTAAAATACCGACTTACTTAGGACTTGTTGATGACACCAGACGGGCTGTTGGAAACAATTGCACACCTGATTCACCAAGCTGAACAGGGGGAAATTGACCCTTGGGATGTGCAGGTAATTGAGGTAATTGACCGTTACTTAGAATTAATGGCACCGGAGACAACACGCATAGGCTATGAAGCTGATTTATCGCAATCTGGGCAGGCTTTTTTGTCAGCATCGATGTTGGTTTTGTTCAAGGCAAACACCTTAATGCAAATGCAAGCAGCGGCAGATGAACCAGATGTTGTACTAGATGATGTACTGCCAGACAACGATTCGGGGTTAGTATATTCTCTTCATCGGTTGCCATTAGAACGGGCATTGCGCCGTCGTCCGGCAGCGATGCCACCGCCAAAACGCCGCGTGACTCTGCAAGAGTTGATCGAGCAATTGCAGATCATGGAGAATCAACTCAAACTTGTACATAAAGTCAGCAAACCTATCCGTCCCCGGCATCAGCCCAGTATCCAAAGTATGCGGGCAGCATTAGAGTTAGCTCACCAGGAAAATTTGACGGAAGTGGCTGGAGAACTGGAGGAAGTATTGCATCTAAGAGCCACAAAATTGTGCTTGGAAGAAAATTGGTTGAATTTGGAACAACTAGTAGAATTGTGGACTCAGACAAAGAAACCATATCATAACAGTTCGGCACATAAATCAAAACACAGTCATCTAGTCAGCGTTTTCTGGGCATTACTATTGCTGTCAGCTCAATCTAAGGTAGAGCTATGTCAAGAGCAATTCTACGAGGAAATTAAAATTCGCTTACTCTGTTGATTCTTCCAATACCTGACTTGGAAGAGGGGGAAAGGGGGAAGAAGAAATTTTCATTTGTACAAGTAAGTGTACGCAGTTCTTTCAGGGCTAGTTGGGGCAACTGTAACGGGAGGAACAACATAGATGATTTACAGATTTTGATCAATGCAAACCCCAAAATCCGATTAAATTGAAAAGATAACCGATCGCTTGTCATCTTGCGGAATAGTATACTTACACGTAAACCGAACATTCGTGTTATCCGTGTTTTTCAGGATGACTTAGACTAAAAATAAACTGATGATTAAGTATCATTCGAGCAAAGTAAACTGGCTTGTGGTTGAGGAATAAACTTTTATGAAGGCGATGATTCTCGCAGCGGGCAAAGGTACTCGCGTGCGTCCAATTACCTATACAACTCCCAAACCGATGATTCCCATCCTGCAAAAGCCAGTGATGGAATTTTTACTAGAACTGTTACGTCAGCATGGCTTTGACCAAATTATGGTTAACGTTAGCCATTTGGCTGAAGAAATTGAAAACTATTTCCGTGATGGTCAGCGGTTTGGCGTACAGATTGCATATTCCTTTGAAGGGCGAATTGATGACGAAGGTAAACTGGTAGGGGAAGCTATTGGCTCGGCTGGCGGAATGCGCCGTATACAAGACTTTTCGCCGTTTTTTGACGATACCTTTGTGGTGTTGTGCGGCGATGCTTTAATTGACCTAGATTTGACAGCTGCGGTTAAGTGGCATAAATCAAAAGGGGCGATCGCTACCATTATTACCAAATCTGTCCCATTAGAAGAAGTTTCTAGTTACGGTGTGGTCGTCACCGATGAAGATGGTCGCGTCAAAGCATTCCAAGAAAAACCGTCAGTAGAAGAAGCTAAGAGTACCAATATCAATACTGGTATTTACATCTTTGAGCCAGAGGTATTTAATTATATCCCCTCCGGCGTAGAGTACGACATCGGTGGCGAATTATTTCCCAAACTGGTAGAAATAGATGCGCCCTTTTACGCCATTCCAATGGACTTTGAATGGGTAGATATTGGTAAAGTACCAGACTACTGGCGGGCAATTCGCGGTGTGCTGTTACGCGAAATTAAAAATGTGCAAATTCCCGGTCACGAAGTTGCTCCAGGAATCTACACTGGCTTAAATGTTGCCGTGAATTGGGACAAAGTGGATATCACAGGTCCAGTTTACATCGGTGGCATGACCAGGATAGAAGACGGCGCAAAAATCGTCGGTCCGACGATGATTGGTCCCAATTGTTGGGTATGTAGTGGTGCAACCGTAGACAACAGCGTGATTTTTGAATACTCGCGCCTGGGTCCTGGGGTAAGCTTGGTTGATAAGCTGGTGTATGGGCGTTACTGCGTTGATAAAACTGGCGCGTCCATAGATGTCAAAGCTGCTGCATTAGACTGGTTAATTACCGATGCTCGTCAAGCAGTACCATCTCATACCCCAGCTGAACGGCAAGCGATCGCTGAATTGTTAGGAACAAACGGCAATTAGGGAATGGGGTATTGGGCAATGGGCATGGGGCATAGGGCATGGGGCATGGGGCATGGAAAGAAATTTGGCTTTATTCCCATTGCCCATTGCCCATTGCCCATTGCCCATTGCCCATTGCCTTTTCCTAACCATTACTATCAAGATATGTGTACCGCCGCAAACTTTGTTCGTAAGTTTGTAGCAGTCGCTGAGATTCCGCTAGGGTAATGCGATTTTCTTCTAAAGCTAGTTCGCAACGCTGGCGGATTTTTTCTACCAAATCCTCGGAGTCGTACTGCACATAGCTGACTACTTCGCTCATGGTGTCACCTTTGACGACGTGTTCAATCTGATAACCTTTAGGAGTTAGTTGGATATGAACTGCGTTGGTGTCGCCAAATAAGTTATGCAAATTGCCCATGATTTCCTGGTAAGCTCCATTCAGGAACATCCCTAAATAGTAAGGTTCTCCTGGCTTGAAGGTGTGCAGTTCTAAGACTGATTTGACATCGCGCAGGTCAATAAAGCGGTCTATTTTGCCGTCACTGTCGCAGGTAAGATCCGCCAAAATCCCCCGTCGCGTCGGTTCTTCTCCCAAGCGGTGTATCGGCATGATGGGGAATAGTTGATCGATCGCCCAACAATCAGGTGCTGATTGAAACACTGAAAGATTGATGTAATAGATGGAAGCCATTATTTTCTCTAGGTCTTCCAACTCGTCAGGTACGTATTCTTCCTGTCTTGTTATGTCAAGAATTTTATGACAACAAGCCCAGTAGAGCCGCTCTGCCTTGGCTCTTTCTCTGAGGCGCAAAATTCCCAAGTTGAAGCGGCTGATGGCTTCTTCTTTGAATTGAGCAGCGTCGTGGTAAAACTCTTGGAAATTCTCCTTGTTGATGCCTTGGTAGGTTTCCCAAAGGTAATTAATAACCGGGGGTTCTCCCTCTTGTGGGGGTTCTGGTGGATCGAGGGGAATCTCGCTGGTACTGAGAACGTCAAAAATCAGTACCGATTGATGGGAAGCGATCGCTCGTCCACTTTCGCTAATCAGTGTTGGTACGGGTATTTGCCGTTCAGCGCAGGTATCTTTTAACTCTGCCACGATGTCGTTGGCATAGTTTTGCATGTTGTAATTTTTCGAGGCATAGAAGTTGGTTTGCGAGCCGTCGTAATCTACACCCAAGCCACCGCCGACATCAAGATATTTCATATCAGCTCCCAGCATCGCCAATTCTACGTAGATGCGGCTGGCTTCTTGAATGGCATCTTTAATGACATTAATGGCGGAGATTTGCGAACCAATGTGGAAATGCAACAACTGCAAAGAATCGAGCAAATCAGCTTCGCGTAACTTGTCAACTGCATCGATTATTTCCGGCATTGTCAAACCAAATTTAGCGCGATCGCCGGATGATGTTCCCCAGCGTCCCATGCCTTGGGTACTCAGTTTAGCGCGAACCCCCAAAATTGGTTTAATCCCCAACTGGCGATTGGCATCAATGACCAAATCGACCTCTTCAATCTGTTCTAAGACAATTATCGGGGTCTGTCCTAGTCTTTGGGCTAACATCGCCGTTTCGATGTATTCCCGGTCTTTGTAGCCATTGCAAGTTAACAATGCTCCCGGTGTATCCAGCATCGCTAAAGCAATCATTAATTCTGGCTTGGAACCGGCTTCTAAGCCAAATTGATGAGGTCTGCCAAATCTGACCAAATCTTCAATTAAGTGCCGTTGCTGGTTGCACTTTACGGGAAACACGCCACGATAAATACCAGCGTAGTTGTAGCGGGCGATCGCTTTGGCGAAACATGCATTTAATCGCTCAATCCGGTCTTCCAAGATATCGGAAAATCGAATTAATAAAGGTAATCCTAAATTACGCTGCTTTAGGGCATTGACTAATTCAAATAAATCTAGAGAACCTCCGCGATCGCCCTTTGGAGAAACCGTGATATGACCTGCCGCGCTAATCGAAAAATAAGGTTGTCCCCAACCTTCGATGCGGTAAAGGGCTTCGCTATCCTCAATTTTCCAGCTGACGCTAGACGCGTCGCTAGTGGTACTAGGTGGTAGCAGCTTTTTTTGCTTTTGATTCTTCACTTCAGCTTTATGTCCATTAGCCGGAGGTTGCACCACCTCTTCCGATGCATCAGTTGACTCAACACGCATTTCTTTCTGACCTCTGTGTGTCACCCACAAGTAATCAATTTAACGCATTAATAAAGCAACGTATATGCACCCAGAGATGATTTCTAAGATAAACTCTGATTGGTCAATGGTTGAGAGTTAGTTGTTGGTGGTTGGTGGTTAGTAGTTACAACTAACCATCAACTACTAACAAAGAACAAATTCACTAAGTTTGAGGAGATAGCAATGGAACGCACATTTTTAGCAATTAAACCTGATGGGGTACAGCGCGGACTAGTAGGTGAAATTATCCGTCGTTTTGAAACGAAAGGCTTTACTTTGGTTGGCTTGAAGTTTCTCAAACCCAGCCGGGAATTGGCTGAAGCGCACTACGATGTTCACCGCGAAAGACCCTTTTTTCCTGGGTTGGTGGAGTTTATCACCTCTGGACCAGTGGTAGCAATGGTTTGGGAAGGTGATGGCGTAATCGCCTCTGCGAGAAAGATAATTGGCGCTACAAACCCTCTGAATGCGGAACCAGGGACAATTCGAGGGGATTTAGGTGTAAATATTGGTCGCAATATCATACACGGTTCCGATGCTCCGGAAACCGCGCAAAATGAAGTTTCCTTATGGTTTAAGGAAGATGAGTTAGTCGTTTGGCAACCCGATATTATGCGTTGGTTGCACGAGTAATTTAGGAGAGGCTAGGGGTTAGAGGATAGAGGCTAGGGGTTAGAGGATAGATGTTAATGCTTCATCTTTAAATCTTTTATACCTAGTCCCTAGTCCCTAGTCTCTAGTCCCTAGTCCCTTCCACTACTTCGCTCTTTTCCAGTTTTTCTGATAGTTCTGGGGTAGTGCGCTTAGAAAAACCCCAGACGAAAATGAGGGCGATCGCACCAATCATCGCCCATTCTGGCGGGACAAAGCTATCATTGACGACTTTCAAGAGCAAGCGCAAGCCTACTAACGCTACAGTGATATAGCCTGCGTCTTCTAAATAAACATACTCATCCAACCATTTGATAAACAAACCCGCCATATATCGCAGTGTAATAATACCAATTGTTGCGCCTGTGAGTACCAACCACCTTTCTTGAGAAACCGCGATCGCTGTTGTCACGCTATCCAAAGAAAATGCTAAATCAGTGAAAGCAATCACGGGGATCGCTTGCAATAGTGAGTTAAAGCGGGGACCGTGATGCTTATTATCTTCGCCTTCTTCTGAGGTAAAATGTTGGAATACCAGCCACAGCAAGTAAACTGCACCCAATACGTTAAATTGCCAAAATTGTTGCACCCAGGTTGCGGTGAGAATTAGGGTGATGCGTAGCACATAGGCAACGACTAAGCCGAAATTGAGGGCTTTACGTTCGAGTTCTTTGTCTTCGAGTCCTTGAGCGATCGCAGCGAGGGCGATCGCGTTGTCAGCAGATAGTACCGCCTCTAGTAAAATCAGAACGAGTAACACTAGAGGTGCTTCGACGCTGAAGTGAAAGTGAAGATAGTCAAAAATTTGGTCTAACATTCAGATTTTTTTGGAACCGCACCTTGAAAAAGTCAGTATAAGGGGAAGTATAAATTGAAAATAGGGATTAATTTCCCTCTTTAATACAGCTTAACAGGCAAGGGGGTGATTTCTGTTTGCGCTATGCGTATCTATGACCGCACAATTAAAAAAAATTTGCTGCCGGTGAAGGTAACGCGATCGCACATCCTCTATTGACAAAACAATTAATTAATGCATAAAACAATTGCTCTCATCTTTGTTGATACTCTGCATTTGCGCATCAGACAAAATCGCCTAAAATGTACATGCCTAATTCTGTGCGATCGCCTGCTGACTCTGTTTCATTTTCCCTAATCCTTAATTTCAGTTGATTGCATTGGTTTTTGAGATTGTTTGAGAGGTGTTGAAATTATCTTTCGTCCACTTTCAGCTTGTCGCTTTTGCCAATCAACAAACATAGCTTCCAAATCATAATTAAATGCTTTAGCGTGTTCTTCACGAATTCGATGGATTTCTTCTACAATCTCGTCTTTCCACATGAAATTACAATCCTAAAAGTTCATAAGGTGTACAGATTATTGGTAGTTCATACCCAAACTCAGTGCTAATTTGTGAAAGTTTTTTTTGGATCTGAGCATTGGCAATGTGCTTGCAGTTCCACGTTAGCAAATAATCCAGTCCGTAAACTGTTGCTATTGCGATATGGGTAGCATCATCAGATGCTTTTAGTGGAAGATTACTTTTAAGTAAAAATTGTGCTGCCAGATTTTTGACATCTTGATTAAGTTTAAGTAAGGGGAGATTTTGGATTAATTCAAGGCGTTTAATAGCTATTTGGGCATCACCTTTAGCTACTTCGTCCAGAACAACTTGCGAGATATAAAGTGCAAAGTCATTTCTGCGAGATTCCCACCAATCTCTTGTAATCTCAATATTAGCGGCAATAATCAAGTTTTTAGTTGCTCTGGCGGTGAGATACCCCAAAATACTGGTATCTATATAAACACTTTCTGACATTTATCTGCGTCTACTTGTCTTTTTATTTTAACCCAAGTAGTTTCTGCTGTTAATTTTTAGGGACTCCCAAAAATCAACCTCTAAAACTAGCGATCGCATAAAATCACTCGGTTTGTTGGACTGGTTAGCAATCTGAATTAATTGATCGGGGCAATACTGAGAAAGTTCCGGTAGTGAAGTAGTAGGAAACTGAAAAATTATAGCTTTTTCTGCTCTAAATAAATATTTTTAAGATTTTTTTGATTGAAATCATCAGTACGAAATTGAAAGCGAAAAACTACCTTGCGATCGCCTGGATTATCGCGAGTTTTATCAGCTTCTATTTCTCCACGACCAGCAGCTAATATTTTTTGGCTTAAAGGTACTTTGGTCGGAAAATTCATTTCCGAGAAAATGTATCGATAAACTGAAGCCGAACGCAGTAAGCTAAGTTCTAAATTAGTTTTTTCGTCTCCTTCTGAGCTTGTGTGACCCTCTATCACTACGCGACTAACTTCTTTCTCAAATTCAGGGTTGGATAAAATTACCCCGCTGTAAACCGGAATGAAGCCGCGCAGAAAGTCTTTACCTTCGGGTTTTAATTCGGTACTTCCCTTAGCAAACAAAATCGATTCTTGGATACTTACATCCCCGTTTTCTGAGTTAACTTTGACATTAATGTTGTTACTTTTCATTTGTCCCACAACATTGCCAATTACTACTCTTTTTGGTGCATCTTTCTCTGCTAACTGAAGTAGTGTTGTGATAAAAAGGAGCATAAAAAACATTAACAAACTTGACATCAAATCGCCAATAGATAAATAGATGCTAGAATCATCATCTTCAACAATTTCTGATTCCAAAAAATCGCCTTTTGTGAAATCATTCATGATGATTATTGCCGTTATCTATAGTGGGTTGCATGGCAATGCAATATAGAACCTCACCCCCTTCCCCTCTCCTTGTTAAGGAGAGGGGTGTCCGGAACGGACGGGATGAGGTTTTATCAACTTCACTCAACCGAGAACCGCTATATGTCGTTGTTATTTTTTGTAGCATTTCCTAATGTGGCAATAAAATTCTCTTGACTGCGATTCATCAGTTGGCAAGCTTGATTACCGACTGTTTCCAAAGTGTTAGTCTGCTGCTCGAAGGCTGTATTTGCTTGTGCGAGAATGTGGATAATTCCAGTGCGAGTAGCTTGAAGCATTTGCTTTTCTACTTCTGCTCGTTTTTGCAACGCTGTTTCCAATTCCTCTCTAATTCCTCGGAATGTATCAGCGGCATTTTCTGCACTTGCTTCAAAAGCACTTTGTTGAGCTGTCATTCCTTGAATACTTTGCTCAATAGCTCGATTAATATCATGAGCAGTTTGTTCTAAAACACCTTTTGTATCTGTTTGAAATTGATTCAAAGTTTGTTTGAGATTGTCAGCGAAATCTTGAAGGCTAACTAAAGTCTCTTTTTGAAAGTTTTGAATTGTGACGATGGAACTTCCTAAATCTTTGTGGAGAGTTAGCACAGCTTCAGAAGCTTGCTGAGTTAATTCTGCACTTTTATCTAAGCGATCGCTTATCGGTTCAAATACCTCTATTCGCAAATCTTTAATAAGTTCTTGTAAAACTCTTTGTCCTTGATTTTCTTGAAGTTCTCTAAGCTTTTGCTGCTCTTGAAAGATATTTTGCAGCGTTGGTAACATAACTGACTGCATCTGCTGTCCTACAGCTTCACCAATAGCTTCAGCACTCAAGTTTATCCCGGTCAACTTGTCTGCTACAAGGTGAAAAACTTGTGCTATTTCATAGTTGGCATTTTCTGTTGTTTCTAAAGTAGCGATCGCTTTCAACTTTTGTCTTAAATCATCACGTCGTTTCTGACGTAGTGAATCACATATAAACAAAATTATCGTGAACAAGCTACCAGAACCAAGTCCCATCAAGGAAGTAGAAAAAGCTGTTTTCATTCCCACCAATAATTCCTTACTGGAATTCATTAGCTGCTGGGGACTTGTTGTATCTAAATTGATTCCTTGTAATCCTTCTTGAATACCATAAAACGTTCCCAAAACACCGATTGCAGTACACAAAGTAGTGACGAAGCGCAGGGAACTGCGAGGTATTGGACGCGCTAAAATTGATGGATACTTTATAAGTATGAATTTGCCATTTTTAATTTGTAGATGTTCGTCTTTCCACTGATGAACCTTTAAATTATCCTGTTTTTGAATTTTTTTCGGATTTCTCAAACTCTGAATTGCAGCTGCTGTTTCTCCGCATTCTAAATACCAATACTGCCATAATGCATAAAACTCAAGAATAATTGCCACAAATAATACAATGGCAACTGCCCAATGAAAAGGCTCGCTATCCCAAACTATGTCCCAAATTTGTGCTAATTTCACACAACACCCCTTGTGATTTTAGCTTCAGCCATTAATGCTTTTGCCTTATTTGCCTAAAGCTTTCAACAAACTTATTTTTCCCACAAATAAGGCTGATCTAACTTTTGCGATCAAATAGCAATTCTTGAGGCAAGTCCTCTTTGGACATCTCCATAAATTAATTATCCGTTGCCCTGACTTTTCACGTTATGTGGAAAAGCTAACGATTGACCTAACCCCCTAACCCCCTTCCCTACGTTCGCAAAGCGTCTCGAAGAGAGGGAAGGGGGAAAATTCAAAGTCTCTCTCCTTTTAGGAGAGAGATTTAGAGAGAGGTTTTCCAGATACCGTGAAAAGTCAGATCCGTTGCCCGAAACCATTGTAGAGACGTAGCAATGCTACGTCTCTACCTATGACTCTGGAGATGTGTTTTGGCTGAGTTTTTTTTGGACAGGAACTAGTACTCGGTTCGTTGCCATTGATATTTTTACAAACAACCCTTAACCGAACCGTATTGACAGAGAGGAGATGGGGGATGGGGAGACAATTAACCACCATCCACCATCCACTAACTAGTACAGTATGGCGTAAATAAACCACCCATTTCAAATCGCCAAAAAGTCTGCCCTATAAGCTTTTTAACTTTTGACTTTTGACTTTTGACTTCCAAAGAAGGGTTCCTAGCGCAACGCTCTAGAGGTGACAGAGCGTTGTAAACTAGCTAAAGCGCGGTTGTAATCCAAAATAGCTTGGACTCGATTTCCTTCGGCTCTAGTGAGTGCGGTTTCAGCGTCAATTACTTCCGTTTGAATACCTACACCAGCTTGAAATCGCAAACGCGCTAACCGCAAAGACTCTCTAGCTTGTTCTAGGGCACCTGTGGCAGTGTTGACGTTCTGCAAATTAGATTGGAGGTTAGAAAAGGCTTGTTCTACCTCAAAGCGGGTTTGATCGCGTTGTTGAGCAAATTGAGTTTCGGCGATCGCAATATCAGCTTTTCTTTGATCTGCCTGCGCTCTTGCTAATCCTCCATCAAATAATCTCCAGTTTGCTTGGACTCCCACAGAATAACCATCGGTAACGCCAACATTATCATTAAACTGATCTTGCAGATCGTAGCTGGCAACTAAACTAACTTGTGGACCTATTTGTGCAAGCGCTTGGCGTCGCTGTTGCTCAAAAATGTTACGTTGTGCTAACTGCTGTTGCAATTCCGGACGGTTTTGAAAAGCTAGAATAATGCTTTCTTCCAGCGTTTGATTCCAAAGACCTGCTAATCTTACCGGATCTGCGGCAACAACATTCACCGACTGACTCAAATTCAACCGAGTGGCTAACTGGCGGCGGGCAATTTGCTGTTGCGAGATAGAATTAGTTAGAGTTTGTTGAGCGTTTGCTAAATTCACCTGTGATTGCAATACAGAGAACCGCGTACCCACCCCAGCTTGTTCTAAAGCTTGTGCATCTCGTAAACTAGCTTGGGCATTAGTCACAGCCGCAGTGTTAATCCGCACGCTTTCATCTGCTTGTTGTAAGTTGTAGTAATCAGTGGAGACATTCAGCCGGATTACTTCGGATTGACGCTCAACATCCAACTCTTGAAACCGTACCTGTTCGTGAGCAGCTCTTCTCCTTGCCGAACCAGATCCAGAGGTATAGATGTCATAACTAAATTGCAAGGTACCACTAAAAGAGTCAGTGGGTTCATCTATACCTTGGTTTCCTCTCTGTGCACGAGCTAGGTCTGAATTAGCGAACTCTCCTTGAATTTCCGCACTCCGCTGACCGCCGGCAGATTGAGTGCGATTTATACCAGCGTTCAGATCAAGAGTGGGTAATAAACCGGCTTGAGCCTCGCGTAAAGCCGCTTGAGAGCGTTTTAGCTGGAATAATGATACCTGTAGCTCGCGATTATTTCGCCGTGCCAGTTCCAGCGCTTGTGCTAAAGTAATCGGCTGAGTTCCCTGTAACCTTACTTCTTCTGGTTTAGTAGGAAACTGCAACGGATTTGGATTTTGATTGAGATAATCAGGAATTTCTACGGACTGTGTAGATGCGGGGGTTACTGGTGTTGGTGTTGGTGTTTGCACTCCTCCTCCAGGAGCGGGGGTAGGAATCGGTGTTATTGGTGTGGTTCTGGGTGTTTGTGCCTGAGTTACCGAATTACCACCAGTAGAATTATTTTGTCTTTGTCGGCAGGCTTTTAAGTCAATTACCCCATCGGTTAAGGAAAAGTTTTGGCTGCTTTGTCCTTGTTGGGGGCAAATCTGCTCTTTGTTTAGTAAACTTGCTGCTGTTGAATCAGAAGTTGAAACTTGTGATACTGTCTGCAACTGAGTATCCGGATTTTTGTTGTTTGTCAACGGTGCCGGAAATGTAGTTGCTTTTTGGGAAACTGAAGCCGGTGTATTTTGTGCTAATTTGAATGAGTAGATGCCCAGCGGCTTGATATTAGACATCGCGCTTTGTTTTTCAAAAGCGATGGGAGAACGAATTTTATCTCCTAACTCAAAATAATTTTCACTCGGCACCCAACTGGATACTATACCTTTTTGTCCGATTAACACACCAGTCTTGCCCGTCACTGTTGGTGGGATAGTGTTACGAATTAAAGGCTTAACTGTAACTGTAGTCCGGGCAGATTTTATGACATCTGGTATACTATTTCTGGCGGTATTGGGCAGTCCTTGATTGATGATGTCTGTAAGTGTGGAACTTGAGACATTACCAGAAGCAGCCACCTGTACTTGATTTACTTTTACTGTTTCAGCCGAAGCAGGCTGAATTGCTAATATTACTATCACACCAGGCAAGAAGCTATGGAATAATTGCTGTACTTTCACCGCATCCCCTCACACGAAATCAAGCGGCAGAAATCTTTTACTCACCACAGAATGTAGCACGATGCCAAGTTTAGGAATCGGAACTCTGTTTGTCTTCAAAACGTTTGACGATGCGAGAAAGTTCCGCCTTTTCATCGATACTAACGCGGGTTGGCGCACCGCTGATAATTCTTTCGTAGTTTCTGAAAGAATCTTTAATTTCTGGACCATCGGCGGTAATATTGTACTCCCGGATACCTTTATCGTGCCAAGAACCGCGCATTTTGAATACGTTAATGGCTCTTGACATCTCGCCGCGAATTTCTACATACTGCAACATGATAATTGTGTCAGTAATTGTAGAAATATGAGAATCTGTAATTGAATGAGAACCCATGAATTGGTCAGTTGTATTTGTGAAAAAACCTGTAATTTCTTCTTGTTTAGCGTAACCCGTAACCCCAATTACAAATTGCCGAAATGCATTATTGCTTACTCCCCTTGCTAGTGCTGAAAGAGAATCAATCGCAATCCGAGCCGGTTTAAATTCAGCAATCTCTGATTTGATAATTTGTAGGTGGTCTTCTAAACCGGTAGATTCCGGATAAGTACAAATTATTTTCAATAAACCTTGATGTTCTAATTCTTCAAAATCAATTCCCCAAGATTGAGCGTTTCGAGACAATTGAGCGCGTGATTCTTCATAAGCAAATAATATTGAGCGATCGCTATTAAGGCAAGCTTCCTGGATAAATTGGCTAACTAATAAAGTCTTACCAGTGCCAGTAGCTCCTGTTGCCAAAATAATAGAATCTTTAAAGAAACCACCACCGCACATGTCATCTAAAGTTTTCACTCCAGAAGATACGCGGATATTAGAAGACCTTTGCGTTAAGCGCATGGCTCCCAGTGGAAAAATATTAACTCCGGCATTGGTTATAGTAAAAGGATACTCACCTTTCATATGAGTTGTACCGCGCAATTTGAGAATTTCAATTGTGCGACGCCGGCGTTCTCCTTCTAAAACGTTGCGGACAATTGCTACATTATCCGAAACAAATTCTTCTACCCCAAAAGAGGCTACAGGACCATATTCTTGAGCGCGTTCGGTAGTAATGATTGTGGTGACATTTAGTAGTTTAAGACGTGCAACAAGGCGAAAAATTTCCCGTCGCACGACTCCAACAGCTTCATACTGTTGAAATACCGCTGTGATAGAATCTATTGAAACTCGTTTTGCTTTATATTTACGAATTGCATATTGCAGTCGCTCAATGAGTGCTGAAAGGTCAAAGTTTCCAACTATATCTTGACCTTCCGGATCGGGAGAAGCATCAAGAATAAATAATTTCCCTTCAGCGATTAGGTGTTGTAAATTCCAACCAAAAATAGCCGCATTTTTAATGATATCACTTGGCGATTCTTCAAAGGTAACAAATACTCCCGCTTCATCAAAGTAGGTGATACCAGTATAGAGAAATTGAAGAGATAATAAAGTTTTGCCGGTTCCAGAGGTGCCGCTGACTAAAGTAGTTCTACCAAGAGGTAAACCACCATGACTTATGTCATCAAACCCCTCGATCATTGTGCGAATTTTTTCTAAACCCCTACTTGGTAAGGTATTGCTAGCTTGTGTTTGCTCGTTTTCATTCATTGCCAGTTAAATTAACAAATCAAAATCAAATCCATTTCTATGACTAAAACTGCTAGTTTTTGATTAAATAATCTATTCGCTAAAATAGTCTTCTTCAGTTAGTTCTTCATAAAGTAAATCCAATCCTATCAACACTTTTTCTCTATCTGAAAGATCACCAATTATTTTGCGAACTGGTGGGGGCAAAATCTTGGATAATGTCGGTGTGGCTAATATTTTATCTTCTTCTGCTAGTTGCGGGTTTTTGAGTACGTCGATTACTTTCAAAGCATAAATACCTTGAAATTCTTGCTCTAATATGTTTTTGAGTATTTTTAACGCCCGTACTGAATTGGCGGTGTTCCCTGCTACATAAAGTTTGAGAACATAGGTCTTTCGGACTTTATTCATAAAAGTACAGGCTATAGTAAGAAATTAAACTACGCACACGTAGGAGCTAGGAGCAACAAGTCAATCTTGGTCTACGCACTGTTGGTTCGGGCATTAAGAGCGATCGCATGTTTAAAAGAACGTTTCCAACCCTCGGTAACTTTTATACTGGTGTTCCAAAAAGCGTTCAATTTATTTAGAAATCGAACTTCTATATGCTTCGCACAGGTGAGCCAAAACATCAATCAGTGTCAGCCGATAATCAAGTAACGATTCATTGCTCCTTCCTTCTAATTTTAGCTGTTTGGAAAACTCTTCAATTAAATCCATATGAATCTCTATAATTTGGGGCACAGGAATATTAGCACAAAATACTCCATTGATAAATTTATCAATTTTTTCCTTCAGTGTTTTGTCTGTGGTAAAGTAATTAATAAGAATTTGTCGGTAATCTGATTTAAGTTGCTGCAACAATGCCTGCTGGTCGGCTCTCGTCATCTGCTAAAAAACTGCTGAGGTTTTGGGCAATGTAAATAAATTATAATATTTCAGGTTTAGGAGGTACATGCGTAAAACCCAAAACCCGCTCAGAGACGTAGCATTGCTACGTCTCTACCTGTATTTAATAACAACGCAATCTGCTGTATCTATCTAAATATAGATTTTGGGAATTTACTCCTTGATAAGATATTTAAACGAAGTTAAAGGATTGTCGCATTCTAAATCATTATAATTCCTCAAGGTTTAAAAGCGAATCTTTAGAGCCATAATTGTTCTAGCTACAGAATATTGCTTTCTCGATTTAAACACAGGAGGATACACTTAAGGATGCTTGACAAAAGTGACGAGCGGCTTAGTTTCACACCGCCGTAATAATTGTTAACTTTTCTGCTAAGTACAGAACAGACACTATCGATTTGTTCGCCCATTGAAACAATGGCGTTGAATTTGTAACCACAATAGGGCTATTTGAGTCTTCGTCGGATATTGCTTTAGCCGGAAACGTCATCGGCTAGTTACGAAAAGCAGGTGGTGATGCTGGAGCTTCCACAGGAAGAATGACAACCAAAGTTTTATGCCAATGTTACAGTACCCGCTTTATGATTTTGTGGCAACCGTACCGAGTTGTACAGAAACAACAACTCTGGGAGTTTTGCTAGAAATATTTGCCCAACAACAGTGCGATCGCATCGTAGTGGTGAATGAGCAAGAATACCCAATAGGGTTGCTGTACTCATCCCGTTTAATACCACAATTTTTGGCGGCAAAACAACGCCAAGGAAATTTTAAATTTTTAGATTTACAGCAGCCAATCTCAATTTTAGATAAAGCTTTAATTGAACCAATACAAACATTGTCTGCATCTGATAATGTGGATCAATTTGGCTTATTTTTGCGTTCTCAAAGTGACGAAAGCAATAACTTAAATTGGGCGATAATTGATCGGGGTAAAAAATATTTGGGGTTGCTAGATACAGTTAGCCTGTTACGATTGTTAGCGCAAGTGGAAATTGATGCAACAGAGAGCGATCGCTCTGTGGGCAAAAAATATGCCCAAAAATCTCGCTCTCATGTAGAGCAGAAAAATGCTAGGAGTACCACAATACCCAAGCGTAGACCCAGAGGAGTTTGTCGTCAAACATCGTCCAAACAAGAACAATATCAGCCACATAGACACAAACCACTGGTGCAGTTATTGGAACGATTACCTTGGCCCTTAATGTTGCAAACTAGTAGTGGCGAAGTAGTCACCCAAAACCCAGCATGGTGGCAACAATTAGGTGGATTGAAAGATCCAGAAGGAGTAAGGCAACAAATAGGAGAAATATTAAATTCACAAAACAAAAAATCAGAATATCCTACAGCCACGATTGGCAATATCATTAACACATGTAACGTTTTGGACGAGGATATATCTAGAGATATTCAAATTAATTGTCGAGAAAATACTTCCTCTGCCCGGAATGAAGTAATAACGAAAAAAAACTTTTCACCACGAGAAACGATACCAATAATCAAAAAATTACCGGAGCAAATCTTTACTGAAGCTAATGCCCCAAATCAATGCTTTTTTGATAGAAATTTAGGAATATGCACCTGCATTTTGGAAGTGCAAAATGGTCAAGAGCGAGTTTGGCAATTTGCGAAAATTCCCTTAGATAGCATTGAATTTAAAATCCTGGGTGGTGAGTTAGAAATGCCCTCTACACAGGAATCAACAGGTAATGAATTGTGGTTGATTTTAGCAACTGATGTAACTGAACAGCAGCAACTTTGTAAAGAACTGGTGGCAAAAAATGCCGACTTAGTTCAATTGAATCGTTTAAAAGATGAATTTTTAGCTTGTATTAGTCACGAATTAAAAACACCTTTGACTGCGGTTTTAGGATTATCAAGGTTGCTTGTAGATCAACAATTAGGAGAATTAAACGAGCGTCAAGCGCGTTACGCGGGATTGATTCATCAAAGCGGACGACATTTAATGAGTGTGGTCAATGACATTTTAGATTTGACCCGCATGGAAACTGGACAGATGGAGTTAACTTTTACACCGACAAAAATTCGTGCAGTATGCGATCGCGCTGCATCCGAAGCAAAAGCCATCCACACTCAAAAGAGTAAAACTCCAGTCAACATCCAACCTCAAGCTTCACGTTCACTGGATCATCGATTTACCCTTTGTATTGAACCAGGTTTAGACCAAATCATCGCCGATGAATTACGCTTGCGGCAAATGTTGGTACATTTGCTTTCCAATGCCTTCAAATTCACCGAAACAGGTGGAGAAATTGGACTGCGGGTAAGTCGTTGGGAAGGTTGGATTGCTTTTACAATCTGGGACACAGGTATAGGCATTCCCGAACATCAACAGCACTTAATATTTCAAAAATTTCAACAACTAGAAAATCCCCTCACCCGCCAATTTGAAGGTACAGGTTTAGGGCTAGTATTAACTAGAGCTTTGGCACGTCTCCACGGTGGTGATGTGAGCTTTCTCTCTCGTGAAGGCAAAGGCAGCCAATTTACTTTACTATTACCCCCCAGTCCTCCAAAAACAAACTTCGGCGATCAAGATATGGGGGAAATAGAAGACACCGTAGCCGATAAAATCGAAGACGCGGATAGCTTTCCCGTGTTGCCTCGTTCTCGTGTCAGCGTGTCTTCAACTCCTGCCAATCTTGCCGCTAGCGGACAACGTTTAGTGTTAGTAGTTGAGGCAGTACCTCGATATATTGAAGAACTCACCGAGCAGTTGACAGGTTTGGGTTATCGGGTAGTGATTGCGCGATCGGGATGTGAAGCAGTTGAAAAAGCCCGTCGTTTGCAACCCAAAGCTGTATTCTTGAATCCATTGTTACCCCTTTTATCGGGTTGGGATGTGCTGACTTTAATTAAATCGGATGCTGCAACTCGTCACATCCCAGTGATTGTGACAGCTACAGGAGCCGAAAAAGAGCAAGCATTTACTAATAGTGCCGATGGTTTTATCAGCTTACCAGTGCAGCATCAGGTTTTGGCACCACTTTTAGAAAAGTTGTGTGCAGCACCAGAAGCGCAGCAACTGAGTCAAGATGGTACAAAAATCAATATTCATACTCCACTGCGAATTCTTCGGTTGGTCAATTCCGAATTAGAATCTGTCAATCCCCATCCATCACTGCGAGAACATCGGGTAATCGAAGTTGATGATTTAGATCAGGCAGAACTTTTGGCGCGAGTTTGGCAGTTCGATGTAATATTGCTGGATAAAGAAATTTCCCAGCCAAAAGATTATTTGCAACAACTCAGTCAACACTCTCGTTTGGCAGCTTTACCATTAGTTACCTGCGATGTCGCAACGACATTAGAAGCTTCACAAGTGGATGGACTTTCTGTATTTCCTTGCTTGTCGTCATTTACCAACGGTAACAATAGTCAAACAGGGAAAACAGACGCTTTACTGTCAGTGCTGCAAATTGCTTCTGGGATGTGCTGTCCACCCAGCTTGTTAGTAGTTGATTTGACCATGTTGCCCGATCTGCCACAGTTAACGCGCAAGCAGATTAGCCATTATGGATCGTCCAATAATTCCGCACTCAACAATTTAACAGCCGAGCGTGGTTCGGAGTGGTTTCAAGCTTTAATTCAGTATCTACAAACAGCAGGTTTCAAAGCCGCAATGGGTCGCTCTTGGGCAGAAATGTTACAACAAATTCGCCACCATAGCGTTGATTTATTGTTGATTTGTTTAGGTGAATCTTCTAATGAAAAAGAAGCGCGAGCCGCACTGAAAACATTAGGACAATTGCCTTTTGATTTGCCACCGATTTTAGTACTTGACCAGCGATTAAATCCGGAAGAGGTTAGTTCAGCGCATAATAAAAACCAGAAAAAAACTCAGGATAAATTGGAGTCAATAGAAACGGTTGTGGATGCGATCGCTACTCAGATTTTGCCCCGCTCAATCTCGATGGAAGATTTGTTAAACCAGATTAATCAAGCTTTGAAAAGTGGTTAGTGGGCATTGGGCATTGGGCAAGTGAAATTCACAAAATTTCTTTTTATTCCCCTTTTCCCTTTCCCCTTTCCCCCTCTTTAAATTCCCACTATCCACTAATTCTTCAAACCCACTCTAATCAATTGATAAGCACCACTGGTACCTAAATTTTCGTAATCGGCTGGTTGCAAACCCATTTGTATCAACTTTTTCGGCTGAGAGAGAACCAGCACTGAGTCCGGTTGTGCTTTATTGGCTGCTTGTTTTTGGATATGCTTTTGAGCTTGTTCAGTAAATTTGAAGAAAGTTACATTTTGTTGAGTGTAAAATACCACAGTTGGTTTTTTAAACCCAACCATGATTAATTCTTCATTTGGTTGTTTTGCTTGGACTGCGATCGCTGATAATTCTCTTAAGGGCAACTGACGCTCATGATCTACCAAAAATAAAGCAGGCGTCAGCACAACAATTAAAAATGCCGTAAATCCCAGTAAATTTACAACGATAATCGGTAGCCAAACGCGACGCAATAATAAAACCGCAATAATTACCGCAGAAAGTAGCCAAATTACACCCCCCAACATCGGTAAATTTAACTGTTGAAGTTGTTGGGGAAAGTTAGGTGCAGCTGGATCTTTACCTAATAATTGGGGTAAGTGAAATAATGCTACTCCTACCGCCGATAAAAACGCTACATTTACCCAGCCACTCCAGAGGGGGAGAGGGGAAGCAGGGGGAGCAGGGGGAGCAGGGGAAGCAGAAGAAATTACCCCTTGTCCCCCCACTCCCACAATCCCCTTATCTAAGAAAAAGTCGCTCCAGAAGAGCGTCACTAAAATTGCCGCTGCTGGCATTAAAGGTAAAACATAACTGGGGAGTTTGGTGACAGCAACGGTGAAAAAGCCAAAGATAACAATAAACCAGACAAAAGCAAATAAACCAAGTTGTTGAGAGCGTTCTTGAGAGCGCCAATATTTTATTTGCCAAAACTTCAGCCTTGCGATCGCAACCGGCAAGTAAATTGAGTATGGCGCAAAGCCTAGCAGCACTACTACAAAGTAAAAATACCAGGGCGCTCTGTGACCATTAACGACTTCTGTAAAGCGTTCTAGGTTGTGATAGCCAAAAAACGAGTTAATATAATTCCAACCATTGCGCCAAATTACCAACACATACCAGGGTACTGATAAACCAAAGACAATCAGCATCCCCATCAAAAGGCGCATTTCTCGCAACACTTCTGGCAACGAACCTACGTAAAGCAAAAACGCTGCGATAATCAGCCCCGGTAAGACAATTCCCACCGGTCCTTTAGTCAAAATCGCCCCAGCAATTAGCACATAAAAAGCTAAATACCACTTATTCGGCAATAGCGATTGGCGATTAGCTATTAAGGATTGGGAAGAATTCACTTCTGTATCTCTTCCCCATTGCCCATTGCCCATTGCCCATTGCCCATTGCCCATTCCCTCCTTTGCGTAGCCGAGAAAAAAGCATAACAAAGCTGTTGCTACGCATCCAGTTAGCAGCATATCTGAGACACCTGTTCTTCCCCAGACAATCATTTCTGGAGTCAGTGCCATGATAACGGCTCCTAAAGCAGCTGTTAACCAGCGTCGAGTCGGGCGAGAAATATGCTCTAACTCGTCAAGTCTAGCCAGATACATGAGCAAAGTGTAATACGACAGACTAATCACAGCAAGGGCAGCGATCGCACTTGGCAGACGCACGGCAAATTCATTCACCCCAATAATTGCATAGGCGATCGCTTGACACCAATAAATCAAAGCAGGCTTATCAAAACGAGTTTCACCATTGAAAAACGGCGTGATCCAATCACCCGTAACGAACATTTGGCGGGAAGCTTCGGCAAACAACGGCTCAGTCTCATCAATCAAGCCAATACTGCCCAAATTCCACCCATAACCCACCCAAACAATCAAAATCAACCACAAAATCGATAGAGTCACAGCCAGAACTGGACGCTTTCCTAAATTGTTGAACCATCGGTCAACTGCGCGATTAGTCATTGGTCATCAGTCATTAGTCATTAATTACTAGTTCGCGATCGCGGATTATAACAATCAATAGTTACTAGTCAGCGACAACTAGTCAATAGTCGTTGAAAACTTAAGTTTTGTTCTTTCTAATTAGGCATGATCGCAATGGGCAATAGGAATTAAACAAATTCTTTGAAAGTAATGCCCGTTATAATACGATTCTTTCCATGCCCAATGCCCAATTCATCTAATCCTCCAGGAGACTCCCACCAAATCTGTACTCAGATTGGTGGTGAGACGCCAGTCGCTACAAGTCGGCAGAGCCGCCCAACGCGCTGGCTCAGGAATGGAGGGGGAATTACGAAACGTTCCTTGAATGCCTTTGAGCGAATGCGAAAACAATGAGAGGAACAGTTGAGTAATTCCCAATTTCTTGGGCTTACGTTGCATACGAATAACCATCCTTTGCATGAATACGTTTACAAAATTTGTGAGATATTCCTTGAATCAATCCGTTTTTAGTTGAAATATTGAAACTACCAGATGAACGAATCGCCACTTTTCCAACATAATTACCAATCTTTTTACCAGTAGTAACAATTGCTTTAACAATGTCTCCAGTTTGAAAACCAAAATGTATTTTTTCTCTAGGTACGTGCCGATTTGGAATACCGAACTTATCGGTTCTACATGATTGTCTAGACCCGTGACCGTTAGCTGTGATTAACAATGGTTTAATACCTTTAATGTTGAGAATTGGAGTGGATTTCCCAACACAAGCCGCATCTAGCCAGTGAGTTTTTTGGAGCATTTGTTGACTACGATTAAACTTGGTTAAACCGCCTGAACCAGTTTCTACTTGTAATCCAGTTGATTCTAACTCTCTAAACAAAGCCCAGCGTGTTGTATTAACGGCTGCCGCATCTGCCAACGGTCTTTTTGCTTGCTTCAAGATTTTTTCTAATTTACTTGGGTCTTTTTTTAAGAAGTCTTTGATATCTTTAGTCCCCTTTTTGACGTTACATTTTTCGCAACTTAGAGTGAGGTTTGTGATTGAATTAGACCCTCCCCTGGCTCTCGCATGAATATGTTCAACTTGAAAAGGAACATCTTTAATCCCGCAGTAAGCGCATTCCCTATTCCACTTTTCAAGCAAGTACTCACGAGCCTCATAACCTTGGAGAGTCCCCTGTTGATATTCGCTTCCTTGAATGTCTGAATTCCTCATTAACTGCATATCAAAGCGCACTAACTCTTGACTAATAGCCGTAATTGGTGCAAATCGACGTAACTTATTAATCCAGGTTTTTATATTGTCAACACGACTTTGCAAGCTTGGTGCTAACAAGCCAGGACGGGTTCTATTTAAAAATCTTGGTTTGCGATATCTAGTTTTCCTAGCGCGTCTACCACGCCTTAATTGCCTTCTAGATGTCAAAGCATCTCTAATCGCAAAACCTCTGTGCTTTAATTCAGCAGCAAATACAACCTTTCCACTTGCATCGTTAACTAATGCGATGCCCGTAAATTTAGCACCAGGGTCGATTTTTAATCGCAGTGACTGAACTTCAGGGTTAGGACATAATTTTTTGAGAATAATTGTGAATGGAAATTGACGGTAAACTGCTGCTTTTTTGTTTCGTAATAACTGCCTCGCCTGTGCTGAGTGTATGGGATCTAACGGTCGTTTGTTTTGGTCGATAACGAATACTTTGGACATAAGTCCCTCCTTTCGGGTAAAGTTAGCCTAGACAATGATTTAAAGGCTTTTACGCTAACAGCACGCGATCTAACCCATTACACCTGTTTAACTGTTAACCTCAGAGCTACAAACTGGCTGCGTATTCGTAGGTGAGATGACCCAAAAATCGTAGTGACTCAACACTTAGTCGGGTAAACTCTGGGCTTTCAAAGCCCCCACTGAAACGGTACTCCGTTCAGTGGTGGGTAGTTTACTGACTTAGAATTAATTGCCATTCTTTGCCTTGAGCATTCCAAACAGGTATGGGAGTTTCGCCGACAACATAGGGTCCCCAGTAACGACGAGAACCATCTTGGGCAAAAGCGACTAAAATATCTCCCTTCTCTAGCTTGAAGTTACCCTGAGGCAAAGAAAGAATTAGTCCCTTCTCATTACCTTCTCTAGGGGCAAAATCCCAATGCGCTGGCACATCGAAAGAGTTAGTTTGATCGGGAGCAGTTTTTACAGGCGATCGCTGAAGCATTGCTAGTCGCACAGGCTGATCTGTTTGATTGCTCATTCGCAAACTGCCTTGATCCCCCGTTTTAGGAGCCGAGTTATCATTACTATATGTTAAGACGGAATTACCAGTCTCTTTACTGGTGTATTCTGCCTTGTTCTCAAAAACAGGTGCAGAATCTGTTATCTGCTTTTCAGGCTTTTTTGTAGGCGGAAGAAAAGACTTTTCTGGCTTTTCCGACTCGAAAGACACACTTATTTGAAAGTATGCCATCAGCAGTCCAAGCAGCCCCAAAGCACAAGCTACGACAGTAGCGTTACGATACACTGACGACTTCATATTGATAATTATTAGAAATAAGTATTTTCTTTAGGCTTGCCCAAATAGTAGCCTATTATCCAAAAAGCAACTCAAAAAAATTGCCTTTTATGGGTGAGAAACTGTAGCTTGATTTCTGTACATATCTCTACACATCTGGTCATTTTGTCGAGGTCTAGGCGTAGTCATAACCATCCCTCCTGTGAACAGGTGTTAAATATTCCAATTTGACAGACCTCCGTTTTTTGTCAATAACAAACTCACCGTAACCACGCGACATTGGGCAGACTCGTGCTGTAAAAGTTCCAGCGTATTTACCTTTTGGGACATCTGCGCGAACAATGTCACCAGTACAAAACCCTAGAATTGGACGAAGTGGACGATGTTTTTGTGGATAACCAAATTTATCCGTTTGGCAGCGTTGTCTGCCACCAAAACCTGTTGCCTTAATCTTCAAAATCTTTGTCGTAACAAGTTTGATGGTTTCGACTACACCAATACAAGCCGCATCAATCCAGTGAGCTTTCGGTAGCTCAAACCGAACCCGATTGAACTTAGTTTGTCCTCCAGTCCCAGTACTAACAGGCAATCCAATCTGTTTAAGAGTATTGAACAGCGACCACCTAGTAGAGTTGACCGATGCTGCATCTTTGAGTGGTGTTTTAGCTTGTCGCAATACTCGATTTAAGACATCTGGCTTACCTTTGAGGAAGTCTTTGATATCTTTGTCTGTTTTGCGCTGATTACACTTGTGGCAAGCTAAACAGAGATTTGATATCCGGTCAGAGCCACCTTTCGACCTTGCCTGGATATGCTCAATTTCCAAAGGAGCGTCTTTGACACCGCAGTAAGCACACTGGCGATTCCACTTTTCTAATAGATACTCACGGCATTCGTAACCTTTTAAAGTTCCTTGCTGGTACTCAATTCCTGAAATCTCAGGATTTTGAATTGCCTGAGTATCGAACTTAACTAGCTCCTGAACAATTCCTCCAATTGGGGCAAACCTCTGGAGGCGTTTTACCCAGGTTTCAGTTGTTAAAACACGATGTCGCAGTGAGGGAGCCAACCAACCATTGGGACGTTTGCGATTAAGAAATCGAGATTGCCGATAACGAGTATTCCGATTTCTTCGTCCTCTACGCACCGCTTGACGATGCTGTAGCGCGTCCTTGATTTGCTGACCACGATGTTGTAACTCCATTCCCCAAATGACATCGCCTTGATTTGTAACTAGTGCAATGCCAGTAAACTTTGAGCCTGGGTCGATTTTGAGCGCAAGTGGATACACATTTGGATTTTCAATGACTCGCTTCAGTATCAGAGTGAACGGATAGCGACGAAACACGGCAGCTTTACCAGAGTCCAGAAGCTTTCTAGCTTGTGCCGGATGCACTGGATTGAGAGGAGCTTTATTTTGGTCAATCAGAAAAACGTAATTTGACATATTCTGTCAGCCTTATTGCTAAGTAATGTTTGCCTCTCCCAAGGGGAGACGCTTCGCGAACGACAATGATTTAAGAGCTTGCGAGTGACTGCCACACGCGGATTTATAAACCGTTAATCCGTGCCTTAATGACAATCGACAGAGCAACAAACTAGCGTTCATTCGTTGGTGTCATGACTCAAAAATCGTAGACCTCGAAAGTCTTAGTCTGCACGCTCGGTAGAGATGTGAATAAATGTCTAACTCTGGGTAGGTTTTACCGAGCGGCTACTCTTGAAATTAGCAGATAAAGTGTATCAAAAATATCATTTTTAGCAAAACTATACCTGTAGGAAAGTCGTACCAACAAGCTTTTCGTCTTGGCTCAGGATGACAAGATGTATAATTTTTTATTTACGTAAAAAATCAAGAGATATTTACAATACTATTTAAACAAACTTCTCCTCAAGCCGATATTCTTAATATAGAAGTATTTCATAATATTTTAACTTTTGCATAAAAATCTTAGGAAATGCAAAATACTCGTCTCAATAATTTGTCGAATGCGATCGCTAGCCGCCTAAGGGAATGGTTTTTCAATCCTTGGCGACGACTATCGCTGCTATTGATTAGTTTTTTGTTCGGTTTCTTTTTGGGATCGGCAGTTGCTACCACAGCCGGACAAACTGCTGAATGGGATATTGTGGTAGCGGGAACTTTAGTTGTAGTGATCGAGGTTAGTAGTAGAATATTCTACCGTAGCAGCATTTTAGCAAGGCGATCGCTCTGGATAGAATCGCTAAACTATTTAAAAGTTGGTTTCACCTACAGCCTATTTCTCGAAGCCTTCAAGCTGGGATCTTGAGGAGACAAGGAGGAATTTTATGAGGGGAAAAGGGTAAAGGGTAAAGGAAGAAAAGTTTTTCCCTTTTCCCGTTCCCCTTTCCCCTTCCTGCTGCCCAATGCCCAATGCCCAATGCCCAATGCCCAATGCCCAATTACATCTTTTGAAATCGATCTACCCAGCTTTTAGGGAGTTTTGCGAAACTAGGCTACATCGTCAACCCGACGCGATGTTAGGTGTGTTGTCAGATTTGTGGCTACCTTTGGCAATGCAACTTGCATCACGCCGTCAAGAGTTGGGGCGTCCATTTATACAGGGAATTTTAGGAGGACAGGGAACCGGAAAAACGACAATGTGCGCGGTTCTTACCTTGATTTTGAAAGAGTTGGGATATCACACCCTGAGTTTATCATTAGATGACTTATACAAAACTTATAGCGATCGCCTGAAACTAACACAGCAAGACCCCCGTTTAATTTGGCGTGGTCCCCCAGGAACCCATGATATAGACTTAGGCTTAACTGTATTAGATCGAATTCGCCACTTACAAAATCCAGTAGCAGTTCCCCGCTTTGATAAATCTGCTTACGGGGGTGCGGGTGATAGAATCACTCCAGAAATTGTCGAAGATATAGATATTGTTTTATTTGAAGGTTGGTTTGTTGGCGTGCAACCCATCGATCCCGCAGCATTTGATACTGCACCCCCACCAATTATTACAGATGAAGATAAAGCATTTGCTCGTGACATGAATCGTCAATTAAGCGATTATCTACCACTGTGGCAGCGATTGGACAGCTTAATCGTACTGTATCCCAATGATTATCGATGCTCCTTAGAGTGGCGTCTCCAGGCAGAACAGCAGATGATTGCTGCTGGTAAATCAGGTATGAGCGAAAAAGAGATAGAGCAATTTGTTTATTATTTTTGGCGTTCTCTCCATCCCGAATTATTCATCAAACCATTGATAACAATGCCCACATTGGTTGATTTAGTTATCGAGATTAATACTGACCATAGTTTTGGTGCAGTTTATCAGAAATTTGGGTTTAAAACCCCGTCCTAGAAAGACGGTAAAGGATAATACCGTTTTTATATGAAGATGTATATAATTTAGCCCACGCAGGTGGGCTTTGTTTGTGTAGCCCCAGGCTTCCAGCCTGAGGGCAAATGTGCAGCTTCAACATTTCCCCTTTTGATAATTCAAAGCATTTTCAATTTTAAATGTACAAAGTTGACTCGGCTTACCATACAAACAAATATCCTTTTCGTAAGGGGTAATTAAAACTAGTTCTACACCCGTTAAATTAAAAGGTTCCTTATCTAAAAAAATTCCGGAGTTGTATAGCAATCTAATATCAGCACCCGTTGATATATCTAAGTTTGGTATACAATTTAATTCATCAACTGGGTGGCTTTCCGTAATAAATACATATTTATATTGAGAAACTTTTTCTAAAATTTTCTTGACATTTTGATTAGATAAATGTTGTAAAACTTGGCGTATTAAACATATATCTCCTTGCGGTAAATCTTCTTGCATAATATCAAGACATACAAATTTTATATCTCTATTAGTATATTTTTCATTGTGGCTTTTTATTAATTTTGGTACTATATCTACACCTGTATATTGATATTGAGTTTGACAATTTGCTAGGTTTTCCAAAAGTTGTTGACCAACTCGAAAATCACCACATCCTAAATCTACAATTTTAAGATTTTTCAAACTATTTTTCACGGCAAAATCGGTGATAAATTCACAATAAGCTCGTGAAAAAGTATTGTCTGAACCTTTTCCAGAGTAAAATTCTCCTAAATTTCCACCCCAGATGTTATTGGCATATATTCCGGCAAATATATCAGTAGTTGAGGTTTTTTGATATTGTTCCATAGTAAAATAAGAAAAAATTATCTAATATTTTCAATCAAATTTACAATGAATAATTACTTTTGTCTAGTAAGTTTTTAGCATTTGACTAAAAACGTACATTTCAATCTGAAAATTCCTTAAGTGTAGACCTACCATTCACCAACAGCAAAGAGCATCCTACCGCAGATTTCAGGTAAATGAAATACATGGGTAAAACCCAAAATCCTGTAGAGACGTTCCACCGGAACGTCTCTTTTTTCCCGGTGGAACGTCTCTTTTTTCCCGGTGGAACGTCTCTTTTTTCCCGGTGGAACGTCGCTTTTTTCCCGGTGGAACGTCGCTTTTTTCCCGGTGGAACGTCTCTTTTTTATTGACCCGACCGAATTTTTACAATTAACTCATAAAAAGGTTGCCAATTATCTTCTTGAGCGATCGCTTCCCAAACCGATTCAATCAGAGGTCTTAATAACGGTGTTTGCGGATTATAACGAGTTAAGCACTTACCAACCTTTTCTACCTCTTCAGCAGTTAAATTAGTCAAAATTCGATGATATATACCAGACCAATTGACAAATAACTCTGTTGCTCCTAAAGATTGCCCAATCTCAGAATCTCTGAGGATATCACTAGCATTATCTGCCCACTTGGTAGAAAAGCTGCTAGCCATTTCTGCAAAAAAGTGATGATAACTAACTGGATACATCTTTAAGAATTCAATAGTTGCCTTTAAAAGTTCTTCAGCTTCTGATATAGGCAACTGTTCAAAGCCTAATTTTTTCAACATCAAAGAGCGATATTCATTATGATAATGCTCATCAAAAGTTGAGATTGCAAACTCCATGTCATCTTGAGCAAAAACACTCTTTAACGGTTCTTGAAGCATTTGTAAATTTAACTTACAAATACCTGGTTGCTGGCTGTAGCAGTAGCGCCCATAAGCATCGAAATACGCAGCGACAAAGTACGGATCGTAACTAGAAATAAATGCATAAGGTCCATAGTCAAAACTTTCACCCGTAATCGACATATTGTCAGTATTTAAGACCGCATGACAAAAGCCCCCTGCCATCCATTGCGCTGCTAGTTCTGCTACTCGCTTAACTAATTCTGCATAAAATAAAGCGTATTTATCTTCTCTAGTTATTAAATGTGAGTAATACTGTTCGATTACGTGGTCTAAAAGCCTTTTGGTTAAATCTGGACGTTTAAAATAGTGCAGTCGCTCAAAAGTGCCAAAGCGAATATGAGATTTGCTCATTCTGATCATTACTGATGAGCGAGTCGGAGAAGGTTCATCACCACGCCACAAAGATAAACCTGTTTCAATCAAGCTTAAACAGCGCGAGGTTCGCACACCCATATAATGCAGCGCTTCTGCCGCAAGAACTTCCCGCATACCACCTTTGAGTGTGAGCATTCCATCTCCACCACGGGAGTAAGGCGTTCTGCCAGAACCTTTTGTGCCAAAATCGTACAATTCGCCATCAGTGCCGCGTACTTGCCCGTAGAGAAAGCCTCTGCCGTCACCTAAGCGGGAATTGTATTCACCGAATTGATAGCCGTGGTAACGCAGCGCTAACAATGGTTTCCGCCCAACGAATTTGCCAAAGGCGACGATAAAATCTTCGTCTGATACGAGTTGGGGATCTAGCCCCAAACGCGGCAGAAGTTCGTCGTTACGCCACCGCAGGATGTGTTGGGGAAATTCTGCTGCTGCAACTTCGTCGTAGTAGTCATCGCCCAGAGATTCTAAAGCTGGTTCGTAGTTGAGAGCAACAAAAGGATTGTTAGAAGCGTCGTTTTGAGTTTCAGCCAAAGTCATTACGAGCCAAACTTGATATATTCTTTCTTTAATACTACCTCTGGTGGGGAATGACAGCACTTTTATTAGCTTTAATTGAACAAGGCTCGCTAAAATTTGTCTATGGCAGCGCAACTTTAAATTCTGGAGCGCAAAATGGATAAACTTTGGCAAATAAGAAACAAGTTGACTCAATTAGCAATTTTAGATACAACATTTCAGGTTTTTGGTTCAGAATCACACCAATATCAATTCAATTCTTGCTTGGAGGAAGGAGAAATTCAAGCTTTTGAATTCAAATATAATATTCGCCTACCCTGTGAATATCGAAACTTTTTGTTAGAAGTTGGTAATGGCGGTACTGGACCAGGATACGGTTTATACAGACTACCAGACTTGGAAAATGAAACTCAAATAACAGCAATACCGAGTAAAAAAAATGAAGGTTTATTGTGCAAACCATTTCCCTTAAAAGAGGCGTGGAATGATTTAACTTTGATGATGAAAGACAAAGCTGATTGCGAGAGCAACCCTTACTTTGATAACAAATTTGTACAGGGAACTATCACCATTGCACATTATGGTTGTGGGATTTACGCTATCTTAGTTGTGACTGGAGAACAAGAGGGAAAAATTTGGATAGATGACCGGACTAATGATGCTGGAATTTATCCTGCTACTTTAAATTTTTGTCATTATTTCCATGCAGACGATCCAGATGACTTTCAATCATGTGAAGAAGAACAGGAACCTTTGAGTTTTTATGATTGGTATGAAGACTGGCTCAACCAAAGTCTACTGCAAGTTTTCTAGGTATCGCCTAATTTAGGCGTATGGGTGCATTTTATACGATTTTGGATTTTAGATTTTTAAGCTTGCCAATTAGGATTTATGAGACTCGTCAGGATGTGGTCTTGCCATTGCCCATTAATTAACAAGTAATCTCTAGCATACCCTTCTACAAAAAATCCTAGCCTTTTTAACAAATTGCCGCTACGCTGATTGTGAGGCATATAGTTTGCCATTATTCGGTGTAAATTTAATTGTTGAAAGACATATTCAATTGCTGCATTTAGTGCTTCTGTCATATAACCTTTACTTTGTTCATTTTCGGCAATACTGTATCCTACAGAGCAAAATTGAGCCGCTCCCCGAATAATGTTACGAAAGTTGATATTGCCGATAATTGTTGTTGGTTCTGATTTGACAAAAATAAACAGTTTTAATGCTAGATCATTAATAAATTCTTGTAAATCTATTTCTACTTGTATCTGCCAATATTCTTGTGTGAAGAATTTTTCGTTCCACTGAGGATAGAATGGTGTTAGATAAGTTTTGTTGTGTGTGAAGTAGTTTATAATTTGGGGTATATCTTCTTTGGTTGCTAGTCGTAATAATAGGCGATCGCTTGTGATCAATGGCGGTTCTAATATCATAGAAATATGAAGGAATTAAAAATTTAACTATGCAACAACCGATACAAGTGATTGGAGGTGGACTAGCGGGAACAGAAGCAGCGTGGCAAATAGCGTCTGCGGGAGTGCCGGTGATTTTTTGGGAAATGCGACCAAAACGCTTTAGTCCGGCACATCATACAGAACATTTGGCAGAGTTGGTATGTAGTAATTCCTTTGGGGCAATGGCAAGCGATCGCTGTGCCGGTCTATTACATGAAGAACTGCGACAACTCAATTCTATCGTCATTTCCAAAGCTGATGAACACGCTGTTCCCGCAGGTGGTGCGCTAGCTGTAGATAGAGGACAATTTAGCCAAGATTTAACCGAAACTTTAGCTAAACATCCTTTAATTGATTTCCGTCGCGGGGAAGTAAGCGCGATTCCTGAAGGAATTGTGGTCTTAGCAACAGGTCCATTAACTAGTCCCGATTTGGCGGAAGATTTGCGACGCTTCAGTGGGATGGAATATCTCAGCTTTTTTGATGCTGCTAGCCCGATTGTTGTGGGAGAATCGATTAATCGCGATATTGCTTTTATGGCGTCGCGCTACGACAAAGGCGAAGCTGCTTATTTGAACTGTCCGATGAATAAAGAACAGTATTTGCGGTTTTGGGAAGAACTCCGTAAAGCTGAACAAACTGAATTAAAAGATTTTGAACGAGAAACAGCAAAGTTTTTTGAAGCTTGTTTGCCAATTGAAGAACAGGCACGACGCGGTGAAGATACCATGCGTTATGGTCCGCTTAAGCCTGTAGGATTGTCAGATAGTCGCACTGGGGAACGTCCTTACGCTGTGGTGCAGTTGCGCCAAGAAGATAAAGCCGGTCAACTTTGGAATATGGTAGGATTTCAAACTAATCTGCGTTGGGGCGAACAAAAGCGAGTATTTCAGCTAATTCCCGGTTTGGAAAATGCCGAGTTTGTCCGTTTGGGTGTGATGCACCGCAACACCTTTATTAATGCCCCACAGTTGATGTCTGCAAGTTTGCAATTTAAGCAGCGCCCAACTTTACTTGCAGCTGGGCAGTTGATTGGTACTGAAGGCTACACCGCAGCATCTGCCGGTGGTTGGCTGGCGGGAACGAATGCAGCCCGGTTAGCGTTGGGTAAAGAAGCTTTGACGCTACCAAATACAACGATGATGGGGGCATTGTTTGAGTTTATTAGTTCCGCTTCACCAAAGCATTTTCAACCGATGCCGCCAAATTTCGGGATTATACCAGAGTTGGGTGTTAAAGTCAAGAGTAAACCGGAGCGTTACGGACGTTATCGCGATCGCTCTTTAGCTGACCTTGCTGCATGGAAAGCTAATCAGTTATAGGTCATATCATGGGAGCGCAAATCACACATATCTGTAGAGACGTTCCAATGGAACGTCTCTACGAGGGTTGCGATGTTTTTGTTAAGTAATTTTTAGGTTTTAATTATTTGCTAAATGTTACCAGTACCTCTTCTCGAATAAATTTTTTGATTGCTTTTTGTACTTCTGAGGATTCATTCTTTTTATCGCCATTAATGTATTTTACAGCAGCCTCTTTCAACACTTGTATATTGCCCAAGCTAGCATTAGCCATATCGTTATCAATTCTTTTTTTAATTAATGAATTTTTTCGTAAATATTTGTTCTCGATTACAGGCTTCTGAGCAAATTCTTTCAAGGCTGAAAGAATGTCTTGGTTTGGAGTAATTTTTTGCCCTTTTAATACTTCTTTACACATTTTGTTATATAACTCATTACCTTCCTGTATATCTTCTTTTATATACACAGTTTGATTTAATTCAAATTGAAGACGTAAATATTTTTCTTCTCCCATTAAGCTTTTGCAAATTCTATCCTGAAGTTCTCCTTGACCAGCCATAAATACATTAGAAATGCGAGTTCCCCATCCTATTAGTCCCCAACCTCTCATCTTTTTAAATTCATATGGTTCGGTATCTTGACCAGCTCCAATCGAAAGTAAGGATATATTTTCGAGTTTATAGCCCAAATCTAAGGCATGAGCGATCGCGCATAGAGAAGGATTGTTAGCAGTTACTCCACCATCAACATGGGGAAAACTCCATTGTGTTCGTATCTCCTCTCCTTTTTCATTTTTTATTATTTTCTTTTCATCGTAGTTTGCATATAGATATTCTTCATGGTCTAATTCAAATCCAGGAAAGAAGGTAGGAGCAGATGCAGAACTAACACAAATCTTCCAAAGAGGTTGCTTTAAGTACCACGGAAGTTCGTTACGAGCTTTTTTTCGATCATAGTAATTAGTAAAAAAAGTTGTATTTCTGTATAATGTATCGTAAGCAAGAATTAACAAAATTGGTTTAGGAATTTCTTGTCCTTCATTTTTACCTACATCTTTTAAGGTAACTTCTTTTCCATTTATTGTTAAAACTTTTTTTAAAACCTTAATTAAGCCTTCGTTATCATATTTAGGCGAAGATAATCCATATTTTAAAATTATTTTTGCTCTTTTTACTATATTGAAAACACTCCAAAAACCATGATAGGGAAATATTGTTTCTCCCTCCTTCTCATACATTTCAATCAAATCTTTTATTGGTTTACCAATCGCAACACCTGCTGCTAAAAGAGAGCCAGTAGAAGTCCCAGCAATCATATCAAAGTGTTCTAGTAAACTTGTACCTTTCTCTTCTAACTCTTTTTCTACTTGTTGAAGTATAAGAGCTGATATTATCCCACGAATACCACCACCATCTAAACTGAGAATTCTGAATGGTTTGTCGCTGTTATTTACCATGATTATTTCCTAAAAATTAATGATTTTGAAAGCTTAAAATCAGACCAAAAGACCATAACCTTTTAGTTTCACCATATGTTCAAAATGGTCACGAACAAGGTAAAAGTAAAGTTACAAGCAAAGGGCAAAAATCACTACCGTAAGAGGATGTTTGAAAAGTCCTCTTGTTGGTAGCAAAACGTTTTAGATCCCCCTAAATCCCCCTTAAAAGGGGGACTTTAATTCCGGTTCCCCCCTTTTTAAGGGGGGTTAGGGGGGATCAACAAGTGCCTAAAATCACAGTTAACTACTTTTCAAACAACCTCTAATGGAGTAGTACGAATCCTAGACTGGAGAGCGGTTTTCAAGTCAGACTCTTAAATTATTCTTGAATGTTGAGTTCTGTAACACTCATATCACGGTAATTTGTAGTTCGTAATTGGTAATTTTCCCATAACCAAGTTAGGTTTTTGTACTTTAATAGATTGAGGGATTTTTCTCCCTCTTGATTACGAATTGCGAATTACGAATTATTTGCTCACTACCCTTCAGCCAAACAGTTTAAATGCAGCAATCAGATTTACCCTTCAGTGATTATACTTAAATAAATATTAAAGTTTGTAAATGGTTGTGGTTTTGCCTCAGCCTCAAATTATATTTTTATTACTGAAAAAATACTTCATCAGCTGCTGTCATCCTTATGTTACAAAGCAGACAAAATTGATAAATACCGCTTTTGAGTGAGTAAATCAAAGGAGTGGGAATAATCTTTATGATATTTGTGATTATTTGAACAACATGAAAGTGCGATCGCTTCCAAAAATTCTGATATTTTGCGGCATTTTATGTATATTCTAGCGTTATTCTTCAACCAAAACTTACCGTAGCTGTTAAAAGTTCTTTTATAGTCTTACTTGTCACTGACCAATTTAGCCGGGACTGATATTCTTGAAACGAAGACAAGGCTAAAGATTTATATTTAGAATAATCTTGAAATAAATCCAAAATATATTCACAATATTCTGTAACATCGGCATATGAAGAGAAGAGTTTGCCATTTATTCCATCTTTGACTGCTGTTGGAATACCGCCAATATTAGTTGCTAATGACGGAGTGCCAAAAGAACTTGCTTCGCAAAACACAATACCATAACTCTCTGCCATTGAAGGCATAATTAAAAAATGAGACTCAGCTAATAACTTTTCAATTTTTTGAAGCCCGCTACTTTCAAATTTATTGATAAATCCTAATGTTTTGACAAAGTTCGGAAGAGTTTCGTTTATTTCAGGTTGACATCCAACAATAGTTAATGTTGTCTCTAGACCTAACCTATTTAACTCTTTAGCTATCTTGTAAGTAATCTCTCCTCCTTTTCTGAACCAGTCAATACCAATAAATAACAAATTACATTTTTCTGAACTTCTAGAGTTAATAATATCAATTACATCATTAATACTTCTGTTACAGGCAATATTTGCTCCCAGAGGAACTACTTTAACCTTCTTTTCATCAACTTCATAATTATTAATAGCTGTTTTATACGCCCATTCCGATGAAAAAATAGCAAGTTTACATTTATCTAATGCTAGTTGCTCCATGCGATTTCCAAGTTTTATAGATTCTGGAGAAAGATTGCGAAACATAGGATAATCGCTTTGACCTGAGAAAGTGCAATCCCACATATACACTATTGGTTTCTTTGTTTCTAGATAAGCAATTTGAGATGTCCCTAAGCTGAATATCATATCTGCATCAGAACTGGCTAACTTATCAGAAACTTCTTGAGCATATTTCTTGAGGACAGTTGGTTGTACCCAAGTAAGACGATCTTTTTTGAATAGTTTTTTATGTAGACGAGTTTTAAAATCACTTACTACTGAAGATTTACGTTTGAGTGGTCCAATATACTCAAGTGAGATAGATTGATTTTCAAGGGATTTAGCCAGGTGATAACTACTGCCTGACCAACTCGTCATGTCTAATGGCTCAAAGGTTGTTACGTAAGCTAGTTTCATGATTAATGCCTTTTAATAGCTAAGGATTATTAATATTCACCCAGTTTTGATTAGATAAGGCAATGTGAAACTTCAGATAGAATTTGATTAATCAAGTTATACAGTTTGAATGAATCTCATATCATCTTCGGTAAATTACTTACGATATAAAATCTTCATAGCCTTTATGTTTACAGATTTAATTGTAAGTATTTAAGCGAATCTGATATTCTTGTGTTTATTTGTAAAACTTTATTTTTGACTACTTAATAATAGTACCAGCGTCATCAACGCGGAAGGTTTTTGTTAGGTTAAAATTAGGTAAAATTAGGAATTAGGTCTATTAGACATAGGAGTGAAACCTTTGTAGAGACCTAGCAGTGCTAAGACTCTACAAAGGTTTATAACACATCATTAAATTCGGTCGATGTCTATTAGATAAATTAACGGGGTTGTAAACAACGATCGCTGTATCAGTGTAATCTTTGTGTTAGAAAAAGGCTGAAAAATTGATACACGTAATCAAAAGAGTGGCAATAATCTTTATGGTATTTGTGATTATTTGAACAACATGATAGTGCGATCGCTTTCCAATTTCTCTGAAGTGCGAAAAGATTGTTAACCCGTAGATCCGATGAATTATCTCTGTTAACCGGATTTATGTTGAACTTATAGCACTTATATGTTATAGTAGACAATAATATGGGCGCGTGGCTCAGTGGATAGAGCAACAGATTCCGGTTCTGTCGGTCGGGGGTTCAAATCCCTCCGCGCTCGTTTTTATTTAAATAAGGAAATCCCACAGGCGATCGCGGCGCATGAGTTACAAAACCTGGGGTATAAAAAGAGGTTTTCAGTAGTGAGGACTTCAGTCTTCATCTTATAAGATAAGGACTGAAGTCCTTACTACGTAATGTACTAACTGTTAAAATTGCAACTTGCGATAAAATTTTCGATGGACTAAAAAACAGGAGACTATCATGACAGAAGACTCACAACAAAAACGCGTGGTAGTTGTAGGTGCAGGTTGGGCTGGTTTAAGTGCAACTTACTACTTAGCCAAACAAGGTTATGATGTGACGCATCTCGAAGCCGGTGCTAATCCTGGTGGACTGGTAGCGGGTTGGAAAACAGCAGGGGGACAATCTGTAGAAGCCGGTGTTCATGGCTTTTGGTATCCTTACAGAAATATATTTTCTCTTATTAATGAACTAGGAATAAATCCCTTTACAACTTGGACTCGTTCATCTCAATATTCGCCTTTTGGTTTAGAAGTTGAATCACCAATTTTTCAAGATTTGCCGCGACTCCCTACACCTCTAGGAACATTTTTATATACACAGTTTCAACGTTTACCATTAATAGATCGAATCAGCGCCTTACCTTTACTTTACGCCTTAATTGACTTTGATAATTCCGATGAAGCTTGGAGACGTTACGACTTTGTGACAGCGCGGGAATTATTCAAAGATTTTGGTGTTTCAGCGCGGCTTTATCGTGACTCTTTTGAACCGATGTTGTTGGTAGGTTTATTTGCCCCAGGTGAACAATGTTCTGCCGCAGCAACTTTGGGAATGCTATACTTTTTTATTCTCGCCCATCAACCAGATTTTGATGTAGTTTGGTGTCGGGGAACAGTTGGAGAAAAAATATTTCGTCCTTGGGTAGAAAAAATTAAACAAGCTGGTGCGAAGGGGTTAGCAAATCGTCGCGTTACTGACATCATAGTTGATAATAATCGGGCAACTGGTGTTGTCTGCGGTGATGAAGTGTTTGATGCCGATGCGGTAATTTTCGCAGTTGGTATAACGGGAATGAAGAAAATTGTTTCTAGTAGCCATAGCTTACAAAGCCGTCAAGAATTTAGAAATTTGAGCAATTTAGGGGGAATTGATGTTTTAGCAACTCGTTTATGGTTTGACCGAAAAATTCAAATTCCGCGTCCTTCTAATGCTTGCTTTGGCTTTGATGCTACTACTGGATGGACATTTTTTAATTTGAATGAATTACATGATGAATATAAAAATGAACCGGGAACAGTTATTGAAGCAGATTTTTATCATGCCAATCAATTTTTTAATTTAAGCGATGAAGAAATTGTACAGAGAGTTCAACGCGATTTAGCAACTTGTATACCGGAATTTCGTCAAGCCAAAGTGATTGATAGTAGCGTAATTCGTTTAGCAAACGCTGTATCTCATTTTGCACCTGGTAGCTATCGCTATATGTTGCCAGCTTCGACAAGTTATGAGAATGTATTTATGAGTGGTGATTGGATTGTTAATCGTCACGGTTCATGGTCACAAGAAAAGGCTTATGTCACAGGTTTAGAAGCGGCGAATTTGGTAGTTGATTATTTAAAACAGGGTAAACCTGCTGAGATTTTACCTGTAGAAGCGGATGAAGCGCATATTCAGATGGCGAGGGGTGTTAATAAAATAGTTCGTGACTTGGGTAAATCTATTTTGCCTGATTTTTGGTTGCCATGATGGCAATTTGTAATAGACACTCTTTAGTAGAAATTAAATATGCGTTATCCGCAAATCTTGGAGACGTAGCACTGCTACGTCTCTACAAGGGTTTGATTATTTTAGGCGCAAAAACGTTTGAGAATTACATGGGATTATTTTTATAATTTTCTGGGACACCGATCGCAGACAAACCAGCGATCGCTCGTAAGTTTTGGCAGCGAATTAATTCGTTAAAATTTAAACCGGAACGTCCTTCAATTTTGGCAACCGTCTCAATTGCAGTTAATAGACTTTCTGCGGCTTCAGTTTCTGAATAACCCCGACGGAGTGCGATTCTAATTGCGGCTGTATCAGCATTTAACTCTAATTCTTGGGAACTATTAATCCGCCAAATGCGAATTAAGGCGATCGCACTTAATCCTCCAGCGACAACTACACCTACCACATCTTGTTGGGCTGATTCCACGAATCCGCCTAAAATACCCGCCACCACCACACCTTGATAAATGTTGGGTTTAAACCATTTTACCCCGGTCAACCAACTAATTGTCCGCAATAGCAGCAAGTCGCGTTGCTCTTTCTTCAGGCGACGCCATAAATCAAAGTTAATATATATTGGTCGCTCCTGATTCCAGGGTAAGGGAAAAGAAGCATCAATCACTTTTGGCTGTTCTGGTTTGCTGACGAGTTTTATCGTCATTCGTCCAGAAGCCGGCATCACATCTAACAAACGACGAATTTCAACATTAGGCTCCATGATTAATATTATTAGGCATAATGAGCAATGAAAGATCGAATTTGTGCTACATGGAAGCTTTTGCTCTTATCCCACCTGAATGGACAAATCAGGCAATTCATGCTTATAAGTTTTGTTGTCCTAACTGCAAGGCAAGTAGCTTAGAAGCAGAAAAAGTTTGGCTGAATCGGCGATCGCCTGTCATTACAGAAGAACATCGCCGCAAATGGCAAGAATTTTACCATTGTAACTGTGGTTATGTGTGGTGGGCTTGGAGTAGCGATCGCCCTCCAACAGATTTATCGAATCAACAAGATAATCATCCCATATAACCAAATTTTTTCAAACAAAAGCCCGCCTACAAACGGGCTAATATTAATCTACCTACCTCTTTAGCCCACGTAGGTGGGCTTTGTTTGTATAGCCAAGCCACTGCGTTGGGCGGCTCTGCCGACTTGAAGCACGTGGCGTGCGAATTCTATTCGCCAGGGCTTCCTACGCACAACAACGCCGCGAATTCCAGTCGTCAGGGCTTCGTTAAAAATTGAAAGTGGTACGCACTGTACCTACATAAATGGTGTCATTGCGATCGTTATGCTCAGGACTCAAAATCACCAATAAACCGGGAGTAATAGCAATATTGTCATTAAGTCGGAACTTGTAAAGACCTTCTAAATGGTAAGAGGTATCTGTATCTCTTAGCCCTCTACCATTAGAAGTCACATTAGCATCATTGCTGGCAGTTCTGGGTGGTTGACCAAAGATAAAACCAAGCACGCTACCCTTTGTACCAATATCTTGCAAACCGAGGCTGGCACCCCAGTAGTTGAATGTTGCACTATCACCACTTCTAACGGTTATGGGAACACCGCTGACGTTTGAGTTAGCAGTGTTCTGCGCTTCAGCATCAGTATAACCATACCAACCATTCAGTAGCAACTTAGGGGTAAGTCTAAAAGCAGCTTGTACACCGTAATGATTAGCACTGGTGGCAACATTACCAAAAGGGTTATTGGCAATGCTGCTGCCATTGGATTCAAACATGCTGATGCCACTACCGCTAGTCACACCATTAACAGTAGTAACACCATTTTGATAAGTACGTGCGTAAGTTAAACCGATATTGAACCTTGGATTCGGTTGGAAAGCTACCTGAGCTAAAGCCGCATAGTTACCATCAAAAAGACCATTTCTATCCAAAGGATTGCTAGCTGTATTATTACGTCCACCAGCTAGATAACCAACAGAGGCACTTAAAGCTCCCTTGGGGTTAACAGTTATAGTTGCACCTGCACCACCCTGACCTTGACGGTAGATGGTGCTGAAGCGACCATAGCGGGAGATAGCACCTTGACTAGTGCTGGCAAAGAAGGGGCTGAAGTTGTTGATGTTTTCCCAAAATTCACCATTGTTTGCATCAACCTTGACACGTATTGCGTCACTTAGGTTGAAAGCATAGTTGATTTTCTCTGCTTGGAGAGTGTCACTAGTGTCGTTCTCAAATATTAAACGGGTCATGCTAGTACCCGTTGAAGCGTTACCGATGTTAGGACTGTTGTTGGCAATGATATTCCCTGCTTGCAAACGAATTTGTAACTGGTCTTTTCCTGTGAAACTGCTGTTTAAGGTCAAACGAATCCGCTCAGATAAAGTCACATTGCTGTCTAAGTCGCGCTCTGGAGCATTTGGATTAGCTCTGAGTGTAGCAGCGCTGATTGCTGCGTTATCACCGAAAGAATCAGACAAAACGAAAATCGCTTCTCCAATCAACTTGGTGGTAGTGGAAAACTGATTTGCTTCCAATTCGGCAGTTTTCGCTTCTAATGCATCTACACGACCACGCAAAGTTGCCAATTCAGCGGAATACTCTTCTTGCAAGCGCTGTAAGGTCGCTAAGTCTTCTTTTGTTACCAAGTCAGCGGTAGCTGTGGCAATCAATTCGTTAACACGGTCTAAACAAGCATTCAAACCAGCAGCAAATTCATAACGGGTCATTGCACGGTTGCCGCGATAAGTGCCGTTTGGGTATCCAGCGATACAGCCATAGCGTTCAACTAGAGATTGTAATGCTTGAAATGCCCAGTCTGTAGGCTGCACATCAGAAAACTGAGAAACGGATGTTACCTGACCCATACTGTCAGACTCTTGGGACATCTCGGTAATAGAAGTCATTTCTTCGTTGACTTCAGATCCTAAGGCGCTGTTTGCTGCTAAAAATGAGGCAGCAAGAACTAATGGACTTAGTTTAAAAACGTTCCAGAATAATTTTTTCAAAGTTTTTCTCATCCACACCTCAATTAACTTTTATCATAAACCTCAAATGTGCTGTATAATTCGTATCACTTATCTTCCTATGCAAAAGTCCCTTGTCAGCGGGGTAAATTGCTATTAGCTGTGGTAAGCTTTAAAAACTAAAAGTGGTACGCACTGTACCTACATAGATGGTGTCATTGCGATCGCTATGCTCAGGACTCAAAATCACCAATAAACCGGGAGTAATAGCAATATTGTCGTTGAGTTGGTACTTGTAAAGACCTTCTAAATGGTAAGAGGTATCTGTATCTCTTAGACCTCTACCATTAGAAATCACATTAGCATCATTGCTGGTAGTTCTGGGTGGTTGACCAAAGATAAAACCAAGCACGCTACCTTTTGTACCAATATCTTGCAAACCGAGGCTGGCACCCCAGTAGTTAAATGTTGCACTATCACCGCTTCTAACAGTTATGGGAACACCGCTGACGGTTGAGTTAGCAGTAGTGTTCTGCGCTTCAGCATCTGTGTAACCATACCAACCATTAAGTAGCAACTTAGGAGTAAGTCTAAAAGCAGCTTGTACACCGTAATGATTAGCTGTGGTGGCAACACCCCCAAAGGGGTTATTGGCAATGCTGCTGCCTGTGGATTCAAACATGCTCACGCGACTACTAGTCACACCATTAACAGTAGTAGTGCCATTTTGATAAGTACGTGCGTAAGTTAAACCGACGTTAAAGGTTTTAGTTGGTTGGAAACCTATCTGAGCTAAAGCTGCATAGTTACCATCAAAAAGACCATTTTTATCCAATGGATTGTTGGCTGTATTATTACGTCCACCAGCTAGATAACCCACAGACGCACTTAAAGCTTTATTGGGGTTAACAGTTATAGTTGCACCTGCACCACCCTGACCTTGACGGAAGATGGGGCTGAAGCGACCATAGCGGGAGATAGCACCCTGACTAGTGCTGGTAAACAAGGGGCTGAAGGTGTTGATGTTTTCCCAAAATTCACCATTGTTTGCATCAATGTGGACACGTATTGCGTCAGTTAGGTTGAAAGCATAGTTGATTTTCTCTGCCTGGAGATTGTTATCAGTGTTATTATCAAATATTAAACGGGTCATGTTAGTACCCGTTGAAGCGTTACCTATGTTAGGACTGTTGTTGGGAATGATATTCCCTACTTGCAAACGAATTTGTAACTGGTCTTTTCCGGTGAAACTGCTGTTTAAGGTCAAACGAATCCGCTCAGATAAAGTCGCGTTGCTGTCTAAATCGCGGTTTGGAGCATTGGGATTGTTTCTGAGTGTAGCAGCGCTGATTGCTGAGTTATCACCGAAAGAATCGGACAAAACGAAAATCGCTTCCCCAATCAACTTGGTGGTAGTAGAAAACTGATTCGCTTGCATCACGGCGTTTCTGGCTTCTAGTCCATCTACGCGATCGCGCATAGTTGCCAATTCAGCGGAAAATTCTTTCTGCACATGCTCTAAGGTCTCTAAGTCTTCTTTTGTCATTAAGTCAGCGGTGCCTGTCGCAATTAATTCGTTAATGCGGTTTAAACAAGCATTCAAACCAGCGGCAAATTCATAACGGCTCATTGCACGGTTGCCGCGATAAGTGCCGTTTGGGTATCCAGCGATACACCCATAACGCTCAACTAGAGATTGTAATACTTGGAATGCCCAATCCGTAGGCTGCACATCAGAAAATTGAGAAACGGATGTTACCTGACTCATGGTGTCAGTTTCAGACAACTGGGTAACATCCGTCATTTCTTCATTGACTTCAGCTGCTAACGCGCTGTTTGCTACACAAAAGGTAGCAACAAAAACTAGTGGACTTACTTTAAAAACGTTCCACAATAATTTTGTCAAAGTTTTTCTCATTCACACCATGTCCTAATAATCACACATACTGTAGAGACGTTCCGCCGGAACGTCTTTACGGCGGAACTTCTTTACGACGGAACGTCTTTACGGCGGAACGTCTTTACGGCGGAACGTCTTTACGGCGGAACGTCTTTACGACGGTAGGTAGGTTTTTATTAGTGTTAATTAAACGCAAATCATATCACACCCCAATTAACTTTTATCATAAAGTTTTAAATTCTTATAATTCCACATTACTTATCTTCCTATGCAAAAGTCCGCCTGTAAGCGGACTCAGGTTTCTGTAAATTGTTATTAGACATCGACCGAATTTATGCGTTATCTAAAACCCGTAAAGACGTAGCATTGCTACGTCTCTACATTCTTTTTCACTTTCGCGTGTCTATTAGCTATTAAAAACTGTGGTCAGTTTTAGAAAGTAAAGGTGGTGCGGAGTGTACCAACATAGGTAGTGTCGTTGTCGCTATTACCCTCTGGGCTGAAAATCACCAACAAACCGGGGGTAATAGCAATGTTGTCGTTGAGTTGGTACTTGTAGAGACCTTCTAAATGATAGGTTGTGTCTCTATCTTCAATGACATCGCTGCTAATAACTGTAGGTGGTTGACCAAATATTATACCCAGGGTACTGCCTTGTTTGCCAAAGTCTTGGAGAGCCAGAGAAGCAGCCCAGTAGAGGATGTCTGCATTAGCACCAGAAAATGGACCAGCTTCAGCTTCTGCGGTTGTATAACCTACCCAACCTGCAAGAGTGAATCTAGAACTGGGACGTATGAGCGCTTCTATGCCGTAATTATTAGTGGTAGTAGCAAAGTTACCAAAGGGGCGATTGGCGTTAAAGTTGCCCGTGGAACTAAATAGATTGACACCACCTGCACCTTCACTATTTTGATAGGTGCGTGCGTAGGTTGCAGCAATAGTGAAGGCTTTGCTGGGTTTAAAAGCTAGTTGACCAAAAGCAGAATAAGAACCATTGATGAGACCGCGACCTAAATCTGGGTTCTCAGCTGAACCTGCTTGATAACCCACAGTAGCAGTAATAGGACTTTTAGGAGCTAATACTACAGTTATACCTGCACCCTCAGAAGCCTGACGGTAGATGGGGCTGAATCGTCCATAGCGGGAGATCGCGCCAGTACCGCTGCTTGCAAGGGCAGGGTTAACGGTATCAACGAAGTCGTAGAATTCACTTCTGGCAGCGGATATGTTCACCCGTACCGCATCACTTAGGTTGAACTGATAGAACAAGTCATCAAGAACAACGGCGTTATTCTCATCTCCGTCATAGGAAAGTCGGGTCAAGTTAGTACCCGTTCTACTTGTATCAAATCCGCTAATATTTCGGGCTTGGATACGGACTCGCAAGCGGTCTGTGCCAACGAAGCTGGTATCAAAGTTCAGACGTACCCGGTCTGCAAAGACAGTGTTACCCGCTGTGTCTCTTCTTGAGTTTTGAAAGTTGGCTGAACCATAAGCGTCTCTGATGGCATTTGCTTGTGCAGTTGTAAAACCAGGATTCAACTGCTGGATTCTTGCACTTACAGCCGCTGGATTAGCTAAGTTAGCTGGTGAGAAGTCACCTCGACTAAAATTGTAAGGAAGTGCTCGCTCCTCTGTGAAAACGTCAGCCACACTAAAGATGACTTCCCCATTCAACTTGGTGGTAGTGGAGAATTGATTGGATTCCAACTCTGCGGTTCTCGCTTCTAGGGCATCCACACGACCGCGCAGAGTTGCCAATTCAGCGGAAAACTCTTCTTGCAAACGCTGTAAGGTCGCTAAGTCTTCTTTTGTCACCAAGTCAGCGGTAGCTGTGGCAATCAATTCGTTAACGCGGTCTAAACAAGCATTCAAACCAGCCGCAAATTCATAACGAGTTAATGCACGGTTGCCGCGATACGTGCCATTTGGATATCCAGCGATACAGCCATAACGCTCAACCAGAGATTGTAATGCTTGGAATGCCCAGTCTGTAGGTTGCACATCAGAAAACTGAGAGACCGATGTTACCTGACCTATGCTGTTAGCTTCTTGGGATAATTGGGAAACAGAAGTTGTCTGTTCTTTAACTTCAGCTTTGACTTCAGCTGCTCTGGCACCGTTCGCTGCTAAAAATGAGGCAGCAACAACCAATGGACTTAGTTTAAAAACGTTCCACAAAGGTTTTTTCATTTTTTTGACTCTCACTCACACCTATTGATTTAATGGAATAAATTCCGATAATCATTTTATAGTAATAGTAGCAGATATTATGATTAATATTCACTTTGAGATATTGAATTTCTCAGTGATGTTGTTGACGACTTCACTAAACAAGTTAAAAGCCTTCTTTTATCTACCTATTCACCGATAACTGCTAGTTAGGTTAAGTTTAGGTAAAATTGATATTTTGCAGCAATGCCAACAAGTGCCTTGGTCTGAAAATCGTTGAATGATAGGGCAATTGCTCTTGAAATTGAAGCATTGTCAATAATCTTTTTATAGTTATCGTCAGAGGATATTTACGGGAGAAATAATTTCCTACATTAAGGTTGTATCTATTGTCAAGTCAACTAACTAGATAAGAAACAAAATATTTCACAATTTGCTTTCAACTAAGAGCGATCGCTAATATATAGATAGCAATCGTACATCCCATGTGAAAATTCGTAATATTCAGATTCGGTGAGTTATTAAAGAAGTCACCGAATCTAACTTTTCACGCTCTTCTTTAAGACTATATAGTTAAGTACATGAGCATAAATAAAGGCTCCTTAACGTAGTAAGGGCTTAAGCCGTTAAAATCCTCATGGATGAGCGGTAAACCGCTTACCCTTCGGGTGACGCTCCTGCGTCGCTACCGCTGCGCTAACGCCAGTCGCTCATGGGGGAAACCACGGCAGGTGCTACAACGGAGGGAACCTCCGCAACGCACTGCCTCCCCTTGGCGCTAGCCTCTCTATGAGGGAGAAGACCGCGCTGGCTCACTACGAATCAGGGGAATATTTTACATTGAATTTCCCCCACTTACGGATCAAACCGATTGGGAATTTTTTGGTAAGTTTTATTTATATATCAAGATTTCTCGTTGTTTTTGTGAGTATCCCCTTAGTTTTTGAGCGTCACGAATATTATCTCATGAGGTAGGGAGCGCGATCGCACCAAAAAATCCCACAGATAAAATATTTATCTCAACTAGCACACATTAAACCCTATTTTTTGTCCCTTGATTGGGAAAACATAGAACAATCCGGCGTTTGTAGCGTAACATTTTTCCTTCTTCCTCAAACTGCTGTAGCAGCCGTGTGACTGTTACCCGTGTTGTATTTAAAACTTCGGCAATTTCTTGGTGGGTAACATTCAAGTCAATCAGCTTGCCTTGTTCGACCTCACGACCAAATTTTTCACTCAACCAGACTAAAAATTGCCACAAACGCAGAGAGATTGGCTTACGATGTACTATACTTAGCAATTCCTCTGCTTGTTGAATGTGGGATAATAAAGCATTCAAATCTTGATGCCAAAGGTGAGGTGGTATAATACTTACCTCTACACTGGTCAAACATTCAATTTGGTAAGGCTTGACTGTGGATAAAGGATAACCAACTAAATCCCCTGGTCCCCAATAACCCAGAGTGATGAATGTTCCATCTTCACTCCAGGTTAAGGTACGAATTGTACCCCGTTGAATCCGCCACAGTACGTCATTGCGTTGGGGAATTATTTCTCGACGGTTAAATATCCTTTGGGGCAGTTGTTCATTTGCAATCGCTAAGGGATTGTTAGATATAGGATTTGGTGTATTAATCGACGAATATGTCATGAAAGTTATCTCGCTTAATAGAAGTTGTTTGTTAGATTCAAAAATTATGAGAGGATGGGCAAAACCCAATCTCTGCAAGGGATTTGGTGGCTAGAACACTCATAATCGCAAATTTCAGTCAAAGGATAGATGTTTTGTTGGAAAAACCGCTTTATGGTAGGTGCAAACAATTTGAATCATCGATAAATCTCTTTCTTAAATTGCGAGATCGTGTCTGAAATTATTCAACTAATAATTTGATCTGGTAAAATCGCCTGAGGTAGCGTTATTAGGATTGGATAGTAGCTTTTAGAAGTTATTACATGGCATCAGCATATATTGTCATGGGAATTTTATATATAGGTGCAGCTTAAAATTTAGTGATGATTTGGATAAATATTCGTTGATGAAATTATGATTCCGCTACTACTATTAAAAATTTTTCTCAAGTAGACGAAGATTTAGTAATAGCAACAACTGCTGGTTTAGGTGGAGAATTGGGAGTTTTGCTGGGCCAATTAGAACCAATGGGAACTTGGCGAGTTTGCATAAATTCCTCACCTGTGGTAGTGGTAACTAAAAATTCTCTGCTTTCTGAAGCTTGGTTTTGACGGGTGCCGTTGCTTTCACCTGGATGCTGGACTGCGAGGAACATTGTTTGTTCGTCTTCGGTGAAGCAGGGACCTGTGGTTTCGCATTCCATCGGTCCTGTACCAAATAAAAAGGCTTTACCTGCTTCTTGACCACTGGTGGGAATAAACCAGATAGCGTTGTTACCAAACAAACCCGATATGGTAGCAGGTTTACCTTGGTCATTAACGCGACTTTTGATGGCGCTATTCATACTACTGCTGGACATATCTGTTACCATCCAGACATTTCCGCTACGATCTAAGAGCAAATTATCTGGATTAGCAAAACCCATACCACCTGCTGCGGGTTCCCCTCCTGTTGCCAATATTTGCCATTTAAATTTAGCGGCAGCGGGTTCGTTGTTATCTTCAGTTAAACGCATCACCCAGCCATACTCATAGGATGCTTCACCTTTAGGACTTTTGAAAATTCTGATATCTGAACCACCCTCTTTATCAGAAGAACCAGAGGTAAAGCTAATGTACAAATCGCCATTAGGAGCAATTTCCGTATCTTCTGGACGCGCTGTGCAGGTTGCACCGGCGGCATTTGCGGCGTAATGTGCGTCAATTAAAATTGCGCCTTGCTGTTCTTCAGTATTACCTGTGTAAAGGTCGCCTAACTTTTTGTAATTTTGTTTAAAGGAGCTAATTTCTTCGTCTTTGGTAATTTTCAGATTAAATCCTTCAATTGGTTCTGGTAAACGTTGAAAACCGGCTTTGCCTTTTGTTGCACCTTTTGGTAAGCGGATGAGGTTTCCACCGATGTTGCTGGGAACATCTGGATCTACAGGTGTGTCTGCTTTTAGGGGAATCCAGCGACCGGTACCATCAGCGTTAAATTTTGCAGCATAAAGCATTCCTTTTTGCAATAGTCGGGAATTAGCTTTATCTTTGGGGTTGGTGACGCGATCGCTACTCACAAACTTATATATATGTCCTCCCCGGCGATCGCATCCCGAATAAAATGCTAGTTGTTTGCCGGTTTCAACCCGCACACCAACTGCTTCATGATGATATCGTCCTAACCAAGTGTGTTTTGTCCCGTAATCATTGGGGTTTGCTGGATCGACTTCGACAATCCAACCATATTTATTTCCCGCTAATCCGAAAACGTTACCTTGTCCGTCAAGTTCTTCGTCACCCAAACCAAAAGGACGTTTACTTGGGTCTAAGGACGTTCCATCAGCATATACTGGTTCTGGTACTTGTGATTGAAAGTTTTCTTCTGCACTCAACACTGTACCCCAAGGTGTTGTTCCACCGGCGCAGTTGGCGAAAGAACCGATAATGCGATCGCCTAATTTATCAATATATCCCTGTCCCTGCTTTTTGCGAAACACTGCTACCCCAGGACCGGTTGCTTTTAAATAACGCTTGTCTTCTAACCCAGAAATTCCACTTATGCGGCGATCGCTTATAGAATTAGTTCTTTCCCATTTACCCGTAGATGTTTTCCGAATCGAGATAATCCCCAATCCCTGATCTAAAAGCGCTTCTGAACAGATTTCCTTGATTTTGGCTTTTATTGGGTCATTATCTGGCAAAGCAAAGGCATTAATTTCATTTTTACTATTCTTTTTCAGTGCTGTTTTTACCTCTGCAAATGGTAATGATTTACCTATTACTTCCTGATATGTCTGCATCCAGGGTATTGCACTGATATATTCAAAGTTAACTGAAAGATATCCTTCGTTTTCAGATATCGGCACAAAAGATAAATAATCGTTGTTGTAACCAAACCGCGAATCACCGACTTTATCACCCCAAGCGGCAATCACTTGGTATTCAAAGCCTTTTGGTAGTACTAAATCATCTACAACTTCATAGGTGCTGTAAATTTCTTTTTGCTGTTCTGGTTTGAACCCAGCCGTTTCTAAGGGTATAGCACCTTTTATCGGTTGAAATAAAAATGAATTTACCGTGGTAGCTACTTGCTGCAATGTATTTTTTTTCTCACATCCTCCCACGGAGCTAAGGGCTACTGCACCTGCACTTCCTCCCAACAACAGCAAGAATTCCCGACGTTTGATACTCATCAGTTTTAACGATTACAGGATAAACTTCAGTGAGACATGAAGGAACATTCAGCACTTTGGTCTTTGGTTACTTTAAACTTCAAAGATTAAGAACAGGTAAGCTTTTAGTGAAATGTATGTTATTTAACAATTACTTGATTTAGTTGAGCAAAAAATACTTTTGACTGGTGCTTTTATATACTTTTATTTCCGTAGTATAAAATCAATTTTGAATTTAGCTTAGAGTTTAATCAAAAGTTAACTTAAATGTAATCTATGCTTTTTCACACCTTACCAAAAAAAATTGCTGAAAACCGGTATCCACCACTACAAAATTTCTAAATCGACTTTTAGATATAATTTATACTTATCATCTATAAGCAACTTTCAGTTTAAATGATATGGTATAAAAGCAAAGTGTAACTTTTAGGTAATAAGTAATGGGGACTAGAGACTACAAAAATAATTATTACCAATGCCCAATGCCCAATGCCCAATGCCCAATGCCCAATGCCCAATGCCCAATGCCCAATGCCCAATGCCCAATGCCCAATGCCCAATTAACCGCGTTGACCTGTAACGATGTATGCTACTCGTTGACCGATGTTAGTGGCGTGATCTGCCATACGTTCGAGACAACGAATTGCTAAAGCTAGCAAAACAATAGGTTCAACTACACCGGGGACATCTCGTTGGTAAGCTAAAGTTTGATAAACGCGATCGTAAGCATCATCTACAGCATCATCTAAGCGTTTGACACTACGTCCACTGACTTCATCCAAATCTGCCAAAGCCACCAAACTAGTAGCTAACATTGCTTGGGCGTGGTGAAACATGAGGGCAATTTCTGGTAAAGTAGGATGAGGCGGATAAGGAAAGATTTTCACAGCAATTTCAGCTAGATCCACAGCATAATCGCCGATGCGTTCTAGGTCGCGCACCAACTGCATAATAGCACTCAAGGAACGCAAATCTTTAGCTGTCGGTGCTTGCAGCGTCATGATTGCCGTACAGTCTAATTCTATTTGTTTATAAAAGCGGTCAATTTGTTTATCTAAAAGGGGAAGTTCCTCAGCTGCGGTTAAATCGCGGGCAATTAAAGCTTGGTGACTGAGACGAAATGATTGTTCGACTAAAGCACCCATACGTAAAACATCCCGTTCTAAACGTATCATAGCCCGTGCTAGCTGGGGTCTTTCAGGATTGGGACCATCAAGGACTGCTTTGGTCATTTTCTGTCTCAAACATGAAGATATTGTTTAACTATAGTCTTGGCTTTGGGAGTTTGCCACTACTTCTGGAAATACAACTTGCAGCCATGCTCCTTTTGTTTCGGGATGATTCATGGCTTTAATGGAACCTCCGTGTGCCTGGATGATTTGTTTAACGATCGCCAAACCTAAACCAGTTCCAACAATTCCCGGTTTGGAGTTTTCCGATGATTGTGATTCACGACTTCTGGCTGTATCTCCCCGGTAAAATCGCTCAAAAACATGAGGCAAATCGCTCTTAGAAAAACCAAATCCGGAATCTATTATATTGATTTCCAGACTTTGAGGAGAAGAATTGTTACTATAGTTATTCTTTTTGGGGATTATTTTCGCCTTTACGTAAATTTTTGTCCCAGGAGGACTGTATTTGATGCTGTTATCGAGCAAATTAAGAAATACTTGGTAAATCCGCGATTTATCTGCTTTAATCCACAGTTCTTCGCTGACTGAAAAGTCAAGAGTTAGTTGCTGTTGCTGTGCTATCGGTTCTAGCATTGCCCACACAGAGGCAATTAGCGATCGCACTTCCACTGCTTCTAGATGTAGTTGAATTGCTGGGTTATTTTCCATTTGGGTAAGTTCTAACCAGCTATGCACTAAGTTAATCAGTCGATCAACTTCTTGCATTAAGCGGTCAACCCAGCGACTTAAAGGCGATTCTAAGCGGTTTTGCAATGTTTCTACAACCAGACGAATCGAAGTCAGGGGAGTTTTCAGTTCGTGTGCCAGATCGGAAAAAGCGCGATCGCGTGCTGCGTTCATATCTAGCAGTGGTTGGCGATTTTCCAGAAATACCCCTACTTGTCCATTGGGTAAGGGAAAGCTGGACGCTCGCAAAGCTAGAGATTTTATCTCTATCATGTCTGCTGGGTTCTCACAAGAGGGGTGAAACACCCAGTCTTTAATTTGGCAAGAAGAGCGATCGCGTGTTTGCTCAATTAACTGATCCAGTTCATAGGATCTCACCAGTTCTAGCAATAACCGCACTTGTCCTGGTTGCCACCTTTGCAAATACAACATCTCTCTTGCGTGCTGATTGCACCACAGCAGTTGATTTTCTTCATCAACTTGCAAATATCCCACTGGTGCAAAATCCAGCACTTTTTCATAAGTTTGCAGCGACTGGTGTAAATCTTGCCGATGCTGTTCAACTGAGGCAATTTTATGCCGCAAAGAAGGAATCAGCGGTAGCATTATCTGAGAAGAGTGGGGGGCAGAAGGTCGCAGGACTTGTCCAAAATAACGATTTAGTTGAATTTGTTGCCAAATCCAAAACCCAATGCCTATACCTAAACCCAGAAAAAAAACTAATACCAGCATCGCGAGTTTTTAGTTACTTGATCACAACTAAAAACTAACAACTATCCGAATCAATTATCCAAATCGATAGCCAAAACCTCTCACAGTGACGATATATTCTGGACGACTAGGATCTTGCTCTAATTTTTCGCGTAACCAGCGGATGTGAACGTCTACAGTTTTACTATCCCCGACAAAATCTGGTCCCCAAACTTGATCTAGCAATTGTTCTCGTGACCATACCCGACGAGCATAACTCATGAACAATTCTAAAAGGCGGAACTCTTTTGGTGATAGATTCACTTCTTGACCGCGAACCATGACGCGGCACTCTTGAGCATTTAACGTTACTTCTTTATAATGTAAAACGGGCACTACCGGTAAAGTGCTTAACCGTTGACGGCGAAGTAAAGCTCGACAACGAGCAACTAACTCCCGCATACTAAAAGGTTTAGTCAGATAGTCATCTGCCCCGACTTCTAAACCCAAAACCCGGTCAGTTTCACTACCTTTAGCACTCACCATCAAAATTGGCACTGGATTTCCTTGATGACGCAGCAAGCGGCAAATATCCAGTCCATTGATTTGCGGTAGCATCAAATCAAGGATAACTAAGTCAAAAACAACCTCTTTTGAGTTGGGTTCAAAATTTTTGAGATATTCTATAGCCGTTCGTCCATCTGAGGCAGTTACCACCCCGTAACCCTCCTCTTCCAAAGCGACAACCAACATTTCCCGAATTAATTCTTCATCTTCTACCACGAGAATGCGGCTTGTGTTTGCAATCTCTGTTCTAGAAGAATACTTCGTCAACTCACTTGTATACATCGGGATCACAAAGTTTGCGGCTAGTGCCTGTATCAATACAATTATCTTATATCGGTGTCAGCACTAATACAATTAAAGAAATTTTTTCAAAAATTGTTACCTGAATCACATTTTTTTAATATTATAAATCATTGTCTCAAAAATGGGAACTTATCTCTTCACCCAAAGAGTTTCGCTCGTAGCCTACACAAAAGCGCAAGATAAGTCACTTAATCCTTTTTGCTATCCTCAACTTAGCAGAACGCGATCGCGAATTATTCACCAACTCATTTTCTTGGTGAGTAATTGGCTTTTTTGTCAATACCCGTAACGATGGTGAACCGCTCACTAGACATCTGGTAGAAAAGACGATTCATACGTTCCACATGCTTGGTCTCTACAAGGGTTTCGGACAACGCATAATTCATTTTCACTTTTATGTCTACTAGGAAGGAAAAGAGGAAATTTCAAGAAAATGTGCGATCGCATCACCTTGTGGGAATCATAAATATAGTAAACATTGCTACTACAGCAATAGATTCACCAAGGTAATTATACGATGGCTTATCAAAATGTCAACGCCAGCATTTCCCCAGAAGATATGCAAGAAATTAAAGCAGCACTACAGACAATTCAAAAAAAGCTACCCTTTTTGATTACTCTCAGTGTAGAAGAACGGCGCAAGTTATTTAAAATGGGTGACAAAAGCCTAGCTTTTGTTAATAATAGCGTTGCCGCTGCTCAATCTAACCGCGACATTCTCCCAGCGAGTTTTGACGTTGAGGAATTGGTGCAAGATTATCAATTAGCTACCACACTCACCGAACTTTTAACCTCAATGCGGCAACTCACCGAAAAGGTAGATGATACCCTATTAGCAGTCGGTAGTGATACTATGACCAGTAGTTTGACTGTTTATGACTATGTAAAGACTGCTGCAAAGAAGACTCCAGGCTTAAAAACTATTGCTGAACAGTTAGGTGAACGCTTTAAAGCGATCGGCAAAGGTAGAGCTGCTAAAGCAGCATCCAGTTCTTGAAATTATACTTGTCGATGAGTCACAGAAGGAGATTCATCAGTCTTTGATACTCGTCGATGAGTCACAGAAGGAGATTCATCAGTCTTTGATACTCGTCGATGAGTCACAAAAGGAGATTCATCAGTCTTTGATACTCGTCGATGAGTCACAGAAGGAGATTCATCAGTCTTTGATACTCGTCGATGAGTCACAGAAGGAGATTCATCAGTCTTTGATACTCGTCGATGAGTCACAGAAGGACACTTTCCCCCATCTCTACAATCAGTCTATTGATTTGGAAGTGTTTGCTCTGCTACTTGCTGGACTTGTGCAAGCTCCAAATCCAACGCTTGCGCTATTTGTTCCACAGTTAAGCCTAATACTAAGAGTCTGGGTATAGCTTCTAATTTTGCCTCCACACGACCTTTTTGTTCACCCTCTTCTTTACCTTCTTGATAAACTCGCGTTTGCTTTAACTCACTTAACCCAAACATTGCTTCTATCTCCTCTCGACTCATTTTCGGAAACTTATAAACCAAGATTGTCTCTATAAATTCTAGTAACTGCTGTTGCAGTTGTAGATTTACCGCTTGCTTGGTTCGGTTAATTAATTGTTTAGCAGCGATAATTGCTGTATCTTCATCTTCAACTACTAACTTAATAGTAGCAATACCAATTGGTAGTGATGCAGCTTCACCTAATTCATCTAAGTAAATTCGGCTGATGCGCTGACTAGTAAAGAATTCATGGCAATCTTTGGTATCAGATGTATCTATGTTTCTGGTAGGAAAAATCACTACTCCGCGCCAAGTGCTTTTGGGTTTATTTTGACGTAAGTATAAAAATAGTTCTGACAATAGACGCGAGTAAAGCTCTGTATCTGACTGAAATTGAACTTCGACAAAATAAATTGGATTATCTTCTTGGATGGGAAGAAATACACCATCAATTCTGAAAGCTGTTTGCTTGATTTCAACTGAAGAAAATTGGTAAGTATTAGCAGTTTCGGGAGAGTTGCTAATCAGTTCAAAGAAGATGCTGGGAAATTCTTGAAATAGGCGATAAAATATACTGTCGGTTTTCACTCTGGATGTTGTAGCACAGTTTGAACTGTAGCAATTTTCTCACGATTTCAGATTCTACATCTGAGAATAAGTAGCCATCATGAACTGTGTACACCAATAACTCATGAAAAAAATTTTCCCCTTTTCCCTTTCCCCCTCTTTCAAGTAGTGTCAATCTTTTCTTTCTGCTATCCTCAATTTAGCAGAACGCGATCGCGGATTATTCGCCAATTCATCTTCTTGAGCAGTGATTGGCTTTTTTGTCAATACCCTTAACGATGGTGTATTTCTTAAACCGTGTTTCACCAGTCGGTCTTCAAGACTGTGAAAACTAATAATGGCAATTCTGCCACCAGGTAAAAGCGCTTCTGGAGCCTTTTCTATAAATGTTTCTAAAGACTTTAACTCATCGTTAACGACAATGCGTAAAGCTTGAAACACGCGAGTAGCTGGGTGAATTCTGCCATAACGGTATTTGGGGGGGACAGAATAAGCGATCGCCTCAGATAACTCTGTGGTAGTGTGAAAGGGGCGTTTTTCCACAATTCGTCTGGCAATGCGTCGCGAAAGTCGTTCCTCACCGTATGTAAAGAAGATATTTGCTAACTCCGCTTCATCCCACTCATTAATCACATCAGCAGCCGTTAACGATTGTCCTCGATCCATCCGCATATCCAAAGGAGCGCTAGAGCGAAAACTAAAACCCCGTTCTGCTGTATCGAGATGGTGAGAGCTAACCCCCAAATCGGCGATAATACCAGAGAAAGCCCTTGGAGGAAATTTGTAAGCGGCAAAATTGCTCTTAATGAATTCGATGCGAGCCTCCTTTGGAGGAGCTACGCTAACGCTAAACTCCCCTAACTGCTGCTTTGCCGCAATCAAAGCATCCTCATCTTGATCCATTGCAGTCAATTGGGCATCTGGTGCAGCTTCTAAGATTAACCGACTGTGACCCCCACCACCTACGGTTGCATCTAAATAACGTCCACCAGGATGCACCACTAAACCCTCAATCACCTCTCGACTTAAAACTGGCACATGAAAAAATTCTTGCGCCGACATTTTCTCAATCTGAAGATCCATATAATTGAATATGTGCAACAAAACTAAACATCAAATAAAATCCGCCGCTACCCTCTCTAACTTACCCTCGTAGTGAGTGATTGATCGCTCATCTTTTACGACTGAAGTCGTAACTACGAACCACCAAATTTTTTCCGTTGGCTGATTTGGCACTTACGCGGTTCTATTTTAAATTTTCACGCATCGGGAGAACACTAAATTTATGGCAAGAATCGAAACCCGCACAGAACCGATGGTGCTAAACATGGGACCTCACCATCCCTCAATGCACGGGGTTATGCGGTTAATTGTCACACTAGATGGCGAAGATGTCATCGACTGTGAACCGGTCATCGGCTACCTACACCGGGGAATGGAAAAAATTGCCGAGAACCGCACTAATATAATGTACGTCCCCTACGTCAGTCGGTGGGACTATGCAGCGGGGATGTTTAACGAAGCCGTCAGCGTCAACGCACCAGAACAACTAGCTGATATTCCCGTTCCCAAACGCGCTAGCTACATCCGCGTCATCATGCTGGAATTGAACCGCATCGCCAACCATTTGCTGTGGTTTGGTCCATTTATGGCTGATGTTGGCGCACAAACTCCGTTTTTCTATCAGTTCCGCGAACGCGAGATGATTTACGATCTGTGGGAAGCTGCTACAGGTTATCGGATGGTAAATCACAACTACTTCCGGATTGGTGGTGTCGCGGCTGATTTACCCTACGGTTGGATAGATAAATGCTTGGACTTTTGTGACTACTTTCTCCCCAAAGTTGACGAGTACGAACGCTTAGTTACCGATAACCCAATTTTCCGCCGTCGTGTCGAAGGTGTTGGAACCATAACTCGTGACGAAGCAATTAACTGGGGACTTTCCGGTCCAATGTTACGTGCTTCTGGAGTGCAGTGGGATTTGCGGAAAGTTGACCACTACGAATGTTACGACGATTTCGACTGGGATGTGCATTGGGAAACTGCTGGTGATTGCTTCGCTCGTTACGTCGTGCGGATGCGAGAAATGCGCGAATCGGTGAAAATTATTCGTCAAGCGATCGCCGGTCTTCCTGGTGGACCTTTTGAGAACTTAGAAGCCAAGCGCATAGCTGCGGGTAAAAAATCAGAGTGGGATGCTTTTGATTTCCAATACATCGGTAAGAAAATTGCCCCCACCTTCAAGCTTCCTAAAGGAGAAATTTATTCCCGTGTCGAAAGCGGTAAAGGTGAACTGGGAATTTATCTAATTGCTGATGATAACGTCTTCCCTTGGCGGTGGAAAATTCGCGCCGCTGATTTTAACAACGTGCAAATTCTACCTCATATACTGCGCGGTGTGAAGTTAGCAGATATTGTCGTAATTCTCGGTAGTATTGACATCATCATGGGGTCAGTAGATAGATAGGCATTCATGAAGAGGGGGAAAGGGGAAAGGGGAAAGGGGGAAAGAAATTGCATGGAGGTTTTTTCCTTTCCCCGAATATGCGTGTTTTAAATGACTTCTTCCCCTTTTTTTCCTTTGCCTTTTCCCCGAAGAAGTGATAAGTCTTTCTCTTTCTTTTTTGTTACCAGGCGTTTTGCCTGGTAACAGAATTATTAATATCACTCGATTGTTATAATTATATTCTTAACAAATAAATGTGATTTTTAACACGCTAAAACTTATTACTTGCTAACAATTAAAAACAGTGTTTATTGCTTAAAATCATAAGAAAAATCAACATATTTTTATGTTGCCATTAATATGTTATAATTTAGGAACTGTCAAATATTAATTTTTTATTTTGAATTTCCCAAAAAGCTTGACTGGCAATATGATTGCGTATAAAAATAATCGCTATTGGGAGTTAGGAATTTATTTAGTTAAAGGTCTGATAAGTTACCATAAGTAGGTGGACAAAAATATTTACAGTCATTGCGAGCGTAATGAAATGAAGCGAAGCAATCCCAGCCCTTGCGATTGCTTAATTTCGCTTGCCTTCGGGACGCTTCGCGAACGCTGCATTCGCAATGACATTGTGTAATTAATTATGTTTACCTACTTATAAATTCAATAATATTTACTCAGTAGTCATTTGGAACCTGTGCAAATTGATTCCCATCAAGAATTTGACCCCAGTTCAAATAAGTATCATGATAAGGGTTTACAACGAGTACTCAATCGGCTTTGTCAAACAATTGAGCGGGATGCATTAGTTAGACAAACAACGAACCAACTTAGAGAGTTACTTCAGGTTGATCGGGTGGTTTTGTATTATTTTTACGGAAAGTGGGAGGGACAAGTAACGTTTGAATCTTTAAGCGATCGCAAATTATCAATTTTAGGTTCAACCGGACCAGATGATTGTTTTAACAATGAGTATGCTGATATGTACTTAGCAGGAAGAGTCAGAGCGATCGCTGATATTGAATTAGAACCAATTCAGCCTTGTCACCGAGATTTTCTTCGTAATTTACAAGTTCGCGCTAACCTGGTTGTACCAGTTTTGATTCCTAGAGGATTATGGGGATTGCTAATAGCTCATCACTGTCAAGCACCTCGCTCTTGGTTAGCATCAGATATTGAACTCATGCAACAAAAAGCACAAATTCTCGCCACAGCTTCTTGTATTCTAGAAAGTTAAATAGGATTAGAGAAAGTCTATTTTTTTGCTTATTAACAGTAATAAAAACACCCCAACCCTCGTAGAGACGTTCCGCCGGAACGTCTCTACAATACAATATGTCTGATTTACCATAAATTATATTAAACATGGATAAATATATCTCGATAAATAAAACATATATATTGACTTTTGATATCAGTAATATTTCGGATAAAAATAATTTTTTATAGGTTTTTGTTTTCAGCTATTGGGGTAAGATTAATTTGCGATGGCACAAAGTGCCCGCCTTAGGGCGATCGCACGCATACAGGGAGCAAAGCCATGAAATTTGGTTACACAGTTATTTGGGTAGACGACGTAGTTAAAACCGTCGAATTTTATGAAAAAGCCTTTGGTTTGGTTCGTCGCACTCTTGAGGAGAAGGGCAACTTTATCTGGGCAGAATTAGAAACCGGTAGCACCACGCTTGCTTTTTCCTCAAGCAACGAAGCGCAGAAGTTATTTCCTGGTGGTTGTCATCCCAACCACTCCGCACAACTTCCAGCTTCAATTCAACTATCATTCATTACTCCCGACGTTGGAACCGCTTACATGAAAGCAATTGGTGCCGGCGCAAAAGGATTAGATGTACCCAAAACTCAGCATGGAGGACACACAATCGCTCGTGTGCGCGATCCAAATGGTGTGCTTGTATCTTTGGTTAGTGGATAGTTGTTAGTGGATAGTTGTTAGTTGTTAGTTGTTAGTTGTTAATGGGTAGTGGTTATTAGAACAACCATCAACCATCAACCATCAACCATCAACCATCAACCATCAACCATCAACCATCAACCATCAACCATCAACCATCAACCATCAACCATCAACCATCAACCATCAACTAACTAATGACTAATGACTAATTTGAATTCTCGTTTCTGGAGTAACTTTTGCTACCTTATTTTGAGTAGGCGGTTTGCCAATGGTGAGAGCATAATTAAGTGCTAACAACCTCAACCACAATGCCGGATTTTGGGTTTCTAGCCAAGGCTTGATTCGCTTGAGGAAGCGGGGAAACCATCGAATGAGTAAAGCGCTATTTAGGGCGTAACGACAAAAGTTAAAGTAGTTACTTAGCCAGCGCATTAAATCCCTTAGTCCTGCAAGTTGCCAAATCCACAGCAACAATGCCGGATTTGTGCGAGCTGCTTTCAGTGCTAAACGGTTAAAGGTGAACCAATCACATCTATCTTTGATGAAATTATCTGCCACTTCCAGGGGTTCGTCTGCTAATAGCCCAAAAAAGGTATTCAGCATTGAGTTAATCCGCTGGGGTGGTAAAAATTTCCCTGTGGGAACCATCATTCCTTTGGAAAATAACCAAGTTACGGAAACATTACTTTGGTAGGCGCTAATTTGGCTCAGGTGGTGTAAACTCAGCAAGTCATGCTTGAGAGCTACATCTAAAAGAGTTGTTAAGCGTTCCAAGTTGCGAACTAAACAACCAAAGCCAGTAAATACCAGGGGAGATTGGAGAGAAGCGGCGTCACCGATCGCTAGTAATCGATCAAAAGCAACTTTGCGATCGCCATTCCCAATACTAAAATATCCCGGTATATATCCAAATGTCGGCTTTTTCCACACCAGCTTATCCATATCGCATCGTCGATACTCTGGCAAAATCGTGAAAAAGTCCTCGTACATTTCCAACAGCGAACCGGGATTTTGCTGATTTACTTCGTGGTAATGAAATAGATAAATCGTCAATTCTTCACCTGCTCCGGGAAATAACTCCCAAATCAACTGTCTTCCTCGCGAAATATCCCCGTGGCTGTTGAGAACGTCGCCATACTGCGAATCCCACACCCCTGGCTCAAATCCACCTTCAATTACTGCTCCCACCGTTGGACAAACACTGTCAAAAGCCCGACCACCATTTAATTGCCAAGCGATGGTTGAAGCTGTTCCCATCGCATCCACCAGCACTCGTCCACTCACTTGCTTCTCAGTTTGAGTGGGTAAATGCTTGACATTAATTGCTACTTGTGTCTTACTAATATCTGCACGGATAAATTCTGTCTCATCCCAGATTTCACCGCCAGCGGCTCGCAATTTTTGCCCGCATAGTTGCAGCCATTTATCGGAATCCAACGCTACATTTAGCACTGTGGGCGTGTGCAATATAGGCGATCGCAATTTAGCAGGATTATTACCATCAAAAAACTTATTAAATCCGTCTTTGTACTCCCGCGCAATAATAGATTCCACCTCAGCAGGAGTTACCAAACCCAGATTAATCAAGCTTTGGATTTCATCACGGGAAATATTCCATTCCCGATTCATCCTTCCAAAAGGCAATCTCTCTACTAACAGTACCTTATACCCCAGTTGCGCCATCACCGCCCCATGAATCGCCCCTAAAGCACCACCGATGTAGATCAAATCGTAGGTGGGAGAGGAGGAGAGGGAGAGAGGGGGAGTGGGAGAGAGGGGAGATAAGGGAGATAGGGGAGATAAGGGAGAAATTCCCCCTTGTCCCCTTGTCCCCCTTGTCTCCTTATCCCCTTGTCCCCTTGTCCCCTTGTCCCCTTGTCCCCCTTCCTCGAAGATTACCTGACGTGGCTGCTGCGGATTACGCACACCTTCACGCCATCGTTGTTCCCACCAGTAAGCGCGTTGCAAGTCATATTCACCTTTGGGCATTTTCTGAAAATACTTGACGGTGAGAGGATAATAAGGTGCTAGCGCTTCAAAAATAGATTGTTTGGATAAATCAATTGCTGGGGGTTCCGGGTAATGGTGTGGAAAGCGGCTTCTGATTTGAGTAGTCAAGCTTTGTAAGATTTTCCTTTCATTAGGGAAAGGTTTATCTCCCCAACGGAAAGCTTTTAAATACGTGGTACGCTGTCCCGACCAGACAAATACAGAAATTTCTGTAGGTAATTTTTCGGGAATTATCGCCTCATCCGTTGTAGTTTCTGAAATCTTTAAACAGAAACCTGAGTGAGTGAGTACTTTTTCCCCAGTATCTGGTTCAAAATCTGCTTGCAACCACTCGCGTACAACCGTTGTATCCGGAGTGGGGATTTCTAAATAAAGTATTTGTTTCATTTTTCTGACATTTCCGATGAATCTACTCATTAAGACAGATTTAACAAAGCGAGCAATTAAGGTAAACTCCGCCCTATCAGTCGAATAAAGATTCAGTAAAGAAACTTTAATAGTTTGTCAAATTCGTTCTTCATTTTGTAATTATCTGTAAACGCACGCCATGAATTATCCCATCCCACACAGTCCCCAAGAAATTGTTAACTTACGACAAAACCCCGTTGATGAAGAATTGGTTGCCGCTGCGATCGCCGGAGTAATTAAAATTGTCCGCTCTCAAGGTCAATCTTTGGAAGAATTAACAGCTCAGGTTTTAGCAGATGACCAAATGCTGGATAAGCAACAACGACGCTGGTTGAGTCAAGTAGTCACCCAAGCTTGGGAAACTATCTCATAAAAGATAGCGCTTGTCGATTTTTTCACCGTTCTTAAAGATTTTAGTAGTCAGGCTGTCCCAATGGTGCGTATGTTTCCTAAATTGCCGCTTAAGCTGTGTGGGTATGGGAGTGTCAAATATTTGTCTGGTGATTTCCTAGTAAGCGCTTCAGCGCTAAATCCGTAATAAGCGCGAAGAGCGCTGAAGCGCCGACTACAAAACTAATACCCTCAACTAGAAGCATTCAGCGCCACTTCAGCTTTTGAATGCAATAACAAACCGTATTCCAACCCTTCGACCACCGCATGATAAGAAGCCTCCAAAATGTTGGTGGAAACTCCTACCGTCGTCCAGCGTTGATGGCTATTGCGCGATTCTACCAAAACGCGGGTTTTCGCTGCTGTACCCGTATGTCCGTTAAGAATCCGCACTTTGTAATCTGTTAACTCAAAAGCAGCAATTTGCGGATAGAAGTTCACCAAAGCTTTGCGTAATGCCGCATCCAAAGCCGCAACAGGACCGTTACCTTCCGCCGCTTCGAGAATATCTTTACCGTTGACAGTTACTTTCACTGTCGCCAAAGCGCTGGTAGTTTCTTTTCCTTCCACCAAGTCACAGTGTACTTGAAACCCTTTAATTTCAAAAAATAAAGGACGTTTCCCCAAACCTTCGCGCATCAGCAACTCAAAACTTGCCTCCGCTGCCTCAAATTGATATCCTTCACTCTCCAAATCCTTCAGACGTTGAAGAATTTGCCGTGCTTGGGGATTTTGCTTATCTAGTTCAATCCCAAAACTACGGGCTTTAGCCAAAACATTACTTAGTCCCGCTTGTTCGGAAATAACAATGCGGCGTCGATTACCGATTTGTTCTGGCTGAATGTGTTCGTAAGTTAAGGGATTGCGTTCTACCGCTGAAACATGGATACCACCTTTATGGGCAAATGCCGATCGCCCGACAAAAGGGGCATGTTCATCAGGCGCCAAATTGACAACTTCACTGACAAAGCGACTCGCTTCTGTAATTTGAGATAGCTGCTTTTCTTCTATACAGCTATAACCAAGCTTGAGTTGCAAATTGGGAATTAAAGAACACAAATTAGCGTTGCCACAGCGTTCACCATAGCCGTTGATTGTACCTTGCACCATCCTTGCCCCTGCCATCACAGCGGCTAAGGCGTTAGCAACTGCCGTATCTGAATCATTATGAGTGTGAATGCCAATTTGGGGAATTGGGGACTGGGAATTGGGCATTGGGAATTGGGAATTAGAGATTCTTTCCATGCCCCATGCCGGCAGGTGCTTTAAGCCGGGAGACCCGTCCAACGCACTGCCTCCCCCATGCCCCATGCCCCATGCCCCATTCGCCTTTACCACATCTTGGACAATTTGGCTAATTTCGTGTGGCAAAGTTCCGCCATTAGTATCGCAGAGGACGAGCCATTCAGCACCTGCCGTAGCTGCTGCCTCTAATGTCTTTAAAGCATAATCGCGATTGTGTTTGTAGCCATCAAACCAGTGTTCTGCATCGTATATAACGCGACGACCAGAAACGCGAAGATACTCAATCGTGTCGCGAATCATCGCCAAATTTTCTGCTAAACTTGTCTTCAGACCTTCTGTGACGTGTAAATCCCAAGACTTACCAAAAATTGTCACCCAACGAGTACCAGCAGCAAGAATAGCTTGCAGCATTGGCTCATTTGCCACACTAATGTTTGGTCTTCTGGTCGAGCAAAATGCAACAATTTCTGCGTTTTTAAGCGGATCTTCTTGTAATTGCCAGAAAAACTGTACATCCTTAGGATTTGCTCCGGGCCATCCCCCTTCAATAAAGGGTATACCAAGCTGATCTAACCTGCGAGCAATGCGTAGTTTATCTTCTATGGACACTGATAGCCCTTCGCGTTGAGTGCCATCCCGTAGGGTGGTGTCATAGATCCAAAGTGGGGGTGAGGGATTTTCGGTCATAAAAGTAAAATAGAGACAACTTTCAAAGCGATGTGGCAATATACAACAAAAAGACAGTTCGGAAATTTAAATGCCTAAGGTACTAGCCCAAGGTAAAACAATTGAGTGCAATCGCTGTACAAACTTACGCAAAGTTTTGCTGCACAATGGTATTGACCTCTACAATGGCGGTGCATCATTCATCAGGTGTCGGGTATTGGCACTTGTGGTACTTGTGCCGTCAAAATAGAAGGAGAAGTGTCAACGGCTAATTGGCGTTCTGGATGCACGGCGATCGCACATGCCTTACCATTCTCCTACATCAAACCTACGTTAGAAAAGCCAAACTAAGGTTTTAGGCAATGTGAAAGTAACAAAATTTGATGGGTTTTGGGGACAAGGTTCTCAAATAGTATGAACACCAGAAGGTTAAAAAGGAGAAAAAAACATGGGTAGATGGACACCGCTTATTCTTATGGCTGGAGGCTTGGCAATTTTGCTAGGTACATTATTAGGTATAAACTTTCCTATGGGTGTACAAAATGCGAGCGCTCCAACCGTCAAGGGAAGATCGCAAGTCTTACCAGCGAATATTAACGTTAATAGCACTGCTTCTGGTAGCAATGGCGAAAATGGCAATAGCGTTGCTCAAAATAACACTCAAGAGTCAACTAGCCAAAATAATCAAGAGCAAACCGATAACACTCCAGACCCAACCACTGATAATTCTCAATCAGGCGACAATCAATCAACCGATCCAAATTCCAGTGGACCAGTTCGCGCTTTATGGTAAGAACTACTTAGATTTGGGCATTGGGCATGGGGCATTGGGCATGGGGCATGGGGCATTGGGTATTTGGCATTGGGTATTGGGTATTTGGCATTGGGCATGGGGCATTTCCCTTTTTCCATTGCCCCATGCCCATTGCCCATTGCCCAATTCCCAGTGTTTGTTCAGAGTTATGAGTTGTTAGTATCTAAGAACTAATAACTAATGATTAATAACTAATGAATAATGACGTTTTAATTATCGGTGGCGGCGTTATTGGTTTAGCGATCGCCATTGAACTAAAATTGCGCTCAAGCAATGTTACCGTACTTTGCCGCGATTTCAGCGCCGCCGCCACCCACGCCGCCGCTGGGATGTTAGCACCAGATGCCGAAAACATCTCATCTGAGGGGATGCAGTCTTTGTGTAGGCGATCGCGTCATTTATATCCCGACTGGACACGCAAACTAGAAGACCTTACAGGCTTAAATACTGGTTACTCTTCTTGCGGCATTTTAGCACCAATTTATGGGCAAGGGGGACTGGGGACTCGGGATTGGGGACAAGGAGACAAGGAGACAAGGGGACAAGGGGACAATTCTTTCCCCCCCTCTCCCACTCCCCCCCTCTCCCACTCCTCTGCTTACTGGTTAGATAAAGAAGCAATTCATCAATATCAGCCCGGATTGACAGATGAAGTAGTTGGGGGCTGGTGGTATCCTGAAGATGGACAAGTAGATAATCGGGCTTTAGCGCGGGTATTGTGGACAGCGGCAGAATCCCTCGGCGTTGAACTCAAAGAAGGCATTACAGTAGAAGCGATTGAGCAGCAGCAAGGTCAGGTTGTGGGCGTACAAACTAACGCTGGGCTAATTCGTGCTGAACACTATGTTTTAGCCGGGGGTGCCTGGTCAAATGAATTGTTACCCTTGCCCGTGCGTCCCAAAAAAGGGCAAATGCTGAGTTTGCGAGTCCCGGAATTTACTTCAGAATTGCCTTTAAAGCGAATTTTGTATGGACAGGATATTTACATCGTACCAAGGCGCGATACCTGCGGCACGCTTGGCGATCGCCAGATAATTTTAGGCGCAACTTGCGAAGATGTTGGCTTCACTCCTCACAACACCCCAGCCGGCATTCAAAAGTTGCTACAATCAGCCATCCGCCTATATCCACAATTACAAGATTATCCGATTGAGGAATTATGGTGGGGATTTCGCCCTACTACCCCCGATGAATTACCTATTTTGGGTACCAGTCATTGTCAAAATTTAACTTTAGCTACTGGTCATCATCGTAATGGAATTCTGCTTGCGCCGATAACTGCGACATTGATTGCCGATTTAGTTTGTGAGCAAAAATCCGACTCTCTGCTTTCTCATTTCAACTATTCGCGATTTCTGGCTAAGTCATCTACTACCACTTCAATGCTTACCCACTTCCCCCTCCCCCCTTCTCCCACTCCCCCCCTTCCCCCCTCTGCCATTCTTGATTCACCTTTAATAATTGCTGGCAAAACTTTTCAATCTCGGTTGATGACAGGAACCGGTAAATATCGCAGCGTTGAGGAAATGCAGCAAAGTGTCATCGCTAGCGGTTGCCAAATTGTCACTGTGGCTGTGCGACGGGTACAAACTAAAGCACCCGGACATGAAAATTTAGCTGAAGCACTCGATTGGACAAAAATCTGGATGTTGCCGAATACCGCAGGTTGTCAAACCGCAGAAGAAGCGATTCGCGTTGCCCGTTTGGGACGGGAAATGGCAAAGCTATTAGGACAAGAAGATAATAATTTTGTCAAGTTGGAAGTGATCCCCGATGCGAAATATTTACTTCCAGATCCAATCGGGACGCTGCAAGCGGCAGAACAACTGGTAAAAGAAGGTTTCGCTGTATTGCCTTATATCAATGCTGACCCCATGTTAGCTCTTCGCTTGGAAGAAGTCGGCTGTGCGACTGTAATGCCTTTAGCATCCCCCATTGGATCTGGACAAGGGCTGAAAACAACGGCGAATATTCAGATCATTATTGAAAACGCTGGTGTGCCGGTGGTGGTAGATGCGGGAATTGGATCGCCGTCAGAGGCAGCCCAAGCGATGGAAATGGGTGCAGATGCTTTGTTGATTAATAGTGCGATCGCTCTGTCGCCAAACTCCTCAGCAATGGCACAAGCGATGAATTTAGCCGCAGTCGCCGGTCGTTTGGCATATCTTGCCGGCAGAATGCCCATTAAAAATTATGCCAGCGCAAGCTCACCCCTTCAGGGGACAATTACTAGCTAGGCAGGCTTGGGTTGGGGAGAAATAAGTTAATTTCCCTTGCCCACAAGAATGCAAAACTCATAAGTGCAAGAACGATAATTATTAAGAAATGTAAAGATTTGTATCAAGTATGTAAAGTTAAATCTTAATTTTCTGTAACATTATATAAACAAACAGAAGTAAGGAATCGATTCATGCCGTATACAACAGAAGAAGGCGGTCGTCTCAATAATTTTGCCCGTGAACCAAAGATATATCAAGCGGAACCTCCCAACGACGGACAAAAGCGCAACTATATTTTACTGGGAATTGCCGCTACAGTTTTGGTTGCGAGCCTGATTTTCGTAGCCTTCTCTGTTTCCAATGTGGCTTAAGAAGAAACGGTTTTTTTGATTTTGTACCGTACTTGTTGAAGCTCATTTAAAAAGCCGCCGCTATATCAGTTACTCCTGATATAGCGGGAGATTCACTCATTTAGTAATAGATAATTATTCGATTCATATAAGTAATATGATGCTGGATAAACAAAAAGAATGGTCAGAAAAAGGTTTGACCAAAAAAGGATAAAAAATGAATTTACTTAGAAAATATGAATACTTAAATAATTGATAAGTATAGTTAACATTGGGAACAGATTGAATATTATAGATAAAATATGTGGTCAAGGGTATCAAATGGAGCAATTACAAAAGCAGATCCTAAATTTGGGTCATAAAGTCGATGCCCTCTATCAGGTGATTGAGCAGCTTGATAGTAAAGTCTCTCAAGCTGTATCAGAGTGTTCTTTAGCAAGAATAGAGGCAAAAGATAATTATTCGGAAAATAACAACGCTGGGGGCTACCAGTTAAAAGGAAAAATTCGTTTAAATTCAGATTTAGAACACAAGGATGTTTTGAGTGACGGCATTTATCCAGAAATGAATATGCAAGCTGGAGATAAGCTTTTAACACCAGAAATTCAAATCCAACGCCTGACAGCACAATTAACAGCTGCATATAATCGCATAGCTGCTTTGGAAGAACAACTATTGCTCAAAAGAATTCATTAATTAGTTTATAGTCCAATACGCTTGGTGTTACAGCACTTCCGGCAGCTATGAGGTACACCCTCAAAGCTGAAAGCTATGCTAGGAGAGGGGCAAGAAGAAAAACTGTATTGCATAATAGCGGGAAGCGCTGTAAGCCTAAAATCCGAGTGTAGAGACTTCGTCCGATCGCGTCTCTACAGGTCAAAAATCAGTACCAAAAATCCTTAACACCAAGCGTATTTGTTTATAGTCAAGAGTCGATAGTCAAGGGTCAAAAATCTTTGGACTAATGACTATATGACTTACCCACTCGTTACGATAAAACAAGACTTTGAGATTGCTTCCTCGTGTCGCAATGACGGAAATACGTAGTTGCGTAAGTTCTGGACTAATGACTATTGATCAAGCGTTCGAGTTGGGCTTCAATAGCTGCCAGAAGTTGGTTTTGTCGCCAATCTTGGCTTATATGGGCAGCAATGCAAGCACCACCAGCACCCATACCTTCTTTTACAAAACCTTGTTCATAAGCTTGGAGTTGGGAATAACGAGAATTAGCAAAACTTAATTGAGTTGCAAGTAGAGGTGGAGAAACATTATTTTGAGTTTTTCCACCTCTATTAATTAGTTGAGCTAATTCAACTGTAGCGCCAGAGGGGTCTTCTGCTACCCAGCGAGTTGTACCGACGACAACTGAAGAACTTTGCCAAGGTAAAGTATAAGCTTGAGCGATCGCATTCATCAAAGCATAAACTGCCAGCATTTGCGTCCCCCCAGCTAGCATTACACCACAACGCCGACTCGCTGCAATAGCCATACCCGCTACCACCACCTGCATCGGATCTCCCACCCCCGCTACCAGTTGTAGAGGATCGACTGGGGGAGACAAGGAGAAATCAGAAACAATAGCTTTGTCCCCTTGTCCCCTTGTCCCCTTGTCCCCTTGTCCCCAAGGAGTCCTCTCCAACCCCTGCTGCACCAATGCCCACTTTTGCGTGTGGTTACAAACAGGATGGCTGCTATTAACTTTGCCCACTGCATCAATACCCAAGCCAGTTAAAATTGCTAGGGCGGTTGTAGTTCCACCGACTACACACTCACCGACAATTAGATACCCATTTTTAATTTTTTCACTTAGCCGTTCACCCCAAAGCAGCCCTTGCTTTAACAAATGATTTACCGTTGCTAAATCCATCGCTGCACCTTGACTTAAACACTTAGCCGGAAAGCCACCCAAATCAATTACAGGTACAGCAGGCGGCTGGGGTAAGCCAGCATTAAACAAATAAACTGGAATCTGGAGTGCTTCAACTACAGCGCGAGAAATCAGCACAGGTGACGCGCCAGCCTCCAAAGGTGGTAAGGGATATTGCGGCTTTCGTTCTGCACCGTAGTATAAAAACTCAGCATCAGCAACTGCTGTGTATTTCCGATCCTCTGGAGTGCGACCGGCTGCGGAAATTCCCGGTATTAAACAAGTTTCGGTAAATCCTAATACACAGGCAAAAATCGGTGAAGTACCGCGATAACGTCTAATCCATGCTTCACCTTGTTCTATTTGGGTATAAATGCGAATCATAAGTTAGTTATTGGGCAATGGGTAATTTGAGGAGGGGGAAAGGGGAAAGGGGAAGGGGAAAGGGGGAAAAAATATTCCCGGAGTGATTTAAATAACTTTTTATTTCCATACCTTTACCCTTTACCCCTTAACCTTTTCCCCTCTTCAAATTGCCCCTCTTCAAATTCCCACTAACCACTAACTAACCTTCATTATCCAACAAAACTTGCACCCAGCGTGGGGGACGGGGGATGGGATTGCCGAGACGATCTAGTAATAGCCATGCTGCTAGGTGAACGACGAACAGATAGATAAAATTGTTAATTATAATTAAGGCGATCGCTCCCACTTGAATGAAAAATACACTGGGAGTTGCCAAGATTCCCAGCTTCAAAAATAACCACTCCAGAAAATCTGTTGTCTGATTAATCAAATAAATCCACAAGTCTTCACCCGACAACACAGACAACAACCACACCCGAAAAAACACCCCCAAAGTACCTAAAAGCGTACCCAAGGTGATAGAAACAATCCAGGGAACGCGGCGATGCCAAGTTGCCCCTAAAAGCACTCCCATAAAAGCAAAAGGCATGACAAACAGCAAACTGCGAACCGGTCCCATCAACACCGAAAGCAGCAACCCGGAAACTACCGCCGCCATCCATGCTGCGCGGTTGCCCCAACGAAGATAAACTAAAGCGATCGGCACAGGAAAAAATATCCGCAAAACTGGTCCTAACGGAAAGTAGTTATTAATAAACCAAATCAAACTAGAGGCACTTGCTAAAAATGCCGTTTCCACCATTCGCAAAGGCGCATCAGCTTTTAACTGTTGTCGGCTAAAATTTTCTTGTTTGTCTAACAATTCATCAGCCTCGATTTGGGATTTAAGAGAGTGGCGTTCTTCTGGTTCATCTGGCATATATATAACAAGTTAAATTATCATCTTTTCTAGGGCTAACAAATCGGGAACACAAATAATGTCTTGATCCCGTTTAATCAAGCCTTTTTTTTCCAGCTTTGTCAATACTCGCGTAACTGTTTCCCGCGCAAGTCCACTCAAACTACTTAATTCCCGGTGAGGTAAATTGGGAATTTCCGTTCCTGTGTGTCCTTTTTTTCCCTGTCCCTCTGCCAAAAACAATAACGTGTCAGCCACCCGCGACTGACTATCAGATTCGCGCAATCGCAATCTTCGATTTACTTGACGCAAGCGTCGTGCCATTAGTTGCGATAATCTAACCCCTGCCAAGGGTTCTGTGTGTAGTAACTTGACAAAATCCTGTGCCGGCATACTGCCTATCACCGTCGGAGTCAGAGTAATCACATCAGTTGAACGAGGCACTTCATCTAGCGCTGCCATTTCCCCAAACAATTCCCCCTTGCCGATAATATTTAGTGTTACCTCTTTGCCTTCTAAATTGTAGGTGCGAATTTTTACCCATCCATCGATAATAAAATATACAGAACCTCCCCAGTCATTTTCCAGCAGAATGACTTGATTTGCCGGGTGAGTGCGGGTGACAAGATGAGTTAAGGCTGGTTCCACAACGTCTTCTGGCAACCCTTGAAAAAAGGGCGCACTTGCGGTCCAGGGATTGGGAGGTGCGTGCAAAGTATATTAGTCCTTGATGACAATAGATTTATTAAAGCTGCAATATATGTAACAAACAAGAAGTGCTATTTTCAGCAGTAGGGCGATCGCGGCACAGCCCAACACAAACATAAAACTTAACTATGGTACACAAAAAAACGCGAAATTGCCCTTTCTCTGAAAAATCTTTACCTATAAATTTTAAATAAGTGAAAGTTTTGTGTGAAGTGCGACAAGGAGCGATTGTCACTCTTGTTTGCCCTAACTGCAAATATCATCACTTAAGACAAAACTTCATTAATGATACTAAATATAATTAATTTTGGCTCTTTTATCTTTTCTGCGATCGTGAACGGTAATGTTTCCTGTTTGCTGTCAACGTTACTCGACTGCGTTACCCTCAAAGTGACATCATTATTCATGAGCGAAAATGCGGTGTGGCTTGCTAAAATGCATTATTCCCGTCTGTTCCACCACTTCTGTGTACCCTGCGGGAGTGGCAGCCACGAATGCTATTTCAGGTAAAGTAACTTCTATAAAAGATAACGTACAGTAGTAGCTAAGGTAAATCACAGTGACTTCCCGCGCCGAAGAAATACAAAAACTAATCGCAGATATTGACGACTTATTCGCTAAAAGCGGCAAACGCTTACCCAGAGTTCTATCCGGTCAGGCAGCACAAGAACCAAGACAGGTTTTAGAACGAATTCGCGACTTTCTCAGCAAATTAAGGGAAAGCGAATCAGAAAACAAGCTTGCCGAACCGCCACAATTATCCCCTTTATTAGCGAAATTTGCCGATCAAGGTAATAGTGAGTCTTCACCACAGCCAAATCAAATCCAACAACAGAGTGTCCAAATCCCCCAAGGGCAAAAAATTGATTTTTCCGCATTGCTTCAGCCGTTGCAAGGAGAATTACAAGCTTTGTTGCAAGAGCGAGCCACTTTAGTACAGGAAATCAGACAATTAGAGCAACGGCGATTGCACAACTACTCCTTAACCCAGCAGATAGCAAATCAGGAGCAGATGATTTCGGAATTTTTGCAGGTGTTGATGAATCGCATAGTGCCAATAACGCCACAAATAAAAGATAATTTAGCATCAGGCACCAGCCAGCATCTCGATACTAATTACTCAACAGAATTAGAATCTGCTTCGACTCCACCATTTTTAGAATCAACACAGGTAGAACAGATAACACGCTTTGCTGCGGAGTTGGATCGCCGTCTTTTATCGTTAGATGGAACTGTGAATATCGTCTTTGAAGCACTACAGCGTAACATTCACACTTACCACGATTCATTATCTCAAGCATTAGCTAGAATGCACAGCCAAGGAGTGCAAACAGAACACTTGATGAGCAACTTTGTCAACAATTTGACTTCTGGGTTGCAGCAATCTTCTTTAAGGGGAGAAAACGAAACCTCTTCATCACCTACAATTATTCAAGAAGAGATCCCCGCGACAAAGGATCTAGATCCAGTAATTTTTGGTGTGGATGAGCCAAACTCACTCGTTACTGCTAATCCTCCAACAACAACCGCATCACAGCCGAATACTCAGTTAGTTGTTGATGAAGTAGATCAACTTTACGCCAGTTTGTTTGGTACTGAAAATCTCACCGAGCAAAGTCGAAAAATTGACACAAATCGAGATTCAGATATTACAGATAAGTTATCTATTACTGCTTCAAGACCTTTATCGATATCGAATATCGTCCAGCCACCAGAAAGCGGTACAAAATTCCAACCAGAGATTATTAGGGATGAAGCCACCCCGGAAATAATTAATCAAGAAACAAATGTTACAGATGATGCATCTGCTTTGACCACATCCCCGGCAGAAAGCGTCACAAACGAAGTACAACAACTCGATTCTCCCATTGTTGCTTTATATCCTTGGCTGCAAGAATTAAACGCGGATCTTGTAGATGCAAGCAACCCTACATCAGCAATATCAGATACTTCAGAAATATTAATATTTGATAATAATACTGATGTGAGTTTGCCCCAAGTACAAGAGTTAACAGTTCTTGGGGATGCAAGCAACCCTACATCAGCAATATCAGATACTTCGGAAATATTAATATTTGATAATGATACTGATGTGAGTTTGCCCCAAGCAGAAGATTTAACAGTTGTACCTGTAGAAGAGCCGACAATTACCGATACAATCACAGTCTTGGGCGACTTGTTAATTTCTGTAGCGCCAGATACTTCAGAAATTCAAAATTCGGAAATAATGCCCAAAGATGAAGAACCACAGCGACCAAACTATATTAGCGCTTCTCCCCAGGAAAATTTACTCTCTCAAGCTGAAGCGATCGCTGACTCTGTTTTTGATATTTCCTTAGACGAAGACCAATTAGAGCAATTAAATCAAGATTTAGCTGATTTTGATCGGCAGTTAAATTCTGAATCCCAACCAGAAATCAACTTAGAAAATCAATTCATAACAGAAAATACTTTGACTGCGGCTGAGTCTGTTGTCGAGGTGTTAGAGTTTTTCCCGGCGTCAAGTGAAAAGACTAAACCGACAGATGAAGCAAGTTCCGGCTCGACAAATCAAGCAGAATCCTTCAATCTTGATGGTTCAGTTTGGTATCTGGGAATCGATTTGGGTACAACTGGAATTTCTGCCGCGCTGTTGAATCGCTCCACAAATGTAGTCTATCCTCTTTATTGGTCAGCAGAAAAACAATCGGCAGCAACTTCATTAAAACCATCGTTTCGTTTACCAGCAGAAGTTTATTTGCCTGCGGCTTCTGTATCTGGTAGCTCGATGTCCACAGAAGCACTCCACTCCTTCGCACCAGTAGCTGTGGCTTCGGAAAAAGTGTCCGATCTAGCTACTAGCGATTCTCCCGAAGCGCAAACAAACAGTGTTTATTCAGCGCAGTTGAAGCCTTATTTACAAATAGCGATCGCCTACAAAAACGAACAAGACAAATGGGAACCTGTATTGCAATTAAATGAATTTTCCGCAGGTCCTTTGATTTGGATTGTGCGATCGCTCTCGAAATTGCTCTTAACTCTCAAATGCGATCGCACAAGCACTACACCTGGTTTAACTGCGGCAGCTGTTGGTATAGATGAACAAAGTTTTCAGACAATTATCAATAATATTGCTGGTGTAATCTGCACTTGTCCATCTAACTGGTCAGAACAATATCGCTTTAATGTCCGCGAAGCTTTACTTACCAGCAAAATAGTGCAGCATCCACAACAAGTATTTTTTGTGGAAGAAGCGATCGCTAGTTTGCTCAGTGAACTTGACGGTGCTAACGGTGAAACTGTACAATTTAGCGTTCCCGAAGGTTCTCCTCCACCAATTCAAAGCGATCGCCGTCCGATTGGTAGCACTCTCACAATTAATATTGGCGCAACTTCCACAGAAATGGCGTTAGTCGATTTGCCAGAAAACCTGCAAGAACTAACACACAGTAATTTTATGCTCCACGGTTTTGCTTATGCTGGCAAAGGAATTGAGCAAGATATTATCTGTCAGTTACTGTTTCCCCAAAAATGGCGACAACTACGACAACAAACAGAAGGCGATAGTAAAACTACTAACAGTAATCCTTTGCATTGGCAACCAGCAATTCCTGATTTAGATCAGATGCACCTGTCAAGTTTGAATTTAGAAGAATTAGAACTTCCTCGACCTGGGGAACCCGATATCACAACTCGTATTCGTCTTCAGCAACGGCTTGAAAGTTCTCTTTTGGGACAGGCGGTATTAGATGCAGGACTTGCTTTAAAATTGATTTTACAGCACCAAGAATCTTTTACTTTGGAATTGGCAGATCAGCGATGGGTGTTGCATCGGCGAGATTTAGAGGCTCAGGTATTTGTTCCGTTTGTGCGGCGTCTCAACCGAGAACTTAACAGATTATTAGTAGCGAAGGGAATTCCTACAGAAGCAATTAATCAAGCTATACTCACCGGTGGAGTAGCAAATTGTAGTGCTGTGAAGAGTTGGCTGCGGCAAAAACTCCCCAACGCTAAGATTATTCAAGATTTATCTACCACTGACGGTGCTGCCACTTGTAGCCGGGTTGCTTATGGTTTGGCAATGTTGCCTTTGCATCCCCAAGTTGTAGAGGTAGCCAAACAACAGTATACAGATTATTTCTTGTTTAGTGAATTGCTGCGACTAATGCCAGAGCGATCGCTATCTTTTAACGAAGTTATTCAGTTATTCGAGAATCAGGGCATCAATACCCGTGCTTGTCAGCAACGCTTGCTGGCTTTTTTGGAAGGTGAGTTACCTCCTGGTTTGATTCCTTCTGGGCAAGACTCCAACTGGTTAACTCAAACTTCAAAAGAAAATCCTGACTATAAAGCGATCGCTGCCGAACCGCTTTTTGACAAACAAGGTAGCCTTAGCTATCGTCCCAATTCCCGACAACTACAGGCTCTGCGTCGCTATCTCGATGCGATCAAAGCCAGTAATCAACAATCCTTTGAGGAACCTTACACAGTTAATTTCGTACTTGTCAGAAATTAAGTGTTAATTTTTAGACCTGTAGAGACGCGACTGGTCGCGTCTCTACACTCGTCCGATCAGGCTTAACTCAACTGTATTGTTACATAACCGCAATGAGACTAAGTACAAATATTTACTTTTCTTCGCCTTTATTTAAATTGCGTGTTATTTTCTTATGCATTTACTTACGATAAAATACTGAAGATTTAAAAAGCCCTGAGTAATTGAAAGATTAGATAAAATTAGCGTTTCGGCATTTACGCAAAAAAATTTTTTGTTTATATTAGCATTTATCAACATCTAAAACAGTAAAAACCGAATTATAGCCGTGTCTACTTGTACTTCTTATACAGATATTAATGCTGTGGATGATTTCGTAGTTCTGAATCATCCTATACACGCATCAACAGTAAGCATTGTCAAACGATTAATTGACATTTTTGGAGCCATTATCGGGTTGATAGTTACAGTTGTGGTGGCAGTTCCAGTAGCGATCGCCAACAAAATTGACAACCCAGGTCCCATATTTTATTCTCAAATTCGCTGCGGTCTTAACGGAAAACCCTTCCGCATGTGGAAATTTCGCTCAATGATCGTTGGTGCCGATAAACTCAAGCATCTAGTAAAAAACGAGGCAAAAGGTCACATTTTTAAATCTATTCACGATCCTCGCATTACTCGTGTCGGTAAATTTTTGCGTCGCACCAGTTTAGACGAATTTCCTCAATTTTGGAACGTATTAATTGGAGACATGAGTTTAGTTGGTACTCGTCCACCCACTCCTGACGAAGTAAGCCAATACGAACCATATCACTGGCAAAGATTGCGAGTTAAACCAGGCATTACCGGCGAATGGCAAGCTAATGGTCGTTCCTCCATTAACGACTTTGAAACTATCGTCAACATGGATATTGACTATCAGCGTAAGTGGTCTATTCTCTACGATTTAACTCTTCTAGTCAAAACTGTTTGGGTAGTCTTTAAAAAAAGCGGTGCTTATTAATAAAACTTACCTAAAACTCTCTCAAGCTACAGCATATTTCACTCCTTAGGAGGTACATGCATAAAACCCAAAACCCGCTCTGAGACGTTCCGCCGGAACGTCTCTACGTCTATTCCATAAAAACGCAATCTGCTGCTCGTTTTCCATTAACAAAGCCTAAATTCTTCCTATCTTCCAATTCACGCATTAAATAACTTTCCATTATTCAACCTTTCACACCTGCATCAGTTTCCGTCGGTACAATATAACGTTGTAAAAACAAAAATAATATCAGCACCGGCGCAATTGAAATTACCGAACCAGCAGCTACCAACCGCCAATCTAAAGAAAATGTACCCGCTAATTTAGCGACTCCCAAAGGTAGAGTGTATAACTGTTCATCTTGGATAACAATTAGGGGCCAAATAAAGTCACTCCAAGAACCAATAAATACGAAAATAGCCAAAGTTACTAGAGCTGGGCGAATCGCTGGCAACATAATATGCCACCACAAGCCTAACTCTGAACAGCCATCCATTCTACCAGCTTCTTCCATCTCTTTAGGAACACTAATAAAAGCTTGCCGCAATAGAAAAATCCCAAATGCAGAAGCCAAGTTAGGAAAAATCATTCCCAAATAAGTGTTTCTTAAGCCCATTTGCACTGTCAAAATGTACAGGGGAATCATCACAATTTGGAAGGGAATCATAATCGTCGAGACGATCGCCACAAAAATCCAGTCTCGTCCGGGAAAGGACAATCGAGCTATCGGGTAAGCTGAAGCAGCGCAAAATAGTACATTTAAACCCACAGTCAGCACCGCCACTAATGTACTGTTGAATAAGTATTGCCCAAAAGGTAGAGATTGCCAAACAGAAACAAAGTTATTTAAAGTAGGTTGATTAGGCAATAATTGCAGCGGTGTCGCAAAGATATTTTCTGTTGGCGATTTCAACGCGGTACTCAAAAGCCACAGCAAAGGAAACAGCGTAATTAAAGCGATCGCTCCTAATAACACATACATCCATAACCAATTTTTACTTTTAATTTTTGTCATATTTGAAAAGCGAACAAGTATATCTAGTACCGCAAGGCGGAAGTCAAAAGTCAAAAGTCAAAAGTCAAAAGTCATATGGAGCAAGCTTTTTAGCGATTGAAAATGGTTGGTTTATTTACGCCGTGCTGTACTAGTTATGTAGCAATAGTGGTCAGCTCGGCTTACCAAAATTTCTCGTTCAGCAGCCCGTCAATCTCGCGGTTGAATTGCCATTCATCTGGAAATTCCCCTTGAGGATAATCTTCTCTGACGCTTGCTAATGCTTCATTCCAACATTTTGAGAAAATAGCCGCAACTTCATTTCGCAAAGTTGGCGATTGTTCAAGCAGATCAAGGAGTTGTTGTCGTTGCTCTCGAATTGTGATTTCCCAACCGCGATAGTCCTCTAGAGACTCCACATATATTCGTTTGAGCAGATGCGCGAGTAAGACTCTAAAGCGATTTTTTAGCTCTCGGCGATCGCGCCCTGCCAATCCTTCAATCTCCTCAATTAGACTGTCCATGTCAATTTCGTCAAATTGACCTGCTTTCAGTTTGGTTACAGTGTCGTCACACCATGCCACAATATCTTGTTTGTAAAGTTTGCGCTGATTAGTCATTCTAATCATTTTTCTTTTCTCAACTTTCTAGATGCGACCACTCAGTAATTAATCACTTTTCTTAAATAGGCACTGATATAGCGTTTCCTAGTCTGCTCAGGTACAAATTTATCTGCGTCCATCGGCGTTTATCTATCTTCATCTGCGGTTAATTCTTTCTTTACCTCATAAATCTGGGAATCGCCATACCATAATTTTGGTTCCTTGTCCTATTGTACTGGTGAGGCTAGCACGGAATTGAGAAAGTAATTCCTAACTCCTAACTTTTGTCAACCCCATTTCAGTACAAACATTTTGTAACGGCTGATCCCAAGGTTCAATTGGTAGGTGTGGTAGATAGGCAAAATCAAATACAATTCCGATAGTCGGCTTTGTAGCCCATTCAGGAGAACTCAGCAGGCGATCGTAATATCCACCCCCATAACCCAAGCGATATCCTTGACGATCGCAAGCTACGCAGGGAATAATCATCAAATCCACTTCCCCAGGCTTTATAGTTGGTGCGTCGGCATGAGGTTCGATAATACCATAAACGTTTTTTTGTAGGGAATCTTTGGTGTAGAGATGCCAGGAAAGCGAGTCACCAACGCACCGGGGAAATCCCCATCTTTTTGTAATTTGGGTATCTTGACCACCGTCAAAAGAAATATCTGCAAACAGTGGACTTAGATCAGGTTCTTGGCGGAAACTGAAATAAGCGAGGATTGTTTTTGCTTGGGTAAAAAGCGGTGAAGTAGTTATGTAAGTGCAGATGCGATCGCTATAAAGTTTCCATTCTGCTACCGACATTGATTGACGTGTTTTGAGAAGCGATCGGCGTAATTCTGCTTTTTGCATTTACAGAAATTTTCTTTTAATCTAATTGGCGTCCTGTGAGATCCACGAAAATATCTTCTAAATTAGAAGCACGCACCATCATGCCGATTTTATCTTGTTGTTGATCTAGATAAACATTAGCATCTTCAAGAGTCGGGAAAAACTGATATTCAGTGCGATCGCCAACTTGCTTCATCACCAAACCTTGACCATGATCCGAGCGCAACTGTTGTAGAGTTCCCAAAGAAATCAGCTTTCCCCCATCCATAATACCAATGCGTCCTGGCTTGTCACCACCAAAAGCATCGCACAAATATTCGACCTCATCCATATAATGGGTCGTTAGTAGCATCGTCATTCCTTGCTTATTCAAATCTCGAATAATTTCCCAAAGGCGCCGTCTTGTTTGCGGATCTAGTCCTACCGTCGGTTCATCTAAAAAAAGAATTTGCGGTTGATGCAACAAAGCTCTGGCTATCTGTAACCGTCGCTTCATCCCCCCAGACAAAGTTTTTACTAAACTATCGCGTCTATCTGCTAGCTCTACATAATCTAGCCATTGATTGATTACTCGCTGTCGCTGTGGATTGGCAATGTGATGTAGCCTTCCGTGCAACTCCATATTTTCCCATACTGTTAAATCTGCATCTACACTGGTTTGTTGCAAAACGACACCAATGCTTTGCTTTGCCAATATCGGTTGTTTTACCACGTCATATCCAGATACTTCAATCCGTCCTTGGGATGGTTTGGTTAAGGTGGTTAGCATCCGAATTGTCGTAGATTTACCTGCACCATTGGGACCGAGTAGACCAAATATCTCACCAGCTTCAATTGTGAATGAAAGGTCATTCACCACAGGCACCTTATTATATAGCTTGTAAACGTTTTCTAGGTAGACAGCAGCGGTCATGGATACTTTGCATTCTTTGAATTCATCCTTAAAGTAGCATTTTTGCCGCCAGTACACTTACTTCAATCAGGAGAATTCTTAAAGATGAAAGCGGCAATTTGACAATAGACAAAGAATGTAGAGACGTAGCAGTGCTACGTCTCTAAGGATTTTGGATAAGGCATGTTTAATTTCTACTTTCTATGTCTAATGGGGATTTGAACAGGGGGAGAAATATTTCTTGCCCTTTCCCCCGAATGCCTTGACTAAATCATCGCTGGGAATAACTGTGGTGTAGAAAACATAGTGAGGATTACTCACATAACGGCGATCGCCTTTTATGATTGCCATGAATTCGCTTTGTCCTTCACGTCTGCGTCCCACTAAACAACCCGCAGTGGCATTTTTATTAGGTTTATTTATGCCCACCTACTTAAAACACAATAGCTCAATTCATGCGATCGCAATTTAAAATAACTAATGAATCTCCTTGCGAGACTCATCGACGAGTATCAAAGACTGATGAATCTCCTTTCGAGACTCATCGACGAGTATCAAAGACTGATGAATCTCCTTCCAACACTCATCGATGAGTATCAAAGACTGGTGAATCTCCTTTCGAGACTCATCGACGAGTATCAAAGACTGATGAATCTCCTTCCAACACTCATCAATGAGTATCAAAAACTAATGAATCTCCTTCCGAGACTCATCGACGAGTGTCAAAGACTGATGAATCTCCTTCCGAAACTCATCGACGAGTATTTACAGCAGATTTCACTCCTTAGGAAGTACATATATAAAACCTAAAACTTTGATTAGACGTAGCAGTGCTACGTCTCTACGTGTGTTCGATTAAAGCGATTTCGTAGTGAGAGGTTCACCGCTCATAACAAAGATTAAGGACTGAAGTCCTTACTACATTGCGTCTTCATTCTTCCGTCTGCTTAATTATCCGTCGGAGCGCTGATTCTGATGGATATCTATTAACTTCCATCAATGCTTGCCGTTCAAGAATGCGATCGGCGTTGTTAAAATCAAAGATACGTACAGTTACTTCACCAATATCCGTTAAAGGCTCAATTACAGCTTCATTTAAGCGGAAATGTTCTCCCCAAAAGTCTCGACGGGGGTTAAAAAAGCGGACAAGTTCCCCAGTCTGCCAATTAATAGAGCCTAAATCGCTGCCTTTTTGGAGATTACAATAAATACAGGCATAGCTCAAATTATCTGCTGTAGTTGAACCACTGTGTTTTACACTGATAATGTGGTCAACTTGAAAGCTTACGCCGTTTGTATTTGGAATTAGGCAGTATTCGCACAAACAATCAGCGCGATCGGCAACTAAACGGCGAAGTTCTAAACTAACGTAAGGTCGGGACACTTCTTATAATTACTCGGCTGTAATGTACTTGTAAGCGCGTGCTTTTGCCAACCTCATTATATGCTCTAAGGTGAGGAACTGATCTAGCTCTTTTTTTTCCTCTGGTGTCAGTTCTCCGGTTTGGTGTGCGTAAACCAAATCTTCTAAACGCTCCTGGGCTGCATGTGATAATTTAAAATCTATAACACTTTGGGGTGTAGTTCCCCCAGCAATAAAGTCAATAATTTCGTCGTAGACTTTGGTTGTATTTACAGATGTGGTCATAATCCCTCTTTCATCGAATCAATATTTATGCTACTTTAAATGTCTTTGTTAATGTTTGCGGTTCTGGTAAAGGTGTACCGTCTTCTAACGATGACTCAACGAGCATTTCTAAAACTTCTTGAGCATTCTTAACAGCTTCCTCGTAAGTGTCTCCGTGGGTATGACAAAATTCTCCCCATTCAGGAAGGCTGACAACATAACAGTTATCTTCGTCAGACCATTGAATAATAATAGTATAATGAGAATTCATTCTTGTTCTTCCTCTTGAGCTTTTTTGATTTCTTCTAGGTTTTGAAGTGCATTATTAACGTCTTTTTCTTGGTAAGGTTTCGCATCATTCCCATCTTTACCAGATAAAGTTACTCTTCCCGGTAGCAGTTGATGAAACCAGTTAGTGTGGCTACCTTTACCAGGTTTATAAATAAACCCTGCTTCTAACAACAGAGTTTTGAGTTCTCTAATTTTCTTGGGCATATCCCCATATTCTTCAACTTTATCGGCTCTGGTGACTTATATCATGTCCGCTTGATTACTTCTTAAAACCCAAGAACCCCACCCCGCCAAAGCTACGCTTTAGCTCCCCTCCC
>NZ_KK073768.1:1643469-1647566 GCF_000582685.1 [Scytonema hofmanni] UTEX 2349
ATATTCTTCAACTTTATCGGCTCTGGTGACTTATATCATGTCCGCTTGATTACTTCTTAAAACCCAAGAACCCCACCCCGCCAAAGCTACGCTTTAGCTCCCCTCCCCGCAAGCGGGGAGGGGTTGGGGGTGGGGTGCAAGGATTGTGGGAAGTATTACTGAGGATGTGGACATAGTATTATGAGTGGTACTTGTAGTAGATTATGGGGTGTTGCGGGTGAATGTTAGAGAATTGATGTCTTGGATGTTTGAAGAAAGGTTTATTTCTAAAACTTCTTGAGCATTCTTAACAGCTTCCTCGTAAGTGTCTCCGTGGGTGCAAGGCTGCATTACACTGGTAAACTCAGGCAGCAAAACTACATAACATTGGTCTTCTTCTGACCATTTAATCACAATTGTATATTTCATTCTTCTGTTTCCTCTTCTTCCATTTTCTTTAGTTCTTCAAGTGCTTCGTTGACTTGTTTTTCTAAATACAGTTTGGCATCACTACCATCTTTGCCAGCGATGATAAGTGGGTGGAAAAAGTTATTTGTTGTCATTGCGAGCGTAACGAAGTGAAGAGAAGCAATCGCTGAGTCTTTGCGATTGCTTCATTCCGCTTTGCTCCATTCGCAATGACAGGCTTTGGATGATTTATTTATTGGAACACTCTATCCATTTACTATGGCTACCTTTTGCAGGTTTATAAATGAACCCTGCTTGCAACAACAAGCTTTTGAGTTCCCTGATTTTCTTGGGCATATCCCCATATTCTTCAACTTTTCGGCTCTAGTGGCTTATATCATGTCCGCTTGATTACTTCTTAAAACCCAAGAACCCCACCCCGCCAAAGCTACGCTTTGTCTCCCCTCCCCGCCTGCGGGGAGGGGTTGGGGGTGGGGTTCTTTTATTATGGGTAATTTGGCGGACATGATATCACATCCCATTACTTGGCTTCTCCTAACTCCTTCAACTTTTTCTGTGCAAACTCCCGCACTTTCTCATCTGCGTCATTCTGTGCTTTGTCGCGCAATAGTGGTAAAGTCTGGGGATGGTGAAGATATTGCTCGATGATTATCTCAAGTGCAACTTGCCGAGGATTGATTTCATCGTCTTCCTTGCGCTTAAAGGCGTCATTGACAGCGTAGTTGTAGAAAAATTCAAACATCCCAGGTTCATCTTTGAAATTGCTGGCTAAAGCTTGGACTGCTGCACGTCGCACAAACATATAATTATCAGCCTTAGCCCGGTCTTTGAGCAAACACAGAGTGTCGGGGTCATCTTTGAAGTTGCTGACTAAAGCTTTGACTGCTGCATATCGCACATTCCAATGATTATCAGCAATCGCCCGCTCTTTGAGCAATGGGAGAGTGTCGGGGTGATCTTTGAAGTTGCTGACTAAAGCTTGGACTGCTACACGTCGCACAAACATATCATTATCAGCGATTACCCGCTCTTTGAGCAATGGGAGAATGTCGGGGTGATCTTTGAAGTTGCTGACTAAAGCTTGGACTGATACACGTCGCACAAACATATCATTATCAGCAATTACCCGCTCTTTGAGCAATGGGAGAATGTCGGGGTGATCTTTGAAGTTGCTGGCTAAAGCTTGGACTGCTACACATCGCACAAATCTATCATTATCAGCGATCGCCCGGTCTTTGAGCAATGGGAGGGTGTCGCGGTCATCTTTGAAGTTGCTGGCTAAAGCTTCGACTGCTGCACCTCGCACATCCTCATCATTATCAGCGATCGCCCGCTCTTTTAACAGACTAACTAATTTATCAGCCGTTGAGGCAATTACCGAGCGATTTCTCACTTCTACAACACATTTAACCGCTAAAGACAAAACGCTAAACTTTTTCCTTCCTATATTTAACTTTATTAAATACTCAATAATATCACCCGCAAACTCAGGCTCAATCATCCCTACAATTAGCTGCAACACCTCATGCCAAGTTTCATCTTGCCAGTGTTTACCAAAAACTTCTGTCTTCAATTCCTCAATAGTCAGCGATCGCGTCTTCTCAAACTGCCAGACAAACTCCCAAGCACAGAAATATTCTAAAAATGTCCGATGCACAAAGGCATAATAATCTGCACCCACGAAACATAACATAAAGTTGCGAGTCCGCAGTTGATTAATCATCACTTTTGCAGCTTCTCTCGGTTTATCAAATTCTATAGTCTTCAAATAGTTAGCCAGAATCTTCTCTAAATCACTCGCACTAATCAAATTACCAGCCAAACCTTTCTCACTGGTTTGCATATAATAAGCAACTTGACGCAGCATCGCTTGCTTATCTTTATAATCAATCGTTTTCGGGTCTAATCTTTTGTCTTCTATTAAAGCGCGTTCCACATCCCATTGATGCAACAACACCCGCGATGCTTGATTATAAAGTTCCGCTCTATCTCGCGGCAATTCTTGATTCCTATTAAGTATTGCCATCATCGTCAGCAGAAGCGGATTACCCGCTAATTCGGCAATAGATTTTGAAGCTGTAATTCCTCTTTGCAATCGCTCACGTTTTCTCAGTTTATCCGCTTCATCGTTAAAGGTTAACTCATGCCAGCGGTAAATAAAATCTTGAATTTGTTCTGCTTCCAAATCTTGCAATATGAAATGCCGAAACTCAGCATCTCGCAATCGTTGCGCTTTGTAGCCAATTACGCGAGATGTTACAATTACCTGCACATTCGGATACTCGTTAGTGAAGCGATGAATATCGGTAATTACATCCTCTCGCTGACCGGGATCGAAGACTTCATCTAAACCATCAAACATCACTAAGGCTTTACCAGCTTGAAGCTGTTCGTGTAGTTGATGTTGATTCAACTTATAAATTGCACCGCTACATTTATGGAAAAATTCCAGAAAATTATGACACTCTTTATCCTCTCGTCGTCGCATATAAGTGCGTAACTCAATTAGCAAAGGTATCGGTAGTGAGATAGCATTATCCAGAGGTGAAGTTGCCCAATTTAAACCGAGATATTGCAACAATGTAGACTTACCCGAACCAGGATCGCCTAAAATAACTATATATTTATAAGTCTGTTTGTCATTGACAATATCTAATACCGAACATATGGCTTGTTCTAAATAAACTCGTTTGTAACGTTCTAATTCTTCTTCTTTAACTTCTGCCTCTACTTGGTTGCTTTCTCGCAGTCGTCTTAAATGTTCTTTAGGCAGTTCGTGAACTTGTGGTAAAACTTGATTAGCTTCCCGGACATTTTGAGCGATAAAGATTTTCCATAATTTTAGTTCGTTATAAGCGTAACCTGTAGTATCCAAGTTATCTAACTTCAGATTACCATAGCGCTCGCGAATTGCTTCTTGATACTTTTCTAAATCAAATTGCGGAATAATCCCGGCAATCTCGGTTGTGTTTTCTCGGATTTTATCCAGATTCTGAGAATCAAGAATCTCTCGCAGTTCATCAACTTCGAGAATTATCTCTTTAACCTTTTGTACATATTTCTTACCAACCCGTTTCCAATTAAAATCGTCTGGTAACAAACATGAGGAATTAAGCTTATACCAAATCTCTTGTAATTTCTTTGTGTCTATAGCTTGGCAGTCATGCTTAAAGGCATTTCCCAAAATTTGTTTGACTTCTTGATTCTTGATAAACTGCTTTATCGGTTGCGTATACTTTTTGATGTCATCTTCAGCAAGCTCACCATCTTCTAAATCTTGCTGCATCAGTTGCACAAATTCTGCCAGTGCCATAACTTCAGCTTTCTGAAGGGGTTCTTGTTTGAAGGGTGCGGTTACGGCATTATTTAAGATACTTTTGAAAAAATCTTTAGCGTAGTCTTTGACTAAATCTTCGACAAATTCTTTGCTGATAATAGTCTTGACGAGAAATCCAACTGCTTTTGTAGCTATCCAGGTGGTGAACCATTCAACTATCATGCTGGTGTCTGTTTAGATTTTGACTACGAGTATATACACTAGCTTAATGAATGTTTCCGAATTTATGGTTGATTATACAAATATTATGCCCTCAGGCTGGAAGCCTTTGTGATTACCAACATATTTCAAAACCCTCGCTCTTGCCGCTATCTCGCCTTATAGCGGTTCTCGGTTGAGTGATGTACAAGAA
>NZ_KK073768.1:1647666-1659895 GCF_000582685.1 [Scytonema hofmanni] UTEX 2349
CCCCAACCCCCTCCCCGCAAGCGAGGAGGGGGCTATGATGTACCTCATGTGATTAGGAAACGCTATTTTACTTAATTCTCATCAGGCAAGTTTTCCATCTCATTGGCAATTAGCGTCTGAAAATCTTCGTCACAGTGAGTGTGTAAATGAACAGCAGCAGCTAGCAGTTCTGCAAGAATTTCCACTTTTTGATTAGCAGTTAAACTTGGTAATTGTAGTTGGTTAATTAAGGTTTGTACTTGAGCGCATTCTGTGCTTAATTCAGCAATCAAGGTATTGAGAGTAGAATTAGTTACGAGTTCATAGCGATCGCTAATTTGCATAGTTTATTGTCCTAATCTTTTACGCGCTTGTTGAATTGCTTTTTCAAAAGCACGAATTTCTTTTTCCCAATGGTTAATTAAACCTTCGTCTTGGAAATCCTTCTGTAATTCGAGTCTAATTTTTTCTTGATGTTCAGCAATTCTTTATGAGGCTGCGCTTAATAACCCGACGAGTAAACTCGCGGCTACACGTACAAAGCCCACCTGCGTGGGCTAAAAGGCTTATTTTTCCGTAGTCCGCGCAGGCGGACTTTGTTTATCTAGCCGCGATTTTAATCGTCGGGTTTCTATGAATCTTTTATATGGTTTTTCTTGCCCATTACCGCGAACGATAGGCAATGCGGAGACTTTGAACTAAGATGACGAGGGATGCGATCGCCATTAATCCACCCCAAAACCAATAAGGTAATAATAAACGCTGTTGTATTTGCCCTGTATCTGAAAGTCCCAAGGGACCTGCACTATAGCTAAATAAATAATCAAGTTGATGATAAGTACTTACACAAGCTTGGACGCCGAGAAATTGAATTGCAAATCCTTGCAACCAACGGGGAGCTTTGAAAGCGATCGCTAAAATAATTAAACCTAGTAGGGGAATTGCGATTAATCCAAAAAGCGATCGCACCCAAATTAATGTTGAAAGCAGTAAAAAACCACCTAAAATTTTTAAACTCAGTGTTGCAGTTTTGAAACTACGCGAAGCCAAAATTAAAGCAGATCCGGCGATTGGTGGTCCCATTGGTCCTGCTGCTGCAACTAATGCTGGTCCAATGGGCGCCAAAGCTAAAGACATGGCATAAGTTGCTACACCTGAACCATTGTCAAAAATCTCTAATTTCCGAAATTGTCCTCCTAAAACCAGTGCCATCAAGCCGTGACTCATTTCGTGAAACCAAGTTGCCAGGATGGTAAAGGGGTATAAAATGTAATCGCCTGCTGGGAATTGCCACAAAACAATCGTGGCGATCGCTGCTGCAATTAGCCAGGTAAGCCCCATACGGTCAACAGCCGCTGGAGCTTCATTTTTGAGCAAGGGTTCAAAATCTTTCCAACGTTCGCTCATGGATCACTTTCCTTTCTGTTATTACCGTAACTGCAAAGAGTGTACTTTCATCCATGCTAACTGTCTGTTGCCAGGTGTTTATTAATTATGGATGAAAGAGCTGCTCTTAGTGACGGTTTTAAAGCGTTTTTGGGCAATAAATTGCCCACTACAAAGCTCAACCAGGAGTCCTAAAGGATTAGGATTTTACGCGACTAAAGTGTCCAGTATTAATGAGCGAGCCTAAGATATTTGAAACAGGAATGTTACCATGTCTCCTTTGCCCAGACTAATGCGATCGCCTGGTCGCAAGCGGTGTCGATTTCCTGGTAACAATGGCAAATTGTTAATATAAGTGCCATTAGAACTGCCTACATCTTCGATATAATGGGCATCTCCCTCAAGGCGAATATCTGCATGAATTCGTGAAACTACTTCGGAATTAGTAAATCCTGATACGTCGATATCAGGGGGAATGCGGTCATTTGGTTTGCCGATATGAATCACAGAGAGACTTTGCGGCAATTCAATTTCTCTATCGCTTTGAACGTGAATTAACCGCGCCGTTACCTGCTGTAGTTGGGTTTTGGCGACAGTTACGGCGGCTGCAACCGGTTCTGTAGCTGCTGCGACCGGTTCTGGAGCTGCAAACGGTTCGGGATCGGGGGTGCTGCTTTCTGGGGGTGCTGCCACCATCGTTGGCGGTAAAAGTGAGGGATCAGGTTGGGAGCTGGTATTTTCGCCTGTTTCCAAGGGTTCTGGTTGTAAATATTCTAACAGTGGGTCAGGCGTAGGTGACGGCTGTACTTCCAAGGGAATTTCCGGCGCGACGGTTGCTGCAACGGCTGCGGTGGCGTGCAGGTTATAACCGCACTGACCGCAGAAAGCGGCATCTGCTTGTACGATTGCTCCACAGCTGGGACAATTACTTGTCGCTGGTAACGGAGTGTAACAAGCTTCACATTGGACAGCACCGTCCGGGTTGGGGTGATTGCAGTTAGGGCACACGATCATCGATTTAAGCCTTTGTTCAAGATCATCGTCAAATTATGCTGGTAAGCAGAGAAAAATCCGCTCTCAAGGAACAGGAAAAAAGCGATAGCTTTTGATTTTACCAATTACTTAGTGAAGGATGAAGTATGAAAGGGGTTGCTCCCTTTAGCTCTTTGTAGGTTTGGGGAACTCCCGTCTTTCCCCATACCCTCTTTTGGTTCAGCAAGATAGTATAAAAAAACACGAATGTTACCCTTGTTTTAGTTCCTGTGCTGCTGCCGCATCTAGCAGCCACCAAAGTTCTCCTTGGGGTTGAATTAAGCGAGATGGATAAGTAAAGTCCGGGGCATTGGGTGCGAAGACTTGAGCTAAAGCTGGACGTTTATTAGCCCCAGCGACAACAAAGATAACGCAGCGAGCAGCATTGATGAATGGGTATGTGAAGGTTATGCGTTGACTTGCGTCTTTGTTGCCCACAGTAATCAAGCGATCGCTTACTTTTAACGCTTCTGTATCCGGAAACAAAGATGCCGTATGTGCATCATCACCCATCCCTAGCAATATTACATCCAAAGAAGGAAATTCTCCTGGCGTTGCCTGAAAAAATTCTTGGAGATGCTTTTCATACTTAGCTGCTGACACCGCTGGATCGCCATCGAGAGTCGGAATGCTGTGAATATTCGTTGCTGGGATATCAACGCGATCTAGCCAGGCACGACGCGCCATCAGTTCGTTGCTATCGGGGTGATCTGATGGCACATAACGTTCATCTCCCCAAAAGACATGAATTTTATCCCAAGGAAGTTTTTGATTAGCGATCGCTTCGTACAACGGCTTAGGTGTGCTACCCCCAGATAAAGCGATCGTAAACCGTCCCCGCTCTTGAATAGCAGTTTCCAGCTTAGATAAAATCAATTCAAGCGATCGGGCTATTAGCGCTGCCTGATCCGATAAAACTTCAACTTTTTTGCTCATGACTTCATCGAAACTACTTGGGTCTGAAACCCCGTCCTTATCGGACGGCTTTATATTTGCTCCATTACCGCCTTGGGATTGCTTAATTCGGTGTGCTTTTGTGATGCACTTTCAATGGGACAATTGCCATTTCAAATCTCACAATCCTGTACGCATAACGGTTTTGTTCTAAAGAACCTCCCTTTCGGGGTAAAGTTAGCTTCGCCAATGTTTTAAGAGCTTTTTAAACTTGCAACACTGTTCCAGTGACCTTAGAACTGTTTAATCACAAGTGACAGAGCGGAAAACTAGCTTGTCTTGCGACACGCTTACGCGAACGCATTCTCCGGTGTCGTGACTCAAAAAACGTAGTAGGGGCGGGTTTACTAATATTCCCAACTATTAATGGTGATCTCGGTCAACCCGCCCCTACTTAGGCTGGTCAGAATGGCTTGATGATTTCTCTTTCAAGCCTCAGCATGACGGCTGAGGTTCCTGACCCTCACGTTGCCGGCTCCTGTGCTATACAATAGCGAAATTTTGACAATCCTCCTTTTTACCTTTTGAAACTCTTAACATCATGGGGAAGGGAAAAGGCAAAAGGGGGAAGGGAAAAAGGGGAAGACAGCTAACTACTAACCACTAACAACTAACAACCAACTACTAACCCAGAAGCGTCTTCCAGTCAGCGATCGCTTCTCGTTGCGCGATTAACAATTGTTCAATTCCTTTTTCGGCAAAATCTAGCAGCTGATTTAACTGGATACGGCTAAAGCTGTCTTGTTCCGCAGTTCCCTGGATTTCGATTATCCCCATGTCTTGATTCATCACGACGTTGAAATCCACTTCAGCGGCTACGTCTTCGAGGTAATTTAGATCCAAGAATGGCTCAGATTCCAATAACCCGACAGAAACTGCTGCTACTTGTTTTACCAAAGGCGATCGCTCTAACGTTCCTTGCTGCAATAATTTAGAAATCCCATGAGCTAATGCCACAAAGGAGCCTGTAATAGCTGTTGTTCTAGTTCCTGCGTCTGCTTGCAACACATCAGCATCTATAGTCAACGTTCGTTCTCCCAACACCTCAAAATCCACCGCTGCCCTTAAGCTGCGTCCAATCAAACGTTGAATTTCTTGCGTTCGTCCAGACAATTTCATTAATTCCCGTTCTTGCCGTTGCTGCGTAGCTCCTGGCAGCATTCGATACTCCGCAGTCAGCCAACCTTTGCCAGTTCCTTTTAAAAATTTCGGCACTCCTTCAGTCAGACTAACTGTACAAAGTACTTGAGTATCACCGCATTTTGCAAGCACCGAACCAGGAGCAAAGCGAGTAAATCCCGCATCAAAGCTGATGGGACGGAGTTGGTAAGGTTGCCTACCGTCTGGACGCTGCCAAGCCATGTTTTCGTTGCCTCAGAACTTTTACTATAGAATACAGTAGACCTGCCTGAAAAATTGGAATTGGGCATTGGGCATTGGGCATTGGGAATTGGGCATTGGGCATTGGGCATTGGGCATTGGGAATTGGGCATGGGGCATGGGGCATTGGGCATTGGGAATTGGGCATTGGGCATTGGGCATTGGGCATTGGGAATTGGGCATTGGATTATAAAATGTCTCCTCATTCCCCTCATCCCCCCATCTCCCTCATCCCCCTTGTCCCCTTGTCTCCTTGTCTCCTTGTCTCCTTGTCTCCTTGTCCCCCCATCCTCCTCCCCTAAGGAACACAGAGGAGAGTGAGAATATTTTGCTCTACCATATCTGGTAACTGATCGCCGTTGATAGTTAATAGGCGACGACGGCGATCGTAATATTCTAAGATGTTCATAGTGCGATCGTAGAATAACTCAATGCGGCGCTGAACGATTTCGGGTTGGTCATCCGGAAGACTTCGCCCTAAAGAACGAGTAACCATAACTGCTTCTGGTACTTGTAAATAAATTGCCCAATCTAACTTTTGCTGTAAATCCTCCAACAAAAAATCTAATTCCTCAGCTTGGAAAGCAGTACGGGGATAACCTTCTAACACCCAACCACTGTTGATATCATCTTTGTTCAACCGAGTGCGGATAAAATCGATCATCGTTTCATCTGGGACTAACTCACCTTTTTCCAGATATGGCTGCACTTCTCGACCTAAACTGCTAAGATTAGTGAGCGCTTCCCTTAAAATTTCACCTGTGGAAATTAACGGAATATCAAAGTGTCTGCAAAGCCTTTGCGCTTGAGTGCTTTTGCCCGAACCTGAACCTCCTAAAATCACAAATTTCATAACTGCTCACTCCTCATGTTGTCACATTCATAACCATCTAAATTTGTTTTTCCCAAACAAATGGGCAATTTAACATCTGATAATTTTCAGCTATAGTTATAGCTTTTTTAATTCGTAAAAACTTTCAGAAAAAACCGAGCGCAAAAGCGCTTCAATCATTTGTCTTTTATTTAACATCACATCATGGTTGCACAGTTAGAATCCAAAAACGTAAATTCGACCCTTAATTTACCATATCCAGTTGAAGGACTAGTACAAGTTTTCACTAGCTCGTATCGTAACTTTTTTACTAGCGTTATGGCTCAAGCACTGAGAATAGCCGGTCAAGGCACACCAGTGTTAGTAGTGCAGTTTCTCAAAGGTGGTATTAATCAAGGACACCAGCACCCCATACAGTTGGGACAAAACCTAGATTGGATTCGCTGTGATTTGCCGCGTTGTATCGATACACCGCATTTAGAAGATACGGAAATCGAATCATTACAAAAATTGTGGCAACATACACAAAAAGTAGTTGGTGAAAGTAAGTATTCTCTCGTAGTCTTAGATGAGCTAAGTTTGGCAATTAACTTTAACTTAATTCCCGAAACCGAAGTTTTAGCCTTTCTGGCAAAACGCCCTGCCAATGTTGATATCATTCTCACAGGACCAGAGATGCCAAAATCTCTTTTGGATGTAGCAGACCAAATCACAGAAATTCGTCGCAGTCATCGACCTTAAAATAGTTAACCCAGTTCACGGTATGCTAGTAAGTCGATTTAAAGAGTGCTGTGAACTTGTGATTAAGAACGATCTCTGGATTACTGAAATGGCTCAAAAGGCTATGATTTCGCCTTTTGAGCCAAGCTTAATCCGAAAAATACAAAAAGACCCATCTATAGGGTTACAACCTGTTATCAGCTACGGTCTTTCTTCCTATGGCTACGATATACGCTTATCAAGCGCTGAATTTCGCATTTTTCGCCACATTCCCGGAACTGTAGTTGATCCCAAAAAGTTTAATCCTCAGAATTTGGAACCCACACAACTACATACAGATGCTCATGGTAGTTACTTTATCTTACCTGCTCATTCTTATGGTCTTGGCGTTGCTCTAGAAAAGCTACAGGTTCCAGATAATATTACAGTAATTTGCATTGGCAAAAGTACGTATGCACGTTGCGGCATAATTGCAAATTTAACACCTGCTGAGGCTGCATGGCGGGGTCATTTAACTTTAGAATTTTCCAATTCTTCCAGCGCTGATTGTCGCATCTACGCTAACGAAGGTGTGGTGCAGTTATTATTTTTAGAAGGCGAACCCTGCGCTATTAGTTACGAAGCTCGTCAAGGGAAATATCAAGACCAGCCAGAGTTTGTGACCCTGGCTAAGGTATAAGTTTTGATGTAAAGTTAAAAGCTCAATTAATTTTTACATTACATTTTAAGCTTTTAGTTTTACTTTCCCTAATGGCTTATCTTGTTCATACATCCAATCTTCTTTCATTAACAAAGCAACTTCTGCTTTTTGCAACTCTGTCCCCAAATACATTGCGTGTTCAACTTGCAAGCCAGGACAATCTGCTGCTATTTGTCGATAAATAGAGAAAGCAGATTTACCTGAATAGCAGTTAACTACTTCTCCAGAACCGGGAGTCATGTGTTCCACCATAATGCTGTGATCCTGCACATTAATCACAAAACTGCCCGCAGGATCGCTGTAATCTCTAGCTCTACAAATTTTGGCATAATGGGATTTAATTACATTATCTGCATTTTCCCAACAGTCATCATAAATATGAGCGCTTTGACTAATAGTAATTAATGGTCCCATCTTCAATTTATGCTTAGACCGTTGAGTAATAGCTTTATAAATATGTCGCTGTAGAGCTAATAATCCCATTGCATTTGCGGGCCATGCAGAAAACATATCATTACTCCGAAAAGTCGCCGTTAAAGATAGTTCATTATCAACTATTCTTACCCAAATATGATTAAGGCAAGGCGGACTATCGTGAGCATCTTTTTCCACGTCCCATAAAGACATTACTGCCCTAGCTGAATCAATATCAGCTATTAGTTTCTCAATTACTTGCTCAATTTGATCGTGTCCAAAGTGGAAACGTAAACGTTGAGCGTATGTATATTTGACTCCTTCTTGTTTGGAGGAATCATCTAAACCGGAAATTTGGGAAATGTATTGTTGAATAAAATCGCTTTCAATTGGTAAATAATTAGGCTCAGGAAAATAAAAGTCTTCTGGTTCATCAGTCACAACTGCCATTAAATCTATTAATTCTTGCCATTGCCCATCATACGCAGTAGGTCGAATTGTTCCTGTTGTCTTAATAAGATGAATGATTTTCACCCAGGTTTCGGCAATGGTTTTCCCCTCGACTCTGTGCCCATATCGTTGCCCAGGTAAAACAGTTGGTAAGACACTAGGCATATGAAATTTTACAGCGTTACCCCAAGGTTCCATTGGTTCTCTTTGTGCAAAAGACTTAACTTGATTAACAGCTTCAGAAATTGTTTTTGCTTCGTACTCTATAATAGATTTTCGTAACTTTTCTAAAGCGCTAACTTTAACATCAAGATCAATATATCCAAGAATTTTTTTAGAATTAATTACCCAACAAAGCCGTCCAGTATCGCATGACCCTTCTTTAAAACCGTTGCGGAAAAAGTCTAGTAAGCATTCACACGCACCTGCGTTTTTGTCTTCTTTAGTAGCGTTAAGGACAACCAGATATCGTACATGTGGGTTAGCCAGAAGATTCCGTACTAATATGTTTATTCCTCTTGTGGGCGAGTACAATTGCCCAATTACAGCATACTCGCTACTGTGCAGGTGTTTAGCGATCGCCTCCTTCACTGTCCATCCTGTAATCACTGCTGTCTGACCTTGACCATAAATAAGCTGGTTGGACTTGTACAGTGCTTTGTAATCAAATTGGGTTGCCTTACCCGTTTGTATCATCGTTGGCTAAAAGTAAAACAACAACAAAGTCTCTGATTATAGCACTAAATCAAAATTGATGCTAATTTGGCAGAAAGTTTGCTATGGAATTTTACCTGAGACCCAGCCAATATCTGTACATTGTTCACCTTTTTACACAATAAAGAAAACAGAGGAAAATCCAATGCGTCTAAACGGTGTATTGTTGACGAAGAAGGTCTAATGAACAACTTTGCTCATCTACGCCAAAGTATGTACATAAGTAAGGCAATGTCCGGTGACAAGCCCTTCCCTACGGGACGCTGCGAGAACGGGTTCGCAGTCGTCTAGAGTTGCGTTTAATGGTATGTTGGAAAATAACTGATAGTCAAAGCAGTTTTTCAGATAAACGGATCGAATAATTTATGGCTTTAACTGCTTCAACCATGTTGCCGTTAGGCACTCAAGCCCCAGATTTTCATCTACCGGATGTAGTATCTGGCAAATCAATATCGCTTGCGACCTTTGCAGACAAAAAAGCGCTGTTGGTAATGTTTATTTGTCAACATTGCCCATTTGTCAAGCATATAAAAGCAGAATTGGCGCAGTTGGGAAAAGATTACATTCCTGGTGATTTGGCAATTGTGGCAATTAGTGCCAACGATATTAATAAATATCCAGATGATGCACCTGAGTCATTGAAAGAAATGGCAATAGAACTTGGGTTTAGTTTTCCTTTATGTTATGACGAAAGTCAGTCAACTGCAAAAGCATATACAGCAGCTTGCACACCTGATTTTTTTATATTTGATGCAGAGCGAAAACTCGTATATCGAGGACAATTAGATGATAGCCGTCCAACCAATGATAAACCTATAACAGGTACAGATTTACGCGCAGCAATTCAAGCTGTTTTAGCAGGTAAACCAGTTGCAAGGGAACAAAAGCCGAGTATTGGTTGCAATATAAAATGGAAACCTGGGAACGAACCTAATTATTTTGGATAGTGGATAGTAGGAGCGTGGATAGTGGTTAGTAGTTAGAAAAAAATGCAACCAACAACTATCAACCAACAACTATCAACTATCAACCAACATCAATGCTTAATTTCCAAATTGAGGATATAGCATCCTAGTTGGATTTTATCTGCCCACAATTCATATTCTACCCGTAATTGCTCTGGCAAAGGGTGTCCAGTGAGACTCAATTTTCGAGTAAAATTACGTAATCGAATAGGTTCGTGAGGATGTAATGATTCTGTAGGCAACCAATAACGAGTAATACCATAAACACCCTGTTCCCAGAAGTGACGGTAACTTAACTGAGCGTTACCTTGCATAGTCATAATTACTCGGTAAGGTGAAATTTCCATCCATAAGATCCTGGGACTGCTGGGAGGTTGAGCCTTGCGCTGTCCTGGGTGAGGGGTTTCTTCTGGACTTGGGGGAGTCGTTACTTCATAACTAATTAACGGCGGTGCAGTCAATAATAAATGGAACCGGTCACTATCTTTTTGATACAATGTCCCGGCTGTTTCAACAACAGACCAAACAGGGAGGTCTGTGGAAATGAGTGATAAGCACACGGGCTTGCGGTGATGGGTGAGCATGGGAGCGTAATGGGCACTTCAGCTATTGAACAAAAAGAAATCAATACTAGTACAGCTTGGCATAAGTGAACCTACTATTAGAACTGGCAAAAATTCTATTGCTTATAGTCCTCAAAAAAGGTAGGTATATTTACGCGCCCACTGTCCTAGGCGTAGCAGGTCAGGTTAAGCAACTTAATAAAACATGCTTAATCTTAACTGAATCTGCTGATTTAGTAAGCTAGATAAATCAGGATAAAAATAGCTAAATTTGAATTTAAAAAGCAAAAATCACGGTTTTAGGCGCGAAAGCTACTACAAAATCAAAGAAGAGTGAAGATTTTCGGGAGCATCCCAACGAGTGCAAAAACGCCCACAGGCGCTCCTATTCCTGGGGCTACACAAACAAAGCGTGTCGTAGACAAGGCAGGCTTTGTTTGTGTAGCGATACCCTTCTAGGGTATTGCGGCTTTCGTTGGGATGCTCCCAGATTTTCCCTTAACAGCCTCAGGAGGATCTCCCGTTGTAGAGACGTAGCACTGCTACGTCTCTACTTTTCCACTCCTATGTCTATTGTATAAAGGGTGTTTTTGCACTCCTGCGTTTCTTCAGACGGTCTTCACCAGAGGCAGGGGTGTAAAAACTTACCTAATTAGATTCTGACTGTTGAATTCTTCTTGATTGGGATTTCAGTAAATTTCATACAGCAGAAAGCGATACGATACTAACAAGGAAGTAACCTGCGGCGGCATTAGCTTTGCCTTCCTTGTGAACTTCTGATGCATCTTAATTGCCAGTTTATCCTAATGTCGGCTTCAGTTATAACCGTAGAAACTAAAGAAAACGCTTCTCAAAACTTAATTATCCAGCGACCTCCTGTTGGACTATCTTTACAGGGTCGCATCCGAGTACCGGGAGATAAATCTATTTCCCATCGTGCTCTGATGTTGGGAGCACTATCTCAAGGTGAAACCGAGATTCAAGGACTTCTTTTAGGAGAAGATCCCCGCAGCACTGCTAGCTGTTTTCAAGCTATGGGTGCAGAAATTTCGGAACTGAATACAGAATTAGTGCGGGTTAAGGGTATTGGTTTAGGAAGACTGCGAGAACCAGTTGATGTGTTAAATGCCGGCAACTCTGGTACGACACTGCGATTGATGTTGGGAATTTTAGCTTCTCATCCGGGGGGCTTTTTTACTGTAACGGGTGATAGTTCTTTGCGATCGCGTCCGATGTCTCGTGTTGTCAAACCATTACAACAAATGGGAGCGCAAATTTGGGGACGAAAAAATAATTCTTTAGCACCTCTAGCTATTGCTGGTGTTGCACTCAAACCAATTCACTATCTTTCCCCCATCGCTTCTGCCCAAGTTAAATCCTGCGTTCTTTTAGCGGGTTTGATGACCGAAGGACAAACTACTGTCACTGAACCAGCACTTTCCCGCGACCACAGCGAACGAATGTTAAAAGCGTTTGGAGCAAAACTGAGCGTTGACCCAGACACAAATAGCGTCACTGTTACAGGTCCGGCTCAACTGTATGGGCAAAAAGTAATTGTACCTGGGGATATCAGTTCCGCTGCCTTTTGGTTGGTGGCTGGGGCAATTGTACCCGATTCTAATTTGGTGGTGGAAAATGTCGGCGTTAATCCCACCCGCACAGGTATTTTAGACGCTTTAGCGATGATGGGAGCCGATATCCAACTAGAAAATCAGCGCGAAGTTGCTGGGGAGCCAGTAGCCGATTTACGAGTGCGTTCGGTCCGTCTGCAAAGCTGTACAATTCAAGGAAATCTCATACCCAGATTGATTGATGAAATTCCGATTTTGGCGGTAGCGGCAGTATTTGCCGAGGGTACAACGGTAATTAAAGATGCGGAGGAGCTACGAGTCAAAGAAAGCGATCGCATTGCAGTAATGGCACAGCAACTCAATAAAATGGGTGCAAAAGTTACCGAATTACCCGATGGTATGGAAATTACAGGTGGTACTTCTTTAGTGGGGACTGATGTCGATAGCCATACCGATCATAGAATTGCCATGAGTTTAGCGATCGCCTCTTTAGTTGCCACCGGTACCACCATTATCCAACGCGCAGAAGCAGCCGCTATTTCCTATCCAGACTTTACTGCTACCTTGCA
>NZ_KK073768.1:1659995-1674276 GCF_000582685.1 [Scytonema hofmanni] UTEX 2349
CTGCTACCTTGCAAGAAGTCTGTCGATGAGAAAGAGGGGGAAAGGGTAAAGGGGAAGGGGGAAAGGGGAAGGGGGAAGGGGGAAAGGGGAAAGGGGAAGGGGGAAAAGGGGAAAAAATATCATGAGTGATTTAAATAACTCTTTATTTCCATACCTTTACCCTTTACCCTTTAACCTTTTCCCCTCTTAACATTGCCCCATTTTCAACGATAATTATCCGTGTAAATAAAAGGAGAAAATTTAGTTATGGGTTGGTTACAAAGACTTTTTGGGATGGAAAAACCGGCTGATGCTCAAGTCAATCCAGAGACAGCTGCTACTGATGATTCAGGGCAAGACATTCCACTAGAACGAGTGGGATTAAATGGAGAATATGACCAAAGTGGTTTGGCAAAACGAGTTGCGCTTGCTTTTGACGAAAGCGGTCTGTTTGATGAGATTGATTCTCTATACGTTGCTCAAACAGGAAGCACAGTTGTGTTAAAAGGGCAAGTCCCCAGCCAAGAAATTTTAGATGAAATGGTGGCGATCGCAACGGGGGTTAGCGGTGCCACTGATGTCAACACTGACCAAGTTACAGTCGGCTAAAATATTTTTATTTTTGGCACATGAACAATTTACTCAAGCCTTATCAATCTACTATTGCTTTGGCTTTGTTAGCTGTTTTAACCCTTACCAGCTGTGGTAAAAAAGCTGAAGCACCTGATACCGGCGCTACTGCGAGTCCTGCCAGCACGACTGGAAGTTCAACTTCTGATAGTTCAGCCGAGTCAGGAAGTAAGGCTTCTATTCCCCCTGAAGCAGCAAAACTTGGGGTAAAACCTACAAACGCAACGACTTGTCCTAATGATGCGCTTGTTAAGGGTAAGGTAACGAAGAAGCGAGGCAATATATACCATATTGCCAAGTCGCTTGATTATGACAAAGTCAAGCCGGATATTTGCTTTAAAGATACATTAACAGCAGAAAAAGCTGGTTTTAAGGCACCAAAGTAAGTTGAGAATTGGTCATAGGGCATAGGTAATAATTCTTTTTCTAGTATCCATGCCCCATTACCAATTTTCTATCAAACTTTAATCGCAACGGCAGTTTCTAATTGAACAGCTTCTACTGGCAATTTCCCCTCAAAAATTGCCATATAAGGTCTTAGATTGCGGGTTTGATGAGATAAAGTTCTTGCTTTCTTAGATGAATACTCAAAGTTTGGCATTTCTTGCCGACAGTGGGAACAAAACCAGTAAACATTTGAGGAACGAATATGTCGTAGCAATTGGTGGGAGCAACAAGGACAGCTATTCATATTTCGCTAAGAGTTAAAAAGATATTTATCGGCACTTATAATATAATTGCCAAAGCGGGGATCGCTCATCTATCCAGGGGGATCGCTCATTCATCCTAAAGTTAGACTCACAGGATAAAAGTCTGGAAATACGTAAAATAGTTCATAAAATGTGACAATTCAAAAGTCATTAGTCATGATTATCTAGAACTAATAAACAATGAATACAGTAAATTTCTGCTAATTCTTAAGTTATTTGAGCAAATTTGCCAATTCCGAAGATACATACCTTGATACTAAAAACCCGGTTTATTAACAATTGTTAATAAAAACCGGGTTTTTAATTTTTTTAATTGCGAGTGTTAAAGCAAAAGAGAAAATTTGAATTGCGATCGCCTAATTATGAAAAAATATTAGTATCAAACTTTGGTAACGTCAGCATAAGCGCGATCGCGGTTATGGGGTGCATCAAAATCAATTCTTGGTCCTTTAGGCACAATCCCAGTCGGGTTAACGTTGGGATGGCTGATATAATAATGCCGTTTGATGTGGTCAAGGTTACAAGTTTCCTTAACTCCCGGCTGTTGGTAAAGGTCTTTGAGATAATTCCACAAATTGGGATAATCGACAATCCGCTGTAAGTTACACTTGAAGTGGACGTAATAGACAGCATCGAAGCGAAACAGAGTAGTAAACATACACCAATCCGCTTCCGTAATTTGCTCCCCACAAAGATAGCGTTGCTCTCCTAAAACTTTTTCCCAGTAGTCAAGTTTTGTAAATAATTCCGTTACCGCTTCATCGTAAGCTGACTGAGAAGTGGCAAATCCGGCACGATAAACACCGTTATTGATTGGTTGGTAAATTGCGTCAATTGTCTCGTCAATAACTTTTTGCAAAGCTTCGGGATAAAAGTTTACATTCTGTTTAGCAAAGGCATTAAATTCTGTATCGAACATCCGCATAATTTCACGGGACTCATTATTGACAATCGTGCCAGTTTGTGTATCCCATAAAACGGGGACTGTGACTCGTCCACTGTAATTAGAGTCAGCTTTGAGATAAATTTGCCAAAGATAGTTTGTGTTGTTGACTGTATCGGGAATGCTTCCTGGTTCATCTGAGAATTCCCAGCTGTTATCGTGAATTTCCGCAGCAACCACCGATAAGCCGATCGCCATATCTAATCCTTTGAGCGATCGCATAATTGCGGTGCGACAAGCCCAAGGACAAGCCCAAGATATATATAAATGATAGCGCCCAGGTTCAGCTTTAAAACCACTCGAACCATCGGCAGTAATTTTACCGCGAAAAGTGGTTGAGGGACGGACAAATTTACCTTCAGAGTCCTCTTGCTCCCTTTGTGATATCCACTTACCATCTTTGAGGATTCCCAAACCCATAAATTCTCTCCTTTGATAGTGGTGAACTACCTACACTACTCCACGACACAGACGTGTAGGCTTTTCAATTCATTATTGCGATGTTATCAATTTCAACTTTCTTGTAGGCGTTTGGCTAATTTAGTTTCAAGTTCTTCGACGGATATTTCTACTCGATCTGGTGCGGTTGCTAATAAATCCATGTATTTATGAAACGTTTGTATGTCTTGAGGATGTTTCCGGATATATGCTAATAATTCCTCTCTTGTCATTTTGTTAAAATCAGGTTGTGTCACTGCTTTAACCTCCCATTGGGGTAAATCTCTATTTCTATTGTCTCTCCAACTAATATAAATATGCGTTGGCTTCTTTCATCTAAACGAGTTAAGTTAAGTGACGTTCTCTCCCGTTAAGTGCTAGCGCACTATAACGGGAGCTTCTGAATCAGAATAGAGATAGTTGTACACCATCCCAGCCTGAAAAAGCTTCGCGCTTCACGGGCTGGGTGTCCCCTAAGCCTCCACGCGCAGACAAGATGAGTCCCACCTCGTTTAATGCTCGGTCTAATATATTCCGAGCGGCATTCTCGTCCCTGTCCATCTGCAAACCGCATTTATGACACTCATGCAAGCGGATAGAGAGAGTTTTCGGCACTTTAACTCCACAACCTGAACAATCTTGAGACGTGCTGTAGGGAGACACTTTTACAACTCGGACACCGCATTTGACTGCCACTATCTCCAAGATGGTAATGAATCGTCCCCAAGCTGCATCTAAGATTGATTTGCTCAACCTTGTACGAGCAAGACCCCGGATATTCAAGTCTTCTACCGCAATTAAGTCATAGTTTTTGACTAATTTGTGAGCGGTATTGTAGTGAAAGTTTTCTCGAATTCTGCCAATGCATTGGTGAATTCTAGCTATCTTATTTTTCTGTCTATTGCTACGATTTGACCCTTTCTCTTTCCGAGCTAATTTACGCTGCTGACGGGCTAAGTGAGACTGAGTTTTGCGATAGGTTTGCTGAATAGGAACAGCTTCACCCACTGATGTAGTGAGGAACTCCTTAAGCCCAACGTCAATACCTACAACCGTTTTCACCTCGTCCAGGGGCATAGGTTCTGGTACTGTTTCATCTTGTATGGAAATAGCGCAATACCAACCATCAGCCTTATGGACGATGGTGCAAGTCTTCAAGATAAAACCATCCGGAATAGGACGATGCATAATAATAGGCATCTCTCCTATCTTTGATAGTTTCAGTACTCCGTTGTTTAGATGCGCTCCAGCTTTCGGGCAATTGATGCGCGGGTAAACAAAAGAACGTAATTCACCAACTTTTTTGAACTTCGGTCTACCACCCCGTTTCCCAGATTTGTCAGGAAAAAGCCATCTTTCCCAAGCTTTGTTTAAACGTTGCAAGTTAACCTGTTGTGATTCTGACCAAATATTTTTGTAGTCAGGAAACAATACTTTAGTTTGTTTTATATCTGACTGCTGAGTGTAGTAGTCAACTTTGCTCGGTATGTCCCCAATAGGTTCAGAACTAATACTACAACGGTTAATCTGGCAACGGGTTCGTCGTAGCCAATCTAACCTCTGACCGAGCGCAAAATTCCAATGCCGACGAAGCAGCTCTAATGTGTAGAGCATAGTTGCTTTTTGTTCGACATTGGGTTTAATTCGGTAGCAGTAGGTTAGAATCATAATCATCATTCTATAGCTTATCGCCAATCATGACAATACAGTATGACAAAGGTTTTAGGTCTGTCTACACACTTACTGCTCATATTGTATTCGTGACAAAATACCGCAAGAAAGTTATAAACAAATCCATCCACGAGCGACTGAGTACTATTTTCAGTGAGACCTGTTCAAAATGGGAAACAACGCTACTAGAGTTTAATGGAGAGGCTGACCATATTCATTTGCTAGTTCGTTATCATCCTCAAATTGAACTCAGTAAGTTTATTGCTAATCTCAAAACAGTTTCTAGCCGCCTTATCCGCAAGGAATTCGGCGACTATCTCAACCGGGTTTACCAAAAACCAGTTTTCTGGACGGGTTCATATTTTGTTGCTAGTTGCGGCGGGGTGACTGTTGAACATCTCAAAAAATATGTTGAGCAACAAGCAACTCCGGAATAAGGATTCGCTTACGCTCAGTTGTATAAGTTAGTCGGCATTCCCCACCCGTTAACCCGTAGGGTATAACGGGCGACCCCTGCCGACATCTAGTTGGAATAAGTAAATTGCTAGCCATTATACAGACTCGGTATAAGGTTTCCAACTGCGCTATTGTGGGTTTCATGTTTGTAAAGCTCAGTTAATGTCTTCACGCGAAGAGTCACGCTCGTAGCCCACACTCACCGTCGATAGGAGTGTGTGGAGTACGTCACGAGTTAAGCGTCAACCAACAATTAACTATTCAACATTCATAATTTTTGGCACTTTAAAAAATTCGCCTTCTTGTTCTGGCGCACTGTTGAGAATAGCTTCTCTGTCAGAATAGGGTTCCAATTTATCTTCTCGCGTGACGTTGCTGACATCAATAGCGCGTGTAGTTGGTGCAACATTGCTGACATCGAGTTCATCTAGCTGTTGAACATAATCCAGAATATTCCCCAACTGAGTGGTGAATTGCTCCTCTTCTTCAGATGTCAACTCTAAACGAGCGAGAAGGGCTACTTTACGAACTTGCTCACGGTCAATCATGGTTTTGTCAAGATTCAATAGTTAATAGTCATAAGTCATAAGTCAATGACTTATGACTTATGGCTAGTTAAAAGAATACGTCAATTTGCGATCGCCCGGTGGTTTTCAGCCAGTTTTGAGCCTCGATATAGTTATTGGGAGCCAAACGAATGGCTCTAACCCAATAATCACTGGCTTGATCGAACAGTGCTTCACCACCGTCGTGATCGCCAGATTCTTTCGCTTTTTCGCCTTGAAAGTGGTAAATCACGGCAATGTTGTTTAAGGCTTGGGGTAAGCGTGGGTTCAACTCAATGGCTTCATGATACAACTCCAAAGCCTTGTCATGGTCGCCGTTACTGGCATAAATTAGCCCCATATTGTAGAGGATATAACTGCGATCGTAGGAATCTTCCTCTAATGTTAGGGCTTCTTGATAGTAATCTAAGGCTTCGGCATATTCCCCATCTGCCTGCGCCGACATTCCATCTCGGTAATAAACAAAAGCTTCTTTGGCTTTTTTGTTGGTTGGCAGCATCTTTAAGATGATATCTGCCATTACCGTAAAGGACTTGTCAATAAAATTATCGTTTTTCTGGGTTCTTGGCATATAGTAACGAACGCTCTGGTTGCAGCTAATGACTCAAAATGGCTTCTATGCCTCATTAGTTAATTTAACTGATTGCCGAGGCAATTCTCTTTTAGACTGAATTTATACAATCAGCATTATTGTATTTGGGGTTGTTTACCAAAGTGCTGACTGGATAGGCAGTCATCGCGCTAGCTGGATAGGGATGCAATGCTTCTTGTAGTGCTTCGGGCTTTTGCACTTGTGGATCTAACCACAAATCGTAATATTTCTTATCAAGAACTACAGGCATCCGATCGTGGATTGGTTTTAATACTTCGTTAGCGATCGTTGTCAAAATTGTACACGAGGTTATTTTCTCTTTTTCGGGAGATTCCCACTGTTCCCACAACCCAGCGAAGCAAAAAGGTTGTCCATCTTGCAGATGAAAGTAAAAAGGCTGCTTTTTACCGTTTTGGTGCTGCCATTCATAAAAGCCATCTGCCAGCACCAAACAACGCCGGCGTTTGAAAGCTGAACGAAAAGCGGGTTTCTCTGCAACAGTTTCTGCCCTAGCGTTGATCAGCTTTGCCCCCATCCTGATGTCTTTTGCCCATGAAGGAATTAGCCCCCAACGTAAGAAGTGAAATTCTCGCTGGTTACTTTCTTGAGTATGTAACACTGTTGCCACCATTTGCGTAGGTGCAATGTTATATTGCGCTGACAATTGTGGCAGTTTTTCTACATCAAAAGTTTGATTATTTGGCGACGCAGAAGTCAGTACAGCCGCAATTGCTTCTGCCGGCTGCTTTAAAGTAAATCTTCCACACATAGTTTTTTCTCAACCGCTGATTAAAATTTAACAACTAAATACTATAAACAAATAATACTTCCGTTTTTTGTTTTTTCAGAGAATTCTAATCCAACCTAAAAAGCAAATATTATTTCAATTTTGTCCTGTTTTTTTTGAAAGAATTTGATAAGATATTCTCTTCCAATCTCTGATTTTTCTAAACCTCCTTACAATATTTTTAAAACATGGAACCACTCCATTTGTACGATTTTTTACCTTCTGGTAATGGCTATAAGATACGTCTTTTGTTGACACAACTTGGCATTCCGTTTGAGAGAGTAGAGGTTAACATCACTAAAGGTGAGACGCGATCGCTAGAATTTTTAACTATAAATCCAAACGGCAAGATTCCTGTTTTGGAAGTTGAACCAGGGAAATATTTGTCAGAATCAAATGCCATCATGCTTTACCTGAGCGAAGGAACAGAGTTTTTACCTTACGATCGCTTTTTGCGAGCGCAAGTACTGCAATGGCTATTTTTTGAACAGAACAGCCATGAACCTTTTATCGCTACCCCCAGATATTGGATTTCTATTTTAGGTAAAGCTGAAGAATATAAAGATGCCTTAGAACAAAAGTATGAGGCTGGATATGCAGCACTTGGCTTGATGGAAGAACATTTAAAGTCTCACACTTTCTTTGTTGCCGAACGTTATACCATTGCTGATATCAGTTTATTTGCATACACTCATGTCGCTAATGAAGGTGGGTTTGATTTGTCCAGATTTCCCCATATCAAAGCTTGGATAGAGCGAGTCAAAGCCGAATCTGGATACATCAGCATTACTCAGGAATTATAATTATATCCCGTTCCCTGGCTCTTCCAGGGAACGACTTTGGGTCTGTGCTACCTAAATTACACCTCGCATTCAATGTTACTAGGCTGCTGCCTAGTAACCAGATAAAAGTGTGTTACTAGGCTGAACCTGGTAACGAGATATTTTTTAATCAAAGCACAGAAATTCTCTAAGAATCACAAATTTTAATCTTCTGTATCAATTTCAACTAACTTTTGTCGAGAGGATAAACCTGACTTAATTCTGATGTAAGATTTTGGTACATCGAATCTTTCTGATAACAGTTTAATTAACTCTTCATTCGCCTTACCATCAACAGGTGGTGATTTTAAATGTACAGTAAGACTGCCATCAGGTTGTTCTTCAACTTTTTGCTGTTTGGAATTAGGTTTAACTTTGACTTTTTTGTGCATTGCCTATTTTCTGTAATTGTCGTAGCCACAACCAACCTAAAACACAACCTAATAAATAATGAGGAAAATCCCACCAAGCAAAGGTAGTTCCAAGTAACCATTTACCTATTAAAGTGGCGCGAATTTCTGTCAAGAAAGGGGGATGCCAAAGTTGTAAAAATTCTAGTATACAGGTAATAACAAAAACCCATAGAGGAATTTGTTGTATAAATCGGCGTCTTCTCGCGAACAAAAACGCGAACAAGCACCAAAATATTTCATACAATACTGCGGCTGCGTAATCATTAAACCATTTATGAGCAAGTCCCGTGTAGTACTTAAATAAAAAGCCCATCGGTACAACGATGAGCAAAGACAGGATGATGAATATTGTTTGTTTACGGTTTTGGCGCATCTTCTCAAGTGAATGTATAAAAGTTGAATTCAACTACATCCTTTATACTTCATTCTTGTTAAGGGTATCTTCTACTACCAGCACCAACAACACCGATTTTGTGGCGATATGAGAGTTCAGCACCAAACCAGCCAGAAGCACTAGTCAGGGTACCGACAATAAGCGAGATTAACAATCCCCAAGGTAATATGCGTGACTCAGCGTCGCCCCAACGCAAAAGGAAGTTGACGAGTGATAAAACTAGGATGGCGACGTTAAGTATCATATGTACCCAACCTGCACTGCGCTTGCGGACTCGTTCAATTTTCAAAAAGTCGCTCAAACCGATCGCAGCTGCTAACAAACCTGCACCTAGTCCGAGTCCGATTAGCCATATTGAAGCTCTAGCCCAGAAAAAATCACGAGTTAACCAATATCCAAAATCGGTTCCTAAGGCTAAAGCTAAAAACGCGATGGGAAAAATGACACTCAAAGGGTGCAAAGGATGTCCAGCGATCGCTACTGTGCTGGGTACACCACTATCCATATACTCTCTGTCGTCACTTTCAATCAGTGGTGGAATATTGGGAAAAGGTGTAGAAGTTGTTGGATTTGTATCTGTAGTTTCCATTATTATCCTCAATTTATTAGTTTATAACCGAAGGGAATTTGCTCAACATAAGACAAAAGCAAAGTTGCGATCGCACATTGTAGAGACGTTCCGGCGGAACGTCTCTACGTGATTTAATAACAATGCAATCTGCTGTAATTGGCTAGATAACCCTATTTCTGGGGCTTTATTTAGTGCCTGGTCTCCCAATCCATGATTGGGAGAGCATTCTGGCTTTATCTTCGGTGCGAATATCCTTAGAGTCAATCTAGAAAATTGACTGAAAAAATTTATCTATCTGGCGATGGAGTGAAGAGAAAACCGTTATCTATCTAAAAGTATAAGTATAAGAATTATTAATAAAATTCTCATTTTTATAACTTTAGTTTGACAGGCATCGCTCAAAAGAAAGATGGAATCATCCAACACCCTATGGCAACGTAGTGATAACACTGATTTAAAGAGATTTTCAGAGGAGAACAAAAAATGGTAGCGACTTTAGATGATACCAAGCGCTCTGCGATCGCCACGAAATTGGCAGACATGAAAGCGCTACAACAATTGTTGATTCAAAATGAGCAATTATTTTTGAAAGAAACAAATGATTCGGAAATCAGCAAGCGTTTCCAAGACATGCTCAATGATGACCAAAAAAATATGGGCATTCTGGAAACCGTAATTGTCCAGTATGGCGTACATGGCGAACCCAAAGACACCATTAAAGAAATGGTTGAAAAAATTGGGAAATTAATGCAAGGCTCAGAATTGAGCTTGTATGAAAAAGTATCTAAGCATGAATTGTTGAAGCACGAACAAGTAATGTCTGGCTTGACCATTCACAAAGCTAGCCAAAAAGTTGGTGCAGATGTGATGGCAGCAATTGGACCGTTGAACACCATTAACTTCGAGAACCGCGCTCATCAAGAGCAACTCAAAGGTGTTCTGGAAATTTTGGGTGTCCGTGAACTCACAGGACAAGATGCAGATCAAGGTATTTGGGCACGAGTCCAAGACGCTATGGCAGCATTTAGCGGTGTTGTTGGTAGTGTTGTTACCCAAAACAGCGATAAGCAAGATTTGAACATCCAGGATCTTATCCGGATGGATCACGTAAAAGTAAATACTCTGTTTACCGAATTGTTGGCAAGTAACGATCCTCAAAAGATCCAAGAATACTTCGGTCAAATCTACAAGGATTTATCAGCTCACGCTGAAGCAGAAGAAGAAGTAGTTTATCCAAGAGTACGTTCTTTCTACGGTGAAAACGACACCCAAGAGTTGTATGACGAGCAAGCTGAAATGAAGCAGAAGCTAGATGAAATCAAAGCGATCGAACCGTCTTCACCTCAATTCAAAGACAAAATCAAGCAGTTGATGGAAGCTGTTGGCGACCACATTCGTCAAGAAGAAAGCTCAATGTTTGCTGCAATTCGTAACAATTTGAGTACTCAAGAATGCGAACAATTGTCTACAGAATTTAAAGCTGCTAAGAGCAAAATTGCAGAAAAAATGGCTAAGTAAAAGCCAAGGATAATGGGTGGGGCAATCCCACCCTTGCAGTTATTAAAAAAGTAGCTCGGCAGTAAGGTAAAAGTTTTATTCTTCTTTCTTTTTACTTTCCTTGCTGCTGAGACTAAATGCAATTTGCAAAAATTTCCAGATGTGGGTTTAAATTTATAACTCCTAGCACATGTATGTTAGGAGTTTTTTATCTGGTTTAAAAATAAAAACACCACGTAGTAAGTCACGCCGCAAACTTGCAAAAACAGAAGGCAAACAACATCAAAAAATTGCTAGGAGCCGCAAAGATTTTCATTATCATTATAAAACCGCTCACAAGCTTGTGCGCTCTTTGTACTCAAATCGGTGTAGGAGATGTTACGAATCGAAAAGAGTATTAAAGAATGATATTTCTTCCCTAGTCCCCAGTCCCCAGTCCCCCAATTTGCCAAACTGGCAACTCTCGCCTCACTAAACTGTTACATTTATAAATGAGTTTGTTATCAAATCATCATGAGCAACTTTCCTTCAACAGAACCTAAACAACCAAGCTACGTCAAACTCGCCATGCGAAACATGGTGCGTAAGGGTGGCACTTCTGTTAAACATTTTGCGTTAACCGGAGTCGGACTTGTGGCTGTCCTCGTGGGTCTTGCTTATCTGACTCACTGACGATACCGAAGCGATCGCACCGTCCTACTTTTGTGGAGAAAAGTGCAAGTCGAATTATATGTAGAAGATTGTTTTTATGAGTCTCCCTCAGCCGAAGCTGTAAATCTTGGGGAGGCTGAGATCCCAATTTCAACGGAAATTTGGTCAAGCTGGTTTCGTCGCTGGTTGGAAATATTACAACCTGATATTTCCCCAAAATCAATTTATGAAATCGGCTTACGTTTGACAGACGATGCCGAAATTCAGGCTTTAAATGCCCAGTATCGTCAGCAAAATAAGCCGACAGACGTTTTATCTTTTGCGACATTAGAGGTGGACTTTCCTGAAACTCAGGAAATAATTACCTCTATGCCTTTATATCTAGGTGATATAGTTATTTCTGTAGATACCGCTAAACGCCAAGCTCAACAGCAGGAACATAGTTTAGCAACTGAGTTAGCATGGTTAGCGGCACACGGTTTATTGCATCTACTAGGCTGGGATCATCCTGATGAAGAAACAGAAACGCGAATGCTGAAACAGCAAGGGATACTACTGAAGGCAATTGGTATTGCCATTGACATAGAATAACACTTAGTTTCGTGATCGTAGGTGTTAAATTTGAGTCATTGTTTATATAATACTTCTATATAAAATTACCGAAAAGTTGATTGGGCGATTAAAATCAGCTAAGATTCCCACTTTATTTAAGATGCTGTTATATTTTCAGCCTATGTCCAAACAAGTTTCTTCATCACCCACGCCAAACCACTTAGAAACAATTGTGTCCAACGACCGGGAACTCTCTTGGCGCGTTGCCTCTAATTTATTTGTTAGTTTTAAGTATGCCTGGGCTGGAATCAGTTACGCTTTTCAAAGTCAACGCAACTTTCGCATTCATGTAGGTGTTGGCTTCTTCGCAATCGGCTTGAGCCTTTTTTTACATCTTAAATCAGTGGAAATAGCGGTGATTGCCTTAACTAGCGGTTTAGTTTTGGCGCTAGAGTTGCTGAATACAGCGCTTGAATCTCTAGTAGATTTAACAGTCAAGCAAACGTACCATGATTTAGCAAAAATCGCTAAAGACTGTGCTGCGGGTGCTGTGCTAATTGCTGCTTTAGTAGCGGTGCTGGTTGCTGGTATACTTTTACTTCCGCCAATGTTTACCTTAATTTTGTCAGCATTGAAATCCTGACAAGCGATCGCCCCAAGTGGAGGTGACTGCGTTGCCCAGATAACCTCCCAGTAAATCTGATACAATATTAAATCTTATATTTATAAGGCACGATTAATCGTGTTTTATATTGGCACGTCTAAACAAATATTAAAATCTAGCGAGAGCAAAAAACTCATTATATTTCAGTTGTAAAAATCAGGAGTTAATCGCTGTGCTTATAGTCATCGATAATTACGACAGCTTTACCTATAACTTGGTGCAGTATTTGGGAGAACTAGCAGCAGAGTTTCCAGTCGCAGCCGATATTAAAGTTTTTCGTAACGATAAGATATCAGTTTCGGAAATTCAATCATTAAAGCCTGATGCGATCGTGATTTCCCCCGGACCTGGACGACCAGAAAATGCGGGAATTTCTCTAGATTTGATTGAACAACTCGGATCTAACTTGCCTATATTGGGCGTATGTTTAGGACATCAAAGCATTGGTCAAGTATTCGGTGGTAAAATAGTTTCTGCCCCTGAGTTGATGCATGGCAAAACTTCTCTTGTATCTCACGCAGGAGTAGGAGTTTTTCGGAGTTTAGAGAATCCTATGACCGCAACCAGATATCATAGTTTAGTCATTGACCGCGAAACTTGCCCAGACATCTTAGAAATCACTGCTTGGGTAGAAGACGGAACCATTATGGGAGTACGACACCGGAACTATCCTCACATTGAAGGTGTCCAGTTTCACCCAGAGAGTGTGCTGACATCTTTAGGTAAGCAGTTATTGCGAAACTTTCTGGAACAATTACAGTCGAGAAGTAATTAATGAAACGACGACAGTTGATAAGCTATGGTGGGGCAGGGTTGGTAACAGCCTTAGTTACTGACCTTAGTTCACACCTTCAAGCTAACGCACAATCTAGCGGTTCATTATCAGTTCAGTGGTTGGGTCATTCTTGCTTTCTGTTTACTGGTGGTGGTACAAGAATTCTTGTAAATCCCTTTCGATCGCTGGGTTGTACTGCTAAATATCGTCCTCCCAAAGTCAGCGCAGATTTAGTGCTGATTAGCAGTCAACTGCTGGATGAAGGTGCGGTGGAAGGATTACCAGGAAATCCAAAGCTAATCTACGAACCGGGAGTTTACGAATTTCAAAGTATAAAATTCCAGGGAATTGCCATAGACCACGATCGCAAAGGTGGTAAGCAATTTGGCATTAACACCGCTTGGGGTTGGAAGCAAGGCGGAATTAATATTTTACACTTAGGAGGAGCCGCCGCACCGATTTCTATTGAGCAAAAAATCCTCATGGGGCGTCCTGATGTGGCATTCATCCCTGTGGGAGGTGGTCTCAAAGCTTACAATGCCCAAGAAGCCAAGCAAGCAGTTCAGGTGTTAAATCCCAAGTTGATAATTCCTACCCAATACCGTACACAAGCCGCAGATACTGCTAGTTGCGATATTTCCCCAGTTGATGATTTTTTAACTTTGATGGAGGGCGTGAATGTACGTCGTAGCAATAGTGACACTCTTGCTATTAGTTCTAAAAACTTACCAGAAAATGGCGTCATTCAACTTTTAAGTTACAAATATTAAGGTTTTTTTAGACCAGCTGTAGTGAGGGCTTCAGCCCTCAAAAGCCTTTATTTAAGCTTTAAGCGCTCACTACGAAATAAAAAGACATTTGATGTTGTATAAAAACACAATTTATAATTAACCCACATCTGGCAACTCTAGCAAAATCGAGCCACAATAGATTGTCATCGGCACAGTATTGACACTCCCCGGCGTGAACGCACGGGGATTCTTGGCTCAACGAAACCACTTAAATTAGATTCCTTGCAGTCTCTAACCCAGAGGTGGGATTCTCCACGCCAGGTGCTTCAAGTCGGCGGAGCCGCCCAACGCACTGGCTCCCAAGCGTTAATTCGGGTATGCCCTACCCTATTTGCATTTGAAGCAAGTCCTGTTTGATTTTGAAGCAAATTCGCTTCAAA
>NZ_KK073768.1:1674376-1750123 GCF_000582685.1 [Scytonema hofmanni] UTEX 2349
TCGCTTCAAAAAACTGTTTGTCTAGCCCCTCTGAATCTTTTACCTACTGCGAGGTGAGTCTAGAAAAATGCAGTAGAACCGCATAGATTCAGTTTTCAAGGTTCAGCGCTTTGTCTTTCGACAGCTAGGTTTTTTAAGTGGTTGATTACCTTACCACTGCGCTTAGTATATCAGAAAAGCCGTCCTATAAGGACGTAGCTCAGACCCAAAATTTTCGGTAAAATGAGTGCGATGAAACTAATTAAACAGACTACGCTGCACTGTCAAGAAGGAACTTCTGATAAAGTCTACGAAGTGGATCTTTGTCAGACTGGTAAGGATCGTTATGTAGTTAACTTCCGTTACGGACGACGGGGTACTAACCTCAAAGAAGGTACGAAAACTACTCAAGCCGTACCTTTAGCACAAGCGCAGCAAGCATTTGACAAGCTGGTTGGCGAAAAGACTAAAAAAGGGTATCGTGATGTTAAGGCTCAAGCAGTTAATTTAGAATCGACACCACGAGTTGAGAAAAGCGACGATGAGCGTAAACAAGCAATTCTGAATCGACTTGCAGACGACAAACCGAGTAAATGGAAGTTAGAACGGGCAATTTGGCGAGCGGGAGAACTTAAAATTAGTGAAGCGACACCTTTACTAATCAAGCTGATCGGTACTGGTGAACCACTAAGAGATTATTGCATTGCTTGGGCATTGGGTTGGTGTGGGGGTGATAGTGCGATCGCTCCCGTCACTCACCTTTATAATAATCTCTCAAATCCCGAATTTGTTCGCCGCATCGCTTTTGAAGCACTCTTAAAACTATCTGATGCCGAAAAAACAGCAAGTTTGCAAGCACAACGAATTGAATTTTTACCACCGGAGTTACAAAATTTAGCGCGAAATGGTTCGTCAGAAAATTTTGCCACAGCTTTATCTAACTATCTAAAACAAGGTAACTACAAGCATTTTGCCGTCTTAGACACGATTTATCAAATTGATAATCAATACCTTCGTCCTGCACTGCTTGATATTTTATGCACCTCACCTTTCAAACCAAACTATTTTAAACAACTTCGCCATATTTTCAAAATGGCGGAATATCGCCACGATGCTGAAGTGTTTGGTATTCTTGCTTATGGGTTAGAGATAGAGCAAGCGGGTTTTTCTAGCGAGTCTTATGATGTTAGTCTGCCAAGCGGGGGACATTTAAGAAAGACCTTATGGAGTGATTATAATCCCCAAACAGGACGCTATGAATCTAAAAGCAGTGAAGTTGAAGCAGAACTAAAACATCCTCAATCAAGAATAGCTTACAGCAGCAATACTCGTGAATATCTGCTACGACGGGTATGGCGTACTCTCAAACAGTTAGGCGAAGAATGTTACCCTGACTATGTAAAAATGGCTGTAGGCGTTCTTCTTCAATATTGTGATGCAGATGCTGAAGAAGTAAAAGAGTCAGTTTTCTATCCCTGGAACTCGCCTAGAAGAATAACGCGCAATTGGGATACTTTTGCTGGATATTTGACATTTAACCATATCCTCTACGAAAACAGTCCCCGCTACGAGTTGAAAACTAATTCTCAAGCGTGGCAGTGTCGGGAAGGTTATAAACCGGGAGATCCAGAACCGGCAGTTAGAGAAGAAGCTTTTGGGCAACTTTGGGAGCAAAACCCAGATGCGCTTTTACATTTATTATTAGAAAGTGAGTGCGATCGCGTTCATCATTTTGCAGTCAAAGTTTTGAGAACGTGCGATCGCTTTTGTGCTTCGATTGATATACCTACAATCATCAAACTTGTTAAGAGTTATGAAGTTACAGCGCAATTTGCTTTTGAGCTAGCGCTGCTTAATTATAATTCCACTTCACCCAGCATTAAATTAGTTCTTGCTTTAGCGAATTGCCTGTATGAACGCGCTCGTATTCAAGCTTACCACTGGATAGATGAAAAACGCGAATATTTCTTAGAAGATAGTAACTTTATTGCAGCTTTAGTCACCAGTCAACAGACAGACACTCGCATCTTTGCCCGGAGACTTTTAAGTTCTACTATTCTCACAGATACCACTGCAAAAGTATTAATTGGACGCATCATTGCCGAATTAGTAACATTATCCTCAACCCAAGGGGAAATGGCAAAAGAAATTGGTGAAACTTTACTGTTCAGTTTTGCACCTCAATTGCGTAACTTAGGTTTAAGTGTCATCAATGATTTGTTGACACATTCACTGTTGGAAATTCAAGAATTAGGCGCTCAGATTTTATTAAATCACGAAATTAGTGCCGAAAACTTGCCGCCAGAAATAATTGAATCATTACTTGCATCACCTAACGAATTAGTGCGAGTTATCGGTATTAGACTATTTGGACAGTTACCTGATGAGAAACTCATCGGTGAGGAAAGCATTTTAATTGTCGCAATGGCAGTGAATGCAAATGCAGAAATTCGCAATGCGATTAAACCTATTATCCATCGTTTAGGAGCCGCTTATCCAGCTTTCAGCATCGATTTAGCATCTAATTTTATCGAAGTGCTGCTAACTCCCGAAAAGCATGAAGGTGTTCACAGCTATTTAGTACGTTTGTTGCGGGAAGATTTGCAGGGATGGATGACAAGCGTTACTAAAGAAACCGCTTTAAATCTACTTGCAGCAAAGTCTTCCGCTGCACAAGAATTAGGTGGTGTGGTGCTGGGTGCAAATAGCAACGCTTGGATAACAGAATTTGCCGCTAGCGAAATTGTCAAACTTGCCAATCACGAAATTTTATCAGTGCGAGAAGCCGCACGGCAGATGTTTTTACATATCTTAAATCGCTTGCGTTTAGATTCCGAAGAAATGTTATCAGCAGTGCGGATGCTAGAGTCAAAATGGCAAGACTCGCGAGAATTTGCCTTTAAGATATTTACTACAGAATTTGGTTCGGAAGAATTCACAGCCAAAATTTTAGTTAGCATTTGTGATAGCGTGCGTGAAGATGCACGTAGACTTGGACGTGATTTATTAACTCGCAATTTCCAACAAGCAGATGGACAAGAATATCTCTTGAAATTCAGCGAACATCCATCAGCAGATATGCAGTTATTTACAACTAACTATTTGGAAGAGTATGCTGTAGATAATTCAGTACGTTTGCGGGAGTTGATGCCTTATTTTATAAGTGTATTATGCCGCGTCAATTCCGGACGTGTTGCGAAAAAGCGAATTTTTGCTTTTCTGGATGCTGAGGCACAAAAAAGCGAAGAAGCGGCTAAAGTTGTGGCTGAAGTTATGACAAGACAATCGCTAACTATGGCAATTGGAGATAAAGCAAAAGCGATACAAATTATGTTAAAAATTAAGAAAAGTTATCCTGATTTGTCATTGCCGATTGATGTAAAACCAGTTTCTGAAGTTAGAATTTAAATTATCTGTATTTCCTTGCGAAGATGGTCAAGTTATTAATTTTAACGAACCGCAGAGACGCAGAGGAAGCAGAGGAAGAAAAAGAGGAGACAATGATATTAACAACTAATCCAAAATCGCAAATATAAAATCTTTAGTACAATATTGCATAAATTCATGACGAAAATTTATCACAAAAACTCTGCGTCACTCTGCGCTTACCTCCGTGTTCCTCTGCGTTAAAAAACGCGCTCGTTCTTATGCAAAGCTGTACTTAAAGAATGAATCATGAAAGATTATCACATTAACATTTTCTACAGCGAAGAAGATGAAGGTTATATTGCTGACATACCTGACTTGAAATTCTGTTCTGCTTGGGGTTCAACACCAGAAGAAGCAGTTCACGAGGTAATGATTGCTAAAGCTGCTTGGCTGGAAACGGCTAGTGCTGAAGGTAAATCTATTCCTCAGCCAAAATATCGACCGATAATTTATCAAGTTGGCTGATTGCGATGTCTGATGACAAGTCGCTACGCGTCTACGCACTCCATTTATCAAAACTAAAATTATGGAATTTAACTACGCTTATAAACAAAGTACCGCTGTTAACGAAAGCGGTGGAAACACTCAAATGTCATTTTCTCCAGATACGAAACGTCTCCCGACTTACTTTGTCGGAGAATTGCGGCAAAATGTCGCTTTTCGTGAAGCGATTAGCGCTTTACATGATGTAGTTGTTTCTGATATGCGGTTTAAACCAAAAGACAAAACTGCTTACAAAGAATGGCGTGCTAAACAAGATGAAATTGATTGGCAATTAGTTGCAGCTATGCGTCAAGATGTTGCCGTAAAAATTAAACCACTAGAAGAAGAATTAAATCAATTAAGCAAGCGCAGTTCTGCACGCTTTGCTCCTTATTATCAAGCCCAAAGGCAGTATTTTGACTATCTCTATCAAAAGGATCGGGATGCTTGGTTTGTACTCGATCCAGTAATCACAGTTCATCCCGATGAAGTATTTTTTGAGTGCTTTAGCGTAGATGAATCGAGTTATGGACGCTTGAGTGCAAGTTACGAAGTCTTTAAAAATATTAATGAATTCGCTTGCGGTACAACGAATGTTGATTACTCGGCAGCGCTGTACGATGAGTTTCAGAAAATCCGCAGTTATAAGAGTACTCAATTACAAGTTGATCCTTCTGGGTTTGAAGTTCAAACAAAAAACGAAGAAGCTTATAAAGAAGTCAAAATCGATTTACCTGATAGTTGGGTAAGAGGCTTTTTACAAGTTAGTTCTGCGATGTCTTTACCTGCGACGCAGTTCGATTTGCACCCGATGGATATCTACAATATCTGTTTTGTTTTGCGTCGCCATAAAGAGACAACCGGACCCCGCAGTATGCGCTATCATTTGAACCCAGGTGAACCTGTGCGGGTGGTATTTGAACCGTGGAATATTGAAGTAGTTTGTCCGCGATCGCTTTACACAGGAACCCAACCCCAAACAATTCGCGTTTGGGGACGTCGCCGACTGAACATTTTAGAACGTCTCATCCCCGTTGCCAAAAAATTCACCGTTCATTTGTTGGGTACGGGTATGCCTTCATTCTACGTCGCCGATTTGGGCGATATGTCCTTTACCCTCGGTTTATCTGGATGGACGGCAAACGACTGGGCGCAATCTGGTAATTTTGATTTAATGGCACCCCGCGCAGACGTTGACGAATGGACGCAAAAGCTGATTTTTGACGCGCTGCGGGAAAATTGGCGAGAAAGTCCGGATAGCCTTGCACAACGCCTAAATTTAAGTCGCACGGCGGTACTTGGAGCTTTAAGTGCTTACACGCAAGCAGGACGTGCAATTTACGACTTAAATAAACAAGTTTACCGCGTGCGAGAACTCAGCCGCGAACCCTTACCAATGGAGCGTTTGCGCTTCGCCAACGAACGAGAAGAAAGCGCAACTCGGTTTTTGAGTCAAAATGCAGTGCGCGTTACTTCAGTAACTGACAATGGCGCATTGATTTTGCAAGGTAGCGTTAACGACAAAGATAAAACTTTAAATCCATCTTTGACGATTGATAAAGATGAGCGTATAATCGACGCAGAATGTACTTGCAACTGGCATCAGCAAAACAAGCTGTATAAAGGTCCCTGCGAACACATTCTGGCACTGCGAATGCAACACGCTCGTCAGTGTTAATAAATCACGCGCATTTGTTGAGTTGAAACCTTGCAATCTGGGCGATGGTTCGTCGTCCTTGCGTTTAGCCTAATCATACATCACTAGCCTACTCTTGACTGTGCTAGGCATTCGGTACTACCCGATATTCCGGTTTGACTTCTACGAAGTGAATGAGTCGGGTAGTACCGAGCCTAGCTTGAGTTGAGTAGTCTAGTCCAGAGGGATTTACGAAGGGGAACCAACAAAAAAACAGCGCGTGATTTTTTATATTTATCTAATTAGGCTGGCGAATGAAATTCGCGCCTATACATACAAAACCCACCGACCTGGGTCTTAAAATCTTGAGTCCGCGCAGGCGGACTTTGTTTGTATAGCCGCGACTTCCAGTCGCTAGGGTTAGTATATATTTATTTTTCTTGAGTCCGCGAAGGCGGACTTTGTTCGTATAGCCGCGACTTCCAGTCGCTAGGGCGCTTTTTTCACTTGCGCGTGATTTTTTCTAACACTACTGACAACTTAAAAACACCAAGGTTAAGGTAGAGACGTCATATTTAGGGTCTCTACAACATCATATATATGTCTGACCAACCACGTACCCGCCAGGAACTATACGATCGCATTCGACAAGTTGGCAAAGAGGAATTTATCCTCGAAGAAATGATACGTTATGGTTTCTGGTCTGCACAAGGCGAAATGCCGCAAGATCCAGCAGATGAAATTCGCCGCGCTGGAGAAATTCGCCGGGAATTGAACGAACTGCGGCAAGAAAGTCGAAAATTACAGGATGAAAAGGAATTACGAAAGCGCTTATTAAAGCAACGTCTAGAAGAATCGCGTCGCAAGCGTCAAGAAACCAAAGAACGCCGCGAACAAGAACGGCGATCGCGTGCAGAAGCTTGGAAGCAGAAACAGCAACAGGATATTATCTATCTTGGGGAGGATGTATCTGCGGGGTTAAATAACACCGAAGGCAATGAAGAAAGGTTGCATTCCTACGGTTTACCGTTATGCAACAACGCCGAACAAATTGCCGCTGCGATGGGAATTACTCTCGGAAAACTCCGCTTTCTGGCATTTAACCGCAAAACCTCCACAGTTTCGCACTACATCCGCTTCAGAATCCCGAAAAAGACGGGGGGAGAAAGAATAATTTCTGCACCTATGCCGAATTTAAAACAGGCACAGCATTGGATTTTGGCGAATATTTTGGAAAAGCTGGAACTTCATGACGCTGCACATGGCTTTAGACGCGATCGCTCTATCGTTACCAATGCTACACCCCATGTCGGCGCTGATGTAATTATCAACTTTGATTTAAAGAACTTTTTCCCATCCATTTCTTATAAACGAGTCAAAGGTTTATTTCACTCCTTCGGCTATTCCGAAGCAGCGGCAACAATTTTCGGCTTGGTGTCTACCGCTGCGGAAGTCGAAACTTTAGAAATTGACGGCAAAACTTATTATGTCGCAGTCGATGAACGTCACCTTCCCCAAGGTTCCCCGGCAAGTCCGGCAATTACTAACTTACTCTGTCGCCGTTTAGACCGACGTTTAACGGCGATGGCAGAAAAATTAGGTTTTATTTACACCCGCTACGCAGACGATTTAACCTTTTCTGCTTCTGGCGACAGTCTGCGTTATATATGTAATATACTTAAACGCACAGAATCAATTGTTGCCCACGAAGGTTTCACCATCAACGAAGAAAAAACCCGAATTCTGCGAAAATCTCGCCAGCAGGAAGTTACCGGAGTAGTGGTAAACGATAAACCCAACGTTGACAACAAAACATTAAAACGCTTTCGCGCTACCCTCTTTCAAATTGAGAAAGACGGTTTAGAAGGAAAGCACTGGGGCAACTCTGATAATTTAATCGCTGCCATTGGTGGCTTTGCCAATTTTGTCGCAATGGTAAATCCAGAAAAAGGTGCAGAGTTTCAACAGCAAGTGCAGCGCATCAAAAATAAATATGTTCGCAACGGTAGGAGTTAGAACCATTACAATAGACATCTCCGAAAAAGTAGAGACGCGAAATAAAGTAGAGACGCGTTAGCGAAGCGGGACGAAGTTCAATTTCGCGTCTCTACAAGGGTTCTGGATGACGCATATTTAATTTCTGCCAGATGTCTAATCAAATTGTATTAAGAATACCACTCTAAAGGAACTTGGTCTAGATTGCTGGGAGTAGCGATCGTATCATTCATCTGCCAAATTGTATTATCGCCGGTTTGAGTATTGCGCCAGAAGATGTCTGTCTTGCCATCACCGTTAAAATCGCCAATACTAGGACTCCAAACAGGGTCAAGTTTGGGCATAAAAGCAGAAGTATCAATGTTTGTACCATTCATCAGCCAAGCAGTATTTTCTCCTGTTACAGAATTGCGCCAAAAAATGTCAGTCTTGCCATCGCCGTTAAAATCGCCAATGCTAGGATTCCAGTTAGCATCAAGTGTTGTTAGAGTACCTTCATTGATCAGGATGCCATTCATCGTCCAAACTTTGTTTTCTCCAGTTTGAGCATTCCGCCACAAGATGTCAGTATTAGAATCGCCGTTGAAATCTCCAAGGGTATAATTCCAGGATGGGTCGAGTTGGGATAAAGAATACTCACTTTCTTTGGTACCATCCATAAACCAAACTTTGTTTTCACCAGTTAGATTATTACGCCAAAAGACATCAGTCTTGCGATCGCCATTAAAATCTACAACACTACGAGTCCAGTTAGCATCAGATGTCGGTAGAAAAGCCGCAGTGGTAACTGTTGTTCCATCCATTATCCAAGCAGCATTTTCACCAGTTTGAGCATTACGCCATAATATATCTGTTTTGCCATCTCCATTAAAATCGCCAATATCACTATTCCAGGATGGGTCAACTTGCAACACAGAAGTATTAGAGGCAATTTTTGTGCCATCCATTAACCAAATAGCATTGTCACCAGTTTGACTATTACGCCATAAAATATCACTCTTCCCATCAGCGTTGAAATCAGCAATCTTAAAATTCCAGGCTGAGTCAAGTTGATCTAAACTACTCGTTTCCGCAATTCTTGTGCCATCCATCAGCCAAATGGCGGTTTCACCAGTTTGAGAGTTGCGCCAGAATTTATCTGTCTTACCATCACCGTTGAAATCGGCAAGAATTGCCGGACTGTTGAAAATAGTATTCGGATTTTCTGTTACTTGTGCTGAATCTGAGGATTTACCCAAACCTAAAATATTATTTAAATTCAGGTTTTCTCCCAAATCTTTTAGCGATTCAAATGACTTCAATGCACTATCTGTAGAGATAATTAAGGAATTTTTAGATTCAAACATCAATTTTGTATTTCACTAATTGTCCTAACTATTTTTAACTGTTTATTTTTGAAGTTTCTGTTAATTTATGACATCCAATATTTTGATTTTGTTAAACTGTATGCCATTTTTATATTTTTTATATGGTAAAAAAATATGACTTGTGTATCCACATAGATATACAAGTCATATTAGATCGTAGTAAGGACTTCAGTCCTTAATTTAAGCCTTAAAACGCTTACGAATTAGAAGGTATACCACTCAGGAGAAAGTGCATCCGTAGGAGTTTCAGTTGCATTCGTTCCATCCATTGTCCAAATGGTGTTGTCACCGGTTTGGTAATTGCGCCAGAACACGTCACTCTTGCCATCGCCGTTGTAATCGCCAATGCTAGCTACTGAAGAGGGATTAGATTGCCCTAGAACAGCTTCGCTGCTTACTGTGGTGCCATCCATCAACCAAACAGTGTTCTCACCAGTTTGAGTGTTGTGCCACAAGACATCAGTCTTACCATCGCCGTTGAAATCGCCAATGCTAGATTGCCAGTTGGCATCAAGAGTTGTTAAAGCACCCTCATTAACGAGGACGCCATTCATCGTCCAAACTTTATTTTCTCCAGTTTGACCATTGCGCCACAAGATGTCAGTCTTAAAGTCACCGTTGAAATCACCAAGGGTAGCAGTCCAGGCTGCATCCTGGGATTGAAGATCAAACGGAGTGGCTTGGGTGCCATCCATAAACCAAACTTTGTTTTCTCCGGTTGTCGTGTTACGCAAGAAGATATCGCTCTTACCGTTGCCATCAAAATCAACAATGGTAGGAGTGAACGCTGGGTCTGAGTTATCTAAAGCAGTAGAAGAAGTGACTGTTGAACCATCCATCAGCCAAACGGTATTTTCACCAGTTTGGGCATTGTGCCATAAGATATCGGTTTTGCGATCGCCATTAAAATCGCCAATGCTAGAAGTCAACGCTGGGTCAACCCTTTCTAAAGAAGCTGAACTAGCAACTGTTGTCCCATCCATTAGCGCTAGAACATTGTCACCCGTCGTCTTGTTGTGTAGCAAAAAGTCGGTTTTACCATCGCCATTGAAATCGGCAATGTCAAAAGTCCATGAGGATATGTCATAAGTCCCCAGAGAACCCTTTTCGGTAACTGTTGAACCATCCATCAGCCAAACCTGAGTCTCACCGGTGGCACTATTAACCCAGACTTTATCCGCTTTACCATCACCGTTGAAATCAGGAACAATCGCTGCACTGGTTAAGTAAGGATTAGGATTGGGATTTGCTGTTGCCAACGGTGATTCTGAGGCTTGCGACTGGTAAGAAGAAGTATCTAAAGGATTTTTGCTCGAAGTATTTGAAGTTATGTCTGTTGTTAATGCACTAGAGTAATCAGGCATGTTGTTTGTTTATCACGCAGTTTCATAAAGTTTTAGCTGCTTTCTTGAAGTTAATTCAAGTGTTATTTAAACACTTTTCTGGTTGTTTAATGTTTTCTTTCCAAGTGTCATGATTCGTCGATTTAACACTATTCTATATGGAGTAAATTTTTCGTACAATCTGAACTTTTTGTTAATTCAAGTTTGTTAAATACTTATCAAAAAACCTTTATCTTCTACGTTCGTATTAGATATAGGATTCCTATTTGATTTTTGAACAAAATTAGGTATCGTAGGGTGCGTGATTGTTGAAATCCGTAACGCACCATCTCTGATATCATGTCCGTTTAATTAACACTAATAAAAATATCGCAACCGTCGTAGAGACGTTCCGTCGGGCTGGTTAGTTTATCCAATTCTCTCTGGGTTAGCAGTTTGTGACTTAGAAGTAAGATAAGCGCCCGATAGAAGTCCCCTGAGTAAACACAACTTCGTAATCTGGTTCTGGGTTGGTTCTCACGCAGAATACGATATGCTGCTTGATCAATTGTAGAAACGCCAGCTAACAACCGTGTTGCAGCAACCTTCTAAGTACTTCGGTTCTTAAACCTTGACATTGGTAGCGATCGCTTGACTTTTAAGACAGTCGCACAAAGAGCGATGTCTACGACGGGCTACGCCTACGCACTTGTCTGTGAAGTACATAGAGCTAGATTCCAAAATTTATGTTTGATTTTACACATAAGTTTAACAGACAAAATTTGCGATCGCTAACTAACATACAAATTCAGCTTCATTTGTACCCCTGTCAATTTGCTAGGAATTTATGTAAAGCTGTACTAAGTTTCACTTTGCCCACGTACTTAGGGACTCCTAATTTGAGTTATCAAGTAACCATGCAAGCAGAATATCGGCAGCGTCGCGAACAGTTGATGGCAAAAATTGGCAATGGCACTGGGATATTTCGCAGTGCGCCTGCTTCAGTCATGCATAATGATGTAGAATATGCTTATCGGCAAGATAGCAATTTTTTCTATCTGACTGGTTTTAACGAAGCGGAAGCGGTAGCAGTTTTAGCACCCCATCACGCAGAACACCGCTTTATATTGTTTGTGCAACCGAAGGATAGAGAAAAGGAAGTTTGGAGTGGTTATCGTTGCGGAGTGGATGCAGCGAAAGAGATTTATGGTGCGGATGAAGCTTACCCCATCGCAGAATTGGATGAAAAATTGCCGCAGTATTTAGAAAAAGCCGATCGCCTTTATTATCATTTCGGACGCGATCGCTCTTTCAATGATACCATTCTCAAACATTACCAAAGCTTACTACGCACTTATCCCAAACGCGGTACAGGACCAATTGCCATTGAAGATACTTGCACAATCTTAAACAGCATGAGATTGGTAAAAAGTCAATCTGAGTTGGAATTAATGCGAAAAGCTGCCGATATTGCCGTTGACGCACACAATTACGCAATGGCATTTAGTCAACCTGGTCGTTATGAGTATGAAATTCAAGCAGAAATCGAATACATTTTCCGAAAACAGGGTGCGATGGGACCTGCGTATCCTTCAATTGTCGCTTCTGGTGTGAATGCTTGCGTGCTGCATTATATCGAAAATCATCGGCAGATGCAAGATAACGAATTGCTGCTGATTGATGCTGGTTGTACGTATGATTATTACAATTCGGATATTACGCGGACATTTCCGGTAGGTGGAAAATTTACCCCAGAACAAAAGACACTGTATGAACTTGTTTTAGAAGCGCAGAAACAAGCGATCGCGCAAGTGCAACCGGGCAACCCCTACAAATTAATTCATGATACAGCAGTGCGCGTCCTCACCGAAGGCTTAGTTGAACTCGGTATTCTTAAAGGTGAAATCGACAAGTTAATCGAAGAAGAAAAATACAAACCTTATTATATGCACCGCACCGGTCATTGGTTAGGTTTAGATGTGCATGATGTAGGTGTTTACCAACATGGTGACGATAAACCGCAGATATTACAACCAGGTCAAGTGCTGACAGTAGAACCAGGACTTTATATTGTGCCAGATACCAAACTGGCAGAAGACCAACCAGAAACAAACCCCCGTTGGGTTGGTATTGGTATCCGCATTGAGGATGATGTCTTAGTTACACCTACAGGACATGAAGTGTTGACTGCGGGAGTTCCCAAAGCTGTAGACGAAATAGAAAGATAAAAAATAGGGATGGTGTGTACCATCCGCAACATCATCTCAGTACTTATTTAGACATAGGCGAAAAATAATGTAGAGACGTAGCACTTGGTAGTCTTTTGACACTCACCGACCTAAAGGTGCGATGATTCTTGTTTCGTCCGTCCTCCCTAGACACCTAAGCACAAAACCTAAATATCCCCGTTTGGATACGTCCACAAACATACACGGATAAGCCACTCCCTTGCGGGGGTTCCCCCCGTTGTGGGAAGTGGCGCTGCCCGACCGCGTTTGAAATGATTACCGTGATTCTTTTTCCTCTTTCCTACACTATGTCGCACGTAGCTGATCATTGTAGTCGGGGAGTACCCAATCTTGGCTATCTAGGCGTATTATCGCATTGCCAACTTTATTATAGCACAAAACCGGTACTAAAGGACGGGGCTTTAAACCCAATTTTTCGGTAAGGGTTTTGGATAACACATATTTAAATTCGGTCAATGTCTATGCCTTGTGTATCAAAGTAAAAACATAATTTCCGGATAAATCTCTTGTATATTGCCATCTTTATGAAAATTTAACATATACTTCATGAAGTTTATATAATTCGGTTGCAAATTAATGTAACATGCTTAGACAGGACTTACGCATGGACTAGGTATTTCCGTCATTGCGAGGCGAGAAAGTAATCTCAAAGTCTTATTTTTTCGCTCATGAGTACGTAAGTCTTATTAGGTGTGCATGAATGTTTCTACCGAATCGATGCCAGGTTTAAAAAATCAAATAGCATCTTATGACACAATTGGTAAGTAAATTATTCCGTGGAATAAGGTTTTTTCCTTACTCAAGCCCACGTAATTTTCACAATGTCAAAGTTAAATCTGCAACAACACAGAACAAAGCAATAAATACTAGTACTGTAAATAAAAGACCAGTTTTTACAGTGTATTTGTTGGAACGGCGAATAAATTGTATGACTATCCCTTCAATTGTGGAGGCAGTTCAGAAGGCATGTATCGAAGGCAAGAAAATAACTGTAGCGAATTACAATATCCACAGCTTTAACTTATCGATGCAATTGCCGTGGTATTACGATTTTTTGCAAAGTGTAGAAATTGCCAACTGTGACAGCGTGGGAATATTAAAGGCGATCGCTTATATGGGGTTAGATTTACCCTTAGATTACCGAGCGTCGTACACATTGTTAATGCCCAAAATCTTGGAAAGTTGCAACCAAAATAGGTTTACAGTCTTTTTTCTCGGAGCAAAACCTGAATATTTACAAACTGCCCTTGAGCGCTTGAAACTAAAGTATCCGAATGTTTGTTTTGCTGGGCATCACGGATATTTTGACAAAGAAGATCCAGAGGCAAATCAAGCTGTAATTGAGCAAATTAATCAAGCAAAGCCGAATATTTTGGTTGTAGGTATGGGAATGCCAATTCAAGAATATTGGATACAAAAGCATAGCAATAGCTTGCAGGTTAATGCCATCATGCTTGGTGGAGCGATTATCGATCGCATGGCTGGAGTAGTCTCTGATTGTCCGCATTTTATATCTAATATGGGTTTTGAGTGGCTCTATCGTCTCTGTCGCGAACCAAAACGTCTAGCAGCTCGCTATTTGCTAGGAAATCCAGCTTTTGCATTACACATTGCTTTAGCAATGTCTAATGCATCACAACTACGAGTAGAACTCATACCAGGTATAGATAGATAATTCGAGCTTTGAAGATAATATTCATTTCATTGATTCAGCGCTGCACTACATCATCCAATTAGCATTGATTTGACTAAATGTGTGTATGTCAAGAAGAAAACATGATTTCTAAGTGAATAACTCCCAGAGAGATATCTTGATTTGTAGAGTATTAACTGTAGCAAGAACTTGGAAGATTTTCTCTCCAACTTTTAGGGCTAGTGTTCAGTGTTTCAGTGTTTCATTGTTTAGCTAGGCTTTATCACTCATCAAAGGACATAACCCGCGTTATTTAAAAAAAACTCATGCATCAATGATGCAAAATTTGTTCGCTTATCACTAATTAGGGTGCATTTAAAAAAGCGAAGGAAGTGAAAAATAAGTATTTCGCAGTTGCTCTTGCGGAGCTTCTATGTAAACATCCTTTCACTTGCTTAAATGTCAATTTAATTGTTAATAGATGACATAAAAAGACGAAATTAAATGAAAAATAGAAAAAATAATATTTTCTTCCTTTAACCCTCTTTAAAAACAAAAGCGGAGTAGGCAAAATCATGAAAATTTGTTACTTAATACAGAGTCATATAAATCCTGAGCAAATTTATCGATTAATTGATATTATTAAAAAATCCAGTCCTGAGGCTGAAGTTATTGTTAATCATAATTTTTCTGGTTGTGAATTAGATGTGACAAATTTACACAAATCTGGCGTTCAAGTATTAACAGGTAAGGGTGGACGTGGTGATTTTGTGGTACTCCAATCTTATCTGGATGCGATAAATTGGTTGATTGATAACCAAATTAACTATGATTGGTTAATTTACCTTTCTGGTCAAGATTATCCCATCAAACCAATATCAAATATTGAGAATTTTTTAGCAGAAACTAATTATGATGGGTTTATAGAATATTTTCATATTTTTTCACCCGAAAGCCATTGGAGTATCAAAGAGGCTACAAGCCGTTATTTATTTAGATATAAGAAAATTAATTACCTGAAAAAATTACCAAATTGGGTCAAGGGATTACTTACACCAGTAAAAATAATAAATTACTTACAGCCTTTTGTCAGAATAAATTTGGCATATGACATGTTAGGTATGAGAGCATCATCATTATTGAGTGAAGACTTGGTTTTGTATGGTGGTTCTTTATTTACTACTTTATCCAGAAAATGTGTAGAATATTTGCACCAATTTTGTCAAAGCCATCCAGAAGTAGTTGAATATTACAAAGGAGTATGCGTACCAGATGAATCTTTTCTCCAAACAATATTAGTTAATAGTGGATTATTCAATTTATGTAATGATAATAAGCGCTACTATGATTTTTCTCAAACTCGTAATGGGCATCCCGCAACTTTAACAACAAATGATTATAATGCAATCATGCAAAGCGAGGCTCACTTTGCCAGAAAAATCGACATATGTAAAGACAGTAGTATTTTAGATATTTTAGATCAGGAAATTGTAAAAATTGTATTTGATAGCTAATTGTTGAAGGATATTAATAATGCTTGCGACACCAAAGGTTAGTGTTGTAGTCCCCGCTTATAATGTTAGCGGCTACATTCAAGAAACGCTGATTTCAATCTTATTGCAAACTTTTTCAAACTTTGAAGTATTGGTAGTTGATGACGGTTCTAGTGATGATACCGCAGGGATAGTGGAAAAATTTGAAGAGCGAGATTCACGCTTTCAGTTATTGCAGAAATCAAACGGGGGTTTGTCATCAGCACGCAACTATGGCATCCGTCATGCACGGGGTGAATATATTGCCTTGCTGGATGGTGATGATATTTACCACAAAGATAAATTAGCAACTCATGTCGCTCGATTAGATAGGGATGCTGATGTTGGAGTAGTTTATAGTGCCTCCCAGACAATTCGTGACGATGGACGACCAACATTTATTAGCTTGAGTGGCAAACCAATACATTCAAATCCGATGTTGGCTTTGTTGTGCAAAAATTTCGTTGGTCACGGTTCTAATGGAGTGTTTCGTCGATGTTTAGTGGATGAGGTTGGGGAGTTTGATGAAGACTTATGCAGTTGGGAAGATGTCGATTTTTGGTTGCGGATAGCGGCAACGCAAAAGTGGCGTTTTTATCGAGAGAAGCGTATTTTATGCTACTATCGGGTTCGTCCTTCTGGACTGTCTTTTAATGTCGTGCAAATGCGGATTTGTGGTGAACAGGTAATTCAGGGTGCTAAAGAGCGATCGCCAGAATTGATAGAACCAATGTTACCAACAGCTTATGCTTATATGTACCGCTATTTGGCGCGGTTGTGCCTTCAAGGTGGTGATATAGAAACAGCGCGTGATTTTATTGACCAAGCTTTGATTTGCGACAAGTCAATTTTTTATCGGGATATGCGATCGCTCCTCACTCTAATATCTGTGCGTTTGTCACGAATTGCAAAACTAGCGATCGGACGTACTCTTGGTTCTGCAAAGTATGCTAAAAAATATCAAGGCTGAAGCATGAAAAGCATAGATGATGAATCATCTGATATTTCACCTACAGAATTAACGAGTAACAATTCTTTGCTTAAAAACGGGTTTTGGGCAACCTATGGAGCTTTTGCTACACGTTTTTTGGCTTTAGTTAATAACTTGCTCCTTGCAAGATTGCTCCTCCCATCAGAGTTTGGTGTCATTGGTGTAGCTTATATTTTTTGGTCTTTTGTAAATTTATTTGCCCAAGATACTGCTGCTTCATTCATTGTTTATAAGGGAACCAAAGATAAACGTTATTTAAATACTACTTACACAATTAGTCTTGGCATCGGTTTAGTTTTAGCATTAGGGCTTATCGCTACATCTCCCTTAATCGCTAATTTTTTTGGCATTCCTGATTTAATTTGGCTTCTAACTGGATTTGCCTTCAATTTGCTGCTGTCTTTCTATCAGTCCGTTTATGTTGGAGTCCTGAGAAGCCAGATGCGGTTTCAAACTCTGACAAATTTAACCTTAGTAGCATCAATTGCACGAGTTTTTTCTACCGTTGTTAGCGCTCTAATCGGACTAAGCTACTGGTCTTTTTTAATAGGAGATATGGTTTCTTGGGTGATAGCTTCGATTCTCGCTCGTCGTGAAGTTAAATATAATTTTCAGTTACAAATAGACAGAGAAGTTTGTTCAGAAGTACTTTCTTACTCCTTAGGTGGTACAGGCTATAGTTTGGGATACTATGTCAATGCTAACTCTGACAATTTCGTAGTTGGAAAACTCTTAGGTACAACCAGCTTAGGTTATTACAACTTAGCTTACCAATTAACGATGGCATTACCTGTAATTTTAACCCAGGTCGTCAATCAAATTGGCATGTCTGCTTTTACGCAAATGACAGACGATAAACAGCAAGAAAATGCTCTGCGGAATGTAGTTGAGCAAATTGGTATTTTTATTACTCCCATATACGCTTTATTCTTTTTAATCATTGATAAACAAGCTATTTCTCTAATTTTTGGCGAACAATGGATACCTGTTGCCGCATTAATTCCTTGGTTGTTAGTGTTTGCTTACTTTCGTGTAGTCAACTCTACTATAAGCTCGATGTTACAAGCAAAAGGTCGTCCGGGAGTTAATGCCAAAGTCAACTTAATAATTGCTCCAATAGCCGTAATGGGTTTTGTAATTGGAGCAATTCAAGGCAAAATTATTGGAGTCAGTATTTCTGTAGCAATTATATTGGGAATTGGTTGGACATTTTATTGGTGGTGGGTAGGTTGTCAGGCTCTTGGATGGTCAACGATCAAGGCTTTACAGCCAAGCTTTATCCCTATTTTGTTTACAGTTATATTGATGATATGTTCCTCGTATTTACCAATAATTGTTAAACCCATTATATTTTCCATTGCCTATTTAATTTTCTTGCGGATGTTTCAGCCAACATATTTTCGGAAGATTCAACATTTTATTGATAAAGTATTTATGTTTGTTCGGATAAAAATAGTTAAAAAATCAGGAAAATTTTAAAAAAATGTTAGTATAAAATCAACTGTATTAGGGGTAATGCAAAATGAACAGAAAACGAACCGCCAAAGAATAAGAGTTTAGCAGAGTTTTTGTGGGTTTCGCATATAGAGCTAAAAAATAATTACTTACTTACTTACTTACTTACTTACTTACTATGTCTAAATATTCGCCTGATATTGCAATTTTTTTGCGTTGCCTTTATGGAGGTGGTGCTGAACGAGGAATGCTAAATTTAGCCCATAATTTTTTGCAACAAAAACTCACAGTTGATATGGTAGTTGTGAAGGAAGAAGGCTCTTTAGTAAAACAGTTGCCACCAGAAATTAGACTTATAAATTTAAATGCACAATCCAAGCTTGGCATGTTGCCTAAATTGGTTAAATATTTGCAGCGAGAGCGTCCTGTGAGTATGCTGGCAGCGCTACACTATCCTTGCGAAATAGCCATATTAGCAAAGCGTATTGCTGGGGTATCGACACGAATAGTAGTATCTGAACAGAATAATCTTTCTCAAGAAGCAAAACGCATCCCACAACTTTCAGTGAAGTTAACACCTTTAGCAGCCAAACTTTTTTACCCTTGGGCAGATGGCATTATAGCAGTTTCTCAAGGAGTAGCTGAGGACTTAGCTAATGTAACTCAAATACCAAAGGAACGCATTGATTTAATCTACAACCCAGTTATCACTCCTGAGATATTTACAAAAGCAAAAGAACCTGTAAATCACCCGTGGTTTCAATCAGGAGAACCGCCAGTTATTCTAGCAGTAGGAAGGTTATATCCACAGAAAGATTATCCTACCTTAATACGTGCCTTTGCCCAAGTGCGGCAAGTACGTCACACTCGATTAGTAATTTTAGGGGAGGGACCAGAAGCAGATAGTTTGAATAATTTGATTCGCGAATTAGGTTTAGAAAAGGATGTTGCCATGTTAGGTTTTGCGGATAACCCTTACGCTTACATGGCAAAAGCCGCAGTTTTTGTTTTATCTTCTGCTTGGGAAGGTTTCGGCAATGTACTTGTAGAAGCACTAGCTTTAGGAACTCCAGTAGTATCTACAAATTGCGAAAGTGGTCCATCTGAAATATTGGCTAATGGTAAGTATGGTGACTTAACACCAGTTGGCGATCGCCAACAAATGGCTGAGGCTATTTTAAATGTTCTCGCTGGCAATATCAAGAACGTAGATTCGACTTGGCTAAATCAATTTACTTCAGAAACTTGTGCCGAAAAATATCTACAAGTGTTGGGATACCCAACATCTTACACCTTGCCCGAACGACTAGAAGTCGCGGCTACACAAACGAAGTCCGCGATTAGGCAAACTAACGGAAAATATGAGGTATCCCAACAAAAGTATTAGCCTATAAAATTTAAATAATTCAAAGAATGCTGGAATTTAGCCCCAAACAATCTGAGTTCAAACTGCAAGCTTTATCATTTGCAGAACGGATAATTTACTGGACTATTATACTCACACCGCTTTGGTGGTTGCTGGGAGTACAAACTATTGTTTATCCAGTTGTTAGTGCCTTTCTATTAGTTGCTGGTTTTAAGCTCGACAAGCTGATTAAAAACTCCCTGCCAATTTGCAATTGGGCATGGTTAGCAATGATTTTAGCTGCACTTTGGACAAATATTTTGGGGTTGGAACAAATAGGCTTTAATCCTTTGAAAACAGCAGCCACATTCTTTACTCTATTCAAAGGCTACTTGATGATATTCGCCTGCATGACTGTACCATTTTGGCATCGCATCAGAGTAAAAGTGATTGTGCGGGCTGTATCCTGGATGGCAATAAGTTATTTAGCACTCCTTGCTATTCAAATGTTAATACTTTTTGCCCTCGGTTCTCAAGAACCTTTTTTACCGCCTTTAGCCCGCATAATTCCGGGTGATAAAGTTAGTTTGATGGTGAAGTTTGCGATCATTCAGCCATTTTTTGGTCTTCCCTTACCGAGGACAGACTTGTTCACCGCAGATCCTCCTATTTTGGGAGTTTGTGCCCTTTTATGTTTCTTTATTTGCTTGAGTGAAAGTAGCGATCGCTTGCGTAAAATTGCTTTAGCAGGATACTTAATTGCTTTGTTAATTTCTCAGAGTCGTCTAGCTTGGATATGCTTTCCCTTAGTATTTTTAATTATTGGTTGTTTCCGTAGTGGTTTGGCTCGACAAGGTTCTTTATGGGTAGCATCTTTTATTTCTTTTTTGTGTGCCATTTTGGGTTTAGCTTTACAAGATGTAATTAGTACACCCCTAAAAACTTTTAATAGCGCTCGTGCTGACTCATCGAAAGATCGGGAATATGTTGTTAATGCTACTCTTGATGCATGGAAAGAGTCACCGTGGGTAGGTTGGGGATTTGTTGATAAAACAGTAACTTGGGGAAATGGAGCGTTTGAGCTTCCCTTAGGAACATTTTCTTCCTACGCACAAGTGCTTTACGTACACGGACTGTTTGGCTTTATTTTTTTTATTACAGCGCTAATTTTAACTGCCTATAGCTTTTGGGAACCAGCTATGCGGGGAAACCGCATTTGCCAGCGGGCATTTGCCAGCTTAATAGCTTTATATATATTGTGTCAAGCCACTACTTTGACTTGGATGGCAATTTCTTTTTGGTTCTTTTTTCTTTGGTTGGGGGCTATTCTGGTAGAAGTAAGGCAGCAGAAGTTAAATATTATGAATTGGGAACAACTTTCAGTGTAAAAGGCTTCAAAATAACAAAATTATATCTAGATTTTGCATCTATCCAAAGTGGTATGATTTGATAATTTAATAATTTGGTATTAATTTCATGGCTAAAATAGCAGCGATCGCCATTAGACATTGGAAACCCCTAATATTGTGGAACATACTAGTATTGGGAGCAACTGCTGCCACCGCTATTTTTTCCCCTCGTGTTTGGATGGCAACAACACAGTTTACAGTTAATGGAACAAACGGCAATTTGGATGCCAACTTAGGCATTTTGGGTTCCTTGAAAAATGGTACTTCTGATATTTCTGCGACTGGGAACAGTCAATTGAATATGCAGCAAAGCATTCTCAACAGCGATACTGTAATGGAAAGGGTTTTGGCAAAAGACCCAGAAAAAGCTAAATTCAAAAGATTAGCGATTTACAAGAAGCTATTCAAAGTTTCATTCACCGAAACTTCGAGTATCCTTTCTATCAGCATCAACGCTTCTAGTCCCGAATTGGCAAAAGTACGGGCAAATAATCTCACAACTTCCTTTCAACAACGACTTAACGAACTGCGTCAAACAAACCGTTCATCTAAAAGACAGTTAAGCACAAAAGAATTAGAAGGTGCGAAAAATAATTTAATTTTGACACAACAAGCTTTAGCCAGATTTAAGCAGTCTACCGGACTAGTTGATGCTGAAGAACAAACAAAAGCAATTGTTAGTACCATTGATAGTTTAACTAAGGCTCAATTACAGGCACAGTCTCAAGCTGAATACAGTCAAAATCGGGTTGCTACTTTATCAACTCGTATGCGAATGTCACCAAACCAAGCTATTCGCTCTTTGAGTTTAGGTGAAAATAAAGATTACCAATTTATTAGAAGCAAACTATCAGAAGTAGAAGCTGATTTAGTCCGGCAACGTACTAAATATACTGACGATCATCCTATTGTTAAACAACTTTTGCAACAGAAGCAAGCATTATTGAGCCAGACACAAAGCCAAGTTAACCAAACTGCTGGTAATACGTCTATCGATCCCACACTCAATAGTCAAGGAGAAGGACGTGCCAGTTTAGTCGAACAGTTAATTTTGGCAGAAACAGAAGCTAAGGGTCAGCAACGTCTCGCTCAACAAATACAAAGTCAACTAAACCAGCTCAAAGCTAATTTAAATTCTATACCCGCTCAACAAGAACGACTAGCTGAACTTCAACGTAGTTTTGAAGTAGCAGAAGGTGTTTATAAAGGTTTAGTTGCCCAAGTGCAGCAAACTAATATTGATGTCTTTGATGTGTATCCCAATGTGGAAATATTAGATTTAGTTAGAGTTGATAGCAAGCCTGTTTCTCCCAACTTATCGTTAATGGTCTTGAATGCTTTAGTGGCAGGAATAATTGGCAGCATTGCCCTATTATTACTGCTAGAAAGACGCAACCCGCTGTTGAGTCCTCAAGACTTGGAATATATGAAGTTCCCGATAGTTGTCTCTATCCCTCGAATCAAAAATACTGAACTGAAATCAAAACTAGATGATAGAAAGGTCAACTACTTTCAACGTCTTGCTTCCGCAGTCAGCTTGCAACCTCTAAATAACCGCCATTTATTAATTACCAGTGCAATGGAAGGTGAAGGTAAAACAACTGTTACCTTGGGGTTAGCAAGGGCATTAGTAGATTTAGGTTTTCGGGTACTAATGGTGGATGGAGATTTTTTCCAGGCAGAACTTACTCACAAATTAGGTTACATTAAAGAGCTTAACAGTACTCTAACGCCCATTTCCATAGAACCTAATCTAGATTTATTGCCTGCCATCCCACAGCACGGCAAAATTCTGGAGATGATATCCGGGGGACGTTTTCAACAAGCGCTGGCAGATGCCAAATCTCATGCTGAATATGATTATGTTTTAGTTGACACTGCCCCTGTTAGTTCCACAACTGCTACAGCATTAATGACAGCCCAAATTCCCAATGTATTGTTCGTTGTCCGACCAGGTATAAGTCATAGTAGCTTGGTTCGTGATAGCCTCGAACAATTGATCCAACATCAGGCATCAATTTTAGCTTTAGTAGTTAATGATGTGGAAACTACAGCTAAACCTTACACGCATCGTTTGCATGATGTCCTGATAAATTAACATGCGACGAAGAGACGTTTTGATGGGAGTATCAAGTGCCGCAGGAGTATCAGTATGGCATACAATCTCCCAGCTACACCAAGATCCAAAATCAGTCCGAGTCAGTGTGGATTGGCAAAGATCAATAGCTAAATCCACAGTTAATATTTTTGGTTCTAATGATTATGAAATTACCACACCTGAACGTGCGCGAGACTCTGCATACCAAAAATTATTATCTGCGTTAAACATCAAATTAATTCGCATCCATCATGGTGAATTGAGCGATCGCTGGTCAAATGCAGCAACTAAAACCTGGGATATAAAGAAAATTAAAGCAGGTTTCGATGCATCTTATCCCCAAAAACCCACCATTATTCAAAATATCCCAGGTTGGGCTAAGTGGATGCAAAAAACTCCAGATGGTCTGCTACACCCTAAAGAATATGACAACTATGCAGCTTTTTGTGCAGAGTTAGTGGTAATTCTTAATCAACGTCTATCTCGCAAAATAGTGTATTGGGAACCATTTAACGAGCAAGATGTGCGCTATCACAAAGCCGGAAAGCTTGACGAACTATGGGTTATCTACAACAAAGTTGCTCAAGCAATGAAAGCCAAAGACTCCAAAATTAAAATTGGTGGTCCCGTTCTCACTTGGGATGAATCAAGCCGACTCGCATCATTTTTGGAAAGTTGCGCTTCTAATGTAGACTTTATCTCCTGGCATCGTTATGCCACCGGTGATGCTAACGAGTCTACCGATAAAATCATGGCTTATACGCCTAATTACGGTCAACAAGTGCGAGAATTCCGGGCAATTACCAAAAAATACATTCCCCAGCGTCATATACCCTTATTACTAGGGGAATACAACATCAACTACTCTTGGGAATCTGGTGAGAAGCGTCAAAATACTCACATTGGGGCAGTTTGGTTTGCTTCGGTACTTAAACATCTAGCAGAAGCGGGTATAGATATGGCAACCTCCTGGCATTTGAAGGACGGAATTTATGGGATGATTGACTCCGAAAATCGTTTGCGACCCGCCGCTACTGTATTTGCCTGGGGAGTAAAGTATTTAACAGGTACAGTCATGCAAACAAAAAGCGATCGCTCTAGTGTAGAAGCAATGGCAGTCAGAAATGCTGATGGAGGACGTTCTTTATTGTTAATCAATAAATCAGCTAAACCTGCCGAAGTTAGTTTAACAGGGATGTCAGGCATCAAACTCCCGAATATTTTGCCTATTTTTTACCTAAATGCAGATGGTATACAAAATACTAACATTACTCAAAAATTGTTGTTAGGAAAAGCTTTTAATTTAGGAGCTTACTCTTTGGCTTTAGTTCGTTTATCTGGCTAATTTATAAGGTAGTAAGGGCTTCAGCCCTTAAAAACGAAGATATGAGCGGTAAACCGCTCACTACGACGAATCAAGAAATTATTTTACGGTATTTCTAAGAATTTTTAAGAACACCCTTCTACAAATTCCACTTCCGGCAGTTTACCCGATCGCAACTGAATCACACGCTTGCCATCAGTCTCAAATATTAGCCGATAGTTACCATAAGTGCGGTCTTTCGGTATCAAAGTCAGATAATGTCCACCTTGCACGTATTTATGAGGTGTGACTGTAATTTGTTCTGGGTAGAGAGATTTAATCTGCGCTTCTGTATCACCAATACGGGCACCGCTAAAAGTAGCAACGCGGCTGTTCTTATACACATCCACCCTAGAAATGCGACCTCCTGTCACCATAAAACCAATATTTTGCGGTTCCCCTTGCGGCTTCACATAGTAACAACTATTATTAGGTGCATCACCAACTAATTTTATACCCGCAGTTCTGGTTGCTTCTTTTACAGTCATTCCCACTCGCACTGTTCCGATACCGTTGAGAGTTACTTTCGATTGGTTTGTTAACTTCGCTTGCGCTAAAACAGTCCCGACTGTCAAAGAAGAAAATGCAACTGTTGCCGTAATTAAAGTTAATAATTTATGTTTGCTATTCATTTTATATAGATAAAAATGGGTATGGTTTTATCTACTCTTCCCATCTTCATTATTTCGGATTTTCACTCTGTTTATTTGCGAAACTCAGCTACAGCAGCCTATCGCTAAACATCGAATACACGTAGAGACGTAGCAGTGCTACGTCTCTACAAGGTTTTGGGTTTTATATATGTACTTCCTAAAGCTGAAATCTGCTGTATCACTTCAATTCAGCCTGTTTTATTTCTCACGAATGGTTTTAGTATTCCCAAAGCAAGTAAGAAAGGGTAAGGAGACTAATTGAGAATAGGGCAAGATATTTAGTATATACGGACTTTTAATTTAATATATTTTCGTGGTCAGGCGGATGTTTAGCCCAGGTGTGTTTTTGCCACGAATCTTGGGAAAAATAATTATGGTGGGCAACATAGTCATAAGGAAAAAATAATGTCTATTATTAATGCTTGGAATCAATTAACTACCGATATTCAGTTTTGCTCCTGCAAAACTGAATACCTGCAAGCTATAAAAATGTGGGTATTTTCCCTGAAGGATTTCACAGTCATAACTAGCAAACAAGGTAACGTACAAGCTCTAATTGGTAAATCTTGCGAATTAGCTATTCGTGAACAAGAAGATGTTCTTTCAAACTTACCATTTTTGGTAAGCCATAAAATAGAGATTTTTACTCCATTTATTGTGGTAGAGGAAGAAGTAAAAAAATTAGTTCCTGAAGAAGCTTTTTGGAATATGAGTGGAGAAGATTATCCTTGGAACGTAACAGTTAACTTAAACATGAGAATGTGTCATGAAATTATTCTGCAATGTTTTGGAGAACAAGGGTTGCTACGATACTATCAACGTAAAGGGCAATTAGACAAAAATGGCACTCCTACAGAAGCTGTACAAAAATTAAAAGCAACAACAAATCCAGCATCTATTTGGCGACTCATCTGTCAAATTTTACCTGGACACGATGACTTACAGATTCACTTGCTGGTGCAGATTAGTTCTGAAAATATTGGCAATGGAGTTTTTAAACAAATTTATCTTTCACAAGAAGCTAAAGCTATAGGTGTGCAACCAAAACTAGCTTACCATTACACCTTGAAGTTTGAAGATGTTATCAACTTTAACATAGTTAATTCTTCTTCCGAAGCTTATATTGCAAAAATTGGTATGCCAAGGTCTTTAGTTAACTATACTAAACCAATTACTGAGGAAATTGTTCTATATAATTCTCCTGATGAAGTTCCTTTAAACAACAAAAATGCCGAAAATAAAATTCGCGTTTTGTTCAAGGAGTATGTCAAAGAACAAGATTACCAAACAAAAGAAGAATATCAAACAGCTAAAATTACCTTTTTATCAACAATAAAAGAGGGTACAAAGCTTTATAAATGGTTAAAAGCCAACAGTGAGGAAAAAGCTTTGAAATTCCTGGAAAACATTAACCCTCGCACAGAAACTTTGAGAAATTATAGCGTTGGTTTAAACAAAGCTAAAGCAGCAATTAATAGCAAAATTGAAATTTTTGAAGAAGATGAGGAAGAATTTACAATAATTTAATAAAAGGTGGGCATTGATTGCCCACCCTACGAGTGCGTCTTTGCTACGAATGCGTGAGACTACTATAACGGACGATAAACGCGATAGTTAATTTCAGGGAAGATGTTGTCCATCAGCTCGACTTTTTCTAACCAACCGCTGTCAACTTTGCCGATTTTGATTTCTTCATACAACTTATTAAAGCGCATGAGGTGCGATCGCGTCCTTCTCACTGCATAAGGTACCATCGTTCCCGTCCGCATAATAAATGCCCAATCTGAAGATTGCGCTAACAGCAATTCCCGTGCTGCTTGGTTGAGTGCTTTCCACTGTAACTCATCAGCCGGTTCCATTCGTCCTAACTCAATCATCCGCTCAGTTGCTTTGTGCAAATGTGGGTAAATCCACGCATTCGTTTCGTTCAACCAATACTCGTGAAATCCTTTATAACCCCAACTTGATTGCGAAGGACGACAAACTTGTTGATTCGGTTCTGCCTTCAAATAATCTGCCAAATGCGTCATTGCATAAGTTTTTTGGTCATACCATGACTTGCGGAAGAGATAATCAATGAACCAAGGTCCCTCATACCACCAATGACCAAACAACTCGGCATCGTAAGGAGAAACAATAATCGGTGGACGCTGCATTAAATTATGAAGATGTTCAGCTTGCCGTTCGCGATTATACATGAAATTTGCAGCGTGTTCTGCTGCTTTTTCCTTCGCCCAGTATGGATCGTAAAGCGCCTTATCAGACAATCCTAAACCACGTCCGGTAATCTTATGATACTTAATCCCCGTATTTTTACGCTGACCATTAGGCATGATGTAAGGCTTAATATACTCATATTCAGCTTCCCAGCCCAAATCTTTGTAAAATTCGCGGTATTCAGCCGCACCAGGATAGCCGACCTCAGATGACCATACCTGCTGCGAAGATTCATGATCGCGTCCAAAGACAGCAACACCAGTTTCGGTAAAAATCGGCGCATAGCTACCAAAGCGGGGACGCGGACGAGCGTAAAGAATCCCATGTCCATCGGTGAGGAAGTAGCGCAAACCGGCATCAGCCAGCATCCGTTCCAAACCTTCATAATAGGCGCATTCCGGCAACCAAATGCCTCTGGGTCGGCGTCCAAAAGTTTGCTCGTAATGTTCGCAAGCTACCTGAATTTGCGCCCACACAGCCTCCGGATACATTTTCATTAACGGCAAATAGCCGTGAGTCGCGCCGCATGTTATAATTTCTAGGTTGTTAGAGTCTTGGAACTGCTTAAAAGCTGTTACCAAATCGCCTTTGTAGCGTTCCCATAGCTGACGCGCTTCGTTGAATTCGGTAGCGTAATGTTCGGCTAAATAGCGCATATGCCCGTTGTTGGCATTATGCTCTGCTTCAAGTTCTATGAGTTCTTCTAGTTGAGTTAAGTGTGCGTCATAGCGTTCTTGCAGCAGTGGATCGCGTAGCATGGACACCAAAGGGGGTGTCATGCTCATGGTGATTTTAAAGTCGATGCCGTCTCGCTTTAATCCTTCAAATACTTTCAGTAAAGGGATGTATGTTTCCGTAATGGCTTCATAAAGCCATTCTTCCTCCAGCACATAGTCACTTTCAGGGTGACGAACGAAGGGCAGGTGTGCATGAAGTACAAGCGCAACGTAGCCGATAGCCATAGTAATTCCAGGTGGTACGTGTAAGTTAAAGGTAGAGATTAGGCAGAATTTAACAATATTTTAAGACTTTATCAGCAGCGTAGCAGTGTTTGGTATTTGTTTTTAATTGATGCTACTTCAGAGGCGAAAATGTTCGTCTATCTTAATTAAAGGCACTCCCTCACAAAAAAGGAAATTTCTTCCAGTGAAACAGCAACTCGCTTTTGTGTTATCTATTTTGACCAGTACTATTTTGGCAGCCTCTCTCTCGCAAGCGGCTCCTTTGCCTACTGAAGTTAAGCAACCCGTTTTAGAACAACCTACAAAAAAGACGACAGCACTGACACTGGAGGACTTGCCAGCAGGCTTTCAAGAACTTCCACCTAGTATGAAGGCGGAAATTGTTGCTAAATTAGAACCTTTTAAGCAGTTGCTGCTCAAAGAGAATGTACCACCAGATAACTTCTTTGCCTTTGTAGAACCGCAAAAGATGGAAGTTGTTATCGGCTTTACAGGTATGCTACCAAATCAGGCTCAACAAGGTCAATTCGATGCTGCTCTGGAAAAAGCGCGGCAACCAGAGTTTGAGCAACAGATAAGAAAATTGGCGCAGAAATTACCATCAAGTCAAGAAGTGAAGGTGTTAAAGTACAAGTCGCTTCCGGACTTGAATAATTTAGCACAGTCATCTACGGGTTTTTCCTTAGATGCGTCAATCCAAGAAATGCCTGTAAATTTTGATGTTGTTAGCTTTCGGCGTAGTAGTGTTGGTGTTATGACAGCGGTTGTATATTTGACTGGGAATAAACCTTCGGTGTCTCTGAAGGATGTGGCTACCAAGTTAGATGGACGTGTCTTGCAAGCTTCACCTTCCTCGACTAAGGAACCGACTGTATCTCAATAGGATAATGTAATCGGGAGCGATCGCACTACTTGCTAAGTATACAGTTCCTAGAAGTTTATCTACAAATGCGATCGCTCTTGCTTTATAAAACAGTACGTAGAATAACTCACAATGTAAAGACGTTCCGCCGGAACGTCTCTACGAGGGTAGGTAGGTTTATTTGGATTTCAATCAACCCAATTTACAACCCGCAAACCAGGAATTTGTTTAAAATGTCTGATATTTCTTGTTACTAATGTAGCTCTATTTGCTAAGGAAATACTCGCAATTAACAAATCAGCTCGCCCAATTTTGCGTAGCTTTGAAACTATACGTAAACGCTCAAATTCATCTGCTGCGCTTTGACTGACAGGAACAATTAAAAGTTCTCCTAATAATTCTTCTGTGCGAAATAAAAGCTCTTGTGCCCTTAATAAACTTTCCCCGGTTTCTGCTTTGAGAAGGTAGTCGATCCGTCCGCGTAGCATTTCTGCTTTTGTAATTATGGTAATTCCTACCTCTGAATTTTCTAAAGCTTTTAATCTGGCAATAACATTTGCATTTCCTGCATAGAGATAGGTTAGAGTATCAGTATCAAGCAAATACATCAGTATTCCAATTATTCATCAACTTCAGAACGTCCTCTCGCTTGATAAATTGTTGTTCTCAATTCCGTAAGCAAAGTATCATCAGCAAAAGCTCCTGCCTGTTTAATTAGGGCAGAACGACTATTTTGAGAGCGCAACCAGTCATCAATTGCTACCTTCAAAAATCTCCATTCATTTTCGATTTTACGACCTGGAAGCTTTCCTTGTAAGGCTTGACGCTGTAAGGTTTCCATCGGCAAACGTAAATATTCTGAGACTTCTTCAAGGGTGAGAACTTCTGGTAATGTAACTCGCTCCATAACCTGACTCGCAGTATGCCCTAAATATACCGAATCTTAGCATAAATAAGGGATTTGGCGTTTTCTGATTACCAATTTAAACCTGATAATGCCATCATAGCGGCTCTCCTACAATTACAATAGGCGATCGCCTACCTGACAATACGGTTCGGTTAAGGATTTTTGGTGGTGATTTAGCGTATGTAGAGACGCAAGGGTATCGCGTCTCTACAAGGTTTTTGGTTTATCGAATTTTCTTAACCGAACCCTATTGGGCTACCTGATATCGTTACCATGCGGAGGATATTAAAAGTTGCATACCCTGGAAAACTCTAAAAGTATATTAAATTGTCAGTAACATAAGTCAGTATAATCATTGATGAAAACTTAAAGTAAAACTCAACAGATAGGGGAAATTCTTCCTATGTGGACATCTTGTGCTGTATCTATATTTTTATCACTACTATTACTATCCGAGTCAACAGCCGCCAGTGTCGGTGGTTATGGGTTACAAATAGCACAGCAGACAGTACCTCCTTCGTCAATTCCCTTGAGTCCAGATAAGCAACAGCGATATCAAGAGGGAGTCAAGTTATATCAAGAAGGACAGGAGTTAGACAAAAAAGGAACTAAGGAAGCATATCAACAGGCATTAGAGAAATATCAACAAGCATTGAAAATTTTTCAGGAATTGGGATTACGCAAAGAGGAAGTTGAGATACTAGTATATATTGGGTGGGGTTACAGTGCTATTTCCGAAGAAAAAACAGCATTGATTTATTTACAGCAAGCACTGGAAAAAACACAACAACTAAAACCTTTATATAGAGCATCAATACTTGGCTCTATCGGTTTAATTTACTCAACTGTGGGTAAATTAGATGATGGATTAAATTATCTAAAAAAAGCTGAATTAATATTTTTGGAACAGAAAAAATTGGGATCAAAGGAATTTGGCTTATTGGCAAGCTATTATAAGTCTATCGCAACTGCTTACAATAGGAAAGGCGAACCAGAAAAAGCTTTTACTTATCTAGATAAAGCACTAAAAATTTATCGTGATACACTAAAATCTGTAGATGGTGAGGCTAGTGTACTAGAAGATATTGGTTTTATTCATTCTCTACGAGGAGAAACAAGTAAAGCTTTTGAAAAATACAATCAAGCATTAGCTATTTTTGAAAAAACAAGTAATTTACCTGCACAAGCCCAAATATTAAACCATATAGCCTCTCTGCATCAAAAATTAGGTAAATATGAGGAGGCTATAAAAAATCTAGATAAAGCACGAAAATTGCTAGAAAAAGTTGAAGGTGCTTTTTTTCAACAAGCCTCTATAGTTGCTAGTATTGGTGATGTCTATGGTATTTCAGGAGATTATCAGACCGCAATTCAATATTACCAGCAAGCAAGAACACTCTATTACAAAGCTGGGGATACAAAACTGGATAAGTCCTTAGGTGACTACCAATCAAGCATTAATTATTATACAAAAGCATTAGACATATATAAGCAGATAGGAGATAAGCCTCAGCAAGCTATAACTCATGGTTTTATTGGTAGTGTTTATGAGATATCCAAAAACTATGGTAAGGCACTCATATCTTATGAGCAAGCCCTAGTTTTATTAAACAAGGAGGACTATCAATCAGAAATTCTTACGCTTCGAGGTATGGTCAGAATATACAACTCGATGAAAAATTATTCTAAAGCATTAGAAACTGCCAAAAGCGCATTATTTTTATCTAAAGGTAAAGGCAAAAACGAAGAATTTAAATCTTTAAGTGTCCTAGCTGATGTATATTACTCAAATGGAGACTATCAAAAAGCCTTAGAAATTTATCAAACAGTTTTGTTATATTTTCAACAAGCAGGATTTCGACTGGATGAAGCCGATATTTTGAGTAATATTGGTATGACTTACACTTTATCCAATCAACATCAGTTGGCAATCAATACATATAATGAAGAACTAAAATTGAGGCGAACTTTAAAAAATGGCACAGATGAAGCAGATGCACTTTACGGTATTGCCATCAATCAACGCGAACTAGGCAAACTTGAAGCAGCACTTCCTAATATCGAAGAAGCAATTAAAATCGTAGAAAATATACGCGGGAACGTCCAAAGCCAAGATTTACGTACATCCTACTTCGCCACAGTCCAAGGCTACTATAAATTCTACATCGACCTGTTGATGGAACTGCACAAAAAAGATCCTTCAAAAATATGTGAATTTACAACCAAAGACCAAAATACAAACAAAGACATCATAATAAAAGATAAATGTAAAGCTGTAGCGCTCCACATCAGCGAACGTTCCCGCGCTAGAGGACTTGTAGAACTATTAACCGAAGCACGCGCAAATATTCGCAAAGGTGCAAACCCGGAACTCTTAGCAGAAGAAAGCCGCTTACAAGCCCTAATTAATACTAAGGAAAAACTACGGCAAGAGATAGTTAGTAATATTGAAAAAATCAATAACCCCATTTATAAAGCTAGGGCTGATAAATTCCAAACAGAAATCGATGAACTACTCAGCCAACAAAAGCAACTGGAAACGAAAATACGCCAAAGTAGTCCGAAATACGCCAACCTAAAGTATCCCCAACCCCTGACTTTACCGCAAATTCAGCAACAATTAGATAAAGATACGCTGCTGTTAGAGTATTCTTTGGGCAAAGAACGCAGCTATCTTTGGGCTGTAACTCCTAATTCCATCGACAGCTACGAACTCCCCGGACGCAAGGAAATAGAAGAAGCAGTTAAGGAATTTAGAGAAACTTTAATTAGATGTCAAAAATTAAGAATATGTGACCAATTTTCCCCAGAAGAAAAAGCTCAAGCTCTGAAAAATACGGCTTTTTCTGCAACTAAACTGAGTCAAATCATCCTTGCACCTGTAGCTGACAAGTTGGGGAAAAAGCGTTTGGTGATTGTGGCTGATGGTGCTTTACAGAAGATTCCTTTTGCGGCATTAAATGACCTAACCCCCCAACCCCCTTCCCTGCGTTCGCGCAGCGTCTCGAAGAGAGGGAAGGGGGAGCAAGATAAGCTCCCCTCCCCTCGTAGGGGAGGGGTTGGGGGAGAGGTCGAGTATCAACCGCTGATAGTCAATCATGAAATAGTTAATTTGCCTTCGGTTACAGCGATCGCTACCCAAAGACAAGAACTCAAAGGACGCAAAACCGCACCGAAAACTCTCGCAATACTTGCCGATCCGGTGTTTGAAGCTAACGATATACGCATCACTGGCAAATCAACAAGTAATGATCTTGATGATGTTGGTAGTGAAGTAGAACAGTCTCAACTTAAGCAAGCGGGGAGAAATCTTAACCGCAATGGCTTCGGAAGACTTAAAGGTACAGAAACTGAAGCAAACGCAATTTTAAAACTCGTACCCTCTGATAATCTGCAAGCTTTTGGCTTTAATGCTAACTACAACTGGGTAACAAATCCGCAATTGTCGCAATATCGCTTTTTACATTTTGCTACTCACGGCATTGCTGACCTAAAGAACCCGGAATTATCAGGAATCGTTCTTTCTCTGTTTCTAGACAAACAAGCTAAACCTGCTGATAAAGGTTATTTGCGATTAGGTGACATTTTCAATCTTAACTTTGCAGCCGATTTAATCGTACTAAGTGCTTGTGATACTGGTGAAGGCAAAGATGTCAACGGTGAAGGATTAGTAGGCTTGACAAGAGGATTAATGTATGCTGGGGCAGAACGTGTTGCCGTGTCTCTTTGGCAAGTTGATGATAAGGGGGCGCCAGAATTGATGGAAGAATTTTACACCCAAATGTTGAAGCAAGGCAAATCACCTACAGCTGCTTTGCGGGCTACACAATTGAAGTTATGGGAAAATTCGAGTTTGAAAAATCCTTATTATTGGTCTGCTTTTACTTTACAGGGTGAGTGGCGATAGGTCTAATTGTTGTTGAAACTGAGCTTGAGGAGCGATCGCTAAGTACAGAATTTCGCTTTTTTTGTAGCGAATCCTAGAGAAAAAAACTCTGCGTCACTCTGCGCTTCCCTCCGCGTTCCTTTGCGTTAAAAAACGCGCTCGTTCTTGTGCGATCGCTGTACTAAGACTACACAAAAAAGCTCTGAACTCGAACGCGAAAGCCTGGTAAAATAGGTGATGTGATTTCGTCATCAGCCAGCAAGATAGAAATTTTCGCGATCGCGCCACCACCACTTGATGACACGGATGAGTAATTCTATTTGTTCGCGGTGTAAATCAGATTCCAACGGTGGTTCGTCACTGTAGATGTCGCCTGGTGTGAAAATTATACTATCAATGACAAGAGATTGAGACATAGCGATGCCTGCTGCGGTAAACTACGCACTTTTTTGTCTTTATCCTATCGTAAGTAGGCGATCGTAAATTCGTAATTTGTAACTAGACAAAATTAATTAGACCATTATTTCCCCATTATCTAGCTTGCAGGTGTAAAAGGAGAGTTTCAGTTGTCCATGTGGCGCACCCACAGCCAAAAAAGTCATAGTCTTGTGTCCAGATTCCGGCATCTAAGTGTAGAGCTAAAGCGATGGTTTGCCAGTCATTTGGATCTCTGGGAATTCGCCTTTTCGCCTCAGCTTCAAAGTGAGCATAATCTGATTCTACAACCAAGAGAACTTGATTCGTAATCAACTGATTTGAAGATAGCCAAATGTTATCAATAAGTGACTCACTTATCCCTTGCCTACGAACAATCGCTGTTAATCGCTTCCTAAACTCATGATGAGTTTCAGATAAAATGCGCTCAGTCATCAACAAATCTAACTGAGGATGCTGAATTAACTCCTTTCCTCTTTGTCTTAGTAGTTCTCCAACCAATACATTTGTATCAACTACTAACTTCATAAGGAAAGGGTTTACCCATGTCAAATAACTCCACAAGTTCATCTTCTGTCATTCCAGTTTCAGCAAGCAGACGTTCAATTGCTTTTCTTAGATCCTCTGCTGCCTGTTTTGCCTTGTGGGGATCGCGATTTTGGACAGACATGTGCTTTGTAGCTTTCTCAGGGATTTGAGCAACCTCCTCGTCCAAAACCTGTTTGATTAAGATTTTATCATCTGGTTTGAGTGATTTAATTGCCTCAACCAGAACCGTTAGCGGAATTGGGATTTGGATAGTTGTTGTTTTCATTCCCCTACTCTCGCTTATACTGGACTCTTTATGCTATTCTAACCAACCTTGACACCTGCTTAGATTTCATTCTTCATCTTTATACAACTCCTGCAACTCTTGTAATTGAGTTTTGCGGGAAACACGGCGATATTTTTTACTTTCTAGCTTCGGTTCGTACTGAGTCTGTCCTTTGCCTTTCGTTTTTAACTTTTGGGTAGATTCTGGATCGGCTTGTTGGTTAATCTGAGTTTGACGAGCGATCGCTTGCTCTAAAAATTCCAGATAATGCTCATAACGTTCCCAATTACCCCGAACTACACAACCCGGTTCGTCTCGATGCAGACAATCACTAAACCGACAGCTATCAACTGCTAACCTCTGTCTTGCTTCGGGGAAATAACGGATTAATTCTTCCGGGCTACAATCAATATCAGGCTGATTAAAGCCGGGAGTATCAGCGAGAAACCCACCTAATGGTAATTCAAATAATTCTACGTGACGGGTGGTGTGACGCCCGCGAGACAGTTTACCAGAAACCTCACCCACGCGCAAGTGAGCATCGGGAATTAGGGCATTAATCAAACTCGATTTACCAACTCCTGAAGGACCTGCCAAGACGGTGATTTTGTCTTGCAACTGATAACTTAGTTTGTCGATATTGATATTATTATTAACGCTCATAAATAGCGTTTGATAGCCCCAACCAAGCAGACGCGAGCTTATTTCCGACTGCACCTGCGTTGAAACTAAATCGCCTTTATTCAAGCATAAAACTACATCCACACTAGTAGATTCCGCCTTGATCAAAAAGCGACTGAGTTGATAAGGTTCTAGAGGCGGATCGGCGACAGCGAACACAAGGAGAATTTGGTTAACATTAGCGATCGCCGGACGGTCTAATTCACTATTGCGGGGTAAAACAAAAGCGATCGCCCCTCGTCCACCAGACCAATCTGGTTCTTCAACCACAACGCGATCGCCCACCATCACCTGTTGCCCAATTTTTTTCAACCGCGTTCTCCGAGTGCAGAGGAGGAGGGGAGGGGAGGAGGGGGAGAGGGGGGGAGTATTATTCAAAAATTCTCCTTGTCTCCTTGTCTCCTTGTCCCCCTTGTCCTCCTTGTCCCCCTTGTCCCCCTTATCCCCCTTGTCCCCCTTATCCCCCTTATCCCCCTCTCCCTTGTCTCCTAAATCCAGCTGCACTCGATAAAAATTCGCTTGTACAGCTAACACAGTACCCAGCAACTGCCCAGTGGTAGAAAAAGCTTCCCCTTTCATCAGGCAGCAACCGGACGGCGAACTAACAGAGAAAAATAGCCAGCACAATCTGTAATTTGTTCCACCTGATAGCCCGCCATTGTCAGGCTATCAGGAACTTGCTCAATCGGTTCTCCAGGGTCTAACCAGACTTCTAGCAAACCTCCCTGTGGCATTTGTTCTAAACGTAATTTCGTCCGCACAAAATTAATCGGGCAAGGAGTGCCCCGCAAATCGAGTTGAGCATCGGGAGTTGAGACGGAAGATACGCTCATTACTTAAACAAATTTCCCAAAAAACCTTCTAGACCACCTTTACCAGTGCGGTCTCCCTTAATTTTAGCTAGCTTCTCCAGTAATTCTCGCTCATCTGGCATCACCTTAGTGGGAATATCAATTAACACCGTCAGCATGTGGTCTCCTCGACTTACAGGATTTCCTAAGCGTGGTACACCGCGATTTTCCAACTTCATCACCGTATTTGGTTGAGTTCCCGCCGGAATTATCAGTTCCACTGGACCATCTACCGTATTTACCTCTAAACGACAGCCTAAAATTGCCTGGAGATAGCTAATTTTGATTTCTGAGATAATGCTAATTCCATCTCGGTGGAATTCCTCATCCTCATTGACGAACAAGTACACATACAAATCTCCCGGAGGACCACTCCGCTGACCTGCATCTCCTTCATTAGAAATTCGCAAGCGCGTCCCATTATCCACCCCAGCGGGAATTGTAATTTTGAGTTTCTTCGTTACTTGATTTGCGCCTTTGCCGTCGCAAGCATCACACTTGTCTTCAATTACCATCCCCGTACCATTACAGGTGGGACAAGTCGAAACTTGAGTAAAGCTGCCAAAAGGCGTTCTGGTGACGCGACGTACTTGACCCGAACCGCTACAAGTCGAACAAGTGCGGGGTCGAGTTCCTGGTTTGGCACCAGATCCGGTACAGACATCACAAGTTTCTAGATGAGAGATGCGAATTTCTTTTTCACCGCCAAATACCGCTTCTCGAAAATCTAACTTCAAGTCTAGCCGCAGGTCATCACCTCGCACCGGACCGCTGCGCCGTCTTTGTGTTGAAGGACCACCCATCCCCCCTGCAAAACCACTGAAAATACTTTCAAAGATATCAGCAAATCCACCCATATCGCCCACATCTTGGAAGCCTCCAGCGCCAGCCGCACCGGACACACCAGCTTCACCAAAACGGTTGTAACGCTCTCTGATTTCCGGCTCAGAAAGCACTTCATAAGCGCGGTTAATTTCCTTAAAGCGATCTTCCGCTCCCGGTTCTTTGTTCACGTCTGGGTGATACTTCCGGGCTAGGCGGCGGTATGCGCCTTTAATTTCTTCTTTGTCGGCGTCACGAGAGACACCTAAAATTTCATAATAATCGCGAGCCATATAGCAAAGGTAAAAGTTAGAAGGTAGAAAGCGGAAGGCAGAACTTCAAAAAGGCAAAGGTTAATTTTTGTTAATACTTGATTTTACCTTTTACCTTTGACAAAAATCACTCTTTATATTTTGAGCATGAGATGCTTTGCTCCTAAAAAAGGACAATCATCTAGGCAATTAAAAGCAACTTGCCCTGGATCAGGCTTAAAGAAAGCTAACTTTGGGCAAGTTTTTTGCTCAAACTTTTGACTGCCGATTGGCTGTTTCTTTTACAATTGTGCTACGCAAGACGGCAAAACCCCGCCGATCAACAGAGGAGCTAGCCGCACCTATAGGTGTGGAAAACCCCCATATACGTTTAATCGCATCTGTACTAGCACTCCGTGTAGTCCACGGTAATTCGCTTCTACAATCTAACAAACCATTGCGGTACAACACCACGTTAGGCAAGAATGGGGCAATGGGCATGGGGCATGGGGCATGGGGCATAGGGCATGGGGCATGGGGCATGGGGCATGGGGCATGGGGCATGGAAAGAGTGCTATTAGTTAGATATAAAATGCGTATCAAAAATCGAGCGTCTTTAATTCCCATTGCCCAATGCCCATTGCCCATTGCCCATTGCCCAATGCCCATTGCCCAATGCCCAATGCCCATTGCCCAATGCCCATTGCCCAATGCCCAATGCCCAATGCCCATTGCCCCATGCCCATTGCCCAATTAGTCTTTAATCGATCGCCTCATAATCCGCTTGTAAAGTACCTTCATCTTCAAAATCAAAGTTGAATTGAGGTGTGGGTGTTCCATTCACTGATTCAACAGGGGGAGTAAAGGGAATATTTGAACTGTAAGCGACTTCATCACTTGACGAAACAGGAGGTCGGTTGTATACATCCGCACCAATGGCAAACAACGTTTGTTGAAAGTCATCCAAGCACTGTTTCAATTCTTCTGGTGAAATACCATCTTTAGCGATCGCAGCTTGGAGTTTTGTAGCTTTTTCATTTGCCAAAGCTTTCATCGAATCGGCAATCAAGTTGCCATTATCCTTTAAAGTCGATTCGTAACTTGACAACAGAGTATCCGCTTGGTTTTTTAATTCAACCAGTTGCATACGTTTTCTGTCATGTTCTGCAAACATTTCTGCTTCTTGCCGCATTCGTTCTACTTCCTGGGTACTCAAACCACCTGTGTTGGTGATCCGAATACTTTGTTCTCTACCCGTGCCTTTGTCTTGAGCCGAAACCTTGAGAATGCCGTTGACATCGATTTCAAATGATACTTCGATTTGCGGCACACCACGGGATGCGGCAGGAATTCCAGCGAGAAGAAATTTACCGAGACTTTTATTATCCCTTGCCATTGCCCGTTCACCTTGAAGGACGTGAATTTCCACGCTTGTTTGTCCATCGGTTGCGGTGGAAAATATTTGGGACTTGCTAGTGGGAATTGTAGTATTGCGTTCAATAATTTTAGTGAACACTTCTCCTAAAGTTTCCAATCCCAGCGATAAAGGTGTAACATCCAAAAGTAAGAGATTTTCGACTTCGCCACCCAGTACCCCAGCTTGAATTGCAGCGCCGAGTGCTACTGCTTCGTCAGGATTGATCGAGCGATCGGGTGCTTTGCCGTTAAAAAATCGGATCAGGGCATTTTGAACTGCGGGAATGCGCGTAGAACCGCCCACCAAAATAATTTTATCTATGTTTTGTGGTTTCAACTCTGCATCTTTGAGCGCTTGAACCATCGGTTCGATGGTAGCTTCAATTAATTGGCTTGCCAGTTCTTCAAATTTGGAACGGCTGAGATCCATTTCTAGATGCTTGGGTCCGATTTCATTGGCGGTGATAAATGGCAAATTAATTGAAGTATTTGCTATGGTGGAAAGTTCAATTTTTGCCTTTTCCGCTGCTTCTCGCAAGCGTTGCAGCGCCATTTTGTCTTGGGAAAGGTCAACTTTTTCTTGTTGGTAGAAGTGTTGAATCATCCAGCGGACGATCGCATTATCAAAGTCGTCTCCACCTAGATGGTTATTACCACAAGTCGCCTTCACTTCAAATACTCCATCCCCAAGTTGGAGAATGGAAACATCGAAGGTGCCCCCTCCCAAGTCAAAGACTAAAATTAGCTGTTCAATTTCTTGCTTGTCTAAGCCAAAAGCTAAAGCCGCAGCAGTTGGTTCATTGATGATTCGCAGTACTTCTAATCCAGCGATCGTGCCAGCATCTTTAGTTGCTTGTCTTTGGGCATCTGTGAAATACGCCGGCACTGTAATTACTGCCTGGGTGACTGTTTCACCTAAGAAACTTTCCGCATCTTGTTTGAGTTTTTGTAAAACCATTGCGGAGATTTCTTGCGGTGTGTAGTTACGTCCGCGAATTTGCACATCAACAGTATCATCTCGACCATTGACACAAGCATAGGGGACGCGATCGCGTTCTACTTCAGTGTCATCCCAACGACGCCCAATAAATCGCTTGATACTGTAAATTGTGTTCTCGGCATTTGTAACTGCTTGTCGCTTTGCCAATTGACCGACTAAGCGCTCGCCGCCTTTGCCAAATCCGACAATACTTGGGGTGGTTCGTCCACCTTCGGAATTGGCAATGACAATCGGTTGACCACCTTCCAATACTGCCACGCAACTATTGGTAGTGCCTAAGTCGATCCCAATAACTTTTGCCATAACTAACGGTATTTTTACGCTTGTGTTTAAATGTGATTTTTCGCGGAGTAACTTTTTAACTACGGACAAGTTATTTACCAAGAAGGGGAAAAGGGGTTCATAGTAAGGGGTAAAGTCAGGTTGAAAAAACTTTTCCCCACATGGTATAAAGCCCCTATTTTTAAATATGGGGTTTATGAGTCCCCTTTCCCCTTTCCCCCTCTTTTTCATAGTTTTTGCAAAAAAAGCATTCTCCTCCCGATGGAAGAAAAGCGTAAGTTAAGCGAAAACCTTAAATAGCCATGTCCTAGTTTGGGTACGCGATGCTCGAAAAACGCAAGAGGTTCAATGACTTTTAGCTACCATTAGTCAGCAGTTAGTCAGTAGTCAAAAGTAACCAGTGCTATATTAATGGTTAATTTTGACTACTGACGAATGAAAAAAGCGTTCGTTTAACTACATTGGCGAATTAGACTGATTTTCCTCCATAGGAGGCATGTCTTCTTTCGGAGCAGCAACTTTGACCATTGCATGACGAAGCACGCGATCGCCCAAATAATATCCGCGCACTAACTCTTCTAACACTGTTCCTTCTGGATGTTCATCCGTAGGTTCGCGCATAACTGCTTCGTGCAAGTTAGGATCGAATTCTTGACCTTCGGGTCGCATTGGTGACACACCCAGGCGTTTCAAGCAATCTACCAGTTGCTTGTAAACACCTTGATAGCTTTTATGAATTGTTAATTCGCCATCGCTTTGCGGTTTGAGATGTGCTCTTGCCCGTTCAAAATTATCAACTACAGGCAATAATTCCATAATCGTATTCCGCTTCACCAGCAAGTCAAGCTCTTCTTTTTCCTTGCTGGTGCGTTTGCGATAATTCTCAAAATCTGCCCCAATCCGCATATATTGGGTGTTACGCTCTTCTAATTGCGCTTTAAGTGACTCTATTTGTTGAGTCATTTCTGCTAATGCGGCTGTATCAGTTTCAGTCTGCGGAGTTCCAGCAGTACTATTGTCTTGTATCTGTGTCTCTGGTGATGTATTGGTTTGGACTGTCACTTGCTCAGTAACTTCGCTATCAGATTCGTTATAGTTCATTTGGGCTGGGGACTCGCTCATCATTGCTTACTTTACCGAAAAATTGGGTTTAAAGCCCCATCCTTCTAGGAGGGCTTTTTCATATATTCCATTATTGTGTAATCATTCCAAATGCTATTTACGGCAATTAGTTCCCACATAGTAACAGCCGTTGAATGTACTTGCCGCTGACTGTGAGGCGTATTTTTTGCCGAAATTTTCACTTGAAGTGATCTCACCGTTCTCTATTGTGACAAATGGTGAGTGCATTAGCCCAGACGCACCGGCGGCATTCCGAAAATAGGGCATGGGGCATCGAAATTCTGAAACTTGTTTTTATTCCCCTTTCCCATTGCCCAATTCGCAATTCGCAAAAATTCAGTAAGTAAGCATGAGAATTCTGTTTGCCAAATTGGGAATACTTTAATCAGAGGTTTCCGCTACTCATTGCTCACTTATGACTTACTCGTCACAACAACGGCGCAGTACCGCTCTTACTACAAGAACTGAATTTTCGCCTTTCGGCAATAAACTTGTGCAATCTGGCTATATCAATAGCGAACAGATGAGACAAGCGCTAATTGAAAGCCGCAAGTCTGGCATACCCTTAACAGAAGTACTTGAGTCAGTCTCTGGGCAACAACTATCACCTGAGTTGCTCAGACAGTATAAAAAACAGCAGTTATTTGAACTTAAAATACTATACGGTGTTGAGTTTATCGACCCGGAAGTTAGCCAAGTAGGCAGCACTACGGTAGGAAAGCTGATTGATACACTGATTCCAGCGGATATCTGTCGTCGCCATCGGTTAGTGCCACTGGCAAAAAATGAAGACCAAAATCCGCCCTCGGTGTTAGTGGCGATGGTCGATCCGGATAATTTAGAAGCTTCGGATGATTTGAATCGCATTTTGCGTCCGCAAGGTTTGGCATTGCAGCGCATGGTGATTACCCAGGAGGACTACCAACAGCTAATCAATCAATATTTGGATGAACTAGCTGTTAAGCAAAAGCATCTAGAAAAAGAAAAGTCTACAGACATTAATCAAGACTTAGAAAATCTGGGAAATCTCGACCTAGAGGATGCCCCCGATGAGATGGAAGCTGATTTGGGAGCAGCGATGAAGGGTGCAGAAGATGCACCAGTTATCAACTTAGTCAATAGAATTCTTGCCAAAGCTTTGCATGAGAAGGTTTCTGACATTCACATCGAACCGCAAGAAGAAAACTTACGCATTCGCTTTCGTAAGGATGGGGTGTTGGGTGAGGCTTTTGATGCCCTGCCGAAAAAAATCATTCCTGCGGTGACGGCTCGGTTTAAAATTATCGCTAACTTAGATATTGCCGAACGGCGTTTACCTCAGGATGGACGCATTCGGCGGATGTTTGAAGGGCGCAAAGTTGACTTCCGGGTTAGTACCTTACCCAGTCGCTACGGGGAAAAGGTAGTGTTGCGGATTTTGGATAACTCCTCTACACAACTGGGATTGCATAAGTTAATTGCCGATCCTGAGAGTTTGCACATTGTCCATGAGATGGTTAGCCGTCCCTTTGGTTTGATTTTGGTAACAGGACCAACTGGTTCTGGTAAAACAACAACACTGTATTCAGCATTGGCAGAACGCAACACACCAGGAATTAATATCAGTACTGTAGAAGACCCGATTGAGTATAGCTTGGCGGGGATTACTCAGGTGCAGGTAATTCGGGAAAAAGGGCTAGATTTTGCCACCGCTTTGCGAGCATTTTTACGGCAAGATCCGGATGTGCTGTTAGTGGGTGAAACGCGAGACAAAGAAACGGCAAAAACAGCGATTGAAGCTGCCTTGACTGGTCACTTAGTATTAACTACCTTACATACTAATGATGCCCCTGGTGCGATCGCACGTTTGGGAGAAATGGGCATTGAGCCTTTTATGATTTCTAGTTCGCTCATTGGCGTTTTAGCACAGCGTTTAGTACGACGTGTCTGTGGTGATTGTCGCATTGCTTATACTCCCACCCCCGAAGAATTAGCCCGCTATGGTCTATCTGCTTCTCAAGATGTCGGTATAACTTTCTACAAAGCAAACTCCTTAACATTAGAAGAAATTCAACAAGCTAGTTCTAAAGGTCATATTTGCCCAACTTGTAATGGTGCTGGCTACAAGGGACGTTGCGGTGTTTATGAAGTGATGCGAATCACCGAAAAGCTACAAACCTTAATTAACGAAGAAGCACCTACAGAACGCATCAAGGAAGTTGCAGTCGAAGAGGGGATGAAAACTTTGCTGTCTTACAGCTTGGATTTAGTACGTCAAGGACAAACCACTTTGGAAGAAGTCGAACGTGTAACTTTCACTGATACAGGTTTGGAAGCAGAGTTAAAAGCCAAACGCAAAAGTGGTCTTACCTGCCGAACTTGTAGCGCCGAATTAAAACCAGAATGGTTAGATTGTCCCTATTGTATGACACCTCGTTTTGCCGATTAAGTAGATGGGGATAAATAAAGGCTCCTTAACGTAGTAACCTGATTAGCCGTTAAAATCCCGACTTGATGAGCGGTTTACCGCTCACTACGAATTTACACTTACTTAGTTAGTAGTTAACTATCAAATAACAAAAGGAGACATATTTATGGAAATGATGATTGAAGATTTGATGGAGCAGATGATTGAAATGGGTGGCTCGGATTTACATTTATCCGCAGGTATACCTCCCTATTTTCGCATCAGTGGCAAACTTACACCCATTGGTGAGGAGTCGTTAACAGCCGACCAATGTCAAAGGCTAATTTTTAGTATGCTGAATAATACCCAGCGTAAAACCCTTGAGCAAAACTGGGAATTAGATTGCAGCTATGGAGTTAAAGGTTTAGCTCGCTTTCGTGTCAACGTTTATAAAGAGCGTGGTTCTTACGCTGCTTGTTTGCGAGCATTAAGTTCCAAAATTCCTAACTTTGATAAATTAGGTCTGCCAGATATAGTGCGGGAAATGACAGATAAACCCAGAGGTTTAATTTTAGTAACAGGTCCTACTGGCTCAGGTAAAACCACTACCTTAGCAGCAATGATTGACTTGATTAACCGCACCAAAGCTGAACATATTTTAACTGTAGAAGACCCGATAGAATTTGTTTATGAACCAATTAAAAGCTTAGTCCACCAGCGTCAACTTGGTGAAGATACTAAAAGTTTTGCTAATGCCTTAAAAGCCGCATTGCGCGAAGATCCAGATATTGTTCTGGTAGGGGAAATGCGCGATTTAGAAACAATTTCCTTGGCTATTAGTGCGGCAGAAACAGGACACTTGGTATTTGGCACTTTGCACACCAGTTCAGCAGCACAAACTATTGACCGGGTTGTTGATGTTTTTCCACATGAAAGACAAACTCAGGTACGGGTGCAATTATCTAACTCGCTAGTCGCTGTATTTAGCCAAACTTTAGTTCCCAGAAAAAATCCTAAACCAGGTGAGTTTGGTCGGGTGATGGCTCAAGAAATTATGATTGTTACTCCTGCTATTTCCAACTTGATTCGCGAAGGCAAAACGGCACAAATTTACTCGGCTATACAAACCGGTGGTAAGTTGGGTATGCAAACTCTAGAGAAGGTTTTAGCTGATATGTACAAAGCCGGAACTATCTCTTTTGAAGCAGCTATCTCTAAGACTTCCAAGCCGGACGAAATTCAGCGTCTCATTGGTGGTGCCCCACCACAAGCAGCAGGAGCAGTCAAAGCGCATTAATTTAACAATATTGGGCATGGGGCATGGGGCATGGGGCATGGGGCATGGGGCATGGGGCATGGGGCATGGGGCATGGAAAGAATTGTATTTATTCACGCACTTGCTTTATTGAACTTCTTTAATTCTCACTGCGAGCGTGCCCAATGCCCATTGCCCATTGCCCAATGCCCATTGCCCATTGCCCATTGCCCATTGCCCAATGCCCATTGCCCATTGCCCATTGCCCATTGCCCAATGCCCATTGCCCCATTATCAATTATCAATTAGCAATCCAAAATATATATAAACCATGCCAAAATTTGTTGCTCGTGTTCGAGATTCTGAAGGAAAATCCCGAACAGAAAAAATTGTTGCAGAATCTATAGGGCAAGCACGTACTACTCTCAAACAGAAGGGTTTTGTAGTTCAAGAACTTAAACAAGCTCAAGGTTTTGGCAGCTTTGACTTGAATAAATTACAGACAGCAATGACTGAGGTTTCCATTAAGGATAAAGCTGTCTTTTCCCGTCAATTTGCGGCTCTAACCAATGCGGGAGTAGCAATTGTTAGAAGTTTGGGGGTGCTATCTGAGCAATGTAGTAATCCTAAACTAAAACAATCGCTGATAGAAATTAGCGCTGATGTCCAAAACGGGATGAATCTTTCTGACTCGATGCGGAAGCATCCTCAGTGTTTTGATGGGTTGTATGTCAGTATGGTTCAAGCGGGTGAAGTTGGCGGTGTTTTAGATGATGTAATGAATCGTTTGGCGAAGTTATTAGAGGATGTTGCCCGATTACAAAACCAAATTAAATCAGCTATGTCTTATCCAATGATTGTAGGTTTTTTGGCAACTTCAATTTTTCTAGGGATGACGATTTTTCTAATCCCAGTTTTTGCCGGTATTTTTAAAAGTATAGGCACTGAATTACCTCCTTTAACACAATTCTTGATGGATTGTAGTGAAATTTTGAGAAGTTGGCGAATTTTTCTTATCTTTGGCACTGCTATCGGTGCGTCAATTGCCTATAAACAATACTACAAAACTCCTGTCGGTCGCGTAACTATCGATCGCCTTTCTCTGAAAGTGCCGTTATTTGGTGACTTGATCCAAAAATCCGCAGTTGCCCGTTTTAGCCGGACTTTTGGTGCTTTAACTCGTTCAGGTGTACCAATTCTTACTTCTTTGGAAATTGTCCGCGATACCTCAGGAAATCAAGTAATTGCTAATGCTATTGATGCAGCGCGTGTCGAAATTCAACAAGGAGGTATGATCAGCATTGCCTTGCAAAAAGAAAAAGTTTTTCCGGCTATGGCAATTCAAATGATTAGTATCGGTGAGGAAACTGGTGAGATAGATGGGATGTTGATGAAAGTTGCCGATTTTTATGAAGATGAAGTTGAGCAGTCAGTAAAAGCACTAACAAGCATTTTGGAACCAATTATGATTGTGGTTTTGGGGGGAATGGTTGGGACAATTTTGCTTGCAATGTATCTGCCTCTGTTTAAGGTATTTGAAAAGCTGGGATAGACGATTAAAAGTTGTACCAATTTATGTGAGGTTGCGCTTTATTGCCCACAGGCTGGAAGCCTGTGGCTAAACGAACAAGGAACACCTGCGTGGGCTAAATTAGAGGCAACTTCATATATAAATGGTATTAGGAATTGTAGAGACGTTATAAAAGAAACGTCTTTAATTAAGTAATTTATTAAATTATATTTAATGCAAAAATCTTATTACGAGACTAGCTTGGCTGAATATAGTAATTCCTTGTCAGCGATCGCACTCCTGAAGCAACATCGACCATATTTGGAAATGATTCCCAGTTTACGCCGTCCAGATGAAAGCGTTATCACTATTCCTCTGCCAATTGTCCGTCTTTGCAACACCTCAGCAGAAAAAACGACTATTTGTCTAGCTTGTGATGTGGCAATTTTAATGTGTGACCCTGAGTGGAAAATCAAAACCGACGTGGAAATTTTAGTTTTTATTCATCGTCCCCACGAAGATTTTTCTGAGTTATTAGGACGTTGGCGACAAACTCAAATTTACCTAGATAAAGAATATCAGTGGCTCATGCCTCCCTGCTACAATCATATTTTGAATGATGGAATAAATAGTATATATCCCTTGTTTGTAGTGTTTGCAGAAACACCAGAACGCATTAAGCGCGGTCTTGTCGGCGCATGTCTGCCATTTATAATTCAAACACCAGAATCACTGCCTGAGGAAAATATGTTAGAAGTTTTCTCTCCAGAAAGTCCACCCTGTTAAAAAAGGTAAAAGAAAGAGAAAAATATTCTTTCTTTTGCCTTTTACCTTGTGCGATCGCACTATGCCTATGTGTGATCGCATATCTCGTAGGTTGGGTGGAGCAAAGCGCAACCCAACAAACATTCACAACCATTTTCACTTCCTAAATTTACCTGATTAACTTTTCATGTCCACAAATTGCTTGTATTGATTTTGATTATCTATTGGTGTTGGGTTACACTGCGTTCCACCCAACCTACTAACTACTAACCTAATGTGTTCCACTGGTGTTGGGTTACACTGCGTTCCACCCAACCTACTAACCTAATGTGTTCCACTGGTGTTGGGTTACACTGCGTTTCACCCAACCTACAATATGAAAATTATTATTCATTGCCCACATCATCGGGAAATTTTAACTCTACTCCCGCACCCCAATCAATTTCATAAATCCCCTGCTTGACATAACGATGAAAACTTGAATAGTGCCAAGATGAAGGTATATTCACATATCCATGCCGCACCGGGTTGTAATGAATATAATCTACATGTTTGTTAAAATCATATTCATCTCTAATTTGATGCTCCCAAAAGCGACGTTGCCAAACTGCTTGCTCTTTCTTATGTTGGCGTGATGCAGATATTTCTCCTTTGTATCGAGCATGGCAATGGCGTGTAAAATTATTTTTGATTACTCCCTTCCTGTCAGAAGACTCCCTAAACTGTAAGATAGTAACTTACAATTTAAGGAATCTTCTGGCAGGAAGGGAGTAAGACTAATAAAAACATCGTAACCTTCGTAAAGACGTTCCGGCGGAACGTCTCTACTAAAACATCGTAACCTTCGTAAAGACGTTCCGGCGGAACGTCTCTACAATATATATAATTTGCCGGAGATGATATTACACTTTGCTAACCCACCCTACGGTTATTCCATAAAATCAGGTCGCGCTTTGTGATTTAACTTCAGCTTTTCTTCTAGGGTTGTCCAATCTTCTTGCTCAATTATGTTAATTAAATCGTCAATTTTGTGGCGATATTGTTGTAGGGAATTGAGCAATGCTTCACGATTAAATCGTGCCATCATTAAGCCTAATTCAGGATTTCCGCCACCGACGCGACTTGTATCTCTAAAGCCGGAACTTGCAAATTTTTTCGCTAATTCTAATACCTCTGAGTCAGTTTCACTCATGCAAGTAGCAATCAACGAACCACTAACCATGACTGGTAAATGAGAAATCCAACTAACAGCGCGGTCATGTTGTTCTGGCTGACAATGGTAGATATTTGCCCCAAGCGATCGCACAATTTTCTCCACAACTTCAACTGCATAAGTTGGTGTTTTCGATATCGGTGTTAACACATAAGGCTTGTTGACAAATAAATTACTTTCTCGCGCTTCTATTCCATTATCTGTGTTTCCTGCCATTGGATGACCGCCAATAAAGTTATCCCAAAGTGGAGAAAGCGCTTTAACTATCGGTGCTTTCACCGAACCAACATCAGTAACAATTGTAGAAGGCGACAAATAAGCGATTAATTCCTCAAATTTGGGAACAATAAGCGCTAGAGGTGTGCAAATAAATACCACATCTGCTGCTGAGAGGAGGCTCAAGTCAACTGAAGCTTCGGAAACGCTACCGAGGGCGATCGCTTTAGAACAAGTCGATTCACGACGGCTGACTCCTAAAACATGATGTCCTTGCGATCGCAAATCCCAACCCAAAGAGCCACCGATCAGTCCCAATCCTAAAATACCAATTTTCATCTGTGATTTTCACATTGCTTTTACATAATTTCTACATATACCAACTATTAGCGTTGGCATTCGAGGGGTGACATTCATGACTGTAGAGGAATTACTGGAAAAATACGCTTTCGGAGTCATAAACTTTAGTGGGGTTGACCTTTCGGAAGCGAATCTGAGTGGTATCAAACTCAGTGGGGCAAATTTCACCGAAGCTAACTTAAGTGTAGCTAATCTCAGTGGTGCAAATCTCAGTGAAGCAAATTTAAGCTATGCCAAGCTGAATGTAGCAAGATTGAGTGGTGTTAATCTCAGCGATGCCATCTTAAACGGCGCCTGTCTCAACGTCGCAAATTTAATTCGCGCTGATCTCAGTCGCGCTCAACTTAGGTTGGCAACGCTGATTCGCACCGAGTTAATTCGCGCTAATCTCAGTCACGCTGACCTTTCGGAAGCAAACCTCAGCAGCGCCGATTTACGAGAAGCGACACTGCGTCACACTGTACTTTGTCGTGCTAATTTGAGTGAGGCGAACTTGAGAGGTGCTTTTTTGACCCAAGCCAATTGTGAGCAAGCTAATTTCAATGCCACTGACCTTAGTCGTACCGATCTAACCAGTGCAAATTTCCGAGAAGCCGAATTCAAACAGGCGAATCTGAAAGCTGCTAACCTAAAAGGAGCTAACTTAAGTGGTGCGAATCTGCGATGGGCAGATTTAAGCGGTGCGAATCTGCGATGGGCAGATTTAAGCGAGGCAAAATTGAGTGGAGCAAACTTAATTGGCGCAGACTTGAGCAATGCTAATTTAACCAACGCGAGTTTGGTACACGCCGATTTATCAGAAGCTAAATTAATTAAGGCAGAATGGGTAGGTGCAGATTTAACGGGAGCGACTTTAACCGGGGCAAAACTTTATGCTACTTCACGATTTGGTTTAAAAACCGAAGGTATAACTTGCGAATGGGTTGATTTGAGTCCGACAGGCGATCGCTCAATTATCCAAAATTTTACCTCTGTTGACTCATCAGACTTTTTTAACGAAACTCCGCCGACAATCCGGATTATCGTAGATGCGACTCTAGAATCAGAAGCACATTTTGCCCTTGCTGGCGCTTATTATCAAATAGCCCAGCAATATAGGCAACTCAGACAACCCCCCAGTATAGAAATCGGACGACGCCGGACTGTTTTTACTTTTCGAGTAGATAGCGACGAAGCTTTATTTCCCACAGCTTACATTGCTATTCTACCTTTTAAAGATGCCGCAACTACCCAAAGAAATATTCATGCAGCTGTAGAAATAATTAATTGTGAAGATATTTCTGCCAGAGAAAATAAGAGCGATCGCACCAAGCAATTATCTGCTTTGATAGAAGAAGCTAGAAATAATGCCGATGTAATTAGACAAATGCAAAAAAATCTAGAAATAGCAGCTAAATTAAACTTCTTCCAAGCACCTACCCAAACTATATTAACAAATTCCAGCGCTCACACTTTCATTGTCCATGACCACCCCAATTTTGGCAAAAAATTTATTAATCGTGGAGCAACTAATGGTTCATATAATGAGAACTCCAATACATCTGTCAATGTTATACTACCTTCGGTAAACACAATTGTAGATTTTGTTAAAGGATTTCATTATATTGGATAGTGGATGGTGGTTAGTGGATAGTGGATAACTGTTGACTGTTAACCGTCAACAAACAACCAACAACCATCAACCAACAACTATCAACCAACAACCATCAACCAACAACTATCAACCAACAACTATCAACCAACAACTATCAACCATCAACTAACAACTTTAAGGAGAATCAAAAATGCGCGATGGCTTTAATAAAATGATGGGTCGGACTCGCTATGTAGTCTGTCGCCTATTTATACATTTAGCAGGATCTGAAGTAGCACCCATTTTAGGAGTATTAAATCGGGGCGCGCGACAAGGAATTGATGCTGATGGCGATGTAGAAGTTTTAGGAGAAGGGTTAGTAGAACTCTGCCAAACTCTACTGCAATACGATGAATATTGGACTTCTGCGGCGAATGAAGGAGATGTATTTTGGAGTGAAGGTGAGGCAGGAGATTATGTAAATGAATTATTTACCGACTCTGCTGAACGTTACCTCAGTGAACCAGATTTTACTTCTAACTCCGGGGTGAATGTACCTTTATCTATACCTGTGACACGCAATGTAATTGTGATGATTACATTTGCTTATGAAGGAGAAGTGCCAGAATTGGAAAGCGACCTTTCTAACATTGCGGCGTTAAAAGATGGATTGAAAGCGATTATAAACTTGCACTACAAACATAAACTAAGAGCAGTCCAGGTGCATTTTTCGCCAGCGCAGTTAGGTGATGAACTAAGCAACGATCAGTTGTTGCAATATTACCCAGAATTGATTCCTTTGTAACTTGGTAGGGTAGTCCCTACTTACAGCCCGAATGAATAACTTGTTAAACTCGGAGATAGGATAATAGTCAAATGTTAAAGACGATAATGCGTAAATTTACAGCCGTTTTTTTAGCACTGAGTTTGTGCTTGACAACTGTAGGCTGCGGCGGCAATTCAAACCAAGCTACTACTCCTCAAGCTAAGAATGCTAGCCAAACCTCAACTAACACAAAGCTGAGTGATGGTCAGTATGATGTGCAACAAGCTACGTTCGATGATAGCAATGGGGAGTATACACTATTTTTATTTAATGCTACCCCCCCAAATTTTAAATCGCAAAACCTGCAAATGGCACGGCTTACCGATGATGAAATTAAGCAAGGTAAGAAAAGTTATCTAAAGGTAGAAAATGGTCAGCCTGCCTTATATTTGACACCAGATTTCAAAATTGAATATGTCCACAATGTCACCGAAAATAAAATAAACCCCCAAACCGGACAACAGGAAACAGTTGTAGTCAAACAACAAAATAGTTTTTGGGCGCCGTTTGCTGGATCTGTGGCTGGTAGCATAGCAGGACAGGCGATCGGTAGTTTGCTATTTAGACCTCAGCATTATGTCCCCCCAGCTTATCAGCCAGGAGGGGTGCTCACAGGCTACGGTGGCTATGGTAGCAGCTACGGTGAAGCTGTTAGTAATTACCGAACTCGTTACAATGCGCCACCCGCAGTCGAGAGAAACCGCACTGCTTTCCGCACTACAGGGACGATTAGAAATTCATATCCGGGTAGTTCTAATGTACGTACTACACCGCGTCCTTCCACAGGTAACAGTCGCGCTACTGGTTCAGGTTATGGCGGCAGTACTTTAACACCTTCTGGCAGATCCAGCACCACCAGACGCAATTCTGGTAGTGGTTTTGGTAGTGGTGGGCGTTCTCCTAGCCGCTCGTTTGGTTCTAGTAGAAGACGTTAATAATTGCTAACCGTAAAGACGTTCCGGTGGAACGTCTCTACAAGTTTTCATGCTATGGCGATCGCCTGCTCCCAACGTCCAACAGCTTTACCAATTACTGCTAATTCTTGCATCAATCGGTCGAAACGTTCTGGTGTGAGAGATTGGGGACCATCAGATAAAGCTTTGGGGGGGTTGGGATGAACCTCTATCATCAGAGAATCACATCCGGATGCGATCGCAGCCAAAGACATTGAAGGCACAAACTCAGACCAACCTGTGCCGTGGCTCGGATCAATCATAATTGGTAAATGTGTCACTTTTCGCAACACTGGCACCACCGACAAATCTAAAGTATTGCGAGTAAATTGCCGATCAAAAGTGCGAATACCCCGCTCGCACAAAATTACATTGGCATTTCCTGCCGCGAGAATATACTCAGCAGCCATCAACCAATCTTCAATTGTCGCTGCCATTCCCCGCTTCAAAAGCACCGGTTTGGGTTGCGCTCCCACTTTTTTCAGTAGCGAGAAATTCTGCATATTTCTTGCCCCAACTTGAATCACGTCAGCAACTTCGGCAATTTTATCTAACTCCGTAGAATCCATTACTTCCGTAATAATACCGAGTCCGCTGACTTCTCGCGCTTTCGCCAAGAATTCCAAAGCACTTTCGCCGTGTCCTTGAAAAGCATAAGGCGAAGTCCGGGGTTTGTATGCTCCACCCCGCAGAAATCGCGCTCCAGCTGCCTTAACCCGCTGCGCCGTCTCCACAATCATTTCTTCATTTTCTACCGAACAGGGACCGGCTACAACGACAACCGGGTGGTGTTCACCAAATACAACTTTGCCATTAGGAGTATCTACGACTACCTCAGAAGCTTCACCGTGGCGGAATTGGCGACTAGCGCGTTTGTAAGGCAATTCTACCCGCAACACTTGCTCAATCCAAGGGCTGACTTCTTGAATTTGTAGTGGGTCTAAATTAGCGGTTTCACCTACTAAACCGATTACTACTTTATGCTTCCCGACAATTTTTTCGGGTGTCAATCCCCAGCTAGTCAGTTCCTCATCAATACGGTTAATTTCTTCTGCTGGGGAACCAATTTTCATGACTACAATCATGTTAAATTTCCTTTATGGCTAGTTGCTATTAACGTAAGTTGCGTTTTTATTATTCCATCCAATTTAAGCCTAACCCGACAACGATTAAAATCGCTGTCTAATAGTGCAAGTCGGTTAAAACCGACTAACGAGATTGAGATTTTTAGTCTGTTTTAACGAACTTGATATATGGGACTCTTAGAAGCGGATTGTAACTAGCAACTTAGGCTATTATCTTTAATTTCAAAAAATATAGCGCTCAGATTGTTTTGCTACTGTATTTTTGGTTTCAAAAAAAATATAAATTTTTAATTAGCAATGTTGAAGTTATAAAAATTATCTAAAATTTAAACTTCAACATTCACTTTAAAATTTACCCAACAGTACAAAATCTAACACCTGAGCGCTGATAATTATACGTTTTTTTGACGAGTTTCCCGCCAAACTTCGACCATTCGCGCCCAGTTAGTGCCGAACTCATTTAAGCCCACTAAACCCCCAACTCTCTCTTCATCCCAAGAGGCAGACAGAACGCCATAAGTTATTCCTATGACACCTAAACCAAATAATCCCATGTTAACTAGTAACACTGCGATCGCAGGTAGCTTAATTTGGGCGTACATAGCTAGCAGATAGCTGGCAACTAAGGTGGCGATTCCCAAAAATGTAGGCACACCACAGAAGCCAGCAACCCGTCTAATCATGCGCTGACTGACAACCTTGGGGATTGCCATTTCTTCTTTGGTGTAAGTTTGCTTTTTCTCAACCTGTTTCTCAGCTTCTTGCTTCACAATCGGCTTATTTTGAGATTTGGGTGCTTTTTGGCGTTTTTTGGGTTCAAAGGGCAATTGACTGCGTTGATCTTCAGCAGACATAAGCGTTAGTCCCTATCCACGAATACCGAGACGACCAATTAAAGCTTGATACTTTTCCCGGCTATCTTTTTGAATGTAAGCTAGAAGGCGCTTGCGCTGACCGATGAGCTTTAACAATCCCCGACGAGAAGAATGGTCTTTCTTGTTTGCTTGGAGATGTAAGCTGAGACGGTTGATTCGCTCGGTGAGCATGGCAACTTGGACATCGGCGGAGCCTGTATCGGTTTCGTGAACTTGATAATTGACAATGATCTCTTGTTTGCGCTCTTGCGTTAAAGCCATGATGGATTCTATTTATATATGCAGCAGTTTCCCATAATATCACAGCCCCCAGGTTGTATGTGGGGATCAACTTTGCTGCTACGCCTTTAGGTAGATACGTATACGTATAAATTAAAAAAGGGACTATGAGTCTGGGGATTAGGGACTGGGGACACTTTCCTTACTTGGAAGGGGATTGAGACCCACACACGAATTTTAAAGAAAACGGAAGTGCCTTTTCCCCAGTCCCCAGACTCATAGTCCCGGAGCGCCATTCCTCTCTTAGACTTGTTGCGCTAAGAGTCGGGGAAACAATCTTGGCGACCTGTTGATATCACTAACAATAACCATATTGCGATCTAAATAAATTACAGGTCGGGGTTTTCCCAACCTGCTTTATAGGGGCTACCTATTTGTATATCAATCGTCCTTCGACATAGCTGTTAAGAACTTGATTAGAACTAAAGTATTCTTCAAGGATATTCTGAACAGATGTTGTGACTACTTTCGGTTGAGTTAATTTTGTCAACTCTTCAGTTATTATGCCTAAACTATTGACTGAATTTTTGTAATGATATTCCTGGAGACAGATAGTGTATTGATTATCTGCTTCTACAGGTTTTTCATTAATGGTCAAAGATTCAAGCTTTCTTTCAGCATCACTGTAAACTGCCTGAATACCTTTGTTTATTTGAAAACACTGACCTTCACCCGGTTTTCTGTTTTCTGATCTCATGATATGTGAGAATATCTTGGTGAGTTGTTCACCAGTAAGTTTTACCCTATAAACTGGTCCGTCATAAGGGTAAATTCTTTTAAGGTCACTCAATGTAACTAGAGGACCCAATTCTGCTCCACGTATTGAACCACTTCCGAGAAAAACTACATCAGACATAACTGATTCAGCCAAAATATCAGTCATTAAGTTACCCAATTCAGTTTCTACTTCACGCTTAGGATGTGTCAATTGACGTGCTAATCGACAAATCAGCCGATTATACTTGCGATCTACCTCTTGCTTGAAAGTATCAATAAATTTTTCGAGTTCAGCATCTGGCTCTGCAAGATTATTATCCACAGGGATGAGTTGCCACTTCCATTCCACAATGCTATTAGTATCGTCATCCACTGTAATATCGAAACGTCCAATTTGGTCTGTACCAACACCTGCTTGTGTAATTAGAATGTTGTTGACTTCGGCTGGTTGTTCTAAAATAGTATGCGAGTGTCCGCCAATTATCATATCCACACCCCAGATCGGGTCTAGCATTGCAGCTAGTTTTTTATCCTCTTCAAAACCGATGTGCGTCAGGAGAATTGTCAGGTCAATGTCATCATTTTTGTAAGTGTTGCAAATTTTACCTATTTCCGCAGCAGCATCTTCCAGACCGACAAATGTGGTAATACTTGTATCAAGTTTTAATGCGTTAAGAACTTCCTCAGTTACAATACCGATAAACATGATATCAAATCCATCTACATTGAGGATAAGATAAGGAGTCATCAATCGTTTATTGTACTTTTTAATATATAAGTTGGCGTTGACTATAGGAAAATTTGCCATCTTTTCCAAGAAAAGTAAGTGAGGAAACCCATAATCTAATTCGTGATTCCCCAGAGTTACTACGTCAGGAGCGAGGTAATTCATGATTTCTATCGTTGAAATACCTTTGTATTCCGTATCAATCATAGACCCCTGAACCATATCACCAGAAATGACAAAAAGCGTGTTTTTCTCTTCAGAGCGCACCTTATTTAAATATCCTGAAAGAAGCGACAGTCCACCAATAAGATTACCCTCGACACCCTTACTTTCTGCCAGAAAGTCTCCATGCATATCATTGGAATGTAAAATCGTAAACTTTTTAAACCGCTCAGTCGTCACCATCATGTTTTACCTCGAATAATTAACAGCGATCGCATTCTACCGCGCTCCTGTTTGCAAAACAACTATTGGCAATTGTTTAACAATAAATCATCTGTTGCCCAAGATGTAGAGACGCGATAAATCGTCATCTCTACAAGGGTTCAGCTAACCCATAATTAATTTCCACACCTATGTCTCATGGTGTGGAAGTGGAAGATTCCTCAGATTTGTAGGATAAGCAAGGCGTCTTTGCGTCTTTTCTACCAGATGTCTACTGCGAAACAAATATTTTTGCCGTAAATGGCGCTATATCAGTAGTTAGAATATCTTCATCAACTTTCACAGAAGTTTCACTCAACCAATCTTGCCACGATTCAGCCGCTGGGAAGTTGGGGATTTGATATTCTACTAAATTTTGGTCAGAGAAATTTACAATAACGACGATGCGATCGCCTTGGGAATTCCAGCGAGTGTAAGCTAGCAATTTGGCTTCCGCATTTTCGTGGAAAAACTCAATATTATCGCTTTGCAAAGCTGGAGTTTGCTTGCGAAGGGCGATTAGTTTTTTGTAATATTCAAATAAATCGCGATTTTCGTTTCTTTCCAACAAAGCCCAGGCTATCTTTTTCGGCTGAGTTACAGTTTGGCTTTTGCGTTTATGTTCACCAAACTCTTCACCCATCCACAGCATCGGTATACCCATTGCTGTCATTAATAGTACAGCACCTAACTTGGCGCGGACAAATGCAGCTTCATCAAAAATGCCGCGATCGCCTAATTCTCTAAATATATGTTCGCGATCGTGAGTCGCTAAATAATTAATCACATTTATCGCAGTGGCATAACCTTGCTGTTTCGGGTCTAAAACCTCTTTCAGATGGTCTAATTCAAATGTTTCACCACAAAGGTGAGGAATCATAAAGTAGCGAAAACTTTCATGCCAACAAGCATCCAGGGGTCCTTCTGGCGTTGTTATTTTGCTTGTATCGGGAATGTATTCGGCAATATTATAAAACGGTTTGGGTGCAGTATTCTTTTTTGATTGTTGAGCGAGCCAATCCAAAAATTCAAAGTTAGCTAATTGCCGCACTGCATCAAACCGAATTCCGTCAATGTGATACTCTTGAACCCAATAGCGCACCACATCCCCAACGTATTTCCAAGCAGGTTTAACGTCTAGCTTTTCGTCATAATTATCATAGTTAAATTCCGGTCCCCAATGATTGTTGGGGTCTTCCGGATAGTGCATGTGTTCGTAATACCAATAATTCCTATCAATCAACATTAGCGGGCATTCTTCATCTGTATGGTTGTAAATTCCATCCATGAAAACCCGAATATTTCGACTATGACACTCGTCAATAAATCGCTTTAAATCTTCTGTTGATCCATAGCTTGATTCTGTTGCGAAAAAGTGCCGCACTTTGTAGCCCCAGTTATAATCGCCTGGATACTCATTTACTGGCATTAATTCTATTGCATTAATTCCCAATTCGCGCAGATAATCTAACTTTTCAATGGCATCTACATATTTTCCACGTTTGTTATCGTCAACTTCGCCACCTGTAAAATCGGCAACGTGCATTTCATATATTACTAATTCATGATTTTCTGGCAATATTTTATCGTCGTGCTGCCAAACGTAAGTATCAACTATTCGCTGACCATCTTTTAGCTGCACTATACTGACTTTTTTTTCATCATCTACATCTGTGGCATAAGGGTCAATTACATCCACCCATTCATCTGGTTGAAAATTTGGGCTTTTGCTTTGAACGCGGAATTTGTATTCATAAACACCGTCTTCTATTTCTACATTAGTACGAAAATAACCATCTTCGCCTTTTTGCATCGGAATCTCTTTCCAATCAGAAAAAGACCCAATTAAAGCTGCTTCTTTGTTACGAGGAGCAAACAAATTAAATTCAATTGAACTTGCCATTTCTACCTTTTAAAATAATTATTTTGGTTCTATCAGATAAAATTATTGTGAATTATAAATTTATGTTAAGCTTCTTTCTAAAGTAATATTATGTCCGCTTAATTAACATTAATAAAAACATTGCAACCCTCCTAGAGACGTAGCACTGCTACGTCTTTGAGCGGGTTTTGGATTTTACGCATGTACCTTCTAAGGAGTGAAATCTGCTGTATAAGATCAACAAATTGACACTCCTCGCGATCTTCAAGAACGGGGCGCAAAATGTCAATTAACCAACAGATACAGAAGCATCCGCCATAGATTTATTATCTAAAATCGGCTTGCGGTTTTTTAGGTCAAATTTATATCCATGTGGCAAAATGTGCAGCTTGGCTCCGCAAATCGCCAAAGGCTCATCTTTCAAAATGTCGTTAATGTTGCTATGTGTAGCCTCTGATTCATCGACAACGGTGACGCAACCTTGCCCAATTACTTCAAATTCGTTATCGGTAACAACCATTGCGGTATTCTCATCAATGCCGAATCCCAAATCGGCAGGCTCTATCAGCAAAGCTGAAATTAAGCGTCCCAAGCGTCCCCGTTGTGAGAAGTGCTGGTCAATCACCACCCCAGGCAAAAAGCCCATACCCGGTCCCATGTCCACAGCGTTAATCCGAGGATTTGTTTCTGAGTCGCCTTCCACAATCATAACATCTGGCATGACAGCGGCTCCAGCGCTTGTTCCACCAATGACAATTCCTTCAGCGCAGCGTTTGTGAATTGCGGTATCAAGTTCAGTGTCTTTGAGGATGCTGATGATCCGCGCTTGATCCCCTCCAGTAAAAAATACCCCTGTAGCTTTGTCAACTGCTTCTAGCGCTGTTGATGAGGCAGCATCTTCACGAGCTTCGGTGTCAATTATCCTAACATTCTCTGCTCCCAGGCGCTCAAACACTTTAATGTAATTTTCTCCTACTTCTCTTGGTAGTTCGGTTGCTGCTGTCATAATGACTATTCTGGCTTTTGTGCCACCAGCACGTCGCACAAACTCACGCAGGATCTGGCAATCGCCTTCTTTGTCTTCTGCACCGCCAATAATCACCAATTGCCGTTTGGTTTGGGTCGCCGCCATGATGCCTCCGGATTTTAAGTCTGTTATTTTTAATCAAACACGACAATTTAAACTAGAAAAACATCCATATGGTAGATTTAGATACAAAAGTTAGATATCAAATGTAGTAAATTTATTTTTATTATGCTGCTCAAAGTTGAGAAAGCTGAGAATTTTGGTTTAATGAAAAACATCTGACTGACGATTCGCATTCAGCGAATCGTCAGTCAGATGTGATAAGATGCACCTTAAATTGTGTAAAAAAGTTCTACATCTTTAGGTAGATTTATCAGCAAAAATGTCTACCTAATGGAACTACTAAAAAGCAAGCTGTTTAAAAAAGAACGTGCCTCTTGCAGTGGGAGATGTCTGGGTTTGCCCTCGAATAAAATTTGGAACTCGTCGCTGTCTGCACCATCACCATAACCGGAAATAAGTTTGCGATGAAATGCTTCTTCGGCAAGTTGTCGAATTTCATTTCTAAGAGCAGCTTTTGTGCCATTCATTCTCGGCTGTCTCCTAAATTTTTCTTTTATAGCTTATTAGTTATAAACAATATGAGATGTAAACTGCACCTTTCAAAGGTTATACATTTGGCAAAGCTTCATGAAGAGGGGTAAAGGGGAAAGGGGAAAGGGGAAAAATATCATGAGTGATTTAAGTAACTCTTTATTTCCATACCTTTACCCTTTACCCCTTCCCCTTTACCCCTCTTCGATAAATACACCAATGTGCATTTACTTGGCGAAATAAATGGTCTATGCCCAGAGATAGTTTAAAAACTATGGTATAAACGATATGCTATGCTAGCAGAAATATTGAGTTTTCTTTTTGAGTTAAATACAAGCGATACCTACTACTCGACCAACCCAAAAATGACGGGTAAAAGCAGGCAGGGGAAGCAGGGGAAGCAGGGGAAGCAAGGGAAGCTGTTCTTGAGAAAAGAATCTGATTTTCTTACCATAAACCCCGCAAAGTTTCTTTGGTGGATTACTACGGCAAGCGACGAAGCTCGCTCTCAAAACACGGTTAGCGAATAATTTTATTACAATCAAACAGTCAGAAAGTTTAAGTAAACTCAGACGTTTATCATGAGTTAGGAAAAATGTAAATACCCAATTTGGGTGACGTGATTTATTGATAACGCAGAAGTACTGAATTGAAGGGTGTTTAGCCAAGGATATATAAATCAATGATTCAAGAGAAAACCACCGATGCAGTTCGCGTCAATGCCAGAAAAACAGATGTTTTCGACGTTTTCAACTTCAAGCATTACATGGGAGCGAATCCGTATTTGGAAACAGGAGCGCTAGTATTTAGTTTTGCGCTGACAGAATATAAAGAGCCTTTGCCGATTGAAGACTATGTATCTGTTATTGGCATCCGCTACCCACAGATAAAAGAGCAAACATACATTTCCCATGCTGATTTATTTGCTCGTACCCTCGCAGAAGTCGGAAAACTGGATATGGGTTTGCACTTAAATCATTGGAGTGTAAAACCATACGCAGGTTACAAAAAAATCGGCGTGCAATCGCTGCACGAACGCACCACCAGATCCATACTGTACTTCGTTTGGGATTGGTTTGAAGCGATTACCCAAAAGGAAGATATTGTTTTTGAAGAGCAAATGCGATCGCTGCAAAACAGATTTCGCCAATCTGTTTATGGAGGTCCCACAGTCTACACCTTATTACGCACCGCATACGAAAAAGGTATTCCTACTTTCTATCTGTGGGAAGAAGGATTGATGCAATATGGCTACGGCAAAAAACAAGTTCGCGGTGTAGCTACCACATTTGATTGTGATGCTCATCTAGATTCGGACTTCAGCACCCGCAAAGATGACTGCAAAGCATTTTTAAACACCTTAGGTTTCCCCGTACCTCAAGGCGATATCGTCACCACCGAAAGAGAAGCTTTAGGTGTAGCCAGAGAAATTGGCTACCCAGTAGCAATAAAACCTGTTGTCGGTCATAAAGGAATTGGCGTAACCGCTGATGTCCAAGACTCTAGAGAATTAGAAGCGGCTTTTGAGCGATCGCTCAAAGCGATCCCCGAAAACGAGCCAACACGGATCATCGTTGAGAAAAGCATCTCCGGTGCAGATTTTCGCTTATTGTGCGTCAATGGTAAATTTGTCGCTGCTACCGAACGTCGTCCCGCATCAGTTGTCGGTGATGGCAACTCGACCATTGCTGAGTTAATTCGCGATGAAAACCGCAAACCCGCTCGTTTGGATACACCTACTTCCCCAATGAGCAAAATTCAAAGCGATGAAGCGATGGAATTGTATTTAGACGAACAGCGTTTGTCATTGGACAGCGTAATCGAAAAAGATCGCACAGTTTATCTTCGCAAAGTCGCCAATCTTTCGGCTGGAGGTGTGAGCATCGATGCTACGCGCACAATTCACGATGAGAATATTATATTGGCGCAAGATATTGCCCAACACTTTCGCTTAACTTGCTTAGGCATTGATGTCATTACTCCAAGTCTCGACAAATCTTGGAAAGAAGGTAACTTTGCCATTTTAGAAATCAACGCCGCACCTGGGATTTTAATGCATTTAAATCCTGCCGTTGGTGAAAGCGTTGATGTACCTTCTCATATTTTAGAAACCTTCTTTGAGTCGGGTACAGATGCGAGAATACCAATTCTCACCTTTAATAAAATCACAGTTTCTGAACTTCAAGAAACCATTGACCATATTCTTTTGCAACACCCTGAGTGGACAATCGGTGCTGTTTGTCAAAATGCAGTTTTTTTGAATCGGTCGAAAAAAATCTTCAACAAGGATTACAACAGCAACATTTTAAGTTTGTTGCGTAATCCTAAACTTGATTTACTCATCGCCGAATACGATGAAGAAACTTGGGAAAATGAAGGCATGTTTTACCAAGGAAGTAACTTGGTAGTTCTGAATGATCCCACAGAAATAGAGATGATTCTGACACGAGATGTCTTCGATGGTTCGACTGTGGTGATTAAGAAAGGAGACACCGTTTCTATTCGTCGCAAAGGTTTGATTGAAGAGTACAACTTGGGAGTAGATGAACCGTTTACACGAGTTTATTTGAAAGAAATCGGCACAATTTTGTAATTTCAATAAACCGTAGAGACGTTCCAATACGGTTCGGTTAAGCTAAAAAAACAAAAATTTGTAGGTTGGGTTGAGGAACGAAACCCAACATTTCCAAGGCTTTGTTGGGGTTTCACTTCGTTCAACCCAACCTACAATTTCTACAATTTCCCTTAACCGAACCGTATTGAGAGACGTTCCGGCGGAACGTCTCTACAAATTTTGTTGCTATAGCAATTCTATTTCATTTGTGAAAATTGCAACCCGCAGATCCCCGACTTCTTTAAGAAGTCGGGGATCTTGTTTCTCATGAATGATTCAGGATTGCTATATCTTCTTACTTTAGCTTTGAATATGCCGCCAAAATAATTTGTTCTGTTTCTTCCCAGCCAATACATTTGTCAGTCACAGAAACCCCATATTTTAATTCTTGTGGTTGAGAAGAAATTGATTGACTTCCTTCATATAAATTCGATTCCAACATCATACCGACAATTGATGTATTGCCATCAACGATTTGTTGAATAACATTCTCTAAAACCTTAGGTTGCAATCTGTAGTCTTTATTTGAATTACCGTGACTACAGTCGATGACAATTCTCGGTGATAAACCTGCTGCTTTTAATTTATGTTCCACTTGTTGGACATTCGCAGCATCGTAATTAGGTTGACCATTACCGCCACGTAAAATAACATGACCGTAGGCATTTCCTCTTGTTTGAAATATGCTAACTTGTCCTTTGTGATTAATTCCGAGAAAATGGTGTGGACTTTTAGCTGATTCCAAGGCATTTAAAGCCACTTGAATATTACCATCAGTGCCGTTTTTGAAACCTACAGGCATGGAAAGTCCGCTTGCCATTTCGCGGTGAGTTTGTGATTCTGTGGTGCGTGCGCCAATTGCCGACCAAGAAATCAATTCGCTAATGTACTGCGGTATAATCGGATCGAGCGCTTCTGTGCCGGCGGGTAATCCGAGTTCAGTAATTTGTAATAGTAGGCTACGTGCAATTTCTAAACCCTTTTCTACATGGAAAGAATCATCCATATCGGGATCGTTAATTAATCCTTTCCATCCGACTGTTGTTCTGGGTTTTTCAAAGTAAACCCGCATGACTAGCAGGAGTTTATCTTGGACTTTCTCAGCTAGAGTTTTTAGTTTTTGGGAATAGGCGATCGCAGAAGAAGTATCATGAATTGAACAAGGACCAACTACGATGAATTTCCGCCTATCTTGAAAATCAAGAATATGTCCGATTTCTTGCCTAAATTTTAAAACAGTCTCTTCAGCCGACCTTGTTAAAGGTAATTTTGTCTTTAGATCATTTGGAGTCAATAAAACGTGGGAACTTTTAATGTTAGTGTTAAATAATTTGTTGTGCATGAGGAATATTTCGTAATTTGTGCTACGTATTATGTTAGCAGTCATAAAAACACTGCAATCATCGTAGAGACGTTCCGGCGGAACGTCTTTAAAATATGTTCGGTAAACCAAACATGACATGAGAATCGAAATTCATATGGATATTTTAAAACAAAACTTATTTACAAATAAAAAATATATATCTTAATTCATTCACATATAAACAATATTTGTAATATAAATTAACAAAAAAAAGGAGAGAAATATTTCCCCCCTTTTTCCTTATTATCTGACTACCGCATTATTGCCAAACAAATACTTTCGCTTCGTATGGTCCCAAGTCAGTCAAAATGCCATCATCACCAGCTTCTACATCATAATTACCTGTCCACTCGTGCCATGTACCACCACTAGGGAAGTTAGGAACATGATAGCCACCTAAGAAGTTTTCTGAGAAATTGGCTACAACAACTACACGAGAACCTTGATCATTCCAGCGGCTATAAGCTAGCACCTTTGCCTCTGGATTTTCGTGGATAAAGTCGATATTTTCAGTATAGAGAGCGTGATTGTCTTTACGCAGATTAATTAAGCCTTTATAGTAATCAAACAACCCACGATTTAAGTCATTACCTAACAGTGTCCAATCGATTTTAGCTGACTCTTGAGATTTGGGTTTGTACTCCCCAAATTCTTCACCCATCCAAATCAAAGGTACACCGACTGCTGTCATGAGAATAGCTGTTCCCAATCTAGCTCTTCTAAAAGCTTCTTCATCAAGAATTTGACGATTTCCTAATTCGACCATAACATGATTGTGGTCGTGATTGGTGAGATAATTTACTACATTCGTAGCACCCAAAAAGCCTTGACGCTTGCAGTCAATTACATCTTTGAGGCGCTCTAAATCAAATGTATCGCCGCAGATATGTTCTAAAATACAGTGATAGAAACTATCATGCCAGCACCCATCCATCGGTCCCTCGACATTGGTGATGCTAGGAGTTTCTGGAATGTGTTCGGCAACGTTGTAAAAAGGCTTCATACTAGCAGTTTTTTTCGTTTCCTGAACAATCCAGTGCATGAAATCGTAGTTAGCAATTTGCCGCGCTGCATCGTAACGAATACCATCTGTATGATATTCTTGAATCCAATAACGTACCGAATCGCCGATAAATTTCCGAGCAGGATAAGTTTCTAACTTTTCATCGTAGTGTTCGTAATTAAACTCTGGTCCCCAGTTATTACCAGGGTCACGGGGTTGATGATGATACCAATAATCGTGGTCAATTTGTGTTAAAGGACTTGATGCTTCTGAGTGGTTATAAATACCATCCATAATGATACGAATGCCTCTGCCATGACACTCGTCAATTAGATTTTTTAATGCATCTGTAGTGCCATAACTTGATTCTGTAGCAAAGAAGTGGCGAGGATTATAACCCCAGCTATAATCACCAGGATATTCCTTCAGTGGCATTAACTCAATAGCATTGATTCCTAATTCACATAGATAATCTAATTTCTCAATAACGTGCTTGTACTTTCCTCGTGCGTAAGGGTCATCTTCACCACCAGAAAAGTCTGCAATATGCATTTCATAAATAACTAATTCATGGTCAGCAGGTAAAGGTTTATCGTCGTGTTTCCACACATAGGTATCAACAATTTTTTCACCATCTTTAATCCGGACGATACCGTTATCTTTACCAGTTGTTTCATCAATATCAGTTGCGTAAGGGTCGGTAACATCCACCCATTTATCTGGTTCAAAAAACCATGATTTTGACTGAACGCGAAATTTGTATTGATAATCCCCGTCTTCTAATTCAACAGTTGTACGAAAATAACCGTCATCGCCTTTTTCCATTGGAATTTCTTTCCAATCAGAAAAAGAAGCAATTAACGCTGCTCCTTTGTTATATGGTGCAAATAAGTTAAATTCAATTGGCTTTGCCATAGAAGTATTTGTAGGAAAAAGTGTGATTGTTCGTATTTTCAGATTTTTTTTAAAATAAGCCAATAGCTCTTACGAAGTAATTACAGAACTAATACCTCTATCTTCAGAGAGATTTTTTAAAGGGGACTTGATTTTTTTGTAGCGATCGCCACCTGTTGATTGTCTTCTTCATCTTCGATTTTGCGAATTTTTAGTAATTATAAAACATCTTCTAAAGCACATAACGCCCTGCGCCGAGCGCACGCTGCGCGAACAGGCACCGAAGCCTGGGGCTACACAAACGTTCGCGCAACGTCCCGAAGGGAAGCCCACCTGCGTGGGCTAAATTAGACGGATATTCATAGAGAAATGGTATAACCAACAGCTTCATACCCCGTGTCTCTGTTGAGTAATTATATAAGCGGTGTGGGGGCTTTTAAAAGTTGTTTGTGCTTGTGGGTCTTGGCAAGCGATCATAGTGGTAACGTGTTCTGCTTCGTCATCGCGAATGCAGATAAAAACATCATACAAGTTATTAATTACCGGACGGCGATCGCAAGGACGACGGGATGTTTGAAATTCGTCAAACATATACAAATTACCATCGCGGTAATAGTTGATTGCAACTATCGGCGCGGGTAGCTCTTTGAGTTTAGCAGCATTTCTATGCACAAAGTTATCATAAGTATGATACGCATGTTCTTCGATCAATTGGCTGAAGTAGTAAGCGTGACGCGGTGAAAGCATGTATAAAAATACAATCGCCCAGTAATAAATCAAGGCTGTAAAACGGGCAAGAAACCTATCAATAAAGCGGCGATTTCCGCCCAGAGATTCCATAATCAAGAGGTGATGGTGTTCATTCCAAGCTTGAGCAAAGTGAACTTTGAGCCAATCAGCTTTGCGCCATATCCCCAAAGTTTCGTATAAGTGCAGTACTGAAAGGTAAGAAAAATAAGGTACACGCGCTACCGTTTCCAAAACGTAAAAACGGGCGTATGGACGTTTTTTATATAACTTGTCGATAACGAAAACTAAGCAATTGACGATAATTTTAATCGACATCTCCAGAAAAGATTTAGACGCACTCCCTTTCCCGATGTCCCTTGGGCGTCTGCTTCGTTGCGTGTCTGCGACAGGAGAAGAGAAGGAAGGGAGAATTAAAGCTTTTCTCTGCTTGGGGGAAGAGTTTAGAGAGAGGTCATGCATTAAATTCGGTCGATGTCTAATCATTTTTTATCCTTCACCCTGGTATCAAATTAGAAGTAGGCAAGCTGTGGCTAAACTGACGCTTAAAAATCAATTAGCCATTAATTGTTGTGCCGTGTTACTCTTGTTGATACTGCTTGTCTTGAGTAAATTCCGGTAAATCTTGATAAATTTATATCTACATAAGCAGATTTTCTACACCTGGGATTGTCGATGCGATCGCATCTGAAAAATTGAAAAACCCTCTGCCTGCCGTAACCTACAAGCTATATTGACTCTCAACAAAGGAATTTTAACAGCATAACGGACTGAACTTTGTTATAATCCAGAATTGCGGCATTCGCTTTCAGTCTTTGCGTTACTGCCTATCCAGCCCTTCAAACATGCAAGCGTCCGCCTTAGACTGATGCCGCCATTAGCGACAGGCTGATGTTATTTCTGGAGTACTATGTCTTTTTCTACACTCGGCTTGTCCAATGAAATTATCCGTGCTGTCACCGAGCGGGGGTACACCAAACCCACGCCAATCCAGATGCAGGCAATTCCTGCTGTATTGTCGGGTGGCGATCTACTAGCTAGTGCCCAAACTGGTACTGGAAAAACTGCGAGTTTTACCCTGCCGCTCCTACATAAGTTGTCGTCGTCCGACAAAAGCTTGAAAAACAATAAGAATGGATACGCACCAATCCGAGCGCTAATTCTCACCCCAACTCGCGAACTCGCCGCACAGGTACAGGAAAGTGTGTATGAGTATGGTAAATACCTGAAATTGAGATCGATGGCGATGTTCGGTGGTGTCAACATTAATCCGCAAAAACAGCGTTTGAGAAATGGCGTAGATATTCTGGTTGCTACGCCAGGAAGACTTCTAGACCATGTGCAGCAGGGTACAGTGAACCTGTCAGGTATTGAGGTTTTGGTGTTAGATGAAGCTGACCGAATGCTAGATATGGGCTTTATTCGTGATATACGTCGCATAGTTTCGCTCCTGCCCAAACAGCGACAGAATTTGCTATTTTTCGCCACATTCTCCGACAAAATTAAGGCACTCGCCGCAGGGCTGCTCGATCGCCCGACGATGATCGAGGTGGCAAACCGCAACGTTACAGCCGACACGGTGGCACAGAAAGTATACCAGGTGGACTACGACAAGAAGCGTCAATTACTTGCTCACCTGATTAAGCAAGATAAGTGGTATCAAGTGCTGGTGTTTACCCGCACTAAGCATGGAGCTGACCGTTTGGTTAAGCAGTTGACACAAGACCGCATTCAAGCGCTGGCAATTCATGGTAATAAGAGCCAGTCGGCACGTACCTTCGCTCTGACAAAGTTCAAGAATGGTACTTTACAGGTACTGGTGGCAACAGACATTGCTGCGCGGGGTCTTGACATCAGCGGTTTGCCCCATGTAGTCAACTTCGATCTGCCCAATGTACCGGAGGATTATGTTCATCGTATTGGTCGCACTGGTCGTGCTGGTGCAAAAGGTGAAGCTGTATCGCTAGTGTGCGTTGATGAATATCAAATATTGGCGGATATTGAAAAACTGATTGCTATTAAGTTGCCGAGAGAAACTCTAGCAGGCTTTGGACTCAACCCACACCAATCGTCCGAAGCATTTCAACATGTGATTGACACTCCCCGCGATAAATCGACGGGGATTCTTGAATCTAAGACATAACTTGCTCATGCAGGTTTTCACCAACAAGAGTAGAGGTTTCATCTCCGCAAGTGTTGCTTGCATCAAGTGCAAAGGTTCCGGTATGCCCTACCGTACCCAATCCTCGACTAAGGATGTTTCTAGCGGCGTTTTCATCGCGATCGATCACGCAACCACATTTACAGACGTGTGTTCGAGTAGATAGTGTTTTCTTGACAATGACTCCGCAGCTAGAGCATTCCTGGCTACTGTATTGCGGATTAACCGCAACTGTGACACGCTTAAATACCTTCCCAAAGTACTCAAGCCATACACGGAACTGATACCAAGATGCGTCATTAATGGACTTAGCTAAACAATGATTTTTCACCATATTTTTAATCCTCAAATCTTCATAAGCTATCAAGTCGTTAGACTGAACTACGCACCGTGCTAATTTCACAGCATGGTCTTTACGTTGCCTACTTATTTTGAGGTGGCGTAACCCGAAAATCTGTCTAGCCCGTCCTCTATTTTTTGAACCTTTTACCCTTCTGGAAATGCGACGTTGTGAACGCTTGAGAACTTTTTCTCCTTGACGGAGAAATTTAGGATTCTCGACCATCGTGCCGTCAGAATCGGTGTAATATTCTTTCAACCCAACGTCTAACCCTACTGTTTTACCAGTCGGATCTACATTCTCGGAACGATTTACGTCAATGCAAAATTGAACATACACACCATCTGCACGTTTTACCAACCTCACCCGTTTTATTTGGTTAATTTGATAAAAATGCAGGTCACGAGTACCTTTTAGCTTTAATCGACCTATACCTTTTTTATCAAAAAAAGTTATGGTTTTACGGTCATCCGCAAGCTTCCATCCTGAAGTTTTGTATTCAACAGAACGACAATCTTTCTGGAATTTGGGAAAGCCTTTCTTCCCGACAACCCCCTTTTTGCAATTGTCATAAAACCGAGAAATAGAAGCCCAAGCCCGATCAGCGCTCACTTGTCTTGCCATTGAATTGAGTTCCGAGGCAAAGGGAAAATTAGCCGCAAGTACAGCACAATATTTCTGCAAATCATTTTTACCTGTGCCTTTAACGTCCATCCATAGCCGAATACAGCTATTACGAATAAACTTGGCTGTTCTGATTGCATCGTCTACTGCGGCAAATTGGGCAGCCTTTCCGTAAGCCTTAAACTCAAATACAAGCATTGTTTTACCTCCTACCTTACACTATCATCTTCAGCGTAAACTATCTACTTAATTTGAAAACTTTATACAATATTTGCGGGGGTTAAAAAGAACGGAGTCGTTTTTCATCCCCGCATCTATTGCACAGAATGCGGTACTACGTACCTGTTCTTCCGGGGCGCATCATTCTTCCCCGCTTTTCCTTGTAAACCAAGAATTGAGTAGCGATCGCTTAATTTTCTTTCTTTGCCTGAAGTGCGATCGCACCACAACTTTTTTCATCTCTGCACTATAGATTTAACTAGATGGTTATGTGCGGTAAATACGGATTTTTAAAACCTAAAAAGTTTTTGGGTTTTTAGGTTTTAATTTCGGGGTTTTCGGCATCTACCTTATAAATAGTTACAAAATTTAGTAAGATATTTTTAATAAGTATTTTTGCTCAGTACCATGATAGCGGATCGATTTCCCTGGCTAACTGCGATTGTCCTGCTCCCGCTCGTTGCTTCCTTTATAATCCCCGTATTGCCTGATAAAGACGGCAAAGTTGTGCGGTTTTATGCCTTAGGTGTCGCGATCGCGGACTTTGCTTTGATGTGCTACGCCTTTTGGAAGCATTACGATCCGAGCAGCGCTTCTTTTCAACTCGCAGAAAAGTATGCTTGGGTGCCTCAGTTAAATTTTAACTGGGCAGTTTCCGTCGATGGAATATCTGTCCCCCTCGTGCTTCTGGCAGGATTGGTGACGACGCTGGCGATATTTGCAGCTTGGCAAGTTAATATCAAGCCAAAGCTCTTTTATTTCTTGATGCTGGTGCTGTATTCTGCACAGATAGGGGTATTCGTCGCCCAAGACTTGCTACTATTTTTCATTATGTGGGAAATCGAACTGGTTCCCGTTTACCTACTTGTCTCGATTTGGGGGGGTCAAAAGCGTCGCTACGCGGCAACAAAATTCTTAATATATACCGCCGCAGCTTCTATTTTTATCTTGGTTGCAGCGCTAGGAATGGCAGTCTACGGGGACAATATGACCTTCGATGTAGTCGAGCTTGCCATGAAGGATTATCCACTAGCGCTAGAACTGCCCCTATACGCGGGATTGTTGATTGCATTTGGTGTCAAGCTGGCTGTTTTCCCCCTACATACTTGGCTGCCTGATGCTCATGGTGAAGCTTCTGCTCCCGTATCAATGATTCTAGCAGGTGTGCTTTTGAAGATGGGCGGATATGGACTGATTCGCCTAAATCTGGAGCTTTTGGGTGATGCACACATTTATTTTGCACCGATGCTGGCAATTCTCGGCGTTGTCAACATTATATATGGTGGGTTGAACTCCCTTGCTCAGTCTAATATGAAGCGTCGCCTAGCTTATTCGTCAGTTTCCCACATGGGATTTGTACTGCTGGGTATTGCATCCTTCACCGACTTGGGAATTAGCGGTGCGATGTTGCAAATGATCTCCCACGGTTTAATTGCCTCGGTGTTATTCTTCTTAGCAGGGGTGACTTACGATCGCACCCACACCCTAATAATGGATAAAATGGGCGGTGTTGGTCAGGTAATGCCGAAAGTGTTTGCCCTATTTACAATCGCGGCAATGGCTTCCCTAGCTCTCCCCGGTATGAGCGGCTTTGTTAGCGAATTAGCGGTGTTTGTTGGTGTGACGACCAGCGATGTCTACAGCTCCACTTTCTGCACCGTCACGGTCTTTTTAGCTGCGGTGGGAATCATCCTCACACCGATTTATCTGCTCTCGATGCTGCGACAAATATTTTACGGTTCTGGTGCTGCTCTCACATGCGAGGTTGGCAATGTCGGCTCAGAAAATCAGGATGATGAAGGAGCGGTTTGCTTTGGTACTGACTGCGCTTTGCCTAGCGAGGCAGTTTATGAGGATGCCAGACCGCGTGAGGTGTTTATTGCTGCCTGTTTTTTAGTGTTGATTATCGGCATTGGGTTGTACCCCAAGGTCGCTACACAGATGTATGACGTGAAGATTGTTGCAGTCAACGCTCAACTTCGCCAATCGTATACTATAATTTCCCAAGGAAATCCCCAGATTTATGCTCATAAATTCTTGCTTCCGCAAATTGCCAAGTCTGACACAGCATCTATTTTAGGAATTGTCAAGTAAGCTTTTGATGGAAATTAGGCGATCGCTCTAAATAGGTAGGCGTAATTAAATATAAGATAAAACCTCACCTAGCATAAAAGCTTCCCTCTCCTTAGTAAGGAGAGGGATTGAGGGTGAGGTTTTAATCTGATCCACCTACTTAAACTTAATAGAAAACTTTGTAGTCATACCATTTCTGTGTGAAGCTGCGCCTAATTTAGCCCACGCAGGTGTTCCTTGTACGTGTAGCCGCGAGTTTACTCGTCGGGTTATTAAGCGCAGCCTCATAAAGAATTGGTATCAGCGCTTCAGCGCTGACTACAATTAACCTCAACCTAACAATGCTTTAGTAGCAGATTCCCCTGCTAACTTTACCCGCTTTGTCAATTGAAAGTTTAACAATGCTAAAACACTAAACTCAGTCAAGAGTGCCATAAAAACTGTTGTTGTAGAAGCATATTCTACACCTGCCCAAGGAAAGCTGGAAAACAGCCAGAGAGTAGCATTTTGCGAGGGATACATGCTGAGGAATTGGAGAATCATCGGTGGTAAAAACATTACCGCAGCTACAATACCAATTGCCCACAAAGAACGCTTAGAAGATTTCATCATCAACATCAGTTGAGCTATGGTAGCGTAAATCATCATCAAGGTGATAAATAACGCTAAAGCAAAAACTAGATGAATTCTGTGAAAATTGTTTCCAAGTCCAAGTAAATTGCGGTTATGGTGAACATTTAAAATCGGTGCAACAGCAATCCAAACTATTAATGGGATAATAGCGATCGCTACATTAATTGCCATTGCTACCAGTGCAATACTCTTTTCACCGAAAATCAAATCTTTTATTAAAGATTTCTTCCAAACACCCTGATGTTTATACCTTGCCCAATCTTGTACAGCTTGACGGTGAGGTGAGAGAATTGCAATTAAACCAAGAAGCAGTACTGAGTTACAAAATCCTAGCCAAATGAAATTCTCGCCAATTTGAGAATTCACATCATACAAACAAGGAGGAGATTGCTTATCCAAATTAGGTGGGCAATAATTTTTTACAATCTGCAAAGTGAATCCCCACATCATCACTTGGAAACCAACTACCAAAAAATAACTTTGAAACTTGCTGATAACAGCGGTATTGGGATTACGAAAGCAACGTTTCAATCCTTGCCAAATACCAAAGGTACACAAGCCATAACTTAATAAATGGAAACCGACAATGCTAGTAACATCTCTTCCAATTGGAAAGTAGAAAAACTGCAATTCTTTCAATGGCGAACCTTTGTATAAGTGAAATAAATTAGGAAAGAGATAATTTGTGATATCGAAGGGACTAAATAATCTAAACCAAGCCGTTGAATTGTTGAAACTACTTCCAGAAGATGATGCGAGCGCCATCGTCATCATTAAGAATGCTAGAACCGAACCACTACCTAACCAAGGTTGGAAACTATTGAACCAGCGACAAACTAAACCAAAAAGTAGCGCTGCACTATAAAAGAAAAGACAGCTAGCAACAAGAACAACGTAGAAACTTAAAATGTAACTTAAGGCGATATTAGCAGAACGTCCAGCATACAAATGTAAAGGCACTGCTACTAAAGTTACGAGATAAACTAAAATTGGTACTCCTAACAGTTTACCAATCAAAATATTTACTTCTGACTGGGGACTGAGACGAATAAAATTTAGCGTACCGCGACGTTCTTCATTAGCTAAATTATTGATGAGTAAATAAGTTCCTGCTACTAATAGTGTGAAGATAAAAATCACACTTAGCGATAGAAATATGTATTCCCAGTGATCTCGCCACCACGATTGTATATCTAATTGATTAGTGGGGCAAAAAGTTTCTGAGATGTATTTATTTAAAGCTTGACTTTTTGCATTCGCTGATTTAAGTTCAGTTTGCAAATCAACAAGTGAAACTGTACTAGATACTTTAGTTTTTTTAAAGTTTGATATCGCTGTATACAATGTGTTTGTTTGTCGAGACAGCGCATCTTGTTGCTGGATGTAAGATTTACTTAATTTACAGTATTGACCAACTAGAGAGTATTTTTCACCGGGAAATTCTCTTAACTGATAAAGGAATAATATCAGTTGACCGAGTAGCGATATAATCAATGAAATCCCTACAGGAAAAATTTTCAAGCGACCTTTCAGTTCTCGCAACAATTGCGGATTCCAATCGCCGATTTTATCTATTAAGTTCAGCATCATAGTTACAAATCCTTCAAAAAATGGATAGTTGATAGTGGATGGTGGTTAGTTGATAGTGGATAGTTGATAGTAGAATAACAACCAACAACTAACAACCAACAAATAACAACATTTAAGATGCTTGTTTATGACCTAGTTTGAGGAAAATTGTTTCTAGGTCTTCTTGAGTGCAATGAAATTCGCTCAGAGGAATGTTAGCTTCAATGAGCGATCGCAATAAATTTGCACTATCTTCTTGATTCCCTGAAAAATAGACGCGCACACTTTGTTTATCTAGCATAACTTCCCACTCCTCCACTAAGCAATGATTTTTCAATTCGCTTAAAAGAGGTTCTAAACTTCCCAAAGTTGATAATAAAATTTGCTGGCGAGAAAGACGCTGATAAAGTTGTTTTAGTGAAGCACTTTCTACCAAAAAGCCAAGTTCCATAATTCCCACTGAAGTACACAGTTCTGCTAAGTCGCTGAGAACGTGGGAGGAAATTAAGATTGTCATCCCAGCTTCTTGCAACGCTTTAATGATTTCGCGAAACTGCATTCTGGCAATGGGGTCAAGCCCGGAAACTGGCTCATCTAGTAGTAGTAAAATTGGTTCGTGGATAATGGTTCGCGCCAAACACAGACGCTGTTTCATCCCCCGTGATAAAGTAGAAATCTGGCTATGACGTTTATTGCCAAGTTGTATTAATTCTAAAACTTCATGTAAACGTTGAGTGCGACGCGGTTCCCGCAAGCGATACAAACGCGCAAAATAATCGAGATAATCCCAAACTGTGAGATCATCATAAAGGGGATAGTCATCGGGTAAGTAGCCGAGACGACGTTTGAGAGTGGGATTACTTTTATCGCGTAAAAGGCGATCGCCATTAATATAAATCTCACCGATAGTTGGTTCCTCAGCAGTTGCCAACATCCGGATGAGAGTTGTTTTACCGGCGCCATTCGGACCAATCAATCCGTAAACCTCACCCGCTTGGATCTCCAAATCAACATTATTAACGGCAACATGGCGATCGAATTGCTTAGTGAGTCCACAGGTGCGAATTGCCAGTTCTTTTACCATAGCTGCAAAGGGTGCGGTTTAACAATTAACCTAACTTGTCTCTACAGCTTTTGTCAGGCTTGTTTCGGAAATTGAAACAAAAGTAGATTACTCCTCGTCTTTAAGTAGGAGAGTATTAACCGCAGATGAACGCAGATGAACGCAGATGATTGTATTAGCTTCATCTGCCTGCTTGCAATGACAAACCATGTTCGGCGTTGCTGAATATTAATATGACTTTTCACGTTATGTGGAAAAGCCACAAAAAACCTAACCCCCTAACCCCCTTCCCTACGTTCGCAAAGCGTCTCGAAGAGAGGGAAGGGGGAAA
>NZ_KK073768.1:1750223-1842188 GCF_000582685.1 [Scytonema hofmanni] UTEX 2349
AAATTCAAAGTCTCTCTCCTTTTAGGAGAGAGATTTAGAGAGAGGTTTTCCAGATACCGTGAAAAGTCAGGAATATTAATATGAAATTCCTAATTATTGCTAGAGACGTTCCAATACGGTTCGGATAAAATTTTTTGATGAAAATTATAGATCACAAAGACGCGATAAATCGCCGTCTTTACAATAAAAAGTCCTTTGTAGAGACGGCGATTTATCGCGTCTCCTGCCCTAACCGAACCGTATTGAGAGACGTTCCGGCGGAACGTCTCTACAAAGGCGGGTTTTAATGTTACAATCATCCGTCAAAATTTAAAATTCATATTTAAAATCAGCAACGCCCCATGTTCTATTTATACTCATCTGCGTCTATCCGCGTTTATCTGCGGTTTAAACTCTTATTACCCCAATCCGAGAAAACCAGAAATCAGCGGCAACAATTTACCACACGCTTCAACCAATGTAGCCGCGCTGGGTAAACCAGAAATTGTCCCTTTTAAAATCTTCATAGCCGTTTTCGCTGACTTTTGCATCGCTCCTTCTTGGGGATTTTTCCCTGCTTCTGCTAAAGCCTTCACTTGTTCTAAAGCCTCGGCTTTATCTTCCTCGCTTAAATTTGTGTCAGCTTCAATTGCTGTTTGCAATTGCGTCAATAATTCCTTAATTCCCGGTTTCTCTGGTTCATCAGATTTTGGTAACTCGTTGATAGTGTTTGTTACCGTACCGCTGATTTCACCTAAATTCAAAGCTTGTCCGCTAGCATTAAAATCTCCGCCGACACTGCCAATATTGATTTTGCGGCTGGCATCATTGCTGTTAGTCATATTTTGATTTTCTAATTTATTTTCAACTTGAACATTTATAGGTTTATTCGCTAAAGAGATAATCATCTCTGGAATCTTCGCACTTTGTTGGCGATGAAAGAGTATTTCGTCATCTTTAGCTTGTAGTACTGCTTTATATTTTTCTTCTACAGCTTGCAGTGCTATTTGATAATTGTTTGTAAAGTCGCTATGAATCTTTTCTTTATCAGCACCATCAGGTACACCGACTTTAACGACAACAACCCCATCACCTTTATTTTCAATACTCTGTAGGGCTAATTCTGTGTCTTCATTTTCGGCTTGTACTTTATTGAAAGCGGTAACAAAAGCTTTCCAGTCGATGCCGTTGCGGAATATTAAATCAACTGTATTTAAAACCTCTTCAAACAGCTTGGTAAATTCCCCTGGTTGAAAGTCGCCACTACTGGGACGGCATTCGCGGTCATCGATTCCCAGTTTGGGATATTCTAGAAGATAGACAAAGCGACAATCTACATTATCTAACTTAGTTGTACTGTCAATATTCCATGCTTCTACACAAGCGCCGGTCATTTGAGCGCTGGTAAAATCAGTGGTAACAGCTTGAGTGAGAGTCAGGTTTGCCCACTCTAAACAAGCTCTTTCAAAGGTGGCTACAATAATATCAGCACCTTTAAAATTAGCCTCTTTCAAGTCTGCACCTTTGAGATTTGCGCCTCTTAAGTTAGCACCAGCATAGGATTTGTTTTTACCATTGCAAGTGACGAGCAAATTGAGAACATCTCGGTTAGTTAATATGGTGTTGCCAACTCTGGAAAATTCAAGTTTTTTGGCTTCGTAAAAACGGGTGCGTATTAGGTTTGCTTTTCTAAAATCTGTGTTTTTGAGAATTGCACCAGTAAAATTAGCATTAATCAAATTAGCACCACGAAAACTTGTGCCACCTGTAGCAGCAAAGGCAATGGCAAAAGAGCGAATCCATGCGTCTTGTTGATCTCCAGCTAAACTACACCAACGAATGTAAGTACCAAGAAGCGTTAAGACTCCAACAAAGGTCAACGCAAAGGCTCTGACAAAAACTTCAGTGAAAGCATAGTCGAAGATAACAACTATAGTGTTGATGAAGGCGACAGCGAAGACGACGGCGATGACTTCAGTCATCAAGCCAGCTAAGGTTCCAGCGACAGCAACAGCAACGGCTCCGGTAAGAGCAAAGGCAAAGGTGAAGATAAAAGCTCCGGCGAAAACAAGAGTGAGAACACCAATAAATTTGAAAGCTGTGATTGAGACTCCCACTACGTTGACGATATAGGCTGCGGTAACGGCTACAACTGCGGCGAAGACCGGGGTTCCTAATCTTGCTATTAAACCCTTCTTGTGGATAGTGACAAAAAACAAGAGTGGAAGCACAATTAGCCAGACTAGAACAACGATGACTCTTTTAACGTTAGTTTCAAAAATAAATGCTTGAAATGGTACCGGTATACTAAATACAATTAATGAAACGCCTGATAACCCCGACAGCAGCCATGAGACTATAAGCAACCCAATTACCCAACGCTTTTGTAGTCCAGCTTTAGCACCTGTGAAGTCAGCATCTTTAAGAATAGCGCTGGTAAAATTTGCCCCTCTAATATCTGCCTTGCTAAAGTTTGCCCCAGTCAGGTTTTGACCTTTAAAAGAGCGACCTCGGAGATTTTGACCGGAGTAGTCTGGCGGCATAACTGGGTCATTATCAGGTTATTGATGAGATTGTATACAACTTTGCTGGGCAATATTCCGGCTTTTGGCAAAATAAAGAATATACAAAAATTTTGGATGCAACACGCGGTATAAGAGCTTAACTGTGCGTCTCTACCTTTGAATGCTGAATTTATCAACAGCAATATTGAAGTTGGTGTAACCTAATACCGTTTCACAAAAACCTTGATACAAATACAGACCTGTAGAGACGTTCCGCCGGAACGTCTCTACGTGTATTCAACAAAAACGCAATTTGCTGTATGTATCGCTATTAACGTGAAATAATATAACATCTTGCACCATTCTCAAGAGCGCATCCAGACCCGCCCGGAAATCAATTTCCACAGATGATAGCATAAGTCCATTGAAACTGATAACTTGCATTAGTTGCAACAACCGCCTCAGAATGAATTCTGAGGCTAATAGCTCGCATTCGTCTAAAGACGACTGAGCAAGGGTTTGAGTCCACAAAGCGTGGACTTTAGCTAAAAGCTGTGGAGTTTTAACTCTGGGCGGGCGATGGTGCTAATTGAGAATGGTGCAAGTTATCAGTTGAAATGGACTAAAATTCTTACCGAGTCGTCTTTAGACGACTTTAGCTACTTGCTGTGGGAATTTATTCCTCGGCGGGTTATTGAGACTGCTGCAAGATATCAGCCCCTCACTAGCGGCGATCGCCACTAGCAATATATGAAAGAAACACATTTGTTTTTTTGCGCGTTTCTACTTATAAGGAACTACGGTATTTTTTATCTTAATTCATGACAAGGTAAAAAATCTTTCTTTTGGCTTTTTTAGCGATCGCTTGGAGACTGTATCCTTTAAGTATAGAATTGATAGGATATGGAATTTATGAATAACAAAAAGAAAGATAATTATCCTGAGAATACAACCGACATTGAGTTATCTAATCGCGAAGGGAAAGAAACTCCTAAAACACTTGATGTAGACGGTCATCGTCCAATTGACCCAAGTAGTATTCAAATTTCTGATACTTATGACATAGACGGTGAGCGTCCAATTGCCAAGAGTAATTTTAGCTCTTGTGATAGTTATGAAATAGATGGTCAGCGTCCAATTGGCAAGAGCAATTTTGAGAATCATCATACCCTAGACGTAGACGGTCATCGTCCAATTGACCCAGGTGATTTAGAGATTGAAGGTACTTATGATATTGATGGTGAACGTCCGATCGCTAAAAGCAATTTTCACGTTTCTGACACGATTGACATCGATGGTCAACGTCCAATCACCTCAAATAAACCGCAAAAATCGGAAAATATCAAAGATTGATTATGTAGACTAGTTCCCATACTTACAGCAGATTGCGTTGTTATGAAATACATGTAGAGACTACCAAGTGCTACGTCTGAGAGCGGGTTTTGGGTTTTACGTATGTACCTCCTAAGGAGTGAAATTTGCTGTAGTTATGCGATCGCACATCATCAGAATATCCCTCAGTCAGCTGTAGTGCGATCGCAATATCACTTCCCGTAGTATGCTTGTAATTGCATGTTACTAGGCGGTAAATTGTATGACGCCTCAATTTGAATATAGCCAGAATGTCAATCCCGAAGATGTTCTACGGTTAGGTAATATTCTTAAGCAGTGTTTTCTCGAACTTAGTGAAAACGAAAGCTACATCAATCGCGTTGGTGTAGAAAACCTCCGTGTCATCCATCAAAATAAGGAAATTGCTGGGGGACTAGCGCTGATTTCGATGAGTCAATGGTGGGGTGGTGTAAGTGTACCGATGACGGGAATTGCCGCAGTTGGCATTGCTTGTGAATATCGCGGAACAGGAGCTGCGATCGCTTTGATGCAGCACACCATCAAGGAACTTTATACTAACGGTGTACCCATCTCCATACTCTATCCAGCTACTCAACGCTTGTATCGCAAAGCGGGATATGAGCAAGCTGGTACAACTTGCGTTTGGGAAATTCCGGCTGAGAGTATCCAGGTTCGAGAGCAGTTATTACCTATCAAATCTGTAGTTCCGCTCAATCTTGAAGTATTTTATGACTTATACCACAAGCAAGCAACACTGAACAATGGAAATTTAAACCGCAATCAGTTTATGTGGGAGGGAGTCAGCAAACCATTGGAAAAAGAACCACTTTACGCCTATCTTATAGGGGAAGCTGACCAACCTCAAGGCTATATTATCTTCAGCCAAAACCCAGACAAGGATGGTGCTATTCTGCGAATTCACGATTGGGTAGTCCTGACAACTGCTGCTGCACAAACTTTCTGGTCATTTCTTGCCAATCATCGATCGCAAATTGACAAGATACGCTGGAGAAGTTCCCCAGTTGACTCTCTAAGTTTGCTGCTACCAGAGCAAACTGCCAAACTAAAGCATATCAGCCGTTGGATGCTGCGGGTGATAGATGTTGTTAAAGCGTTAGAAAAGCGGGGTTATCCAAAAAAAATTCAAACTGAACTGCACTTAGAAGTTGAAGATGACTTGATCGCCGAAAACAATGGTAAATTCATTTTATCCATTGCCAACGGACGCGGTGAAGTCACAAAAGGCGGAAAAGGCGAGTTACAGTTAGACATCAAAGGATTAGCACCGCTTTACACAGGTTTATTTACACCGCAGCAATTGCAAATAGCCGGAAAACTTCAAGGTACAGAAACATCTTTAGATACAGCTACACAAATCTTTGCAGGTTCCTCCCCTTGGATGATAGATTTCTTTTAAAAGTTAGTTGTTAGTGGATAGTGGTTAGTGGATAGTTGTTAGTGGATAGTGGTTAGTGGGGAGCGTAGATAACCATTAAGTGTCAACCATCAACTAACAACCACCACCCAAGAACTAACAACTAACAACCATCAACTAACAACCAACAATATGATGCATCAAAGTTCCGGTCGCTGGCGTTTAGGACTGTTGCTATCGCTTGTGACCGTTTTTTTATGGGGAATTCTACCTATTGCTTTGGCGGTAACATTGCAAACACTTGATGTTTACACTGTTACTTGGTTTCGCTTTGTGGTGTCATTTGCATTGCTTGCCGCTTATTTGGGAGTGCGAGGTAAATTACCAACCTTAATACAACTGCGTTCTGCTTCTTGGAAGTTGTTAGCGATCGCTATTATCTTTTTGGCTAGTAATTATGTTCTTTTCTTGCAAGGTTTAGCGTTAACATCACCCGCTAACGCCGAAGTTATCATTCAACTAGCGCCGGTGTTATTAGGTTTCGGTGGTTTAGTTCTTTTTCACGAACGTTATAAATTGCGTCAGTGGCTGGGTGTGAGTGTACTAATTTTTGGTTTTTTATTGTTCTTTCACGAACAATTAAATAATTTAATTACAGCGCGTGGAGCATATCTTTTAGGTACTAGTTTAACTGTATTGGGAGCGATCGCATGGGCGATTTATGCTTTAGCACAAAAACAATTATTACAATCTTTATCTTCTGCCAGCATTATGCTGATTATTTATGGAGGATGTACTTTATTATTCACTCCCTTTGCTCATCCAAATACAATTTTGACACTCGATTTTTTGCATGGCGGAATGTTGTTTTTTTGTGCTTTAAATACTTTAATTGCTTACGGTGCTTTTGCAGAAGCATTAGAGCATTGGGAAGCATCGCGGGTAAGTGCAGTATTGGCTACGGCTCCGATTGTGACTTTAATATCAGTTGAAGTTGTATCAGTTGTGGCAAGTACTTTAATTGCGCCAGAACGTCTAACTTTGACAGGCATACTGGGCGCGGTTTTGGTTGTATCTGGTTGTGTAGCGATCGCTTTGGGAAAATCCAATTAATCTAAATTATTATCTAAGTAAATTTACTGGATTTTGCTGCAACTTAATTCCTGATTCATTGTTCCATTTTTCATACTGAAGCAGATTAATTTATTATTTGTTATGATGTAATAGCTACCTAAGAATTGTTAATTCATATCTTGCGAAGTAAGTAATTTGACTTATGTTAATAACTCTCAAGAAATTTTATTTTGAATTTCTTAATTAGAGAAAAAACAAAAATCAATACTTCACCAGGCGAATGGAATTTCCAAGATCCAGGGTGTCCGTAACTACCAAAGCAAACGCCTCTTAAAACAACATCACCATTCAACAGTTGATCGATGAACAGCTTGTTTGGTAATTGGACCAGCACCCTGAGAAAAAACTTTCTATGGCTGGTTCTCTCAACGCTGCTGCCTACACTTGGGATGAGTAATTCAGCACGGGCAGCAGAGCGAATTTATGCATCTTACTCGGCTCTAGAGCGTTCTATTTCCATCAATGCTTTGGAAGATTACGCGAAAAAGGGTGTAATTGACGACGATTTGGCAGTTTATCAGCAATATGTGCAACCACAACAGCTTCAGGAGTTACGTCGTGCTTTAGTCACACCAATCAAAGTTAACTCCGTAGCGGTTTCGCAATTTCTTTACACACCCCAAGGAGAATTTCTTCTCGGACGTTTGGGAGAAGTGATTAAAAGCGAATCTCGTCAACCCAAACCCGGATTTCATGCTTTACGTTCAGCGCTGATTTTAGCTTCTGCGGAACCACAAGGCTTAACGTTATTAAATTTGTTAAGAAAGTATCCCAGCCGCAGCATCCACATTGATTTAGCCCGTAGCCTGGGGATAGCCGGAGAACTGGAAAAACTCGTTAGTGAGACCAATCGAGCGATCGCCGCAGTTTCCCAAAAGTCTAATACAGAAGCCGCGACTATCCAACCATCACCAAATCTTTCGCAATTGCCAGACTTACGTCGCAAAGGACAGTTTGCAGTCAAAGATAAACAGACACTAAAGATTTTTGACTTAGCACGGAATCGGCTTTTACTGACTGATGTTTACCTTCCCAATATTTCCAAACCTGCACCAGTAATTGTAATTTCTCATGGTGTCGGTTCAGACAGCGGCAACTTTGAATATTTAGCGAATCACTTAGCATCCTACGGGTTTGTTGTGGTTGTTCCCAATCATCCGGGTAGCGATGCCAAACAACTGCAATCCCTTTTGAATGGACGCGCTAATGAAGCTGCAAAACCAGAGGAATTTGTTGACCGTCCTTTAGATGTCAAACATGTACTTGATGAATTGGAGATGCGGAACAAATCCGATTCTCGATTTAAAGGACGGCTAAATCTGCAACAAGTTGGCGTAATTGGTCAATCATTTGGTGGCTACACAGCTTTAGCTTTGGCTGGTGCTAAAATTAACTTTCAGCAATTAGGAAAAGATTGTACTCAGCAGGCGTTAAAACATACTTGGAATGTATCTTTATTGCTTCAATGTCGCGCTTTGCTATTGCCAAACAATCAGTATAACTTGCGGGATGAGAGAGTTAAAGCAGCGATCGCTCTTAATCCAATTACTAACAGTATCTTCGGAGAAGCTGGTTTAAAGGAAATTCAAACTCCCGTGATGATTGTTGGCAGCAGTGATGATACCATTGCCCCAGCTTTATACGAACAAATTCTGCCGTTTTCCTGGATTGCCAACACCCAAAAGTACCTAGTTATGCTTGAAGGTGGAACCCACTTTTCGACCATTGGCGAAACCAAGAACACCACTGAACAAGTAGGATTACCTTCAGCGATAGTTGGTGACAATCCAGCACAAGCGCGTCGTTACATAAATGCTTTGAGTTTGCCTTTTTTTGAAACTTACGTTGCCAGAACCTCAAAATACATTCCTTACCTCAACGCAGCTTACGTCAAAAGCATTTCCAGCCAACCTGTCGGTTTAAGTCTCGTCCAGTCATTGACGACAACCGAATTAGCGCAAGCACTAAATGGTGAATAGTTAGTTGTTAGTGGATAATTGTTAGTGGATAGTTGTTGGTTGTCAAAAAGTACCCCATTCCTCTATGAGAGCCAGAATTGAAAACAGCGTACTTTTCTTACACCACGAGGACTTACCAGAATTTAAAAAAGGTGGTTCCGTGGTGAGGAATTCATACTTTTGGGCATTGCGTTCAATTGCTGGTCGTGCTGCACGTTATCGTGATTGGGAATATGAATCAGAAGTTTGGATAGCGCTGTCGCGGATGCTTTTATCCTTTACAGAATCTGGTTATTTAGGCTTAAAAGAAACCACCCTCGAATTTCCTCTATCTCAAGGTGAAATTCCCGATCTACTGCGGTCTATTTCCACCTGGGAATAGTTTTTCTCGTAGCGATCGCTACCCTACGGGAAAGCTCCGCTAACAGCGCTCAATTAGCATAATACGTTATGAATAAATAGCGCTAAAGTCAATTCTCTCCAACCACAACACTCATTGGTTGATATTCTGATTGTGACGGCTCTTGATTTGATTAATCCGAAACATCTAAAAAACTGCTTTACAGACTGTTGCTACTGTACTTCATGAACCTGCAATCCGCTGTATATTTAATTTGAACCGCTGACTTAACAACGCTCCAACTAACCAATACCAAAATCTGTGCAAGGCTTTCTAAATCTCAACAAACCATTTGACTGGACATCTCACGACTGTGTAGCGAAAACGCGCAAACTCTTGCGTCTCAAGCGCGTGGGACACGCAGGAACATTAGATCCAGCCGCTACCGGGGTGTTACCAATCGCACTTGGTAAGGCGACAAGATTATTGCAGTATCTACCAGGAAACAAAGCTTATAAAGCGACAATTCGCTTAGGTGTGCAGACTACAACTGATGATTTGCAAGGTGAAATTATCGCTTCTCAAATCTGTGCAGTCAGTTTAGCAGATGTGGAAACTGCACTTAAACAATTTGAGGGAAAAATTCAGCAAATACCCCCAAGTTACAGTGCAATTCAAGTTGAGGGGAAACGCCTGTATGATTTGGCACGTAAAGGCGAAGTGGTGGATGTGCCGGCGCGAACAGTTGAGATTTTTCAGATTGAAATATTGGATTGGCGATCTGGGGATTTTCCCGAATTGGATGTAGCGATCGCCTGCGGATCTGGTACATATATTCGAGCGATCGCTCGCGATTTAGGTAACGTTTTACAAACTGGGGGTACTCTCGCTGCTTTGACACGTACCCAAAGCAGCGGTTTTGACTATTCAGACAGTCTCACCTTTAGCGACTTAGAAGCAGGAACCTTTCAACCAACTCCCCCGGATGCACCTTTACAACATTTACCATCTGTCACCTTAGACGCAACATCTGCTCAAAAATGGTGTCAAGGACAGCGTATTCCGGTAATAGATATTACCGGAACAGTGCGAGTTTACCATGAAGACGGGCTTTTTTTAGGAATAGCCCAAACAGAAGCTGATATGTTGATTCCGACAATGGTATTTGAGCCAATTTCTTAATTAACTAAACACCGTAAGTCCCCCACCTGAATTTTGTACCCAAAATCAGTGGCAAGATATAAGGTGGGCTTCGGAGGAAGTGACCGACCACCAATAATAACCGCAGGTTATTGCGGGATGTCGGTCGGTGACGAATTGCCAATCTTTGTATCTGGAAGTAAATCGATATACTCTTCTATCAATTGGGTTAGCGTTTTATCTTTATTTGCCGCATAGTTTCTAAATTTATTCATTCTTCGTGTCGATATTCGCAAACTTATTCTACATTCTTTCATTTAATCCACCCAGTAGCCATACGTTGATGTTATCATATTTGTCGGAGGTAAAACAAATGAGAACTTCATATCAATACCGATTGCGTCCAACAAAACAGCAAATAACTCAAATTGACAGATGGCTAGACATGCTACGTTGTCAATACAACTATTTGCTAGCTGACCGTTTTCGATGGTATGAAGAAAATCGATGTTCTATCAATTCTTGTTCTTTATTTGTTTGCCATTTACCGGAGTTACGAAATAATCCAAATTACTATAGCCAACAAAACTCATTACCTCAATTAAAGAAGGACAGACCGTGGTACAAGGAAATTCACTCGCAAGTTTTGCAAAATGCAGCGAAACGAGTGGAATTAGCTTATCTTAGATTCCTGGGTGGAGATTGTAATGGGAAACGAAGCGGAAAACCAAGATTCAAAGCTTCTAACCAATACAAAACCTTTACGTATACATCCATGAAAGATGATTGCATTGATAGTGGCTTTATAACTCTTCCTAAGTTTGGGAAAGTGAAGCTAATTCAACATCGTGCAATACCTGATGGATTCAAGATAAAGACTTGTTCTATCACTAAAAAAGCCGATGGGTACTATGCAACTTTGAGCTTAGAGGATAAAACTGTTCCGACTATCAAGCCTGATTTCAACCCTGATTCTATAACTGGTATTGATGTTGGTTTAAAAGAATTCTTGACTACTTCCGATAATGATGTAGTAAAAATTCCACAGTATTATCGAAAAGCTCAAAAGCGTTTACGGGTTATCCAAAAACGAGTATCTCGCAGAAAAAAGGGAAGCAACAAAAGAAATAAAGCTGTCAAACAATTAGGGAAGCAACACAAGAAAGTTGCGGATAAAAGGAAAGACTTTCACTTTAAAACCGCTAACAATCTGTTGAAAAAATATGATGTTATTGCGGTTGAAGATTTGAATGTAAAAGGACTTGCACGTACCCGATTAGCTAAATCTATTACGGACGCTGGAGGGCACGCGCTTTCTGTCGATACTACAAATCAAAGCCGAAAATGCTGGATTATGTGTTATCCTTTGTCACGCGTCTGGCACAAGTCAAGATTGCTCTAATTGTGGTGTGAAAGTTCCTAAAAAGCTGCACGTAAGATGGCATGACTGTCATAATTGTGGATGCAGTTTAGATCGCGATCATAACGCCGCGATAAATATAAAAAATAGAGCGGTAGGGCATTCCGTTCTCAAAAGCCAAGAGCCTCCTCAGCGATAGCCGGATTGTCTTGGAAGCCTACACTGTACCCGTCATCGGGTCAGTGTAGGAGATGTCACAGTTCTGATGCCGTATCTGGGGCAACCACTTCGCCAGTACCAATTTGTAATATCATGTCTTGGTCAGTAATCAATTCATTAAGTTCTTTTACTTGCAAATTCATTTCCTCACAAGCTTGCCGTAATTCACGCGCAAAAGTGTTGAGATCCTCACCATATCCACATTGGTGAGCAGCCGTTTCAATTCCCTGTTTGGCATTCGCTCTAGCACAATCTACTAGCTCTGTGCCTTGCAATCGTGTTGGGGATGCCATAGCCGTAATTTTTATGTATTAAGTGTTCTTTACAAGATTATCAACTTGAAGGTAATTTTTCATCCCTCTAATGGTTGAGGAAAAAAGACTGTACTTTTTGTGCGAACTTTCCTTCTTAAATGTTATCAATAGATAACATCTGCGTCTGCAAAATTGTCCACGGTGGTGAATCGTCTGAGAAAACTATATTTTTTCAAAGTTAATTTATCTAATTTTTCCTAGTTATATTTAACAAATATGGTTTTCCTATATACTGATGCTTTCGTCACCATAGCCACGATAAACCTGGATGCCTTAGTAAAATTTTATACTGACTTTTTCAAAAAAGAACCAGTAAAACTCATGCCAAATATTTATGCTGAGTTTCAATTAACAGGTGTAAAATTAGGTATTTTCAAAGCCAAAAAAACTAATGAATCTGAATTTATTAACTCACTTAAAAGTAAGATGAGTTTATGTTTAGAGGTGAGTAATTTGGAAGATGCGATCGCTCACCTTACCGTCTTAGGTTATCCCCCACCAGGAAAAATCACAACCGCTTCTCACGGTAGAGAAATTTACGCTTACGATCCTGATGGCAATAGAATAATTTTGCATCAATCTAAAATGGATAGTGGATAGTGGATAGTGGTTAGTAGTTAGTGGTTAGTGGTTAGTGGTTAGTGGATAACCATCAACCAACAACTATCAACCATCAACCATCAACCAACAACTATCAACTATCAACCAACAACCATCAACTATCAACCAACAACCATCAACCAACAACCAACAACCAACAACTATCAACTAACTAACAAATGTCCATAACTCAAAATTATAAATTAAACCTGATTCAATGGTATCCCGGTCACATTGCCAAAGCTGAAAAGAAGCTTAAAGAGCAGCTAAAGCGTGTAGATGTAGTGCTGGAAGTACGAGATGCACGCATACCTTTAGCGACAAACCATCCGCAAATGACTGAATGGGTAGGGAGTAAAGAGCGGGTATTGGTGCTAAACCGAGTAGATATGATTACACAAAGAGCGCGATCGCTTTGGATAGATTGGTTTCAGCGCCAAGGTGAAGTGCCTTATTTTACCAATGCCCAACAAGGTCAAGGCGTAATTGCGGTATCAAAAGCAGCACAAGCAGCTGGAATAGAGATAAATAAAAGAAGAAGCGATCGCGGAATGCTACCCCGTCCCGTCCGCGCTGTAGTCATTGGTTTTCCCAACGTCGGTAAATCAGCTTTGATTAACCGCTTAGTGGGAAAGCGAGTAGTCGAAAGTGCTGCTCGTCCTGGTGTAACTCGTTCCTTGCGCTGGGTGCGAATTTCTGAGCAATTAGAATTGCTTGATGCTCCTGGTGTCATCCCCCTAAAGTTAGAAGACCAAGAAGCAGCATTAAAGTTAGCGATTTGTGACGATATTGGCGAAGCATCTTATGATAATCAACTAGTAGCATCAGCACTCGCAGATTTAGTCATATACTTAGAAGCCGTAGCAACTAACGTATTACCGAAAAAACCCTTCGAGAATCGTTACGACCTCGACTCCACAACCGACACTGGAGAAGCATATTTACACGCTTTAGCTCTTCATCGTTACAAAGGTGATGTCGAGCGCACCGCAAGGCAACTTTTAACCGATTTTCGCAAAGGATTTCTCGGTACAATTCCTTTAGAATTACCACCTAACGCGCTAACAACCTTTTCGAGCGATTTTTGAGTAAAACTGCTACTCAAATGGCGCGGATCATCTTTTCTAAATATGTTTAACTATGAAGCCATAAGCGATCGCTATTATTCAAGTCACTGTAGAGCGCTAATTCACTCTAGTTAGTTGTTGGGGGAATGGCTGTCACATTTAGTACATATAGTTGCCGAAAGCCCTTAACAGTGTCATAAAGAAATAGTGAAGGGCTAACCCTTACCGTATTGGTTGCTAGCACCCCAGCTGGGAGTGGATTAATCTATCATTGTCATGACTGAACTCAAACTACTCCTACAAGAGGGAGATAACGACACAACGGTGACGGTGAATCAAGATGTATTCACCATCGGACGTTTGCCTGAATGTGACTTATACTTACCTTTTGGGGGAGTTTCTCGTTCCCATGCTCGCGTAGTGAAAATTGCTGCCGATGTGTGGACTATTGAAGACTTGGGCAGCAAAAACGGCACGCAATTAAATGAACACCTTGTTACCTCTCCTCAAAAGTTGCAGCACGGCGATATTTTATGGTTAGGCGATGTTAGTTTATTAGTATTGTATGCAGATTATAGTGAACCGCCACTCAGCCCCAGACAACAGGAAGTTGCTGAACAAAGAACAATTCTTCGCAATGTCCAACAATTGCAAAAAAAATGGATAGAACCCAACGGTAAAGACGGCAAGACAACTAATAAAGACCAAACCATTGCCCGACTCAAAGACTTAGTAGATATAGCCAAGAATCTGTGTGCAGCCGCATCTATTGAAGAGATTTTCTCACAGGTACAGCAAGTTATTTTTCGTTACCTCGACAGTATCGATCGCTTGGCATTGTTAATTGATGTGCATGGAGGCGGTAAACTAGAGTTAATGAACTCTGCTACTAGAAAAGCTTCCCAACAAGAAAATTTAGCAACCGATGGCAGTTGGATTAGCCGTAGTATCTGCCAAAAGGTATTTGCCGAAAAAGTCGCGATTCAAACTGCTGATGCTCAAAAAGATGAACGATTTGCTGGAGAACACAGCATTTTAGTCAAAGGCATTCGCAGCGCAATGGCTGTACCTTTATGGGATGAAAATAAAGTTGTCGGCGTTCTTTATGCTGATGCTACCCTTTCTTCTTATCATTGGGACAATGAAGGCGAAGAAGAATTGAGCTTCTTTTCAGCTTTGGCAAATCTTGTCGCTTCTAGCGTTCAACGTTGGTTGTTGGTAGAAAAACTTAAAGCTGAAGAAGTGATTCGTCACAGATTAGAACGCTATCATTCTCCCGCAGTTGTGCAACAGTTGATATCTGTGGGAGGATTGCCTAATGGTCGTTTAGCACCCGTAGAAACTGAAATCAGCATTTTATTTGCCGATTTAGTCGGCTTTACAGCAATTTCTGAACGAGTTACACCAACAGAAGTTGCTCAATTATTAAATAATTTATTTGAAGAAATGTTACAAGAAGTGTTTGGCTGGGGCGGCACTTTAGATAAATATATTGGCGATTGTATTATGGCATTTTTTGGCGCACCGGAACTGCAATTAGATCATGCAGATCGAGCAGTCGCTGCTGCCAAGGGTATGTTAACTCGTCTCGAACAGCTTAACGCCAATGGTTTTTGGCAAGAACCGCTACAGTTACGCATTGCAATTAACAGCGGTAAGGCTGTTGTTGGCGATGTCGGCAGTTCCCAAAGAGTTGATTATACTGCTTTGGGCGCAACTATTAATCTGGCGGCGCGGATGGAAGCTGTTTGTCCTCCTAGTGAATGTGTCATTAGTGAAGTTACTTATAAAATGCTTTCCCAACCCTATGATTTTCAAGAGATGGGAAATTACAGTTTCAAAGGCATTAATCGATTAGTCAAGGTTTATCAGACGAAAATGCATGATTTGGCAAGTGGTTAGTAGTTAGTGGATGGTGGTTAGTGGGTAAGAGTAATTTTTGACAACCATCAACCAACAATCAATAACATAGTATAAATACTGAGAAAAATGTATATTTTATTTAAACTTAAGTTGCGAAACTTTAACATTAAGAAACCAAATCTTGTTTAACAGACTAGAATTTGGGTGGTAGCTGCCGTAATTACTATGTGTAAGACTATAAAGCTACTGTAAATTATTTTCAACGGGAAGTCAGGTTATGGCGATCGCCACCATTAATCCCGCTACAGGGGAAACACTTAAAATTTTTGAGCCGCTAACTGATGCGGAAATTGCCGCTAAGTTGGATTTGGCAGGTTTGGCTAATGATTCGTATCGCAAAACTAGTTTAGTAGAGCGATCGCACGCTCTACAACAAGCTGCTGATATCTTAGACAAAGAAAAAGCTGACTTTGCTAAGATAATGACCTTGGAAATGGGCAAACCCTATAAAGCTGCCATTTCTGAAGTCGAAAAATGCGCCGCTGTCTGTCGCTACTACGCTGAACATGCGGCTGAATTTCTCGCCGATGTTGCCGTAGAAACCGATGCTAGCCGTAGTTTTGTTCGCTACCAACCATTAGGTATAATTCTCGCCGTCATGCCGTGGAATTTCCCCTTTTGGCAAGTATTCCGCTTTGCTGCACCGGCATTGATGGCAGGTAATGTTGGCTTGTTGAAACACGCTTCTAATGTGCCGCAGTGTGCCTTGGCAATTGAGGATATCATCCAAAGGGCAGGTTTTCCCAAAGGTGCTTTTCAAACACTATTAATTGGTGCTGCCAAGGTAGCAGACCTAATGGCTGACGACCGAGTTAAAGCTGCTACCTTGACAGGAAGCGAACCCGCAGGTGCATCACTCGCTGCTGCTGCGGGGAAACAAATTAAAAAGGTCGTTTTAGAATTAGGCGGAAGCGATCCGTTTATCGTGTTAGAGAGCGCTGACTTAGAAACAGCAGTTGCAACAGCGACTACAGCGCGGATGTTGAATAACGGGCAATCATGTATTGCAGCGAAACGTTTTATTGTGGTGGAAGCGATCGCCGATAAATTTGAAAAATTACTCTTAGAAAAATTCCAAGCGCTAAAAGTTGGCGATCCGATGTCACCAGACACCGATTTAGGACCCCTGGCAACTCCCGGTATTCTCCAAGAATTAGACCAACAAGTGCAAGCAAGTCTCAAAAGTGGGGCAAAAATTCTCATCGGTGGACAACCTTTAAGCGATCGCCCTGGTAACTACTATCCGCCCACGATTCTTATTGATATTCCCACAGATAGCCCCACCGCACAAGAGGAATTTTTTGGACCTGTGGCAATGTTATTTCGGGTTCCCGATATCGATGCGGCAATCAAGCTCGCTAATGATACACCTTTTGGTTTAGGTGCAAGCGCTTGGACGCAAAATGAGGAGGAGAGCGATCGCTTAATTTCCGAAATCGAAGCCGGTGCCGTATTTATTAACAGTATGGTAAAATCCGACCCCCGTATGCCTTTTGGTGGCATTAAGCGTTCTGGGTATGGACGGGAATTGAGTATTCAAGGCATACACGAGTTTGTCAATGTTAAAACAGTGTGGGTTAAGTGATTTTAACCGCTGATGCACGCGGATGGACGCAGATAAAAGAGGAAATTATCGGCGTTTATCTGCGGTTGTTATATCTTTTGCTAGTAAGGAAATTAAATGAATACAGCGGATCTACTGATACAGTGTTTAGAAAATGAAGGGGTGCAATATGTTTTCGGACTCCCTGGAGAAGAAAATTTGCACGTTTTGGAAGCATTGAAAAATTCTTCCATTCAATTTATCACTACCCGTCACGAACAGGGTGCGGCATTCATGGCAGATGTCTACGGACGCCTGACTGGAAAAGCTGGGGTGTGTCTTTCTACACTTGGTCCTGGAGCGACTAACTTGATGACGGGTGTAGCTGATGCTAACCTGGATGGTGCGCCTTTGGTAGCAATTACCGGGCAAGTTGGCACAGATAGAATGCACATCGAATCGCATCAATATTTAGATTTGGTAGCGATGTTTGCCCCGGTAACAAAGTGGAATAAGCAAATTGTGCGACCGAGTATTACACCAGAAGTTGTGCGAAAAGGCTTTAAAGTAGCGCAAAGTGAAAAACCTGGTGCAGTTCACATTGATGTACCGGAAAATATTGCCGCTATGCCTGTAGAAGGGAAACCTTTGCAGAAGCATAATATTGAAAAAACCTATGCTTCTTTTGCGAGTATTCGGGCAGCAGCAGCAGCAATTTCTCAGGCGGTTAATCCGTTAATATTAGTGGGAAATGGAGCGATTCGCGCTCAAGCTAGTGATGCTGTGACGCAATTTGCTACCCAAATGAATATTCCTGTTGCCAATACATTTATGGGCAAAGGTGTAATTCCTTATACTCATCCTTTGGCATTGTGGTCAGTGGGATTGCAACAGCGAGATTTTATCACTTGTGCTTTTGATAAGGCAGATTTAGTGATAGCGATCGGCTATGATTTGATTGAATTTTCGCCGAAGAAATGGAATCCTAGCGGCAAAATTCCCATTGTTCATATTGCGGCAAATCCGGCAGAAATTGATAGTAGTTATATACCCCGTACTGAAGTTGTCGGGGATATTTCTGATTCTCTGGATGAGATTTTAAAGTTAGCAGATAGACAAGGTAAACAGAACCCATTTGCCATCACTTTACGGTCAAGTATTCGTGCCGATTACGAACAATACGCTAATGATGACGGATTTCCGATTAAGCCACAAAAGTTAATTTATGACTTGCGGCAAGTGATGGGACCAGAAGATATTGTTATATCTGATGTCGGCGCACATAAAATGTGGATTGCCCGTCATTATCATTGTCATAGTCCGAATACTTGTCTGATTTCTAATGGCTTTGCCGCAATGGGTATTGCCATTCCTGGTGCTTTAGCCGCAAAACTCGTTTATCCTAATCGTAAAGTTGTCGCTGCAACTGGTGATGGCGGATTTATGATGAATTGCCAAGAATTAGAAACTGCTTTACGAGTTGGTACACCTTTTGTCACCTTAATTTTTAATGATGGTGGCTACGGTTTAATTGAGTGGAAACAAGAAAATCACTTTGGCAAAGGTAGATCATCTTTTGTGCATTTTGGCAATCCTGATTTTGTCAAATTTGCCGAAAGTATGGGTTTAAAAGGCTACCGTGTTGAATCTGCTACTGATTTAGTTCCGATTCTCAAAGAAGCTTTAGCACAAGATGTACCAACAGTGATAGATTGTCCTGTAGATTATCGCGAAAACAGCCGCTTTAGTCAAAAAGCCGGCGAGTTGAGTTGCGAAGTCTAGGAAATAGGGGCGGCTTCCCCGCTCCTAAATATCGCAACCGTCGTAGAGACGTTCCGCCGGAACGTCTCTACATATAATTGACAGACTACTAGTCGCTAGCAGAGGAGTTGACTGGCAACGGCAGCAAGGTACTCGCCCTAACTACAGACATCACCCACTGTGATCAAGTGAAGAAATTGGTCGATGCAGCCGTGTAGACATACGGGCGTATCGACGCTTATATTACCGCAAACCCTCATCAAACCCACAGTAACGAAAACGATTTTTTCTAAACCTGAAATCTGCTCTATAAGCCAAAATGTTTATAGGTATGAAATAACTCAGGTAAATTCAACATGGATATCAAAAACGGCTTTGTAGGAACTGTTGGTAACACACCGCTGATTCGCTTAACCAGCTTTAGCGAAGATACTGGCTGCGAAATTCTCGCAAAAGCAGAATTTCTCAATCCTGGAGGTTCCGTCAAAGACCGCGCCGCACTTTATATTATTGAAGATGCTGAAAAGAAAGGTTTACTCAAACCCGGTGGTACTGTCGTTGAAGGAACAGCCGGTAATACAGGTATTGGATTAGCACATATTTGTAACGCCAAAGGTTACAAATGTTTAATTATTATTCCTGATACTCAATCGCAAGAAAAAATGGACGCGATGAGAGCGTTGGGTGCTGAAGTTCGCCCCGTCCCCGCTGTACCATATAAAGACCCCAATAACTACGTTAAGTTATCTGGCAAAATCGCCGCAGAGATGGAAAACGCAATTTGGGCGAATCAGTTTGATAACTTAGCTAATCGTCGCGCTCACTACGAAACCACAGCAGCAGAAATTTGGGCGCAAACAGATGGTAAAATAGATGGCTGGGTAGCTTCAACTGGCACAGGGGGAACATTTGCGGGTGTGGCGATGTACCTGAAAGAGAAAAATCCGGCGATTAAATGCGTAGTTGCCGACCCAATGGGTAGCGGACTTTACAGTTATATTAAATACAAAGAAATTAAATTAGAGGGTAATTCGATTACCGAAGGTATTGGTAACAGTCGGATTACAGCAAATATGGAAGGGGCGCCAGCTGATGATGCGATTCAAATCGATGATAAAGAAGCTTTGCGAGTAGTTTATCAGTTGTTAAGAAAAGACGGGCTATTAATGGGCGGTTCCACAGGAATTAATGTTGGTGGTGCGATCGCACTAGCGAAACAAATGGGACCTGGACATACTATCGTCACTATTTTATGTGATAGCGGTTCTCGTTACCAATCACGGATATTCAACCCGGAATGGCTGGCGTCAAAAGGACTGTCAGTAGATTAGTTAGTTAGAGTGTGGTTAGTTGTTAGTGGTTGGTTGTTAGTTGTCGTGCAACTCCCCCACTCCTCCCCATCCCCCTTTACGAATGTCAAACACTCAAGCATCCCATTCCCTAACTACAGATCCATCCGCTTCTTCTAAATGCGTGCGGGTATGTCAAAATCGTACTTGTAAAAAGCAAGGTGCGGCTAAGGTATTAGCTGCTTTTAAGGCTTCAGTAGTTCCTGGGGTGATGGTGACACCTACCGGCTGTTTGGGACAATGCGGTAATGGTCCGATGGTGTTGGTGTTGCCCGATCGCGTCTGGTATAGTCGTGTCTGTCCTCAGGAAGTGCCAATGGTAGTAGAACAGCATTTACTCAACGGTCACGAAGTTAAAAAAATGCAGTAATATCGGTTTCATTCCGGACACCAAGGTGATTAAAAATATAAAGGACTGCACTCTTTTTTAATCTTTGCGAGGCATCCTATGAATATTCAGCAGCTACGTGAATCATTGAAAATAAAGTGGCTGAATTACTACTTTGAAAATCGTCCCTGGTTAGTAAAAATGCAAATTTGGGGGACTTATGATGGTCAACGACGTCCAAGCAGTGGTTTTCTGTTGGCAACTTTATCTGTTTTAGAACCGCAACTTGATGAGATTTTTCCGTTGATTGTGGATCTAAATAGTAATCCCGATCGCATTGTTGCTGCATTAGGTCTTAACTTCAATCCCGACCGACATTTAGATTTAATTAAATCGGAAAATACGATGATTATCACAGAGGAGATTAGCGAACCTCTCCCCTTGGTTAGAGATGCTGTCAAAAACGAAGTTGAAACTAATACTAATGAAGCGTTGATGACAACAGAAGTCAAAAATAATGACAAACCTGAAGTTGAAAGCAAGAATAAATCTAAGGCATCGGGATTTACAACTAAAGTTGAAACCAAGGGCAAACCTGATAATAAACATAGCAAAACTTCATCTTCTAACCTTTCTCCCTGGCGAAAAGAGGCGAAAAAAAGCGTTGCTGTGCTTCCGGGTGATGTTATCCGAATGAATCCAACAAGCGAGCGATCGCACTCAGTTTCCAACCAATTATCTCGCAATAGCAAACCGCTTGCTGTGGCTACAATTGAAAGTCAAGCCAAGGATGTAAAAATGCAACGCAAAGATGTTCAGAGTCAAGTTAATTCATCAGCTACTAATGCCAGTAATCTACCTTCTTGGATAGATGAGTTTTGTAAAGGTGTTGGTTAATAGAATTTAGGGAGACAAGGGGACAGGGGGACAGGGGGACAAGGGGACAAGGGGACAAGGAGGACAAGGAGGACAAGGAGGACAAGGAGGACAAGGAGGACAAGGAGGACAATTCTTTCCCCGCATCTCCCCATCGGTCTAAATGAAAAAATTCTTTCCCCTTTTCCCTTTTCCCTTTCCCCTTTCCCCTTCTTTTTACTGTGGGTATTCGTGAGAAACGAAGGGGATTTCTACTATTTCACCCCCGGTTTCTCCGACTTGAACTTTCAAACCGACGCCACCAGCTTTAGTGCGGATGTAACCTAGTCCAAAGTAACCATCAGCAGTTTCAGTATAACTTGTCAATTTGCCGACTTTTTCATCCCCGACTGCGATCGCACTTCCTATTTCCGCCGGCGCGTTGAGACGAATCCCCCAAAGGTGTTGTTTTACACCTTTATATGTATTTAAACGGGCGATGGTTTCTTGTCCGATATAACAACCTTTGCTAAAGGAAATGGTATGCCATAAACCAGCTTCTAGAGGATTGTAATCATCAGTTAATTCATGTTCTGGGGCTGGGCGACCTTGTAAGATTCGCAACATATCAAAAGCGCGATCGCTCATTTCTTGCGCTCCAGCTTCGACAATTTTCTGCCATACCGTCGCCTTCTCAGAAGCTGGTAAAATCAGGGTATATCCCGGCAAAGCCAGACCACTACCCACCGCAACCCGCATCCCACCGTCAAATAGTTGATGAGTGCCGTCAGGTTGACCGATAATAGCTTCAGCACCCAACTTTTCTATAATAGTGTCGCTTTGCGAACCGATAATATTGAAGGTTGCAGTTTCATTTGTTACATCTGTTAATTGCACCTTATCGGCAAAAAAGATGTATTTATCCAGCCATTGCATGATAAATTCCCGGCGATTGGGCGAAACTAGTAACAGCACTGCATCTTCTAAAACGTAAGCTGTAACTAAGTCAATAGTCCGGGCTGTGGATGTCACCATTACAGTATCACAGCCTTGTCCTGGTTTGAGACTTTGAAAATCGTTAGTAGTTTGATTGTGTAAAAAGCGGATGCGGTCATCATCAGAAACACGGATGATTCCCCAGGAAGAGCGATCGCATACAGCGACAGAATCTTGCGCTGCTTGGATAGCTGCTGCGTCTTTGGTGTCAATTGCAGATTTGGACATGGTGATAGCAATTTTGGGTTGTAAAACCAAGTTTAAATCAACTTACAGCATGAAAATATTATCAAGTAAGGATTTGCGGTTAAGCGATCGCTTTGATCAACTGCTCAAATTACGGAAAGTAGTTGACTCAATTACACGATCAGAGAATAATTTAGCTAAATCTTGCCGCAAATTATGCCCAATATACAATTTCAGTAAAGCTTCAACAGACATATCTCGACTAGCGGCAACTTTTTTCAGAGATTGTAATGTGTCTGTTGGTATCTTTATCGATACTGTTTCTGTTGCACAAGGTCGCAAATTTAGTTCAACTTCTTCAGGATTCTTCATAATCGCCTTTAATACCCAAGTATAATTACTTACGCCAATCTTTCTGATTTTAAGTTAAGCTGTACGTGTTTTAACTACTCTTTCCCTCTAACTTTACATAATTATGTCCTCTGAAAAGTTTCAGGCAGCACACGACAGCATTTGTCATACTGGCACACGACTCTTAAACTACCTTGAGGAAATTCGCAAAGGTCGTTTCAGCGAGGGAGACGATACCAAAAGTTTACAGAGTATTGAGGATGACATAAACAAAGCTTTAAGCGCATTAAAAGAGCAGAAGTATCAAGTAGCAGTTATTGCAGCGATGAAAGCTGGCAAAAGTACCTTTTTAAATGCAGTAATTGGTGCAGATGTTCTCGCAAGTGAATCAGCAGCGTGTACAATTTGCCGTACAGATGTGCGACATATTCCAGATGGACAAGTACCCAGACTTCTGGAATATCGAGAAGGACAAAGACAAGGTTTTGTGATTGCTGAGGGTAACGCTGGAGAGATTCAACAAAAATTTTTGGTGCGTACCCGTGAGATTAGGGAAAAAGGCAATCCTGACAATACGATACGCTTTGAGATAGAACATCCTATCGAAGCTATTAGCGCACTTTCATCTCTATCTGGTTTTACCTTGGTTGACACTCCAGGTCCGAATGAATGGGAATCTGCCAAGTTTAATACAGTAGCGCTGAAACAAACTGCACTTGAAGCGCTGCGAACTTGCAATGCAATTTTGTTCGTTTTAAATTACGCTTCCTACAAAGACAATGCTATTTCAGATTTGTTTAAAGATGTGATAGAGAATCGTAAGGAAATATTAGCTGAGAATACAGGTAAGATTTACTTCATTCTTAATAAAGTCGATCAGAAGACAGAACAAGACAAAGATATTGCTGATGTCATAGAGGATTTGAAACGCGAGTTAACTAACTTTGGCTTTTCTAATCCAATTATTTACCCTGCAAGTTCTAGACAAGGACTTTTGGCAAAGCTGATTCAACAAGGAAAGGCAACTGAAAGCCAGATAAAGGATTTCAAAAAGTTTTTCAGTGCTAGATATGCTACTGAAGATGAAGAAGGCAATCAGATTATACCAGCGCCTCGGAAAATTGCACCACAAGCTTTAAAAGATAGTGGCATCCTTACAATTGAACAAACAGTTATTCAAACCATAACTCAAAATTCTGGATGGAATCTTTTGAGTGATGTTGTGGCAAAAATTGATAAGGCTGGTAAGGGAATTGAAGATACTTTAAACACACAGATAAGCGGTTGGCAGATGGGAATTGATGCCTTAAAACAAAAAGTAGAAGAATATAGGAAACGCTCTGATTATTCCAAAAGCAAAGTAGAAGCTGTAAAAAAGTCTGTCGATGAACAAAAACAGATCCTAATCAGTGGTTTTAGTCAGGCAATTAGTCAATTTGCTGAAGGAGCTAAAGCTAAGATAGAGGAGGAAATAGATTTGATAGCTGAATCTGTACCTAACAAACAAATACCGAAAGAAACTCAGAAAAAAGCTGAAATACTTATAAGAAATGTAGATATTCCTTCCAGTGAAGTAAAATTTGGATTCAGTCTACCAAGCTGGATTCCTCTTATAGGTGGTACTGCATTCACCTTTGAAACAAAGACCCCTTTGGTAGAAGCTCTAACAAAAGTTTTTCCAACATCATTGTCTAACCATAACTCTAATGAGTATAAAAGTTTAGATCCATACAAAATTAGACTTAATACGAAGGAAGAGGCTAAAAAATTTGAACGCACTATTAACGAATTTTGTGCGCCACATATTAAGACTTGGTGGCTCGATACCCAGGATAAACTTGTGAGGGACGGAACACGAATTAGAGAAGAGTTGGTACATAAAATTAAAGATGATATCCAACAGATATCAAATGAACTGTCGAACTATCTTGGAGAAGCTTTGGAAGTGGAACTCAACGTCAATCCTATTCAGTTTCCAAGTTTTGATTTTCCGGGGATTGATACACAAGTTCAATATCAGCAGCAACTTTATAAAACGAAGGAAAAACAAAATTACAGCACAGGAGAAAAACGCCGTTCGTGTGAGGATGAGCAAGATTACACCAAAAGAACCACTAAAGAGAGAGAAGTTGAGGTTGAAAAGCAGCGTTCCTTCTATGAAGTGAACTTGCGTGAAACAGTAAAGGCAATCAAAGTGAATATAGATAGTCAAGCATCAGGCAGTCGAGAACTTCTACAGCGAGTAATTGAAAAACAGGTTGCGGAAGACTTCAGAAATGCAGAGAAGCAAATCAACGACTATATTAAAAGGTTTCAAGATGATTTTGATCGCTTGCTGAAAGAACGGGAGACAAAAGAAGTTGAAGGCGATCGCATTCGGGAAATGCTGGAAATTCAAAAAGCACAATTAAATCAATACTTACATGAATTGACCACAATTAAAGCATCCTTGCATAGTTGGAAGCCAATGCAAACAATCAACTAGCCGGCTACACAACTCCCTTAACCCAGACTAGCTAAAAACACTTCCTCTTAGCCCACGAAGGTGGGCTTCGTTCGTGTAGCCCCAGAATTCCATTCTGAGGGCTATATTATTGATTAAGACTATATAGCTGTAATGGTGAAAGAAAATCATAAATTAAAATCCCATTCATCCTTAAAAATCATAGATTTATTCGCCGGATGCGGTGGTTTATCTCTCGGATTTCAAAATGCCGGATTTCAAATAGCCGCAGCCTTTGATAACTGGCAAACCGCTATCAAAGTTTATCAAAAAAACTTTGATCACGATGTCATATTATGTGATATTGCCGCTTTAGATAATTTTGAACTTATCAAAAATATTAATCCAGATATAATTATTGGCGGTCCCCCTTGTCAAGATTTTTCTAGCGCTGGCAAACGCGATGAAAACTTAGGACGAGGTGATTTAACGATAAAATTTGCGGAAATAGTCGCTAGTGTCAAACCTAAATGGTTTGTCATGGAAAATGTAGATAGATTAGCCAAAAGCGCCAAATATAAAATAGCTAGAGATATTTTTAAACAAGCTGGATACGGACTCACTGAAAAGGTATTAGATGCGAGCTTGTGTGGTGTACCGCAAAAGCGTAAAAGATTTTTTTGTTTAGGTGAATTGAACGGTGAAGATAAAGGTTTAGAATATTATTTAAATGCTAATTTAGCACCGCGACCAAAAACAATTAAAGAATACTTGGGTGATAGTTTAGGCATTCAGTATTATTATAGGCATCCGAGAAGCTATAAAAGAAGAGCAATATTTAGTATTGACGAACCAAGTCCGACTATTAGAGGTGTTAATAGACCGATTCCTAAAAATTATAAAATTCATCCTGGTGATGCTGCACCCGTAACGCCGCAATTACGACCTTTAACTACTATTGAACGCAGCTATATACAAACATTTCCACCTAATTTTATTTTTGAAAGTTGCAAAACAGACTTAGAACAAATGATCGGTAATGCAGTTCCCGTAAAATTAGCTGAGTATGTTGCTAAATGCCTTTATGAGTATATGCAAAATACTCTTTTAGTTCGTAGTGAGCGGTTTACCGCTCAAATTAAGCACTGAAGTGCTTACTACCGAGATTCCGCACCTTAACTGGCTATAAATCAGCTATTCAATAATTCCAATCAATATTTGCATTAAAACATCTAAATCATCAGGCACACGATACAAAGTAATGTCTTGAGTAATATGAAGAGGCTGTTGTTCTAATAAACCAAAACGCCAAGTATCACCTACTGTAACTGCACCATAAAGAATATCTTGTTCTTCTGCTATTGCCAAAGCGATTAACTCTGCTGATAGTTGAGTAAAACCTCTTGACAAATCGTCGTTTTTAGCCTCAATTACCAGAAAATTTTTACTTTTTTCATCTGTGTTTATATTTCGCAGTAAATAATCTAAATTACCTTTGAGTTGAGAACTTACCTGAAGAGGATATTCTAAGCGCATTTGACACTTACAAAAACGCGCTAATTCCGAAAGTACTGGTGCTACCATAATTTCTCGACGTGCAGTTTCGCTCGATAAAGTTACTAGTGGTAGCAACTCCTCAATTTGCTGACGTAATTCAGGTAAACGTTGTGGTATACGTTGAGAAGAGGGTAAGGTCATACGCATACGTGAAAAGCTATAACCTAATTCAGCTAAAATATCTTCTGTTTCATAAGGGAACTCGAAGTAAGAACGAAAAGTGTAACTCTGTCCTTCTTGCAAAATTTTTGGTTTAGACATAATATACCGTTTCTTAGTCTGCTGAGGTACAAATTTATCTGCGTCCATCTGCGTTTATCTATCTTCATCTGCGGTTAATTCTTTCTGTACCTCATGAATGTGGGAATCGCTATAAAGGTTAATTAATACTAATAAAAACATCGTAACCCTCGTAAAGACGTTCCGGCGGAACGTCTCTACAAGAGATATGTAATAAGCCTGTCATGATATTATTAATGTGGTAAATTCGCAAACAGTTGCTCAACTAACTCCTTAGTCTTCGCTTCCAACTGGAGCCAATCTACATCACCCATTTCATCAATTAAACTAGCGTCGATACTTACTGAGTTATTACCTGTACCATAGTCAAGAAAACACACTTGATAACACAGTTCCCACAAATCAACCGTCACTAGTTGATCTTGACGCTGCAAACATAGATGATATCCTGGATGGGGTGTTGGTAAATTGGCAAGAGACTGTCTGATTAAATCGCTTTGTTCCGGTGTTGCCCCTTCCATTTCTTGCAACAGTTGGGTAACGATCGCTTTAGTTTCATCACTTGTATCAGCAGTCCAAACCAATACATCTTTGTAAGTTCCTTTCCAAGCAGATTCATCGAGTTGCTTGCGAATGTTATCAACAACGCGAATGAAAGCAGGTTGCATCAGCAGTTCAGCCTGTTCCCACGTCTGTGAATTGGTTATCTTAGGTGGCATGGTAAATTCAAAGCAAGATTGAAATAAAAATTAACAACGTTTTTGTGAAAAAATTGTGTTTTCTGCCTAAATCTTTTCTCAAGATAGCGGATTTCATCAAAGAAAACTTGGAGATATTTATTACCATGCGGAAAATGGGTGTTAAAACTGGGGAGGGAATATGATCGGCAAGCTGTTAGACCATCGTTATCAAGTAGTTAGAGTTCTTGCAACGGGAGGATTTGGGGAAACATACATTGCCCAAGATACTAGACGTCCGGGCAACCCCATCTGCGTTGTCAAGCACCTCAAAGGGGCAAACTCTGATCCGAAAATTTTTGAAACTGCCAAGCGCTTGTTTCAATCAGAAGCGGAAACTTTAGAAAAACTGGGGAATCATGACCAAATACCCAGACTTTTAGCTTATTTTGACGATAATAAAGAATTCTATTTAGTCCAAGAATTTATTGAAGGACATACCCTCAGCGAAGAACTTATACCACATCAGCGTTGGAGTGAAAGCGAAGTCATTCAGATGTTGCTAGAAGTTTTGAACATCTTAGAATTTGTCCACCGCGAAGGGGTAATTCACCGCGATATCAAGCCAGATAATATTATTCGTCGTACTTGTGATAATAAGTTAGTTTTAGTAGACTTTGGAGCCGTTAAACAACTGCGATCGCCTAATCTTACTTTTGCGGGGCAAACCACCGCGACTGTAGCGATCGGCACTCCCGGTTATATGCCCACAGAACAAGGACAAGGCAAACCCCGTCCCAACAGTGATATTTACTCTTTAGGTATTATCGCCATTCAAGCGCTGACGGGAGTGGCGCCAATGGATTTTCAAGAAGACCCCGATACAGGCGAAATTGTTTGGCAGCATTTAGCACCTGTAAGTCCAGAATTGGCGGCAGTGTTAAGCAAGATGGTGCGCTATCACTTCAAAGACCGCTATAACAGCGTCATGCAAGCACTGCTGTCATTGCAATTGCTTTCTGTTGTACCCTCTAAAGCTCAAGAATACGCGAAAACTCCCAGCAGCTACCAAACAATCAAACCGACTTCTCAAATGTCTGGGCAGCAGACGATCGCTCTAGCACCAGCAAATCATGCTGCCAAATCTGCCCGTAAAGATAACAAACCTGACTTCTTGCCGTTAGTTATTGCCACATTATTGGCAGGTGGTGCAGCTGTTGTAGCTACTAATTTAGTTGGAAGTGCAAAAAATCTCGGTTTTAATTTTGCTAGTAATGGCGCAACTTCACCAAATATCTGCGAGGCTGTTGTTACAGGTAATTCTAATATTCGTTCTGAGCCGAGTGCAATTAATTCTGATACTATTGTCCAAACACTTAGCGATAACACTAGTTTTGAGGTGACTGGCAAGCGGACAAAACTCGGTTGGGTGCAAGTTAAACTTGATTCCGGAAAGTTAGCTTGGGCGAATTCTCATGTAATAGCTAATCCCGAAGAATGGGTATCTTGTTTGCGAGACAAAAGTATTGCTATTAAGACAGTAAATGATAGTGATTTAATTGCGGCTCGACCGATTCCCCAACCGATACCAAAACCAGCTGCTGTAACTTCATTGCCAAAGCTAGAAAAACCAGAATTGCTAAAGTCAGAAAAACCAGATCCATTTATTGCTGAACCATTTACTGCTGATGATAATTTAGATAAATCAAAGAATAAAGAAAACGGTTCTCAGGTTGTAGAACAAGCAAGAGAGAAGTATGATAATGGAGATTTAGGGGGAGCGATCGCACTACTCAAATCTCTGCCTGCAAACGCTTCTTCAAGTTGGAACGAAACAGCAGGAACTGTCACCCAATGGCAGCAAGATTGGGCAAAAGCGGAAGCTTTATCTAATGAAATCAATAAAGCACTTGATAACGGTCAATGGGATAAAGTTTTAGCTTATAAAGAGCATCCAGAAAAGTTGCCGAATATTCAATATTGGCGAGATAAAATAGACCCATTATTTAAGCAAGCAGCTGATAATTTAGCTAAACAAGAGTTGCCAAAAATAGCTAAACCGCATCATCTAAATCAACGCCAACATCAAGTAGAGACGTTCCGACGGAACGTCTCTACTGAAGAATCCGACAATAATATAGATAGTGAAACTACCACCGAAACTGATGAAAATGATTTTTAGGTTGGTTGTTGACGTAACAGTCAACAGTTATTCACTATCGATTATGGACTAAGATCCCGACTTCTTAGAGGATAGAGAAGAGAGAATCAGGGGTATTACTCCTTATCTGACGATTTTTCGACATTCCACACAATTGTAGAGACGTTCCGCCGGAACGTCTCTACGAGGTTTTTGAATAAAACGAGGGGTCAGACCTACCATTCGTTCTTCTGTATCCTTAGAGAAGTCGGGGATCTGAAGAGACTAACCACTATCCACCAACAAATAACAAATTTACTTTTTCGGTTGTGGAGAAATGATTTTGCGTTCTAAATCAGCCTTATAAAAGTAAACTCTATCGCAATATTGGTTTGAGCGAGAGCAAACAGCCTCTATAGCAACATTACTAGCATTGCTGACATCAAGTGATAATGAGATTGGCTGTGCTGGAATCACAGTCCGTGTTTCAGCTTGCTGACCATCTAAGTAAACCTTAATTATCACATTTGGAGTTGTTGCGTCATTGTCACGTATTCCAAATCCCAAATTGAGGGTTTGAAAAGGAGATTCTGGGCGATTATCTGGTTTAATTTTACAAGTCAACGAAGCCGAGCGGTTGCCAGCTCCTAAATAAAACTGACTTGTATAAACTCCTTTGCCTATAGAAACATCAAGATTTTGCTCGCGGTAAGTGCCAAGTCCACTACTAACACATTTAGCTCTCAAAAGTGGAACGGGACGAGGTACTGCTTGGGCAATTTTTCCCTCCATGATGAAGGTAGATAATAGCACTGCACTGGTGATAATTGAGCTAATAAACTTAGTTTTCTGCATTGGGAATGGTAACTTTAATATTTAAGCTGATAAGTAAAAGCCTCAATAATAATACCTAATTTACTGTCAAATTTTTCGTATACAGAACCAACAGAAATTATAGCGGTTCTCATTTGAATCACATACATGTTCAAAAAATAAATAGACATAGGAGACCCGGAACCCCACCCCGACAAAGCTGTGCTTTATCTCCCCTCCCCGCTTGCGGGGAGGGGTTGGGGGTGGGGTTCTTTTATTATGGGTAATTTGGCGGACATGATATAAGACGACCAGATGTGGCGAAATTTCGCGTTCCTACACCGCGTATTGCACGGGACCGAGAAGCGCTATAGTTACCAGACATAAGCCCTGGTAACTAAAAAGAGAGTTTTAATCGATTCTGACGCGGAAACGCAGGAAACCGAAGTTTCTATCAGGGGTGATAGTGCCTAAATTTACAGTCACTGCCCCCTTAGTATTTGTTTGACTCAGACATTGATTAGGCTGAGGTAACGGTTGTAAAGGTGTGAAAAATGCTCCTTGATCGTTATCTTGAGCGTTAGTTAGCAAACTATTTGTACCGGCTCGATTGACTAAAATTTCCCCAGAACTATAGCTTGTTTCCGGTGGAATTAAATCACAGAAGCTGACGTTTTGCAAGTCTTGATCGCCTTCCGCAAGATAATAAATTGTGTACTCTACTTCATCACCGCTTTGCAAGGGGGTTTCTAGTTGGGTAACGCCGAGAGGTGGGCGCCCAGCTTGCTGTAATATATTGTCGTTAGGATCATTGGGATCATCGACAAAAGTGTTGAAGTTGGCAATGTTGACAGGCTGACCATTTCTAAACACGTTGGTAATTCGTTTTACCAAACGCAGAGCAGTATTTGCCGCACCTACAGTACCACCACGGAAACCGAAGTCAATATCGGGGTTATCTTGATTGGCTTCAGTTAGGTTAGCGGTCAAAGTTGTGTTAGTGGTAGCGCTAAAACCGCCACCTGGTGTTGTTACCTCTACAGTGTAATTGCCTAGTGGTAAGCCGCTGAAAATGTAGTTACCGTTGTTATTAGTTGTAGTGGTAGCAACTATCTGATTGCTAGAGTTTCTCAGAGTTAAAGTAGCATTGGGAATTCCGGTTTCGCCTGGGTTAGCAATGCGATCGCCATTTCTGTCATTAAAGACAAAATCACCAATTGAACCCCCAGGTGGACGCAGCAAGCCAAAATCCACGTTATTTAGCGTCTGACCTGTTGAGAGATTTACATCTATTTGGGGACTAGCAGTGGTAATTTGGGGAAAGTCGAAAGGCTGGGTAACTGTAACTCTGTAAGGTCCTGGCGGCAAATTATTAAAGCTGTAATTACCGTTGCTGTTGGTGGTAGTCGTTTGCGTGGTGTTGTCAGAAGGAGTGTCTAATCTACCGTCGGGTCCGGGAAGAGTCAAGGTGAGGGGGACATTAGGAATTCCCGGTTCGCCTTGATCTTGAACACCGTTACCATTGCGATCGTTAAATACTGTATCGCCGATTGAAGCTTGTGAGGTCGGACGAAAGCCAAAATCAACTGTATTAATATTTTGATTAGCACTGAGAGCGATCGCATTCGGTTGAGTTTGAGTGGGTGTTAAACCAGGAGGATTATTTGCGGAAACTCTGTAACTACCCGCAGGTAATCCCGGAAAGCTATATCTACCATTAATATCAGTAGTAGTGGTGCGGCTGATGTCGTCTGGCGTGCCAAATTGACCATCAGGTCCCGCCCCTACTAAATTGACAGGAACGCTGCCAATTCCCGGTTCGCCTGTGTCTTGGATGCCGTTGCCGTTGGTATCATTATACACTGTATCGCCAAGTGAGCCTGTACCAGGAATAGACGCACAAATATTTAACTGGGCAAGACCGATAGTTTCATCCTGCCCAGGAGGACCAAATTCTGTTCCTGGCTCATATAAAACTTGAATTTGGGTAATTGCCCCAGCTGGCGTAACTTGAATATTGCCGGCATTTTGAGTGGTTTGGGCATTCTCGTTTATACCCTCTGCCAGAACACTATTACCTTGATTAGTGACTCTAGTATTTGTACCTAATGCCGTACCTGTCACACCAACTGGTGTAGTTCCATTAACGGCTCTGATTGTTACTCTATCTTGGAAAGTTCTTCCCACAGGGTCTCGCGCACCATCTCGGTCAATGTCTAAAAAAGTAAGCGGGGATGCCAGAGTGACTGGTTGTGCGAAGGTAATGGTGAGTGTAGCACTACTACCAACTGGTGCCGGACTGCTATCTCGATCATTGGCTGGTCTATTTAGCGAATTTCCTCCGATATTAAACCTGAGATTCGGTTCGTTAAGACCACCGTATACTTCTGATTCAATAAGTGTTTCGCCTTCGTCAATGACTCCAGGGCTGCTTTCAGAGAAGCGGAATGTGGTAGCAATGCCGCCAACGCTCAGATTTTGACTTAAAAAATCTTGGAGATTGCTGCTAGGAGTCCACTGTAAAGTTTGGGGTGATGTCCCAGCCGGACAACTTGTTTGTGCCAAAGCCTTCCCACCCAATGAAATGCTTCCTGGCAATGGATATTGTATGGGAACTTGCGGCACTGTAAACAACAGTGTCAAAAGTGTCAGTCTTAAAGGTTGAAATATTTCAGTGTGGGCGATTCTCCTCCAAAGAGGCTCCGCCAACGCTGGTAAAGGCTTAAATAAAGGTTTCATCGCAAGATCCTAAGTCAGAGTTGACGCGGGAAGGGGAATAAGAGGGGGAAAGCGGAAAGGGGAAAAAGGGAAGGGGAAAGGGGAAAGCGGAAAGGGGAAAGGTACGGAAATAAAATAGCGCAAAGTTGGCGGGGTCGGTTTCCGTCCCGTCAACCTTTGTAAGAACGGATTTATTCAAATGATTCTATCTTTCTTTTCCTTTCCCCTTTTCCCCTTCCCTTTTTCCCCTTCCCCTTTTCCCCTCTTATCGACCTCTAGGTGGTTCGATTTGTAAGTCTTGTTCTTGTCCTTCGATAATGATTTCGATGCCTCTAACGTCTTTGAAAATGATTTCCGCACGGCGATCGCGTGCATAATCTACTCGACCAGAACCATCACTTACACGCTGGGTTTCACCCTCAGAACGAATGGTCATGCGTTCTGGGGCGATACCTTGGCGTAATAAGTAATTTCTCGTAGCTAATGCCCGTCGTCTACCCAACGCTAGGTTATAGGCGTTGCTAGCACGGGGATCGGTGTGACCGATTATTTCAATGACAATCACCGGATATTGCTTCAACACCTGCGTTACCCGATCCAAAACCAGCGAACTCGCCGGACTAATAAAGGATTTATCTAAGGCAAAGTGAACGTTGCGCGGTACACGTATCCGCAACGGTTCTGGTGGTTCTGGTGGTGGGGGTGGTGCCGGCGGTTCTGGTGGTGGGGGTGGTGTCGGTTTTGAAGTACACTGCGGTGGCTGTATGGGCGTTGGACTAGAAGATGGTGTCAGGTTCGTTGGTGTACCAGGAGTGCCAATTACCGCTGCGATCGCACTTTCGGATGTCCCATATTTCGGATCGGTAGCGATCGCACTCACCATTTCTCCTGTCTGCAAGTTTGTCGCCGTCAGGCTAAAATTGCCCTTATTATCTACAGGCACCGTCGCCAAAACTTGACTCAACGCTCCATAACCGGGTTCATAAAGCGCTTTTTTTCCTCTTTGATAATCTCCCAAACGATATATTGTTACCTGTGAACCTGGGTCAGCCTTCCCTTGCAAAGTCACCCCGCTACCACTCGGCAGAAACGACCGTGCCGTAAATTCTGGTGCATTAATTGCCCCATTTCCGGTATCCCGACGCCGATTGTCGGAATCCCGCTTCGGGTTGGGACCATCCCCCCGCTGAAAGTCGCTGACATCAAGATTGCCTTGGGTGTTCAGGTCAATGCTCAAACCTTCCAAAGCGGTAAACAAATTATCTTGAATAATATTCCGTTCCGTATTAGGGAACGCCGACACTACTACCCCAGGTCCAGTTTGATGGTCAATCTCATTACCAATTATTTGATGATTGCTTCCCATCACATAAACAGCCGCACGTCGCAATCGTCTACCGTTATAAGTGATTTTGTTATTTTGCAACAACACATCACCTTCAGGTTTAAATAAATACACCCCTGCCCCATCGTTGGCACAAATCAAGTTACCTATAATCTGCGACTTTGTAACCACACCCTCAAACCGCAAGGCATCTGGCATCCCGTCAATACCATTTCCGACGATGATGTTTTGTTCAACTACCGTATTTTCACCCCTAACAGAAGTAATAATTGCACTGCCATCATGATAATAAATTCGGTTTTTGCGAATTGTCGCACCTTGGGAATTAAAAACATAAACCCCAAAAGCCGATGTAATTGGTGGCATCCTTTCATCAGTTGTCAGTCCCAACCAGTTGTTTTCGATGACAACATTCTTCGGTGGAACATCTCGGTCATAAAAAGGAAAACTATCATTAGGTGGTTGCTGTCGTTTCGTATTCGGAGGTGGAAAACGATGAGAAATGACAATATCCCCTGGTGGTGTCGTCAGCGTCACCGGTTTGGGAATCCCATCATAAATTAATAAGTTCCCCAACTGCTGCTTAACCGGACTGGCATTAAAACCATAAATACTTAAGCCGCGAATCGTTACACCATCCGCGACAACAGTCAAGCCGCGAAATATTTCTTTATCTGTCGCTGGAGTTATCGTCACCACCGGCACCGGAATGGCAATTTCTGCCGTCGCTGAACTGGCAGCATCATATCCCGGTTGCGTCCCACCATCAATCACCAATCCCGGACTTGACAAATCGGGCAATTGTTGCTGCAACTGAATCGTCGTTGCCCCATTAGGCAAATTAAATTCAATGCGGGAACTGCCGCTACTTTGTGGTTGAACTAAAGCCTTTTCGCTACTGCTGAGTTGTTCAACCGATAACGTACCATTCACCAGAGCGATCGCTTCTCGCAATGTCAGTTCTGAATCAGCCTGAATATTCCCATCAGAGTTACTGTTCACCACCACCCGCAAAGCTGGTAGAGTCGGCGTTTGACTAAATGCAACCCCCGAACTTAAAAGCAAAAAGGGCATGGGGCATAGGGCATAGGGCATGGGGGATAGGGCAAGTGAAATTCGCAAACTTCTTTTTATTCCCATTGCCCATTGCCTATTGCCCATCAACAATAAACGAAATTTCACACTCAACATCACTCCTGTAAACCTCGCATTCTATGGCTATCTAGGGATTGGGGACTGGGGATTGGGGATTGGGGAAGATATTCTTTATTCCTCATTTTTAATCCCTAGTCCCTAGTCCCTTATCCCCAGTCCCTAGTTCTTTGAGACGACTGATCAACTTCTGGGGTGAATTTTGCCCCATCGCAAGCCGCAGACGGTTAATCAACTTGCTTTGAGAATTACCATCCCTGCTAACCACTGGTCCGACTTCCGATTCCTGTTGCTGTTTCGGTACAGGTTTTTGCAATCCAAATCCACCCAAAAGTTCATTCAACTTCAAGCTGATATTCACATAAATACCGCCCTGAGACCGATAGCCAGTGAAGTCCCGATCATCGATGCTACCAAAGCTGTAGCCCAGCCCCACGCGCAAATCAGGTGTTAAATAATACCCGGTTTCCACAGCGACGCCAAACTCATCATAATCAGTCCCACTATTCGAGTTTTGCCCAATCCAGCGCCCTTCCACCGCCAAATCAGTACGATAACCAAGTCTGTAACTTGCCCGCATCTGCGCCAAATTCACCGTCCCGTCGTAGCGATCGCCATTTAAATAGGTGACACCATTACGCAGAGCGAATTTCCCATAAAATTCCCAACGCCAATTTGGGGCATAAATAGCCTCCGCAGAAAATACATGCCCTGTAGCAGTGCTGCCAGTCAATTGCGCTTCGGGAATTGAGTCAAAATTTTGCCGCCACTCATATTTCAACAAAGCGTTAAACTTATCATTGCTGGGGTCGCGGTAAGCTATCCCAAATCTCAAATTTGCCGTGTCGCCGAGTTCTTGAAATCTGACTCCATCGCTGACAATACCGGCAGAAGTTGGTAGAAATACATTTGCCTCACCTGCTTGTTGAAAGCGAACCAATGCCGTTAAAGCCGGAGTAATTTTACCAGAAGCAGCGGCGGAAATAACTAGATTGTTGCCTTCATCGCCATCACGATATTCAAATCTTGTGCTTGCCTTGAAATCAGGATTATCAGTATATTCAAACCCTAAACTATACACCGAACCAGCAAAAAGTCCCAGTGAAGAAGCCGTTTGACCAACAGCGTAATACTGTTCATTGCGGGAACCGGCAGCGGTGGCGTTAAAGATATTTCTAAAGATGTACTGGTATCCAACATTTACCTTTAAACCTGGGGCAACCCGAAAGCCCTGATCTAATCCTACGGCTCCTTGACCTTGAAACCCATTGAAACCACTTAATACCGAATAGCGACCAGTAATCGCCGTATTTTCTGCTAACTTGCGATCGAAAATCGTATCCAAAGTAGTGAAAGAATTGCCGCGCAGTAACTCACTATCATCATAGAATTGGTGAGCGAGTCGCACCGTCACCCCTTCCATAGCCTTCCAATCCAAGCCGAAAGTACTGCGGTTAGGATAAAGTGGGTCAGAACCATTTATATTTAATTCATTTTGCGCCTGAAAGGTCAATGATTGAGTTAGAGGCAATTTTAGCCGAGATACCAACTGATTCGCATTACCATTAAAGCGATCGCTCACCCGATCTTCACGCGATCGATTCACATACTCCACACTCGCGTCTGCATTTCCGATTCTTTGCAAAATGCCGACGCGGAAGGTTTTTAACTCATTACTAACCCTGTCCCCAACTCGCGTTTGAGGCTGCGGATTGAATAAGTCAAAAAAGTCTACAATATTCCCCGTAGAGCGACCGTAGTTTTCTTCAAAGTCGTAACCAACAGTAAAGCTGGTGGTGTCTGTCACCCTTGCCAACAATGATCCACCATACCGTGTTTGCCCCGGTGAAAAACTAAAAGTGGCGTTGTTGGCGAAATTTGGGTCAACTCCTCGATAATAAGCACTAGCGCTGATTCTCTCAGCAATATTACCAAATGCTTCTAACCGATAAGCATTACCCGTCACCTCTCGTCCAGTCAGCAAATCGCTGTTAGAACGGGCAAATTCCCCAACAATCCGACCTGAATTCCCCAAGGAAACTAAGAAATCTGCTCCATACAATTGAAAATCTTGATCGCCTTGGTCTTCTCTTAAATAAGAACCGGCGATGTAAGTTTTACTTTCCAGCTCGTTGGAAAGATTATATTGCAGTCGTCCGCCGTAAAGTTTGGAATCTTCACCACCATCATTTTGGTAAGTAACCACAACTCGTCTCACCAAAGTTGTGCCAAAAGGGTTCAAATCTGTTGATAGAATTGGACGGCGAAACAAAAGTGTCCCGCGATCGTACTCTATTTCATAATCTTGTCCACGATACAACTGTTCGCGCTGAACCACTGTACCTGGACGCTGAATTTCCTCTGCTTCTACATAAACAATTTCACTTCCCGGAACAATCAACCGCTTGGAGAGGAAATAATTTCCGCTAGTTCCATTCGGCACAAAGGTATCGCGCTGGAAACCCTCAATATTATTGGCATACAAACCAGTTACCTGCAAGTTGCCAAAATTGTAGTTACCCTTAAACCCGTGTAATTGACGCGAGGTTGCCGTATACAACTGCGAGGAACGGTTGAATTCCTGGGTGTTGTAGTCCCCCCACATAAAGTAATCTGGCTCTGCCCCAGGCACCGAAGAACTGCGCTCAAAGCGGGCGTAGAAGCTATCTATCGAGGGGGCAGTTGAAGTGAAAGTAGAACTGTCACCATAGACGGGATATTGTTGTTCGCAAAATTGAATTCCCCCAAAGAGGCGATTTCTGCCTTCGCAATCTTGATTGAGGGGACGTTGGCTGTTATATGCGCCGGTAAATAACCAATCTCCAACCTTACCTGTCGCAAACACCGCACTATAGAAGTCAACTTGAGTGCCACCAGTGCGACCAGGTGCGAGAAAATCGCTATAACTACCGAAGTAATCAGTTCCCCGCTGTCCAATTCGCAAATTGATTACCCCTGTCACTAGGGATGGACGCAGGTAAGTTGTGAATTCAATTTGGGTATAAGCTTCTAGTGGCTGACTGCCAACTAGTTCAAATAAAGAGCTATCGTTTTGTTGGGGAAATGGTTGACTTCCCCCAGTTGTATTGCTGTCTCCGTAATACGGGATTGATGGTTGCCCGATCGCTTCGGGTGGTAGTTGTCTAAAACGATTTCGGGTCTGAATTTTGTCTACCCCAGCCCGAATCCTGACTTGTTGAGGCTTGATATCTGATTGCAAAGTGGCAACAAATTCACCACCGATCGCCCTAACTTGAAACCCTGGTTGGTCTTTTTCTTGGTCTGCCCCAACAAACTTCCCTGCGGTGGTGGTCAATGTCACCATCACATCTTTGGTAAGGAGTTGACCTTTATCGTCGGTAATTTGCCCCGAAAGCTTGATGGTAGAACGTCCATCAGCTTGAACTCGCGGATCTCCTACAGGTGTAAGTTCAATTCGTGCTTTGCGATCCTTTCCAATAATCTGCGGTGTACTACTGGGCAAGATTTCCTGAGTCGTCGGTGGTGCTTGTAGCGGTGTTTGTTGCGACGGTGGAGGAACAGGTTGTTGAATCGGAGAAGCCGGATTTTGTTGAAATTGAGTTGCCGGATCTTGGGGAAATCCGCCTGAATCTTGGCTCAGTTGGGAAATTTGTGTTATGAGTCCGGGGAGGAGTGGGGGAGTGGGGGATGAGAGGAGGGGGGGAGTGGGGGATGAGGGGGATGAGGAAGTAAATTCTCCCTTATCTCCCTTATCTCCCTTATCTCCCTTATCTCCCTTATCTCCCTTATCTCCCTTATCTCCCTTATCTCCCTTATCTCCCTTATCTCCCTTATCTCCCTTATCTCCCTTGTCTCCCTTGTCCCCTTGTCCCCTTGTCTCCAAGTCCCCTTGTCCTATTGCGGTCGAGGTTTCGGCAGCTCCCCGCAGGCGATCGCCTAAGGTGCTAGCACAAACACTGCGATCAAAAAATGGTGTGGCGATCGCTAAAAATACAGGCAACATTAGGGACTGGGGTAAGGCAAGATTTACATGAGGATTCAGACCCCAACTAAACCTTAAAAGAACCTCTTTCCCAGTCCCCAGTAACCAGTCCCTAGTCCCCAGTTGTCCTATATTCCGCTTCATCCTCAAATTTTTGGCAAAATTTACATAAGTTTTTCTAGTTTTCATCGCTTACCTCCTGAAAAGGCAGGGGTAACTCCAAAATTGATTCGTGCCAAACTACCTGGTGCTAATTTCACCATGCGTGACTGGCTATTTTTTTCGATAAAGTAGTTGTTAGGTGCTAAAGCGTAACCAGGTAAGCTACTCAAGTCCAGTGTTGCTGAACGATAACCGGATATAACACCTGGCAAGGAAAATAATCCTTTCGCATCGGCAACGATGCGATTGCCGTCGTCCATATAAATCACGGCGTTCGGTACTCCTGGTTCGTTCGGCTGCTGTTCACCATCAAAGTTTTTATCGACAAACACGCGACCAATCAAGGTACCACAATCGGAAAGAATACCCGGTCGAATGCGTATCCGATAGCTGGTTTGGTTGCTTGTCAAACTTCCGGCTCTGGCTTGGGCTAAGTTTCTGCCATCTCCTCGAACTGCATCTGGTGTTACTTCAGCGGCATATACCACAACTAAGGTTTCGTTCGGTTGCAGTCCAACACTCGCATTAATTGTCACCGTCCGATTTGAACCCCGGTCAGTGGTTAAAGGGACTTCCCTACCACCGATAGAACCTTTCAACGATCTGTTGATCAATCGCACCCCTAGAGGCAGTCTGTCTGTAATCGATACCTGGCTTGTTGCTGCCCTCCCAGCGTTTCTGATGGCAAGGCGATAAACTACTGTTTCGCCCGGTTCGGCTGCTGCTCTGTCACCTGTTTTGATAATCTCCAAAGCTGCTTGTCCGGCAGTTAAAGTCACCTCATTTGAGCGAACTTGTGGAAGATTGTCTGCGCCAGCACCTGCGGTATTCCTGATTACTCCTGTTTGAGCAAAAACAGGTACGCCTACGTAAATAAATATACTGAGCGAGAAAAACGGAAAAAAGAGGCTCTTATGCCTCAACCATGAATTTATAGAGGTCATTGGAAGGCATCAAGCAATAGCAGAGGATTGTTATGGGGTTAGGTTTTTGTGGAAAAACCTAATTCTTTTCTGGGATGAATTCATTTTTTTTAGACGCAAGCATCGTATCACCCAACGGGAGAGCCACTTGGTTGGCGTAGCGTCTCCCCCAATCGAGACGGAACGGAAACCGTTCTTGCCGAGTGGACTCAGTAAATTTTGATAAGTGGTCTTTTAACTTTGATACAATTGCAGTTTTTTCACAATTCCTTTTACACAATCTTTAATTAACTTTTTTTGGAAGGAGAGCATAACGAGAACATGTGTCAATCTGAATAACACATAATTTTGATTTGACATGCGATCGCTGTTTCTATTTTCAGATATAACGATTAAATCACTGGGATTATTGCTGCCATGCTATTAGCAATACTGGTTGTGAAACTTAAGTCACAAAAGTATTACCAAAATTTCACTGTTACCCATGAAAAATACCGTATAGAACTGTAATTGCAATATAAAGAAAGCAAAAACAGCTTTCCTTAGTCCGCTTACTGTTTTTCCCTTTGTCTTGCAAGGGAATGATGTCGATTGAGTGGAATTAAATTTTATATTCAGGAAGCAAAATGATGTAAAATGTCCTCCTTCTGGTAGATGAAATATTTTTTGCCCAAATTCACTGCAACACTAAGCACCCAAAAAGCTTGCCGTTTACTAACTGCTTGTATCTACTGCACCCTAATACAATTACGCCTTGCTAACTACTCCTAGAAAAACATTTCTATTTTTTTGTGATTAGAGCATGTTATCAAAGCCGTGTCAATTTTAAAAACAAAATTTGTTACTTTTACAGTAACTGCCAAGATAAATATATCTACTTCAAATTCATGCGCCGAATAAAAAGTATTGGCAATTGCTGCCAATAGATGAACACAACTGATGATTCTGAGATTCTACCAGGTTGCTGCCAATAAATTAACATTACTGGATAATCTAGTTAATTTATTTAACGCATGTATGATGCCCTGAATACAGCCTGAGGGGGTGACAACTTCGTCTCAAAGCCTTGTCAAATGATGAATAATCCAGTAGACGATATCCGAAGTTGTAAAATTAGTATTTTTAACTAACACTGAGAGTGATAATACTCAGAAATCATCTTTAAGCCATCAGTGATAGAAAAATTTATTCAGTATGTTTTCTTATACTTTTTTTCCAAGTTTTCTACGTATCAGCATATTTTCTAGATAATAAATAAAGCTGATAAAAGATGATACTAACCAGTTAGTCTCTGACAATTGTCAAAGATCATCCGACTTTTGTCTTGCAGTGTATGGTTGCAATGATGAATCATACACTGCAAGGATTAGATACATAACGCATTTCTGTTACTAGTAATTTAATATTTAAAGTAATTTTATTGACATAACTAGGAAACTGATGAAAAAGAGGGGAAAGGGAAACCCTATAAATAAATTTAGGGTTTTCAATTGCGGACGCTAATTTTTCAATACATGAAGAAGGCAAAAGGGACGGAGTTATTTGAAATTAATAAAAATACTTCAAATTACTTCTTCCCCTTTCCCGTTTTCCCTTTAAGAGTGATCCATAAAAATAAATAGCCTTACGGGTGTTAAGGATCGCTTGAATGATATGCTGGGCATTTATTTCTTCTCGATTCGGGGAGATGCGTTGCTTTTGATTGCAGTATGCTAAGATGCACCCCCTCCTTAGTAAAATGCGCTTGTCTTATTAATATTTTCCAACAATCGCTTTGCCCAGTACTCAATAACTATACAAAGTTTATATGGTTAATCATTTTATCATATAAATATCTTATCTAATTAAAGTTAGGGGTAAAGAACCAATTTCTAGACCAATACCGTTCAGTTTAGCTGCATCGGACGAGTGTATTCATTTATAGATAAAACAAATAGGCGAGATTTATTGGTTTTACCCAAAATAATTCTCACCCTAGATGCCCGAAAGGGATCTGACCATAGGGTATTGCTTTGTGGTTACTACTTCAATTTCAATGCATTTCGTCGTATTCAGTGGCTTCAACTCGTCGGGTTTCTACACGAGGGGGGAGAAATTCAGCCCGTCGTACAGGAGCCAGGGGCGGTGTCGGACCATTATAAGGATGAATTACTTGTACGGTACGGGTAGAACGCTGCCGTGGCGAGAACAAAGCCAACACACCAGCGACAACAACACCACCGCCAATCGTTAGAGTCATACCTGCCACTGCCCAAACTATGGGTGAAGACGACCAAGGAGTTTCAGTCTGCTGCTTCAATGCTGCTTGTTGAGCTGCTTGGTTATTGACGCTTAATTGAGCTTGGTTTTTATAATTTTCAACTTGATATTGAAGTTGGGGAATTTGCTGTTTGAGCAGATCGTTTTCTCGCTGTAGCACGTCAAGCTGACTTTTCTGCCGTTCCATTTGCATTCTGAACTCTTCGGTTCCGCTGGGATTGATTGGCGCAGGATTGGGGTATGGTTGCCCGTAAGCAGAATATTGTCCTGGCTGCATCATTTGCGGTGCGACTACAGTAGCTGGGATTTGCGGGGCAACAGCAATATTAGGTTGTAGATTTGGAGTACCTGTCCCTTTGAGCAATACGATCGCTGCTAGACCAGCTACAGCAACTCCGCCGATAAATGCCATACTTTCACTCATCGCCTCTCCCCCTCAACTGCGACGTAATTATAACCATTTGTGATTTACTCACTCTCACACTCATCGAAACTCCTTGGGTCTGAAACCCCGTCCTTCGCTTGACGGCTTTATATTTGCTCCATTACCGCCTAGGGGTTGCTTAATTCGGTGTGCCGTTGTATTGCACTTTCAATGGGACAATTACCATTTCAAATCTCACAACCCTGTACGCATAACGGTTTTGTTCCGAAGAACCTCCCTTTCGGGGTGATGTTAGCTTAGACCTGTTATAAGAGCTTGTTGGGCTTGCAACACTAAACCAGTGACCTTAGTTTTGTTTAATCACAAGCGACAGAGCGGGGGACTAGCTTCGCATTGCCCTCGGTGTCATGACTCAAATAACGTTTACCTATTTCTAGGTGGTCGGGTCAGAATGGCTTGATGATTTCTCATTCAAGCCCTATGCATGACGGCTAGGGTTCCTGACTATTTATAACCTATTCAAGTTTACATAATACTCAAACCATAAGCGGATGTATCAGCTATTTTTTTACAGCTTGATATCTGCTCTTAATATTCAAGAACATATCGGTTAAATTGTCTACTAAGTCAGGGCAAAAAACTTTCAATTTGGGCATTGGGCATTGGGCATTGGGCATTGGGCATTGGGCATTGGGCATTGGGCATTGGGAATAGAAAGAAATGTCCCCCTGCTCCCCCTGCTCCCCTTGTCCCCTTGCTCCCCCTGCTCCCCAGTCCCCAGTCCCCAGTCCCTAATCCCCAGTCTCTATGTCAGCTTGAAGTTTTGCGAGTTGTTCTGGGGTGAGTTCGTCGAGTCGATGAAGCAAAAAAGCTTTTTCGTATTCTTCTCGTTGCTGATGGTAGGTCATTTTTTGCCCAACTGCACGAAAAAGATAGGTTGCTACCCAGCCAATCAACCCACACACTAGCAACGCTTGGCTCCAAATTCCGGCTTTCTGGCTATCTAAGCCTACTAGCTGAAATAATACATACGCCAAGCCACCAGCTACAAAAAACCCAAAGACAATTCCAACAGCGTCAATCCGTCGCATCTCTAGTTATGACTATAAATGAAGTACATTTTTTATAAAACCCCTCTCGTTGTAAAGACGTAGCAGTGCTACGTCTCTACGTGTATTCGGTTAAACTTCAATTTGTCGCCGTCTGGGTCGAAGATTTACAAAAGGTGACAAAAGCAACAAACCGGGCAAGAAGAAGAAGACGAGAAAGTACATAAAACCGCGCTCAAAGGAGCTAGCCACATACCACCGTTGTGTGAGGTACACCAAGGCTGCTGCTGGTATGACTAATAGATAAGCTCCAGCCAAAATCAGATACAGTAGGGCTACAACCATAATTGTCTCTCTATATAGGGGTGCATCTGTTTTCCATCATAGGCTGAACGCCGATTAGTTTAACTTTTTTGAGAGGACGAAAATCAGGCAATTTTTTTTCTGGGTTGTTTTAGAGGGATGTCGATCAAAAACTCAGCCCCCTGTTCTGGTTGAGACACACATTCTAATTTGCCTCGGTGCTTTTCGACAATTTGGTAACTAATTGAGAGTCCTAAACCTGTACCCTGACCCACCTCTTTTGTGGTGAAAAAGGGATCAAATAGCTTCGCCTGTACTTCATGATTTATGCCAACTCCATTATCTTTGATGGAAATTTGTACCCAATCATTTTCTAAAACCTGGGTCTTGATTGTGATGAGCGGATGATGTCTCTCCTTTCCAGATTTAAGAGATTTACGGCAGGAATCTTCTACTGCGTCAATTGCATTGCAGAGGAGATTCATAAAAACTTGATTGAGTTGTCCGGCAAAACACTCTACAAGCGGTAACTCACCATAATGCTTGATCAACTCAATGGTTGAATGCAATGAATTAGGCTTAAGACGATGCTGCAATATTAACAAAGTGTTATCAAGTCCCTCATGGATATCAACGGATTTTACCTCGGCTTCATCCAAACGAGAGAAGTTTCTTAACGAAAGAACAATCTCCCGAATGCGTTCAGCGCCTAATTCCAGCGAAGAAAATAGTTTAGGCAAATCTTCCGCGATGAACTCTAAATCTGCGATTTTTGCTTGTTTTTTAATTTCTGGGTCGGGTTCAGGATAGTAATGTTGATAGAGATTGAGTATCTCAATTAGGTTTTGCGTATACTCATGAACATGAGCGATATTGCCGTAGATAAAGTTGACAGGATTGTTAATTTCATGTGCTACCCCAGCAACTAATTGTCCTAAACTCGACATTTTTTCACTCTGAATTAAATGAGCTTGAGTCTGCTTTAAATGGTCGAGTGTTTGGGAAAGTTGTGTAGCTTGCTGCTGTGTGTGTTTGAGCAGTACCGCATGTTCGAGGGCAACTCCTAATTGAGAGGCAATTTGGCTGACAAATTCAATTTCTAACTCTTGCCACTCACGGGAATTTTCACATTGATTAATACACAATAAGCCCCATAGCCGATCTTGCTTAATTATGGGAACTACCAAGTTTGCCCTGATTCGGAAGCGAGAGAGCATTGATATATAACACTCGTCTAGCTCAGAGTTATAAATATCACTAACTGCATGAATGTGACCTTGGCGGAATTTCTCGGTATACTTCTCACCGATGCAGCGATCGTACACTTTTGCGGTTAAGGTTGATGGCAAACCAGAGGCAACATCTTCTGCAATAACTTCGCCACCGTCATATTCGGAGTCGGAGTAGAAGCGAAAGACCACAACACGGTCGGCATTGAGTACTCGGCAGAGTTCTTGGGTGGTGGTTTCAAAAATCTCGTTCAAGTCGAGGGATTTCCGAACTTTGGTAATGACACTCGCTAGGGTTTGCTGCTGTTCTGTCACACGAACCAATTCTATCGATTGCGATCGCACTTGTTCTACATATTCAGCTTGCTGCAATGCTACTCCCAGTTGAGTTGCTATTTGCGTGAAAAACTCTACTTCCAAAGCTTCCCAATGCCGACTGCTTGAGTGTTGATAAGCACCCAATAAACCCCATAACTCTTGCCCGATAAAAATTGGCGCAACCATAAACGCTTGCACATGAAATTGTTCGAGTAAATCAATGTGACATTGGCTAAATTGCATACTGTAGACATCATCGACCACAAAGGGTTGATTATGGCGATAGCGTCCCCCTTGGGTTTCTTGTAAGTGGGTGTCGTCCCATACCATGCCTACTCCCAATTTGACTCTTCTGTGCCATTGGGGATTTGCAGATTCATAATCGCTGATAAATTCACCTCCCCAATCGGCATTAAAGCGATAAACTGCAACGCGATCGATTTTGAGTAATTCACAAACTTCCTCACTCGCGGTATAAAAAATCTTTTCCACATCCAGCGATTGGCGGATGTTGGCGATGATCCGCGCCAAAGCTTGCTGCCGTTCAACCGATCGCTGTAGCTCAATAGTTGAGCGTTGCAAGTCGCTGTTAGTTTGTTGCAGTTGTGCCGTGCGATCGCGTACTTGTTGCTCTAAATTTGTATTGAGAGTTTGTATCTGTTGGTAAAGTTGGTATTGCCTCACAGCAGTGGAAAAGCGCTCACCTAGCTCTTGCGCTAGCTTGACTTCTGATTCTGCCCACTGTTGTGCTTGCTGGGTTTTCAGTTGGCGCCATGCTTCAAACGACTGACGCGCCATCATTTGGCGAGAATCAGTAGAAAAACAGCCAGCCCAAATCGTTTCAATATCTACTTCATCTCGGAAAATACTTAAGCAGCCAACGACAGTGGAACCATGCTGAAGCGGTACAATTAACAAGCCGCGAATTTGGGTTGCTTGGAAACATGGAGTGAGCGAGCGAAATAATGGTTCTTTATAAATGTCGCCGATCGCCCACAAATTTGAGTCTGAAGTTAGTTCGTTGGGTAGAGGACTCAAAGCATAAACGGCTCTCATCCAGTTTATCGACCATGATTTAACACTGGGCTGTTCTGGATCGCCGACGGGCAACATAGAGGCAGAATAAAGATATTTTTGCCACAGTCGATGCTCCTCAATATTTCTACCTTGTCCGCCATCAAGTTGGGTGGGCTGCACGCCAGATGTGTAGATTTCTGCGCTTTGCTCCTTATCTGGTAATAAGTAGAGCCGTCCTCCAGAGCCTGCAAAGGCAGCCACAGTCGCTTCTAGGGCAGCTTCAAGCTGGACAATGGAGGTACTATACAATTGCTGGGTAACTTGGTTAATAATGGCTTCTTGGCGGGCTTGCTGTTGCACTTGATTGAGCAAGATGGACTGAGAAATGGCGATCGCCACTTGATCGACTACAGACTGAATAAATAATAATTCCTTCTCTGTTACTACCCGTGGTTCTGAATGGTGAGACACCAACAGTCCCCACAATTGAGATGATTGCTGTAAAGAAGGTAAAGAACCTTTGCCTGTTTCCTTGCTTTCTAGAACGATAGGCACCACAACCGAAGACATTACCCCCATTGCTGTTAAATATTCTACATGGCAAGGATCGACCGGACGATAGCGAATATCTTGCTGGTCTAACAGTTTGCCTGTTTCTGGACAAATAAGAGGACTGATGCCGATTTGTTGTGTTGCCAAATTGACGATGGTTCGCTGCCGTGCCCGAACATACAATTCACGCGCGTAGGGGGGAATGTCATCTGCGGGAAAATTCAGCCCTAGCAAAGGAGGTAAACGTCCTTCCTGAATTGATTCGGCAATTACTAATCCATGAGTGTCAGGTTGAAACTGGTAAATTTTTACGCGATCGGTGTCGAGAAACGAACGTACTTCGGCAACCGTCGCCGATAAAATTTCTTGAAGTTCTAAAGATTGCCGAATGCGATTTGCAATGCGGTGTAACAAAATCTCTTGAGTAAGACCTACATCCTTAGTCAGGGGATCTCCCATATATTTTACTTTTATTGAATATCTAAATATTTTTTGGTTTGGATATTTTACTATTTTCGTTATAAATCGTTATATTCAACACTCGTAAAAACACGTATAGATAAAAGTTGAAATTAGCCATAGTTTAATTTCAATTGCGTAGCTTTGGCATAAAATCGCGATCGCCGTAGAATCTACCTATAAGCCTGAAAGCTATGTCCTATATAAGTTTGATAATTTGCTACATTGAAAGCGAAAAATCTCATTGACCACTCTGACGGCAAGCCAGAAAAAAAAATTTTAAATTCAGTTGGACAAAAGACGCAATTGATGGTGGAATAGATAAAGAGGTTTTTGCTGCCTCAAGAAAATCAGCAAATCCCAAATAGCTGATGGGGGTGTGGCGGAATGGTAGACGCTACGGACTTAGATAACTGAGCCTTGAAGGAGAAATCCCTCAAGTGACCGCTCTCAAACTCAGGGAAACCTAAATCTGGCAACAGACATGGCAATCCTGAGCCAAGCCGATAAGAGTGCTGAATGCTGAGTCATGAGTTAACTTTTAACTCTTAACTCATACTTCATTATCTTAACTCTTCGGAAGGTGCAGAGACCCGACGGGAGCTACCCTAACGTCAAGTCGAGGGTAAAGGGAGAGTCCAATTTTCAAAGCCTAAAGTAAAACCGATTAGGCAGCAGCGAAAGCTGCGGGAAAATGAAAATCCGTTGACCGTAAAAGGTCGTGTGGGTTCAAGTCCCTCCACCCCCACTTAAAAAAAAGTCACTCTAGAGTGACTTTTTTTGTGACTTTACCCATAACTTTGCCGCAACGGTAAGCTTATGCTTCCAATAAAGGGGTAATGCTTTTATTCTATTCCCCATTCCCTGGTTCAAGGGTTAAACTGCGATAGACTTGTTCAATAGGGAAGCTGAGATTGATGCTTTTTAGTTCGATTGTGTCGCCTTCTCCATAGTTAATAATCATCCATTGTCCCGCATCATTTTTGTGATACAAATCCATTTCGATCGCAGTGGAACTAACCAATAAGTAATCTTTGAAGACGGGGTTATTTTGATACATTCTGAATTTGCCACCGCGATCGTAGGCTTCGGTAGTTTTTGCACTAAGCCTTTTTTGAATTTTTCGGTTTGGTTGATTTGGCGGGAGAGGGCTTCGATTTTCCGATCAATTTATATTTCCTATTTCCTCAAATAATTATCAATAAAATCAGTAATTTCCTGATAAAAAAGCTGCCCTTTTTCCCTACTGCTACTTGCAGTTACTAATAATCTTAAAGTTTCCACCAATGAACTTATAGCAGCATCACAAACCAAATCAAAAAGCTGACTTAAATCATCTTGATTTTGTTGTCCATAAGCCAAAGCATTAATATAATCATTGCGAATTTGATTATTAATCACCACAATGGGATATCCTGCACGAATTAACAATAAATTCATTAATAATCTAGCCGTTCTCCCATTTCCATCCCGAAAAGGATGGATCGAGACAAAACGATAATGAGCCATTGTTGCATATTCTACTGGATGGAGTGTTAAAGCAGCGTCTGAATTGAGCCAGGTTACAAAATCTGCCATTAATTGACACAGGAAATAATGGGGAGGATAAAGATAATTTGTTCCTGCTGCCATTACATCCAGCGTCCGATAACAACCCGCTTCATCAGGGTTAATTTTTCTCAGCATCAGATTGTGAATTTGTTTAATTTCCCATTCATTAATTGCTGTATCTTTTTGGGCTAAACTCTCAATATAGTCAATCGCTTCCTTATGTCCAATCACCTCTAAATGTTCATCGAGAGTTTTTCCGCCAATTGTAATCCCTTTAGTTAACACTAACTCAGTTTCACTTTGAGTTAAAGTGTTCCCTTCGATGGCATTAGAGTTATAAGTAAAGCGGACACTATACAGCTTTTTGAGTTCCGCTATAATTGTTTTATTAAAAGGTCTAAAGCCATCTAACCAAGCTTTTAACTTGTCTATTTGCTCTAATTTAAGCTGATAATTCATGCTTAGATAGTTACTTATTACAGCAGTCAATGAAAATTCTTGTTCTTGACTTAAACCAATTACCTGTTCAATAAACTGCTCGTAGAGTTGAGAATAAGACAGTAGCATGGGGTAATGGGTAATGGGTAATACTTTTATTCTATAGGACTCATATTTGATTTTTGAACAAAACTCAGTACACTTTTATTCCTCCTTCCCAGTCCCCAGTAAAGAGTCCCTTACCTCTACGAGTGATTCTCCAAATCAAATATGGGTAAAGTCACACACCGATCTAAGTCTTGTTTTCTCACTACTGAGTGCGTAAGTCCTATAAATATAGCTGGTAGGCTTTGCCCACACCTGAGAAAATTTGGGAAAAGAAATTCTTACGTAAGTAGAAAATCAGTATAAATACATACGCAAGTATATAAATACAGAAGAAATCAACTAATTTTATATCGTGTTTATCAAATTTATATAAAAAGATTACTTAATCTTTGAAAAATAGATTGATCCTCTTGTTCTCTAAGGTTAAGCTGATAATAATATCGGCAAACTTTTTGGTCTTGAGAACTGCAATGACCGCAAATAGATTACATAAAACTCAGGTAAATAAGCCTTTTTTTAAGTATAACTCTACACAGATAACTCTGCAAACTGCACAAGAGAAAACTTATAAGTTTTTAGGGGAAATTGTGCAAAAATCTTCGCCAGAAGAGGTTTTAAAAGAATTTAAGTTTTTATTTATAGACTGCCTTGATTCAGTTGATTTAAATTCTGCACCAACTATATATGCAATGTTTTCTGAGAATCAGGAACAAGAATTTCGTCATACACTTAAGCGATGTTGCTACATTATAGTTAATAACTGGGATTCTCAAAGAAAACACAAAGAAATCAAAGAATTAGTGGAATTATTTGTTAATTACAAAATCAAGATATGGACTACTGAATCTTGTTCAAACAAAATAAATATTTTCCAAACATGGTTAATAAATTTTGTTAATAGTAACGACTATGAAGAACTAAAATTATTTGCTCTTAGACATAAAGAACAAAACAAAACTCATTGGACTAATCGCTACACAACATATTCATTAGTTGCTCAATCTTTTGATAAAAACAACCCAAAAGAGCAACAAGAATCGGCTTTAAAGCTGTCCAAGCAGATGAAAGACAAATTTAAGTTTGAACTAGCAATGTATATTGCTCGTTCTCAGTCTGCTAAATCAAGCGAAACACGCTACAGAAATCCCACTATTTTGGGAGATAATGTTTTACATTTAATCAAAACGATTGTTTTAAAAAAAGGTGCATTCAGTCACGAAAATGTTGCGAATATATTTCTCAAACAGATTGAAAATCAAACTTTTAAAGACTTTAAAGACAGCTTACAAAAATATTTGATTTTTTCTGTAGAACGTCAAGATTTTGTAGAAACGTTGAAACAGCAGTTGTCAGATAAATTATCACCTTGGAAGAAAGAATATAATGAACAAACTATCAGCAAAGAATTGTTATTGAGAACCTGTAACCGAGTGATTGATTGTTTAACAACAGAAAAGGGACGAGAACCTTCACAATTATTCGTTTTATTACTTTCTCAGGGTCATCCTTTAACATTGGTGGTTGTACTGCTAAAAGTAATTTTGATTTGTAAAAACGCGCGCAGTCATTTAGAAATCAGGATGGCTGATTTGATTGCTTATTACGACAAATATCCAGAAGAGGAATGCCAATGGGTTATTAATTTTATAGAAATTTTTAATATCACTTTTGCAATTTATGCAGAAAACATTGAATATAACTTGATTCAGATGAAACAAGATGAGCAAACCTCTCAGCCAAAGGTGAATTTAGATGCTTATCGTGTGTTTTCTCAGTTAAAAGTAGATGCACTTCACAGAGAACTTTCTTCATAGGGGGACAGGTAGTACAGCAGCATATCGATCTAATCGAATATACGTAGAGACGTAGCACTGCTACGTCTCTACAAGGAGAGGGATTTTATATATGTACTTCCTAAGGAGTGAAATCTGCTGTATTTTCTGATGAATCATTCCAGATTGCTATAGCTACTTAGAACATTGTAACTACCAAAAATTTTTAATACTTCTGTGTGAGTGCTCAATTTAGCTAAAGCAGATTGCATTTTTGGTTCAGTGGAATCTGCTTCTAAATCAATAAAAAACAAGTATTCTCCGAGCGATCGCTTCGTAGGGCGAGACTGAATTCTGCTAAGATTAATGTTAAGTTCAGCAAATATTTGTAAAGGTTTGACCAGAGAACCTGGTGTATTGGCAGGTATACTGAAAGCCAAAGACGTATAACTAGAACTTGCTGAAGTTATTCGGTAAGCCGTGTCTACTTCAGTTTGACTTACCACTAAAAAGCGAGTACAGTTTTCTGGGTAGTCATTAATTCCCCTAGCTATTATCGGCAAGTTGTACAATTGCGCCGCTCTAGTAGAGGAAATTACTGCTGCTGTTTTGTTGTGTTCTAACTTTTGTAGCGGCTCGGTTGTAGAATTAGTGGGAATCAACTGCACATTGGGCAGAAATTTTTCCAACCATCCCTGACATTGCGCTAAAGCTTGTGGATGAGAAAAAACTGTTTTAATGTTATCTAAGCTACTAGCCCCAGAAATTAAAGCATGAGCAATGGGCATTACCAACGCCATTTGAATTCGCAAAGTTTCCAGCTGCCACAGCGAATCCAGCGTCATTGTCACGCTTCCTTCAATAGAATTTTCTACAGGCACAACAGCTAATTGTGCATTACCTTGAACTACGGCTTGGAGTGACTGGGCAATACTGGGATACGGACACAAACTAGCTTCAATTCCCTTGTTTTTCTTAAGCCAGTTGAGATAAAAAAGAGCCGCTTGTTCTGCGTAAGTGCCAGGAGGTCCTAAATGTGCAATCGATTGATTCATCGCCTTTAGTCTTTAGTTGCCGTTTATATTAATAACAGATAACAAGGGCGAAATAACAGATAACAAGGGCGATCGCACTAGAGCTAAACAAATCAATAACTATAACTACGGTTAGATGTTGAAAGACAACGTTAAACGATATATTTATTTATATTTCGTAGAAAAACAGGGATATCTACGAGAGGGCGCTAGTCGAATGGCAACACTTCTGGGGGAGGCATCTACCCAGATAAAGCTGTAAGTATTACTTGTAAAAAATTCATGAAGCAGCTTTGTAATTAGTTATTTATTCGGAAAAGAATTTAAAATCATTCTACTATACGCAGTTTTGTTTGCTCATGGCTACTAGATTTACTGCCTCCTTATCGGTTGAAATCGCTGTTCCAAAGCAGCCCATCCCCATTCAGCACTATTTGCGTCAACCCCAACGCCTAGTTAATGCTTTAATTGACCCCACTCGCATTCAGCAACTTTCGGAAGAAGTATTTCGCTTGAAAATGCGTCCGCTGACTTTTATGACACTCAGTATTCAGCCGACTGTAGACATGAGAGTTTGGGCACAATCAAATGGAATTATTTGTTTGCGATCGGTGGGTTGTGAAATTCTTGGTGTGGAATATATTAACCAACGTTTTGATCTAAATTTAAAAGGGCATTTGTTTCCCTACGAGCGATCAGGTGACACTTTCTTAAAAGGAAAAGCTGATTTAGAGGTGCAGGTTGAGTTACCACCGCCATTTTCTTTTATGCCGACATCAATTTTAGAGGCTACTGGCAATGGTCTACTAAAAAGTGTTTTGATGACAATTAAGCAAAGATTGTTACATCAATTATTGGTGGATTATCGTGGTTGGGTAATATCACAAACTAAGGAAATAGAACTTCGTGATAATACTACTGAATTACCTATCCTCGGTATGGAGTAATTTTATACTTTTTTTACAGAACTTGTTGCTAGTTGACCCTTTTTGAATTCAAAATTCACGTAGGAAGAAATAAATAAAAATTATGAGTCCTATATAAAACCCAAAACTTTGTAGAGACGTAGCATTGCTACGTCTCTAGGTGTATTCGATTAGAGCGAAATCTGCTGTAACTCTTAACTTAAATAGGACTTACGCACTCAGTCACGAGAAAACAAGACTTTGAGATTGCTTCCTTGCGTCGCAATGACGGAAATACCTAGTCCATCCGTAAGTCCTATTAAAGCTGAATTTGGCAAGGACGAAATGAGCGACGATGCAAGGCAGAAGCACCATAGTGTTGCAGCGCTGTTAGATGTCGCTGGCTACCATAACCCTTATTCCGCTCTAAGTCATACATAGGATATTTTGATGCCAGACGCACCACCAAGTCGTCACGCCACACTTTCGCAACAATGCTAGCACTTGCTATGGTAAGCGATCGCTCGTCACCTTTGACTATTGTTTGTTGCGGCATTAACAAGCCTTTCACCAACTGATTGCCATCAATTAAGCAAAGTGCAGGCTGTACTTTCAACTTCAACACTGCCCGCTTCATCGCTAAAAGTGTTGCGTGCAGAATGTTTATAGAGTCAATTTCGGCTATTGTTGCAAAACCGATTTTCCAGTCTATCGCTAATGCACAAATTTGCTGCGCTAACTGAATTCTCCGAGAACTAGACAGCTTTTTACTATCTTTAATTTTAGCCGCCATCAGAACGGGCATTGCGCTTTCTGGTAGGATAACTGCTGCCGCAACTACAGGACCAAATAGCGCACCCCGTCCCACTTCATCTACACCTGCAATCAACCCTTGTTGAATGTCCCAATAGCCAGACAATTCCAGCCAAATCGATTCTTCTAGAGAAGCGACAGCTTGCTTTTTCTGTACCATTACAAAACTTAACTTTTACCCATCGTTAGACGCATCGAGATCCATAGAACCCCGACGACGACGACGACGTTTGTCAACAGGAGCGCTGTTAACTTCAGTTTCATCGGCATTCGCGGCAAAACCCGATGGCTCAGTTACATTCTCAGTAAACAATTCCAGTTGTGGTTGTGGTTCTGGTTCTGGTTCTACTTTTGGCTCAACCTTCTTAATTGGAGTTACTCCAAGATTTACTCTTTCGGGAATATTTACTCTTTCCGGAGCAGTGGATTCGGAAATATTTACTCTTTCCGGAGTGCTTACTTCTGAGGTGAATTCGGTCGGTGTAGCCGGAGTTTGTCCTGGTGGAGTGACGTTAATAATCACAGACTTGGGATTTTTGACTTCCCGATTCAAGCGCACCAAAGGAGAAATTCCCATCAAAGCAAAAACATCCTGTTCCTGAGATGACATTTCTACAGAAACAATCTCCGGTGGTTCTACCACTGGTTTGACTGGTTCACCTTTAGTGATTTTTATCCGCTCTGTTCTATCAGTCCAAGGAGCTTTGCTAATGCTGGGTAAAGATATTTCTGGAGTTACTGGTGCTTCCGGTTCGTCATCAATTTCTAACTCGGAATCGTTGACAAAAGACAGGGGATTGCCAATAACCCGTGGCTCTTCTTTGCCGTTTCCTCCATTTATACTAATTCGACGACGCCTGCGAACACCACCACCACGCTTGTTATCTCCTATTTCTTGATAACTGGGATGATTTAGATTCATCGAATTCAATTCCGGGTCAGCATCTAACCCTTCATTAAATCCGTCGTAGTTTTCCCGTCGTTCTGTGATGTTGGTTGTTGCTAAACGCGGTTCTCTATGGGGCACAGATACAAAACGGTCTGGTAATTCTGCTGGTGTTGGCAATCTGTTTTCAGTTTCTCCCGGCAGATGTACTATATGCCCTAAACCGCCACAGGTAGGACAAGTTTGACCAAACAATTCGTAGATGTTTTGTCCTTGACGTTTGCGGGTAAGTTCTACTAAGCCTAGTTCGGTTAGTTGAGCAATTTGCGGACGAGCTTTGTCTGCTTTGAGAGATTTGTTAAAATGTTCTAGGACTTGCAATTGATCGCGCCGCGATTCCATATCAATAAAATCGACGACTATCACCCCAGCAACATTCCGCAGACGTAGTTGGCGGGCAATTTCGGTTGCGGCTTCGCAGTTCGTCCACAAAACGGTTTCTCTGGCTGTTGCCGATCGCGTAAATGAACCTGAGTTGACATCTATCACCGTTAATGCTTCTGTTGGCTCGATGATGATGTAACCTCCAGAAGGCAGGTCTACTCTTGGTTTGAGAGCTTCGCGAATGGCGGCATTAATCCGGAAGTATTCTAATATTCCAGAGCGATCGCGATGATGGTCAATCAACAATCCTTGTGGTGTCTGCCCACCACTCCAGTTTTGCAAATACTGCTTTACTCGCTTCAAACCAGTACTCGAATCTACCACAATTCGATTTACATCCGCACCATACATATCTCGCAGCACGCGCTGAATAAAATCATCGTCTCGATTTAACAGTGCTGGAGCGCGGGTAGATTGAGCTTCATGTTGGATTGCTTCCCATTGCTTTTGCAGCACTTCTAAATCTTCGATAACCGCTTCTTCTGGCTTGCCTTCGGCTTCGGTGCGAACTAACAAACCCATTCCTGCGGGTTTAATTAAAATCGCTAACGCTCGCAAGCGATTGCGCTCGCTTTCACTCTTAATCCGACGCGATAAATTTACGCCTCGTCCATAAGGCATCAACACTACATACCGTCCCGGCAAGGTGATATTACCTGTGAGCCTTGGTCCTTTAGTCCCTGTTGGCTCTTTCATTACTTGCACCAACACTTTTTGCTGTGGTGTCAGTAGTTCTGTAATTGCAGCTGCGGTACGCTTCAGCTTTAAGGGTCCCAAATCAGTTACATGAATAAAGCCGTTACGCTCCGGGTCTCCTATATTGACAAAAGCCGCATCTATCCCAGGTAATACATTTTCTACCACACCTAAATAAATATCACCTATTTGGTGATGACCGGTGGCAACTACGAGTTCTTGTATTTGATCTTCGGAAAATACCGCAGCAATCTGATGCTGTTCCGCGATTATAATTTGTTTTGGCATTCAATTTCCTCGAATATTGGCAGCACAAATAGTTCTGGAGTCGGGTTATACCTCTGTCCTCTGCCAGCCCAAAAATGCGCTGCTGATAATAAATATTGCGAATTTCGGCTCAAAGTAAAAGAGCGATTGACTAGGGAGTTGCGTTTAATAGCCTGATTATTCCAGAACGGCAGCATATTGTTGTAAGCAATTAAATCAACCGTCCGTGATTGATTTTTGATGCATCGCCATTACCACCTGGGGTTTAGGCATTCAGCAATTGTTTGAAAAACCATAGAGTCAGAGTTACTGACAAAGGCTGTTAGGGAATTGCTGATTCAAGCGCGAATAGCTATAAAAGAGTGTCTTCTTTAATCTGCCTCAGCAAGTCTGGGATAAAATCCTAGAAGTTGCACTTCTTTTATCTTTGCTTTCGCCCCCGGATTATCAGGGTGGTGAACCAAATCGCTCAATGCAGCGCCAGAAATTCTCTTCATCTAATTCTAACGCAACCTTGCTAAAAATCAATTCCCACAATCTACTCTCTGAGGGCAACTACTAGCAAGTTGCCCCCATAGGGATTATACTCCCAAAATTAGTTGATTTCGGTGGATGTGCAGCAATTGAAATTCTACACTTGCTATTTGTTCTAGCATAAACAGGATTTGTTCAGGACGCAATAGCGTACCATCATTACGACAGCTACCCACATAGCGCAGGATAGCAGTAGATTCTAGGAGTTGCGTTTTAGTTTCTAATAATTCTATATCGAATAGGCGATCGCGCAGATTTATCACATTAGTCTTGCCTGACTTAGTTTTGTGCTCGTACCAAATCTCATTTGTTGTTTTGATTGTATCAATTAACTCTTGCCATTTTGCCGATGGCATCTCTTCAAATACAGCCACGGTAATCAAATACTCCGCAGCCTCCAAAAGTTGGGTAGCGGCACTAGCTTTTAAATCCAGTTCTTCCACATTATATACAGGTATGTCTGTGGGTAAAGCATCAGCTAACTGTTGGCGGAAAGCTTCTGCTTCAACTACTTGATTTAACTCAAAATCGACAATTTCACCACTGCTGCTAGCTCCCAATGCCAAGGCATTTGCTAAAGAAATGCGTGGCATCGGATGAAAACCACCAGTAAAAGAAATTGGCAATCCTGCACGTCGCAAGGCTCTATCAAACAAACGAAGTAAATCCAAGTGACTTACTAAAGCCATATCACCCTGCTTGCCAAACCGAACGCGCAGCCGTTGTGCCCTAGTGGTGTTGGGAACAAACTCGCCAGCAAATTTCGGGATTGCTGCTGGGGGTATTACTATATTATGTCCGAAATCGGTGCCGCAAACACCACAATGGGAACAACCATCAAAAGAACAATCAGGAACAATTGCAGCATCTATTGCGCGTTGCAAATCTTCCTTCAGCCACTTTTTGTCAATTCCCGTGTCGATGTGGTCCCAAGGGAGGGGCATGTCGAGGGAGTGGGGGAGGGGGGGAGTGGGGGAGATGGGGAGATGGGGGGAGTGGGGGAGTGGGGGAGGGGGGGAAAGATGTTTCCCATGTTCTATGTGTCTCCCTGTCTCCTTGTCTCCTTGTCTCCTTGTCTCCAAGGAGTCCTCCAAGGAGTCCTCAAACAAATTCCATTCGCCGTTTTCAATTTGGCGGTATTTCCACATCTTACCAGCTTGGGCGATCGCAACTTCCCAAGCTTGAAAAGCTTGCTCTACATTGTCATACCAGGAATCCATTCCTGCACCCAATTCCCAAGCGCGACGGACTACTTTAGATAAAGTGCGATCGCCTCGTCCAATAAAGTCCTCCATTGCCGAAATTCGCACATCGGTGAAGTTCACCTTTACGGCTTTGATTCGGCGAAATTCTTGCCGTAATAAATTTTGCTTGCGCTTAAATTCGGCGGTAGAAACTGAATGCCATTGAAACGGCGTATGCGGCTTAGGGGTAAAGTTAGAAATTGTCAAGTTAAAATTTAAAGTTTTTCTCCCCTTTGCCCAACATTCTCGCTTTAGCCAGCTGACTGTTTCGGCTATGCCTATAACATCGGCATCGGTTTCACCCGGTAAGCCAATCATAAAGTATAGCTTGATTTTATTCCAACCTTGCTCACTCGCTGTTTTCACACCGCGCAGCAATTCTTCGTTAGTCAAACCTTTATTTACAATGTCCCGCATTCGCTGGGTTCCCGCTTCTGGGGCGAAGGTTAGACCACCTTTACGCGTACCGCCGAGGATATTGGCGATATTTTCATCAAATCTGTCTACCCGTTGGCTGGGTAGAGTCAAAGAAATATTCTCATCTTTTAAGCGATTTTTGATTTCCATCCCCACTGCTGGCAGGGACAAATAATCGGAACAACTCAAGGATAAAAGAGAAAACTCATTATAACCAGTTTCCCGCATTCCTTTGGTTATTGCTTCTACCACTTTGTCTGGTTCTACATCCCGCGCCGGTCGGGTAAGCATTCCTGGTTGACAAAAGCGACAACCGCGAGTACAGCCGCGTCGAATTTCAATTGTCAGGCGATCGTGTACCGTTTCCATATAAGGAACCAGCCCGGTAGAATATGCGGGTATGGGAGTCGCTACGCGTCGCAAAATTCGTTTTGGCACATCTGGGCGCAAAGGATGAACTGAGCCATCTTCTGCCATGTAGTAAAATTGGGGAACGTATACACCTGGTATCTGTGCCAAGTCTAGCAATAACTCTTCTCGGCTTAAGCTAGATGCTTTACCTTCTGCCAACACCAAGTTAATTTCTGGTAATAGTTCTTCGCCATCGCCCAAAGCAATAAAATCGAAGAAATCGGCGTAAGGTTCCGGATTCGATGTTGCCGTTTGTCCCCCTGCGAAAATTAAAGGATAATTTCCCTCTAACCTTTCAAGCCATGTAAGGGGAATCCCTGCCAAATCCAACATTTCTAGGATATTGGTTGCACCCAGTTCATAACTGAGGCTAAAACCGAGAATGTCGAAATCAGTTAGCGATCGCTTTGATTCTACTGCAAACAGCGGTGTATGCGTTGCTCGTAGTTTGACTGCCAGGTCTGGTGCTGGGAGGTAAGCGCGATCGCATAACGAGCGCGGCTGGGCATTCAAAATGTTATAGAGGATGATATGTCCTAAATTGGATGCGCCGACTTCATACACTTCTGGATAAGTTAATACCCAACGTGTTGTCGCCGTATCCCAAGGCTTATGTACTGCACCCAGTTCGTTACCGAGATAACGAGCTGGCTTTAAAATATCCGATGTAATTAATTTTTCAACTGGAACAGCCACTGTGCTATCTTCTAGCTACTTGAATTCTTATGCTCACATCCAACCTTAGCATTGATTAGGTTTCTCAACATCGCTTGTTTAAAATTAAAACTGTTTTACTTAAATAGACATCCACCGACGAATTTAATGATCCGTTACCTGAAACCCCTACAGACGTTACATGTAACGTCTCTACATTCATTTTCACGTCGGGGTAGATGTGAAGTGGGATTTTTTGCCACACACATTATGTTGTCTACCTTCAGCTTCAGCATTCTCCGTTTTGATTTAAGTCAGACTGCTGGCTACTGTGTCATACCTTCAATTATTTCAAAAACTTCATCAAGTTGCGTTAATTCAAATATAATTTTTATTGCCGGTGATACATCGCAAAGGCTAAAACGCCGTCCTAAACTTTGAGCTAGCTTCAACGCCGAAACTAAAGCCATCAAACCGGCGCTGTCTAAAGATTCTACTGCTGCAAAATCTACAACCAAGATAGAAATATCATTTTGCCTCAAAGCTGCCGTCAAGTCTCGCTCAAATTCTAAGGCGTTTGCGGCATTTAAGCAGCTTTGGGGACGAATAATAGCAATTTTTGGAGATTCTTCAAGTACAGCTTGCATTGTTAGATCCTATTAAAATTATTCAACTGTGAAGATAGATGTATTTGACCATAATCTTTTTTGTCTGACATCGACCATTCGTATTACTTCTCTTTGCTGAATCTTTATTTCCAGAGCCTATATCTTTAAAGATTGTCATAACTGTCTCAAAAACAGTATTTAAATATACAAATTTTTTACCCTACTTAAAAAACAATCAACATAGACAGTCTTAGGGTAGATGACTCATCTGTCGTTATGTCTATATACCTTTGTCAACCAATGAGTCAAACTGATTGAAGCAAGATTCAATTATCTGTGTATGTCTGTTTTCCCATTGGCAGATGCCTGATTGAATGGCAAACCATCTACCCGATGCTCTTGTGATTTAGATCACAAGTATACGGTGATTTGGCTCACTTTTGATACTAGACAATACCTTGGATAATTGGTAACAATTGTAATTGGTTTATTGTATATGAGAACTCAGTACGGTATTCGTAAATTAGTAGAAAGAGCGCTTTTTATTAAAAAATTAACTCCAGAAATTGAAAACGAAATCAATTCGGAACTGACTCAAATGGGTTACATTTCCGATGTTGATTATGAAGCTTTAGAACTCTTAATGTCAGAGATGGATGCAGGTAGAATTAAGTTGGTTCCTAGCCTTTAATCCTAATTTTGATTGAGAAGTTTAAATAATTGTTGAATACATTAAGTTAATTTGCATTTTGTAACTAAATTGTCTTTATTTATAGATACTTTTGTAGTAGAGGCAGTGCAGGAATATTGACAATACCACTGCTGAGATTTTTCTACTAAGTAGACAAGATGATTTTTTGGCATAACTTAAAGTGTGAAAACAATGCTTCGATATTTTTTTTCATGATTTCAGTAGTTAATTGCCATGCATAATATTACTCACTTCTAGGCGATCGCCGGCGCTGAAAATTATGCAACGCGAGAAAAAAATTCCTTTAATCTTTATTTTCTGGTTTTTCTGGGTGCGCTTGCCAAAAAAAGTGCAAAAATTGATTGAGTTGCTGTTTAGCATCTGAATCAAGCTCATGTTTTGGTTCTTTGGCAAAAATTTCACTTAACAGCGTAATAACTTCTGTGTCTAAGGCTGGTTGAAATAAATTTATTGACCAAAGCAGGTCAGAAGCATCTCGCAGGTCAGTTATTATCGGTGGTTCTTCAATGAAAGCAACTAACAGCAAAGGACGCACCCAGCACAACTGACGGGAAACCACAACTTGAATCACTTCTGCATACAGGCGTTTTGTGTCATGCTCTAAAGATACAATTTGCCCTGGTTGAAATTGGTTAATGTCCATAATTACGTTATAAGGTAGCGGCAACGATTGTATTGCTCCTTTCTTTATTTTAAGAGGGTGAAAGTGTGGTATCCTAGTAAAACGCTGCAAAAGTAGTGAATGATCAAACCAGGCAAAGACTTGATGCAATTATCAAACCTAAGCAGCAAAAGTTTTTCATGACCATTTATTTGCTTTTGTATAAGATAGAATAGGTAAATAACTGTAAAGCGATCGCGCTTACAGAGACTTTGTAGTAGATAAAGAGCAAATAGCCGTGTCAGTCGAAACCATTGAGAAGCGTTCAACATCCCGTAAACTTGCGCCTCAGTATCGCGTTTTGCTCCATAACGATGACTTTAACCCGATGGAGCATGTGGTGAAGGTGCTAATAACCACAGTGCCTAACCTGACTCAGCCCCAGGCTGTTAGTATCATGATGGAAGCTCATACGAATGGGTTAGCTTTAGTTATTACTTGTGCTCAGGAACACGCTGAGTTTTATTGTGAAACCTTGAAAAATCACGGTTTGACCAGCACAATTGAACCTGAGGAATAACAATCAACAGGCAAAACGTTTTTGAAAATTAATTTTCTTCGTCTGTCTCAATACCCTGCCCCTGTTCGGCTGGGTATATTTATATTGGCATTGTTGTTGCTGTGGTTGCCAATAGCAGCACCAATTCGCTTATTAGTGCGGGATGACAACTTAGTTACTATTTTGACAATGCCATTGCTGTATGTAGAGTTTATTTTGTTACTGCGGCTTTGGGGCAGAAAAGTTTATAAGCAAACCCAGATACTGAGGCATTATGGTTTAGAAAGAACACCGCAAAATGCAATGGATTTGTTGCATGGTTTGGCGATCGGACTAATTAATATTTTGATTTTATTTGGGGTAGAAGGATTGCTAGGTTGGCTGGTATGGCAAAAACCCAGTATTTTTTTATTGAGAGTTATTTTAGAAGGGTTGATTGTTGCCTTGGCTTATGGATTTGCTGAGGAATTATTATTTCGGGGATGGCTGTTTGATGAGTTACAGCGCGATTACAATCTCAATGTGGTAGTTTGGGCAACTGCGGTTATTTTTGCTGTCACCCACTTTATTAAACCTTTGCCAGAAATTATTCAGACATCGCCGCAATTTTTTGGCTTATTGCTGCTGGCATTATTTTTGGTGTGTGCAAAACGCTGGCGTAGAGGGCGTTTGGGCTTATCGATTGGACTTCACGCTGGTTTAATTTGGGGTTATTACATTATCAATGTTGGGCAATTAACCAAATATTCTGGTGCAGTTCCTGATTGGGTTACTGGTGTGAATCGAAATCCCTTAGCTGGGTTGATGGGGTTGCTGTTGTTGAGTGTGTTGGCTTTGTGGATGGGGAGGAAATCGAGAGCGATCGCTCTTACGAGATAATAGATATCTCCAAAATTTAATTATGTGTTGCCCGAAACCCTTGTAGAGACGTAGCAACGCTACGTCTCTACGTCTGTCTAATAAACACATGTCCTTCTCTATCCAAAGACAGATTCTGATTTACATTAAATCTTACATGTAGCCAAAGACTTTCAGCAAACAGCCAAGATGCCTATGACAAAGGTTTTTAGCATTTTGAATCTTCAGTGATTGCCTAAGCAACTTACTCCCTTAAGCATAGCTCAAACAAGAATGTTAGATATAATGCAAACTTTCAATTCCTCCCATTGTATGAGGCGTTAAATTCGGGAATGGGTAATACTGTGATTGTAGAAGTTAAGTAAGCGGTTGCAAATCAACGGAAAGCTTTAAGATTTGTGCCAAATACTTATTAAATAGCTTCTAAAAATTTGGGAGGGAATTGACTATGAGAATTAAATCTTTAGCTGCGATCGCTTTATTAAGCGCAATATCTCTGGGTGCTTCCGTTCCCGCTAATGCAGCAAACCCCGCTCATGTGCAGCGTTTGCTAAAAACCGGAGAATGTCTCAAGTGTGATTTAAGTGGTGCAAACCTGAAAGGCGCCCACTTGATTGGTGCAGATTTACGGAATGCTAATTTGAAGGGTGCTAATTTACAAAATGCTAACTTAGAAGGTGCTGATTTAACTGGCGCTAATTTGAAGGGTGCTAATTTGAAAGAAGCATTCGTCAATAGCACGACTTTAAATAATGCCAATCTCACCAACGCTAACTTAAGCAATGCTACCTTATATAGTGCCGAGTTAGAAGGCGCTACTTTAATCGGCGCTAATTTGAATGGTACTGATGTGTTTAATAGTAATATCGGCGTAGGTGGCGGTGAATAATGCTAATTTGGGTGATTCGTAGAGACGCGATTAATCGCGTCTCTACAACTTGATGTGTCCTAACTTTTATTCACCTGTAATGGATAATTCATCAATCCAAATTCTTGGACAAACACCTCCGGGTGTCAATTCTGGTTCTTTCTCAACATAAATAATTGATTTGAGAACTTCCAGAAAATCGCCGGCAACAGTTGCTGACTCGATACTAGTTTTGACACCCTTATTAATTAACCAACCATCAAAGGGTAGTGAAAAAGAGCCTTGTAAGGATTTAACTCCCGCGTGTAAAGCTTGTAAATCATCAATTAGAATCACATTTTCCGCAGTTTCTAAACTATATTCTTGTTCAGAATTGGCGGCTGCAAATACATGATAAAAGTTAGGACTGACGCTAACTTTTGCACCAATACTTGCATTACCAGTAAGATTGGCGTTCATTCTTTTCGCAGTACCTGCACTGTGGAGAAAACCTGTTAAAACACCGTTTTCAATTAGCGAAACCCGACGGGTAGGAGTTCCTTCACCATCAAAAGCTTCCGCACCAATGTTAGCTGAATGTAACGCATCATCGCATACAGAAAGCAGCGGGGAAGCAATTTTATTTCCGAGAGAATCTGGGGTAGATAGACTTTGTTTGTCGAGAATACTTTGAGCGTTGAATAAGTTAGAAAAAGCGCCTAGCAAACTCAAGAAAGCTTCTGCTGAGAAAACTACTCGATATTTACCAGTTGTTATTTTTTCATAGTTCAAATGGCTAATTGTTTTATCTGCGGTTTCTTTGATGCAACCATTAATGTCTAGGTTATCTAAACTATGGTTGATTCTAAAAGCCCCAGCACTACGCGGTTTTTTACCTTCTTCCTCGGTTTTGCTGTAAAGATATATCGATGCTAAAGAGTGAGATTCGGTTCTAATTGCACCATTGCTGTTGAGATAGAACCTGTCAATATCTCTTTGCGCTAAACCGTTATAAGGTACTCCTTTAATAGCCGGATGAACTGCTAAAAGTTCTTTTTCGGCAACAATCAGGCTTTCTATTAGTTGCGAAACTGGTGCTTGAGCAGCTTTTTCACTCTTATTATTGTCGATTTTGACAGTCGCTTCTGGACTAAAATCTGGGACGTTTTCTTTTACACCGAAGAAGCTAGCTTCGTAAGCGGTTTTTAAAGCTAATTCTAGTCCTTGCGGATCTACATCTGTGGTGCTGGTGACACCCATTGTATTGTCTTTGTTCCAAACTCTAACGGTGACACCGGAGCGATTTGAAGCTTTGACTTGTTTTGGCTCACCTTGGTCTACTTGTACGCTGGTTTCATCTACAGTTGAGCCGTAAATGTCAAATTTATTAATGCCAAGTTTGTTGGCTGTTTCTTTGGCAGATGTTGCAATTTCGTTGATATTCGGCATAGTCGATTTTAGATTTCAAATTACAAATGCTTCGGAAATTTTGAATATGTAGTGAGCGCTTCAGCGCTTAAGAAAGCACTAAAGTGCTTACTACGAATTAAGGAGGTTAGCGTCCGCCTACGGTGATAGAATCTACTTTGATGTGGGGTTGTCCAACTGTGGTGTAAATGCTGCCGCTGACGGAGCCACAAAAACCTGCGGCTAATGATAAATCTTGGGAACACATGGAAATTTTATTCATAATTTCCTTGGCTTCACCGATGAGGATGGCTCCTTTTAATGGCTTGGTAATTTTGCCATTTTCTATGAGATAAGCTTCGTCTACACCAAAGTTAAATTGTCCTGTGGCACCGACGCTACCACCACCCATTTTTTTACAGTAAATGCCTTTGTCAATAGAGGCAAATAAATCTTCTGTGTTGTATTCACCAGTTGCGATATAAGTATTTCGCATCCGACTAGCAGCTGCATAGGTGTAATTTTGGCGACGTCCGCTGCCGGTTCTGGGATGTCCGGTGCGTACTGAGCCGGTTCTATCTGCTAAGAAGTTCTTTAAAACGCCTTTTTCAATTAATAGCGTTCTTTGTGCGGGCATTCCTTCGTCGTCCATGTCAATTGTGCCGAAGGCGTTTTCTGAACGTCCTTCATCCCATGCTGTTAAACTTTCGTGGGCAATTTTTTCGCCTTTTTTGTCAGCAAAGGGTGTGGTCTTGCGTTCAATTTGCGTGGTTTCTAGGAGGTGTCCGCAAGCTTCGTGGAAAATTACCCCGCCAAAGTGATTCGCCATGATGATGGGGTATGTGCCCGATTCTACGTAGTCAGCGTAAAGCATTTTTCCGGCTGATTCGGCGATTTGTTCGGCGGATTGTTGATAATCCCAGGTTCTCAGGAAGTTGGCATCGCTGGTATTTCCTGCGCGTTCGGCGATGGAGGTGCGATTTGCACCATCAGCGCACAGCAGGTTAAATCCAACAGATTGAGTGAGACGAATGTCACGGGCAAATGTGCCATCACTAGCGGCAACTAAGACTTCTTGCCAATCGCGGAAGTAGCTGGCGCGGCGAGATTGAATGTGGTTGGCTTTTGTGTGCAAATAAGCGGTACCATCAAGGAGGACTTCTCCCATTTCGCGGATGGAACTACATAAAGGTAGCCATTTATCTTTGCCTCTTTTGGTTGCGTAGTCTCTAAGTAGTTCGAGGTTGATTTCTGGGATGAAAGCGTTAGCTGTTGGTAGTTGCAATCCTAAGATGGAAAGACCTTTTTCTAATGCGGCTTTCAAACCGGTAAATGAAAGGTTGTTGGTGCTTACGTAGCAGTCGGCTTTGCCACGAAAGACTCTCACTCCCGCACCTGTAGCCAGACTGGGTGAAATGCTGGTGATAGAATCGTCTTCTGCAAGGCAACTAATATAGTTGCGACGTTCTAAGAATAATTCGATGAAGTCGGCGCCAGCTGCGCGTCCAAGTCCCAGGAGGATTGCCAGGGGAGCTTCCCAGGTTTCATCGAATCGCTCTGGGGTGGAGGTGTATTGCAGGGTGGGGAGTTGATTGGACTGAAGTAGGGTGTTTGTAAGCATGGGTTGCCTTAAAATGCTCGCATTATCAAAGGTTTAATTGAAATATCCTGGTGTGTGTACTCTAACAAATTTAAGAAAATGTCCGTGTGAGGTAACTAGATAGGTGTAGGTAGGGATGGTACTACTGGTGAGATTCACTCTAACACTACCCCTACTTAGCTTCCTGCCAACCTTGAACAGTTGCTATCAAAACATTAACTAATGGATGGTCAACAGCTTCTTTGAATGCTTCGGTTCCTCCTGCCTTGAGCGCATTGATAATCTGTGCTTTCAATGTTGAATTTTTCTTTATTTCCTCAGAAGCTTTAGCCACAACAGCCAATTTTTCAATTTCAGTTGTAGTAGGGTTAGTTGCCTCTAGTTGTTTCAGTAACTGCTGGATTTGTGCTGCCGCTTCAACTAGGTTACTTTGAGCATCATAGTTGTGCTGATTCTCTATCATTTTTCCATAGTTTGTTTCAGCAAAGCCACCTTGGAAATTTGCCCCCCGCATATCATATTTAGAGCTTTCTGTCATAAGTATACCCTCTGCATTTGCTATAGCTTTAACTTGAACATTTACAATTGGCTTGAATCTCAAACTCAAAAGAAAAGTTATTATCGCTCCGAAAAAGGTAAAGATTACCCCAGGCAGAGATGATATTTTCAATAAAGGTCTTAAAGCCCAATTTAAGTAATTAAAAGGTTCTACAATGTAAGCAAACCTTATTCCTTGTTCTAGATTAGAAGCAGACCATTGGACTGTCTCTTCATTAAGATAGGGAGATAATTTAAAATTATCAGCATCTTTTGCTTGATAAAAAGACCCTTTTGGTATCTTATCTATTATTATATTTGATATTTGGCTACCTCCTATTTGGATTTTAATAGTTGAGCCATTGTTGAAATTCAAATTTATGTATCCTTCTAAAGATAAATTAAGAGGAACAATATATAATTCTTTAACTACAAATCCCCGGTTAAGACTATGAATATTTCTAATAAATTTAAATTTAGATGTTTGATTATCTGAATAATATTCTTTAAAAGAATTTGCAAGTAAATCATTTTTATAAATTCCATTTATTTCTTTATTTTTATTTTTTTCGATAGAAAGCAGCACTTATTTTTTTTTAAGTTGCAATTCTTCTGTGGTTCTAAATTTAGTTAATTCTTTATTCAATGGCTCAAAATTTATTACGTAACGCTGTGCTATTACAGTTGAATATAGATCGGGAGATAAAGTATAATTAAATTTAAATAAAAATAAAGTCAAACTAAATGAAAATAGTCCTATTATTAATATTTTATATTTTTGTGATTTTGATAAATAGTTATATCCTCTTATTATTTTTTGTGTTAAAAAGTAATATTTTGATTTGAACAAAGGAAAAAAAGCTAATAGCAAGCCTATAATGATACCTAACAATAAAGCCAACGCGGTATTATAGTTAACTAAAGATAAAGATATTAATAAAAAGAGTTCTATTACAAAAACTGAAACTATTACCCATTTAGGGATTTTATGGATTTTCATGGTAGTTTTTAAAGTATAGGACTCATATTTTATTTTTGAACAGATACGTAGGGTGTGTAGTTGCGAGAGTACGGCATCAAACCCTTGAGAATGGTGCGTTACAACTTCCGTCTAACGCACCCTACAATACTTAACGGTGCTGGATAGATATAAAACACAAGAATCATAAACTGCTGTAAAATTAGACACTTTAAAGACTCTGAAAGAGGAAATTTAGCTCGTAGTAAGCGCTTAAGCGGTTGATTTAAGCACTAAAGTGCTTACTACGTTAGAAAATCACTAGGATTGATAAGGGTATCTATTTAAAATTTTAAAGAAAAAATCCGAAGTTAATATGAATTCGACTTTACCTTTGCCCGATCCTCATCAAAGTGATTCTTCTAGTTGGGAGGAAGAACTTGATAAAGCTATTTTCAGTTTTGAAGATATTCAGGCGGAACTCAATTATAAGCAGGCACAAACGGCATTAAGAAGTTTGGTGGCAAAACTTGACTTGACTGCACAAGAAAAACGCGGATTGGAAGCGGAAATTGGCGATTTAGAAGTGATGTTGGGTAAGTTAGACCGGATGGTGGTGCAAATTGCGGCTTTTGGAATGGTGGGACGCGGGAAGTCTTCTTTATTGAATGCTTTGGTTGGACAGTCGGTGTTTGAAACCGGTCCTTTGCATGGTGTGACTCGTGCTGCACAGCGAGTTAATTGGAGTATTACTGAGGAAGCGATCGCATCCTCAAATCGCACTCTACGTGTAACTTTACCAGGAATCGGTCAATCTCAGGTGGAATTGATTGATACTCCTGGTTTAGATGAAGTAGATGGCGAAACCCGCACCGCTTTAGCTGAACATGTCGCAAAACAAGCAGATTTAATTCTGTTTGTTATTTCTGGGGACATGACAAAATTAGAACATGAGGCTCTTTCTCAGTTGCGCGAAGCTGGTAAACCGATAATTTTGGTGTTCAATAAGGTAGATCAGTATCCAGAAGCCGATCGCATGGCAGTTTACCACAAAGTCCGCGATGAAAGGGTGCGGGAATTACTTTCACCGCTAGAAATTGTTATGGCAGCCGCATCACCTTTGGTAAAAACGGCGGTTCAACGTGCTGATGGTACTAGGGGGATACAATTACGTCCGGGTAATGCCCAAGTTGAAGAATTAAAGCTGAAAATATTAGAGATTTTACACCGCGAGGGCAAAGCTTTGGTGGCTTTGAATACGATGATTTACGCGGATAATGTAAATGAGCAATTGGTGCAGCGAAAATTGATGATTCGCGATCGCGCTGCAAATGAGTTGATTTGGAAAGCGGTGATCACTAAAGCGGTAGCGATCGCACTCAATCCGATTACAGTGGTAGATATACTGAGCGGTGTAGTTATTGATATTGCTTTAATTCTCGGTTTATCTAAACTCTACGGCATCGCGATGACGGAAACTGGAGCCGTACAATTATTACAGAAAATCGCTCTGGGGATGGGCGGTATTGGTGCCAGCGAACTGTTAGCAACTCTCGGCTTAAGCGGGTTAAAAACTTTACTTGGCATCTCTGCACCCGTTACAGGTGGGGCTTCTTTCGCTCCCTATGTATCAGTTGCAATAACCCAAGCGGGGGTAACTGGTGTTGCTTCTTACGGAATTGGACAAGTTACTAAAGCTTATTTAGCGAATGGGGCAACTTGGGGACCCGATGGACCGAAAGCGGTAATTGGGAAGATTTTGGCAAGTCTGGATGAGACTTCGATTCTTAATCGAATTAAGGATGAGTTGCAAGAGAAGATGAAGCGAAGGGGTTAGCGCTCATTACCCGACGACTGAAGTCGCGGCTACACGAACAAAGTCCGCCTGCGCGGACTAAAAACGTAGGTAATGGATTTAGCCTACGTAGGCTATTAGGTGAGGCGATCGCTCCCTAACTACTCACGTATCATCACGATTTGACTCCCATTGTGTCGTCTTCCGTGCCAAGCTGAGAAATGCTCTTATTACTGGAGAGGAATCATGCTGCCGCCAAGCAAGATAGAGTCCGGTTTTAGGTGTCTGCTCTTGTAAGGGTCTGTAAATGACTCCCCTTCTGTGGAAGTTTTGCAAGGAGGCGGGAACGAAAGCGATACCCAGTCCTGCTGCAACCAAACCGATGATAGTTTGCATCTGAACTGCCTCCTGAGCGACTTTCGGACGAAATCCAGCTTGTTGACAAATGTTAATAATCTGCTCGTAAAAGATGGGTCCCATTTTGGCAGGAAATAGGATAAATAATTCCGAAGCCAAAGCGGAGAGAGACACTTTAGTCTGGGCAGAGAGCGGATGGGTTTCTGGCAACGCCAATACCAATGATTCTTGCAAAATGCATTCCACACTCAAACCTGGCTCAATGATGGCAGAACGAACAATGCCGACATCAACCTGTTTGTGATGCAGAGCTTGAATTTGCTCTTGCGTCGTCAGTTCATGCAATCGTAGTTCTACAGCAGGAAACTGTTCTCGAAAGACACTTAAAATATCTGGCAGCACGGTATACGTTGCAGATCCGACAAACCCGATCGCCAACTGTCCAACCTCACCCCGCCCTATCCGTTGTGTGACTGCGATCGCCTGTTCGAGTTGCGCTAACACTCCATAGGAGCGCTCTAAAAACACTTTGCCTGCTTCAGTCAGATGCACTTGCCGCTTCGTTCGTTCAAATAACTTGACTCCTAGTTCATCTTCCAAACCGCGAATCTGCTGACTGAGTGGGGGTTGGGAAATGTGCAACCGCTCTGCTGCTCGACTAAAGTGTAGTTCCTCAGCCACCGCGATGAAGTAGTGCAGATGCCGTAGTTCCATCACATTTATATGTTTAACCTATTAATCTTAGTCAAATATATATTGGACAGTTGCCTGGCTGTCTCCTATCGTGAGAAATATGAGGTGCGTCTCATCGTTTTTGTATTGGACAAAACCAATGAACTCAGACAAAAATCGTGTTGCTCCTAAAGTTTAGTTGATTAAAATTCAGAATTTAAGTCAGGAGAAAATTAAGTGATTCGACTCGACGATCAAGTAGCTATTATTACTGGAAGCGGGCGAGGTTTGGGGGCAGCCTATGCCCGTCTGCTAGCGGAAAGAGGAGCGCGTGTCGTTGTGCATGACGCAGGCGTTAACAAAGATGGGACCGGATTCGATCCGAATGTGGCGGCTGATGCTGCAAGCAGGATTCGAGAAGCAGGTGGAGTTGCCCTGCCGAGCGACGTAATCCTTGATAGTAGAGATAACTGCCAAATTCTAGTGGAAACTACCAGGGCGAAGTTTGGTCGCCTCGACATCTTGATCCACAATGCGGGATGGGTTGCCTATCAGTCAGTGCAAGAACTAACGCCTGATTTTCTACAGCGCGCCATCAGCATCAACTTAGAAGCACCAACATGGCTGGCTCAAGCTGCCTTTCCAATTATGAAACAGCAAAACTACGGACGGATTGTGCTTACGACTTCAGATAGAGCTGTTTATAAGCAATATGCACTCAGTGGTCTCGCCCCTTATGCTATGGGAAAAATGGCACAGATAGGTCTGATGAATGTGCTCGCGGTTGAAGGCGCATTGCATGGAATTCTCGTTAATGCGATTTCACCGGTAGCCAAAACGCGGATGTGGAACGTACAAGATGAGCCAGAGGAGTTGCGACCCGATCAAGTAGCCCCCGGAGTGTTATATCTGGCTTCTGGTGAATGCCGAGAGTCTGGATTTATATTAAGGGCAAGCAATGGTCAATTCACAGCCGCGCGCTGGATCGAGAGAGACAACGTGGACTATCCATTAAACCTTGCCGCTGTTGAAAGTTCTACTGCGGAGGATTTGGCTACTCGCTGGCAGGAGATTGCTGCGGATGTTGCGTTTTAAGGACTGGGCTTGTACTTCGAGATGGTCTGTAAGGAAACAATTGAGATTAAGTAGTTAGGCAAAATTAAATATATATTGTCCGAAGCGAGGAACGTTCGCGGAGCGTCTCGTTTGCCCTTGGCGTCTCCGACAGGAGAAGAGAAGCAATCACGAGGGTTTGACGCTTTTGGAATATATAAATATTTTTGCACTACTACTTAAGTGCATAAGCTAGTCTTAAAAGCGATCGCCTCCTTGACCATCCTATCTTCACCAATCCGCAAACAGAGGAAGCAAAAGCCGTCTGCAAAACCTGCCGTAAATATATTTGGAGTAAAGAAGAAGTTAAAAGCGGGAATCAATAAGAAGAAGAAGACATCGCTCTCAAAATCAAGGCTATTTCGTTCTAGACATAAACTGCCCAGAACTGAAGTTCCGGGCTAATAGCGCGCATTCCGTTAAAACGGACTATAATCTTTTCTCAGTCGTCTTTAGACGAATGAGCGCTATTAGACTCAGAATTTATTCTGAGGCGGACTAGATGAGAATGAAATAGCCCTGCTCTCAAAATATGGAACTTCCTGCTTTGAACTCGGAATGTCAAGTTTTAAACTCAAACATCCAAGTTCAAAGCGCTAAAATTCAACTTTTGAGGCAGAAGTTCCGAGATTTAGGGTTAGGGAATAACTTTCTTACCCAGTCCATAGTTCCCAATCCCCCGTATTTACCCTTTACTTTTAAAAGAGTTTAACCAACTTTGAACTTGATCGCGGGCAATTTCGCGACCACCTAGACCGAAAGATAAGGCAGCAGCAACAGCGATCGCACCGAGTAAAAGTCCAAAGGCTAAGTTGACAATATCACTCGCAACACCAATTTGTTGCAATGCCATTGCCGAAACTAAAGCAATAATCGCAATCCGCGCTACCTGTGCCAAAATCCGTGCTTGGGCATTTCCAGAACTGGCAATGATGTTAAAAGCTAGATTTGCTAAGAACAAACCAATAGCAAATACAATCAATCCAGCCAAAATGCGTCCGAATATGACCACTATGCCACTTACCAGTAATGTCAGTGCGGGAATATTCAAGATATTCACTGCCGCGACTGTGGCAAACAGCATGATACCAACTAGTACAACGATACCAGCAATTTCCGATGGAGTTCGGGCTGGGGTTATGGGTACTTCTGTTTCTGCTGGGTATGTGGTGCGTCTGACAGGTGTTGGTAGACCTAAAACAGAGAAGATGTTGTTAAAGCCGATGCTTGTGAGGATGTTGGTAACGAGTTCTCCGACAAATCGCCCGACGAAATAAGCAACAATCCAAATGGCGATCGCTGTGAAGATCGCAGGTAAGGCATTCAGAATCTGTTGCAACATCGCGATCGCTGGTAAGGAAATCGCGTCAATTCGTAAAGCATTCAACGAAGCGATCGCTACCGGAATCAAAATCAACACATAGACAATGGTGCCGATAATCGACGATAAAGATTGCGCTCCCGCAGTAGACGAAAGTCCAAAGCGTCTCCCCAAATCATCAATTCCTGTTGCCGCTAGTAAGTTGGTGACAATCCGTCGCACGATATTAGCTACAAACCAGCCGACAACACCAATTAACACTGCCGCTAAAATATTCGGCAAAATTGAGATAATCTGTGTTACCAGCGTTTGTACTGGTTGTAAAGCCTGTTCTAACCCCAAAGTATCTAAAACTGGGATGAGAAACAGCAAAAAGATGAACCAATATAAAGCGTTGCCAATCGTCTCACTCAAAGACAACTGATTTAAACTTGGAACAGAATCCCGTGTTTCTGGAGGATTCAAACGCTCATCTACCCGCAAAGCATTGAGTCCGCGTATGGTTATCAGCTTGACGAGGGTAGCTACTAACCAAGCTATTAACAGAATGACTCCCGCAGCTACTAACCTGGGTAAGAAGTCACCAATTTGATTGAGAAAAGAATTTAGCGGTTGAGAAGCGACTCTCAACTCTAAAGTATCTAATACACCAACTATGGTTAACAGCAGGATAGACCAAAAGACCAAGCCGGCGATAAATTTCTCCACTTGGATACTATCGCTACCTGTCAACCCACTAGCAATACGGTTGTCTATCTTAGTGCGATTGAGGATACCGCGTACTACTGACGCAGCTACTGCCGCAATCAGCCAGCCAATGACTAAAATTACTACTGCCCCCAGCAATCTAGGCAGAAATTGAACTACCTGTTGGACACTTCCTTGCACATAATTGACTGCGTTTGATTGATCTGGTGATAGGCTTGGCGACTGTGCCAAAAGATGCTGCACTCTCATCGACAAACCAAGTTCCATTATCTGGGTTATTCCTTGCCAAGTTGTGTTCATGGTTTTCCCAAATTAAGGTAAACTGTTATCTCAAAAACACGTCATATTTTTCTGGCGTGTATTGTATAGCACAAATATACATGCCAGTTAATTTACCAGTGTTTTGCCTATAAATCTACCAGTAAAATCATATGTAGAGTTGATATCAAGAGTATTTTTTTTACCTGCTTGGTTGACAACTCGTTTGAGAAATTACTAGTGCCAAAACAATGAAAAAGAGGGGGAAAGGGGAAGCGCTAAGAGCGCAGGGGAAAGGGGAAAGGGAACCCGATATTTAAAAATAGGGGTTTCAAATATTAAAGGATGATTTTTATCACACTACGTGCCGAAAAAATCTTCTCTTCATTGAAGGACATGTTTAAAAACATTCTTCTTTATACCATGTGGTGAAAAGTTTTCTTTGTTCTTTCCCCTTTCCCCTTTCCCCCTCTTCGGTAAAATATCACTGATTTTGGTGTCATTGTATATATTTTTATTTCTAAAGTAGAGTTGGCTTTAATATTGATTTAGTGTACTAACAGCGCTAAATTTAGCGTTACTGTCAGTGCAGCAATGGCTTGAAAGATGCAAAATGTCTCAAGTTTTTGAACAGTCAATTCAAATTAATGCTACAGCGACGGTGGTTGAGAGATGTATTACCGATTTAGCTCTCATGCATCGTTGGCTTAACCCCGTACTGCGTTGCGAACCTATCGGCGAAACTTGGAGTAGCGATAATGGTAGTAAAAGTAAGTTTGTAATTCAAATACCGATAATAAAACCGACATTAAATAGTACAGTTGTGGAAAGACAACCGGGTTTGGTAGTGTGGGAGTTTAACGGTTTTTTTACTGGACGCGATCGCTGGGAATGTCAACCAGTCGAAAAAGGAACGCGCTTAGTTAATCGCTTTGAATTTGAGATTCCCAACCCCATAATTAGCTGGGGTTTCAAAACCTTCGCTGAACCCTGGACAAAAAAAGACATGCAAGAACAACTACAACGTCTCAAACGAGTAGCGCAAGAAGTACAGCAAGGATTTCCGTAAAAGTCGTAGAGACGTTCCGACGGAACGTCTCTACAAAAGTCCCCCATACCAGGCTTCCCCCACTCCCTCAACCTCTCCCCATCTGAGTCAGCAAGCGTCGAATCACAGGAGCATCTTCAGCATCAGGAACTCTTGTTAAATAACTTTGCAAGTCTTGAGTAGCTTGAGTATAAAGACCTAGTTGATAGTAGAGCAAACCGCGATCGCGCATTTCTAAAACTGTATCAGGCAACAAGAGCAAAATTCTCTCAACTGCTGCTACAGCCTTTTCTATATCCTGCTGTTTCAGGTAAATATATTTCAGATTCGTCAGCATCCTCACCAAAAATTGCCGATGATTCACTGCGGCTAAAAATTCCGGTTGTAGCGTGACGCTTTGTTGATATATTTGCGAAAGCCGTTCTTGGCAATCTTCAACAAACATCACTTCACCGTTATTAAACGCATCAACAAAAATCTCCATATCGGGAATATCTGGACGAATCAAAAAATGTAGCGGCATTCCCACTCCCACCATCGGGAAATCAACTCTTTTGGCAACTTCTATGTAAATCAATGCCAAACTAATCGGAATTCCCAATCGGCGATCGATCACATCATTAAAAAAGCTATTGCGAGGATTATAATAGTCTTCTTTATTGCCTGCAAATCCCAAATTATCGTAAAGATACTGATTAATACTTTGAATTACCCGCAAAGGATAACGTCCAATTGGCAAGCGTTTTTTAGCTTCTGCTGCCATTGTATCAAGGGCGTTAAGGTAATATTCAACATCCAGATCGGGATATTCTTCTTGTGCTATGTATAACGCTGCCTTTGCCAAATCGATCTTCTCGTCAGGTTGTTGAATCTCTTGATAAAAAAGTTGTCGCGCTGACGAGAAATTCATATATTTTTATGCTGTCTCGATGTGTTGCTTTCCTTATCTTAAAGACAATCAGAAGATTTGAACATCTACCCACACAGCTTTTATCAAAAGTGACTAGCCAATGTATTCAAATTTACTTATATAGATTTCTACATAATTTATTACATTTAAATTAATCAGGTTTTGCGAAATGCGATTGGCATCGTGTGTATTAGATATTCAGAGTGAAATGGTATTAAACTGCTGCTAAAGAGCGATCGCACTTTGGCAGCAGCTTTTTTATACTAGTACAGGTCGGCGGAAATAAACCACCCATTCAAAATCGCCAAAAAACTGCTCTATAAGCTTTTTGACTTTTGACTTTTGAATGAGTGACTTTTGACTTCCGCCTTGCGGTACAAGCCTGCTGCCAACTTGACAACATCAGTCTTAAGAATCAATTTATGGCGAAGATAGGAGTCGTTCGGTGATAACCTGGAAGATGAAAGAGCGTTAATCTTAAGTCGCCGACGACCCCATCACCAAATATAGCTTCATTTATTAGGACCCAGCATGGTCACCACCGCAGAAAAAACAAACATAGGCTACATTACCCAAATCATTGGTCCGGTTGTAGACGTTAAATTCCCCACCGGGAAAATGCCGCAAATCTACAACGCTTTAATCGTCAAAGGCACGAACGAAGCCGGACAGGAAATTTCGCTGACCTGCGAAGTGCAGCAGCTGCTGGGCGATAACCAGGTGAGAGCCGTTTCCATGAGCACCACCGATGGTTTAGTCCGTGGGATGGAAGCCGCTGATACCGGCGCCCCTATCAGCGTACCAGTTGGTAAAGCCACCTTAGGACGGATTTTCAACGTTCTTGGCGAACCTGTAGACAACAGGGGACCTGTAAATGCTGAAGCAACGTTACCCATCCACCGTGATGCTCCCAAATTCACAGAACTGGAAACCAAGCCTTCCGTATTCGAGACTGGGATTAAAGTTGTTGACTTGCTAACACCCTATCGACGTGGCGGTAAAATTGGTCTGTTCGGCGGTGCAGGGGTCGGTAAAACCGTGATCATGATGGAATTGATCAACAACATCGCTACCCAGCACGGTGGTGTGTCCGTATTCGCTGGTGTAGGTGAACGGACTCGTGAGGGTAATGACCTCTACAACGAAATGATGGAATCTGGGGTAATCAACAAAGACAACCTCAACGAGTCTAAGATTGCTCTAGTTTACGGTCAGATGAACGAACCACCCGGAGCGAGAATGCGGGTTGGTTTGTCTGGTTTGACAATGGCAGAGTACTTCCGGGATGTGAACAAGCAGGACGTGTTGCTGTTTGTTGACAACATCTTCCGGTTTGTACAAGCAGGTTCTGAAGTATCGGCGCTACTAGGTCGGATGCCGTCTGCGGTAGGATACCAGCCTACACTGGGAACCGACGTGGGCGCACTGCAAGAGCGGATTACCTCAACCAACGAAGGATCTATTACTTCGATTCAAGCTGTGTACGTACCTGCGGATGACTTGACTGACCCCGCACCTGCAACTACCTTTGCTCACTTGGATGGTACAACAGTGCTGTCTCGCGGTTTGGCATCCAAAGGAATTTATCCGGCTGTAGATCCGTTAAATTCCACTTCCACCATGTTGCAGCCCAACATTGTGGGTGACGAACACTACAGCACCGCTCGTGCTGTACAAGCAACTTTGCAACGTTACAAAGAACTGCAAGACATCATCGCCATTCTTGGTTTGGATGAATTGTCAGAAGACGATCGCCTGATCGTATCTCGTGCCCGCAAAGTTGAGCGCTTTCTATCTCAGCCCTTCTTTGTAGCAGAAGTATTCACCGGTTCTCCTGGTAAATACGTAAAATTGGAAGACACCATCAAAGGCTTCCAAATGATTCTCGAAGGCAAATTGGACGAACTGCCAGAACAAGCCTTCTACTTAGTCGGCGACATTAACGAAGCGATCGCCAAAGCTGAAAAGCTTAAAGGTTAATAGTTAGTTGATGGTGGTTAGTAGTTAGTTGATGGTGGTTAGTGGTTAGTCGATGGTGGTTAGTCGATAGGGTTAGTAAAACACCAAACAACTAACAACTAACACCCAACAACTAACACCCAACAACCAACAACCAACAACTAACAACCAACAACTAACATCCAACAACTTATGACCCTAACTGTTCGTGTAATTTCTCCAGATAAAACAGTGTGGGATGCCGCAGCTGAAGAAGTAGTATTGCCGAGTACTACTGGTCAAGTAGGTATTCTCACCGGACATGCGCCACTCCTGACCGCTTTGGATACAGGTGTGATGCGAGTACGTACAAATAAAAATCAGAATTGGACAGCGATCGCCCTTATGGGTGGTTTTGCGGAAGTCGAAGACAACGAAATCACAATTCTGGTTAACGGTGCGGAAAAAGGCGACTCAATTAACCTTGAACAAGCCCGTGCTGCTTTTAATGAAGCAGAAGCCCGCGTGAATCAAGTGCAAGCAGACGATCGCCAAGCACAAATTCAAGCAACAAAAGCTTACAAACGCGCACGCGCACGCTTTCAAGCTGCCGGCGGTATGGTATAAAGATTCAATTTGCCTAACTCTAAGTTAGGGAATTATATTATTCCCGACAAATCAAAACTCCTCCTAGAAACTTTCACAGGAGGAGTTTTCGTAGTAACTGGAGTTTTGACTAAGGCATGACAAAATGACTCAGAGGTACTGAGTTAATGAACTAGACTCATCAAAGTACAAAAGTTAAAGAGTTAAGCCGACTTTGACTGTTGTTTTTTTAGTCGAGTCATACCTTTTTTGACAATAGGCTTTTTCTTTTCCGGGACATTTCCACTTCTCTCAATAGTGTAATTTTTTGGCTCCGTAAGTCTGTCGGCGTTATCTTCTGATCGCTGGGATTTAGTGTAAACTTCAGTTGTATTGCGGACACATCAAAATTACCATTAAACAACGTGGGAACAGCAAAGTCACCGACCAAATGAGTCGGTCGCAGCTTCAACCTGTGTTGTAGACAACATGGGCGATTTTCGTCTGCTTGCCTTTTAATATTCCCTGAACCTCTTTTGACTCTTGTTCCCGTTGCTTTTGATATTCACTGTCAAGTGAATGCAGAATTTCTCGGTCTTGAGATGCTCTAGTATTCCAATCATCATCGCCATATTGCCCCCATTGAGGAATTACGGGACGACCAAGCACCATTACGTAAACAATTCCTGTTGAGTTCAATTGCTCTCTATACCAACGTTCACTTTTGTGAAATGGGATATAGAAACCTACATCAAGCAATGAATCTTCAATTTGATTGCGGTAATCTCCTTGAACATTTTGAGTATCGAAGATAGCATAACCACCTGTTTTAAGAGCGTTATAAAAAGTAGTTGCAGCTTGCTTCATACTGGTTGTGGGAAGACCTTGATACGCTTTAATGTTGAGTATTACATCAAAGTCGTATTCATCCAATGGCTCACGAAAATCATGAACTAGAAAACGCAGATCAGTTGCTTGAGTCTGTTCCAATTTGAGGTCAGCATTCATTTCTTCAACATTGGAAACTAAAGATGTTATCCCTTGCTGATTCACCTGCCGCAAAAAATCGTTCGCCACAACAGAGACATCACTAGCAAGCACATTACAACCTGCATAGGCATAAAAAATAGGTGCAAAACTGATTCCACAACCTGCCAACCAAACCTTACGCTGTGATTGATTCCTCACGAAGTCTAGAAATCTCAATTCAGGTTTATTGCGCCAAGTTGACCAAATTTGAGGCTTGGGTATCGCATTTGATTGATTAGCCCAATACTGATTCCATTGTTCATGGTCATCCCAATCCTCTGGGGGTTTACAGTCATGATGATTAAATTTCATTTTTCAGGTCATGTGTAATGAGTCGTCTGTTGATATGTTTCCCGAAAATTACCTGAATCTGTTAATTTTAACCGTGAAAATAAAAAACCTGTCCTCATTTACAGCTATCTCAGCTAGTCCGCAATTAGCCAATGCCTTGCAATCAAGGTGCGCTGTCGTGGTGGCTGAAAGCCTCACAGATCATGCAGTTGAACAAGTAACCATAAAGTTTTGTATACAAGTACAGCAAGTTAAAGAAATCTGGGGAACCCTTGGTGAAGTCATAATTTAGATAATTGTTGCCCAGAGGGGCAAATTTTATGCAAAGCCGTAAAAATTCCTTTGAATGCCGTCAGTCAAATAAAGTATTTCGTTTTGCAACATCGCTGTTTGCTTCTTTGGCGATCGCTACTACGATTCCATCTGCAAGCGCTAATCCCACAAAAATTTCCCCCACACAAGAAACTACCACCGCATCAACCCAGGTAAGTCAAATCAAGCCGATTACCCAACTGAAAATCGATAGCAGCAAATATCAAACAATGGGAATTAGTCCATTCGGACTAATTCCCATCGTTGTTGTTGGTGGCTTAGTGATATTTGTCCCCCTATTCTTAGGTGGACTGGTAATAATTGGTGAACGTGAAGTTGGGATTGTTGTCAAGAAATTTGACCTGAAAGGACGCGGACTCCCCGCAGGACGGCTAATAGCCCTCAACGATGAAGCGGGGTTGCAGGCAGATACCCTTGCCCCTGGTTGGCACTGGGGCTATTGGGCTTGGCAATTCTCAGTTAAAAAAGAATCGGTAATAGTTGTTCCCCAAGGTGAAATCGCCCTTGTTCTTGCCGCAGATGGCGCACCTATCCCCCCAGAACGTATTTTAGGCAAAATCGTCGATTGCGACGATTTCCAAGATGCGCGAAAATTCCTGACTCAAGGTGGGGAAAGAGGACGACAAATTGCTTTTATGACAGCGGGTAGTTACCGCATCAACACAGCTTTATTTAAGGTTATTACTGGCAGTAATGCCACCCAACACGGGATGAATCCGCAACAGTTGCAGATCCATCAAATAGCAGCAGAAAAGGTTGGTATTATTACTACTTTGGATGGTTCATCCATCGCAGCAGGTGAAATCGCTGGATGTACCATTAAGGGACATGATAATTTCCAAAATGGTCAGAAATTTATTGATGCTGGCGGACAACGGGGTTTACAAGAACAGGTGTTATTATCGGGTTCGTGGAACCTTAACCCTTGGTTAGTGAATGTCGAACAAGTTCCGATGACTGAAATTCCTATCGGTTATGTCGGTGTGGTGATTTCTTTCGTAGGTAAAGAACAGGAAGATGTCAGCGGTGCAGCTTTCACCCACGGAAATTTGGTAAATCAAGGACATAAAGGTGTTTGGGTAGAGCCGTTGTATCCTGGGAAACATCCGCTCAATACTAAGGTGATGAAAGTTGAGCTAGTCCCAACGACAAATATTGTCTTAAACTTTACTGATAGAATTACTGGTCAACACGGTTACGATACAAATTTAAAGGCGCTGAAACTGCTTTCATTTGATGGTTTTAGCTTTGATTTAGAAATATTCCAAATTATCCACATTGGTGCTTTGGATGCACCGAAAGTGATTTCCCGCTTAGGTTCGATGCAAAACGTTATCGATCAGGTTTTGCGTCCAATTGTGGGGAATTATTTCCGCAACTCCGCTCAAGAGTATACTATCTTGGATTTCTTGATTGCCCGGAGCGATCGCCAAGTTGAAGCTTCTGAATTTGTCAAATCTGCATTGCGTGCTTATGATGTGCAAGCGGTGGATTCGTTGATTGGTTTGATTACTCCACCCGAAGAATTAATGCACACGCTGACAGACCGGAAAATTGCTGAGGAACAACGCAAAACTTACGAAGTTCAGCAAATGGCACAAACTCAGCGTCAGCAATTGGTGAGGGAAACAGCGATCGCTGATATTCAGCAAGAGTTGGTGAAATCGGAACAAGGTGTCACAATTGCCGAGTTGCTAGCTAACGCGCAAATTCAGCAAGCGACAGGTGAAGCGGAAGCTATTAAACTGAAAGCGATTGGTGAAGCTGAAGGTATCCGTGCTACGGGTAATGCGAAAGCAGAAACTTACAGCGCTGGTGTGGAAGCTTTGGGAACTCAAGGATATACGACAATGCAGATAATGCAAATTATCGGCGATCGCAATGTCCGTCTGATTCCAGATGTGTTAGTTGCTGGTAGTAATGGTAGTACTAATGGGTTGGTGGATGGGTTACTGTCGATGATTTTATGGAATCAAACTGGAAAGCCGGCTGATGTCGTGCCACCGACGCAGGTAAAATTACAGAATGGAAGTTCGCCGTTAGTTGTTGATTTTTCAGGAGATAAATCTAATCAATAATTAATTGTAGAGACGGCGATTTATCGCGTCTCTCTAACCGTCTAGTAGAGACGTTCCGGTGGAACGTCTTTACATTGTAAGTAATATAGCGATTCCCACATTCGTGAGGTGCAGAAGGAAAAAAAGAATTAACCGCAGATGAAGATAGATAAACGCTGATGGACGCAGATAAATTTGTACCTCAGCAGACTAGGAAACGCTATAAACCTGACATGATGTTAAGTTCTATTTGTAAATTTTGAATTTCCCAAAAGAAAGTGACGGAAGGGTATTTTGAATTTTTTACAAGAGCGTTACCGTTTACTTAAATTGATCAGTCAAGGGGAATTTGCCAAGACTTTCTTGGCTGTGGATGAAAGTCTGTTTCCTGTGGTTCGTTGTGTGGTTACAGAGTTCTCGCTGCAAATTGTCGGTTTTGAGCGAAGGGTGCAGGTTTTAGAAGAAATCGGCAAACATCCACAAATTCCCGCAATTTTGGCGTATTTCCAGGAGGAAGGGCAATTTTATTTGGTACAGGAGTTTATTGAGGGTAGCAATTTAGCCTCTGTGCTATCCGATGAGGGTGTTTTTAGTGAAAGTCAGATTTGGCAACTTTTAGAGGATTTATTGCCTGTTCTCAAATATATTAGCGATCGCCACATAATTCACGGCAATATTAAACCCGAAAATATCATCCGCACTCAAACGGGGGATTTTGTTTTAGTTAATTTTGCTACAGCTAAATTTCTCCTAGAAATCGACTCTTTTACAGAGCATAGCAATATCGGCAGTCCAGAGTATGCGGCTCCTGAGCAAATTCAGGGTAAATGCGTATTTGGAAGTGACCTTTATAGCTTGGGTGTAACTTGCATTTATTTACTTACCCAGATTCCAACCTTTGATTTATTTGATGTTGCGAATAATTGCTGGGCTTGGCGAGATTATCTTACCACTAAAGTAAGCGATCGCTTGGCGAAAATTCTCGACAAGTTGCTGGAAAATGCTGTAAATCGTCGCTTTCAATCTGCTGATGAAGTTATGGAAGCAATGGGTATTCAATCCCAAAATCCCAAACCTCAAATTCAAAATCCTCCGTGGCAATGCTTGCATACTTTGACCGGAAATGGTGTATTAAGTAATGTAAATTCCATTGCCATTAGTCCTGATGGGAATATTTTGGTTAGTGGCAATGATGACAAAAGTATTATATTTTGGGATTTAAAGACATTTGAAGCGATCGCTAACATAAGGGGACATTCTCAAGCAGTGAAATCAGTTGCTTTTAGTCCCGATGGAAAACTTTTGGCAACCGCAAGCGATGATAAAACTATCAAAATCTGGGATGTCAACACCTACCAAGAAATTTTAACTTTAGTTGGACACTCCCGCGCTGTCAAATCAGTCGCCTTTAGCCACGATGGAAAGCTGTTAGCTAGTGGTAGCTGGGATAAAACAGTCAAAATCTGGGATGTTGATTTTGGCAAAGAAATTTGCACTTTGACGGGACATAAATTACAAGTAAGTGCAGTTGCGTTTAATCCGCAAGAAAAGCTTTTGGCAAGTGCTAGTTTTGACAGAACTATTAACTTGTGGAAGTTGTCTACAAATCAATTAAAAAACCACCCTTATCAAACACTTATAGGTCATACAGGGGCGGTTTTAACAGTCGCTTTCAGTCCGGATGGTCAAATTTTGGCGACGGGTAGCGATGATAATACTATTAAATTGTGGGAGGTGAACACTGGTAAGTTAATTCGCACACTTTCCAGTCATTCCTGGTCGGTGGTGACACTAGCTTTCAGTGCCGATGGGGAAACGTTAATTAGTGGAAGTTGGGACAAGACAATTAAACTCTCTGGAGTCAATACAACAGCAGAAATTGCTACTTTATCTGGTCATGTAGACTCAGTGTATACCGTTGCTGTCAGCCCTGTTGCACAACTGATTGCTAGCGGCAGCAGGGACAAGACAATCAAAGTTTGGCAGCTTATAGAATCACAATCAACTTACAGCAGATTTCAGGTATATATAAAACCCAAAACATTGTAGAGACGTAGCACTGCTACGTCTGTTACGTGTATTCGATTAAAGCGATAGGCTGCTGTAATTATGGGAAAATTAGGCGCTACCTGTGAAAGTAACTTCGGGAAATTTTAGTTGAGCCTCAGCCATTGGACGGTTTCTACCTTCCTCTTGCCAGTAGTTGATTACTTCTGTTCCTTTGTTGAGCAACTCAACGCGATCGACGTCAGTAATCCAATGTTTTGACTCTAGCTCTTTTTTTAACTCTTCCCAGGCATCATTTCTGGGCCAGAAAAAGTACTTAGTCAAGGGACTTGTGCCTTTGCCGACAACTTGATCCACCGCCAAGGCGACGTTTTCATCCAACCACAAAATCTTTAAAATAAACTTGGTCAATCATACCTCCGCTAATTTGTGGACAAAAAAAACTAACTCATGCGATCGCTTATTCTAACGCAATACTTGACAAGTTGACTAAATAACTAGTCGTAGGGTTCGGCTTAAAGCGGTGTGGATTTTCCTCCCGCTTTAGGGTCCGTTGTATTAACGCGCAGAAAGTACGGCATCTTTTTATCTGCTAGGCAGTGCGTTAAGCGTTGCTATGCAGGCTACACTCTAGACAGGGTACCATAAGGTATAGTCGGCGCTTTGAGAAATGTTTATGACTGTCCAACTGCCCCAATCTCAGAAATCTGGTTCTTCTTTGTATGAGCAAGACTTTTACCTGTGGATTCAAACCACGGCAGAACTGCTCAAGCAAAAGAGCTTCACACAACTGGACTTAGACAACCTGATTGAAGAAATTGAAACAATGGGCAGAAGTGAAAAGCGGGCATTGGAGAGCAATCTGGAAGTGTTGCTGATGCATCTGCTGAAATACCAAATTCAAACTGAAAGACGCTCAAAAAGTTGGCAGTACACAATATTGGAACACCGCAGACGAGTCCAAAAGGCACTCCTGGAAAGTCCCAGCTTGAAACCTCACTTCGATCAGGTTTTTGAGGAAAGCTATCAAACCGCTAGACGACTGGCTGTGATTGAAACTGGATTAGCGATCGCTACTTTCCCTGAACAATCTCCCTTTACACTAGAACAAGTCCTCGACTGTGATTTTTTACCAGTGTCATAATCTCACGCTCTGGCTGGGATGAATAATTAGTAAAATCAAGCGATCGCCTTCTATCTAAATCGCCCGACTTAAAAGACATTAGAACCTAAAAACCCTTTGGGTTTTTAGGTTCTAATTTCGGGGTTTTCAGCCAACATTTCTATAAAAATAAAACTCTTTACCTCCCTACCCATGACTCAAGAAACTTCTGCAAAAGCCATTGTAGTCTTTGATATTGATGGTGTGATCCGCGATGTTGGCGGTTCCTATAGACGAGCGCTGGCAGATACTGTAGAGCATTTTACAGCAAATGCGTATCGCCCTACACCACTAGATATTGACCAACTCAAGTCTGAAGGCATGTGGAATAACGATTGGGAAGCATCCCAAGAGTTAATTTACCGCTATTTTGAAAAATCTATACCCCGTGAGGAATTGCAACTAGATTACAGTGCGATCGTTGCGTTTTTTCAATCGCGTTACCGAGGACCCAACCCGGACAATTGGACGGGCTATATCTGCGATGAGCCATTATTGTTAGAGTCTAGCTATTTTGAGCAACTTACATTAGCTGGGATTGGCTGGGGCTTTTTTAGCGGTGCAACTCGCGCTTCCGCTACTTATGTTTTGCAAAAACGGCTTGGCTTAAAGTCACCTGTATTAGTAGCGATGGAAGATGCACCAAGTAAACCAGACCCTACCGGGCTTTTCGCGACTATTCGGCTATTGGCTCTTGACAAATTACAGCCAGTAATATATTTAGGAGATACGGTAGCAGATATGTATACAGTGGAGAAGGCGCGAAGTGTAGAGCCTGAGCGCACTTGGATTGGTGTAGGTATTTTACCGCCTCATGTGCAGGAGACGGTAGCGCGGCGTGAAGCTTATGCCCAAACATTGCGAGAAGCGGGAGCGGCGATAATTTTGAGCAATGTGCAAGAATTAACATCAGTGCAGATTCAGGCATTGTTGCGGTAATGCAACCTAAATAAATTAGGAACGAAGGCAGAAGGCATTCGTGCTGAGGGCAGAAGGTATGTTCAGATGGGGAATAGCGACCCCAACTGAATGAAGACGCCGTGTAGACGACGGGGTTTTAAACCCCCTGCTCCATGATTGTCAATTTCTGTGGGCAGGAATCAGAATTCCCTTCAGCATAGCTGCCTCCAGCATAAGTGCCTTTCCTGATAAAGCAGATTTCAGGTTTAGGAGGTACATGCGTAAAACCCAAAACCCTGTAAAGACCTTCCACTGGAACGTCTCTACGTGTATTTAATAACAACGCAATCTGCTGTCAGCTTATCCATCCAATTGTGTTTTTCCTCGTAGTCGCGCAAACAACTGCGCTACCTTGTGTAAATCTTTATCACCAGGAGCGCGTTCTACACCGCTGGATAAATCTATACCACTGGGTTTAACTTGATTTAGAGCCTCAACAATATTATCTGGCGTTAATCCCCCTGCTAAAAACCAAGGGCAACTAGGGCTAAATTGCTGTAACATGTTCCAATCTAAGGTTTTACCAGTACCGCCCAACTGTTGGGGATGATAGGCATCAAGTAGCAAAGTATTCACACTCGTTGTGTAAGTAGCAGCTTTGTCAAAATCTTCTAAGCTGCGTATTCTGAAAGCTTTAATAATTTCTATGTTTGGTAGAGATTGGCGCACTTGGTAGCAAAATTCGGTTGATTCGTCTCCGTGGAGTTGAACCCCAGTTAAGCCAGAATCGGTAACAGTTTGGGTGATTTCGTCAACTGTAGAATTAGCAAAAACACCAATATTGTCAATATTTTCGGGTAGTTGTGTAATTACTGCCCGAATTTGCGCTGCATTGACGTAGCGTGGTGAAGATGGGACACAAATAAATCCTAGCGCTGTTGCACCTGAAGAAGCGATCGCTTTCCCTTGTTCTGGTTGAGTAATTCCGCAAATCTTAACCCGCATGGAAAATTTAAATATTTGTCACAAAATTACATTAAGTTTAACTTATACGAACAATTCCCAGTTTTCCTCTTTTTTTGTCTTTCTGACTTTATAATTTTTATGATTTAGAAAAATTTTCTCTTACGGAGACACGAACTTGATTTCATCAATCTTACTTGCTGCTACGACTGTTCCCGCTACACCTGAGTGGAATCCCACGGTAGCGATCATCATCAGCATCAGCTGTTTAGTCGCACTTTTACTCACTTTGAAAATTGAAAAGCCTTTGGTTGGTCCCAAACTGCCTATACTGCCTATCAGCGTTGGTGCATTCATCGGTGCGATGTGTTTCGGTCATATTGTCGGCATTGGCATCGTTTTAGGATTGACCAATATCGGGAGTTTGTAACTTTTATTACAGATGTGTTATACGTAACGTCTCTGTAATAAGCAAAATTCCTAGAACAAAACTAAGTGGGGACAACTGTTTTGTTGTCACCCTTTCTTAGGGAGCAAGTGTAAACCTCTCCTTTGAAGGAAGATTTAACGGTTCATTAGACGCATCATGAATGTAGGTGTGAGAAGGCTGGACATAAACGCCCTGCGCTAGGTGAGCAAGCGCGGGTTGAGGATCTGAGCTTACCTGCGATTTGTAAGTTTATCTATCTTCAGATGAAATCGATATAACGCCCTGAAAAGGTGGCAGGTCATTTAATCTTTTAGACTAATTACAAAAGGCGATCGCCTGTTACCTTTTTGTATTTTGACTTGATAAGAAGGCACCCTCGCATCACAAAGACAGATTTTTATTTTTCTTTATAAACCTGGTTATTGTCTATTCTAGAACTTGAAGCCTATGGTTTCTTTGGCGTTGCTGAAGCGGCAAAAATTATTATTTTGTAGAAAAAATAACTTAAAACTCAAATGTCAGCACTGTTGGAAATATTTAAATTTTAAGGTGATGTAATGCAAAAAACTTGGAAAATCGGGTCTTTGTTTGGAATTCCGCTATTTTTAGATCCTTTATGGTTTTTGATTGTCGGGCTGGCAACTCTCAATTTTGGGGTAGCTTACCTAGAATGGGGACCTGTGCTAGCTTGGAGTTCTGGAGCATTGATGGCACTGTTGCTATTTGGTTCTGTCTTGTTGCACGAACTTGGTCATAGCTTGGTTGCTATATCTCAAGGTATTAAAGTTAACTCAATTACTCTGTTTCTTTTTGGTGGCATTGCTGCTATAGAGGAAGAATCGAAAACTCCAGGAAAAGCATTTCAAGTAGCGATCGCTGGTCCATTGGTTAGTGTAACGCTGTTTTTTCTACTGAGTGCTATAGGTTATGTGTTGCCTAACACCAGCCCAGCGAGTGTAATGGTGGGAGATTTGGCGCGAATTAACTTAGTTTTAGCGCTATTTAACTTAATTCCTGGCTTACCTTTAGATGGAGGACAGGTATTAAAAGCAGCACTGTGGAAAGTCACAGGAAACCGCTATCAAGCTGTACATTGGGCTTCCCGTGCGGGGCAAATTTTGGGTTATAGTGCGATCGCTTTGGGATTTGCTGTAGATTTCTTTACCAGGGAATTAGCAACAGGATTGTGGATTGCACTGCTTGGTTGGTTTGCCGTTCGCAATGCCAAAAACTATGATAATGTGACTACATTGCAAGAAAGCTTGCTGAAATTGGTTGCGAGTGAAGCAATGACTAGCGAGTTTCGCGTAGTTGATGGGAATCAAACTTTGCGTTCCTTTGCCGACTTATACTTATTAGAAAGCACCGCACCACAGATTTATTTTGCTGCGGCTGATGGACGTTATCAAGGGATGATTTCAATTGACGATTTGCGTTCTTGTGAAAGAAGCGAATGGGAAACTAAACTAGTGCAAAGTATTGTGCATCCCTTGACAGAAATACCAACTGTTGCTGAAAGAACAACTTTAGCGCAAGTAATCAACAAGCTGGAAAACGAAAAGCTATCTTATGTTACTGTGCTTTCTCCGGCAGATGCTGTCGCTGGTGTAATTGACAGAGGTGACATTTTGCGAGCAATAGCAAACAAGTTGAATTTGCGGTTTAGCGATGCTGATATTAAGCGAGTGAAAGAAGAAGGAAGTTTTCCACCAGGGTTGCAGTTGGGAGCGATCGCTAAATCAACTACAGACTAATAAAATTTAGGGCGTTGCTGATTTGAAATATGAATTTTAAATTTTGACGTATGATTGTAGCATTAAAACCCGCCTTTGTAGAGACGTTCCGCCGGAACGTCTCTTGCAAAAATGTCGATTACCGGATAGAGGATGAGTCCTATTTCCGTTCTCCTGATTTATATGTACTCTAAAGTGACTCTATTTTGACTATAATCAGCGAGTAAAATAAATAATTTCAGCCATCGAGAACCTAATAAGATTTCCTGTATTTCATCTCCAGCAAATACAGGAATTTCCCATTGTCGATTATCTATTATGACTCTACCGCTATAAACATCAAATTCAGTTTCTCCTTGAGCAGTTCTTAATTTATCTTGATTTAAAAAATGCCAATCAAGACTCTCTACATCTTGTTTGTTCATAGCTAAAAACTCAGTAAATCCTGTATCTAACATTGTTTCTACAGGAAAACTCAATCCATCTCCGCCAATTAAATCTATTTCAAAATAAATTTGTCCATATTCTCGAAACCTTCCCTCAATCATATTCTGCCACTAACCCCTGTTTCGTTAATGCCAAAAATATGATGAATAAGGTGAGGATACTTTTCTTTAGCCATTTTACTAGCTACTTCTTTATCCTGATCAATAAAATAATCGCCACTATCCGGTTCAATGGCGATGTACCAGCCAGAATATTTATCTAGGATTTCTGGTTTTAAATGCTCAAAAATCGCCCAACAATGCTCATAAAATGCTTGTCTTCTGGCTCTATCTTGGGCTTTTTGTGCTTCTGTCCACTGAATTTCAGGGAATACTCTACCGCGTCTGACAATTCTTTCGGGTGAAGAGTGTGTCATATTTTTGACATAATGGAAATTGATTTTTCATACTTCTATTATAAAGCGATCGCCCTCAGGAGTCGATCGCTAATAGAATCTTGTTCAAAGGTTTTGGTAGGCATCAGCTAACCTAACATTCAAGGAGAAACTTTCTCTCCGCAGCTGGCACAAAAAGTGTGTGAAGCTTCAAGTTTAGCCCCACAATGACGACAGAAGGTAGGTAGTGGAGCTAGCTGTATTGTATCCGTTCAGGGGGGGGTAAGTGACGCAACTGGGGAACGCTACGCTAGATTGGGCGGTACCGGGTACG
>NZ_KK073768.1:1842288-1846386 GCF_000582685.1 [Scytonema hofmanni] UTEX 2349
GTTACTTTTCTTTTTCTCCTGCTTTTTCCCAAATCCTGGCGGGTCTGCACTAGGAGGTGATGATGAATTTTGAGATGTACGATTAGCTTTCTCTAATAGCTGTTGCTGGATTGTCAGGACTTCTGCTAATTGTTTTTCTAAGCTTTCGATTTGCTGCCCCATCCCCTCTACCAGTTTTTGGACGCTGGCTGGAGTTTTTTCCCAATCAACACGGGGTATCTGCTCGATGTAGGATAGGTGCTTTTGTTCCATAAATTTCACATTACCAGATTTTGGTCTCCCTAATTGACGATCGCCTGACAACCCCAACAATTGTTACTAAATTTGAGGAGCCCACGACGTAGCTAGATCAACCAATTAAATCGCCTGTAACTCTTATTCTCTCGTTACCCCCCTGAACGGTTACGGTGTACGAGTTCCGTCATCTAAAGAGACATCAACACTCAGAGAGTTGCCACAATTGATACAAAATCGTGAATCATCTCGGTTTTCAGTTTGACATTGAGGACATTTCATAATGGATTGTTACTAAATGAAAGTTGATTATTTCACAAGCTTAAACCTGATATTTTAGCGGCTCTATCATCGGCAGGAAAAAAGATGCGAACATGATACAGCCCTTTAAAGTTGTCATAACGAGCAATTGCATATTTTTCTTCTTTGCCATCTTCCTTATCTGCTCTTAAGCCGAGTTTTGTTCGTCCTGTAGGCTGAGTGTCAATAATTTCAATAGGACGTTTGTATAAGTTTACGTTTTTAAATGCCACACTCAAACTGTTTTTACTAAAAGCTGGATCAATGTGTCCATTTTGAAATAAGGATTTATGAGCGATCGCCTCAAATTTCTGCATTCCTACTTCAAGATTAGGACTACATAATGCATCAAATAGTTTGTTAATCAGATCGTATATAATTTCATCTTTGCTAGATAGTCGTTGTGTTTCAATATTTTGTTGAGCGGCTAGAACTGAACTTGTTTGAAGTGTTGATATATCAAATTGTCCCCTTGTGGTATCTCGCTTTTCTTCAAACGATGATTCACCATGATGTAAAATTTGCTCGATCTTATCTAATTCATCATTCAACTGTAAAAGTTGTGTTTCTTCAGCCTGAATTTGCTGTTGTAACTGAAATCTAATAGCAGCACTTGCCTCAATAGCTGAAGACTGTCGTAGCTGCTTTAACTTCTCCTGTCTCAAGTCCCAATCGATCTGAAGAGTGTCTCTTTGCACTTTCAATCTTCTTCGCTGAGAATCAGTTAATTTATCGGAGGGAGCTTGCTGGGTTGTTGAGCTTAAATCATCAGTCTTTTGATTCTTCCCAAACAAACTCTCTTCATTTTGTAGCTCACTATTGTCCTGATGAAGCTGGAATAGTTTCCCTTTTATGTAAAGAACTGGCGTTAAATGCTCTAGAATTCCCTCTAGTTGAATTGCATTGCAACCTAGCTCGTAAGCAAACTCAATCGATTCTTCAGCACCGAGAGCGGAATAAAAGCCAATAGCAAATTCGATGGCAGCGCGATCGCCAATTGCTTTGCTCATGCCAACAACGTAATTAACGTGTCGTGCGATCGCTTCAGCCTGAAATTTTGAGTAGCACGCATTCAAAACAACACATTCCACTCGATTAGAGAATAATCTAAATAGGTCTGCTAAGGCTTGTGAGCTAACTAATTTCTCCTGTCCTGTAACATCTTCAAAAACTAAACCGTCTTCTTCAGCCCCATGACCACTAAAATGTACAATCTGCGGCTTAAAATCCAACATTGCCTGCCGGATGTCTCTCGGTCGGGTTGCCCCTGTTGAATTTATAGGTGTTTTTCCGTACCCTGCTAGACGTAATTGCTCTTTTATTTCCCGCTCCTCTTCTTGCAGACGTAAACTCTTAGCTCTTTTAGGGTTTGCAGCCATTAACAAGATTGATTTTAGAGCAGTACTATCATTCATATAGGACTCCAATTTTATTTCTGAAAATATATTGAGACTGAAAATCCCACTTGATAAGGGTTTTATCTAAAATCCTTTGATATAGTTGGATACACTTGACATACCAAAAATTCCGGAGGAAGGACGACATAGTTTAATTAATTTAATCTTAAATTAATTCCCAAAGATGGAAGTGCAAACCAACCGACTGACTCAACAAATTCAATTCATCATCGAAATCGACAAGCTAAAGTTAATTTTGCGTCAAACGCTGTTAACTGACGCTTCACGCAGGGAAAATAGTGCGGAACACTCTTGGCATTTGGCGCTGATGGCAATAGTATTAGCAGAATATGCACCGTCAGGAGTCGATCAACTACGCGCTATTAAAATGCTGCTGATTCACGACTTAGTAGAAATTGATGCGGGTGACACTTTCTGCTATGATGTGCAGGCAAACGAAGATAAGGCAGCAAAGGAAGCTCAAGCAGCATTGCGGTTATTTGGACTTTTGCCAGTCGAGCAGGCAGAAGAAATGCGATCGCTTTGGGAAGAGTTTGAAGCACGAAAAACGCCTACAGCTAAGTTTGCCGCAGCTTTAGACCGCATACAACCAATGCTACACAACCAACAAACTCAGGGTGGTACTTGGCGCATTCATGGCATTACACGCGATAAAGTAATGAAACGGATGGCACCAGTAGAAACAGGGACGCCTGAACTTTGGTTCTTTATTCAGCAACTAATTGACGATTGTGTTATGGCGGGTTATCTCCAAGAGACTCCTGCAAATTGACACTCCCCGCGATAAATCGACGGGGATTCTTGGTTCAACGAAACCACTTAACCTAGAGTCCTTGCGTTATCTAGACCAGAGGTGGGATTCTCCCCAAGCGTTAACTTTCCGAGTGCCCCTCGGTAGTTGCATTGCTGCAAGTCCTGTTTTACTTGAAACAATTTGTTCCAAAATTCTGAGTCGTCTAGCCCCAATGAATCTTTTACCTACTGCTAGGTGGAAACTAGAACAATGCAGTAGAACCGCATAGATTCAATTATCAAGGTTCAGTGCTTTGTCTTTCGACAGCTAGGTTTTTTAAGTGGTTGATTACCTTTCCACTATCATTACTATAGTATATTGGTACACTAATTAATTCAAAGCCATCGTAGAACGACGGGGCTTTAAACCCAATTTTTCGGTAAAAACAAGCGCGTTTTTAAATGCAGGTCGATGCAATGGCATTGTCACTCGATGCAATGGCATTGGATCGCAATCCAATCGCATTGTGACTCGATGCAATGGCATTGAATCGCGATCCAATCGCATTGTCACTCGATACAATGGCATTGTGACTTGATGCAATGGCATTGGATCGCGATCCAATCGCATTGTCACCCGATACAATGGCATTGTCACCCGATACAATCGCATTGCAGGGTATTGGCAAATTTAAAAAAGCGATCGCATTATAGATGAAAACTCAACATGCTTTGTTTGTTTGTACTACTTGCTCAAGTGTCTGGAAAGATGGAAAGCGAGTAGGTGAAAGTGGTGGTGATAAGTTATTCAAGCAGTTGCAAGAACTGCACCAAGACTGGGAATTGCATGAAGAATTTCCGATTCAGCCTGTAGAATGCATGAGTGCTTGCGATCGCGCATGTACTATTTCCTTTGTCGCAAACGGCAAATGCACTTATTTATTTGGTGATATTTCCCCAGATTTATCAACTTCCGAAATGGCGAATGTCCTGGAGTGTGCCACTAAGTATTATAATCATACTGAGGGATTGTTGCCTTGGGCAGAAAGACCGGTGCCACTGAAAAAAGGAATTTTGGCAAGGATTCCTTCTCCTTCATCTTACCCAGCCGAATTAAATTAAAGCAAGCATACTCAATATTTCCAAAAAAGAATGTAGAGACGTAGCACTGCTACGTCTTTTTTTGATACCCACATCTAATAGACATCTCCAAAAAAGACGTTCCGTCGTAACCTGCTACATTGTTTTTCAACCTGATGTGTATTGTATACTTGACAAAGACGTAGCAGTGGCAATACGGTTCGGTTAAGCTAAAAAAACAAAAATTTGTAGGTTGGGTTGAGGAACGAAACCCAACATTTCCAAGGCTTTGTTGGGTTTCACTTCGTTCAACCCAACCTACAATTTCCCTTAA
>NZ_KK073768.1:1846486-1922230 GCF_000582685.1 [Scytonema hofmanni] UTEX 2349
ATTTCCAAGGCTTTGTTGGGTTTCACTTCGTTCAACCCAACCTACAATTTCCCTTAACCGAACCGTATTGGTAGCAGTGGGACGTCTGTACATTGATTTTCAACTCAATGTCTGTTGTATAGTTGACAAAGACGTAGCAGTGCTACGTCTCTACATTGATTTTCAACCCCGACATCTCCAAAAAAGACATAAAGACGTTCCATCGGAGCGTCTCTACATTAGATATAGGAGTGAAAATGAACTATGCGTTGTCTACAACCCTTGTAGAGACGCGAAATTGAACTTCGTCCCGCTTCGCTAACGCGTCTCTACATTGTTTTCTGGAGATGTCTATTGTTTTTCAACTCGATGTCTGTTGTATACTTGACAAAACTTTAACTTGTGTATCGGTCTAAAAATTTTTCTTGCTCGTCTGCATTGAGGAGAGTAATCTAATTGTCAAACACATAATTGTGCTTATGCGTCTCACCTCTCTTGATGTTTTTCGCGGCATTACGATCGCTGGTATGATTCTTGTGAATATGGCAGGCATCGCCGAACCGAATGTTTATCCACCTTTACTTCATGCTGATTGGCACGGTTGCACACCAACTGATTTAGTATTTCCCTTCTTTCTCTTCATTGTTGGTGTAGCGATGACTTTTTCGTTATCTAAGTATACCGAAAATAATAAACCTACATCAAGTGTATATTGGCGTATTTTGCGCCGCGCTGCCATTCTTTTTGCTTTGGGATTGCTGCTGAATATATTTTGGAATAAGGGGATTGGGACTTTCGATTTGGGTAGTATCCGCATTATGGGAGTATTACAACGCATCAGCCTTGCTTATTTATTTGCGTCCTTGGCAGTCTTAAATATACCGCGTAAAGGATTATGGATACTTGCAGGAGTGTTGCTTATCGGTTACTGGTTGGCGATGATGTATGTGCCGGTTCCCGGTTTTGGTGCCGGAGTGTTGACACGAGAAGGTAATTTTGGGGCTTTTGTGGATCGATTGATTATTCCCTCTTCACATCTATATAAAGGTGATGGTTTCAACTTCATGGGAGATCCTGAAGGGCTTTTTAGTACGATTCCTGCGATCGCTAGCGTTTTTGCTGGCTACTTCGCTGGTGATTGGATACGGAATCAGCCAGTCAAATCACGCACAAGTATAGGTTTAGTCTTATTTGGTATTGGTTGCTTAATTATCGGTTGGGTATGGGGTTTGACATTCCCGATTAACAAGAAATTGTGGACGAGTTCTTATGTAATTTTTACCAGTGGTTGGGCATTAATATTGCTCGCAGGTTGTTATGAACTGATTGAAGTGCGACGGATACGACGTTGGAGTAAAGCGTTTGAAGTCATGGGTTTAAATGCGATCGCTATTTTCGTTGCTTCTGTATTACTAATTAAAATCTTGGTGAAAACCAACATCGGCAGCGGTGAAAAAGCTCCAAACACCTTCGATTGGATTTACAATAATCTTTTCGTACCTTGGGCTGGTGCTTTCAATGGTTCACTATTATTTGCCATTGTCACCGTCTTATTTTGGTTAGCTGTAGCTTACGGAATGTATCGTCAACGCTGGTTTATCAAAGTTTGAATAAAATTAATTAGCCTAACATTATATAATGTTAGGCTAATCACACATATTGTAGAGACGTTCCGCCGGAACGTCTTTACGGTGGAACGTCTTTACGATGGAACGTCTTTACGATGGGATATTTATTTCCCTAGAATATTCAATAATGCTTGTCGATAAATCTTGAGTCCTTCTGCATTCAGATGATCGCCATCAGTTGTTAAATTATCTTTCAAAACATTATTTTCATACAACGGTGCTATACCTTCAGCGACAACGGGGACATTTTCTGAAGCTGCCACTTGATTAATCACAGCGTTGATTTGTTCGACTTTCGGGAGTGGAGCTGCTACAGTTGGATCTTTGCTAGCGGCAACTGTTGAGTAAAAAGCGGGAATGAGAAAAATCTGTTTAGTTCCCGATGTTCTCACGAGTGCGATCGCTTCTTTCACATTTTTCCTAAACTCTTCATCACTAAGTTGATACAAAGCATCATTTCTCCCAACTGCGATGATGGTTTTTTCACATTTCACCTTAGTCGGAATTAAACGTTGCAGTTGTTGAACTAATGAAATTGAACTCACACCATTAAACGCAAAATTAAAATTACCTTCCCCAAGAGTATTTCCAATTTGAGCGGAAATAGAATCACCAAACAAACAGCCGGAAAATTGCTTTCCTTCGCTAGCGAATATCTGATATTGTAGTTCCAGTCGCCATAAAGGTGAAGAACTTAAATTATCTTTGATTGTTGCATCATTAGAAGCAAAAAATAACTTTGATTTGCTGAGTAAGTCTAAAGTAGCTGGTACATCAATAACTAATCTATCACTGGGATAAGCTTCGAGAAAGCTGAGTATACTTAAACCTTCTGGTGATTTTGCACCAAGAAGCAAAGCTGCTCGTAGTGCTGGTACACCGGCTCGATCTTCTCGTGCGATCGCACGAGAAGCACCAGATAAAAATAGTTTACCAATTGATGAATCTACCAGCTTATTTAAAGCCACAATATCTAGAGATTTTTTCACCTGAAGCGCTTCTTGTAACTTTTGTTGTTGTTTAGGTTTTAAATAACCGAGAAAAGATTGTAAATCAGACGATACTTTTTTTGTTTCTGCATACTTGCGTAAATCTGCTATGGGAAGCGATTGAGCAAATATTCCATATCTGACAACAATTTTCTCAGCTGCCAAACTAGGAGATGAAGCCAGAAAACTATGCAAAATTAAAAATATTAAGCAACCAGATATGCATAACAGAGGACGATATAAATATTTAATCATTGATGGTTGTTGGTTGTTGAGCATTGGGCATTGGGCATTGGTAATTATTTTTATTCACCTTCTTTCTATTCCCTAGTCCCCAGTCCCCAATCCCTAGTTCCCCATTCATCAACATAAATAGACAAACTCAATTTGGGAATAATCAAGCAGTAGAAGTGAGAATGGGAAAGTGTTAGAAGAACGTGCATATTGGTTAGCTTGGTCGCAAATTTCGGGGATTGGTCCAGTGTTGTTACAACGTTTACAACAGCATTTTGGCACGTTGGCTGCCGCTTGGAAAGCACATCAAGGTGAATTAGCTCAAGTAGAGGGTTTTGGTTTGCAGACGCTGGAAAAAGTGATAAAACAACGTTCTGCTTTGCATCCCGAACAACTACTAATCAAACACCAGCAAGAAAATCCTCATTTTTGGACACCAGCTGATGTAGATTATCCGCGTTTGCTGCTAGAAACACCAAGCCCACCGCCAATTTTGTATTATCGTGGTGAAGTGGATTTGTCAGAAAATCTCGGACAAAAACCCCTAGTTTCCATTGTCGGAACGCGCAAACCTACAGAATATGGTATACGTTGGACTCGTCAAATTAGCGCGGCTTTGGCGAAAAATAATTTTACAGTTGTTTCTGGAATGGCAGAGGGAATTGACACTGAATGTCATTTAGCTGCGATGAAAGCTGGGGGAAGGACTTTAGCCGTTTTGGGTACCGGTGTAGATGTCATCTATCCACACAAAAATCGCGACTTATACAAGCAGATTTTGACATCTGGGTTAGTGCTGAGTGAATACAGCACGAAAACACCACCCGATCGCACTCATTTTCCCCGTCGCAATCGAATAATTGCCGGGTTGACTCGCGCTGTTTTGGTGATGGAAGCACCGATAAAATCTGGTGCTTTAATTACAGCGCAATACGCAAATGAATTTGGACGAGATGTTTATGCACTACCTGGTAGACTGGATGACCAGCCATCCCAAGGGTGTTTAAAGTTACTTTATCAAGGAGCAACGCCGATTCTCAGGGAACTTGATGAACTGTTAAAGATGTTGGGTGCAATACCACAATTTGATGTAATTGAAGATTCACTAATACAGCAAGAGTTACCTCTGGTAAATTTACCACCAGAACTGAAACAAGTTATGGAAGCTATTTCTTCGGAGTCTTTACCTTTTGATTTTATTATCCAACAAACGGGGATGAATGCTGGTTCGGTTTCTAGTGCTTTGTTGCAGTTGGAACTTATGGGTTTGATTTCCCAGTTACCGGGAATGCGGTATCAACGGTGTTGACATGCATATTTGAAGCACTCTTCGTGCTTATAGCGTTTCCTAGTCTGCTGAGGTATAAATTTATCTGCGTCCATCGGCGTTTATCTATCTTCATCTGCGGTTAATTCAATATTCTGTACCTCATGAATGTGGGAATCGCTATACTACGAAATAATAATTAATATAAGAATTATCTTGGGGGGTAATATTGAGGATTGGTTATGGGGTATTGATAATTGGTTCCCATGTTATTGGGTGAAGGATTTATGTATGGGGGTGGATAAATTCCTGTATTGTTGGGTAAAGGTGTGATGACTGGGGGTTGATAACCGCTTCCCATTGGGTTGGTTTGAGGTGTCATGACTGGGGATTGATAACCGCTTAGGGGTGGAGTGTTTCCTATGGGGTTGGGTGCAAGATTTTGGCTGAATTGTTGGTAAGCAGTACTAGAAATTGCACTGATGAGTTTTTCGGCGCGGGGGTCGTTATTCGGACGTTGTATCATGACAGCAGCGATGTAACGCTTGCCATTTGGCATATCAACTAAACCAGCATCCGCTAACATTGTACCAATATCGCCGGTTTTGTGAGCAACGGTTGCGCCAGCTCCTAAACCAGAGGGTAATAATGTATCTCTTTCTGTATGACGCATGATATCAAGCAAGCGATCGCGTGATTGCATAGATACTAAATTACCTTGATTCACCATCGCCAGCAAATTCCCCAATTCTTTGGGACTGGTGGTGTTTGTACCTTCTAAATCTGGTAATTTGTTACGAATAGCGGTGGTTGTCAAACCCCAACTGCGAAAACGCTGATTTAACGCATCAATACCACCTAATTTAGCAATCAGCATATTTGTGGCAGTGTTATCGCTGATTGTAATCATTTTCGTGGCAAGTTCCAGCACTGTGAACTGAGTTCCCACAGGTTTATATTGTATATTTCCCGAACCACCTGCAACCATATCCTGTTGCATGGTTAGAATTTCATCTAAGCGAATTTTGCCTGCATCCACATCCTGAAATAAGGCAACCAAAATCGGCACCTTAATTGTACTAGCTGCGGGGAAACTTGCACCAGCGTTTATATCTACATAACCGCCACTATTTAAATCTACCAAGAAAACTCCTGGGGTCAAATTTGGACTTGCCAGTGCCAAATTTTGCACAGCAGCTTTTAAGGAGGTGATTTCCTGAGATAAATATAAACCGCTATTTTGGAAATTCTGGGGAGATTGTGCCTTTTGCTCAACATTATTAGTGTTCGATGACACCGAAGCCGAGTTAATCCGAGTAGCAGGATCTAAAACTGATAGGATTGTACCAGCGATCGCACCAATACCAACTCCCACAATTAACAAGCGCATTGCATATAACAACGATCTTGCCATTGGCTTTAACCTAGTTTTGCGCGATGGTCGTTGACCTGCTTTTGGCGATCGCGAAATTCTTTTTGAGACTACCTGCTTTCGCATCGCCTTTAAGTTTCCACCACTGGGTTGAAAGGGTGGTATTCTTCCTTTGACAGCAGATGGCATAACTAACCCTGGTCGTGTCTTCGGGACACCTGGAGGACTAAGTGTAGTGCTGATTTTTTGGGGATGCGAGAGTCCTTTGGACACGCTTCGCGAACGCGATACGTTCTTTTTCTCTTTATTTTGTTGTACTGGTTGCACTTTACGCTTATTTTGGCGTCGGTTGCTGGGTTGACGCCGTGAAAAAGCGATTAGTTTATCACTTGATTCTGACACTGCTACTCCTTATGACCCAATCTAGTTGTTTGTTGCATCCCGACCCAAAACTTATAGCAACACTTTAATACTGAAATCATTTTCTGTCATTAAGTAGCATTTTTGTGTTGAAGTTATGTTTATGATTTTGGGGAGATGATCAGTATGATAGTAAACGATGAATTACAAATTTTCGCGATCGCTCTTTCCCCCCATAGCCCATTGTACCTGCCGTAAAATTCCCTGCAACATAGCTACTTCCTTAGTTTGCAGTCCAGCACGATTATAAAGTTGTCGAAATTTTTCCATCCGACTAGCTGCTGTATGTGGATAAATGTAACCAATTTCCAATAAAAGTGATTCTAATTGTTGATAGTATATTTCCACAACCTCAAAAGGTGCCAGTTCAGTTTTGTTTAAGCTTTGACGATCGCTTTGCTTGAGATTTTCTGCCAGTTCATAACAGCATATTCCCACAGCCGCAGCCAAATTTAGCACTGGATAAACAGAATCGGTGGGAATGCGAATAAACCTCTGAGCGTAGTTTAACTCTTGATTACTTAATCCCCGGTCTTCTGGACCGAAAATCAAGGCTGCTGATTTGTCTTTTTCTTCCAATAACCAGGGTAATGCATCGCGGGGATTTTCTAAAGGCTTTTCCCAATCACGCACACGAGCAGTTGTAGCGATCGCTCTCACACATCCTTGCAATGCTTCTGGCAAAGTCGGCACCGATACCGCAGATTCTAAAACATCATCGGCATGAACTGCCATTTTTTTTGCTTCCAACCCCAAAAAGTCACATTGAGGATTGACTAATACTAAATGATGTAACCCGAAATTTTTCATTACCCGTGCTACAGAACCCACATTCATTGGACCTGCTGGTTCTACCAACACAATTTTTAACCAGTCCAATTTCATTTTTTCCATCACCTTCTGCCTGCATAATGTCTTGATAGTTATTGTACGCAGTGCAGGTCATATTAGACATCTGGTAAAAAAGACATAGAGACATTCCACATGCTTCGTCTCTACAAGGGGTGAGGTTTTATATGTACCTCAACCAAGAACCGCTATATTGTTTGATGAAGATATGAATTCAACCACGACTGATTTAACTACCAAACAACAAATTTTTATACGAGACGATATCCCCACTCACTGACAAAACTTAGTACAGCATTTCATAAGTTCATGACGAAAATTTCTAACAAAAACTCTGCGTCACTTTGCGCTTACCTCCGCGCTCCTCTGCGTTAAAAAACGCGCTCGTTATTATGTAAAACTATACTTAGCTGAAACCGTAATTTACTTGATTAGAGGAATTCAATGAGCCGCACACCATTGTTAGACCCAAATCGCTCGTATACTTTTAGCAATTACTTTGAATTAGGGTTTGCAGTTGATGATTTAGTCGCTGAATTTGGTTATTCATTCGAGCGAAAATTTCTGAACTTACCACAATACTCAGGCTCATTAGACAGACTTGCCGACCTAAAGCAACGGATTGAAGAAGTATTACCTTTTGTAAATTTAGAAAACGAAGCTACTCGTCGGGAAATTTTAATTGCGCCGATTGTTACTGATATAATTCATTATTCCCACGCCGAATTACGAATTGAATATAATATTAAAGTTGATAATAAACTTCAAGGCAATTTAGATTATTATCTGCGAACAACAACAAATTTAATTGTGATTGAAGCCAAGCAAGCAGATATAAATAGGGGATTTATACAACTAGCTACTGAGATGATAGCTCTTGATAAATGGACTGATTCTACTCAAGCTGAAATATTAGGAGCAGTAACTACAGGTAATGTTTGGCAATTTGGTATATTAAATAGACAAAAACAAAGTATTGAACAAGCAATTAACCTTTATCGAGTAACTGAAGAATTGGAAATTGTGGTCAGAACTTTGCTTGCTGCACTGATGAATTAACCGCTAACTGGATATACAGCAGATTGCGTTGTGATTAAATACACGTAGAGACGTTCCTTTCGTAACGTTTCTACAGGGTTTTCGGTTTTACGCATGTACCTCCTAAACCTGAAATCTGCTGTAAATAAACTATAGGATTCCTATTTGATTTTTGAACAAAAATGTTTCCAAAAATCTTACAAAATCAGAATTAATAATGACATTGTGTAATTACAGCACCCTATCGCTCTAATCGAATACACGTAGAGACTATTCTGTGCTACGTCTCTACAAGGAGAGGGGTTTTATATATAGGACTAATATTTGATTTTTGAAAAAGCTCCGTACATCTGAAGAGTGGGAAAATCAAAGGTAGTGTGACGGATAAACCATTCAAACATCCATTTTAAATGAGAGAATGAAGGGAGCAAAGCACAAAAACGTCGAACCCAGGTTTTGGCTTGCAACCAAACATCCTCAATGGGGTTTTGTACCGGACAATTGGGAGCAAAACGAACGCAGTGTATTTTCCACTGGTCAGTTGAAAGTCCTTTGTTCACTTCATTCAAGAAATTTTTAATTTCTTGAGAACGATGGTAACTAGCTCCATCCCAAAAAATTAATAATTGCTGATTAGGAGACTCATCTAGCAAATAACGTAGATAATCAATCGTATTTTTGGAATTTCCAGCATCATAGGTTTTAAGTATTAATTCTCCTTGAAGATAGTCAATTGCTCCATAATATGTTTGTTTCTCTCGCTCATTGACCACTGGAACCATAATTTCTTGGTCTGTTTTACCCCATATATAACCACTTAAGTCTCCCCACATTAAATGACATTCATCAATCAGTAACGCTCTTAATTTACCTGTTTCAATTTCACTACGATTGTTTTCCAACAATGTTTCAATCTCTTTTTTTTGCATAAACAGCATCTGGGTCAGCTTTTGGGTTTAATTTTGTGGTTTTCTTCCAACTGATTCCTGCTGCTTTAAACAAATCGTAGTAACTTTTTTCGTTTCGTAAACTACATCATATTCAAAAGCTAGTTTATACTCTAATTCTCCTATTTCCCAATAATCCTTTGTTTGAAGCCAACTCAATACTTCCTCTCGCTGCTCAGTACTCAAATAGCTTTTCTTCCTTTATAATTTAGTCTTAGACCATCAATTCCATTATCCTCATATACTTGTTTCCAACCTGTTATCGAACCAAGTGAAACGCCAAGAATTCTCTGGATTTCCTCATATAAGTAACCTTGATAAACCAGCTTTACTGCTAACCCTTTTCTCACTTCACGGGCATTTATATTTTGAACTATAAATTCCTCTAGTTCTGCGATCGCCTGCTGTAAGTGCTGATTCATCATCGTTCCTCATTATACTTATCACTCATCTCCGTATTATCTCTTAGTTTTTTTCAAAAATCAAATATGATTCCTATATGTACTTCATTAACCTGAAATCTGCTGTAGTTCTCTTTTGCTGCTTATCTATCAAAGAGTGATACCTTTCCTGCGGAACGCTGTGCGAACGGTGAGCTTCGCTAAGGCAAAACTTTTCAAAGCGGGCGATGGGACTTGAACCCACGACATTCACCTTGGGAGGGTGAGATTCTACCACTGAATTACACCCGCAAATCTTTTAGCCTTAATAAGACTAAAAAGTATTATACCACATTATATCTTCTTTTTGTAGCAAGGACTTTAGCTGGAACAAAAGAAGCCTCACGTCTCAAGAAAGTACTCACTCTTAGCGTGAGAGGACTAAAGTCCTCACTACGAAATAAATCACAATACGCTTGGTGTTAAGCCTAAAATCCTTGGTAGAGACGCGAAATTTCGCGTCTCTACAAGTCTGAAATAAGTCCAAAAAACCTTAACTGAACTGTATTGAAATAAATCACCCATATTATTGTAGAGACGTAGCACAGAATAGTCTCTAGGAGGGACGACATGATGTTATTTGTGAATTGAGTACTCAGACGGTGGTTCTTTCCTAGCAGGGGGCAAACTGATGACATCTTCAACAGTAACCTTCTTGCGGCGCCGTTTCTTGCCAAATCCATATTTTGCCGTATCTACAATCCACCTTTGGAAAGAGTCAATATAAGTAAATATCACCGGCACAACCACCAAAGTCAGCAAAGTGGAAGTTGTGAAACCGCCTAAAATCGCAACTCCCATCGGTTGACGAACTTCAGAACCGGCACCAATTCCCAAAGCAAGAGGAATGATACCGGCAATAGTTGCCAAAGAAGTCATCATAATTGGGCGCAATCGTGACAATCCGGCTTCTAGCAGTGCTTCACGTTGTTTTTTGCCTTCTTGGAGGTTCATAATCGCATAGTCCACCAAGAGAATCGAGTTTTTGGTAACAACTCCCATCAATAAAACTATACCAATTAGGGCGTAGATTCCCAAAGGTTTTTGAGCCACCATCAAGGCTACCAATGCCCCCCCTAAACAAAAGGGCAACGCCATCATAATCGCTATGGGATACAGGAAGTTATTATACAGCAAAACCAGAATCGCATAGATACTCATTAATGCCAGTCCTAATGCAGCACCAAAGCGACTGAAAATTTCTGCCATAATTTTCGCACTTCCAGAAGGTTGCTGAGTCACTCCTGGGGGCAAGTTGGTGAATGCAGGTAACTTGTTAACTGCATTTACTGCTTCTCCTAAAGCGATACCTTGGAAGTTAGCTTCCACCGCAACTTGACGAGCTCGGTCAAAGCGGTTGACGGTTGCAGGACCACTACCAAAGCGGATATCTGCCACAGCAATTAGGGGAACCAAGGTGTTATTTTGAGTCGGAACTTGGAGATTTTTGATTGTGTTGATGTCTGCTCGCGCTTTCGGGTCGATTTGGACGCGAATGGGAATTTGGCGATCGCTCAGATTGTATTTCGCTAAATTTGCCTCGATATCCCCTATAGTTGCCAGCGAAGCAGTCCGGGCAATTGCTTGCACGGTTACACCTAAATCTGCGGCTCGCTGCGGATCGGGAATTACCAAAATCTCTGGTTTTACCAGACTCGCAGTTGAAGACACCTCCACTAATCCGGGTACTGTTCGCATCTGCTTTTCTAGCGCGTTAGCACCTTCAAGTAAAGCGTCTGGATTCTCACTTCTGAGAACTATAGATAATTCCTTACCATCACCACCAGCTCCTTCAGTTTGGAAACTAATTCTCGCTCCCGCTATTTGCTGGAATAAAGGACGTATTTGCACCTCAAACTCTTTTTGAGTAACTTTTCGATCTTCTCTGGGTTTGAGCTTGACGGTGAGGGTAGCAGAATTTATTTCTTCTGTGGCTAGAACGCTTTCAACTGCTGGATTTTGCCGGATGAGGTTGGTTCCTTGCGTGGCTACCTTGTTGATATCTAGCAAAGTAGAACCGGGGGGTAATTCAATCAAAACAGTGGAAATACCCACATCTCCGTCATCCACAAAACCTTTGGGGATAGCAGGAATCAGCATCAAACTAGCGATGAAGAAAGCCAGAGCAATACCCAATGTTGTCAATCGATGTCGCAATGCCCACTTCAACATTGATTTATAAGGTTGAAAACGCCGCTTTTTGGAGGAAGGGGAAGAAATGCTTTGCGTTTGCAATTCCGAGGGGTAGGGGGGAAGTGAGAAAGGAATTTCTTCTTCTTCTTGATTCTTCCTCCGACCTAGAAACCCAAAATTTATCCCCAAAAATCTGATTCCTTTTTTGGGCTTGTGCTGTTTTGCACCTTCATCATGTTTCTTATCTTTGAGCAAATACGCACCCATCATCGGTGTCACCATGCGTGCCACAAGAGTTGAGAAAATTGTCGAAACGGCAACGGTAACACCAAAAGGTTGGAAAAACTGCCCAGGAATACCACCCATAAAAGCAACGGGTAAAAACACGGCAATAATTGTTGCCGCACTCGCGATCACCGCTAGTCCCACTTCATCAGAAGAGTCAAAAGAAGCTTCCCAAGGTGTTTTGCCCATTGCTATGTGCCGTTCCATGTTCTCAATTTCCACAACGGCATCATCAACCAAGTTACCCACCGCTAGCGCTAATCCCAACAAAGTCATATTGTTGAGGGTGTAACCTAAGGCTTGCTGCACAAAAAAGGTCGGAATAATCGACAAAGGCAAAGCTACTGCTGTAATTAATGTTGCTCGCCAGTCTCTCAAAAAGATGAGAATTACTATTACTGCTAGGACTGAGGCTTGAATTAATTCATCAATTGTGCTTTGGTAGGAGTCGCGCACGGGGGTGGCTCTGGTAAAAATTAATTCCACCTTCACATCTTGGGGAAGTGTTTTTTGCAGTTCTTCTAACGCTGCTTTCACTCCTTCTTCTACCGTCACTGTGACACTACCTGTACTCCGCAATACTTGGAAGGCTACCACAGGTTTGTTATTCAACCGTGCAGCTTGACGAATATCACCAAACTTATCTTCTACCGTCCCCAAACTAGATAAACGGACAGAACCACCATTAGGTAAGACAATTTCGTAATTTGTCAAGTCTTTGACGCTTTTGGCACTACCTAGAGTGCGGATACTTTGTTCGCTACCGCCAACTTCAGCGCGTCCACCAGGTAAGTTAACGTTAAAAGTACGTACTTGGTCGTTTACCTGGGTAGCGGTGATACCAAGAGATTGTAAACGATTTGGGTCAAGGTTAATCCGGATTTCTCGGTCAACTCCACCTATACGTTTAACTTGCCCCACTCCCTTGACTGATAATAAAGCGCGGCTGATAGTTTGGTCTACGAGGTTACTTAATTCTTCTACAGAAAGCTTGCTGGATGTAACAGCGTAGGTAACGATGGGACCACCAGCAAAATCCACACGTTCGACGATTGGATCGTTGATATCTTGGGGTAAATCTTGACGAATTTGGGAAATTGCATTGCGGACATCATTGGTAGCGCGATCGCTATTTGTCCCCAAAATAAAAGTTATTGTCGTCTTCGAGGAACCATCGGTAACTGTCGAACGCAATTCATCGATGTTTCCTAACCCAGCAACAGCATCTTCTATTTTTTTCGTTACTTGCGATTCAAGTTCCGCAGGACCGGCACCTGGTTGGGTAACGCTCACCGAAACTGTTGGTACATCAATATTTGGGTTAGTATCAATTCCCAAACTAGTGAAGGAGAACCAACCGATTATTGTCAACATTAAAAATATAACTATCGTCGGGACAGGTTTTTTGATTGCCCAAGCCGAAATATTGAAAGACATATAAATTTTGGTAGTTGTTAGTTGTTGGTTGTTAGTTGATGGTTGTTGGTTGACGGTTATCGACTATGGACTTAACCACTATCAACTATCCATTAACCACTAACCACTATCTATTGACTACGCGCACTTTATCGCCATCTTTGATGTAACCTGCGCCATCAACAACTAGGCGATCGCCTACTTTTACACCTTTTTTAATTTCCACCCTGCCACCAATGAGAATTTCTCCTACTTCTACTTTCACAGCACGTACTATGTCTTCACCCGATAGGATGAATACACTTGCACTACCATCAGGTTGCGGTAATACAGCTTTTTGTGGTGCTGCCATCCCTACCGCTGTATTAGTAGTAATCACCGCACGGGCAAACATTCCAGGTTTGAGTAAATTTGTCTGGGGTAAGTCAATTTTGACGGTTGCTTCACGTCTTTGCTGATTGATCACCGGTTGTATCTCTCTAACTCGTCCTTGCAAGCGTACACGGTTATCTTGCTCTGAGGTAATTTGCGCCGGTGCGTCAATTTTTACTTGTGGTAATTGAGTTTCGGGAACCAGCGCTTGAAGTTCTAGCCTGCCATCATTAATAATGGAAAAGAGCCTTTGGGGTGCTGAGTTGTTAGTTCCATTCTGCATTCCATTTTGGGCAGCTTGCGGTGGAATTCCGGTCATATCGCCAACTCTAACTAGTTTCTCAGCTATAAGTCCGGAAACTGGCGATCGCACCGCAGTTTGTCCTTGCTGAGTTTTCAGTTGTTGAACTTGAGCATTACTACTCTTGACAGCAGCTTGGGCGCTGTTAATGTTAGCTTGAGCAATGTTGACATTTGCTTGGGCAGCTCTAACACCAGCTTGAGCGCTCTTGACATTTTCTTCGGCACTTTTGATGTTTGCTTCGGCAAGACGCACGGCTTCTGTTGCTGTGGCTACAGTTGTTGTCCGAGTCAAGAGTTCTTGCTTGCTAATTGCCCCTGCATTTGCTAATTGTTGATAGCTTCGGAGATTTTGCGTAGCTTCTTCTAACCTTGCCTTAGCTTGACCCAAATCTGCTTGTCTTTGCTGGACGATCGCCTGATTTGATGCCACAGTTGCTTGACTAGTGGCTACATCTGCCTGTTTTGATGCTAGCTCGGCTTCTTGAGAACCTACATTTGCCTGCTTTGATTCCACATCAGCTCTTGCTTGACGAATTTGGTCTTGCAATATTGAATCATCCAGAATTGCCAAAACTTGACCTTGTTTAACTGAATCTCCTTCTTTTACTAAGACTTGTTTGATTTGCAAGCCATTTGTGAGCGGTAATACCGGAATCAAATCACGCGCTGTTATAGTACCTGTAGTATTTAGAACACGGGCAACGCGAGTAGTTTCAACCGGAGCGACGGTGACTGTCATTGAGGGGGCAACACTTGCGGCAGGTTTAGTTGCTACCGGGTTTTGTTGACCAGCGGAACGATTAGCTAATAAACGCATTCCCCCGAAAGCGATCGCTATTCCCAAAGTAGTACCCAGCAATAGCGGTAATAGCCAAGGACGCGATCGCCGACTAACGCGATCTTCCTCAAAGTCAGCATTCTCGAATTCCGAAACTTCTTCCACCTCAATATCTGAAAACTTTTCCTCCCTCACAGTCATCCCTCCAGAAGTACCCAAATAACAATAGTGATATTCGCTTAAAAAAACTTTAAATTAATTATCGTATATTAACTATGACTCATCACCTAGGCTTATGGCTGTATCGGCTCGGAAAATCTACCCATGACAATAGTCATATTTTGGGGACTGGGGACTAGGGAAAATATTTCTTCTTTCTTGCCCTTTACCCTTTAACCTTTAACCTTTACCCCTCTTTCTTGCCCAATGCCCAATGCCCAATTCTTCTGGAACTTTGCGCTTCTAGGAGAGCATCGCCTATGCTGTGATAGACACATCAGGGAAGAGGACACCCATAAATGCGATCGCATTCATCGCTCCTAGTACAGGTCGGCGGAAATAAAGCTACCATTCAAAATATCCAAAAAGTCTCCTATATAAGCCTTTTGACTTTTGACTTTTGACTTTTGACTTCCGTCTTGTGTTCCTAGACAAATCTGCGTACTCAATTCCAGCAAATGCCTCCCCAATTATTTAATTTTGGCAATAAATAATACTATGTTCAATGCGACTGAAATTTTGATTGATGCTTTTGTCAAGCAAATTCGAGAAGGCTACCACCGCACTTACGGCTGCTCAAAAAATGACTACCAGGACATCATAGCTTGGGCGGGCAACATGGCTTTAGAAAACATTGCCAATAGCGATGCTCTATATCACAATGTTGAACATTCTGTCTTAGTCACCCTTGTGGGACAGGAAATTCTCCGAGGCAAACATATCCGTGAAGGTGGTGTTAAGAGTGAAGACTGGTTGCATTATGTCATCTCCTTACTGTGTCATGACATCGGCTATGTCAAAGGAGTTTGCCGAGAAGACCGAGAAACCGAAAACTTGTATGCCACAGGTAAAAATGGGCAAATGATTACTCTTCATCCGGGTGCTTCGGATGCCAGCCTCACACCGTATCATGTTGATCGAGCAAAACTATTCATTGATGAGCGTTTTGGCGGTCACGGGTTGATAGATTCTGAGGTAATTAAGACTAACATTGAATTGACTCGCTTTCCAGTGCCTGCGGCAGAGGATCATCAAGGTACAAGTAACTTTGCTGGCTTAGTGCGTGCTGCCGATTTGATTGGACAATTAAGCGATCCACGTTACTTACGGAAAATTACTTCTTTATTCTACGAGTTTGAAGAAACGGGAATGAATAAGGTTTTGGGTTATAAAACTCCTGCCGATTTGCGAAAAAACTACGCTAAGTTTTACTGGAATGGCGTATATCCTTATATTAAAGAAGGACTGCATTATTTGTCTTTGACACAGCAGGGAAAACAAATTGTAGCTAATCTTTATTCAAATGTATTTGTTGTAGAACACGAAAAACAACAAGAAGAACGATACTTAGAAGAGTTAGGAGAGACGCGATTAACCGCGTCTCTACAGGAGCAGCGGAGTTAGGAGTTAAGAATTATGAAACATAAATTACAAATAAGTAAAAAAGTTTCATAATCTCATGTCCGTTTAATTAACACTAATAAAAACATCGCAATGTTCGTAGAGACGTTCCGCCGGAACGTCTTTACAGAGACATTCCGCCGGAACGTCTTTACAGAAACGTTCCGCCGGAACGTCTTTACAATTGTAAGTAATAAACCTGACATGATATAATTCATAAATTCAAAGAGCAGTTAGTGGATAGTAGATAGTGAAAATTTAAAGAGGGGAAATGCCCAATGCCCAATGCCCAATACCCAATGCCCACTAACAACCAACAAATATTATGAATTGGTGGCAAAGACTCAAGAAAAATCCCTTGGCGCGATTTGGCGCAATTTTGCTATTAGTTTTTTATGTGGCAGTAATCGCAGCTGATTTCATCGCTCCTTACGACCCATATGTGACACAAGCAAATGGTTCGCTCCTGCCACCTACTCAAGTTTATTGGTTTTCTAAATCGGGGCAGTTTATCGGTCCTCATGTTTATCCGACGACCCAAGGAGACACAAATTTAGAAACGGGTAAACGAGAACTAATCGTAGACCGCAGTAAGCCTTCACCTTTACGTTTATTCGTTCAAGGTTCAGAGTACCATTTGTTTCAGCTTAGTTTTCCCGTACCGCCCAAATGGGACGAAGTGACAATAATTCCAGGTATTCCACTCAATTGGCATTTGTTTGGCACAACCGATAATGTCAAATTCAATTTTTTGGGTACTGATGACCAAGGTCGCGACCAATTCACTCGCTTGTTGTATGGTGGTCGTATTAGTTTATTTATTGGAATTATCGGTGTCCTGATTACTTTTCCCCTTGGTCTGTTCTTTGGGGGAATTTCTGGTTATTTCGGCGGTTGGACTGATAGCATAATCATGCGTTTAGCTGAAGTGTTGATGACGTTTCCTAGTATTTATCTTTTGGTGAGTTTAGGGGCAGTATTACCTGCTGGTTTAAGTAGCACGCAGAACTTTTTGCTAATAGTATTGATTACTTCAGTTATTAGTTGGGCTGGGTTAGCGCGGGTAATTCGCGGACAGGTACTCTCAATTAAAGAGCGAGAGTTTGTCCAAGCTGCGCGGGCAATGGGTGGTAAGCCAATTTATATTATTCTCCGTCACGTTTTGCCGCAAACTGCAACTTATATAATTATCGCTGCTACGCTTTCAGTTCCTAGCTTTATTGGGGCAGAAGCGGTACTTAGTCTCATTGGCTTGGGTATTAAACCACCCGATCCTTCTTGGGGTAATATGCTTTCTTTGGCAAGCAATGCTTCGATTTTGGTACTGCAACCTTGGCTAATTTGGCCCCCTGCTATACTGATTATTCTGACAGTGCTGGCTTTCAATTTGCTCGGTGATGGTTTAAGGGATGCCCTTGATCCGCGTAGTTTGCGAAGGTAAGTTTTTTGTTGTTGAAGTTGGGCGATCGCTTTTTCATTATCTAACAATTTATAAATTAGATATAGGCGTAGAAATTAAATATGCGTTAGAACCTGTAGAGACGTAGCACTGCTACGTCTCTACATTGTTTTTCACAACGAGCGTGTCTATTTGATAGAGTGGGTGGTGTTTTGTGCGATCGCATTCAAGAAAAAGAGCGATCGCAATAATAGATATCAACCGAATTTAAATATGGGTTATCCAAAACCTGTAGAGACGTAGCACTGCTACGTCTCTACATTTTTATTTCATGCTTAAGCCAAAAGGCTCACCCTCTTAACTTAAGATTCCATCACTTCTGCTGTCTTCTTTCTATCCAACTTCAGAAACAATACTCCCAAAGGTGGCAAACACAAATCCAGAGAATAAGGACGATTGTGCAACGACCAATTATCAGTCCACTTACCACCTAAATTGCCCATATTGCTGCCACCATATTGACGCGCATCACTATTAAACAACTCAGTATAAAATCCCGGTTCCGGTACACCGATGCGATAATGAGAATGCGGTTGCGGTGTGAAGTTGCAAACAGCAATAATGAAATCATCAGAATCTTTATCGCGACGAATAAAGAAAACCACGCTATGACGGTTGTCGCTACAATCAATCCACTCAAACCCAGCTTGAGCAAAATCTTGGTTATATAAAGCTGGTTCCGAGCGATAAAGATGATTCAAATCGGTGAAAAACTGTTTTAACTGTTGGTGTGGCTCATGCTGAAATAATTGCCATTCTAAATCACTCCAAACATTCCACTCACTCCACTGCCCAAACTCCATGCTCATAAACATGGTTTTCTTACCTGGATGGGCAAACATATAGCTAAATAAACAACGCACATTAGCGAATTTCTGCCATCTATCTCCGGGCATCTTGCCAATGATATTGCTCTTACCATGCACCACTTCATCATGTGACAGTGCCAACATGAAGTTCTCACTGTGGTGATACCACATACTAAAGGTGATGTTGTTTTGATGGAACTGACGGAACCAAGGGTCCATGCTGAAGTAATCCAGCATGTCGTGCATCCAGCCCATGTTCCACTTTAAGTTAAAGCCCAGTCCCCCTGTGTAGGTGGGCCAAGATACCATCGGCCAAGAGGTAGATTCTTCGGCAATTGAGAGAATGCCGGGAAAATAGCTGAAAATAGTGTGATTTGTCTGACGCAGAAAATCTGCTGCTTCGATGTTTTCTCTACCACCGTATTGGTTTGTTACCCATTCACCTGGTTTGCGGCAATAGTCAAGATAAAGCATCGAGGCGACAGCATCAACACGAATTCCGTCAATGTGGTATTTGTCAAACCAAAACAGAGCATTTGCTACTAAGAAATTCCTGACTTCGTTGCGGCTGTAGTTGAAGACAAGAGTACCCCATTCTTTATGTTCGCCTTTGCGGGGGTCGGCGTGTTCATAAAGGTGAGAGCCATCAAAGAAGGCTAAACCATGTCCATCTTTGGGAAAGTGACCGGGAACCCAATCGACAATCACGCCAATACCGTTTTCATGGCATTGGTCAACAAAATACATGAAATCTTCCGGGGTACCAAAACGCGAGGTGGGGGCAAAGTATCCGGTTACTTGATAGCCCCAAGAGCCATCAAAAGGATGCTCGGCAACTGGTAGCATTTCAATATGGGTGTATCCCAACTCTTTGACGTAGGGAATGAGTCGCTCTGCTAATTCCCGGTAGGTGAGGAAGCGTGCGCCTGGGTTAAGTTCGGAAACAGAAACTGGGGGCTGAATTTCACCATTAGGTAGCTTGGCAGGTTCGGAGCTGGAAGCGTGTAACCAAGAGCCTAAATGCATTTCGTAAACGGAAATTGGCTGGGTGAGGGGGTCGGTCTGGCGACGTTTTTCCATCCACTCTTCGTCACCCCAGCTATAATTATTTAAGTCGGTGACAATCGATGCGGTTTTGGGGCGGACTTCTTGTTGAAAGCCGTAAGGGTCAGATTTTTCGTAAATATGTCCTTCAAAATTTTTGATTTCATATTTGTAATGCTCTCCTACTCCAAGTTCGGGAATAAATAATTCCCAAACGCCGGTGACACCTTTCCGCATTTGGTTTTTGCGTCCGTCCCAGTTGTTGAAGTCTCCCAATACGGAAGCGTTCCGGGCGTTGGGTGCCCAAACTGCAAAATAAACGCCTTTTACGCCGTCTATTTCGGTGGTGTGCGCTCCCAATTTCTCGTAAATGCGGTGATGGTTGCCTTCGCTAAACAGGTGTAAATCGAATTCTGTCAAGTTTGGAGAACGAAAGGCGTAAGGATCGTAGGTGACACGTTCGTGTTCTCCTTCTTTGATGCGTAACTGGTAGTTTGCTAGTTCTGAAACTTCAATCGTGCATTCAAAGAAGTGAGGATCGTGTACTGCTTCCATTGGGTATTCTTTACGTTCTTCAGGAAGCACTACCCAAGCTGCACTCGCATTTGGTAGGTAGGCTCGCACAGCCCAGACGTTTTTACCATTTTGTTCGATGAGGTGGGAACCAAGTATTTCAAAGGGGTCGTGATGCTGGTTCCCAATTATGCGGTTAACCTGTTCTGGAGCGATCGTGGTCATGGACATGAAGCTACCTACGTGAGATATGGTGATTGAGTAAATCGACTTTTTTAATATCTATATATATTCTTTACATTTATTTGCAGATTTTGTCGCCACTGTTTTCGGTCTTCACCAATGAATTCTTCTTTCGGCTTTGTTGTGGCGAGAAAAAAAGCAGATAAAGAAAACAGATGATGCGCTCCTAGTTTTCAGGTGATGGAAATTAAAGAAAAATTTAACGTTACAAGTTTAAAAAGGGAAAAACCTGAAGTAATGCTTTACGGATGCGAAGCAAGAAAACTTGTTGGCGAATTTTGGTAGTCAGTTTTGGTGGTGGACTGGTTTGCAACTGGGTAAGCAGTTCTGCGTATTCGGTGGCAGTTAAAGATTTGCCATCAACAGGCGATCGCGCTTCTATAATTATCTCCGTTCGCAATATCTCTTCGGGTGTATCCTCTGGCGGCGGTAATGCTATCACTAATGTTCCCACGCTAATTAACCACACTAAAATACTAGTGCTGATGCTGACCACAAAAAATATTATCGTTTTTCTCGCTTTCACTCTCCCCATCTGGGCACTTAATATTTAATCTATAAACTGCTTTACCGTACTCATACTTTCATATTCCTAATCTTCTCACGCTTTGGTTGCGACTTGCTGCTAGTCAAATTTTTCAAATAAAATTTATTATAAGTATATTTACGTAAAAGCGAAATGCTACTTCTAAAGAAAGAAAGAAAAATAAAAATCTGGCAAAGTCAAGCATCATTACCCGGTCATCTTTCCATCTCATACCAATTATTTATAACGATGCGAGGGTGAATTACGATCGTTGTAAATCTGTGCATACGTTACATGTAACATCTCTATGGATATCGATAATTGGTATCGGGAATAGATTATGGGAAATACTCAAGAGCAACTGCCAGTCAGCGTGATTATTTTTTTGTCACTTTCAAGCATTCAAGCATTTAGCCTAGCAAAACTGAGGCTGTAAAGGATTATACCCGTAAACAAGTCTATTTCTTGGACTGAACTTCTTTTTTAAGCCTAGAGTTCATTTGGTAAGACTAATTTATTAGTTACAACAAAACATGGGCGGACACTTAGTGGCGACGAAGATCGTTTTTACTAGTGTCCTCCTCTTGTTGTACTGACTAATATTTTAGTGCGCTCTTAGGGCGCCCCAAGCTTTTAATCATCAAAAATTTGATAGTACGCTTGAACTTACTCAACTAAGTATGATGTAGTGAGGAGCGCTGCTAATCACCTGCTTTGTGAGCTTTGTGCGAGTAAGACTATATCTAAGGACTCTTAGTAGCGCTAGGACTAGCAGTAGCGCCAGGACTCATCATCGCACCACCAGGACTAGGACTCATCATCGCACCACCATCAGCAGGCTCACCTGCTGCGGGGGAAGTAGTTGCACCTGGTTCGCTGGTACCACCACCACCACCGCTGTCACAAGCTCCGAGAAGAGCAGCCAGACTTAACATTGCAGCAAAACCAAAGATTTTTATTTTCATAACTCCTCTTTCACCAATTATGGCAAGAACTATTTTTCGCCTGTTGAATACCATACCGTATTTGTTGCTTTTTTTTAAATGCTTCCTATTACAGATTTCCGCCAGATATTTTCTTCTTTTTTCTTTCAGCGTAAGTATTCTATAGCAATTTGATTAGTTTGTCTTAACTCAAGAAGAAGATAAATTTATCACTGAAGGTAGAGAAAGCAAATTTGGTAGCAATCCACGCTATCATACCAAAAATCCTCATCTGGGAGTGCATCTTGCCTAAGTTAGTTTTATCTAACCATACTGATGTGAAACAAAGGGGTTAGGGCTTAAGGGAGAATTCTGTAATGAGTAACGCTTGACGCAGCCCGCCTGTCGCAAGCAATACATTCTGCCCTTGAGGTTTCGCACTTCACTTCATGCAAAAATTGGTGCAGCTACCTGTCAGAACAATTCATAGGGTGTAGGGTGTAATGTGTGCTGATTGCTGAAAAAATAATTTGAACTTTAGCAATCAAGAGACTAGTAACCAAAAATATAGTATTTCCTTTCCTCACAAAAGTAAAAGTTATGGCTGTTGGTCGCAAATCATCTGTTGCAGCAAAGGGTAATTGGTTTGGGCGTATTACCCAGCCCTCAGGGAAATCGCCTTCTGCGGGTTTTGAGTCAGCGTCGCGCAATGGTTCCATACCAATGTCCTCTAGAAGACAACGGCGTTCAAACACAAATAAAACGGTTACGCCCGCACCTGGTCAATTGGGCAAACAAAAATTACCAAAGCAAAATGGCTCCTCGGCGACACCTAAAAGTCCAAAGGGAAATCAAGAGCGCGTTCCCGTAATGCCTAATTCTGAGTCACCACCTTTATGGTTACTACGCCTGCACACCATACATCGTAATTCCTCAATTGCAGCATTTTTGTTAGTGGCAGCAACCCTAGTAGTTTACGGTTGGACAGTTTATTCTCAAGAACTATGGAGTCAGGCATACCAAAAGTTGCAAAACTTGCAACGCCAAGACCGACAGTTGACAACAACCAACGAGGTGCTGCAAAACAAAATGGCTGTGGAAGGCGAAAAACCATCAACTGGGTTGGTAGCGCCAACTCCCGCGAGGGCGATTTTCATCAATCCAGCATCTCATAATTTTAACTCAATGCCTTCTGTTGGAGACGTTGGGCGATCGCCAACAACAATGCCAAATTCTCAAACACAGCAGCAAAGCGCTCCTGGGCTGGGATATTAAAGTCAGTTAGCGGTTAGTGGTTAGTGGTTAGTGGTTAGTAGTTAGTGGTTAGTGGTTAATCAAACAACAACTATCAACCATCAACTATCAAACAACAACTATCAACCATCAACGCTCCAAAAATGTAAAGGACAACAGACAATGCGAAAGTCACCAAGCAGAATAAAATTTAGAAATTTGCCTTCATCTGGATTCAAAAAACAGCAAAAGGCTTCAGTGCGAGCTTTAGAAAAAATTGCTTCTAGCACCCAAGACCAAACACCCAACATAAAGTACATAAAGTCCCGTTTGTTTCTGGTGTGGGGTGTATTAGTTGCGGCAGGACTTGGTTTAGCTTTGAACTTGTATCAGTTGCAAATTGTCAGAGGACCAAAGTTAACGCAGAGGGCACGAAACCAACAAATGGTAAATTTGCGACCTTTTATGCCCCGTCGTCCGGTGATAGATCGTGGTAATAATGTTTTAGCGCTCGACCGTCCTGTGTATACTATTTATGCTCATCCCAAGCTATTTAATAAGCCTGGGTCAGATATAGCAAATGAACTTGCGCCAATATTAAATAAAGACACTGCTGATTTAGAGAAAATTTTTCAAAGTAAAAAAAGCGGTATTCTACTTTCCTCTGCTTTGCCCGAAGAACTTGCCGATCGCATTTCTTCTTTACATCTAGATGGCTTGGAGTTAATTCAAAAATACTCCCGATTATACCCGCAACAGGATTTAGTTGCTGATGTGGTGGGCTATGTTGATCTTGACCGTCGCGGTCAGGCAGGTGTTGAATATAGTCAAGAAAAGTTGTTAGAACGTTCTGGGCAAACGGTGCGAATGAGTCGGGCAGGTAATGGTGCGCTAATGCCAGATCATGCTCCGGAAGGATTTTTGCGTTTTGATGATTTACGTCTGCAACTGACTATTGATAGTCGCTTACAACGCTCGGCTCGTTTAGCTCTCAAACAACAGATGAAAAAGTTTGGGGCAAAACGCGGAGCGGTAATTGTGATGGATGCGTGGGATGGTTCGCTCTTGGCTTTGGTTTCTCAACCTACTTATAATCCAAATGAATATTCAAAAGCTGATATTTCATTGTTCAAAAACTGGACAGTGGCGGATCTTTATGAACCAGGATCGACTTTCAAGCCTTTGAATGTGGCGATCGCTCTCGAAAATGGTGTCATTAAACCAGATGATACGTTCAATGACCCAGGTTCTATTCAAGTCGCTGACCGAATTATCAGAAATGCTGAAAACAAACGTTACGGGCGAATAAACATCGCTCAGGTTCTGCAACACTCTAGCAACATTGGCATGGTGCAAATCATTCAGCGATTGCAGCCTTCAATTTACTACAACTGGCTAGAACGCTTAGGTTTAGGGCAAGGTATTCAAACAGATTTGCCTTTTGAAGTAGCTAGTCAGTTAAAAAGCCAAGAAGAATTTACCGCCTCGCCAATTGAAGCAGCAACTACATCCTTTGGTCAAGGTTTTTCTTTAACACCTTTACAACTGGTACAAATGCACGCAGCTTTAGCAAATGGTGGAAAACTGGTTACGCCTCATATAGTCCGTGGGCTGATTGATACCAAAGGACATATGCATTATTCACCTAATTTACCAGCACCACGGCAAATTTTTTCTACTGTGACAACCCAAAAAGTTGTCGAAATGATGGAAACTGTAGTTTCTCAAGGAACTGGAAAAGCATCACAAATTCCTGGATATCGCATCGCCGGTAAAACTGGTACAGCTCAAGTAGCCAGTCGCGCCGGCGGCTACCTCAGTAATGCGAAAATCACCAGTTTTGTAGGTATCTTGCCGGTGGAATCTCCTCGTTATGTAGTTTTGGCATTAGTGGATGAGCCAAAAGGACAAAATGCCTTTGGTTCCACCGTCGCTGCACCCATTGCTAAAGCGGTAATGGAAGCGCTGATTCCCATTGAACAAATTCCGCCAAGTATGCCAGTTAATTCGGCGCCTGTTCCGTAGTGGGGAGTGAGAGAGATGGGGAGATGGGGAGATGGGGAGATGGGGAGACAAAAAATGCCCAATGCCCCATGCCCAAGGGGTCACTGTGCCAAAACGGTAAAACTGTACGCACTTGGCTGAATGATTCACCTTGCAAGCTTTGTAGATAAGCGCGTACAATTTTTTTCGCCTTCCTCTTAATTACTCACATCACATCTTCCAGTTTGGGTCAAGAGCAGTCCAATATGTCCCTTGGGGTCAATTTTTGCACTCAGAATGAGGAGCAAAATTAGTATTCGACCAAGGAATTCCGGCGAAAAAATCCCTACCTACCTCCAATATCTTGATAATTTCTTCAATTCGCTCTTTTGAATCTGTTTTAGGAGACGTTATCTCACGTAGATGTTGAATATATTTGTTCCAATCAACTTCTACTGCGTTTGCCCCTTTCTCAAAACTTTTAGTTGTATCTTGCCAGAACTGATCAATTCCTTCTAGGAACTTTTCATGTACACGTTGTTCTTCAAAGTATTTAACGGTCTGCTTTGCCAAACGCTTCTCCCAAGACTCGCCAAACAAGCTCCCCAGTGCAAAAGCTAATGCAGCAGCTAGACCTACCGCAAGCACGATAGGACCACCAATAGCAGCTACAAAAGCAATTACCGCTGCTGTGCCACCGAGACTAATACCAAGTGCTGACAAAAGGCTAACTAACTGGGCAACTAAAATATAACCGCCCAAATTTCCCAGCGCTGCTGCCCAAGCAGACAAAGCTCCGATGCTTGTTAGACCTGCAAGCCCGCCGATAAAAGACCCTTGAGCATCCCAGGGAATCTGAATAGATATGTCTAGATTTGGCAGTTTAAGTAAAGCTTCTTGGTATGATCCGAGGAAAGCTTCAATCTCAGGCGTTAACTTCTCTGAATTGGCTTTAATGAGATTTTCCGCTTCAGCTTGAAGTTTCTCCAGAAGATAGCCGGAGAGATATTCCTTCGCCTCTTTTTTATCGCTGTATTTATTTCGTATTGTCTGTTCTACAGTCTCGACATTTAGTAATTGTTCTACATATTTCTGAAAGGAAACTTTAGTGTCTTTTTTTAACTCATTGATGCGTTGGTCTACTTTATTACGTTTATGCTGAGTTTCTTTTTGATGAGCAGACTCATTATCTTCGATTGCTTGTAATTGCGCTCGCCCTAAATCTATATCAGCAAGAGTTTTTTGGTACGCCTCAATCTGGCTAGAATACTTATTTGGGTTATCCTCCTTTATCGCTTGAAGTTCTCTCTGAACACGGCAGATACGTGCTTGAGGAAGAAATTCTTCTAGTGTTTTGGTCAAATCATCAAATAGTCGTTGACATCTATCATGTCTTTCTGACCAGAAGGTGAAAAACCTTGCTTTAAAATCTTCTTCGGTAATAAATCGATTTGTCTGTTCCCTACGCTCTTTGAGTGCGGATTCATTTAATTGATTGTAAAGGCGTTTTGAGGCTTTATCTGGGATTTCTTGAAGTTGATGGTCAGAGATGCTTGGATCGGCATGGGTCGCTACAATGAAGAAATTACCCAGTGTTGGAAAATTGTCGCATTCATTTTCTGGGAAAGGAAGTAAACGCACTAAGCCACCGAGACGAATCATGTCTTGACCATTAATGTGACCCTTGGCTGGCGAAGCATACAGCAATACATCGGCGATCTGTGCTGCGCTATTAGCCTTCTCAACATCCTTTGAAACCTCATCCGGTTGATCTGAGTAACCAGGGAGGTCTATCAAGTTACAGGCTTGTAGTAGAGGGGATTCCATATAAACTACGGCTGCATGGGCTGCTACATCCTCATTGCTGCCATGTACGCCGTATTTTGGCAAAATATCGAAGTTTCCTGCTTGTAAACAATACCGCTCGCAACGTTCTTTGTCATCAAGGAGTAACAAGTCAATTATTTGCTTACCTTTTTCATCTTTTAGCCAAAAGCCCTCCTCAAAAATCAATACATCTCCCTTGAACCATTCAGGACGGTCTTCGATGTGGCGAATAAATGTAATTACTCGTGTTGCTGGTTGATAGCCAACTGGCAAGTTTTTGCTGCCCAGGAGAGCATTAGCCATATGTGACTTACCAGCGTCAAATCCTCCAGTTAATACCACATTTGGCTTTTGCCTATAACGATTTAGTTGCCGTTTGAGATCATCTGGAGTCGCTAACCTAGTTGGCAGGTCTAATGTATTTACTTTATGAGATGCATCAATATATTGATTTAGTAAATTTAGTCTGCGATACAGTTCCACGTATGGAGTCCCTGGATCAATTCCTTTGAGTGGTGGTGTTGGTGCTGACATAGCAGTAGCAATGTCAACTCCAAATATTTGCAGCCATTTCACTAAAAGCCCCATTGGAACTGTTTCAGAAGCCTGCTCATAAAGGGAAACTTCTCTGTCGGAGATGCCTAGTATACTAGCCACCTGCACTTGACCCATGCCTGCCTTCTGACGATATCCTCGTAAATCAATATTCATTGGTGTATCTCAAATGTATCCAGAATATTACTAATTAAAGTTTTGTAGAATAAATAGCTAACAGCGAGTAGAGATTACCGATCCTTTGAATCGGAGTTAACGAACCATGATGATATTGCTGGTGTGGAAATGCTTCATCGCGTTGGCAATAAAGAGCAATGAAGGTGCCGCAAGCAAAGCTGTAACGGGTACTGTTTTCAGGTATATCACTCAATTATAAGTTGCAAGATATCATATATTAATCTGATATTTTACGTATTTGTACGCATTAAACAAAGATAACTGCCGCCACAATATTAAATTTTTAGTGCGGATGAACCAATTTCGCACAAATCTGGTAACATTTAAATCACGCTTTGGCACGGCAAAGTCTACCCTTGAGTTAAAGTCAAGTTGATAGACAGCCAACCCTTATAGCCACCCTAGCCGTGGGTAGTTATAACCGAAGTTGAATTCACATTTCTAGAAACAACCTCACACAAAGAATCTAGAAGTTTTTGTAGGCTCAATTTCGGCAATAAATATAAGTGCTTTCGTCACCACTTATGCCATTTCACTTTTAATTGTTTTTTAAGATTTGCTCCTCGCCATGTCAGATAAGTCAATTAATCGCCTCAACTGCTCAATTAGGAGACAAAAATGAAAAAGCTAATTCCATTTCTAGTCAGCGGCATTTTGCTAGTCGGTACTATTGGCTGTCAAGAAGCTACTAAAACTGGTTCAGAGACTCAAACTGGCGCACCAGCAAAAGAGGCTTCCCAGACGACTGGCGACGCAATGAAAGGCGACGCGATGAAAGGCGACGCAATGAAAGGCGACGCGATGAAAGGCGACGCGATGAAAGGTGGAGCCGACACGAAAAGCTTAGTTAATAGCAAACTAACAGAAAAGATTCCTGGCAGCAAGTTAGCAGCTGAAGATAAAGATGGTGTTGTAACCGTTACAGGAACAGTACCATCTGAAGCGGATATCAAGAAAATTGAACCCGCTGTCAAAGAAGTCAAGGGTGTAAAAAGCGTGAAAGTGGAAGCAACAGTTGGTACTGCAAAACCGTAGTAGAACTACACAAGTTTAGTGAATTTATTTTGAGCTACATGAACTCAAAATAAACAAAAGGGGAAAGGGGAAAGGGGGGAAGAAATTGTCAGAAAGGGAATTGTAACCTTTCCTCTTTTTTCCTTTCCCCTTTACTTAGACCAGATTGGTAAGTTTGTAAGAGTGCCTCTTCTATGGAACCGACTCGGTTAAAAATCTGAATTAGTTTATGAGCTGGTGTTTCGCGCTTTTCAAGCATAACTTTCAGCGGTGCTAACAACTGAACATCAGGATCGTTGAAGAGTGCAATTTCAGACGCTTGCAAAACTTGAAGAGCGATCGCTAAAATATCTTGGTTGTCAAAACCTTCTTTTGCGGATATTTGATGTTTCTCCCCATCGGGTACAGTTGCTCTACCCAAAAGAGTTTGATCTAACACCAAACCCTTTAATAATGCTAACAATCCGGCATAAATTGTAAAATCATCACAACTATCAAAAGCCTTAAATTCAATTCTCCCAACTTCTGCGGGTATGCGTGCTATTTTCGTTAATGAAGGTACGCTATCTATCAGTTGTTCGCGCTTTTCTACAAATACCATCACCGCTGGTCTTTTTCCCGTTCTAATAAATGTCCTTACCGATAAACCATCCCACAAAGTACCTTGATAAAAAGGAGAACTATAACTAAATGGAACGATGTAGGGGCTGTAATAAGTTAACTTTTTCCCAATATCAATTACACCTTCAGCCGATAACCCGCTAACTGATATATTTAAATCAGGACCATAAGTCAACATGGGGATGTGTGCCGTTTGTCTTTCTGGGGAAGTTTGCCGCCATTTTATTTCATAATCATTTAATGGGGGTTGCGGCTTAAAAACAGCATAGTATGGATTAAAACTGATTAAAACAGGTGAAAAACCGAAGCTACTAGCATTTTCACATAGCAACCGAAAACTTTCGGATAATTCATTTATAGCGTTTTGAATAGTAGAATTTATCGTTGTTCTGATTTCAATACCTTTAGGAACGCATTCGATGACATTTTCTGAATCTTCAAATCGTTCAAACCCTTCAATATACCATCTTTTTTGTTTAATACCAGCATTACCGACACGCAATTGGGGATAGTCGCTGGGGTATGTGGGTAATCTTTCTACAATTTGATTAAAATCAGCGAATTTTGTTCGCGAAAAATCAGCAAACTTTCCTTCTTTGTTGAAGAAAGCGACTTCATGCTCAATACCAAAATAAAACATTATGTATACCTGAAAATACTGGGATTTAACTCAATCTAACTAATGTTAAGCGATACGTATTCCGCAAGAAAGGAATATAGGAAAAAAGCAAGCGATTTATCAGTGAAAAGCGTCGTAGATATTTAGCAGGTAAGTCTGCAAATGTAAAGACTTCGATTACTTGATAGCGGAAATCCCAGTCTTGAATCTTGCGAATATCTGAGATACTCCAATTAAATTTTGCCGAGGTGTAATTTACTGAGTCATGTCTCTTCTGATTTTTCACCATCAGCGGTGACATAGAATCAAAAGTAAACCAACAACCAGGAAAATGCTCTAAAAGATTAGCAAACAACTGCTGCACTTGTTCTTCACTGAGATACATCAGTACTCCCTCTGCCACAAACATACAAGGTGCATTAACTGCTTTAACGCGCTCAATCCAATCTATATCCAAGGCTGAAGCCGTGATAAACTGACGGCGTTGTGTTTCTTCAAAAAACTGCTTTCGCAGCGTCATTGAGTCTGGTAAGTCTAAATCAAACCAGCGTACTTCACCATTATCAACTCGCTCAAAACGGGTATTGAGTCCTGCACCAATTTCTATCACCGAACCTTGAGGATGTTGTTGGAGATAAGCGCTTACCCAGTTGTCGAGGATCATTCCTCGCAAGCAAGTGCCTATTTGAGAGTTTTTGGCAGTAGCAAATTTATCAAAATCGTAATCGATCGCCTCCATAATCTCGACCGATTTCCGGTCTTGTATAATTGGATCGGGTTTGGAAAACTCACAAGCTCTAGCCCAGAGCGGGATTAGCAGAGTTTCTTGAACAACACCAAGGTTAACTGTGGTTTTAGTCATAAAAATACCTCCACTACACAGATTAACTCTCTCTTGGTGGATTTAACTATAAATATTCTCAAAAATATTTGCATAGGGTAGGATATGGGAGAGCGATCGTCCGTATGTTGCTGAGGCATTTCTTTCAGAAATGCCTCCCTCGTTGCAAAGCAACGAGGCAACTGCACCAAGTGCAGTTGAGCAACAGGACGCGCTACGCGATCGCGACTACTAAAACTTTGTTGTGTAATTTGCGCGATCGCATCAAACCCTAACTAGCAACTTGGGTTACTATAACGAATACATCACCCAAACTCTTGCAATGCACTACCAGGATTTAGAGGTGTCTTCGTCCTCATTGGGGGATGGACAGTCAAACTCAGTTCCCTTCAAGAACTTAGTTATTCCTGAGTTCAAAGTTGAAACGTTAGTTATCAACAGCAACAAACCCCCTGTTAAGTTCGCTTATTACCGAAATCTTCGGATTGCGGCAAAAATAGCCGAAATCTTCCAGAGATTCGGTGGTATTGAGCAGGGGAAAACATACTACGTTGCTGATAAAACTATAGTCCTTGAGTTGAAAGAGAACCAAAAGCTGATCGAGGATGCGCTTATCGAGAGCGAAAAGGATTTTTTTGGTGGAATTGTAGCCAGACCCCACCAATCTACAAAAGCAATAATGCATCCCTTGGTTAGTAGAGAAGCGGTTTGTCCGCTAGGATGGTCTCATGAGTTTTCTGAAGAGCTTGCCCAGCGAAATCTTGTTCTTCCTGGATTTACAGTTTTCAGTACTGATGATCTGAGAATAGCTTTCAAGGAGCTCTACAACAAAGGAGTGTATCAAATTCGGCTCAAAGATCCGCTTGCATTTTTGGGAATGAGCCAGTTTGTCATTAGCTCTTTCCAAGAGCTAGAGCAGTTTATCTCTGATAAAATTGCGGATCAAGGTAAGCTCCAACAATACGGACTGGTGGTGGAAGAAAATCTTCACCCAGAAGATTTGAAGACATATAGTGCGAGTTTTATTACTGTTGGTTCTCACCAGGTACAGTGTTTAGGGGTTCAAAGGTTCTCTCAAGGACTATACACGGGAACTGACCTTGTGATTATGCGAACAGGCAAATGTATTTTTCCTAAGTTGCTTGCTCAGGTTGGCATTTTCAACAACGAAGATGCACAAGCAATTATAGATAAAGCACTCCTTTTTAGAGCGCTTTTAAATAAACACATTCCAGAGATTAAAACTGCGAGATTCAACCTGGATATAGTGTCCGGAATCGCATCCATATATTCAAACGGGACTTGTGAGTTAGTTAAACGCTTCGCATTGCTTGAGCAGTCCTTCCGTGTTGGAGGAGCATCTCCTGGGGAAATTTGGGGTCTTGAATCTCTTTTGTCCGATCCTGATGTCGATGCAGTATGTGCCTCAACGTACTATCGATACGGAGACGAAGCATACCAAACCGTATCTGAGGAAGAGATCCTTTATTGTGGGGTGGATAATCGTTTCGGACCGATATCAATATCAGTAAAGGTTCACGGAAGTTGATGAGCCAAATCAGTGAATAGCGATCGCTCAACAGTTTTCTTTTAAGTTGGCATTGTCATGAATATCTTAAATGTCCATTAGATGTATTTGTTCAGGATAGCGATCGCGACTACTAAAACTTTGATAGCTCTGACTTATTGTTCCAAAGATAGCAATTGAGAAATTATAGTTTAAATAATTACTTATGCGCTTCCATGTATGCTCGAAGCAGCGCATTTATTTGCGTTTGATATCCACGTCCTTGCGCCTTAAACCATTCTAAGACATCATTATCAACGCGCAATGTGACTTGTACCTGGTTGGGAGTAGGTTTCAAACCACGACGTACAACCCCACGAGCGAACATCTCCGGTGTAATTTCTGGACATTCTGAAAGGTCAATTTCTTCATCTTTCATAGCATCCAATCGTTCCCAATCAGTCTGCGATTTGTTGGAAGTATCTGATTTCTTCATTTTTTGTAGCCTTTCTTGCAGAAATTATACGTATCACGTTGTCTCGTTCAGTATGTACAATTACAATAACGCGAGCCTCAAATCCAGAAAACAATGTAGAGACGCGAAATTTCGCGTCTCTACAAGGGTTTTGGACAACGCATAGTTCATTTTCGGAGATGTCTAATATAAACAAAAATTTAGTTATAAAACTATCTACCTTGTAACAATTTAGCTTTTATTAATCACCACAACATCAACGACACAATGAAAACTAGGGCAAAGGGAAAAGCAAATAAACCCAAAAGAAAACATAAACCCAATTGTAATTTACCACGTTGAGCAAATTTAACAACGGATTTCTGCCACTTTGGTATAACCCAAGCTTCAATAGGAAGTTCTAGTTCTTGTTGAATTTGAGTAGCTTGAAAAGCAGCTGCTAAACTTTCTTTAATTCTGCCTGTTAAATGATAAAGGGGGGCAAGATTTTGAAGTGAAGCTGCTTCACCATTGCGATCGCCTATCTCACGTTGAGTCGTTAATAATTGTTGATAACAGTCAATTGCTTGTTGATATTGTTTCAAGGAAAAGTAAGCACTGCCCAAATTATTCAGCGAATTAGCTTCACCTTTGCGATCGCCTAGCTCACGATAAATAGTAAGCGACTGCTGATAACAATCAATTGCTTGTTGATATTGTTTCAATAAATTGTAAGCATTGCCCAAATTAGTCACACAAGCAGCTTCATTATTGCGATCGCCTATCTCTTGATAAATAGTAAGTGACTGCTGAAAGTAATCAATCGCAATTTGGTATTCTCCCAAAGAATTGTAAGCACTGCCCAAATTATTTAGAGAAATAGCTTCACCTTTGCGATCGCCGATCTCAAGAAAAATAACAAGTGACTGTTTACAGTAATCAATCGTAATTTGGTATTCTCCCAAAAAATTGTAAGCATTGCCCAAATTAGTCAAAGAAGCAGCTTCACCATTGCGATTGCTGATCTCGCGTGTAATAGTCAGTGACTGCTGATAGTAATCAATGGCAATTTGGTATTTTCCCAAGGAATTGTAAACATTGCCCAAATTACTCACAGAAGCAGCTTCACCATTGCGATCACCTATCTCAAGCCTAATAGTCAGTGATTGCTGATGATAATCAATCGCCTCTTGGTATTGTCCCAAGGATTTGTAAGCAATGCCCAAATTATTTAGACAAGCAGCTTCACCATTGCGAGCACCTATCTGACGATCAATAGTAAGTGACTGCTGACAGTAATCAATCATCTCTTGGTATTTTCCCAAGGAACCGTAAACATTACCCAAATTAGTCAAAGAAGCAGCTTGACCTTTGCGATCGCCTATCTCAAGCCTAATATCCAGTGATTGCTGATGGTAATCAATCGCATTTTGGTATTTTCCCAAGGATTTGTAAGCAATTCCCAAATTAGTCAGAGAACCAGATTCACCATTACGATTGCCTATCCCAAGAAAAATAGCTACTGACTGCTGATTGTAATCAATCGCAATTTGGTATTGTCCCAAGAAATTGTAAACACTGCCCAAATTATTTAGACAAGCAGCTTCACCATTGCGATCGCCTATCTCGCGTACAATACCCAGAGACTGCTGATGATAATCAATCGCCTTTTGGTATTGTGCCAAGGAATTGTAAGTATTGCCCAAAGATGTGAGAATATTTGCAAATTCCCTATTTTCATCTTGGTTAGTGGGTTGCCATTCCTTTTTTAGTCGGCTAGATAGTTCAATAATGGTAGTGTAATATCCTCTCAAATCCAAAAATTTGTAGCAGGAATTAAGAATGTTACAAGCTTGGTTATACTGTTTAAGTTCGCAGTGGTGATGAAAAATTTCCAGTTGTGGTGTGATATCTTCTCTCGTCTGCCAAGATTCTTTAACGATAGATTGATAGTAAGCAATTCCTCTTTGATGTACTTCGGTTAAATCACCCGCTTGCTGTTTCAGATAAGCCCAAATTAACGGCTGAAACTCAAATATCCAACCGCTTTCTAGTTTGTTTTCTTGCAAAAGCGATTTTTTCGCCAATCCCCGCAAATCTGCTTGTGTCACCTCTTCTTCTGGTAAAAGTGCGGCTGCGGCTGTGGCGTTAAAAGCGGGGCGATATACGCTTAAATTAAATAATAGTTGTTGTAACTTTGGCGTTAACCGGGCAATACTGGCATCAAGAATCTTACCAATACTCGCTTCTGGATCATCCCGGTGTAACCCCAGAATCTCAAAGATATTTTTTCTCAAAGCGCTAATATCAACTATATCCCCTTCATCAGCGTGCAACACTCCAGCCACCAGCTTGATTAATAAAGGATGTCCATCCGCTTGCTTGACAAATTCTCTAATTTGTGATTCAGCACCTTGAATATTTAAATCTTCTAGCAGTGCTACCCCAGCATCGGTTGAAAGTCCTTTCAATGGCAACCAACGGCAGTAATTCAGCGTATTGGACGGTAATTGAGGTTGTTCGCGGCTAGTGACTAAAATTACACTTTCAGTGTGGCTACTCAACCACCGCAACAAGAAATCATAGTAAGTGCGATCGTGCCATTTTTCGTTTTCCTCTAGCAGAGTTTCTAAATTATCCAATACCAGCAAATAGCGTCCTGTTCGCAAATTATTACAAACCGCAGTTAATAAATCTGCTTCTTTTTCAGGTGTTGCTTTGCCTAACTTTTCCAATAACCAGCGTCCCCAAATCGCAAAGGGGTAATTTTGGCTAAAAGTTGCCCAAACTTGCTTTTCAAAGCTTTGTGCAGTTGCAAAGACTTTGGCAACCAGGGAAGATTTGCCATAACCACCAGTCCCGGTAATGCCAATTAAACGCACGTTATCCGCTTGCAACCATTCTCGCATTTGGGCAAGTTCATCTGTGCGCCCGTGCCAATTCTGGGTTTCAGGAGGTAATTCGTTGATAATAGAATTAACGGGATTTCTCTTTGTCCGTTCCCCTCCAGACGACTCTAGTCAGGGTTTATGAATGTTGATAGTGTGAGCGATGTAATTTTCACCACCATCAATATCGTTTTGAAAGCCAGTGCTGTTATCGTAGTTTTGCTGTATATTTTGGCTGTTGATTTGAATTTTACCCGCTTTGATTTCTTGAGCTAAAGTGCTTACTTGTGCGGCAAAATCAGGATTATCCTTCATTTCATCTTCTAAATAAACTGCAAGTTTATTCAAGTGGTCTTTTGAGCCTTTTTCTATTTCCTGCAAGGCTTTTTCGGCTCTAGGGTTTCCGCGTAACTTATCCCAAATCTTCTGCCGCAGTTCATCCATCTTGGTAAGCGCGGTTTCGGTGAACTTTTCCCCCAGCTTACCGACACCAGACTCAAAAAACTTTTTGAAGGCAAATTCAGCGATCGCAAAAGCTGTTAAGGTTGTTACGGGGTCAGTCATACCTGTAAATTCCTCAGACGCGGTTGATTATAATATACTTTTACATATTTTTAAACAGAAGAACGTTCGGACTTTCCGCATTTTTGCTGATAAATTTATCGCCTGACACCTTGAAAGAAAGGTGCAGCGTTGTGCGTACAAAGTCCGCGAAGGCAAACTGCAAGATAACTTTCTCACTTTCTCACCCGACGACTAAAGTCGCGGCTACATGAACAAAGTCCGCCTTCGCGGACTGAAAGACTCAAAGTCCGCGAAGGCGGACTTCGTTTGTGTAGCCCCAGGCTTATAGCCTGAGGGCGTTTAGATTAAAGAAGGGCTGAAGCCCTGACTACGAATGATTAGCTTAGTATAAAAGTAAGGTAGCTCGAAGCGTGAGTATTATTTATGAAAGGTGCAATTCAATCTCCTTATAGCAACGATCAAATTGCCGCTTGGTTGCGTGGATTACTGACAGTTGCGTGGGCAGATGGTAACTTTGATGCGAAAGAACAAGAATTAATTGCTAATATCACTGACACAGAATTGGCACCGAAAATTAAGTTTGACACATTAGAGCCAATTGAACCAGAGGAATTAGCTGCGGTGTTGGGTAAAAATACAACAGCAGCGGAAAATTTTTTGAGAACAGCGGTGATGGTAGCGATCGCAGATGGGACTTATTCTCCCAGTGAAGACGACCTTTTGCATGAGTTCTGCCTCGTTTTGGGACAGCCAGAGGAATTACTCAAAGCGTTGCGCTACACTATAGAACACCCACAGCAACTACAGACTCCTTCCGCCAATTTAACAAAACGGCAACTTGATGGATTGCGATCGATGCGTGAGTGGCTAGACAAACTAGAGATTCACGACCCCAGAGTCGCCCGCTTTTTGTGCAAAATGATACCTTCCCAGTGTCCCTTTGAGCGCGATGTCAACCTCTTTGGTCGGAAAATTGTTCACATTCCTCCGATGTGTAAAATAAATCCACTTTATGAACAACTTGTGGGTTTGCGTTTTCGCGCTCTTTCCTATCTAGCAGATGATTGCCGTGAAGATATTTCATCTTATATTTAGTTAGTGGTTAGTTGTTAGTTGTTAGGAGTTGGTGGTTAGTGGTTAGTGGTTAGTGGTTAGTTGTTAGAAGTTAGTGGAAAAGTAACAACTATCAACCAACAACCATCAACCATCAACTAACAACTATCAACCAACAACTATCAACCAACAACTATCAACTATCAACTATCAACTAACAACCATCAACTAACAAATAACTATGCAATTTATCGATCAAGCAAACATTGAAGTTGAAGCCGGCAAGGGTGGCGATGGTATTGTCGCTTTCCGCCGGGAGAAGTATGTGCCGGCTGGTGGTCCCTCCGGCGGAAATGGGGGACGCGGCGGTTCGGTGATTTTTGTGGCGAAGAACAATTTGCAAACTTTGCTGGACTTTAGATACAACCATCGCTTTCAAGGTGAACACGGTGAACGTGGGGGACCAAATAACTGTACCGGTGCAAATGGTAAGGATTTTACTGTCGAAGTTCCCTGCGGTACGGCTATTTATGATGCGGAAAGTGGTGAATTGTTGGCAGATTTAATTGAGCAAAATCAGACTTTTGTGGTAGCTAAAGGTGGTAAAGGTGGCTTGGGAAATCAACATTTCTTGAGTAATCGTAACCGCGCTCCAGAATACGCGCTCCCTGGATTAGCAGGAGAAATAAAGCAGCTGCGTCTGGAGTTGAAACTGTTAGCAGAAGTGGGAATTATTGGAGTACCAAATGCGGGAAAATCAACTTTGATATCAGCTTTGTCAGCAGCGCGTCCGAAAATTGCTGATTATCCTTTTACTACTTTGATACCGAACTTGGGTGTAGTCAGGAAACCGAGTGGTGATGGTACAGTTTTTGCTGATATTCCCGGATTGATTGAAGGTGCTTCTGGTGGTGCGGGGTTGGGACACGATTTTCTGCGTCACATTGAGCGGACGCGGGTACTGTTGCACTTGATAGATGCTACCAGTGAAGATGTGATAGGCGAATATAAAACGATTAAAAAAGAGTTACAAGATTATGGACGAGGTTTAGCAGAGCGATCGCTTGTTTTAGCACTGAACAAAATTGATGCGGTCGATCGCGAAACTGTAGATTTGGATGCACTAGCTATGCAACTTAATCATCTATCCTTTGCGCCAGTTTTCTTGATTTCTGCTGTTACCGGCGCTGGGTTACAGCCAATGTTACAGGAAATTTGGCGAATTCTTGATGAACTTAATGTGGTGGAACAACAAGTGGAGGTGTTGGGATAACTAGGGATTAGGGACTGGGGACTGGGGACTAGGAAAGAGATTTTTCTGGCTTCTGGCTTTTATATGTCCCAATTGACAAATAGCGCATAAATATAAGCGATAGTTTCCGAAATGACTGTTCGCACACCTTCGCTAGAAGTCCACCATTTATTTGGATTGTAACTTGATGGTTTGGCGGCAATTATTCCGACTTTGACTTTCGGGGCAAGTACTTGTTGAAATATTAGCCAACTTCTGCGAGCATGGGCATCAGAGGTTAACAAATTCATTGATTTTATCGGGGAATTTGAATTTGCTAGCCACTGACGAAGTGCGATCGCATATGAATGAGTCCGATCTTTAATTACATCTGGTGCCGCTACAACTGTCACTTTTTCTGATTCCATACCCAGCTTTTTTAAAGTTGCGGCGGCAATTGTGGCAAAATTATTATATTCAGCTAAATAAAATCCTCTTTCTACCGGACCTCCGGTGGTGAATATTTGTCGGTAGGAACCATTTTTAAATTCGGTAAATGCTTGTTTTACTGCGTAGTCTGTTACCCAACCTTCAAGTACCAAGACATCGGTTTTTATGGGAGAAGTGACGGCGAGAAACGGGTATAAATAAGTAATGCTGAAAAACATTACAGAAATCATTAAAGCGATCGCTATTACCCATCCCGGCGCCGTCAGTGTCCAAATTTCTTGGCGTTTTAGTAGCCGGATTTTTGGTCTTTTTTGATTTCGACGCTTTGTTGTTGACATTAAGCTGTATTTATGCTTTGGCTGTGCGCTCTGCTTTCAAATAAGCAAACACAGATTTGTCACCAATATCCGGAGGAATTTCTTGTATAGCTTTCCGCAAAGCAAATATTACAAACAAAATCGCCCAGATTCCTAATAAAACTTGTTCGGCTTGAGTTGGCAAAACACCTCCCAAATGTCCTAGCAACAGTATCGGCACTGTAAAGGTTAATACTTTTGTTTCTAAACGATTGAAGCAAAAAGCTTCTTTGAAAAATATACCTGTCAAAGCTGCGAAGATAAAACCAATTCCCAGCAAGGTAAGTGGTTGAGTGTAAACTGTCACAGCAAACGGTTGACTGTCAAAATGTCCCACTGCAAATGAGGAAATGCAACCGATGAGCCAGAAAGCTTGTAAAGCTCGGTGCAGGGGTGCTAAATAGATATGAATCGTCAGTAAACTCACACCCAGAGCAAGACAAAAGACAGTATACAAAGGTGTAATTGCTTGGATGGTAGTTGGGTTGGTGTCAAACAATACCAAAGCGCTGGCGATCGCAAAGCTGAGTGCGGCTACCATTAAAGCAGCGCGATAGATAATTACGCTTTTGCGATCGCTTTGATTAATTGTAAATTCGCCAAACTGACCTTGATAAACCGATGGTGGCGATTCTGTTAGAGTCATAACAATCTTGGATTTGAATCTATATTTCCTATGCTAGGAGAGATTGTGCAACTTTTTTGCTCGTTGATGTTAGTTAGTCTCTATTCTGGAAAATTCTATCAGTAATAACTCTTAAAATCATCCTTTATTCAGATAAGTTTATACTTTTTATGAATGCTCAAAATACTAACGACCTCTCAACCGAAACTAGCATCAATAAATTGGGTTTCCAGGATAGTAACGGTCTAAGTACAGTTTTCCATAAGAACGAGCGCGTTTTTTAACGCAAAGGAACGCGGAGGGAAGCGCAGAGTGACGCAGAGTTTTCGTGATAAATTTTCGACATTAATTTATGCAATAGAGAAGTCGGGGTTCTTGTTGCTCAAAAAATACTTCTACCGCATCTCCCAACTTCATCTGCAACTGTAACTGTGCATTGCCGCTGTTGATGGCAATTTCTACCCAACCGTGACTGCCAATTAAAGCGATCGCATCCCCAACTTCTACATCAGCGTAAGTTTCACAACCTGCGATCGTCAACCCGGCAGCTTTGACATACCAGGTTTTACCTTTTACGTAACTTGCTTCAATGTTGCTGACTAAGTTGCCAAAATGGTCAATATATTGTATAAAACCAGTTACGCCAGTTTCTGTTAAACTGGATTCTGCTAAATTTAACTTTATCAACTTTGCTGGATCGATTTCTCTCCCTAGCTCCTTTAAAGAAACGCCGGTAGCAAGATGCGCTGCCACAGGTGCAAAAATATCTCTTCCGTGAAAAGTTCTGCTGGGTTGTTGAGTTCGCCAATATTGAGAGTTTGTCAGTTCGACTGCGGCGATCGCGGGACTTTGACTAAGTACCCCGCTAAATATACCATTGTCAGGTCCCACCAAAAACCCATGAGCTAATTCTAAGGCGATCGCTCTCCTGATTCCTCCCACCCCTGGATCTACCACCGCTAAATGCACTGTCCCATTTGGGAAATAAGCATAAGCATTCATCAAGCAAAATCTCGCCGCAGCGATGTTTTGTGGCGGTATTTGGTGCGTTAAGTCTATTGTGGTTAATTTTGGGTTGATTTGGGCGATTACTCCCTTCATTACCCCGACATACACATCGCGATCGCCAAAATCGCTAAGTAAGGTGATTTGACTCATCTGGAAAAAAATGTATCAATTGGAATATATAAAACCACATTTTTCTGTAGCCTATGTTACGGAAGTTGTGTTATATTCAAAATTGAAGACATAAAGCAAAAACTTAGAGGGAAAATTTATGCTTACTAACAGAATCCAAGCGGCAAAACAAGCTGAAGAAATTCATCACCAAAATCTGCAAAAAAACCTAGAACATCGCTTGGAAGTAGCTAGAGCTAAAGGTGACGAAAAGCTAGTACGTCAACTAGAAGCCGAAATGAAGTATATAGGGTGAACAAGCACCACAATTGTAAAAAATTATTTCTTGATAAACAGCCCGCGAAAGCGGGTTTTACTTTTTTTGAATTTAGCCAGGGACTATAAGTCCCTGTCTTATAGCTTAAGTCCTCTGAAAGAGGACTGTTTGAGAATATTTTTGAAGTCAAATTAGCTACTAAAAACTGTTCAATTCATTACACCCCACACCCCACACCCCACACCCAGGAGCGAAGCGACGATAAAGTATAATGCTTGACTAGCAAAGCTTTCACATCAAGGTAACACCAGATGAAAGAGACAACCCCCGATATCAAAGTTTTAAGGGATACCGTTTACGACAAAATTCCGTTTATTTATGCCCATCTACTTATTTAAAATTGCGAATCTGCTTGATTACTCAGATTTGCTGTTAGTTTCTTGCATGTAACTTAACAACCAATTTGCCGCAGTCGCTCTACGAGTTTGTCGAGGTCCAAATTCACCGATTTTATAACCTTTGAAACCTAGTTGTTGTTTCAGCAATTGTTTATTTTCCGCAGGAATAGAACGAGTCAATTTAACTGTTGGGGGGCGATTTTCAATAAAATTTGGTGGTTCTGGGTACTCATCCCGCCATTCTGGTAACACTTGACTAGTGTCCCATTGTCCGGTTGTTTCGTCGTAGCGATAGCCTAAGTAATGCCATACCAATTTGTTAACTACGGCATCATCAATTTCTTCATTAAGAATTGCCCAAATGGTTTCGGTATTGAGTGGAGGCAGGTTAGACATAAGGAAAAAATGTTAGTTGTTGTTGGTTGTTGGTTGTTGGTTGAGGCTGGCAACAATGACCAGAAAAAATAGTTAAACCTCGTCTACCTTGAAAACCGTAGTTTTCTGCCAAGACTTTGAGATTGCTTCCTTACGTCGATAGGGACACATCTGAATAATTATAAACTTCAGGTTTCAACATGGACGAGGTTTAGTTGAGGCTCGGAAGGATAATGACTAGGTTTAAAATCACTTTTTTCAACTAAAAAACTAGATATTATGTCAATAAAGCAGGTAAACTAGATATCGTCAATAGTATGCCATTGAATGGAAAGTCTTACAGCATCCCCGCAAATCTGCGCCCACGTATTTGTTACGGGGAGAGTTCAAGGAGTAGGTTATCGCTACGCTACTGTCGATACAGCTAGGCAGTTGGGATTGCACGGCTGGGTGCGAAATCTCCCCGACAATCGCGTGGAAGCAGTCTTTGAGGGAGCGCAGAATGTTGTAGAAGAGATGATTCGCTGGTGTCATTCTGGACCACCTGCTGCTATGGTTCAAAATGTAGTAGTTGAGTATGAAAAACCAAAAGGATTGCAGGGATTTGAAGTTAGGCGTTTTTCAATGTAAAAGTAAAAGTATTTGTATATTTAAACACTAAATTTTTGGCAAAAATATTTTTTATCTCATTTCTAGACATTAAACATCGACCCAATTTAAATATGCGTTATCGAGAACCATTAGACATCTCCAGAAAAGACGTAAAGACGTTCCGTCGGAACGTCTCTACAAGGGTTTCGGGCAACGCATAATTAATTTTTACCAGATGTCTATTGATATTTTTTGAAGTTTTAATTATTCATTACTCGTCCATCTCCTTTAATGTAGCTAATGCTGACGGAGATAAACGACTGAGATAACGGAATATCCAATATTTAAATATAGTGTCTAAAATCACAGGAAATGTCGCGATAAATAAAAATATTGCGCTTCTATTTGCTGCTAAACCTAAATGTTCTGATAATCCTTCTAGAACAACTTCCCACCCATGTGGTGAGTGGAATCCGACAAATATATCTGTGAATAAAATAATTAAAAAAGCCTTAGCACTATCACTTAGACCATAAACAATTTCATCCATAAAAGACTTGATCATCACAATTTCCCTTTTACTTGTAGCGATGACTACGCCAAAAGCGATTAGTGATATCAAATCAGCAAAAACATTGCTAATGGCATTATTGCTTTTACCAATAAATTCTTCGGCAAGTTTAAGTGCTTTATATTTGACTTTTTCTTCTATCACCTCAGAAGAAAGCAGGGGTGCTTGATGAACCAAATTGTTAAATTTAAGTTGTCTTTCAAAACTCTTTAATTCTTCGAGAGCTTCTTCTTCCATTTCCGAGTTCAGGAAAATTTCGGGTGTGTTTTCACCTCTAACGCGCTCTAATATAGGACTTATTATAAATTGTTTCGATAGTATTTGCGTTAAAAGCGGTACAAGAACTAGCATTGTCAAAAATTTTACAGCCGTTGTTGTTCTATTTCTAGAAACTCGGTAATCTTGAACAAATTGCTGCTCTGATTGCGGATTAAAATCACTTTTTATTTTATTAATTGTTCTGCCAATTGACCTAGGTATGAATCCGGTTTTTTTCATGACAGGTTGAATCTTTTTTACTTCTTCAGGAGATGAATCTGGTTGCTTTTTCACTTTGTCACTCCTAATTTATAGTGGTTCAATGGAAGCTATGGTGCTAAATGTTTGCGGATATGCTATGTGAGCTCTCTTGACTCGCTAAGAAAGCGTGTCTACGAGCTTTTCATCTGGGCTATACTTAGTTATCACCTCATCAATCAAATCGCAGACATAATCTTATCTGTATATTTAGCTGTTGTTATTTATATTAATTCAAAATTGATAATGGCTAATAGACATAGGAGTAAAAATGAACTATGCGTTACCCGAAACCTTTGTAGAGAGGCGATATATCGCGTCTCTACATTGTTTTTCACTCCTATGTCTAATGAGGAATTATTCATTAGCTATTACCATTTGTTATAGGTTTTGTCAAGTAATAATAATTTATTTTTAATAATGTATACAATTAAAAATCACCGCCACTTTCCTGATATATATTAAGTATATTCCGAAATTCTGCAACTTGAGGTTGTAACTAAGTGTAGAAAAACATTAGTGTTAAACTAAACACATTTTTGTACTTATGAAAATAAAAATATATAGTCACGTTTTGACTGGGTTTGCACGAGTTTTTGGTATAGCTGCGCTGACTAGTTTAGCAACAGGTGCAATGAATCTACCTAGCTATGCTGAAGGCACGACTTTTTACTGCGGCAAAAGCAATAGTGTACCGACAACATTTGTTCGCACTCAAGACGGAAAGAATTTGCCGATTATTCGCTGGATTACTACGTCTTTGGGCAGTAAGGAATTGACACCTGTAGAACGCTGCAAACAGGTGTCTCGGAGATTTCAAACAACTTATGATAACCGTACTCTAAGATATATCAAAGCAGGTACTCTCAACGGACTGCCTGTGGTGTGCGCTGCTGCTGAAAAAAACGCTGCTTGTACAGATAGAACTTTGTTATTTACTCTCAAACGAGGCAGCGATCCCAATGCAACTGCACGCCAATTATTCGATCGCCGTGCTTTGGCAGCTGGAAACGCTACAAATCAACTTGGTGGTAACACAAGCAACGACCCGGTGAATATTGATGTAGAAGCGTATTTGTACTTTACATCATCTCAGCCGAGTACAGACACTAAACATTTAAAGATGTAATTTACTTGTTTAGGTAGATGGCAAGGAGTCATGATGAGGAAATAACTCAAAAAATTAAATGAATTGGCGTAAATTTACACTGATTGCTTGTGCGGGCAGTTTATGTATCACTTTGTCAAGATTGGCAGTAAATGTCAGTAGTAGTAAGTTGGCAAAACCGGAATTATCGGTTGCTCAATTATCCATACAACAGTTACATAATCAGGCGCAAGCTATTACTGTGAAGGTAATATCGCGAGATGTATTAGGTTCAGGGATTTTATTAAAAAGGCAGGGCTACTTTTATACTGTGGTGACGAATGCTCATGTGTTGCGATCGCAGAATCCCCCGTATCGCATTCAAACTAATGATAAGCGGATCTGGGTGGCTGATGTGCCTAAAACTATTCGCTTTGGGCAAAATGATTTGGCTTTATTGCAGTTCCGCAGCACTGGCATTATTTATAGTGTGGCATCTTTTGGTTCTTCGCCGACGGTGGGGGATGAGGTGTTTGCAGGTGGGTTTCCTTCTGAAGAAGAGAAAACTCAGAAACATGGCTTTGCATTCACTAGTGGGAAGATATCTTTGAAGCTGCACAAAGCTTTGGAGGGAGGATATCAGTTTGGCTATACCAATGATATCGAAAAGGGTATGAGCGGCGGACCATTGTTAAATCGTCGTGGTGAAGTTGTCGGTGTAAATGGGATGCACGCATATCCACTATGGGATGCACCTTCTGTGTTTGCTGACGGTTCGGAAGCTGACGCAGCTTTGCACAAAAAAATTACTCACCTCAGTTGGGCTGTACCGATAGAGACTGTTATTAAGTTTATTGGAGCATTAAAGCAATGAATTTTTATTCTCGACTCGCACCAGCATTAATTGGGGTTTCAATTGCTTTTGTGCAAATGCAAGTGGTTGTAGCGCTATCACCGACTGAGGTGAATAAAATTGCTAAAGAAATCACGGTGCTGATTCAAAGTAAAAAGCCTCGGTTTGGTTCTGGGGTAATTGTTAAGAAAGAAGGCAATATTTACACTGTGCTAACTGCGGCTCATGTGGTAGATGTGGCAGATAATTATGAAATTGTTACTTCTGATAATCGGCGCTATGCAGTTAATTATAACACAATGAAAGTGTTGCCAGGAGTAGATTTAGCTGTGGTGCAGTTTAGCAGCAATCAAAATTATCCTGTGGCAAAAATAGGCAATTCTGACGTGAGTACAGAAGGGACAACGGCTTATGTAACTGGGTTCCCTGCACCAACATTTGCGATTAATCAATCGATTTATACTTTCAGTGATGGGCGGATTACTGCTAATGCTTCAAAAGCTCTGCGTGATGGCTATAGTTTGGTCTATAGCAATAATACGTCAGAGGGGATGAGTGGTGGTGCAATATTAAATGAAAATGGTGAATTAATCGGAATTCACGGGAGAGCAGATAAAGATACTAAAGAAATTAAAACAGGGTTTAATTTGGGTGTTCCAATTAATACCTTTTTGAAATTATCAGCAACAACTAAGGTAGATGTAGGTGTTTCTTTTCCTAACACTCCAGTTACAACAAAATCTAAAGCTGACGACTTGTATATTCAGGGTGTAGATAAGTATGGCAAAGGAGATTTTAAAGGAGCGATCGCTGATTTAACGGAAGCAATTCGCCTCAATCCTAATTATACTTTAGCCTACGTCAATCGAGGTAATGCCCGCGATGATTCAGGAGACAAGCAGGGAGCATTAGCTGATTATAACTCGGCGCTACGCATTAATCCTAATAATGCCCTAGTTTATTACAATCGAGGTATTACACGTTCTAGTTTGGGAGATAAAAAGGGGGCAATTAGCGATTACAACTCTGCCATCAAGATTGATCCCAAATATACCAATGCTTACAATAACCGGGGTCTTATCCGCTCTAGTTTGGGAGATAAGCAAGGGGCACTTGCTGATTATAACTCTGCCATCAGCATTAATCCTAACTATGCTCTAGGTTATTACAACCGAGGTATTATCCGCAACGGTTTGGGAGATAAGCAAGGAGCGATCGCTGATTACAATCAAGCTATAGGCATTGATCCCAAATATGCCAACGCTTACAACAATCGGGGTCTTGTTCGCTACAACTTGAAAGACTATCAACAAGCATTAGCTGATTATAACTCTGCTATCAGCATTAACCCTAAGGATGCTAAGGCTTATTACAATCGGGGTCTTGTGCGTGATGAGTTGAAAGACAAGCAAGGAGCGATCGCTGATTACAATACTGCTATCAAGATTGACCCTAACTATGTTAATGCTTATATCAATCGAGGTGCTATCCGCTATGAATTAAGAGACAACCAAGGAGCGATCGCTGATTACAATACTGCTATCAAGATTAATCCCAATGATGCCGATACTTATTATAACCGAGGTCTTGTCCGCGATAATTTAGGAGATAAGCAAGCAGCACTTACTGATTACAATACTGCTATCAAGATTGACCCTAATTATGCTAGAGCTTACAACAAGCGGGGTCTTGTTCGTTACAGTTTGAAAGAGTTTCAGGTAGCAATTACCGATTATAATTCTGCTATTCGCCTCAATCCTAACTATGCTGAAGCTTACGTTAACCGAGGTAATGCTCGCGACGATTTAGGAGATAGGCAAGGAGCATTAACTGATTACAATCAAGCCATCAAGATTAATCCCAACGATGCCGATGCTTATTATAACAGGGGTATTACCCGCGACAGATTGAAAGATTCCCAGGGAGCATTAGTTGATTACAATCAAGCGATCGGCATTAATCCTAACTATTTCTTAGCTTACAATAACCGGGGTCTTATCCGCTCTAATATGGGAGATAGACAAGGAGCATTAGCTGATTACAGCTCTGCGATCAAGATTAATCCTAACTATGCCCTAGCTTATTATAATCGGGGTCTTGAGCGTATTTCTTTAGGAGAGAAACAAGCAGGATTGGCTGATTTGGAGAAAGCAGCTGAACTGTATCAACAACAAGGAAGAAAAGAAAATTACCAAAAAACCGTTGAGTTAATTAAAAAGTATCAGTAGTGTTAGATAATGCGATCGCATGACTGGATTTTGGTTTGTGCGATCGTACCTTTGCGTCATCTACAGTGTTCCCGGATCAACTGCTACAATCCCTTCAACTGCATAGCGAGTGAAATCAGTTGTATTAAATGTCAGAATATGGGTAACACCGTTTGCTTTCATGCTAGCAACAAGGTGAGCATCATGTACTTGCACACCTGACACATTATATGTAACCACAAGCCGACGCCACTCAGGATAAATCGCAGGTGTATCAGATTAATGGAAACAAACGTTCAATTACCTGTAATAAGCGATTTGCATAGGTTGGTGTTAACCCTAACCCATTTTTTGCTGTTGGTCTTGTAGCTACGTTCCAAAATTCTCTACAATTTTGTGACGTTATTGTTAATTGCGCTCCATTTGCTCTGAGGTTTTTTCTCACATTTCTGACAATTGTGTTTAATGGACTGTTACGATCCACAAAACGCAGTAAAAAGTTTGTATCTACAAGATATATCACAGCTAGGAATGTTCTTCGTAAATACCTTCACGACTCACTGCATAATCTGAAAGTGTTGGTATTGAGTTAACATGTGATGCAAACTCATCTAATAATCTATCTATACTTTCTTCTAACTTTTGTTCATCCTCGCACTGCTTATCGTTTAATTGAGTAGGTGTTTGTTCCAGGAATGCTTCTACAGTTGGTGCAAACGCTTCAGCTAATAGCTCTCGAATGCTTTGGGGATCATGACGTGCGATACTTTCTTGTAGTTTTCGTTTCAATTCCGGCGACAATTGCAGGGTAATAATCGTCATAATTTAATAGTGCAGTTAAACCGATTTTTTCATATTATGTCATATCTGGCAAATCACATATATTGCAAAGACGTTCCATGGTCACGTCTCTACTGAATTTCAAATGATTTAATCATTGTTTCTGCTGTTTGGATAAAGTCGTTGTAATTATCTATTGCTGCTGTGTAAGTAACTACATATGCTTTATCACCTTTTAAAGTAAAAAGTTGCATACTTTTTAAATTATTGTCTCCACCTTTACCAGTATAAATTAATTGATATGCAGATTTATTTGCAAGTGTCGTTTCCCTTGGCTTTTGAATTTCAGCATTTACTAAATGTTTTGTGATGTCGTTTGTCGATGTATCGCTAAAGTCTTGTAATGTCCCAGAAAAATCTTGAACGCTGATGATTAGTTTTTCTTGGAATTTATCTGCATCAGTTTGTTTGGCAGAGACAAATGCAACTACTTCCCCAGTGATGGGATTGTCTATATCTCGTCTTTCCCAGCTTTGGGGATATTTGATTGTTATCCCTAAACTTGAATTTCCATAAGTTAAGAAATTTTCTGGTGGTTTGGGACGAGGAATTAAGTACCAATATGCAATACTGATTGTAAGTACTGCTGCGATCGCTAATCCAATAATAAAGTTTTTAGGCGATCGCCAGACTTTTGTGGGTGAATGTGACAGATCGTTTAAAGCTTTTAATGCATCCGTTGCTGAGTGGTAACGCTGACGAAAGTCGTAGCGCACCATTTTATCTAAAATATCTGCTGATTTTTGGCTTACTTGTGCTTGATGACGCCAAATAATTTCATTTGTTTGAGAGTCTTTTTGTAAATTATTTGGGAATATTCCTGTAAGTGCTTGGATACCAATCATTCCCACTGCGTAGACATCGCTGCTCAATTGCGGATTACAACTAGCTTGTTCGCTTGGCATGTAACCAAAAGTACCAATCGCAACCGTAAAACGCGTTTCACCTTGAGCATTAACTACTTGGGTACTGATTTGTTTGACTGCACCAAAGTCAATCAAGACAATTTTACCATCTTTGCGCCGCCGGATGTTTGATGGTTTGATATCTCGGTGAATGATTTCGTGCTGATGAACGAAGGCTAAAACTTCTAAAATATCTTGTAAAAGTTTAATTACTACAGCTTCACTCAATTTTTGACCTAAAATCACTTCTTGACTCAGGTCGTGTCCTTCGATAAACTCTTGAACTAAATAAAATTCTTCGTTTTCTACCAGATGAGCCAAAAGACGAGGGATTTGGTCATGGTTTCCTAACCTTTCTAGCATTTTGGCTTCGTTATCAAAAAGCCGTCGTGCTTCCCGCAAGGTGTGGGGGTCTGTGTTTTTTGGTTGAAACTGCTTGACAACGCACTGAGGATTTCCTGGTCGTTGCATATCTTCAGCGACGAAAGTAACTCCAAACGCACCTTCTCCCAAATGTTTAATAATTTGGTAGCGTCCACCAAGCTTTTTACCCAGCATTACAGTCACCATACCTGCAAGTTATCACCTTAGTTGATAATGATTTTCGCACACAATTAGAGTTGCTAATGTTTACGAAATATTGATATATCTAGACATAGTAACGAATACGTGCCGGGGTTTGATGAGATTATTCTCTGCCGATAATCATAGAAGAGCGCTAAAGCCAGAAAATTACCTCAATGAGCGAAAGATGACGCGTCCTAAACAATCTTCTTGGTTGATTCGCGCATATACTCGCAGACATGTTAAAACTTCTCCGGGTGTACCGCCGCAATCTAATTGTAAGTCATCTTTGGAAAAAGCACAGATATCGGCGTAAAGTCCGGATAATTGGCGAATTCTTACATCATAGCCTGCGTTGTTTACCCTATCGGCTACTTTTTTCAGGATGCGTCGCGATTCTTGTTGTAATTTCCCCCACCACGAATAGCGTTCGGCTGGAGGAACGAATAAAAGGGAGTGTATTGCTTCGTCGATATCAATCCAAGCACGCAGAGTTAATAAGGGATATGCATTTTGTTCAGCTTTTTGGATGCGTTGATAGCGATCGCTTAAAGCTTCAATATATTGAGTTCGCTGTTCTGGTTTTGAATGCAAAGATACAACATCAAAGCTAAAAATACTTTTTAAAGCATGATGCAAATCTGGTTCAATTTCGATAAGTTTTATCAACAAACTCACCATACATGCAAGTAGATACATATCATTTGATTCTTGTCCATGAGTCATTTCATTTTGAGACAACTGCAAACCTTGGACATTCACACTACCGCTGAGTCCTGGGTAAATAATTTCATCGCGGATAAAAGGAAGTTGGTATAAATTTGAATTATCCTCAATAGCACCAGCTTCTTGAGCAAGATTCAAAGCATTTTGACGCCAATATGTAGCTACATCCTCTGGAATTCTTAACAGCTTTCGTTGAATTTCGTTCCACAAATCTGAGTCAGTCTGGCTTTGAAGTGGTGAATTTCCTAAATATAAAGTTAGCTCTTTGTCATCATTAAATTCATCTCGCAAGCGTGTTAGTTTTAACTCATTTGTGGAGGTGATATTATTTAAAGGGGCAACGGTTGAAGGTTGTAAAAGATGACAAAGTTCTTGCAGCACTTCGTCGCATATTTTCGCTCCGGGATCGTTAGATAATTCTGCTTGAGCTTTTTTCAGAGAAGCTTCTAGTCCGTACAAACTAAACCGTAATAACCGGGCTAATTCTGAGTTTTCTACTTCTAAAAGTCGGCGTAAGTGCTGCATAATAAATTAGGAGTTAGGTAGAGACGTTCCGGCGGAACGTCTGTACTATAACGTTCCGGCGGAACGTCTGTACTATAAGTTAGGAATTAAAAAATTAGAAAAGAATGGAGAAATAATTTTTCTCACGCAGAGACGCGGAGGAGAAGAAGAATCATGATTTTTTCAACTTAAATATTCACAACTCCTAACTATTAATGAATGCCGCAAAATGGATCGCGTTCTTTATCAACTTCGTTGGGTTGTAATTCTAGTTCAGCGCGAAAAACACATCCTTCTTCTTTGAGACATTCTTCATTTGTTGATGTCCAGTAAGGGACTTCACCAGCGTGCATCCGGAGAATGCCTTTCTCATCAAGGGTAACATGATATTGACAAGGATAATCTGTGGTTATTTCTGGTTTAGTTAGGGCGCCAATTCTGATCCATTTATTGGTGTTTCTTTGGGGATCTGTTTGATAAATGTAGAAGGTGTGCTGACTGTTTTGGGGAAAGGGAGGTAAGGGTTTACTGATTAAACCGGTTCCTGTTTCTTGTAAGCGATCGCGTACATAACGAAATTCTTTGATAGATTTACTATCATTGCTTTCTGCCACAAATACCAAATGATAAGCATCTGGTTGATCGACTGTTGCTGACTCGATCACATTGACTGCAATGTCACCATTATTCAGCTTTTGATAGGGACGTTCAATGGCAATATTCCAATTCAATTTACCATCAGAAAATAACTTTGAGCTTTCGGCAGTGGGGAAGTGCGCTAATATTGCTATTCCGACATCAATACCAGGAACATCAATTAAATAATGTGGATTTCCTCGACAAAGTAACACGTTAAATTGTAGTGTTTGGTCAATTTCAAATTGAACTTTAATTTTGTTGAGAAATTCTGATTCTTCTATCTTCAATTTCTCCATTAAAGTTTTACCATCAAAGCTACCCCAAAGCCGCAAATCTCCATCTTCGTAATCTTGACGATAGATGATGTTGCTTAATTGTATCCCTTGCCAATTGGTGCGAACTTTTGCTACAGATTCCCTATCAGCTAATTGATAAAGTTCTTGTCCAGCTTGAAAGATTGGTAGTAAGTCGTTGCTTTGAGTTTTGCGTTTAAAGTTGCAAGGTAAATAATAAAATAAATTTTTGACATCTATTTCTAGTTGATTTGCTCCCTTACGTAGCAATCCTTTAGATTCTTCTGGATCGAATCTGAGTCTTCGCAGTTTTTCAGCGTAGCAAGCACCGGCAGAGGTAGCTAATTTAGTAAACTCTAAAACAAAGGTAATTCGCTCTGGATTCCAAACAAAATATTGTGATTTACTAAATTCCTGATAAATTTCTTGCTGGACTAAATCAAGATTGCAAGTTTTCCCAGATAGAATTAACCAATCAACTTTTTGTCCGCTACTTAGCAATCGACTTTCCATCAATCCTTTAGCAATGCCAATTGCTTCTTTAATTGCTGTAGCTGCGGTTCTTTCAAATTGTTGACTGTCTAAGGTGACGTTAATATTATGAGCATTTTGAATGTTGAATTTAATGCTACTTTGTGTTAATAATTCGGAAATTTGTTGTTCAGAAACAGTGAAGGTTAAAGTAGAACCGTCTGCTGGTGACTTTTGTCCTAATTTGAGTTTGGCAGCTTCTGCAAGTTCCCAAAGGGCGTAAAATGTTTGTAAGCGTTGAGGTGCTTGTTGCCAACGAGTAGGTAACACTTTCTCCGCAGTATCTAAAGCATCTTTGTAAGCTGCATCACCTTCAGGATTTTCTTTATCTACACATTTCAAAAGACTGCCGCTTTTAAATTTTCCTTGTTCTAAAAAGCGCTCGTTTAATTCGGAATTAATTAAATCTTCTAATTTATCGCTTTCTAAAGAACCGAGAGTAATTGCTGTTAACAAAGAATCAGCGATCGCTACTTTCAAAAGCCGAAACATTCGCAGTGTAATTAACTCACCACCTAATTGCAAATGACCAGATGAACCTAACAACTTGGGAGTAAGTCTATAGTAGCGTCCTCCAAGTCCTCTATCTTCATTATCTCCAAAAAAGGGAGTTTTATCTTCTAAAGTTAATTCAATTAAAGCTAAATCAGTTGTTCCCCCACCAATATCTAAAACAAGCACATTTTGCGACCATTTATTTTTTTCTTGATGACAGCGAGTTTTGAAAGATTCAATTCCAATATTCAAATTACCACCAAACTCTCGCCACAAAAAGAATATTGCCACAGAAACAGCTTCATCGTAAGCTGTTTGCACATCATCAATACCAAGTTGTTCCACAAGTTCTTTAATTTCCTTGCGAATAACTGGGGGGGCAACAGTTGGATAAGTCACAACTGCCGTCAACAAATCCCCTTCGGAAAATTTGCGTCGTGCACGTTGTCGATAATCTTCAGTTAACTCAACAAGATGTCCCCAAGCAGCTTGAATTAACTGATTAACAGTAATTGTAGTTTTTTCGCCTTCTATAATAACACCAAAAGACCGATCTTGACCGAAATATCTTTTAGGTGAATGATGAAACTTGCTAATAATTTCCTCTAAAGAACCGCTAGTACCTTGAGCGATCGCCTTTTTTCTGTTGTCTCTCGCTTCTCTCCCCATCTTCAGTTTCAAAGCAGTCAAACTAGAAACTTCCAACTCACTAGGAATCTCCGTATCTCGACGATCAATATCTAACACAACCGGGATGAGATTTTGCGATTCTAGAGTCGGAACGCGGAACACTTCATGATATATTTGGTAAAGTTTTTTGCTGACAGCACGACGAAAGCGATCGCTTGTTCCCAAACATAATTCAATTTGACGAATCGCTTCTAAAAATCGCTCCTTATTATCACTTTCAAAAACTTCACCTAACTGACTTGGTTCTATTTCCAGATTTTTGCTAATTTCTGCGATGAACTTATCCCATTCACTTGCGCTAATATCTGGTAAAGCAATTGCAGCGGGAGAACTCAACCATTGTGCCATGCGATCGCGCAAACGTATCTCTTGTTCTCTCGGCAGAATTTCCGCGATAGGTACTTCAATGGGGTCAAATAATGTAACTGTAGAATTTGATGTGCCAAAATCTATCGCAAACCATCCGGGAAATCTTTTTTTTGGTTTCTCGATTTTGTTAAGTTGTTCAAAGTTCATTGTTAATAAATCTGTTAATTCTTTATTATTGTTTAATTGGAAAAGGTTCATATTTGTAGGGAATTTGGATTAAGAGAAACGAACCACGAAGACGCGAAGGACACGAAGAAAGGAGGAGAGAGGAATTAGTTTAGAAATTAGGTCAATTATATCTCTTTTCTCTTTCCTTCGTGTTCTTCGCTTCTTCGCGGTTCGTTATAAAATTAATTTTCACCAATCAAATCGAATTACTTTCAAAGTTAGCAATATCTAAAATAATCTGCAACCAACTAGGAATTTCCGCATTAATTTGCGATTCATCTGTTGCAATATATCTTAACAACGCTTCCTTTTTAGAAATATTTTGTAAACAAGGAACAATCTGATCTAAAATTCCTTCTAGTTCGGCATTAACTCGCTGATTCACTTCACTAACATACTGCACAAGATGTAAACTGGCACTAGCGGTAATTTCATCTCGCAGTCGCAGTACTAAAAGTTGATGGTTAGCGGTTCTGGGGTTGCTTTGGCTTCTTTCTGGCGCCCAATCAAAGATTTGTCCAATGTTGTGTTTATCGTCTTGACGCGCTAAGGGAAACATGTTAGCAGGGATGCTGGTTTTATCTTTACTACTAACTTCGGAAATTATCGCTTCTTGCCATTGGTTAGGATCGCATCCTAAAAGCAGTTTGTAAAATAAATCTGCTTCTTCATCACCAAATTTTTGTTGAATGTCTTGCTCCTGTTCGGGATGGAGAATTTCTCGCAAGCGATCGCGTTCTTTGGCTATTTGGTTTGATAACTTACTTAATGAGTCTACCACTGCTTGACTCAGGCGATCGCGTGCAAATTCTTCTAGTTCTTTAATTGTCTTTTCAAATGCTGGATAAAAATCATCGCTTTTAGTTGGGAGGGAACTATTAAGTTTATTTCCTCTATCAAATAATTTCCCTGCCGCACCTTTTGATTCTGTTAATGATATCATCCCGTTGTTTGCTTTGTTGAAAAGCAAAGTCCACTGACTCCAATTAAGTATTCTATAAGTTAGTTCGTCTTTCACCACATCGCTAACTGTAATTCCTCGTTTGTCTTTGAGTGGTTCTTTACTTAATTCTTTTTGGAATTTTCTATATGTTTTATCTAAGGTTTCTACGGCAAAGCGTAAGTCAAGAAAAGATTGACTTTCTGCCATTGGTATGCCTTGCTCTTTAATTTCATCTAAGATATTTTTCAACTTATCTTGTTGTTGATGCAAAGCATTAGTAGCTCGACGAGTATCTTCATAAAGCTGCTTGAAACCGTGAGTAGCTACGTGGGTTTGAATCAATTCTCGCAGTTTGCTAATGCTGCCATCTTGTGCAAAATAACTCAATTGTCTGCCTAGATGACTGCGGGAATCAGATTCTAACAAACGTTCACTTAAATGTCCCCATTTTTGTTGCAATCGCTTAGAACGATCTAAATAATCAGGATAATCTAAATTAGCTAAAAACTCTGGTGAACCTGCTTTCACTTTACTAGAGCGTTTGGCTAAATCAGCTAATCCTAAAAGTGGTGAGAGTAGAAGAATTCGCTCTTTTTGGCTAGTAAATGCGGATGCACCTTCAAGAGTTGTTTGCAAAACTTTGAGGTGTTGGCAAACGGTGTTTTCTTTTAAAGGATTATCTACATTATCGTTAATTAAGCTATCAAGTTCTCTTTCACCACCTTCACTTTCTAAAGGTAGTTGATCGAAGCGTCCTACACCTACTAAAATTAAATCTTTGAGGTCTTGTCCGGGACGTTGCTGTTGCATCATCGTGAAGATTTTGTTAGCGCGATCGCTTCCCGGAGATTTACCATTTAGTAAGACTAAAATTGTTTGTACTTCTGCCAATTCTCGCAACGACAAAAATGTATCTCTCACTCCCGAATTAGCAGCACCCAATCCGGGAAAATCTAATAAAATAAACTCTGATGTTCCACTCTTTCCGGAAAGATCCCAAATATCTTTTGATATTTTTACCTCAATATCTACACGACGAATCAGCGGAAAGCTATTTTGTAATAACTTTGCTGGCAGTCTTTGAGGTGCATTTGGTAATTTAATATGCGTTGGTGGTAAATCTTTAAAGTTGAGAGTCTGAATTGCCATCGGTTGATCGGCTAGCGTCAGTCCATCGCGGGCGGTGGTAGCATCAATATTGTAGCGCCTACCAGACATCGCCGCACCATAAGAATTATAAGCGCGAATGAAAGATACTAACTCGCGCAACAGATAACGCAACTCCAAGTTTTTACTATTGTTCCACGTTTCTTCGCACCAGCTAAGAATATCATTCCAGGTTTTCAGCTTTTCTTGGGGTACAGAAGACAATCCCGCTGCGATTGTTCTTTGGTTTGCCTCCCCCAGCATGAAGCGCAAGCACTCGTTAACCTCGTCGTGAGTCAAATACTCGACAGCAAAATTACTCAGTTGCGTAGTTTTAAAGTCTTCTTGCGGTTTGAGGTGGATAGCGGTAACGTTGCCTGTGGTAGGATTCTCACTAATTGGTAAAGCATCTGCGTAACCAATCAAACTGCCTAAAAGCAAAGTTTTTCCACTACTGAATTCACCCATCACACCGATTTTAACACTTGATGTAGCAAGTTTGACAGTTTTTTCAGCAGCTTCCCGGAGGTGAATCAGACAGTCATCTAGACTAGCTGGAACCCAATCTTCTTGTTGTGAAGGCTGTTGCGGTACTGAGTCTATTTTCCGGAGAATCGATTCACCATACTTTTGAAAACGATCCAGTTTTTCTGATTCCATAGGGAAGTTTTCCACTGATTTAAATTAAGGAAAGAATTTTTCTCACTTGAGAAGAAAGTAATTTGGGTAAGTGGTGCAGATACTTTATTAGCTACAAAACCGGAAAATGTCAATATCTATGAGGCAAAACATCTGTATAAGGTTCCAGTCCATTTTAATGGACTTGAGCTATGAGCCGTGGAATTAATTCCACGGCGGGTTATGAAGCTAATTGCAAATGATGCAATATGTCAATATTATCTGATTTGTGAAAATCTTAAGACTTAGATCCCCGACTTCTTAGAGAAGTCGGGATCTCATTGTTCACGAAGACATACATCTTTAATTAGTATTTCACTAAAACTTAACTTAAATTGATAAAAAATCTTAACCTTTTGAGTGTTAACTAAATACTGATTCACTTTTTGCTGCAACTTTTTAACCCCTCAAAGCTTGAAATTTAAGAGATTTGGGGGGATTATCTATTTGAGTGCTGAGTTGCTCAGTTCAGAATTGCAAAAGTGAAAAAATTATGGATTGCGATCGCTCTATTCTAGATATTACCAATTCCTTCTTACTTCAGCAAGTTGCACCCAAAGCTAACGAAATAGACAGCAACCCACAAGCGCTATATCAAGCACTCCAAGGTTTGGGAAACTTAGGTTTACTAGCGCTACGAACTGACAAACACGAGAGTGAAGCGACTTTTGGCGACTTTCAAGAATTAATCGCTAGATATTCTGGTACTTTAGCTTTTGTGCAAACCCAACATCAAAGTGCGGCAGCGATGCTCATGACGAGTGACAACTCAGCATTAAAACAAGTATACCTGAAACGGATGGGCAACGGCGAAGTTTTAATGGGAGTCGGTTTCTCTCAGTTGCGACGACAAGGTGAACCCTTAACATTAGCCGTACCTGTAGCGGGAGGATATCAATTAGATGGAGTTGTACCTTGGGTAACTGGCTGGAACTTATTTCAACATTTTATCATTGCTGCGACATTACCTGATGGTAGTGCAGTTTTTGGTATCGTCCCTTTTGTGCAGACATCTCAAATCACATTTACCACCCCAGCACAACTGGCAGCAATGACATCAAGCAATACTGTATCTGCCACTTTAACTCGCTGGTTCTTACCTCAAGAGCGTGTAGTTTTTATTAAACCACCTGGATGGATTCACGAAAACGATAAAAACAACATTTTGCGGGCAACTTTTTTAGCTACAGGATGCGCTTTTGCAGGTTTAGATATTATTGACGCAGCTAAAGAGAATAAATCACTACCTTTTATTCACGATGCCTTTGAATCTTTATTACAAGAATTAACTAAGTGTCGCACTCTGATTAGAGAAGCGCAACTAAAATCAATAGAAACAGCAAAACTATTGCAAATGCGAGCTTGGGCAATTGATTTAGCAACGCGAATCGCTCACGCTGCTGTTACCGTTTCCAGTGGAGCGGCTAATTATATGCATCATCCAGCACAACGAGTTTATCGGGAAGCTTTGGTATTTACGGTAACGGGTCAAACTACCGCAGTTATGGAAGCAACACTTCAGCAGTTAACGCGCTCGTCAATTCAAGATAAAGAATTTCAACCGCAGATAAACGCGGATAAACGCGGATACTCTTTATTATATCAGCGTCCATCTGCGTTCATCAGCGGTTCAAAACTAGAACAGTTAAAGCGCTCGCCAATTCAAGATAAAGAATTTCAACCGCAGATAAACGCGGATAAACGCGGATACTCTTTATTATATCAGCGTTCATCTGCGTTCATCAGCGGTTCAAAATCCTCCGTCATCCATCTAAGTCATATAATTGATCCAGATGTACCGCAATGGGAAGGCGATCCTCCAGTAGAATTTGAGACTGTAGCAGAATTAGAAAAAGATGGTTATTATCTGCGACGTTTCTCTTTGGGGGAACACAGCGCTACTCATATCAACGCTCCGAAAAGTTTTCACAACTTTGGTGTGGGAATTGACAAATACCCTGCCGAATCGTTGGTTGTGTCAGCAGTAGTTATAGATATTCGCGTCAAAACCACAGTTAATTTTGATTATATCCTGACTGTGGCTGATGTTCTGGCTTGGGAAGAAGAATATGGCGAGATTCCCGCAAACAGTGTAGTTTTACTGTATACGGGGTGGCAAGATAAATGGTGTGATAAAGATGCATTTTTCAACCAAGATGCTGAAGGAAGTGTGCATTTTCCGGGGTTTGGCAGTGATGCTGTCCAGTTTTTGCTAGATGAACGCGAAATTGCTGGGGTAGGAATTGATACTCACGGTGTAGATTCTGGGCAAGATACAAGCTTTACTATCAACCGTTTGGTGTTGGAGAAACCGCGCATTGTGTTGGAGAATTTGACTAATTTGGATCGACTGCCACCAAGAGGAGTTATGCTGGCGATCGCACCTCTATTATTACAGCATGGTTCTGGTTCTCCGGTTGGGGTGTTGGCTTTAGTGCCAGGAATTTAAACGCAAAGGAACGCAAAGGTTCGCGGAGTTTTGGTGAGGATATTTTCTTTATAGTTGACGACAATTATTAGGCATCTCCAGAGTGCGTTGGTTGAAAACGGGAGTCCGTTTATTGAAAACGGGAGTCCGTTACTTTCCTTAGCGTGCAGGACGTACTATGCGAATAAGTTCTCCTTGCAAATTTTCCTCTGTTGTTACAGCCTCATTTATCCGTGCTGCAAACTGTTCCCAATTGCGATTGTTGGTACAAACAATAATGCCAAAGTGGTTGGAGTTACGACGATGCAAGCGGATAAAATCATCTCTATTGATAGTTAATATTGAGCGTTCTTGGCTGATGGCAAATGCAAGTACTTCGTCATCAGGTATACCTCGCTCTGCATTACCAGCATCCTGAACCGTCAAAACATCATGTCCCAAAGTACGTAATAATTCCACAACTGGAAACGGAAACTGCTCATCCGCATAAAAGCTTGCCATCAATTAGGCTACCTCGTTGCGCTCAATAGCCAGTTCAATTTCATCAGGATGAGCTTCTGCATATGTCCAAGCATTAGCTAAATCAGTAGCAGTGATGGTTGGATAGCTTGTCAAAAGTTCAGCATCACTATATCCAAGATGACGAGCTTCCACAAGTACCCAAATAGGAATACGAGTTTTGGCAATGCGAGCTTCCCCACCACAGACTTTGGGAGTTTTCTCAATTCCTTTCCAATTGCTGCCGAGACTTTGAGCAAGTAATTGAATAGCCTGCACTTTTTCGCTAGGATTGAGGGCAAGAAGTTGTGGCTCTAACTCTTTGAGTCCCACGGATGTAAATCCTTTGATGTAAGGGAAAGGTGCATTTATAATTTTACCATTTGCAACGCGCTTAGAATGACAATATATATTTAATTTTGCACGACTACTTAAGTTTTTTCGTGCTTCTGCTAGTTGCGTAAGTCCTGGAGATATTTGGACCAGTGGTAGCATTAATTGAAGTTAGTTCTTTTGAGGAAGCGATCGCAATCCTCAACGATAGCAATTACGGTCTTTCTTCTTCAGTTTACACCCGCGACATCAACCGCGCTTTTACTGCCATGCGCGACATCGAAGCGGGGATAACTTATATTAATGGTCCCACAATCGGCGCAGAAGTACATTTACCTTTTGGGGGAGTCAAACAAACCGGTAACGGACACCGCGAAGCCGGAACTACCGCTTTAGATGTATTTACAGAATGGAAAAGTGTGTATGTTGACTTTTCTGGAAGTTTGCAACGCGCCCAGATTGATAATTGGGAATAATACTGATAAAATAATAAGCAACTTGGGCGAAAATATTTACATTCATTGCGCTTGGGCTTAATTTTTGTGTAATACCATTTCTGTATGAAGATGCGCCTAATTTAGCTTGGGTCGGCAGGCTTTGTTTGTATAGCCCCAGGCTAAAGCGCCTGTTTGCGTAGCCTGCGCTCGGCGCAGGGCGAATAAAGCGCAACCTCACATAGAATTGGTATAAGTTCCGATATGAACGAGCGATTACAAATTGATGCTGTTTAATTGATTTTTTTCGGAAACCTAATCTGGGTGAGATTTTCAGCCGTTTTGTGACCGCAAATTATCTCTTGGCTACTTTTACCGATGGTAAAAATAACAGCAAGAACGAGGGTTTCATTGGTTCTCATCAGGTCTATTAGGGTGTATCTGTAAAGCCTTTTATTTCACGAAGAGTAACTATTCTCGTGGTTATCCAGATTCTACCCAACTGAACGAAACATGAAGCCTCGCAATCATTCTCATCACAACAATCCTAATAGATTTGGTGAGTTCAACCTAAAAATTACCTTTAATATTTTTGTTTTTTCTATTGTTGCTTCAATCTTTGCAACGATACTTCATGCCTTAATCCCAAAAGACCATAAAGACACTTTAACTTTTGCTGCTACTACATTTGCTACAAGTGCTGGCGCTTTGGGTGCTTTTTACGCTTATAGAAATCTTAGTCAAAGTACAAACTCTAAAGTTATAGATAGAAGCTTATCTTATCTTCATCGCTGGAATGAAACACAATATATACCTTTACGAGAAGCTTCATTAAAAATTTTTGAACAAATCCGAAAGTACCCCCCTGAGCAACAAGATAAATTTCTTATAGACTATTTTGAGACAAATCCTATAGACAAACAAAAAATTATTACCATTTTAAACTTTTTAACAGAAATGGCTCTGTGCGTCGAAGATGGGATTGTTGATGAAAGATTTTTGAAAAGATACTTTAAAATCATAGTACAAGATTATTGCGAAGATTTTCACGCATTTATCAGTCAAAGAAGAGGAAATGGACACAACAAGGAGGTTTACAAAGCCCTGATGGAATTGAATGAAAGGTGGAGAAATAATGAGAACTAAAACTTAGGTAAATGGAGTAATGTGTAAGCGCACACATTACTCCATTTACCTAATTCACCTGAAATAAACTATTTGCAGAAATTGGACAAGTGGGAAAGGTTAGGAGATGTTAGAACGGAATACTCTTGTCCCTTACCTACCTCTTGTCAGCAAGAGATTTAACTCTGAGGGGGTGAAAAACACTTTTGAACCAAAGACGCAGCAAGAGTTTGGAATGGTTGTGCCATGAAAAGATAAACATCATTTTCCGGCTTTATTGATTCCATTCTCAATAATCATAGTCCAAAAGTATGATTTTTCTGTTGGGATAGGTTCCCAATTTGTTTTGATGTTTCAACGCTCACCCTTTTATAATCTTTATTTGATAAAACTTTGAGACAAAGTTGTTACCCCCTCAGGATTTAACTACAATCCACTGTCGCCCATAAATCCTCCTTCAAGAGACTTCACTCTGTTATCTAGCTATGTTTTTTATACAGGTGATGCGCCCGGTAGAAAAAGGTATAGAGAACAACAACAGATGTTGCTTATTCTATTTACTTAATTTCATCGTTCACAGTGATTTTCCGGATATTATTAAATTTTAATTTAATTTTATACCTAAATTTAGGAACGCCAAAAACTTTGATTTTACTGTCAGACATGCCTTTTACCTTTAAATGACAGGACTTTCAAAGCCGCTATTCAAGCACAAGCTGCTAATTTACAGCAAATTGCAATCAACCGTGCCACAGATGGAATTTTGCGATTTATTTCAGGACTTACGCAACTGGCACATTTATTTTCAACCTGTCATATCATGTCCGGTAGCTTACCCATAATTCATGAAGAACCCCACCCGCCTGTGGCACCCTCCCCGCAAGCTCTTAGGGTTGGGGAGGGGTTCTTTTATTATGGCTGTTTGACCGGACATGATATCACATTCAATTAATTTGGCTCTAACGTTTATAAATCAAACGCTCCTCAACCGTGGTATTTCTCCGAGCATTTCACGGACGCACCTATGGAGCGAAAACTGCGCGTAAGTTTCATGTCGGCATAATGTCGTCGAGTCGCAATTGTAAATTTGGAAACAATAAAGAACAAATCGGCTCTCCCAAGCGATATTGTTGCTGTTGGTACACCCCATTAACTAACTGGCAAATGGTGAAAGTAGGTTGCTTGGGGTTGCCGATAAATTGCAAACCCCCCAAACCGCGAAAATCCACAATCCAATATTCTAGGATATTCAAAAAAGCATATTCTTCCACTTTTCTGGCATAATCATCTTGCCAATTAGTGCTGACCACTTCAGCAACAAGTTTAATGGTATTACCTTTACAAATCACTGGTTCTTTTTGCCAAAGGGGTTCAGTAGCAAGTTCTGTTTTATCTAAAACAATGACATCAGGACGCAGTGCTGTGGCTTCAGCATTTAGGGGTTTTATCAAACAAGTTTTTGGAACCAACCAATTGAAATTAGCACGAAAAATTTCCACATAAATTCTACCTGCAATACTCCCCGCAACCGCTTCGTGTGGACCAGTCGGTTCCATCTCTCTAAGTTCTCCGTCAATGAGTTCATACCGTGTGTTATCCCCATATTGGGCAATAAACTCCTCAAAGCTAAGTTGTTTGGATGGGGTGTAGGTCATAGATGGTAGAAAGTAAAGTTCTGCCAAGTTAATTATACTCAAGCGCGATCGCAGAAAGTCTCTACAACTCTTATTCCTTAGTGCACTTGGCGTACTTGGCGGTTCGTTTTTTCAATCAGGAGTGCGTAAGTCCTATTATTATTATAATCAAGCGCGATCGCCCTAGCACAAGTCGGCGTAAATAAACCAACCATTCTCAATCGCTAAAAAGCTTACTCCATATTACTTTTGACTTTTTATCGAATCACTACCAGTCCTCAAATTACCCCACCCTAACCCTCCCCTTATAAAGGCTACGGTGTAGACACAAGTCTTGCCGCAGCCATATCTTTATTAATAAATCTGGCACTGCGTTTCTATCCCGCCTCGGAATGAATTCCGAGTCTCATAGCTAAAGTCCACTCAAGTGGACTAAATGATTAATCTGAACTTCCCCCCAAGCAAAAAGAGCTAACTCTTAACCAGAGCGACTTTCAACGTTTTTCGATTCGCCCTTACTGGGTACAAATTGTCAAAGGGTCTTGCGGAGCGAATTTGAGGCGTTGACCCCCAGTTTCTTAGTTTACCACAGATGTGCCAATAGTTCTATCGCTTACATGGGTACACAAATCTATGCGTCAAGAGCTAGGTTCATTGCCTAGCAAAGGTTTAAGGGCTGTTTAGTACATTTGCACCGGGGGAAGTTCAGATTAATTCACTCTAGTCAATTTGGGTGGACTTCAGCTATCAGCCCTGAACTTCAGTTCTGGGCGGGATGACGTGTGGGATGCAGTAACTGTGGGACTTGATATGACAACCTCAATCATGAAAAAATATATATTTTTGTGAAATTTTTGTGTCAATCATAGCTAAGTTGCAGTCAAGATATTGCAAACGTCTAAATACTAAAAAGTATTTAAACACGATACATGTAGTAAAATAACTCACCGCTAATATCAAAAATCTTAATGCTATGACCTGGTTTGCTTTGTGTGTGAGACGGTGGAGTAGAATTATACAATTTCTTTCTTTGTCTTGTTTATGTTTATTGTTGGTTGTCAGTTGTAGTACTACTCAACAGACAAGTACATCCACATCTGTTACTACCACAGGCGATGGTCGTATTACAATAGGTACGACATCGAAGCCGAGAACTCTCGATCCGGCTGATGCTTATGAGTTGGCATCCCTTGGTTTAGTGTATAACATGAGCGATCGCCTGTACACCTACGAACCGGGGAGTACAGAAATTAAGCCTCAACTTGCCACAGCATTACCCAAAGTCAGTTCTGATGGTTTAACTTACATCATTCCCCTGCGTCAGGGAGTAGTGTTTCACGATGGAACACCCTTTAATGCCAAAGCAATGGAATTTAGTTTGCGACGCTTTATCGAAAATAAAGGTAAACCGTCTTTCTTGTTATCTGATACCGTGGACTCAATGAAAGCAACCGGCGATTATGAGTTAACCATCAAACTAAAACAGCCTTTTGCAGCTTTTCCCTCACTCCTAGCATTTTCTGGGACTTGTGCAGTTTCACCGAAAGCTTACGAACTTGGTGCAGGCAAATTTAAGCCGAATATTTTTGTCGGGACTGGACCTTACAAATTAGCAAATTATGGAACAGATTCGGTGCGATTTGATGTATTTGATAAGTACTGGGGAGAAAAACCAGTTAATAAAGGTATCAACCTGCAAATCCAGACTAGTTCAGTTAACTTATTTAACGCTTTCCGCACAGGTGCAATTGATGTAGCTTATTTATCTCTGCAACCCGATCAAGTTCAGAGTTTGGAACAAAGTGCGAAAAAAGGAGATTGGCAAGCGATTACGGCTCAAGGTAGTGTAGTAAGTTATATGGCTTTGAATCGCAATCAGAAGCCTTTGGATAAAGTAGAAGTCAGACAAGCGATCGCGGCAATGATTAATCGTCCTTTAATTATGCAACGCGCTTTATTTGGTCAAGCCGCTCCACTTTATAGTATGCTTCCAACTACATTTAGTGTTTCCCAGCCCTTATTTAAAGATAAATACGGCGATGCTAACTTTGATCGAGCTAAACAATTATTAACTACTGCTGGTTTCTCCAAAGCAAATCCCGCAAAAGTACAAATTTGGTATCCATCTAGTTCACCTACTCGTGGTTTAGCAGGACAAACACTTAAAGCCATTGCCGATCAAAAAATGGATGGATTGCTGCAATTTGAAATTACCCCAGTAGAAAGTGCGACCTTTTTTAAAGAAGGTCCTAAAGGTATATATCCAGCAACTTTGTTAGATTGGTATCCAGATTTTTTAGATCCAGATAATTACGTCCAGCCTTTTTTATATTGTAAAAAAGGGTCAGATGCCAAAGGATGCGAAGATGGTGGAAGTCAATCACAGGGTTCGTTTTACTATAACGAAGCCATGAATAAATTAATTGACCAGCAACGCAAAGAACAAAATCCGGAAGCACGCAAAAAAATCTTTGCCGACATTCAAACTCAAACCACAAATGATGTACCTTACATTCCTTTATGGCAAAACACAGATTATGCATTTGCCCAAAAACAAGTTAGCAACGTGCAACTTGACCCTACCCAAAATCTGATTTACAAGACGATTAAAAAATAGGACTAGGGACTAGGGACTAGGGACTAGGGACTAGGTAAGAAGGTTATTTCCCCTTTCCCCCTTCCCCTCAATACGGTTCGGTTAAGGCAAGAGACGCGATAAATTGTCGTCTCTACAAAGGACTTATTATTGTAAAGACGGCGATTCATCGCGTCTTTGCGATCTATAATTTTCATCAAAAAATCTTATCCGAACCGTATTGCCCTTCCCCTTTCCCCTTTCCCCTTTCCCCCTTTCCCCTTTTCCCCCTTCCCCCTCTTCAATTAATCTTATGTCTCGCTCAAAAGCCTTACAATATTACATCGTCTCCCGTTTACTTTTAGCCCCACTTCAACTGCTAACTATCATCACAATTGTATTTCTTTTATTAAGAGCAACACCGGGAGATCCGGCAGATGCAATTCTTGGTGGACGTGCTCCAGAAAGTGCTAAAGAAGAATTACGAAAACAACTAGGTTTAGACCTTCCCATATGGTTACAATATCTCAATTATTTGGGACAAATACTGCGTTTTGATTTAGGAACTTCTTTAACAAGTCGGGGACAAGCAGTTTGGGAAGTAATTGGACAATATTTCCCCGCAACCGTAGAGTTAGCAGTGTGTAGTATGGCAGTTGCGCTGATTGTCGGAATTAGCGTTGGAACTCTTTCTGCTTCTCGTCCTGGGACATTTTTGGATGTTGGCGGACGATTGTTTGGTATCATTAGTTATGCACTGCCCATGTTTTGGGCGGGAATGTTGCTACAATTAGTCTTCTCAGTACAATTAGGTTGGTTCCCTAACTCCAACCGCTTCCCACCAAATCTTGCTCCCCCCACTGGAATCACAGGTTTGTATACAATTGATAGCTTGCTGAGTGGTAACTTAAGTCAGTTTTTTATATCTTTGCATCATTTAGCACTGCCGAGTCTAACGCTGGGAGTTTTGCTTAGTGGTGTTTTTGAGCGAATTGTCCGAGTTAATTTAAAGCAAACCATGAAAGCAGATTATGTAGAAGCTGCCAGAGCAAGAGGTATTTCGGAAAACAAGATTTTAGTTTCCCATGCTTTAAAAAATGCTTTAATTCCAGTGATTACAGTCTTAGGGTTAACTTTTGCTTCTCTATTGGGTGGAGCAATTTTAACTGAGGTAACATTTTCTTGGCCCGGGTTGGCAAATCGGCTGTATCAAGGGATATCCGATCGCGATTATCCCACAGTTCAGGGAGTGTTAGTCTTTTTTGGGGCGATCGTCGTGGGTGCAAGCATTTTGATTGATATTTTGAATGCATATATAGACCCACGCATTAGATATTAGCAAATAGACATCTGGTATAAAAGACGTAGAGACGTTCCGGTGGAACGTCTCTACAAAAGTTTCGGGCAACGCATAATTAATTTCTACCAGATGTCTGATAGAGCGATCGCATTATTCTTGAATCTGAAATTATATAAGACGTTCCACCGGAACGTCTCTACAAGATATACTTATTCATAATTAAACCTTTATACAATGCGTGAATGACAGCGATATTCCTGTAAAAATCCTGTTTTTAGCAGCCGAACCGAGTAATGAACCTCGGTTGCGTTTAGGGCAAGAGTTGCGAGATATTCGTGAACGGTTGCAACTATCCAAAGAGAGAGATAGATTTATATTAGAGTCCCGTGAGTCGGTTCGGGTTGGGGACATAACACAGGCAATATTCGATGTCGATCCGCAAATAGTGCATTTCTCCGGACATGGAACAAGTACAGGGGAGCTTCACTTTGAGAGTTTAACAGGAAAATCGCAGCTTGTACCAGCCGATGCTTTAGCAGCGTTATTTGAACGGTTCGCAGATAAAATCGATTGTGTAGTTTTGAACGCTTGTTATTCTGAGATTCAAGGGAAAGCGATCGCACAATATATTAGATTTGTAATTGGGATGAATCAGGATATTGGAGATAAAGCTGCGATCGCTTTTTCGGTTGGTTTTTATAAGGCATTAGCCGCAAACCGTTCAATTGAAGAGGCTTACCAGTTTGGCTGTGTAGAGATTCGACTATATAATCTTCCAGAACATCTCAAACCAGTTATTTATATAAATCCCACCGCAAAGCCGAGATTTAAACCAATAATTCCTAATCCCTTTGTACCCCAAAATGGCAGAGTAGAACAGCTGGAACAGTTTTTTGGACGACAGCGAGAAATCCAAAGAGTATTTGAGGTGTTAAATAGTGGTAGTAGTGTAGCATTAATTGGAAAAGATGGTCTTGGCAAGTCCTCTCTGTTATGGGAGATTTGCCGAGTCGCAGAAAATCTTCTTCAACAGGAGCGTCAAGCAGTATTCTTTGATTTAAATGACATTGGTGATGAAAAAGACTTCTACATTGCTTTGTGTGACAAGGTTAGTATCCCCGAATGTAAAGGTTATAAACTAACTCGCAGTTTGCGACAACGCGATAAAAAAGTACTGCTAGCTTTAGATAATGTCGGTAAACTTACCTGGAAAGGATTTACTCGTCAAGTTCGGGATCAACTGCGCGGTTTAGCTGAGGGTGGTGATGCTCCTCTACGTTTGATTTTAGCAGCTAATGAACCTCTGGAAGATTTGTTTAACGATAGTCACAATGATGGTAAGACATCACCGCTTGCAGGTATTTGCCAAGAAGAAAATATCCTACCTTGGGAGGATGCCATCATGCGTGATTTTATTGCCTCTCGTTTGAAGAATACTTCTGTGAGTTTTACTGAAGAGGAAATTATTCAACTTGTCCAGGAAAGTAGGGGACATCCTCGGAAGCTGATGCAATTGTGCTATCGAACTTATCGAAAATATGCGGAGGGTGGGCAATGAAATTGCATCTTGTACAATTGTTGTTTATCATCCACACCCACCTGGGATTAAAATCCCAGACTGATAGCGAAAGTCCACTCAAGTGGACTGTTATCGGGTTTGGCAATTATATAGAGAAGATTTTAGCTATTGCCGAATTAATAAAGATTCATATTTATCAGTTCCAATCTATCTTGATTTCAGTGCGTTTCAACGCACTTGAGCTATTAGCCCGAAATTTATTTCTGGGCGGGAAAACAACGCAAAACCAACGTTTCGAGTGTGCCGTTCACACCCGCTTAGGAATGGAAGGTATCCAATGAACCAGCAAAGCCCAGTTCCCCGCCTAGACTTAGCGCCCAAACTTAAGCGCCCCCTCTCCCTATGGAACCCGTTGGATTATCTGCGCCTGTTGTACTGGGTATTTTACTTCCCCCAAGCTTTGCGGTGGTATGTGGACACCTTTGGGGGTGGGTATATACCTGAAGGAGAAATGAATTGGCGCAAGGGACGGGAGTTGCTTTCTCAAAATCCGATTCAGCGTCAGTTACTTTTTCAAGGAGTGGTTTTAACAGTTGTGACACCACTGCTTTTGTGTGTAATTCTTCAGCGAATAGGTATTTTTATTGATTGGTTCGGCGTGGCGTGGGGCGTAAGGTTTAGTGTGGGGTTCGGTGGGGTGTTCGGCGTGGTGTTGGGTGTGGCGTTAGGCGTGGGGTTCGGCGTGGTGTTGGGTGTGGCGTTAGGCGTGGGGTTCGGCGTGGCGTTAGGCGTGGGGTTCGGAGTGGTGTTGGGCGTAGGGTTCGGCGTGGCGTGGGGCGTGGCGTTGGGCGTGGTGTGGGTCGTAGCGTTGGGTGTAGCGTTGAGCGTGGGGTTCGGTGTGGGGTCGGGCGTGGCGTTGGGCGTGGCGTTGGGCGTGGCGTTGGGCGTGGCGTTGGGCGTGGCGTTCCTCGTGGCGTTAAGCGTGGCGTTGGGCATGGCGTCGAGCGTGGCGTTAAGCGTGACGTTGGGCATGGCATCGGGCGTGGCGATACTTCGTCTAGAAAATTGGCTTTTAGGTCTGCCTTTTTTTATACAAATGCCCCAGAATAGAAGGTGGCAAATCCCTCATGTCACTCCACTTCCCCTTTACTCTCTGTCTTCTCGATTGAAAAGTTGGCTACATCAAGACTGGGAAACTGGTTTATATAACGCTAACCAATTGCTGGCTTATACTCTGCAATTTATTCCCGTTGTTCAAGCTGTAAATCAGGTATTGGCTACAACGCCTCCAGAGCAAGTCATTTTTCGCGTAGTTCAGTTAGCTGAAACCCCTTTTGATTGGCGGCTAGTGCGTTTTGCCTCTGCTTCTTTAAACGCAGCGCTAAAGTCAGAATTTATTAAAGGTATTCCCTTCTTACCCTTTAACTGGAAACGAAGACTCCAAACTCGTTTTGTCACCGATACCCGCTTAGACACTCCTGCCCATGCTGCTGCGGCTGGTTTTTGGTATCTGCATGAAAAAGAACCAGCTAAAGCAATGGAGGCTTTTGCAGTGGTGCGTTCTCTTCCTTATGGTGAAGAGATGTTCACCCTCGCCGAAATTCTCACAGCTTTTGATAAAGCTAAAACAGCAGACACCATTACTGCCATACAAATTCCTCCCTTCCCACAAGAACCGCTACTGCGTCCAACAACTTGGGAAACACTCACATCTCTAAAGCAAGTAGTTGAAAATGCCCAACTTATAGAGCGTAGTTCTTCTCGTTTTGAACGTTCCTCAACCCTCAATCGCGCTTTAGGGGAACTGAAAACTATTCTAAATAATCAGGAATATTTGCCCAACGCGGAGCAAGATTTAATTGTCAATATCGCCCAAACTTGGGAAGAAGCACTGCTAAATATTGCAGGTAAAGTAGGTGAAATTGTCATTACCGAACCTGTAAATAATCCCTACGTTGCCGGGAACCCAGTGGAAGGCAACCTCTTTGTCGGACGGGAAACAATTATACGACAGCTAAAAGAACTTTGGGTAACAAGTCGTCAACTCCAGTCTGTGGTAATCTACGGTCACAGACGCATGGGCAAAACTTCCATCTTGCGAAACGTCGCTAATTTTGTCAGTGCAGATGTACAGGTAGCCTATGTCAACTTGCTAAATGTGGGAGATAGCCCTCAAGGAGTTGGGGAGGTACTAATGGCAATTAGCGATGAAATTTCTGAAGCGGTGCAAATTCCACCTCCAGCTGATGCTGATTTGCTTAACCTTCCGTACCGTACTTTTGAACGCTATTTAAAACAGGTTGTAGAGACGCGAAATTTCGCGTCTCTACAAAATTCAAAGGGTTTAATTATCGCTTTAGACGAGTTTGAGCAAATCGAGAAACTAATTGAAGCGGGAAAAATCCCTGTAGACTTTATGGCATATCTGCGGGGGTTGGCGCAAAAAAGCTCTAAAATTGCCTTTGCTTTAGCTGGCTTGCACACATTGGAAGAAATGACAAGCGATTACTTCCAACCTTTTTACGCTAGCATTACTTCTATTCCCGTTGGTTTTATGGAAGCAGGCGCAACGCGAGAGATTTTAGCAAATCCAGCTATTGAGGATTTTCCCCTCGATTATACCCCGGAAGCATTAAATAAAATCTACGACCTCACCCACGGACAACCATATTTAGTGCAACTCGTGGGTTTTCAGTTAGTTCGTCGCTACAACGACCAAGTTTTTACCATGAGAAACCGACGCAACCCCGTTTTTACAGTCGAGGATGTGGAAGTTGTGATTAAAGATCCTGATTTCTTCAAAAAGGGAAGCGGCTATTTTAATGGTGTTTGGGGTCAAGCGGTGCGCGGTGCGGTTGGACAACATCATATACTCAAGATACTTGCACCTCACCCCCAAGGCTTAACTCTTGATGCCTTAGTTCAATCTACAGACATGGATGAGGCAACTTTGCAAGAAGCTTTGAAAACTCTCATGCACCATGATGTAGTTAAAGAAATTGACGAATGTTGGCGAATTATTGTGGAGCTTTTTCGCCTTTGGCTTTTACAATAAGTAAGTGGGGGAAATTAAATGTAAAATACTCTCCTGGTTCGTAGTGAGCGGTTTACCGCTCAAGCAAGGATTTTAACGGCTGAAGCCGTTACTACGTTAAAGAGCGTTTATTTATGCCCATCTACTTAGACATCGACCAAATTTAATTATGCCTTATCCAAAATCCTGGTAGAGACGTTCCGCCGGAACGTCTCTACAGATGTGATAAATTATCATGGTTCACCAACAAGGGTAAATGCAGCCCAATCAAGGGGACGTGAATATTGCTTCTTTGTTGTCAGCATAGCGTTTCTCAATGCAATGGCTTGATCGGGATTTTGCCCCAGATTTTCATAAAATCTAGTCATCAAGAATTCTGTGGAATCATCTGACACTGCCCACAAAGATACAATAACACTGGATGCGCCGGCACTAATTAATGAGCGAGATAGTCCCACAACTCCATCACCGGTAATGCGTCCCTCCCCTGTGTCGCAAGCGCTGAGGACTACTAATACAGCGTTGAGGTTGAGATTGAGAATTTCATCAGCTGTGAGTAAACCATCGTTAATTTGACCTGTATTGTCGGGAGCAAGAGCGATCGCACCAGGTACACCCAATCCTTTAAAATCATCTAATAGTCCGTGAGTTGCTAGATGAATAATTCTCGCTTTGTTCATCTGTTGCACTATAGAAGCTTTGGTTGCAACTTTTCCAGTCATTGCTTTAGTTTTGAGAAGTTTAGCAACTTTAATTGCTTCTGCTTCCGCACCTGGTAAAGTGGCTAACTGCTGCGGTTTTTCACCACTTTTAGTTATAATACTCGGCATAGTTGGATTTCCCACTACTAAAGCATCTTTGCCTTGTAGGGAAGCAAACATTCCCCCACCTAAGCGTTCTCGTTTTTCGCTTGTCAGTTGTAGCACCTGTATCGCTGGAGCTGTAAGTATAGTGTGTTTTTCGATTAAGTACTTATTATTCTGGTCTTCGAGTGCTGGAAATGGAACCAGAAATAGCTCATTTTGAGGAATGAAAATCACGCGCTGATTGGGGTCAGTAGGCAATAATTTAGCAATTGGATCAATTAAGACTTTGTGCAGTTGCTTTAGTTTGCTGATTTGAGGAACTGCATCTATATTTGCATTCGTAGGTATACCGCGTCCTCTCAGACCAAGAGATTGACGACTGCTGGTAACAAGTTGTGTTAAGGATGTAGATGTGAGGTTAACTTGCTTAAAACTAACTGCACCTGTGGGCTGAACTACCCAGATATAAAGTAGTTTATCTGAAACAATGGAATACTCAACAAGTGCTGCTTTTTGTTTTTTGGCAATAAGCTGGATTTGGTTGATTGTTACCGGTTTAATAGTCGGTGGAATCTTGGAATTTGGCGAAAGTCGTGATGTTAATAACTCTACAAAGGCTTTGCTTCTACCCCGTTCGGCAATTTCTAAAGCTGAATTGATTTTACCTTGAGCAATCAAAGCTTGTTGCATTTCACGGTAAGTTTCAGCTTGAGATTCAAAGATTGAAACTTTATAAACATCAGTTAATCCTGGTCGCAGAGATTCCCAAATATTAATTGCAGTTAGAAGCATTTTTGCCGCAGCAGCAGCTTGACCTGTTTTCAATAAAGTGCGACCTAAACTAGTGCGGGTTACTGCTTCCGCTGGGGGGTGTTGCTGTTCTATAGTAATTGCTAAAACTTGCTGATAAAGTTTTAATGCTTTGGGGTATTGCTTGAGATCCTCATAAACTGTCCCCATTTCATGAAGGGTTGCACCTTCTATTCTGCGATAACCTAATTTTTGCGAAATTGTCAGAACTTGCTGATAGAAGTTTAATGCTTTGGTTTCCTGTTTCTGATTGTTGTAAAGTACACCTAGAGAAAGCAAAGCGGTTGCTTCTTGAAAACGATCGCGATCTTGTTTCGCAATTTTCAAAGCTGGCTGTAAAAATGACAGTGCTTTCGGGTATTGTTGTAAATCATCGTACACTTCCCCAATATTTCTTAAAGCAATTCCCTCACCAGAACGGTTACGCACTTCTTTCGTAATTGCCAGACCTTGCTCTAAAAAACGCAGTGCTTTGGGATACTCTCCTAAACTCTTGTAGAGTCCGCCAATATAGGTTAATGTTGTGCCTTCACCATTGCGTGCAAGGCTATCGGGACTTTTATCGCCGACTTGTTTTAATATTGCTAACCCTTGCTGATAAAATTTTAATGCTTTGCTGTACTGTCCCAGACTATGATAACTTAACCCAATGTTGCTCAGAGTAATGCCTTCATTGGTTTTATCGCCTGTTTGCTTAAAAATTGCGATCGCTTGCTCATAGGATGAGACTGCCTTTTTATCCTGTCCTAAACTGTGATATGTCTGCCCAATGTAGCTCAAAATATTAGCTTTATCTTCAGGCTTATTGTTTGTGACAATAACTAAGCTTCGCCCAAATGTATCTAAAGCCTTTTTCAACTCTCCTTGACGATACTGCTGAACACCTGCTTTGTACAACCGTGAAGCTTCAGTTTGGTCTAAAGGTCTGTCTATAGATGTAGTTGTAATTTCTACAGGAATCTTAGCCATCTGTCGGTAGAAAATTACACAGAAGACCAAGGTTACAGGGATAAACAGTAAACGGTAGATAAGCCTAGTGTTCATTAGATATCTCCGGAAAAAATTATCCGTTGCCCGAAAGCTTTGTAGAGACGTAGCATTGGAACGTCTCTACATCATATCCAATATCCGAGTTTAGATGACTGTTTAGAAAAGCTTTGATCAAATAGGCGATCGCACATACTGTAGAGACGTTCCGGCGGAACGTCTTTACGACTGTTATCAAAGGCTAGAAAAATCTTTTAGCGTACTTTCATAACCGCCAAATTCCTGGACATATTCCAGAATAGAAGTACCAAATTCATCATAAGATACTTTACCGGAAGTTAAAAGCTGTACAACTTTATCTGGACCTCTCAAGTGTGCGCCGGCTAGAATGCCAGAAATGGTGATTGTGATTGTTTTTGACTTTCCTTTGTCGTCAAATGTCTTTTTCCGATCAAGATACTCATTGATAGATTTTCCTTGTGTTTTCAGGATATTATTAATATCTTGCCAATACACTGCAAAAGCTTCACGAATCGCTTTTTCTTGAACTTCAGGAGAATTGAGGAATTTGACTTTGCTATCAATCCCATTCTTTCCTGTCCATCTACCTTGCCAGTAATTCTTCTTACTACCATTTCCATAATAAACGTTGGCTTGATAGTAACCAAGACGAATCAGCAAAACTTCCGCAAACTGATATTTGCCAAGAAAACCCAACTCTGGATTTTCAAACATATACTGTTTTGCTCCTGATTGTATCCCTGTTTCCCGAACTCCCAGCGCTAACAGCATATCTTGCAAACTTCCTTTGCTCGTCGTCTGCTGATTTTTTGGAGAACTTGCAACTATCATAGATGGTTTCATCTGCTTTAAATCGCTTCCCACCACAATTAGATGCGGTAAATTGGCATAACTAGAAAAGAGGTGAGCGATTAAAAGTAATTTAGTATACATGTTTTCATCAGGATTAAAATTGCTTTTGATTGTAAAGCCAGTCTGGGTAAGATGTAATACTTTTAAATAAAAGTATAAAAAAAGGAGTGAAAAACCTCACCCTGTCCGTACCGGACATCCCTCTCCTTATTAAGGAGAGGGAAAGATTTTAGCGTAGCTAAAAGCGAGGGTGAGGTTTTTCGGATTTGTATGTACACGATAGAACGATTAAATTACAAGAAAGGCAGAAGTTCGAGGGCAGAAGGCACTTATGTTAGGAGTATCAATTAAAACTTACTT
>NZ_KK073768.1:1922330-2035215 GCF_000582685.1 [Scytonema hofmanni] UTEX 2349
GTGGTTGTCGAGCGTCAGGGTGAGCGCAATGGTCAGCCATCCTACGAGCGTCAATTCTATATATGTAGTCAATATCTCGAAGCTCAACAGTTACTTTGTGACATTCAAGGGCATTGGGGCATCGAAAATCGACTGCATTGGGTTCGAGATGTGACATTCCAAGAAGACTTTCCACCACGTCGTGGTGGCAATGCTCCTGTCAATTGGTCTATTTTACACAACTTTTCATTACGATCGCCCGCAAACTCGGTTTCCGAACTATTCCTCAAGCACAACGCGCCCTCTCTAATCAACTACACAAAGTTTTTTCTTTCTTTGTATGAAACCACCCTGCTTCCCTATTCCGGGAAGGGGAGTAAGACTCAAAGTCTCTCTCCTTGTTGGAGAGAAGTCTGACTGTACATCAATTAACGGAGAACCGCTATAATATGGGGTTGAGATTTTTTGAAGAATTGCACTCTTTTGAATACAACGAAACGCTTCTGACATAAGTATTTTTGCGTAACCACTTACAATGCGATCGCATCCCCTGCATTTTAAAATGCGATCGGTTGTGACATTTCCTGTCAGATTGCCAATGCAGAGCCTTGTTATGTTAATGCAGAGCCTTGTTATGTTAATGCAGAGCCTTGTTATGCCAATGCAGAGCCTTGTTATGCCAATGCAGAGCCTTGTTATGCCAATGCAGAGCCTTGTTATGCCAATGCAGAGCCTTGTTATGTTAATGCAGAGCCTTGTTATGCCAATGCAGAGCCTTGTTATGTTAATGCAGAGCCTTGTACTGACTTAACTGCTATTGCATCTTCGCTTTCAAACTGAGAATATATAAGGTAAACTAAAACTGCTCAGTAACGCCAGTTGTGTGGTAATTCAAAAATAGTTCGAGATATTTCAATACCAATGCAAGACAAATCCCTGCTTCCAAATTTAGAACATCTATCTCCAGAATCGAAAGTAAAGTTTGTGCATTTCCCCGAAGAAACAATCTATTTTTGTTTCGATCATGAAATTCCCTACGGTTGCTTTTGTAACTTCTCTGAACATGATTTTATATTGGATAACTTTTATTGGAAAACCAGCGAACACTATTTTCAAGCACAGAAGTTTGTCGGCACACCTTATTTTGAAAAAGTGCAGCAGGTGAAAACCCCTTTAGAAGCAGCCAATATCGGAGGCGATCGCTCCCTTCCCCTCCGCTTAGACTGGAGGCAAGTCAAAGATGAGTTCATGAAGAAAGCAGTGTTAGCTAAATTCCAAAACCATGCAGATATTCGAGATATTCTGCTCTCAACTGCTCATCAACTACTAGTAGAAACTACCCTGCATGACTATTATTGGGGTTGCGGAGAAGATGGTAGTGGTAAAAATAGACTAGGGCAAATTTTGATGGAAGTGCGAACTATACTTCGTCATTCTAGTTAACTTTAACTCTCAACGAAAACCTTTAAAAAGCTTCCAAAAGCAGTTTATTCCTGCACCACCGATGAATCAATTACATTTCTATGATTCAAATTGAAATAGTAACAATAGGTAATGAAGTTTTAGTTGGAGATGTTCTTGATACGAACACTAACTGGATATCTAAGAGAATTACAGGTATGGGTGGGTTGGTGAAACGTGTAGTGTTGGTTCGAGACAACTTGAACGCTATCAGCAAAGAAATTCAATCAGCAATAGAGCAAAAGATAGACTTGATTATTACAATAGGGGGTATGGGACCTACAGTAGATGATATGACTCTTGAAGCCGTTGCTCAAGCGACAAATCGGTCTTTAGAGCTTAACGTAAAAGCTATATCTTTTGTAAAGAAAAGATACGAATACTTTGCAAGTCAAGGATATGTTGATAGCTCTGAAATCACATTGGCTAGAAAAAAGATGGGTATTCTACCTAGAGATGCCACTCCTGTTGAAAATCCTGTTGGAGCAGCACCAGCAGTGATTTTGAAAGTACAAAACTCCACGATAATTTGTCTACCAGGTGTGCCTACAGAATTAAAGAAAATTTTTGAAGAGCCTTTGCAACCAATCCTCAAAACTATATTTGGCAACAGTGTATTTATTGAAAGAGTTGTAATTGTTAATTGTAATGACGAATCAATTTTAGCTCCTATTGTCAAGAAAATTTTTGAAAAAAATCAAGATAAAATTTACATAAAATCAAGACCAAAGAATTTTGGTTCAGATGTTAAGTTAAGAGTTATTTTTTCTGGTATTGGTAATTGTCAAGAAGAATTAGAAAATAATTTAAACACAACACTACAAGAATTTGAAGAAGAATTGATGTTGGCAGGTATATCAATAGATTCTACCTCTAACTAACCTTTCTTTTAATGGGTGTAGTCAAAATGTTAACTCAGCCACCCCCCACACCCTACCCCCTTTGAATACACTTGTCACTTGAGATAAATATGTGTTAAAAAGGTTATTGACAACTTTACTAAGATTTCATATATAATTCGTCTTCCCCAAAACTCTGGGAACCGACTTATTACATTACTTGAGACGCGGCTGCTGAACCCAAGTCTCCCCAATCTCTTCACTATCAAGAGTCTTTTATAAGACTTACATTTGAGTATTCATGCAGCCCAAAAATCTCAATCGTCTCCTGCGTGCTTTAGCGCGGCAGGGTTTAGATGTAACTTACAACAACAAAACTTATTCGGTTCGGTTACGTGATAATTCGGATGTGCCAGTAGCAGAAGTACTACTGCCGCTAGGCTTTCCCGTAGAAGCGAAGGCACTGAAGCAGTTAGCGAATCTGGCAAGCGTTCGCCACCCCGCAGGCGGTTGCGTTTGCCGTGCCTGTGCTACACCTGACTTTCACCCAGGTGATGCCGGAATTGCCATTGGTTCAATAATAGAAACTGAAGGTCAAGTTATTCCTGCGGCTGTCGGTTCTGACATCAATTGTGGGATGCGTTTGCATGTCGTCGATTTGACAATCGATGAATTTTTAGCAAAGCGCGATCGCTTTGTGGAATTGATGAAGGGTGATTACTTCTTCGGCACCCGCGATGTCACCATGACAGCGAAAACATCTCGCGCCATGTTTCAATACGGGGTTCCCGGTTGGTTAGATGCGATGTTGGATTCACCTACAGGCAGTTTTGTCAAATCTAATTTGCCGCAAATCGTCCAAGAAAGCGATCGCATTTTCTTAGATGGTTCAATGGATGGAAATTGGAAACTTGCACCCGAAGAACTTGTACCCGATGATGGACTGGTGCGCGATGGCGGATTGGCTACAATTGGTGGGGGGAATCACTTTGTAGAAGTGCAGCGAGTTGATCAAGTTGAAAATCGTGCGATCGCCCACACTTGGGGAGTGCGAGAAGGACAACTTGCATTTATGATTCACTCAGGTTCTCGCAATGTAGGTAAATACATCGGCGGAATGTGGCGAGATAAAACTAAAGCCGCTTGGCAAAAAGGTTTGAAGTATCCTGACTCGCACATTTTTCCTCTTTCTGTGCATTCCCACCCCAAATTAGTTGCTAGTTATCTGCAAGCTGAGGCAACAGCTGCCAACTATGGCTTTATTAATCGCTTGATGTTAGCAGAACTATTACGTCTGCGTTTGCGAGAAGTTTACTCATATGTGGAAGCACCCTTAGTTTATGACTTACCTCATAACATCACTTTGTCTGAGAAATCGGGTTCTTGGATAACTCGCAAAGGTGCTTGTCCCGCTTATGCCGGACAACCTGTAATTATCCCCGGCTCAATGGGTGATTATTCTTACCTAATGGTGGGTAGAGGAAATCCAGCCTTTTGCAATTCCGCTTCACATGGGGCAGGAAGAGTGCGTAGCCGCTTTGACCTGACTCGTCAAGGTGCATCGCAAAGTGAGTCAGAACTCAGATTAACGGGGGTAGACTGCATCACACTGCGCCAAGAACGCAGAATTGAGGAAGCACCTGCGGCTTATAAGTCGATTCAGTCAGTGATTGATGTGCAGGTAGAGGCGGAAATGGTCGATATTGTAGCGCGTTTGAGTCCGGTTTTGACTTTTAAAGCTTAACCCTGATTTCTCACAAGCAATAAAAAATGAAAAAGCAGGGGAGCAGGGAGCTCTTAGCAGGGGAGAAAAACCACGCCACAAGGGGTGGGGCTTCAACCCTCAATTTGATCAGGAGCAAGGGGGCTTTTGCCTACAATTCGGCTTGGTTTGTACCTTAATATTCCCAATCGAGATGCGTAGCACTCCTAAATAATGCGTCCTTATTTCAAGCCCCTAAATTTATGGGGTTCTCCCCCTGCCCCCCGCTAGAAAGCCCCTTTTCCTCTTGCTGACCTGTACTAGCAACTTGCGTTATATTAACTGTCCTTGAGTTTTCCTAGGGATTAATAATATGCTGAAAAAGTAACATTCAAACAAACTCACAACCAACTAGCATCTACAAGGAAAAAATTATGTCTGACATCAAAAAACTTGGTCAATCTTGGATATTTAATTGGTTCTTTGGTTTTGAAGAGATCCCTACAGATGAGGATTGTTGCATTTATATGAAATCAGTTTTATGTTGCGCTAAAGGAGATGGAATTATTTCACAGGAAGAAAAAGATTGGGCTATTGGATTCTGTGCATCTTGGGGAGTAGCAGACTGGGTGATTGAAGAGTTAAAAACATATGAGGGGGATGAAGATTTAGAAGAAGTCATTGCTCGCTCTCCTCAAGTTTCCATAGCACAGAGAGATTTACTTCTCACTGCAATTAGAGCTTGTGCTGCTGATGGAGAATTTCATGAACAGGAAAAGGCAAAAATTCGGCAAATGGCTTCTATTATAGGGGTTCCAGAAGAAACAGTAGAGCAGTTAGAGCAACTACAAAAAGAAGAATCAGCATTACGGCAGAAACGCATTAACCTCTTATATCCTGAAAAAAGCCCCTATTAACGATTTTCCACTTAATGGGCAAGTGAGGTAGGACTGGGAGCGATTTGCGGAGAAGAAGTAAGAGTTTGAGAGAGTTCTTGCGTAAGTCCTGTTATATTTGTTTTCGCCTACCTACATAGCACCATTGTTCGCAACAATGGTGCTAGCATATTTCTTCACCAGCTAGACCTGAACATGAAATTAGTTTGTTCCCAAAGCGACCTCAGTACCAATCTCTCAATTGTGAGTCGTGCAGTTCCATCACGTCCAACTCATCCGGTACTTGCTAACATCTTACTGCAAGCGGATGCTCAAACTAACTTAGTAAGTTTAACAGCCTTCGATCTCAGCTTGGGTATCCGCACAACCTTTAACGCTGAAGTTATTCAATCCGGAGCGATCGCACTTCCTGCTAGACTACTTGTTGATATTACCTCTCGTCTTCCCGAAGGTGAAATCACCCTAGAAGATGAATCTGCAAGTAGCGCCGAAGCCCCAGGCGGTGAAGGTATAATTGTTACACTCACACCCAAAAGTGGACGTTATCAGCTTCGAGCAATGGGAGCCGAAGAGTATCCCGAACTACCTATAATCGAAAATATCGAAGCAATTCATCTGACCACCGCTGCATTAATTGAAGGATTGCGCGGTTGTTTATTTGCCACCAGTAGCGATGAAACCAAACAAGTGCTCACCGGCGTACATTTAACACTTAAACAAGACGCGCTGGAATTTGCAGCTACAGATGGACATCGTTTAGCAGTTGTAGAAACACTCAACGAAAGTCCTGTTGCTAGCAGTGAAAATCAACTAGAGGTGACAGTACCAAACAGAGCCATGCGCGAACTAGAGCGGATGTTGGCTCATAGTTCCTCCGAAGAAGAAACTGTAGCCTTATACTTCGATCAAGGTCAAATAGTCTTTCAATGGCAAAATCAACGTTTAACAAGCCGAATTTTAGAAGGACAATATCCCGCTTATCGGTTACTTATTCCCCGTCAATTTGAGCGACAATTAACGCTCGATCGCAAACAATTAGTTAGCACCTTAGAGCGAATTGCTGTTTTAGCAGATCAAAAAAATAATATCGTCAAAATCAGCATGGACGGTGATGCCGGGGAAATTACTTTATCAGTAGAATCTCAAGATGTGGGTAGCGCTATTGAGTCGATGCCGGCACAAATATCAGGAGAAGATATAGATATTGCCTTTAACGTCAAATATTTAATGGAAGGCTTAAAAGCATTGCCATCTCAAGAAATTCAAATGCAGCTAAATGGAAATCTCACTCCAGTGATTTTTACACCTCTAAGCGGTTTAAAGATGACTTATTTAGCAATGCCGGTGCAATTAAGAAGTTAAAAGTGCCGAATAGATATAGACGTGAAAACAATGTAGAGACGTAGCACTGCTACGTCTAATCAAGGGTTCTGGATAATGCATATTTAAATTCGGTCGATGTCTATTTATTGGAAGACTCTAATCGGGATTTGAATCCAAAATTCCGTACCTGACTTTGGTTGCGAATTACATTGGAAGACACCACCGTGCTTGTTTACCACAATTTGGTAACTAATTGATAGACCTAAGCCAGTACCTTTTCCCACTGGCTTGGTGGTAAAAAACGGGTCAAATATTCGCGTTTTGATGTCTTCGGGTATTCCGGAACCATTATCAGCGATGCGAATCACCACTTGATCGTTGTTTATAACTTCGGTAATAATCCGAATTTGGGGGCGATCGCTTATCTCTCCAGGGTTTTTTTCCAATGTTTCTTCTAAAGCATCAATCGCATTGCTCAAAACATTCATAAACACCTGATTTAATTGTCCGGCATAGCATTCCACTAAGGGTAGGTTGTTGTACTCTTTAACTACCTCAATACCGCGACTGTTTGGCACTGGTTTCAAACGATGCTGTAAAATGAGTAAGGTGCTATCAATACCTTCGTGAATATCAACTTTCTTCATTTGGGCTTCGTCAAGCCTGGAGAAATTCCTTAAAGACAGGACAATCTGACGGATGCGATCGCTTCCTACTTTCAACGACGACAGTATTTTGGGCAAATCTTCGGCAATAAATTCTAAGTCTATACCTTTTGCTAGATCGCAAATCTCACGGCTAGGGTTCGGATACTGCTGTTGATAAAGAGCTAACATACTAAGTAAACCTTTAGCGTATTCAAAGACAGGGCTGAGGTTGGCATAAATGAAGTTTATCGGGTTGTTAATTTCGTGTGCCACACCAGCCACCAATTGTCCTAAACTGGACATTTTCTCGGTTTGGATTAATTGGGCTTGAGTTTGTTGTAATTCTTCTAGCGCTTGAGCGAGTTGTTCTGCTTGATGCTTGGTTTGGGCAAGCAATTCAGCTTGCTGGAGTGCTACCCCTATTTGGGCAGCAATCTGACTGAAGAAATTAACTTCAAAGTCTTGCCAAATTCGAGATCCAGAGTGTTGATAAGTTGCTAGCAAACCCCAAAGTTTATGTCCGACAAAGATCGGAGCAAGCACAAAAGCGTGAATCTGAAACTGCTCTAGATTATCGATATGACACTGAGTAAACCCCATCTTGTAGATGTCATTTACTGCAAATGTTTCATTGTTGCGGTAGCGTCCTGCCTCTGTGTCTTGTAAGTAAGTATCGTTCCAAACAGTATTAATACCTAGTTTATACTCATCATTCAACCAGTTGGAACTAGCAGCTTCAAAATCACCGACAAATTCACCACCCCAATCACAATCAAAGCGATAAACAGAAACGCGATCGGCTTTTAATAGTTGACAAACCTCTTTAGTCGTTGTTTGAAAAATAGTATCGGTGTCAAGAGACTCACGAATTTTGGCAATGACTCCAAACACAGCTTGTTGCTGTTGACTTGTCCGTCGCAGTTCAACGGTGCGCTTTTTAACTTGATTTTCTAAGTCAGTATTAAAGGCTTGTACTTGTTGGTATAGTTCATACTGCTGACATGATGACGCAAAATGTTTACCGATTTCTTCAGCTAATTGAATCTCTTCAAACGTCCATTTTCGAGCCTGTGCCTTTTTAAATTCACGCCAAACATCAAATGATACACGGGGGTAGAGTTGCCGCTTGTCGCCATCACATTGACCAGCCCAGAGAGTTTCTGTGTCTATTTCATCTCGGAAAATACTTAAATAGCCGAGTAATTGCTGACGATAACAAAGCGGAATCATCAAGATGCTGCGAATTTGGGTTGATTGAAAAGTAGCTTGTAAACTTCGTAAATTTTGAGTTTCATATATATCTGAAATAGCCCAAACATCATAGTTACGAGACTTGTAGTGTTCCTGCCAGACGCGATACTGCTCCATCAATGGATATATTGTTTGTTCTGGTATTGCAGGTTGCTTTCCACTAACATAAACTTTGACAGCATCGCTTCCAGGTATCAAACATTCCGGGAAACTTCTGAAGCTGGGATTTTGATAATTAAAAGCTTCATTTCTAATACAAAGTCTGCCACCAGAACCGCCAAAAGCAACAATGGCTGCTTCTAAAGCTGGCTGTAATACAATTGTCGGCAGTGAATGCAATAAAGTCGCAATGCGGCTAACGATCGCTTCTCGTTCAGCTTTTTCACGAGCTTGAGTCAAAAGAGTACTGTGAGCGATCGCAACAGAAAGCTGATCTACCACAATCTGTAACACTTGGAGTTCATCTTGCCCAACAGAACGCGGTTGTGAGTGGTGAGATACCAATAGTCCCCAGAGTTTTTCGTCTATCAGAATCGGCACTCCCAGAGATGACTGTACACCCATTGCGGTCAAATATTCAACATGACAGGAGTCTACAGGACGATAACGAAAATCTTCAGATATAATTTCTTTAGTTTGGGGGTCACACACAGGACTTTGACCAATTTTGCCCTCGTGCACATTTACAAGCGATCGCACTCGTGATTTAATAAATAGTTCCCGCGCATGAGGTGGAATGTCCGAAGCGGGAAAATTAAGCCCTAACAAAGATGGTAACGAGCGATCGTTTATAGATTCAGCAATGACCTGACCGCTACTATCGACATTAAATTTATAAATCATCACTCGATCTGTGCCGAGAAACGAACGCACCTCCCCCACTGTCGCTATGAGAATATCTTGCAGTTCTAGCGTCATACGGATACGGTTTGTTATGCCACGCAGCAAATTTTCTTGATTTCGACTTACCCGCAAGTCTTCTTCTCTGGTAGAGGTCATTGCTTTTAAGAAAATTATTAAAATAATAATTTTATTATTTTCTAATAATTATCTTCTTTTATAACTGATTTAGTCCTCAGCAAAATCACTGATTATATTTATATAAATCTGCTAAATTGCTAATATAAAAATACTACTATTCACGCTAACAATATTAAATATCATGATATTATAGCTCTTTAATTAATAGTAACAAAAATATCCTTACCGTTGTAGAGACGTAAGGCGCGGAAGTCTTTATATTGTAAGTAATTTATCAGACATGATATTATCGCCGAGAGTACAGCACCATCCCAGATTTTTGGTGCGTTACGAAAGCCGTAACACACCCTACACCCTTAGAGACGTAAGGCGCGGAACGTCTCTACCTAACTAATTTTTGCAGCTTCAGCAAAGCGAATTTTTAGATAATCATCTTCCATCTTTGCACCAGATGGTTGCAATGCTGCCAAAGCTTGCGGTAATACTAAATTACGGCGATGATTGCCAATTGTGATGTTTAATTCGTCTCCACTTTTACTAAGTTGAACTTGGTTTTTGGGAATCCCAGGTAAATAAAGTTCCAAACTGTATTGGTTATTATCTTGCACTATTCTAATTGTCGTTTCTTTGTAATAAACTTGAGTTGGATCTTCATCTTTGTAGAGCGTTTCCTTCAATCTTTCTAACGCTGCTAAACCGCAAAGTTCTTCAGAAAAAAGCGGTGCTTCTTTCACAGGCAGAGGAAGGAAATTATCATGAATTTCTTGGCGATATTGCTGCTGATTTTCTTTCCAACGTTGGAAAAATGGATCTTGTACTTCGTCGGGAATGATACGATTAGCTATAATTAAATCCGTTGCCACATTATACAAACTCAAATAAGCATGAGCGCGAAGAGACTCTTTAATTACCATCTTTTCTGGGTTGGTAATCAGCCGGACTGAAGTTTGAGTATTATCAGTTAATACTTTTTCTAAAGCTTCAATTTGCTCATAAAATTCATAAGGTGCATCCATCACCTCTTTATCTGGCAAAGAAAAACCTGCGATCGGTCTAAAAAAAGGTTCAACTAAAGGTCTAAGTGCGACAGAAATGTTTTGAAACGGTTTGTAAAATCGGCGCATATACCAGCCACTGATTTCTGGTAAACTCAACAGACGCAATGCTGTACCAGTGGGGGCTGAGTCAATAATCAAAACATCATACTCACCTTCATCATAGTGGCGTTTCATTCTTACCAAGCCAAAAATCTCATCCATGCCTGGTAAAATTGCCAATTCTTGGGCTTGTATCCCATCCAAACCCCGCGCTTGCAAAACTTGGGTTATGTAGCGTTTGACGGCGCCCCAGTTTGATTCTAGTTCTAATAGCGCATCGAGTTCCGCACCCCACAAATTTGGACGAATTTGTCGTGCTGCATGTCCTAGCTCTAAATCAAAACTGTCTGCTAAGGAATGTGCGGGATCTGTACTTAAAACAAGTGTGCGATAGCCTAGTTCTGCACAACGCAGTCCAGTAGCTGCGGCAACGGAGGTTTTACCTACACCACCTTTGCCTGTCATCAAAATTACGCGCATGGATGATCTGTCCTAGATGAGGATTTTTTACATTTATTTACATTATCGACTTTTTAAAGGAAATAAATGCTGCTTTAGCACGTCTAAACGGGAACAATTCCAATAATCGATGTGAGAAACAATCAGACTATCAGAGTTGATGCGTAACTCACTCCAGCCAGGGATAGAGATGTGTGGTTTCCACGGTAGAGGTGTATTCCAGTTGAGTGTCCACTTAGTTTTAATTGTGTCTCCTTCTTTTTGAATATCGTGTAAATCCATTTTCGGATTTAAAAAGAAAGTCTTGATGAATTTAATCATCAGTTTGTATCGCTTAACCCCACGAAATTTGTTAAGCGGATCTTGAAAATAAACATCTTCAGCGTAGATGCTGTAAGTTTGATTTACGGGAAATCTTTGATAGTCTTCTTTGAGAATTTGAATAATATCCATAATTGTTGGTGGATAGTGGTTAGTTGTTAGTTGTTGGTGGTTGTTTGTTTTTGTTTATTTGTTGAGTGTTATTTATTCTACTAAGTAGGTAGGCACAAATAAACCTACCTATGTAACGAAATGTAAAAGCCTCGAAACCCTTGTGATTGCTTCTCCTGTCGGAGACGCTTCTCTGCGAGAGGCTTTGCCAACGCGAACACTTCACTTCGTTACGTTCGCTTCGGACGTAGTTAGGTTTTATCGTACTTATCTACTTATAGCAATCCTAAATCAGTTGTGAAAATCGAGAGGCTCAGATCCCCGGCTTTTTTGAGAAGTCGGGGATCTTGTTGTTCACGCTCTAATTTAGGACTGCTATATCAACTATCAACCATCCACTATCAACTATCAACCATCCACTATCAACTATCAACTATCAACTATAAACCATCAACTATCAACTATCAACCATCAACTATCAACTATCAACCATCAACTATCAACCATCAACTATCAACTATCAACCATCAACTATCAACCATCCACTATCAACTATCAACTTTCGTTCCAAAGACGCTCTAACTGACGTTGCCAAGCTGCGATAACTTCTGCTTGTGCTTCTGGGGTTTGTTCTATTTCACCTAACAATCCTTCAGCGTAAAAGCGTTCTAAAGTTTGCATAGTAGCTTGTAGAGATTGTCCTTGCTGTTTTGCTGCTAGGATAATTTGCCGAATGCGATTTTCAATTAGCCCATTGAAGACATCATTTAAACCAGCTTCATATAAAGATATTAGTCGGGCGATCGCACTCTTTAAATCCGCACTCACCAAGGTGCTACCATTATGATGAAATACTCCCCAGACTACACCTTCATACACGGCATAGCGTACTTCTTGAGTCTCATCAAAATTCGCTTCTAACAACTGTTCTAATAAAGGTTGAGCTTCTTGTATTGGCACAATTGGCAGCAACACTCGCACCCATGTATTATCTTCGCTAACTAGTACTAATAGCCGAAAACCAGAAGTTTCTACTTGCCAAGATCCCTGTGCGATCGCTACAACAGCTGCTTCACCAAATAACTCTGCCAGCGTTAGCGCTATTTCATCAAATTTCATAGTTTTTTCTCATCTTTAGCCTCTAGAGTAGCGTTTTGCGGTTACATAGGCGATCGCTAAAGGCTAAAAAACTATCAAAATCTATCCATCAGTCTGCTGTACTGCTTGCTGAACTACTTCTAAAGGTAAATCTAACAATTGAGCGATCGCATCCAAACTCAATCCAAACTCTACCATTCGTGGTATTGTTTCTAACTTGCTTTGCTGCTTACCTTGTTCTAAACCTTCTTCTAAGGCTTCCTGATAAACTTTAGTTTGTTTTAACTCACTTAATCCTAACATTGCTTCAATCTCCTCGCGGCTTTTTTGTGGTAATTTATAAACAATGATTGTCTCAATTAAGTTGATGAGGTCACGTTTACTAACTTCATCAGTTAACTGTTGTTTTGCTTGGTCGATTAAACGTCTTGCTAATTGTGGTGCGGTTTCTTCAGCCTCAATAACAAGTTTAACAACACCAACCCCAAGGGAGGTTTCTGCAAGTTCTCCTAACTCATCTAAGTAAATGCGTTTTACTCGATTTATAGCTAACATTTCCCTAAATTGTGAGGTTTGTTCCCTTTCTATACCACGAGTAGGATAAATAACCACAACTTGCCAAGGTGATACAGGTTTGTATAGCCGCAAATAGAGGAATAATTCAGCAAACAAGCGATAATATAGATCCTCATCGGCTTGAAACTGAACTTCAACCACATAGAAGGGTTTTTCTAGATCATTCGTGATTGGTAAGAATAAACCGTCAAGACGAAAGGCAAGTTGTTTGACTTCGCAAGAGGTGAATTCATAGCCAACTGCTTCGGCTGGGGATTTATTAATTAGTTCAAAGAAAATGCTAGGAAATGTCTGAAATAAGCTATAGAAAATGCTGTCTGTTTTCACTGTTATTTCGCGTACCGAAAGCTGCTGATTATAGCTTACAGAGTTGATGGTATCGAAAGCGAGAGTTTTGCGGACACGCAGGCGATCGCTTCATTTACTCCACTCACCTTTTTGACAAGAAAGGCAGAAGTTCGAGGGCAGAAGGCACTTATGTTAGGAGTATCAATTAAAACTTACTTTGTGGGTTTAAAGCCCAGTTGAAACAAATAATTATACTCAAGATGGCTTGCACGGACGGTATAAAACGTCCTTGTTTCAATCCCACTATGAGTAAGGGTGGGTTGCCTTCTGCCTTCTGCCTCCAGCATAAGTGCCTTCTGAACTTTTTGACACACAAAGTTTTATCGAGTTTCTAAGTCGTCAGGTAACTCTAGATTATGCCACAATAGCGAAGCAGAAGCGATCGCATACATGGAAGGAGTTTTCATTGTGGAGTCCCGATATAACCCAGCCGAAATTGAGGCAAAATGGCAAAAAACATGGATTTCATTCGGCTTAGACAAAACAGCTACAAACAGCGACAAGCCAAAATTCTACGCCTTATCCATGTTTCCCTATCCATCGGGCAGCCTGCACATGGGTCACGTCCGTAATTATACGATTACTGATGTAATTGCCCGCCTCAAACGAATGCAAGGTTATCGGGTACTGCATCCGATGGGATGGGATGCATTCGGCTTGCCAGCAGAAAACGCCGCCATTGATCGAGGTGTTCCACCGGCAAAGTGGACGTATCAAAATATCACTCAAATGCGGCAGCAATTGCAGCGTTTGGGTTTGTCAATCGACTGGGAACGCGAAGTAGCTACATGTTCCCCTGATTATTATAAGTGGACGCAGTGGATTTTCTTGCAATTTCTCTCTTCGGGGTTAGCTTACCAAAAAGAAGCTGCTGTTAACTGGGACCCCATAGACCAAACTGTACTGGCAAACGAGCAAGTCGATAGCGAAGGACGTTCTTGGCGTAGCGGTGCCATAGTCGAGCGCAAGTTGCTGCGGCAATGGTTTTTGAAGATTACCGACTACGCCGAAGAATTGTTAAATGATTTAGATAAATTACCAGGTTGGCCCGATCGCGTCAAGTTGATGCAGGCAAACTGGATTGGTAAATCCACTGGTGCGTACTTAGAATTTACCATCGTCGGGATGGATGAAAAAATCGGCGTATACACCACCCGTCCGGATACAGTTTATGGGGTTACTTACGTAGTTTTAGCACCAGAACATCCTTTAACCAAGCAGGTTACAACCCCAGAACAGCAAGCTGCGGTGGAAGCGTTTGTCAAAGAAGTTACCAACCAAAGCGAGTTAGAACGCACTGCTGAAGATAAACCGAAACGGGGTATCCCCACTGGTGGTAAGGCAATTAACCCATTTACTGGGGAAGAAATTCCGATTTGGATTGCTGATTATGTACTGTATGAATATGGTACTGGGGCAGTGATGGGTGTACCTGCACACGATGTCCGCGATTTCAAATTTGCTAAAGAACAGAATTTGCCCATCAAAGTGGTTATTACACCACAAGATGGCGAACAACAAACTTCACAAGCATACACAGAACCGGGAATTATGATTAATTCTGGTGACTTTGATGGTATGGCTTCTGGTGAAGGCAAGAGTGCGATCGTAAAATACTCCGAAAAACAAGGTTTTGGGAAAGCGCGGGTACAATATCGCTTGCGGGATTGGTTGATTTCCCGACAGCGTTACTGGGGGGCGCCAATACCAGTAATTCACTGTCCTAATTGTGGGACGGTGCCAGTACCAGATGAAGATTTACCAGTGCAGTTGCCGGAAGATGTACAATTTAGTGGGCGCGGTGGTTCACCTTTAGCACAGTTAGAATCTTTTGTCAATGTGCCTTGTCCGAGTTGTGGCACTCCCGCAAAGCGAGAAACTGACACGATGGATACTTTTATTGATTCCTCGTGGTATTTCTTGCGGTATACTGATGCGAAGAATGAACAGCAGGTTTTCGATTCAGCGAAAACGAATGATTGGATGCCTGTAGATCAGTATGTGGGTGGTATTGAACACGCGATTTTGCACTTGTTATATTCGCGGTTCTTTACTAAGGTGTTGCGCGATCGCGGTTTGTTGAATTTCGATGAACCTTTCCAACGTCTGTTGACTCAAGGTATGGTGCAGGGTTTAACTTACAAAAATCCCATCACTGGGAAGTATATCCCATCGGCACAAGTTGACCCCGCAAATCCGAGAGATCCAGAAACCGGGGAAACGTTACAAATCTTCTATGAAAAGATGTCTAAATCGAAATATAATGGCATCGATCCTGAGGAAGCTTTGGCGAAGTATGGTGCGGATACTGCACGCATGTTTGTCTTGTTTAAAGCACCCCCAGAAAAAGATTTGGAATGGGAAGATGCTGATGTTGAAGGTCAATTTCGGTTTTTGAATCGAGTTTGGCGTTTAGTGACATCTGTTGATAATATGGACGCGATAAATCGCGTCACTACGAAGGAATTAAATAAGGCTGAGAAGGAATTGCGACGGGCAATTCATACTGCTATCAAGGAAGTGACGGAAGATTTGCAGGGGGATTATCAATTTAATACTGCTATTTCTGAATTGATGAAGTTGAGTAATGCCCTTGCTGATGCTAGCTGCAAAGATTCACCAATTTATGTTGAAGGTATTCAAACTTTGGTGATGTTGCTGGCACCTTTCGCACCACATATTACTGAAGAATTGTGGCATTTGTTGGGCAATAGTGATTCAGTTCACACTCAACCTTGGCTAAAATTTGACCCTGCTGCTTTGATTGCTGATGAAATTACTTTGGTGATTCAAATTATGGGCAAAACTCGCGGGTCAATTCAAGTGCCTCAGCAAGCTGATAAAGTAGCTTTGGAAAAGTATGCTCGTGAATCGGAAATTGCCCAGCGTTACATTGAGGGTAAGGAAATTAAAAAGGTGATTGTGGTGCCTGGGAAGTTGGTAAACTTCGTCATCGGTTGACACTCCTCGACCTTAGGGTACGAGGATTCTTGGCTCAACGAAACCACTTAAAATAGGTACCTTGCAGTGCCTAGTCCAGAGGTGGGATTCTCCACGCCAGGTGCTTCAAGTCGGCGGAGCCGCCCAACGCACTGGCTCCCAAGCGTTAATTAGGGTATGCCCTACCCTATTCGCATTCGGAGCGAGTCCTTTTTGAAATTGAAACAAACAGGTGTCTCAAATACTGTACGTCTAGCTCCTCTGAATCTTTTACCTACTGCGAGGTGGAGTCTAGAAAAATGCAGTAGAACCGCATAGATGAGCCACTGCGTTGCGGGGGTTCCCCCCGTTGTAGCAAGTGGCGTTCAATTTTCAAGGTTCAGCGCTGTCTTTCGACTGCTAGGTTTTTTAAGTGGTTGATTACCTTTCCACTACGATTAGTATACCAAAAACCAGTACTTTAAGGACGGGGCTTTAAACCCAAATTTTCGGTAAATTTCAAGATTTAGAAGCTGGGTTTCTATCATTTTATACAAACACGAACAAGCGCTTGAGAGTTTTGCTCACTCAAGCGCTTTCCCGTATAACTGTATACCAACCCACTCGTTTGATGCAACATTTAGAACTAGCAATACCTCTTAATTGAAGAGGATCGCAAAGATAACATGTAGCAAACATATTATGAAGTGGTATCACTCCTTGCACTATTAAGAATATCTCTTTTGCCCTCAAGACGGGATTCTGGTGAGTGACAGTTTGTTAACTGACACTTGTTTATCTCAGATGGCTTATCATTTATGGTGATAAACAAGACTAAGCTGAAGTGTTGATGAGTGCGATTTGAAGTATAAAAAATACTAAGTATATTTTTTGAGGTTGGCGATCGCACATCAACAATCATCAACAACGTGCAGAACGCGGTAGCATGAATTTCTCATTTTCTGCCGCAAAGTTGCCGCGAACCATCAGCAGAGAATCTCCATCAAGGACGTGAGATAATGCTTGCACGTTAGCTTTTAGGCGATCTGGGCTGAAGTAGATCGCAACTTCCTGAATGGGTATGTTAATTCTTTCGAGAATCTCAGCTAAAGTACAGATTCTCGTCCCAACCACATCGAAAAGCTGAAGTTGTGTATCTTTTATTTCCATGCAAATGATAACATCCAAGTCTGGGGCATAGTATAGAGGGTTTCTTCCTTCATTGACGCAGAATACAGCCTTCTCATTTACTATGCCTAGGATATTGGAGACAGGTTCGCGTGTTTCCAACAGTCGGTGTAGCAATTTCACGTCATTAGGATCAGAAGTGTCAATTAATCGCAAGCCTTGACTACCTACTGAGTCACATTTGGCGATAAAAATGTGTTCTCCGACAACACGAAAGCCGAAAGGTTGATATAACTCTGGTTGTGCTGTCGTGAGAACAAGGGTATCGTAACGGCATTCGCAGTAATCAAGCACTTCTTCCATAATTTCCCGGTAATAACCGCGCCGGCGAAATTCTGGATGGGTACACACTGCGTGGATTCCCCCAGCTGTGATATTTTGTCCCATAAGTTGCATGGGAATTTCTAGCACTCCCACATGGCTAATTGCAACGTTATCATGCAAGCGGATGAAGGGAGTAGAGGCAGATTCCCACGATGCACCAAGCATTCTACCGACTTGCGCTGCGTCGCTAATTTTAATTTCTGGGAAGACAATTTCCAATAAGTTAAAAAGGCGATCGCTTAATTTATCTTCAGCAAATGACTTTTGAAAGCGATACTGATTCATAAGGGACTTACCAATGAATGTACTACATAAACTACGCATCAAATTTTCCATATTCCAGGTTGAAAAGCAATGAAAATTTTTGTTCCGGGACGCTTGTGTTTATTCGGTGAACACACTGATTGGGCTGGAGGATATCGCCGCATCAATCCGCAACTCAAAGCGGGCTACACGCTGCTTGTAGGCACGAATCAAGGACTTTATGCCGAAGTGAAGTCTCACCCAGATTGGCTAGTGCTACGCACATCTACCGAGAAAACGCTAATGCCGATGTCCAAGCTGGCTTTGCTGACTGAAGCGAAAAACGGCGGTTTTTTCAGTTATACTGCTGGCGTTGCCTACCAATTTATGACACACTTTCATGTGGGTGGATTAGAAATTGACAATTATTTTACAGATTTGCCGATTCAAAAAGGATTATCTTCAAGTGCGGCAATTTGCGTATTGGTGGCTAGGGCGTTTAATCGAGTGTATAACTTAAAAATGACGCAGCGGGGAGAGATGGAGTTTGCTTATCTGGGGGAAATTACGACACCTTCACGTTGTGGAAGGATGGATCAAGCTTGTGCTTATGGCGATCGCCCCATTTCCATGATATTTGATGGCAGTGATACTGATATCATCGAGCTTAATACTCCCCAGGATTTATTTTTTGTCATCGTAGACCTTGGTGCTGCTAAAAATACCCAAGAAATTCTTACCAACCTGAATGAGTGTTATCCCTTCGCCACAACCGAAGTACAAGTAAATGTGCAAAAATATCTCGGTGAAATTAGTTATCAAATTACCTCTTCAGCAATTGATGCTTTGCAAAAAGGTGATGCTGAACAAATTGGTTTTTTGATGAAAGAAGCACAAGCTGAATTTGACAAGCATCTTATACCCGCTTGTCCCCAACAGTTAACCGCTATTGTCTTGCACCAACTTCTTAATTATCAACCAATTCAACCTTATATTTATGGTGGTAAGGGTGTTGGTTCCCAAGGCGATGGTACCGCACAATTTATCGTCAAAGATAAGGAAAGTCAACAAAAAGTTATAGAAATAATTGAGGGTAACTTTCCGCAAATGCAATGTTTGCCACTGACTATTTATGCAAAAAAATAAAGTGAGAAAAGCTGTAATTCCAGCGGCTGGTTTTGGGACTCGTTTATTTCCGGCTACCAAAGTTGTGAAAAAAGAACTTTTTCCAATTATTGATCGAGATGGTAGGGCAAAACCTGTAATTTTAGCGATTATCGAAGAAGCGATTACTGCGGGAATTGAAGAAGTTGCGATTGTGGTGCAACCAGAGGATAAAAAAACTTTTAAAACTTTATTTAAAAGACCACCCAAAGCAGAACTTTTTGAAAAGCTCTCACCGCAAAATCAGGAATACAGCAAATATTTGGTAGATTTGGGTGATAGAATTACTATTTTAATCCAAGATAAACAAGAAGGCTATGGTCATGCAGTATATTCTGCAAAAGATTGGGTTAAAGATGAGCCGTTTCTGTTGATGTTAGGCGACCACATTTATAAATCAAATATTGGCAAATCGTGTGCGCGTCAAGTTTTAGAAGTTTACGAACAAGTCAACCATAATGTGGTAGGATTGACGACAATGCCAGCAGAGTTATTGCAGAAACTTGGCTGTGTTACGGGGGTTTGGGAAAAGGAAAATACGATACTTTCGGTTACACAAATATCTGAAAAACCCAGTATTGAGTATGCACGTCAGCATCTGCATGTGGAAGGGATGCCAGACGATCAGTTTTTATGTATATTTGGGTTGTATGCACTCACACCGACAATTTTTGATTGTTTAGCAGAAGATATTAAAAATAATGTGCGGTTAAAAGGAGAGTTTCAGTTAACAACTTGTTTGGATAAGTTGCGGCAAAAAGAGAAGATGTCAGGTTATGTTGTGAATGGGAAGTGTTTTGATACTGGGTTGCCAGATGCTTATTTGCAGACGATGATTGATTTTCGGAATTTATAGGTTTGATACCATATCCGTTTAATTAACAATAATAATAACATCGCAACCCTCGTAGAGACGTTCCGCCGGAACGTCTTTACATTGTAGGTAATTTCCCGACTCTGAGAACTACTGCACGACTGTCTACGTTTAAAACTTGTACTTTTTTAGGGAAGGTGGTCATGGGGACTTTCCAATGAGAATGACCGCATATTACTAGTAAGTCAGTTGCTGTTGCTAGTTCGGCACGTATAGATTCGTTCCCCATCAATTTGGCTTCTACATCATTGGGACCTTCATGAAGTATTAAAATATTTGGTAATTCTTTGACGATATTTTGGATGGCTTTTCTAAAGTCTTTTTCTAAACGACGAAAAGGCTTATTGCTTTTGCCAATAATGCCGGAAATGCCAGCGATGCGAATATCATCTACAGAAATAGTATTACCATCTAAGTAGTGTATGCCTCGCTCGTTTTGAAATTCCATTATGTTTTCTGGGGTTTTGCCGAAACTGTCGTGATTTCCTCCGACTCCAACTACCCAACGAAAACGACTGCTAAAAGCTTGCCAAACTTCACGTACATCTCCTACACCACCGCGCTTATCTATTTTGGCGTAAAAGTCGCCTGCTAAAATAATTCCTGTTGTTTTTGGTGATGGAATTTTTCCCTGTTCAGCTAAAATTTCTAGTTCTTCAGCGACAAGATGACCAAGAAGACGTTGATTATTTGGATCTCTACCTTGTAAATCGCTAGTAGCAATTATTGCTTCTAAACCAGGTGGTAGTGAGTCAACTTGTGCTGGTAAAACGGGCAGAACTTTATCAACCATCCCGGCACCACTGGACGCAGCGGTAATGAATGGTATTTGATGAATAGGATGGTTGGAAATATAGTTTATCTGCATTTTTTTGATTGATTAAGCTGTTAGCAGTCGAAAGAAAAAATGCTTGAATTCAAAATTAAAATTTATGTGACAGCAGACTCTAACATTTTTATAGTTCCAATATTGGCATCTATTTCAACTTCTATGCCTACTGGCAAGGTAAATTTATTCTTAATATGACCAATCATGGAACCGTACCAAGCAGGAATGCCTAAAGGAACTATATGATATTGCAATACTTGCATTAAAGTAAATGAAGGTTCATCTCCTAGATTACAATTAGTGCATTGCCCAAAGACAAAGCCAGCTATTTGGTTAAGAATTCCCGCGTTTTTTAATTGAGTTAGCATTCGATCTACACGATAAACATCTTCACCTACTTCTTCAACAAATAAAATACTTTTATGACATGAAGGTAGATAAGGCGACCCTACCATTGCGGATAATACTGATAAGTTCCCACCAACAAGTTTACCTCTAGCTTTTCCTGCTGTTATGACCTGCATTTTTCCTTCTTCAGTATCCAAATTTTTCATTGTCACAGCTTCACTGTTAAATAAGATGCGCTTGACGTATGAAAGCGCAAACTCGTTCCAGTTAGATGTAGCAACAGGACCGTGAAATGTCACAATTTTACTGCGGGCATTTATTGCTAACAACAGCGATGTAATATCACTGTAGCCCATCAAAATTTTTGGATTGGAACCGATGCGGATGTAGTCGAGTAGAGGTAAAATACGATTGCAACCCCAGCCACCGCGCATGGCAATAATCGCTTTGACAGATTTATCTGCAAACATGGCGTTGATATCAAAAGCGCGATCGCTATCTTTACCTGCTAAATACCCATAACGATCTAAAATATGCTTTCCTAACTTGACTTTTAACCCTAACTGTGATTCTATGGCAAGTTTTGCTTCCTCGACATCTTTAAGCTCAACGATACCCGCAGGACTAATTAATCCTACCGTATCACCCACTTGCAGGCGGGGTGGTTTAATGATGGTGTTAGGCGCGATCTTAACTTGGGCTATAAGCGGTTGTATTGGGGTAGCTAAGGCAGCTAGCCCAAAGGTTGTGATAAATTGGCGGCGATTTATGCTCATGATGGCAGCTATAGTAACATTTGCCACCAATATTCGCTTCATGCAAATTCATGCATTACGCGGAAGCATTTGGTAAAAAAGATGTAGAGACGTAGGAATGCTACGTCTCATCAAGGGTTTCGGGTAACGGATAATTAACTTTTACACCTATGTCTAATGCAAGCGAGTAAATTTTTTATAATTTGAGGTAACTGTGGCACGTAAACGCTTGATTATTGAGATGGCGATGGGGATAGATCAGCATGGACAAGAACCGACAGTAGCAGCGGCAAGAGCTGTGAGAAATGCGATCGCTCACAATGCTTTGCCTGGTGTTTGGGAAGTCGCTGGTTTAAGCGATCCCGATGAAATGATTGTGGAAGTTCAGGTAGCAGTCCCCTACCCCGAACAAGTGCGAGAAGCAGAAGTACTAGCTGTACTGCCCTTTGGTCGCAAAACTCTCGTCGTCGAGTCTGGGGGTATGATTGTCCAAGGACGGGCAATTCCCTCACTCAACGATAAAAATGACGAAATGTTGATCGCTGTGGCATCTGTGACAGTTTTAATTGAAACTGAATAATAAAGTATTCAGTTTTGTCAATGGGTCAAAGTGAAAAATTATGAATTTACAAGATAAAAACTGGGAAAACTTATTTGGACATATCACGACTGAAGGTATTTCTTGGCATGGAATATGGACTATGTATTCCCCAGACAAAGAAATTATTAGATCCTTTAAAGCCGTGAGAAGATTTCAGGCTAATGAAGATAAAACTGTTATTACTCACATTAATAAATATAGCTACACCGACGGGACAGAGGAAGAAAAAATCTGGCATATTGACAAGGAAACTTGTAACCAGCCTGATGGAATAATTCATCCAGCACTTTTATCTACAAGGTCAGTGTCCTTTGGTAACGATAACAATGCCGTGATATCAAAAAAATTGGAAGCTGGAAAAAAATTTGCTGGGGAATTATTTTTCAGATATCAAGATTGGCGAACTAGTGTAGTTACTATGTATGCTGAGAGTGGCAAGTTGGAGAGAATTACGATAATTCACGAGCATCTAAATAGCTTTCCCAATACACCAGCCAAAGCAGAAATAGAAAAGTTGCCTGGAAAGTGGAGCGGACGAAAAGAATATCTAAATAGTGATTTACAAATATCGGCTTCAGGAGAAAATAAAGAGCTTGTACTAGATCCAACAAATGGAAAAAATAAGACGATATCTCTGCCAGATGGGATTGTTGTCAATGTGCCGGAAAAAGTTAATATTGGAGAAGAATTTGAGATAGTATCTGGTAAGCTAGTTACGGAAAACGAGTATAAAAGACTGACAACTAAATATGATAAATCGGGAGCATTTACGATGTTGATTTCCGAAGTCTTTAGCTTGCAAGATTAGGAGTTCGGCTGCCAATATGACGCATCTGGGTTTAGAGGTTTAACATTACTGCCTAAGCATTTGCTAAGTTGAAAATAGTTTCATTACCATTCGCATAAGTGGAAAAATTATGACAACCGAAATAAAGATATCAGAAGCGGCACAATTAACTTCTAGTTCCCAGATGTCTGAGAAAGAGCAAGAATTGAACTGGAGACAATGTTGGTATCCGATTACCTTCGTGGAAGATTTGCCAAAAGACCGTCCTTATAGCTTTTCTTTGTACGATGAACCGTTGGTCTTATTTAGAAACAAAGATGAAGAACTTGTCTGTTTAATAGACCTTTGTCCCCATCGTGCAGCTAAACTTTCTGATGGACAAATTATCGATGGCAAAATTGAGTGCTTGTACCACGGTTGGCAGTTTGGTAAAGATGGTCAATGTCTACATATTCCCCAATTACCAGATGAAGCCAAAATTCCTCTCAACTCTTGCGTGAAGTCTTTTATGGTTGTGGAATGCCAGGGCATGATTTGGATGTGGGCAGGTGAAGCCGACACTGCTGATGATAAACTAATTCCAACTATAGCGGAGTTGGACAAGCCGGAATTCGTTAGTACAAATATTGTGCGTGACCTGAATTACGACCAACAGTTTTTCATAGAAAACGTTGTAGATACGGCTCACGTTAACATTAGCCACGCTGGAACCCAAGGTAAGCGAGAAAATGCCCAACCTTTAGAAATGGAAGTTATCGAAAGCTCGAAAAATGGGTTTCTTGGCAGGTTGCGGGGAACAAGAGAACCTAATAAACCTTGGAGTCCAATAGAATTTATTGCTCCCAACTTTGTTATTTACAGATTTAGCATTCCACAGAAAAATTGGGCTGGGGGGCTGGCTTTATATTCGATACCTCTAGGCAAGGGTCGATGTCGCGTCCTTGCTAGAAATTATCGTAACTTTATGACTTGGAAAGTCAAGGTAACACCCCGGTGGTTAGATCATATGTTTCGTAACAAACTATTGGAAGAAGATTTGCCACTCGTTGTGGGGGCAGAAAAACAAATTGAGCGCTTAGGGCAGAACCTAAAAGAAGTGTATTTACCGCTGAAAACTTGCGATGTATTTGTCATTGAGTACCGCAAATGGTTAGATAAATTCGGGTCTTCTTTGCCTTATTATCATGGCTATTCCACGTCGAAAAATGTTGTTAGTAGAGAGTGCGATCGCCAACTTATATCTCTAAACCGAATAGAAGAACACACACATATTTGTAGTTCTTGCAATCAAGCATATAAAGTAACAAATCGATTGGTACAAATCTTTGTGGGAGTAGCGATCGCACTGGCAGCATTAGCCATAATTACAGACGGTTCAAAAATGCAAATAGCGCTAGTTTTGGCATCTCTGGGAGCAGTAGTTTCAGCAGCTAGCTTAGGAAAACTTAAAACCCACTTTGAACGTTATTACACTCGTAAGTAAGTAATACAGCAGATTTCAGGTAAATTATGTACATGCGTAAAACCCAAAACCCCCTCAGAGAGGTTCCACGGTACGTCTCTACGTGTATTTAATAACGAAGAAGGATGGAGCGATCGCACCGGGTATTGTTGTAATTTTGAAAGACGCAGTTAGCCTAACTCGCATGGTGAACTTGCAAAAAAAGCAACTGAGGAGAGAAGATTGGCTTTATAATTACAAATTATCCTAATAGTTTTGGGCTAAAATATTAACTATTGAGGTAGGAATCTCTGGCAGTAAGTTTGATCAACGACTAATCACCATTACGTAAAGTGAGTATGTCTCAAAACAATGATGAATTACTCCAGATTGAAAAGCTAGCCGAACTTAAACCGAAGCATTTTGCTGACTTAGTGAGAGCGGCACAATTGATTTACGATCCAACAGCGGGACTTTCTGGTAGACATTTAAAAGTTGACTGGCAAGATTTCGGTGTTCCTTTGAATGTCGTGGACAATCTGAAATCACTTGGTCAGAAGTATCAATATGCCTCTCCCCACATACCAGTTGAAATTATTTGGAGTCAATTAACTCCAGAAACTCGTATTTGGTTCATGGCAAATAAAGATAGATTGTGGCAATTTGAAGAGGCTTTTCCGGCACTTGATGAAGATTAGGTGTCCGATGCGCTATTGGCAAATGTCAATAGCGCACCTAACAATCATTAATTTGGTTATACCAAATTAAGATGAAGCTGCATAGAATTTGATTTCTAGAATAATTGACCGCAGATAAACGCAGATAAACGCAGATAAATACGGATGATTATTATTCTGTGCAGCCTCACATAAAATTGGTATTAGGCTGCTTGTATCAAATCTGTTATGCTCAGGATAATATTTTTTTAACGCAAAGGTGCGCTGAGGGTAACGCTGAGGTACGCGGAGTTTGAAGAGAAAGTTTTTTTATTCAATTGCAACCAAAGCGGATAATTCTTGCAATTTATTTAACACTTGTTCTGCATGACCTTTTGATTTAACAACTGACCATGTATAGGCAATGATTCTATCAGGTGAAATTAAAAAAGTTGACCGTGCCACACCCATATATTCTTTTCCCATAAATTTTTTTAATCGCCAAGCACCATACATTTCTGCTAAATGATGTTCTGGGTCGCTTAATAAGGTAATTGACAAGTTATGTTTGTTAATAAATCGACAATGAGATTTAGCAGAATCTGTGCTTACTCCTAATATTTTGGCTTTGAGTTGGTTGAATTCCTGGTTAAATTCAGTAAAGTCTTTGGCTTCAACAGTACATCCAGGTGTGTCGTCTTTGGGATAGAAATAAAGCACAACCCATTTATCAGAGAAATCACTGAGACTAACTTGATTGTCGTCTTGGTCTAGTGCGGTAAAATTAGGCGCTTGTTGTCCTGTTTGGGGAATGTTGTTCACGAAGCAAGGGAAGAAGTGTAAATTTAGTTCACTCCTAAATATATCAATTGAAGCTGTTGCATATTAGACATGTCCCGAAATTAAATATGCGTCATCCAAAACCCTTGTACCAGACGCGAAATTGAACTTCGTTCCGCTTCGCTAACGCGTCTCTACATTCTTTTTCACTCCTATGTCTATTTGACAAATGCAGTGGTTTAATAAACATAAATGCAACTTATAGCTCAAAAAACGCCTAAGAAATGTTAAATCTAGTATCGTTAAGCTATAAAAAATCAGCGTGAAAGCACAGGTATTTAGAGGCGTTAATCAACTTTCTTACGAAGATATCCCAGTTCCAGAACTCTCAGCCGATGAAGTTTTGGTACAAGTGCGGGTAGTCGGGTTGTGTCAGTCGGATATCAAAAAGATTCGCTATCCGCTATATGAACCACCGCGTATCTTTGGACACGAGACGGCAGGAACGATCGCCGCAGTCGGTAATGAAGTGAAAAATTGGGAAATAGGACAACGTGTGGCAGTAATGCACCACATCCCTTGTATGCGTTGTGCGTACTGCCTCAATGATAATTTCTCAATGTGCGATGTCTACAAAAATATTTCCACCACAGCGGGGTTTAACGCTAGTGGGGGTGGTTTTGCGGAGTATGTCAAGGTTCCCGGTCATATAGTGCGATCGGGTGGATTGATTCCAATTCCTGATGATATCAGCTTTGAAGAAGCAAGTTTTGTAGAACCGACTAACTGCTGTTTGAAGGCAGTAAAAAAAGCTCAAATTATTCCTGGTCAAACAGTTTTGGTTACTGGTGCCGGTCCTATTGGGTTAATGTTTGTCATGTTGGTGAAGCATTTCGGAGCAAAAGCGATCGCCACCGACTTACTGCCCTCTAGAATTGAAAAAGCTTTAAATGTCGGTGCAGAAGCCGCATTTGATGCCCGCGATCCCGATTTACCTGCTAAAATTCAAGCACTAACCGATGGTATGGGTGTTGATGTCACCTTGCTAGCTGTCCCCAGTGATAAAGCTTTCTTTCAGGCTCTTGATTGTACCCGCAAAGGTGGAAAAATCGTCTTTTTCGCCGAGTTTCCCGATGAAATGGAAATTGCTATTAACCCGAATCTTCTGTATCGCCGGGAAATTGACTTGATGGGCAGTTATAGTTCATCATATCGCTTGCAAAGTCTCGCAAGTGATATAGTGTTTAATCGACGCATCGACGTCAAAGCATTAATTAGCGATCACTATCCCCTAGAAAAATTATCTCAAGCTGTAGAAATGGCGATCGCACCCACTTCGGAAACTTACAAGATTTTGATTTATCCATAGTTTTGGGGACTAGGGACTGGGGAATTTGAAGAGGGGGAAAGGGGAAAGGGGAAAGGGGAAAGGGTAAGAAATAAGAAACATTTCTCCCATCTCCCCATCTCCCCATCTCCTTGTCTCCTTGTCTCCTTGTCTCCTTGTCCCCCCCTCTCCCACTCCCCCCCTCTCCCCATCTAAATGTTTACAATTTTCATCTCTTTACTAGCCTTATACGTTGCTTTCAACTTGGGAGCAAATGATGTTGCTAACGCGATGGGGACTTCTGTAGGTTCTAAAGCTGTTACCCTAAGACAGGCTTTGATAATTGCTGGGGTATTAGAGTTTACAGGTGCTGTATTGTTTGGGCAAGAGGTATCAGAAACACTAGCGACGAAAATCGCCAATCCCGCTTTATTTGTCGCTGCACCGCAAATGCTTTTAACTGGGATGGTGACGGTGTTAATCGCGTCTGGGGTGTGGTTGCAAATTGCCACCTCACGGGGTTTACCTGTATCATCGTCTCATGCAGTTGTTGGTGCGATCGCTGGATTTAGTTGGGCAGCTTTGGGAGTTAACGCCATTGATTGGTCTTCAATTAAGTTAATTACCCTTGGTTGGATTGTTACCCCCCTGATAAGTGGTGTGATCGCAGCTTTATTTTACAGTCAAATCAAGCGCTGGATTCTCGATCAACCTAATCAGATAGCGCAATTAAAAGAATGGATTCCTTGGTTGAGTGCATTGCTGCTGGGGATATTTGGAGTAATTGTCCTACCCTCACTGACTCAAGGAGTCACAAAATTTTTGATTGAGCAATTTGGTTTAAATATACCTGCTCACGACATCCCAATTTTCACAGGTGCCATAGCAGTAGTTGGACTGACTTTATATAGCTGGAGAGAATTGGAGGATAAGGAGGACAAGGAGACAAGGAGACAAGGAGACAAGGAGAAATCAGCTTTTCCTATCCCCCCCTCTCCTCATCCCCCCCTCTCCCCATCTCCCCATTCCCCATTCGCCAATCCCACCGAACGCTTATTTGGGAAATTTCAACTAATTAGCGCTTGCTTTGTAGCATTTGCTCATGGATCTAATGATGTGGGCAATGCGATCGCTCCTTTGGCTGCGATCGTTTACATTAATACTACTGGTGCAGTTCCTATCAATGGCATTACGATCCCCATCTGGATTTTAATACTTGGCGGTGTTGGTATTGTCGCTGGTTTAGCCATTTGGGGCAAAAAAGTTATCGCTACTATTGGCGAAAGCATCATTTCCCTACAACCTAGCAGCGGATTCTGCGCCGAACTCGCCACAGCCACGACAATTTTGCTTGCCTCCCGGCTGGGTTTACCCGTTTCCACCTCCCATGCCCTCGTTGGCGGCGTAGTTGGCATTGGACTAGTGCAAAATCTCAAGTCTATTCAATTCCAAACTCTCAAAGGAATTGCCGCTGCATGGCTTATTACAGTCCCCCTCAGTGCAGCCCTCAGCGCTGCCATATTTACAGTGCTGAATGCTAAATTCTGGTAGGGAGATGGGGAGATGGGGGAGATGAGAAGATGGGGGAGATGAGAAGATGGGGAAGATGGGGGATAGGAAAAGCAGATTTCTCCCCAGTCCCCAGTCCCCAGTCCCCAGTCCCCAGTCCCCACTCCCAAATCCAAAAGGGGAGATTTTGCAGAAAAACGTTTAATTCAGTAAAATGATTTTCAGGCAAAGGGAATATTTTTTTCCACCAAAGAATATTTTCATCCAGATTTGGGATGAAAGGTGTAACGCAATTGACATTCTCCACAAATTTACAGATAGGTTTGAGAAGTTCGACAACTGCATTAAGCCAAACGTAAAAAACACAGAAATCCGTAAGTCATTGATAATTGCTATTGCCGTTAAAAGAATAGATATCTATTTTTGATGATATTTTCCCGGATAAAAATATCGCTTGATGATAGCTGATTTGAATATAACTTACACAAGAGTTGTCTGTGATGCATCAATCAAAGGGAATCTCCACCAATCAAGTACCAAAACAGTAGAGGAAATTATCCGGTTTGATAACGCTGTGTTGAGCATCACGCAATTAAGTTAAAACGCGTAAGTCCTGTTAAGATTTTTAGTTTATCTGACAAAATACAGGAAATAGTATGAGCGCCAAGCAATTTCACCAGAAGCTGCATTATCGTCAAGGGGTCAGAGGTTAGAGACTAATGGGGCGATTTGAGAACCGACCAGAAAACCCCCGTACAAGAGGGGAAATATCTAGGGCAGCAGAAACTGCCTTGTGGGGTGTAGTTGAGGATTTGCAAAGCCTCCAGCAGAATTTGCTCAAATCCTTACAAGAAGATATAAATCGGCTGGAGTCAGACAAGAAAGACTTAGCTGATGAGATTAAACGGCTGCAAACCGAAAAAGAACAGCTACAACAGACGAAGCAAATAACTGAACAACAAGCTTTGGTACGTCAGTTGGCGCAAGTTCTCGCAAATCATATATCTTCTCAATTACAATCTTCGCTTTCGGCTTTAGCTAATCAAGCAATCGAACGCGATTTAAACCAAGGAAATGCGATCGCCGAAAGGGGTGCCGCAGGTATCGCGTCACATGAGGCTAACAGTAATATTGTTACAGAAATCAATAAAAATACTGAACAATTGATTGGCAGCCTAGATGACACCTTAACTATCACCTTGAAGTTACTGCAACAAGAGTTAAATAACCATCAAAGTGGTATTTCTCAACAGTTGTCTCGGTTGCAAAGCCGACAGCAGCAAGGGGAAGCGATGTTGGTAGAATTAACCAATCGGCTCAACAAGGAACTAGAAAAAAAAATCCTAACTACACTAGTTACCCCAACGAAGTCTGTTGAGTTAGCACCAAACGAGCAAAGACAGGAGAATATCAAAAACACTTCTTCAGCCAAAGAAGTCAGCAAACCTTCCGTTGAGCCAATTTCTGTTATTCCCAAGGAAACATCAAGCAACGGAACTACATTATCTGCATCTTCTGTAACAGAAAAAGAAGTCAGCAAACCTTCCGTTGAGCCAATTTCTGTTGTTCCCAAGGAAACATCAAGCAACGGAACTACATTATCTGCATCTTCTGTAACAGAAAAAGAAGTCAGTAAACCTTCCGTTGAGCCAATTTCTGTTATTCCTAAGGAGACATCGAGCAACGAAACTACATTATCTGCATCTTCTGTAACCGAAAAAGAAGTCAACAAAGCTTCCGTTGAGCCAATTTCTGTTATTCCCAAAGAGACATCGAGCAACGGAACTACATTATCTGCATCTTCTGTAACAGAAAAAGAAGTCAGCAAACCTTCCGTTGAGCCAATTTCTGTTGTTCCTAAGGAGACATCGAGCAACGAAACTACATTATCTGCGTCTTCTTTGCCGGCATCAAATAACACTTCTACAAAGCCACCAGAGGTGAAAAAAGACCCGAAAGAGCCAATTTCTGTTCTTTCCAGAGAACTAAGCGACACTACATTACCCTTATCCCCTCCATCAGAAATCAAGGCAAAGCCACCAGAGGTAAAAAAAGACCCGAAAGAGCCAATTTCGGTTATTTCTAGAGAACTGAGCGACACTACATCATCTGGATCTCGTCAGCCACAACGACCTTCCCGTGGCGCTGGAGCCTTACCACCCATGAAAATGGGTTTATTGCTGATTCTGTTTTCAACGGTGCTGTCATCGCTTTACAACGTCGCTATTAAGGCACTTTTTCAGCCAAATTCCCTAATTTTGGGTGCGTTTCAAGTTGAGCAGTTGATATCGCCGACGTTGGGAAATTCTTTGTTAATTTTGATGCTGAGGATGCTGGTGGTTGTACCACTAATGTTAGTTTTAGCGCCGATGATGCATCAGCGAGTATGGCAAGATTTACATTCCTTGGCTGACTCAGTACGGGGAAATCCTTCTCCTACGAAAGCAAGTACGCGACGGGTTTTGATATTGTCGGTTGTGAGTGGATGCTTTTTATTTTTGTCTCAGTTGCTGATTTATTTGGCGATTGGTCAAGTAACAACGGGGATGGCGATCGCACTATTCTTTATTTATCCGATGATTAGCGGGCTTTTGTCTTGGTTTTTGTTCCGCGATCAACCAACATTATTTCGGATCGGTGCGATCGCATCGATTTTTATCGGTGAATTGTTGATGTTGACCGGGCAAGCTAATGCCGGTATTGGTAATAACTATGTAGGAAGTATGAGTGCGATCGCTTCTGGAGTGAGTTTCGCTATTTACGTAATTCTGACACGGATTTGTGCTGCTAAATTACATCCTGTCACATTTACTTTAATTAACTTCGCGACTATGCTATGTTTGTGCCTCATCGGTTTGATATTGCCTTTACCAACTAGCTCAAGTTTGATAGTTGATCCCAATCGGTTATTAGAACTTATCTTAAGCGCTTTTATCTTGGGTGTAATGACCTTGGCATCTTATGTGTTGAATAACCTTGGAATTAGCAAAGTTAGTGCAACCCGTGCAGCGATATTCGGAGCCAGTGTCCCAGTTTTAACCGTGATTTTGGCTGGGTTAATTATTCAGGAAACGTTATCAATGGTTCAGGCTTTAGGAATCTTACTCATTACTTTTGGTGCAGCCGCATTTAGCCTAGAAAGAATACGCGCATCTTAGCGACTGGGGCATTGGGCATTGGGCATTGGGCATGGGGCATTGGTAATAATTCTTTTCCCCTTTCCCCCTCTTCAAGTCCCCAGTCCCCAGTCCCCTCTTCATGCCCCATGCCCCATGCCCCATGCCCCATGCCCATAATAGCTGTGCCTGTGTGTTATAAAGTACGGGTAATTTTCCGTTATACTACCAAGAATACTCTTAAATAACGCATAATTAAATAATCTGAAGTGAAGATATTGCCTTCAGTTGGGTGTATACTACTTACTTTCCTTTAGCTGATAACTGTGTAAACGTGCTATTCAACTGTCTGTAATATGAGTAACGACATAGATCTGATCAAACGTCTTGGTCCGAGTGCGATGGATCAGATCATGCTTTATCTAGCTTTTAGTGCCATGCGGACTAGTGGGCATCGGCATGGGGCGTTTTTAGATGCGGCAGCAACGGCAGCAAAGTGTGCAATTTACATGACCTATCTGGAGCAGGGACAAAACCTGCGAATGACAGGGCATTTGCACCACCTTGAGCCGAAGCGGGTGAAAATCATTGTTGAAGAAGTGAGACTTGCGCTGACAGAGGGCAAGCTGCTGAAGATGCTTGGTTCCCAAGAACCGCGCTATCTAATTCAGTTGCCTTATGTGTGGATGGAAAAGTTTCCTTGGAGACCTGGGCGATCGCGCATTCCGGGTACAAGTCTGACGAGTGATGAGAAAAGGCAAATTGAACAAAAATTGCCGCAGAACCTGCCTGACGCCCAATTAGTCAGTTCTTTTGAGTTTTTAGAACTGATTGAATTTTTGCATAAGCGATCGCAAGAAGACTTACCCGAAGAACACCGTATGGGTTTGAGTGAAGCTTTAGCGGAGCATATCAAGCGCCGTCTGCTATACTCAGGCACCGTCACAAGGATTGATTCTCCTTGGGGAATGCCTTTCTACGCTCTCACCCGTTCTTTTTACGCCCCTGCTGACGATCAAGAGCGTACATACATCATGGTCGAAGATACCGCTCGGTATTTTCGCTTAATGAAAGATTGGGCAGAACGGCGACCAAATTCGATGCGAGTCTTGGAAACTATGGATGTGCCACCAGATCGATTAGAACAGGCTTTGTCAGAATTGGATGAAGTTATCCGCGCTTGGGCGGATAAATATCACCAAGAGGGTGGAGTTCCAATGATTTTACAGATGGTCTTTGGTAACAAAGAAGACTGATATCAATAGCGATTAGCGCAACGAATTGCTAATCGCTTTAATTCTTGGGGGGATTGGTGGGAATTGGGGTGCTCTCAAAAACTGGTTGAATATTTTGCTGCGATCGCGTTGCCGGTATAAACGAAGGTAAATAACCGCTCACCGCTCGGTCACTCGCATCAATACAATTATCCATCGCTTGCACAGGAGCAGAGTCAGTTTCTGCACGCAAACCCACAACACATTCTGCGAAACGCACTGGCAACAAACTGCGATTACAGTAATTTAAAGCTGCTGGGTTTACAGCCTCTTTAACATTTGTACTAATACCTACTACACAAGCGGCTAAATCTTCAGGACGCCTTGCTTGCTTACAAGACGCAAGTGCCTCCGTCGCGGCAATTTGCGTTTGTCGCTGAATTCTCGACACGCACAAAGACAACTCTTTCGGACGCAGTGCGTTTGCACAACCAGCAGATGCCGCATCAGGAGTGACGCCGAGACTTAAAAGGCGACCCGCACAAACACGGTAATCATTTGCGTAAGTGGCGGTGACAGCCATACCAGGTAAGGAACTTCCCACCCATCCAGCTACAGCCAAAGCTGGGACTAAAAAGCGAATTGTTTGATTTTTTAACATTCCAAAGGCATAACTACCGTGTTTATTCGGACTTTTGCTGATTTTTTTTGCGATCGCTAACATTGCCATTCTCCAAACACCCAAGCATATGCTATCTCAAATTGGGGAAATGGGCATTGGGCATTGGGCATTGGGCATTGGGCATTGGTAATAATTCTTTTCCCTTTCCGCTTTCCCCTTTTCGCTTTTATAATAGAATGTCTGGGTAAAATTAAACAGGATTTAGATTAAGGAAACACATGTCCCGATATAGAGGACCACGGCTCAGAATTACTCGCCGCTTAGGTGACTTACCAGGATTAAGTCGTAAAACCGCTAGACGCGCTTATCCACCAGGTCAGCATGGTCAGAACCGCAAGAAGCGCTCTGAGTATGCCATTCGTTTAGAGGAAAAGCAAAAGCTCCGCTTCAACTACGGTCTGACCGAAAAGCAATTGCTACGTTATGTACGCAAAGCTAGACGTGTTACTGGTTCTACCGGACAAGTGCTGCTGCAATTGCTAGAAATGCGCTTGGATAATACCGTTTTTCGCATGGGTATGGCTCCCACCATTCCAGCGGCTCGTCAGTTAGTAAATCACGGTCACGTAACTATTAACGGTCGTCCCGTGAATATTGCCAGCTACCAGTGCCGTCCCGGTGAAGAAATTGCGGTGAGAAACCGCGAACAATCGAAGAAGTTGGTAGAAGCTAATTTGCAATATCCCGGTTTAGCTAACCTTCCCAATCATCTAGAGTTTGATAAAAACAAGATGCAAGGCAAAGTTAACGGTGTGATTGAGCGTGAATGGGTGGCATTACAAGTTAATGAACTACTCGTGGTTGAGTATTACTCACGTCAAGCTTAATGAGGCAATAGGGACTAGGAATTAGGGATTAGCCCCCTATGTTTGTGTATTCCTCTATACTCTTACCCCTAGCCTCTAAGCTCTATCCGCCAATTTGCGACATGGTGCGAGAATAAACACCGGTTGTTCCCGTGTCGCGTCCTTTAAAGTTGATTTCTGGCTTGATTGCCAATAAATGTCTAACCTGCTCTCGCAATTTGGCGGTGCTGACACCAGCGCGCAGAGCAGTTTTCAAATCAAGTTGCTCGCTTTCATTTAATAAACAAGGACGCAGCCAGCCATCTGCGCTCAAACGCATCCGGTTACAGCGATCGCAAAAACATTCCGACATCTGACTGATAAATCCTAGTGTCCCCTTCGCACCCGGAATTTGAAATATATCAGCAGGTCCGCTACCACAAACTTGCGATTCTGTCAAACCCCAACGTTCGCGGATTTGTTGCCGTAACTCAGCAGAAGAAATCCAACCGCGATCGCCAAATAACTGCGAATTGCCAATGGGCATAAATTCAATAAATCTAACGTGCCATTGTTTGTCAATACTCAAGGCAGCGAGATCGAGAATTTCGTGGTCATTAACACCGGGAATTATCACCACATTCAGTTTGAGCGGATCAAATCCCACATGGTATGCTTGTTGAATGCCTTTCCAAACATCTTCCCATCGAGAACGACCACGATTGCCGATGATTTGGTCAAATATATCTGGGTCGAGAGAATCTAGGCTAATATTAATCCGTCGCAGACCTGCATTGTAAAGGTTTTGCGCCATTGACGCGAGTAAAAAGCCGTTGGTTGTCATTGAGAGGTCTTGAGTTTGGGGGAGAGATGCGATCGCCTTCACCAAATCTACCACACGCGGACGTAACAGCGGTTCCCCCCCAGTCAAGCGAAAGCGCGTAAAACCAACAGGGATAAACACCTCTTGAATTAGAGTGAGTAGTTCCGCATCAGTTAATAGCTGTTGCTTGAGAATATAGTCTAATTCTGCCCCTTCCGGCATACAGTATTGACAGCGAAAATTACAGCGATCGATTAAACTTATCCGGAGGTAATCTACCTGGTTCATAATTTTATAAGTTTTATAGCTTTAATGCAGAATATATACTTTTTGTCAAGCTATAAATACTCGCTTGGGATATAAATTTTACTGACGCTCTTTTAGGCTAACGTGTAAAGTGAAGAGTGCGATCGCTCTTTTCGGAATTTATAGAGATAGGACTTACGCATGGACTACGTATTTCCGTCATTGCGACGCAAGGAAGCAATCTCAAAGTCTTGTTTTTTCGTAACGAGTGCGTAAGTCCTAAGAGAAAAAGAATGCGATCATCATGATAAAACGAACCGCCAAGTACGCCAAGTGCGCCTTCGCCCTTGGCGTCTCCGTTCGCGTAGCGTCTCCGATAGGAGAAGGAGAAGCAATAAGAGTTACAGAGAGTTTTTACGTAAGTCCTGGAGAATAGGAATGCGATCGCATCTGCACTCCCAATACGGTTCGGTTAAGGTGCATAGTCCTTAAAGATCCCCCATTATCCCCCTTAAAAAGGGGGAAATAGAGCTATTCTTAGCCCCCCTTTTTAAGGGGGATAATGGGGGATCGAGTGTTATCCGAACCGTATTGTCTGCACTCCTTTTCTGCTTGATTTACTTTCCGCTAAATAGCCGATCCAAAACATCAATCTTCACTGCCAGATTCACTGCTGGATTGCCCTTACGAGCTTTAATTTCAGCATTATTTAATGCGACAATGTAAAACTCACCATTAATTACACCAATGATTGGTCCACCGGAAGAACCGCCTGTGGTATCACAATCGTGGAATAATATATTTTGATTCTCCTGTACAATACTGCACTTATCCTGAAAACTCGCAGTCCAGCCAGAACCCGCACTCAGAAATTCGTATTTGGGTTTTTTGAGGTTAGGAAAGTCACCAGAATATCCAACGAAGATAAATTTTTTCTGGTTTTTGACTAAAGTCGAAGAAGGCAGAGATTTCCAGCCTAAGTAACCGTATTTTTGTCCGATAGGCTTGTTAAGTTGTATTAATGCCCAGTCGTTTGTCTGATTAGTGACTGGATCATTAGTAAAGTCTGTACCGTATAAAATTTTTTCTGCTAGGGCTGCATCGTTATCATCTTGTAACTCACCGTTGATAACATTGGGTAAAAACACGACTCTCTTACTGAGTTTACGGGTTTTTGGATCGATAACGCAGTGAGAATTGGTGAGGACGACATCTTCAGCAATTAGAGTTCCAGTGCAATAATAACCATTACCTTCAGTTGATTCGCCAACAATACGACCGATCGCAGACCAAGGATATTTGCGGCTAATCATGGGAGTGCGATCGTCCCAGTCTACTATAGCGCGAGTGTCATCATAAGGTTTTTCTGAGCTTGAAAGTTTTGATGGTTGAAATGGTTTACCAGTGCTTTGTATTTTGAATTGACCGGCATTTTGAGCTTTAATGAATTTTGGTGGTGCTGCTGATGGTAGTTTGCGATCGATTCGGTTAATTTGAGCGTTAACTGATGCCCAAGTTGCCACTGTCACCGTTGCGAGAATACCTGCCAAAATACTCGCAGTAGTTAGGTTGTACAAAGATTTTTTAGCCATGATAAATACTCCTTAGTGGTTTAAATTTGTAAAAGTTTGTTAGAGGATGTTTGAAAAGTCTTCTTGTCAGTATCAAAAGGTTCTAGATCCCCCTAAATCCCCCTTAAAAAGGGGGACTTTGATTCCGGTTCCCCCCTTTTTAAGGGGGACTTTGATTCCAGTTCCCCACTTAAAAAGGGGGACTTTGATTCCAGTTCCCCACTTAAAAAGGGGGACTTTGATTCCGGTTCCCCACTTAAAAAAGGGGACTTTGATTCCAGTTCCCCACTTAAAAAGGGGGACTTTGATTCCGGTTCCCCACTTAAAAAGGGGGACTTTGATTCCGGTTCCCCCCTTTTTAAGGGGGGCTAGGGGGGATCAATAAGTGTCTAAAATCACAACTATCCACTTATTCAAACAACATCTTAAATAGATGCACCTTAGCGCCACTCACCTTGTAATGTGAAGGCAGACCAATAATAAGGGTTTTGCCAATTGGAGTCTTGCCACAGCTTGATTTGTGCGGCACGTAAAGCAACTGTAGGCGATTTCCCTTGTTTCAACATTTGTGTGTAAAATTCTGGCATCAATTGTGCTGTCCCTTCGTCGTTAACTTGCCACAAAGACACCGCTACTCGTTCCGCTCCTGCATACATCAAACCTCTTGTCAAGCCTACTAATCCTTCACCATTGACATCTTTGCCTAAACCGGTTTCACAAGCACTTAATACTACTAAATCGGCTGCAAAGTCAAGGTTAAAAATATCACCTAATCGCAGATAACCTCTATCGGCAGGTTTAGCTTGTTTGTCTAGAAACAGAGAAAGAACGATTCCTGATAGTTCTGGGTTATTTGGGTCAGCAAAGCCGTGGGTAGCAAAATGTAAAAAGCGATATTGTGAAAGTTGTTTATTTGTTATCCAGTTGTAGTTAGCATCAAAATCAAAAGCTTGTAGATTATTAGAGGGTACGAGTTTTAAAATTGCTTTTGCTTCAGTTTCTGTACCTTTAATTCTTTCCCAGCCATTGCGATTGAGATTTTTTGCTCCCCGCTTCAAGTCAGATTGTTCAATTTGACCGCGAAGATCAAGGTTATTATTCATGATGGATGATTTGCCAGTGATGCGCTCATCATTAGCTTCAAAAACCGGATCGGCAAGGATTGCGAGGATTTTAGGTGCGGTTTTGCGTCCTTTGAGTTCTTGTCTTTGGGTCGCAATTGTTGTAACCGAAGGCAAATTGACTATTTCATGATTGACTATCAAAGGTTGATAAACTTCTGTGTTGGAAATAGCGTCTTTTGTAGAGACGTTCCGATGGAACGTCTTTACATCATTCAATGCCGCAAAAGGAATCTTCTGTAAACCACCATCAGCGACAATCACTAAACGCTTTTTGCCTAACTTGTCAGCTACAGGTGCAAGGATGATTTTACTAAGTTTGGTTGCATTTATAGCTGTTAAGTTTGCCACTGTCGGTTTTTGCAAGTCGTTTCTAAATTCCGTGACTGCTTTCTCTATCTCTTCGCGTTTGGGGAGTTCGTAGGTGTCGATAGAATTGGGAGTTACAGCCCAAAGATAGCTACGTTCTTCACCCAAGGAATACTCTAATAACAAACTATCTTTATCGAGTTGTTGCTGAATTTGCGGTAACTTCAGGGGTTGGGGATATTGCAGCGCTGCGTATTTCGGGCTATTAGTGCGGATTTTGGTTTGTAATTCTTTTTGTTGATTGAGAAGATTTTCGCGTTCTTTTTTAAAGTTTTCTTGTGCGGTTTCGGTTTGTGGTTTGTTAGATAACTCTTGTAGAAGTTTTCCTGTAGCTTCAATTTTTAATTGCAAGTCTTTTTCTTCTTGAAGAAGTTTGGGGTCAACGTCTTTGCGAATATTTGCCCTTGCCTCAGTTAATAGTTCAATTAAACCACGGGCGCGAGAACTTTCACTGGCGTGGAGTGCTTCGGCGTTATATCCTTTTGATGGGTCTTGTTTGTGCAGTTGCATCAACAAGTCGATGTAGAATTTGTAAACGTCCTGTTGAGAAGCAAAGTAAGATGTTCGCAGGTCTTGGCTATCAACTTTAGTGCGTAAATCTTCGATGATTTTGATCGCTGCTTGAATTTGGGTTAATGCTTGTTGAAGGTTGCCGCGATCGCGTTCTACATAAGCGATATTATAAAGTGTAATAGCTTCCCTTTCTTTATCGCTCACTTGCTGCGATAAGGGTAGTGACTGATTGTAGTATTTTAGCGCTTGTTGCTTCTCGCCTAAATTTGAGTAGACTTTGCCAATATTGTTGAGAGTGCCAGCTTCGAGTCCTTTATTGCCCACTTGCCGCGATAAGGGTAGTGACTGATTGTAGTATTTTAGGGCTTGTTGCTTTTCGCCAAAAGCATCGTAGATTCCGCCAATATTGTTGAGAGTAGCAGCTTCCCCCGCTTTATTCCCCACTTGCCGCGATAAGGGTAGTGACTGATTGTAGTAATTGAGGGCTTTTTCCTTCTCGCCTAAATCGTCGTAGACTAAGCCAATATTGCTGAGAGTAGCAGCTGACTGTGCTTTATCGCCGACTTGCTTCGATAAGGGTAGTGACTGATTGTAATACTTAAGGGCTTGTTGCTTGTCGCCTAAATCTGAGTAAACTACGCCAATATTGTTGAGAGTGCGAGCTGACTGTGCTTTATCGCCGACTTGCGCCGATAAGGGTAGTGACTGATTATAGTAGTTGAGGGCTTGTTGCTTCTCACCTGAATTTGAATAGACTGAGCCAATATTGTCGAGAGTGGTAGCTTCCCCCGTTTTATTGCCCACTTGCCGCGATAAGCGTAGTGACTGATTGTAGTAGTTGACGGCTTGTTGGTTGTCGCCTAAATCTGAGTAGACTTTGCCAATATTGTTGAGGGTGATAGCTGACTGTGCTTTATCGTCCTCTTGCCGCGATAAAGGTAGTGACTGATTATAGTATCTGAGGGCTTGTTGGTTGTCGCCTAAATCTGAGTAGACTTTGCCAATATTGCTGAGGATGGTAGCTTGCGCCGCTTTATTGCCTACTTGCCGCCATAAGGGTAATGACTGATTGTAATAGTTAAGGGCTTGTTGCTTCTGGCTTAAATCTGAGTAGACTTTGCCAATATTGTTGAGAATAGTAGCTTCTTTCTTTTTATCGTCTACTTGCTGCCATAAGGGAAGTGCTTGTTTCCATTTCTCAATTGCCTGCTGCCGAGATTCTGCTGTCCTTTGTTTATACAGTTGTAATCCCTCCTCATAGAGGCGTTCAGCCGCTGCGCGAGTTGCTTCTTGTGAAGTAGTTTCCGGTTTTTGTGCTATCTGCACACTTGTGCTACGAGTCGCTGCCACCGATGACAAAAAGACGCCACTGAGTAATAAAATTAAACTATAGCGCGTAAAACTGGGTAGCAAGCACCAAAAAGTCCGCTGAGATTTTGCACGTTTGTTCATTCTTCAGCCTTTATAAGTTATTCTTCAAATCCCTCTTCAGATCCCCGACTTCTTTAAGAAGTCGGGGATCTAGTTTGCTGCTTGGCAATATAAGCAAATGATTTAATTTACTTCAGTGATTTCTCTGAAGTTTCATTGTTATCTTACAGGCATTCTGAAATAAATATGCGATCCGTTTCTGATTTTGTAACAAGGTGGGGAATCTGACAGAGCGCGTTTTTGAATGCACGGGGATATGTTGGCTTAACATCGCGATGTTTTGCCTTAACATCACGATGTTTTGCCTTAACATCACGATGTTTTGCCTTAACATCACGATGTTTTGTCTTAACATCACGATGTTTTGTCTTAACATCACGATGTTTTGCCTTAACATTGCAATGTGTTAAGCTAACATCGCGATGTTTTGCCTTAACATTGCAATATGTTAAGCTAACGTCGCAATATGTTATGGCATTACAGGGTATTGCTAAACTTAATTTGCGATCGGATTAAGGCAATGCTATAGTTGTCCCGATTTACAATAAATACAAAGTCGGTAATCTGACAAGCGATCGCATTTTTCATTCCAGGGAATGCGATCGCATTGTATCGGGTCACAATCGCATTGCAGAGCGATGTTATGCCAAGTCGAGTTGCGTTCATAGATATGACCTCACCACGCCAGGTGCTACAACGGAGGGAACCTCCGCAACGCACTGGCTCCCCTGCCCCGCTCCTTGTTAAGGAGAGGGGAGATAAAGCATAGCTTTGTTGGGGTGAAGTTACGATGTGCAACTTAATATGAGTTGTGAAACAAAACTTTATAATCACATCAAACAAATGATTCCAGTTCATATAATGGAACGACAAAATTTGTTTTGATGAAGCCATGAAAAGCCGACTGGTTCACACTGAGGATTTATCAACAGAAGATAAGCAAGCTATGTACTCCTTACTTAGCACTTATTTTGAAGGTGTAAAGCAAGATGTTTTTAAGACAGACTTAAGTCAGAAAAACTGGGTAATTCTCCTTAAGGATGAAAAAACAGATCGGCTGCAAGGTTTTTCCACTCTGCTGATGTACAACACCGAGTTTGAAGGGGAAAAATTAAGTGTGGTCTATTCTGGAGACACCATAATGGAACCTAGCGGATGGTCGAGTTCTGCGCTTTCTCGCTGTTGGATAACTTCAGTAAACCAACTTCGCTGCGATTATGCTCAGGGTAAACTATATTGGTTGCTGATTTCTGCGGGATATCGTACCTATCGTTTTCTGCCGATTTTTTGGCGGGAGTTTTATCCGCGATATGATGCAGTTACACCAGTTTATATTTCCTCATTGCTCGAATTTCTTGCAGGCGATCGCTTCGATAACTACTATGACGCAAAAGCGGGAATAGTCCGCTTTCCTCATCCCCATGTGCTGCGAGACTGTCTGCGGGGAATTCCCCCAGAAAGACTGCAAGATCCTCACATCCGCTTCTTCTCGCAACGTAACCCCCATCATCTCCAAGGCGCCGAACTCGTCTGCTTGACAGAAATTTGTGAAGAAAACCTGACAGATGCAGGAAGACGAATGTGGTTCGCTAATTCCCCAATGAAGCAGCAGCAACAGTTTCCAGCAGAATGGGGGATAGAAAAAAATACTCCTCAAGGGAAACCTGCAATACTCTTTTAGACGCTTGGCGATCGCAACATTTTGAAGGCTATTAAATTGGAAATTATATAATCAGCTGCTTCACCAGAAGCGAAAACCTCAACATGAATATCAACTCGCAGATTTTTAGCGCAAGAAGCCAAAAAAAGACTTTCAATAACCCACAGCGCTTTATCGAGGGGTGGTATTGGGTATTACCCTCGCGCAATTTAAGGAAGGGTGAGGTAAAAGCTGTTACTGTTCTCGGTCGCGAACTAGTTATTTACCGAGGTAAAGATAAAAGAGTAATTACCTTTGATGCCTACTGTCCGCATATGGGTGCCCACTTAGCAGAAGGCAAAGTTGAAGGTAATGAATTGCGCTGTTTTTTCCACAATTGGAAGTTTGATGCTGATGGGATTTGTGTTGATATCCCCTGTTTAGGGGAACCGCTGCCGATGAAGTTGAAATCTTGGCACACGGGAGAGAAATATGGGATGATTTGGGTTTGGGCTGGGGAAACTCCACACCAACCGTTACCTTTTGTCCCAGAGTTGGAAGAGGAAGAATGTTACAGCGCTTTAGGTTCTCGCTTCATTAAAAATTGTCATCCCAATGTGGTGATGATTAATGCAATTGACGCTCAACACTTCAATACAGTTCACAATTTGCCGTTAGAAATTGTCTTTCACAAAGACGAACCGAATGAGAATGCAATTACCTTCAGCAATACTACACGTGGTGGTGAGGATTCGTTTTTTATCAAGTTGATTCGTCCTTTCTACAAAAACGCCGTCACCTACAGCATGTGTTATTGGTACGGTAGCACGGGTACAGTGACAGTTGGACCCGACTTTCTGCACTTCCACATCATGTTTACCCTGCGGATGACGGAAGGAGGAAAAGCGGAAGGTCAAACTTTGTTCATTACGAAAAAACGCAAAGGTCTTTTCGGTTGGTTGGTTAACAGAGTTTTGCTATCACTGACGAAGATGGTAGGTGACTACTTTGCTAAAGGTGATACGAAGATTTTCCAAACAATTAAGTTTGAGATCAGAACCCCGATTAAAGCAGATCAATCCATTATGCAGTTTATCAATCATGTGGAAAGACAGAAAGCCCTTTCTTGGGAAACTTGGCTAGAAGCGCGATCGCATCAAGGAGAAATCAGCGATCGCTCAAGATTGCGAGATGAAATGACTAGTGACTGATAAAATCAAAAGGCAGGACTCATTACTTATACCAATTCTTTGTGAGGTTGCGCTTAATAACCCGACGAGTAAACTCGCGGCTACACGTACAAAGCCCACGAAGGTCTCGTCAGATTAAATTTTAAACCCTATTTTCAGGTTAGTCCGCCTAATCGCGGACTTTGTTTGTCTAGCCAAGATTTTAATCGTCGGGGCTTAAATGTTGAACTATAGCGCTTCTCAGTTCGGTGCAATACATCAAAGAATTAAGGAAACGCAGATGAACGCAGATGAACGCAGATAAATCTGTATTTGATTCAAACGAGAAGCGCTAAGTAGTCGGACAAAAATATTTACAGTCATTGCGTAATTAATTCTGTCTGAGTACTTATAACTCAAAACCAATCGACTAATTTCAAATAACTCCTACCCTTTACCCCTCTTTTTCACACAGCCTCTAGAAACTCTAGCTGACAATCCATCTCTACACCGTTAGCAAGTTTTATCCGCACGCTACCAAGTCTAGACGGATACAAATCGACAATGAATATTTGTCCTAACACTTTATGCCGTACTGGTTTATTAGCTATGTAATATTTTGTGGCAGTTTCAATGGTCATAAGAAAATCCTCGATACGGCTGGAAACCACTTGACAATAGATGCGTGGAGGAAAGCCGAACGGCAGTTTTAACTGCTGTGACTCTCCAGGAAGAATATGCTTTGAACAAGCAATCATTTGAAAGTGCATTTTGTGTTAATCGTTTACCAGTGTCTAAACTGTGTAAGCTAATTGTTTTTCTGCTTGGATCTTTTTTAGTTGGAGATTCCTGCCAACCACCGACATAGCAAAATCCAAATTTTGGGTGTTTGATTACTGAACCACGTTTAAACCCGTCGCTAATTGTTCCACCATATCTAGAGCGAATATGCCCCAAAGAGTGCTGTAACCTATGAAGCTGGCGACGATGAAATTCCAAAGGAATAATTTCAATTAGTTCAGTATTTTCAGGCTTTGTATGTCCACTAACAAACCAGTTAGCTAGCACCCATGAATCGACACAATGGGCAGAAAAACTATTGGACAATTTATTTTTAGACTTTTTCAACCCTAAGCTTTGACGCCCAGCGTAAGTGTCGTTTCCTGTACGAGTTTCTAGGTTAGCAAGCCTTTTAAGTTCTGAGTAAAACCACTTTTTACCAACTTCTAAAGGGCTAAAGATTAGGTTCCACTTCCGTCCATTTTTCCAAGTTTTAGCCTTGATGTCCTCAATCACAAAAGTTGAGACAGGAAATATTAACGCCAACCACTTACAAATCCGTAACTTCCATTGCCACCTAGCTTTAGTCGATGGTGGTGAGGCAGTCGCTGTCTTGGCGGTTCCCGTCGATAGCGAACTGCCGAACCCGGAGGGTAATTTTTGTTTGTTTACAAGTCGGTTCTTACGATTCTGTCGGCAAGGGGTATTACGAAATCGCCTAGCACGGCGCATATTACGACGAACTTCCACATGGTCTTTTACCCAATCAACGGCATGAGTTTGGATATTTAGATATGTGTGCATTTTCGACTTTACCGTGAACCCCTCGCGCTTACGCCTTTCTTCAATTCCAACCGCAATTGGTTGAGTATTTCTATTACTTGGTTCTTGATTTAATCGAACACAGAATACCCCCTTTTTAAAGAATGGTGTAGCTTTACCAGATTTAATCCAACGCTTTGCTCTACTAGGTGTCGTTGGCATTAGGGGACGGTTGTTTTGATCAACTACTGGTACAAACATTTACGATAAATCCTATTGCTAGGTATGTATATCCCAGACGCTCCTTCGTCGCTACCGCTTCGCTAACGCTACTTTTTGCCTAAGAGGTTAAAAACTTGGGAAGCATTCTTAACGTTTTGTGGGCTACCACGCCCAGGCAATTCAGTTTAGGCTTTAAACCTGTAAGCTAGACACTTTTTTAGTCTTGTATCGGAAAGGTGGTTAGTCTTTCTCTTACAAGCCGCTGCCTAAGGACAGTCCGTCACCGAACTGCCTCGGCTACAAAACCGTGCGTGAGACTTTCACCTCACACGGCTCCTCAATGATTTGGCTATTGTCATTAGTACCTCTAACAGCTTTATCATCATTTGCTGTTTTTGTATCGTGGCAATGTCGATGAAGTAATTGGAGATTATCTTGTGTGTTTTTTCCACCCTTTGAGCGCGGTTTTTTGTGGTCTATCTCCAATAAATCTCCATTTTTAAAGAACAATTCGCAGTGAGCGCATTTCCCTTTTTGCTTTTTCAAGAGTTTTGATACCCTTGCTGCCACTTCTGGGTGCATTCCCATTCTAGTACTCCAATATATCCAATCTCCGTCGTAAGGGCTGCAATCTCCTCGCACTTTTATGTGTCTAACAATTGGTGTTTCTGAGTGCTTAACAAGACGCATCTTTTTGTTACCCTCTTTCCTGCTAGCAAAGACCCATCCTTCACCCTGGTCAATAAGCCAGTAGCGCTTGGCTATCCAATGGGAGTCTTTTTGTGGATGACGGAAACTTGACCAAGCTTTTAATTGTTGATAGATAAGTTTGTCCATTCCTGAGAGAATTTCCTTACTTACCACCGTGCTGTAGTAGTTAGCCCATCCCCGAATAATTGGGTTTAATCGGCTTATTAGTGCCTCTTGAGGTGCAGCCTTATGGGTTTTGATGACACTACGTAATGACCTAGCATAGAGTTTTATCTTTTTCTTGCTTGGTTTAATGAGGGTTTTAAAACCAAGTAGAGTTCCGTTGTTTTTCCCAGACTGGTATTTTCCAACTGGGTATTGTCTAACGTTGAACCCCAAAAAATCAAATCCCGGTTTTTGTCCTTCATGCTCATTGAGAGTATGAGCTAAACGGGTTTTGCTTGGTTTCAATTCCAATCCCATGCTTTTTAACCATTCGGCAATAATTTCTTGGCATCTTTCGACTACCGATAAATTTTCGTGTAAAATTAGGAAATCATCGGCGTATCGAATCAGGAAGGCATTTTTAGACACCTGCTTTATCCGATTTTCCATGCCATGTAGGGCGATGTTAGCTAATAATGGTGAAATCACACCGCCCTGTGGTGTCCCTTCGGATGTATCAGAAAATATGCCTTTATCTATCACTCCCGCTTTTAACCATGCACGAATTTGTCGGCGTATGGTGGGGAATGTATTCAGTTTGTCCAAGAGTGCCTCGTGGTTGATGCAATCGAAGCATTTCGAGATATCGGCATCCAGTACATACCTGGATTTTTGCGCGATTATTGTAAAAATTGCTTCTATGGCATCGTGGCATGAGCGCCCAGGTCTAAAACCGTAGGAGTTTGGCTCAAAACGAGCCTCCCATTCTGGTTCTATTGTTTGTTTAACAAGCGCTTGTAGCGCCCTGTCGTACATTGTGGGTATTCCTAAGGGGCGTTTTTCCTCACTTCCAGGTTTGGGTATCCAAACCCTTCTGGTCGGTTTGACCTTTCGGTTTAAACTCAGTTTGGATGCAAGTTCTAGTCGTTGTAATGGTGTTAGTGATTTAACCCCGTCTACTCCGGCTGTCTTCTTGCCCTGATTATCCTGAGTTACCTTTCGTACTGCTAAACACTTTGCAGACCAAGACCTCATCAATGTTTTCTGGAGTTTGCGAACTGCCTTGACATCTCCACGCTGAGTGGCTCGATAAATTCGTTTTTGCAACTTGAATACAACACGCTCTAGCTTCCGCCAGTTTGTATCCTTCCATTCCACCATCGGTTTTTGTCTTAGCAAGGGCTTTGACTGAAGCCGTGTATTAGACATATATATTGCTACTTACAACTTTATTTTCCAAATCATCGTGAGTCCGTCAGCATATCTCTGCCATTACAGCAGAGCGTTGGCTTCTGACTCAATCCTTTCCCCTTAATGCATACGGTTAGCACCTACTCAGTATCGACCGACTGAGAGCGTTAAGGGGGTTACTTCGTTCCTGACAACCATTGGTTGAACCTTTAGAGTGATGCTGTCCACCGGGTTTGTGGGAAGTGCTTATTGGTCGGAGACGGAACCGCCAATTCCCTATCCTTTGCCTTTTGGCTCCAGCCTCAACAGTGTTCAGGCATTGCCTTAAATCCTGTTTTCCCGGAAGGGTTAGCCTTTAAGCTGGTTCATGATCACGATGGTTCAAGCGCATCTTCAAGCCGAGGCTTTGCTCATGGGTTCTTGCTAGGCGGGTTTCCAAATTAGGCTTTCAGATACCGCCATGATTCCCCGTTACAATGGTCACTTAGGGTTGCTAACCTCAAGTGTGGGGGACTTGCTGTCACCGCTGCACCTGCGGGAAGGGACTTCTCAAAATATAATTTGAGTCACCCTTATGGTTGTCAAGTTGTCAAGGTTTAGTTGGGATTATTCCCTTCTTTTTCTTGCGGTCATCCCTGAATATTTCTATTCATTTCGACCAACGAATCACAGCTGTCTCTTCAGAGCAGGGTTTGTGACGGAATCTACCTCTAGATTACCTTTATAGTTACACATACTGTAGAGACGTAGCACTGCTACGTCTCCACACCAGAATTCATCCCATCAATCAGCAACAGCGAACACTCTTATATATTTGCCTGCTGCCGTTGATATAGTGACCAATACAAACCCTTATCTTGCAACAGTTGTGAGTGCGTACCACGTTCGGCAATTACACCACGTTCCATCACCAAAATCAAATCGGCACGTTTGAGGGGTGCAAAACGGTGGGCAATTAGAAACACGGTGCGGTTACTAGAAACCTTCTGCAAGTTTTGCAGAACCTGCTGTTCAGTTTCACTATCCAAAGCACTCGTAGCTTCATCTAAAATTAATATTGGTGCTTGTGAGAGAAATAACCTCGCTAAAGCAATACGTTGCCGTTGTCCACCAGATAAAGCTGTACCGCGTTCACCAACATTATTTTCGTAACCGTAAGGCAATTCACTGATAAAATCGTGAGCAACAGCTAGTCTGGCAGCTTCCACAACTTGTTCAGCAGTAATATCAGGATTGCCGAGGCTGATATTTTCCAAGATGGAACCGTTAAATAAAAAGTCTTCTTGGAGAACTACCCCAGTTTGTTGACGCAATGATGCGAGATCGGCACTTTTGATATCAAAACCATCAATCAGGATGCGTCCTGATTCTATTTGATAAAGACGCTGCAACAACTTGGAAAGGGTACTTTTACCAGAACCTGACCGTCCGACAATGCCAACAAACTGTCCTGGTTGAACGTTGAAAGAGATTCCCCGCAGAACCGGTTCAGTATTTTGTCGATAGCGGAAAAAGACTTGCTCAAAAGCGACTTCTCCTTTGAGTTCCGGTAAAACTAGACCAGTTCCGGCTTCAGCTTCTGGCGCAACATTAAGAATATCACCAATTCGGTCAACTGAAAGTAGAACTTGTTGGAGATTTTGCCATAGTTGGACTAACCGCAATAATGGTCCTGTTACCCTCCCAGAAAGCATTTGAAACGCCACCAACTGTCCAATGGTCAGTTTTTGTTCGATGACTAATTTGGCACCAAACCAGAGTATTAGCAGGCTGGAAAAGTTGGTGAGAAAGTCACCGATGTTGCTGCTAATATTGGAGGTGGTGGAGGCTTTGAAACCTGTGCGGATGAAGCGAGCAAATAAGCCTTCCCAGCGATCGCGTGCTACTGGTTCGGCTGCATGTGCTTTGACTGAGTGAATTCCTGTCACCGTCTCAACCAGAAACGATTGACTGTCAGCACTGCGGTTAAATGTTTCGTTCAGCCAACCTCGTAGAATTGGTGTTGAGACAATTGTCAAAATAGCAAACAGCGGCAACACAGCTAAAGCGACTGCGGTAAGTTGAGCACTGTAATAAAACATCAATACCAGGTAAACCACGGCAAAGATGCTATCTAATATGACAGTTAATGCTGTACCTGTGAGAAACTGGCGGATTTGTTCAAGTTCTTGAACCCGTGCTACTGTATCGCCGACGCGTCGCGCTTCAAAGTAAGCTAAAGGTAAGCGCATCAAGTGGCGAAATAGCTGTGCTGATAAACTCAGATCCAGACGACGAGCTGTATGAGTGAAGATAAATAGCCGGAGGATGCCGAGTGCTGCCTCAAATAATGATACTGACAAAAGAGCGATCGCCATCACATCAAGGGTGGGCAAACTTTCTTGCACCATCACTTTATCGATGACAACTTGGGTAATTAGTGGTGTTGCTAACCCCAAAAGTTGCAAAGTAAAAGATGCCAGCAAAACTTCACCGAGCAATCCCTTGTATTTGGCAACTGCGGGAATGAACCAATTGAGGTTAAATTTTTCTTGCTGCTGAATGACTTCTACTTGCCAAAGTTGTCCATCCCAAGCATTTTCGGCAACTGATTGGGAAACACTTTCACAAGTGCGATCGCTCGATTTGGGATTGGCAATAATTAGGCGATCGCCTTTCACCCCATATGCTACCACCCAATTACCTTGTTTCCCTTGGGATTCACCCCACTGCAACAAAGCCGGGAAAGATAACGAACGTAATTCACTCCAACTTACTTGCAAACGTCGCAATACAAAACCTAACTTCTCAGCAGCTTCCGCGACATTTTTCGGTCGTTGTCCTCTAATTTGGCGTTGTACCCATTCCAGTTGCAAGGGATTATCTAACTTTTGCGCCACCATTGTCAAACAAGCGGCGGCTGTGTTTGAGTTAGAAACAAATGGATAACCCGACACATAAGTAGAAGAGTGCGAGAGTGCAGAACTGGGAGAAGAAATGACAGGAGAAAACTCTTCTTCTCTCCTTGTCTCCCCCTCTCCCCCTCTCCTTGTCTCCTCCTCTCCCCCTCTCCCCCTCTCCTCCTTCTCTTCACCACAAAAGAACTGCTCAATTTGTGATGTAGAAAATTCTGCCCAAAGTGCTTTATCCCAGCGAACTACTACTACTTCTTTACTCGCTGCTACAGCTTTAAAATCTACTGAGGATGAGTGCAACTCACCAAACCAATCCCCCGCTTCTAGGGTTGCTAACGGTGTACCGACACCTTCTTCACGTAAGCGGACTTTACCAGAAACAATAAAAAACTGATAAATTCCTTCTTGCTTTGACCAGATTTTTTCCCCAAGCTTGTAGCGACGGGTTTCTGATCGATTTTGCAATTGAGATTGTTGTTCGGGAGTCAGCCAACCTAGGGGAGGTTGATTCCAAGGTAGAGTTGCTAGCACGCTTATATTTAAAGATTCATTGTCCACAAGTTTTAGCTCACTTGCAGCTTCACTGTCAGCTTTTGAATTTTCTCTGCTAGCCATTTCTCAAACAACTCATTTTGTAGTGCTTGCTTTAGTTGAGTATCTTCTAAAGACGCGGGAAGAAATTGTTCTACTCGAAACAAACCGTAACGTCCTTCAAGTTCTATCGGTCCTACCAATTGTCTGGGCTTTGCCATATCAACAGCCGCCCTTAGTATATCCGGCATCGTTCCCCTACTAACAGGTCCCATCATGCCGCTAACTATTTTGTCGTCTGCAAGTGAATATTCTCTTGCCAGTTGCTCAAAACTTGCTCCTTCTTCGATTTGGATTTGCAATTCTTCACTGAGTTCTCGATTATCAACTATTATCCGAGAAAGTACCACCCGATCTAGATAAATTTTACGCTCAATAAAATATTCTTGCAGTTTTGGTTGTGTAACTACAGCTTTAAGTTTTTCTAATTTAAAGCCTAAAGCTACTGATGAGTGAAAGGTAGCGTAATCTGTACCATTATTTTTTAGCCATTCTTGGAAACTCTGGGGGTCTGTGAGTTGGTTTTTCAGCCGAAAGTCAATGATTGTCTGTTCGGTTAAACCCGGGCTGATTTCAATATCTTCTCGCGTGCCAATTTCTTGCTCAATGACGTGCTGGCGAAGAATATCGCTCATAAATTGTCCCAGTTTTCCAGAGGCTTGGAGATATTTTACTGCTTGCTGGATAGAAATTGTCTGGTCATCTACTACCAAAAATGATGAATTTTCCATGAAGTGGTTACGTAAATTCAACTATAAAAGTATACTGAGATTTGGAAATCAATCTGGCATATTTTGAACTTGGTTAACTGCCAATTGTAGTGTAACCTCACTCTATAAAATATTTAATGAGTAAACATCTAAGTTAAATTAGGTAAATCTTCTCTTTGAGACGACAAAACAGCCATTCCCAGGATAATGTTCGTTGTTTGCTATTTCCATATCGCTGCTGACAAAATGAAGGGCGATCGCGCTCACTTAATAATCGCACTTCAGATATCCGCAGATTTCCAGCGACATCTTCGTAAGTGTAATCCCCTGGTTTTCCTGCCAAGAATAACTCATCTTTATCACTCTAGGGGTAAAGGGGAAAGGAAAAAAGGGAAATGTTGAAGTAAAAATAGACCAATCGACTAATTTCAAATAACTCCTACCCTTTACCCCTTCCCCTTTCCCCTTTCCCCCCCTCTGCCTTATGTCCTTTGATAATCTCTGCAAACTATTGGCAGAAACTTATCCGGCTAATTTTGCTACTTGGTTGTTAGGGGAAACACCTGCATCCATCTTTTTCAAGGTGAAAGTATGCGAGAGTCTGTAATTTATCAAGATATTTTTCAACAAGGTGAATTAAAGCTTGTTCTGCGGGAGCTAAATCGACGGTTGGGAACTATTCCGGCTGATTTACAAGTTCAATTCAAACTCTAGAAATTGCGTCTACAGACTTATCCAGATTAAGGCGAATATCATTGCAGCGATCGCACCAATTAATGTATTCAATATATTGACGACTTCGTTAGTTAACCATGTATATTTAGATTGCAAAGTCGCGCCAATGACACTTTCTATGTTAGTGGCAATAAAGGCTGCCAGAATACACCAAACTACACCGAGTATATTAATTAAACCGATACCCCAAGCAAGAAAGGCGATCGCAGCAGAAGCAAGCATTCCAGCAAGAGTTCCTTCTAAGCTCACCGCTCCTTCTGTCCCCCGTGGCACTGGTTGCAGTGTAGTAATCAAAAAGGTGCTTTTACCATAAGCTTTACCAACTTCGCTAGCGCAGGTATCAGAAAGTTTGGTGCTGAAACTAGCAACAAAACCTAATAGGAGGAGCGATTGAGGATTGGGGAATGCGGACTGAGAAATTGAAATAAATCCCCAATTTATTAACCCGATTGCCAAAGCACACAACGCTCCAGTTAAAGCTGAACCCCAAACGTTTTCTGGACCTCTTGCCCCAGAACGCTTTTCGGCAATTCCCTCTGCTTCTTTTTGCTTCATCCCAATACGTGTAACCGCAGAACCAACAATAAAGTAGAACATTACTACTACATATCCTTGCCAGCCAAGGGTTCCCCAAAGCAGCACACCCAAAAACCAAGCGTGCAGTAAACCAGCTGGGGTAAGCAGTTTTTTGGGAGCAATAAAAACTATGCCTAATAAAACCGTATTCAATCCTGCTCCCACTAGCCACGGATTTAAAGAAGAAATAAAAGAAAGCATTAAATACATCACCCGTCGTTTTGGCAAAACATTAACACTATAACCATTTTAGAGATGAAGCGCGTCCATAGCAGCTAAACTATACTAAGATGCTATTTGATCAGCATCTTGAACAATTTTGTCTAAATCATTCGCCTAAATGAAGAGTTTAACGCTCTTGCGATCGCACTTACAACATCCCCAAAGCGATCGGTCTCCCTAATCTGCCATAAACAAAAAGCGATCACTTGAGTGCGATCGCTCTTTACAAACCCTATCTCTTACCATAAAGCAGGCTTTGATAGAATTAGGATAAGTCAGTAGTTGTGCTTGAACGAATTATGCCAGAGATTACAAGGTTCTACGGAATTGTGATAAAGGTGTTTTTTGGGGATCACCCTCCGCCTCATTTTCATGCAATCTATGGTGATTACAATGCCTTAGTAAGCATTGAATCACTGGAAATCATTGAAGGAGATTTGCCAAGTCGCGCTCAGAAATTAGTTCTAGAGTGGGCAACTTTATACCAGCAGGATCTTTTACAGATGTGGAATACTCAAGAGTTTCGTAAACTACCTCCTCTAAAGTAGAGTAAAAATAGTATGAAATGTCCTCGAATTTGCCAAGCAAAAGCAATTGATGATCGCACCTTGGTAATTGAATTCACCAATCACGAAGTCAAGAAATATGATATTGTCCATCTTTTAGAAAATCCCATGTTTGCTCCACTTCGTCAACCTGCTTTTTTCAAGAACTTTAAGATTGAGCAAGGGGGTTATGGGATTGTGTGGAATGAAGATATTGATCTGAGTGAGTATGAGCTTTGGAAAAATGGCATGACGGTAGCAGAAGGTGATCGCTCAGTTACCGTGTAGGATCGCAACTGGGTTTTTGTATTATTTGTAATTGCGATCGCTCTCTGGTTTAGAGTATAGCGGCTGAGGGGGCGACATTTGAAAAGGTGCCGTACTTTCGTCGCTAACGCACCCTACTCCTGAATCAATATAAGTTATTTTCATTACCCTCTATCCTGTAGCCCACCTCTGCGACTGGCAAGTTCTTTTTCTATTTCATTTTCATCTAATAAATGTTTACCATAAGCAACAATAAGAGCGCGAATTTGCCGCAAACGTTCTCCCAAGGGGGCTTTGTTTCCAGATTTTTTCAAGTGAAGAAATTCGACAAAATCTAGAACTTCTTCTTGTTTTTCTTTGTCAAGCGATCGCCATTTTGCTAATAATTCTTGTTCTGGACTCATTTGTCTTCACCTTTGAGTGTTACTACTTTTATTGTCTCTTATGGTACTTTCATTCTAAAAGCTCTACTTCCCCATAGCGATCGCATTTACAACCCAACAAAGCTTTGTTCGATAAATTGTAAGTATCAACACAAGGCGCCAATTATGAACCAAATATTATTTCATCTCGCTTTCCCGGTTACTGACATTGCCCAAACCAAGATATATTATGTCGATGGGTTGGGTTGCGTTGCTGGTCGCGAAAATAAGCACGCGCTGATTCTCAATCTCTATGGTCATCAATTGGTAGCACACATGACCAAAGAACCTTTAACACCCCAACGCGGTATCTATCCCAGACACTTTGGGCTAATTTTTAGTGCTGAAGGTGATTGGGAGGATTTATTAAGGCGATCGCAACAAAGAGAGCTACTTTTCTTTGAAGAAGCCAAACACCGCTTTGTCGGTTCTCCTCTAGAACACCGCACTTTCTTTTTAGAAGATCCTTTTCATAACTTAATGGAATTTAAGTATTATCGTTACCCAGAAGCGATTTTTGCAAGTTCTGAATATGCCCAAATTGGCGACCGGAATTAATTGGTGCTGTTAATGCTTCTGCTACTGCTGCTAAACAGCGTGAGTCGGTTAACATCCAAGGGTGCAGCCTTGATGGTACTATCACCTCTGTTCCTAGTGGAAGACGCGAACTATCTGCCGGCACAATCATTAAATCATACGGTGTCCAGATTGAGGTAAAATTCAATTGCTTTAACATGGCTACGTCACTATTCAAATCTTGGAGAAATGCGCTGTTAGGACGCATTTGCAAGCATCCAGGACGTAGGGAAGCATAAGCGATCGCAGTCCCATTATGGGGCGAAGATATTGTAATAAACCGCTGTATGCGATTAATTCCCCCCAGTCGCTGCACATAGTAACGGCTGATAATTCCCCCCATGCTAAAACCAACTATATCTAGTGGTTGTTCTGCGGCAAAGGTATCGGCAATATAATCAGCAACTTGCTGTGCCAATTTTTCCAGACCAAAATCACCATTATTCGGGATTAAATCTAAAGTATACACAGACCATCCCCGCTTTCTCAGGTAGGTCGCCATTGTCTGGAAAACTTGCCCCGTATCGTTAATACCATGTACCAATACCACGGTATTGCGTTGCTGCGTCTCAGTATTCATATCCAAAATATGTCTAATCTTATCTAATTATGTAGAAATTTTAACCGAGGGCGATGGCGATCGCCCTAACAGACTATGACACTCACTCTACTGGTTCACAGGCAACCAATTTCGACAGTCAGTTACTTAAGTTTTCGTGCAGAATATTAATTTTTGTTAAGTCAACTTTCAGAAACTTGCTCTCAGTTACAATAAAATTTAATAATAAATTCTCAGCACACAGAGTTGCTCCGCGAGTTGCGAAAAAGAGTTGAAAACGTTTGTCCTATACTCTTATTAGTTAGAATGTAGATCGGCACAGACGGATGAGGAATGTCACATACTCACGGTGACACCAGTAAATCGGTCAGTAAACAAAATTTTCATAAAATGTAACATTTTGACGTAATTTTTCACAATTGCGTTGGGTTTCCAAATATAAAGAGCAGGAGTAATTGTAATGTTCGGATTTATCAAAAACTTAATCGCGGGAATTCTGGGTTTTATTACTGGGCTATTACCAGGTAAGAAAAAAGACAACGGCTACTTTTTAGAGTTAGACGAGGCAAAGAGTATCAAGCCGTTAGAGACTGTTAAAGAGGCAGCAAAAGAAGTAGCAGCAAACACTCAAAAAGCAGCAGAAAAAGTTGCAACTGAGGCTAAAAAAGCAGTCGAAACAGTTGTATCTGATTCTAAAAAAGAAGTGGAAACAGTTCCATCAAAAGCCGCAGCGTCATCGAATGGAACAAAAGCTGCTGCTTCTAAAGCCGACTCCAAGTCAGTCAAAGCTTCTAAAAATGGCAAGGCTCCTAAGGCTGAACCTAAACCAGAGCTAACACCCGCAGCCAGCAAAGTTGCGAAGATACCAACTGAAACTACTTTTGCTCCCAAGTACCTAGCTCCTTCGGCTACAAGCTCTAACGGTCGTCGTCGTCCTGGTGCAAACATGACTTCTTTCTTGGACATGGCACGGAGTGTGAAAACTCCTGGTTAACCCTTGACAAATATCAGTCCGCTATATAAATGAAATGCTGGGTCCCAATTAGTCTTTTCCCTACGAAATAGGTGAATGTGAGACTGAATTTGACCCAGCATTTCTGTTTGATCTAATAAGGAAAACGTTGAATAGCATAACGACGTATTCCTTCAATCTTGTGTGGGGTTCCTAAACTGGGGTTTGAATCCCCATCAAATTCATACCCTACACCCTACACCCTACCCCCTACACCCTGTTCAAACTTCACAAGCTGCGGAAATTAGGGACAATGCCACAATCGGGGCTGTGACTGCTCTGAGGATGCGACGACCAAGGGAAACTGGTTGAAAGCCGGCTTGAATAGCGTTGTCAAGTTCTTTTTCTGTCCATCCCCCTTCTGGACCGGTGGCAATAACTATTGACATTTCTCCTTGGTTGTGCAGGCAATTTTTTAAATGGGGGTAGTTGCCCCGTCCCTCACAAATATATTTGTGATTTGTGGGAAATGATGATAGAGCAGCGTTAAAGGAAATAGGTTCTAATATTGTTGGGACAAAAGAACGCTCTGATTGTTCGGCTGCTTCAGAAGCAATTCTACGCCAGCGTTCGAGTTTTTGGGGACTGGGGTTGAGTAAAGTGCGATCGCTCATTACCGGAACAATACAAGCTACACCTAATTCTGTACAACAGCGCACGACTTCATCAAATCCATTACCTTTGGGCAAGGCTACCACCAGTGTAATAGATACAGGTAATTCGGTTTCTACTGTCAATAATTCTAAAATTTGCGCTTCTTCCCCTTCTAACTGCGCTAACCAGCATTTACCGATACCATCCATTGCAATAAAGCGATCGCCTTTTTGCAACCGTAATACGCGACTTAAGTAATGTTGCTGTTGCGATGTGAGCAGAATTTGATTTTGTTGAAGTTGATCAAGTGCGTTAGCGGAGCTTAACGAAGTTATCGCGATTCTTTGCAGTTGAGCCATGTAATTTTACGCACGGTAGAGACGTAGAGACTATTCTGTGCTAAGTCTCTACATTTGTGTGATTAGATTGCCTGGGTCAGTTTTCATCTTCTTAAAAATTTTGCAATACAACCTACTGCACTGCTGCTTATTTCCACTTAGATTGATGTATGATCAGCGAAGTCTACTAAACAGTTTTGGGTGCTGACAGTTTCTTGGACACTTGGGTAGCAAAAGCTTGATATTTGCTTGCCTCAAAAACGCTGCTTTTAACTCAGTGTTATCTAAGTGGCTAAAATATTTTTAGGGTGCTTTCTGCATTGCATATCTAATTAGGTAACTTACTAGATGTTTCTGGTAGGGATCTTGGGTCAAATACTTACCTTAGTATATTTACTAGGGTATGGATATTTGCTTGGGTAATTGAATAATCCTGATTTACTCACCTTCGATCCCATCTTTTAAAGAGGGATGGATTTTCTTGGGGAATTCTTTAGTTGTAACTCACCAGCGATGTTTAAACAATTTTTCCGAAAATTTCCTAATCAACTGAAACTGCAAAATCAAATCATACTCCTGCTGCTTTTAAGCACCATTATTCCCGTCTCTATTGTGGGATTGTATGGTATTTCTTCTTCCACTACCGCCTTATCGGAAGTCGCTAAACAGCAACTGGAGGTTGAGTCAGCCAAAGAAGCCAGAAATATCAATGCATTTTTAGATGGTGTTAGTGATGATGTTTTATTCTTGAGCAAAACTCCCCCGATTAAAGGTATTATCAAAGCTAAAGCCAGTGGGGGAGTAGACCCGCAAGGTAATTCTTATAACGCCTGGGTTGAGCAGTTGGAGGCTACCTTTAGTGCCATGATGCAGCAGAAGCCGCATTATATGCAGTTGCGGTACATAGACGAACAGGGCAACGAATTAGTGCGAGTTGATTCTGATGGCACTAACATCAAAGTTATCCCCAAAGCCGAGCTGCAAAACAAGGCAGATAGACCATATTTTAGCGACACGATGAAGTTGCCTGTTGGTAGTTTCTATGTCTCACCAGTGAATTTGAACCAGGAACGGGGTCAAATTGAACGACCTTTTAAACCAGTGATTCGCTACGCTACACCAATTTTTGACGTTTCGGGTCAAAATAGAGGAATTGCGATCGCCAATGTATTTGCTAACCAATTTATAAAACCTTTTAAAGAGGATAATCAACAGGCAGACGAGAAAAATAAATATAAAGGCAAAGAAAACTTTCTAGTCAATCAAGAAGGCTACTACATTTCCCATCCCAACCCGAAAAAGGAATGGGGGTTTGAGTTCCGCAATAATGAGAAATTAGAAAAAGATTATTCGCAAGAAGTTGCCAAGCAAATCTTGGGTAATGAACAGGGATTTATTGACAAGGGAGACTATCTCTTCACCTACCATAAGGTTGATCCCAGTCCAAAGCAGCCGGAATTCTTGGTAGCGATCAATAAAGTTCCAAAAAATAGCGTTTTTGCTGCCATTAACTCCTTTAAAACCGTCGCTATCTTCATTATTCTGCTTTCTCTTGCCGTGGTGCTGCCACTGGGAATTTATCGCGCACGGCAACTGGTAAATCTAATTAAGCAACTGGTGAATGGAATATCCACCTCTAGCCAGCAAACTTTCTGTACCATAGAACAGCAAGAACGTGTAGCTAATCAGCAAGCTGCTTCGGTGAATGAAACCACCACCACAATGGATGAACTTAAAGCTTCTTGCCGACAGTCATCTGAGCAAGCTGCATCTGCCGCAGTTGCCGCACAGCAAGCTTTAGCGTTGGCAGAAAAAGGCACCCAAGCAGTAGGAGAAACCCTCGAAGGAATGTTCACCTTGGAAAATAAAGTGGGAGCGATCGCCGAACAAATTGTACATCTTTCCGAGCAAGCCAGTCAAATTGGCAGCATCTCCCAGATTGTTTCTGACTTGGCAAACCAAACTAATATGTTGGCACTAAATTCATCAGTTGAAGCTGTCCGCGCTGGAGAATATGGTAAAGGCTTTGCCGTAGTTGCGAATGAGATTCGCAGATTATCCGACCAAAGTCAAAAATCTGCCGAAAAAATTAATCTCCTGGTTTTTAATATCCAAAAAGCGATTAATTCCACGGTGATGGTGACAGAGGAAGGCACGAAGACAGTAAAAACGGGGGTGCAAATCGCTCAAAATACAGATCAAGCCTTCGCAGGGGTGTCGAAAGCCGTCAACCACATGGCTTTTAACAATCAACAAATATCGCTAAATCTGAAGCAGCAATTAGATGCCATTCAACAAGTCGTCGAAGCGATGAATAACATCAATAAGGGGGCAAAAGAAGCTGCCACTGGCATCAGTCAAACCAGATATGGTACTGAGCAACTTAACAAAGCTGCTCGGACTCTTAAGCAGATGGTGTAGTAATGTAGAGACGTTACATGTAACGTCTCTAGAGATTCTGGATAACACATATTTCAATTCGGTCGATGTCTAAGAGAGTCAAAATATATACTGCCTTATTTCTGTAGTATTACCGAAAAATGATAGAAGATGAAGAACTCCGAAATCTATATAAAATTTCTGGCGAAGAATGTTTGCAGAAACTGGAAGCAGGTTTGCTGCATCTACAAAAACACCCATTAGATGAAGCTACCTTGGAACGGTTGCGGCGAGAAGCTCACAGCCTCAAAGGAGACTCGAAAATTGTCGGGGTAGAAAATGTAGCTACCCTCACCCATCAAGTTGAAGAGATTTTCTTAAGCATTAAACGGCGAGAGATTATTTTCAGCCCAGATGTGTGCGATCGCATGACTTACGGATTAGATGCGATCGGTCTATTGATATACGAAGCTGTAACCGGTGAATCGACTGGGGTTGACACCGAACAGATACTTGACCAGTTGATGCAAGTATTTTTGGAGCCACAAATACACGACACTGGTACGGAAGTTGCTTCAATCGAGCTTCCTCCCATTCTTGTAACTAGTCTGGAGAATCTGCCCACGACGCTGACTTTAGTTGAAATCGCTCCAGAAGTTGAACAAGAACCGCAAACACTACTTACCACAACCACCCCCACAGCACAAATCAACGACAATGCTCCCCAACCAGCATTAAACTTTATACAAGATGAAGAACTGCGAGATATTTATCAAGTTGCTAGCGAAGAACATTTAGACAAACTGGCAAATGGTTTGCAATATCTCCAAAAGCATCCATCAGACGAAGCTATTTTAGAACATTTGTTGCGGGAAGCTCACAGCCTTAAAGGAGATTCTAGAAGTGTTGGGGTAGAAAATGTTGTCATTCTCACCCATCAAGTTGAAGAGATTTTCTTAGGTATCAAAACAAGCGAGATAATTTTCAGCCCAGATGTGTGCGATCGCCTTTATCAAGGATTAGATGCGATCGGTCTTTTAGTATACGAAGCTGTAACCGGTGAATCGAGTGGAATTGATACCGAACAAATACTTGACCAGTTGCTCGGAGCAGTTTCTACACCAACTATTCAGGAGTCCCTACCACTTCCTGTGAAAACAGCAACTCAGCTTGACAAGGCTGAAATTGCTCAACCCTACAATATCGACACCATTCGCGTTCAAACTCGCCATTTCGATGCTTTAATGTCACAAGCTGAAGAACTAACACTTACCAAAACCGCTATAGCCCATACTGCCACTGAAATTGAGGCAATGGCAACTTTGTGGGAAGATTGGAAAGCTGTTTCTAGCCAAGAAAAATATCTTGATTCTTCATTCTTAAATACTAATCCCTACGTAGAACGCCTAGAAAAAACGATCAACTCTCTGAGAATTTCAACTCAGGAAAACAGCACCAAACTAGACATTATCGTTGGGGAATTAAGAGAAAAAATTTACACCCTACGGCTTGTACCCCTATCCACCGTATTTCAGTTGCTACCCCGCATAGTTAGGGATTTAGCCAGACAACAATCAAAACAAGTGGAATTAATTATTGAAGGAGGAGAAACAACCGCTGATAAACGCATCCTCGAAGAAATCAAAGATTCCTTGATGCACATGGTTCGCAATGCGATCGATCATGGCATTGAGACACCAGCCGAACGAGAACAACTCGGCAAAAGAGCGATCGCTACTATTTGGCTTAGAGGCTACCGAACCGCCACTAACATCATAATTGAACTGGCAGACGATGGGCGAGGGCTAGACATCGAAAAGATAAAACAAACCGCAGTCAAGCGTGGACTTTACAGCCCAGAAGAACTAGAAATTATGACTCCAAGCCAGATTTATCCCCTAATCTTGGCTTCCGGCTTCTCAACCCGGACTTTTATTACAGAAATTTCTGGCAGAGGTATCGGGTTGGATGTAGTACGCACGAGCATCGAACGGCTGCAAGGTAATATTCAGATAGAATCAACCCCCGGACAAGGATGCACTTTCCGCATCCAGCTAAACACAACCTTGGGAATCATTAATGTAGTACTTTTAGAAGTTGAAGGTATTGTCCATGCTGTACCAATTGAGTTTGTGCAGAAGACTTTACTTATCTCTCAAGAGCAAATTTATATTACTGAAAATCGAGCAACTATTGACTTAGACGGTGAAACTGTTTCTGTTGCAAATCTAGCTGATTTGCTGGAACTTTCAAACTCTCCTGCTTTTGCTTACACCGCAAAAGAACAACAAAATAGCCGTCTACGTTCTTGTATTCTGCTGAAAGTGGGAGAAGAAAAATTTGGCTTGTTTGTCGATCGCATTAAGCATACTCAAGAGATAGTAATCAAACCCCAAAGTCAGTTATTAAAACGGGTGCGTAATGTCATGGGAGCAACTATTCTCGGTTCAGGGGAAGTTTGCATGATTCTTAACCCTCCAGATTTACTCAAATCATTGCAGCAACAAAACACATCTGTAGTCTCTATCAAACCAAGGAAAATAATTCAAAGGAAACCTGTTATTCTCCTAGTAGAAGATTCTATCCCCGTTCGCACCCAAGAAAAACGGCTTTTGGAAAAAGCTGGATATGAAGTGGCGATCGCTGTGGATGGATTAGATGGTTATAACAAACTAAAAACCCGTGACTTTGATGCAGTCGTATCTGACGTGGAAATGCCCAATTTAGATGGATTGTCACTCACTGCCAAAATTCGTCAGGATCAAGAATATAAAGCATTGCCGATAATTTTAGTAACAACCCTTGCTACCGATGAGGATATCGCAAAAGGATCTGAAGCCGGAGCTAATGCATATATCATCAAAAGTAATTTTAATCAAGATGTTTTATTAGAAATATTAGGAAGACTTGTTTGATGGTTGATAGTTGATAGTTGATGGTTGATGGTTGATAGAAGAAATTGGGCGATTAGAAATCGCTACTACACAAACAAAGTCCACCTACGTGGACTTAATAAAATAACCCGCGTAGGCGGGTTTTGTCTGTGTAGCCGCGATTTCTAATCGCCAGGGCTAAATAAAATTTTACCATCAACCACCAACAACTAACCACCAACAACCAACCACCAACAACTAACCACTAACCCCTAACCATAAATAATGCCTATTCGAGTTTTGTTAGTTGAAGATTCACGGATTGCTCTAGTAATTCTGAAAAGAATTCTGGACACGTCACCGGAGATTGAAGTAGTGGGAGAAGCTCATAATGGCTTAGAAGCTTTAACACTGATTCCCAAAGTTGAGCCAGATGTCATTTGTACAGACCTTCATATGCCTCAGATGGATGGTTTAGAATTTACATTTCAAGTTATGGAGCTTTATCCTCGACCAATTCTAGTAATTAGTGTTTCGGTGCAGGAAGATGATACTAAACATGTTTTTCAGCTTTTAGAAGCAGGGGCAGTGGATATTTTTCCTAAGCCAACCGCAGGACTGGCAGCGGATAATGAGTTGTTTAAACGGGAGTTGATTAATAAGATAAAAATCCTATCTGGGGTAAGAGTATTTAGGAAAAAGCGAAAGTCCACCTCTCAACTAAAGAATTTAGAAGCTGACAATTTTTCTGATTTTGTTTATAAATCCTACATTCAACCAAAAATAATAGTTATTGGTGCATCTACAGGTGGTCCCCAAGCCTTGAAAGAACTTTTCACTCAGCTATCAGGGGATTTTCCTGTGCCAGTGATTTGTGTGCAACACATTTGTTTCGGTTTTTTAGAGGGATTAATTGATTGGTTAGCAACTAGTTGCCGATTGACAATTCAAATTGCTCAAGTTGGGGATATACCAAAACCAGGAAAGATTTATTTTCCAGCTGAACAGATGCATTTAGAATTGGATGCTTGGGGTCGATTTATTTGCTCTAATTCACCACTAGTGGCAGGACATCGACCTTCTGTAACAGTTTCATTTGAGTCTGTAGCCAAGTTTTATGGCAAGGCAACAGTGGGAATATTGTTAAGTGGTATGGGTAGAGATGGAGCAGATGGAATGCAAGCGATCGCTCAAGCTGGTGGTTTTACTATCGCGCAAGATGAAGCCACTTCTGTGGTGTTTGGAATGCCTAAAGAAGCAATTAATTTAGGAGCGGCAAAACAGATTTTACCAATTCAGGCGATCGCACCAAGATTACTGGCTATGTTTCAAGATGAAACTTATTGATATGTGGAGAGAATAAAGTGTCAAAGGCAGAATTTTTAAGTGTAGCCTTAACAGAGGCTTTTATTAAGTTAATTGCCCAGCAAACCGGATTAGAGATTAGAGAGCGAGACCAAGCAGATTTCAGCGAAAAAATATTTGTCAGGATGAAAGCTCTCAATATATTCTTTCCAGAAGAGTATTATCAGCTTTTAAGATATAGCTATCAAGAATGGCAACAACTTGTTTTACTGCTGACTAATCTTGAAAGTTACTTTTTTCGAGATAAAGAGCAGTTTAAACTTTTACGCGATCGTATTCTTCCAGAACTAATTCAATCTAAAGAACATAATAAAACTCTCCGCATTTGTAGTGCAGGATGCTCAAATGGAGAAGAACCATTATCTCTCGCTATTCTCCTGAAAGAACTTATTCCCTATCCAGAGCAATGGAACTTGATGATTTTGGGTGTAGACATCAATCAAGAAGCACTGAAAAAAGCTAAACAAGGAATTTACACACCTTGGTCATTAAGAAGCATTGATCCAGAAATAAGGGAGCGATATTTTTTGCACTTTAACAATCAATATTACCTTGATATGCAAATTAAACAAATGGTAAAATTTAAATATGTAAATTTAGTCAAAGATTATTTCAATGAACACAATGAAATGATAAATCTTGACTTAATTATTTGTCGGAATGTTTTCATTTACTTTGAAAAATCAGCCATTGCAAAAGTACTAGATAAATTTAATCAGATCCTCCAACCATCAGGTTATCTGATCGCAGGTCATACAGAACTTTTTGCTCAGGATTTAAGCCACTTTGAGACAAAATTATTTCCCGAATCACTAGTTTATATAAAAAAAGCGTTTGATAAACAAAATGAAAGAACATTCTTATCTCACCTTTAGTTTAAATAACTACCTTTACGGCATCAGCCAAGTTTACGTCGAAGAATTTTTTTCTCTACCAGAGTTAACAACCATTGCAGAAAACCCATATAAAATTGTTGGACTTGTTAATATTCGGGGGAATATTCTGCCAGTCATGGATTTTAATTTTACCTTAAGTTCTCAACCACTAAACTATCGTTTGACAGATAGTCTAGTGGTTTTAAAATGGCAAGAATTCCGACTGGGCATCATTGTTAATCAAATCTATGAAGTCATCAATATCTCCCCAGATAAAATTACCCCGCAATTTACTTATGAACAAGAATTGGTGGTAATTGAACAAAGAGAAATTATTGCTGGTGTTGCTGATATTCCGGCAAATGTTTTCATATTTATCAATCCAAATAATTGGTTTAACTATGTAGAAATTAACCAATTTTTGTCTAGTAAAAACTTATTAGAACCAAAAATTATTTCTAATCATAATGCAGACATATTTCCAGCCAATAGCTCTGAGTTGTCATTGATTCAACAGCCTGTTTTTTGTCCAAATGCAACTTTGGAAGAAACAACAACTTTTCCCAAACGAGCTGATAATCTAAGACTTCCACCAGAAAGTCAGGATTTAAAGACTTTTATCACCTTAGCTGTATTTGCTTTAAATGGTAATTTTTTTGGCATTAATTTAGAAATGGTACGAGAATTTACAGATATCCGCCAAGTAACTCCTATTCCCTGTGTGAAACCGCATATCATCGGTAACATGAATCTGCGAGGTGAAATTCTCACCTTAATTGATATTTGCGGATTGTTGAATTTACCGTTGATGGGTATAGCTAATAATTCTAAGGCAATGGTTGTGGAGGTTGAGGGTATAGTTGCTGGTTTAATGGTAGAACAAGTTTGCGATGTGATGTTTTCTCTAAACCCACGAGAGATAAGAGCAGTAACGACTGCTATTCATTCAGTTAATGATGAATACCTGCAAGGGACAGTTCTTTATCATGAAAAAATAATGAGCATTCTGGATTTGCCAAAAATCTTCCTTAACGGTGGTTTAATCGTTGATGAGGTTATTTGATTGATTGTGATTATAATACCGCTTTTTCTAACTTTAAATAATCCGGGTGCATCCCAGTTTTTATTATTCGATGAAATAATAAAATTTAATCTGTCATTGCGTTCGCGTTGCGCGTCTCGTAGAGAGGAACGTTCGCAATGACGCTTATATTGTTAGATTTTGCATTCATTGGGATGCTCCCAATAATCCGAGTTAAGTTTTTTTTTAATTCACTGTAAAATTTTCGTTAATTGCAAAATTTTCGACTTTAATTTAGTCAACTATGGTCTAACCTACGGCATAATAATTTGGAGTCTATTTATTTAGTATGGAGCAGTAAATGAGCCAAATGTTATTTTTTTAAGCTCTAAGTTTGACACGTATAAATACCAAATCAGGGTCAGCATTTTTCTTTATTGATAAAAACGGTAATTTTTTAATTTATTACAAATGACACTAACAAGGCTGACTAAAGAATTAGACAACCTGAGTAAAGATGATAATGATGGAGTGCTAATTCTAAGCAACCATACAGTCGTTTGGAATCTTTATCTTACCTGTGGTAAACTACTCTATGCTACAAGTGAGGTGCATCCTGTAAGGCGTTGGCATAGAGCCTTAAAACAGCATTGCCCTAAGTGGAACTGGGGTGTTGACTCCTCTCAATTGTCGAAAGACTTGCCTTGGGAATGTCAGATTCTCGCTCAAGGAATCAGTCAAAGGCAACTGAGCGCTATCCAAGCTAAGTTAGTAATCCGTAATATTGTCCAAGAATGTTTTTTTGAGCTAAATAGCTACGCAGACTTCAAGATGGACTGGAAACCCAGGCAAAAGCATATATGGCATCTCTCTATGGTGGTCATACCCTTATCTTCTTGGGAAATACTATCAGTTGTTAACAAAGCAACGAACATGCAGCAAAAATGGGAAGCTGCTGGTTTAGGTAACATCAGTCCGACCCTTGCTCCAGTTTTAAAGCCAGGAGTAGAACCTTTAGCGCTCCCAATTTTCCAGAAGTATCTCAACAGTCAGTTTACCTTATGGGATATTGCTTTAGAACAAGAAAAATCGGTGACAGAGGTAACTCTCTCCTTAATTCCTTGGGTTGAGAAGGGTATGCTGGAATTCCAAAACATTCCAGATTTACAATTACCAACTGTCAAACAAACAGTTGCGGCAACACTCCCCCAATTAACAACCCAACCTCCTAAATTTGTCGAGAAACAACCTTTAATCGCCTGTATTGATGATAGTCCCGTGTTGGCTCACACTTTAAAAAAAATCTTGCTCCCAGCCGGATATCAAATGTTGAGTATTCCAGAACCGATGCGGGGGTTCTCTCAACTCATCGAACACAAGCCTGATTTAATTTTGTTAGACCTGCTTCTGCCAAATGCTGACGGCTATAGTATCTGTAAATTTTTGCGAGACACTCCCGTTTTTAAGGATACGCCGATTATTATCTTGACAGGTCAAAATACACCAATTGATCGCGCCCATGCTACTGTAGTTGGTGCAACTGAGTTTTTAGGCAAGCCTCCACAGCCGCAAGAATTGCTATATATTGTTCAAAAATATCTTGGGCAATCAAAGTCATCTAAAGTTGGTTAACAAAAAGCCGGATACAGAGGAAAATGTGAAAGTTTCTCTGTTATCCGGCTTTTTAAAGTTTTACTTTCACTGAATGTACTACAGCATTATTGCAATTTGATGATTAGTTTCATATCATGTCCGGTTAATTAACACTAATAGAAACATCGTAACCCTCGTAAAGTAAAGACGTTCCACCGGAACGTCTCTACAATATACAGAAGATTTCAGGTAAATGAAGTACATATATAAAACCCGAAAATGAATGTAGAGACGTGGCAATGCTACGTCTCTACGTATTTTGTGGAGAAGTCTATTGCAAATTAATTGAGAAATGAGTAATTAAAGTATTCCTTTCGTAGGACAGCAAGTAAATATGCAGGAGATTGGGATTATCTTTATCAAGGTGCATAGCTGATCCATCAACTGCTAAGTGGTGATGATCTATCCACTTATCTTTTGAATCTAGCAAAACACTGAAGTAAGGGCTTTGATCTGGATGATTCTTTTCTAATTCTTCGTAGCTTTGATAAAAAGGAGGTATTCCAATTCCCATAGGCATATACAAACCCTTGGAATAGTCCGCTACTGCCAACTTGGGAAGTTCCTTTAAATTAACACCGCTGATGAATAATTTATTTGTTTCACCAGTTTTTGTATCGCTGAATAACAACTCAATTTCCTGTAAATTCTGCTCAACACCTACAGGCTTAATGTTTCTCAAAATCGCCTTTTCAAATTTGCCTATTCTCCAGTATTCATTTCCCCAAGGTTTCTTAGAATCGTAAACTCCTGGTGGACGGAAAGTTGCAAATTTTATTTCATTTTCATTACTGTAAAAATCTTTCCATGTTGTCAGATTTTTCGCGAGTGTAGTTCTAACTTTTCTTGCTTGCTCTCCTGATACAATTATTCTTTCATCAGGCAGAAACTTAGTAGCAACTTCTTTTTGATCAATTACTTTTCTGAGCAAATCAGTTTTTACTACTGTCCCGCTCGGATCTTGCCAATGTTCTAATCTCCACCAATGCTTCCAATAAGACATGTTATTGATATTTTCAAAGACATTTTTGTAGAGTCCCATCGGGAAGGTAAACCAGCTTTGATAGTAAAGGGATTTATTATTATCCTCTTTCGTAAAAAGCAAAATTTCCCAATATCCTGCATTTAAGCAGTTATTGGCTAAAGCAATTTCAGTGAGATTTTGCTTTTCAAAACCATCTCCTCCGCTAATTTCTATATGTTCGGAATTAGCAGGAAAACTAATCTGTTGTCTGTTCCACTCTCTGTCTGTTAAGGCAATTACTTCTAAACCTTCATCTTTTTTAACCCATTCAGGTACTTTCGGTACTAAGAGTTTCAGATCAACATTTTTGACAACTATCTTTGCTGTTTTTTCGTTAGTTGGTTCCAGTACAAAATCGAAGTGAGTATTATCTCTTTTGACAACTGTTAACTTTCTGCTGGAATATCTTTGGAAACTTTTGGCTAATGGAGCAGGATTTTCAGGATACTCGGCATTAGATATTTCTTGTAATTTTACTGAGTTTTGATTGTCAAATTTATATCTGGAAGTAAACCAGAAAGCTCCCACACTAATCAAACCAAGAGATATAGCCAGAGTAGTAAATAAAATCTGTTTCTTCGTAACTTTTAAATTAGCTTTACCAAGTAGTTTTCTGCTCTTGACTCTTTGCACCGCTGATGTATTACTCATTTGGAGAAGTCCACCAAATTAGAATTATTGTCGAATAGCATACCCTATAAATTGAGTTTTTTCATGACTGTTAATGAAAAAAGATATCAAAATTTTTTATCTTATGGGAATGCGATCGCCCGGTTATTAATTAATGACATAACTCTTGATTGGTCGAATGTGGTTAGGTCGATATTAATGGAAAAATACAGTCAGAGCGCGATTTGTTGCAATTGAGCCATGTGATTTTACGCACGCTTGAAGGTAGGAATGATTTGTTTGCTGTCCGGAATGAGTTTTGGTGGAGATGAAGTCTTTTTATATCTCTTTATAAAAACATTAAAATGAAAGAAATACTTAAGTAAATTCTAGTAAGTGTACTGGTACAAGTTTAACAAAACTCATATTTAGTCATAAACGATGGTAAGTAATTTAGCTTAAGGAACGATTCTGAATGAGCAACGATCGCCTGATTAAAATTCTGTTTTTGACTGCTGAACCTACTGATAGTGCTAGACTTCGTTTAGGGCGCGAGTTAGAAGATATTAAAGAAAGGCTGCGACTAGCGAACCTGCAAGGAATGTTTGTACTAGATGAGCGACGTTCTGCACGTCCGCAAGATATAAGCCAAGCCATACATGATTTTCAGCCAAATATTGTACATTTTTCTGGTCATGGAGAAAGTACTGGTGAGCTTTGCTTTGAAAATGAGCTTGGTAAAACACAGTCAGTAACACCTGAAGCTTTAGCCGCATTGTTTAAATTAGTTACGGCTCATGTTAATTGCGTGGTGCTGAATGCTTGTTATTCAGATATTCAGGCTCTTGCTATTGTTGAGCATATACCTTTTGTGATTGGCATGAAAAGAGCGATCGGCGATAAAGCAGCGATCGCTTTTGCAGTTGGTTTCTACAAAGCGCTGGGGGCAAAGCGTTCAATCGAAGAAGCTTATGAGTTTGGCTGTGTGGAAATTCAACTACAAGGAATTCCCGAAGAGTCAACCCCAGTTTTGCGGAAAAAAGAAGAGCGATCGCCTGCGATGTTTTATCTAGAACGTCCGACGATGGAAAAGCGTTGTTATGAAGAGATTAAGCAACCCGGTTGTCTGATTCGCATCAAAGCACCTGAGAACATGGGCAAAACGTGGCTGATGAATCGGATAGTCGCTTATGCCAGAGGAAATGGTTATAAGACAGTAAGTTTAAGCATTAAAGGATTAGTTGATGGGATTTCCAGCGATGAGGAAACATTCTTGCGATCGCTATGTGTGGCTGTAGGTGACGAGTTAGAGTTACCTAATAATTTAAATCAACATTGGGACGATAAAGTGACTTGCATCTTCAACTGCACGATGTACTTTCAAAAATACTTGCTGACAAATTCTAGTCCTCTAGTATTAGCCTTAAATTATCTAGATTTAGTCTTTGAACAGCCAGCGATCGCTAACAATTTTTGTAATATGCTGCGAGATTGGCACGACAAAGCAAGACGCGGCGATAAAATTAGCGAAATTTGGCAAAAACTCCGCTTAATAATTGTCCATTCTACCGAAGTTTATGCTTCCCTAGATATTAATACTTCACCACTTGCTAATGTGGGTTTAGTAATTGAATTACCCGAATTAAAATTGGATCAAGTAGAACGTTTGCTCAAGTTGCATCAACTTAATTTAACACAAGCTCAGGTGAGGCAACTTATGGATTTATTAGGAGGACATCCTTTATTGCTGCGAATGGCTTGCGATTACCTGACACTTCATGAAATTCCCTTTAAAAAATTATTGGAAATTGCTCCTACCCTAGAAGGACCGTTCAGAAATCATTTACTCGAACACTTGAGTAAAATTGGAAATAATCAAGAGTTAAAAACGGCATTTCGTCAAGTTGTTACGGCTGAAAACCCAGTTCAGTTACCTCCGAATATTGCTAGGTCATTACATCGTTTGGGACTGGTGAAGCTAGAAAGAAACTTTGTCAAACCACGTTGCAAATTATATCGTCAATTTTTCCGCGTTCATCTTTAACTACCAGGGAAAAAATAATGAGTAACCAACAGCAATACTACCAAGTAGGAGGGACTTTAAAACCTGAAGACCCTAGTTATATTGAGCGACAAGCCGATAAAAATCTTTACGAAGGACTACAAGCTGGTAAATTTTGCTACGTATTCAATTCCCGACAAATGGGTAAGTCTAGCTTACAAGTACGAGTTAGTAAAAGATTAGCAAATGAAGGATTTCGGTGTGTTTTAATTAGCTTGGAAAGTTTTGGCGCTAGAGGAGTGACTCAAGAGCAATGGTATTATACTTTCATTCAAGATTTAGCAGATAAACTTGACTTACCAAATGAGCGATTAGAAACTTGGTTGTATGAGAGCAAGTCTTTGACACATGTGAAGCGCTTTAGTGAGTTTTTTGAAAAAATATTATTCCTAGAAAATTATCAAAATATTGTTATCTTTTTAGACGAAATTGATACAGTTCTCAGTCTAGATTTTCCGACCAATGATTTTTTTGCTTTCATTAGATATTGTTATAATCAACGCGCTATTAATCCTAATTTTAAACGAATTACTTTTTCTTTGTTGGGAGTAGCTACACCCTCACAACTAATTCAAGATAATCAGCGTACACCTTTTAATATTGGTGAAGCGATTCAACTAAAAGGTTTTTCATTTGATGAAGCTCGAACTCTAGCTCAAGGTTTAGAAAGTAAAGTAAGTGATTCTCAAATTGCTGAAGCAATTATTCAAGAGATACTCAACTGGACTGATGGTCAACCTTTTCTCACTCAAAAAATATGTCAAATAATAGTGAATGATGAAGAAATTATTCCTATTGAGAAAAGATTGATATCTAAATATGTTGAGGAATTAGTTATATCTCGCATAATAACTAACTGGGAAGAACAGGATAATCCACAGCATTTAAGGACTATTCGCGATAGAATTATCAACAGTAAAGAGTCAACTTTTAAATTACTTAAGCTTTACCAAAAGATTAGACAAAACCAAGAATTACTAGCTGACGACACTCCCGAACAAAGTGAATTAATTTTGTCAGGGTTAGTATTAGAAAATAACCGAAAATTAAAAATTTATAACCGCATTTATAAATTTGTCTTTGATTCACAATGGGTTAGTGAACTATTAGCAGATAAAAGACCCTATGAAGAAGAGTTATTAGGATGGTTATCTTCTGGTCAAAATAAATCTTGGCTGTTGCAGGGGCAAAAATTACGAACCGCAATGGAATGGTGCGCTGGAAAAAATTTGACTATTGAAGATTATCAATTTATCAATGCTAGCGAAGAATTAGCAATAAAAAACTATCGTTGGCGTTTTATCTGGGGAATACCTGCAAGTCTACTAATCATTGGAAGTGGCTTCTTTGTATGGCATGACTGGCAAAGAATTAATGCTCAAATAGTGCAAATACAACAAAATATAAGTCCTCCATACGTCTTGGACCCAGAACTATTTAGCCAAGGAGAGCGGACTTTTCGTATAGGCGATGGAGTTGTTAGCTCAGAAGATGCCATTACAACTTTTAAAAATAAAAATTATTCAGAAGCCATTAATCAATTTGAAAAATTGAAAAATATTGAGCGTGGTAATCCAGAGTTTGAAATTTACTACAACAATGCGCTAGCACATAAAAAGGGTAATTATTTAAGTTTGGCAGCTGTTGTACCTGTAGATGCTAGAAAGGAAAATGTTAAAGAAATATTGAGGGGAGTCGCACAAGCGCAGGCTAATTTTAACAACAAAGGGGGATTAAAAGGTAGATTATTGAATATTGTAATCGCCAATGACAGTAATAATCAAATCCGAGCGCAAAAAGTCGCCCAAGAATTGGTTAAAGACCAAAATGTTTTGGGAGTGATTGGGCATAATAATAGTGAAGCTACTCGAGCTGCACTTTATAAGTATGAAAAAGCTCGTTTACCAATGATATCTCCTACTAGCACCAGTACTTTATTAAGACATCAACAAAGTAAAGTTTTTTTCAGAACAGTCACTTCCGATCAGGCAAGTGGTGAAAAATTAGCCGATTACGCCATAAAGAATAACATTAAACGAGTAGTTATTTACAATAGATATCAAGATATCTATAGTGAGAGCCTAACGAATGCGTTTGCAACATTCTTTATAAAGCAAGGTGGAAAAGTTCTACGGACTAAAAATTTGGCAGATCCGAAACTGGATGCACGTTATGAAGTATATCTTAGTGCAATTGAGTATAAAGCCGATGCAGCTATCTTTTTTCCAAACACCGAACTAACTTATAAAGCGATTGAGATTGCTCGCGCACAACAACTTTCCAACTTCCCTAGAAAACTAAAAATGCTGGGAGGAGATTCTTTATATAGTTCACAGATTCTTAAAATAGGTCAAAAGGCTATTGAAGGCTTAATTTTGGCAATTCCCTGGTATAACGACAAATCATCCAATTCACAACAATCTCAATTTGTAGGTGAAGCTAGGAAAAGATGGGAAGAAGATCGAATTAGCTGGGAAACCGCTACTAGTTATGATGCGACTCAGGCTTTTATTAAAGCTATGTCTTCGTCTGACAATCCGTCTCGACAAAGTGTACTTGAAAAACTCCCATCTATTAATCTTTCGCCTGATGAAAGTTCAGGAGATGGACTACAGTTCATCAATGGTGAGCGTGAACAAGAAGCAGTCCTGGTTAAAGTCGTTAATGGTGATTTTGTAAAAGTGGATGAAAATTAGTGTTGCGTCAAGATTGATGTGATGAATTTGTAGTTTGCGCTTTAGCGCTAAAGCGCAAACTACAAGCTAAGTCTGTGCCTAATTCTTACGACAGATTCTCAAAGTAAGCTTCTAGCGCTTTGTTCACCAACTCACTCATCGGCTTCCCTTGACTGGTAGCAGCAGCTTTCAGCTTGAGGTAAATATCATCTTGAATGCTGACTCGATGCCGACTTTTGCTGCTGGCAATGGTAGTATTAGCGATCGCTACTTCTTTGCCTCCACTTTCTTCTACAGTAGAATCTGCCATTGCTTCCACCAAACCATCGCTATCGTCTGTAATTTCTGGCTCTCCAACAACTTCAGATTCGTAATTAGCAGCAAATTCCCGAATCGCATCAAAACCAACGCGATCGCAAAAATCACCAAAGCTTTCCCCAGATTTCCGCGATCGCTTGAAGAAGACAAAAATTGGCTCTAGCTGGGTTTCTATGTCATTATGGTGTAGCCTTTCCATATAAGGTAACGCCAATCTAGTTTGGTCTGGAGAACCACCCAGCCATACTTGGTAACTTTCTGGTGCGCTACCGACAAAAGCCAATTCTGCCATGTAAGGACGAGCGCAACCGTTCGGGCAACCAGTCATCCTTACCACAAAATGCTCGTTTTGTAAACCAACTTTATCTAATGACGAGCGAATTCTTTCTAAAATACCTGGTATTGCTCGTTCTGATTCGGTGATTGCCAAGCCGCAAGTCGGCATCGCGGGGCAAGCCATCGCATAGCGCACCAAGGAATCTATTTTACCAGGGTCTGTGACGACACCGTGACGCTGTAGAATCTCTTCAATAACTTGTTTATTCTCAGGTTCAATATCAAAGAGAATTGCATTATGATGCGGTGTCAAACGAATCGGCAAATTTAATTGCTCGACAACTTGCCGCAAACCGGTTTTGAGTTGCAGCGAACCTTCATCTTTGATGCGACCATTTTCGATGGAAACGCCTAAAAACAGCTTACCATCGCCTTGTTCGTGCCAGCCGAGGAAGTCTTGATATTTCCACTCTGGAAGTTCTTTAAAAGGTGTGAGCGATTTGCCAAAGTATTCTGCAACCATTGACTTAAATTTCTCAACCCCCCAATCGTGGATGAGATATTTTAGTCTAGCGTGACGTCGGTCAGTGCGATCGCCATAATCTCTTTGAGTTGCAACAACCGCTTTCACTATTTCATAAACGTCATCTTTCGTTACATAGCAAATCGGGTCAGCTATGCGTGCGAAGGTTTCTTCTTTGTTGTGCGTTCTTCCTAAACCACCACCCGCAAAAACGTTAAATCCTTCTAATTCACCCTTATCATCAGTCATGACCACCAAGGTGAGGTCTTGGCTATACAAATCTATAGAATTGTCTCCCGGTACCGTCACGCAAACTTTGAATTTGCGCGGCATGTAGAGATTGCCGTAAATTGGTTCTAAGCTATTCTCAACAATCGACTTACTATTATTTTGTCGTGCTGCCTTGACTTCTGGCTTTTCTTCGGCACTAATTATTTTTTCTCCATCTAGCCAAATATCGTAATATGCGCCGGTTTGGGGTTTAAGTAAATCAGAGATATTCTTGGCATATTCCCAAGCATACTGATATTCTGGGCGATTTTTGAATGGTGCTGGGCAAGCCATGACGTTACGATTCACATCACCGCAAGCTGATAAAGTGGAACCCATACTTTTAACCATACCAGCGATCGCCGCTTTGAGATTTTTCTTCAAAATCCCGTGTAACTGAAACCCTTGACGGGTAGTTACTCGCATTGTATGGTTGCCATAATCATCAGCGAGCTTGTCTATAGTCAGATACAATTCTGGCGGAATAAACCCACCGGGACTGGTGGTTCGCAGCATAAACTGGTAATCTTTTTCCTGTCCCTTGACGCGATTGTCGCGGTTATCTTGCTGGTAAGAACCGTGAAACTTGAGAATTTGTACCGCATCTTCGCTAAAATGAGTTGTATCCTCAACTAGTTCGCTGGCGACAGGTTCACGTAAAAAATTACTATGTTCTTTGAGACCTTCGACTTTAGAAGGCTTACGTTTGGCGGTAGGGGCAGGAGCAGATTTAACCATTAGAGTTGTATAGTGTTCTCAATAAGGCATTATTCAACGCCGTTATGTGCTAGTTCTTAGCACTTATTCGGCTAATTGATCCCCGGTAATCCGGTCGGAATAAAGAGGAATTTTTTACATTTTAACATGGCAAAAGCTGAGTTTATCAGTGATGCAACACTTAATAAACCCAGCAATATTTTATATGGTTATGAGTCGCTTCTAAAAATTATTTGAAGCTATGATTTAAACCAAAGGAGAGCGCTAAAAGTTATAGGAGTCTTGTGTGAGGAGGCTGATGGTAGATTAAATTAATTTTACTTGAAGCGAACACCGATACCACTTTGGATGCTCAGAGCAGAAGCAGAGCTATTTCTGTAGGCATCAATTCCTAAAGTAGCATTACTGTAGAGCAAGAAATTTTTAGTAACTTCAGATTCTATCCCAGCAGTTACAGCTACGCCATCTTTGTTGCCGAGGGGAGTTGGTTTGCCGTTTGCTTCCACAAAAGAGTAACCAAGACCTAAATAGGCATTGGTATTTTTAGCAATACCCACATCTGCGGAAACTTGGGGGATAATAGCAGTTGTTTCGTCGCTCCAGAGAACATGACCGCGTGCGGAAAATGGAGTATCTCCTAATTTCAGACGACCTGTAAGATTACCACCAAATGTTGCCGCATCACCTGTTTGTCCACCGTTGGTAACACCAACTCCTACACCAGCACCGACATAGCTGGCATCAGTACCATTTTTGGTTTCAGCAGAAGCTTGACCGGCAGAGAGAAAAATAGGAGCAATTACTAAAGAAGACAATGCAGAAATTGTCACAAAAGACTTGATAAAGCGCTTCATAATGTCACCGAATATGTAGGTGTTGCATTTAAACTCTAGGTCGAGAATCAATGAAAAAAGTTCCAGGAAATTTTGATACTTTCTAAATAAATTGTCACTATTAATGCACGTCACCGAGAAGCTAATTAACTACAATTATTAATTAGCTGTTTGCATTACGGAGATTTCTGTTTACATCCGGTATTTTTTCACATAAATAGACAGTTTTTCAACTGGTACAAACTTGAGAAATAAAAGTTTGTCTGGTTAAGTAAAAAAAAACAGCCTTTATTAGCGGTGTAATTTATAAATTTAGAAATAATTAGGCACTCCTAACTGAAAGTAAAATAAATTTATCCTCCACTTAAACCACATAATGGTTATCCCAGAACTCGAAAAACAACTCCTTCAGCTTTCGCCCAACGATAAACTGTATATTATCCAACTCCTGGCACAAAGCCTGACTACACACAACACCCACCCAGAACAAACCACCACACTCGTAGAATTTTTCCGTCAATCCCCCTTGGTTGGAATCGCCGAAGAACTCGATTTTAGCCGAGATCGCAGCCTACCACGCGATGATTTCAATCCATGACCTACCTCCTTGACACTTGCCTGATTTCCGAAATGGTTGCCAAACAACCAAATCAACAAGTTTTAGACTGGTTAAATGCCCAAGTGCCAGAAACACTTTAAGTAGGTTGGCGTTAAAATTTATCGTTATGACAAGGCAGGGGGCAGGGGGCAGGGAGCAGGGGGAAAAAGCATTTGAGCCTTGTTTACTTTTCTTCACACAGTTTGGTTTTATTGCGCCGACTTACTTACATCAGCGCGATCACAATTGGCGAAATAGCTAAAGGCATCAGCAAAATGACCGCATCTAAGCGGAAAAAATCTCTAACAAATTGGCTGAATGAAACTCTACCCAATCGCTTTGAACAAAGAATCTTAAGTATAGATTTCTCAACAATGGTGTTGTGGGGAAATTTAGTCGGGCAACTAGAACAGAATGGGCGCCCTTTACCCGCTATGGATTCTCTCATTGCAGCGATCGCACTTCAAAACTCTCTATCACTTGTTACTCGTAACGAAAATGATTTTGCTGGGACAGGGGTTGTGATTGTTAATCCTTGGTCTATTTAACTTCTTCACCATACTAAGTGCTAATAATGACACTCCACCAACCATGAACCAAAACCCCTGTGACTGGTTAGAAAACATCATTTCACAAGATTACTCCAGTTACGTATTATCTCGTAATTATTTTCAGAAATAAAATATGATTTTTATATCAAGTGCGGATATGAAGTTGATTGTTGAAAATTATTCCAGCGAGTAAATAATGCTAACTACTACAAAAACGTTGTCTGGTTTGATGGGTTTGTGTGTTGGTGATGCTTTAGGTGTCCCAGTGGAATTTACTAACCGTGCTGAACGAATTGCGTCTCCTGTGACATCGATGCAGGGTTACGGTACTTGGGATGTACCACCTGGCACATGGTCTGATGACAGTTCACTGACGTTTTGTTTAGCAGAATGTCTTTGTAATGGTTTTTCGTTGGATATGATCGCTAATTCATTCTGGCGCTGGTATCATGAATCGTACTGGACTGCTCATGGTGAAGTATTTGACATTGGTAATACTACATTTTTAGCGATCGCCAACTTGAAACAAGGAATTCCACCCTTGGAAGCGGGAGGAAAGACGGAAAAAAGTAACGGTAATGGCTCTTTGATGAGAATCTTACCTATGGCTTATTGTTACAAAAACTTAACTTTTGCCGAATTGATTTCGCGGGTACATCAAGTTTCTTGTATTACCCATGCTCATATGCGATCGCAAATTGCCTGTGGTATATATATCAGTATCGCAGTTTGCCTCCTAGAAGGACTTGAGCCGCAAGCAGCTTATTTACAAGGTTTAGAAAATATTCGCCAAATTTACTCTACATCTGAATACGCTTTAGAAATGCCGCATTTTTCCAGAGTCTTCAGCAGCGAAATTGACAAGTTACCACTGGAAGAAATTCGTTCTAGCGGCTATGTAATTGATACTTTAGAAGCATCACTTTGGTGTTTATTAAATAGTTCTAACTACGCCGAAGCGGTACTCAAAGCGGTAAATTTGGGTGGAGACACTGATACTACTGCCGCTGTTACTGGAGGGTTGGCAGGAATTTACTATGGAGTGGAGAATATTCCCTCAGAATGGGTTGAGCAAACTGCCCGAAAACAGGACATTATTAATTTAGCAGAGCGTTTAGCAGCAGTTGTTTACACGGTGTAGAGACGCGAAATTTCGCGTCTCTACAGAGTTAATTAATTATGCGTTGCCCGATCCCAAGAGACGTAGCAATGCTACGTCTCTACGTGTTTTCTACCAGATATCTAATGATTAAACACCAGACAAAGAATATACCTGACCATCAATTAACAATCGTGTGATCCCCTTAGCTTGCAGATGAGTTCGCGCTTTATGGAGCATTTTACTATCGGGAACTTTAATCACGCGATCGCGCTTGGTAGAAAAGCGCTTTGCTACTCGGTGGTTATCAAATATCGGCAAAGTTCTTTGCTGAGTTTCGATGGTGGGAATTTGTCCCAAATCGCCGAAATCCTTCAGGGGTCGAGTGATTAACTCTGAGGAGCGATCGATTACTAAATAGCAAGTTTTGGGCAAATGAGCTGCCGACAAGGGCAAAACTGGCACCGCTGCATCACCTAAAGCTCGTCTTGTGACTAGAGGTCTTGGCTCCTCAAAGTCGTCATCTTCATCATCGAAATCATCATCATCTAAATCGTCGTCTAGATCGTCCAAATCCTCTGATTCGTCTAGCAAGTCTTCGCCAAGCATTTGCGCTATAACGTTCGGGTCTGGACGTTCACCCTCTAACATTGGGCTAGGAATACTAGCTATTACAGTCGGCTTTTGTTCTAAAAGTTCTAATTGCTCCCCAACTGGTTGTCTTGGTATCGGTGCTGACGAACGGCGTCGCACCCGTCTGTTAGCGGCTTCTTCCTCCTCGGTTTCATCTTCTTGGTAAGGAAAATTTTCTACTACTGGCTGTGGAGGCTCAACAACTTTGACTTTTGGAGGTGTCTTGCGCGGACTTGGCAGAGAAGTTTTCGGCAATTCGGGTGGAAAGCTTTCTTCCTTGGGAGTTGCTTTCACCTCGACTTGTTTGACTTCTTTATCTTTTTGTGGTATTACCCTGGGTTGTAGTTGGTCATAGTTTACCTGCGCTCTGCCTTCGGGAGTTCGGGCAGCACGCTTTAAAGAAACGAGGTATTCATACTCGTCTTCTGGTAAAGTACTTTTGAGCAAGCGACTAATTGTCGAATTACTAACTTCATAGCGTTCTGCCAAAGTTGAAGTTGTTTCGGCAGTCTCTCGATATAATTTAAGAATTTCTTGTTTATCAGAATCTGTTAGTTTTCTCACGGTAGACACCAAAATTTTTGTTAAGCTCGTTTTCGTCCGCCCACACGCCGCGATCGGCTTAATGATGCGTCATATTCCAAGGCGGCTCCCATGCCAAATAACACTCCACTCATTACCCAAAATACCTCTAGTATCTCTCCACTTTGATAATTGGGAATCCAATTAGTGGCATATTGAAACCACATATCTGCTATGTAGAGCGAAAATGCGGCGGCGGCAATCATTCGCCAAGACAAAGAAACTCGTCCGCCCCAAAAAGCAAGCAGTAGCATGGTGGCGATAATTAACAATAACACGTCGCTGACAATGTAGATAGTACTTAAAATCAGAGCGATATTTTCTACTCGTGATGACACTTGTTCACTAATTTTATCTGCTCCTGGTGGTTGATGAGAAATCAGCCATGCCAAAGCGCTGCCAAAAGCTCCAATTGCAGACACAATCATCCACTGCCATTTTTCCAGATTGAGTCGCGAAGATGCAACTGCTAAAATCATGCCTACACCAAGGAACAAATATGTCACCACAAAAAATACATCACCTAGGGAAACGATTGGCTCTTCTTTTAATACTATTTCCGTATAGCCGAAAAATATTCCGCCAAGAAAATAAGAAAGCATCCCGATGCCAATTGCCAGCCAAACATTGCGATCGCTGACAATTTGCGGACTGCGCCAATTCCTTAAGCATAATATCCCAGCACTTAAATAAGCCAATGCTTCAAAAATATTTGTCCCAATTACGTACCATGCCGCACGACTTTGTGTGCCATCTGCTCCGGGAATTTTGGCACTAAACAACAAAAAGTACAATAGTGCCAGCATACCCCAGGCAATACTAGCTAAAACGATGTTTTGAGTGGTCAACAGTGATTTAGGAGGATATGAATTCTTGTAAGATTCTCTCATATGGCTTAACTGTATAAATACATTCACAGGAGTATTTTGGCAAAAAGGATGTGAAACTTAACGGGTTAATTTAACTTCGGAGCCTAGTAAAAAATTTTTTCACCAAAAGAACTGCCGATGATATGTTGGTTATTGCCATAGTTTACTCAGTGGAGATTGATTTAGCCAACTGATAAAGTGCGATCGCTCTGCCGATGGCATATCTTCTAATGTACCTGCCATCAGTTTGGCAAAGTTGGCATTGCCAAAATATCCTTTCCCCAATCGATGCAGCTCTTGCAAAAGCAGAATTACATGATTTTCTTGCCAAGCGGGAAGTTTGGCTAACTCCAATGGGTTGTTTGTCAGCAAGTTATGAGCTGTCTCTGATGAGGATACCTGAGGAAATTGGTTTTGTTGCAATAACTCACCAATATCTTTCTCAAATAATGACGCTTGTCGAGTCCCTAAGAACTCTTCAATGTCAATATAAACCGCTTGCAGTAGCAATAGACTCCCTTGGATCAAAATTCCTGTCTTGCTATGACTACCCGTGTCACCGTCTAGTTGCTCTAAACGGATTTTACCCCAAACGCTGTAGCGCTCCGGTTCCTCTAGTAAGACACAGGCTTTACCTCGGTTATCAGTTAATTCCCTCCATAAGGCTCTAGCTTCTTCCTCTTGATTAGCCTTGAAGACGCTAATCAAACGAAACGTTAGCCCCTGATAATGGAGGATCGGTACTTGCTGATCCTGTTTTGGGTGCTGAATCGACGATATTTCAACATCCTGCCGTTTGAGAATAAACATGGCACACCGAAATTAACTTTTGACAGGGGCATTCTTGATATGGTATCTATAATCGCACCGGGAGCTATATTAGCTCATAGTGCTTTCTTCTTGGGTTTTAGTTTGAGCGCATTTGCCCTCACCAATTCATTCACAACACAATATACAAGCAAGCAATACTCGATTTGTGAACGTTTTTCGTTTAAATTGGTAAGAACGCAACTTCTTCAAGCTACTCGAAGTGAAAATGCATAATCTATAATAGATTGCATTTTGCTAACTCTCACGTATATAATAAGAAATGACTCTCATAAGAGCTAGTAATTTATGTTGGGCGCATAGCTCAGTTGGATAGAGCAACAGATTTCTAATCTGTCGGCCGCAGGTTCGAGTCCTGCTGCGCCCGTTTTATTGTGTGGAGTTGTATTCAAGTTCTTCTGGCATAGCTAAAATAAGTCTCATTTCTGCATGGATTTCCCTGTGACAGTTGGCACAAACTAAAATACATTTGTCTAGTTCAGCTTTGGCTTTTTCAAAGCTATAGACCTTCCCTGCTGAAAGTGGCAAGTCTTTTTCTAAAGGATTTATATGGTGAAATTCTAGGGCATCTATGCAGCGATTGTAACCGCATCTTGAGCATTTGCCTCCTTTATGAGCAACACATTTTTCTTTAAACTGTCGCATTCGCTCTATAGTTTGTCTGTTGGTACAATCTTTGCAGTATGGGCTGAGGTGTTTACCATTCCTTCTTTGATAAAATGCTTCTGCTGCTAGTTGCTGTTTACATCTTGGACAAGTTTTGCTTGACTTATCTCCAACAAGCGTTAAATCAACAGTGTTATGCCTACCATAGGGTGAACAGTCAAGGCAAAATTTCCGGTTTTGAATATTTTTTAGCTTTCCCTCTATAAGTAATCTATTGGGAAATCCAGATCCACATTTTTTACACTTCGGCATTCTTTTCGTAGCTTAACTGGATATTATCAAATTATTATCCACTAATAAAGTTGCTTTGGGAAGTATTGAAAAATATCGTGGCTAAGTGCGTTAAGTATCTAATGAACCTGGGAACAATAAGACTGTACAGATAAAAATTTGTTAGTCAATTAGGTAGAAAAACATGAGTTATTCATCAAATGCATGGAATGATGCACTTTCCGAGGTTGGTGATGGTGGTGTCATAGCAAAAATTTTAGGAGTTGCATACGATTCAGCACGTTTTAAGCGATATGCCTGTGATGTTAAAGCTGCTAAAGGATGGAAAGAAGATGCGGCTAATCAGGTGATATATCAAGCTGCCACAAAAATGACGGTACAGGGGGGGGTTTAGGAATTTTTGGCGGTTTAGCTGCACTGGGTGCTGGTGGAACAGACATAACATCGTTGATGTATCATATCGTAGAAATGTGCGGCGTACTTGCTGAAATCTACGGTTTAGACACTAGCGATGACACAGTAAAAGCTTTTGTGTTAGCTGGTGCTTCAGGGGATTCTGACCTTACGGATAGAGCTTTTAAGCTTGCAGAACTAGGGATGATGAATGCTGCCGCTAGAGAAGCAGCTCTGAAGCCTTTAATAAAGACCCTCCTAGTACCTATACTGAAGGCTTTAGGGATCAAGGTTGGTGTTAGAGGTGGAATTAAGTTTGCAGAATTAATTCCTGTTGCAGGTGCGATTGTTGGTGGTGGAACAAATTGTTATATGGTTAATAGTACAGGACATAAGTTTCTAGATAAGTTAAAACGAATGAAGTAAGCTTTCAAGTCTTAGCATTTTATTTGTAGGGATAGTAGCATTTCTACTATCTCTTAGTTGCTTAATAGTGAACATGCTACAGTGGTTTAAGTTGATCTAAAACCTGAGAATCAAGATACTTTTGTTCAATCATTTCAACAGAGTTATCACACCATTTAGCCACTACAGCAGTAGGAACACCTTTAGCGATTTGTTCTGATATGAAAGTATCACGACAAGAATATGGGGTTGTTTTGCGTTCTACTAAAGAATCTACAATTTTATCCCAAGCACGGCGTGAAAAGTTCCTGTAATGTATTGATAATCCTTCTGGAGAAGGAAATACTAAAGATTCTGGTTCAGGATTTTCCGGTTTAATTTCTAAAAGTAATTGCTGTAGTTTTTGATTACAGTTAAATATTCGTTTTTTATTATTCTTAGAACCATTCACTCTGACTCTTTCACCGTTACCTACCTGAACTAATGCACCTTCAAAGGTAATCTTAGAACAATCCGATATAACATGTTTCCACTGTAAACCGATTGCTTCCGAAGGTCTACAGCCAGTTAAGAATAAAAACTCTACAAAAGGTGCATAATAGCTATAGCCTATACCTTTAGATGCTTTGTGCATTCTAAAAGCCTGGATTATTTTTTGTTTTTCCTCTTCACTGAAAGCATTAGGTTGTGAATCATCTTGCCATTTATGCTTGGGGAGTTCATTATACATTCCATCAAAAGGATTATTTGTAACTAAACCGTGTTTCATTCCCCATTTACAAGCTGCCGAAAGATACATCAGTACATCTTTTACTTGTGAATTGGTTGTTTGTTGGAACAGCGCAAGACGAATTTTTATAGGTTCATCCAATAATTGATATGAACAGCGTTTAATATGTTTTTCAAGTACAGCTAATTTATCTAGCGTTGTAGGTTTTAAAGATTGACGCTTATAGTTAATATATTCATCCCACAATTCTGAAATTGTTGATACCTTCTGTACTTCCTTTCGATTAACTATAGATAAATGTCTTTGTTGTTTGTACTTTGCCAATGTTTCATCAAAGTTACCAGCAAGTATATCTAGTTCTATTTCCTTTGCCTTTTGTTCTGCTAACTTAAAATTATCTGGGGTGTCGGCTAAACCAAGCACCATATATCTTTTATTGTTACCACATACTTGCCTTGGGAGTCTCAACCGTAATCTATCTTGAAAAGATTCGATACCTACCGAACCCTTGGTAGCTTTCTGTGTTGTGTTCATGCTCTTATTTTGGCTATGAATATCATGTGTTCTACAAAATCATAGCCAAATCATAGCCAAAAAACAAGTAGGATATCCAAATAATAGACAAAAAAAGCAAGATAGGATGCTCAAAAAGGAGAATTTGAACATCCTATTGGCTGAAACCCTTGATTTTTCGTTCAATAAAAAAGCCCGTGACGAGGATTGAACTCGTGACCTCACCCTTACCAAGGGTGTGCTCTACCACTGAGCCACACGGGCAAAACGCTTTAAATATTGTAAGTGTTGATTTCTCAACTATGCTAACGCATAATTCAATTTAAAATCAACACTTTTTATTTATAGTGAGATGGGCCGAGCTGGATTTGAACCAGCGTAGCTTTCGCAACGGATTTACAGTCCGTCTCCATTAACCACTCGGACATCGACCCATTTGGCTCACGATTTATAATAGTAGCATAAGGTTTTGGAAATGCCAATAGTTTTTGCACTCTAATTTTGGGAAGGCATTAATTGTCAGGCATCGCCGCAACAGAACGTAGAATAAAGCTAGGTTTACTGTTGTAATGTGAGCGATTCGGCAATGAAGACGCTAGCTAAGTGGTCTGTGGATGACTATCATCGCATGGTTCAAGCGGGAATTCTGAGCGATCGCCGTGTAGAATTGCTCTTTGGGGAAATTGTTGAAATGAGTCCAGAAACCCCGATTCATTACAGTACCGCAAAACGAGGCACGAAATACCTAGAGGAATTACTCTTAGGTAAAGCCGATGTTCGTTTTAATGGACCGATTACTTTATCTAACTCTGAACCTGAACCAGATATAGCGATCGCACGACTACCAGAGTCAGCTTACAACAATCGCCATCCTGCACCTGAAGATATCTTTTGGGTGGTAGAGGTTGCCAAGACAAGCTTGAAGAAAGATTTAGAATTGAAAGCTTCTATTTACGCTGCTGCTGAAATTCCAGAATATTGGGTTTTGGATTTATCTGCAAAGCAAATAATTGTATTTCGAGAACCCAAAAACGGGAAGTATGCTAAAGAACAAATTCTTGTGCAGGGAACAATTACACCGTTGGCATTTTTAGACATTGAGGTATCGGTTGAGAAACTGTTGGGTTGAGTGCGATCGCCTCCTTAGTGGTGTTGTCTTGGGTTTTGCTTCGCTCCACATTCCTTATAAACTATGGACTGTCTCAGTTGTAGTCTAAGCAGTTGGGTTTCGCTTTGCTCTACCCAACCTACGAACTTGTTCTAGTTGGAGCGATAAATCTTGTTAGGGTACATTGTGACATTTGATAGGGGCAATGTCTGACGACAAGCCGCTTTGCGTCTACCCATGAGAGCAATATAAATTAAAAATTTCCGTACAATCATCCTTTTGAGGATATTATACGGAAAAAATTCTGATGTTATTGAGGGGAAAAATTACCTAAAAGGTTAACTCAACAATTCTCCAGTCTCTTGCAGAGAGTGCAAACGGTGGTAAATTCCTTCATGACGCAACAATTCATCATGACTACCCACTTCAACAATCCTACCTTGATCTAGAACCACAATCCTATCTGCTTCGCGTACTGTACTCAAACGGTGAGCAATAATTATTGTAGTCCGAGTTCCTTGAATCGATCGCATGGCTAATTGAATCAATCTCTCAGACTCGTAATCTAAGCTAGATGTCGCTTCGTCAAATACTAATACATCTGGTTCAACTAATAGCGCTCTAGCAATTCCTAAACGCTGTCTTTGTCCTCCAGATAACCTAACACCACGTTCACCGACAACTGTGTAATAACCTTCGGGTAAAGAGCGAATTACGTCATCTAATTTGGCAATTCTACAAGCTTCTTCAACTTGGTGAAAACTCGCTTCTCGATTGCCATATCTTAAATTATCCAACAAAGTACCGTTAAAAACGTCTACTTCTTGGTGAACGATCGCTAAACGTCGGCGATAATTACCAACATCTAATGTGACAATATCTTCCCCATCAATTAATATCCTTCCCTGATTCGGCTCAAAATAGCGAAACAGCAATTTCACTAAAGTAGATTTCCCCGAACCTGAGCGCCCAACCAGCGCTACTGTCTGATATGGTTCTATTAACAAGTTGATGTCTTCCAGAACCGGACGGTTAGCATCATACCCAAAAGTTACATGAGAAAACTCAATTTTGCCGGTAAAACTATAAGTTGATTCACTCTCTACCAAACTAGCTGCATCTACCCCAATCGGCTGTTGCATTAATTCGTGATACCCCAACATTGAAGCATAACGACGGGTAAAAACTTCCGCAAGGCTGCTGATAGGTTCCAACTCGGCATAAGCCATGCTAGAAACTGTTAAAGTCGTGATAAAGTGTCCTAAGGAAATTTCACCTTTTACCGTCGCTGCTAAAGTTAAACCTAGTATTGCAAACACACAAAATTGAACGAATGCTGTTCTAAAAGTACCTAACTTGATATAACCAACATGGATGCGGTAATCAGCTACTTTAAACTCGCGATTAAGTCGTTGTTTTTGGCGTTTGAATTCTAGCCGTTCTGTGGCAAATGCTTTAACTGTTTTGATGTTAGTGATAATTTCGGAATTGCGGCTTTGGGTATTTTCCATGTATTTATCTAGCCGTTTTTCTTGTTCCATCAGCTTCTTTAAATCTTTCATATTGAAGCTAATGATTGCCACGAACGAAATCAAAAATAGTATAGCAATACGCCATTCTATCAACAAGATGACTACAAAAATTCCCAATACTCTAAACAGTTTAGGAATCATTTGTCCGGCAACTTCCGGATAAGTCCAAGTGTGATTTTCTAAACCTCTAGATATTTTACCTGCAATGCGTCCAGGATTGTTTTCATCGTAAAATTCTAGCGGCAAGGTGAGTATTTTCGCTACCGTTTTTTTTAAGTTATCTCGTCTGGTACGCAAAGCAATATCCCAATGAAACCACCAAGTTGACCAGATTTGAATCGGCGCTCTGACAACGGTAACTAAGAAGATTACAGTCATTAGTACCAGAAGCGATGATAACCGATTTTGTGGTAAGTTAGTCAGGTTAGTAATTGCAGCGATCGCATTCTCTATTACATTATCTAGCGGTTGTCCCGAAAGTACGTTTAAAATCTGTCCTGTGGCATATGGTACAACCAAATCGATAATTTCAAAGATGCTCGCTGCGGCAATACTAAATATAACCGCTACTCGATAGCGATCGTAATATTTGAGAATGTCTCTAAATTTTGCCATGATGCACTCTATTTGATGACTACAGACGTTCCGCACCGAATGTCTGTAAAAAAGTGATGATTTGTGTTTTAACTATTTACTATTTGACGTTGCACTTAAGCCACTGACTTTTAATACTACTACATACTACATTGTAGTCAATACTGAAAAAAGTAAATCATCCTTTGGGAGTAGCTGATCAAAAAAGTTGGTTAATGGTTGTTGATTGTCAAAAATTACTCATACCTACCACTAGCCACTATCCATTACCCACTAGCCACTATCCACCATCTATGAACTAAACTAGTAATTTGTAGTGTAGTTTTGTAAAATACTGTTCTATGGTTCCCAGACTTTCAGCAGCTGTTTACGGGATGGCGACAGCACCAACTGTAGCTCCTGAACGGTCTAGTCAAGCTACTCAAAAGCTTTATCCAAACTTTAAAGTTATTGTTTTAAATGATGATTTTAATACATTTCAGCATGTGGCTGAATGTTTGGTAAAGTATATTCCAGGTATGACACCCGATCGCGCTTGGGATTTGACTAACCAGGTACATTATGAAGGTCAAGCGATCGTTTGGGTTGGTCCACAAGAACCAGCGGAACTGTATCATCAACAGTTGCGTCGGGCTGGCTTAACAATGGCTCCTTTAGAAGCGGCATAATCACAATGGGCAAACCTAAGGATGCCAGATTAGTTTGGAATCACTCAACCCACATTCCCGGTCTTATCCCCATTTTAGAACGTCTCTGCCAGCACGAGGGACTGCAAACTGTCACGCCGGGAGTGATTGGACGAGTGAGAGGTCACTGCCCAAAAATGCAATTGCGCGTGTCTGTACCGATTCGCGGAGGTTTTAAGGTAATTGCACGTCAAGGTAAAACGGTGCAAGAGGTGTTTATCCTGACCATTTTGGATCAGGATAAACTCGAAGAAGCGATCGCGATCGCTATGAGAAAGTAATAGACAACCGATGTGGAAATTAATTACGCATTACCCAAAACCCTAAGAGACTACCAAGTGCTACGTCTCTACATTTTTTCCACTTCTTGTGTCTAATAGTAATTTGTCTCTAGTCACAAATAACAAATAACTATTCTTCAACCTTATGCACTGCAAATTTGTGTAGCGGCAGACTGAGAATGCAAGAAAATGTTAATAAATATGACAATGCTGTTGTCATTCTCAACGACATCACTACTGCTGACCATTCCGGTAAAATTACTTTCTCTATACCAAAAGCAACGCAGTAAACTAACCAGTAAGTAAAGCTCATTCTTAACAGAATTCGTTCTGTTTCTTCCCATTCATTTTTTTCTTGCTTGCGATCCCACAGAAGCAACAAACCAGCAATACAAGCCACAAAAGAAACAGCAACGACAAATTCGTGACAAATTAAGTTGACTGAATGCATGTTTGGATGTCCCAACTTTTTCCGATTGTTGATCAGTCTAAAGGAATAGTCGTTTGGGATACAAAAAACTTTTACAAACTGCAATATCAACCGAGAAAAATGTAAACAATTAAAACAAATTATGAAGGTGGGGAATTGGGCAATGGGCAATGGGCAATGGGCAATGGGCAATGGGCAATGGGCAATGGGCAATGGGCAATGGGCAATGGGCAATGGGCAATGGGCAATGGGAATAAAAAGAAGTTTTAGAATTTCACTTAAACGATGCCCCATGCCCCATGCCCCATGCCCCATGCCCCATGCCCCATGCCCAATCTTGTTTATTCACAATCTTGAACTTCACAAGCACCAATGCTTACCCAGGTACTCGAACCGTCTTGCCAATGTTCTTTTTTCCATATCGGTGCAGTATGTTTGAGGGTATCAATAGCATAACGGCAAGCTTCAAAGGCTTCACGGCGATGAGGACAACCCACCGCTACTAAAACGCTGATTTCGCCGACTTTTAAGTGCCCAACGCGATGATAAATCACAACTCGACTCACATCAGACCAAGAGGAGCGAATATCAGCCGCAATTTGATAAAATACCCGTAGCGCCATCGGTTCGTAAGCTTGGTACTCCAGTGACATCACAGCTTTACCATCTGTTTGATTGCGAACCATTCCACTCATCAGCACGATCGCACCATTGGCTTGATCGTCTGCTCTAGCATAGGCTTCCTCAACAGACAAAGGTGCAAAAGTAATCGCAAAGCTATCTTCAGCACTTGGTTTAATCGCAAAGGCAGGTGTTGTTGTCTTAACTGAGTTCATTTTATTCGGCATCAGTATCTAGTCTTCAGTTTAAGCTTTGCTGGCACCCTGCTTAATTTAAACAGACAAGGAGTAGGCTTTCTTGCAGGGGGACAGGGGGACTCCTTGAAAATAAGGAGAATAATTCTTCTTTCTCCCCATCCCTTTATAACTTCATCTATACTATAAATACTAAGTAGTTCAACGTAAAATTTTAGTTTTAAGAGCTTTTTTGTTAAAAAGAATGCTAATAAATACGTAATTGATGCATCGATTACGTGCATTTGCGGGATTTTAGCAATAAACCTGTCATCCTCCTAAAGAGATATTACTATAGTGACAGTGAGGAGCTTATCTGCTGAGTGTTTTAGATATCCTGATAGTAAAGTGTTTGAAGCTTTAAGTAAAGCGATCGCATTCTTTGTAGCTATGTGGGCAAACCAAGCGCAAGGCAAGTTTTTGGCATATGTGTATGGCTGTGAGAAAAATTTTAGGTATGTAGCATTCTCAAGCTATCACCCTTACACCTTCCCTGCTTGTTGAAGCGAACAACAACCATAAATAAGACAAGGGCAAGTTGTAATTAAGTAATTGTTAGGAAAGTTTTATGAATACCTTAACTGTTAAAAACGAAGCAAGAAGACTTGAGGCTTTGCGTCAGTATCAAATTCTCGACACTCCACCAGAACAGGTATTTGACGATCTGGCATTTTTAGCCGCGCAAATTTGTGGCACAGCGATCGCCGTAATTAATCTCATAGACAGTAAACGTCACTGGTTCAAAGCCAAAATCGGGCTGGATGTACAGCAAATGCCTAGAGATATTGGGTTTTGTCCGTTTTGCATCGAAGAAGAAGATGCTTTGGTTATTCCGGATACCTTGGCTGATAAACGATATGCTTCAGCTAGTGTAGTTACCTCTGAACCTTATGTAAGATTTTACGCTGGTATACCTTTAATAACACCAAGCGGAGAAGCGATCGGGACTTTGTGTGTAGTCGATCAAAAACCACGCCAAATTAATGACGAACAATTAGAAGGACTCAAAGCTATTAGCCGTCTGATAATTAGACAATTAGAAATCCGGCGAAATTTAACTGAATTAGCAAGCATTAAAACTGACTATAAGCAAGCAAAAGAAGAACTGCGTCAAAGTGAATGTACCCTGCGAAGCTTTTTTGACAGCGCACCAATGATGATGGGAACTGTGGAGTTAAGGTATGATGACATCCGGCATATTTCTGACAATGCTGCTAGCGCCAAATTTTTTGGATTCACTCCAAAAGGGATGAAAAATCGCTTTGCGAGCAATATGGGTATGCCTCAAAAGTATGTACGTCAGTGGATTAATCACTACCGTCAAGCAGAAAAAACGCGATCGCCTGTCAGCTTTGAATATCTTCACGAAACTAGAGATGCTAATAAATGGCTCAGAGCTACTGTCTCTTCAATTACTTCATGTTGCCATAGCCCTCTGAGATTTGCTTATATAGTTGAGGATATCACAGAACGCAAGCAAGCCGAAAAAGAACGCTTGCAAATATTAGCGCGGGAACAAGCAACACAAAATAGAATTACAAATATTTTTGCAAGTATCGCCGATGGCTTTTTTGCTTTAGATAATGAATGGCGCTTCACCTATATTAATAAACAAGCCGAGCCGCTATTACAAAGAAGCAAAGAAGAATTACTTGGTAGAAATATTTGGGATGAGTTTCCCGAAGCTGTGGATTCTACATTTTACCGAGAATATCACTCTTCAATAACTCAGCAAATTAGCGTTGAATTTGAAGAATTCTACCTGCCATTTGATGCATGGTTTGCAATACATGCCTATCCATCGAAAGAAGGACTATATGTTTATTTTCGAGACATTACCAAACGCAAACAAGCAGAACAAAAAGTCCGCGAGCAAGCAGCATTACTTGATATCTCTACAGATGCAATTGTTGTACGAGATTTATCCAAAAAAATTTTATTATGGAACAAAAGCGCCGAAAAGCTTTATGGTTGGAAAGCTGAAGAAGCTATAGGCAAGAATATTAATCAATTCGATAATGAAAGTTTCCCGCAGCAAGAAATTTATAAGATTGTTTTGTCAGTTGGAAATTGGCAGGGAGAGTTACAAAAGCAGACTAAATCAGGGAAAAAAATCATCGTTGAAAGTCGTTGGACTTTAGTTCGCGATGAGCATCAAAAAGCTAAATCAATTTTGATTGTAGATACTGACATAACACAAAAAAAACAAATAGAGACGCAATTTTTACGTGCCCAGCGGATGGAGAGTCTCGGCACACTAGCAAGTGGTATTGCTCATGATTTAAATAATATGCTGTCACCGATTTTAATGTCAGTGCCACTGTTAAAGGCAAAACTTTCGGATGAGCGCAGTGTCAAGGTACTATCGATAGTAGAAAACAACGCCAAACGTGGTGCAAATTTGGTTAAACAAGTGCTTTCTTTTGCGCGGGGAATTGAAGGCGATCGCACTGTGCTTCAGCTAAAACATCAGATTTTAGAAATGAAGCAAATTATGGAGCAAACATTTCCCAAATCAATTACACTTGAGAAAGAAATTCAACCAGACTTATGGCATATTTGTGGCGATAGCACCCAAATACATCAGGTATTGATGAATTTGTGCGTCAATGCTCGTGATGCTATGCCCAATGGTGGCACATTAAACATTTCTGCTAAGAATATTTTCATTGATGAAAACTTTGCCAGAATGCATCTTGATGCGAAAGTTGGTTATTATATACTCTTGAGCGTTGCAGATACAGGAATTGGCATTTCTCAAGAAATATTAGAGAGAATTTTTGAGCCATTTTTCACCACAAAAGAGTTTGGTAAAGGTACAGGTTTAGGACTTTCAACAGTAATGGGTATTGTTAAAGGTCATGGAGGCTTTATCACCGTATCAAGTGCGATCGCTAAAGGCACAAAATTTCAAATTTATTTCCCAGCGATGAATACAGATGCAATCCGGGAAGAAGAAAATCAGGAAATACTTACCGGACATGAAGAATTAATTTTGATTGTCGATGATGAAGCCTCGATTCGGGAGATTACCACAACCTCTTTAGAAAAATATAACTACAAAGCAATTACAGCAAGTGATGGCATTGAAGCGATCGCACTGTACGCCCAGCATAAAAACGAAATTAAAGCCGCAATTATTGATATAATGATGCCCAACATGGATGGAGCCACCACCATTAAGACTTTGAAAAAAATGAATCCGCTACTGCCTATTATTGCAGTCAGTGGATTGCCAACAAGCGAGCAAGTCTTATTAAATAAAACATCTCAGCACGCAGCCTTTTTGCCAAAACCCTATACGACACAAGAATTATTACAAAGTTTATATCAAATCATTGGGCATGGGGCATAGGGCATAGGGCATAGGGCATAGGGCATAGGGCATGGGGCATAGGGCATAGGGCATAGGGCATAGGGCATAGGGCATGGGGCATAGGGCATTGGGCATAGGGCATAGGGCATTGGGCATCGGTTAAGAGTTTATAATTCATAATATTAAGGTTTTGAGCCGATTAAGCTAAAACTTAGTGCTTGAAACTGGAAATTTCTCGTTTTTATCGTTACAAGGCAGAGCTTTGTAATGTAACTACAGAGGCTCTGCCTAGGGTAAAATCTGGAGCTTCAGACTGACTCCGGTAAGCATTCCCAGTCTGTGACTGTTCAAGAGTTAACGAGTTACAATGCCCAATGCCCAATGCCCAATGCCCAATGCCCAATGCCCAATGCCCAATGCCCAATGCCCAATGACCTATGCCAAACCTAATTCTGGTTGTAGACGACGACGATTTATTAAGAGTACAGCTGTGCGACTTGATGCAACAAGCAGGATATCAGGTGGCACAAGCAAGTAATGGTTCCGAAGCGCTAGCTGCTTATACTCGCCTACAGCCAGAAATAGTGCTGATTGATGCTATCATGCCGGTGATGGATGGATTTACCTGCTGCACTGAATTACAAAAACTTCCTGGTGGTGCGAATACACCCATTTTAATGATTACCGCTCTTGAGAATCAAGCATTTGTAGAGCGAGCTTTTGCAGTCGGTGCGACTGACTATATTACCAAACCGATTCAATGGGAAGTATTGCGTCAACGAGTTAGCCGTTTGATCAAAGCTAGTCTTCATGTGAAAACATTACGACAGCAAACAGAGCAAGCGCAACTGCAAGAAGCGCAATTGCGGATGGCATTAGATGCAGCTCGCATGGCTACTTGGGATTGGGATGTCGTCACCAATCAAATAACTTGGTCGGATAACTTAGAAGTACTGTTTGGCTTGGAACAAGGTAGTTTTGAGACTACTTATGCAACTTTTATTGAGTGTGTACATCCCGAAGATCGCAATTATATCAGCCGCTCGGTAATCGAGGCAATTCAAAAAGAGGCAGAATACGACATCGAATATCGCTTTGTTGCCCGTGATGGTAGCCTGCGTTGGGCAGCAAGTAAAGGAGTTGTTTTTCGTGACTCCTCCGGGATGGCACAGCGAATGTCTGGAGTGACAATCGACATCACCAAGGGCAAGCAAGCGGAAGAAAGGCTGGAACTTTACGCTTCACGGCAAGCGTTGGTGGCAGAACTTAGCCAAAGCGCTTTAGCTGGGACAGATTTAACTACATTAATGAATTCAGCCGTGACGGTGATTGCCCAATCGCTGAAAGTTGAGTATTGCAAAGTTTTGGAACTACTGGCTAACGGTGAGGCATTATTGTTACGGGCGGGTGTAGGGTGGCAAGCAGGGCTAGTAGGAAAGGCAACCGTGGGTGCCGACATAAATTCCCAAGCTGGGTACACTTTGTTTGCCAAAAAGCCAGTTATTGTCAAAAACTTGCGTAGAGAAACTAGGTTCACAGGACCGCAGCTACTGTATGACCATCGGGTAGTTAGCGGTATGAGTGTTATTATTGAAGGTCAAGAGCGTCCTTTTGGCGTTTTAGGCGCACACACAACACAAGCACGCAACTTCAGCCGAGACGAAATTTATTTTCTCCAAGCTATTGCCAATATTCTGGCTACAGCCATTGACCGTCAAAAGATGGAAGATGCTCTCAAAGAAAGTGAGCAACGCTGGCACTTAGCTGTGCAGGGTACTAATGATGGTATCTGGGATTGGAACGTTAAAACGTCAGAAGTTTTTTTCTCAACTCGCTGGAAAGAAATGCTCGGTTATGAAGAGCAAGAGATTTCCAACCATTTAGATGAATGCTTAACACGAATACATCCTGATGATATCGTTCGGGTGAAACAAGTTATTCAAGACCACTTTGCCAAAAGAACCCCGTTTTACATCAGTGAGCATCGAGTGCGATGTAAAGATAATACTTACAAATGGATTTTAGCTCGCGGTCAGGCACATTGGAATGAAGACAATAATGTAATCAGAATGGTTGGTTCTTATACAGATATTACTGAGCGGAAACTATCAGAAGATCAACTGCATCAGAGTGAAGAGCGTTTCCAGATAGTTGTTCGTGCTACCAATGATGTTGTCTGGGACTGGAATTTATTGACAAATCAGATGTGGTGGAATCAAAATGTGCAGACACTTGGTTACTCGACAGAGAATATTAGTTTAGATACTAAGTGGTGGCGCGATCGCTTACACCCAGAAGATAGACAGAGGGTTGTTTCTAATATGAACGCAGCGATCGCTCTTTGTCAGCAATTCTGGTCGAATGAATACCGCTTTCTGCGTGGCGATAAATCTTATGCTGATATTTTAGATCGTGGTTATGTCGTTTATGACAATACTGGCAAGGCAGTGCGGATAATTGGGGCGATGATGGATATGAGCGATCGCAAGCGAGTAGAAGAAGAATTACTCAAACAAAACATGCGATCGCAATTGTTCAACGATATCACCGTCAAAATTCGTGAGTCTTTAGATATTGATGAAATTCTCCACACCAGCGTCAGCGAAGTGTTACAACTGCTACACGCTGACCGTGTACTTATATTTCGGTTGTGGTCGGATCGTTCGGGAACGGTAGTGAAAGAAGCTGTAGTTCCGGGTTTTCCAGTACTTCAGGCACGGGATATTATCGACCCTTGCTTTAGTGAAAATTACATGGAAAAATATCGCAATGGCAGAATTGGTTCTATTCACGACATAGACAACACTAACATCGATCCTTGCTATTATGAAATGCTGCAATCGTTTGGTGCTAAAGCTAATTTAGTTGTGCCGATTCTGTTTAAAAATCAACTTTGGGGACTGCTAATCGCTCATCAGTGCGCTTATCCCCGCAACTGGACTACCTGGGAAACACAATTTTTACGACAACTAGCAGATCAAATTGGTATTGCTGTCTCCCAAGGGCAACTTTTAGAACAAGAAAAAAGACAACGCGAAGAATTAGCCCGTTCCAATGACGAATTGCAACAATTTGCTTTTATCGCTTCCCACGATTTACAAGAACCACTGCGGAAAATCAAAACATTTGGCGATCGCTTAAAAGCTACTTGCGGCAATGCATTCACTGAACAAGGAAGCGATTACCTAGAAAGAATGCAAAACGCGGCTCAACGAATGCAAACTTTGATTGAAGATTTGCTGACACTTTCACGAGTTAGCACCAGAACACAACCTTTTATATCTGTAAATTTAGCAAAAATAACACAAGAGGTCTTGTCTGATTTAGAAGTGACTATCCAGCAATCTGGTGCATGTGTGGAGGTAGGTGAGTTATCTACCGTTATTGGCGATCCATTCCAGATGCGACAATTGTTACAAAACTTGATCGGCAACGCTTTAAAATTTCACCGTCCACAAGAACCGCCTTATGTCAAAATCTACAGTGAAGTTACTAGAGAAATTAACGGTTTAGAACTTTGTCAGCTCCAGATCGAAGATCGAGGTATTGGATTTGACGAAAAGTACCTTAGTCGCATCTTTAACGTTTTTCAACGTCTCCACGGTCGCAGCGAATATGAAGGCACCGGCATCGGTTTAGCTATCTGCCGCAAAATTGCCGAACGTCATAACGGAAGTATTACAGCCACAAGTATACCAGGACACGGAGCAAAATTTATTGTTACTCTACCGATGTAATTTGCTATCGTTATTTTTTATTGCTGTCCACAGCTTATCCATACCCCCATAGAGATATTTAAATACAACACTACTTATTCAGAGGGGGAAAGGGGAAAGGGGAAAGGGGAAAGGGGAAAGGGGAAGAAGTAATTTTAAATAATTCCGTCCCTTTCGTCTTTTCCCCTCCTTGATAATTTGTTGCGATTTAATACCAATTAGATATAATCACCAGCGCTAAGGAGAAAATTCATAGTGAAGGGTCGGCAAACAACTGTGACAATTTTGATGGCGGATGATGATGAAGATGACTGTTTGTTAGCTCGTGATGCATTGGCAGAAAGCCGATTGTCAAATGATCTACACATTGTCAGTGATGGTGAAGAACTGATGGATTATCTGTACCACCGTGGTCAGTATACTAACTCTCAGGTTTCACCGCGTCCGGGTCTAATTTTGCTCGATTTAAACATGCCCAAAAAAGACGGTCGGGAAGCACTCAGAGAAATTAAGGCTGATGCTAATCTGAGAAAAATTCCGATTGTTGTGCTGACTACCTCTAGAGCAGAAGAAGATATTTACCGTACTTACGATTTGGGTGCAAACTCCTTCATCATTAAGCCTGTCACTTTCGGCTCGTTAGTTGAGGTAATGAAGACCATAGGCAAATACTGGTTTGAAATTGTGGAATTACCACTAGAAGTAGTTGGAGCGAAAAATGAACAACAGTCCAATCAAGGTTCTTCTAGTTGATGATGACGAAGATGATTATATTTTGACTCGTGATTGGTTCGATGAATTTCAGGTGGCTGGTAGCGAACTGGAATGGGTAAGTACTTATGCAAAAGCTAGAGAAGCGATCGCTCAAAATCGCCACGATATCTATCTGGTTGATTATCGTTTGGGTGAAGGGAATGGACTGGAGTTGTTGAGCGAAGCGATCGCCAATAGTTGCACCGCTCCCATTATTTTACTCACCGGTAAAGGAGATCGAGAAATAGATATCGAGGCAATGAAAGCCGGTGCAGCAGATTATTTAGAAAAAAGTCAAATGACAGCACCTTTGTTAGAGCGTTCGATTCGCTACGCGATTGAGCGCAAACAAACAGAACAGAAAATTCGCGAACAAGCTGCTTTACTTGATGTCGCTACCGATGCTATTTTCGTGCGCGATTTAGACAATAAAATTTTATTTTGGAACAAAGCAGCTGAACGTTTATATGGTTGTAAGAAAGAAGAAGCGATCGGCAAAAGAACCCAAGATATTTGGCAAACCAAACATGCGCTGCAATTGCAAGAAGCTCTCAATATTTTGATGAAAAATGGCTCTTGGGAAGGAGAGTTATATCAAACAACCAAATACGACAAAGAAATCATCGTCGAAAGCCGCTGGACATTAGTCCCATCTCAGAAAAAGTCACAATCTATTCTAGTAGTTAATACTGATATAACCCAGAAAAAACAACTGGAAGCGCAATTTTTACGCGCCCAAAGACTAGAAAGTATTGGCACCTTAGCTAGCGGTATTGCCCACGACCTAAACAACGTCCTCGCACCGATTTTAATGACCGCACAACTTCTAGAGACACAGCTGGATGATGTGCGGAGTAAGCGATTGCTGCCGATATTAGTAACGAACGCCAAACGGGGAGCGAATTTAGTCAAGCAAGTATTATCTTTTACTCGCGGCGTTGAAGGCGATCGCACAATTTTACAATTAAAGCACTTAATATTAGAAATTCGCCAAGTTATTAAAGAAACATTTCCTAAATCAATAGAAGTTGAATGTGAAACCTCACGAAATCTTTGGACTGTTTCTGGAGATGCTACCCAGTTGCATCAGGTACTAATGAATTTGTGTGTCAATGCTCGTGATGCTATGCCCAATGGCGGAACTTTGACAATCTCTGCCCAAAATTTTATCGTCGATGAACACTATGCTAGAATGCACATTGATGCGAAAATTGGCTCCTATATCGTCGTTGTAGTTGCTGATACAGGAATTGGCATTACAAATGAAGTATTAGACCGAATTTTTGAACCATTTTTTACCACTAAAGAACTCGGTAAAGGTACAGGTTTAGGACTTTCCACAGTACTTGGTATTGTCAAAAGTCACGCTGGTTTCATCAATGTATACAGCGAGGTAGGGAAAGGCAGCAAATTTGAAGTATATTTACCTGCCCAGGAAACAACAGAAACCGCCGAAGAAAAAGAACTAGAATTGCCACATGGCAGCGGAGAATTGGTTTTGATCATTGATGATGAACCTTCGATTCGAGAAATTACCAAAACATCCCTAGAAGCGTATAACTATAAAGCGATAACTGCTAGCGATGGCATAGAAGCGATCGCTCTTTATGCAGAATATCGCGATAAAATATCTCTAGTCTTAACAGATATGCTAATGCCCTCAATGGATGGCATCACAACCATTCGCACCTTGCACAAAATTAACCCTACTGTCAAAATTATCGCCATCAGCGGACTTGCTACTAGCGATAAAATGAGTGCAGCATACGATTTAGGAATCAAAGCTTTTTTATCCAAACCTTACACCGCAAAGCAATTATTGGAAACAATTAATACAGTTAAAAATAGTTAGTGGTTGGTTGGTTGTTGGTTGTTAGTTGTTAGTTGTTCGTTGTTCTTTGTCCCCCACTCCCCCACTCCCCATGACACCTGAAGTTTTAGCCGTTAACACAGCTTTTTATCGAGCTTTTGAAAAGAAAGACATCGAAGCAATGAGTGTAGTATGGTCCCAGGGAACTGGTAGTCTTTGTATTCATCCTGGATGGAATGTACTGCGGGGTTGGAAGCAAGTTCGCACTTCTTGGGAACAGATATTTAAAAATACTGCCTACATTGAAATAAACACAGACATAATTACTACAGAAGTTCGCGATAATATTGCCTGCATTGTACTTGTAGAAAACGTCTTACAAGTCATTGAAGGTAGACGAATTCAAGCACAATCAATGGCTACCAACGTATTTGAACTTCTTGGTGGAAAGTGGTATTTAATTCATCATCATGGTAGCCCAATTATGCGGTAGCAGATGGAGACAAGGGGACAAGGAGACAAGGGAATTATTCTTTTTTCCCAATGCCCAATTCCCAATTCCCAATGCCCAATTCCCAATGCCCAATGCCCAATGCCTAATTACTAATCCCCAATTAACTCCACGGCATCTCGTCCATCCCAATCTTGCAGGAAAACTTTGACTACTTCTTCTTTAGCAGTAGGTAGTTGCTTACCGATAAAATCAGGATGAATCGGTAACTCACGATGACCTCTGTCTACCAGCACAGCTAAACGAATCACTTCTGGTCTGCCATACTCTTGTATTGCATTCAAAGCAGCACGAATTGTCCGTCCTTTAAAAATTACATCATCGACAAGGACAACGGTTTTTCCTGTCAGGTCAATAGAAATATCACTTTTTGCTGGAGTTCGCAAGCCAATTTGGTCAAGGTCATCCCGATATAATGTAATATCCAATGCTCCTACTGACACGGATACGTTTTCGAGTATCTCAATCTGACGTGCTAGCAATTCAGCTAACAATGCACCTCTAGAATAAATACCCAATAGTACTAAGTCGGATAAATCGCGTGTCCTTTCGACAATTTGAGAGGCAAGACGGGTTACGGTACGACGTATTTCTTCTGCTGAGAGAATTTCAACTACTTTGGCAGACATAATAATCATAAACAATACCCAGAGTTAGTGATTATACCGTGTGTTAGAGGGAGTGGGGGTTTCACCAAAAGTAGACAAAAATGGACAGCCTTGTATTAAAGATCCGCAACACCAAACGAGTCACTCAGAAGAAGGCTGTCCATTTTTGTCCTGGTTTAGCCCAAGGGAAGGAGGACAAGGGGGAGAGTTATTTTTATCTTGTGTTGTATGGGCAGCTCGACTATCTAGATCATTACCTTTTTAGGAGCAAAAAGAATAGGGATGTAGTTGAAAATAACCAGAGTAAAAAGCAATATCGAGTTAATTGCAAAGCTTTTTGGATATGAGTTGGTGCGATCGCATAAATGGCATCTCCTAGTAGTGGTTTATGTGAAGCTATACCGCGATACCAATTTGTACCTCCCATTTGCACACCCAAAATAGCAGCATAACAGCATTCACTCCAACCCGAGTTAGGACTGGCATCTTTAATCGCATCTCGCTGACAAATTTGCCAAACATGCAATGGTTTACCTGATAAAAGCGCTAATGTTATCACTGTTAACCGACAAGGAAGCCAAGTTAAACAATCTTCTAACCGCGCACTGAACCAGCCCAAATAAGTATAGGGAGAAGAGCGGTAGCCCACCATTGAATCAAGTGTACTACTAGCTTTGTATGCTAGAGCTAGGGGTGCTGCCCCCACAAATGGCAAAAATGCTCCCACAATTGCATAAAAAAGAGGAGCCATGACCCCATCGGTAGCATTTTCCGTAACTGTTTCCAGAACAGCTCGCAAAATTTCTGCTTCGGTAAGGTTTTCTGTATCTCGTCCTACATAATTACTTAAAATAGACCGAGCATCTTGGATTTGTCCTGCACCTAAAGGTAGTAAAACTGCTTGTGCGGCTGTTTTTAAACTTCTCAAAGCAAAACAGCTGGCAAGAAGAATACTTTCTAATATTATTCCCAATAGCGGATGCAGCCATCTCGCAGTTTGAATTGTGAAAACGCCAACAATGCCGCTACCTATTATGAGAATTGTGCCGAGTAAAATTCCCGCTATTCGCTGTGTTATGGAATTGTGACAAAATTGAAATGCGAATTTGCTCAAACGAGAAATTACCCATCCCATAACTTGCACTGGATGAGGAAAACCCCAAGGATCGCCGATTAAGTAATCTAAAGTGGCGGCAATGATTAAAATAACAAATGGTGTCATTGGTTAGGAATCAAAGGTCAACAGTCAAAAGTCAACAGTTAAGACTTTTGGACTATGGACTATGGACTATGGACTATTGACTATAAACTATGGACTATTGACTAAACAATAAAACTAGCTTCTTCCCCTTGAGCTGCTTGCCAACTACGAGCATCATAATAGAGGTCTGCTAGGGTAATACTATATAAAGCTTGTTTAAGTTTTTGTTGTAATCTGTGCCATAAAGTATATGTTACCCAATCTTCTGCAAGTGTAGTTTTGATGTCAGAATGAGGTAATTGGGTAATGTTTTCACCGACAGCTTCTAAAATTTGTCCTACAGAGATTAGTTCTGGCGATCGCGCTAATTGATATCCACCAACGCTGCCGCGAATTGATTTTACCAAGCCTGCACGACGCATTTCTATGAGTAATTTTTCTAAATAAGGAGCGGGAATATCTTGACGGTTGGCGATCGCTCTGACAGATACAGGACTATATCCTGTCTGTAAACTCAAATCTAGCAATGCTTTTACACTATAGTGTCCTTTGGTCGTTAGTTTCATTCAGCAACGCCTTTATAAGCTTGTAAGTTGTTGGTTATTTAAGTTAGATTACAGCCACGCTCCTACTAACGACTAACCACCAAACACTAGCTGTTGACACGCAAATCGGTTTTGCTTATCATTCTGCGTCTCAATTATCGCGTTCTGGCAACTGAACAACTTGCCAATCACAACGGAGGCAAGGAGACTTCAACAAATATAGTGTAGCAGTGTTTCACAAACTATAGATATATCGATAACAATCTTCTTTAAGATATATTGCCCTGGAAAATATTGAATAAATCGTAAAAATTCTGTCGATTGGTGTAATATACTTGGCTAGGCTGAGATAAAAACTAAATAATTCCCACTCATGATTTTGAGCGTGGGAGCTATTTGTCAGCTAAAATAAAATCGATTCAAAAAATTCAACCATTCATTTTCGATCTAAGTTGATGGCTAAACAGAAAAAAATTGAACCCCTAGTCGGTGAAGATCTGCTCCATAAAGTCAAAGAGCTAGAAAACGTTAGCAAGGAAGACAAAGCTAAGAAGTGTGGCTACTATACCATTACAAAAAACGGTATAGAGCGCGTCAACATGATGAAGTTCTTAAATGCCCTAATTGATGCTGAAGGCATTCAGTTGGACAGCGCTCCCAGTGCCAATGGGCGTGGTGGACGCAGTGCTAGTTATAGAATTAGCGTGCAGTCAAATGGTAACTTGCTGATAGGATCGGCGTACACAAAACAGATGGGTCTGAAAGCCGGAGATGAGTTTCTAATTACTTTAGGCAAAAAGCACATTCGTCTGCGACAGGTAGACGCAGACGAAAAAGAAGGTGCTGATGTACTCGAAGAAGCTACAGCTTAATAACTAGTCTATAGTCCATAGTCTATAGTCCATAGTCCATAGTCCATAGTCCAAAATTCTTAACTGTTGACTTTTGACTTTTGACTGTTGACTTTTGGCTATTGACTACTGACGAATAGCTAGACCAGTTTTTTGGATTACTGGCAAATAGTAGTGAATTGCTTTGCGTGTTACTGCTAAATTGCAGGTTAAAGCAATTTGCTCTTTTTGTAATAAACCTAAAATGCGCTCGTGGTTGTCTCGTGCTACCACGGGTAGCTGTTGCAAACCTCGAACAGACATGCGGTCTAAAGCCTCAGATAAGGGTTCATCCCAGTAACCATAAACAATTTCTGTACTACAAATTTCCATGACGCTTTGATTGGATATTTGTGCTTGTATTTCGCTCTGTGGATTTGGATATTCCCAAACAGAAAGGGCACGGTTAATATCTTCTAAGGAAAGGATACCCACTAATCGCTCTGCCTCATCAATTACTAAAGCACTGGAAGCGCGATCGCGTGTCATTTCCAAAGCTGCCTCTAACACCTTCATGGTTGCCGGCAGCTTTTTTGGAGATGAAAGCATAGCATCTTCTACCAAAATTGAAGAGAGAATTTCTACTTTTTCATCTTTTAATTCCGCCAGACCGATTTGCTGTAATTTTGAGTTAGAGTTAAAAGTTGGCTTCATCCGCTCCACCAGCCAAAAACTCAAACCCACCGCTGCCATCAACGGTAAAACAATCCGATAGTCTCGTGTTAATTCAAACAATAATAAAATTGATGTTAACGGGGCTCTGACACTTGCAGCCAAAACCGCCGCCATTCCCACCATCGCGTAAGCTGGGGGAGCAGCCATTTGTGCGGCGATTCCCGGAATTACCAAAGCCAAAATTTTGGCGTAAGCGCTTCCAAAAGAAGCACCTAAAAACATTGCTGGTGCAAACACACCACCAACAAAACCACTACCAGAACTAATTGCTGTCATTAGCAGCTTGACTATTAGCAGTACAACCAAAAGCGAAAGCGAAAACTTCACATCTTGAAGCATCGCTTCCACAGTTCCATAACCGATACCCAAAATTTGGGGCAATTTTAAAGATACAGCACCTACTATTGCACCGCCAATAATTGGATGAATTGGCTGAGGAATTCGTCCCAAAAATTCAAAACCGGGAACTTTCCCCGCAAAACAGGCTTTTGCCAAACGAATTGACTGGGTATAAGTCAAAGAAACTAAACTTGCTCCCAAACCCAAGCCAAGATAAAGCGGTAATTCCAGCGGACTGATGACTTGATAAACAGGTAAATCAAAAGCGGGTTGTGTTCCCAAACCGATTTGAGCAACCAACCCCGATACCACCGCTGCTAACAGCACCACACTGACGGCAGAACTAGCAAAAGATGTCGCACCTAATACCACCTCTAAAGCAAAAAATACACCAGCGATCGGCGCATTGAAGCCCGCAGCAAAGCCAGCCGCAGCCCCAGCACCCAAAAGCAAGCGCTGTCGCTCTTGAGATACTTTCATCACTTGAGACATCAACATACCCAAATTTGCGCCAACTTCCACACTCGGTCCTTCGGGTCCGAGAGAAGCACCACTTCCTAAAGAAACAGAAGCTGCTAACATCTTGGTTACTGGTCGTAGTTGTCCCGTGATTTCTGTTCCTTGGGAGGCGATGAGAGTTGAAAGCCCAGGTCCAAAATCTTGAGTGCGCCAGCGCATAAAGCCGACAATTAAGCCCCCAAGAATCGGCACACAGGCTAAAGTCCAAGAACCCCAATGAGCGATCGCTCCCATGAAATTTTCTAGCATCAAGCGGTGAATTAGCTCAATCAAATAGTGAAACGTGACGACACCCATACCCGTGCCGCCACCAATTAGCACCGCTAAAAAAAGCACAACAATTTCTGGAGATGGTTGAAAACGATTAACTAAGCGAGTTAAAAGCAGGGAAAAAGTAGGGAAGGCAGGTTGTTCAGTTACCTTCCTAAGTTCGGCAGGAGGCAGGAGAGTCATTGATGGGCGGGGTAAATGTAAGAAAAAAATTAAATTTTTATGTCTTAATTCTTATTGTGAAGCATGATTTAGCATCTAGACAAGTAAAGAGTTTATGTGTTAATTATTTAGCTTTTTTGCTTGTTTTACAAAGCTTTCGTAAAACTTGCCACTTCTTCATACTTTTATAGGGATAATGGTTAAATGGGAGAGAATTAATAGTCAATGGTGAGCGGTAAAGTGCTTTTTTAGCGCAGACTCTATTCTCAGAAGTGCGAAAATACAGTGCGATTCAGCTCACAGACACACACCCACGCATAGCAGCAACTTCTAACAGTCATAACTACTCAAATGTAGCTATACTCATGTTGCAGCCAGAAGTTTCGAGCGACAACTGCTCAAAACTTCGGAACTTAAGCCATGCTTAATCAAAAAGAGGGGTAAAGGGAAAAGGAAAAAAGGGACTCATGGGAAAAGGGGAAGAGTATCTTCACTCACTTATCGACTGATTTTAAATAACTCCATCCTTTTAACCTTTTCCCCCTCTTCCGTTAAGATAAGCGTCCCCCTTGTCGGATAAATATTTGATGTGTGATTCATGACTTATGTCAAAGCACACTCAGTAATTGTCGAGGGCGTTCGGAAATTGAATATAGTTATTGTTATAGAGCGAGTGAGTGGACTAAGCGGACAAGGTAGATGAATACACACACCTTTGATAATCATTATGTTACTTGCCCAATTTGCCGGAGAAATGCAACCCCAAAGCCAGTTAAGACGTGCATCGGCTTATTTACCTGTCCGTATTGTCAGGAACGCCTAGTAGTTTCTCAAAGCGGTCACTACGTCCGCGATCCGTTTATCTTGAGACAGCTGATAATCTCATCATCGCTACGTCGTCAAAGTAGTCCTTTAGCTAGGATTATACGAGATTTTATCGTCCTCAAGCGTCCTTTGCTAGCTTTAGCTGTAGTAAGTGCTATTCTTTTAGGGATGATTGGTATCACTCAGCAAAAAACTGACCATCACCCAAGTCTTCCAGGAACGGAGAAGGTGGAAAATAGGGACTAGGGCATGGGGCATGGGGCATGGGGCATGGGGCATGGGGCATTGGGCATGGGGCATGGAAAGAATTGTATTAGAACGCGCATCACTATCTTGAGCTTCTTTATTCCCCATTGCCCAATGCCCAATGCCCATTGCCCATTGCCCATTGCCCATTGCCCAATTCAATATGTGTCTTTTGTAATCAGTGTGAAGCCTTGGGTTTCGTCAATTCGCTTCACTGATTCTAAATGGAGATTTTTCAGAGCAGATGCATCGAGTAGAAAGTAGGGTTGCTCGTTGTATTGCCAATAATATTTTAGTTCAGCACCAGAAGCGGGAATAATGTTGCGATCGCTATAAAAATTCAATGACGGGCGATTATACGGAAAAGATGTATAAATCTTTCTGACTGTAGGTTTTGCCCGCTGAATCATCACAGCAACTGGTTTAACAGGATAAGCTTCTTCTAATTCCCAAACCCAATAGTTTGATTTCATCAACAGCAGCAGGGAAATATAACTTCCCCAAAACAAAATTTTCAGGAATTGTCCGTCACCTCGCTCTGCTAATATAGCTGAAGCAGCCATAGTTACAGCTACAGCAGCAAAAATCATCTGTAAGTCAGATTTACCTGTTGTGCCCCAACTGTAATAAATGCTGCCAGCAGAAGCGACTACAGCTAGTAGTGAAAAACTAGCTATCCAAGCGCGGGGATAAGATGACTGTAAAGATGGATTTTCTGTTTCTGCCAGCAACGCACCAAAAGCTAAGGCTAAACTGGGGTAAATCGGAAAGACGTACCAAGGTAATTTAGTTCCCATTAGCGAAATAGCTAGCAGGTAAACACCACTCCAGACCAGCACGAGTTTTGCCCAGCTAAGATTGCGATTTTCCCAAATTAAGCGTAACGCTTGCGGCAAAAACATCAACCAGGGCCATGCGTACTTGAAAATTTCTAACAGATAGTACCAGGGTGGTCCAGAATGATTCTCAACATTTGTGTTAATGCGGTTGAGGGATTGACCCATGATACCAATGCGGGCAAAACTTTCACCATAATGTATCCACTGGGAACCAGACCAGAAAACAATGGGTATACTGCCAATGATGATGGCTATCCACATATACCAACTACTGAGAAGTCGTGGGGTATCCCACAGAAGAAATATAAAGGCGATCGCTCCTAATAATATGCCTAACATACCTTTAGTTAGACAAATTAAGCCAAAACCGATGCCGATACCCAGACAGTATCGCAAATCTCGACGCGATCGCAATACACACAACATCATCAGCATAAAAAAGCAGATTACCGCACCATCTAACATCGCCAAGCGTCCATGACGCACTACCGGCAACATCGTTAGATAAATCAAAGCACTGTAAATCGCTGCCCAACGTTGGCGAAATATCTCTCTACCAATGCAATACAACAAAGGTACAGAAATAGCTGTTAACATTGCTCCTGGTAAGCGCGTAGTCCACTCATTTACGCCCAACAGCGAATAAGTCCAGGCAATCAGCAAATGCATCAGCGGGGGCTTATTGTGATATGGTACACCTCCTAGCATCGGGTAAAGCCAACGCATTGAACCAGCCGGCGCACGCCAAATTTCACGGGCAACTTGTGCCACGGTACCTTCATCCCAATCTCGCAGTGGCAATTCCCCAAGATTTATGCTAAAGAGTAACACCGCTGCGAACAACAGCACTATTACCCATCCCCAATCAATCCTTTTCTCAACCACGCGATATTTTTTTTCTAGACGAGTCCAAGTAAAGCTTCCTTCTTGCATAATCTAGGATAATCATTTGAAAAGCACACTTTGATTACACTCCAGACGTTTTGGAGTCTTCAATGTTGCCACAGGACTTAACAAGCACAGGAGATGAAGAATTCCTAAATTTAAAATTAGCTCATATTTGCGCGATCGCGAATAATCTTTTTTAATAATTTATTCTCAGATTTTTTTAAAATTATTTAACAAATATTTGCCGGAAAAAACTGATACACATAATACAATACACAATATTCTACCGAAGAATGGAGAGTCTATCAATGAATCTACCTGTTATTTTCGATTTGGCGTTAGGTTTAGTATTTACTTACTTAATTTTAAGTTTATTAGCCTCAGAAATTCAAGAATTGATTGCCACTGTGTTGCAATGGCGGGCTGAACACTTAAAAAAATCAGTTGAAATCTTTTTAGCTGGTGATGTTGAGGACTCGGAAAATGCTCATGTGATTGAACTAGCTAATAATATTTATTCTCATCCTTTAGTAAAAAATATTAACCAAGAAGCTAAAGGATTTCTTGTCACCTTACCGCGCAGACTTACTTGGGGAATTGGCTCATTATATCGTTCAGTAAAAACAGCGCGACCAGGAGGTGACAAAGATGAAACTATTTTTGGAGAGAAAAAACGCAGTGGTCCTTCTTACATTCCTTCAGACATATTTGCAACTACATTAATGGAAACGTTGCAATTACCGACAATGGTTCAAACATTAAGTAAATCCAGGCTGGAAAAATTTAAGAATGCTCAATTAGCTAAAATAGAACAAGTTTTAGTCGAATTGAAAGAAGAGACAAAAGATGATGAAACCTCTGCTTCATTTATCAACACTATGTTTCAGCAATATGCAGAAACTCAAGCCGACTTTGAACAAATAAGTTGGAATTTTGAAAATCAAAAAGCTGATTTGAATACTAGCGTTAGTCGTTTGGGAGAAAGTTTGGATAGATATATAGAAACTTTTCAGACAGATATGCCGAAACAGGATTTATTTGAAAAAGCATTGCGAAAAGTAAAATTTATCAAAAAAGATATTTTTGCAGATATTGAACAGGCAATTTTGTTAGGAGGTTTAAGACCTAATATTAATGAAGTTGTCGAAACTATTAGAAAAGGTAGTGGTGTTTATCATGAAATTCAAGATGCTGTCAAAGATAAAGAAGGTGCAGCCAATGAAGGAATTATAAATGCAGTTAAAACTATAGATTTAATTGACAAACTTCCGAAATCTGTTGTGGAAAATATTACTATTTTAGGAAAACGTGCCCAGTCAAGGATTCAAACCACAGAAGAAGGTATTCATACATTACAAAAAGAAATTGAACGCACTTTTGATAGCTCAATGGACCGAGCTTCTGGTGTTTACAAGCGCAATGCTAAAGGAGTAGCAATTATGCTGGGCTTGAGTCTTGCTATCATCGCTAATGCGGATGCATTTCACATGATTAGTAGATTATCAAAAGATTCGGCTCTACGAGAAACAATTACTAATAATGCTGGGCAAATATTACTGAGAAATCAAAATAATCAGGCGATCGCCAATCCAAATTATCAGCAAGACCAAGTTAATAATACTTTAATTGAATTGACAAAAAATGCCGATGGTGCTTTAGACAATGTTGCTTTACCGATTGGTTGGTCTGATGTTAATTTAAATCAGCAAATTGCTTGGACACCTAAGAAAAACGAAAGTTTCCCTTTTTTGAAAGTTTTAACTATGATTCCTGGTTGGATTTTCAGTGGTATTGCTATTTCGATGGGTGCGCCATTTTGGTTCGATTTACTTGGTAAATTTGTGAATGTGCGTAATGCAGGGAAACGACCTTGATCTTCTTCTAGAAGTTAAGTTGAGAGGTAAAATGAGATAGGAAATCGCTAAAGCGATTACTACGTAGTTAAAAAATAAATATGATTTGTAGTTGCCAATTTTGATTTTGGCGAATAATCTCAATTTGCCGAATAAATTCTCGCAGGTAAAATCGTCGCTCGGTTTCTGATAAGTCTAACCAAAATTGGGGAATGGAAACAGCTTGAGCAACAGAAAGTAAGTTGACGGGGGGCAGTGTTGCTAGTTTTGCTTGGAGTGCAGAAATTTCTGTACGCAGTTTGTATGCTCTTAATTTTGCTGTTTCTGCATCTAAAATTCCGGTTTCTACTAAGGTGGGTAGCTGTTCGAGGATTTGTTGCTGGCGATCGCTCTTTTCCCCTAAACTATTTTTAACTGCATCTAATTGAGGAAAATTCATCTTCGCTACTGCACTCGGTAAGTCACGACAAACCGCTTCAATTGTCTTTGACAAAATTTGTGCGTAGGGAATAGCGCGACATTTTGGACTTTTGGCGCAGCTAATTGGACGTAAATAAAGATACTCTTTATCTTGGTTACGCTGAGTTACACGGGTAACTGTCATATGCGATTCACACTCGCCACAGATAACCAAACCTGCTAGAGAGCGCGGTGCGCTTGCACATCGAGATGGCAAACGGCTATTGCGGCGTAAAAGTCGGTCAATTTGCGCTGCTTCATCTTTAGTAAGAATTGGCACATGTGTGTTAGAAATAATTTCCCTGTTCTGATAAGCCGTATCGCCGCGATATACTGGATTTGTCAGCCACCGGCGTCCAGTGGTGACAGAGATTTTCTTAGCATATTTTTTCCCTAGATAACGCACTGCTCCCCGCAAAGAACCGTAAAGGAGAAAGTTATCAAAAAAATCTTTGACTACTGGCGAAGTACTACGATCAACAATGTACTTTCCGTTACCTCTGCGATAGCCATAAGGTGCTTTACCTGGTGGTGGCGCAGCCTCCAAACGATTGCGGGCGTGACCTTGACGGATGCGACGACTGCGTTGCTGGCGCTGAATTTCGTGTAACAATTTGAATAATTCAGCGCGAAAATTGGGAGTTTCTGAAGAGTAAGGTTGTTCAGTGGCAATTATTGCTATATCCATCGCTTCGAGTTGCGTTAAGCGATCGCTCACTTGTTCTGCATTATCTCCCAATTCCTCCAAGCGACGAATCAGGAGATAATTTGCTCTTTCGGTTTGACAATCAGTGAGTAATTCTTGTAATTGCGATCGCTTACCCAAATCCTCATAAACTCGATCCACTTCCCATCCCCAACTATGAGGATCGGGTGCGGGTTCTAGTAAAGGGTCAGTGTAAGTGTAAGCGATAATTTTCATGGAATTTCGAGTCAATAGTCAATAGTCAATAGTCAATAGTCATTGCTCCTTGTCCCCCTTGTCCCCCTTGTCCCCCTTGTCCCCTTGTCTCCTTGTCTCCTTGTCCCCTTGTCCCCTTGTCTCCTTATCCCCCCACTCCCCCACTCCTCACTGCTGACTCAACTCGACAATATTCCCATCTGGATCTTGGGTGAAAAGAGCGGGGCGACCGGATGCGCTGGGTTGAAAAAGGCAATTATGATCTAATAGCTGCTGTTTTGCTACGTCCAAGTCGGTGACAGAGAAAGCAATATGAGGATTGCGTCCCCATTTTTCGTTTTGGTTGTCTGTGGGGACGGTGGGTGCGACTATTAGATGAAGTTGAGATTCGCCGATTTGATACCACGCACCAGGGTATTTTAGGGAACGAGCAACTTTGGGCAATCCTAATACTGTGCCATAAAAGTGTTCGGATTGTTCTAGGTTAGTAACGAGAATGGCTGTATGCAGACTTTGTATGATTTGCATTGTCGGTGATATGCGATCGCCTTTATTTAGCTGGAACAAAAAGAAGCCCCACACTCACGATATCGGAGTGTGGGATGAATTTTTGGGTGATGACGAATTGACCTACAACCGATTCAATCCGCTATTCCTTGACAGGGCAGTAGGTCGATGAGGAATCACCTTTTTTTGTGTTTGGCAATGTGTCAAGTAGTTCCTCTATTACTTGGGTCATCGTCTTGTCCACTTGTACAAATAAAGCTAATTAGGATGACGCTGTGAACGGCAGTATAATTACATAATAGGCTACACATCCTTGATTTCGGTTCCGGATAAATACATAAGGACTGATATCATGTCCGGGCAATCACCCATAATTGATGAAGAACCCCTCCCCAACCCTCCCCCTCCGGGTTCGCCACTTCGACGGGACGGAAACCGACACCGCCGAGTGGACTCACCGCTTGCGGGGAGGGTGCCACAGGCGGGTGGGGTTCTTTTATTATGGTTATTTATTAGGACATGATATGACGCAAAAATCGCCAAAACTTTGAATTTACAGCAGATTTCAGGTTTAGGAAGTACATATATAAAACCCAAAATCTTGTAGAGACGTAGCACTGCTACGTCTCTAC
>NZ_KK073768.1:2035315-2153018 GCF_000582685.1 [Scytonema hofmanni] UTEX 2349
TTGGTTAGGTGTTTTAATGCATCTTAAGTATGCATTTTGGATTAGTCTTACAATTGCTGCTGTTGCCTGGGTTTGGGAATATCTTCAATTAATTAAAAAAGACCTTCCTAATGATGTTTACGCTCAAATGTTTAAACAAAATGTTTGGATTGGTTTTATTATCCTTGGAGGAATGATTGCCGGCTCTTTCTAATTAGATGTAATATCATGTCCGGGCAATCCCCATAATTGATGAAGAACCCCTCCCCAACCCTCCCCCTCCGGGTTCGCCACTTCGACGGGACGGAAACCGACACCGCCGAGTGGACTCACCGCTTGCGGGGAGGGTGCCACAGGCGGGTGGGGTTCTTTTATTATGGTTATTTATTAGGACATGATATGACGCAAAAATCGCCAAAACTTTGAATTTACAGCAGATTTCAGGTTTAGGAAGTACATATATAAAACCCAAAATCTTGTAGAGACGTAGCACTGCTACGTCTCTACACCGCCTATTGCACGCAACCGAGAAGCGCTATAGAATCATCAAGAAACAAAATTTTTAGAGGAAGTATGAATTATCCACAATCTTGGCATATTGTCAAGCGCCCTACCGGAAATTGTGAAATCGTCCCCAGCCAAGAAATAACCGAGGACGATAATCTAAAAATTATAGAACAATGGGGACCATTTACATCAGTTGGAGAAGCGATCGCCCGCCGCGTAGGGCTGATTCGCTCAGGCAAATGTCAACCCGTATAAAATAAAAGTTACCTATTTCATTTTTCTGCCCTTGTAGTGCCTTTGGTGGCAATTTCTTTACCCAAAACTTCTATTGCTTTCGCAAATTGCGGGTCGGCTAGTGTAGCCAGTTTATCACGCTCGCGCAGCCACAATTGTTGTTTTTGGGCATCAGTCAAATCTACCTTGACATCTGGGTCTATTCCATGCTTATTAATATCTTTGCCACTGGGGGTATGATATTTAGCGATCGTTACTGCTAATCCTGAACCATCGTCTAGAGGACGCACCGATTGTACTAAACCTTTACCAAAGGTTTGAGTACCAACTATAACAGCACGCTTATTATCCTGCAATGCGCCGGAGAGGATTTCACTAGCACTAGCGGAACCTTTATCTACTAACACCACCAGCGGTTTATTTGTCAAAGCGCGTCCGTTTGCCACTTCTTTTTCTGCCTGACCTTGGCGAGGAATAGTTGAGACAATGGTACCGCTATTTATAAACATTCGGGCAATGTCTACACTAGCGAATAATAAACCACCTGGATTTCCGCGCAGATCCAGAACATAGCCAGCAACCCTTTTGCTTTCTAAATCTTTAATTGCGGTTTGCATTTCCTTAGCCGCATTAGCGCTGAACTGGTTCAAGCGAATGTACCCGGTGTTCCCTGCTGGTGTTTGCTTTTGGGAATACTTCACTGGATGGATTTCAATCCGTGCGCGTTTAATTTGAAAATCTTTTTGTTGACCGTTACGCTCAACACTTAAACTTACCGAAGTATTTGGTTCGCCACGAATTAAGGATACAGCCTTATTAGTATCCATTCCCTTAGTCGATTTCCCGTCAATTTTGAGGATCTTATCCTTTGCCAGAATTCCAGCCTTAAAAGCTGGTGTATCCTCAATCGGGGCAATTACAACCAACTGCTTCGTTTTTTCATCTTGACTAATTGTGATGCCTATGCCTATCAATTCGCCAGAGGTGTCCACTTGCATATTCTTGAATTCCCCAGGGTCCATAAACCGGGTATAGGGATCATCCAGCTTTTTCAGCATTTCCCGGATGGATTTGTAAGCTTCTTGCTTGTTGGTGTAGGACTTGCTCAAGTACTCACGACGAACAGCCTGCCAATCTAATTGATTAAAAGTACCGTCTACGTATTGACGTTGAACAATTTGCCAAACCTCGTCTACCAATTCTTTGGGACTTTCTTTAAATAAAGCCTGTCCTTGGGAGTTAATGCCAAGGCTAGTAACAGCAATTGTGGTTAATGTTACTGCCGTAGCACCCAAAACAAGTCCATTTTTTGTAATCACCATAATGACAGCTGCGCGGCTAAGGAAAAAACATATTCAGTATGCCCAATCTAACACAGGGTATCACTGTAAAGACCGGGCATGTATTCTTATTTCAGAAAAATGATTTGCAATCCGGTTTTTCTGGGGATTGGGGATTGGGGACTGGGGACTGGGGATTGGGAAGAACAGAACCACAATGATAATCTCTTTCAAGCGTCCTTAGTCCCCAATACCCTTGGTGTTCAGCCCCAAATCCTCGTATAGACGTAGCATTGCTACGTGTGTTACATACTATTTTTTACCACCAAATCCTTAACACCAACTGTATTACTCCAGTCTTTAGTCCCTAGTCCCTAATCCCTAATTTATTACGGTTCTACCCAGCGATCGTCTGCTTTAATCAAATTAATTAACTCCTCTACACCTTTATCTTCTGGTACTTTTTTGATTTCTTCTCTCCCTCGATACAGAGAAATATACCCAGGAGTTTTGCCGACATAACCATAGTCAGCATCAGCCATTTCTCCCGGACCATTGACAATACAACCCATAACTGCAATGTCTAGCCCAGTTAGGTGTTTTGTTGCTTCTCGGACTTTGTGCAGCACTTCTTCTAAATTAAACAAAGTACGTCCGCAAGAAGGACACGCTACGTACTCTACCATCGTCTTTCGCAATCCTAAAGCTTGCAAAATGCTGTAACAGACGGGAATTTCTTTTTCTGGTGCTTCAGTTAGAGAGACGCGGATTGTATCACCAATGCCATCAGCTAACAAGGTGGCAATACCCGCAGTGGACTTAATCCGTCCGTATTCGCCATCACCAGCTTCTGTCACGCCTAAATGTAAAGGATAATCCATACCGTGGTCGTCCATGCGCTTTGCCATCAAGCGATATGCGGCTAGCATTACTGGCACTCGTGAAGCTTTCATGGAAATAACCAAATTATGAAAATCCAAAGATTCACAGATGCGAATGAATTCCAAAGCAGATTCTACCATTCCTTCTGGCGTGTCGCCGTAGGTAAATAGCATCCTTTCGGCTAGGGAACCGTGATTTACACCTATTCGCATTGATTTACCTTGATCGCGCAAGGAAACTACTAGAGGTTCTAAAGTTTCACGCACTTTTTCGCCGATTTCATCGAATTCCGTTTTAGAGAATTCGCTTCTATTCGCATTTGGCTTTTCAAACACATATAAACCAGGATTAATCCGCACTTTTTCGATGTGTTTGGCAACTTCCAAGGCAATTTTCATGCCGTTGTGATGCACATCAGCAACGATGGGTACGTCTTGGTAAGTTTTAATTAATTTTTGTTTAATTTCTGCCAATGCTTTGGCATGAGCCATACTTGGTACTGTGACTCGGACAATTTCACAGCCAATTTCGTGCAAACGCCGAATTCCTGCTACAGAACCATCAATATCAAGTGTGTCTTCGTTAATCATTGACTGCACTACCACCGGAAAGCCACCCCCAATGGTGACATTGCCAACTCTCACAGGACGGGTTTTGCGTCGTTTAATAGTTGTGTCAAAAGAGGTTTGACTAGATGGGGTGTTTGAAGTAGGAAGTGTTGGTAAGGTTTGCATATCAGGTAAATTTCCTGTAGCTAAAATATCAGATTAAAAAAGCCCTGTTTCCCAGATTGCCACAGATGAGGCATTTTTTGGAGTAGGTAGTTGAAAAAAAGATGAAAGATGAAAAGACATCGACCGAATTTAAATATGCGCTATCCACAACCCTTGTAGAGACGCGAAATTTCGCGTCTCTACATTTTTTCATACTTTTTTATGGGCATTAGTTCGCGATCGCTTCACCACTGCTTGCAATTCCACTGATAACCAATCATCAAACTGCGGGTAAATTGGCAACCTCGGCACAACTTCCCAGCCATCTTGCTGTAAAATTTCTTCCAATGTCTCTATTTGAAGATGCTGATAATCGGGATTTACTTCATCTTTTGGTCCAATTCCCCCTAAATCCCTGGCACCAGCTTCTAGACAAGCGAGTAACCATTTGCGATCTTTGACTAAATTCGGGGGAATTTGAATGGTAATATCTGGGGGGAGAATTTGACGTGCCTGAAAAACGACTTCTGGTAAATTATACAGGTCAAAACCAGGTGCATCAAAGGTTTGCTGATATCCAGGGCTATGAGGTTGCAAGATGACTTCTTGAATGTGATGATAACGCTGATGCAGGTGAGTAATGGCTTCTAATGTTTCCCACCAATCATCCTCAGTTTCCCCGATTCCCAGTAGTAACCCGGTTGTAAAAGGAATTTGTAATTTACCTGCTAACTCTAATTGTTGCGATCGCACGAATGGTACTTTACTTGGTGCGTATTTATGGACTGTATTTAATAGTACGGGGTTTAGTTGCTCTAACATCAACCCCATAGATACATTAACTGTCTTTAATTTTGCCATTTCTTCATCACTCAGCACTCCCGCATTGGTGTGTGGCAAAAATCCCATTGAAAGTGCCAATTTACACAAATCATAAATCCGCTGAAACCAGGCTTGGCGCCTGGATGAAGAGGGATGCACTTCACCACTGAGTATGAGAATTTCACAGACATTTTTGCTTTGAAGTTGTTTTAAAAGACTTTCTGCGGCTGATATAGTCATCCAGGGGCTAATCGAATCTGTCCGAAAGTTGCAGTAGGTACAACGATTAAAGCACTCGTATGTGGGAACAATTGTATAAGCAGGGCTGTAAGTAATTGTGCGGAAACTTTGCATAAAATACAGTGTATTAACTTAGTAAAGCTTTGCACAAGTTCGAGCGCGTTTTTTAACGCAAAGGAACGCGGAGGTAAACGCAGAGTGACGCAGAGTTTTTGTGATAAATTTTCGTCATGAATTTATGCTCTTGTTGTACTTAGACTAAATTCTGACTGGATATGGCTTATTTAATTGTAAGGTTGAATGGCAAACGAGCATAAACGCCGAGGGGATCGTTCATTTTTTGCATAATCGCTAATTCTTTTTGTAGTTTCTGGAATTCAGCGGTTAGTAAGTCGGGTGATTTAGTTGTTGCTTTCTCAATTCCCAAAATAGTCCGCACTTCTTGAGTTGCCCTCCCAAAAAAACGTTCTTCAAAGGTGCTGTGTCTGGGATGCTCTTGTAATTCCCAATCGTTTCCTAATTTGGCGCTTTTAGTGGCATAATCTATAGCAGCGTCAATGCCGCCAATTTCATCAACTAAACCGATTTGCTTTGCTGCTACCCCAGACCAAACTCGTCCTTGAGCAATTTCTGCTACCTTTTGTTGGGGGAGTTTGCGTCCTTGAGAAACTTTGTTGAGGAATAGATTGTAAATGTGGTTGACGCTGCGCTGATAAACAGCTAATTCTTCGGGAGATTTGGGACGAGAAACGGTTTGACTATCAGCATAGCGTCCGGTTTTGACTGAATCCCAGGTGATGCCGTTATCATTTGCCAATTTTTGCCCATTTAACAGTAAGCCAAAGACACCGATTGAACCTGTGATGGTGTTTGGTTCGGCGAAAATGCGGTTGGAATCGCTAGCTATCCAGTAACCACCAGAGGCAGCGACATCACCCATTGAGACAACTACTGGTTTGATTTTGCGAGTTAGTCGTATTTCTCGCTGCATCACTTCAGCGGCAGTAGCGCTACCACCGGGACTGTTGATCCGCAATACTACGGCTTTGACGTTTTTATCTTGTTGTAGTTTGCGGAAGGTTTTGGCAAAGCGATCGCCTCCAACTTCGCTATCATTTCCTTCTCCATCGACAATTTCGCCTTCCGCATAAACCACAGCAACTTTATTTTTAGAGTCGCGTTCTATACCAAATTCTTTACCAGAAACTCCAGCGTATTCTGCTAGGTCAATTTGGCGGAATGTTTTATCTTCCTTGTCGCTATCAGTTAACTTTTTTAAATCGCTAACTACTTCATCGAAATAGTCTACCCGATCCACCAAACCCCCAGCTTTGGCTTCGTCAGCCATTAAGACAGCTTGATTATCGGCGATCGCTTGCAACTTTTGAGGGGTAAGTTTGCGACTTTTACCCACCGCAGTCCGCCATTCTGACCAAACATCATCCAACAATTTTTGAGTTTGTTGGCGGTTCTCCAGACTCAATTTTGGTAGTATATACGGTTCCACCGCACCTTTAAATTTACCAACGCGCACAATTTGAACACCTATACCATACTTTTGCAATGCTCCCGTCAGAAACATTGTTTGTGTACTCAAGCCGTTAACTTCCATCGCTCCTAAGGGATTGACGATAATGGTATCGGCAACTGAACTTAAGTAATATTCCCGTTCCCCTAATTCCATGCCGTATGCTATAATCTTCTTGCCAGAGGCGCGGAACTTCTCCAACTCTTGACGGATTTCTTTAAGAGTCGCAAAACCCGCAACGCTACTACCTGCTGAGGAGTGAGTTGCATCTAAGTAGATAGCAACAATTCGTTTGTCACGTCGCGCTTTTTCTAAAGCATCGATCACCTTGCGGAGTGACATTCTATTCTCAATTTCTCCTGATAGTGCTTGCTGAAAAACTTCGTTAGAACTTGGTTCGCTGTCAGTGATTTTCGTTGCCAAGTCAAAAACTAACACTGATTTATCCTTAACTAGTGGTCCAGTGTCTTTTGAGGTAGCGGCAATGATCAACAAAAAGAACAGTGTGCTGGTGCCGACACCGCAAAAAATAATTAGTCCCAGTAAGCTGCCAATTAAGCTAGCAAAAGTTTGTTTGAGAAAATTATGCATTTTTTTAGTTATTAGTCATTAGTCAATAGTCAAAAACCTTGGACGATTGACTTGTTTATAATTCCACCGAATATTTCACTGTTAACATTTGTAAAGAGGTTTCGCCGGAACGTCTCTACAATCGTGTAGAATAACGAAAAATCGTTATATTAAGGGGTAATACCCATGATTCGCCAATGATATCCTTGTCGAGAAGAGGGGGTTAGGTTTCTATTTTTTGTAAACTTCCAGAATTTTGCAACTCATATAAGGTAGCATTACCAGTACAGAATAGCACTGTGGTGATTTCAGCGATTAAGACATCAGCCAAATCGTGAAGTGCTGATTCTCCCACGGCTGCTGCTTGCAAGAATGGCATTGCCAAACCTGCAATATCTGCTTTCAGTGCGATCGCTTTTGCCACATCCAATCCATGACGCAATCCCCCAGAAGCTATTAATGGCACTTTTGGTGCAATACTCCGAATACTTGTAATACACTCTGCTGTCGGTAAACCCCAATCAGCAAAGGTTTCTCCTAAACGTCTTTGTAAAGGATTTTCTGCTCTTTCGCTTTCTACCTTCGCCCAAGATGTACCACCTGCACCGGCTACATCAATTGCTGTCACTCCCGCAGCAATCAGCTTTTCTGCCATTTTTGCAGAAATACCATTTCCAACTTCTTTCACGATTACAGGTAATTTTATTTTACCACATAAGTCGGCAATTTTGTCAAGCAATCCGCTAAAATTTGTATCGCCTCGCGCTTGGATGCATTCTTGCAACGGGTTCAGGTGTAAAATTAAAGCATCGGCTTCTAAAATATCGACTACGCGCAGACATTCATCTATACCGTATTTATAATTAAATTGCACAGCGCCTAAATTCGCAAGCAGCAAAACGTCTGGTGCGTACTTTCGCAGCGCAAAGGTATTCGCAACAGAGGGTTTTTCTACTGCCACGCGTTGAGAACCAACGCCCATTGCTATTTTATAGTGTTGTGCGACTTCTGCCAAACGACGGTTAATGATTCCGGCTTGTTCTGTACCACCAGTCATGGAAGAAATTAACAACGGTGCCAGGAGAGTTTTCCCTAAAAACGTTGTGCTGATGTCAATGTCCTGACGGTCTAGTTCGGGTAAGCAAGAATGAGTAAATCGATAGCGTTCGAGTCCATTAGTGATTTGCTGACACTGAACGTCTTCCTCAAGACAGATACGGATGTGATCTGCTTTGCGAGTTTGGGTAGAAAAGCTGATGGGAACGTTCACGGGTAGATTAACTGAAACTTGTATAAATTATAATTCTGTAGTGAGCGCTTCAGCGCTCTAATTTGAGGACGCGCATTCCTGACTACGGTTGATAACGCAGGCTAAAATAAAAGCCTTCATCTTGGGCATTATTACCTTTATCGTTTAAATCGATGAAGGGTATTCCATAATCGAGTCGTAAAGTTAGGCGATCGATTCCTAATGCTTGATTCCACAATACCCCTAAACCTGCACTTGCTAAAAATCTTTGCCTGGGTAGTTTGTTAGGATTATCAGATTGATTCCAGATGGCTCCCATGTCGAGAAATGGTATAAGCTGAATAATGGATAATCCTGACTCGTTGCGTTTGACTGTGAATCGATCTTCGATCGCTAAACGAAAGCCATTATCCCCAGAACGAATATTTTGCCGATATCCTCTCACCGACTGTCCACCACCAATTACGAATTGTTGGGAAGGTAATAAGCTATCTGGTGTTAGTTGTAAATCTGCTTGAATCAGCAATAAGTTATCGTTATTCAGTTGTTGTACGCGCTGTGCTTGCGCCAACCAACTGAAAAAACGACCGTCAGGAATAGAGCCATTATTTATGGTAGCATCAAATAAGCCAATACCAAAATTAAATTGCGATCGCACAAAAGTAGCCCCTTGCGGGTCGCGTTTGACATAATCTTGGCTAAACTTGATTACACTGGTACGACTAACTCCATTTTCATCGGGACCAATGCCAAAAGGGGTGGGAAGTCGATCAAAAAGAAAGGTTTGACCATCTTGATAGGTAAATCCTAACGAAAGAGCAAATTCTTCTCTTGGCGATCGCACTAACGGCTGACGATAATTGATTTCATATAAATTTTCATCTGCCCGAATGCCTAATCTATTAAATGGAGCTTCGGTAATTTCATTCCGATTGGGAGCAACTCTAAATTGTACCTTGCCATTCATGGCGTTAACGGGAATTTGATAACTAAAATCAAAAACGTCAGAACCACCTGAGAGGGTATGGTAATATGAGGCTGCCAACTCATCACCGATGCCGATTAAGTTGCGATCGCGCAATTCAATACCCAATCTTTCTCCACCAACGCTAGGTGGTGAATAGTTATCTACACCAAAGTTAACGGTTATCGGGTTCGCTTCTTGCACTCTGACAATGAGAATACTTTGACCAACCTTACCTGTAGGACGTAAACTAGCTTCCACATTGGTGAAAAGTGGATCGATTCGCAGTAACTTTAGTTGGTCTTCAAGTTGTATAGTATTAAGAGGGATGCCAGCACCAAGTTTGATGCGATCGCGAATATAACCTGGATTTAATCGCTTTGTTCCTTGAACTTGAATTTCTGATACACGTCCTTCGATGACACGAATTACCACCACACCGTCTTTAGTTTGCTCAGTTACCGGAATTGCTCTGGAATTGATATATTTTTGATTTAAATAAAGCTGAGTAATTTTATCTGCGGCTTGTCTAATTTCTTCAATCGTTAATTCTCGTCCGACATAGGGTTGTAAAATAGGGTTAAAGTCTTTTTCGCTAAAAACAGTGCTATCGACAACTTTGATTTGACGGACAAAAGTGCGTTCGCTTGTTTCTGGTTTTGTTGCTGGGTTAATATCTGATGTCTGTGCAATTGGGGGAAATGTTACGTTATTTATATTGCCATCGTCAGCCGTAGCTTTTAGTGCTATGCAAACAATGCAGATTGAGTGCAGAATTAACAAACCATATCTGACACATATATTTTTGGTGCTATGGTAAAGACGTTTCGGTGGAACGTCTCTAGGATAAATTAGGGATTTCATAAGACATACTAGGAAGTGTGGAAACTGCGCCTTTGATATTCAGCAATAGACACTGACTGCTTGTTTATGATGCGTTACCTGAAACCAACAGACGTAGCAGTGCTACGTCTGTTACATTTATTTTCTTTCTTCTGATGTCTGAGTATGTCATATCTGCGACTAAATCGGATTTTTGTACTTTAAATAGTTACATTTTTTAGTGATTTCACTGAGATGCTCCAGATGAGCATTATATTGTGATTACACCCTTGAATTGCTACGAGCGTTCCATGTCGCCATTAATCTCCATTATTATCGTCAACTACAATCGGGAAAATTACCTGGGAGAAGCGATCGCTAGCGTCTTAGGACAGACATGGCAAGACTTGGAGTTGCTAATTTGGGATGATGGTTCTACAGATGAATCAGAAAAAATCGCGAACAAGTTTGCTCAACAAGATCGGCGAGTACGGGTAGTAAAAGCACCTCATTTAGGTATTGCGGCAGCGCGTCAAGCAGCAGCTTTGCAAACCACAGGAGAATACATCGGCTTCTTAGATAGCGACGATTTGCTGGCTCCTACCGCTTTAAAGGAAACTGCCGCTGTACTTGTACGCAATCCGGAAATGGGTTTTGTTTATACTGATTATTATGATATAAATGCAAGTGGTAAAGTTACCAGTTACGGTCATCGCTGTTCGATTCCCTACTCTTTTGAACGGCTGTTGGTAGACTTTATGACTTTCCATTTTCGCTTAGTTAGGCGATCTCTTTTCGAGCAAGTTAAGGGTTTTGAAGGTTCACCAGATGTCGTTGAAGATTACGATTTATGTCTGCGACTCTCTGAAGTTGCTGCTGTCGGACGGGTGAAAAAGCCACTTTACTATTATCGGACTCATCCAGGGAATATTACCCAAGAGCGTAGATTGGAAATGCTTCTATTATCCCAGCGGGTAATTGCTGAAGCGTTAAAACGGCGGGGACTTGCTGAAAAATATCAAATTGATCTAGAATTATCCAACGGTCGGTTTTTATTGAAGCGCAAGCAAGTATTAGAAGACAGAAAAAAACAAAGCTTCTACAGTCAGCTTTTTCAACCAAATCAAGACTTAGACAAAAACTGCCATGTACTCTGCGGTTCCTTATTCGGTGACTCCTGCATAAGTCCTGTAAATAATAATTTCCGCTATGTTGCACTAAGTCTTCTTCCCCTATTTGCAACGATAAGCGCGGGATTAGCTTCAGCGCAACAAATTATTCCCGCTGCGGATGGAACAAGTACGATTGTGACGCCTAACGGAAATAGACTTGATATTAGTGGTGGTAAAACTTCTGGGGATGGGGCAAATTTATTTCACAGCTTTCAAGAGTTTGGCATTTCACGAGAACAAATCGCTAATTTTCAGGCTAATCCAGTTTTGCAAAATATTCTGGGTAGAGTTACGGGGGGTAATCCTTCCATTATCAATGGTTTGATTCAGGTAACGGGTGGAAGTTCTAATTTATTTTTGCTGAATCCAGCTGGAATTGTGTTTGGTGCAAATGCTAGTTTAAACGTTCCTGGTGCTTTTACAGCGACAACGGCAAATGGTATTGGATTTGGGAATCTTTGGTTTGATGCGATCGCCAATAATAACTATACTGCGTTGGTAGGCAAACCCAACGGATTCGCTTTTACAACTAACCAACCAGGAGCAATTATTAATGCTGGGAATTTAGGTGTGGGGACGGGTCAAAATTTAACTTTATTAGGTGGTAAAGTAATTAATACTGGGCAACTTTCCGCTCCTGGGGGGCAAATCGTCGTTACTTCTGTTCCTGGACAAAATTGGGTACGCTTGAGTCAACCGGGAAATATTTTAAGTTTGGAAATTCAGCCTTTGAGCAATGAATCAAACTCCACTATTCCCGTCGCTTCTTTACCAGAGTTGCTCACTGTGGGGAATACTGGTTTAACTGCTAATTCTGATGGTACTGTACAACTAACAAATTCAAACCTGAAAATTCCAACTTCCCCAGGTACAACTATTATATCTGGCAAAGTTGATGTCTCAGGTTCCACCGGGGGTACAGTCAATGTTTTGGGTAAGCAAGTTGCGGTAATTAATGGAAATATTGACGCTTCTGGCAGTAATAATGGTGGTACGGTGTTAATTGGTGGTGATTATCAAGGTCAGGGAACGGTTCCCAATGCGAATCAGACTTATGTTGATGCCAACTCTGTGATTAATGCTGATGGTAAGTTGAATGGCAATGGCGGACGTGTTATTGTTTGGGGTAATGACAGCACTCAGTTTTTTGGTAATATATCCGCTCGCGGTGGGGTTAATGCTGGGAATGGTGGTTTTGTGGAAGTATCTGGGAAAAATTTCTTAACTTTTCAAGGTTATGTTGATACTTCAGCGAATAGCGGTAATTTTGGTACTTTATTATTAGATCCGAGCACATTAACGATTATCGATGCGCCTTCAGGTGGTAGTTTTGATGGTACGGCTGGTAATATTCCTTTTGCATTACCTGATAATGGTGCGAATACGATTTCTTGGGGAGCTTTAAGTTTAGCGACAAATATCAACTTACAGGCTACTGGAAATATTACCATTAATTCCATTACTGGAGCTACCCCCGGAGTAACTACCCCAGGTACAGCGACATTGAACGCTGGAAATTTCAGCTTATCTTCTCAAAGCGGTTCTGTCATCTTTGCTAATCCTGATGACACAATCAGAAATACTGGGGGAAATATCAACATTTCTGGAGCGAGTTTATCTTTGGGTAATCTCGACACAACTGGTAATTTTACCACTAGCGGTAATGTAAGCTTGTCTGCAACTGGCAATATTAATGCACGTAATATAATTGCCGTTGGAAATGGATATGGTTCTGGCAATATTAATGTTACCACCACCAGCGGCGGAATTACCCTCAATCAACTAAATACAAGCAATAATAACGGCTTTACTCTTGGGAATGCGGCAGGAACAGTAACTTTAACTGCCGCAGGCGATATCGTGACTAATACGATTGATTCCTCTTCAAATAATGGTTTTGGTTTGGGTACAGGTGGCACCATCATCGCCACTAGCGGTGGTAACATCACTACAGGAGCAATAAACTCTTCCGCAAACATCAACACTAGCGAACGTGGTGGAACTGCTACAGGTGGTGATGTAACTTTACAAACTACTAATGCAGCTGGTAGCACAATTCGTTTTGATAGCATCAACACTCAAGCTGGTCAAAACGATCCTCAACAAGGTATCTTTACTACAGGTGGGAATGTGCAAGTTCTGACAAACGGACTTGTTCAAGGAACCGGAATTGGTGATACGATCGCCACTGGTGGAGGAACTGTTACAATTCGACATGATGGCGGAGCAGATAATGCGCCATTTATTGTTGGGGATGCAACTCTTAATGGTACAGCAGGAAGTATTAACGCGGGGGTAAACTCTATATCTGCCGGTAATCCTCCTTTTCCAGTTTTAGCTAATGGTGGATCTGTTACTATTGGTAATCCTGCGGGGATTACAATTAATTCTGTTAACACCGCACCAACATTAACGACAAACTCCTTAATCTCAAATAATGCTCAAGCTGGTGTTGCTTTTCCTTTTACTTTTACAGCAAACACCAGCGATGTCAATCTTGATAATACCTCTATCGTCCTTGATGCGATTCAAGCCGGAACATTAACGCGAGGTAACACCGTTTTAAATCCGGGAGATGTCTTAATTCCTGGTGAAACCCTTAATTATACATCATCAAGTAATGCAACTGGAGCAACTAATGCTTTTACAGTTCGAGCAAGCGATCGCGTTTCTTCTTCACTACCTCAACAAGTAGGACTTAATATTACTCCACCACCAGAACCACCAGTTATACCACCAGAACCACCAACCCCAACTCCAACTCCTGATCCCTGCACAGTTCAATGCGATAATAATCCAGTTAAGCGGGATAACCGTGTTTCTATCACCACCATCCCCTCTGAGGGAAATCGATCGCTACTTGATACTAATCCCACTCCGGAAGACAAGTTTACCAGTAGAGTTGCGACTCAGTTGGGTATACCCATTCCCAACCGGAAAACATTGGATGATGGTAAAGCGATCGCTCAAAAGATTGAAAAAGCTACTGGTGTCAAACCTGCATTTATCTACATCAGCTTTGTTCCTGTAGAAATTACTCCTTTATCTGTTTCCGGTAATAAACAACTTAATACTACAGCAGAACAGAACAGCGATCAACTCGAATTAGTCATGGTGACAGGAACAGGAAATCCGATCCGCAAACGGATACCCGAAGCGACAAAAGCCAAAGTTCTCAAAATAGCTGAGGAATTTCGCAACCAAATCGTGATTCCGCGAAATCGTCGCACTGACGGTTATTTACCTTTCTCACAGCAACTTTATCGCTGGATAATTTCCCCATTAGAAGCAGATTTAGAAGCGCAAAAAATCGACAACCTAGTTTTTCTCCCAGATGTTGGTTTACGTTCTACCCCGATGGCGGCTTTACACAATGGTAAAGGATTTTTGGTAGAAAAATACAGTATTGGCTTGATGCCCAGTCTCACCTTAACCAACACTCTCTACACAGACATCAAAAAATCTCAGCTTTTAGCGATGGGAGTTTCTCAAACAACTCAAGGACAAGAGCCTTTACCAGCAGTTCCCCTTGAATTATCAACATTGGTGTTTAAGCTTTGGCAAGGGAAATTATTTCTCAATAAGCAAGCGACTTTAGACAATCTCAGAGCTATCCGTCGTCAACAGCCTTTCGGAATTATTCACATGGCAACTCATGCTGATTTTAACACGGGTCCTGTGAGTAATTCATATATTCAACTGTGGGAAGACAAGTTACGCTTAAACCAGATTCGGAAATTAGGCTTTAATGAACCTCAAGTAGAGATGCTGGTGTTGAGTGCTTGTAGAACAGCTTTGGGAGATGAAGAGGCAGAAATTGGATTTGCTGGATTAGCAGTGCTGGCAGGTGTGAAAACCAGTGTTGCAAGTTTGTGGGCAGTCAATGATGCTGGTTCTGCCGCTTTGATGACGAAATTTTACCAAAGCTTGAAAACCTCTAGAATTCGAGCAGAAGCTTTAAGAGAGGCTCAAGTAGCGATGGCAAAAGGAGAGATTTACTTAAAAAACGCGCAAATACGAGGTTTGGGAGAAGTTGGAGGTTTACCTTTACCCGCTGATAGTATCCAGCAACCTGATGGACTATTATCCCATCCTTATTATTGGGCAGCATTTACAATGGTTGGCAATCCTTGGTGATGTTATGTTTGTATTGAGAAACTTTATCAAACAGCCGGCGATTATTTCTAGTGCGATCGCCACAATGTTGCTCTTTGGAATTCAGCGCTTGGGAATGCTAGAACCGATAGAATTGAAGGTTTTTGACCAGATGATACAGATGCGGGGCAATCCTGGTTTAGATCCTCGCATCTTGGTTGTGGGAGTGACTGAAAAAGATTTGCAAAAGTTACAAAAATGGCCCTTATCAGGAGAAATTCTTGATAAGCTGTTTACGAAATTAGAACAATATCAACCGAGAGTAATTGGTTTGGATATCTTTCGGGATTTGCGAGTGGAGCCAGGTCATGATAAATTATTGCAACATTTACAGAAGAGCGATCGCATTATTTCTGTCTGCAAACATTCTGATTCTGTTAATTCTCCCACACCACCAGCAGCAGGAACACAACCAGAGCAAGTAGGATTTAGCGATGTGGTTGCAGACGCAGATGATATTATTCGGCGAAATCTACTATTGCTACAACCAGAATCCACTTCAGCTTGTACAACTCCTTACTCTCTTAGCTTACAACTAGCACTGCGGTATTTGGGAAACATTCAACCCAAATTTTCTTTGAATAAAGAACTGCAAATTAATAATACCATATTTAAACCGTTACAGAGGAACTCTGGAGGTTATCAGAAAGTAGATACAAATGGCTTTCAAATTCTACTAAATTACCGTTCTGTTAACCCTGTCAAACTTGTCAGTGTTAGCCAAGTGCTGGGAAATCAACTCGATCCAGCATTAGTCAAAGATAAAATCGTCCTTATTGGCTCAACGGCACCCAGCATCAAAGATATTTTTAACACACCTTATAGCGCCAATCAACAAGATAACCCAAAAATGCCTGGAGTTGTTGTCCAAGCGCAAATGGTAAGTCAAATTCTCAGCGCTGTTGTCAACAAACAACCTTTATTTTGGTTTTTCCCTGAATGGGGTGAAGTTGTTTGGATATGGGTGTGGAGTTTAGCGGGAGGAATTGTGGCATGGCGAATTGAACATCCACTGCGTTTGACCCTTGCGACTGGGGTTATTTTAACTTCATTGTTAGGAATAAATTATATCATATTTACCCAAGCCGGATGGATTCCGGTAGTCTCTCCCGCACTAGGTTTGATAGTAGCGACAGCAAGTGTCGTTGCCTACAGCGCATTTCGCTACAAACGAGAGCAAGAAAAAATCGCACGACAAATTCAAGAACAAGAAAGAACCATCAAGTTATTGCAAGCACTTTTATCTGAAGGTGAGGATACAGATAATCAAACGCAAACAAGAATTTATATCCTTGAAAAAGACACTGTAGTCAATCAACGGTATAAAGTTATTGAACCATTAGGTTCTGGTGGATTTGGGAAAACTTATTTAGCGTCAGATACTCAGCGTCCAGGTAATCCGGAATGTGTAGTTAAGCACTTGCAACCCGCTCGTCAAGATAAAGAATTTTTAGATGTTGCTAGACGTTTATTTAAAACTGAAGGAGAGATTTTAGAACTTTTGGGAAAGAGCGATCGCATTCCCCAACTCTTAGCTTATTTTGAAGAAAGTCAACAATTTTATTTAGTGCAACAATTTATTCCCGGACATTCTCTCAGCGAAGAAATTAAATCTGGTAAACGTTTATCAGAAGCGCAAGTTATTGATTTACTCGAAGATGTTTTGCGGGTACTAATTTTCGTTCATAGTCATCATGTAATTCACCGAGATATTAAGCCGGCTAACCTCATTAGACGACAACAAGATAATCGTTTAGTTTTAATTGATTTTGGTGCTGTCAAGCAAATTCAATCTCAGCAAATTGAAGATAATCAATCGATTGCAATTGGTACTGCTGGTTACGCTCCTCCAGAACAACTATTAGGACATCCTAGACTAAATAGTGATATTTATGCTTTGGGAATGATTGGAATTGAAGCATTAACTGGAATATCTGCGAGGCAATTTCAAAGAAACCCGCATGGAGAATTAGTATTTAAAGGTGATTCACATGCCGATGCAGTAATTTGGTATAAGTTAGGTAATATTAGTCAAAAATTAGCCACTGTATTAGATAAGATGGTAGCTTACGACTTTATCCAAAGATATCAGTCAATAGAAGAGGTTTTACAGAGTTTGGAGAAGATTTTATTGCCGTTGTGAATCCTTAACACAATTAATTGTGTTAAGGATTCAGGCTTTTATCCAACGTGCTATTCAGCGTTATCAAGTTAAGTTGATAATTTATGACCCTAAGCAGAGTGTGCAGGGATAAACCAGTGCGATCGCCAAATTCTTCCCTCATTCAAGTTTAAATTGTGTCAATACGAAACACTATAGTAAAGGAGCTTTGGCAATTTTTTCTAAACCGACTGATTTCAACAAATCTTCCCAATCAGTTTTAACTCGTAAATCGTTAGGATTGCTGCGTCGTAAATCTGCTACAGTTGTTAAAGTATCTTGCCAAATTCCCGATGTTGCATATAAAGCAGCACGCTCTCTGGGTTGTGCTTTTTGTAACTGAATCGCTAAATTAGGATCAGCTTGAATGCGTTGAATTGAGCCTGTTACTTCTATATCTTTATCACGACTTTGAGTATCGCAAACTACCGAGAAACTCCAAGCGTACTCTTTGCCATTTTGTAAAGATGGTAAATTTGCATTATTCGGGAAGTTAACACGAACAACACCAGATTGTTTACTAGGCTTCAAAGTTGTTTTATATAATTCCCTATTGGTGGTATTATCTTGTAAAACAAACTCTAACGCTTCTGCTGAGTTTTGCGGAACATAAACAAAGAAACTTGGATATGCTGCTGTTGTGAGCTGCGGATCTGTTTTTGGTGTTACAGACATGGGAGCTTGTCCAGTTTCCATACAAGATGCTGCCCGTGATGCGGCTGATTCGCGCCTACCGGGACGTCCTATACTAGAAACAAAGCCTAAAGTAGCTTGACGACGATTTTTAATATAACTTTGGATGTTATTTACTGCTGTACTCGCGTATATATCTCCAGGACGTTGCTGTAATGCTTGCTGGAAATAATTCAAAGCACCTGAATAATTTCTTTGAGCTGTTGCGGCGTAACCAAGTTGCATATACTGGTTGTAATCTGACTGTGCTTGAGCAAGGATTACTTTATTAAAACTAACAGATAGCCCTAATGCCAAGAATACAGACAGATATCTGATCGAGAATATTTTTATCATAATTTTTCCCGGATATTAATATTATATTCTTTACTACAGTTAAATTCAAGTTAATTCCGCAAATAATTGGGAATAGGTAATAGGGTTGAGGGAAGAATTCTTTCCCCCACTTCAATTACGCATTAGACATCTGCATAAATTAATTATGCGTTGCCCGGAACCCTTGTAGAGACGTTCCGACGGAACGTCTTTACGTCTTTTCTACCAGATGTCCATTAGACATCTCCATAAGTTAATTATGCGTTGCCCGGAACCCTTGTAGAGACGTTCCGACGGAACGTCTCTACGTCTTTTCTACCAGATGTCCATTAGACATCTCCATAAATTAATTATGCGTTATCCAGAACCCCTACAAGACTATTCTGTGCTACGTCTCTACATTCTTGACACGGTATATCTATTACCCATTGCCCATTCTTTCTTGTAAAGCGTAGCGAGCGTGTTCTCGGTCATCAAAGTGAATTTTTTCGGTTCCGAGAATTTGATAGTCTTCGTGACCTTTACCGGCGAGTAATACACCGTCTCCGGGTTGAGCTTGCAGAATTGCGGTGCGAATGGCAGTAGCGCGATCGCATATAACTGTCGGATTAATTGTATCAGGAATTCCCGCCAAAACATCTGCTAAAATTCGTTCTGGGTCTTCAGTCCGGGGATTATCTGATGTCACAACGGCTACATCAGCTAACTCAGCCGCGATTCTACCCATTTTCGGACGTTTAGTGCGATCGCGATCGCCTCCACAACCAAATACGCAAATCATCTTCCCAGGAATAAACGGACGTGCGGCTTTCAGCAAATTCTCCAAACTATCGGGAGTGTGAGCATAATCCACAATCACGCTAATTTCCTGCTTTGAACTAATTTGCACTCGTTCCATCCGTCCGGGAACTCCCGGAAACTCAGGTATCACAGAAGCAATTAACTGCACTTCGATTCCTAAGTGTAAAACTGCACCTACTGCTGCGAGGAGATTTTCTAAATTATATTGACCGACTAAAGGCGATTGAAAAGCAACATCACCACCAGGTGTATGCATTGTACCACTGACACCATTCGGCTGATAACTCAAATCACTCATCCACAAATCAGCCGTAGAATCGTTAACACTGTAACTCCAAACTTTATCTGGATTCAAAGACGAAATTAATCGCTTTCCATAAACATCATCGCTGTTAATTATCGCCCGTCCTATGAGATAATCAGAATTGAAAAGTAGTGCCTTCGCCGCGAAATAATCTTCCATATCGCGGTGATAGTCAAGATGGTCTTGAGTGAGATTGCTAAACACCCCCACCTCAAACTGACAACCCATCACCCTACCCTGCGCCAAAGCATGAGAACTAACTTCCATCACCCCGAACTCATTGCCAGCATTTAAAGCTTCTGCTAGCTGCTGCTGCAACTCCACCGCAAACGGGGTAGTGTGGACAGCAGTTTGCTCAAAACCTGCCCAACGAGTATAGAGAGTTCCCATCAAAGCGGTATTTTTATTCGCCTTGTGGAGAAAATATTCAATCAAATGGGTAGTGGTAGTTTTCCCATTGGTACCCGTCATCCCCACAAGTTTGAGTTTTTGCCCAGGATAATTGTAAAACGCTGCTGCTATTTGGGCGCAAGCCTTAGTCATATCTTTTGCAGTAATCAGACAAACCTCACTTGTGGGAGGATTTTTTTCTGCCGCTTCCAGTGAGATAATAGCAGCAACTGCACCAGATGCGATCGCACTTTCCCAAAACTCCCCACCATCAACCCGTGTTCCTGGCATCCCAATAAACAAATCTCCCACACCACAAGCGTGAGAATTCGTCTTCAAACCCTTCACCTCTACATCCATCGCTGAATGTTCAGGTAATTGTCCAATTCCCTCTACACCCGTCAATAATTCACGCAGTTTCATATGAGCGAACCTCGTTACGCGCTAACATTGCGCCTATTCTGCACTATTTTTCAGTTTCTACAAACACCTATAAATACTTCCGGAGCATTTTTTCCAATTGTGGCACAGTTGCACGCGGTGAAGGACGCGGTATCATTTCCTCCTCTGCTTCCTCTGCGTCTCTGCGGTTCGTTACATAAAGCACTGGCACCTCATACTCATATGCAGCAAACCACTCATCATGAGTCATAATATCCCGAATTTCTAACTGTAGAAAGGCGAAATTTCGCGTCTCTACGATTTGTTCTAACTTTTCCTGCAACCCTTCGCACAAATGGCAACCAGATTTACTGTATAAAATTAATCGCATTTAATCAAAAAACCTCTCTATCACCCTAAGTTAAATTTTGCAAAATTATATGTTTTTTTGAATCAAATCTAATTACACCTTCTTGTTGTAACTTGCCCATCAATCGCGTAATTGTAACTCTGGTAGTACAACAAGCGCTAGCAATTTCTTCGTGGGTGAGACGAACATTTAAGCGAGTTCCTTCTGGGACAGATTGACCGATTTCTTGTTTCAAAAGTAGGAATAAATAATGTAAACGCTCTTGCACTCGTTGCCTTCCGGAAATAGCTAAAAAGGATTCTGTCTGCCGCAATCTTTGATTAAATTTCGGTAAAAGCGCATGACTCAGTACCGGAGATTGTGCTATTTCTGCAACATCAATTGAAACTAACTCAACATCAGTCAGCGCAGTTGCTTGGTAAGTTTGTAGAGAAGTCAAACTAGAGCCAAAAACCATTTTTTCACCTGCTAACCCTGTCAGCACTTCTTCGCCAGTTTCACAAAATGTACTAAGTTTAACTAAACCCTGACAAACATAAAAAATTTCTGATGGGTTGAGGGTTATAGTTTCTCCTTTACAATGTTGATATATAGAGCGATTTTCACGGAAGTCAAATTCCTTATTAGTTGATTCGGGTTGCTGAGGCTCAGAAATTTCACGCAGCACCCAGAGTAAGTTTATCGGTTTATTGTACTGATTGCGTACAGGGGCTACTGTCAAAGCTGAATGAAATAATTTGCCATCGCGCTGCTGCAAATTTACTAATAATTCTCTATTGCTATTTGACCTAGATACTTCACTTAATTCATTGCGAAAGCGCCGGCGTTCTTCTAAAGGAACAAAGTTAATTAATGGTTTGCCTGTTAGATAATGTTTGGGAACGTTAAGCAATATAGTAGCAACGCAGTTAGCTTCTTGAATTATGCCTTCAATATTAGTTAATAAATAGGCGTTTGGTGCAAACTCAAATAAGTTCTGATAGCGCTGGCATTCTGCTTCTACCAAACCTCGTGTACGGATTAGTTCCTCATTTTGTAGATATAATTCCTCCGCTGCCAACTGCAACATCCTGGAGTTGCTGCCAAGTTCTTTAAAAGCTTGCGGTAACATGTCCGACGTTATCCAAGGCAACGCATTTGCAGTTTGGTTTAAATCTGCTAAACGTCTGTGGAATGCTTCTGTCCGTTGAATAAACTTTTCTACGTTCACCTTAAATTTACACCTCAGCCAATTGACGATCGCTCAGATTACCAACAAAATGTATACATATAGGTTTGTTGTTAAGGCTATTCCCTCGTAATCAAGAGACTAAATATTATAATTTTTTTGCACTTCTACCGCACGGTAGCTTTCGGTTACGACTTGAGAAATACTTTGGGTTGAGGATAAATTAACTAGCTATTTTTATACACGTATTACGGTGTGCATAAATTACGTTTGTATTTTCTTAACATTTCTTCTATTTAACTAGCTTTGAGCGCAATAAACAGATGTACAGCCGTAATCTTTCTGGTGTAATTTTACTACTTTTGGGTTACTGTTTGCAACTAAGCGATCGCAAACCAGGTATATGCGGCAAAAGCGGGGAAATACCTCCGCAATTATATCATGTCAGATTTATTGCCCATATTGTAGAGACGTTACATGTAACGGAGCCACTCGCGTGCGCGGGTTAAGAGCGCTCTCTACAGGGTTTTAGCGTTTTTTATTATAGTGGATTTGCCTGTCATACTACCCAGTTTTTACACCTACTTGGTAAGCGATCGCTTTTTTTAGACGGGAACAGCTGACATTATTTTCACGTATGTGTAAAGTAGTTGAGAGCGATATACCATTAATCAGATTTTACGCAACCCTCTATGGATAGAAAAATCAAACGCCTTTTACTGCTAATTGTTTCCTGTAGTGTCACCGGTGTAGTTTTAGGAGGTACGGCAAGTTGGGCAGAAAGCACCATTTGCTTGCAAGCTGATACCGTGACGAGTGATTGCTTGACCCAAAACCCCATTAACAAAACTATAGAAGGTATGAGCACTGGTTTGCTAGCTGGGGCTGGGGCAGCTTTTGGTGCCGCATGGCAGTTAAAACGTGAAGATTAAAAGCGGTAGTTGCGATCGCGTACCCACATACTAACCGGCACAGCGTTACCCTCTGCATCTACTTTAACTTCAACTAAAATCGGTTGTTGCCGTCTTTGTTGCGTTTGCTGTGCCTGAAACAGATTATTATTAATTTGCTGCCTTTGGTCTTCTGGAATGGAATATGATTCCATACCATAGTTAATAGCTCCATTCTCATAAACACCCTTTAAAGCAACTTGATTTGCCGCTAAAGTTCTGGGGGGATTAGCACTAACCCGCACCGGCTTCCAAGCTTTAGGATTACGAGAATTGGGAAATTGTTGCTCTTGCAAAGTTACATAAAAGTTGGTTCCCTCAGCTAAAGAAACATATTCTCCATTTCTATTAGAACGGCGTCTAACTAATTCTTGCCATCCTGGTAATCTTTTCAAAGTGTTGTAACGAGCGATGTTGTAATTAAGGTTCACCGAATTACCCTGTAGCGCATTGTTAGGATTTACTGGTACAGTTTGCAAGATGACTGTTTTGCCAGTGAAATGAGTAAACATCGCTTGAAATGGTATCGCCATAATCAATGCTGTTTGAATTAGCAAAGGAACTATCAACCGCCAAAATGGTAAAGGCTTTGTTGATTTTTGTTCATTAGCTTTAATGTAATCGTCAAAAGTCACCTTTTTGGAGAATTCCATTTCAGGTGTCAAAGATTTGTTAGATTCGTTGGAATTGCTTTTCATTTTTGATGGTTGATGATTGATGATTGATAGTGGGCATTGGGCATTGGGCATGGGGCATTGGGCATGGGGCATTGGGCATGGGGCATGGGGCATTGGGCATGGGGCATGGGGCATGGGGCATTGGTAATAATTCTTTTCCTTTCCCCTTTCCCCTTTCCCCTTTCCCCTTTCCCCTTTCCCCTTTCCCCCTCTTCAAATTCCCACTAACCACTAACTGTTAAACGTCGTTCAAACCAAAGTCCGGCGCTAATGATACCGACACCGCACATACCAAAGACAAATGACTTGAAAATTAAGTCTGTGTCATATTCCCACATGCGGCTAATAATTTGCAGGGTTAATAACAGCATTCCGCCCCAAAATGTGCGCCTATTACCGTATTCTATGCCGTGTCGCATTAGTCCAAAGGCAAATATTCCCAGAAGAATATTGAAGATAAAAACTGCTAAACCAGGAATGCGAGTAACAGCTTGATGCCAAAAAGGAATCAAGGCAACAATGACAATAAAACTGGTAATGAAGACATTGGTGATATCCATTCCTCTGCGGGTTAGGCTGTTGCGATAACGCAGCATAAACAACCATTGCAATACTACTAAACCGCTGAGAATTCCTAAATCAATTAGGGGAAAAGACTGAATTTGTGAGTTGGTTGTTAGCGGATAAAATCCGGAAGATGGATATTGCCAAACCCAATAAAAGGAAAGGACGTAAAATAGAGTTCCGAAAAACCATAGCGAGAGACTTTGGGCGAGGGGTTGAAATAACCTAAAATTGATTGTGGGCAATAGTAGGTCATCGTAACTCCAAAACAGTGCGGCTGGAAGTGCAAAAGCAAAAGATGCAACCCAAGGCGCTGTATTATTAGAATAAGCTAGACGTTGCAGTGGATTGAGGTTTAATTGCAAGGAGATGGTAAAGGCGATCGCAGAAATAGCAAATATCCAACGCGATCGGCATAAATAAGCTAAGGGTACAAACAGCAACCAAATAAATAATGGCATATGTTGCACCAACAACCGCGACCAACTAAAGTCAGTTGCAGAGTAGGATAATTCACCTAATCCCGTCCAATATCCTATTTGTATGAGGATAATTGATAACATTCCTAAGGAAGTCAAGCTAAGTCCATATGCCATGATTAAAACACCCAACCCCCAACAAAGAAATAGTTGGGAAGTTGAACCGCTGATATTAAACATTTGCGCCATTAACGCAATATTTGCACCTAATATCAAAGCTGCTAAAATTAGCAAACCTTCTCCTAATAGTTGTTTGCTGCGCGGCTGTTTTTTTCCTTCAGCATTAACTGTAGGTTCTCTAAAAGAGTAGAAACCTGTGATGGTTGTTGCGAAAAACAAACTGATCAAAATCACAAATTTTACATCTCGTGACCATGCTTGCCAGTTTGCGGCTACAAAAGTAATTATGCCTAAGCTTAACAAAATGCTGCCGATCGCAACCACCATGAAAACAAAGCGATCGCGTGCAGCTATTTCCAGGTTATCAAATTGATAACGCTTTCCCAGGTCTTGATAACATGAAGAACTAATAATTCCTTCATCCCGCCATTTTTGTGCTTCTTGGCGTAATTTGCGGCGAAAATTGTCTAATACCATGACAATCTCCAATGCCGTTTAGTCATAGCAATACTCCATTTTGTGTTGTGACTTTACAGGGTGAGCAGAGATGGATGTAACGCAGAAGAAAATCCCCACCTACCACCGTTCACAAATCACTATGCGGATTGCTATCAGGCGGTCATAATATTATTAGTATGATACCATTAGTGTTCTTAAATTGTTCTTCTGTGACAGTTTGACTGATGGTTTTGTCAAAAGTAAGTTTGATTTGGCATCAAAAGGGCGATCACATATCACTTAGAAATGTCGCTCGTGTTATACCAATTCTTTATGAGGCTGCGTTTAATAACCCGACGAGTAAACTCGCGGCTACAGGTACAAGGAACACCTGCGTGGGCACTCATTAGGCGCAGCTTCACACAGAAATGGTATTACCCCCATATCCATTGTAAATCCAAAATAAAACCTGGTAATATATCTTCCCCAGATAAGCTTGTGGGAGACTCTAATACTTCTTTTGGTTGCCCTTGTCGATAAATTTCAACACTGCGAGTTTTTCTATCAATTAGCCAACCCAATTTTACACCTGCATTTATATACTCTTGCATTTTTGCCTGGGTTTCCCTCAAACTGTCGGATGGGGACATTAACTCCAAGACAAAATCGGGAGCGATGGGAGGAAATTTCTCACGTTGTTCTGGTTTAAGAGCGTTCCATCTCTCTAGTTTTATCCAGGATACATCGGGAGAGCGATCGGAACCATTGGGAAGTTTAAAGCAAGTGGAGGAATCAAATACTTCACCAAGTTTTGTTTCTTCGTTCCACAGGACAAATCGTGTAGTTAGTTTGGCATTACTTTTTCCTGTTTCTCCCCCCGTTGGTGACATTACAATTATTTCTCCTAACTCATTACGTTCAAATTTGACATCGGGATTATCCCGACACAGTTGGTAAAATTGGTCGTCGCTAAGTTTAACGACGTTGTTGAAGTTGATGGTAATCGCGGTCATATAGCAATCCGAATTGAATCGTGAAAAAATAGGAATGAGCGCAACTGGCACATATATCTTCTATTACAGCAAATTTCACTCCTTAGGAGGTACATGCGTAAAACCCCTCTCCTTGTAGAGACGCGAAATTGAACTTCGTCCCGCTTCGCTAACGCGTCTCTACATTTTATACGAGCTATTTTCTGGCTTTGATTAATTGTAAACTTCCACCAGCAGTTAAGGTGCGATCGCATTCTCGAAATCCTGTCTCTGTTAACAATCCAGGCAAATCGGTTTTCAACAACTGCCAAGCCGTTTCTGTCTCAAACAACAGCAAAAATAACGACAACCCAGGCACGAATAAGGGGTTTGTGGGATTATGAAAATCTACTAATGTAAACACTCCACCTGGTTTCAGCACTCGATAAACCTCTTTAATTATTTGTTGCAATTGTCCAGAGCGCATTTCGTGCAAGGCTACGCTAGTATGCACAACATCAAACTGATTATCTGCAAATGGCATTTTCTCTGCAAAAGCTTCCACATACTCTGCTTGCGGCACATTCTCCCTTGCCCGTTTTAGCGATCGCGGAGAAGCATCAAGTCCTGTTACATTTTGTGAATATTTGACTAAGATTTGTGTAGCTTGACCGCTACCGCAACACAAATCTAAAACTTTAGTAGCTGATTCAATGGTTAAGCCTTGCACTGCAAGCTGTCGGAAACGCGCTTCACCACCGACGCTTAAAGCTGCCAAGCGAGATATAGCATCATATAGCCATTGATAGCGATAACTCCAATCCCGGAAAATTGTTGCCATTGTTTCCACGCTCCCCGTTAGCCTTTATATTTAATAAAGATATATTGTTAACATTAGTAAAAAATCTGAAAAGATTGGGGGAATGTAATTGCTATGGATCGTGTAGGCGTTTTATTACTCAATCTGGGTGGTCCAGATAAATTGGAAGATGTTGGACCATTTCTATATAATCTGTTTTCCGATCCAGAAATTATTCGTCTACCCTTTAGTTGGTTGCAAAAACCTCTTGCGTGGTTGATTGCGTCAAGGCGAACCCAAAAATCTCAAGAAAACTACAAGCAAATTGGTGGTGGTTCTCCATTGCGGCGGATCACAGAAGCCCAAGGAGAAGCTTTAAAAGAACAATTGCAAGCTTTAGGACAAGAAGCGAAGATATATGTAGGAATGCGTTACTGGCATCCTTATACAGAAGAAGCGATCGCCCAACTTACTCAAGACAACATCGAACATGTAGTAATTCTACCTCTTTACCCGCAATTTTCCATCAGTACCAGTGGTTCCAGCTTTCGCTTGTTAGATAAACTCTGGCAAGAAGACCCAAAACTTCAGCAGATTGAATACAAGGTTATTCCCTCTTGGTACAAACAACCAAGCTACCTGCAAGCAATGGCAGAACTGATATCTCAAGAACTCGATCAATTTCCCAATCCCGACTCTGTTCATATCTTCTTCAGCGCTCATGGTGTACCGAAAAACTACGTTGAAGAAGCAGGAGACCCCTACCAGCAAGAAATTGAGGAATGTACTGCTTTAATTATGCAGACCCTCAATCGAACAAATGAACACACCTTAGCTTACCAAAGTCGCGTGGGTCCGGTAGAATGGCTGCAACCTTACACTGATGATGCCCTTCCAGAACTAGGGGCAAAAGGTGTGAAAGATTTGGTCGTTGTACCCATCAGTTTTGTCTCAGAACACATCGAGACATTACAAGAAATTGATATTGAGTATCGGGAACTTGCAGAGGAATCAGGAATTGAAAACTTCCGTCGGGTACCAGCTCCCAATACTCATCCATTGTTTATTAGAGCTTTGGCAGATTTAGTTCTAGATGCACTCAAATCTCCCAGTCTGAAGCTTTCACAAGTCTATCAGATGAAGAAAAAGGTGAGAATTTACCCACCAGAGCGTTGGGAATGGGGTATGACTACTAGCGCGGAAGTTTGGAATGGTCGTATCGCCATGCTTGGCTTTATTGCCTTAGTTTTCGAGCTAATTACTGGTCGCGGTCTGCTACATATGTTACATCTTTTGTAAAAATTGGGCGTTGCTGATTAAATGTATGAATTTTGGTATAGAGACGAAGCATGTGCAACGTCTCTACAAAGGTTTTGAAATCATGCAAAATCATTTCCACGTCCTGAAGAAAGGAAACGCTTACAAGAATTATTCATTAAGGCTGACTATTTTTGCTTCCCCCTTCGTCTACAGGTAGAAGATTTAAATGCACTAAAGGAGTAAAGTCTTATTAACATAGCTGAATGACGGGTAAAGGTTTTCTTTTACCTAATTAAAGCTGTGCAATATATGTAACTTGACTAAATAGTAATTATGCGTTGGCAAATAGGTCGTCGGAGCGAGAACGTAGAAGATCGCCGTGGATCGCGGATTTCCGCTCCTGTGGTAGGTGGGGGTATTGGTGCAGTGATTTTATCGCTCGTGGTAGCGCTTCTGGGTGGCGATCCAAGCGTGATTTGGCAACAAGGCGATCGCCCGACTACTGAATCACCCCGCACAACTCAAGCTCAAGATAAAATGGCTGATTTTGTTTCTGTGGTGCTAGCTGATACAGAAGATACATGGAGCAGTATATTTCGACAACAAGGCAATACTTACGTAGAACCGAAATTAGTTCTTTATTCCGATGCCGTTAAATCTGCTTGTGGATTTGCGCGATCGGCAGTTGGTCCATTTTATTGTCCGCGAGATCAAACAGTCTATATTGACTTGAGTTTTTATCGCGATCTGAAAAATAAATATCAAGCACCAGGAGATTTTGCCCAAGCATATGTGATTGCTCACGAAGTTGGGCATCATGTTCAGAATTTACTCGGTATTTCCAATAAAGTCCAAGCGATGCAGAGCCAGGTAAGTGAAGTAGAAGCAAATCAGCTTTCTGTCAAGTTAGAATTACAAGCCGATTGTTTTGCGGGAGTTTGGGCAAATCGTGCCGAGCGATCGCGACAAATTCTTGAACAAGGAGACATCGAAGAAGCGCTGAATGCTGCAAGTAGCATTGGCGATGATCGCCTGCAAGAACAAGCTAGAGGTTATATTGTACCAGAATCTTTTACGCATGGTTCCTCGGCTCAACGAGTTCGCTGGTTTAAGCAAGGTATTCAAACGGGCGATTCTAAGCAATGTAACACATTTGCGACGGCAAGTAAATAATTTTACTTAAAGTTTTCCTAGCATAAAAAAACTCCAGTTAAAAGGCAACGTTGCATCGCTCTGCATTGGCATTGCATCGGGTTGCAAGATTTAATATGATGTCCGGTCAAACAACGATAATAAAAGAACCCCTCCCCAACCCTCCCCGCAAGCGGGGAGGGTGCCACAGGCGGGTGGGGTTCTTCATGAGTTATGGGTGTGCCCCCAGACATGATATAATTTGGTATATGCAAAACTATACTTAGCTGCATCAAAAGCTGCTTTAGCACAATTTAACTATTTCCATAAAGTTAATAACTGTATTCTGGCTTAATTTCTCGCAGCATCAGTTCATCAAGTGCTTGTCGTGGGGTGACTTCACCTTGAAGTAAGCGATAAACTTGTTCGGTAATGGGTATGGATATATTTCGTTGCTTGGCTTGTTGCATTAAAACTTGGCAAGTGTTGACTCCCTCTGCGGTTCCTTCTAAATGAGCGAGTATTTCTGTCAGTGTTTTACCACAAGCCATTTGGTAGCCAACTTGATAATTGCGACTTAGAGGACTATTGCAGGTTGCTAGCAAATCACCTAAACCAGATAAACCATAGAATGTTTCTGTCTTCGCACCCCAAAAGTTACCGATGCGAACCATTTCTGTTAAACCACGAGTGACTAAAGCGGCTTTGGCATTGGTTCCCAATTGTAAACCATCGCAGACACCAGATGCGATCGCTATCACATTTTTTAATGTACCCCCAAGTTCCACTCCTAAAGGGTCAGAATTCGTATAAACTCGGAAACGACTAGAGGAAAATACTAACTGTACTAACTCAGCAGCATCTTTACTTCTGCTAGCTACTACCGTTGCTGCTGGTAATCCTAGTTGAATCTCTTTAGATAAATTCGGTCCCGACAGCACCACAACCGCATGACTAGGGAAAGTTTCTTGCCAAATTTGCGATGGTGTGCTGATGGTTTCTGGTTCTAATCCTTTGGTCGCAGTCACAAAAACCGCTTTCGGTGGAATTGCCAAACCCTGTAATTGTGTAGCGACTTCGCGCACTCCTTTGGTGGAAATCGCCGAAACAATCATATCGGCATTTTCCACAACCTCTGCCAAGGTATAGGAACCATTACGCGACCAAATGCTAACCCGATGACCGTTAGCTTCGGCTATAGATGCTAAACCAGATCCCCACGCACCGGCACCGAGAACAGCTATTGATTTTGGATTAGTCGATTTTAGATTAGTCAAGTTTGGATTTTAAGTTTTCGTAGTAGGGTATGTGCGATAAGCGCAACGCACCATCAATAATATAAGTTACACTACGCCAGAAAAGAAAAATTTGGTTTGCGGTGAGTCAGTTTGCGGTTGCCTGTACCGTCCCGTCAAACTGACGAACCCGAAGGGTGAGGTTCAAATCGGGAAAAGTTTGGGATACAATAACTTCTTAATTAATATTGCTGTCCAGAAGAGTGGCAGGGCTATGTCACAATACAGTTCAGTTAAGTCCAAAATACGAGTGTAGAGACGCGAAATTTCGCGTCTCTACAGGTCTAAAAATCCTTAACTGAACCGTATGGGCTATGTTATAACTTAAAACTGTTTGTTAGATTACAGGTGTGATAAGTTTAATTCATGAATTTTGAGTGGGACGAGCAGAAAAACGAAATTAATATTGATAAACATGGTTTCGATTTTGCTGACGCTTACCGGATCTTTAACTTACCAATGGCAGTTGACCTTGATGAGCGCAGCGATTATGGTGAAGATCGATGGATTGGAACTGGAATGCTGGATGGACGAATTATAGTGGTTATCTACACTGAACTCAATGAAGAAACAATTCGTATCATCTCATTAAGAAAAGCACTCTCTCACGAAAGGAAGCGTTATGAGCAATACCTCAAGAACCGACTGGTCTAGAATTGATGCGATGACGGACAATGAAATTGACACGTCAGATATTCCACCTCTTACGGACGAGTTTTTTTCAAAAGCAAAATTGCGGATGCCTTCTTCGTCATTGACTACCGTCGCTATTCGTGTTGATTCTGAGACTTTGGCATGGTTTCAATCAAAGGGTGAAGACGCTGAACAGCATATGGTTGCTGCCCTACGAATTTACGCAGAAGCACAAAAAAATGCTGCTAATGCGCGTCCATCAGCCTAACAATTCTGTTGCAAAAGTTTGCTACACTACACCAGCTTGAAAAATTTGGTTTGCGGTGAGCTTCAAATCGGGAAAAGTTTGGGATACAATGCGATCGCTATCTCGAAACTTGCTTATCTGATATTCTCCATCAACTAAGTTACAGACGGATATTGTCGGTTGTTTGGGGTTGCCGATAAAATTACGTCCACCCAACGCTGCGTAATCCACAATCCAGTATTCGGGTATGCCCATCTCTTCATAGTCAGCATACTTTAGGTAGTAATCGCTGCGCCAGTTGGTTGAGACAACTTCGACAATCAAAGGAATTGAGGCATTATCGCTGACTGTCGATTCTTTTTTCCACAATTCTTCATTATTTAGGTTGGCACGGTTTAGCACCAGCACATCTGGAAAGTAACCAGAATCTTTTTCAGGAGGTCGAACTATAGCTTGGTTGGGAATAAAGTAAGGAAGGTCTAATCGGTCGATTGCAACACTAAGCTTTATCGTCAAAAAACCTGTAACTTCCTCATGTTCTCCTACTGGTTGTGCCATCTGGATAATTTCCCCATTATGAAGTTCGTAGCGGACTGCGGAATTTTCAGGTAGGCGATCGACAAATTCTTTGAATGTTACGAGCTTGGGTAAGGCTTGAGTCATCGGTTTTGAGAGTTATTCATTTGGATGATTTTATCTCTAATCTAGGGGACTGCGGACAGTAACATCAGGTTCAACACATTCCGTATAATATAGTGGTGTGCTTCCTGACTGAGTTTCCCGCTTACCAAGTTACCTTATGACACTAGCTGAAGTGCTGCCTGCCGTCCGACGGCTTTCTGCGACAGAAAAACTCAAACTGATTCGGATTCTAGTAGAAGATTTGGACGTAGCAGAGGATATTTCGCCGTTAGAACCCTTCAAAACCTATGACTTGCCAACTCCATACGATAGTTTTGGGGCTGGTGCAGTTTTAATGGAAGCACTCAAGCGGTCAAATACAGATCAGTGATAATATATGCGATTCCAGTATTCTATCACTAGCCCAACTCAAAACGAGTTTGACAGCCTGCCAAGACTTCCACTCGTATTACGGTGGGGTGATCGAAGCGTTGAAGCGATGGGTTTGGTAGATAGCGGAGCTACAGTTAATGTCTTGTCTCATGAACTCGGTCTTCAGTTGGGTGCTGTTTGGGATGATCGCAAAGCCATTATTCAGTTAGCGGGTAATCTCAGTAATCAGCCAGCAATGCCTTTTTCCGCAACTGTTGAAATTGCAGATTTTGCACCAACTGAGTTAGTGTTTGCTTGGGTATGCAGTCCGAATGCACCACTGATCCTCGGTCAAACCAACTCTTTTCTTGAATTCGATGTTTGCTTCTATCGTTCCAAGTCAGAGTTTGAGATCAATCCGAAATCGTAGACAACAAGCCAGAGCAATATGGTGCAGGTGAACGGGGTTGTTATAAAGCGCGATACTCTCGCAGAAAGTAGAGTAAACGCGATCGCTATTTGTTTTCCACAATTATTTTACTCAACTTTGAACGAATGCGTGGCTTCTATGCATACACTACGCTTTTTGTCAAAGGGTAACTTCAAATTAAAAATTGTCAACTAACCCAGATAATTCTATTTGATATGGTTTGTGTTTTATCAAGCCACACATCAGCTTAGTTTTAATAACTCAACCCAATCCAAAATCGTTATGACTCAAACAAATTCCCAATTCCGTATAGAACGCGATTCGATGGGCGATCGCCAAATTCCTAGTAGCGCATATTACGGCATCCAAACGCTGCGGGCAATGGAAAACTTCCCCATCAGCGGCATTAAACCTTTAAATACTTACGTAGATGCTTGCATAATCATCAAAAAAGCTACCGCCATCGTCAACGGAGACTTAAAATCCATTCCCCCAGAAATTAGTCAAGCAATTGTGCAAGCGGCTGATGAAATACTTGCGGGTAAGTTTCGCGATCAATTTGTGGTAGATATTTATCAAGCGGGAGCCGGTACTTCTCACCATATGAATGTCAATGAAGTACTAGCAAATCGTGCTTTAGAAATTCAAGGCAGCGAAAAAGGCAATTACAAGCAAATTAGTCCCAATGACCACGTTAACTACGGACAGTCTACCAATGATGTGATTCCCACCGCAATTCGCATCGGTGGCTTATTAGCATTATCAAAGACATTGCAACCAGCTTTAGATAATGCGATCGCATCCCTCGAAGAAAAAGCCGACGAATTTCAAGATATCGTCAAATCTGGCAGAACTCACTTACAAGACGCTGTACCTGTGCGTTTGGGTGAAAGTTTCCGCGCTTGGGCACAAATCCTCTCAGAACACCAAAACCGCATTTATACTGCTTCTGGTGATTTGATGGTGCTGGGTTTGGGAGGTAGCGCTGCCGGAACGGGTATGAATACTCATCCTGATTATCGCGCTCGTGTGGTGCAAACAATTTCTGAATTGATAGAATGTCCCCTAGAACCTGCATCGCACTTAATGGCTGCAATGCAGAGTATGGCACCATTTGTGAGTGTTTCTGGTGCTTTACGCAACTTAGCACAGGATTTAGTCAAAATATCCCACGATTTGCGGTTGATGGATTCGGGTCCAAAAACAGGTTTCAAAGAAATTCAATTGCCTCCAGTGCAACCGGGTTCCTCAATTATGCCAGGAAAATATAACCCAGTGATGGCAGAGATGACCTCAATGGTGTGTTTTCAGGTCATGGGTTATGACAGTGCGATCGCTCTTGCGGCACAAGCTGGACAATTAGAATTAAATGTGATGATGCCGTTGATTGCCTACAACCTAATTCACAGCATCGAAATTTTAGGAAATACCATCAAAGCACTTACCCAAAGCTGCATCAAGGGAATCACCGCCAACCGCGATCGTTGTTTGGCTTACGCTGAAGGTAGTTTAGCTTTAGTCACCGCATTAAATCCCCATATAGGCTATTTAAATGCTGCTGCTGTAGCCAAAGAATCTTTAGAAACTGGTAAATCCCTGCGGCAAATTGTCTTAGAAAAAGGTCTGATGAGCGACTTGGAATTAGCCCAAGTGTTAAATTTAGAACAGATGAGCGGTATCTTACCCCTCACGGCACTTGAGGTAGAAATAGATTAAAAAGGAATAAGGGCATTGGGCATCGGGCATTGGGCATCGGACAAAGATAGTTATTCTTTGCTAGTATCCATTCCCCATTCCCCATTCCCCAATGCCCCATGCCCCATGCCCCATTCCCTATCCATGCAGACTCAAAAACCATCTGTTAGTTTGATTCGGGCTACTTCCTACGAACAAGAGGCTTTAAGAGAATCTTTAGCAACGCTCTTAGAACCTTTAGGTGGAATGCAAGCATTCGTCAAACCAGGACAACGGGTTTTATTAAAACCGAATCTACTCACCGGAGCGCGTCCTAGTAAAGAGTGTACCACCCGCGCCGAATTAGTTTATGAAGTTGCTAAAATGGTAATTGAAGCTGGTGGTCAGCCATTTTTGGGAGATAGTCCTGCTTTTGGCAGTGCGAAGCAAGTAGCGATCGCAAATAACTATCTCCCGATTATTGAAGAACTCAAGCTTCCAATTATAGATTTTCATGGATCGCGTTACGAAACCGTTAACGAAGACTTTAACCATCTGCTGCTATGCAAAGAAGCGATGGAAGCAGATGTAGTAATTAACTTGCCGAAAGTGAAATCTCACGCTCAGTTGACGTTAACCTTGGGGGTAAAAAACCTCTTTGGTTGCGTTCCCGGCAAAATGAAAGCTTGGTGGCACATGGAAGCTGGGAAAGATGCCAACCGATTTGGAGAAATGTTAGTAGAAACTGCTAGGGCAATTAACCCAAATTTAACTATTTTAGATGGCATCATCGGTCATGAAGGTAATGGTCCCAGCGGTGGGGAACCTCGTCTACTCGGCGTTTTAGCCGCATCTGCAAATGTATTTGCTCTCGATAGGGCAATGGTGGAAGTCCTCAATGTTTTACCCGAACAAGTACCCACCCTAGCTGCGTCAAAGCGACTGGGGTTGTGTCCAGAACTTGCGGAAATTGACTTTCCCCACTTACATCCTGATTTAGTCAAAATAGATGATTGGCAACTACCAGATAAATTAATGCCTATCGATTTTGGAATGCCCCGTGTGATTAAATCTACGTTTAAGCATCTTTATATCCGTTTTATCAAAGAACCGATGAGTGCTTATGGGAAAGGTTAGTTGATGTTTGATAGTTGATAGTGGATGGTGGATGGTTGATAGTGGATAGTGGATGGTGGATGGTGGTAAATTTTAACAACCAAGAACCAAGAACTAACAACCAACAACCAACAACCAACGGGAGCATCCCAATTTTGCCGCAATACCCTAGAAGGGTATCGCTACACAAACAAAGCGTGTCGTAGACAAGGCAGGCTTTGTTTGTGTAGCCCCAGGAATCTCGCACCTGTAGGCGTTTTTGCCAAATTGGGATGCTCCCCAACCAACAAATGCAAACTTCGCTACAACAATCTTGATTATTGGCAGAGTAAGCTGTAATTACCCTCCGATTGCTTAACCAAACCGCCCTATTATAGTGGCGGTTTTTTTCATTTGTTAAATCGTTATAATATCATTTTTTATTAGGAATTTTTTTCAGCTTTTGACTGATGACTTTATCAAGGAGGGGAAAAGGAATAAAAAATAATATTTTCTTCCCCTTTCCCCTTTCCCCTCTTCATGAATAATTTGAATTCTGTATTAATCAGAAGAGATGATTCTTATTTAGGATAAAAAGTATTTGTACTCTACCTATATATAGATTGACAAAATTCAAGTAATATCACTCAGATTATAATCTTCAAATTTTTGAATATTTCTCTGAGTGCAATCATTGATTAACAATTTCAAACACTTTTGATTTCTCTGTATTTATTCGGTGTGAATTGATGATAAAAATTGATTATAGCTCAAGTTGCGATCGCCTCTCCAAAAATTATCGTGTAACTACTTATAATTATCGAAAACACAGATACCTTCTGGGTGATTATTCAGTATGGTTACTCGGTATCAAACAACAATTTATAACCGCAAAACGCCCTTTACAAAAGCGCTTTCGGATGTTTTAATTGTAAAAGATTACTCAAATATATTTTTTTTAGTAATCTAAACTACAAAAATAATTGTAATTTTTAATGCTGTTACCGTCACAGATATGGAATCTATTCATTACACCGTACCATGAAGAATATTGAGATATTAGTCACTAACAAAGAAGAACAGCCAAATTGCGGCTTCGTATCAAATATTTTTGGTATTAGAGAAGAAATATTATGACAGTTTGATAAGTGGTTGATATTATTGAATACTAAATAGCTTATAATTGATAAATAACTAAAATAACAGCAAGACTCTTTACTTTGAGAGTTGAGCAACAAGTGAAGTGAAAACCTCCAATCTTCTATGAATTCAAATAGCCCGTCTGCCAATCCCGACACATATTCCCATCGTTTGGCAGACATTGTGGGAACAGCGATCGCTATGTTAACTCTAACGTTACCAATCTTAGTCATCGCTAATTATTCTTCAACCAGCGTTCAGAATAATCAACAACCCATTACATACAACATAAAAAATAGTGAAAATTAAGCAAATAACAACAGAATTCTCAAAAAAAGAACGCTCTGACAACAGAAAGCAGATTTTGCGCGAACGTTAGCGTCAGAATTTAATCGCGAATTTTTCATGACTCGGCTTTCTATAAGCTAGGAACTAGGGCGTATTTTCATACTACTGCCCAACACCCACATTTATGGTTCGGCTATAAACGCCACAATTACTTATACCAATTAGACATCTGGTAGAAAAGACGTAAAGACGTTCCGTCGGAACGTCTCTACAAGGGTTTCGGACAACGCATAATTAATTTTTACTCCTATGTCTATTGTATATGAGGTTGCGCTTTATTGCCCTGCGCCTGAACGCGATCGCGTTCAGGCGCTTTAGCCTGGGCACCACATGGTTACAATTGGCGCGATCGCTCGGTATGTAAGTAGCCGTCCAACCATGAATGTCCGCCCTTGGATCGGTTTGTTTCCTGATAGTGCGTAAATTATGTTAAATCTTATTGACCTAGATTAGTACATTTGTTTCAATGTATTGGCAAAAGCTCTGACCAGCCCCCTTAAAGGGGCGGGTGTGGGGTGTGGGGTGTGGGGAAAAGAAATAGCCCCGACAACCATCTTGGATACAAGCCCCGTCGAAGAGCGACGATAGCGTTGGTCGGAGTTCAAGCTATTGAGCATCAGCCGTCTTCCCCACACCCTTCTTTGTGACGTATTTATTTGTACTAGTGCCAGTATTAATTGCCGTTGGCTAGAATTTGGTACAACATGATTAAAACCCTACAAAATCAAAAGACTCTATTTATGGCTGAGTATCAAAAAATTGAGTATCGCATTGGTAAAGATGGGAAAATTACTGAAACAGTCATCAATGCTTCTGGTTCGAGTTGCACAAGTACAACATCGGGAATTGAAAAGGCTTTAGGAGAAGTTGAAAATCAAGAATTGTTGCCTGAGTATTACGAAGGCGGTGAGAGCGAGACAGTGGCACAAAATCAGTCTCTCAAAGAAATCTAAGAGGGATGCAGATAGGAATGTTTTCTCTTTTAAGCCTTTTGACAATGGCAATAGGGATTTCCACTCTGTTGTTGATTATTCCAGCAATTAGTGCTGCGATCGCTCGCCAAGCAGACTTGGAAACTAACAAGTTAGAATTGGCACGATGTCTAGCGACGAACAGGTTAGCGTCTACGCAAATTGAATTACTAGAAAATGAACTAAAAGCAATACGCAAAAATTACTTAGGAGAGCAGCAAAAAATAGAACAGTTACTTGCTGAAAAAGCAGCGTTACATCAGGAAGGCTTGCGACTACATGAAGAATTGCAGCAGCAACGAGTTGAACTATCAGAGGAATTTCGCTCTGCGACATTTGAGCAATTGCAGACATTGCTAACAAACTATCCCAGCATCCATCAGATGGTGCAGATTAAACCAGAATTACCTGCGAAAAATCTGCTTTCGATGTTTACCTCTTTAGATAACCTCCTCAATAAATGGGGTTACGAACAGATAGGTAAACCTTGGGAAAAAGTAGCTTACAATCCGCAGATTCATCAACCAGACGCTGCTGATATTGCTTTATATGAGTTAGTTTATATTCGATTCGTTGGTTATCAGCATCAAGGAAAAATTCTTGTCCCTGCCAAAGTTAGTCGCACTTTACCGGGAGGCGGGAAGTGAGGGGGATGAGGGAGACAAGGGGGACAAGGGGGACAAGGGAGACAAGGGAGACAAGGGGATGAAGAAAGAAAGAAAGAAAGAAAGAAAGAAAGAAAGAAAGTGTTTTCCCAATGCCCCATGCCCAATGCCCCATGCCCAATGCCCAATGCCCAATGCCCAATGCCCCATGCCCAATGCCCAATGCCCAATGACAAATGACAAATGATTAATGACAAATGACAAATGACTACAGTAATAATTGATTTTGGTACAAGCAATACTGTTGTTTGTACTACTGATTTGATTACGCAAAAACCACGGACATTGAGATTTGAATCGATGTCGCGTCGGTTTGAGGTTGGGGCAGAACAGGTAAGCGTTGTACCCAGTTTAGTATTTGTGGAAGGGCGCGATCGCATTTCTTTTGGTGAATCTGTACGCGCCAAACGCTTGGGATTTGCCCAGCCGGAACGCTGTTTTAGAGCTTTTAAACGCGATTTGGCAGCAGATTTTGTCCCACCTCCGCGACAGTTGGATGGTAATAGTTACAGCGCTGAGGTGGTTTCGGAACTGTTTCTCAAGGAAATTTGGCAACAGGTTGAACAGCAATTACAACCCAGTAGCGTTATTTTCACAGTTCCCGTGGGTGCATTTGAGCGATATCTTGACTGGTTCCGCAACTTGGGCGACAAGTTAAATATTCCCGCAGTGCAAATTGTCGATGAATCTACCGCAGCAGCCCTTGGTTATGCTGTCAAGCATCCTGGGGCTGTGGTTTTGGTGGTTGATTTTGGCGGCGGTACTCTAGATTTAAGTTTAGTACGAACTGTCAGCGCTGAATCTGAACAGCAAGTAGTGCGTGCCGAAGTTATCGCCAAATCGGATGCTTTTATTGGCGGCGTAGATATTGATACATGGATTGTTGAACATTACCTGCAAAAAATCGGTTCCTCCCGTGCTGATGTTGGAGAAATCGGCTTTATGAATTTGCTGGAAGTAGCAGAAAGGGTAAAAATTCAACTTTCGATAACAGATGAGGCGAAAGAAAGTTGGTTTGATGATGAAAATTTTATGTCCCATGAATTGCAATTGCATCGGGATGAGTTAGGCGAAATTTTAGAAAATCAACAATTATTAGAACAGTTAAGACAAACCCTAGATGAAGTATTAGCGATCGCACTTGCTAAAGGTATCAGCAAATCTACAATTGAACAGGTTTTATTAGTGGGTGGTACTTGTCAAATTCCTGCCGTACAACAACTAGTAATTTCCTATTTTGGACGACAAAAGGTAAAGTTAGACAAACCCTTTGAAGCTGTCGCACATGGCGCATTAGCTTTAAGTGAAATGGCAGCAGTTGATGATTACCTGCGCCACAGTTATGCGATTCGTCTTTGGGAACCCCACAGCAAAAGTTATTCTTATTTAACTTTGATTGAAAAAGGGGCAAAGTATCCAGGGGCGCGTTCTGAAGCTTTAACTCTGCAAGTCGCCACAGAGGGACAGCGAGAAATTCGCCTCGATATTGGGGAAGTAGCAGAAGTTTCCCAAGCGGAAGTTTATTACGATCCTCAAGGAAGGATGACGAGTAGCCAATTAGTCAAACAAGATAGTTATCGCTCTTTGGAAACTCATCATCAACAAGTATGTGTCGCTCATATCGAACCGCCTGGACAAACAGGAATAGACCGAATACAAGCACAATTTGAAGTGAATGAACAACGGGTATTAGTAGTGACGGTAAAGGATTTATTGACGGGGAAAATGTTAGTTAAGAGGGGAGCGATCGCTAAACTAAAATAATCTTACCTTGGCGCTCTTGGCGGTTCGTTAAAAAAATATGGGAATACTACTAATAGTAGAGTGGTAAAAATACAATGACAGAGAATCAGAATCAACCTAAAGAATATGATGCTGTGCTTGGTGGACAAGCAGCATTTCTAAATGATGTAGTTTGGAGAGGGCTGGAACGTGTGAAGAGACGCTTGGAAAGTCCAGTTGTAGAAGTAAGATTAGCAGCACTTTCTGAAGCACTTAAGTATGGACAAGAAGGCTTAGATTTAGTGATTCAACTCAGAAATGAATCAAGGCAGATAGAACAGGTTGCACACGAGCTATTAATTCAGTATACGACAAATCAAGTATTACAGGATGATAATTCTCATCAACTGTCTGAGTTGCTTTCCACACTTGTGAGAAATTCATTTGGAGTACACATGGTTGTCTTCAGTTCAGATGGACAGACTATAGCTACTACCGATCAAGATTGCTATATTCATCTGTGGTCGCTACAAACTCAACAGATATCCTATAGCTTTGAAGATAATTACGAGCATTACCAGACAACACAATTTCTTGCCTTCAGTCCGGATGGGAAAATTCTCCTCAGCAGCAATATGCACGATACGATTAGACTTTGGTCAATTCAGACAGGACAATTACTTCATACTCTATTAAATGAAGGTTATTCACTAGAAACACTTACCTTTAGTCCCGATAGTCAATTTGTAGTAAGTGTTGATAACGACAAAATTAAACTGTGGTCAGTGCAATCAGGACAGCTACTTCATACGCTTGATCAGTTTGGAGACGAAAATGAACCTATAGAAACCTCAGAGGAAAATGTTTATGATGATGGGCTAATCTTGAATGCTTATGCAGATGAAGATGAAGATGAATACGATAATGAAGCTTTAGAAATATCTGAAGAAGATGTTACTGATAATGGATTAATATCTATAGCTGGTGTTGATTTTCCAAAGCTAAAAAACTTATTGGAAAGGGGTAATTGGAGAGAGGCTGACCAAGAAACTGCCCTAGTGATGCTAAAGTTATGTAATCGAGAACAAAAGGGTTTTCTTAGAGTAGAGGATATAGAAAACCTTCCCTGTGAATACTTAGGCATTATTGACCGACTCTGGGTAGAAAATAGCCACGGTCACTTTGGTTTTAGTGTCCAAAAACAAATATGGCAGAGTATTGGAGGAACATCACAAGCTGACTGGGAAGCTTGGTGTCGTTTCGGTGAGCGTGTTGGGTGGTGTATAAATGGTTCTTGGTTGTGGTGGAATGATGTCACTTTTAACTTGAATGTTCCAGAAGGACACCTTCCACGCGGAGGTGCTTTTATCGGTTGGGGATTAGGTGACTTTTGGACTAATTGTATAATGTTGTCTGCTTTAGCATCAAAATTGGCAAGTTGCAACATAGTATAGGTTGCACCAACCTACTTCACAAACAACAGCGATCGCAGTTCTAAAAACGAGTATTTCTCAAATTAGGTCCGTGTTGCGATCGCACTCAAGCATCCCATCATATTACTAAAAAGTAATTTAACAGAAAAACCATCAAATGATTGACCACGATCGCCTATTTAAAGAACTTCTTTCCAACTTCTTCCCAGAGTTTATCGAGCTATTTTTCCCAGATATAAGCGCTTATTGGGAGAGAGATTCAATAGAGTTTTTACCACAAGAGGTATTCACAGATGTGACTGAGGGAGAGCGTAAAATACTCGATATAGTTCTGCAAGTCTCAGTGAGAAACCAAGATACTTTATTTATCATTCACACTGAACATCAATCTTATTCCCAAACTAACTTCAATCAGCGAATGTTTACATATTTCGCTCGACTGCACGAAAAATATGCCCTCCCAGTGTACCCAATAGTCATTTATTCTCATGATTCTCCCCAAACACCAGAACCAAACTCTTATCGCATCGATTTTCCCAACAAGCGGGTGCTGGAATTTAATTATGAAGTTGTCCAGCTAAATCAATTAAAATGGCAGGATTTCGTCAATCAGAGAAATCCTATAGCTAGCGCTTTGATGGCGAAAATGCAGATTGATGTTCAAGAACGCCCAACAGTAAAGCTAATGTCGCTACAATTGCTAGCGAATTTGGGACTCAACCCCGCACAAATCCAGTTAATTTCTGGGTTTATTGATACATATCTCGATTTGAATTCTCAAGAAGAAATCATGTTTCAAGAACAACTTGCTAGTATTGAACCAAAGCAGGAGGAAAGAGTTATGCAAATCGTCACCAGTTGGATGAGACAAGGCATACAGCAAGGCATACAGCAAGGCGAATTGATGCTGATTTTACGCCTACTTAACCGCCGTATAGGTGAAGTGAATCCGGAATTACAAGAACGTATTGAAACTTTGTCAACGGCTGAGTTAGAAACTTTGGGAGAAGCTTTACTAGATTTTACAACTGCTGCTGATTTAGAAGCTTGGTTTGAGGCTAGATAGTTAGGGTTTTTCCCTCTTTTCCAGATGAAGGGGTTAAGAGCGATCGCTCAAAAGTTATCAAGCCAATAGTAGCGATCGCAAATTAAATAAGCTAGTTTCAAAAGTAAAAGCACGATGTCAAAAAATTCCAATCGCCCAAGAGTTTATGATGCTGTCCTTGGTGGTCAAGAAAAAGCCCCGCCTGGTGCTGTAGTCTTGGGAGGTCTAGAAGGTGTTAAAAGACGCTTGGCAAATCCAGTTGTTGAGCAAAAAATTGCGGCGCTAGAAGAAGCACTAAAATATGGCGATGCAGGCTTAAAATTGGTAATATTGGCATTGGAAGATAAATTATGGAAAGTAAGACAAGCAGCTTATTTACTACTTGTAAATCACCAAGATTCCATAGTGCAACAAGCGCTTCAGGAATATCAAAAAAGCAGTAGATATGATGTTTTTGTTGCTATGGGGCGCACTGGAGGAGTATCTGATGTTGATACGCTCATGGAAAGTTTGGAAAATGAACAAAATACCGCGACCACCAAGTTAGTTGACTACACACTAAGTTTAGTTAATACCAATGACGGGAAAGACCGAATTCGATACTATCTTTTCAATGGCACACAGATACAACGTAATTATGCAGCACTTTACTTTAAACGAAAAGGTGTAAAAGATATTTTAATTGAAGCAGTGCAGCAGGGCTGTATTGACAGAGTACAAGCATTTTCTAAATAAAACAGCAATGTCAGAAAATCCCAATCAACCAAGAGAATATGATGCTGTACTTGGCGGAAAAAATATTCCCTCACTAGAAGGTGCAGTAGTTTTAGGTGGTATTGAAGGTGTAAAATTACGGTTGAAGAATGCAGACCCAAAGGTGAGAATTGCAGGACTTTGGCAAGCTTTGAATTATGGAGAACAGGGCTTAGATTTAGTAATTCAGGCTTTAAATAATGAGTTTGTAGAAGTACAAAAACAGGCTTATTTGCTGTTAAATACTCGCACAGAAACAAGGGTTCAACAGGTTTTAATAGAGTCCGATGTACATTTAAGACTAGGAGGAATAACAGACTACACCCGCTTGCGTGACTTCCTCGCAGATGGGAAGTGGAGAGAAGCGGATAAGGAAACATGGCGAGTGATGTTCGCGGTTGCGAAACGGCAAAAAGAACGTTGGTTGCGTGAAGAAGATATTCAGAACTTCCCTTGTGAAGACCTCCGCACTATTGACGATTTGTGGGTCAAATACAGTAATGGACATTTTGGCTTTTCTGTTCAACAGCGTATTTTTCACAGCTTGGGGGTAACACGAGAGTCTAACTATAAAATTTGGGGAGAGTTTGGTTTACAGATAGGATGGATGCCACGACACTTATGGTTGTATTACAGAGAGATTAGTTTTGATATAAAAGCACCAAAAGGACACCTCCCTGCTTCTATTGATATTTGCTATAAACCTTACTCTGGTGGATCTGATTATGAGAAAGCATACTTTGTCGCTTTTATTTCATCAAGACTTGTAAATTGTGACATTTAAAGCTTAAAGATAATTATTAATATTTATCAATAAATAATTTCTCACCCAAAATTAATAACAAAATACCTTTGTGTTATGCTTGCGATTTTGCGCGAAAAAAATCAACTAATTCACCATTCAGACTTGTAAGAATTGCCAGTAGCTTCAGATCCCCGACTTCTTCAAGAAGTCGGGGATCTTGTTTATCACAATATAATTACACCCAACGTCCTACAACTACTCGCACGGTTCCATCTGCTAAAACTTCTTCATCCTCCACATTAAAACCTTGTTCTTGCACTGTTGCCATCAAGGTTTTATGAGCATATTTTTGGCTGATGGAGTTAACAAACTGCTGTTGATGAATTTTTGCTCCCCAAAAGTCTGCAACTATTTCGTAATTTTCACCACTGCGGCGAAAACCTAAATCATAACCATTGTTCTGGCGAATTACATACTCGGCTTGAGTCGTATCGCCTTGATATCCGCGTACATTCGTGTTGCATTCAACTTGATAGTTTAATTCTTGCAACACTTGATGCAGAATTTCACCGTGTTTGATTTGGACTTTGATAGTTGTGAAATGAGACATAATACCAATTTTGGATTTGAGATTCTGGATTAAAAAACGAGGCGCAAGAAACACATAGTTTTTCTATTTTAATCGACTTCTAAAGGACCTATTCCTTGTTCGGTTGAGTATTGTTTTAATTCTTCTACCAACAGCACATCATTGGAGGCGGTTCTGGCACCGGCTTGTGCTGCCCATTGCTTTAATGCTTCAATTTGTTCATGTGCGATCGCAGCTAGTGGCACTGTCTGCGCTACAGCCTGCAAAATATCCTCTGTATTAAAGTCTCGGCGCTGTCCCTCAACTCTCGTGGAAAATGCTTGGTGCATGGCATCAACGATTACCTGCTCAATTTCCGCACCGCTAAAATTGAGACTCTGTTTGGCTAACAAAGCTAAGTTAAATTCTCGCAGCCGATTGGGGCGTAACCGTTGCAAATGCACTTTAAAAATCTCTTGGCGTTCGGCTTCTGTAGGTAAATTCAAAAAGAAAATTTCATCAAATCTTCCTTTTCGCAACAACTCGGCTGGTAATATTTTGACATTATTTGCCGTGGCGACAATAAACACACTCGCGGTTTTCTCCTGCATCCAGGTAATCAAACTGCCAAATACGCGGCGCGATGTCCCCGAATCTCCGTCAATGTTACTGGTAATATTGCCAAAGGCTTTATCGATTTCATCAATCCACAAAACGCACGGTGCCATTGCTTCAGTTAACTGAATCATTTGGCGCACGCGGCTTTCACTTTCGCCGACAATCCCACCAAATAAACGCCCAGAATCTAATCTTAATAAAGGTAAGCGCCATTCATGGGCAATTGTCTTCGCTGAAAGAGATTTACCTGTTCCCTGAATGCCCACAAGTAACATCCCTTTGGGATTAGGAATACCGTAGCGTCTGGCTTCTTCGGTAAAAGCATCTTGGCGCATTAGTACCCACTGTTTGAGTTGATCTAATCCACCAACTCGTTTGAGTGATTCTTGGGGTGTGAAAAATTCTAAAATCCCAGTTTGGCGGATTGCTTGCTTTTTCTCTTCTAATACGCCGTCAATGTCAGACTCATTTACTTGCTGTTTAGCAGCTAAAGCTTTTGCCAACACTCTAGAAATCCGGGTGCGACTTAAACCCTGACAGGCTTTAACTAACTGTTCCCGCGCTAAACCAGAAACATTTAATTTATCTGGTACTACCAACTGTTGGATTAAATTATCTATTTCGCCAACGCTAGGTAAGGGAAAATCCACTACTGTCACTTCTTGCAGTAACTCGTCAGGAAGTTCTAAAGTATGGCTAGTGGTGATGATAATTTTACGCGATCGCTTTAACTCCCGCGTCAAGTTTCGCAACTCCCGCACAATTGGGGCATTTTTCTCAGTAGTCGGATTTTTTACAAATGGATGCAAATCCCTCAGTACAAACATCGCAGGTGTTTGGGCATCAGCTTTGCCAATTCGCCCTAACGCTGCCATCACCGAACCCTTATCTGCACCATTGTCACTCCAACCCCGGACAATATCCCAAAATAAAAGCTGTCGTTTGGGGACAGAACGTGATGCAACTTGCAGCAGCACTTCTTCCACAGGTTCTTCTTCTACAGAAATCACATACAGTAAGGGATACCGTGCCCGAATCATCAAATCAAGTTGCTCTACTAGGGAGACATATTGCTGATTCTCGCTGCTATGAGTTGAATCTCCTTTTCCATGTTGATGAAAATTGCTCATCAAAATATAAAAATTAAGGGCACTGACTGTTAGATTAGGTGATGTCAGCCTGCAATCGCGGTTTGAATCTAGAATCCCCCGAATGCGCTTTGCTAAATTCGGGGGAGTAACTTGCAAGTCCGCGTTGTCTTGCTGTGGATATAATTTAACTAAGTATTTTGGGATATGTCCATATTAGCCTAAAATTCTACACGGGGAGCCCAACGGGAGAGCCAGTCCCCCATCGTGACGGAGACCGCCAAGACGGGGGCTGGTCTCACCGTTGCGTGCGCCCATGATTCACTATTAGCTGAGGATTTTTACTGTGGACTTATCCCGTATTCCTGCCCAACCAAAACCGGGTCTAATCAACGTTCTGATTGAAATTCCTGGTGGAAGTAAAAACAAATACGAATTTGACAAAGACTTACAAGCTTTCGCCTTAGACAGGGTACTTTATTCCTCGGTACAATATCCCTATGACTATGGTTTTGTACCCAACACGTTGGCTGATGATGGCGATCCCCTGGATGGTATGGTCATAATCGACGAGCCAACCTTTCCAGGGTGTGTCATTGCAGCAAGACCGATTGGAATGTTAGAGATGATTGACGGTGGCGATCGCGATGAAAAAATTCTTTGTGTACCAGACAAAGATCCACGCTACAAAGATATCAGATCCATCAAAGACCTACCATCACACCGATTGGAGGAAATTGCCGAATTTTTCCGCAGTTATAAAAATTTGGAAAAAAAGGTGACAGAAATTCGCGGTTGGCTAGATGTTGACCAGGTTATGCCTTTAGTAGAAAAGTGCATCAAAGCTGGTAGCGAAAAAGGTTGAGATTCGGATTCAGAAACTACCTGAACAAATTTTCAATCATAGTCAAGAAGTCAGAAGGCAACGCAATGTGGCAGGGTGAGTAGGGTTTCTTACTGCCACAAGCATTTTTTGTCCAGGCTCTATACTATGAGCAGGGGGGTGCAAGCGATCGCCCTATTTCATCCCCCAAAGGAGCGTAACATATTATGCTGACTCCTGAATTCTGAATTCTTTCTTGATAGCTCAATTATTGCAAAACCCCTAAAAGCAATGCAGCGCACGCTCCTTTTGGCAAAAATTCACAATTGCACCCTGACGGGAGCGAATATCAATTACGTCGGTAGTATCAGCATCGACCAAATTTTGTTAGATAAATCTGGCATTTTACCCTACGAGCAGGTGCAAGTAGTGAATGTTGCCAATGGTGAGCGTTTTATTACTTATGCGATCCCCGCTCCAGCCAACTCAGGAGTAATTGAATTAAATGGAGCTGCGGCACGTCTAGGCATGATCGGCGATCGCTTGATTATAATGGCTTACGGGCAGTTCACCACAGAAGAGTTAAAAAGTTACTCTCCTACGGTTGTGATTGTAGATGAAAAAAACCGACTCTCCCAAGTGCGGCACTACGATGACCTGCTCAGTGAAGTCTAGTTATAAGCAAAATGTCAAATACTGAGTTGCCAGCTTCCCACAATATCAAAGAAATTACTTCGCCCAACGATCCCGTTGGGGAATTTATTGTACGATTCTGGGGTGTACGGGGTTTAATAGCCACCCCCAGCAGCAATACCAGTCGCTATGGTGGTAATACTGCTTGTGTAGAAATGCGCGTAGCTGGAAAACGCTTGATTTTTGATGGTGGTACAGGTTTACGCATCCTGGGAAGAAGTTGGCTAGAGTTCCAAAGTCCACTAATAGCGCATTTATTTTTTACCAACTCTCAATCAAATCGCATTCAAGGCTTTCCTTTTTTTGCTCCTGCATTTGTTGGAGAAAATTGCTTTCATATTTACGGTACAGCTGCCTCAAATGGTGCTTCGATTAAGCAGTCTCTATGCGATCAAATGCTGCAACCGCATTTTCCTTATCCTTTGCAAGTGATGCAAGCAGACTTGCAGTTTAAGAACTTGACTTCAGGTAGTCAGGTAACTTTAGATGATGTAACAATTAAAACTGCATTGATCAATCAAAATCAGCGATCGGCAGGATACCGAGTTTCCTGGAAGAATTACAGCGTTGCCTACATGACAGATTTGTATCAGGGTGCCGACGAAATCGAGCAAGTATGTATTAGAGAGCTAATTGAAGGAGTAGATTTGCTCATAGCTAATGCTACATACACTCCCCCAACAGCTCACAATCATGAATCACCTGATTTCCTTTGGAAAACTGCGGTGAATTTAGCTGATCGTGCTGGTGCAAAACAGTTAGTCATCTCTCATCATCACCCAGACGATCATGATGATTTTCTCGACTCTGTGCAAACTGAAGTTCAAAATGCTTTTCCTCAAGCATTACTAGCGCGTGAAGGGTTAATTTTACCTGTTGTGTGAGAAAATTAAACAGATGATTAGACTTTCACTTTGTAAATCAAATAATCTATCCCACATTCTCCAGGTGCGATCGCACTCCAACTCTGCTTCGGAGTGCGGTTCGTTATCAAATCTTGTTTAAGGAGCGATCGCACCTAAACCGCTATATTTAGCAACTATTTTAATCAAGCCTTAAATTATACCATAGAATAGGCATCTTCATTAAAAAACGCAATTTATGTATGCAAGAAATAACTTTTTAACCAAGGTGGAATTAAATGGTTTTAAAGTTTTTGTTATACATGGTATTCTAATAACAAAAAAAATTGCAACCTTCCCGGAAAGCAACTCTATCGATGTGTTGTTAATCATGACAAAACCATTTGTCGATGATTCATTGTCGCCAACAGTTGATACACACAGAGGCAAAGATGTCAATATGTGATATCAACAGCCTAAGTAAATACTGCAACAAAAATTTTTATAATCTGAAAACTTGGAAAAATTATGGAAACCATTGGTAATTTTGGTGTAGTCTCAACCCACGAGGCATCTAAAAGCATCGAGGTTGTTCCTCTGGGGGTGAATTTTAAGTTTTTTAATAATTGGAGAAACTTCTCTAGCGTTGCTGCAATGCATTTTTTGTTTGTAGCACTAACTATAGGTGTTTTGAGTATAGCTGAACAAGCTATGGCACTTCAGAAGTTAGGAAGTAGGGGTAATGATGTTACAAGCACCCAGAGGTGTTTGAAAAAGTTAGGCTACTTTAACGGTCCTGTGACGGGCAATTTTGCTTCCTTGACTCAAAAGGCTGTAATCGGATTTCAGCGAGCGAATAGACTATCTGCCGATGGAGTTGTGGGTATCAGCACGCTAGCATCGCTCCAACAGGCATGTCAAGCGAGAAATTCTGGTGGTACTATTATCGGCGATTTGCGGCTAGGTAGTCGGGGTGATAGCGTCTCCAAGTTGCAACAAGATTTACGCGAATTAGGTTACTTTAACGGTCGAGTCGATAGCTATTTTGGTTCAGATACTCAGCAAGCAGTCATTAAATTCCAGCAAGCTTCCAGATTGCGTGCTGATGGTATTGTCGGTTCTAGAACCAAACAAGCAATACTTGTCAGACGTGATGAAGGTAAAGGTGATGGCGACTATCCTGTTCTTTCTGAAAATAGTAATGGTTCAGCCGTAACCAGACTACAACAGTTATTGAAACAGAGGGGTTATTTTACTCCTAATCCCACCGGTTACTTTGGATCGATTACCAAAAATGCTGTGATTGCATTTCAACGCAATTCCGGTTTACCTGCTAATGGCGTGGCAAATCGCCAAACTTGGGACGCATTAGTGAGAACTTCTCAAGAACCAAATCCACCAGGAGTCAGTCTCTCTACTGACCAAATCAGAGAGCTGCAACAGCGTTTGCGGGATCTGGGCTATTTTAACACCAATCCAACTGGTAATGTAAGTCCGCTGACCATAGATGCTTTGCGTCGATTCCAACAAGATTATAGGCTTTATGCCGATGGAATTGCCGACAGTCAAATACTCGAAGCTGTACGTAGAGCTTGGGAAGATAGATATGCTAATCAAAATGAACCCAACAGAAATTATATCTCTGTAGGTGACAGTGGAGAAAATGTCAAAGCACTGCAACAGCGTTTAACGCAGTTAGGCTACTATAATGGTTATCCTGACGGTTATTTCAGCGAATACACCAGATCGTCTATAATTACATTCCAGCAAAATTATCAACTTAAACCGACTGGGATTGTCGATTTACAAACTTGGCAGGTGTTAGGGTTAAATGGTTCCCCAGTAGCGAATCGTCCTAATAATAATCGCTATGTCGTAGTAGTGCCGATTTACAATAACGATACTCTTAATATAGTACGTCAGTATGTACCTAATGCTTTCCCCGCTGAATCGAGATTGGGTAATTATGTGAATGCGGGGTCATTTAGCGATCGCACTCAAGCAGAACAGCGTTCTAGAGAATTGCGATCGCGTGGTTTAGATGCACGGGTAGATTACTTATAAAAGTCCGGCAAATCACACATATTGTAGAGACGTTCCGTCGGAACGTCTTTACGATGGTAGATAGGTTTTTATTAGTGTTAATTAAACGGACATTACATCGTTTATAGTGTCATAACTGAAGGCGATCGCATAACCAAAAATAACCCTAATGCAAAGCTTCGCATTGCCAAAGGAACAAAGATACGCCCAATTTTAGTTATGGTAGGCTACGCATACCGGATAATTAATATGTGTTACGGTGTGGGAAAGTGATTCCAGAATTTGATGAAAATGGTAATTTACCACCAGGAGTGCATTTTTGTGAATGGGAGGAATTTCAAGAAAGATTTGGTATTAATTTAACTAGACAGCGCATGATCAATGGTCTAGAACTAGCAATGACACAGTTAAAAGCAGCAGGATGTACAAAAATTTATATTGATGGTAGTTTTGTTACCAATAAACTAAAACCTGGTGATTTTGATGCTTGCTGGGAAGATAGTGGAGTTGATATAGATTATTTGGAATCAATTGCTCCTACTTTATGTAATTTTGCACTGCAACGTGCCGAACAAAAAAGCAAGTATAAGGGTGAAATTTTTCCTGCAAATTACCCAGCGAATGATTCAGGTAGCGCATACATAGATTTTTTTCAATTTGATACTAGAACGAATACGCGCAAGGGTATTATTGCTATCGATTTACAAAGGTGGAAGCAATGATGATAAAAAATGAGCAACAATATCAAAAGACTAAAGAATGGTTGCGGCGATTTGAAGACTCTGTGGCTGAATTTGATAGCAATGAAGAGTTAAAAACTGACCTGAAGCGTTGGAAATTACATCGAGATTCTTATCAGAGTCAAATTGATGAGTTAAAAGCAGAAATTGCTGAATATGAAAGGCTGATTAATTGTGATAATTATCAACCAATAAAAATTAAAATTGGGAGTTTCAATAAGCTAGGAGATGCTTTAATTAAAGCGCGAATAGCGGCAAAAATGAACCAGCAAGAACTAGCAGAAATATTGAAAACTGATGAACAAAGGGTTAAGGAATACGAGGAAACTGATTATCAATGTGCGAGTTTTGGAGAAATTCTGGAAGTTTGTACAGCTTTGGGGTTGGAATTTGAAAGTGCTGTTGTGCGGGTAGATTTTCAGGAAATAGAAGCTGTTAAAAAAACTGTGCAGAAGTGGAGAAAAGAAAAAATTAATGTAAAATAGTTGACGGAAGGCAACTATAACTACCCTGTCACAAAACTACGGAATAACATCGCACTTCATCTCAAACCGAAACGCGATCGCATAACCACAATAACCCTAAAAATGCGATCGCTAATAGACATCGACCGCTATGCTTATTATGCGTTGCCCGAAACCCTTGTAGAGACCTAGCATTGCTACGTCTCTACGTCTTTTCTGGAGATGTCTAATGAAGAGTGAGCTAAAGCACGGTACTCGATAAGGGGTAGGATTAAAGCCCATTTTTTATGCTTTGAGCGTTCTGTAGATGTTTAGCAACAACTGGTGACATCTTAGTTGCAAATGCTTTCAATTTAGAATCTTGTCCTTGTTTAAGATAATTTTGAAACTCCTCATAAGTTTTGGAATGAGCTTGAACCTGGCTGTCCATATATGCTCGGTTAAAATTATCATCAGAAAGCTGCTTCAGATCCATCAATAAGGATGGATTCTCTGAACTAATGTTTTCTGGTAGTTTAAAACCTTTGACCTTCGCTATTTGCATCAGCTGTTTACTCGAATCTGTATACTCCTGAATCATTTGTCGTGCAAAGTCTCTTACTGCTGGAATTTTGGACTTTTGGAGTGCAAGATTACTTATCTTAATAACTGTCATATCATTTTGCGCCACCTTAGTGATGAATTTTTGGTCTAGAGGACTTAGTGAAGGAAGAGAATTTGTAGTTCTTGGAGGAAGTGTAGTGTTTCCAGAAGGACTATTGATTCCTGGCGTATTCTCAGCACGGATAGATTGAGCAACATTAGAGCAACTACCGATTGAAAAACCTATGAAGGCAGGAAGTAGGATGAAAGTGTTAATAAACTTTCTCTTGTGATTAAGCATATTTACCTTAACTTTTACTATTTAATACTTTAACAATTGATTTTTCAAAGATGACCATTTAAATATCTCACATTTCGCACTCAGTAATTTAATTTTACATAAGAGTGTTCCAACAAATAAATGATCCAAAATCCGTCATTGCGAATGTAGCGAAGCGAAATGAAGCAATCGCAAGATATTGGGATTGCCACGCTTCACTTCGTTGCGCTCGCAATGACAATTGGGCATTTTTTTACTTGGAGTACTCTAACTATAAAATGTGGGTAAATGGGTTGAAATTAATCAGGACTTACGCACCGGCTACATATTTCCGTCATTGCGACGCAAGGAAGCAATCTCAAAGTCTTGTTTTCTGGTAACGAGTGCGTAAGTCCTATTAATAATACATCTGTATCAAAATAACGGATAACAACAAAAAATGTGATTGTCTACAAGGACAGCGTGCTTTAATCAACTGTACATGAAACGGATTATTCAAGTATTTATGATATTGCGATCGCAATAAACTGAAACAAGCTATGAGAAAATAGATTTGAAACTTTCCAATGATGAGCAGGTGAAGCAATGACAGAAATTAGGATAGAAATTGAAGGAGAGGATGCAATTGCTGCAACAAATGCCCTTTTGGAAATTCCAGGTATCTCAGGATATGCTGAAGTACCGGAAGCACCTGAAAGAGAGGGGACACTGGCAACAGTTGCTGCAATATTTACGATTGCTGGTGTAACTGTTCAAATAGTAGAACAATTTTGTAAGTGGTATGAAAAGTATAAAGGACAACAGCCAACAATTGAAAAGGTGGTGATTTTTTTCCCTAATGGGCAACGATTGCTTTTGATAACCGAAACAATTAATGATGAGACGAAAATAACAATTGCTAAGATAATTGATGATTATAGACAAAAATGATTGAATCTTTGTACGAGGCTGAGATAGTAATCCTATTTGAGTTGTAAAAGTGGATTTTTAAGTTACTATCGCATTCCTAAATCATTCGTGAACAAGAAGTTACCCGAGTTATTCAAGAATTTGGGTAGCTTGCTTTATCAATTTTCACAACTCATTTAGGATTGCTATAGCAAAAAATAAAATGTCAAAAAAAGTCCTATAAATCTATAGATAATTACATAAATTATACAGGATGCGCTACAGATAATCTTGTCTTAATTAACCATGAATATCTGGAATCGTTAGCTCTGAATTTGAAGATATAGTTGGAGTATTCAAAGTTCTGGAGTCAGAATATGCCAATTATCCACATTGACCTTAAGGAAGTTGTAGGTGATTATGTAACATTACGCTACTTTCTGGATGAGCCAAGTGACTATTTATCGTCGCCCCATTTTACCAAGCGAAATATCGCTGAATTGAATCATATAGCTCAACGAGACTACTACGTTGAGCAAGTGGTAGAGTATTCCAAAACAGGACAAGACTTGTATAACTGGTTGGATGGAAGCGATCGCATTCTGGAAAATTTGTTGGACTCGCCTCAGTGGGGTGAAGTTACTGTCCTGGCGATTGCTACAGCAGAAAACCTTGCCCATCTGCCTTGGGAATTGTTGCATGATGGTAACGAGTTTCTGGTTGAGCGTCAGGTTGTTCCAGTACGATGGGTATCATCAAAGAAGTCAAAGAAATTAACCATTCAACATCCGAAAAAAGAACGAGCATTACAAGTTTTATTTATGGCTTCGTCGCCGATAGGTGAAGAAACTTTATTAGATTATGAGGCTGAGGAAAGAGGTATTCTGGCAGCGACGGAGACAGCAGAACGGCAAAGATCCATAGAGTTGGTTGTGGAAGAAAGCGGTTCTCTAGAAGGGTTAAATAAATTATTAAGCTCTAGAAACTTTAATTATTTTGATATTTTACACCTAACAGGTCATACTAGTATTAAAAATGGAAAAAGATGCTTTATAGCAGAAAAGATAACGGGTGAACCTGACTATGTTAGCGCCCAAGACATAGTTAAGCAAATTAAATCCTCACAATCACAACCCCAACTAATATTTCTCTCAGCTTGTAACACTGGGAAAAAAACAGGATCTGGGACTGTACTCTCAATGTCAGAGACTTTAATAAGATCTGGTGCTAAGGCGGTTTTAGGCTGGGGTAAAAGTGTATTAGATGAAAATGCAATTCTAGCGGCAAAAGTTTTGTATGAACAATTATCTCTGGGGAGGGAACTAACCCAAGCCGTCGCTAGTACCTATGAGGAATTGATTGAAAAGAAGGCGCGAGATTGGCATTTATTGCGTCTTTATACGGCTGGTACTTTACCAGGAGAGTTAGTTACATCCTTAGTAGGTAATTCTGTACGAACACCTGCACCACCACCATCAGTAGCCCCCGAGTTTTTAGATCCAGAGGGAAGAGTCAAAGTCGCTACCCGTGAAAGTTTTGTCGGTCGTCGTCGTCACTTGCAAAATTGCTTGCGAACATTTCAGCATTCAATCGATAAGGTGGGAGTGTTGATTTATGGGATGGGTGGTTTGGGTAAAAGTAGTTTAGCAGCAAGGTTATGTGACAGATATTTACAGAGAGAGCGAGTTGTCTGGGTGGGAAAAGTAAATTTAGACAACTTGGCGAACGTATTAGCAGATAAGTTGGATGATCAGGAACAGCGCAATCAGCTAAAAAACTCTGGAGAGGGATTGAAGCATCGGTTGAAGCGGGTATTCGACCAGTCGTCGGGTAGAAAGAGTTTTTTGTTGGTGCTAGATGACTTTGAGAATAATTTGGAACCTCGTAATGATAATTATGTGCTGACACCAGAAGCAGCAAGCGTTTTGAGTGCAATAGTTGAGGCAATTCAAGAGACTTACTCTAGTCACCGTATAATTATTACCTGCCGTTATGATTTCGACTTTACTAAATCACACCATTTCTACAAACAACCGTTAGATGCACTGCGAGGAGCAGATTTACAAAAGAAGTGGAATCGTCTCCCTGCCTCAGATAATATTCAAATAGATGAGATTTTGCAGTCCCAAGTGGAAAAGCTGGCGGATGGTAATCCTCGCTTATTGGAGAAATTGCACGAGGAATTAAATAAATCAAGTAAATTTAATCAATTAAATAAATTAAACAAATCAAATGAAAATAGTAAGAAATTAAAGGAATTACAAGTTCTTATTTACAATGAGTTGAAAGCCAACTTGTCAGAACTGCTTGGGAAAGAGGAAGTCTTAGACAAACTACTACGCGATCAAATAGAAAAAGATTCGCTGATGCGAGACATGTTGCAACGAGGATTAGTTTTTGAGTTACCAGTACCAAAGGATGCGTTAAAGGCAGTTTGTGAAACTGTAGATGAATTAGATGAGTGCATCGATAAGGCTGTAAAATTGGGACTGTTGGAAGCTAGTTATGATTGGGAGTTGCTACGAGTACCCCGCTATTTGGGTTTAGAGAAGTTAGATGAAATCTCTTTAAATAAAAAAGCAGCAAAAGAGTTATACGACTTATGGTATGAACAAGCAGAAACCAAAACAAAAATCTCAGAGGAAAGACTTTTAGAGATTCACCGACTAGCAAAGTTAGGGGATGAAACAGAAATACAAGTAACAATGACAGAGATTTTGGCAACTCGCTGGAAAGATCGAAATCTCTTTCGGAAAGTAGTAGAACTATGTACAGAAACCTTAAAAGATTTGGAAAAGGTGCATTCTGATGTACCTAGTAATCAAGTAGCTAGAGTTCGGAATGTCCTAGGAAATTCAAACCTCTTGCTGGGATACTATCAAAACGCGAAAGACCAGTACGAAAAAGCGTTAATGATGGGAGAGCAACTCGAAGAAAAGTCTCTTGACTTCGCTCAAACTCTGAATGGTTTAGGTTATCTATACATCTTGACTAAGGATTATGACAAAGCTAAACAGAGGCTTGATGAGGCATTAAATATCATAAACAGAAATACACAACAGGAACTCTTTAATAAAGTGCAAGATTGGCGTTGTCAGGAAAAACTCCCCATTAAACTAGAATGCCTAAGCTACTTAGCATATTGTTATCGTGAACAGAAAAAGTGGCAAGAGGCTCGTTTTCTATATGTTAAAGCATTGTGGATGTGTAAACGTCTCCCAACAGAGGAAAATATCACTTTAGCTGAAAGTTACCATAATCTAGCTACAGTCTACTATGAACAGGATGTTTATAAAAAGGCTGAAGCTTGGTATAGAGCAGCGTTAAAGCTGAGTCAAGGATTACTAGGAGAGGAACATCTCACTACAGCTAATATTTTAAGTTCTTTAGGAAAGGTCTACTTACTTCAGAAGCGTTATGATGATGCTCGATATCAATTTAGAAAGGCTTTAAATATAAAAATTAAAATGTTAGAAACCCACATAGATATAGTATATGATTTGAAACATTTGGGTTACACGAATGATGAATTAAAGAAGGATGAAGAAGCTTATAAATGCTATCGTCAAGCATTAGAGATGATAGAAATGCTAAGAGCAAAAAAAGATCCTTCTATAAATAACAATGACGATATGCGGAAGGTGGAGCAAGAACTCAAAAACCGGATTTCTCACTTGTGAGAAATCCGGGAAAAGTTTTTTGCATAATTTAGCTAGCGGATGTCTAATAAGTGAAAAGCGCTCAGAATGAGATTCTGTCGGTAGCAAAATTTCAACAATCGACAGCTTTATGAGTGCAACAGCATACTCTTATCAATCATTATTGAATCGATATCAGTTACATCTGTAATAACTATTGTCATTATCTTCACTACATCGTAGCCTCTCACAATTACAATTCCCTCTACTATTTATACTTGTACAATAGTTGCAAATATTACTTGGTGGGTGAGGTATCTTATTATCACTACCAGAAATCAAGTTCAGTTTTAATGGAGTTGGTTTTTGCTTAGTGTTCCTAATACAATTAGAAGCAGCATTCGCTCCTTTTTGTGTATTTTCTTTTAGAGGAAGAGCATCAGTCGCGCTAGCGCTAATCGTAGTAATACCAAGAGTTACAAAGATAGACAGCGCATCTTTTACGAGTTTTTTTCTGTTCTTCATAGTCTGGCACATCCTTACTCAATTCTGAGTGGTAAATAATTTTGTGATATTAATTCTTTCCACTACAACACATAAGCTTTTCAATCAAAGCCTTAAAGCAGTACCTGTGTATACCCCCCCTGAACGATTACAATTTTATCGGTATTTTCTCTTATTAACATAAGATCTCTCTAGATAAAGATTGAATGGGTGCATTTCAATTTTTTTTTGATTATAGCAAGAGCTTAGACTAAAAAATTGATTACATCGACAAATGTAACTGTGAACCAAGGTTTGTTTTATTGACTTCAATCCGGGCTTGGAAGGCTTCTTTGAGGTGAGGCATATGAGTTACAGTGAGGATGCAGGCAAAATCGGAGGCGATCGCATTAATCGCAGCAATCAGGCGATCGCATCCTTCGGCATCCTGTGTACCAAAACCTTCATCTATAATCAACAATTGTAACGCCGCCCCTGCCCGTTGCGCTAATAGTTTCGCCAAAGCTAAACGAATGGCAAAGTTAATTCTAAAAGCTTCTCCACCAGAATAAGTTTCATAAGCTCGCGTTCCTCTGGCATCAGCAATTAAAATATCTAAAGTGTCTATCAGCTTGGCATTTTTCTTAGCTTTGCTACTTCTTCCCGCTTTCTGCGTCACAAATTGCACATGTAATTGATTCGCGCTCAATCGCGAAAGCAATTGATTTGTCTCTGCTTCCAGTTGAGGCAAGACATTTTCAATCATCAGTGCTTGGATGCCATTTTTACCAAAGGCTTGCGTTAATTCCTGATAAACGCGCTGTTGTCGCTTGGCTTCTTGGAGTTCTTGCTGCTGTTGCAAAAGCTGAGTTTGCAGCATTTCCAGATGGTGAGCAACTTGTTGTAAACGCCCTAATTGCCCGATTTTTTCATCAAGTTCTCGTCTGCGAGCCGCAATTTGTTGCTGTAGGGTTTCAATTTGAGCAGTTGGGTTTGCTGTTTGTTCAAGTTGGGCAACGATGCTTTCAAGTTGGCGCTCAATTGTTTGCCTTTCAGTCATTCTCGCATCTCTGGAGGCTTCTAAGTCTTGAAATCTCACTTTGAGTTGCGGATACTGCTGTTGAGCCGACAAAAGTTGTTGATAGCGCAATTCCCAAGATTGCATTTTGCGTACAGTTGTGCGAATATTATTATGCTGATCGGAACTGTAATTAATTTCGGTAATGTGACGCTCAAGGGCGGCAATTTGGTTAGCACATTCAGAATTGGTTTGAAGAAGCTGAATTTGAACTTTCAATTCAGCAATTTGCGCTTCAATTTGTGGTTTTCGTGCCGCTATTTGCGAACTTCGCTTGGTTGCGTCTTTAATTTGCTGAAGTTTAATTTCTGCCCATCGCCAACGCTCAACTTCACTACGGGCGAGGGCGTGGTCTTGTTCGTTATAATTTAGTTGTTGAAGATATTGATTTAATTGCTCTAATTCGAGTTGTTTTTCTGGGGCATAATCGCCAACTTCAAGCGATCGCTCTAAATGCTGTTTTTCGGCAGCAATTTGTTGTAGTTGTGCTGACGCATCAGTGGTAGACTGAAGTTGTGCTGCTAATTGTCCTCTTTGTTCGCGCAAAGCATCATAACTGGCTAATTTTTGCGCTATTTCGCGGTATTCCTGCCTGAGTACCTGAATTTCTCTATCCGAAAATGCCATTTGCTCTCGGAATACCCACAATTGCCCTTCTGTATCCTTATACTCTGCTTTGGTTTTATCTGTGACTCGATTCCAATGATGTTCATCCAAAGGACGTTCACATAACGGACAAAGGGCATTCGGATTTTGCAACATTTGCAATTTTTGATCTAATTCCCCTAAAAGTCTTTCATACTCTCGTTGCTGGGCTTGTAAGCGTTCAATAAAATGACGCCTTTCCTGTCCTTTTTCCTGCACTCTTTGCAGATAAACTCGCTTTTTCTCTAATTCTTCAATTTGCGTTCCAACATCTATCACCGCTTGTTGCAGTTGCGGTTGGCGTCCAAAAGCGCGTTGCAGTTGATTTTCTACTTGTTGGAGTTGTTCGAGTCGCGCTACCAAACCAGCACCAACCCGATCTAACTGGGTTTGCAAAGTTGCTCGTTGTTGCAATAAGGGAGATACTTGCATTTGTAGTTGATCTAAATGAGCAACTCGGTTACGCGCTCTTGTTAGCTGTGCTAAAGCTGCTTCAACTTCGCTTTTATTGGTGAGAGTATGTTGAATTTCTTGCTCTTGTTGCTGCAAAACCTCTAATTGAGCGATCGCTTGTTGCAGTTGCCGTTCTTGATCGTTAATTTGTTTGGTCAGTTGATGTTGTAGTTGTTGACGCTGTTGTATTCGCTGTGTATATTCTGCAAATTTAGCGCTTAAAGATTCTTCTTGAGATTGTAGCGTTTGATATTGCGCGTATCCTGCTTTTATCTCGGTTTCTTGACTTAAGATTGCTTGTAAATCTGATAGCTGACTCTTAATTGCTGACTGTTCTTGTTGCAAGCGATCGCAATCAGAACTCAGATTTTGGTATTGTTGCCTGACAAAACTCAATTGTTCAGTCCAATTTTGACGCTGATGCTGGACAACTTGCAAACTTTGGATTTGAATATTATCAAAAGCTTGTATTTGTTGCAGTTGATTGAGTTCAACTTCTAATTCTGCTTGTTGTGCCTGGGTAGCTTCACGTTGTTGCAGTTGAGTTTTGCTCGACTCCAAAGAGCGTTCTAATTCTTCTACCTTTGCTTTGAACTGACGAGAGGATTCTTTGGCTCGTTCCTCCAATTCATCGTATTGATTTAACTTCAATAACTCTGCTAAAATCTCTTTACGTTCGTTCGGACGCTTGAGCATAAACTCGTCCGCACGACCTTGACGCAGGTAAGCGGAGTTAATAAAAGTTTCATAATCGAGCTTAATGTGTTCTAAAATAACATCTTGAGTCGCCCTTACTCCTTTGCCAGTAAGTGCGCGAAACCCAGAAGGTGTTTCCACTTGAAATTCTAAAACACCAGTACCACCACGAGGACGAGTGCGAATAACTCGATAAATTTGCTGATTGCTTTGAAAAGTGAAATCTACTCGAACTTCTTTTGCGCCAGAATGAATTACATCATCTTCAACACCGGCGCGGCTTTGACCCCAAATAGCCCAAGTGATAGCTTCGAGAAGGGAAGATTTACCCGCACCATTGGAACCACAAATACAAGCCGTATGCAAGCCGCGAAAATCTAAGGTTGCATCACGGTAACTGAGAAAGTTTTTGAGGATTAGTTGTACTGGGATCATCGAGGCTATAGCGCCACATATACTACATTTTAGAAATAACAGTACAGATGCACTTATAAATTAGTTTACCTATCTGGAAATCATGTTTCTAGTATTAAAGACATTAATTTTACAAAAATTAACAATATGATCGTCGTATTTTTCTTGTTATGCAAAAAATTTTATTTTATTGATAAAAAATTAACCTGTCGCTGACTTTTCCTGCCAGTTAACCGAGAATAAAGCAGGGGTGATAAATAAGGGGGACAAGAGAAAAAACTTTACCCTACAGCCTGACTCTGCTTTAGAAGAAATCGCAGCGCAGGGATGGAGTTTAAACCCTGGACGTTATGTGGGAGTTGCGGAACGGGTAGTGGAAGATTTTGATTTTACTGAGAGGTTGGAGGAGTTGAATGAGGAATTGGAAGTTTTGAATCTGGAAGCGAGGGAGTTAGAGGAGAGAATTGCAGAGAATGTGGCGATGCTGTTAGAACAAAGTTAGATAAAAGTTGAGTAACAGGATAAATCATGAACGCTTATAAAACCTACATCACCATTGCAGATCCAAAACAGTTAGTACTATCGGATTTACCATTTCAAGCAGGACAGAGAGTTGAGGTGATTATTTTAGCAGAGGGTAATCAAAGGGTTACTTTAGCAGCAGACTTAAAAAAGTTATTCAAAGAAATACAAGCGACACATGCAGATAATCCTTTGACTGATGAAGAGATAGCAGCAGAAATTGAAGCATATAGGCGGGGAGAATGAAAGTTATTATTGATACTAATATCGTAGTCTCTGCTGCTATAGCTGATAAAAATCCAGAGGCAGTAATTTTATTTGTGATTGCTAATTCTGATTTTGAGTGGGTTGTATCGGCAGATATCCTAGCAGAATATAAGGAGGTTTTAAAGCGTCCTCGTTTAAAGTTAACTGAGGCGCAATATCAAAGATGGGTTTATTTGATTGATTCAGTGACAACACTAATTAATGTGGATGTGGAGGTTGATTTTCCTAGAGATAGGAAAGATGCAAAGTTTTTAGCTTGTGCTATTGCAGCAGAGGCAGATTTTTTCATTACGGGTGATGCTGATTTTAATGAAGCGCAAACGCTGTTAAATACAACTATTATTTCTCTGCCTTTATTTAAAAGGTTAGTTTGTGATGTGAATAAATAAGCTTCACTCTGGTATTGGACTTTGGACAAAAACCGAGCTAAAGCAAGCGAAATGAATAAGTTTTTCTGACAATTTTTGTCCCAACTCAAATAAGTAATATCACCAGAGAGCATAGATTTTTATATTACTTTACCTACTTTAGTCTCTAGTAGGGTCAGCAGATTTTATAAAAGAGGCGGAAAATTATAAATAAGATTAATCATTTTGTGTTCGCGCATAATACCCGCGAACAGCTCTTTTTTGTCCAAAGTCCAATTCTAAAGTAAATAGAAAGTATTTATGCATAACATTGCAAATTTGTCTACAATGTAAATAAGAGTTCGCATTCAGCCGATTCGCCTCTATTTAATGGCATACAGATGTGGACATAAACACTAAAAAAGATTCTGGAACAATTTTGGGAAGTTTACGTCATTTATGAGTCTCGCCCTTGATTTATTTTTGCATATCAGTACTATAAATATGTCAAGGAACAATAAACTCAACTTCTGCGTCAGATAAATTCTTTCACATTCGGAATATGCCTATAGACAGGTTTAAAAAGTTTTAGAAACAATATCAGTAAAACGACGTCATTAAACACATGATAAAAACAAACGGAAACCCTCTTATGACTCACCTTAATCGCTGGAAATATGCAACGGCTGCACTTATGTCAATAGCTGTAAGCACGGGTGCTATTCTGCCCATGTTTGTATCTACACCTGCTAGCGCACAACGCATTTATGGTCAATCTAGATCAGTTTCTATTCCTAGCGGAGTGACATTTCCTGTAGCTTATGAAAAAGATAAAGTTGTTGTAACTCCTGGGGAAACTACACCCTTAACACTAACAGTTGCAAGCAACATTATTGATAGCAGCAGAAATGTATTAATTCCTGGGGGAACTCAAATTGTCGGACAATTGCAACCAGTAACTAGAAATGGTAAAAAAGGTGTTCAATTCGTTGCCCAAGAGTTAGTTTTTGCTTCTGGTCAGCGTCAGTATGTAAATGCTTCTTCTCCCGTAATTACCAGAACTGAAAAAATCAACAAAGGAAGCGATACAAGTAGAATTGTTACAGATGCAGCGATTGGTGCGGGTGCTGCCAGTGTGATATCACTAATTACAGGCGATCGCAGAATTCAAGCGCTTGAACCGATTGGTGGTGCGGCAGCTGGTGCAGCTGCAAGTGTGCTGTTACGCAAAAACCAAGTTGATGTCTTTGTCCTTAATCCAGAACAAGATTTAAATATAACTCTGCGTTCTAATTTGGTAGTATCCCGTTCTTACTAGGCTTAAGTTTAGTTAAGCCGTGACTTTGATCATTTCTGACGAGCGATCGCACACACAGATTGAAGTGGCGATCGCTTAATTTTTTCACTTCCAATATATTAATAATGTAGAGACGTTCCGCTGGAACGTCTCTACGTGTGTCTCTTTTTTTACCACCCACTCATACTGTTAGTTTTCAGTATATTGAGGTACGTCATAAGTTATTTAAGCAACACCATATCTGAGAGCGATACTTATTAAGAGTGAAAACCTGATTCTTGCGAAAGCTGGATGTGATTAGCTTTTACGGCGTTTGCGTAAAGATTTATTTTAGATTAACTAATAGTAAAAAAACTATTGCTTTTCCCGCAACTATTTTTTCCAAGCCACGTCTTACTGAATATCAAGGATTGTTTAAATACTTATATCATAGCTCAAACTGCTCATGAGTTGATAGTTTGTCATGCTTAAACGTGACTATCTCAAAAAACAATTAAATAAACTTGATTTAACTCGGTGCAAATACCCTTGAAGTTGGCTAAAGAATAGCAATATTATGATCGTTATAGCCAACTAAAGCTATTGATAGATGTCAGGAAATATTTGGAACTATTTATCTGACAAATTGTCTGATTAATTAACACAAAATAAATAGAATTGGTGGGGAGAACGAATTCAATGTTTAGTTTAAATCGCTGCAAAAAAACAACAGCTGCACTGATGACTTTGAGCGTAACAGCAGGTGCTGTAGCACCCTTCATTGCACCTGCACCATCATTTGCTCAAACAACTTTTTCTGATGTTAACTCTAACTATTGGGCAGGAGAGTTTATTCAAAAATTATCAGAAAGAGGCGTTATTGCTGGCTTTCCTGATGGTACATTTCGCCCAGAAGAACCAGTAACCCGCGCTCAATTCGCCGCAATGGTTCGCAAAGCTTTCCAAAAAGCGCCAAAACGGGAAGCAACTCGATTTAACGATGTAGCTAGCAATTATTGGGCGTACACCGCCATTCAAGAAGCTTATACTACTGGTTTCTTATCAGGATATCCCGGCAATCGCTTCGAGCCTAACCAAGCTATTCCTCGGCAACAAGTTTTAGTTTCTCTGTCCAATGGTCTAGAATATTCTCCTAGCAGTGACGTTCAAAGCACTCTGCAATATTACAACGACTCTTCTAATATCGCTGGCTATGCCCGCAATCCCATCGCAGCAGCGACTGAAAAGCGAATTGTCGTCAACTATCCTAATATTAACTTCCTCAATCCTACCCAAACTGCCACACGAGCACAGGTAGCGGCTTTTATTTATCAGGCTTTGGTTAGCACCAATCAAGCTGCTGCAATTAACTCACCTTACATTGTCGCAGCTCAATCGACTACTCCCACACCTGTAGCTGTAAAAATTCCTCAAGGAACAGCTATTCCTATTAAGTACGACAAAGCAGAAAAAATCCTCGTAACTAAGGAAGAAACAGCACCTTTGACACTCACAGTAGCGCAAAATGTGGTGACACAAGAAGGAACTATTGTAATTCCCGCTGGTAGTCAGGTTGTCGGTCAACTGAAACCAGTTAAAGGTGGTTCTCAATTCGTTGCTCAGAAATTAGTATTACCTTCAGGTCAAGAGTATCCAATCAATGCTACTTCGGAAGTAATTAGCAAAACCGAAACAGTGAAAAAAGGCATTAGTACTTCGGCTATTCTTAAGAATACCGTATTGGGTGCAGGTGCCGCTGCTGCCGTCTCTGCTGTGACAGGCGATCGCAGTATCGCTACAGAAGAAGTTTTGGGTGGTGCTGGTATCGGCGCCTTGATTGGTCTATTCTTTGGTAAAAAGAGCGTTGACTTAATCGCGATCGAGCCAAACACCGATTTACAAATGACAATCAATCAAGACTTCCAAGTTTCACTTAAATAGTTAGTGGGCATGGGGCAATGGGCATTGGGCAATGGGAATTAAAGATTTCGATTTTTGATACGCGTTTTATATCAAAATAGAACTCTTTCCATGCCCCATGCCCCATGCCCATTGCCCCACTATCAACCCTCAACAATGGGCAACCAAATAATAAAAGTGGTTCCCGGTGCGTCGGGTGATTTAATAATTGAGTTAATTGCAGGGCTGAAAACTTGAATTTCGCCCTGCATTTGTTCTATTAATTGTTTAGCGATCGCTAACCCCAATCCAGAACCAGGAATTTCTGTGCTAATAGGTACTGTAGGGTGCGTGATTGTTGAAATCCGTAACGCACCATTCGCCACAGCAGTCTTTTGTTCTAAAATAGAGCATGATATAATATTTAGCGCTATTCTGCATTAGGTGTATAGTTATGAGTCCTTTGACATTAAATCTAGACACCGTTCACCTAACAGACGAACAGTTCTATCAGTTATGTCAAAATAACCACGAGTTGAAATTTGAACGTACTACCAAAGGACAATTAATTATTATGTCACCCGTTGGGGGAGAAAGTGGCAATCGAGAAGCTGACTTAATTATTGATCTGGGAATTTGGAATCGCCAAACACAACTCGGTTACACCTTCAGTTCTTCTACTATATTCAAATTACCCAATGGTGCTGACCGTTCCCCAGATGCTGCTTGGATTAAATATCAACGATGGGAAGCACTTACACCTGAACAAAGACGCAAATTTCCCCCCATTGCACCCGATTTTGTCATTGAATTAAGGTCAGCAACAGATGATTTAGAAATGTTGCGTTCCAAAATGCAAGAATATATGGATGCAGGGGTGCAATTGGCATGGTTAATTAACCCCCAACAGCAACAAGTGGAAATTTATCGTCAAAAACAAAATGTAGAAGTACGAAATCTACCCACACAATTGTCAGGTGAAAATATATTGCCAGGATTTACCTTGAGTCTATCTTGTTATTAACTCTTAACAATGGGCAACCAAATAATAAAAGTGGTTCCCGGTGCGTCGGATGATTTAATAATTGAGTTAATTGCAGGGCTGAAAACTTCAATTTCGCCCTGCATTTGTTCTATTAATTGTTTGGCGATCGCTAACCCCAATCCAGAACCAGGAATTTCTGTTTCGGCTTGGACGCCGCGATAATGTCGTTCTCCCAGATGTTCTAAATCTTGTTGGGGAATCCCAGGACCATTGTCACTGATGACAATTCCGCAAAAAGAAGGTTTTTCTTGTCCTGCCTGAATTAAAATTTTACCACCAGTAGGAGTGTATTTCAAGGCGTTGTCCATAACATTACTTAATACTTCTCGTAATGTTTTGGAATTAGCGCGGACTAAAGGTAAATTTGGTGGCACATCGCAAATTAGTTGTAGTTTTCTTTCTTGGGCGATCGCTTGAGCTGACGCTAATAATGGATTTAAGATATCGACTAAAGCGAAGTCAGTTTCTTTGTCTTCGCTTCCGGGTAATAACAACGGTGGTTTCGGCTCGTTCTGCACAGTTGCTTCCACAAATACTTGTTTGCCTGGAAGTTTGAACGGCGCTAAATCTGTTGCTGTTAAATCAATGACTTTATCGAACTGTTGGAGTAATTCTTCAAGGCGATCGCTTTCTCGAACTATACTCGCGGCTACTTCCCGGTTAGGATCGCCTAATCGCAGTCGCTTGAGAAGTAGTTTACCAAAGGTCCGCAAAGCTGTAAGCGGGTTGCGAAACTGGTGCAATAAGTTATCGAGTAAATCCCGTTGCTTTTCTTGGATAATTTGTTGTTGATGCAACGAATGCTCTAACCACGCTCGACGCTGATCTAAAATGATTGCGATCGCCAGAGTTTGGGCTATCCGTTGAATTTCACTGCGCTCCTTTTCATCCCATCCTCTCTCTTTTCTGGCTGTCACCAACAATCCCATCATTACACCCTCGTGGATTAGAGGTAAAACAATTTGATTGTCATTTAATACATATTCTTCTTGTAAAGGGGGTTGTGCCTCATTTGGCGTTTGCGATCCTGATGGTCTCAATAACTTTTGCTTTGGTAATGCTAAAGCATTTCTGACTGTAAAGGACTTGCGTGTTGATACCTCCGCAGTGTCTTCTATGAGCCGAACTACTGCCGTATCTGGGTAAACTACTACCGGAATCAGTTTTGCTTCACCCGTCGTCGCTTCTGCCAATTCTTGCGTCAAATACACGACACTCAGAGTTGCTCCCAGCCCTTGGGTTAAAAGTGCGATTTGCTCTTGGCACAGAGTAACAAACTCAGAACTGGCAGACATTAACATTTTTCACATCTTGCTTAAAATTACAGAATATGAAGGATGATTAACTAACATAGCTTAGTTTTTCCCTCATTCATTTAATAAAGCTTAACTAAAACTTGCAAGTAATGCTCTTACCCTGAGGATTATATACTTCACTCCTTTTAATTTCTTTACATTCACAAATATTACTTTTATTGTATTAAAACTTAAGAAACTATTGATTTTTTTAACTAGAACTTATATAATGACGACGGATTTTGTAGCTATCACTACAATCTGCGTAGCTTGAAAGAGGAGGAAAATAGGTTGGCAAGGAGACGCAAACGGAAGAGTCGTCGTCGTCAAGAAGGGCGACGTATCCTAGAGCATGTGCCTCAATATAGCATCGAAAGCGGCGAAGAGAAGCCTGTGACAGCAGCGAGAAAATTCATTCAAGCTGAAGGTATATTGCCGCCCGCCTTGCTACTCGTAAAGCGGAATGAACACACCACAGACCGTTATTTTTGGGCAGAAAAGGGGCTGTTTGGTGCTCAATACGTAGAAGAGAACCATTTTCTGTTTCCTAGCTTGAGGGTATTAGAAAATCCTTCAGGTCAAGAAACTCTAGCTCTGGCTAGCCGTTGAAAAAGCAATAGTTGTCTTAGAGATTGAGTGGGGCTTGTGACAATTATTAACTGGCAAAATTGTTCAGTTATTTAAAAATTTCAATTTTTTTTAAGTTTGTAGCTGATTTGCCAGTCGAGCTAGTCTAAGATATCAAACAATCAACCCCGATCAAACTGCGCTTGTTTGCCAGGGTTGATTGTTTGTCTTATTTAGATACTTCACTAGTAATGGGGATAAAGCGCGTCACACAATTAGCGCGTACTAACAAAATGTGAGTTGTGTTTTCTCGCTTGAAAGTTTATTACTTTGGCAAGAAGAAACTTTTAACGGCATTACGAGTGAAATTAAATAGCTTTCCCCCAGGTAAAGTCTTTTTTCGTCACCAGCTTACATCTCAATCATCAAAGATGCTTAAAACTTCGGTTATTCAGAAATTTTTAGCTGTAATTCCCTCTGTAACTCGCTGAGTTCATCTCGATGGGCAATTACAGTTATTTTAGTTGGTTCGTCTTTTTCGCTTTGAGTTGGTTCTACTTTGAGCAATACCTTCTCAAGTCTTCCGGCTTTTTTCCAATAATAAATACCACTCAAGGGTGAAAGCAATACCATCCCTAGAAACACCGTACTCAGGCTAGGTAAAAGCAGCGACAACACTAATGCTAGAGAAACAATACCCGCCGCTGCTAAAAAAGTCAAAAACAAAGCCAAAAACCAACTGGGTCTGACAAACCCTTCAAAGGTTACTTGGTTCTGTTGAGAGTCTACCGCTGCCACTCGGTAAGACCGCGAGCGAAAATACTCCTTTATTTTTGGCATTAAAGTATCTTCGTCGAGAGTGGACACTAGTTGCGCTTTTTCTATGCGGTCTTTAGTCGAGGCACGGATAAAGAAAAACAGCCCGACCGATAACAACAAAGTTAGCAGCAACGTGGATGGCAGAATAGTAGTATCCATAGGAAATTGTTACTTTTGTAGTGGAGGAGACTTATTCATTATTAATTATTGGTTAATTTGTCCTCCGCTGTTTGTATTCTTGCCACAAACGAGCTAAATCCTGCCCCAAAGAAAGCCATTCTGGGGAAACTTGGTACATCCGTCTAGGACGTCCGCGTCCTTCAAGTTTCTTCCAATACCCAGTGATTGCCTTTTGGTCTTCCAGAAATTTAATCGCACTGTAAAGCACAGTGTCCGAAAGCCTATAAGTAGGATATTCGTTTTCCAATTTCTGGATCAACTCAGTACCGTAGGATTCACCTTCTAGCAAAATATGCAAAATGTAACAAACTGCTAGTTCCTGACAGAGGTAAGTTGGCGGAGGATTCTCAAAGAATTGATATATATCCTCAAGTTTCATGGTTTGTGAATGGCTAAAAATGCCTTATAGTTGTTGAACCTACAATTTGGAACGTTAGTATATAGTGCTACGCTCCTGATTAGTAAATATTTAACGCTAAATTAGGCTTTATTGCCTAAGCGCCAACATTACACCAGTTCCTACGGTTAAGTGTAGGGCGGGTATGCAAGTTTTAGAGGCGCAAGAAATTACACCTCTACCCAAGCGAGCTTGGGTTGTGGTGAAAAGGGATGAGACAACGAATATACCGCCATCCTTGTGTCAAGTGATGCCGAGCTAGTTAGAACTGCTTAAGCATAAGATGCCATCTAAGCAATTTTAAAGGCAAAATGCGTTTTTTTTTTAAAACTTAATAAACACTTTTTTTTACGGTGATTATCCCGGTGTCAATCCTCAAAAAATAAGCTAAGTTACCGAGCGATGCAAGAATAAAGCGGTTGCCCGACTCGCCAAAAAAGCCCTTTAAGGCTCGCGGACTCTTGGAGAGGCTAAGAAGACCCCATTTTTGTTCATGAAGAGGGGGAAAGGGGAAAGGGGTTTTTAAGAGGGGGAAAGGTTAAAGGGGAAAGGGGAAAGGTATGGAAATAAAATACGGATTTATTCAAATAGCTCTATATTTCTTACCCTTTCCCCTTTTTTCCTTTCCCCTTTGCCCCTCCCTAGGGGGTGGAGTCATTTAAAGTCAGTCGAAGAGAAAAGAAAATATTTTTTCCTTTCCCCTTTCCCCTTTGCCCCTCCGAGATTGATGAGATATTCGGTTCAAAGCTGAAGTAGGCTGTTGATGGCACAGATTGAGATTAAGTACTGACTTATGTACTTGAGATACTCTTATCCTTTCTGGTAAGTATGATAGTAAATTAGCAATTCTCCAAGCACCTTGGTGATCGGTATGTCAGAAAAGCCCAGATCGCAATCTTCTTCCTCACCCCTAGAGGAAATAGCCCAAGCATTTCGTCTCACAGGATGGGTTAGCTTTTGGTCGCAGTTAGTACTGGGGGTAATTGCTAGCGGAATTTTGGTGTTTGCCAGCTTGATTCGCAACACAAATGCTAATCAAACAGCTGTGGGAACTGGTTTAGGTATATTTTTTGCAGTAGCTGCGGTAATTAATTTAGCAGTATCTATATTCTGGGCTTTTCGTTATACGAGAATCGCTAGACAACTGCAATCGAGCAATCCTAACAACCGTCCCCGGAAGGCAGAGACGATGGTACTCTTACGGACGGGGTTAATAGTCAATTTAGTCGGACTGACACTAGCGCTAGTGGGCGCCGAAGCGATCGTTGGTGCTTTGTTGGCAAAGGCATTAACTTTACCGCAACAAGGTTCAGGACTTTTACAAATTAATCCTTCTCAAATTATCAGTGCCCTAGATATTGTTGTTGTACAGGCAAACACCCAAACCCTTCTAGCTCAGTTTATCGGGCTGGTAGGGACGATTTGGCTACTTAATCGCGTTAGCAAACCGCAATGAGGATGGGGGGAATTTCATGAGGGGAAAAGGTTAAAGGGTAAAGGGTAAAGGTTTGGAAATAAAGAGTTATTTAAACACGCTTAAAAGCATTTTCTTACCCTTTCCCCTTTCCCCTTTCCCCCTTTCCCCTCTTCAAAAAGTCTCCTTGTCTCCTTCTTTTTCGTTACATAGGAAGCCAAAATCAGTATAATGCTGATGTGTTGGACTGGAAGACTATAGGCTAGAAATTAAAAAAATCTGTGCTGGATATTAAGCAAATACGGGAAAATCCCCAATTAGTTCAGGAACGGTTGAATAGTCGCGGTAACAAGTATGACATTCAGCCTATTTCAGAGTTGGATCGGCAACAGCGAGAATTGGAGGGAAAGCGAAATCAACTCCAAGCACGTAGTAATGAAATTGCAGGTTTAATTCCAATCAAAATTAAAGCTGGTTCTGACCCCAAAGGAGCAGAAATTCTGGCTTTGCGGGAAGAGGGCAAATCTATTAAAGAGCAATTGAGTTTACTGGAACCGCAAGAAAAAGAACTCAAAGCCAAAATTGAAGAACTTGTACTTGCGCTTCCTAACTTGCCAAGCGACTCTACACCCATTGGTAAGAGTGAGGAAGAGAATGTAGAAGTACGCCGTTGGGGTGATGATTATATTCCTCAAAACCCGAATATTCTCCCGCATTGGGAAATTGGCGAAAAGTTAGGTATTCTGAATGTTGAACGAGCGGTAAAAGTGGCTCAAAGTCGCTTTGTAACGCTTATAGGGGCTGGTGCCGCATTGGAAAGAGCATTAATTCAGTTTATGCTCGATCGCCAGACTCAAGCTGGTTATATAGAAATTAGTCCGCCAATATTAGTTAATACTGAGTCCATGACCGCTACGGGTCAGTTACCTAAGTTCGCGGAAGAAAGCTTTAAATGCGCTGATGATGATTTGTGGTTAATACCTACAGCAGAAGTTCCTGTAACTAATTTTTACCGAGGGGAAATTCTCGATTCGGCTGATTTGCCTATCTACCATTGTGCTTATACTCCGTGTTTTCGCCGTGAGGCAGGTAGTTATGGACGAGATATGCGCGGATTGATTCGCCTGCATCAATTCAACAAAGTTGAATTGGTGAAATTTGTTGAACCAGGGACTTCTTTTGAGGAACTAGAAAAATTGGTGGCAAATGCAGAAGCGATTTTACAAGCTTTGCAGTTACCTTACCGAGTTATAGATTTATGTACTGGGGATTTGGGATTTTCTTCTTGCAAAACTTATGATTTAGAAGTTTGGCTGCCTTCTTCCGGTAAGTATCGAGAAATTTCTAGCTGTTCCAATTTTATCGACTTCCAAGCGCGACGGGGCGATATTCGCTTTAAAGAGGCAGGTAAGAAGGGAACTCAGTTCGTACATACCTTAAACGGTTCTGGTTTGGCTGTGGGACGCACAATGGCGGCTATTTTGGAGAATTATCAACAACCAGATGGGACTGTGCGTATACCGAAAGCGCTGCAACCGTTTTTGGGGAGAGAGGTATTGTGAACTACCTACACTGTACCGCAAGGTCAGTGTAGGCTTCCCAATTCAATGGAGATTGCCTCAACTTTCATAGATTTTTTACGTCCTGAAGATTTTGGTCTTACATCCCCTCCAAGGGCAGAAGCGCTAGTTCCTAACGCCAGAATTCGCAAACCTTCATTTTTAATATTGATTGCCGCATTGATATCTCTATCATGCTTACTCAGGCAATGAGGGCAATCTACAAACCTAACTTCCAACGAATCATATCCTTTTTGCAACATTGGAATTGGCAGTAGAGTCTCACTACAAAGTTGAGAGGATGGGAAGAACCTACCTATTTCTTGATAAGTGTGTCCAAATTTCTCTGCTTTGTACTTGAGCATAGTTTGAAACATTCCCCAACAAGAGTCACTAATAGCTTTTGCCAAGTTGGGATTTTTAACCATATTCTTAACTGCTAAATCTTCTACACAAATAACTTGGTTTTCGTATGCTATTTTGCGAGATAGCTTGTGTAGAAAGTCTTCACGGACTCTAGCTATTTTGCTAGAAACTTTTGCGACTAAACGTTTTGCTTTATGACGTTTATTAGAAGTTTTATCGGTTTTTTTAGCTAGTTTATTTTGTTTACGTTTTCGATTTTTTTCTAACTTGGCTAGCTGCTTCTTAGGTAGGTCATATTTTGAGCCTTCCGAGGTTATAGCAAAGTTTTTCAACCCCAAATCAACACCAATAGCTTCTCTAATTGCGACTACCGGATTGTCCTGACGGTTAAAAAGAATAGATGCATAATATCTACCGTCTACATTTCTTGATATTGTCACAGCCGTGAATTTTGCATCCGGCAATTCTTTATGAAACACGGTTTTCATTAACCCCAAATTACCAGGAAACTTAATCACAGAGTCTTCTGTCATCAATTTCACATTCTGAGGATATTGAATCGATTGTTTACCATGCTTAGATTTAAAGTTAGGGAATTTAGCGCGTCCTTCAAAGAAGTTGACGAAAGCACTTGAAAGGTTGAATGTGACTCGTTGTAATACTTGGCTGTATGCAAGTCCTAGCCATTCATATTCCTTTTTCAACCCTGGAAGCAATTTATCCATAGCTGCTTTAGAAAGACCTTTCCCCGTTTCTTTATACGCGACAGTAGTGGCATTAAGCATATAATTCCACAACCAACGAGTGTTGCCAAAACACTTAGTCAGATAGGATTCTTGCTGGTCAGTAGGATAAATTCTAACTTTAATTGCTCTATACATGGTGAGACCACTTGCAGTCTTGGCGGTCTCCATCACGATTGCAAAGTGGCGAATCGACCTTACCGTGTTTACATATTTATGGTAACAGGTTTTTAAATGATTGTACTACCCAAAAAAAAGAAATATTTTGTTCATCTCCTCGCTGTAGCCTTTTCCTGTTTTCGCTACGCTCAAAATCGTCAAGACTACGCAACTCGACTCACGCGCAATTCATGAGGCAGTGCGTTGGGCGGGTTTCCCGACTTGAAGCAACTGCCGTCTCAACACTGACAAGGCAGCGATGGAGTGGAAGTTTCCCCCCAAAACGTGCCGCCTGATTACAGGTACAGTGTGAGCCTTCTTGCTGTTTAAGGTAAAGTTTGGGCAATGGGCATGGGGCAATGGGCATGGAAAGAATTATATTTATTCGCGCATCACTTACAGCCGCTTTTTTAATTCCCATTGCCCAATGCCCAAAGCGAGAAAATATGCCTCTTTTGAGAAGTGCTAAAGTTTCAGAGATTTTAAAATAAAGGTATATATAGCTCAATAGGTTCAATAATTTTCTCTATGCCAGTTTTAGCAGCGATCGCAGTCTTGGCTGTTTTGATCTTGGTACACGAGCTGGGACATTTTATCGCAGCACGGTCTCAAGGTATTTACGCCAACCGTTTTTCTTTAGGTTTTGGTCCGATTATTTTCAAGTACCAAGGTTCACAAACTGAATATGCTCTCCGCGCTTTTCCTTTGGGTGGCTTTGTTGGTTTTCCCGACGATGACCCGGATAGTGATATTCCGCCGAATGACCCGAATCTGCTGCGTAACCGTCCAATTTTAGATCGGGCGATCGTTATCAGTGCCGGAGTGATAGCAAATTTAATTTTTGCTTATTTAGTACTAGTTCTTCAGTTGGGTATCCTTGGTATTCCGGAAAAAATCAACTACCAGCCTGGTGTACTTGTGCAACCGGTTAATGAACAGTCCATCGCTTACCAAGCAGGAATTAGGGAAAGAGACGTTATTATTGCTGTCGGTGGTAAAGAACTGCCAGCTTCGGAAAATTCCAGCACTTTGCTGAGAAAAGAAATTCAAAATCATCCAAATCAGCCAATTGAACTGACAGTTCAGCACGAAAATCAACAACGTACCCTAAAACTAACGCCAGAAAAAGGAACTGATGGCAAAGGTTTGATTGGTATTCAACTTGGTGCTAATGGTACACCCGTTTATCGTCGTCCTCGCAATCCGCTAGAAATTTTTAGCATTGCTGCTAATAGATTTCAAAAATTAGTTGTGGGTACGCTGAGTGGTTTTGGACAGTTAATCACGAACTTTCAACAAACTGCCGGACAAGTTTCTGGACCAATTAATATTGTTAAAGTGGGTGCAAAGTTGGCTGCTGATGACAGTGCAAATTTGCTTTCATTTGCGGCAATTATCAGCATTAACCTGGCTATTATCAATATTTTGCCTCTTCCTGCTTTGGATGGAGGACAACTGGCTTTCCTGCTGATTGAAGGTGTGCGCGGTAAACCTCTGCCATCTCGCATTCAAGATGGTGTGATGCAAACTGGTTTGGTGCTACTTTTAGGTTTAGGACTTTTTCTGATAGTTAAAGAAACTACACAGTTGGAGTGGGTACAAAAATTATTCCAGTGAGCACTACTGGCAAAAGGCTATCTCAAAAGCAACGGGCACGAGAAATTCTTTTGCGCCTGAAGCTTTTATATCCTGATGCGACTTGCTCGTTGAATTACTCAACGCCTGTACAGTTGCTAGTTGCAACAATTCTCTCTGCTCAGTGTACAGATGAGCGAGTGAATAAAGTAACACCAGGTTTATTTGGTAAATTTCCGGATGCAGCTAGTTTGGCGATCGCCGATTTAACTGAGTTAGAAAATTTGGTGCGTTCAACTGGGTTTTATCGCAATAAGGCGAAGAATATCCAAGCTGCTTGTCGGATGATTGTCAACGAGTTTAACTCGCAAGTGCCAAACCAAATGGAACAGCTTTTACAACTTCCGGGTGTGGCACGGAAAACGGCTAATGTGGTGTTAGCTCATGCCTATGGCATCAATGCTGGAGTGACGGTAGATACTCACGTAAAGCGACTCAGCCAACGTTTGGGCTTAACTAAACATACAGACCCGATCCGCATTGAGCTAGATTTGATAGAGTTGTTACCACAAGCAGATTGGGAAAATTGGTCAATTAGACTAATTTATCACGGTCGAGCCATTTGTAAAGCGCGATCGCCTGCCTGTATTGATTGTCAATTGGCTGAATTATGTCCCTCTGCTGGGGAATAGGGACTAGGGACTGGGGACTGGGGACTAGGGATTAGGAATTAGGAAAAGATTATTCACATTGATCTGTTTCTTCCCAGTCCCCAATGCCCAATGCCCAATTCCCCATTTACCGAACCATCCGATAGAATGGAAAATGCTGTCTTTAAATAAGTAAAAAGTATATGGCAAAAAAGAGCATGATTGAGCGCGAGAAAAAGCGCGTCAAAATAGCCGAAAAATATGCGGAAAAGCGGGAAGCGTTGCTGGAAGAGTTCCGCAGTACTGAATCTCCCCTTGATAGGTTGGAAGTTCACCGGAAAATTCAACAGCTACCCCGCAATAGCGCTCCTACTCGTCAGCACAACCGTTGTTGGGTAACAGGTCGTTCGAGAGGTTATTACCGCGATTTCGGGCTATCTCGCAACGTGCTGCGCGAATGGGCACACGAAGGTCTTTTACCTGGTGTGGTTAAGTCTAGTTGGTAGTTGTTGGTTGATGGTTGATAGTTGATGGTTGATGGTTGATGGTTGATGGTTGTTTACCACTAACTACTAACTACTAACCACTAACCGCTAACCACTAACTACTAAGTACTAACAAAATCCTATTCCCCACAACACTTATCAATTCCGAGACTTTCTAAGAGTAGATCGCTGACGGCGTTGGCGATCGCAAACTCTCCATAGAAACTTTTGGAAAAATCAAATGCCTGCATCTCTGTGACAATGGCAATTACCAGAGAACCCAGGTCATTTTCTCCTTCCATGCGTTGGCGGACAAAAATTTGTGCTGCACGTTGGGCGATAATTTGATTGACGGCTTCGGGAATAAACTCTGTATCTAGCCACCGCAAGAGGCTTTCTCGCAACCATTTTCCCTCTTGTTGGGGATTTCTTGACGGTGGCAGGGTGATTGATCCAATGGGTTCAGTCATTTTCTTTATCTTAAACGCAGAGTGATAGGCGGAGGATGGCTTTTTTTATTTTGCGCTTAACGTATGTATGATGTCGCTGCTATTATTCAAGGCTATGCTCAAGGCTATTTTCTCATGGCTGATGACAGCAATGGCTTGGAGTGGTACAGCAGTCGCGATCGCACTTTAATTCCTTTGGATGAGCGATTCCGCTACCCTAAGTCTTTACGACGTGTTATCAATCAAGAGCGTTTTTCTGTGGCAATTAACCGCGATTTCAAGGCTGTGGTATCTGGATGTGCTAACCGCGATACAACTTGGATTTCGCCTGAGTTACAAGATATTTATTGGGAACTTTACCAAGCAGGTTGGGCATATAGTTTTGAAACTTGGCTAGGTGATGAACTAGCTGGAGGAATTTTAGGAATTGTTATTGGTGGGGCTTTTATTGGTGAGTCGATGTTCTACCGCATTCCTGAAGGTTCTAAGGTGGCAATGGTGAAGTTGGTAGAAAGATTGCGAGAAAGAAAATTTGTGCTGTTTGATGCCCAAATGATGAATCCTCATTTGGAAAGGTTTGGTGCTTATCGAGTTGATGACGATCAATATCAAACGTTACTCAAGCAAGCGTTGCAACGTCGCTGTAAATTAGTTTAGTCTTACTAATTACACCTATATATTTACAAAAATTAATATTTTACTTTCTCTCAAAAAGTGAAGCATTTTCACTTCAGTGTCAATAAATATCCATTTTTGTCAATATTGTTGACTTGGTTATCTAATAATCTTGCTTTCATTCTCATTAATAATGAGAATGAAAGCAATAAAATTCGTTTTTTCCAAAATTTGGCTAATTTTGGTTTTTAAAGGTGGTGCTCCTTGCCATTTAGGAAAATTGGTGATAGTGTTTTGTAGATGTAGAAATCTAAAAATTTATTATATTTTAAAATTATAAGTATAAAGCTATATTAAAAAGTCAAAATATTCCCATTATTAAACTATAAAGCAAAAGCGCCCGCATAATCACATAATCAATTTTTTGTCAACTCGCGTCTTTTCTTCGCAATGTGAAAGCAGGTTTAAGCGGTTGGGCGATCGCTTATAAATTTGGTTGACGCTAGAAAACCCAACATTTTCTTCCACTGACAACCTTAAACACTTCCACAGCGTTGGCGACATCCTTGGGTCAAAAAAACACTAACAATTCCCGGTAAGGATGGAGACGATGTGCCAATCTACCTAGAAAAACAGTTAGCAAGTTTATTAACTGAACTCCAAGAGTTAAGGGAAGAAGAGGATTTATGAATCGATACAGTATGATTCTTCAATGGTCTGATGAAGATCAGCTTTTCCTCGTTACCATTCCAGAGTTTGCCGATCGTGTTGTCATGCCTTGCACTCATGGCAAAACTCGTGAGGAAGCTATTCGTAATAGTGAAGAAGTGATTGAAATGTACTTGGAAGCTTGGAAAGTAGAAGGTGAATCTATTCCTGAACCTAGCACGCTTCAAATTGCCTGATTACCATTCCAAAACCCTTGAATTGGCAAAGTAAATGTTTACTACTTATATGCCTCTGGTGAACTGTAGGGGTGTTGAGTAAGCAATATAATCTCTCTGACATGAATAGAGCGATCGCCCAATTTTCTCTTCAGGTACGATGAAAATATATTATAGTGCGATCGCTGATCTTGTAAATTTAGTTGACGCTACAAAACCCAACATCTATCCTTCATCCTTTCTTTGGTCACTCTAGCAACCAGCTAAATAAACCTTCTACTGTAAGGCTGAAATATGAAGCAAATTCTGGCACTGGCAACTGTGTTCCTAATTCTTCGTAAAAAGTAGTTGGTTGATCTGGCAAGTAGACAAACACAGATTTTTCTTCAGGATCAATCAGCCATCCCATCTGAGTTCCATGCTTAAGGCAATGCAGAATATTCTTGGTAACTTTAGTTTGACTTTGATCGGGAGATAAAATTTCAATTGTCCAATCTGGGGCAATTGAGAAGACATTAGCAACCCCACCATTTTCTTTGCGGGGAATCCTGTCCCACGTAAACACAGAAATGTCAGGCACAATTGAGCGATCGCCAAAAGTACAGCGAAGCTCACAAAAAGCCCGCGCAATCTGTTTGGGTTTTACGACCAAGTTAATTGCAGGTGCTAACTCAGTCTGAATTGCACTGTGTTCTCCTTGGGGCATTGGTTTTTGGATGATACGTCCATCAATGTACTCACTGGCAGGTTCTGTCTCTGGCAAATCCAGGAATTCACTTAGAGTAAGGGGTTTAGCAGAGGTCTGTACCATTTAAGATTTCCTTACGAGGGGGTAAGTTGTACTACTGCTATTTCTTATTCTACAGAACAATAGGTTACGCCAGCCAGCTAGCGGATATGCAACCAAATACCTTTCACCAACTCCTCATAAAGCTAGATTTCAAAATTTCAATACATAACAGAAATAAACTCACCAAAACCTGATATCCTACAACCTGTAGCAAAAAGTGTCCCACTCTGTTGAAATTGAACATGGCTCAAAATTATCGCCGTGGGAAGCTCAGAGGGAAATCCTTTAAAGGGCAAGATTTAACAGGCGCAGATTTCTCTGATTCTGATATTTGTGGTGCAGATTTTACTGGTGCCATTCTCAAAAGTGCAAATTTTCGCAACGCTAAAGCAGGTTTACAGCGCCGGTGGGCGATCGCTTTGGTAATATTTGCATTACTACTATCGGCAATATCCGGACTCCTATCATCTGTTGGTGGTTCCCTGCTAGGATTTCTTCTGGTTAACAATCATCGCGAAAATCTTTACGTTGTTGTAGTTAGCTTGGTAGTTTTGTTAGTTTTTTTTATTACCATTATCCACCGGGGCTTGTCAGCAGCCTGGGGGTTTTTGATCGTGGCGATCGCTTGGGCAGGTTTGGCGGCGATCGCTTGGGCTGGTATAGTAGCAGTAGCTTGGGCTGGAGTCGCAGTCACAAGTGTAATGGAATTAGCTTCTATTGTAGCAGTAATTGTTACCGCTTCAATATCGGTAGTTCTTGTGGCGGTAGGGGCAGTAGTTATCGCTGGAGCCGCCGCATTTGCCGGAATTATCACTGGATTGCTTGCAGTGACTGTCACAGTGTCAATTGCGGGGGCAATAGCAGGAGCAGTAGCTGTAGCGGCAGCAATGGTCAATTTGATTGCTGGTGGTGTAGCATTGCTCATATCAGGGGCAGTAGTATTATTGAGTGCTTATGTCAGTTGTCATGCCTTATTTGGAGATGAAAAACAAAGCTTAACTCGGAATTTAGCGATCGCTTTTGTGACAAAACATGGAACTAGTTTTCAAGGCTGTGATTTGACAGATGCTGACTTTACCCAAGCGACACTAAAAAACACTAGCTTTACCACAGCTATTTTGACACGCACTTGCTGGTATCAAGCGAAAAAGTTGGATCTTGCGGCTGTGGGGACAACTTATCTTGATGATCTGCAATTACGAGAATTGTTGGTTACGAAAGACTTACAAAACAAAAATTTGAATGGCTGGAACTTGCAAAATATAAATTTGCAGGGAGCGAATATCATGGACGCTAGCTTAATAGGAGCGAATCTGAGTGCATCTAACTTGCAAGATGCAGATTTTTCTAGAGCTAACCTCGGACAAACGCAATTAAACAAAACCGATTTTAGAGGTGCTACTCTTACCGGTGCTTACATCGAAGATTGGTTAATTACTTGGGAAACGAAGTTAGATAATGTTAAGTGTGAGTACATCTTCATGCGAATTCCCACACGGGAAAATCCTAATCCTCGTCGTTTACCCACAAATTGGGATGAAACGTTTGAAAATGGTGAATTTTCCCGCTTGTTTAATCCCTTGTCGAAAATTAAGATTTAAGAACGTAGTAAGCGCGAAGAGCGCTTTTATTATGAGTACATGTTATAGTCTTCCACTGTGAAATTGGGGATTTTTTCAGCGCTGAAGCGCCGACTACGAATATAATATTAAACTCGCCTTTCTGTTACTAAGGTGAGACTAACCCATTCGCCTTTATCGCTGTAACTACGAATCATGCGTTGGCGTAAGTTAGGTTCGATTAACCAACCCGCTTCTAAGATAAAGCTTTGCCGTAATTGCACTTTAACTGGTAAATTAGCAGAAGCACCATCGGGTAAGAGTAATACTTGCACCTGATGGCGAGGATTTTGGTCAAAGTGAATTATAGAGCCTTTAACCGTAGCAGTTGAGGTAATTGTCCGTTCGCCAAAGGTTAAACTTTGAATTAATCGCCCAGCATCAAGTCGTAATTGTAGAGTAGAAGAAAACGTATCAGGCGATCGCCAATCAGGATATATTGTTACACCTTCGCCGTGCCATTCTCCCAACAAGTCATCTATCGTTAAAACTGCACGTTGTGCTGCTTGGGTTCCCGCCAAATGTTCGCGAATTAAGGTAAGTTGGTCTAAATCACCATTTTTATCAAATAGCTGCACCAACCGTAAGCGGTGATTTTTTTGAATAAATCCAAATTCGGCGCCAAATTCAGAATAGGGTGCTAACTGAATCGAACCTTGAGAAAATTCGCCATTTTCAAAAAATAGAACACTTCTCCCTAGCGAACTATATTCTAAAACTTTTTCATCTTCCCGCAGACGGATAATTTGGCGAATAGTCTGATTATTGTTCAAACCTTCCAAGGAGACAATTGAGGGAGTATCATTCACCAATTCACCTTGGGGAGAGAAACGGGTAAATGAACCAGACCAAACACCGATATTTTGCAGCAAACGTTCCCATTGCGATCGCATAGCCATTTTGGATTTGAGATTGGTTAGGATTTACGCTTTCTTAATAGACAACCGATGTGGAAATTAATTATACGTTGCCCGAAACCCTTGTAGAGACGTTCCGTTGGAACGTCTTTACGTCTTTTCTGGAGATGTCTAATGAAAAAACGAACCGCAGAGGACGCAGAGTTCACAGAGAAATGAGGAAGAGAGAGAATTATAAATGTGGCTAGCGTAGTCAGCACTCTTCGTGCTTACTAGATGTTACCATTCCGCCAAAGCTGCGGTAACTCCTTCTCGTAAATCTGGTGTAAGTGCGGGATTATTTAATAATTGTTGCAATTGATTATAAACGGTTTCTGCTGCGAGATTCTTTAGTGCAGCGACGATGTGCAATCTGACAACTTCATTATTATCTGTTAGGAGAGAAATCAACGGTTCAATTGCCTCGATATTGCCTAATTGTCCCAAAGATAAAGCGATGGTACTTTTAATTGAGGCAATCTCAACTGCTGGATGTTGCGATCGCACTATTGAAAGTAAAATACCTGTCGCTTTTGCCGTTAATGCCGAATCGCTGACTCGACCTAAAACTGTAACGATTTCTAACCACACTGTCTCTAATGAAAGTTGATCAAATGCTTGTTGGAGATATTCTAAACTGGATGATGTCTTGATCCAACTCAGGGCGCGGACAACTTCAAGTTGTAATTTTATTGGTGTCTGGGGCGATATTAGCACTAAAAATAAGTGTTTGGCAGCCTCATCACTGCCAATGCGTGAAAGTGCAACCGCTGCTGCTTGAGCAACTTCTATATTAAGGTCATAAAGTTTGGGTTGCAGTTTCCCCACCAAATCTAATTCTTGATGTAAGTCAGTGCGAACACTCAACCCAAGCACAGCTTCTCTTCTAACAGCAGCAGCGACATCAGTTAAAGCATTTAAAAGAATCGGTGGAATACGAGGATCGGCAAAGCTGCTGAGGGCTTCAATGGCTATAGCGCGGATTTCAACTAGGGGATCTTGCACCACACTCAATAGAGGTGCAATAATTTCTGGTTTGCGGATGTAAGAAAGCGATCGCACTGCGAAAACTCGTGTCTCTTGGGATGCTAAAAGTTCTGATAAAGCAATAACCGCACTTTGTCCAATTTTTGCTAATGCAGCAGCAGCGATCGCCTTAAGTTCTTCATTTTCATTGGCTTGAAGAAATTTTACCAGGGATGCGATCGCAATGGGATTTTTCAGTTCTCCTAAAATCCGGACTGCATACCACCGCAATTCTGACTCTGCATCTTCATCTTCTAGGATGTCAATCAACGGGGTTATAGCAACATTTCCCAAACGGACAAACACTTTACCAATTTCCCAGCGTTGCTGAAAATCCCCCATTTCTAAAACACAGAGTGCTAATTCCAGCAAATATGCTTGATTTTTAACTATTTCTGGGTTTTTGGCATCCTCTCCCAGAGTCAACTGTTGCACGCATTGCAACACTCCTGACCAATCAGCCGCATCATGTGCTGCCTGCGCTTGCACCAAAAGCTCGTTGATGTTATTCACAATTGGTTAGTTGTTGGTTGGTGGTTATTGGTTGTTATATCATGTCCAGCTAATTGCCTATATTTAGACATCCACCGCTGTTTATGGCTGCGTTACCCGAAAAATATGTAACAGAGGTAGCATTGCTACGTCTGTTACATAGGTTTTTGATGTGTGGTTCAAATAGATGAATATTGCTCTAATACGACTATGCATTCATCAGTATATGTAATAAATTATGCAAGTTACGACTTGATCCGACTTTAAAATCCGACTTTGCCGACTATCGGAAACGGGACAGAGAAGATAAAAATATATACAGCTAGCAAACAGAATGCTAGCTAATCAAATGCAAGAGATTAAGGAACCCATGAAAAAATTAATTTCAGTAATGTTTGCCGCATTATTAGTTGTTGTGGTTACTTTCAACTTCTCAATTGCTCCTGCAAACGCACAAGCAACTAGCGCAGGCTACAAAATAGGCTTACAAGCCGATACAGGAAAATGGCTGTCTCGTTGTAACAATTGCCAAAAAGTTATAGGTAACAATCCTGATACAGCTACAGTACATATTGACCAACCCATCTCTAGTAATCCTTATGCTCAATTTGAGGTTGTCAATGTAGGTAATGGCAAAATAGCTCTCAAAGCAGATACTGGTAAATATTTAGCACGATGCAACAACTGTATTGTTGGAGGTGCGTATCCAGATAGCCTCACAATTCATGTAACTGATCCTTCTTTACCCTATGCCCAATTTACTCCAGAATACTTGTTGAATGGCAAGTATGCTCTCAAAGCAGATACTGGTAAATATGTAGCACGATGCAACAATTGTTCTCCTGGTGCTGCGGTATCAGATACCGTTACTATTCACGTTGACACTCCCAAAGGAAACAGTTTTGCTCAGTGGGATATAATCCCTGTCCTTCCTAACCTATAAGTCAATCTGACTTTTCACGGGATCTGGAAAACCTCACTTCCATTCCTCTCTCCTGCAAGGAGAGAGGCTTTGAATTCTCCCCATTACCTTGTAGGGAAGGGGGCTAGGGGGTTAGGTTTCGCGTTAGCTTTTCCACATGACGTGAAAAGTCAGATAAGTCAATACGGTTGGTGTTAAGGATTTTTAGTACTGATTTTAGACCTGTAGAGACGTGAAATTTCACGTCTCTACACTGGTATTTTGGGCTTAACACCAACTGTATTGACTAGCACTAAAGAATCAGAGGGGCAATTGCTCCTCTTTTTGTTTGATGTCTATTGCGATCGCTAATTAAATTTTATTTATGCATAAATTGCATCATTGCGATACATTTTCGTCAATTTTACCAAAATTTCGTAGCTATTTATACTATTTTCACATTCATGCAACCTTAATCTTAGAAACAAGCAAATCGTTACAAGTCTGGTAAAACTCACTAAATAGAGCTGACTTAAAAAATCGTAAATTCACAACCCGATAAAACTACATTCAGATATTCAAACGCGAACTAGCAACAAAGCAACGGAAATGACAGACACAGCAACTACCATACCCAGCTTAAACAAGTTCGAGAAATTCAAAGCAGAAAAAGATGGACTCGCTGTAAAGGCAGAAATCGAAAAATTTGCCTCCTTGGGTTGGGAAGCAATGGACGAATGCGATCGCGACCATCGGCTAAAATGGTTGGGTGTGTTTTTTCGCCCAGTCACTCCCGGCAAGTTTATGATGCGGTTGCGGATGCCTAACGGTATTCTGACTTCTCATCAAATGCGTGTGTTAGCTGAAGTAGTGCAGCGTTACGGCGAAGACGGCTACGCTGACATCACTACTAGACAGAATATCCAATTACGGGGCATCCGCATTCAAGATTTACCAGATATCTTTAATAAATTTGAGGCTGTTGGCTTAACCAGTGTACAGTCAGGAATGGACAACGTTCGCAACATTACAGGCGATCCCGTAGCTGGATTAGATGCTTCGGAGTTGTTTGATACGCGAGAGTTGGTACAGCAAATTCAAGATATGATTACCAACAATGGCGTTGGTAACTCAGAGTTTAGCAACCTGCCGCGCAAGTTTAATATAGCCATCACCGGTGGACGTGATAACTCAGTTCATGCGGAAATTAACGATTTGGCTTTTGTCCCTGCTTTTAAGGAAGGAGGACAAGGGGGACAAAGAGGACATGGGGAAAAGGACGAAACTGCTTCCTTGTCCTCCCCCTCTTCCTTGTCCCCTATCTTTGGCTTCAATGTCCTGGTTGGTGGCTTTTTCTCTGCCAAACGGTGTGATGCAGCGATTCCCTTAAATGCTTGGGTGCCCCCAGAAGATGTAGTTGCTGTATGTAGAGCGATTTTGGAAGTTTTTCGCGATCGCGGTTTACGCGCAAATCGCCAAAAATCGCGCTTAATGTGGCTAATTGACGAATGGGGTTTAGATAAATTCCGCTCAGAAGTCGAAAACCGTTTGGGTAAGTCATTAATCAGCGCAGCAGCGAAAGACGAAATCGACTGGGAAAAACGCGACCACATTGGCGTATACAAACAAAAGCAACCCGGATTAAACTACGTAGGGTTAAACATTCCCGTTGGTCGATTCTTTGCCGATGATATGTTTGAAATCGCCCGACTTGCGGAAGTTTACGGCAGCAATGAAATTAGGCTGACGGTTGAACAAAACGTGATTATCCCCAATATTGCTGATACAAGATTGGCAACATTTTTAACAGAGAGATTGTTAGAAAGATTTAGAATTGAGCCTGGTTCGTTAATGCGATCGCTAGTTTCTTGTACAGGCGCCCAATTTTGTAACTTTGCCCTAATTGAAACCAAAAACCGCGCTTTGGCAATGATTAAAACATTGGAAAGCGAGTTAACATTCACTCAGACTGTACGCATTCACTGGACAGGTTGTCCTAACTCCTGCGGACAGCCCCAAGTTGCAGACATCGGCTTAATGGGAACTAAAGTACGCAAAAATGGCAAAACTTTAGAAGGAGTTGACATTTATATGGGTGGCAAAGTTGGTAAAGACGCACATTTAGGAACTTGTGTCACGAAAAGCATACCCTGCGAAGATTTGCAGCCAGTATTACGCCAACTGCTAATAGAAAACTTCGGCGCACGCGCAAAAGAAGAGTTAGTGGTTATTAGTTAGGGGATAGGGGATAGTGGTTAGTCGATAGTGGCTAGGGGATAGTGGTTAATAGAACAACCATCAACCAACAACTATCAACTATCAACTATCAACTATCAACTAACAACTATCAACTAACAACTAACAACTAACAACTATCAACCAACATCTTAGGGCAATTACATAATTGTCCACAGATTTTTCTACGCAATTATTCAATTTTTACTTAGGAAAACTCAATGCTCAAAGGTTTACTTTCATTAACCGGTCGCTACCGCATCTTACATCAGACTTGGTTTGCCTTCTTTCTCACTTTCGTTTGTTGGTTTAACTTTGCTCCCTTTGCGACAACTATTGGTAAACAATTACAATTAGCACCCGAACAAATTAAAACTTTGGGCATCTGCAACTTAGCGCTGACAATTCCAGCGCGGATTATTATTGGGATGCTCTTGGATCGTTATGGTCCGAGAAAAACTTACTCAATGCTGCTAATTTTTTCAGTGGTTCCCTGTATGGCTACAGCGCTGTCACAAAACTTCAACCAATTAGTTATCAGTCGCTTGTTGATGGGAATTGTCGGTGCTGGGTTTGTCGTCGGTATCCGCATGGTGGCAGAATGGTTTCCCCCGAAAGATATCGGTATAGCTCAAGGGGTTTATGGTGGTTGGGGCAACTTTGGGGCATTTGGGGCTGAATTTGCCTTACCGATGATTGCGGTTGCGGCTAGCTTTATGACTGGTGGTGCTTCTAACTGGCGTTTGGCGATCGCTCTCACAGGTATAATTGCAGCAATTTACGGTGTAATTTATTTCAACACCGTTCAAGATACCCCTCCTGGCAAAACTTACAATCGTCCTAAGAAAAATGGTTCTTTAGAAGTAACCAGTGTCAAAAGTTTCTGGGCGATGATTATCTCAAACTTTGGTTTGATTTTCGCTTTAGGTTTATTAGCTTGGCGTTTGGAACAAAAGAACATTCATTTCTTAAATCTCAGCCAAATGTATTTGGTTTGGGTTGCGTTACTCGGATTATTTGCTTATCAAAGTTACCAAGCTTATAAAGTCAACCGGGAACTATTAACTGGCAGAAAAATTTATGCTCCATCCGAACGCTATCAATTTGGTCAAGTAGCTTTACTCGAATTCACATACATAACTAACTTTGGTTCTGAACTTGCAGCGGTTTCCATGCTGCCGGCATTTTTTGAAAAGACCTTTGGTTTAGAGCATGTAGTAGCGGGGATGATTGCTTCTATCTATCCCTTCATGAACTTAATTTCTCGTCCTACCGGTGGCTTAATTTCTGATAAATTTGGATCTCGCAAATGGACAATGACAATTATTTCTGCTGGGATTGGTGTCAGTTATTTGATGGCACATTTTATTAACAAAAACTGGTCTCTTCCACTAGCGATCGCTGTTACTATATTAGCCGCATACTTTGCCCAAGCTGGCTGCGGTGCAACCTACGGTATCGTACCTTTAATTAAGAAAGAAGCCACAGGTCAAATTGCTGGTAATGTCGGCGCTTACGGTAATTTCGGCGGTGTGGTTTATCTCACAATCTTCAGCTTAACTGATGCACCGACTCTCTTTAGCACAATGGGTATAGCTGCAATGATCTGCGCCTTTATGTGTGCCTTCTTCCTCAAAGAACCGAAAGGCTCTTTCGCTGGTGCTTACGAAGATGAATCACTAGAAAATACAACCCAAAAAGCTCCTATCTTAGCCGAAGAATAAGATTTAAATAGGTTTGGATTACTACTAATAAACTTCTCAAAATCACATCTGAGATACACACACAAAATGAACCTGTGTGTCTCTTCAATTTAAGGAAAAAATCCCATTTATGTAGAGACGTAGCAATGCTACGTCTCTGCGAAGATTTGGGGCTTAACTGAATGATATTGGTTTATTAGCAAAAAGTATCACAAAACACTTTTTCTTTGTCACAATTGATATTAGATTAAGTAAAAATGCTATCAGGAAAATTTCCGAAAGTTTTTCCAAGCAAATTTGAGAAAACTTCTTAACACAAACTATCAGATTTTTCAGCATTGTATAACCGTGGGATGAATCGTAGAGACGTTCCGGCGGAACGTCTTTACAATACGTTCAATTTTTGACATATATGACAAAATCATCCCGAAAATATGCAATGCCGGCAGCTTATAGCGATTTCCACATTCATGAAATACAGAATATTGAATTAACCGCAGATGAAGATAGATAAACGCCGATGGACGCAGATAAATTTGTACCTCAGCAGACTAGGAAACGCTATAAACATTTTTAAGTGCAGCGAATTTCATATATTCGCTCTTAAATTAAGTCTTTACAAAACTTATTGTTAAAAATTTAAATAATTGGTTGATACGGTATAAACGCCATGACTGAAATTACCAAAACCGTCTGTCCTTACTGTGGTGTAGGCTGTGGACTAGAAGTCTCCCCCCCAGCGCAACATGGCAAACCGACAAATCGAGATAGCCAAGGAACTCCAATTTGGCGAGTGCGGGGGGATAAAGCACATCCATCAAGTCAAGGTATGGTGTGTGTCAAAGGCGCAACCATCACCGAATCTTTAGATAAAAATAGATTACGCTATCCAATGGTACGAAACTCCTTAGAAGAGGAATTTCGCCGCGCAACTTGGGATGAAGTTTTTAATCTTATCACCCAGCGCATTCAAACTGTGCGCTTTACTCAAGGAGTAGAAGCTTTATGTATGTATGGTTCCGGTCAGTTTCAAACTGAGGACTACTACATCGCTCAGAAACTGATGAAAGGCTGTTTGGGTACTAACAACTTTGATGCCAACTCTCGTTTATGCATGTCCAGCGCTGTAGCTGGCTATATTCAAAGCTTTGGCGCAGATGGTCCCCCGTGCTGCTACGATGACTTAGAGTTAACTGACTGTGCCTTTTTAATTGGCACGAATACGGCTGAATGTCACCCGATCATTTTCAACCGATTGGAGAAATACCACAAAAAGAATCGCAAAGTGAAAATGATTGTGGTCGATCCCCGACAGACACCAACCGCAGAAGCCGCAGATTTACATTTAGCGATTCGTCCCGGTACAGATATCGACTTGATGAACGGGATGGCTCACTTGTTAATGCGCTGGAATTACATCGATCCCGCGTTTATTGAAGATTGTACCAGCAACTTCCCCGCATACGCTGAGGTGATTCGCCATTATTCCCCTGATGTTGTAGCTCATCGCTGCGGTATCAGCGTTGAAGATTTAGAAACAGCAGCTCGCTACTGGGGTCAATCACAGCGGGTTTTGTCGATGTGGTCAATGGGTGTAAATCAATCATCGGAAGGTACTGCAAAAGTTAGAACCATCATTAATTTGCACTTAATGACCGGACAAATTGGTAAACCTGGATCTGGACCATTTTCCTTGACCGGTCAGCCAAACGCGATGGGAGGACGCGAAGCGGGAGGTTTATCACATCTGTTACCCGGTTATCGCACGGTGAAAAATGCCCAGCAGCGAGGGGAAGTTGAGGAATTTTGGGGACTGAAGCCGGGGCAAATTTCCCCAAATCCCGGTTTGTCGGTGTGGGATATGATTACTGAGTTAGAAAATGGTAATGTTGGTTTACTGTGGATTGCGGCGACTAATCCGGCTGTGAGTATGCCAGATTTAGAGCGGACAAAAAAAGCGTTATTGCGATCGCCTTTTACAATCTATCAAGATGCCTATTATCCCACAGAAACCGCTGCTTACGCTCACGTCCTCTTACCAGCAGCACAATGGGGTGAAAAAACTGGGGTGATGACAAACTCCGAACGAGTAGTCACCTTATGTCAAGCATTCCGCACACCACCAGGGGAAGCGAAAGCAGATTGGGAAATTTTTGCTGAAGTTGGGCGTCGCTTAGGTTTTAAGAAAGAATTTGATTTTACAAACTCGGCTGAGGTATATGCTGAGTTTGTCAAACTGACTTGCGATCGCCCCTGCGATATGACAGGTATGAGTCACGAGCAATTACAAGCGGAAGGTGCGACTCAATGGCCCCATCCAGAAAAGAAACCTGAACCGATATATATCGATTCTGATACTGGTGTTATCGGTTTTGAAGAAAATACAGACGCGATTAATCGCGTCTCTACAAATACAGACGCGATTAATGGCGTCTCTACAACTTTAAATTCCAAAAGACTTTACACCGATTTGCATTTTCACACTCCTGATGGACGCGCTCGATTTGGTGCATATCATTCGCGAGGATTAGCAGAACCACCCGATCCTGATTATCCCTTTGTCTTGACAAATGGGCGACTTTATGGACATTGGCACACTCAAACGCGCACCGGTCGCATTGAAAAAATTCGCTTGATGCATCCGGAACCATTTATTGAGATTCATCCTCGTGATGCGGCAAAGTTGAATATTACAGATAATCAGTGGGTGGAAGTGCGATCGCGTCGGGGAAAATCCAAGTTTCCTGCTAAAATTACCAGAGCGATCGCACCCGGTACAGTCTTTGTCCCCATGCATTGGGGTACACTGTGGGCAGAGAATTCTGAAGCAAACGCTCTCACACATCCAGAATCTTGTCCCGACTCACTCCAACCAGAATTAAAAGCTTGTGCGGTACAACTAACGCCAATTACCAGACAGGAGGGGGAAAGGGGAAAGGAAAAAAGGGTAAAGGGAGAAGAAGTTATAAAGATGCACGCATAAAACTTTTATTGATTCTTTTCCCTTATACGGGTTTAAAGCCCCTACAGAATCCTGTCAAGTTTCAACGGGTGCATCAGGTAATCTGCTCCACTCATTCCAAGAACCATCGTAATTACGTACATTCTCGTAGCCCAGCAAATACTTTAAGACAAACCAAGTATTCGAGGAGCGTGCCCCAACTGCACAGTAGGTTATCACTTCCTTATTAGGAGTGATGCCCTTACTGTTGTATAAAGCATACAGTTCTTCGGCTGATTTAAACGTATCATCTTCGTTCAAAGCTGATTCATAAAAAAGATGAACTGCACTCGGAATGTGACCGGCACGCTCAGTTTTTTCTGGTGGCTTCATCATAAATAATTCGCCGCAATACTCTTGGGCTGTGCGTACATCCAGTAAAATCGAGTCTGTGTTAATTGCTGCTTTTACCTGCTCTGGCAGCGCTCGGATACTTGTATCTAAATTCTTTAGTGTATATACTGTTGGCGTGATTGTGGGAATTTCAGTAGAGACAGGGCGTTTTTCAGCAAGCCATTTTTTGCCACCACCATTCATTACCCGTACATCGTTATGCCCGAATACTTTTAGAAACCAAAAGGCACAATGGGCACCAGCATTATGGTTGCTATAAATAATGATGGTTGTATCATTTGCAATACCTGAGCGTGTAAGCAGTTCTAAAAATGCCGAAGAATCGAAATTGAAACGGTAATCGGGTTGCATGATGGTGGTCAATGCGTTCCAGAAGATGGCACCTGGAATATGACCAGAGTTATAAGCTGTGATATCTATATCCGCTTCAATAACACGCACTTTGGGATGGCACGGAGTGCCCGCTGCGCGATCGCTTAAATGTTCAGCAACCCATTGAGTATCTACGAGAACTTCAGGATGAGCGTAATTCATGATAATGACTCCTTATTTGATGGAAACACCGTTTGCCGCACCCGATGAACTAGAGTTGTGGAAACAGAGAATAGCGTAAAGCCGATAAGTGGGTGGAATACTGCGGCATGAAAAGGCGAATTTAAGTGAATTGTGATAAATTGCAGTCCCAGTAGTACTGCAATACTAGCTGTCAGGCTTTGTACTCGTCGGGGAAACGAAATCAAGAACACCCATAAAAGCAGAATCACTGTCAGTCCGCTGTATCCCCGTACTAACCAAACATGGATGTTCCACCACTCCGGGTTGTGAAAGAATGCGAGTCCTACGGTCAACACTTGGGCAATCAGGCAGAGATTGAAAAGCGTGGCTACCCAGTAAAAGCCAATTTGAAACTTGCGTACAGATGGCTGCACGCTATCAGAGTTAAAATCTATGGTCATGATTGATGATTCTTGGGGAAAATTAGGACTAAGCCTAATGTTTCCGTCGCAACAAAATCTATACTAAGAACAAAAGCGCGATCGCGGCTAGTCCTCGAACGAGTACTCTTAGCAGCAGTAATGATGACAAATTCGTTGCAGTCTTTATTTGAAGCAATAGCTGATGCTAGTGATGAGCAAGAATTACGACTGCACATCATGGTTAAAATCAGTGACTATTTTGTTGCCCAACGTCGGAAGCTTTTTTTATTTCATGAGCTTCCCTCTACCGAAACAAATATTCCGCGCATGATGAAATTGGCTTTATCTTTGGAACATAATCCAGTCTTGCGCTACATAGTTGAGCATCATGCTCCAGTTCATGAAGAATTGTTATTACCTTCTGGTATTTGGAAGACTATATGCTCGCGCTTTGACCACGGACATGTGATGGCTGGACCAATTGTCAGTAATGGTCGTCTTGTTGGTGGAGTTGGCTTTACTCGTGTTCGAGGTTCTTCTGCTTTTAATGTTCACAATATTGCCGATTTAAGTGCGCTTTGCCTACATTTATCAACCAAGTTAGCAACATTATGGTCGCAACAAATAGAATTGAATTCTTTGGCAATTAATCGCTTAACCCAGCGTGAAATAGAAATTGCCGAATTGGTAGCACAAGGACTAACAAATGCTGAAATCGGGACAGCACTTTGGATTACAGAAAATTCTGTTAAGCAAGCTTTAAAACGGATATTTCGGAAGATTGAAGTTTCATCTCGTGCTGAGTTGGTAGCGCGGCTTTTTTCAAACGCAAAACTTTTGAAATCAAAGTAATCGCCATGAAAAGCCCAGAGAAGGATATAACATTAGCATAGAGTTTTTATTTAACAGGGGGGGTGCAGTAGATGCGGAGGCTATTTAAGCGAATTGTAGACTCTACCAAAGATGATAAATTTCTCCACCACATTGAAAGCATAGAAGTGCTGGTTTCCAAAGTTTTATCTGTAGCGATGGTGGTGGTAATTTTAGTCGCCATTTTTGACTTAGGAGTTCTTCTTGTTAAAGAACTTTTTAGTACTCCATATGGTGAAATAAACAGAACATTATTTAAAATATTTGGTTTATTTTTAAATATTTTAATTGCTTTAGAAATATTAGAAAACATCACAGCTTATCTGAAAAAACACGTTGTTCAAGTGGAGTTGGTTATTGTAACTTCTTTGATTGCTGTATCTCGGAAAATTATTCTACTGGATTTAGAAAAAACCGATGGAGTTGAAGTGATTGGCTTGGCAATTGCCATTTTCGCTTTATCAATAAGTTATTGGATTATTCGTTACAGCAATTCCAAAACAAATTCTTAAATCATCGTTGAAATATTATGGCAGTATTTTTTAAATTTGAAGCAGATTTTGTTGAATCTCTACGTTGCATTCCCATGCAAGTGCGCTACAAACTCGATACTTGTGGTATTAAGCTGAAATTATCCGATTGGAGCCACATGACGCAAGTTGAGCGTGAAGCTTTAGTAGAATTACCTTGCACCACAGAAAGCGAAATTCAAGCTTATCGCGAGTATCTTGAGAATTTGATTTTACAACGTAGCGGCACACCACCGACAACATTATTTATCGAACCTCATCCCCCGTGGATGGATGCTAATAATGTCCCAGATAGCCTTCAGAAAAAACTTCAAGAAATAGGTACAAGCATCACACCTCAACAATGGGCAGATTTAACTGAGTTGCAGCGGTTCTCTCTGCTGAAACTCAGTCGTCCAGGACATGAAAATGAAAATTTCCCGAAAGCGATCGCAGAATTTAATTTAGATACTGGATGCAAATAAATAAACGTAACTATGTCCCCAGCGAATGAAGCCTACTCCTTGAGAAAGCTCCAAGGGTAGGGGAACCAAGCAATCCCCTTCTGTTTTGCGATCGCTTGCTGCCAACTTCCCTTGAGAGAGAGCTTTCTCTGTTGTGGAAATCAACTGATTTACAGAGAATTCCGAACTGGGAATAACACTTGTTATACCTAAGCTGAAGCTGACGAATTCATCGATTTTTGAATGGCGATCGCCGATGTCAATCGCTTTCACAGCAGACACAATGGCATCTGCCATCTGCAAAGCTGCTTCGGCTTGAGTATTCGGTAAAATCATCGCGAATTGTGCATCACCAAAGCGGGCTACCAAATCCGCTCCACGCAGCTTGCAGCTACTTATAGTATCAGCGATTTGGCGCAGGTATTCATCTCTAACCTGATGCTCGTTTTCAGCCTTGTTAAAGCTAACGTTTATCAAAATTAAAGATAAAGATAATTGATATTTTTGTAAACGGCTCCATTGACGCTCTAAATATTCATTAAAGTAGTAACGATTAGTAATTTTAGTCAGACTATCCATAGAGGAGAGGCTTTGTAACTTTCGATTAGCAGCTTCTACCTGTACTGTTAGCATACATTCTCGTTGAATCTTTTGTTGAAGTTCCCCCACTGCCCACCTTGATGTCAGCAAGCGATTGACTCGCTGACCGAGTACACTCCAATCGATTGGTTTTGTGATATAGTCTGTTGCCCCTGCTTCTAAAGCTCGGTTAACAGACTGTTGATCGTCAAGAGCAGTAATCATTAAAATTGGCGGACAATTATCACCTAGAAGCGTTTGCATCTGAGTACAACAACTAAAGCCGTCCAAACCTGGCATCATCGCATCTAACAAAATTAAATCTGGCAGATGCTCTTGACAAATATCTAAACAATGTTGACCGTTACACGCTTCGGTAACTCGATATCCTTCCTTCTCCATAGCTCGATGCAGCAACAATCGCAAGGCTCTCTCATCATCGACAACAAGCACTAAAGGTGAGTTATTTTGAAAATCGCAATTAATCATTTTGCCTATTGGGATGTTGTAATACTAAAGCGGCTTCTACCCTTTGATACTCTGTTTCGAGTTGAGGAACTACTCTGCCGTCCCTGAGCATTTGATGATAGGCATCTATTATGTGTTCAATATCGTCAGGGTGAAGCGTTCGTTGCCACTCCATGCCTAACATTTCTTCCGGTTCGTAGCCTGTAATGCGAGCGTAGGCTCGGTTAACAGCTATGTAACGTCCCTGGGGATCGATTTTTGAAATCCCTGCTACTGCGTTTTCCAAGGCAGCACTAATTTCCCGCAGTTCTACTTCGGCTTGTTTGCGATCGGTAATATCTTCAACCATGTATGACAGTCGTGGCTGTCCACCAGTGCGGCTTTCAATAGGGCAAACGGTTACAGATAGCCACTTTTGACCGTTACGAGTCGCGTGTGGATACTCAAATTTTACCGGAGTTTGAGTTTGCATCGCCTCCCGGTAGCGACCAATCCAGAGTTTCAAGTGCGATGGCGTTACTCCCAAATCAGTGGCAAACTGATTCTTTAATGCCTCTGGGGTAGTACCAAAAAACTGTGCAGAGGTGAGATTATCTGAGAGATGCCGAACATCGTTGTCATGTAACTCGACAATACCCATCATCATTGCACCACTATTGAAAAAGCTGCGGAGAGTGGATTCACTTTCTAATAAAAACTGTTCTGACGCTTTGCGATCGGTAATTTCGACAACAACCATTCCAATTCCCATCGGCTGCCTGGTTCCAGATTTAATCGGAAAGTAAGAAGCTAACCAAGTTCGCTCTACACCTGGGAATTTGGCAGTTTCTCCACGCACTTCAAAATCGAGAACAGATTCCCCAGTAGTCAAAACGTGCTGGAATACTTGCTCCTGCTGGGATGCCAAATCAGGGACAATTTCCCGTGGTGTTTTGCCGAAATGCTCTGCTGCGGGAATTCCATTAATTTCTGCCAATGCTTCATTGACCACCAGAAAATGCAATTGACTATCGAGCAAAGTAATACCAACAGGCGCACTAGTAATAAATGCGTTCAGTAGCTCATGTTGTTGAGCCAGTTCTTTCTCAAGGGCTTTGCGATCGCTGATGTCAGTGCCAATACCCAGAAATCCGGTCAGCTTACCTGTCTGGTCATACAGTGCAGTCACTGATAACAAAACTGGAAAGCGAGAACCATCTTTAGCAATGTATGTCCATTCTTGCTCATCAATTTGTCCCAGCTGTGCCTTGGCAACAAAAACCTCAAACCCTGGTGTAATTTGGCAATTGAGTTCTTGCGATAGTTCTGCGGCTCGTTGCACAACTTCATCTGGTTTGTGAAGGATGGCAGGAGTTGTTTTGCTAATCACTTCAGCAGCAGTATATCCTAACCAACGTTCAGCCGCCGCATTAAAGGTGCAAATTGTGCCATTTGTGTCAGTGGAAATAATGGTGTAGTTGGCACTATCCAGGATGGCTTGCTGGAATGTCATAGCTGACTGTAGATTAATCTTTGTTTGCTGAAGTTCAGATATTTTGAGATCGAGTTGCTGGTTGATGAACTCAATACGACGACTATGCCATCTAGCAGCTTTAGCAAAATACAGAGTCAACGCTAAAGACCAGGCAATGAAAAGTCCTCCAATCAGAATAAGAGTTGGAAGGAGCCATCGCTTTTGCTTTAACAAAGCTGAACTAGGGAGAATCTGAACTTGCCAATTAATGCCATGCAGATTAATATTTCGCGTCTGTATCCAAGTGGAAGCCTCTAGAGACGCAGATCCATCTCTGTAAATTAGTTCATCTCCATCAAGAATTGTAATCTCATAATGTTGGGTAATTTGTTCTGGGAGGATGCGATCAAGAAGTGATTGTATTTGGAAAACTCCTACAAGGTAGCCATCGAAACGTTCCCCAATATACAAAGGAATAAATACCAAAAAGCCCTTACCACCCTGTTTTAGTTCTAGGTAGGGTGCGAGTTAAGGTTGTTTGCCTTGTATTGCGAGCAGTTAAGAGGGTAGTTCGACGTTCAGCACTCTGGCTAAGATCCAGATTGAGTGTAGCCTCATTACCTTTGAGAGGAGCAATCCAACGGACATGAGCAGTAGAATCAACCCACTGGATCGCCTGATATCCTTTGAGATCCTTCAAATAATTGGCTGCATCAATTTCCCATATTGACCGAAGAGTACCTCCACTGGCTTCCCACCGTCTTGCCATCCGTTCTAAGGCAGGAATGCGGGTGTTAAGTCGGCTGCTTAAGTCAGTTTTGACAGCAGTCGCTTCCTGAGCAATTAAAAGGTTAATCTCATTTTGCTGATATATCAGTAAACTCTGCCAGAGCAACAAAACCACAATTGAAATGACAATGCCAATGGCAACAGGGAGCGATCGCCCAATATTCTGGTGAGTAAAAAGCTGATAAAGGCGGTTTTGGCTGGTTTGTGGAAAAATGAATCTAAAAAGTTTAAACCAACGATATAAGTAACGTTTTCTCACTGTTCCCCATTTTGTTACACTGTGGTTTAGTTTTCCCTAAAAGATTGATTAAAGCATAATTTATTTAAGAGGATGTTTTATAAGAAAGTTCACGCATCCAGGTTTTTAGAATGTTGAGTGTTAACAAAAAAGCTAGAAAATTAGTGACACTGCGTAAGCCCTGTATTTATTCGCCTCTCCCCTGCGTGTAGTCCCGACATAAGCCTTTCTAAAGGAACTTACGTAGATGTCTCGGCTGATGAGGCAATATAGCGGTTTGGACTTGTATGCAATACAGATAGTAGAGACGTTGCGCTACAACGTCTCTACTACAAAAAATTTTAAACTTTTTATATTTTTAAATACAATTAATCTTGGTAAAGACTACTAATATTTTATTAATTAGGATAAATTTAATCTTTAATAAGGTGCTTGAAAGCAGATAAACTATGAGCTATAACTTTATACAGCTTAGGAAAAAGAATGCACTTCTACACCTTAGATAGCCAGAATCCTTACCTGTCAGGGATAATACTATCTTAAATTCTGATTTATAAATTTCTAATTGTTTAACAGTAAGTGAGGCTATATTGTATTTAGCAATGCTGCTGTTGATGTGGCTACGGTTAAGTCCTGCTGCTGTGATAATTTAAGCGAATTAATTGAGAAACGAATTCTAACTCAATGACAGGGAAAAACGCAAGACATAATGCTTTTCTGCGGCTAGTGTCTGGTAATGAAGCAGCTTTTGGGTCGGCATCTCGCTACTCGCTCCTTGCCAGTAAAGACGCGGTAATTGGACGCGATCCCAATTGCCAAGTTATGTTCGATGCCATGAACTATCGGATGGTATCGCGTCGTCATGCGGTGGTTCGTCCCCTCTCATCATCCGCAGATGCTAGATTTAGCTGGGTAATTTCTGATTTAAATAGTGCTAATGGCACTTATTTAAATGGAAAACGCTTGCAAGGTACTCAGGAATTGCAACCAGGCGATCGCATAACTTTAGGTTATGATGGTCCAGAATTACTGTTTGAATACGAACTCATCCCCCAAGCAACGGTGATGTCGCAACCTGCTTCTAAACCGTTACCACCAGCAGCGACTCCTCTCCAGTCGATCCAAAAAGTAGACTCTGTAAGCTTCACTCAACTGTTTCCGATTATTTCGACTGGCAAAGATTTAACTCGTAAAGCATACCTGATACCGGGAATGCTGACAGTAGTATTTGTAGTACTAATGTTTGCCACAGTAGGTCATCCCCAAGCCAATCAAGTTATTGTCGCCACTTACATCGCTTTTGCGGCTTACTATTTTGTCTATCAGCTTTGCGGCAAACAAAAGCCTTGGTGGGTGCTATTAGCTTCAGCATTAACGACTACGCTGATTTTACGCAGTCCTTTGTTAGATATATTTATCTTCGTATTTCGCGGTATCTTACCTGGTAACTTGCCTTCTGGTGGAGATACTCCCACCTTCACAGAGTTACTGGTACGTTACTTTTTTGGCGCCGGTTTGATGGAGGAATTACTGAAGGCGCTACCAGTATTGGGTGCCTATGCGATCGCCAGAGTACTACCCTCGCCTTTACGCGAACGTGTTGGCGTTTGGGAACCTCTAGATGGCATCCTTCTAGGAACTGCTTCTGCCGTAGGTTTCACACTATTAGAAACTTTGGGACAGTATGTACCTTCGATTACTCAAAATGCGACAGTACAATCGGGGATAGCGGCTGGTCAACTGGTAGGATTGCAACTGTTAATTCCTCGCATTTTAGGGTCTGTTGCCGGACACATGGCTTATAGCGGGTATCTAGGGTATTTTATCGGGTTAGCTGTTCTCAAGCCCCGCAGAAGTTGGCAGATTTTGCCTGTTGGTTATCTTAGCGCTTCAGCACTCCACGCTTTGTGGAACGCAACAGGATCAATCAATGCCTTACTTTTGGTGGTGGTTGGGGTGTTGTCTTACGCCTTTTTGATGGCAGCAATTCTCAAAGCACGGGTATTATCTCCAACGCGATCGCAAAATTTTGCTACCCGCTTTATCGAACCAAAATGAGAGATGGGGGTCAAGGGTCAAGGGTCAAGACTTTTTAGACTGTTGACTTTTGACTGTTGACTTACATTTATTGAACTTCAATTATCTTTTATGTCTTTGGGTAGATGACGCTTATCTAACGTCTATCTTATGGTTGTGATAACGTAGGCGATCTATACTTTGAAAAAATAATTAAAGATTGTGAGAATGGCATATAAGGCGTAAAAATAACGCAGGCATTCAGACAAAAACTACAAGTCTTACTACCTTGTCCCTTATTACACTAGCAACATAAATGCTCTTTGTGCTGCACTGCTGCTTTCCCACATCAAAGAAATCAAACCAGATACATAGAATTCTCAATTTAGGTTTCTGATTGAAGATTATCTAATTGGGTGAAGGCATAGTGAGCGATCGCTAAACTAACTTTTGCTTGTTCGATTTGAGATAAAGCTGTCCATTCTCGATTGTTGATGTTACTAATTGTAGATTCTGCATTTTGCGCTTCCAAGCCTCGCATGGCATAAGCGTAAGGACGCGCTAGAACTAAAAGGTCTTCTGTTTCCCAACTTGGTAGTACACTCTGAACACACTCAACCAATAATTGATCGCCAATTGATCGGCTGCTGTTTAACATTTCTGATGCTTTTTGAGCGATCGCATTTAGCCAACTTTGGGGTACACTGGCAGCAAAAGCCGAATGTAAAGTTTTTTGAAGATTATCTAAAGTAAGATTAATTGTATTACATTTGTAGTGTGAGCATTCAGAAATTTCTGACCAAAGCGTGTCAAGTTTTCCATAAAAAATTTGGGAATTACTGGTCAGTTCTTCATCTGTTAAATCTTGAGCGAACTGTTCTTCTAGTTCTCTAAAATACATTTCTGACTCTTCGTCAGCAGGATTCCAGGGATAAGTAGCATCTTCCGGCTCCAGGAGAGATGACAACAATTCTAAATCGAATTGAGAGGGTAAGGGATGGAAAGTGTCTGAAGCGTTTATATTTTTAGCCATTTTTCGTCTCCGATTGATTATTTACCACTATTGACAGCTACAGTTGGAAGAATCCGATTTCCGCAAAATAAATTTGATTTACTTGAAACAGATATATTTTTTTTTCCGAAAAGTTATATTGACATAAATTGTATTTTCTTTTATCAGGCATCTTCATAAATTAATTATGCAAGGTAATAATTCTTGTTCCAGTCCCCAGTCCCCAGTCCCCAGTCCCTAGTCCCCAGTCCCCAGTCCCTAGTCCTCAGAATCTTCAATAATAAACTGCCATATTTCACCTTTAGGACTACCAAACTTTAACTGCATTCCCGATTTTAAGGGTACTTCCTGACGGAGGATTTGTTGCCAACTGTTTGCCGCTAAAAACCAGGTAGTTCCGTAAGTGGACAAATCTTGCAGGGAATAAGTCCGGATGGGAGTAGCACCGCTGAGATTATTTCGGCATAAAATTTCTGCGTGCCGTTTAGAAACAGATCCTTCTGGGATGACAATATCATTATCTTTCGTGCGACCGATACGGGTAACACCACTTCGTAAAAACCAGGTTACACCTCCTGTTTGCGATCGCAAAGAAGCAGTCGGATCTGAGGAAGTTATACTGGGGATAGCCGTTTCCGGCAGTTCGGTAATTCCTTCATCAAAGCTCTTAATCAGTTCGCCATTAAAATTGGGATGTAAATAGAGAACTGGTAAAGTCCAAGCGGGTTGATTGAACTTATAGATTGTTAATAAATGTTGCCTTGCTTCTGCTACAGCTTCATCAATTGGTAAACGTTTTCGCAAAGCTTGAGCAAAAGCTTGAATAAAACTTAAACTTTCATCATCGCGAATTTGATCGCGCATTGCCAAAACTGCCGGCACACCATGACGAATCAGCACTTCTGCCAAACTACTAGAAGGTATAGCTTGGCGATTTACGCCATCTGGTTGTGCTCCCCAACAGGAATTAAAAACCGCTAAGTTTACGTTATTCCGAGTCAAGACTTGCGCTAATTCTATGCCATTAAGTGCCATATCCGGTTGCAAAAACAGTAAACCTCCATCTGGGGCTGGCAGACCATGACCGGCATAAAATAAAACATTATATTCTCTGCTTTCTAGCTCTTGAATCAACTGTTGTCGAGTTGGTTGCAAAAGTGTAGTCACCGTACATGGCGCATATCCTTGAGAATGATTACCGACTACAGGACTATCGCAAAGAGTTTTTTTGAGAATAGCAGCTTCTTTTTCCAGTTGGAGTTTCTCGTCATATCCCAAAACCAGCAGAATATTTAAAGCTGGATCAGTTCGCAAATACGGCAGAGGATCTACTTCTGTGGTTGTGCGACTAAATAACACTTGTTTACTAAGTGAAATTGCGGGTTGACCAGCTTCTCGCTGCATAATTTCCCAAGGTAGGGCGATGAGGTCTGGGTCGCGAATTTCCAATCGCAACCGCAAAGGTGTATGCTCACCCATAGCCATACCTTGACTACGTTCTAGACTACCGAGAATAGCTTTGTCAAATACCCAACGCCACAAACTTATTCCCAAGTATTGCATCAGACGACTAGTGTAAGGACCAGGGGTCTGACCATTCGGCGGTGAAACCAAGTCCATAGTTTGTGGATTGGTAGGTGGAGGAGTTGAGCCTGGAGGAAGATCCAAGCGACCATGACCAGCAAACATTTCTTGCCACTCAATCCATGCTTGAGTTAGGTGTGGAGACCATACACAGTCATGGTGAGCATAACCACTTGGATAGGGTGCGTTGACTACCCAAATGGCGAAGTTGTCGGTGCCGATATTGAGACGGGCGATCGCCAGGTTCAGGAATGGCATGGATTCATCAAACTAAAAGGTTTAATCAAATAATTTCCAATAATCATGTTACAAAGCATAAATTTCTGCCTTGCTGATTTTTTCCTTTATTATTATTTTAGGTTTTTTTTGGTTTATCGATTCTTTTACTTCGTTGATGCTACCTTTGGGGTAGATCATCATCATCAGGTGAGGGTGCAACTATAGACGGAGCCACAGGTTGGTTAACAGAGTCAGGTGCAGCTTTACTATCAGCTTGACATTGACCGGATTGCCTCGGTGCGGAAATCAAGGGATTTAAGCCCTGAAGTTGGGAGAATTGAATCCATACATTTTCCCCTTTTTTGACCAAAAGTTTAGAAGCGGTGGTGGTGGATTTGGTGTTAGATGATTTTTTTATTGTTTGTTCAGTGTTATTATTCGGTTGAGCCTTGTTACCAACTGAACAGACTCGCAGATGCACTAGAGAGTCTTCCTCTTGAGGAATTGGTTTCTCGATAACTTGCAGAATACTACCTGCTGGTGCTGTGACTGCTAAATTTGGGGCAGATTTATTTTTACTCTTTTTACTCAGAGTTATTTCTCTATCGCTGGTAATCTCAGAACCAACATCTAAATCAGAAAGCGATAGTTGTTTCTCAGGTGGAGTGGTAACACTCGGATTTGTAGGTTGCACCTGAGTTGGAAGAGTGCGAAAATTTGCAGTTATTGATTGCGATCGCCACCATTCCGTCACCCAGTAGCTGAATAACCCGGCTCCCGTAACCAATAATAAGATAATTCCCAACTGTAGCGGCACTTTCAACCGTCTCGCTGGCTTAGTTTCGGGAATTACTTGCGTTTTTTGATTGGGAGTGCTGGAAGCAGCGCTTTGAATTACTGTGGGCGCGTAATCAGAAGTTTTAATTAGGGAAGGTTCAGGAATGACTGCTGTCAACTTTGATTTTGGTTCCGAGTATTTGACTTGACAATGTACTAAAGCTATGGTTACATTATCATGTCCATTTTTGGTGTTAGCAATTTCAATTAACCGATTAGCGACTTTGACAACATCTGTTTCACCAGTAAGAATCGGCAAGATTTCCGTTTCCCAGTATTCATCAACTCGGTCAAAATCGCTTAAACCATCAGAACACAGCAGGAAAATCGAATCTTCGTCCAGGATAAACCGCTGTGCCGTAGGATGCAATGAAAGACTGGGACTCATACCTAAAGCCTGCACTAAAGAACCAGAGGAACTTTGTTGCACAGCCTCACGGTAAATAGCATAGCCTAGCCGCACTTCACGGGAGGCGACATCATCATCAAGGGTAACTTGATAACAGCCGTGGCGTGTAATCCAGTAGGCGCGGCTATCACCAACGTGGGTAATATACATTTCATGGGCAATAGGCAACGCCATCACCAGAGTTGTACCCATACGCTGGCGTCCTTGGCGATTTTCGCTGTCGTTACGCTGACTAATTTGATCGTTGGCAACGGCTGCTGCGTTTTCTAAGTCTGTGAGCAGATTTGCCGCTACTATATGGTCGGGGGGAAGTTTGCTCAGATGCTGTACTTGCTGCTGAATCGTTTCAATTGCTAAATGTGATGCGACATTACCACCTTCGTGTCCGCCGATACCATCACAGACAATAGCTAAAGCTGTGGAGTTAGGGGGTTTGCTTAAAAGAGTTCCTGCGGGAGGATAACATGCATCTTCGTTGCGTTGGCGGCTGGGACCTGTTTCGGTTTTGGTGATAATCTTAATCGTAGGTTTTTGTGTTTTGCCTACGTCTGCCAGTCCTTTATCTAAAACTTCTATTAAATGTTCAGAGGAGTTTATTTCTCCTTGAATCAAAGAATGACAAATTTGATTTACTAATTGGGCGATCGCACTTTTTGCCTTGATGCATAACTGCTGCCAAAATTTACCCAATTCAGGTAACTCTGGTGTTGTTGAATCTACACGCAATTCCAACAAACGCACTAACGATCCTTCTACCCGTAATAAATGAGGATCGAGTAAGCTAGAGGCGACACCCTCACTCGCTAAAGGTTGCCAAAGTTGAGCGATTTGCCACAGCCAATTGAGTTGCCGCATTGATGTGGCATGACTCCAAGCAGTAATTAAATCGTTGTAGAGTTGTACTTGGTTGGTGCTGTTATTGGTGAAAAGTGGCGGTTTTTCTATAAGTAATATTTCCCGCACTTGCTGCTTCGAAGCTAGCTGTAGCACTCCATAAACCTGCGGAACATGTAAGCGGTAGGGAATTAGTCGCAGATAAGGTCTGATTGACTGGAAATTTTCTAACCCTGGAGTGTCATGTGCAAAAGCGGGTTTAGTATCTAAAAGAACTGATTCATTGATGACTAAATAGCGATCGGCTAATGTTTCTCCGGAGTTACCCACACTTTCCCCATCTCCCACCACCCACAAGTAACGCTTCGGTAAGGGTGTGCGACATTGCTGACAAAACTTATGGGTTAAGGGGTTGGGCGCCTGACAAAGTTCATTTGGGCAATATAGCGTTGCCGCGTCATTTTCCATAATTTTCGCACCGATCAGCGATTAGCAATTTCCAAAAACAGCAGTGACAGCGGCAGACCGCTCATGTTTAACTTGACTTATCTAATGATAGAATCATCGGAACGCCAGCGCGGCAGCCAGCAGGTGCTAATACTTATTTATCAACTTTATCAGCTTTCCCAACTAACATACTCAATAGTAAACCCTACAGCCCAATCATAGCTTCTCTGCTCTGTTACTCTTTGTCACTAAAGCATCTATTACTCCAGACCTGTTACCAAATCATAACCCCCACCAGAACATCCAGTTTGCTTTTGATGAATTATTTCATCAGCAATAGGCAGATAATCTGGTATTTTTATAGTTTATAAGTAGGTTGACATAAATTAACCTTAATTAAGCCTAAAGATAACGAATTGTTAGGCACTAATTGCTACTGGCTTCATGCTCATGACAATAAGTGCGGATGCGACGCTCAAAAATTGGATTTATTACCACTTACATTACTTGCGCCTAGCAGATTGGCACATTGAATTCAATCAAACTGTAATCAAAATTAATAAAATTCTGTTGAAGATAGAAATCTTGCGCTCAAGGCTAGAAAATAAGATAGGACTAAAGCTGCGTGTCAATTTTCTCACTCATAAAAATATAAATAATTTATCTGCATTTTCAAATACTTACAGAAAATTTTAGATTTAGGAGGTACATGCGTAAAACCCCTCTCCTTGTAGAGACGTAGCATTGCTACGTCTCTACGTGTATTTCATAACGCAATCTGCTGCAATAACTGTATTTTTTCCCAAAATTTCTTAATTAAACTTAATCTTATTGACTTTTAACTAAATTTAAGGGTTTATCTAGCCTAATTTTGATGAATTCAGTATTATCGGCTTGCGCTGGATAACGACCAATGCTATCAGCATAATTGTTATCGTTGATTACCAGCAATGTTCTGGCATCTATAGGCAAAACGTTTTCGATTGTCACAAAAGGAAATGTAAATATACCATTTTTGCTAAGGTTTCCAGCAATACCTTTGGGGTCGAATATTTTCAGCAAATCTACTAGTAATTCTTTTTTGAGAAAACCCTGTTTATCTAGATTGGTGATATTAATTTTATAAAGGCGTTTGAATTGAGCAGGTGTTTTAAAAGCTGGATTATTAGGGTCGCCTTGGTTATTATCGCGTTCGATGACAATAAATTCGTTGTCGTTAATCGCAGTCAAATCACCTATTGCGTAATCGGGGTTTTCTAACTTATAGGAAAAAACTTTACCTGTGTACTGTTTGGTTGCTAAATCAAATTCATTAATTAACAACCGCGATCGCGTCTCCAGAGTCAAAGCCCTAGATTGCACTTGTTCATCCTTTAATGCCCCTTCTAGCATAGCGTAAAGCTTTGTGCCGCTACTATTCAGCGCCAAGCCTTCAAACCCCTTAGAACCACCAAGATTAGCGGCAGCAGTTCGGGCAGTATCATCAGGTAAATTGGCTAATTCTGGATTATCTGGAGATTTTACAAAATTTAACTTACCGATCGCTACAAAGTTAGGCAAAGGAATCGGGGAATCCAGCAATTCACCATCTTTTCCTACGTGTAGTAAAAATGGACCAAACTCATCTCCTACCCAGAAAGTGCCATCACTGACTCGACGAAAAGATTCTGTATCAAAATCTCCTCCTGTCAGCAAGCGATTTTTCGCTATTCCGCGACTGACGGGAATGTTACTACTTGGATAAACTTTCTGTGAAGCGATTATGGGGAAGTTAACTAAATTTCTTTTATCATTTAGTTCTAAAAAACTTTTGCGGTTAAAGCTTTTAAGTCTTTCACCAGTTTGGAAATTAACTGCGAAAACTTGACCCGTAGTAAAATCCGGTTCTAGTGCGTAAATACGCAGCACGTTGTCAGGTGAATTCGCTTTTGAACCGAAACCGTTATCGGAAATTACTAGATAAGTACCGACTTTTTGTCCTGGTATGACAGCGGAAAATCCCTGCACGGGTTGTGCATTGATAAAGGGAACGGTGCGATTTGTCTTCTTTAATTGACCTGTGGTTGAACCAGGAGCAAAAGTATCGGCTGGTAAAACTGCACGTCCTACCAATTCTGCGGCTAGTGCTGGAGAGTTGAGTAACAGTGACAAAATAAGAGCAGGCATAAAAATGAGCCTGCTTGTGAAAAATTTAGTCATATAGTCAAGGGTTAAGGGTCAAAAAGAAGGGTGTGGGGTGTGGGGTGTGGGGTGTAGGGAACACAGCATTGGTCGGAGTTCAATCTCCTGGCATGAGCCGTCTTCCCCACACCCTACCCCCAACACCCCACACCCTTCTTTGTGACTACTTTGTTAGTTTTCTACAGCGACTTGGGGAAGACCCATGCTGTAGTTAGTGACGCGGGCAGTGAGATTGTAGCTGATTTCGCCTTTTTGTAGAAGCGATCGCATATAATGCTCTAAATCTGACCCTATGCGGCGCAAGTTATAGTCTGTAAGGTCTGCACCACTAGATCCTTCGACCAATTCATCAAACTTGCGATAAATTTTTTGCAGCGCATCTTCGTTCCAGTTAAATTCGTTGTCTGGGTCTACATCTAACGTTAAGACCTGATTGCTAGGAACCAGTTCGCCATGAGAGTCAATTTCTCCGGCAAAAATGCGGATATGCCGGGTTGTTGACTTGAGCAGCATCGGGTTGTCCATAAAACGGTGTAAGATTTTGGTTGATTACACTGAAATTATTGTAAACGCTCTTTCTTCTCTTGAATGTCTTCTTGTGATTATCATTTAAGGCGCACCTTACTTCCTTTATGGGTGGTAATCATGCCTATAAACCTTGCGGAGCGTTAATCATGAGGTTCTACCATTTATTGAGGGAAGCTAATGCATGATAGAAAGAAAAAGTCAATGCTTAAAGCTGAAGGAAAAACAGACTCCTAAAATCAAGAACAGATGTACCTTAATAAAGAGGAAAATAAATTTTATTCCTCATTCCTGTCTGGGGAACCCCAAATTTGCCGTAGCGGTCTGCTAATCAAAGCTAAAAAGTTTATGCCCCTTTTGGCGTTCGTCAGCCGCTTTAGTCATGCCACAGTGAGGCACTCAACACAGAATAATTGGATTGGTGTGTATGTCATCCCGAAAAAAAATTTTATCTCTAATAATTTTTCTTATAAATGCCTCATCTAATTTCTTATGAAAAAATCGCACATGTAGTAATTTTACGGAATTATGCTATAACCGCCTCAGGCTCTAATGAAATAGAGAAAAAACCTGACTTTTGCGTAAGTGTAACCACTAGTTTTCTAGTCAAATGTAGAACTGTTATTGACGTAAAGATAAAGTTGATGTAAAAAGCTTTAAAAAGGTCAGGCAACTTCTTACAGAAACTTTATTGTATAGAATCTTAAAAACTGAATAATAGTTATGGCTTACTATAAAGCGCAGATGGCACAGTCGTGGCGAAAATCTAGATATCAAAAGTCTAGCTAGAAAAAAACAAGCAGGAGAGTGCAATGGAATACAAATGTTGTCAGGAACCCTAGCCTCAAGGCATAGGGCTTGCATGAGAACTCATCAAGCCATTCTGACCAGCCTAAGTCTTAACTGACTACGTTTTTTGAGTCACGACACCGGAGAATGCGTTCGCGTAAGCGTGTCGCAAGACAAGCTAGTTTTCCGCTCTGTCACTTGTGATTAAACAGTTCTAAGGTCACTGGAACAGTGTTACAAGTTTAAAAAGCTCTTAAAACATTGGCGAAGCTAACTTTACCCCGAAAGGGAGGTTCCGTAAGGAACAAAACCGTTATGCGTACAGGGTTGTGAGATTTGAAATGGTAATTGTCCCATTGAAAGTGCAATACAACGGCACACCGAATTAAACAACCCCCGTGTAATGGAGCAAATATAAACCGGTACTAAAGGACGGGGTTTCAGACCGCAAGGAGTTTCGATGAATGAAGACAAATTCTTAATTCAAACACTTTGGATTCAAAAAAAAATATAAAGAATTTGTGCCGGAAATTTAGCTGCCAACCATGATCACCACCAAGTAAAGGAATCCTAAACACTATGAACTCCAAAGCATTGCCATGTCAGGTAAATAACATTGATGTAAGTGTTTATGAGTGCGAAATTCATCTCAAGTTCCGAATGATTGAGGAAAAGAGTATATTAAGCGATCGCGATCAACTGTTGCAAGTACTGTTAGAAGCTTTAACAGAAGGGTCTGACGAGTTTCTGGAAACCCTGCACGCGTCTGTCAAGGCACAGGAGGTTTCTGAACTTAAAGCCTCACCGCAAATGCGTCGTCAACTGATGCGATTGCGAAACTCTACTGAAACTATTCAATAGTTAGGTGCTAAGAGTGCTTATCTTATTTCGGTAGTAGCAAATCGTATATCGGTCAGAAAATGGTGATTTTTTTAAGTTTAACCATTTGCCTATTTACACTCACTTGGGATTTGACACCTCTTTTAAGGTGCGTCAGGGGAACAAAGACTTAGTACGCTCTATTTGGAAGCCGATTTAATTAGGCTTTTAAGCTTAAGTTGCGATCGCATTTACAGTAGCCTTTACTTTCTTTGCACTACGGTTATGATTGGGTGCTTACTATGCCTTTATACCAAAACAGTTGAAGTTACTTAGGGTTTTTGAAGATGTATTTTTCTTTTCTTTATTGCTCAAACCAGATTACTCTTACAAAATAAAGGAAGCCTAAGCTAGTAACCTTGCCATGAGATATCGGTCATCTAGAGTTTGAGACATTACCCTGAGTGTCTGTTTTGTCTAAAGATTAGGTAGCTGTTTACTGACATAGTAAGCAAAACAAATTCAATCGGGTGCATTTAACCGATTTATTATTCTCAACCAAACAAAGATACCCCTCCAGGCAAGAGTCAATAGTCAGTTGTCATTTGTCTTTTGTCCAAAGCTAATGACTAATGACAAATAACTAATGACTACTTAGCAAGACCGTGTTCTAAAGCAAAACGAACTAATTCAGTACGGCTATTAGTGCCAGTTTTACTAAACAAACGACTGACGTACTTTTCGACGTTGCGGACGCTGGTTTCCAAACGACGGGCAATTTCTTTATTCATTAGCCCTTCAGCGACCAAATTTAAAACACTTTGTTCTCTGGGGGTCAAGTCGATAGCAAAAGGTGCAGGAGATTGAGCGATCGCATTTTTTTGAGTTAACAACGCTTTAATTTGGGCAATCTGATTGGCTAGTTCCGCAATATCAAAGGTTTCTCCCTCTTCACCTGTAGCATGAGGCTTTTGGGTGCGACGGATCAGTAAATTTTCGATAATTGCGACTAATTCATCTGGATCGAAAGGCTTGGGTAGATAAGCATCAACACCAGCTTGATAACCTTGAATGCGATCGGTTGTCATTCCTTTTGCCGTTAAAAAGACCACCGGCAGGGTTTTAAAGCGGGGGTCTTCCCGCAGTTGCTTTAAGAACTGATAGCCATCTACCTGAGGCATCATGATGTCGGAAATCACTAAATCAGGTATACTTTGCTGCATCAAGTCCCACCCCTCACGGGCGTTACTGGCAACTTGAACGCTGAAACCGCTTTCTTGCAAATAATCCTTGACGGCTTCACGCAATCCCGGTTCATCATCCACCAGTAACAGTTGTGCTGACATTTGAAGTTTCCTTGACACTACTTTTATTAAATTTAGCGGAAATTGGGGAATGGGGAATGGGTAATAAAATTATTGCCAATCCAAAATTCACGCATCCCCGTTGGCTTGGGGTGTAGGGTGTAGGGTGTGGGGTGTGGTGAAAGAAAGGGTGTTGGGGGTGGCTGAGTGGGGTGTGGGGTATGGAAATAAAATACAGATTTGTTCAAATAGCTCTATATTCTTTCCCGACACCCTTGTCTTTCTAACCATACGCCCCTACCAATGCTGTGTTCCCTACACCCTACACCCTACACCCTACACCCTACACCCTACACCCTACCCCCCACACCCTACACCCTTCTTCTTGACCGAAAAAATGGGATTCAAGCCCCGTCCTTCAAGTACGTGTTTCTTGATTTCTGATGTATTCCTTAAGAATTTCCAATGGCGCACCTCCTACAGAAATAGCAAAATAACTAGGACTCCATAAAGCGGATGAGTGGGGTTTTTTATATCCTTGTTGTCCGTAACGACGACTAGAAACACCTTTTAGAGCATTAACTATCTGAGAAACAGATAGTTTTGGTGGATACTCAATCAGCGCGTGAACGTGATTCCCTTCACCGTTAAACTCAATTATTTGAAAATCCATCTTTTTGGACACCTCTTGAAACGACTTTTCAATTCCCGCAAGGCTTTCTAACGTAAATATAGATTTACGATATTTTGTTACGCAGACCAAGTGTATTTTTAAGTCCGTAACGCTATGTCTTTCTCTTCTAAATATAGTTGCCATTATATGCAGACCAATGTATAATTATTTTACAGACCAATTATAGCATTAACAATGAAAGCTAGGTATCAATACCGTTTCTACCCGACAGACCAACAGCGACAACTTTTGTCTCAGTTGTTTGGTTGTGTTCGTGTAGTTTGGAATGATGCCTTGGCAATCTGTAAACAGTCAGAAAAGTTACCAAGCAATAACGACTTACAAAAGTTGGTAATTACTCAAGCCAAAAAAACTCTTGAGCGAAGTTGGTTATCTGATGTCTCAAATATCCCCTTGCAACAATCGGTTGCAGATTTAGGTGTTGCTTATAAAAACTTTTTCGATTCTCTGAAAGGGAAACGCAAAGGTAAAAAAGTTGGCACTCCCAAGTTTAAAAAGAAAACTAATCAGCAATCAGCACGGTTTAGAATAGGAGGCTTTTCAATAAAGGGCAATGAGGTCTATCTAGCCAAAATCGGTAATGTTAAGCCTATTTGGTCAAGAGTTTTACCCTCTGCGCCTAGCTCTGTCACGGTAATTAAAGATTGTGCTAACCGTTATTTCCTCAGCTTTGTAGTAGAGATTGAACCAGTTTATATTGATGCCAAGAATCAAAGTATAGGTATAGATTTGGGTATGAAAACCTTTGCTGTAATGAGTAACGGCGAAAAAGCTGTAAGTCCTAGTTACTCAAGACTAGACAGAAATGTTCGCAAGCTTCAGAAAAAATTAGCACGTCAATCCAAAGACTCAAAACGTAGAAGCATAACTCGGATTAAAATCGCAAAGTTGCATAACAGAATCGCGGATACCCGTAAAGACTTCTTGCACAAACTATCGCTCCATATCGTTAGCGAAAACCAAGTTATTGTTTTGGAAGATTTGAATGTTTCAGGACTGGTCAAAAACCGCAAACTTGCTAGAGCAATAAGCTTGCAGGGGTGGAGAGATTTTAGGACGCTGTGTGAAGGTAAATCCGAGAAATTTAATCGTGATTTCCACGTTATAAGTCGATGGGAACCAACAAGTCAAGTTTGTTCTGAGTGTGGTTACAAGTGGGGCAAACTTGATTTAAAAGTTCGGTTGGTTCAATGCTTGAATTGTGGCACTGAACACGACCGAGATGAGAACGCCGCGAAAAACATACACAAAGTCGGGATAGGGCATTGCCACGACTCTAAACGGGCGCAGAGGAATTGTAAGACTACAACGGTCACGCAGAATCCGTTGAAGCGTCAAGAATCACCGAGGCGTTGACTCCCGGTGAGTATGTCAAGCATCCCTAGAGCCAATCAATAATTTTGGCTTTTTCTGGCAATTGGGCATCTTTTTGCCCAGAGTAACGTGCTATGCCAGTGAATAAACCAATAGGTGTACTTAACAAGTCTACAAGGCTGGCTTTACGAGCGATCGCTTTGTAGCTATTTTTTGGTATTTCTTTCAACAACCAACGCAGCAAGAGATAGCCGTATTCCTTTGCTGTAGTCTCGCGCATCAACTCAATACCGTGCAGTTCGTGTAAATAGCGATTTGAGCGTCCATAGCGCCGCCATTGACTTTGTAGCTCCTTAAGTGTAGCGCGGTGGCGATGCTGGACGATCGCTCTTGGTGAAAATTCTAAACGCCCAATGTTTTCTTTGAGAATTCGCCAACACATGTCAGCATCGCCACCAGTGGTCAGATAAGGACGGAACAAACCTGCTTTTTCAAATGCGGTGCGTCGAATTGCTAAATTAGCGGTTTGACCGTATGGACAAAATTTATGGGCGAGGGTGTGCTTTTGTGATAAAGTCTCTTGGCGATCGGCATATTGCTCTAGAAGGGTTTTGCCTGGTAACGCCGCAATTTCTCCGGCGACAATTATCACATCTTGCTTGACAAAAGGTTGTACTAATGCTTCTAACCATTGATGTTGCGGACGGCAATCAGCATCAGTAAAGGCAATTATTTCACTCTTAGCTGCGCGAATGCCTGTATTCCTGGCAGCGTAAGAGCTTTGAATTTGGTTTTCGCTTAAAGGACGAATTGTAATTGGGCAATATAAAGCAGCGGTTTCGAGAAAAGTGAGAGTGCGATCGCTACTGTTATTGTCTACCAGCAAATACTCAACCTGCTGTTTTGGGTAAGTTTGTGCTAATAGACAAGAAATTAAATCTGGTAAGTCTTTTTCACCATTATATATAGGCACCACTACCGACACATGAGGGAAAAAAGTGTTGGTGGTGGTGAAGTCAAGTGGCTGATGATTCATGGATTTATGATTTTGGGGGTGGGGTTAATTATTATTATTCCCAGTCCTAAATCGTAAATCCGTAGTATCATATTTGGTCTACAATTTCAAATCTGAGGCACGAACGCTCAAGGGTTTTGACCGTTGATTTGAATTGGGTTGGGCGAAGTTTGTGCTAGATAAAGCGGCGATCGCCCGCGCATATTGCGGATCGTTTTGAGTCGCCACCAAATTTGGATTAATCGCCAACTGACGCTCTTGCGCCTCTGACAAATCTATCTTGATATCAGGGGTAATTCCTTTATGGTTAATATCTGTTCCTTGAGGGGTGTAGTAATGGGCAATGGTGATGGCTACACCGGAACCGTCTGGCAGTTCATGCACTGACTGTACCAAGGCTTTGCCAAAGCTTTGACTGCCAACAACTACTGCTCGCTTATTATCCTTGAGTGCGCCAGTGAGGATTTCACTAGCACTGGCTGAATTGTTATCTATCAGTACCGCTAAGGGACGTTTTGTAATGGCAGTGTTATTTGCCTTACTGAGTTCAGTTCCTCCCACACGGTCTACTGTCTTGACAATTCCACCATTATCTATCCACATGCGAGCAATTTCAATACTTGCCTGTAACAAACCACCGGGATTTCCGCGCAAATCTAAGACGTAACTATCAACTTGCTGACCGTTCAAGTCGCGAATTGCTCGCCGCATTTGGTCGGCAGCGTGAGCGCTGAATTCTCGCAATCTGATATAGCCAACACGTCGTCCACCTTCTTGCTTCAGGGTGTATTTCACCGTTGGCACTTCAATGGTGGCTCGTGTCAGCTTGACATCCATTTCTTGTTGACCTTGACGTGCAAGCCGCAACGTTATGGCAGTACCAGCTTTGCCACGAATCAGCTTAGAGGCATCTTCTACTTTCAGGTCATGTATGGGCTTGCCGTCAATTGCTAGAATCTCGTCGCCGGCTCTGACACCTGCTTTGAGTGCTGGCGAATTTTCTATAGCTTCCACAACGGTGAGTCGCTTGGTTTTTTCATTCAGTTCCATCCGAATGCCAATTCCAGAGACTTCCCCAGATGTTTGACTGGTGAGGGCATCATACTGTTTCGGGTCTAGGAACCGAGTGTAAGGATCGCCCAATTTTTTTAAAGCTTCCCGGATGGCTGTGTAAGCTTCCTCACGAGAAGAATAATTTTTACTTAAAAGGGTTTGTCTGGTTGCTTGCCAATCTTGTTGATTAAATTTGCCATCAACATATTCACGATTTACTAGTTGCCACACTTGGTCTACGATCGCTTTTGGGCTATCTTGTAAGGCGGCGCGGACGGAGCGACACCACGCTTGACCGAACACAGACAAAGTTGCTGTTGTGGCGATCGCTCCACCAATCAAGGCTACTTGGAGCGGTGAGGAACGTTTCGCAGACTGGTTCATGTATATCAGCTGGAATAATTGTGTTATTGAAAGTTTAGCAATCTGGTTTTCCAGAAATTTATCGGTTTTTGTACTTTATTTAAAGCTACAATTCCTTCATAATTTTGCCCTTTAAATTCGGCGGTCGCACTGCGTTACTTTTTAACAATTATCCTTCCCTTTGTCATCTCTTTCCGGAAGGTTAATCTTAATTATTGACACAAACACTGTGTGTCGTCCTCTCACCTCAATTACTTTTAATAAGATAGCACTTGCTTCTGGTTAAGTGTATGCCTATAGGACAAAATCCTTTCTTAGCTTTGAAAGTGGGTGTGTCAACAGACGTATTTTTACAAAAAAACATTCATCGAAGATAAAATAAAAATCTGGAGCATGTGGCAAATGTTACAAAGATTGGCTTTGAGTTTATCTGCTGTGTTGGGTATTTGGCTGATTTTTATCACTATAACTCTACTCAATGCGTCATCCTCCCCAGTAGATGGCTTTTTTGTACTTGGTGGCAGCATTACTAGAGAAATTTATGTTGCCCAAGAAGCAAAAAAATCTCCGCAAACGCCGATTTTAATTTCTCGCGGTTCTCAAGACCCTTGTATTTGGCTGATTTTTCAACGAGAAGTAGCACCTATAGAAAATGTTTGCTTAGAACATTGTGCTGATTCCACTTTTGAAAATTTTTATTATGGTATTCCAATTTTGCGCCGTTTGGGAGTGCATAAAGTCATGCTTATTACTTCCCCAACTCACTTACCAAGAGCCAAATGGTTAGGACAAATTCTTTTAGGTGCTCATGGTATTTGGGTAGAAACTGTGACTGTTCAGGAAAAAGGCATTCCTGGTAATCGTGAGTCTTGGTTGAAAACGGTAGCAGATGTAACGCGCAGTTTGTTTTGGGCAGGTTTAAGTCAATTTATTCAGCCTGAATGTTCAAATGTGACTAAACTAACCCAAGTGAATATGCAAGATTGGCAGCAACGAGGTTTTCGGTGCGAACGACAGGGGAATTTGGGGAGATGAAAAGTGGGGGAGTGGAGGAAATGCAAGGATTTTACAGCTAGTAATAATGAATAATTATTGACCGAGAAACGCCGAACGCTCTGGTGGTATTATTGAAAATAAGCCTGGATTGGATATGCTTGTAGGTAAACTATGGCGGAAATTCGCTTGGCGATTGAGGGTGAAGATGCGATCGCTATTGCTGAACAAATCCGCAAATTGATAATCCCAATAAGTATGAAAAGCGATCGCTTCCTTTAACGGAAATCGCCGATTTGATTAACTTGGCTGAGAGAGATTTTACGTTGCGGATTTACCAGAGGATTATACAGTAACTGGACGGCGGTTGTATAAGTGGATGGAAGCGATCGCACTCTGCAACTGTTGCTAGATAAGTATCGGCGGGAGGGGATTGTTTTAGCGATCGCCCTTTTTGAAAAATCTCTTGCCATCAGTGAACAAATCGGCGATGTCCAAGGTCAGGCCGATCGCCTTTTTTCAAGAATCTTTTGCCCTCAAAGAACAAACTGGCGATGTCCAAGGCAAAGCAGCAACGTTGTGGTGGTTAGGGCATATAGCAGAACAACAGGGCAATATACAATAAAGCATTAGATTATTTGCAGCCAGCCTTGGAGATATTGCAGCGTATCCAATCTCCTGATGCAGAGGGAGTTAGGCAAATGGTAGCGAGAGTACAAGATTTAATTCGGGCTTGCTGAAAAAGAAAGAGAAGCTCACAGTATATAGATTATCTGACCAAAGAAGTATATTCAGGTGCAAGACTTGAGGGTAAAATAGCCCAAAATCCTTTCACCTGTTACGGGTTTTTTGTGCCTTTTTATGTATATTTTTCCAAAATAGACCTTTTTTAGCGATTGATATAATCGAGCGTTATAATTTTGCTAGCCATAGGCAACAAAAACTTATCTTTGACCTTGCTTAAATAACTCGTCAACCCAAAAGAATTGCTTTTTTATGACTTTTTCAGCAAGCCCTAATTCGTAATCAGTAAAGCTACGGAAATATGCAAAAAACAAAAGCCTCCTCTAATTATTTAGAGGAGGCTTTTGTTTAATTATCAAACCTGGCATAGAGCTATTTTGGCGTAGGGCTACCCCTAGACTATCGTCGCCGCAGCAGCGT
>NZ_KK073768.1:2153118-2223780 GCF_000582685.1 [Scytonema hofmanni] UTEX 2349
GAGTTTGCGGAGACCTGTGTTTTTGGTAAACAGTCGCCTGGATCTCTTCACTGCGACCCACTTGTGACAGTGGGCACCCCTTCTTCCGAAGTTACGGGGCCATTTTGCCGAGTTCCTTAGAGAGAGTTATCTCGCGCCCCTTAGTATTCTCAACCACCCTACCTGTGTCGGTTTCGGGTACAGGTCAATTGAATTTAACGTGGTTAGAGCTTTTCTTGGAAGTCAGACTATGCCACTTCCCCGACGTATCGGGTCGTACTCCGGTCTTGGCTCGAATCGTTTTCACCGACTCTCAACACCTTAACCCTTGAACCGGTAACCAACATCCGGCTGACATTTGCCTCCTCCGTCCCTCTGCACAAATTCAATTGAGTACGGGATTATTCACCCGTTGTCCATCGACTACGCCGTTCGACCTCGCCTTAGGACCTGACTAACCCAGAGGGGACGAACCTGGCTCTGGAACCCTTAGGGTTTCGGGGTATTGGATTCTCACCAATATTTGCGCTACTCAAGCCGACATTCTCACTTCCGTTTCGTCCACACCTGCTCGCCGCTAGTGCTTCTACCTAATACGGAACGCTCCCCTACCGATATTTTTTACATATCCCACAGCTTCGGTACATCGCTTAGCCCCGTTCATTTTCGGCGCGAGAGCGCTTGACTAGTGAGCTATTACGCACTCATTATAGGGTGGCTGCTTCTAGGCAAACCTCCTAGTTGTCTGTGCACTCTCACCTCCTTTATCACTTAGCGATGATTTGGGGACCTTAGCTGGTGGTCTGGGCTGTTTCCCTCTTGACAATGAAGCTTATCCCCCACTGTCTGTCTGGCAATGTGTGCATCTGGTATTCAGAGTTTGTCTCGATTTGGTACCGGTCTCCCAGCCCGCACCGAAACAGTGCTTTACCCCCAGACTATAATCATTACCGCTGCGCCTAAACACATTTCGGGGAGAACCAGCTAGCTCCTGGTTCGATTGGCATTTCACCCCTAACCACACCTCATCCGCCGATTTTTCAACATCGGTCGGTGCGGACCTCCACTTGGTGTTACCCAAGCTTCATCCTGGACATGGTTAGATCACCAGGGTTCGGGTCTATAAACACTGATATAACGCCCTATTCAGACTCGGTTTCCCTGTGGCTGCGGCTATATACGCCTTAACCTACCAGTGCCTATAAGTCGCCGGCTCATTCTTCAACAGGCACGCGGTCATCCGTTGAATCGGACTTCCACTGCTTGTAAGCTAACGGTTTCATGTTCTATTTCACTCCCCATTTGGGGTTCTTTTCACCTTTCCCTCGCGGTACTGGTTCACTATCGGTCACGCAGTAGTATTTAGCCTTACGAGATGGTCCTCGCTGATTCACATGGGATTCCTCGTGCCCCATGCTACTCGGGATACAGCTACTATCCGGGCAGTTTTCAATTACAGGACTTTCACCTTCTCTGGTGCAGTATTTCGCTGCTTCGTCTAACCTCCGGATTCGACAATGCTGTCCCACTACCCCAAAAAGTAAACTTTTTGGTTTAGGCTTTTCCCCGTTCGCTCACCACTACTTAGGGAATCTCTATTGATTTCTCTTCCTCCAGCTACTAAGATGTTTCAGTTCGCTGGGTTGGCTCTTACCTATCTATATATTCAATAGGTAGTACTTGGGGTTGCCCCATTCGGAAATCTCCGGCTCAATGTTTGCTTCCAACTCCCCGGAGCATATCGTCGGTAACCACGTCCTTCATCGCCTCTGCGTGCCTAGGTATCCACCGTTAGCCCTTATTAGCTTGACCAATAAAACAATTGGTAACATTAATCCAAACACGACTCAAATTATCTCTGTGTCTGTGTCTGCTATCTTATTCGCTTCACTATGCAGTTTTCAAGGTTCTATCGCTGGAAATATATCCAGCAGTCTGGCTCGTTTTGCTCAGTTGCTGAATTTTCCTTTATCTACTACTGGTGGAGGTTAGCGGACTCGAACCGCTGACATCCTGCTTGCAAAGCAGGCGCTCTACCAACTGAGCTAAACCCCCAGAGTCAAGTGAAAAATTAAAAGTTCAAAGTAAGAATACTTTTGACTTTTCTGTTTTTACTTGTTCAGGTGGGCCATCCTGGACTCGAACCAGGGACCTCACCCTTATCAGGGGTGCGCTCTAACCACCTGAGCTAATAGCCCAATTCCGAACCAAAATATAGTTTGAAAGATACATTACAACTGTCGCGACCGACCTTAAGGATGACCAACTCAATATCTAATTACTACAAAGTTTTCGATATCTGAGTGGGTAGGTCTCCTTTAAAGGAGGTGATCCAGCCACACCTTCCGGTACGGCTACCTTGTTACGACTTCACCCCAGTCACCAGTCCTGCCTTAGGCATCCCCCCCCCGAAGGTTGGGGTAATGACTTCGGGCACTACCAGCTTCCATGGTGTGACGGGCGGTGTGTACAAGGCCCGGGAACGAATTCACTGCAGTATGCTGACCTGCAATTACTAGCGATTCCTCCTTCACGCAGGCGAGTTGCAGCCTGCGATCTGAACTGAGCTACGGTTTATGAGATTAGCATCACATCGCTGTGTAGCTGCCCTTTGTCCGTAGCATTGTAGTACGTGTGTAGCCCAGAACGTAAGGGGCATGCTGACTTGACGTCATCCCCACCTTCCTCCGGTTTGTCACCGGCAGTCTCTCTAGAGTGCCCAACTTAATGATGGCAACTAAAAACGAGGGTTGCGCTCGTTGCGGGACTTAACCCAACATCTCACGACACGAGCTGACGACAGCCATGCACCACCTGTGTTCGCGCTCCCGAAGGCACTCCCTGCTTTCACAGGGATTCGCGACATGTCAAGTCCTGGTAAGGTTCTTCGCGTTGCATCGAATTAAACCACATACTCCACCGCTTGTGCGGGCCCCCGTCAATTCCTTTGAGTTTCACAGTTGCCTGCGTACTCCCCAGGCGGGATACTTAACGCGTTAGCTACGGCACGGCTCGGGTCGATACAAGCCACGCCTAGTATCCATCGTTTACGGCTAGGACTACTGGGGTATCTAATCCCATTCGCTCCCCTAGCTTTCGTCCCTCAGTGTCAGTTGCGGCCTAGCAGAGCGCTTTCGCCACCGGTGTTCTTCCTGATCTCTACGCATTTCACCGCTACACCAGGAATTCCCTCTGCCCCGAACGCACTCTAGCCTTGTAGTTTCCACTGCCTTTATGAGGTTAAGCCTCACTATTTAACAGCAGACTTACAAAGCCACCTGCGGACGCTTTACGCCCAATCATTCCGGATAACGCTTGCATCCTCCGTATTACCGCGGCTGCTGGCACGGAGTTAGCCGATGCTTATTCCTCAGGTACCGTCATTGTGTTCTTCCCTGAGAAAAGAGGTTTACAACCCAAGAGCCTTCCTCCCTCACGCGGTATTGCTCCGTCAGGCTTTCGCCCATTGCGGAAAATTCCCCACTGCTGCCTCCCGTAGGAGTCTGGGCCGTGTCTCAGTCCCAGTGTGGCTGATCATCCTCTCAGACCAGCTACTGATCGTCGCCTAGGTGCGCTCTTACCACACCTACTAGCTAATCAGACGCGAGCTCATCTCCAGGCTATAAATATTTCACATTGCTGCACATTCGGTATTAGCCACCGTTTCCAGTGGTTGTCCCGAACCTGAAGGCAGATTCTCACGCGTTACTCACCCGTCCGCCACTAAGTACCGAAGTACTCCGTTCGACTTGCATGTGTTAAGCATACCGCCAGCGTTCATCCTGAGCCAGGATCAAACTCTCCGTTTTGGATTGTTTCTTAGCTCTAATAACTGACTGCTCTTTTATAACCTCAGTCTGGTTTTTTATTTGACTGACGCGTACAAGTTGTTTTATACTTGCTTTCAAACTATAATATTTTCATGGTTCGGTCTCCTTCTGAGTCCGCTTTTTGGCGCTCGCTCTTCCGGCACTTATTCAATATAGCGAGTCCACTCTTTCTTGTCAACTCTTTTCTCAAATTATTTTTTGAGCTTTTTTTGTTGTTACTTGAAACTGTTGTGATTAAAGCGTTTCAGCCTATAGTGTTGCTCCCAGTCTAGAAGGCAAGTAATAAAGTTGTTAGCAAGTTTGATGTTTCACGGCTGTAAGTGTTGTTAGCTCAGCTGTTGCGTGAGTGTTTATTAAAGGATGTTGTTCGAGAACTGACCTGATTTGAACGTTAATCTCGACACTAGTAGACCTTAATCACTAAAAACTGGGTACAGGCGTTTGAGTTTTGTTCTGGCGTCTGCGGTGGTAAATCGCCAGTCAATTTTGGTTTGAGCGTTGTTTCGATGGGTGTTCCAAGCGCGTAATTCGGTTTGGAAAGTGCAATATCTGGGATGCGTTTGTGGAGGGACTGGCATGTAAGGGCGGCAAGTTCGATTTCCGCCATATTTAGCCATGAACCATGTTTAGGCGTGTGATGGATTTCAAGGCGATTGAGGAGACATCTTGCCTGTTCTGGCTGAAAGGTATTGTAGAGTGCGGCTTTCTTTCAGGAAATCGCCGTCTTGCTCTGGCAAAATGACTCAACACTCCCGTAAATGGCAGGGCTGTTTCATTCGACAAGGTACGTATTTTGTCAATATGATTGGCGATAAATATCAGGGCAAAAGTCATGAATTCGTGACCAAATTGAAGCCTAAAATTAAATGCCAAGCTTATTTTTCATCTCCTGAACCCTTGAAGAGTGCGAGCCTTTTAGGGAATGAAACAGCCCTGCCGTAAATGGGGCTTGAGTTTTTTTTAGCTCCTCATGGATCGTGTAGGCTGTGCAGTGCGGCACGATGTTCAGTTCCACCACACGGATCGCTCTTCTGTTGCAACGTCCAAGGGGCACGCCAGAAGGACGGAGTGCTACACGCCAGCGCAATCAGTCGCGCTTCTCAGCTTGATGCAAGAAAATCAGCTTCAGAGATTTCAACAGCGCGTTTTTAAGTAAAGCAATACTCTTATCATCACGATCGCATAAGCCAATCTCTTCAGCCGTAAAATTAGTCTCGGAAGTAGCAAGAATGATTGCTTCATTTCATTCTTACCTCTTCATACAGTGACTATTTACAAATTTATCTTGGGTTGACGTGAGAAAATTTTAAAGCCATTGGAACATCTACATCCTTTCCAATACCTCAATTCCCAACAATGAAAGTCCCAGTTTCAGGGTTTTAGCAGTCAAATCGCATAGCACTAACCGAGATGTCCGCAACGGTTCTTCTGCCTGCAACACTCTTACCCCACGATCGCGATCGTAAAACAAATTGAACTTCTGGCTTAGTTGAAATAAATACTCGCACAAACGATTCGGTAATAAATCTTGCTCAATAGGACTAATAACTTCATCCAACTGCAATATATGCTTTGCCAAGGTTATTTCTGTTTCGTGCTGCAATAAAACTTTCGCATTGTCTCCTAACTGCTCAAAGTTAATCCCACCCTTGCGGCTAATTCCCTGAATCCGCGCATAAGCATACAACATATAAGGTGCTGTATTACCTTGCAGAGCCAGCATTTTTTCATAGCTAAAGATGTAGTTGCTGGTACGGTTTTGGCTGAGATCGGCATATTTAACCGCGCTGATACCAACTACCTCAGCAACTTTGTTGATGAATTCTTCAGTTTCTTCACGCTTGTCTTCTTGTAATCTTTTTTCTAGGTCAGCACGGGCATGAGCGATCGCACCATCCAACAAGTCCTGCAATCTTACCGCATCCCCAGACCGAGTTTTTAACTTCTGACCATCTTCACCCAACACTAAACCAAAGGGTACATGGACAAATTCCATATTATCTGTAATCCAACCAGATCGCCGTCCCACTTGAAAAATCTGGGCAAAATGATTAGCCTGTTCTGCACCAACTGGATAAATCACCCTTTGAGCTTTATCTACATTAACCCGATAACGAATTGCGGCTAAATCCGTAGCTGCATAATTATAACCCCCATCCGACTTTTGCACAATTAAAGGTAGAGGTTCACCATCCCTATTTGTAAAACCTTCGAGAAAAACGCATTTGGCTCCTTGATTTTCTACCAATAGCCCCAGTTTTTCCAACTCTTCTACTACTTCAGGTAACAATGCATTGTAGAAGGATTCACCGCGCTCAATAAAGCGAGCAATCCCCATTAAATTGTAAATTACTTGGTACGATTTACTAGATAGTTGACAGACAATCTTCCATGATAGCAGAGTTTCTTCATCACCCGCCTGTAACTGTACCACAGCCTGTCGAGCAAGTTCTTTAAACTTGTCATCGGTATCAAACCGTTTTTTTGCCTGACGGTAAAATGAAGACAAATCTCCCAAATCTAATGTCTCATCGGTTGTCAGCGCTTCTGGGTATTCGGTTTGCAAGTAGGCTATAAGCATTCCAAACGGTGTTCCCCAGTCTCCTACATGACTAACCCGCAGTACGTCATCACCAACAAATTCTAAAATTCGGGAAATGCAATCTCCAATCACAGCTGCACGCAAATGTCCTACATGCATTTCTTTGGCTATGTTCGGACTGGGATAATCGACAATTACGCGCTTTGGGTTTTTGGTGAGTGCTATCCCCAAGCGAGGATCGGTCTGAATCCCGTTGAGTAGTACTTCCAGGTATGCTATTTTCAGTTTGAGATTGATAAAGCCAGGACCGGCAATTTCTGGAGGTTCGCAGATATCACTTACATCCAATTTGTCAAGGATACCAGAAGCGATCGCTCTTGGCTGTTGTCCTAGCTTTTTCGCTAAGGATAAGGATACGTTCGCTTGATAATCACCAAATTTAGGATTGCTTGTAGATACCAAAATTGGGTCTATTTCGGCGTATTCCTCGCCAAAAGCCGCTCCCATCGCTTGTTGAAGTTTTACTTTAAGTTGTTCTTGTGTAGCGTTCATCTTTAATTTACGGTTCTGCCAAATATCTGGCTTTTGTTTGAAGTTTGGGCTAACAATGCATTGTAAGCCTTACTTCTACTTTCAGATCCTCATGTAGTATAAGATTACATTATTTTCTTGCTGGGATGTGCAGGTGCGATTTTTATATTTACTTTTGATTCGCGATCGCTACGCCTCTAATCACGCTCTTCATTGAACAAAGGTGGACAAAGCGAGCAAAGCATAGATTTAATCTAGGTTTTTTGAATGGAAACCTAGAAAACCAACTCTGATTTCTCAGGTAATGTTTTCCTCGTCAATGTTAAGAAGGCTTGTTAGGTCAAAGACACTGACTTAACCAAATAGATCTGTTTAATCTTTGACGACAGGAGCTACAAGCTGGAAAGCACTTGTAGGTGTCATGACCTTCTTAACGTAGTCCGCTTGCGGACTGAGACTGGCTATCTGTCCAGTGGCAGTACTAGTTGTCTAGTAATGTCCACTGTTTGGTGGATAGCACTCCCAAATGATGGTAGAGTCATCAGAATTGTAGCAAGTCTGAGGGCATCCCTAGCTTTATGGTGAAACACCCAATCAGCTACATCCATCTTCTACAAATTCCTCTCTTTGCCTAGACGCTGCATGAACAACGGGGAAAAATACACACTCGCTGTGTCCTTGGCTTGTCTTCCTCGGTAGTGATTTCCGAATCTTGTAAATACCTTATTACCTACCGGGAAATGTGCCTTGATAATGTAAAATAAATCTTAAACAAGGTAAAAACAATTCAACTAAAAAAGTATGACAACCGCTTCTAAGGAATTTACAAGCAAAATTGGCGATTTTGATTTAGAGCAACTAAACAAGCAGTTTGAAACCGCGCATCCGAAAGATATTTTGGCATGGTCACAAGAGAACATCCCAACTGGACTAGTACAAACCAGTGCTTTTAACGTGGATGACTTGGTAATCACTCATATTCTTTATAGTGAACTCAAATACCCAGTCCCAGTAATATTTCTTGACACGCTGTATCACTTTCCCGAAACTTTAGAACTAGTTGCTAAAGCCAAAGAACTATACAATCTCGATCTGAAAACGTATAAAAATCCTGATGTAGATACTCGTGAAGCCTTTACAGCTAAATACGGTGAAGCACTTTGGGATAAGGATATTACTCAATTTCACCATGTAACAAAAATAGAACCTTTGCAACGTGGTTTAGACGAACTAAACACAGTTGCTTGGATTACAGGTCGTCGTCGTGACCAAGCCGTAACTCGTGCTAATATGCCTGTATTTGAATTAGATAACCAGGTGCGCCTGAAAGTTAATCCCCTGGCTGCATGGACACGCAAAGACAGCTGGGATTACGTTGCTGAACACGGCGTTATCTACAACCCCCTACACGACCAAGGTTATCCTAGCATTGGCGACGAACCCATCACCACCAAAGTAGGCGAAGGCGAAGACGAACGGGCTGGACGCTGGCGGGGTATGGGTAAAACAGAGTGTGGTATACATATTTAATGGGTAAAACAATCACGATTAATTTTTACCTGGATATATAACTAAATACTCCACTTGCTTAACGCCTGTGGAGTATTTTTATATACTTGAAATAGTAAGAGGTTAGTTACTAATCAATAAACTCTAACCACAATTCTTATTGCCATTCAACTAGGCACTGGTACGTCCAGCAATTAATCCCCAAAGGAAAATAGCAATCATAGCACCAATTACAGCAACAATTAGACCAGGAATACTGAGAGTAGCGGCAGAAAATTGTAGTGTTCCTGTCTGTAAGACAGTAACTATGGTTCCCCCAACAAAAGCGCCGATTATACCTAAAATCATTGTTGTGAGAATACCACCGCCTTGACGACCGGGGTAAATAGCTTTGGCGATCGCTCCGGCTATAAGACCCAGAATAATCCAAGCAATAATGTTCATTTTCTAGTCCATCAAGAATCTTGCTATTACTTTATCAATTAATTATCAACTTATTCTTCTATCGTAAGAGATAACTAATAAATGTTAAGAAAACTAAAGTGTTTTTATCTTTTGTAGATACTTAGGTGGTACATTATCTACTACGCAAACATTATTATCAGAATACCAAAAGTCGTAAGCTGCCTGATATATTGTCCTAACTTCCCATCTTCATTATTTCGATCTTTCACTCTGTTTGTTTGCGAAACTCAGCTATCACTTCAATCAAACCCACAATATTGTGATTAAATTTTAACAAATCTTCCGCAGGTATCCAATATTCTTGATACATCAAAGCTCCTACGGTTTTAACTGAATAGCTACTTAAAAAATCTGCCTTCACTTGGAAGCGCGTTACATAGCCAATGCCTGTATGATTCGTTGCTGCATTCCAATCGCGGGCAATTTGTACAGCGTATTCTTCGTTAAGTACTGGGTAAAAAATCGGCTGTTCTGGTAATCGCGGTGGAAACTCTCGATAACCACTTTCTCGAATCAAAGCCAGTTCGTTTGCTCCCGTAGGACGGAACAAAGTAATAGTTTATCCATCTAAGTTGGGTAAAGGTTCTCGCGCTTGCAACCACTCGGTGGGGATGCTTTCCACACCAGCAGACAGCGCAACAATACCGCCGACAATGGCGCAAGTGGTATCCCTGTCGCCTAAGCCACTCACCGTTAACCATAGTGCTTCTTCGTAGTTGTTTAGGTGTTGAGCAGCACACCATAACGAAAAAGGAACGGTATCTTGTGCAGAGATATAAGTGCCATTTCCTAATATAGCAGCGGCTGATTTTACTGAAGTTTTTTCCGATAAATCGCGAGCTTGACGTATCTTTGATTTCACCTCGGTTTCTGGGACATAAGGCAAAATAAGGTTGAGAAATTCTTCTTTACTAGGTAAAGAATCTTTTAATGCAAGTGCCAAAGCTGCTGCGATCGCTACAGCAATAGCGCCGGCGATCGCTTCCGGATGAGTGTGAGTAATTTCTGCACTTTTTCGCGCTTGGATGACAACCAAATCCAAATCGTCAGCAAAATATGCTCCCACAGGTGCAACCCGCATCGCTGCACCATTACCATAAGAACCTTGTCCGTCAAATAAACTACTGGCTACTTTTTGCCAAGGTTCGCCATTCTGTATCTTTGCGAGCAATTTGTGCATTGCCGCACCATAACCGCGATCGCGCACGTAATATTTAGCAAAGCTTTGTGCTAACTTATCTTGGTCAATTTCCCCGCATTCTCTCAGGATAGACACAATCGAAAGTGCCATCTGAGTATCGTCAGTATAATACCACGGCGATGCTGGTATGGCACGCGCTGCCACCAAACTTTCAACCACATCTGGATGCAGAAAAAAGCGCTCTCCAAAAGCATCTCCCACCGATAAACCTTCTAGGGAGCAGCACAGAGGGATAAGGTGAGGATCGTTAGTTTTTAGCACAAGTCTGTCCTTAGCTATTTAGAAGTTTTGTAGTATTAATGTAACTGATAACTGACGTTTGCTAAAGTTACAAGTATCCGGCAATTACAAGGATTGGCAAATGGTTAGAGAGTACTCACCCCAAACACAATCCAATTCGTCCCAGAGACATCTGCCTCCGCTTGAAAGTGGCGATCGCCTAACTCGTCCTGAATTTGAGCGACGTTATGCAGCTGCACCCCATATCAAGAAAGCAGAACTGATTGAAGGAATCGTTTACGTGGCATCTCCCTTAAGACATGAGCAACATGGCAAACCCCACAGTCGAATCATAACTTGGTTAGGAGTCTACCAATCACTAACTCCCGGTGTTGACTTGAGCGTTGAACCGACAGTCAGACTAGATTTAGATAACGAACCTCAGCCAGATGCAGTGCTGTTTATTGAACCAAACGCAGGCGGACAAACCCGTTTGAGCAGCGACGGTTACATTGAAGGATCTCCCGAATTGATTGTTGAAATTGCAGCGAGTAGTGTTGCGATTGATACAGGCAGTAAAAAGCAGGTTTATCGCCGTAATGGGGTGTTGGAGTACGTAATCTGGCAATCCTACGAGAATCAAATTGAATGGTTTTGCCTAACAGATGGCGATTATCGATTGCTATCTCCCGGTACAGATGGAATTATTCGCTCTCAGGTGTTTCCGGGTTTGTGGTTGGCAGTGGAGGCGCTGTTAAATAATCAGATGGTGCGAGTGTTGGAGGTGGTGCAAGCAGGATTGAAGTCACCAGAACATACTGCGTTTGTACAGCAGTTGAAGAAATAGGAATAAGCAATACTAATGATAAACCTTCTGCCTCCAGCAAAGCTGCCTTGTGCTATATAGCCACACTCAAAAAAAAAGGGAATGGTAAATACCATCCCCCTAACAACGTTCGCTGAAAGCACGTATGACTACAGTTGCTTCAAATCCAATTCCGGAAATGCTGGATACATTACAACTGAGGTGCGTACTGTTGCTTTTCAGGTACTTCAGTGTATTCAGCTAGAATCTGACGGAATTCTTCGCCATCAATAGTTTCCTTTTCGATGAGCAAATCCACCAAGCGATCGGTGACGGTGCGATTTTCGCGAATCAATCGCTTTGCTAAGTCATAACACTGCTCGACAATTTCCCGAACTTGGGAATCGATGCGACGAGCGATCGCTTCGGAATATTCAGATCGCGTCGTCCAATCACGACCCAAGAATACTTCTCCTTGCTGACTTTCCAAAGACAGCGGACCCAAGTCAGACATCCCGAAACGTGTTACCATTTGTCGTGCCATTCCTGACAACTGTTGCAAATCTCCACCCGCACCAGTAGTCACTTCCGCATGACCAAAAATCACATCTTCAGCTGCGCGACCACCCAAAGCACCAGTAATTCTTGCTTTCAACTGAGAGCGGGAAATTAAGCCTTGTTCTTCGTTGGGAGTAAACCAAGTTAAACCCTGCGCTTGTCCCCGTGGAATGAGGGTAACTTTTTGTACTGGGTCATGGTCTTTAAGCAACGTCCCGACCAAAGCGTGTCCGATTTCGTGGTAAGCAATCAAGCGTTTGCTCTTACTATCTACCAAAGGAGTACCTTCCATCCCCGCAACAACGCGATCAACTGCGTCATCAACTTCTGCCAGAGTCATACCTTCTTTACGGCGTCTGGCGGTGAGAATAGCTGCTTCGTTGAGTAAGTTAGCTAAATCAGCACCAGTGAAACCAGGAGTACGGCGAGCGATCGCTTCTAAAGATACACTCTTATCTAGTTTCTTATTCCGGGCGTGAACTTGCAAGATTTCCAAGCGTCCTTTGATATCCGGTGGATCAACAGTTACTTGTCTGTCAAAGCGTCCGGGACGCAATAATGCTGCGTCTAATACATCAGGACGGTTGGTAGCCGCAATAATAATGATGCCAGTGTTACCTTCAAAACCATCCATCTCCGTGAGGAGTTGGTTTAGGGTTTGCTCTCTTTCATCGTTACCGCCACCGATACCAGCACCGCGCTGTCTACCTACGGCATCAATTTCATCGATAAAAATGATACAAGGAGCGTTGTCTTTCGCTTTCTTGAACAAATCGCGCACGCGAGACGCACCGACACCAACGAACATTTCTACGAATTCCGAACCGGAAATACTAAAGAAAGGTACACCAGCTTCGCCAGCGATCGCTTTTGCTAGTAAAGTTTTACCAGTTCCCGGAGGTCCAACTAACAGCACTCCTTTGGGAATACGTGCACCTACAGCAGTAAATTTTTCTGGTTGTTTCAGGAAGGTGACAACTTCTTGCAGTTCTTCTTTAGCTTCTTCGATGCCTGCTACGTCGTCAAATTTGACTCCTGTTTTTGCCTCCATTTGAAAGCGAGCTTTAGACTTGCCAAAATTCATCGCTTGTCCAGGACCACCAGGAAGGTTGCTAGAGCGTCGGAACAAAAAGAACAATCCAGTAATCAATAGAATTGGAAAAATCAGATTACCTAAAAGTCCCCAGATAGCTCCATCATTCCGCATCGGGTGAGCATCAAAACTAATTCCTTTGGTTTTCAGCTTAGAAATTAGCTCAGGAGCGCTCATCGGCAAGTCTACCCGCACTCGTTGGACGCGATTATCGAGTTCTGGATCGACCGCTTCGACAATTGCTGTCCTACCACCTTCATAAAGATCCACGCTTGTGACTCGATCTGCATCCAAGTATTCCAGAAACCGACCATAGGTCATGCGGGTACTAGCTGTGTTTTTAGTCATGTCCGCAGGAGAGCCAGCAAACGCTCCTTGCCAGAAGAAAAAGCCAATTACCAAAGCAGGCAATGTCCAGAGTACTAGGACTCTCCAAGAGAATTTCATTTTAATTTGCCTCTAGATGCCAATACAATTAACCAGTAGTAACTGATGGTGCTGACAAGTTCCGGCTGAAGTGCGAAGTATGAAGTATAATTTTGCGGCTCGAACCGAAGCATACTACTTTATCCTTCATCGTTCATCCTTTTTTTGCTTACCCTGTCACTACGCTGTGAAACGGATGTTTATAAATCCATTTTGTTTAATCTGATGTTTTACATGCATCCTCATAGAGCTATTGAAGCGCTACGGCAAATCCATAACATCATTAAGAATCTTAATTAAATTTAACTTAATTCTAATACAATCCACCAAAAAAGAAACTGAGTAAGTCGGGAATGGAGAATTTTCTCTAATCGATAATCTAGCTAAATATACTTATAACCGAACAAACATGACGTTAATCAGATACTAAATTACCACTAAAGTAACGGTATGTTTTCTTACTTTACTCACTACTGTGCATTCGCTTCCATTTATACGATTAAGGCATGAGACATCAAGCCACATAAAAGTTTGCTGGCTCAACCGAAAATAATTGAGTAAAGGAGATTTCGTGATGAAACGGATTATCGCTGGCATAATAGTTGCTCTACCATTAGCTATTGCCTCCATACCAACATCGGCATCAGCACTAGAGGTCATCGTCAACCCTCGTGTTCACGCATCTCAAGGCAGACCAGTATACGTTGCGCGAGGTAGGCAGCAGCGTCGGGTGTATATTCCTGGACATTGGGAGAGAACACGTCAGGGTCGAAGATGGGTTCGTGCTCACTATGAATACAGGTAACACTTAAAACTGCTTTTCAAGGCAATAAAAATTGCCTTGAAAAGTGAGTCTTTACAAGTATTCTCATTTACTTTGCTTCTGTAATCTCTAGAGTGTAAGGGAGATACCTGTTTTTGTGGTAAGAACCAATCCAAATTTTGTAAATTCCAGGAAGCCATTCGCCAACAATGCCGGGATTTTCGCCGTCAAACTCATCATTACACCAGCTGCCACCAGGTCCGATGACGATCAGTGTAGTATCTTCCGGACTGTCTACTTCTAACTTCAGGTAGTCGAATCTATTTATTAGCTCCAAGGTATGATCTGGTTCTTCATCCACAAACCCAGTACAGGGACCCGTTGCAGTTTCTGCTCTCCCAGCGACTCTTCTGGCACGTATGGAACCACCACTCATACCTCGAACTACCAAGGGGTCTGGGGAAAACTTGCCGCCAACACGAATATCTCCAAATATGGGTGGTGGCACTTCTTGAGCATAAGCAACAGTATTAATTGCTGATGCCACTAAAAGCGTAACTATCGTGAACGATAATTTTATCCCTCTATTTAGTAATGTTTTCGGCATTTTATTTACAGGATTTTTCTAAGTGTTTTTTAAGACACTAATTTTACACATCAAGTTCCCAAGACGCGAGGAATTGACTACTGAATTTCAGGAGAACACAAACTTTTATCCTGCATAGCGATCGCTAAAAAATAATTACCTAGTTGCACCCATTATGCAATCAATCGTAGAGACGTTCCGGACGGAACGTCTTTACAAGTAATGGCTAATTACTTTTTGCGATCGCCTCAATCAAGCGCGGCTTATCTAAATTAATCTGATTAAGTAGTAACCACGATTGAATTAAGTCCGGACCGTGAACATCTCCAGTTAAAGCGGCACGGAGACTACGCATTACCAAACCTTTCTTGACATTTTGCTGTTTAACTACCTGTTTGATAATGTCTTGGGCGCTAGATTCACTCAGTTGCTGATTATCTACAGCAGCGATAATCCCCTGTAATGTAGCAGCAACACCGTCTTGCTTTAATTGAGCCACTGCCTCATCGCTAAATGGTACTGTTTGGGTGAAAAACAGTTGGCTCATCGCTACCGCATCCGTCAAACGAGTCATGCTTGGCTGAATTAAAGTAACTAACTGCTCTAACCAAGAACGTTCTCGTCCTTGGTCAAATTTATATCCTTCTTTCTCCCAATAGGGAATAATCAAATCTGTCAATTTATCCACTGGCATTGAGTGAATATACTGACTGTTCAACCAATCAAGTTTCGCCCAGTCAAATTTCGCTCCTGCTTTATTCACGCGCTCAAAGCCGAATTGCTTGGCAGCTTCTTCTAAGGTGAAGATTTCCTGCGTTGAGTCTGGAGCCGACCAACCTAATAAGGTCATGTAATTGACTAAAGCTTCCGAGGTGAAGCCCATTTCCTTGAAGTCAAAGATGGAAGTAACACCATCCCGTTTGGAAAGCTTGCGCCCATCGATGTTCAAAATCAGGGGTGTGTGGGCAAATTCGGGAATTTTTGCGCCAAAGGCTTCATAAAGCAGAATTTGTTTGGCTGTGTTGGCAATGTGGTCTTCTCCTCTGATGACGTGGCTGATTTGCATATCCATGTCATCAACTACAACCGCAAAATTGTACAGTGGCTGACCAATTCCATCTTCTGCGGCACGAGCGATGACCATATCACCGCCCAAATCGCTGCCTTGCCAGCTCATGTTTCCCCGTACCAGGTCATTCCAAACAATTTCCCGGTTGTCTTCAATTTTGAAGCGAATCACAAAGCTACGCCCTTCTGCCTCAAAAGCTGCTTGTTGAGAAGGGGTGAGGTTGCGATGACGGTTGTCGTAGCGGGGAGCCTCGTTTCTGGCTTTTTGAGCTTCTCGCAAAGCCTCTAGTTCTTCGGAGGTGGTGTAGCAGCGATAAGCCAACTGTTTATCTAGGAGGCTTTTTACTGCTTGTTTGTAGATATCCAGGCGTTGGGATTGGAAAAATGGTCCTTCATCCCAAGTTAATCCTAACCAGCGCAGTCCCTCTAGGATATTTTCAGTATATTCGGGACGCGATCGCTCGATATCTGTATCTTCAATTCTCAAAATAAATTTGCCGCCTTGGTGACGGGCAAATAACCAGTTAAATACAGCGGTTCTCGCCGTACCAATATGCAAATTCCCAGTTGGACTTGGAGCAATACGCACTCTGACAGTCACAGCAGATTCTCTCTTCACTAAAGCATGATTAATGTAGCTTAGATTTTGGATTCAATCCAAACTTATTTATTTAACGGGACTGACGGGGCTCGAACCCGCAACTTCCGCCGTGACAGGGCGGTGCTCTAACCAATTGAACTACAGTCCCACAACATTGCACTTTTCCAATTATGCTCATTCTCTGTCTGTTTGTCAAGCTTTTTTGGAAATTAGTTATTTGTTGGTTGTTAGTTGTTAGTGGTTAGTTGTTAGTGGTTAGCAACCAGTCTCCTTGTCTCCTTGTCTCCTTGTCCCCATTACCTTATCTATGGCATTGGAGATGCCGCAATATATGAAATTGCATTTTTTTATACTCCTGTTTTAAGAGGTTTTTACTCAACTGGGACAAAGATGAGGGAGGTAAGCTTTGACTGTGTTCTAGCCAGGTTTTCAACATTTGCCGCTGAGTTGGATCGATGCCACTACTAATTACATTGGCGCAGGAATGGGGTGCTTCTGAAGTAAAGAAAATCAGAGGATAGCGTTCATTTTCAGCCAATGAAGACACTAATTTCTGATTTTGGGGATTTTGCATATCCAGGTAGCAGGGAAGCCACTTGGGTTCGAGTCCTTTGTTATAAAGTACAGTCAGCCACAGCAGCATCGGATGGGGAGAGGTGACAAAAATAAATTGGTTGTAACGAGTACAAAAAGCGCGGTTGTTTATCTCTTTTTTAGACATCATCAGCAGTAGTGCTGCGAATCCTTGTTCAACGTTGATAAGTTGAGGAAAAACAATTTCCTGAATTGGTTTGTCTTGAGGCCAAAATAGTTTCCAACAGGCTTTTTCTACTATTAAAGGTAAGCCAGAACCCAAGGGAAAAGCTGGGGAGATGGGGGAGAGGGGAGCTAGCGCGTTGGGGTTCAACACTTGGCGGTTGCCTGTACCGTGCCGCCAAAGTGTTGAACCTGAAAGGAGGTCACGAGCGTTGTAGCCACTTGCGGATAAGGAAGTGATGCTAGCGGTGTACTCTGCTTTGATTAAAGTTGCAGGCAAGGAGACCAGATAAGTGGACTGATCTAGTTTTTCTAAGATGTTTAAGACTTGGGTAATATTTTGGGGACGCTCTGAAGGTGCTTTCGCAAGACAAGCCATGATTAAATCATCAAGCTCTTTGGGTAATTTGAGGTTGGGATTAATATCGGCGATCGCTCTTGGAGTTTCAAAGTGATGTGCTTTATACCAAGCACCAAATAAGTCGGTTTCTGGTTGCCAAGGTTTTTTACCTGTAAGCATTTCATACATTGTTACACCCAGACTATAAATATCAGAGCGATTATCTAATTTTTCTCCTTCTAATTGTTCCGGGGAACAGTAGGGCAAAGTACCATTAAATCCTCTAGTTGTGCTGGTTGTTGCCGAAGACTTTAAAAATTTAGCAATTCCAAAGTCTAAAATTTTTGCTAACTGACCTAATATCGGATCGGGTATAACTAATATATTGGCTGGTTTAATATCTTTATGAACTAGCTGATATATTTCTTCGTCAATCTTAATACCTTCATGAGCGCATTGTAAGCCTAAACAAATCTGCCGTCCAAGAGTAATAAACATCGCCAAAGGGATAGGAATTAAATCCTTTAAACTCTTGCCGCACAGATATTCCATGACGTAAAATGGTTTGCCTTGTTCACTCACGCCATAATCATGTGCCCGGACTATATGTAAGCTTTTTTGACTTAAAATTGCACATGTACGAGCTTCACGGGCAAAGTCCTCTTGCATCCGAGGATTTGTAACTGTTTGAGAAAGGAACTTGATGGCAACTGGTATTCCTCCTAATAAGATGTCCGAAGCTAAAAATACTTCACCCATACCTCCCTTACCAATTAGCTGCTTTATTTGATAACGATTGGCAAGCAATTCAGTCTTATTATGACAAGCAAATGCACTTTTATTCACTTTTAAAACCTCTGCGCTTTCACAATTAAAAATTTAAATATTGTCTAAGTTAATTATGCTATATTTTCCGGACGCAAGAAAAAGTTTATTAAATTAGAAAATATTTTTAATAGCCAAAATTTTACATTTGATTTAGTGTTTTTTTTATTTAGTGTTAAATTTAGTAAAATTTCTGGTTTAATCTTTTCGTACTCTGCCTTGAGAATAACTTTAGCTTGATTGGAATTAATAACTTCAGAGGAATTTTCACTAAGCTCTAACCAATTTGCAAGTTGCTGACGCTGGCTAGGAGTAAGAATTAAAGTCTTGACATGAGCGCAGTTAGTTGGTTCTTCAAAAGCGAAAAATAGCAGATGATAGTAACCAGTTTCTGCTAATATTTGCACTATTTTTTGTCCTTTACTATCTTTCATATCCAAGTAATAAGACAACCACCGCGTTAAAGGCAGATTGGCATTATATAAAACTGTTGTCCACAATATCATTGGATAGATATTCATTTTAGAAATAAAGTCAGTGCCATTTGTTTTATCTAAAAATTTGCTAATTTCTTTTTTGGGTAACATTGCCCAAAAAGTTGGCGTAGTTCCTTGAGGAGTGTGTAGTAAATGTGGAAAACCAATTATAGCAATTGGTTTATTTTTAGGCCAAACTTGGTGCAAACATTCTTTTTCTGATATTGAAGTAAGAGGAACTAATTGCACGGAAGATGAGCTTTTCAAGCTATTGCTACTATTGTCAGTTTTATCATTAAGCTGTATTTTTACCTTTTCTAAGATTGTTAAAATTTGGCTGATATTTCGTGGGCGATCGCTCGCTTCTTTTGCTAAACAACTTATTACCAATTGTTCTAATTTTTGAGGAATTTTGATTTGAGGATTCACTTCCTCAAAGGTTGGTGGTATTTGAAAGCGATGAGCCTGATACCAAGTGCCAAAGGATTGGCTTGTTGTGTAAAATGGATGCTTCCCTGTTAGCATCTCAAACATCAACACTCCTAAACTGTAAATATCAGAACGCATATCTAGCAGTTTACGTCCTTCTATATGTTCTGGAGAACAGTAAGGTAAACTGCCAATAAAAGAATCTGTAAGTGTCATACCAGCACGTTCTGTTAAAAACTTAGCGATACCAAAATCAAGGATTTTTACTATTGCTCCAACTTTGACATCTTCAACGATAAATATGTTTTCTGGTTTAATATCTCGGTGAACAACTGGATAAATCTCTCCTTTGAGGCTGATACCTTGATGAGCGCACTGTAACCCTAAACAAATCTGATGAGAAAAATCTAAAAATTGCGGTAGGGTTAATGTTTCGTTTTTTAAAAAATTTTTTAAATTTTTACCTGGAAGATATTCCATTACACAGAAAGGAATTTTTTCTTCGGTAATTCCGTAACTCAATACTCGGACAATATGTTTGCTTTTGCGACCTAATTGAGCTCCAATAAAAATTTCTCTAACAAAGCGCTGGGACATTTGCTGATTTACCAGACTCAACGAGAGGATTTTAATTGCAACTGCCATCCCATTTTTTGCAGCGTCTTCTGCTAGGTAAACTTTACCCATACCTCCTTTGCCAATTAAATCTCTAATTAAATATCGATTATTTAAAAATTTCCCTATATAAATATCTAATTCTTTTTTTGGCGTTCCCATGCTATTAATTTTATTGGCTACCATAATTGTTTTTAAGAGTAAATTAATAAAACATTCTTTTTAATATCTAATTTTATCTTCTAAAAATATAAAGTATTTTATAGATTCAATTAGGTGAGATGAAAAATAACAAAAATAAAGGTGAATTTTTGATAAAACCACACCGAATATCTATGTAAAAGCTTTTAAATATTATGTAACATGTTTATCAAGCAATGCGAATGAGAAATTACACGTAACCCGAAATTAAGGTTAATTAAATTGCTTAAGTATCACCGTAAAAACACTGAAGAAATAAATTGAAGATTAGATATCCTACTAATACGACGCAGCAGCAGTTAAAGCTTGAAGTTCGGTGGGACTAAACGGCGTAGTAACCTGATCAGCCCTGATTCCATTCTGAGTCTAAAGGCTAGTATTTGAGTGCGTTGCAGAGGATTGAAATTGTTGTCGCTGACAAGAATTAATGAGGGTTGTCCATCAGGTAGTTTTGAACCAAAAGTTAAACCTTCGATGTTGTCTAGCAACACGTCTAATTTTCTTAAATCTAACAGTAATTTTTTCTGAACTGGTTTAATGCTTTTGGTATCAGCTTGTTTCATACTCTCGATATTGTGAATGTCATCGGCTTCTTCTAAGGAAACCTGAAATAAAGCAATATAAAACCCTAAGCCTGTAAAAGTCCGCTCTAAACCAAGGAAGTCACCTCGATTATCAACCGCAAGTAAATCAGGTAAACCGCTAGCGAAATGTTTAGAAATATCCAAAAGCGGTGCGACTGGTTCAGTCTGATAAAGAAATTCTTTTTCTAGCTGCTTAGTCAGCAGGTTATATTGCAAAATACGGCAAGAAGTACTAGTATTTGGTTTGGCTTGTGAACCATCTTGAATTAATGCGTTTTCGGTGGCTGTAAACAGTTTCTTTTCGTTGGGTGTGATGGTGAGGCTTTCAAATGCCAAATTGTTACGAATACCTTGTTTACCATTTTTATCTGGTAAAAATTTTTGAGGTATTGCTAATGTTGTAATTTCTTTGCCAGAAGATAATGAGAATTCTTTAATAAAAGGATTGATTAATTGGTTAACATCGCCTTCAGAAGAAATAAATACAGTATCTTTGCTAGTTAAAGCAATGCCTTCTGTGTCAGTCTCACCAGTCGGGAACTTCTGACCATTTTCATTTAACAATGTGGTAACACCGACGGGAACAACGCCGCCATTTGTCAATTTACCTTTGGTCAGGTCTATTTTTAGGGTGTAAAATCGTGCGGGAGCTTTTTGACCACGGTCATCGGATATAGCGTAATAAAGATTTTTTTGGGGGTCGTATGTAATTCCTGAGAATCCTCCAATTGTGGTATTTTGGAAAGTTAAATTGTTTGGTAAAGTAGCTTGTCCGATAAAATTTATGTCTGTTATTTCGACCGCGTTAATGGGTAAGTTGTTGAATAAAAATAAGATGCTGATGACGACAAGTGCAATAGAAAACCAAATAATTTTTGGTTTCGTCAAGACTTTTTTAATAAGCTGCATAATAAGCTATTGTCAAAAAGCGAAAGACACAAATAGAATATCATAAATAGCTAATAACGAATATCTACTATTAACGTAAGTCAGTATAATTAAATATAATAAAGGTTTTTGCTCATAATGAACGCTATTTTCGCTCTTGGCTTTTGGTCAGGGTTTTAAGCAGATCATATCATGTCCGCTTAATCAGCTTCATAAAAACATTCCAACCGTCGTGGAGAGGTTTCTTTCGTAATATCAATCCTATGTGAGGCTGCGCTTTATCGCACTGTGCCAAGCGCACGCTACAAAGAAGAGGTGCGAGATTGCTGGGGCTATACAAACAAGGAACACCTTTCTGGGCTAATTAGGCGCATCTTCATATAGAAATGGTATAAGGTCTCTACAACATGTCTGAATTGTCGAACATGATATTAACCCTTTAGTAATAATATTTGTTTATTTACACCTACCTGACTTGAAAATTAGGGAAAGGGGAAAAATAAATTTTAATGTGTCCTGCTGTACGCACTAACTTGTTGGCTATTGAGTAATTAACACTTAATTAGAAAGAATTTTATGTTGACGAAGATAATATTCATTTTGAAAAAAGTTAGCTAGCCAGTCTTTAACGTTGCGAGTAGCGCGACAGTCGTCTTCGTTGTAGCGTTGGATAATTTCTAGCAAAGCCCGATCGCCTGTTTCTAGCCACTTGTCATACCAGTAAATACATTTAGCACCACTAGCCTCTGAATCCCGCCATTCAAATCCTAACCATTTAGCGATCGCTTTCAACGCATAGCTTTCTATCGGCAATGCAACACTTTGTATTAATTCTTCATATACATCCACAAATCTATTCAATACAGGTGCTACATCTCGCTGCGGTGTGTGGTAAAGTCTCGCCAGTCGTTTGACTGTATCTAATTCGTAAACGCAGAAATGATAAATCGGTGCTTCCGGATACTGCCAAACTAAGTTCAAAAATTGCTGCCAAATTAATTCTTCTTCCTCTGCCTTTTCTGCCAGGAATGAATAAAATTTTTCGGTTTTGGCTTGTCTATCAACTACCAAAACCCCTAAGAGATAATCTAAATTTAAATCTGGCTGCGCTTCAATATCAAAGAAAATCTCGATGGGCGCTGTAAATGTGATATCTTCTGTTGGTATCGCGTAAGGTAAGAGAAACGGACGATTTTTAACTATAGATTCAGCTTGCACTACCAACTTCAGCGCTACTTCGCTGTCAAACCCAACCAAATTTTCTAGTTCGCGGGGAAGAGTTTTCGCTAAAGATTCCACTGTTGTGATGGAAAGTGCTTGGAGTTGAGTGTAGCGAAGGGGTGTGACTCCTGGTAATAGTGAAAGGTGTTTTTGAGAATGAGCGATCGCATAACAGCTACTGTACCAGTGACAAAGATTACACTTCTGGCGGGCAATAAACACCTCTGGTGCCGCAGATGATTCTAAAGTTAGAATAAACTCTTCCAAAATTGAGATCATTTGCGGTGTCCATTTAGACAACTCCACCTCATAACTCGTCATTTTAGTACGCAATATCAACCAAGCAGCTTCAGGTTCAACACCTTGCACCGTCGCCAAAACTTGGGCGTGAAATGCTGCCGAAACTTGATATTCTTGTTTGGGACGCTTACCTAGTTCGATAGTCGTCGGCACGTACATCCAATCTCCAAAATTGGATTGTCCTGGCTGTTTGAATAGTAAATCTGGACGGGAAAGCAAAGTGTATTCTTCACCATAAGTAATTAACAACACACCTTTATAAATGCAATCTACGCCTTGTTGCATCAATTCTAAAGTCGCTTTTGCCCCAGTTTCCCAGTCCCCATAAGGATAATCAGGTTGGTGATAGCTCAACGGTGTCAAAATACTCTGTTGATGAGCGATTTTGTCTTGTAGCAATTTTTGCAGCAAGTCATTGGCGGGATCTCGCTGCCTTTTATCACCGTAAATATCTAAAAAAGGTCGCCGCTTACACCGTTGGTATTGCAGCAGATGTTCAGCATTAATTAACATTCCTTTAAGCTAACAAGAATTGGCACTAATCGGAGTAATCTACATGAAAAAGAGGGGGAAAGGGGAAAGGGTAAGGGGGAAAGGGTAAGAAATAGAGACTGGTTGCTAAATAATAACCAATAACCAATAACAACCAACCATTAACAACTAACAATTATGACTAGTATTTCTACAGCACAAATCGAGTTGCATCGTTACCGTCAGCAATTTCCAGCTTTAGCTAATAAGACTTATTTTAACTATGGGGGACAAGGACCGATGCCGCAAAGGGCTCTGGATGCGATCGCTTTGTCCCAAGCACATATGCAGGATATAGGTCCTTTCAGTGGTGAGGTGTATCGCTGGCTGGCGCCAGAATATAAAGCAGTGAGAGGGGCGATCGCGTCAGAATTAAATGTCCCACCGGAAACAATCTCTCTCACGGAGGATGTAACTGTCGGTTGCAATATTGCTATGTGGGGTCTGGAGTGGCAAGCCGGCGACCATATGCTGCTCACAGACTGCGAACATCAAGGTATTATAGCGATCGCACGAGAAATTGGGCGCAGGTTAAAAGTGGAAATTACCACTTGTCCTGTAATGGCAACTTTAAATGAAGGCGATCCCGTTGATGCGATCGCCCAACACTTACGTCCTAACACACGGTTGCTGGTGTTGAGTCATATTCTCTGGAACACGGGTCAACTTTTGCCACTTGACAAAATTGTGGAAGTGTGCCGAAATAACGATGTAAGAATTCTCGTAGATGCGGCACAATCTGTTGGCTCAATGCCTTTAGATTTAACAGAATTAGGTGCAGATTTTTATGCTTTCACAGGTCACAAGTGGTTGTGTGGTCCTGGGGGTGTGGGTGGTTTGTATGTGCGACCAGAAGTACAAGAAAGTCTGAAACCGACCTTTATAGGTTGGCGTAGTGTTGTGATAGATAGTCAAGGAAAGCCTGGAGATTGGCATCCAGACGGACGACGTTATGAAGTAGCTACTTCAGATTTTCCACTATACGCTGGCTTAAGGGAAGCGATCGCTATCCATCACGAATGGGGAACACCTGAAGAACGTTATCAGGAAATTCTCCGTTTGAGTGAGTACCTTTGGCGAAGTTTGGCAACGCTACCCGATGTAAAATGTCTGCGGACTTCCCCACCAGAAAGCGGTTTAGTCTCATTTAAACTGACAAATAACAAACCTCAAACTAGCCAGCAACTGGTACGATTTTTAGAGTCACAAAAGATATTAACTCGAACAATTGCCGATCCAGATTGTGTACGCGCTTGCGTCCACTACTTTACACTAGAATCGGAAATCGACCAATTAATTGACGAAATTCAGAGATTTTGCAAATAAGTAATATGGGGCATTGGGCAATTTGAGGAGGGGAAAAGGGGAAAGGGAAAAGGAGAATAAAAAGAAGTTTTGTGAATTTCACTTGGACAATGCCCAATGCCCAATGCCCCATGCCCCATGCCCCATGCCCCATGCCCCATACCGAATTTAATATGGAACGTCCAATTTTATACATTGCTATTACTAATCACGGCTTTGGTCATGCTACCCGCACTGCATCTGTAGCGGCAACAATTCAAAAGTTATGTCCCGAAGTCTTGTTAATTATGGTGACGACTGCACCACGGTGGTTGCTAGAATGCTATATAGAAGGGGATTTTATTCATCGTCCCCGCGCATTTGATTTGGGTGTTGTGCAAGCAGATAGCTTGATAATGGATAAAGCAGCCACTTTGGAAAAGTTGCTGGAAATTAAAAAAAATCAGAATTCGCTGATTGCCTCTGAAGTGAATTTTATTCGCCAAAATCGCGTTAATCTAATTTTGGCAGATATTCCCTTTCTCGCTTCCTTGATTGGCAAAGCAGCTAATATTCCCTGTTGGATGATGAGTAACTTTGGCTGGGATTTGATATATCGAGATTGGGGAGGGGAATTTCTAGAAATTGCTGATTGGATTAGTGAATGTTATTCAAAATGCGATCGCTTGTTTCGTCTTCCCTTCCACGAACCGATGCAAGCTTTCCCAAATATCACAGATGTGGGTTTAACTGGTGGTTCTCCTCATTATTCCGCAGATGAATTACGATCTACTTGGGGAATAACTGCTCCAATAGAAAAAACTATTTTACTCACTTTTGGTGGCTTGGGTTTGCAGCAAATTCCTTATGAAAATCTGCGACAATTTCCCGATTGGCAATTTATCGTCTTTGATAAATCTGCCCCAGATTTACCTAATTTTGTGAAAATAACTGATAAAAAATACCGACCTGTAGATTTTATGCCGATTTGTGGACGAGTTGTTTCTAAACCTGGTTTTGGCACTTTTGCTGAAGCCACACGATTAGGAGTGCCAATTGTTTCACTAACTCGTGATGACTTTGCCGAAGCTGCTTTTCTGTTAGAAGGTATTACCAATTACCATCAGCATCAAATTCTTACTCCTAAAGAATTTTTTGCAGGCAATTGGGACTTTCTCAATCAAATACCTCATCAACCAAAGCAATCTCAACCGATTGCTAAAGATGGCAATGAAGCTATAGCTAAAGCTGTAATTAATTATTTTTAGACTAAATAAAAGTCTTTAAAGCAAGGATTAAGAGTGGAATCTTCAACACCAGACAAAACCACTTTGGAATTAGCTGCCCAGGATGTTCGTCGAGTCTTAAAAAGACAAAAGGAGGAAGGACAAATTTTACTTACCCAAACGAACATCCTATTTGTTACAAACACTGCATTGTTAAGCTTTCTGACAATCTCAAAGTTGCTTCCTGTCTTCAGCCTATTCAGCGTGCTGGAAATATTGTTGTTTTTCTTCAATTTTACGCTGCTAATGTGGGCTTTATTACCACGTCAGTATTTTATTAGCCCTAATCTAGAAAATGAAAATTTTCAGCATAATTATTTATTACTATCACCTGAAGAATATCAATTAAAAATGCTTGCCAACTTCATAGCGACTTATAATGCAAATAAGCCACGATTAGAGGACATTTCCCAATCGTTGAAATATGCTACTTACATCACTGCTGGAATTGCCTTGGTTGCTTTGTTACATCAATTGACGGTTTATTCTATTCCCGAACTACAAAAACTATGAATACTAACCAAGATGATACAATGCTTTCTAGACATTGGCGTTTACCAAAACCAGATTTAGATAACATTACAGTTTTGGCACACAATCTGCCTAACAAACCCATACTTCCCTGGAATAACTTCGACTCTCCTTGGCTAGATACGGAAGCACAGGAATTAAAGCTACTATTACGCGTTGCTTTGCGAAACTATGAGTTGGCATGGTATATTATTATCCCATTACTCATATTGTCATCAGCAACTCAATCTAACCATAAAACAAAAGTAGAAAACAGCCAAATAAATCAACCTACTTGAAGTGTTAATTATTTTTACAAACCTCAATATTAGCGGTTTCTATGACTCACTACCAAAAATTACTAAAAATTCCCACTATGGGCAAATCTTTGTATAATATCACCCCAAAGATTGAGGCTATAGTTGCAGAATCAAGCGTGGAAATTGGGCTTTGTACACTATTTTTGCGTCACACATCAGCTAGTTTACTGATTCAAGAAAATGCCGATCCAGATGTACTTTTGGATCTAGCTAATTTTATGGCAAAAATCGTGCCCGAATCAGCTAAGTACATCCACAATGCCGAAGGTGCCGACGATATGCCAGCACACATCCGCACTGCCCTGACTCATACCTCAGAACACATCCCCATCAATCGAGGTCATTTGGTGCTGGGAACTTGGCAAGGAATTTACATTTGGGAACATCGGCAACGCAGTCATACTAGAGAATTGGTTGTCCATATTTCTGGATGACAATAGACATCTGGATCGGTTGACTGTAGATCTTGTGATTTACAGACTACAACTAATCGTCAATTAGTAGAAGATTCATGACAATGTACCCATTTTATTTAAAACAGGTAAATGTTTCGGTAGTTAAAATTAGGCTAATTCTAAGAAATTTCTCTCTGATGGATTCACTGGAAAAAATACAGCAGGTGAAACTTTAAAAAATTCGCCAAGTTTTTGAATGTGTTCAACAGTTAATTTACGTTTACCTTTGAGTACGTCAGAAACAATTGATTCTGTTTTGAAAATAGGAACTAAATCTTTTTGTTTTAAATTTAATTCCTCAACCAGAACCTTAAGAAGTTCTATTCCATAAATATCCGGAACTAAATCTTGTTGTTCTTCGTATTCATGAATTAGCATTCCTAATATATTTAAATAATCTTCTTCTTCCTCTCCTAATTCACCTTTGTCAAGTAACTTATCAATTATTTTTTGAGTTTTTTCAAAATCTTCGTCAGATTTTATGGGACGGGGAGGGAAATATGTAAGTAATTCTTGATAGCTGATATCGTTGTATGCCATTTCACCATTCTGTGCAATTATGTTTTTCATTATTTATTAAAGCTAAGATTGATACAATACCAATCTTAGGTTTGCTTAATTTTTAGTTACTAAACCATTCATCATTTTTCCATTTATCTGTATCATATTCTTCATGAGTAAGGAACTCGCGAATATATATACATTTTCTTTTATAGTTAATACAAGTTATTAAACGATATTTATTTCCTCTAATATCAAAAATGACAAAGTTTTTAACTTGGTCAGGGGCAAAGACACATGTGTTTTTTACATCTACAAAACTATTCCAGTCTTGTGCTTTCACAACTTTTTTCCAGGCTTGTATACTCGATTCAGCATCCGGATATTTTTCGGAAGCTTTTTTAAGTCTGGTTTCTGTAATGATTCGCATTTAAGGGTTTTCCTCTACAAGTTATAAGTGGTATCAATTGAAATCTCCTATATTTACTTGGGCTGAAAAAATCTTAGCAAATTGCGAAGTGCCTTGCAAGTGGGTAAATCTTTGACGGCAGGGTAAAATCTAATGCTAGTGCTTAACCGATTTTTCGATTCTTGTCATATTTCCCGATTTGGGCTTTATGAGTAAATGATTCATCAAACCGTTGACGCCATTTTTCACGCGCACGGGGGCATGGTTGCGGGGGCTGTCTCTTTCATGGGGTGTTACCTCGACGTGAAAGCTATGCTGGTAACGCATTATACTTTATTTTTAAGTTCTATTTTGTTTCAGTCCCGATAAGTATAGTAACTAAAAAGTTAAGTTTATTCCTATTTGATTTACTTCTGATCTACTGCTCGATTAAACTAAGGCTTGTTGCTTTGTGCAGCAGTTTATAAAACTGTAAAGTGCTGGAGTGATTGAAATTTATATGAAGCAAAATCTGACGTGTATTCATAGTTTCAGTATTCTTGATGAAATCATTGCCCAGCAGTCTATTAATCAGTTGTCTCTCAATCCGCAGAAAACTTTAGCTACCAGTTTTGCTGAACTGGGAAGTTTAGTTACTGAAAAAACTAATGAAATTCACCTAATAACATTTTTACAAAAGAGTTTAGAGCAAATAATTTCCGCTTATTTGGACAACTTCCCAGAAAATATTTTCTGGGATTTTGATTTTTTGGTAAGTAGTATGTTAAGACAGGCTTTAATAGCAAATGATGCTATTGAGTTTTTAAAATGTTTTTGTAACAAGATAGTATCGCTGTTGGAGTTGTGCGGAATTAAAACGAAAATACGCTTTCGCTACGTCCACGACTTTATTTATGGCTTTGAGTGGGCAAGATGGGTGCAAAAAAAACCAGAAACTCGCGCTAAGGAAGAACCTTTTAGTTTAATTTTTTTAGATTATTTGCTTGCTAAAGGTGAGGAAATTTTGCAACTCATCTCTCAGGATAAAGCTAATCATTATAAACCTTGTAATAAAGGCTATCGCAATCCTTATTGTTTTTCTCGCGAACCAGAGGATGAACACCGTATGTTAACTTATCTTGCTGTTAATCAACTCATTCCGGTGACAGCATGGAATTGGAATGCTCAACCAGTATGGAATAAACCTTTCCACGAACTTCGCGAAGAGTTATCATTAAAGCTGAATATTCCGAATAAGAGTTAGTTGGTTGTTGGTTAAAAACTACTGCTAATTATTAGACTTGCAAAAATATTTTCCGGCAAAAGTGGTAGCGATCGCACTGTTTTAGGAGTTACGCAAAAACTCTCCCAAACTCTTATTTTTATACGTTCTCTGCGGTTTGTTTATTCATCATTCTGCGTAAGTCCTATGTCTATCGATTTTTTCATTCAGATGTATATTAACCGTGTCTAAACTAGATTTAGCTTCTATCAGTAAACCAAAAACTGAGTCTGGGATTAATCCTGACTTGCTCCACCCTGTTACGCCAAACGAGTTTTTACCCCCGATTAGTTGTTGGAGTACCGTAGGAGGAGTTCTACTCCTAGTGATTTTTGGTGCTGTTATTATGCTTGCAGCCATCTTCAAATATAAAGTCATTATTAAAGCTCCAGGGACAATTCGCCCGACTGGAGAATTGCGCTTAGTGCAATCAGCAACAGAAGGAAGAATTAAAAGTATTGCTGTGCAGGCTAATCATGTGCTTAAGCAAGGGGATGTCATCGCCACAATTGACGATTCTCGCCTACAAACCCAAAAAAAGCAACTGCTTACAAATATACAACAAGCTAGACTTCAACTATCTCAACTTGATGCCCAAATTCGTGCAATAGAAGCACAGGTAGCAGCTCAAAGCGATCGCACTAATCGTGATGTCAATTCAGTACAAGCAGAACTCAGCCGCAGCGAAAGGGATCTAAAAGACAAGCAAATTAGCTCAATTGCTCAAGCAACAGAAGCGGGAGCCAATTTAAAACAAGCCCAAAAGGAATGGCAAAAAACACAGTTAAAGTTGAAATCAGCTTTAGCAAACTTCAAGTCTAGTGAGGCTGCTTTCAAAGCAGCAAAGGCAAAACGAGACAGATATCAGCCCTTAGCCGAAAGCGGATCGATTTCAATAGATCAATTCCAAGAAGCACAGCTAGCAGTTGAGCAACAAGAACAACTCCTAGAGTCGCAAAAAGCTACTGTCCAAGAGTATCGAGAAGCAATTGGGCAGCAACAACAAGCTATAGAAGCAGCCAAAGCAAGAGTGCAAGCAGCATTAGTTTCCCTTAATCCCAGCGATGCGAACGTGGTCATCTCAAAAGAGAAAATTGCCGCAGAAATCGCCACAGGTAAACTCAACCTTGCTTCTTTAAACCAAGAAAGAGAGCAAACGATACAACAAAAAGTTGAAATTCAAAAGCAATTGAGCAGCAACACACAAGAACTTCAACAAGTCAATAAAGAAATTACTGATACTATTATTCGTGCCTCTGCCTCTGGCACTATCCACGAACTCAATCTGCGTAACCCTCAACAAGTAGTACGCTCTGGTGATGTCATTGCCAAAATTGCTCCTAGTGATTCACCTTTGGTAATTAAAGCCTTGGTAGCATCTGAGGAAATTCCCCAAGTAAAAACAGGTCAAAGGGTGGAAATACGAGTTGCTGGTTGTTCCTATACCGACTACGGCACTCTTTTAGGGAAAGTCAAAGCTATTTCTCCAGATGCGATACCTACAGTAAGCTACGAAAATCGTACTTCTACTGAAGATGCGAGTAGCACAACTACAAAAACAGGCACTTACGAGGTAACAATTAAGCCTGAAGGTATGGAATTAACGGCTGGAAGTCGCAAGTGTGCGATTCAATCGGGTATGGAGGGGAGGGCAGATATTATTTCCCGTCAGGAGACGGTTTTGACGTTTGTGTTACGAAAGGCAAGACTGCTGACGGATTTGTGATGGAATTATATGAAAATATGAAAAGTTTAGCAAGCTGTGCGTGAGCGGTAGCCAGACACAGAAAGCCGACGATCCTAAGCTGTTAAAATTTCAATGAAATATCCAATTGTTCTCCAACACAGCGAAGAAGACTGTGGTGCAGCGTGTCTTGCCACCGTAGCCAAATCCTATGGACGTAAATTTGCCATCTCGCGTATCCGTGAGGCAGTTGGTACAGGGCAATTAGGAACAACGCTTTTGGGGTTACGTCGAGGGGCGGAAATTTTAGGCTTTAATGCCCGTTCTGTCAAAGCAACACCTTTGCTTATCGATCGCCTTCACGAAGCCCCTCTACCAGCCATTATTCACTGGAAGGGCTATCACTGGGTTGTTCTACATGAACGCAAAGGCAAAAAGTACGTCGTTGCAGATCCGGCAATAGGTGTGCGCTATCTTACCCGTGAGGCACTTACAGAGTCCTGGATGAATGGGGTGATGCTGCTGTTAGTGCCGGACGAAAGCCGCTTCTACGAGCAACCTAATGACCGGATTGCTGGCTTTGGGCGCTTCTTACGTCGCATTTGGCACTATCGCCACCTAGTTGCAGAAATTCTACCCCTAAACCTGGTAATTGGGCTGCTTTCTTTAGCATTTCCCCTGTTGATTCAGGTACTCACTGATGACGTATTAGTGCGAAGAGATACAGAACTGCTGGTGACAGTGGCGATCGCTGTTTCTGCCATGATTCTCTTCAGTAGTCTGTTACGCCTAATTCAAGCACATCTGGTAGCTCATTTTGCCCAACGCTTAGAACTAGGATTAGCTTTGGAATTTGGAAGGGCTATTTTGCAACTTCCCCTCAGCTACTACGAATCTCATCGCAGTGGGGAGATTGTCAGCCGCTTGCGGGACATTCGGGAAATTAATTTGTTGATTTCCCAAGTCGTCACCACTCTGCCTAGTGAGTTATTCGTCGCTTTGGTGTCTTTGGGGTTAATGCTGGTGTACAGCTGGCAGCTTACCATCGCGGCGATCGCAGTAGCTTTTCTCATGAGTCTATCAACCATAGTCTTTTTGCCTGCTTTACAACAAAAAACCCGTGATGTTTTAGTTACTGATACAGAAAACCAAGGACTCTTAGTTGAGACTTTCAAGGGAGCCTTAACCCTCAAAACCACTAATGCTTCACCTCAAGCTTGGGAAGAACTGCAAAGTCGCTTCGGTTCCTTAGCAAATGTCACCTTCAGATTGTTAAATATCAGTATTATCAACGGTGTCTTTTCTAACCTAATCTCTGAGATTGGTTTTCTTGCTATTCTCTGTTTTGGCAGCATTTTAGTCATTCGGCGAGAACTTACCATCGGTCAATTGCTGGCATTCAACGGTATGAATCGCAACTTTATAGCACTGATTAGTACTGTAATCAACTTTGTTGACGAGTTCGCCCGTGTTCAAACCGCTACCCAACGCCTCAGCGACATCATCGACGCTAAATCAGAGGTTCGGGATAATGCCCCTCAAGATTGGGCAGAAATTCCTGCTGATGCTGACATTACCTGCAAAAATCTCAACTTCCATCACGTTGGTCGAGTGGATTTGCTGCAAGACTTTTCTATTACTATCCCTGGTGGAAAGGTGACAGCGCTGATTGGCAAGTCAGGCTGTGGTAAAAGTACATTAGCAAAACTAATTGCCTCTCTCCATACACTGCAATCTGGCAATATCCGCTTTGGGCGTTACAATCAATCTGATTTGTCTTTAGATTGTTTGCGTCAACAAGTTATCCTGATACCTCAAGAAGCGCACTTCTGGAGCCGTTCGATTATTGAAAACTTTCGCTTCAGCTACCCTCATGTGACTTTAGAGCAAGTGGTAAATGCTTGTGAAATTGCTGGTGCTGACGATTTCATCAGCGAACTACCCGACAAATATCAAACTGTGCTGGGTGAGTTTGGGGCAAATCTTTCAGGGGGACAACGGCAACGGTTAGCGATCGCTCGTGCAATTATCACCGATCCACCCGTCCTAATTTTAGATGAATCCACTGGCGCACTCGACCCAGTGACGGAAGCCGAGGTACTCGATAAACTACTGGCACATCGTCAAGGTAAAACCACGATTATGATTAGCCATCGTCCGAGAGTAATTCAACGCGCTGATTGGATTGTCCTACTGGATAAGGGTAAACTCAAACTAAAAGGAACCCCGGAAGAGTTGAGCCAACTTCCGGGGGAACATCGGGATTTTTTGAATCCGTAAATTATAGAGAAATAGCTGTGTTTAGTTAGGGCTTGCTGAATGAATGTGTAATCTAGTCCAGATAAGGGGTTTAAGCCTTTTTTCACCAAACAAATGCACTTGTTTAACATCTAGAGTCTCAAAACCCTTGCACAATCAAAGCGCGATCGCTAGGTAAAGAAAGGAAACTGAGCAACGAAACAACCATTTTGTAACCTGTGTGGCTTCTAGATTCGCTTTAAAGACTTATTCAGCAAGCCCTAGTTAATCCCACATTCCGCGTTTATGCAACGCCGTCTAATTCCATATAAAATTTAGAGTTTGTTAAAATTTCAACAGTGCTAACAGTAATATTTCCTCCTGGTGCCTTAAGAGATCCTGTATCAGTAACGATCTTGTTTCCAACTCCTCCTAACAAGAACTCCTCATCATGTTCAGCTAATGGCACAATAAGTTTTGCCTCATATGAGGTAGTCAAGGTAGGCAGCAAAAAATTTTTCTTGGGGATTTGGCGAAACATTGTTTGAACTCCTTTGTGGTTTTAAAATCAATTTATTGTTTTGCTTTATTTACCTGACTGAGCAATGAGGGGAGCGCGATCGCACTAGAAGTCGTGTCACCCGTTGCTGTAATAGTGATATTTCCTCCTTGCAAGGAATTCCCTCCTGACAAGGACTCCTCGCTGTATTCGTCTAAATCAACAACTATTTCCGAGAATTCTTTAATATTCAAGCTATGCTTTAATCGGTTTTGAATTAGAGACTTGTGAAACATATTTCAACTCCTTTTTATACTGCTTTGAAAAAACATCTGAGCTTATTACTTAATTAGAGTTGTTCTTGACTGGCTTACATGAGTTAATTCATGGGATATTGCTCCTCCTTGACAATTGCTGGCTTCAATTTCATAAATCTCTCGATATAAGCTTCGATCCAATTGCAATAGCTGTTTTTTGGATTTCGTACTCATGGTTACTGTCCAAAAGAATCCTATTAAGGTATTTTATTGCTTCTCCAATTATCACTGCAAGCAACCAATGCAACTGAATGCGTCTGGCGATCGCTCAAGTCTTGCCAAAGTCTTTTAGAAGGTTTTGATGAATTTTCAAGTGGTTGCTTGCGAAACATGGCTACCTCCTTTGTTATTACTTATACTCTAACTCCAATGCATTTTAACTGAATATATCGCAAATGGTATTACATCAGGGTGGGAACGCTATAACCCTCGTATTGGCGGACTCGGTGGATGATAAATTTATAAGGTTAATATCAATGTTCCTCTAATTTTTCCTTCTGCTTCTGGTTGTCTAGCTCGATCCACTTCGTCAATCAATTCGCCTTTATTCATGCCTCCAGAAAGCTTTTCTGCTTGTTGGTCATTTAATTCTTGCCAAAGCTTTCTTTTCATCGTCCTATCCTCTTGAGAGCTAAATTTTGGAACGGTGCAATCATTATTTGTGTTCATATATTCAGTTTCATTATGCGCTAAAGGGATTGGCGAAAAGTAGGACAAGAGCATTTGGCGCTTTAACAGATGAGCCACCAGACAATGACTCTTCATTGTATTCATCTAGTTCCACTACAATTTTCGGCAATGAGGAACTGTTTGTAAGATTTTGTGATGAATGCTTAATTGATTTCTTACCAAACATTTTTAACTCCTTAGCTATTTGATTTTTAGACATTTTCTTCACCTGAAAAATCTCATGAACCTATCCCACTAATATCAGAAATGAGACAATATATCTGCTAATGACTCTTACAGAAATCCTTGTCTCTGCCCCATGAGAGACAGATCGTGAACTTCTTTGTATGTATGTAAATCACACCTTTTTGGGGGTCTTTTGCTGTACCAAGCTTATTGACTGCATTGCTGGCTGCGGTCTCAACCTCTTGATCTGTTACTAAAATCTTGCGGCTATTAAGATGCCGCTTTATTTCCCTCGCAATTTGTTCCTTCGTCGCGTTTCTTGTCTCCAATCCAATACCCACTTGAACAGTCTTTGAGTTTGTAGAGGTCTGTGCCATTATTACAGGAACATATATTCCTATTGAGAGTGCAAGGCTTAAACCCAGAGCAAAAAGTCCTACGGGTTCTTTGACCAATTTCATAACTACCTCCTAAAGGAGTTTAACCGCCAATTAATCAGTCGGTATGAATAAATCATCACGGTTTGTAGCTGTGCTTTCAATACGGTTCGGTTAAGGATTTTTCGTGGTAATTTAGGGTATGTAGAGACGCGATATATCGCGTCTCTACAAGATTTTTGGTTTATCGAATTTTCTTATCCGAACCGTATTGGCTGTGCTTTAGTGCTAAAGCGCAGCTACGATACGATTCTAGAGATTTGACATTTCGTTACTTACCTCGTACAAGCTATTTAAACAGAGTATTTCTGTGTAACGCTCTTCTGTAGTAAGTAAGCAATAGACGCTACATCGGCTTCTCATAGAGTAGGGTCTAATGTTCTACCCCCAGAATTAGTTAAAATCTAAGCACAAGAATAGGAAAGATTACCGGAGGAGTTTTGTCTTCAGGTCCATTAGGTCCTCCCCCTGATAGTTGAGCAGCTACCTCATCATTGAGTTCTGTCCATAGAGCTTGAGTTTGCTGCTTTTGTGTGGTTGGCGATTTCTGAGATTGCTTTGTATTCATTCGATTTTCTCCTGTATATAACTTGACTAAAGTTTTAGAAGCCGTAGGTAGCGTGTGCTACACGATAACACGGCATCAGAAGCGCGACAATTGAATTGAATGCTACGAATTAAGCGTCTTGATGAAAGTGGCAAATGACAGAGCGAACATCGAAGGAATCGTTTGGAACACCACTGATACGCAAAACATTATTGCCATTGTTTAAAACATTTCCTGCCAGCGTCACAGTTTGTGTCTGCCAATTCCCATCATTGCTAAACAAATTTCCCACATCTGTATTGTTCACGAAAACATTGGGGCTGCCAGCAGTAAGCCCCCTTACCATAAAAGAGATGTAGGCAGTACCAGGAGCGTGTCGTCCTCCAGTATTAAAGCCCTCAGTGATGGTAAGTCCATCAGGCGCTGTTACCGTCCTCTGTTGAGTATCAGCAAGAATGGTGATAAAGTCACTAACTACAGGCATATCATTACCTCTACAAGTTGATTTATCCTTTGAAGATGTGGCACGTAATCCGACTTTGGCGATTACCCTCAAGGAGACTCTTCAACAATTTGCAGTTGCACCCTACCAACAATATCCAACTAGAGACCGATGACGAATTACGAACACATCCGGTTGATTTAATAGTGGCAGTAAATGAGCAAAGAGTCTTGCATACTTATGCAGTTTTTGCACAATCTTGCTATAACTTGAATAAAGTTTTAGGTGTCACTCCAGTCAATCGTTTGAAGTGGCGATTGAGGTGACTTTGGTGAGTAAAACCACAGGCTTGGGCAACATCGGCAATACTCATCTTACCTTGCAGCAATAGTTGCTTCGCCCGTTCTACCCGCTGTTGAATCACATACTGGTGTGGACTAAGACCTATAGATTGCTTAAATAATCGACAAAAGTAATAGCGACTGATGCCAAGATAAAGTGCGATCGCATCGAGAGAAATCTCCTGTGCTAAATTATCCTGGATATAATCAACTGCTTTTTTTAGCTGCTGTTGCGGTAAACCCCCTTCATACTCTTGTATAGAGGATTTTCGAGTTGAGTAATTTTGCAAAAGATGCACAGCTAAAAACGTTGCGGCTGATTCAGCATAAAGACGGCTATCTGAACCATTAGTTTTAAGCTGTGTCTTCAGTCCCAGCCCAATTTGATGAATCAATGCATCTTGAGCGATCAGATGCGGTAACATTTCATATTGATCCGTATCCAGCAACTCTACAGCATTGCGAATCAGTAATTCCGGCTCCAAATTGAGCAAAAGAATGTTGGCATCCCTATCCCAACGGATTGCTTGGGGAATATGCATCGGACAAAGCGCTACAGCACTCGTAAACATTAACCCTGTTTGCAGATGTCTGTCTAGAGTTCGCTCCACCTGAAAACTCTGACCAAGATTAATAGTAATGACAAATTGTTTGAGACAATACTCAGGAGTCTCCCCTGCTGGTAGGTAGTGGTGTTCCAGACTCATCTGGCTCCACATTGTTCTGCCGCTAGAAAGCATAGGTGGTTGGGAGAAAACCTGTGGAAAAACATTTTCGCCGTTTGCAACTGTTTCTTGTTGGCTATTATTAGGTGTTTTCATTGCTCCTTTCTCTTTGGATTGTTTAGCAAAGGAGAAATATGAAATGGGCTACCAAAAATATCTTGGTAACGATAAATAAACAAATATGGAATATAATTTTAAACTTTCTTTTTTGAAGTTACTTATTTTAAACATAAAAATTTAGATTCAGATATAAACGCGATCGCTCATAATGTCTGTGGCAAAAAATTTGTGGTAAAATTAAGGATTGAAAAATTTGTCAATATTAAGCAATTTGGTATCGACTACGGACGGGGAAAAGTCGCGCCAGTAGGCTTTATGCGTGACGCACACTACAAATACCTATCAACTATCCACCAACCCCCATCCATTTTATGAAAATCGTTGATTTAATTACTTGGTTTGAAGAATGGGCAAATCCTGCTTGGTGCGAAAGCTGGGATAATTGCGGGTGGCAAATTGAACCGGGAATTTTGCAGAAAAATGCACGCGTCTTGGTTTGTTTAACACCTACTTTAGCGGTGATGGAGGAAGCGATCGCCTTTAACGCTAATCTCATTTTTGCTCACCATCCGCTGATTTTTAACCCCCTGAAGTCTTTAGTTGTTGGGGAAGCGATCGCCGAAATGGCACGGTTAGCTTTTACCCACAATATCGGCATTTACAGCGCTCACACGAACTTTGACCAAGTTGATGATGGCACTGCTGACGTTTTAGCTCAAATTTTACAACTTCAACAAGTCACCCCGATAGTTCCCACACAAGCTGGTTTGGGATATGGGCGCGTTGGTGTTTTAAATCCATCTATAAGTTTACAGGATTTACTGGCGACAATTCAAACCCGACTTGCTCAAGAAAAGTTGCTTTTTTCTCCAACTTGTGATTTACAGCAGAAAATTTCGCGAGTTGCTGTTTTAGGGGGTTCGGGAGCAAGTTATATCTCAGCTGTGGTCAAAACTGGTGCTCAAGCTTATCTGACTTCTGACTGTAAGTTCCATCAATTTCAAGAAAGTCGCGATCGCAATCTCATTTTAATTGATGCCGGACATTACGCTACCGAACGCCCAGCGTGCGATCGCTTGGTGCAAAAATTCCAAGCTTTAAACCTGGAGTGGGTACAGTTGAGTCAAAAGGATGAAGATTTCCGTAAGTTTTTTCTTTAATTAAATGCAAATCGTGTCTTTAAAGTATATTATTTTACCACAATTTTACAGTCTAAACTAATTTAGTGTACGTTTATTTACTTTTTACTTAAGTATTATTTTGGTGTACCAAAGGATAAATTTCCCTTTTTTGATAGCTTTAGTTAGAATTTAATTATTTATTGCCTGTGATTATAATCACACAAGTTATGTAATTATAATCACTAGTAAATACTGTTTGATGTCAACTAGCAGATGAGGGAAATATTGCAAACTGTATGTAACACATTGCTAACTATGCCCTAATTAAAATGATTCGCGCACTTATTGAATCTGCTTTCCAGACTGGATGTCTTAGTGTTGAATCCGAGGGTCTACTTCATCAGGTTTTGGCTACCAAAAGCTATGATTCAAAAGATTTGGCTGCTTTGGTGGCACTAGATGAAGCAGTTCGCGTCGGTCAAATTAAACGAGAGGCATCCTCCTCAAATTTATTAATGAAATTTCCCACACAATACAAACGAAGCTGACACAAGAGCACAAAGGGAAAATGTTTCCCCTTGTCAAGAAAGTCCCCCTTGTCAAGAAAGTCCCCCTTTAGTGACTGCTTTCCTTTGTGTCACATCAAGACGCAGTGAAGAACTTTTGGGGTGTTGTTGTTTAAAACCATTAAGGTGACAGGAGAATGAGTTAAGATCAAATACATAGGGGTAAAGACTTCCCAAAAATGCCAATGATTACAAGTAGGCAACTTAAACAACCGCACTTACCACTTGTTTTGGAGTATTATTTATTACATAATGGTAGAAGTATTCACCAAAAAATACTCACACTTGTCAGGACAATTACTGAATTATGTACAGACGTTGCACAATCTCGTCTCTACTAAGTTTAACTTTGTCTAGCTTTGTGCAAGTGTTGTAAAACGGTACTATATATTGGTTGGGATAAAACCCAGATGTTCACAGGTTTAACTACGTCGTTTAAAAAGGCAGAAGCAGTACATGCTACACCGCAAGATTTATCAACTGTGTTGCGACGGGCGGGAGGTATGTGTATTCTTGCGGGACCAGCAACGCTGGATTGAACGCGCCCGCATCCTCGACATAGAGGGAGATTTAGTCACTCTACGCTATGAAACAGAAGAAGAGGACGAAGTTTGTTCTTGGGAAGAGATGGTTCGCCTTGAAAGTATTGGTGCTGTAACGCAAAAATTAGCTTCAGTGCCCCGTGGTAATGTCGAACCTCTTATGACTGAAGATTGTCCAGAAGCTGAACGCATCCGCAATCGTTACACAGACTCAAATCCAGAGTAAGGAGACTGGGGACTGGGGACTGGGGACTAGGGACTAGGAATTAATTCTGACAACCTGTCCTCAGTCTAACAACTAACTCTCATTTAACCGTTCAAAGGCAGGGCAGTAACCTTCAAGAGTAACCTTGAAGTTATACAGGGGGGAAGCGGGGTTCCAACACCGCTGCCCTCTTTGATGTCTACAGGTACCGCAGCAATCGACATCAGACCAAATAAAGCGATCGCTATTTTGATTGAGTAATTCTCGTTGCGACAAACCCCGCAATACGATCTCTTCTCCCTGCCAACGCGCTTCGATTAAGCCAGTATCGGCGAATTGTTGCCACCTAGCGTCAGCAGTAACGGCATCGGGGAGGGTAATTGTAATTACCGTTCCCAATTCTGTTAATTCGCCCTCATAATTAGTCTCTGGGGGTGCTGGTTGCAAAAACGTATCGCCAATAGGCAATTCGACTAATGTACCACTGGGGGGCGAATGTACGTGGTAGCGATTTTGCAATTCTTCTAAACTAGTCAGGTCTGCCAAATAGCCGGGGGAACCGTGGACAAAAATGACATGCTGGGGTCGCAAATTATGAATTAGCTGGGTGGTTCCCGGACCATCGCTATGCTGTGCCAAAAGATAAGTTTCGACACTAGTTTGTCCTGGATATGCTTTATTAAGTTGTATATGAGTTTTTTCTGGTGAAAGTATTACCCAGGAATTCATACCTAGTTGGCAGTATTCATCCAAATCAATTGTAGAGTCGGTGAGGACAATACAAGGAGTATTACCAACAGTGTGACGATATTCTGGTTGCAAACGACGCACGCGGGGACGCACTCGTTCATCCCAAAACAACGGTTGATGACGGGCGAAGTTTTGTACAGATGGGGGCAGGTGAGGTAATAATTCTAAATAAGCATCGCATCCCGTGGCGACAGTACCATCAACCCAAATATTTATGTCGCGACCGGTGAAGTGGTGATGGCTACGTAATAGCATCAATAATTCTTGACCTAGACCCAATGTTGGCGTAGGTAGTAGTACGGAGTGATGGTCAGCGATCGCTCGATTAATTCGTTCTGCTAGTTGATTTTCTTGGTTGCGACGGTGTGGATGACGGGATGTGCCATAAGTGCCTTCAATAATTAGCACATCCAACTCTAATCCGCGTAATTCCTCTAAACGCAAACCTTCTACTAGCCGGGAGTTCGATAAGAAAAAGTCACCTGTATATAGTAATTTGTAAGAGCGTTGCTGGGTGGTGTAGGTGAGGAGAATCGCCACTGCTCCGGGTAGATGACCTGCGGGGTATAATTCTGCGACTAAACCATCTTTAAATTCCACAGGCGATCGCAACGGCAAGGCTTGACAAAGTTGGGGAATTTCGTTATTCTCTTTATCCTGCCAATTCAGCGGTAGTAACTTGCTCGTCACTTCGCTAGTGTATATAGGTAATAAGGGAAAAGCCTTATGCAGTGCCAACAATCCCCTAGCATGATCTGGGTGGGCGTGACTTACCAAAACTAAATCTGCTGGTAGAGGTGAACTGCCTCGCTTTGCCGACTTTTTCAGCCCCTTTACCAGTCCGGAAATATCTTTTAAGCCACAGTCAAGGAGGATGCGGTGTGGTCCCATCCGCACCAATAAACACATGCCTTCATCATTATGGTGGACACCATAGGGAAAACATTCTAATTCATTTGTCCTCTCCCCAGTATCAAAGCCAGAGGATACTGATAGATCCTCACTCATGCTCTTTTCCCCTCAAACCTTATATTTGCTGCACATTTCCCAAAAGCCTAGATTTACGCGGTTTTTGGTCTTGTGACCTAGGGGTAAGTACTTAAGTGCGTCCTCGAATGCGGATTAGATAATTGGGGAGGACGCTTCCGAACCCGCGCTGGTTCGGAAAAACGTGGATAATGACAACCTATCAAATTAACAGAATTGGGCGTTTGTTAATGTGCCGATCCATTGCCGTGGTAGTTGTCTGAATCATAAAAGCCATTTTTTGTGCCGAAAAATAAGCACGAAAAGGTAAAGATAACAGTTAATCCAACTAATATCAATTTTACATCCATTTGTTTGTCGCCCTCTACTAAAGACGTCTTTATCTTAATAGAGCGATCGGCGCGATTGAGCCGAATCACCAAAATTTTTTACTATGTTTGGGTTGATTGGGCAATGGGTAAGATTACGACAATCAGTCAGATTGTAGAACTTTTTGCTTCACCTGTCTATCTATCTGGGAATGAAGAAATTAGCGATCGCACTTAAACCTTCACTCTCATCCCACACAAACGCATAATCTGCCACATTTATTATCTATTAATTAATAGTGTCGTCAAATAAATACGCAATACTTGGGGAGGGTGCAATGTCGGGAATAAGTAATCGTTGGCGCTGGTTTTGGGGTATTGTGGGCTTGTGTACAAGTCTTTTCTCTCCAAACTGCGCTCTTGCTCAACAAATTACACCAGATGGCACTCTACCGAATAATTCTAACGTCAGTAAGATAGGTAACACTTTTAACATCACTGGTGGAACTCAAGCTGGAAGCAACTTATTTCACAGCTTTGGGCTATTTTCTGTCCCTACTGGTACTACTGCTTTCTTCAATAATGCTGCGGACATTCAAAACATTATTAATCGGGTAACAGGTGGGTCAATATCTAATATTGATGGTTTGATTCGCGCTAACGGTGCGGCTAACCTGTTTTTAATCAACCCGTCGGGGATTGTTTTTGGACAAAATGCCAGTTTGAATGTCGGTGGCTCATTTTTGGCAACTACAGCTACTAGTTTCAACTTTGCTGATGGTACTACATTTAGTGCGATCGCTCCACAAAGCACACCCTTGCTAACCATCAGCGTTCCCATTGGTTTGCAATTTGGACAGAATCCGGCAAATATCCAGGTGCAAGGATCTAGATTACAAGGCGCACCTAATAAAACCTTAGGTCTTGTAGGCGGGAATTTGAGCTTAGATAATAGTATTTTACAGATTCCAGGCGGTCGAGTGGAGTTGGGCAGTGTCGCAGACACTGGTACTGTTGGACTGAATGTTAATGGCAGTGACCTAAGTTTGAATTTTCCTGATGGAATAGCCAAGCAAGACGTATCTTTGAGTAATCGAGCTAATGTCAACGTACTTGCAGGCGGAGGTGGTAGTATTGCCATCAATGCTCGCAATTTGAATATTTCGGGAGCAGGTACAGAAATACGAGCTGGGATAGCACCAGGGTTGGGTTCACCCCAAAGTCAAGCAGGAAATATAGAAATAAATGCAACAGAAGCGATAATTGATGGGAGTCTTGTCTCCAATGCGATACAAGCTAATGCTGTAGGTCAGGGAAGCGACATCATCATCAAAACTGGGTCGCTCAAAGTCAGTAATGGTGCCAGGATTGAAACTAGTTCCTTTGGTCAGGGAAATGCAGGGAATCTTCTAATTGATGCTCAAGGGCAAGTTACTTTCATTAATGGAGGCTTTGGCTTCACTAGTTTAGAAGCAACAGGTGTGGGCAATGGTGGTAATTTACAAATTAAAGCTGGGTCTGTATTAGTTACAAATAACTCCCAATTAAGAGCTAGCACTTTGGGTCAAGGGAATTCGGGTAATGTAATTATTAATGCTCGTGATACTGCTGAGGTTAGCAATGAAGGCTTTATCTTCAGCCAAGTAGAACCAGGAGGCATTGGTAATGGTGGTGAAACGAGTATAACCACAGGTTCTCTCTCAGTAACCAATGGTGGTATTTTGAGTGCGAGTACTCTTGGCAAGGGAGATGCAGGTAGAATAAATATAGAAGCCCGCGATACTGCCTCTTTTAATAGAGTTGGTAGAGCCTTTACTACTGTAGAAGGACAGGGAATGGGTAATGGAAATGACCTCCGAATTAGGGCTAGGTCGCTTTCAGTTACCGATGGGTCTTTTTTGACAGCAAATACTTTGGGTCGAGGAAATGCAGGCAATGTGATTATTGAAGCTGGTGAATCTGTCCTGTTTGATAGAGGGACTGCCACAAGCAGCGTAGAAAAAGGAGCCATTGGTAATGGTGGTGAAACGAGGATAACCACAGGTTCTCTCTCAGTAACCAATAGTGCTACTTTGAGAGCGAGTACTGCTGGTGAGGGAGATGCAGGTAGAATAAATATAGAAGCCCGCGATACTGCCTCTTTTGATAGAGACGGTGGAGCCTTTACGACTGTGGAAGCAGAGGGGATGGGTAATGGGAATGACCTCCGAATTAGAGCTAGGTCGCTTTCAGTTACCGATGGGTCTTTTCTCACAGCAAATACTGTGGGTCAAGGAAATGCAGGCAATGTGATTATTGAAACTGGTGAATCTGTCCTGTTTGATAGAGGGACTGCCACAAGCACCGTAGGATTACGGGACTTTGCTGTAGCCCAAGGCAATGGTGGTACGATTAGTATTTCTACTGGCTCACTGCAACTGGCTAATCAGGCTCAATTGCTTGTCAACAGTTATGGCAGAGTAGGAAATGCAGGCAATATTAAGATAAATGCCCGTGATACCGTCTCCTTTTCTAACAACAGTGAAATATTCAGCCAGTTAGGAGGAGGAATAAGAGGCAGTGCGGGTAACATCGACATTAGCACAGGCTCGCTTCAGGTGAAGAGTGGTTCTATTATCAGTAGTGAATCTTTCGGTAATGGGAATGGTGGTAATATCACAATCAAAGCACGGGATGTTGTTTCCTTTCTCACCGAAGCCGGAGCTTTCAGTAACGTGCGTTTTGGAGCAATTGGTAATAGTGGTGATATCAACATTACTACGGGGTCATTAAATACTGCTGATGGGTCTTTTTTAGCAGCTAGCATCTTAGGAACTGGAAATTCTGGCAATGTCAGGATTACAGCCACTGATTCTATTTCTTTAGAAGGGGTGAATCGAAGTGGATTTGCTGGTGGGATTTATAGCGAAGTTGCAACAGCCGAACCTGGTAGAGGGGGCAATATTGATATCAAGACGCGATCGCTCACAGTCAGAAATGGTGCTCGTTTAGCTACAGATACTAATGGTAGAGGAGATGCAGGCAGTATAAATATTGATGCCACTGATTTTGTCACTTTTGATGGCATTGGTAGTAATCAGCGTATAAGTGGTGCATACAGTCTTGTGTTTCCAAGTGGAATAGGCAATGCAGACAATATCAACATTACTACGCGAAATCTGTCCTTAAGTAATGGCGCCATATTAACTGCGGGTACTCTTGGACAAGGAAATGCAGGCACGATTAATATTAATGCCTCTGACTCTGTAACAATTTCCGGGACTGGTTCTACTAGAAGCAGCACTTTTGTTGGTGCAAATACACAAATTCCCGGAGACATTGCAGTTACATCTTCCAACGTTACTGGTATATTCGTTCAATCAGAAAGTACAGGAAGGGCAGGAGATATTATAGTTAACTCTCCAAAAATTAACTTGAACAACCAAGGAGGATTAATTGCACAATCTCAATCAGGTAATGGTGGCAATATCAAGCTAGAAGTAGGAGACTTATTGCTGCTGCGTGGTGCCAGTCAAATTTCTACTACCGCAGGTACTGCACAACAAGGTGGAGATGGGGGTAACATCACCATCAATTCTCCCAATGGCTTCATCGTCGCTGTCCCTAATGAAAATAGTGACATCTCTGCTAATGCTTTTCGCGGACAGGGTGGTAAGGTTGATATTACAGCAAGTGGCATTTATGGCATTGAGCCTCGCCCACGCTTAACTGAGCTTAGTGACATTACTGCTAGTTCTGAACTTGGGGTACAAGGTACTATACAAATCAACACACCTAATGTTGACCCAAATCAAGGATTATTGCAATTGCCCGCAGGTATAGTAAATACTCCAATACTAGTTTCCTCTAGCTGTGCCGCTTTTGACAACAAAGGTAGCGAATTTATTGTCACCGGACGCGGTGGTTTACCTCTTAGCCCTGACGATTTTCTTAGCAGTGACGTTGTTTGGACAGATTCTCGTCTCAGCGCTATCACTGCACAACAATCCAGGACATCTCCGGCTAAACCCGCAAAACCAAAAGCTATAGAAATTGTACCTGCTACGGGTTGGGTATTCAACGGTAAAGGGGAGGTAACGCTTATTTCTTCTGCTTCTGAGGGTACTGATTTTGTGTCTCCTCCTACTTGTGCTAAATAGTGAATATTTTTTTGGCTCACGTACTTGTAGCAAAAGCGCATAGAAAGAGTTTATTAGACATAGAGTAGAGACGTAGCAGTGCTAGGTCTAATCAAGGGTTCTGGATAATGCATATTTAAATTCGGTCGATGTCATAACTCCCTTACAGACGTTTCGCGCTTGGCAATTAAAGAATAATTTTCTTACCTCTTTCGGTGAAGCGAACCTTTTTGATATTTAATTGAGCATTGCTTGTCAAGCTTTTGCGGAGGCTACCAAATAAAGCAAACTGTTCGCAATGGGAAAGAGAAACTAACTGCCGTTTAGACTCAGGGGATATTCGGAAATCTACGGTAGCAATACGATTTTTTACACTTATACGATAACCAGATAAATCAAAATCGCCTGTATCTTGTTTTTCTATGATTTTACTCACAATACCCGTTGCAGGTTCTTCTGCTGGCACTGAAACTGTGTTCGGAATCAATTGTTGACATTCGCTATCACTTGTATATAGGTTAATGTCAATAGTGTTGCCAGTGGTAGGTTGAGAGGTTGAGAAAGCGGTATTTTCAGTAAAAGGTTCTGTAGAAAAAGGCTGGTATTGGGACGATTTAGCTCGCAGTTGAGCCATGCTTGGGTTTTTGGATGAAAGACTGTTAGTTGGTGTTGTTGTGGCTGCTGATGCCGTTTCGTCAAGATTTCGAGAAGTTTGGGTTGAACTACAACTGCTGACGCTGGCGGCGATCGCCATAACAATAAAGGGGATAATATATTTTTTATTCATAATTTTGTCGCTGTATTATTTTATTAACTTCAATGTGGCTAGTATAAAATCCGCAAAAATATCAATAAGGTATATAGAGATTCCCACATTCATGAGGTATAGAATATTGGATTAACCGCTTCGGAAGATAGATAAACGCAGATGGACGCAGATAAATTTGTACCTCAGCAGACTAGGAAACGCTATAAGTTACTTCCAGATTATTTGCATATCTAAAATAAAACCTGGTAAAACATCTTCTCCTGATAATGTTTTTGGAGATTCGAGTATTTCTGGTGGGTGTCCTTGACGATAAATTTCAACTTGACGTGTTTTGCGGTTAATTAACCACCCAAGCTTCACTTGGTTATCTATATATTCTTGCATTTTAGATTGTGTTTCTGGCAATCTATCGGTTGGTGACATTAACTCTAAAACAAAATCTGGGGCAATTGGCGGAAATTTCTCTTGCTGTTCTGGGGTAAGTGCATCCCATCTATCTTGTCGTATCCAAGATACATCGGGGGAACGATTTGCACCATTGGGTAGTTTAAAGCAGGTGGAAGAATCAAAGCAGACTCCAAGTTTTGCTTGTCGATTCCAAATAACAAAATCTGTCGCGATTTCAACATTGCAGTTTCCTGTTTCTCCTCCAGTGGGTGACATTATAAGTAATTCTCCTTTGGCATTGCGTTCAAATTTGACATCAGGGTTTTTCCGACATAGTTGATAAAAGTCGTCGTCTGTGAGTCTAATGATGGAGTTGAAGTTTACAGTAATGTCTGTCATAGTAAGAAAGAATTTTAGAGGAAGGGTCAAGGGTTAAGAGCCAACAGTCAACAGTCAAGATTTTTTGGGCTGTTGAATGGGTGACTCTTGATATCCTCGAACATGAAAAATATGACACTTGGGTAAATCTTATGGATAATTAAGCGATCGCTCTTATTTTGACACCAAGTCTTATAATTTTATCTTGAGCATCATACTATATTATATAAGTCAATATATTTAACAGTAAAAAGAAGCTAAAACATAGAATTTAGGAGCTATATAGATGATAAGAGCGCGCAAGAACTTTGCCCAGCATTGGCTAAAAAGCGAAAAGGCACTTCAGTCAATAGTAGAAGCAGCTGAATGTAACCAAAGCGATCGCGTTCTGGAAATTGGACCTGGTACCGGCATTCTCACTCGTCGTTTATTACCACATGTCAAATCTTTACTCGCAGTGGAAATTGACCGCGATTTGTGCAAATTATTAGTCAAACAATTGGGTCAAAGTGATAACTTTTTACTTTTGCAAGGAGATTTTCTCACTTTAGATTTACCATCTCATCTTGCAGCTTTTGAAGCTTTTCAAAACCCAAATAAAGTCGTAGCTAATATTCCCTATAACATCACTGGACCAATTATAGAAAAGCTCCTTGGTACTATCAGCAAACCAAATTCTCAACCATTTGATTCAATAGTACTACTAGTACAAAAAGAAGTAGGAGAAAGATTATATGCTAAACCAGGCTCGAAAGCCTTTGGAGCATTAAGCGTGCGGGTACAATATTTAGCTGAGTGTAAGTTAATTTGTACAGTACCCGCATCTGCATTTTCCCCACCCCCAAAAGTAGATTCAGCAGTCGTGCGGTTAGTTCCCTACCAAATAGAACCACCAGCAAATGACCCGCGACGATTGGAAACTTTGGTAAAGTTAGGATTTGGGGAAAAGCGCAAAATGTTAAGAAATAATTTGCAGTCGATTGTAGAACGCACCAGCCTGACACAATTACTGGAACAATTAGAAATAAATCCTCAAGTCCGTGCTGAAGACGTTAGCGTGTCTCAATGGGTAGCACTGGCAAATCAGTTAGAAGTCAATAGTCAACAGTCAATGGTCAATAGTCAAGAAAAACTCTGAATTTTCAACTTCTGTAGAGACTTCGTATTTCGCGTCTCTACAACAGACGCTCTTCCTAATTCTTAATTTTCAAAATGCATTCTTACACCCTAATTGCTCCTGCTAAAATCAACTTGTATCTGGAAATTATAGGCGATCGCCCCGATCACTACCACGAGTTAGCTATGATACTGCAAAGCATCGATTTGGCAGATGAAATCGAGTTGCGTTCTCTCAACACTGACAGGATTCGTCTCCACTGCGACCATCCGCAAGTTCCTTCAGACGAAAGTAATATAGCATACCAGGCTGCTGAATTAATGATGAGAAAATTTCCTAACACCTTTGCTAAATACGGTGGTGTAGAAATTTCTATTACTAAGCGGATTCCTGTAGCTGCTGGTTTAGCTGGGGGTTCGACGAATGCAGCAGCGGTTTTGGTAGGAATTAATTTATTATGGAAGTTGGGATTAACTCAGTCAGAATTAGAAGAACTAGGAGCTACTTTAGGTTCAGATGTACCATTCTGCGTTGCCGGTGGAACAGCGATCGCTACAGGTAGAGGTGAACAACTTTCTCCTTTGCCAAGTTTAAATAGTATATATATAGTATTGGGTAAATACAAAAGCTTAGAAGTTTCTACACCTTGGGCTTATAAAACTTATCGCACTCAGTTTGGTGATTCTTATATTAGAGATAGCGATAATTTAGCGGTTCGTGCATCAGCGGTACATTCAGGAGAAATGGTAAAAGCAATCTTACATCAAGATGTCAAAGAAATCGCTCAGAAGTTGCATAATGATTTAGAAAAGGTAGTTTTACCAGCTTATCCGCAAGTGTTAGAGTTGCGAGAAACTTTTGCAAATGCAGGAGTTTTGGGAACGATGATGTCTGGTTCTGGACCAAGTGTGTTTGCGCTGTGTGAATCTCAAGAACATGCAGAACAAGTTAAGCAGCAAGTGAAAACAGCGACGAATAACGAAGATTTAGAATTGTTTGTAACTCAAGCGATCGCACATGGAATTCAGATAGCATCTTAACAAAACATAGTCCTATGAATTCTCCATTTCCTGGGATGAATCCTTATCTGGAAAATCCCGTATTTTGGTCAGAAGTACATCATCGGTTAATCGCAATTATAGCGGACGAGATTGAGCCAAACATACCTCCTCAATATCGAGTTGCGATTGAGCAACGTACTTATTTAAGTGATGAAGAGGATTCCCAGAAGGTAGGTATTCCTGATGTGACTATTTTTTCTCAACAATCAAATCAGAAAGAGCATTCATCTAAAACTACACAAGTTTCTACCACAGATGGGGTAACGGTGACAATACCCATGCCAGAAAATGTCACAGAAAGTTACTTAGAAATTCGAGAGATAGACACGGGATTTGTTGTTACAACAATTGAAATTCTTTCTCCCAAAAACAAAAGAGCCGGTGAAGGAAGAAAAGCTTATGAACGAAAGCGAAAACAAGTTTTAGCTAGTCTGACGCATTTAGTAGAAATTGATTTACTCAGAAATGGTCGGCAAATGTCTTTATTAGGAGAAGTGCCAACAACAGATTATCGCATTGTTGTTAGTCCAAGTGAAATTCGCCCTCAAGCTAAATTATACGGCTTTAGCATTCGCGAAAAGATTCCTGCTTTCGTCTTACCTTTGCAGTCGGGAGATAAGGAAGTGATTTTAGATTTGCAACCTTTATTAAATCGAATATATGCCCGTGCGAGATATTATTTAACTATTGATTACAATCAAGAGCCAATACCACCATTAAAGGCAGAAGATAAAGCATGGGCTGATACAATTATATGCGGAATAGGGAATTAGGGAAAGGGGGGACAAGGGAGAAATGCCCAATGCCCAATGCCCAATGCCCAATGCCCAATTCCCAACTCCCAATCTAAAATCCTATGAGTGACCCAAATTTAATTCAACAACCAGAGACAGAAAAAAATACAGCGACTCCATTACGCTGTTTAATTGGGTCAATAATTTCTGGAGGACTAGCGATCGCAGTATACTCCCTACTAAATGCGATCGCTATCAGTTTTGCCACAAACCCCATCCATTCACAAAACCAATTAACCATCAGAATTTCCTCCGCAGTGCGTACCCTCGTTCTAGGTGTTTTCTCCTTAGGAACAGGGGTATTTGCGATGGTAACTCTTGGTTTGTTCGCTTTAGGAGTACAATTATTGATACAGCAGTTGAGACAAAAAAGTTAAACTGGGTGATTATAAATCGCGGCTACAAAGGCAAAATCCACCTATGGGGGTTGAAAACCTTGATTTTCGATTAGTCCACGTAGGTGGACTTAGTTTGTATAGCCGCGATTTATAATCCCTAGGGTTAGGTGCAAGATGTGAGTATAAATTGATGCTTTTTCCGCCAGCTTTGGGGAGGTATCTCGTTATGTTGACGAAACTGACGGGAAAAGTGACATGCATTCTGGTAGCCTAGGCTTGTAGCAATTCGCTCGATACTTTGATCAGTATTTTGAAGTAAATAACGTGCTGCTGCCATTCTACGCTTCACAATCCAAGTATTTACGGTGTCTCCCGTCTTTTTGGCAACTCGATTAGTTAAGTAAGCGGAGGAATAACCAACTGCTTGAGCTACATCACACAAAGTAATTCCTTCTTGATAATGAGCTTCGATATAATCAAAAACTTCTTTGAGTTGAGGAATCGATGGAAAAATGAATTCAAGAGGTTCTTCGGTTGAAGTCTTTTGTGTCGGTAATGATGCTGACATTTTATGAGAATTGATGGCACACCAGAAGCGGATCTGAGTTTGCTTTTCTAATCGGGTAGCGATCGCTCTGAGCAATTGCCCTACTGTACACGGTTTGGTAAGATAATCGTCTGCGCCCAATTCCATACCTTTGCGGACATCTTCTGGGGTATTGATGCCTGTGAGAAAAATGAACGGAATAATCGCTGTTATCGGCTCTTGACGTAGCGCAGTCAGAACGGCATAACCATCCATATCCGGCATCATGATATCACAAATTATTAAGTCCGGTGAATGTTCTTGTGCTTGCTGAATGCCAGTAATACCGTTGTGGGCGCCTATAGTATCAAAACCTTCAGCTTGCAGACCATCTAAGAAGATATTGCGGGTAGTTGCATCATCTTCAATTACCAGAATTTTTTTTGCTATTTGTTGCATCATCTTCAATTACCACAATTTTTAGTAGAAAAGTAACGCTAAACTTTATGCCGAGTATTTAATTAGTGCTAAATAAAAGTTTTTATTCAAAACTCAAGATTCAGCAATTCTATTGGGCAACACAACAGTAAATTTAGTGCCTGCACCTACATCACTTTCAACAGTAATTCGACCTTTATGTATCTCTACAAGGGTTTTGACAACCGATAAACCCAAACCAGTACCGGGAATACTATCGACATTGCTACCGCGATAAAATGCTTCAAATATTTGTTGTCGATCTACTACCGGAATCCCAATCCCTGCATCTTTAACTTGAAAAATTACTTCTTCATCTTGACAGCAAAGTTCAAAAGTAACTATACTCCCTTCAGGGGAATACTTAATTGCATTTGAAAGTAAATTAGTTAAGATATGATGCAGCAGTTTGGGATCTAAATAAGCAGTTGAACAGTTACCAGGGCTAATAAAATTAATTGATGTTTGCTTATCAGTTGCTAAATGCATCTGTGCGGCAATATCACGGCAAAACTGTTGTAAGTCAACTGGTCTGGGGTTACATTCTAACTTTGCAGCTTCTGCTTTCCCAAACAACAAAACCTCATCTAAAAGTTGGCTGATTTCATGGACAGCATTTTGAATTAAATCAAGATAAGAGCGGGTTTTCTCTTCATTCCATTGGTGAAGATTGCGTTTGAGTAAATCAGAAGAAAACGAGACAATATTCAGCGGTGTGCGGAATTGATGACACAGCATAGATACAAAGCGTTCTCTCAGTTCGCTGAGTTTTTTTGCTTGTTCTAAAGCTTGACGAACTTCTGATTCTGCACTTTTGTAATCGGTGATATCAATTGCTGTGACGAATTCGACTGCCTTACCGGAAAAATCAAGTAATCCATCCATCACTTCCACAGTACAAGCTAGCCACCGCTCTAAGCCACTTTTGGTGACAATCTGGATTTCTTGGTATTCACAGGGAGCCGCACGATCAAGCTTATTAACTTGCCTGAGCTTTTTGCTTTTAATTAATCGGTTAAGGTTAAAGTTATTCAGCAATTCTTTTTTATTGTAGCCTGTGAGTACCTCCGCCGCCTGATTTACGTAGCAAAGTTTTGAGTTTTGAATTAGGAAAACACTAGCATCGGTAGTTTCTGCTAAAATGCGAAATCTCGATTCGTTCAGCTTGAGTGCTGCTTCAGTGCGTTTGAATTCTGTAACGTCCCAAATACTCCACACTCTGCCAATAATTTTATCATCAAGTCGCTGCGGTTCTGAGTAGTGTGCAAAGGTTCTCCCATCTTTTAATTCTAGTAAATCGTATCTTTCGCGATCGCATTGAATTTCCATTTCCCATACGCAATCAGAGAAAAGTTGTGGATCTTTAACTTGGCTTTCAAAAAAAGCTTTAGCTCGTTTACATTTTCTAGATATAGTTACTGACTTGGGGAGTTGCCACATATCCATGAATTTTTGATTGTAGCAAAGAATCTCCCCCTCAAAATTTACCGCAAGTATGCCATTAGCGGTAGATTCGAGAGTCGAACGTAGTAAATTAACAGATGTTTTTAGTTCTTCTTCTTTTTGCTGATATTGGGCAGATACTTCTTGATGTAATTCAATGTTGGCATAAGAAGATTTATCAGCATACCGTTGCATCGAAAACTCTACTATTTCTTGACTGCGATCGCTAGCTATTGCACAAGCAATTCCCTTGCCTTGATGTTCTATATAAGTGAGGGTAATCCCCATCAAAAACATCTGCCCTTTCTTTGTACGGTAACGCGATTTCAAACAGAGCGAACCTTGTAATTTTAGCGTTCGCCATTGTTCTGACCAAACTTCTGGCAAAAAATCTACATCGACATCCTGTAACTTCATCCCCAGTAATTCCTCACGGAAATACTCAGTAATGCGACAGAACGCATCGTTTACATAGAGAAACTCGGAGTTTTCTTGTAGAGAAAAAGCAGCATCTGCAACCTGATTTAACAGTAAATCAGCCAATTGCAACTCTTGAGGCATTGAAGCCAATTGAGAGTTGGATGGAACTAACTTGTAATCGCCAAGATTCATGGAAATACTAAACCTTTTTAATCCGTCAGCACCAATGTTATAAATGGGCTTGTAAGCATGAATTAATAATTTCTTTGAGGTCTTAAAAATATTAATTTTTTAATCCCACTTCTTAAATTATCAGAAAAATCATCTTCTTAATAAAACTTTACGCAATCTTTACAATACAATATTTTCTACTATAAAGCAACAAATAAAAACGATGATAAACGGCTAGTTTAATATAATAAAAAGAGTAAATAAAACAATTTCTACTATTAACGCTGACCGTTATCTTTTTTGCTTCAAAATGCCAAGAATATCGTTAATTTAGTTAAGGTCTCAGGCAAACTTGACTCCTAACTCATAAACTTAACTTATCTTAACATAAGTTTCATGCCACATACTTGTCATCTGTCACAAGAAAGACGATTTTAAGTGTTTAATATACGTAATTGCTTTTCATCCACCAAAAGGTAGACAGTGTATTAAATCTTGATTTGTACAACAACACAAGCATCTGAGGTAAAAACAGAACTGCAAAGAACAAATGATTTTTTGTTCACTTTGCTTTGAAAAAAATGTATTATTTAATACTTTTTTTTAGATATTTAAGGGGATTGCTATTTTATTTAACTATCGCAAGGAATAGATTTGTAAGCTATGCAGAATCAGTATTGCAGTTCTTGCTAAACAGCAAAAAAAATGACAAGGCGATCAAAAGATTATTCATTGTAAATACTTCTTAATCTCCCGTAGTCTTGTTTCCAGAAGCACATGTAGAAAGGTTTAGTACTAACTATATTCTTTTGCAATATTTAAATGTTACCTCTCTCAACCAAGCCAGGTCAAAAGTTACAAGATAAACTCAGTTTTTCCTTTTCTGCATTATTGAAAAAATGAGCTTAAAGGCAGTTGAGTAAGATACAGAGATTTTTATGCCAGCAATTTTTTAGGATTTACGTAAAAGCAATGACTCAAAATTATACCGCATCTACGACACAAATTACCCCAATAGCGTACAAACAAAACGGTTATCTAGAATCAGGAAGAAACTCCAAATCGCTGACAGTTGCCGATGCGATCGCCGAAATGCTAGAGAATTTGGGAGTAGGTTGCGCTTACGGTGTCGCAGGGGGAGCAATGGCAAGCCTTTGGGGCGCTCTATCGAATAGTACCATGCAAGTACTCAACTTTCGTCATGAAGCCGGAGCCGCCTTTGCTGCCACCGAAGCTTACTTTGCTTCTGGTAGTCCGAGCGTAGTTTTCACCACCGCAGGACCGGGAATGACTAATGCTCTCACAGGCTTATTTGCGGCTCGTGGAGAAGGTGCAAAAGTGATTTTGTTATCAGCTTGCACCTCAGCAGCGCATCGTGGACGCTGGGCAATTCAGGAAACCAGCACCAGCACATTGCCCAGTAGCGGCATATTCACCTCAGGAGCGCTGTTCAACTATGCTGTCACCATCGAATCTGCTGCTCAACTTCCGCAGATTTTTAGAAGAATTGCCCTGGGGTTAGCGCAACCGGGGGGATTTGTCGCTCATTTAAGCATTCCCACAGGTGTACAGACAACCACAGTTGATGAAACAACCCTGCCCGATTTAGGAGTTGGTTGTTTATCGGTGGCGCCATCAGAAGAAGCGATCGCCAAATGTGTTGAATTACTATCCCAAGAACCCTTTGCCATCTGGGTTGGATTCGGTGCTAGGAATGCAGCCGAAGAAATTCTCCAGCTTGCAGAAAAAACAGGTGCAGCAGTCATGTGTTCACCTCGCGGTAAAGGCATCTTTCCGGAAGAACATCCGCAGTTTGTCGGAGTCACAGGTTTAGGTGGTCATGGTTCAGTCATGACATACATGCAATCTGCAACTGCCTTACGCACTTTAGTCTTAGGAACACGCTTAGGTGAACCGACCTCGTTTTGGAGTCCGGCAATGGTTCCCCCAGGTGGTTTTGTGCATGTAGACATTGACCCAGAAGTGCCAGGAGTGGCTTACCCATCAGCCAAAACCTACCCCGTGCAGGCTGATATCAAAGCCTTTGTCAAAGCGTTGTTGAAGCACATGCCAGAGAATACCGCGCAAATATCCTTACCCAACCCCGAACGAGAAGAAATTGAACCGGGTGCAGATATTCCAGTGCGACCAGAAGTCTTGATGGCAGCCATTCAAAAAGTCATCGTCGAAGGTAGCGATGCCGTAGTTATGGCAGAGTGTGGTAACTCCTTTACCTGGTCAACGCATTTACTGAGATTTTCTCAAACAAATCGCTACCGAGTTAGCACCGGAGTCGGGGCAATGGGTCACGCCGTCACCGGAGTTGTTGGAGCAGCACAAGCCCGGAATGGTAAAGCCGTAGCCATTGTTGGTGATGGGGCAATGTTGATGAATAACGAAATCAGCACCGCCGTCAAATACCAAATTCCCGCAATTTGGATTGTGCTTAACGATGCACGTTACAACATGTGCCATCAAGGAATGAAATTGTTGGGATTGACAGGAGCAGATGCATCAATTCCCCCCACAGACTTTGCGATGATTGCTAAAGGAATGGGAGCAGAAGCAATCAGAGTAGTCAAAGAATCTGATGTAGAGGCAGCATTAGAACAAGCGATCGCATCACAAGTTCCCTTCCTCATCGATGTCATCATTGACCCCAATCGAGCGGCACCTTCTAAAGGTCGCAATCATAGTTTAGCTGCACAAGGAGTTAAAGCAACTCCCGCTAAAAATTCCGCAATGCTTTCATTTCCAAATATCTAATGATGGTGGTTATACCAAATTAAGATGAAGCTGCATAGAATCAGATTTAAAGAATTATTGACCGCAGATAAACGCAGATAAACGCGGATGAATTAATGGATTTCATGATTCTGTGCAGCCTCATACAAAATTGGTATTAGTAGTTAGTAGTTAAATAAAAGCTCCTTAACGTAGTAAGCACTTCAGTGCTTAAAATCTTAAAATCTTTGATTTGAGCGGTAAACTGCTCACTACGAATCATCTTCGTTGTTAATTGCGAGTTATTGACAATTACTAACTTTAACCCCAAATTAAAAATCTCAAATTCAAAAGTGGAGTGTAGGGTGAACCTTTTTGACACAGTAGAAGAAATGGGTCATGAACAAGTGTTATTTTGTCATGGTAAAGACCCACATATCAAAGCAATAATTGCCATCCATGACACTAGCTTAGGACCCGCAATGGGGGCAACACGAATGTTGCCTTATGTCAACGAAGAAGCTGCTTTAAAAGATGCCCTTCGTTTAAGTCGGGGTATGACATATAAAGCAGCTTGTGCTAACATTCCCGTTGGTGGAGGCAAAGCAGTTATTATTGCTGACCCCGCACATAAAACTGAAGAATTATTTAGAGCTTACGGACGTTTTGTAGACAGATTACAAGGACGTTTTATTACTGGGCAAGATGTGAATCTTACCCCAGAAAATGTCAGAACAATTAGTCAAGAAACTAATTATGTAGTCGGTGTAGAAGAAAAATCTGGTGGACCAGCTCCCATCACAGCCCAAGGTGTATTTTTAGGCATCAAAGCTGCGGTTAAATTTCGCTTACAAAGTGAAAATTTAGAAGGGCTGAAAGTCGCAGTTCAAGGTTTGGGCAACGTCGGCAGAAATGTTTGCCAACTTTTACACGAAAGCGGTGCAGAGCTTTTTGTCACTGATATAAGTCAAGAAAAAGTAGAAGAAGTAAAATGCACTTTAGGTGCAACTGTTGTTGCTCCAGACGAAATTTACTCTTTGGATGTTGATGTATTTTCTCCTTGTGCATTAGGTGGAATTCTTAACAGTCAAACGCTTCATAGTTTGTCAGCCGCGATTATTGCCGGTTGTGCCAATAATCAGCTAGCGCAAGAAGAAATCCACGGTCAAATGATTACAGAAAAAGGAATTCTTTATTGTCCTGATTATGTAATCAATGCCGGAGGACTTATCAACGTTTATAACGAAATGATCGGCTACAACGAAGAAAAAGCCTTTCAGCAATTGCACAATATCTACGACACACTCATTGAGATTTTTGCTCGTGCGAAACAGCAAGAAATCACCACCAATGAAGCTGCCAAGCAGTTGGCAGAAGAACGAATTAAGAACGCGAGAAAAATTAATAAGAAGGAAATGATTTTTAGTTGATAGTCAAGAGTCAACAGTCAACGGTCAAGAGTCAACAGTCAAGAGTTATGGATTAACCACCATCAACTAACCACCATCAACTAACTACCATCAACTAACTACCATCAACTAACCACCATCAACTAACAACATATTATGGAAAAAAATACCTTTGCTACATCCGCTTATATTGCAACTTCACCAGAGAATGCTTACGAGTACCTTTGCAGTCTAAAAAATTTAGACGAGTGGACGCTTTATAGTCGGATGGCAGAGCAAATGGATGAAAATACTTGGCGCGGAAGTGCTTCAGGTTATCATAGAGACCTCTACTATCACGTTAAAAAATTACAGCATCCGCAACTTCAAGGTATTGAGTGGCATTGTGGACTTGAGTATCAGAAATATTTTCAAGTCTATCCGGTTCTGCTTTTCCCTAGCGATTACATTGAACCAGGAACAGATGAAAAGGGTGTGTATTTTCACTGGTTAAGTTTTGTCGATCCAAAGCGACAAACTCAGATGATTATGCAGGGAATTCATACTGTACATACTTCTGAATGTCGATCGCTCAAGGCTAACTTGGAACGCAAAGCTGGTCTGACATCAGCCACAAAAGGACGTTATTTTATTGATACTGACACCATTTATGTTGATGCTCCTATAGAAGTAGGAGTTGCATATTTGTCAGATTTGAGAAACATGAATGACTGGGCACATTTAGTGCGAGCAGATGGTGAAATTTCTGCTTCATCTGGTGAGTATCGCGATGAATATGGTCATAAAGTAAAAGTTTCGTTGCGGGTAGAACCTGTTAGTAAATGGTATTTGGCAGAGCATGAATTCTTTTATCCTGAGCAAGGATTTTATCAGCGCTGTCCGAGTATGTTGATACCGGCTTCTTATGCTTTTGGTGATCCGGAAGCTCCTGGTTTCATCTTGCACCGAATCACATTTTGGAAACACGGTGAACAACTACCATTGGGCAAACTTCAAATTGAAGACTTTGGTGCTGAGAACATGAATATCAAACGTTTGACAGAAGCCAAAGCTGGCAATCTACAATCGTTTGACCGTGGTATGAGCTATGCACCGCAGGGTAAATAAATTCTCTCGCAGAGACGTTCCGGTGGAATGTCTCTACCGTAACTCTTGCAGAGACGTTTCACCGAAACGTCTCTACCGCACCTCTTGTACAGACGTTCTAGTGGAATGTCTCTACCGTACCTCTCGCAGAGACGTTTCACCGAAACGTCTCTACCGCACCTCTCGTACAGACGTTCCACCGGAACGTCTCTACCTAATTTTTAATTCTTAAAATGAAACTTAAGGAACATACTATTACATCGTTTGCAGTAATTGCCGATGGTCTTGATAATCCCAAAGGTCTGAGCTTTAGTCCCGACGGTAGTCTTTATATTGCTTTATCAGGAATTGGGGGAGATGGGAAAAGTGTTCCATCACCTAGCGGTCAAGGTGATTTATGTTATGGAACAAGTGGTGCGATCGCCAAAATTGAAAATGGTATCGTCAAACATGTACTGACAGATTTACCTTCTGTCGCATTTGCTGATGGAACTGGAGCTGCTGGTCCTCATGATATCAAATTTGATGCTCAAGGTAAGGCTTATGTTGTGATTGGCTATGCTGCTAATCCAGCTTTACGCGATCGCTCGTTAGGCAACACTGATTTAGGTAAAATTATCACTGCCGACTTAAGTACAAATACTTGGAGTACTACTGCCGATATCGCTAATTATGAACTTACTAATAGTTCTATATCAAGTTCATGTGAAGTTGTCAGTAACCCCTTGTCTTTTTACATAGACGCAGATAAAATTGTATTAGTTGATGCAGGGACAAACAACGTCCTCAGTGGAAATATTGATGGCAGCGATCTGAAGGTAATTGCTGCAATTCCCAACCAGATATTAACTAATCCAATCTTCCCCGGTTCTAACTCGCAAAATTTTGACCGGGGACACGTACCACCTGCTAGTGCTTATCGTCATGCGCCACCATCGGAGATAGCAATTCAATCAGTACCTACAGATATTGTTAAAGGTTCTGACGGTGCTTATTACGTCAGCGAATTTACTGGTTTTCCCTTTCCAGAAGGTCAAGCAAAAATATACCGTATTGATGCTGACGGATTAACAGTCTATGCAGAGGGCTTTACCCAACTGATTGACTTAGCTTTCGATAATGAAGGCAACTTGTATGCATTGCAGCATATGAATGCTTCAGGTTGGAAAGGAAAACCAGAAGGCTCTCTGATCAAAATAGCGATCGATGGTACTCGCACGACTTTACTCAGTGGTAATGGATTAGAATCACCCGCAGCCTTCACCATTGGTCCAGATAATGCCTTCTATATCATCAACCGAGGCGGTCGTCCAGGACAAGGACAAGTAATCCGAATTGAGAATACATCTATGCTGTGAATCCGCTTCTGCTTTCGGCAAGCAAAAAGCTTTGGTGGATTGAGCAACAGCACTCACTCATTTTCAAGCCGACACCTGTCTACCTAGAGAGATTGTCTCAGGGAATGCTTGATTTGTGCTTCCCAGTTATTGGGAATCGTTGTCTTTATAACTATTAAACCTTCCACAACTAACAACTCTCAATTCCAATATGAAACTCAAGTCATTTGCCCTTACACTTTTAACCGTTAGCGTTGGCACTGTTGCTGTAAACCAAGCAGCACAAGCCGCATCGCTGTCGGTACTTGCTGACGGTCTTGATAACCCCCGGAACATGGCATTTGGTCCAGATGGTAGTCTTTATGTGACAACCAGCGGTAGAGGGGGAGACGGAAACGACGGCAGATGTATCCCATCACCTAGCGCTCAATATATTCCTTTATGTGCTGGTGCTAACGGTAGCGTTATCAAAATTGCTCAGGATGGTACAAGAACAGATATATTTTCAACTCTTACATCCATAGCATTAGTACCTTCTGGGGAACAAGCAGCAGGTCCTGCGGACTTCAAATTTGATTCCAAAGGTAACGCTTATCTATTGACAGGTGTTGCCGGCGATCCAAACTCTCGCGATACCATATTAAAAGCTCCTGACCTGGGTAAATTATACAAAGTAGACTTAGGCACTAGTTCGCTGACAGCTCTTGCCGATTTTGCCCAGTATGAAGCCCTAAATAATCCCGATGGCACTGATTTAATTTCTAACCCCTATGCCTTCACAATTAAGGGTGATAACGCTTACGTTGTAGATGGCGGTGGAAACACTATATACTCAGTCGGACTTGATGGCAGCGGTATTAAGAATGTAGCCCCGTTCCCTCAGAAAAGATTAGAACTAACTGTAGACCAATTCCCAACTCTTCCTGAAGGGACAGTAGACCCAACAGGAGGGGCAGAACTACCCCCAGGTTATACACAAGCAGTCAATGGTCTGCCTGTCTCCAACCAATCAGTACCTACAGGTATAGCTGTTGCTCCGGATGGCAGTTTAACAGTTAGTGAATACAGTTATTTCCCCTATCCAGAGAGAGAAGCACGCATCTTTAGCGTTAACCCTGATGATTTGTCAATCAAAACCATTTACGATGGCTTTACACAGTTGACAGGCGTCGCATACGACACTGATGGTAGCTTGTATGCATTGCAACATATTAATAATTCCGAATGGAAGGAAATTCAACAGGGTGGTGTGATCACTGGTGATATTAGCGGTTCTCTAATCAAAATAGCCAAAGATGGTACTCGTACAACCATCTGGAATGGTAATGGATTAGAAGCAGCTTCTGGGATAACTATTGGTGCTGATGGTAACTTATACATTGCCAACAGAGCCAGACTCGCCGGCACAGGACAAATTATCAAGATTGACCCTAGATCCGCAAGAGTACCCGAACCAAGTGCTGGTGCTGGTCTATTCGCTGTTGCGGCTTTAAGTGCGACTGCTGCAATGGGCAAACGCAAACGGCAACAAAAAGCAAGCGAAGAGTTGCTAGCTAAAGTAGAAATTCTCTAATTCCTCATTTTTGATCGCTCAAAAAACAGGCTGCTGTGTTCAAGGCAGCAGCTCAAATCCAAGCTTCCCAGACTGGATCTGGGAACAAAAACCCTGGAAAGAGTATACCTCAAACAAGAGAGATTTCACTATGGGATTAGTCAAAAATTTATCATTTGCTCTAGTTGGCGCAGGATTTGCAGTTGTAGCAACAGCTACTCAAGCTTTCTCCTTAAGCTTGAAATACGAAGGTGATATCGGTAGTCCTGGCTTTGGTCCTGGGCAACTCTTTGTTCCCCAAGGCATAACTGTGCAAGAAGGAACTGGGAATATTTACGTAAGTAACGGTCGTGGTTTGAACCCAGACGGCAGCTTTAACCCGGCGATCGGTAACAAGGTCGAAATATACAACCCTCAGGGTACTTATATTGGCGCAGTTGGTGAAGGTGGTAGAGGACCTGGACAATTCGACGAGCCGTCAGCTTTAGAATTCGATCCGCAGACTGGGAATCTCTATGTAGGTGATGTTTTCAACAACCGCGTTAACGTCTACGATCCACAAGGCAATTTTATTAACTCCTTTGGCTCATTTGGCGGTTTGATAGAAGGTAGAGCTTTCTTTGGACCATCGGGTGTGACATTCGATAAAGCTGGCAATGTGTATATAGGTGATTTTAGTGGCGACAAAATCAACAAATATACCAAAGATGGACAGCTTCTTGGTAGCATTGGTACTTCTGGTACTGCACCTGGGCAGTTTCAAGGACCAGCGGGTCTAAGAATTTCCCCAGTTAGTGGAAATTTTTATGTAAGTGACCAGTTTAATAACCGCGTTCAAGTACTCGATCCAAATGGTAATTCGCTGTTTACATTTGGCACACAAGGCACGGGAGATGGACAATTTCTTCAACCAATCGGTTTGGAAGTGGATGAAAATGAGAATATCTACGTAGCTGATTCTATCAACAGCCGCGTTCAGGTATTCGATAAAAACGGTAAGTTCCTGACTGCATATGGACAACCTGCTCTTGATGCATCTGGCAATCCTGTACCACCTCCACAATTAGGTGAACCTCCGTTTGGCAATCCTCTCGACCTGACTCCGGGCAGGTTTAACTGGACAGGTGGCACAAGCTACAGAGACGGTAAGCTGTATGTAGGTGATTTCTTCCAAGGTCGCGTTCAAGTGCTGAAGGTAGAAGGTCAAAACAAAAAAGTGCCTGAACCAAGCACAGCGTTAGCTCTTGGGTTGTTGGGAATAGGAGCTACTGTTGTCAAATTGAAGAAAGATAAGCGGCAAAGGACAATCATTAGTTTAGAGAAGCAACTGCAAAAGACTACAGTTTAGCGACTTTATCCTGATACCCTGGTTCCCTGTTAGTTAGGACTTACGCACTCGTTACCAAAAAACAAGACTTTGAGATTGCTTCCTCGCGTCGCAATGACGGAAATACGTAGTACGTGCGTAAGTCCTGTTACTAACAGGGAACGAGAGAAAAGACAAGTATTTCAAAAAGTGTTATTAATTATGTCTGCTGTAATTAATTTAAACTTAATTAGTGTTAATGATTTATTAGATCGCTGGCTTTCACAGCGGCTGAATACACAAAGTCTTACCTGGCTGAATGAAAAAAGAAAGCAGATAAGCAACGATGCTAATGTGCGAGTGTTTTTTACTGCTTTCAGCGCTGTGCCTCGTTATACTGGCAAAAGTGACCTTGAGTTAACACAAGACGACTTAAAAGCAGCCTCGGCAATAGTAGCAGGTTGGGTTCCCGCTAATTGGAGTGTGGATCAAGCTGCTCGTACTTTATTGCTGCTATCTTTGCCTAATGATGATGCAGAAAAATATCTGCACACGTTGGAGCAAGTTTTCACCACTGCGGATGTGGGAGAGTTAATTGCACTTTACCAAGCTTTACCGCTTCTACCTTACCCAGAAAAACTTCGTCACCGTGCTGCTGAAGGTGTTCGCAGCAATATGACAGCAGTTTTTAATGCTGTTGCTTTAACAAATCCTTATCCGGCAAAGTATTTTGACAATCTGGCTTGGAATCAGATGGTGCTGAAAGCTTTTTTTGTCGGCAGTCCTGTGAGTTTAATTCAGGGACTTAATCAGCGTGCAAATCCAGAACTAGCAAGAATGTTAGTTGATTACGCCAATGAACGTCAAGCTGCTGGGCGATCGCTTTCTCCGGAGATTTGGCAATTGGTGGATTTGGTTAAGGGGTAGGGGGAATTTGAAGAGGGGGAAAGGGGAAAGGGGAAAGGGGAAAGAATTATTACCAATGCCCATTGCCCATTAACAACTAACAACCAACAACTAACAACCAACAATTAATATGATGTTTATTGATCCTCATATTCACATGACTGCCCGCACAACTTATGATTACTTGATGATGCGGGAATCGGGTATTGTGGCTGTAATTGAGCCGGCTTTTTGGCTGGGGCAACCCCGGACTAATGTTGGTTCGTTCCAAGATTACTTTAACAGCTTGGTGGGATGGGAGCGCTTTCGAGCGGCTCAATTCGGTATTCGCCATTATTGCACCATTGGTTTGAATTCTAAAGAAGCTAATAATGAAGCGTTGGCAGAGCAAGTGATGGAATTGTTACCTCTGTTTGCTTGCAAAGAGGGTGTAGTCGCTATTGGTGAAATTGGCTACGACGATATGACGCCTGCTGAAGATAAATACTTCCGTCTACAGTTAGAGTTGGCGAAAGAGCTTGACATGCTAGTATTAATTCATACACCCCATCGGAATAAAAAAGCAGGCACAAGTCAAAGCATGGATGTCTGCATTGAGCATGGGTTAGATCCATCGAAGGTGATTGTGGATCATAACAATGAAGAGACGGTTGAAGAAGTTTTGGATCGGGGCTTTTGGGCAGGTTTCACAATTTATCCGAATACCAAAATGGGCAATGCTCGCATGGTGGAGATTGTACGCCAATATGGAAGTAATCGCATCATTGTAGACAGCAGCGCTGACTGGGGAATTAGCGATCCGCTAGCTGTTCCTAAAACTGCTCAATTGATGATAGACAGAGGAATAAGTGAAGCTGATGTCAAAGCTGTGTGTTATGAAAACGCACTTGCAGTTTACAGCCAAAGCGGTCAAATGCAAGAGTCAGACTGGCTTTCACCCTCAGCGATCGACCAACGTCAGTTATTTAACGGTAACTCTGTCCTGCGTGGACAACAACCAGTTGTTGAGTCTATGCGTGAATATGCATTGATTGAGTAATGTTGGCTGTTGGATGTTAGTTGATAGTTGTTGGTTGATAGTTGTTGTTTTAATAGCCAATAACCACTACCCAATAACCAATAAACAATAACCACTATCAACTATCAACTAACCATTAACCACTATCAACTAACCATTAAACACTATCATGAACACCGCGACTTTAAATCGAAATCCCCTCTGGGCATATCTTCAATTATTGCGTCCTGCTAATATTGTTACTGCTTGGGCAGATATTTTAGCCGGTTTCGCAGCTTCGGGATACGTTGGTGAGTTGACACCATTAGCGTGGTTGCTCTTGGCTACTACGGGTTTGTACGGGGGGGGAATCGTCTTTAATGATGTTTTTGATGCCAAATTAGATGCCGAAGAGCGACCGGAACGACCGATTCCTAGTGGTAGAGCATCGGTTTTGGGCGCAACTATCTTAGGAAGTATCTTTTTGAGCGTTGGTGTAATTGCAGCTTTGCAAGTTTCTACCAAGAGTGCAGCTGTGGCTGCGATCGCTGCTTCAGCAGCTTTACTTTATGATGCTGTGGGGAAGCATCACCCTGTTTTGGGTCCGATTAACATGGGTGTTTGTCGCGGTGCTAACTTATTGTTAGGTGTGAGTGTGGCGCCGGCAATGGTGGGAGAATATTGGTATTTGGCTTTGATTGCGATCGCTTACATCGCCGGTATCACTACCCTCAGTCGAGATGAAGTCAAAGTTGGCAAAAGTACTACTAGAGTGGTAGCATTATCACTGATTGTTATAGTCATTTTCGGACTTTTAGGACTAGGGCTATTAAACAATTATAAAGTTTTGACGGCATTACCATTTATTGTACTTTTCGCGACGCGGGTATTACTGCCTTTTATCAAAGCTGTGCGGCAACCAAGCCCAGAACACATAAGAATTGCAGTCAAAGCTGGGGTGTTGTCATTAATAGTATTAGATGCTACATTGGCAGCGGGGTTCGCTAGTTGGAGTTACGGATTGATGGTTTTAAGTTTGTTGCCGATTTCAATGGCGATCGCACGAATCTTTGCAGTAACTTAAAGCATAAAAGTGGGAATAATAACTATAAATAAGAGTAAGACAGAGTTTACACTTATACGGTGATTCCAAGAAATTAAGTAGCGGAATTGCCACGGGTGATTTATCAAAAAAATATACTTTCTCTAATCCTAGTCCTTAGCCTTTATTTTCAAGACAGATCATGCACATTCTGATTTATTCTTACAACTATCATCCGGAGCCGATTGGGATTGCTCCTTTAATGACTGAACTGGCAGAAGGACTAGTGAAGCGAGGTCATTCGGTTCGGGTAATTACAGGTATGCCAAACTATCCTCAGCGCCAAATTTACGATGGTTATCGGGGTAAATGGTATGTGACAGAAGAGAAAAATGGTGTCACCATCCAACGTAGTTATCTGCGAATCAAGTCTAAACCCAACCTTGTAGATCGGCTGGTACTAGAATTAAGCTTTGTCTTTACAAGTATCCCCCAAGCTTTAAATGGGTGGCGACCCGATGTAATTCTTTTGACAGTCCCTCCACTGATGGTGTCCTTACCGGCAGCTTTGCTGGGTTGTTTGTATAACTGCCCGGTGGTACTGAATGTACAAGATATTTTACCAGAAGCTGCTGTACGTGTTGGGCTGATTAGAAATAAATGGATGATCCGAGCCTTGGAAACACTTGAGAAGTTTGCTTATCGCACAGCAGATAGCATCAGTGTTATTGCCGACGGTTTTGTGGAAAATTTAATCAAAAAGGGAGTTTCGCCTAGTAAAATTAGGTGTATTCCTAATTGGGTAGATGTAAACTTTATCCGCCCTTTACCAAAAGAAAACAACCCTTGGAAAAAAGCTAATAAACTAGATGATAAATTTGTAGTTCTTTACTCAGGTAACATTGCGCTGACACAAGGTTTAGAAACAGTAGTAGAAGCAGCAGCTCGCTTGCGTCACATACCAGAAATTGTTTTTGCGATCGCTGGTGAATCACAAGCTTTAGAAAGATTGGAGAAATATTGCCAAACTTGTGGCGCAGATAACGTAGTACTGTTACCTTTACAGCCGAGAGAACAATTACCCGAAATGTTAGCGGCAGCTGATATCGGCTTGATTGTGCAGAAGAGCAACGTAATTTCCTTTAACATGCCTTCCAAAATACCATTATTACTAGCAAGTGGTAGGGCAATTATTGGTTCAGTTCCTGCTAGCGGGACAGCAGCCAAAGCAATTCGCAAAAGTGGCGGTGGTATAGTTGTGAAACCAGAATTACCGGAAGTACTAGCAGCAGCGGTTATGGATTTATATACCAATCCTATGAAAAGAGAAATGCTAGGTAAGAAAGGAAGAGAATTTGCCATAGAGCGCTATTCTTTTGAGCAAGCACTCGATCAGTATGAACAGCTATTTGCAGATGCGATCACTAACCCAGGATTAGATTTAGATATTTTGCCAAAATTCACTTCTAGTGAATCAGTTGATATTTGATATCGCGTAACATCGGTAAAAATTAGCAAGCATATAAATTCTAAATAAAAAAGTTTATTTAATGAAGTTGGAATGACGACTGCTGACGGTTGTAACTTCGCTCTTATTTGGATTATTTATGATTCCAGACAAGCTCAAACAAACCGATCAAAATCTAATCGAGCTATTACGCGATCGCCTATCGCTGCAAGCAACATCAGAATTGCCTTCAGCAGAAGAACAACTTGCTTATATAGCTCCTCAACTTGCCCAAGCGGGCATTCCCGAATGTGTTTGGACAAGTATAATCAATAGTTGTCATCCTATTACCACTGAATCATCCAATGTTAATAATGTCAAGCCAAAGCAAATTACCATCATTGGTGGACTTGGCAGAATGGGAAGATTTTTTACACAGCAACTTCTAGCGGCTGGACACAACGTAAGCATTCTAGAAAATGATGATTGGGAATATGCAGATCAACTGTTAAATCAGGCAGAGTTAGTATTAATTAGCGTTCCAATTGAACGAACGGTAGATGTTATCAAATGTGCGACAAAATATCTCGCACCAACAACAGCAATATGTGACATTACCAGCATCAAAACTCAGCCATTAGCAGCAATGCTTGCACACCATCCAGGACCAGTTATGGGATTACATCCGATGTTTGGTCCCAACATACAATCATTCAGCCAGCAAAAAGTCGTAGTGTGTCCAGGTAGAGAAAATCATTTTTTTCAATGGTTTTTAGACTTGATTAAAAGCCAAGGTGGAGAACTAATTGTTTGCACACCAGAAGAACACGATCAAATGATGGTCATTATTCAAGCAACGCAACACTTCTCTAGATTTAGCCTTGGTGTTTTCTTAGCACAACAAAAAGTAGACATAGAACGTAGCTTATCAATGTCTAGTCCCAGCTATCGACAAGAAATAGATATAGTTAAACGTCTATTTGCTCAAAATCCAAATTTGTGCATAGACATCATGCTTGCCACAGAAGAAAGATGTGAAGAAATTAGCATTTTAGCAGAAACTTACAATCGTTTAGCAACCTTAGTAGAAAAACGAGATCGAACCGGATTAACTCAAGAATTTGAAATCGCTAAAAGCTTTTTCACAGAGGATAAAAAAACTCATTTAAAAGCTTTAGGTACAAACTTTAGTCACGTCATAAAAAAGATTTTTCAGCACAAATAAACATATAAAAAATTTAAATTATTTATCATAACTCTTTTCTTGGCGTACTTGGCGGTTCGTTAGCATTAAAATATCAAAAACTATGCTGATCGACATCTTTCACAATAACGTTTGTCCCTCGTGCAGAATTGGCAAAAAACATCTTGAAGTATTTGTTCAACCTTTCAATCGCGCAACACTTTTAGAAACATTACTAAACTAAAAAAATGGTAGCTAGTATTCCCGAAATAACTACATTAAATTTGCAACCGATTCAACAACATGTTTCGGTTAGCTTCGACTATAAAGTTTACTTTAGCAATGAAGTCTTTAAGTTGAAAAATCACATGCTGGCGGAATTAATTGCCGGCGATGGTGAGCAAAAACCCAAGAAAATAGTCGTAGTAGTAGACGCCGGCTTATTAGAGCTTCGGCGTAGCTTGCTCAGGCAAATAGCACTGTATACAAAGTATCATGCCGATATCTTAACCCTCGCAGGCGACCCGATAAAAGTTCCTGGTGGAGAAGCTGCTAAAAACAATCCCAACTTAGTCAAGCAAATTCACAAATTGATTGATTCATCGGGGATATGTCGCCATTCCTACCTGATAGCAATTGGCGGTGGTGCGGTGTTAGACTTAGCAGGATTTGCCGCTGCAACTGCTCACCGGGGAGTTAGACTTATCCGTATTCCTACGACAGTGTTGGGACAAAATGATTCTGGTGTCGGGGTGAAAAACGGAATTAATGCCTTTGGTAAAAAGAACTTTCTCGGCACATTCGCACCCCCTTACGCAGTAATTAATGATTTATCATTTTTGAGTACATTAAGCGATCGCGATTGGCGTTCTGGCATTGCCGAAGCTGTGAAAGTCGCTCTAATTAAGGATGCTGACTTCTTTGAATTTATCCGCACCAATAGCGAAGCACTACGTCGCCGAGATATGGATGCGATGCAACAGTTGATTTACCGATGCGCTCAGTTACATTTAGAACATATTGCTAACAGCGGCGATCCCTTTGAAATGGGTTCATCTCGTCCGTTAGATTTCGGACATTGGGCAGCCCATAAACTAGAACAACTGACAAATTATAACTTGCGTCATGGAGAAGCGGTTGCGATCGGTATTGCTTTAGATACAACTTATTCCTATTTATTAGGAAAGATTTCGCGCTTAGAATGGCAGTGCATTCTGAATACACTAATTACATTGGGCTTTGTATTATACGTTCCTGAACTAACAGAAAAACTCTCACAACCAGAACATTCGCGCAGTTTATTTCGTGGGTTGCAAGAGTTTCGCGAACATTTGGGAGGAGAATTAACTTTAACGTTGCTGCAATGCATTGGTAAAGGGATTGAAGTTCACCAAGCTGATTTATCTTTATATAAACAAGCTATTTCCTTATTACAAGAATTTGTGGAAAATAGACAGAAAAAAAGCATTTCCTCCTTCCTCACTTCATCGGTATCTGAAAGCTTAACTTAACCCGTAGTAACGACTTCAGTCGTTTCCGAAAGCGTGATATTTAACTTAAACCGAGTTGCGTTCATGACTTACACCTCACCCCCTACCCCTCTCCTTATTAAGGAGAGGCAGGGTGGTTTCATACAAACAGAGAAAAATGACAATACTTATGGGAGGCGATCGTAAATTGAC
>NZ_KK073768.1:2223880-2242543 GCF_000582685.1 [Scytonema hofmanni] UTEX 2349
TATATATGTAGTCAATATCTCGAAGCTCAACAGTTACTTTGTGACATTCAAGGGCATTGGGGCATCGAAAATCACTGCATTGGGTTCGAGATGTGACATTCCAAGAAGACTTTCCACCACGTCGTGGTGGCAATGCTCCTGTCAATTGGTCTATTTTACACAACTTTTTCATTACGATCGCCCGCAAACTCGGTTTCCGAACTATTCCTCAAGCACAACGCGCCCTCTCTAATCAACTACACAAAGTTTTTTCTTTCTTTGTATGAAACCACCCTGCTCTCCTTATTAAGGAGAGGGGAGATAAAGCACAGCTTTGTCGGGTTGAGTTATGCAACTTGGTATTAACCCGTAGTAACGACTTCAGTCGTTTCCGAAAGCATGAAAATCCAAAACAACATTCACCTAACCTATTGCACCAACATTCACCCTGGTGAAAAATGGAGCAAAGTATTTAGTAACTTACAGCAATACATTCCAGAACTCAAAGCCAAAATAGCACCAAGAAAACCCTTTGGTATTGGCTTGCGTTTAGCAGCAATAGCAGCCAAAGAACTATTACAAGGAAACACTTTAACTGAGTTTAAATCATGGTTAGTCGAACATGATTTATACGTGTTTACTTTAAATGGATTTCCTTATGGCGAATTTCATGGCAAAGTAGTAAAAGACCAAGTTTATGCACCAGATTGGTCTAAACAAGAACGGTTAGATTACACATTACAACTAACCAATATTCTCGCCGAATTGTTACCTGCCGAAATGGAAGGTAGCATTTCCACACTACCATTATCTTACAAACCTTGGTTTAAAGGAAATCAAACATCTGTCATCAATAGCGCTACTTTGCACATAGCAGAAGTGGTAGCGGAAATGGTACACATCCACGCTAATACTGGAAAGCTGCTGCACTTAAATTTAGAACCAGAACCAGATGGATTAATTGAAAATGCTGCCGAAGTAATTGATTATTTCCAAAAGCATTTATTACCGATTGGTGGTGCTTATTTAGCAGAACATTTACAGATACCGCAAAAAGCAGCCGAAGCGCTTTTATTAGAGCATGTGCGTGTATGTTACGACACATGTCATTTTGCGATCGCCTTTGAAAATCCAGTTTCCATTTTCAAGCAATTTCAGGCTGTAGGAATTAAAATCGGCAAAATTCAGATTAGTGCAGCTTTACAGGTAAATGTGCCAGAAGATGCCGAACAACGTCGCCAAATAAAAGAACGGTTACTGCCTTTTGCAGAATCTACGTATTTACATCAAGTAGTTACCAGCGATTCTAATCAATACTCTGACTTGGAAAACGCCTTACCAGATTTAGAAAATACCACTGCATCTCAATGGCGAATTCACTTTCATGTGCCAATTTTTATTCACGATTATCAAGTTTTGCAATCTACGCAAGACGACATTAGCACTGTCTTGGAACTGTTGCAAAATAATCATATTTGTAATCATTTAGAAATTGAAACTTATACTTGGGAGGTGTTACCAAATGAAATGAAGCTGGATTTATTAGCATCAATTCACCGTGAGTATGAGTGGGTTTTAAATAAGATGTGTGCCGTTAGTTGTTAAACAACAATATCATGTTCGCGTTGATTAACAGTAATGATATCGCAAACGTCGTAGAGACGTTCCGCCGGAACGTCTCTACAATATGTGATTAACGGGACATGATATTCAGATATTTTTTGATGTTTATTTTAAGATATTATGCAAAAAACAGTTGTTATTAACGTAGTGGGATTGACACCCAGCTTATTATGTCAGCATACGCCATTTTTATCGCATTGGGCGGCTAGTGGAAAAGTGGCAACCGTAGAATCGGTGTTACCTGCTGTCACTTGTTCGGCACAGGCTACTTATCTTACAGGAAAATTGCCGAACGAACACGGAATTGTCGCTAATGGTTGGTATTTTCGCGATGAGTGTGAAATCAAGTTCTGGCGACAGTCTAACAAATTAATTCAGGCTCCGAAAGTGTGGGATATGGCAAAAGCCCTAAATCCTGACTTTACCTGCGCGAATTTGTTTTGGTGGTACAATATGTACTCGTCAGTAGATTACGCAGTTACTCCCCGACCGATGTATCCTGCTAATGGGAGAAAAATTCCCGATATTTACACTCAACCGGCAGAATGGCGATCGCAACTTCAAATTGATTTAGGACAGTTTCCCCTATTCAATTTCTGGGGTCCCAACACATCAATTAAATCTACTCAATGGATTGCTAATTCAGCAAAGTGGTCTGAAGAACACTCTAACCCAACGCTGACACTCGTTTATTTACCGCATCTCGATTACTGCTTACAAAAATTTGGAACTGACATCAACAAAATAGCGAAAGATTTACAAGAAATTGATGCGGTTTGTGCCGATTTGATTTCGTTTTATGAAAATCGCGGCGCTCAAGTCATCGTTTTGTCAGAATATGGAATTACTGATGTATCTCAACCCATCCACCTAAATCGGATGCTGCGAGAAAAAGGCTTGCTAACAGTACGGGAAGAATTAGGACGAGAATTATTAGATCCAGGTACAAGTAAAGCATTTGCAGTTGCAGATCATCAAATTGCTCATGTTTACGTTAACGATCGCTTTTATATTCCCAAAGTGCGATCGCTTTTAGAAGAAACACCAGGAGTAGCTCAGGTTTTAGATGAGAGCCAAAAATCAGCTTACCATTTAGATCATCCCAGAGCCGGAGAATTGGTAGCGATCGCCAATCCAAATGCATGGTTTACTTATTATTATTGGCTTGATAGCGATCGCGCTCCCGATTTTGCCAGAACCGTAGATATTCATCGTAAACCCGGTTACGACCCTGTAGAATTATTTATTGACCCGCAAATCAAACTTCCCAAACTGAAAATTGCGGCAAAATTGCTAAAAAAACAACTTGGGTTTCGCTATTTAATGGATGTCATTCCCTTAGACGCTTCATTAGTAAAAGGTTCTCACGGTTGTATTCCCGCGAATCAAGATGAAAGTCCATTATTTATTACCAAACAAAGTCACCTACTTTCTTCATCAATACAAGCGATCGATGTTTGTCAGTTAATCCTCAATCATTTAGAGTACTCCAAGTAAAAAAATGCATGGGTATCAAGTAATGCTCTCATTCTTAATGTCTAATGGGCTGAGAAAATCATTTAAAATATCCTCTGGTAAGGGTTCGTTAAAATCGGGGGCAATGACCACCTTACCACGGTCTAAGGAGTGGAATTCGGCGTAATGGTCGCTGATTTAGGGGTACAATGCGGGCAACAGGATTACCAGCTTGGGAAAGAATAACTTCTTCTCCTGCTAAAACCCGACCAAGCAATTCTGTAAAGTCAGTCAAATTGGTAGGAAGTTCTACATTATTCATTGATAGTCACTTTGAATTATTGCAACTAATAACGACGATAGCAGCCACAGCGCATTGCATAACGAAAATTTATCACAAAAACTCTGCGTCACTCTGCGCTTACCTCCGTGTTCCTTTGCGTAAAAAAAAACGCTAGGATTTTACGCAAAGCTGTACTAAGAGTATTCCACTTATCTGCCTTATGCGTGAACAAAACTTTTTGTCAAGTATATATTATGTGTATTTGCCCTACCCTTAGAAGCAGTTTTTTAACGAATATTTCTCACCCTATTTTCACTTCTTTTCTAACCTGAGGTGGAGGCAATATTTTTAAACTTACTCATCAAGAATTATCTTAATAAAATATTAAACAAAGCAAAAGAATTGATATTTGAAACGAAAAATCCTTCATGTATCAATTCCTTAATATTGAGTACGCTTTATTAAGAAGAAATAGCAAAACTTCAATAATTAGAAAAGACTCGGCGACAAGTTAAATTACCTTTTCATCAAATAGTCATTTGTCCCAAGTTCCCAAAAGACAAATGACTAATAAATATTCTAGAGGAATTGCTCATGATTGTTGATTCGCACAATTATACAACACTTGGCGGTGTGCGTGTCTCTCGCTCCATGACAGAAGTCAACATAGACACAGCACTTGAAGATATTTTATTTTATCTAAATTCCCAGCGTGGAGGCTTACTTACTAGCAGTTACGAATATCCAGGAAGATACAAAAGATGGGCAATTGGCTTTGTAAATCCACCCTTAGAACTAACGACAAGAGAGAATAGTTTTAGTTTAAAAGCATTAAGCGATCGCGGCAAAATTCTCTTACCATTACTATTAGAGCGTTTATCACAATCACAGCAACTTCAAGAAGTAATTTCAGATAAAGATAATATTACCGGAATCGTCAATAAAACACAACAATTATTTGCCGAAGAAGAGCGCAGTAAACAACCTTCAGCATTTACAGTTGTCAGAGAAATTCTGCATACCTTCTCAAGTAAAGAAGACGAACATTTAGGGCTTTATGGAGCGTTTGGTTACGACTTAGTTTTTCAATTTGAGCCGATTCCCCAACGCTTAGAACGTCCCGAAGACCAGCGGGATTTAGTATTATATCTACCTGATGAATTAGTTGTAGTTGACTACTATCTACAACGCGCATTTCGTCTTCAATATGAATTTGAAACAGCGCATGGCACAACAAATAATCTTCCTCGCACAGGTGAATCGATAGATTATCGTGGTAAACGTCTTCAAGCAGCGCAACCTGCTGACCATAAAAGAGGTGATTATGCCAAACAAGTTGAAGTCGCACTCGATTACTTCCGTCGAGGTGATTTATTTGAAGTAGTTCCTAGTCAAAACTTTTTTGAATCTTGCGAACAATCACCCAGCAAACTATTTGAAACCTTAAAGAAAATCAATCCCAGTCCCTACGGATTTGTATTTAATTTAGGTGGAGAATATCTCATCGGTGCATCCCCAGAAATGTTTGTCCGCGTTGAAGGTAGGCGCGTAGAAACCTGCCCAATTAGTGGTACTATTACGCGGGGACAAAATGCCATTGACGATGCCGATCAAATTCTTTTGTTACTCAACTCACACAAAGATGAGTCTGAGTTAACAATGTGTACCGACGTAGATCGTAACGACAAATCGCGAATTTGTGAACCAGGTTCAGTCAGAGTAATTGGGCGTCGGCAAATTGAATTATACAGCCACCTAATTCATACAGTCGATCACGTTGAAGGCACATTACGAGAAGAATTTGACGCCTTAGATGCATTTCTTTCCCATACCTGGGCAGTTACAGTTACAGGGGCACCCAAACGCGCTGCCATGCAATTTCTCGAACAGCATGAACGTAGCGCTAGACGTTGGTATGGTGGTGCAGTTGGCTATCTCAGTTTCAATGGTAATTTGAATACCGGTTTGATTTTACGAACAATTCGCTTAAAAGATTCAATTGCCGAAGTGCGAGTTGGTGCAACAGTTCTTTACGACTCCATACCACAAGCCGAAGAACAAGAGACAATTACCAAAGGTGCTGTTTTATTTGAAACAATTCGCCGCGCTAAAGAAACAGATGAGAAAATGGACGAATGCACATCTACAAAACTGAGCAAATGCATTCCCGATGTGGAACCCGGTAAGCACATCTTATTAGTTGACCACGAAGACTCATTTGTTCACACACTAGCCAATTACATCCGACAAACTGGGGCAAGCGTCACCACATTACGTCATGGTTTTAATGAATCGCTTTTTGATACAATACGTCCTGATTTAGTTGTTTTCTCTCCTGGTCCCGGTAGACCAAGTGATTTTAAAGTCCCTGAGATGGTCGCCGCTTGTGTTTGCCGCCAAATTCCTATTTTTGGAGTTTGTCTGGGATTGCAAGGCATTGTAGAAGCTTTTGGTGGAGAGTTAGGAGTTCTCAACTATCCCCAACATGGTAAATCCTCGCGGGTTTTTGTTACCGACACAGATTCGGTGATGTTCCAAGACTTACCAGAATCCTTCGCGGTGGGTAGATATCATTCATTATTTGCTCTACCATTACAAATGCCGGCTGAATTGAAAGTGACAGCGATTTCCGAAGACAACGTAATTATGGGAATTGAACATAAAACACTTGCGATCGCTGCCGTTCAATTTCACCCAGAGTCAATCATGACTTTAAATGGCGAAATCGGTTTAGCAATCATCAAAAACGTCGTCCGTAAATACACTCAAACGAAAGAGTCGTTGGTTATTAGTTAGTGGTTGGTTGTTAGTTGTTAGTGGTTGGTTGTTGGTTGTTAGTTGTTAATTGTAAAAAAACACTCATATCGACTATCAACTATCGACTATCCACTATCAACTACCCACTATCCACTATCCACTATCTACTAAATCATGACAAACCAAGCTCCTCCCCGTCACATTCTCGAAGAAATTGTCTTGCAAAAAAAGCAAGAAGTTGTCCAAATGCAGCAAGAAATGCCTTTGGTAGTTGTGGAAAATCAGTTAACTGCTGCACCGAAAGTGCGAAATTTCCTCGATGCTTTACAGCAAAGTCCTTATAGACCAAGCTTAATAGCTGAGGTTAAAAAAGCATCACCGAGTCGTGGTATTATTCGGGCAGACTTTGACCCCATAGCGATCGCCAAATCTTATGAAAGAGGTGGTGCAGCTTCTATCTCTGTCCTCACAGATGAAAAGTTCTTTCAAGGCAGCTTTGACAATTTGCGTCGCATCCGTCCAGAGGTAGAATTGCCGCTATTATGCAAAGAATTCATTATTGATATTTACCAAATTTATACAGCAAGAGCAGCAGGCGCAGATGCTGTATTATTAATTGCAGCTATTCTCACTGATGAAGAACTCCAAGACTTTTCGCGAGTAATTCACCAATTGGAAATGACTGCGCTGGTAGAAGTTCACACTGAAGCCGAACTAGATCGCGTACTCAAGCTTGAGGGTATACGCTTGGTAGGAATTAACAACCGCAATTTAGAAAATTTTACAGTTGATTTAGCTACTACACAGCAACTTTTAGGGCAACGGCAGCAAGAATTGCAAAGCTTGGATATTACCGTTGTCAGCGAATCGGGATTATTTACACCCGCTGATTTATCTTTAGTGACAGAAGCTGGTGTGCGTGCAGTTTTAGTGGGAGAATCTTTAATTAAACAAAGCGATGTAGAACAAGCTACACGTAATTTGTTGATAGCATCACCCGCAAATCAATTTGCGGACTAATAGACATCTGGTGAAAAGATGTAGAGACGTAGCAGTGCTACGTCTCTACAAGGGTTCTGGGTAAAGCATAATTAATTTACAACAGATGTCTAATAGCCAAAGTCCTTTAAAAAGGACTCAAAAAAAGATTAAGTCCATTTCAATGGACTTAAGCTATAAGCAAGGAAATTTATTTCCTTGTGGGTATCGTTTCCCCAACTCGTAATATGACTTCTATCTCCGATCACTTTCAAACTTTAAGAAATCGCCAGCAGTGTGCTTTAATTCCTTTTATTACAGCTGGCGATCCTAACTTAGAAGCTACCGCCGACGCTCTACGCATTCTAGATCGCAATGGTGCGGACTTTATAGAGTTGGGTGTCCCCTACTCTGATCCTTTAGCAGATGGTCCGGTGATTCAGGCAGCAGCAACTCGCGCTTTGCAACGAGGAACCAAATTAGAGCAAGTGTTAGAGATGTTGGAATCTGTGAGTCCCAACTTGAAAGCGCCGATAATTTTATTTGCTTATTACAATCCAATTTTATACCGGGGTATTAAGTCATTTTTAGGACAAATTGCTCATGCTGGGGTACGCGGTTTGGTGGTACCAGATTTGCCCTTAGAAGAAGCAGAAGAATTAATTCAAACTGCTGCTAGTTTTGGAATTGATGTAATATTGCTTGTAGCGCCTACCAGTTCTCAAGATAGAATTGTGGCGATCGCTCGTCAATCTCAAGGTTTTATCTACCTTGTAAGTGTAACAGGCGTTACAGGGATGCGCTCTCAAATCCATCTCCGTGTCAAGGATTTGATTACAGAATTGCGAAGCGTCACCGATAAACCGATTGGCGTCGGCTTTGGTATTTCTGCCCCAGAACAAGCACATCAAGTCATGGAATGGGGAGCAGATGCCGTAATTGTCGGTAGTGCCTTCGTCAAAAAATTAGCAACGGGTAGTCCCAGCGAAGGACTGCAAGCTGTAGAGAAACTTTGTCAAGAACTTAAAGCAGCCATTACCCCCGCTGCATCCTTCCAAAAAGTCGGTTCAGTTTAAATCATCGTAGAGACGTTCCGGCGGAACGTCTCCCCCCCCATTACCAATAAATAATAAAGGATTTTAACCAGTGGTAAACATTCAAAATATCAAACAAGCCCAAACAGCCCGACCTGACTCGTTAGGCAGATTTGGCAAATTCGGCGGTAAATACGTCCCAGAAACCTTAATGCCCGCATTAAGTGAATTGGAAGCTGCATACGAGCAATATCGCCACGATGCCGGATTTCAAGAAGAGTTGCAAAGTTTACTCAAAGACTACGTGGGAAGACCTAGCCCATTATATTTCGCCGAACGCCTGACGAAGCACTACGCAAGACCTGACGGCACAGGAGCGCAAATTTATTTAAAGCGCGAAGATTTAAATCATACAGGCGCTCACAAAATTAACAACGCTTTAGCGCAGGTGTTGTTGGCAAAGCGCATGGGTAAAAAGCGGATTATCGCTGAAACTGGTGCAGGTCAGCATGGAGTCGCTACGGCAACCGTGTGTGCGCGTTTTGGTTTGGAATGCGTGGTTTACATGGGTGTCCAAGATATGCAACGGCAAGCCCTGAACGTGTTTCGGATGCGGTTGATGGGGGCAGAAGTTAGTCCGGTGGAAGCTGGTACGGGAACTTTGAAAGATGCCACCTCAGAAGCGATTCGCGATTGGGTGACGAATGTAGAAACCACCCATTATATCTTGGGTTCCGTTGCCGGTCCCCATCCCTACCCGATGTTAGTGCGTGACTTTCATGCCGTAATTGGTACAGAAACTCGCGCTCAATGTCAAGAGAAATGGGGCGGTTTGCCAGATATTCTTTTGGCTTGTGTCGGTGGTGGTTCCAATGCGATGGGCTTGTTCCACGAGTTTGTAGATGAAGCATCTATCCGCCTAATTGGAGTTGAGGCAGCGGGTGAAGGTGTGGATACAGAGAAACATGCAGCTACCTTGACAAAAGGACGAGTAGGTGTATTGCATGGAGCGATGAGTTATCTACTGCAAGATGAAGATGGTCAGGTAATCGAAGCGCATTCGATTAGTGCGGGGTTAGATTATCCTGGTGTGGGTCCTGAGCATAGTTACTTAAAGGATCTTGGTCGCGCTGAGTATTACAGTGTGACTGATAAGCAAGCTTTAGAAGCATTGCAGAGACTTTCGCAGCTAGAAGGAATTATTCCCGCTTTAGAAACCGCTCATGCGATCGCCTATCTTGAAACTCTTTGTCAACAGCTTGATGGTAATCCCCGAATTGTCATCAACTGCTCAGGTCGTGGTGACAAAGACGTGCAAACCGTCGCAAAAGCGCTCAGTGTTGAGTAGTTAGTGGTTATTGGTTAGTGGTTAAGAGTACTTTTTAACTCAAACCTTGCACCAATCTCAATTAACTTGATATCCCGCCCCTAGTTGCATTTCGGGCTAATAGCTTAAGTCCATTTTAATGGACTGAAAGTATTCTTTCCTAAGCATTTAGTCTTCTTAAGAAGACTTTAGCTATTAGCCTCAGAATTCATTCTGAGGCGGTTGTTGAGATTGGTGCAAGATATCAGTTTTAACAACTAATACCAATTCTGTATGAAAATGCGCTAAACCATATTTAAGTACAAGAAAGAAGAAAGAAAAACGAACCGCAAAGGACGCAAAGGACACAAAGAAAGAAAGAAGTTAAAAGGGTTTGGCGCAGCCTCATAAAGAAATGGTATAACAACCATCAATCAACAACCATCAATCAACAACCAATATGATAGCCACAACCCAAGCCCTACCTAACAACATTCCCGATGAAAATTGGTCTGACTTGTTAAAACAATTATTGGATAAGCGATCGCTCACAGTTTCTCAATCTGCGGACTTGATGCAAGGTTGGCTGACAGAAGCTATTCCCCCCGTCCTCACGGGAGCGATTTTAGCCGCGATTCAGGCAAAAGGTGTATCCGTAGAAGAATTGGTTGGTATGGCTGGTGTTTTGCAATCCCAATCAATAGGAGGACAAGGGGACAAGGGGGCAAGGGGACAAGGGGACAATGGGACAAGGGGACAAGGTGAATTTTCTTCGTTGTCTCCCTGTCTCCCTGTCTCCCTGTCTCCCCATCCCCCCCTCTCCCCCTCTCCCCTAATTGACACCTGCGGAACTGGTGGAGATGGAGCTTCAACTTTCAATATATCTACTGCTGTCGCCTTTGTTGCCGCTGCTGCTGGGGTAAAAGTTGCCAAACATGGCAATCGTTCTGCATCCAGCAAAACCGGTTCCGCTGATGTGTTGGAAGCTTTGGGTATAAATCTTAACGCCAGTCCGGAGAAAGTGGAGTCGGCAGTTGATGTTGTTGGGATGACCTTTTTGTTTGCTCCAGGATGGCATCCAGCATTGAAAGCAGTTGCCGCTTTGCGAAAAACTTTGAAAGTGCGGACTATCTTTAATTTGTTGGGACCTTTGGTAAATCCAATGCGACCGACAGGGCAAATTATTGGTGTGAGTGACCCACTTTTGTTAGAAGCGATCGCTCTAGCATTATCGCAACTCGGATGTCGTCGAGCGATCGCACTCCACGGCAGAGAAAAGTTAGATGAAGCAGGTTTGGCAGACATCACTTACCTAGCCATACTCCAAGAGCAAAAAGTCCGCAGCATCACACTCAATCCCCTAGAATTAGGTTTAAGTCATGCTCCCACTGAAGCTTTATGTGGTGGAGATGTCCAAGAGAATGCAGAAATTTTAAGAAATGTTTTGCAGGGTAAAGGCACTCAAGCACAGCAAGATGTAGTTGCTTTAAATACCGCTCTTGCGCTACAAGTTGGCGAAGTTTTTGATAGTAATTCTACAGATATTTTGGAAAATTGTGTTCAAGGCATAGCTTTGGCAAAAGAAGTTCTGCAAAGCGGTGCGGCTTGGACGAAATTAGAGCAATTGGCTCAATTTTTGAGCGAATAACTAAATTTGGAGAAAATAAATGATTGTCATTCTAAAAAACGGTACACCTCAAGAAGAAATTACTCGGTTAAGTGAAGAAATCAGTGACACTTGGGGAGTCACAATCGAAAAAAGCGTTGGCAAGCACAAAATTGTTTTAGCGATGATTGGTGATACTCCTAGCATCAATCCTTTGCAAATCAAGGGGTATAGTCCTTGGATTGAGGAAGTATTGCGAGTACAACAACCTTTCAAAAGAGTGAGTCGCGAATTCCGCTATGGAGAAGCTAGCGAAGTTGTTGTACCGACACCTAACGGTAAAGTCTACTTTGGTGAAAATCATCCCATTGTCGTGGTAGCTGGACCCTGTTCTGTTGAGAATGAAGAGATGATTGTCGAAACAGCAAAGCGCGTGAAAGCAGCGGGAGCCAAATTCATCCGTGGTGGAGCATACAAACCTCGCACTTCACCTTATGCATTCCAAGGACACGGTGAAACTGCCTTGGGTTTGTTAGCAGCTGCTCGTGAAGCTACGGGTTTAGGCATCATCACAGAAGTGATGGATACTGCCGACTTAGAAGCAGTGGGGAGAGTCGCTGACGTGATCCAAGTGGGAGCGCGGAATATGCACAACTTCTCGTTGTTGAAAAAAGTAGGCGCTCAAGATAAGCCAGTGCTGTTGAAGCGTGGAATGTCAGCCACAATTGATGAGTGGTTGATGGCAGCAGAATACATCCTTGCTGGAGGAAATCCGAATGTAATTCTTTGTGAGCGGGGAATTAGAACCTTTGATGGCAAATATGCTCGCAATACCTTAGATTTGTCGGTGCTTCCAGTATTGCGATCGCTTACCCATTTACCAATCATGATTGACCCCAGTCATGGTACAGGTAGGTCTGAGTACGTTACACCAATGGCAAAAGCTGCGATCGCTGCCGGTACAGATGCTTTAATGATTGAAGTTCATCCAAACCCAGCAAAAGCCCTATCTGATGGTCCTCAATCCCTCACTCCTGATAAGTTTGACATCTTGGCTCAGGAAATGGCAGTAATAGGCAAAGTTGTCGGTCGCTGGTCTGAACGTGCCTTAGTAGGTTCTATTTAATTCTCCGATTAATGAATTGAAAGAATTGTAGATTGTTGGGTGCGTTGGCGCAATTCGTAACGCATCCAATTTGATATTTTATATTTAAAAAAAGTTACAAATAACTTTTTTTTGTTATCTCATGTCCGTTTAAATAACAGTAATAAAAACATCGCAACCGTCCTAGAGACGTTCCGATGGAACGTCTTTATTCTCGCAGTAAATAAATATTTCATCTAAATAAACAATAAAAATTAGACAAATTTATCAAAACATTTCTCATTGTTAATTTAATTTCAAAACATTACTATATTTTGTAAAAGCGACATTAATTACAAGTTGTTTTTGGTTAGGAAAAATGTAAACACTGTGTAATTAAGCCCAACTAACTAAAAAAATAATAGCTGTTAACTAGATTCAACATTAAAAAAATCATAAAAAAGCTACAAAGCAAACTTAACTTTGCATTTTTGATGTGGCTTTATTAAGCAAAATTTTTGCACCGAAAACAAAAGGATTATATCTAATGGCAGATTCTTTGACCAGCAACCCCCTTGATGGTAATAACTCAACAGGCGGCAATATTATTGGTAGCAATTCCAATACTTTTGATGATGGAATCTCATCTCAAGGTAGTAGCAGTTCAAGCAGTAGTGGCGGCAATTCGTTTGGGCAATCACCTTGGGGTCGCTTAAGCGAAGTCGGTATCACCGATTTAGGTAGCCTTTTCAGTGGCGTTGGCAGTGAATCTGGTGGCGGGAACCCGTTTGCTAACAACCCGGCAGCAGCCGAGGTACTGTTTGGTGGTGAGAGTCAGGGGGGATCGCCTTTTAGTAACTTGAGGACAAATATTGACAGGCTAGTTGGTAATACCACCAATGGCACTAACCCAACGGGTGGTAGCGCCATTACCTCTCAGTCTGTTGATGCCGATACTACTAGCGGCTTTGGCAGCACCTTTGGTGGGGGTAGCACCCAGGATATAACTGCTATCAACTTCGGTGGTGCTTTCGGTGGTGGAACCTCTGAGATTGAGATCAGATCCTATATTGACAACCTGGTTAACTCCAATCTCAGCGAAGGTGGTATCAGTTCATCCTTCAATATTCCTAGCAGTGAATTCGGTAGCGGCAGTATCCCCTCTACTGACAGCTTCGGCACAGTGTCTGATGAAACCTTCGGTGCTATCTTCGGCATCCCAACTGCTGACAGCTTCGATTTAACTAGCTTTGGCATCCCAACTGACGGCAGCTTGACTGGCTTAGGTGACGGTATCCCGATTAGTGGCGGTGAGACTAGCGGTCTGAGCGATCCGTTTGCATCTGGAGGCGTCTTTGGCATCCCATCTGCTGACAGCTTTGATTTAGCTAGCTATGGCATCCCAACTGATGGCAGCTTTGGTAGCGATGGCACAGTCTCTGATGAGACCTTCAGTGCTATCTTTGGCATCCCAACTGATGGTAGCTTCGATTTAGCTATCTTTGGCATCCCAACTGATGGCAGCTTTGGTGGTGTAAGTGGCGGTAGTAGTATTCCGTCATTCGGTGGCGACAACGTGTTCGTTTAGTACCAAATTGCATAAGTTCAAGGGCGAATTGAAGTTACACGTTGCAACAATCTGGGTTACTGTGCCTATTTATTTAAACCTTCAATTCGTGACAATTTTACCCAAAGCAATGTTAAATAGCGACAAATATTTTTGTGTTTTTTCAATTAATTATGCCGCTACTTAAAAGTAAAGTCTTAGATTGTTAAGCTCGTTAGTACTGAAAGTTGATGACAGTACTAAAACTGTCATCAAACTTATTGCTTAGACACCTTTTTATTAGGAAATAAAACTTGAATTACATGTAAGACCAATTAATTGTATTATCCCCAAAAATATAAAAAACATCAGAATTCAGACTTCAATTCTTATTTGATATGCAAATTTTTTCAGATTAAAACGTGAGGACAATTATTTATGGCAACTTCAACTTATACTGTCAATTCCATTAATGAGCTTAATCAATCAGTGACTGGTGATAGCTTGTTAACTGGTATTAGCAATCCCTTGGCTGTTAATGACAATCTCTTAACTGGTGGGTTGAGCACTTCTATTTCTAGTAGTAGCAGTCTACCTATAATTGAAAACGGTAATAATAGCAATTCTACAACTGTTATTAAAAGTAACCCGTTTGCGATCGTTGGCAACGTGGTTGTTGGTAATGGTCAATGGATAACCAGTAATGAAACCACACCAGAAAGTGTCTCTCTAGCGCTAACGTCTGCTGTTGATCAATTACTTGACTCCGTTATTGTCAAATTGCGTAACAGATTGCCCTTGAGTGATGCTGGCAGTGGTTTGAGTGATAGTAATCCGTTTGCGAATGGAAACAACCCTTTTGGTGATGGCAATCAACCTTCGGCACCAGGTTTGGTATTGAATGCCAGTGGTGAAAATCTGGTTGTAGGTAGTGAAAACCCGTTTGAAAGTGGTGAAATCCCAGTTACAGGTGGTGAGAACCCCTTTACAAGTGGTGAAAATCCGTTTGCAAGTTCTGAAAACCCAGTTGTAAGTGGTGAAAATCCCTTTACAAGTGGTGAAAATCCGTTTATAGGTGGTGAGAACCCGTTTGCAAGTGGTGAAAATCCCTTTGCAAGTGGTGAAAATCCCTTTGCAAGTGGTGGTGCTAATCAGCAACCATCTTTCGATATCTCGCAATTTATCTTCGGTAACGACGACAATCTAACATTCTTAACTGGTGATGGCAGCGTGCCTGAGTTATCATCTTCAGAAATATTGAAGACTATCCAAGCCGATATCTTAACCGTAACTAAAATTCTCAACTCTGGAAATCTGTTTGCAGATGGTAACAATACACCTTTGCAAACACCGTCAGATTTGTTGAGGCTGTTCAGAAATGATATATTCAGCTTCAATAGCGGTGTCAACGCTGTCAACGAACTTGCTACTGGTGACACTTCCTATACTGATGGTAGCAATCCATTCCTCAGCTTATTTGCTGGTGGCAGTCAAGATCAGGAAATACCATTTGATATTTTGAATGTTGCTCTGGAAGGAATTTTACCCTTCAATGGCAAAGATAATGTATTTTCTACCCCAGATGGCGAACTACCAATTGGTTATGGTAATCGCGACTTCGGGACTGATAATGCAACCATCGGTAATGCTAATTGGGATTATGGCAACGGCAACGCAACCATCGGTAATGGCAATTGGCTTTGGGATTCCAGTACTGACAACGCAACCATCGGTAATGGCAATTGGAATTTAGATGCTTCTCATGACAATACAACCATTGGTAATGGTAACTGGTATTGGAATTCAACTAGTGACAATACAACCCTTGGTAATGGCAATTGGAGTTTTGGAAATAACAATACAACCCTTGGTAATGGGAACTTTGACTTTGGCAGTAACAATACAGTAATTGGTAGTGGCAACAATGTCTTCACCAGTAACAGTATAGTCATTGGTAATGGCAATTGGTCTGTGGTGATTGATAAATCAAGCGCTGGTGCTAGCGACTTTCTCACCGAGTTAAATACGTGGGTGTCTGTAATCGGAGTCAAAGATGCTACTGATAACCTGATTGATTCCGTCATCGGTAAGCTGGGTGAAGCTTTTGTGCCATTAGCAGGTAATCTGAGTGCATCAGGTACTGACACATTTAACCGATTGTTTTTATCTTAAGACAGTTATAAAAGAATCGTCAATCATGTCCCGGAAATCACACCATGTCCGGATAATTAGTTATGATTCCCACAGTCGTTGCACCCCACCCCGCCAAAGCTGTGCTTTGTCTCCCCTCCCCGCCTGCGGGGAGGGGATTAAGGGGTGGGGTTCTGCGGGTTTAGTAAGTAATCAAGCGGACATCATATCATACATACTGTAAAGACGTTCCAGTGGAACGTCTCTACGATGGTAGGTAGGTTTTTATTACTGTTAATTAAGCGGACATGATATCAGGTGGTTCAGTCTAGAAGAGATTAGCGATCGCTCTCAGCTTTTTTGGTAAACTGAGAAAGCGATCGCTATTTTTCTTTAACCACAGTCGCTATTGGCAGATATTGCGATCGCCTATATTAATATTGGGGTTACTTGTGAGATAATCATGCAAGCGATCGCATCCCCGCTTTAATAATTGCGACAAATTCAATGTTTGCAATTCTATCCCCGTCAACCGCCAAATTTTTACTGTCTTATCTTGACTTGCCGAAACAATCATCTTACCATCAGAACTAAAATTAACACTTCTTACATCACCAGTATGTCCCTGGAAAGTTCTTAGCAACATACCTGTGTGCATACTCCAGAGTTTGATGGTGTCGTCATCACTAGCTGAAGCAATCATTTTCTCGTCAGGAGAAAAACTCAAATTATTAACCGCATCAGTATGTCCGATTAAGTTTTTCAACAAGCTACCGTCACGATTCCAGAGTTTGACTGTACCATCCTGACTACCAGAGGCTATTATCTTACCATCTGAGCTGAAAGTTAAAGCCCAAACACTAGCATTGTGTCCATTAAGAGTTTTTACCAACTTGCCATCCCGACTCCAAAGTTTGATGGCATTATCAGCACTGACTGATGCTAACAACTCACCATCTGGGCTAAATTCAACATTAGTCACCCAACCTTTATGCCCCTTAAGAGTATTTAGCAAGCGACCGTCCATACTCCACAGTTTAACAGTTTTGTCAGCACTGGCAGAAGCGAGGATTTTCGCATCAGGACTGAAGCTCATATTAATTATCCAATCAGTATGTCCCTTGAGGATGCGAAGCAAAGAGCCATCACGTTTTCGCAGTTGAATAGTATTATCAGCACTTGCTGTCGCTACTGTGTTTTCGTCCGGGGTGAAGCTAATGCTGGTAATATCGTTAATGGGGGAAGAGACAGATTTTAGCAACTTCCCGTCTAAACTCCACAATTTCATCGTTTTATCGTTGCTAACCGAGAAAACCGTATTACCTTGAGGATTAAACCAAGCGGTATTCACACTATCTTTATGTCCAAAAAGTGTTTTTGGCGCATTGATATCAAGATTCCAAAGTCTCACAGTATAATCATCGCTAGCGGAAGCAAGTAGTTGACCGTCTGAACTAAAACTAACGCTATTGACTACATGGTTATGTCCCTGTAAAGTCTCCAATAATTGACCATCCAAGCTCCAAAGTTTGATAGTTTTATCAATACTTGCACTTGCGATGATTTTACCGTCCGGTAAAAAACTAACGCTTTTAACATCGCTGTTATGTCCAGTTAGCGTCTTCAGTAAACGACCGTCACGATTCCAGAGTTTGACAGTATTATCAGCACTAGCGGAAGCAATTGTCTGCCCATCTTTTGACCAAGCGACAGTCAAAACCTCATCAGTATGTCCTGGCAAAGTTTTTAACAAGCGACCGTCTAAACTCCACAATTTAATTGTGCGATCTTCGCTACCAGAAGCGATAATATCACCTTGAGGTGAAAAAGTAACGCTATTTACACCTTGGCTGTGTCCGGTAAGAGTTTTCAGTAATTTGCCATCAAGACTCCAGAGTTTGATAGTATCATCATTGCTAGCCGAAACAATCATTTGACCGTCGGGTGAGAAAGCAGCGCTATTAACTCCATCATTATGTCCAGAAAGTGTTTTCAGCAACTTGCCATCCCGACTCCAAAGTTTGATGGTTGCATCAGTACCTCCCGAAGCTAACATTTTACTGTCACTAGAGAAACTCACACTATTGACTCCATCGCTATGTCCACGTAAAGTGTGAAGTAACTTGCCGTCACGCTGCCAAAGTTTAATCGTTGTATCAGTACTTGCTGAAGCAATAATTTGTCCATCGGGAGAGAAACTGACACTACTTACCCAAGAATTATGTCCAATTAAGCGGTTGCGTTCTTGAGTTTGATCGATCGCCTGTTGTAAAGTAGTTGCAGTTGCAGTTTGAATCTTTTTTGCAGTATCAGGATACATCACCAGACTAGAAAACATCATCCTCTGTAACTCTTGCCCTGCCTTAACACTAGTTGATAGTGCTTCTAATTGCTTATGGGAGAAAAGAAAGTTTTCTGACAAAGAATTTAAAGCTTGTATCTCTCGCAACTGCGCTTTTTGACTTTGCTGATAAGCTAAACCTGCAAAAGAGAAAGCAGTCACTCCTAGAATACTCATAACAGCTACAGCTTTTTGCGCTTGTTTGAGTCTGCGTTTTTCTTGCAGTTGTTGTCGTTGTCTTTCTTCTAGACAAGCAGCAATAAATCGCTGAACATCAAAAGATAGTTCTTCAGTGTAATTGATATAAATATCTTCCGCTTCAGCCAAACGTACACCCTGCAATAAAAAATCAGATTGTTCACCACCATGCTTCCACAGTTGTGCAGCTTGCTCAATTTGACGTTGCGATCGCAATCTACCACGATTTTCCTCCAACCACCATCGCAAAGTAGACCAATAGCGAATCAGCACCTCATGGGCAACTTCTATCGTCACGGAAGAGGAGGGGGGGAGTGGGGGATGGGGGGATGGGGAGATGGGG
>NZ_KK073768.1:2242643-2265328 GCF_000582685.1 [Scytonema hofmanni] UTEX 2349
GGGGGAGTGGGGGATGGGGGGATGGGGAGATGGGGGGACAAGGAGACAAGGGGACAAGGGGAACAAAAAAGAATTTCTCCCCCTCTCCTTGTCTCCCTCTCTCCTTGTCTCCCCCTCTCCTTGTCTCCCCCTCTCCTTGTCTCCCTCTCCCTCCCTCTTCCAAATTCACCACTACCAACTTCGCAGCAGTTAACGCTGCCAGTGTCTTTTCTACCAATGGCGCCGGATACTTTTTCACAATCAACTCTGATTTATACACCCTTCGCCGAGTATCTTCCGTACCTTCACCTAACTGCGTCAATGAGAGAAAAATCCAACGAGCGCATTCTTGAGCTTCAGCATCTAAACTGTCGTAAACAGCTTGCGCTTTACTTTCCAGCGCTCCTTTAATTCCACCCAAGTGCTGCTGATAAGCTTGTAAAGTTAACTTTCCCCCAACTCGATGTTCCCACAACTGCTCTAAAACAAATTCTAAAAGCGGTAAATCTCCTGGTGAACGGTGTAACTCTCGCAACAGCACTTCAACTAACACAGGTTCAACTGTTAAACCGACTTGTTCAGCAGGGTTAATAATGACGTGACGATACTCCTCCTCACTTAAACAAGGCGGTACGAGAATGCTAGACTGTTGCAAAAGCTGCGCTAATTTCGGTATTTCCAAGGAAGCTGCGATAAAATCTGCCCGCAGAGTGATGACTATTTTTAACTTATTTGGTAATAATTCCAGCGCCCCTAATATAACTTCTAAAAAGTTCTGTCTGTCAACAGCTTGGGCAAGGGTAAATAATTCCTCAAACTGGTCTATAAATAACACCATTACTGGTTCTGGTCGGTTACTTATCCAGTGAGCAAATCCTTGTCCCCCTTGATACAACATTTTCTCTAGTTGTATTTGCTGATAAGCTTTTTCTTTCTCAGTCCCGCTATCAACTAAGCGTCGCGATAAAGCTAAGAGGGGATTTGCACCAGGACGAAAGCTTTTAATCCACCATTCTTCGCTACCCGGTAATTGTTTACCGCGTTGCAGTTGAGCGATTAATCCTGCTTGGACAACCGAAGATTTACCGCTACCAGAGGCGCCAACTACAGCAAGAAATGATTTACTTGCCAAGTGATGCAGAAGTTGCTGCGTCAATGCTTCTCTACCGTAGAAATACTGGGCATCTTCCGGAGTAAAAGCTCTTAATCCCCGATAAGGGCAAAGCCCTAAATCAATTCCTTCCGCTAGCTTGATATCTCTTGTACCCGTTCGATTAGGTATAATTTCGATAACGCCTTGAATCCCGGATACCCAAATGTGCAATGGTAATGTATTTGAACAAGATAATTGTAATTGAGTTATCCAACTAGCTACCGATAAACTGTTTTGCTGTTGGGCAGCTTTCAGGGTATCGTGGAGAACTTGGGCGAATTGTTCGGGGTTGTCTTTTGGGGAAGCAGCGGCAATGATACACTGTCCTTGTTCAGAACTTAGCTGCAAGTCTTCTATCCAATCGTGTAGAGACGCGATTAATCGCGTCTCTACAACAGGACAATCTAAAATGATAATTTGTTGAGTGTAAGGCGATCGCCTCAGTTGTTGTCTTAACCAAGAGCGACTCAATTGAATATCCGAACCCACTACCAACACAGCTTCACCGGTTTCAGTTTCCTTGATTTTGCCACGCAGATATAATAAAACTGTTGCGTCATGTTCTAAATTTTGAGAATCTTGCTTTTTCTGCAAGCAATTCTGCATTTCTTCTTGAATATGTGAAGTAGTTATTTGATCGGCTTGTGGCAAATACTTCAACTCAAACCCACCAACTCCGCACAACAGTTTACAAAGATCGAGAGTCGTCTTATTAGTCGTCAGTCCCTCAACAATCAACGCTTGTCGCAAAGAAGACGATTCCACAACTTCTGATTTTAAGCCAAGAACAATTTCCCCAACTCCTTCAACAATCCGCTTGGGAGTTTGCAAAGGATATTCTGAATAAAGTCTAGTTTCCCCTCTACCTCTTTTTTGCTGATTAATCAGTCGCAGTTGTTGATTAGTTTGCTCAATATATTGCTGCGTCTGATGATAAATATATCGATAAAGACCGTCCGCTTCAATCAAACCGCGTCCATCAGCAGCTTCACCTCGCAAACCCCGCATGAGATAATAAGTAAAGACTCCGTGTCCTAATTCCGGAAATTCCCAAGATTGTTGATCTGTGTCACAAGAAAGCAAAGCATAAAATCCTTTACTTTTTTTCGCTTTTTGCCGCAACAAGTCTACCATTTGCGGTGTCGGGTTTTCGCCGTTTGGTATTTTTCCTTTTGCTCCCTTGAGTGACATACTACCGCTATGACAAGCATCCAACAATACCAACTGAGTCTGCGCTCCACTATGTCCCAATAAATGTAATAATTCCTCTAATCCTAAACCTGTATTTAGTAAATTATCGATTTGCGTATCTGCCAGACACAAAACTACCTGACCATAATTTGGCTGTACTATCCCGTGTCCAGAAAAATAAAATAAAATCGTGTCTTGTGGTTGAGCCGTAGCAGCAATTTGCTTTAAAGTAGTACGAATATTTGTTAGTGTGGGCAACCTTAACGAAAAATCGTGGTGAGTCCACACTTCAGTCTGGGGAAACGCTTGGGTTGCATCTGCTAAGGCTTCTGCTAAACCCTGACAATCAACCGCTGAGTAGCGCAAAGAGGGCAATCGCTCATCTTGGTATTGGTTTACACCCACCAACACCAACCAAAGTTTTGCCTGTCCGGTTTCTAAAGCATAAGTTGAGCGACTAGTAGCAACGCCTAATGGACACATTTTTTTTTAAATTACGATATGGGTAATAGCAACCAATCTCGAAAATATACGGTAAAATTTTATATTGATATAAATATTGGTTATTTAATAAGAGTCAAGTTTTTCTAGGTTGGCTGCTACGACTTTATGCACTGTTATCTAAGGATATATCCGGATAATTTTACAAATCTATAGGAATTCGGTTGGATTTTTGAACAAAATTAGTATTTGTCGGGTGCGTTAGACTATTTTTCTCAGGACTTACGCACGAACTACGTATTTCCGTCCCTATCGACGCTTCGGTTGCAATCTCAAAGTCTTGTTTTCTGGTAAAGAGTGCGTAAGTCCTATTTCTGTAACGATGCACTTAATTTGGTAATGGCTGAATAGCAAAAAATCACTGTAGACATCGCTAACTACTTGTGATTGAGTGCGATCGCACATCTTCAACTTCATGGATTTTGCAACCAAAATTCATCTGCTAAAGGTTGGTCAAAATCATTACTCATTACCATTGCGCCTAAATTTAATCCGGGCTGCGGTGTTTTTTCGGATTCAAAGATAATTTCATCAGTGCCTTATAAGGAAGAAGAGAATTTTTGACGGGCTGGTGCAACGGGTATTTCTTTGCCCTTTTCTTGATAATCTTCTTTAACCAATTCCCAAGCTATTTTTAGTTCCTCTAAAGCTTGTTGAGGAGTATCACCAAAAGCTGAAATAAGTGCATTTTCGCTATTCTAGCAAGGCGGACAATGTTTACACAAATAGTGCCGTAAGTGCGATCGCACTTCGCACCATTCTTAAGGGTTTGGTGCCGTAAAACGCAGTGCCTTGTAACTAGAGTAAATAAATCTTAACTTCTTGACTTGCGATAACTAAATATAAGGTATTATACTCAGGCTTAAGTATATAAGATTACCAAAAATAAATACTTGTTCAAGGTAGTCTTGCGAGTTGGGATTTAAAATTTGAGATTAGGTTACACGCCATTCATCAGGATAGCAAGGCTTTTTAGCTTAACGTCAAATAAAAAGGGTGCAAAACTGCGATCGCCAAAACCACAGAAGACTGCATAAAGAAACTCAAGGAAATCTATTAAGTCTATGAAAGGGTACAAAACGAAAACAGTTGAGGCTATTAACTATTTTGGCAAGTTTACCCTATTTTTTCGGAATGCTTTAATGGCATTGAGTAGATAAACGTATTGCAAAAAAGATTTTAGTTAAACACCAGGAGATTATTTGAGATGAAAATGCGAGTTTTAAGGGACATAGGAAATTTTTTCAAATCGAGTGCATTGAAATTTATCAAAGTATTCTCGAAATTGAGTCGCACAATTTTGAAGATGAATAAGTCAGGTAATAAACAGGAAAATCCACTACAAAAACAAACAGAGGAAATTTCCAAGGAAATAGCAGAGTCAACAGCTGATTCGCAATTAATACAGCCACTAAATTCTATAGGGGTACGGAAAATAGGAGTTGCAACTGTGACTAAGCGACCACCGAAGACACCTCCTCCTCGGCGAAAGTAGCTTTACCAATCGAATACACGTAGAGACGTAGCACTTCTACGTCTTTACAAGGAGAGGTGTTTTATATATGTACTTCATTTACAGCCTGTTAAGTCTACTGTTTCAAATCAGAACACAAATTGCCCTTTTGGTTATTAATCTTAGGATTATTCTCTAAATAATTATGCAACCATCGACAACTGCGAACTAACAGATGATCTAAATCTGTGGTTTGCAGTTGTTTGCTATCAACACGCCAAAGTTTAACCGTACCATCGTTACTAGCGCTAGCAATCATCTTACCCTCAGGGCTAAAACTGACATCAATGACAGGTTGGCTATGTCCCCAAAACGTCTTCATTTCTATACCATCTTTACTCCAAAGTTTCACTGTATTGTCGTTGCTGGCAGAAGCAATCATGCTACCATCCGGACTAAAAGTTACACCCCAAACTTCCTCAGTGTGTCCTCGTAGAGTTTTCAGTAATTTACCATCGCTTACCCGCCAAAGTTTAATAGTTTTATCAGAGCTGGCAGAAGCGAGGACATCACCTTTAGGGTTAAAACTTACACCACTAACTGCCTTAGTATGTCCTTTGAAAATTCGCACTAACTGACCATCGCTGACTCGCCAGATTTTCACTGTGTTATCTCTGCCAGCGGAAGCGAGAATACCACCTTTAGGGCTAAAGCGGACGCGAAAAACTTCACCTTTATGTCCAGTTAAAGTTCTAATAAGTTTGCCATCTTTTACCCGCCAGAGTTTAATAGTTGCATCCGCACTCGCAGAGGCAAGAATATCTCCTTTTGGACTGAAGCTGACATTATTAACTTCATGGTTGTGTCCTTCCAGGGGTTTGATCATATAGCCGTCAGAAGTCCGCCACAATATCACCCAGCGATCCCCACCAGAGGTAGCCATAGTTTGTCCGTCTGGACTAAAGCTGACACCATAAACACCACCATTGTGTCCATCAGGTGACTTGTCTAATCCTTCCAGAGAGGAGCGCAAAGTCATATTCGGTATATGCCAAAGTTTGATTGATTTGTCATCACTAACGGAAGCCAGGAGATTACCTTGCGGGCTGAAACTAACACTATTTACCCAAGAGTTATGTCCAGTGAGAGTTTTAATTAAACTGTTGTCTCGCCGCCAAAGTATAACAGTTTGATCTGCACCAGCGGATGCTAAAGTCTGTGCATCAGGACTGAAACTAACTCCATTGACTTCTATAGTGTGTCCAAGAAATGTTTGCAGCAAAGTGCCATCCTTCGGGTTCCACAAATTGATAGTTTTGTCTTTACTAGCTGATGCCAAAGTCTGACCGTCAGGACTGAAACTTACCGATGTAACTTGATCGCTATGTGCCTCAATTGTTTTTGGCAAAGTAGCATCAGTAATTCTCCAAATTTTGATAGTTTTATCAGCACTACCTGAGGCTATTTTACCTTCAGGACTAAAAGCTACACTGTTAACTGCCGCAGTATGCCCAGTCAAAGTTTTTAGCAAAGTACCATCACTAACTCTCCAGATTTTAATAGTTTTATCAGCGCTGCCTGAAGCAATTATTTGACTGTCGAGACTAAAACTAATACTATTGACATCATCGTTATGACCTGACAAAGTTCTGATAAATTGACCATCACTAACTCTCCAAATTTTAACAGTTTTATCAGCACTACCAGAACCAATCATTTGTCCGTCAGCAGACCAAGATACGCTATAAATCTCAGCATCATGGGCGTTGATAGTTTTGATTAAACCACCGTCAATAGTACGCCACAGCTTCACCTTGCCATCAAAACTACCGGTAGCAATCATTTTACCGTCAGGGCTAAAGCTGACATCCTTAATTGCTTCTTCGTGTCCTTCCAAAGTTCGTAGCAACTTCCCATCACGTCGCCAAAGTTTCACTGTTTCGTCGTCACTAGCAGAAGCAATTGTCTGACCATCCGGACTAAATTTTACACTGATTACGGCTTTTCCGTGTCCTTCTAAACGGTTGAGTTGTTGAGTATTAGAAAGTGCGTGTCCTAAAGAACTTATTGTTTGAAACTGCACATCTTTTGATGCGCCAATAATTTGCTTTAACTGCTTCCCGGCTTTGACACTAGCAATTAGTGCCTCAAGTGGCTGATTTGATAGAAAGTTAGCTTGCGATGACGAATTCAAAGCCTCAATTTCTCTAAGTTGAGCCGTTCGAGTTTGGAAATAAGCTAACCCAGCAAAACTAGAAGCTGCTATTCCTAAAAACGAAAGTGCAACAACGGCTCTTTGAGCTTGTCGAAGTCTTCTTTTTTCTTGAAATTGTTGGCGTTTTCTTTCTTCTAAACAACCTTCAATAAATTGCTGAACATCCGCAGTAAGTTCATCAGTATATTTGATGTAAATATCTTCCGCTTCAGCCAACCGCACACCTTGCAACAAAAAATCAGATTGCTGACCAGTTTGCAACCATAATTGTGCAGCTTGCTCAATTTGACGTTGCGATCGCAATCTACTACGATTTTCCTCCAACCACCAGCGCAAAGTTGACCAATGGCGAATTAGAATTTCATGGGCAACTTCCACCGTCACTGGAGGGAGTGGGAGATGGGAGTGGGGGAGACAAGGAGAGGGGGGGAGGGGGGGATGGGGAGAAAGAATTGTCCCCTTGTCCCCTTGTCCCCTTGTCTCCTTGTCCCCTTGTCCCCTTGTCTCCTTGTCCCCTTGTCCCCCCCTCCCCCCATCCTCCTCCTCTTCCTCCAAGTTCATCACAATTAACTTGGCAGCAGTTAACGCTTGCAGAGTTCTTTCCACCAACGCAGCCGGATATTTTTTCACAATCAACTCTGATTTGTGTATCCGTCGTCGAGTATCTTCTGTACCCTCCCCTAACTGCGTCAAAGACAGAAAAATCCACTTAGCACATTCTTTCGCTTGGGAGTCTAAACTTTCGTAAAGAGCCTGAGACGATCGCTCTAATGCTCCTTTAATTCCACCAAGTTCTTCTTGATACGCTTGCAAAGTCAACTTACCTGTAGAGCGATGTTGCCACAACTGCTCTAAAACAAATTCCAGTAAAGGTAAATCACCAACCGAATGATTTAACTCCCTCAGTAAAACTTCTACTAATTCTGGTTCTAGTTTTAACCCTACTTGTTGAGCCGGGCTCACAATCACCTGCCGATAATCGTCTAAACTCAGTCTGGGTGGAACTAATACACTCGACTCTTGTAAAACTTCAGCTAGTCTCGGTACTTCCAAACAAGAGGTAATAAAGTCCGCTCGTAAAGTAATAATTAACTTAAAACGGTCTTTCGCATATTCCGCAGCTCCGAGAACTAATTCTAAAAAGCGCTCTCTGTCCGTAGGTGAGGCAAGAGTAAATAATTCCTCAAATTGGTCTATCACCAAAACTATCATAGGTTCTGGTCGATTACGCAACCAGTAGACAAAGCTTTCTACACCCTGATGCAAGACTCCCTCTAAGAAGAGATGGGGAGGGGGAGATGGGGGAGATGAGGGAGACAAGGGAGACAAGGAAGAGGGGGAGGACAAGGAAGATATAGAAATTTCTTCCTTATCTTCAAGGAGTCCCCCTTGTCCCCCTTGTCCCCCTTGTCCCCCCCATCCCCCTTGTCCCCCTTGTCCCCTCCTCTCCCCTCCCAACCGCTGTGCCAAAACCTCTATGGGATTGGCACCTGGACGCAAAGTTCTAATTAGCCACTGTTCGCTGCTGGGGATTTGTTTACCTAGTCGCAGTTGGGGAATGACGCCGGCTTGGACAACTGAAGATTTACCGCTACCAGAAGCACCGACGACGGCAAGAAATGAGCGATCGCGCAATTGATGAATTAACTGCTGAGTTAAGCTTTCACGACCATAAAAATATTGAGCATCGTTCTCAGAAAAAGCACTTAATCCCATGTAAGGACAAATACCTAAATCTAAACCTGCTTTTTGTTCTCGTCCTTGCAAATAAGTTTTTTCTCTTAAGATTTCGATGATGCCTTGTGTGCCGGAAAGCCAGACGTAGAAAGGGATATCGCTACCAGCTAATTGTAATTGCAATTGAGCGATCGCTCCAGCCGCAGATAATCCGTCTGCTTCCGCTGCTACCTTTAAAGTATCAAATAAAGTTTGGGCGAATTTTTCAGGTGACGATGCCAAAGAAGCACAAGCAATTATACACTGTCCCTCTTGGGAGTCTATTTGCAAATCTTCTACCCAATCTTGTAGAAATGCCGCAGAACCAGGACAATCAAGAATGATAATCTGTTTGGCATTACACTGACGTAATTGTTGTTTCAACCATGATCGCTTGATGCGGATATCTTCTCCCAACACCAAACTATCGATAGCTTCAGTTTCCTCAATGCGTCCGCGCAGATAAAGTAAAATAGTTCCTGATTCTGGGGAGTGCAAAAGACGAGCGATCGCTGAACGCACATCATCAGCAGCAGCTTTTGTCCCTTGCAAATATTCCAAGTTAAAACCGCCAACATTACCCAGAAACTTGCTAATATCTAAAGTTACTGTACTTCCTGATAATCCTTCTACAACTATTCCCAATCGGCGATGCATATCATCATCAGCTTTTTCTTCCCTAGCTCCTAAAATCAGTTCTCCAACACCTTCGACAATTCGTTTGGGAGTTTGTAAAGGATATTCGCGCTCAAGCTGAGTATCTCCTTTGCCTCTTCTCTGCTGATTAATTAATCGTAATTGTTGATTGGTTTTATCAATATATTGCAACGTTTGATGATAAACATAGCGATAAAGTCCATCAGCAGAAATTATCCCCTTTGAATCTGCCGCTTCCCCATTTAATCCACGCATTAAATAATAACTAAAAACTCCATGTCCCAGTTCAGGAAATTCCCAAGATTGCTGATTATTATCGCAAGAAAGCAAAGCATAAAAACCTTTACTTTTCGCCGCAGAACGCTGTAATATCTCTACTAATTGCGTTGTCGGGTTTAACAGCGGTTCTCTAGTTGTTCCCCTCAGCGTCATTCCACCGCTATGACAAGCATCCAGCCAAACTAACTGATTCTGCGCTGGACAATTATTTAATAATTGTAATAGTTCTTGTAATTTTAAACCTGTATTTTGTAAGTTTGATTTTTGCGTATCTGCTAAACATAAAAATGCTTCCTGAGAATTTGGTTCTAGCATTCCATGTCCGGAGAAATAAAATAAAACCATATCCTGGGGTTTAGCAGCAGCGGTAATTTCTTGGAGACTAACGCGCACATTCTCCTTTGAAGGTGATAAAGAAGCAAAATCGTGATGAATTTTCACCTCTTTTTGCGGAAATTGTCTAGTAGCACCAGTCAAAGCATCCGCTAAACCTTGACAATCAACAGATGAATAATTTAGCGTTGGGAGTCCTTCATCCTGGTATTTATTTACTCCCACAAACATTAGCCACAGCTTGCCTGTATCTGTTTTTTTAACTTGATTTGAGCGACTAGTACCAACACCGATTGGACACATATTTAACAAGATGTATTGAAATCTTAATATTTGCTAACTAGGCATTGGGCATGGAAAGAATCTCTTATACAATCATGCCAAATCTCACGGGATGCAAATAACCTTTTACTCATGCCTAATTCCTAATTACCAATGCCCCATGCCCAATTTTCTAAATATTTAACTTTAAGCCGAAACATGATTCTCATTGATTGTAGTAAAGTTTGTGCAGGCGTCTTTTAACGCTTGCACTCCTTGCATAGGTCGAGTTATTGTGTTTTATGCATCCAAGACAAAGTATAATTTCCATATTTTCAACTTTTGTGCAATTTAATGGCGATCGCTTTCACAGTTGGGCGACGGATAGTAAACTGCGTCGCAGTATCCAAAGTTGTGTAAACAACACGCCACAAGAAACTTCGGAGAATTTTTGGGTACTTTATTGGTACAATTATATCTCCCAAAAGCAGTTAGAGAAACTTGCCAAAGAACATCTGATTGCTTATTTACAAGAAATCTGCTACTGGACAGCCCAAAAAACATCTGCTAGTTTTAGCAGTACTCAGTACAAGTTACCAGACTGTTTTCAAATGGCGATCGCTTCTGTCGATAAAGTCCTCAAAGGTTTTAATCCTAACCAAGGCTTTATCTTAAAAAACTACGCCAGCGTCATCTTTGGTAGCGTCATCCGGGAAACTTTGCGTCAACGCGGTGAAATTGATATCTGTACAGAATGGGGAATGTTGCGGAAAATTAGTCAAAAGCGTTTGGTAGAGTCTTTGCAAAATGCCGGCTTATCTCCAGAGTCTGTTACAGCTTACGTTCTGGCTTGGAATTGTTTTAAAACGCTTTATATCCCCAAGCAGCCGAATGCAACGCGGCAACTTCCTCGACCAGACGATGAGACATGGAGTGCGATCGCGATCGCTTATAATTCCCAAAGTAGTCAAAAAGTAACTTCACAAATTTTGGAAACTTGGCTGCTCAGTTGTGCCAAACATGCGCGAAACTATCTTTATCCACCTTTGGCATCAATTAATGTTTCCCCCGCCGGTCAAGATACAACCGAGTGGATAGATAATCTCGCTGGAGAGGTAGAGTCAGTACTTACCCAAATTATTACTCAACAAGAAGAACAAACCAGAATTTCTCAGGAATCTGAGATTAACAAAGTTTTAGCCGTCGCAGTCGCCCAACTAGAACCAGAAGCACAACAAATTTTGCAATTATATTATAATAATGGGCTGACTCAGCAGCAAATTGCTAAAGAACTTGTTTTGCAGCAATATACTGTCTCGCGACGAATCACAAAAGCTAGGGAAATTTTACTGCGAAATTTGGCTAAGTGGAGTAGTGAGAATCTGCATATTTCTGTCACCTCAGACCTACTCAAAAATATGAGTACTGTAATGGAGGAATGGCTGCAAGCTTACTACAGCGTATCTTCTTAAACTTCTTGGACTTATTCAGGAAAAAGGAAAGGGGTAAGGGTTCACTTTCTAAGTATCAAAATTTCTCTTCCCTAATCCAGCGTTCCTAGTCCCTAGTCCAAGCGTAAAACCCAAGCCAAAAGAGTTCCCGGAGTAATTTTCATGACTGCTAATGCCGCTTTGTTTACTTTTGCATCCCCAACAGATTTGATTTTAGAAATACCCGCCAACGTCCAAAATCAGGCGTATATTCACAGTCAATCTTTTTCTCATCCTAGTTCTGGTTATCAAGCTTATTTAAATCAACTTTGCTTGAATGTTGTTCTGCCCTGGCTGCAAACGGATTTTGCACCCCAAGCAAAAGTGTCGCCAAATAACAATTCTTTAGCAAGTTTTTGGGAACTGGTGAATGGGACTGCAATAGTATCAGACGGCATTCGATTTATTTTGGTTCCCAGTGAGGCGATGGATTTAAGTGAATTGCGAGTAGCGCAAGAATGGGTAGATATATCTAGTTTAGCTGGTGATTATTATTTAGCAGTGCAAGTAGAACCAGATGAAGCTTATGTGCGGGTTTGGGGCTATTGTAGTTATGAACAATTGAAAAATCAAGGAAGTTATGATGTAGGCGATCGCACTTATTCCCTTGATGCGACTGATATTATTAGCGACATCAACGTTTTAACTTTAGCCCGACAACTTTGTCCCCAAGAGAGTACGGCTAAGGTTATCCCACAATTAGCAACTCTACCACAAGAACAAGCACAAAATTTAATTTCTCGTTTAGGAAACCCAGAAATAATCACACCCAGACTAGCTATCCCTTTTCAACTTTGGGGTGCGCTAATTGAACATGGCGGTTGGCGGCAGAGCTTATATCAACGCCGCTTAGGACTACCAGAACAATGGTCAGTTATCGAATGGTTGCAAAGTGGTGTTTCTCAACTTGCAGAAAACATCGGCTGGGGAAGCTTGAATCTGCAACTTCTTAGCGCTGCCGGTGCGCGGAGTGTCGAAGAAACACAACCACAGAAAATTCTTTCTCGACGGTTGGCGATCGCTGGTCAAACCTACGAATTGCGTATTATACCACAAATTGAAGGAGAATCATCCATTTGGCGCTTTGAATTGCGTAACGCTGCCGTAGGTGCAGCCATTCCCGGTGGATTTAAACTCAGATTACTCACCGAAGATTTACAAAGCTTCCCCAACAACGAAGATATAGCCATAACAGCCGTAGAACAACTCTTTGTAGAAGTAGCGCTAGAACCAGGTGAAGGTATAGTTTGGGAAATAGAACCCACAAGCGAAAACTACGACCGAGAAATATTAAGATTTTAAATAAAAATTTACAATTCAACTGACTCTTGACTATTGACCTCTTTTATATATGGTACGGTGGAGAATTATTGCGTAAATCCACCAAAAGACAAAAACCCATGAGAGGAAAAACCAAGCAACAAATCCGTATATGGGCGATGTTGTGTCATCTCTCAGCTTTATTGGCATGGATACTATTAATTTTAGTAGTAGTTATCGGCGTTCCTTTATATCTCCCGTTAAATGTTTTAGCACCATTGATTATTTGGCGAATCAAAAAAAAACAATATACGTGGGTTGACTTTCAAGGCAAAGAATCTTTAAATTTTCAACTTTCACTGACATTTTATGTTTTAATACTCGTAATTATGTCGTTGCTGCTAGTGTTTACAGGATTTGGTCTGGCGATGACCAGCAATGGCAGAGCAAATTATATAGAGATAATTTTCCGCACATTACTAACTGGGTGTAGTGCGATCGTTGTATTCATGCTTTTATTACAATCATTTGTAGTCAGTTCTGCTGCGATCAAAGCTTATAGAGGTGAGTATTATCGCTATCCATTCACAATTAGATTTTTGATATAAGTAAGTAGACATAGGAGTGAAAATGAACTATGCGTTACCCGAAACCTTTGTAGAGACGCGATATATCGCGTCTCTACATTGTTTTTCACTCCTATGTCTAGTGGGCGAAATTAAATGTAAAATACTCACTTGGTTCGTAGTGAGCGGTTTACCGCTCGTCGCTCTTGGATTTTAACGGCTAATCAGGTTACTACGTTAAGGAGCATTTATTTATACTCATCTACTGAGCGAAGAAAATCGGTTTTTGAGAGTTGAAAAATAATATGATATTTTAGGTAAGTTTATGGTTTCTGGATAGCAAATGAATCAAGGTGTGATTGGTGTTGCAGTGGTGGGTACAGGATTTGGGCAAAAAGTCCATATTCCCGGATTTCAGGCACATCCTCGTACCCAGGTAGTTGCAGTATATAACCAAGACTTAGAAAAAGCCAGAGCGATCGCCCAAACTCATCATATCCCCCACGCCTGCAACAAAATTGCAGACATTGTTGCTTTAAACGAAGTCCAAGCTGTTAGCATTTCCACACCGCCATTTATGCATTATGAAATGGCAAAAACAGTACTGCAAGCCGGCAAACATTTATTATTAGAAAAACCTACCACCTTAAATGCAGCCGAAGCAAAAGAACTTTATCATTTAGCCAACGAAAAAGGCGTAATTGCAACACTAGATTTTGAATTTCGCTTCGTACCTGGGTGGCAATTATTATCTGAATTATTATCACAAAATTACGTCGGTGTCAAACGTTTAATTAGAATTGATTGGTTAGGTGCTTCCAGGGCTGATGCTTCCCGTCCTTGGAATTGGTACTCTCAGAAAGACCAAGGAGGTGGCGTTTTAGGGTCTTTAGGTTCCCATGCCTTTGATTACATTTACTGGCTATTTGGACCGATACGCAGATTAAACGCTCATTTTAGTACTGCCATTCCCACACGAGTTGACCCCGCTACCGGAGAATCAAAGTTAGTAGACAGCGATGACACCTGTATGCTAATGCTGGAATTGGCGGATGGAACACCTTGTCAACTTTGTATCAGTGCAGTAGTTTATGCACCGCGTCCGCATTGGGTGGAAGTGTATGGCGATAAGGGTACATTAGTTTTGGGAAGCGAAAATCAAAAAGATTACATACACGGATTTCGAGTGAAAGGTTCCCAAGCAGGTTTACCGCTGACGGAAATAGAAATTCCCAATCACTTGACTTTCCTCGAAAACTATGCTGATGGGCGAATTTCTGCGTTTTTTCGCGTGATTGAGCAATGGGTGCAAGGAATTGATCGAGATGAGGTCATTGTACCATCGTTGCGAGAAGGAGTTTATTCTCAGCTGTTGATGGATTTAGCTCATCAATCAAATGCAAGAAAAAGCTGGGTAGATGTACCTGATTTAGAAGCATTTTTAAGTCAATATTAGAGGCTTACCGTAAACAGATGAAAAAAATTCGTGGAGTTTGGTTAACCACCGCTGCTAGTGAGGTATTCGAGACAAAAGAAAATATAAAAAAAGCCATGCAACTTATTGCAGACACTGGATTTAATACAGTCTTTCCAGTGGTTTGGAATAATGGCTATACTCTTTATCCCAGTGATGTTTTAAACAAAAACTTTGGCATAAAAATTTCACCTCCTTTTACAGGACGAGATATTCTGGCTGAAGTGATTCAAGCAGCGACACCATTAAAACTAGAAGTAATTCCTTGGTTTGAGTATGGTTTTGCAGCTTCTTACAAAAATAATGGCGGACATATTTTAGCTAAAAAGCCTGAATGGGCAGGTAAAGACAAAAATAATCAACTCCTGACCAAAAATGATTTTGTGTGGATGAATTCCCTCGATCCAGAAGTTCAAGATTTTTTGTTAAGTCTATTTTTAGAGGTAGTCAAGAAATATCCTTCTGTGGCAGGAGTACAAGGAGACGATCGCTTGCCAGCCATGCCTTCAGAAGGAGGCTATGACAAGAAAACTAAAGCATTGTATTACAGTCAGTTTAGACAAGAACCGCCCCTAGATTTCAAAAATTCTCCTTGGCTTAAATGGCGAGCAAATATTTTGAATAATTTTTTGGCAAGGTTATATAGAGAAGTCAAAAAAATTAATCCCAACCTGATTGTTTCTATGTCTCCTAGTCCTTATCCTTTTGGATTTAATGAATATTTACAAGATGTACCTACTTGGATAAATAGTCAGATTGTCGATTTAATCCATCCCCAGCTATATCCACAGAGTTTAGACGCATACAAAGGATTAGTTGATGATGTTGTAAATCGTTTTCAACAAAAAACCTTATCTAAAATATCACCAGGTATTTTAATTCGCTCTGGCGACTATCAAATTACTCATGATACCTTATGGGAATCTATTCGCCATAATCGTCGTTCTGGAATTCGTGGCGAGGTACTATTCTTTTTTGAAGGTTTGAATGCTAATAATCAAGCTTTAGCTAAATTATTGAAAAACAACAACTATGCCAATTTAGTTTATCTTCAATATGGGAACATCGGCTCTGATGTTCAAGAAATTCAACAAAAACTAAAAAATAAAAGATATGATGTTGGTAAAATAGATGGCAATTTTGGGTCATTAACCAAATTAGCAGTTGAGAAATTTCAAAAAGATAATAGACTTGAAATAGACGGTGTAGTTGGTCCGAAGACTTATGCCAAATTAATGAGCTAATTATTGCAAACACAATATCGTTCGATGTCAATAGAACTTACGCACTCGTTACGAAAAAACAAGACTTTGAGATTGCATTGAATTTATGTCCACTTTACAAGATGTTATTAGTAACAATTTATCATTAACACGCGCTCAACTAAAGGTAGATAGAGCCTTAGTCATGGAAATTCAGACTAAGCTAGCTAATTTAGGATTTTATCCTGGTGGTGGATGGATTGATGGCGATTTGGGTGGCTTGGATAGTTTTTCTTGGAAAGGATTAATTGATTTTTGTAAGAGAGTTGGCAGTGTCTCTATACCATCTGATAGTGTTGCAATTAACCCAAATATTGCTCAAAAATTATTAAACACTAAACAAGTCCAGTCCATTTTAAGCGATGCTGCAAACACTACTTTCATTTTAAACAAGCTGAAAGAAATCCAAAAAGCTTCACCTATTGTTAATGGCAATACACAAGCTTCGTCCTTTGTTGCCAGAACGCTAAATAAGTCATATTTACAGACGCTAATTAATGACTATCCAACCAATCTAGAGCAAAAGCCAGATGGAACTTCGATTATTTCCTATGGAGACAAGTTTACTCTATTTACTAACATTAAGGTTAATTTTACTGGTTATCCAAATCGGGGAGATAAACCAACTATTGATAATACCAATTTAAGCTTTCTTTCTAATGATATTAGCAATGCCTGTGTTTGTGTTGGTAGTTTTAGCGATAGTGATAGCTTCATCAAAACTCATTGGCTGGGTAAAAATGCCTTTGATAAAGAACAATTTTATAGTACAACTAAATTTATTGGTGTTTTAAATACTGTTTGTCAAATAAATGAAAAGTTTCCTAATAATGATGTTGAGGATGATGTGATTCAATCTCCTAACTATCGCTTTAATAATTTAGTTAAAGACATGGTTACATATAATTTTAATTATGGCTCATCTAATGCCATAGGTGCATTATTCAAAAGATTCACGGAACGACCAAAATTAGAAAAATGGATTGTAGATCAGACAGGTAATAGTGGTATTAAATTTCGTGGAGGATATGGCGAAAATTCATTGATTGACAATCCTAAAGTCAAAGATAACACAACAGGAAAAATTGTTTTATCCTCCAACGATACAGGTGCTACTGGTGAAAATTTAATATCTGCTTATGACTTAGTGCGATTAATTTCGATGCTAGGTTGGCATTTCCATCTCCCAGAAACTGCTAAGTTACCATCAGCCCAATGGAAAAGCCTTAAAAGTGTCGTGCGGGCAATGGGTAACGATACGGCTCGTTATGTAGATGTAGCATTGGAAACTTTGGGGGTAGTAAATATAATTAGCAAACCAGTAATTATTTCTAAAGTAGGTTGGGGTAAGAGTTCTATGACTTATGCTGCTTTGGTGAAGTTTGTGGATCAACGGGTTACTCCATCTAAACTGAGAACATTTGCTCTAGCATTACGTTGTTCTACTCCAGCATCAGAGGACGATAAGGATACTAATTTAGCAGTAGCAGTCACAGAAATTGTACGGCGAATTATCAATGAGGAACTAGCTTGAATCCCCAGAAAAGACGTAAAGACGTTCCGTCGGAACGTCTCTACAAGGGTTTCGGGCAACGCATAATTAATTTTTACTCCTATGTCTAATGTACAATACGATCGCGCTGGTGAACCTAATCTAGGACGCACAAAAGCGTCATCCCGATATGCTTCAACCATACTACCACCAAATAGTAACAACGCGATCGCACCCAAAAATGAGGCTATAAATGCCCTCAAAACCCCTCCCGAAGCGGATTTCGTTCTAAATTGTTCCGACGCTGACAGGCTACTTTGGCGGATGATTCAGCGATTTGGAGCCGAAAAATCCGACAGTGCGATCGCGCATCTCCGCTAAAACTGCAAAGTTACCCCGATCGGGAATTGGTTAAAGTACTAGAGTGAGAAATAACTATCGCAAGGTAGGGGTATTTCTGATTTATTTATGGCTTAATTGATATATCAAAAGCCTTACGGAGAAAAGCCAATGAAAGCCGAACAATTTCTGGCACAATATGCCGCAGGTGAAAGAGATTTTACAGAAGTAAATCTGAGTGAAGCCGATTTGCAAGGAGTGGATCTTAGTGGGGCAATTTTAGATAGAGCCATACTTGATGGTGCCAATTTGACTTCTTCTAATTTGCGCTCTTGCAGTCTAACTCAAGCAGACTTGAATGGGGCAAATTTAACAAATGCCGATTTGAGTGCAGCTAACTTGAGTGGAGCAATTTTGGATGGGGCAATTTTAGAGGGAGCAATTTTTAACAACGCTAACCTTAGTCAATCTGAATTAACTGTAGCTAAGATGATTGAGGCAGATTTAAGTGACGCAGATTTGAGCGAGGCAAATCTAAGCGCGGCAAATCTCGATCAAGCTGATTTGACAGGAGCTAATTTAACTGTTGCAGATTTAAGTCAAACAAATTTGAGTCAAGCCGATTTGAACCAAGCAAACTTGAATGGGGCAAACTTGGAAGGAGCAAATCTGGAAGGAACTATTTTGGATGAAAATCAAAATTGATGAAATTTGATATTCAATAGACATCTTTAGAATTTAATTATGCTTTGCCCGAAACCCTTTTAGAGACGTAGCATTGCTACGTCTCTACGTCTTTTCTATCAGATGTCTATTGAGCTTAAGTGTCTTATCTGTCCTTCTAAAAATTTATTTCTGCTTAAGTGTCTTATCTGTCCTTGTGTCTCTTTTTCATTCGTGTTAAGTTACTTGTGACAAATTAATACTGTAAAACATGAAAAGTATTGCTGTAATCGGAAAACGACTGATATCAGTATTTTTGGTAATGGTTGTAAGTAGCTTAATGCTCTTCACATCTCCAGCGATCGCTGCAACTTCGGTAATTCTTAATCGGGAAAATTCTCAAACGGAAGTATTGCAATCTGACAAACCTGTGGTGTTAATTTTGGCATCAAAAGATACACTGCGTTTTTTTAATACTTCCTTAGAAGATTTAAAATCAAAAGCTGAAAATGTTTTTGGTGATAAATACAAAATTGCTATAGGCTACTGGGAAGATAACTTAGAAATCTCTTATGGGATTCCTAATCTACGAATATATCCAACTGCTACTGCGGTTACTTTTTTTGAATCCGGTCAAAGGAGAAACAGTGGGTTTATAATTGGTCCAGATCAGACCACGCAAGTTTTAGAAGGACTAAAGTCTGACTTTGAAGATAGCTAGCTTTTAATATTTCCTTCTTCTATCTTCCACGTAAGAATGTTGTAACGAATAGAACCTGGGGTAAGTTTGATAGCCTCCCCAGGTTTTTGATTATTTAATCAACGATGGTAATAACTGTAAACCAGCGATGTCATATCATATCCGTTTAATTAGGGCTTGCTGAATAAATGTGTAATCTAGTCCAGATAAGGGGTTTAAGCCTTTTTTCACCAAACAAGTGCACTTGTTTAACATCTAGAGTCTCAAAACCCTTGCACAATCAAAGCGCGATCGCTAGGTAAAGAAAGGAAACTGAGCAACGAAACAACCATTTTGTAACCTGTGTGGCTTCTAGATTCGCTTTAAAGACTTATTCAGCAAGCCCTAATTAACACTAATAAAAACCTACCTACGTCGTCGTAGAGACGTTCCGCCGGAACGTCTTTACATTGTAAGTAATTTACGGGTCATGATATTAAAAGTGTGTCCATTCGATACCCAAGCCCCATTGCCCCATGCCCAATTTTGGCTTTTGTAGCGAAAAATTAAGGAATGTTGCATTTCACGCTTTTGGGTAAGCCAGAAAGACAAAACAGCCAAAAGTACATGGTAGTATGCTTTCGGTAAATGTCAAAATTGGGAGAAGACCTTTGACACTAAGGGTTGCTGTTGTTGGGTCAGGTCCAGCTGGTTCTTGTGCCGCCGAAACCTTGGCGAAAGCTGGAATTGAAACTTACCTATTTGAGCGCAAGCTAGACAATGCCAAGCCTTGTGGCGGTGCAATTCCCCTGTGCATGGTAAGTGAGTTTGATTTGCCTCCGGAAATTATCGATCGCCGAGTGCGGAAAATGAAAATGATTTCGCCCTCGAACCGTGAGGTTGATATCAATCTGGTAAATGAAGATGAATATATAGGAATGTGTCGGCGTGAAGTGCTAGATGGCTTCTTGCGCGATCGCGCGGCAAAACTCGGCGCAAATTTAATTAATGCCACTGTTCATAAACTCGATTTTCCCACAAACAATACAGACCCCTATACCATCCATTACGTTGACCATACGGAAAGCGGCGCACAGGGTATTGCCAAAACCCTAAAAGTTGATTTAATTATTGGCGCAGATGGAGCAAATTCCCGCATCGCCAAAGAGATGGATGCTGGGGATTATAATTATGCGATCGCTTTCCAAGAGCGCATTCGTCTACCCGACGACAAAATGGCATATTACAACGACCTCGCCGAAATGTACGTTGGCGATGACGTTTCTACCGACTTTTACGCTTGGGTTTTCCCCAAATACGACCACGTAGCCGTCGGTACCGGCACAATGCAGGTTCATAAAGCCAGCATCAAACAACTACAAGCCGGTATCCGCGCTCGCGCTGCCCGAAAACTCGCCGGCGGTCAAATTATTAAAGTCGAAGCACACCCCATTCCCGAACATCCCCGTCCCCGTCGCGTTGTCGGTCGCATCGCTTTGATCGGTGATGCAGCTGGTTACGTTACCAAATCCTCTGGTGAAGGCATTTACTTTGCCGCAAAATCTGGGCGGATGTGTGCTGAAACGATTGTAGAAATGTCCAACGGCGGTGTCCGTATTCCCACGGAAGCAGACCTTAAGGTTTACTTGAAGCGTTGGGACAAAAAATATGGACTCACCTACAAAGTGTTGGACATCCTGCAAAATGTCTTTTATCGTTCCGATGCTACCCGCGAAGCATTTGTAGAAATGTGCGGTGACATGGATGTACAGCGGCTAACTTTCGATAGCTATCTGTATAAAACTGTTGTTCCAGCAAACCCGATCACTCAACTCAAAATTACCGCAAAGACTATTGCTAGTCTACTTCGCGGTAACGCCCTCGCGCCCTAAGGGGATTTTTTAAGAGGGGGAAAGGGGAAAGGGGAAAGGGATAGAGTTAATTGAAATTCTAGAAATGTTTAAAAATTACATCCTCCCCTTTCACCTTTTCCCCTAATCAAATTGCCCATATTCGATGTGTATTTTTCTCTGACAGTATAAGTAATACCCACTAAAAATAAAAAATATGTGTTATAATAAAAACACAGGGTTAAACACCTAGAGACTATACAAGTATCCTTGCTAATGAGCAAGATACTTGTATAAAGTGATTATTTCCGAAAAACTGAGCAGTCTACTGAGCAATATTTTCAGTAGTTCCTTAACCAGAGTAGTCTACTAAGCATCTACAATCAATTTAGACTAATACACGCATCAAAAAAAGTGAAAACTTGGGTTGAAAGCATCAAAAGCAGTTTAGGAAATAAACTGCTTTGAGAAGAGATTACGAATTGAATATAAAGAGTTCATGAAAATGTGAAGAATAGCTTGGCATCTGTTCCGTATATTTACTAATGTGGACGAGTCGCCTACTTGAGACGAACTCCTGGATAGGAGTTGTAGCCTAACTATGAAACTAAGTTCAGTTTTTGTTACTAGTTTGTCTGTTGCTGTTAGTGCTTTAACAGCGCTTGGTTTCTCCAGTCAAGCTCAAGCTCTAACTTTTTCAGGTATTTCGAGTGGTGCGTGGGGAGAACCGACTCCAGGGGGCATAAATACTAATCCCGTTTATTCGGGTGTGGGAACTAATTCATTTAGGTGGGGAGAAGCCTTGCCTGATGACCTTGACTTGGGTACACCTCAAAATCAACTTATCTTTGAAGGAAATTCTTTTTCTACTAAAATAGGATCTTTATTTAAGATAGGTGATTTGACTTACTTTAATGGAAAAGTTACCCCAAATACAAGCGTTGATTTCGTACCTTTAAATCTCCATGTATCATTCGGCGATCGCCCTAATGTGAGTGAAGTTTTTAACTTCGGCTTTCAGTTAGTTAATACACCCAACGATTCAACGAATCCTGCGGATAACGCAGATTTTGTTTACGTGGGTAAAAACTTTAGCGATCGCAATTTTACCTTTGCTGACAAGAAATATACACTCTCGCTAACTGGCTTCAGAGAAACGGGAAGCACTACTGATGTCAGTGACTTTCGAGTTCTGGAAGGAGAACGAACCACAGCAGGCATTTTCGCTAAAATCACTGAGGTTCCACCAGCAAAAACCATTCCCGAACCTGGGACTATTGCTGGTTTGTCGCTCTTAGGCATCTACCTGATTTCCCGTCGGAAATCCGCGAATAGCTAAATTTTGGGGAAAATTAAATACACAAGGCAAGATTGGCACTCTCTGAATTTTTTCACAAGAGAGTGCCAATTTATGTCTTAAACTACCCCACCCTGGCACAGTCTGAGGGTGGGCTTCCAGTTTCAGGGGGGAGTGCCAAAGAAAAGGACTTATATCATGTCCGGGTAATTAGTTATGATTCCCATAGTCATTGCACCCCACCCCGATCAGCCCCTCCCCGCTTGCGGGGAGGGGAGACAAAGCGTAGCTTTGGCGGGGTGGGGTTCTCCGGGTTTAGTAAGTAATCAAGCAGACATAATATTACGTCCTCGCTTTGGTCTTATCTTGCCTGAAAATAAACTCCCGCGATTCATTCAAGTTGTCTCCTGGTGTGCTGTTGGTGTCGTCGTCGATAAGGATGGTGCCTCCGTTGAGGCGATCGTATTGGTCATAGTTGGTGATTTAGGCTTGGCTGCGCCACACTTCGTGAACGGCTAGTTGTCCGGTGGGGAGGTCGGTGAGTTGGAAGTTGATGTTAAAGAGGTTAGTGGGGT
>NZ_KK073768.1:2265428-2303170 GCF_000582685.1 [Scytonema hofmanni] UTEX 2349
TGCCTGTTCCGGCTTCGTGTTTGGACTTGTCACCGCTGCCCAATACATCAGAACAGGCGTTTATCAAAATGTCCTCTTAATTGGAGCAGATATCCTCTCCCGTTGGGTAGATTGGCAAGATAGAGGTACGTGTATATTGTTTGGTGATGGGGCTGGGGCGGTAATATTGCAAGCAAACGATAGCGATCGCTTGTTAGGATTTCAACTTAAAAGTGACGGCACTCAAAACCACTATCTCAATCTTGCCTACAAAGCCTCTCCCGAAGAACTTATCCCCGGTGTAAATGTCAATAAAGGCAACTTCCAACCCATCACCATGAACGGCAAAGAAGTCTACCGCTTCGCCGTCCAACGAGTACCAGAAGTAATTGACAAAGCTCTATTTCACGCTAATCTCAGCGTTGACCAAATAGACTGGCTGATATTACATCAAGCAAATCAGCGCATTCTCGATGCTGTAGCGCAACGTCTGAATATTCCAGCACATAAAGTTATCAGTAATCTCGCGGAATATGGCAATACCTCCGCCGCCTCTATCCCCCTTGCACTAGACGAAGCAGTGCAACAAGGCAAAATAAAACCAGGTGACATCATTGCTACCTCTGGCTTCGGTGCCGGACTCACTTGGGGGGCAGCAATTTTTCAATGGGGAAGATAAAAATTTGTTGGTTGATAGTTGTTAGTTGTTAGTGGGCATAGGGCATTGGGCATTGGGAATTTCCTATGATATCATGTCCGGGTAATTAGTTATGATTCCCATAGTCATTGCACCCCACCCCGATCAGCCCCTCCCCGCTTGCGGGGAGGGGAGACAAAGCGTAGCTTTGGCGGGGTGGGGTTCTCCGGGTTTAGTAAGTAATCAAGCAGACATAATATTACGTCCTCGCTTTGGTCTTATCTTGCCTGAAAATAAACTCCCGCGATTCATTCAAGTTGTCTCCTGGTGTGCTGTTGGTGTCGTCGTCGATAAGGATGGTGCCTCCGTTGAGGCGATCGTATTGGTCATAGTTGGTGATTTAGGCTTGGCTGCGCCACACTTCGTGAACGGCTAGTTGTCCGGTGGGGAGGTCGGTGAGTTGGAAGTTGATGTTAAAGAGGTTAGTGGGGTCGAATAGCGATTGCCAGAGATTGAGTGGGTTATTTTTATATGTGTTGGTTGATGTGGGAGTTAAGTTTCAGTAAAGATTTGTCAGAAATTTTTGAATCGCTAATTTCTTCTGCCATGAGAGAAGCAGACAATCCGGGAGCAAAGTCATCAGGTATATCGCCTTTTTGATCCCAGAATATTTTTCGGTTTTTTTCAATCTTTTCTTGGATGTGAGAAGGGATATTTGAAAAAAAGTTATAACCAGTCCTTTTCTCAACTACCCTCTTCTCTGTTTCTGCTGTGGAAAAATGTGGCGTGATGTGCGTTTCGTTTTTGACCCGAAGCACCATACACACCACTAAAGAGAGATGGGGAATTTCGCGGAATTAATTAAACTGAACCAATTGAGAGTTATTTTACTCGACTAGTGAAGTGGAAACACTCTCAGTGGATGGGGGAACGCTGGGTAACTCAAGGCAGTATCCCGCACCATATACGGTCTTAATGTAGCGCGGATGGCGGGGGTCTGGTTCTAGCTTGGTTCTCAGATGGCGGATATGCACTCGAATCGTTTCAATGTCATCATCTGGATCGTAGCCCCAGACTTCCCGAAGGATTTCGCTAGGAGAAACTGTCTGTCCGTGACGTTGCAATAAACAGTGAAGTAACTCAAATTCCAGGTGAGTCAGTTTCACAGTGTCCTGGAACCATATCGCCTCAAATCTTTCTGGAACGAGGGTCAACGATCCATAATTGAGAATTTCGCTGTGCTTGGCAGCTTGGGGGATGCGGTCAGTACGGCGCAATAAGGCTCGGACTCGCGCCAGCATTTCTTCAACTTCAAAGGGCTTGGTGAGGTAGTCATCCGCGCCGGCATTGAAGCCTTCTACCTTATCTTGAGTCTGGCTTAAAGCGGTCAACATTAACACGGGAATTTCAGAGGTGCGATCGTCCCGTCGCAGGCGTTGGCAAACGGTAAATCCATCTACTCTGGGCAACATCAGATCGAGCATGATTAAGTCTGGTTGCAGCTGGAGAGCCAGCGCTTGACCTTTGATGCCGTCTTCAGCTTGGCTGACATCGTAGCCAGCCATTTCCAAGTTGACGGCTACAAGTTCGGAAATCGCTGGGTCATCGTCTATGACAAGAATCCTCGGCATTCGTAAAAATTTACTACTACTAGTTAAGGATAATTAAGAATCTTCGGGAGATACAAAGATTGCTTTAATGATTATAAAAAAGATTTTAAATCTAAAATAAACATTAAGACTAAAGTACATTAAAATCTATATATGATGTGTTACGCTCCCTACAATCCGCCTCGATTTTTGCAAAACGGTGTCGCAATGACTGTATATGCCGCTTTGTGGGGCAGCCGTTATTGGCAAACTACTGCTCAACACCCTGAGCCACCTTATGAAGAACAAATATTTACAGGTGGACAAGGTGTACCAATTTATGGCTTGGTTGCTATACCAAAAAACGCTCATAGCACGATTGTTGGTACTTACGGCATTACAGGCGAGTTAGAAAAAGAATGGTTTTTGAGAGTGCTGGGACGCAAAGCATACGCTCAAGGATACGCCATAGTGTTGTTTGATTGGCGGGCGCACGGCAAAACAGCAGAATTATCGCCGACTTTGACCAGCGATGGTTTGTATGAGGGGGAAGATTTTGTTCGCATTGCAGCGGCTGCTAAAGCTATGGGATGTCCTGGAAAGTTTTGGTTTACAGGATATTCTCTAGGAGGACAATTGGCGTTATGGGCGGTTAAAGCCGCTGTAGAATTAACTAGAGGAAATAAGAATTTAGGGATAACAGAAAGTGAGATTGGCGGTGGTGTGGTAATTTGTCCGAGTTTGGATTCTTTGCGATCGCTTTCTTATCTAATTCGCCAACCCATTGGTAAATATTTTGAAGCTGGTATCGCCGGCAATTTAAAAAAACTCGCATGGCGAATCCACGATTTGCATCCCGGAACCCTTGATGCAGCGGCAATTGAACGCGCTAACAGCATTTGGGGTTTTGATGAAGAATTGGTAATTGAGCGATTGGGTTTTCCCACCGTTGAAGCTTATTACAAAGCAAGCAGCGCTTTACAACTGCTGCCAAAGCTGGAAAAACCAACTTTAATTATATACGCCCAAGATGACCCATTTTTTCACCCAGCGATCGTACCAGAATTAGAAGCCGCTTGTGAAGAAAATCCGATGATAGATTTGTTACTTACTCCTCACGGTGGTCATATCGGCTATTTGAGTAGTAAACAAGGACAGCGGCAAGCCCAAGACTCAGACCCGTGGTGGGCTTGGAATCGGACTTTAGAATGGCTAGGGGAGCGGAGTGGGAGACGGGGGGACAAGGGGACAGGGAGACAGGGAGAACCAATGACTATTGACTATTGACTATTGACTCTTGACCAATGACTATTGACCAATGGCTAAAAGCACCGACAGATTTAAGTTTGTTGGTGGATGATGTTCATGTGTGGCGAGTTGAGCTTTCGCGATCGCAATCACAATTGCAAGAATTGGCAGAAACTCTATCCAGTGATGAACTTTGTCGAGCGGAGCGGTTTTATTTTGAACAGCATCGGCAGCATTTTATCGCTGGTCGTGGTATTCTGCGAACTATACTGGGTCGCTATTTGGATGTTGAACCACAAGCGCTGAGATTTGATTATGAAGCTCGTGGCAAACCGATTTTAGGTGATAAATTTGCTACTAGTGGGCTATCGTTTAACTTGTCTCATTCCCAGGGGTTGGCGTTGTATGGAGTTTGCAGACAGCCGATTGGTGTAGATTTGGAATGTATGCGTGATAATACTGATGTAGAAGCACTGGCTAAGAGATTTTTTACAGAAAGAGAATATGAGGTAGTGCGATCGCTTCCTCCCAAGCAACAGCAACAAGTCTTTTTCCGTTACTGGACTTGCAAAGAAGCTTATTTAAAAGCAACGGGAGCAGGATTATCTCAATTAGAACAAGTAGAGATTTCACTGACACCAACACAGCCGGCTAGTTTACAATCTCAAGAATGGACTTTAACAGAATTGATACCTGCGAATAATTATCTTGCTGCTGTTGCGGTTGCTAGGAAAAACTTGCATTTGCAATGTTGGCAATATTAGACAGTGGTTTATCGCATTAGTTATGAAGGGTTGACGACTGTTGTGATTGATTGAGCGAGAATACAGGATGATGGAAGAACTGCCATACTCAATAAACCAAGGACTAGGAGAAAACAGCAATGCAGAGTATTAAGTTATGTTCTCATGTTGGGGCAGATGGGTTATTGCATCTGGATATTCCGACCGGGATAGTCACAGGTGATATTGAAGTAGAAGTAATTATTAGACCTATAAATCCATCACCAAGAGAGTGGATGCCCGGTTTTTTTGAAGAAGTGATTGGTGGTTGGGTTGGAGAACTCTTAGAAAGACCGGAACAGGGAGAATTTGAGACGCGGGAGAAATTGTTTTGAGCTATCTGCTAGATACAAATGTTTGTATTAGATTGCTGAACAATAGTAGCCAAAGTGTAACAACTCGACTAGCACAACAGCAGCCAAAAGACATTTATCTTTGTACGGTAGTGCAGATGGAACTTTATTATGGAGCGTATCACAGTAATCAAAGCGAACGGAATTTAGCGCTACTAGAAAGGTTTTTTAATCAATTCGCTTGTGATGGGGTTGATCGAAAGCTACTGTTTCAAAGATACGAAAACTTCAAACTTCCTAATACATTGGTTTTATCGTGCCGACTTACTTATCTATTTTTTCCAACCATTGCCGCACAAATTCCATCCCTTCTTCTAAAGAAACATTTGGTGTATAACCTAGCTGATTCTTTGCTTTTTCAATGGAATAAGCATAACGTCGAGTTAAAAAATCTATAGATTCGGGTAAAATTTCTGGTTGTTTACCTAACATTTTTTCTTGCAAACATTGCAATCGAATTAAAAACTTAACTACAGATGCTGGTAGAGAAAAAGGTTTAGGTAAATTTGCAACTTTTGCTAAACGAGTAGCATATTCTTTCCAAGTAGTTTCTTGCCCATCAGTGATATTAAAGGCTTCTCCGTAAGCTTCTTTTTCGATAGCGAGAAAAATTGCATCAATTAAGTTATCTATATATACATGATTCATTATTCCGCTTCCACCGTTGGGTAGAAAAAACTTTCTTTGCTGCATGAGTGAAAGCGGACGAATTACCCAAGAGTGGCTTCCGGGTCCATACACATCTGCCGGTCTAATAATAATCACGCCAAAATCTGGCGAATTTAGTTTTAAGAGTTCTTTTTCTGCTTCAATTTTAGTTTGACAATAAGGATTATTATCGCCGGAAAAGGGTCCTGATTCCGTCACTTTGTTGGGATAATTAAAGCCATATACCATGACGCTGGAGGTGTGAATAAAGATTTTTGCCCCAGCGTTTTTGGCAGCATTAGCCATATTTAAGCTTCCACCAACATTCACCTCGCGAAACTCTTCTAATGCGCCTCCTTCTTTCACCAAGGCGGCTGTATGTAGTACAATATCAACGCCTTTGCAAGCGTGTGAGGCTGCAATTGGGTCGGTGATGCTACCGATAACGACTTCTGCGCCCAGGTTTTGAGCTAATTTTGCCTTAGCTAGGGAGTGTTGGAGTCCGCGAACATGCATATTGTTAGCGATCGCTAACTCGGTAGTACGCAAGCCAATAAATCCCCCAATTCCAGTTATTAGTAAAGTTTTGTTTTCAAGATTCATAAATTTATTTTTTGTTGATGTAGTAAGCGCTTCAGCGCTTGTTTTCAAAGCACTGAAGTGCTTACTACGATAATTATTCAGCCAGATTTAAGAAACCGCTTTCAATCAAATAAGCGGTATAAGTCATAAACAATTTGGAGTCAATTGGCGCACAAACAACCCCACTTCCTGCTAATGCATTCACGGTATCCTCACAACTGATTTCCGGTCTTCTTGCTTTCAAATATAAATCTGGAATTGTCAATTGTTCTTCAGACCTACGCTCAAGCAAAAAGGGTCGTAGCGTGTATAAAGGATTTTCGGCAGAAGTTACATCGTTAATTAACTTTTCTTGCCAAGCATCGTAAGAAATCACATCAACTGGATAACCAAATGAGCGCACCCAATCAACTAAAACAGTTAAAGGAACCGGTTGAGGATGTTGCAAGTGAAAAGCTTTGCCTATCGATTCTTTCTGTCTTGATAGATGAACAATAGCTTTACTTACATAGTCCACAGGAGACATATCCAACATATAATCTACTGCTGGGAAACTTCCCATTTGCAGACAACCTTTTGCCATTAAACAGATAAAATCGTGTGTGTTGGAAATACCTGTTTGGCTGTGTCCAGCTATTAATGGGGGTCTGTGGATAGTAATTGGGAGTCCGCGTGAGCCTGCAATTTTAACTAACTTTTCTGCCACCCATTTTGTTTGAGAATAACCAAGATGAATGCCTTCCCAATGCTCAAATTCATCGTCTTCTTTGACAACTTTACCAGCATAAGCATTAGATTCAAAAACAGCGACGCTGGAAACGTAATGTACAGGTTTAACTTTGATTTGACATGCCAATTTCAAAATTTCCTGAGTTCCCAAAACATTGGCTGCTTTCAGTGCTGAGTAGGGATAAACATAATTCAGCAAAGCAGCACTATGATAAATAGTGTCAATGTTTGTCGCCAAAATTTGAAATTGTTCAGCACCAATTCCTAACAATGGCTGAGACAAATCCCCAACAACAGGAATAATTCGGGAATTAAACTTTTCATCCCAAAGTGCATATTGTTGAAGATTTTTGATCAGTTTATTTTTACCTTCTTCTACATTGGCAGCGCGTACCAAGCAGTAGATAGTAGCTTGGGTTTGCTGTAGCAATTCTTCAATTAAGAAAGCTCCGAGAAAACCAGTTCCACCAGTTAGAAAAATTCGTTCTGGTTCAACTACAGGTTCAAAAAATATCGTGACAGGACGGATGCTTGGGTCGAGAACAGCTTCAGCTTTCAAATTTACGACAGGGGTTGTATCAGCGATAACTTTTGTATCTTCTGATTCTTCAGCTAAACGCTGTGAAAGTGATTCGATATTGGGATAATGCCACAGTAGAACCGGAGACGGTTGAAAACCCAGTAAATCTTCTAATCTACTGACAATCATCATTGCTTGTGCGGAACTCAAACCGTAATTTTCCAAGTTTTCTTGGATATCTATTTCATCAGTTTCAACTTTCAGCAATTCAGCAAGATTTGAAACTAAAAAGGTTTGGATATTTTCAGCACTATGAGGCTGATTTGCAGTATTTGATAAACTCATTTACACACCTAAAATATAGAACGTCCAGGACGATATTGACTGTAAAAATCTGCTAGTTGCAATCCTTGAATTTTCAAGTTTTGTACGCGATATAAAAATGCGGCTCCTGTCATGATGTGATGAGCTACATCAACTACTCGGCGATTTTCTGGTTCAGACAAATAAGAACCGCGTACCCAGTCATTAAAACTGCCCATCGCTGGACCGCACCAAATTTGATAATCGACTTCTCGACCTTTTTCACCAGAGCTAGACCAACGGGAAGATAAGCCTAAATACCAGCGAAAAATTAGAGCCATTTTCAACTTAGGATTATTGACAGCTTTCGCTAATTTTTCGGGATTCTTTTGCGATAAATAAGCAGCAGTTCCTTCCCATACTTCAGCTATAGTTTTGCGAAAAACTTGTTTTTCTAACTTCTCTCTTTCCGCAAGAGGAATCTGTTCAACCGAGTCATAACTTCGATATAACTCATATAATTTCTGCGCTCGCATGGGGAAGAGAGTTGCTCTTTTGAGAACTTGGAGTTTTACCCCCATTTCAAACATATCTGCTGCTGGAGCCATGATGACATCAGCCATTTCTGCTTGAGCTAGCAATTTCTTAGTATGTTCGCAAGCTCCAGATTCAATACACGACTGATTAATTGAACCAGTAACTACAAAAGCAGCACCCATCATAAAAGCAGCTAATGCTGATTCTGGGGTAGCAATTCCTCCAGCTACACCAACTCTAATTGGTTTTTCATATTGATATTGTTCTTGAATTTCATCTCTCAAAGCAATAATTGAAGGTAACAGACAAACTAGAGGACGATTATCTGTATGACCACCTGAATCAGCTTCGGCAATAATATCATCAGCCATTGGAACTTTGGCTGCTAAATTAGCTTGTAATTCGCTGATTAATCCTTGCTCAAGTAGTTCTTTGATAATTTTTGCTGGTGCTGGTTGCAAAAATTTGGTAGCAACTTCTCGACGAGAAATTTTTGCCAGGACTTTATTTTTAATTTCGATTTCATTTGCTGCATTCAAACTCAGCCCAGCAACACGATAATAAACAATGTTGGGAGTTAAGTCTAAAAATGCAGAAGCTTCTACAGTTTTTACGCCATATTTAAGGTATAAATCTACTGCACGACGTTCAATAGCGAGTTCGTTGGGACTGTGAATTAAATTAAAAGCGTAGGGACCATAAGGTAAAGCTTCTTGAATGCGTTTAATAGCAACTTCCAGACGTTCCGGACTTAATCCACCTGCACCAAAGGAACTCAAAATTTTCGCTTTTCCTAGTGCAATAACCATTTCTTCCGAAGCAATTCCCCCAGCCATTGCACCAGTCGCATAGGCATATTTTACATTATGAGAAGAAAGAAAAGTGCGATCGCCTAAGTTTTGAATTGAAATTGGGGGAACAGCCATCAGCAATTCTACTGTTCCTGGTTTACCGCTATGCTCATTAGGGCAAGAATAACCTTCGTTAGTGACACCAATTCTGCCTTCAACTCTAACGATATAACTAGGTTTATCTATAGCCAAAAGTTTTTCTTTGATACCTTGACGGTCAAAAGATACACAATCTAAGGAACATTTCCAAAGCTGATTTTGGTTATAAGATGAGGCAGAAAAACAAAGCCCATCATTATATTTACTCGATAATGTATCTACAGTTTTCAATGTGGTTAACCCTCAAATTGTAAGTAAGAAATGCGTAATGGGGTAGAGACGTTTCGGTGAAACGTCTCTATTCGGTGAAACGTCTTAATATTGAGAGACGTTCCGGTGGAACGTCTCTACTGTAATTTCCTTTACTGATTTAACAAATTTTCGACGCAGGCTAACTGTAATTGAATGATTTCACTCATTTGCTGGCTAAATTCCTGTCTAGCTTCTAGAAACGCGGTGTGGGTTTTCGTAATGCTGGAATTGTTGTTACTCAATTTTTGATACTGAGAATTACGTAAATCATTTAGATTTTCTATCTGATTTATCTCAGTTGTAACTGGTGGACGAGGAATCGATTGAGTAATTCTCTCTTTCGTGGCAGTGGACTGATAAGATTGTGATATTTCTCTAGGCTGAAAACTGTTATCAATGATATTTTTCATGGGAACTTCCTCTTGTTTTATTTGAGATGGCGGAATATTGTTATGTTTGTTACCAGCTTTGAGAGAATTTATCAGTTCTCTAGTTTGTTGCTGGATGGAAACAGGTTTTACTACTTTTTTCTGAGTTTGATTTTGGAAAAGTTTCCGGTTTTCTTCACTCAGGATTGTAGAAACAATTGGCTGACCACCTAAGGTGATATTTCTGATTGTTGGTAATCGTTGACTTTTAGTTTCTTTTGCTTGAATGTAGAGTGGTGATAAGTCGAGTTCTACTCGATGGCTGACGAGTTTTGCTAATGCTTTGACAAAAGATGTATGGTCATCTACACCTCTTCGATTTAGGGATACGGTGAGATGTTCTTTACCATCGAGAATTTTGTCAATCCACCTAGAACAAACACTACCTGCACCAGCTTCGATAAAGATTTTCGCTCCATCGGAGTAGACTTGATTTACTAATTGGACAAAATCAAGTTGTGAACAAAGAACTTTGGCGACACTGTGTGCGATCGCATTACTTTCAAGTACAATCGGTTTATGCTCCAATGCTGAGTAAAAAGTAGCATCAGGAAGCTTTTTACTTATCGGTAATGTGTTAACTTTAACTAGTTCTTCGTACTCCGATTGCATCGGTTCGCAATGTATTACGTGGTCGAAGGGAGCGCGGAAAGCATCGCAACCCAAATTTTTAATTACTCTCCCACAAGCTGCTATTTCACCAGCAATCACAACTTCATCTGGTGTATTAATTTGAGTTAAGTAAACACGATCCTCATTTTTAATACACTCCAGTACTTGAGATACTGACGCTATCAAAACATAGTTACTCCAAAAGTTGTTGTCGTTTGATTCTGCTTTTGGTAATCCCCAATATTCGCGAACGGCGTTTTTTGCCCCAGATAATCTTTCACCAAATAAAGGAGATGAATTAAAGTTGTTACTTCCTTGGTAAAAATTGCTCCAAATTCCTTGAGCAACCATCATGCTAGTTTCACCCAAACTATATCCAAAGACAAATTTTGGCTTGATTTGAAAATCGTCTTGGATGATTGTTGTGGTGAGTCTGGTATGCAGCATTTCGGCTTCAAATAATGCCAAAGAATCATCTAAAAGTTGCTTTTCCAGAGTTTCTACTTGTCTGGTTGTCAACTTATTCAAGCTTCTCGGAAATACCAATCTCTCAACGTCAGCAGCACGCTTGTAAAGACTTTGAACAATCTCGTCATTATGGACTTTCGGAAATAAGCGGAATAAATTCCGACCAAGACCAACATAAGCGTTAACTGCTGCTGGATAAACGTAGGCAATACCGCCTTCTTTACCTAATGGTTTAGCTGTAAAATAACTACCAAGAGGTGTTAGCCAATCGATATTTTTTTCAAAGGCATTATTTACACCTTTGCGGGCAGATTCGATTTCTCTAGTTAATTCTTTTTTGTTCCGTCCAAGAATTGTGAGAGCATATTTTGCATCAGGATGCTGTTTAAAAGCAGTAAAAGTATTGCTAGCAGTAACTGACAGAGAAGAAGACTTTTCGATGCTTTGTTGAAGTGCGGTAAGATGCTCTAATAATTCGGTGCGATCGCTTGCGGCAATTGGAAACAAATAAAATGGCGTTTGTTGTAAATATGCGCTATCACGTTCCTTCTGATTCGGTTGTTCTGACAAGATGACGTGGGCAAATGTCCCATCTATGCCCATGCTGTTAATTGCTGCTACTCTGCGAGTGCTTTCTTTGCCGAGAAACCAAGGTCTAGATTCAGTAGCGACGTAAAAAGGACTACCTTGCCAAACTTGCGGCGTTTTCACTCCAGACCATTTCGGGCATCCGGGAATATATCTGTGATACAGACACAGAGCGGTTTTTATCAAGCTGGCGATTCCCGATGCCACAAAGGTATGACCGATGTTAGCTTTAACACTACCAATCGCGCAGTCTAATCCATTCCCTGTGGGAGGATAAGCTTGGAGCAACCCGGCAATTTCCGCTTCGTCTTCCTGAGGAACACCACTACCGTAAACTTCCAAGTAGCTAATCTCTTTCGGTTCAATACCTGCAATCTGAAAAGCTTGTTTGCAGACAGAGTTGACAGTTTCTGTGTCTGCGGTGACAATACCGCTATTTAATTGAGTTGCAGTATAATGACCTTGCCCGAAGCTAAGAGCATCAAGGACTGCATAGATGCGATCGCCTTTTTCTAATGCGGTGTCGTGACGCTTGAGGACAACTGCTCCGGCACCTTCACCAACCATCCAGCCGTCGGCTTTTTGGTCATAACTTAAAGTCGGGATGCCTGTATTAATTTTAGCTAATTGGCTCCGCAATAATACATTTTCCACGCCGCCAGCTAAGTCTACAGCGCCGACTAGCACAGTATCAACTTCCCCGGAAATAAGTAGCATTTCTGCCACTTCCAGTGCCTTGAGAGCGGAATTTTCTACTGCTGTGATGCTGAAGGAAGGACCGCTAAAATTCCACAGCGAAGAAACCCGACTCGCCATGATGTTACCGATGTAACTGAGATATTCACCAATTTCTACTTGATGGTGAAGTCCGTCTTTAACAATTGTTTCTAATTGAGTGACTTTTTCGGCAGGTAAGGAAATTTCCCCAGCGTTTAAACCATCTTTTATTTGCCAGGATAAATTCCATCGTTGCTGTAACTGATGAACAGAAAGTTCGGTTTCAGCAGCAACAATTACTGCGACATTTTCCCCCTCTTTAATTGCTGCATCTTTCAAAGCGCGATCGGCAACTTTTAGTAGTAATAATTGTTGCGGATTTAACTTTTCTACTTCATTTGGGGGAATTTTGTAAGCTAAAGTATCGATTTCAAAATCTTTAATGTATGCTCCTACTGGTGCTTTGCCTTCTGGTAAATCGTACTTTTTAAGTAAGCTTTCTTGTTCTTCGATACCTTGCCATCTTTTTGGTGGTAAAGAAATAAAATGCTGTGTTCCGTCATAAATGCTACGTTCAAAAGCATCTAATCCATTACACTCACCAAAAAAGGCATCCATACCAACGATCGCAATTTTTGCAGATTGTTCAGTCATTTTCTTTTTCCCCTCTTTCCAGAATTAAATGAGCGTTAGTTCCACCAAACCCAAAAGCACTTATAGCTGCACGTTTAACTGATGCTTTACCGTGCCATTTAGTGGAATTTGTAACAATTCTTTTAGGTGCAATTACATTGTCATCAGAGCCTATAGGATCGGTGACATTAATGGTTGCGGGAATGACATTTCCACACATGCTCAAAATGACTTTCATTAAGCTCACCGAACCGGCAGCAACTAGCAGGTGTCCGACATTTGCCTTGACAGAACCGACTAAAGGTGTTGCTTGATGTTCACCAAAAAATGTTTCGATAGAGTTAAATTCGGTGGTGTCTCCTAATAATGTGCCGGTAGCATGGCACTCCATGTAATCGATATCTTTGGGGCTAAGTTCAGCTTCAGTATATGCTCGCTCAAAAGCCTTAATTTGCCCTTGAGAATTCGGACTTAAAAGATGCTTGCCCCTACCATCATTCGAGAGTCCAATGCCGCAAATTGTCGCTAAAATGTTATCGCCATCTCTGATAGCATCACTGTATCTTTTTAAGACAAACATTCCTATACCTTCGGAGGTAATTAGCCCTCTGGATGTGTTATCTAAAGGACGACTAATGTCATTTTGCGGATATCCTTGGATACCAGAAAAAAACATTCGTAAAAAGAGCGGATCGGAAGAACTAATTCCCCCAGCTATCATCAAGTCCGCTTTATGCGATCGCAAATAATGAGATGCCAGTTTAATCGCATATAAAGGTGAAGAACAAGCTGCGTCTAAGCAAAAATGAATATTCGATAAAGTTAGAGCTTGAGCGATCATCGCGGCTGGAAAGCCTGATATCATAGCGTTATAAGAAGACGCTTTGGTAGCTGTTGGTAAAGAAGGCAAATGAAAGTCTTTATCTTGCAAAAGTTCCTGAATTGCCGGCTGTATTGTTTGCTGATAAATAGGAGCAAACAATTGATTAGAAGCTTTTGTAGGTAAAGATAAAGTACCTAAAATTACGCCGCATTTGGAAAGTACAGCTTGATTACCCAAATAGCCACTTTGCTGAATCGCTTGTTTAGCAGCGTACAGCGACCATTGAAAAGTGTTATCCAAACTAGCAAGTAGTTCGGGTGGTAGATTGTATTCAGTTGGTTCAAATTTAAAATTACGAACAAATCCACCATTGAGGTTATAGATTGTTTCCGGTTTCCCTTTTACTGGATCGTAAAAGATTGCCGGATCTACTCCGATATCCTTAATAGTTACAGATGATATTGAATCTTTTTGTTCGTTAAGATTCTGCCAAAATTCTTCTGGGGTTTTTGCCCCAGGAAAAAGGCATGATAAGCCAATTATGGCGATTTTCTCCACTGCTGATATCCTCGTTTGGGTTTAGCAAAAAGGGGTCAATTCAAATTTGAATTGTCTTATACCAAGTTGCGAGTAAAGATATCATTCTGAGCGGAACATAGCCCAATTTAGTAATCTTGGAAAAACCTCTCCCCTACAAGGGGAGGGGAATTTGACTCCCCCTTCCCTTGTAGGGAAGGGGGTTGGGGGGTTAGGTTTTTGATTACTGAATTTATGTTCTAGCTGAGGATGACTTTTTTACGTTTATGCGACTTGGTATTAGTACTCCCCGAACTTGAAAGGATTTACGCTATTCCCCAAACTGAAAAGGATTGATCAGGATTTACGCTGTTATCGGACTGGAAGTAATGTTACTCGTTTTTCACTTAAGAAAAACTGATTAAAAAATCGCAGAGAACACAGAGAACGCAGAGAAAGTAAAAAATGAGAAATTCGTAGTGAGCGCTTTAGCGCTCAAATTACTTACGCTTTGATAATTGCATGGGCCAAATTACGGCTTTTGCTCCCATAATGCGTGAGTAAATTTCTCCTTCGCGACTGTGTAAAATGAAATTAGCTGTTACGCCGGTTTGTGTTTTTCCTTCGATTTCGCACGAAACATAAAATGGTTCGTTGCATGGTGTGACTGCAAATTGTTCGGAATGAGTTAACTGTCCGGGTAAACAAACTTCTTGATGTAAATGGCTTAACCAAATCCATAAGGATTGTGTACTCAAGTCAGTTGTGTAAGGATTGTGCCAGCGAACTGGAAATTGTCCTTGTTGTTGTTCTGTGATGTTTTCCCAAAGACATTCTACAGTAATTTTTTTGGAACTGATGTTTAAAACTCTGGTGATTTGCTGAAAGGCTGGTCCGTGAAATAAAGTGGAATCTCCATTTTGATAAAATGCTTTACCAGTGGTGGTAATGATGTTATCTTCTTCTAGATTCAGTCCCTCATAAATAGGAACCTCTGGCATTTCTCGGAGAAGGGTTACAAAAGCTTTGAAATGATAGTGAGTTTTTCCTTGTGGATTTTTACTCAAAATTGTAGCTTGAAATTCGATACTTTGAGAACCAACTTTAGCAACTTCTTGCAATTCTAGAATATGTTCGCTCGCTAAAGTGTCATTAAAAGTAATTCCTTTCAATACTTTGAATTCTCGACAATTGTTATATGTGTAACCTGGATACAGTTCTTCACAAGCGTTAATCATCCATGACATCGCGCAAGTTGCTGGTAAAACTTGAAAACCAGCGATTGTATGATCCACTAAAAAGGGATTAGCTTCTAGTGTCATTTTACGACGAATGCGATAGGTGCGTAGTTCAGAATCTAACTCTGCTGGTGGTGGAGTAATTGGACTACCAATCACAACTTGTGTGGTAGCGTGATTAATAGCATTCAGTTCTTTAACTAACATTTTCGTGCCGATTTCTACGGGAATAATATCAATTCCCCTTTCAGCAAAAGCTTTTTTCAATTCTGCTGTCACCATTCCGCTATCCCAACCACCCCAGTTAATAGCGACGACATGACAATCAGGATATTTTTGTTTAATTAGATGAGCCGATTTGTTGAGAATTTCGTTAGCGATCGCATAATCAGTTTGTCCAATATTCCCATAGAAACCAGCTACGGAAGAGAACAAGACTAAATGCTGAAGTTGGCTGGGATGCACGCAAGCTAAAAGATTTTCTAACCCTTTAACTTTTGCCGTGTAAACCTTTTCAAAATCTTGTTCGGTTTTCTTTTCAATTAACTTATCAGCTAAGTTACCAGCACCGTGTATAATGCCTGTAATGGCTCCTGTGCGCTTCACAACAGCGGCAATTTTCTCGTTTAAGGCGATGGGATCTGTAACATCGACGCTGATATATTCTGCGGTATTTCCTGTCTTTTCAATACTGGAAATTGTCTCTTTAATTTCCCGGCTGGAAATAATGTTGTTATAAACTTTTTGCACACTCATGGGTGTAGGCTTCTCTCCTTGAGAAAGAATATTTTCCATGATGCGTTTTTTTAGTACAGGTTCTTCAAAACAACCTTGAGCATAGTCAGGCTCCGTCAACGCGATCGCACTCCGACCAAGTAATATAAATTTCCCAGGTTGATGCTGCGCTAATTTGATAACGCACTGCGCTGTAATGCCTCTTGCACCACCACTAACTAGAAAAACTGATGTTGTAGAATTTCGTGTTTGTATTGTCATAAATTTATTGTTAGTTGATGGTTGATAGGGGATAGTGGTTAGTTGATGGTGGATAGTGGTTAGTTGATGGTGGATAGTGGTTAGTTGATGGTTGGTAGTGGTTAGTTGATAGTGGTTGGTTGATGGTTGATGGGTATTGCATTAACCACTCACAACTATCCCCTAACAACTATCCCCTAACAACTATCTCCTAACAACTATCCACTAACAACTATCCACTAACAACTAACCACCAACCACTAACAATTCGCGACGCTGACGATAGTTACTCTACCTTGCGAACCATATCCAACTTCACTAATACAATTATTCGGGTCGTGAAGCTCGGCTATGATATATTGTGCTGACTCTTGAGCGTTAATAGCAGGATGCAAATCAATCGCTCGACAAAATACCTTTTGCCATTCCCATTTCAAGGTTTTAGTTAATCCAAATAACCCGGCACTAATGGGACCATAATTTACTTTGTGTTCCAGTCCAAAAGCTCCATCAAGACGCGCAGTGGTGCAGAACAAACTACGTCCATTACGTGCGGCTTCATTCAGAGATTTTTTCAGATGTTTTGCTATCAGAAAAACGTGTTTAACGATCGCCTTTTCTTCTGCAAGATAAGGAATTTTCCCGTTGTGGCTGACTTGAAAGGCTGGATTGAGATGAATGAAGGCTCCAATCGTGCCATAATTAAGAGCGATCGCACTCAATTGTTGTTGCAAATGTTCTTCGGTTAAATCCGCAAGCTTGACATTAATCACTCCTGCTGGTAACACCGATGTTTGGAAAACAACCGATTGAGGGAAACTTAAAACAACCACTTTCCAGCCTTTATCTGTCAGTAATTCAGCCACTTGAGAAGTAGTGAGGGAACCATCATCGGTGATTAAACAGATGTGTCCCTCTGGTAAATCGAAGTCTAAAGAATCGGGGGGGGGCAGAATTTTGAGTTGGACGGGACGACGTTGCACATTATGTTTAACGTTGTCTAATTCTTCGTCTGACTCATACTGAAACTTTTTTTTTTCACCTCCAACCAGCTTCTGGAGATAATCGACAATTTGACCGATGGTGCGTAAATCTCCCAATTCCTCTACATTCGGCTTGGGTAAATCGGGATACATTTCTTGCATCGCTCCCAAGATTTCCACCCGCTTAATCGAGTCAATCCCCAAGTCAGCTTCCATATCCATGTCGAGTTCTAACATCTCTACTGGATAGCCGGTCTTGTCACTGGTGATGGCTAACAAAGTTGCACCTAAGTCTGCAATCTCACTAGCTGGTGATGCATCTATTGTTTCAACTGTTTTTGTGACTTCGATTTCTGTAACTGCTGGTTCAGGAATAACAATTGCTGGAACTTCCGTAACTGTTTGTACTTCTTGAATAGCTATTTCTACGGAAACTTTTTGAGAAGCATGAGATTGCAGATATTCGACAATTTGACCGATAGTGCGTTTTTCTGCTAGTTCTTCGAGATTAGGCTTAGGCAAGTCAGGATACATTTCCTGCAACCCACCGAGGATTTCTACTCGTTTAATCGAGTCAATCCCTAAGTCAGCTTCCATATCCATGTCCATTTCCAGCATCTCGACTGGGTAGCCTGTTTTATCGCTGGTAATGGCTAAGAGGTTGTTACCCAATTCAGTCAAGTTTATCGTCGCTAATGTAGATTGAGTGCTGATTGCTACATTTACGTTGACTGCGGGTGCTTCCACAACAGGCTGTGGTGTTTCTACTACTGCGGGTACTTCGACTACAGGCAGAGGTGTTTCTACTACCTTGGCTGCGGGTGCTTCGACTACAGGCTGCGGTGGTGTTTCTACAATCTTGACTTCAACTACAGGCTGTGGTGGTGTTACCGGAGTAATGACAATGGGTACTTCAACTACAGGCTGTGGTGTTTCTATTACCTTGGCTACGGCTGCTTCCACAACAGGTTGTGGTGGTGTTTCTACTACCTTGGCTGCGGCTACTTCCACAACAGGCTGCGGATTGATGGTAACTTCAGTAACTACCTCATTCCCAGACCCTACCAACTGTGCATACTCTTGCTGTATGAGTTGGAAAAAGCTCTTGGTATACTCTACCTGTTCCTTCAGATACTCCTCATGAATGCGTAGGGTTTCACCTTGTTGAGAGTGAAACTGCATCATGCTACGCTCTAAACTTGCCTTGAGAACTGGTAGAAGTTCCGACGCTGACTGTGAAGAGTTACCGTTAGTAAACACAGAATTCTGCTGCTGCATCAGTTGGAAAAATGTTCTCGCATATTCCATCTGATGATTCAGATAAGTTCCGTGAACTTGTAAATTTTCGCTTTGATTTTGCTGAAACTGTGTCAGGAGGAACTCTAAACTTTCTAAAACCTGTTGGTAATTTAAAGGTTTTTCTTCTGAGTTAGGCATATGCGACTCCAGAACTGGTGGATGAGATAGCACAGGTTGAATCTCAGGAGTTTCTACAGTGGTAATATCACTGAGAACGGCGTTTTTATTATGTCCGTTGCTTTTGATGACTGCTGGTGTGGGAGTAGTCACTTCTAACTTTACTTCCACCCCTTCTTCAGTCGTTAAGACGGGAACCAGAAGCGCATTATCTTCAGATTTGCTGATGGGTAATGTTACTTGATGTCCGTCTTGCAAAGCTGTAGCAAAGGCATTTTTCGTTTTTTCAGAGCGATAGTTTGTGCCGTTTAAACGGACAATTAGCGCTTTGTTTTTCTGCTCAGGGGGAACTTCGGGAGTAAGTTGGTAGGGGTCGAGGTTTTTCAAAGACAAACCAGCGACACGCAACTGGACAACAGCTTCTCGCAAAGAACGATCGCTATCTTTTTGAGCGCTGGGATTCAAAGCGATCGCTAAATGTGGGCGATCGCCTAAAATATCTTTCACCAAGTTAGAAAGAATTCTCCTCGGTCCAAATTCCACAAAGCAGTAACCACCGGCAGCATAGATATTTTCAATCTCTTGCTTAAACAGCACCGATTTGCTGAGGTGAGATTCTAAAATTTGGTGAATTGCTTGGGGTTCTGAGGGATACAGCTTACCTGTCACATTGGTGAAAACAGGTATTTGCGGACTGTGGAAGCTGACAGTTTTACTAGCGATCGCAAAGGATTTTTGAGCAAAGGCAATCAGCGGTGTGTGGAAAGCCGCAGAAACAGGTAGCAAAACAGCCGCGTAACCTTTATCTTGCAAAGCTTGCCGCACCTTGTTGATTTCTGTGGTTAGTCCCGCTAAAACAACTTGATTGGGGGAATTTTGATTAGCGATCGTCACTTGGGGAAAGTGCTTTAAAACCGCTTCCACCTTACTGATATCTTCTTTGACAGCCAGCATCGCTCCCGCATCATGATCGGGGTCTTGGGGAGCCGCCATCGCCTGTCCTCTAGCTTTTACTAGATACAAGTAGTCTTCCTCACTCACAACCCCCGCAGCCCATAAAGCGGTGAGTTCTCCAAAGCTGTGTCCGGCAACGAAATCTGACTCAAAGCCAGCTTGTTGCAAGATTTTATACATCCCTGCACTCAACACGCCAATTGCAGGTTGAGCATATTCTGTGCGTTGCAACGCGGCAACTTGAGCATTTTTCTCTGCTTCTTCAAATACCGGTTGAGGAAACACAATTTCTGAAAGTGGCTGCAAGTTGTCTTTCAGCAACAAACTATCCATGTAGCCATAAAGACGCCGCAAGCTGGGGAAATTCATCGCCAGTTCTCGACCCATTTCTAGGTATTGCGAACCTTGTCCAGAGAAGAGAGAGACGACTTTGCCCTTCAAATTAAGACCAGAAGCGCGGTAATATACTCCTTGGGGATGTTCCCAAGTTGGAGATGAAGCGCGATTTCTCAAACAATCGAGACTAATTTGCAGAAATTTGGCAGCTTGTGTTAGAGAATCAACAACAAATCCGACTCTAGGCGCATTTAAAGGAATTTCTGTGGATTTGCACTCTGCAATTAGTGCTGCATAATGCTTGTCTGCATCAGGGAGTTGCAACTTACCTAAAATCTCTTCACATTTGCTCACCAGTTGTGCGTGAGTTTCTGCAAACAGCACCACCTCACTAGGAGTATTGTGTACGCGGTAAGCGCGAATATGCTCGGCAGTATGTTCTTCTAAAACAACGTGATAATTAGTCCCACCAAAGCCGAAAGAACTGACACCCGCACGTCTTGGGGGTTCACCTTCTGCCCGAATCCAAGGTCTAGTTTGGGTATTCAAATAGAACGCCGAATTTTTGATATTTAGTTTCGGGTTCGGTTCGGTAATGTTGATTGTCGGGGGCAATATCTTGTGATGTAGCGCCAAAGCCGTTTTAATTATACTTGCCGCACCCGCTGCCGCTTTGGTGTGTCCAATTTGCGACTTCACACTCCCAAGAGCGATATGCTGTTTTTTGTCTTGACTAAAAAACTCTCTCAAGGACGAGAATTCGGTGGGGTCGCCTGCCATTGTACCCGTACCGTGCGCTTCCACCAAACCGATACTTTCGGGTGCAAATCCTGCATCATCATAAGCACGTTCTAAGGCTTTTACCTGCCCTTCTAGACGCGGTGCATAGATGCTTTTATACCGTCCATCACTGGAAGTGCCGATACCTTTGATGACTGCATAGATTTTGTCATTGTCTCGTTCAGCATCTTCCAGTCGTTTGAGCAAAATCATACCGATACCTTCACCTAGCATCATCCCATCCGATTTAGCATCGAAAGGTTTGACTTTATCCCCAGGAGAAACCGCCGGTGTTTTGCTGAAAGAGATGTAAGCCATGACGGAGTTATCTAAGTCAACTCCACCTGTCAGCATCATGTCGCTGCGATGTTCTGTCAACTCGCTAATTGCTAGTTTTAAAGCACCGAATGAACTCGCACAAGCTGCATCAACTACGCAATTTATCCCGCCAAAGTTGAGACGATTAGCAATTCTGCCGGCGACTACATTACCTAACATGCCGGGAAAGGCGTTTTCGTTCCAATTTACATAAGCGCTTTTGATTTTATCGACGATTTTTTGAGTATCTTCATCAGATAAACCGCTGCTTTTTAATACTTTTTCCCAGACTGGATATTGCAACCGCGCTGCTAGTGGCATTGCTAATTGTCCGCCTTGGGCGACACCTAAAACTACACCGACGTTCTCGCGATTAAACTCGCGAACTTCGCTGTAATTGGCATCTTGCATTGCTTCTTTGGCAACGACTAAACTTAGCAATTGGGAAACATCTGTAACTTCTAAGATGTTAGGAGGCAATCCGAATTCCATCGGATTAAAATCAACTTCGGGAATGAATCCGCCTCGTTTGCAGTAGGTTTTATCTTTGGTTGTTCTGGGGTCTGGGTCATAGTATTCGTCTATGTTCCAGTGTGAGGCGGGGACATCGGTAATGCAGTCAATTTTATTAACTATATTATCCCAGTATTCTTGTAAGTTTTTCGATTGCGGAAATAGAGAAGCCATGCCAATAATGGCTATAGGATTGTGTTGAAGTTGTCTGTTAATTTTGTTGACTGACATTTTATTTTCCGACTTCATTTTTTTCTCCTCTATAACCTTAAGCACAGCCTGTTCGCAATTGTTAATCTGGTCTTTCAACTGCTGAAGTGCAGTATCAATTGAATAAGCAGACATAGGAGGTAGCCTGTTTCTTAGTACTGTGGAGTGTGAAGCTACAGCAATTTCTATTGCCTACCAATGCAGGAGCTATCTATTCTAAGCAGCTAGCTATCCTCAGAAGTTCTAAATGCTTTTAATGCTTGTACAAGTAATTACTGAACAGGCGATCGCTGCAACAAAACTATACAGCAATACAATGAATGATATTGTGGTAGTAGGTCGATTACATTGTTGAAATCGGTCTAGTCCTAATTGCAGCAACGTAGCTGGTGTTAATAACCACGTTCTTATGATTGATAAATGTCATAGCCAGTTTCAACATCCCGGATAATACATTTTATAGAACTCGCCTTCCAAAAGTTGACAATTACGTTACAAAAAACATCACCTTTAATCGGAATTTATCTAAGACTCGGAAAAACAATAAAACTATCGTTTTTGTGATGACAATGAGGCTTTTTTTCGCAATTCTTACTTTTTATATTTTCAGAAAGTAACTTATGCGCCTCACCGCTTTGAAGCATTTGAATTAATACAAACACTAGCACAGCTTGAATAAACGGAATAGTTCGTTTTGGATAATTTTAGGAAATAAATAGATTTTTAGTGATGTAAATTTTGAACAAAGTTGGGTACATAAGTATAATTTACGACTTTTATTGATAATCAGATAATTTTGTCATTTTTGGGTTCTACGTCTATTTTATCTAGATTAAAAAATAAATAACAACTTTTTGTAAATTAATATAAAGATTCAATGAATACACCCAAATAATGCATACTCATCAATCGCTCTTTTTAAAACAACATCATAATTAATTCCAGGTTTATCATCAAGTTTAAATAAAAATAAACTTCCAAATAGAAAAAGTTATTTATCAAACAATTCTGAATTTATTGATAGTACACAACAAACATAATATTTTTGAATATTTGGTATATTTTTAGGACGGCTATTGGATATTGAGAAATTTATGAATCAATTACAATGGAAAAAGCAAGGAGATTATTTACAGATGTCAATAAACAATATTGAACATTTATTGTCATTAGATGAAGACTGCAAAAAATACTTTTAGTATTTTGGACGACATTTTAATTTGAGAGTTATAGAGAATAATTAAGTTGACAAAACCAATAATTTTTGCGAAACTAAAAAACAAGTTTGTAATTTTTACTTTTATCCAAGTGATTTCATCGGCGCTTCGTTGTGATTGAGATTTAGACTTTTTGGTAACGCACTTTTGGGCACATTTTTTTATCTAATACAAACTTAGGATATTTAGGAGACTTTGCGATGTAAAGACGTTCCGGCGGAACGTCTCTACCTAGTTGACAAGTCGATTTCAATTAATTAATGTAGCCGAAATGGCTACTCTCTGGCGTAGCAAAATTGGGATAAAAATATGTCAGTAGACAAAGAAAGCCACTTATTTAAAAAACCTGAAGCTCGGTGGCGAGTAATTTTAGCAGCTTCCATTGCAGCAACAACCGGGCTAGTATTTTTCTATGGTTCTTCAAGATTTGTATCTGAGTCTAAAGTTCAAACCCCAGTAAATCCGCCAAAAACTGCCCCTGCAAGAGTGGCTATTACAGCCTTAGGACGGATAGAACCTGAAGGTGAAGTAACTTATTTGTCTGCTCCTCATTCAATTAATGGTGTGCGAGTTGAAAAACTGTCAGTGAAGGAAGGAGATCAGGTTGAGAAAGGGCAAGTATTAGCGTTGCTAGAAGATTATGCTCGGAGTAAATCAGCTTTGCAACAGTCTGTAGACAAACTGCAAATTGCTCAAGCAAAATTAGGGCAAGTAAGAGCAGGAGCTAAATCTGGAGATGTCGATGCTCAAAAAGCAGCGATCGCTAATTTAGAGTCGCAATTAAAAGGAGAAACCGCAACTCAACAAGCGACCATCGCTCGGATTCAAGCGCAGTTAGAAAATGCTCAATCCGAGGACAATCGATATCAGAAATTATATAAAGAAGGTGCGATCGCAGCTTCAGTATTAGATAGTAAGACTTTGCAACTCAAGACAGTGCAACAGCAACTTCAAGAAGCTCAAGCTACCCTCAACCGCACTACCAACACTCTCAATGACCAGCTAAAACAAGAAAAAGCCAAACTGGGAAGCATTCAAGAAGTGCGTCCTGTAGATGTTCAATTGGCACAAAGCGAAGTCAAGAGTGCCATGACTGCGATCGCTCAAGCAAAAGCAGACATGGATTTAACTTATATAAAATCTCCCATAGATGGAAAGATTTTGAAAATTCATGCCAGAACCGGAGAAGTAATTAGCACTTCTGGATTTGCAGAAATAGGTAAAATATCGCAAATGTTTGTAGTCGCAGAAGTCTATCAAACCGATATTCAAAAAGTGCGTCTCGGTCAAAAAGCCACCATTACCAGTCCCGCAATTTCTCAACCATTACAAGGTACTGTAAGTGAAATTGGTTGGCAAGTTGACAAACAAAACATCTTCAGTCTCAATCCCGGATCGGATACAGACCGGAAAATAGTTAAAGTAAAAATTCGCCTCGACAATCCAGCAGATAGTAAACGAGTTGCTCGTTTGACCAACTTGCAAGTAGATGTCGCTATTAAAATGTAGCATTAGTTATTCGTTAGGAGTAGAGACGCGATTAATCGCGTCTGTACAATTTTATTGGGTTAGTGGAAGTATGGATAAATGTTGACAGCTAACCAATAACCAACAACCAACAACCAACAATTAATAATGATATTCAAAATTCCCTTAGCATGGCTTCAGTTAGCTCAACAAAAAGTTCGTTTTATAGTAGCTGTAGCAGGTATCGCTTTTATTGTGCTGCTGATGTTCGTCCAACTTGGATTTCAAGATGCACTTTATTCAAGTGCTACCGCAGTACATCAAAGTTTGCGAGGAGATTTATTTTTAGTTAGTTCTCAATATAAAGCTTTGACTTCGGCTCAAAGCTTTTCTCGCACTCGTTTGTATCAAGCACTAGGATATGATGGTGTAGAATCAGTTAGCCCTATCTATGTACAATTTGCGAAATTAAAAAACCCCGAAACCGGAGAGAAATACTCAATATATGTTATTGGTATCGACCCAGGTAGAAATGTTTTGAATATACCGGAAGTTGACCAAAATTTAGATAAACTCAAAATTCCAGATATGATTCTTTTTGACCGGCTTTCTCGTCCAGAGTTTGGACCGATCGCCGCAAATTTTGCTAAATCAGACAAAGAACAAGTAATTGAAATATTTCCCTTTAATGCATTAAATGGTTACAGAGTTAGACTGGGTGGTTTATTCAGCCTTGGTCCCTCCTTTGGAGTAGATGGAAGTTTACTTGTTAGTGACTCAACTTTCTTTAGAATAGATCCAAATAGCCGTACATCAGAAATGATAGATATGGGTGTTGTTACCCTTAAACCTGGTGTTGATGCAGAAGCAGTTTTGGCAAATTTGCGAGCAGAATTACCTGATGATGTCCAAATATTTACTCACCAAGGCTTTATTGACTTTGAGAAAAATTATTGGTCAATTAGAACACCAATTGGCTTTATCCTTAACCTGATGCTAACAATGGCTTCTGTTGTTGGTGTGGTCATCGTCTATCAAATTCTTTACAGTAATATTGCTACTCAATTCGTTGCTTACGCCACTTTAAAAGCTATAGGTTATGCGAATAATTATTTATTAAGTGTAGTTTTTCAACAAGCTTTAATATTAGCAATTCTCAGTTATATTCCGGGATTTGCTTTTTCCTTAGGTTTATACGATTTTGCAGTTAAAGCTACTAATTTGCCAATAAGGATGACTTTGAATAATGCACTAATTGTATTGATTTCAACAGTTTTAATGTGTATTACTTCTGGAACACTTGCAATTAATAAACTCCGCTCCGCAGACCCAGCAGACATTTTTTAAATTGGATAGTTGTTAGTGGGAAGTGGTTAGTTGTTAATGGATAGTTGTTAGTGGATAGTTGTTAAGGGTTAGTTGTTAGTGGGAAGTTGTTAATATAACACCCATCAACCATCAACTATCAACCATCAACCATCAACTAACACCCATCAACTATCAACTAACACCCATCAACTAACACCCATCAACCATCAACTATCAACCATCAACCATCAACCATCAACTAACAATGAACCTCCAAAATAAAACCATTCTCATCACTGGTATTGACCAATTTATCGGCTTGCGTGCTGCGGAATTAGCCATAGCGCAAGGAATGAATGTTCGGGGATTGCAAAGTTCTCCAGATAACCTAAAAAAAGTACAACAATTGGGTGCTGAGGTGATGGTAGGTGATATTAATCATGCTGCTGTTGCCGAAGCTGCTTGTGAAGAAGTAGACATAGTTTTTCATACAGCCGAACTTGCCAAAGAAGCTGGTGCAATCGACCGTTTTCGAGAGATAAATGTTAAGGCAACCGTCAACATAGCTAAAGCTGCTAAAAAAGCTGGTGTTAAAACCTTTGTGCATCTTTCCAGTGGTTTAGTTTACGGTTTCAACTATCCCGATCGCGTGACCGAAGATGGACCCCTTCACGGCGAAAATAATGCCTACTGCGAAACTAAAATAGAAGCAGAAACAGCACTTTTAGAACTAAATTCTCCCCCAGACTTTGGCATCATCATCATTAGACCAGGTGAAGTTTATGGACCAGGAAGTATTCCTTGGATAGTTCGACCACTTTTATTGATGCGTCAAAAACTATTTGCTTACGTAAACGATGGTCAGGGAATTATGAATCATGTATATCTAGATAACTTGATTCATGCCATGTTTTTAGCTATAGAAAAAGAAGCACATGGAGAAATATTTAATATCACTGACGGACAAGAAACTTCTTGGAAAGACTATTTCATGCACTTAGCAGAAGTAGCCAAAGCACCTGCACCTTTTTCTATGTCCAAGGATGAAATTAAATTATTTGTCAAGTTGCGCTGTCAAGGACAGAAACTGTTTCGGAAAGAACCAGATATTCTGCCTGAATCTATAGATTTTATGAGCCGTCCCTATGCCTATTCGATTACTAAAGCCCAAACTCTGTTAAATTATCAACCAACAATTAACTTAGCAGAAGGAATGCGACGCACACAAGAATGGATCGATAAGACGGATTTGCAAAAAATCGTGAAATAAGCGTAATCCTATGAGCAAAAATCAGCCGCGATTGAGTATTGGACTACCTGTATATAATGGGGAAAAATTTCTCACTGAAGCGATAGATTCACTTTTGGCTCAAACTTTTGCTGATTTTGAGTTAATTATTTGCGATAACGCATCAACAGACAAGACAGAGGAAATTTGTAGAACATACGCTGCTCAAGATAAACGCATCCGTTATTACCGTAATGAAAGAAATATTGGGTGCGCTCCTAACTTCAATCGAGTTTTTCAATTGTCTACGGGGGAGTATTTTAAGTGGGCAGCTTATGATGATTTACATGCTTCAGATTTTCTCGCTAGGTGCATTGAAATACTTGATAAAGACCCTACAATAGTTTTGTGTCACTCTCAAGCATACTTGATTGACGAAAACAGTGATATCTTACGCACATATGATATCAAACTGAAAACAGATTCAGCAAAACCCCAAGAGCGTTTTCATGAACTTCTGACTAAGCACTTATGTTATCAATGTTACGGAGTAATACGTGCAAGTGCTTTAAGAATAACACCGTCGATGGGAAGTTATGGTCTTGCAGATGGAATTTTCTTGTTAAGACTGGGGATGATTGGCAAGTTTTATGAAATTAGCGATCGCCTGTTTTTTGCCAGAATCCATCCGCAACAATCAATGAGTATGTTTTTCCCCGATTATTTGTCGTTTACTAACAACAATACACAATACTCATCGAGTATGATACCTGATTTTTACGGGTGGTCAGTATGGTTAGATTCGGCAAATGAAGGACAAATTATATTTCCACATTGGCGAATATTATGGGAATATACTCTTTCTGTATGGCTGTTTCCCATGAATTTGTATCAACGAATATGTTGTCATATTAGTTTATACAAAAAGTTGAGAGGTAATGAATCTTTTTTAATTAAAGATTTGACAAAAGCCGCTCATATGTTTTGGAATCGTTGGAGAAATTATTCCATTCAAAAACAGCAAATAAAAACTTTTTCTTAATAACAGTTTTTGTTTGCGTGTAATATAGTGTTTCCTAGTCTGCTGAGGTACAAATTTATCTGCGTCCATCCGCGTTTATCTATCTTGATCTGCGGTTAATTCAATATTCTGTACCTCATGAATGTAGGAATCGCTATAAAAGTAATGAGGCACACCATATTGTGCCTCTACAAATTAATTGCAAAAATTACCTATTCAGGAGCGATAACTGATGTTGAAGTTATCTAAAATTAGTTCTTTGTTAATCGCTATTTTGGTAAGTGCTAGCTTTACTAAAACAGCAAATGCCCAACCAAATACAACACTTACTGTAGTAGTTAATGGCATAGAACATCAAAAAGGTCAGTTGTGCATAGGAATTTACTCAAATGAAAAAGGGTTTCCTTTAAGTACAAAAAATGTTGTAAAAAGTGCTTGCAAAAAAATTACAGGCACTTCTATAAAACAGCAATTTACTGGCATGAAGCCGGGAAATTATGCTGTTGCTGTAGTTGACGATCAAAATGGCGATCGCCAACTTAATAGAGACTTTTTTGGCATCCCTAAAGAAGGCTTTGGTATTTCCAATAATCCCACAGTATCAATCACAACGGGTACGCCAAAATTTAGCAAAGCTCGTTTTTCACTCTTGAAAAATACCACAGTCAACATAGACATGAAATATGGACTCGATCCATAAAACCACCAGGACTTACGCACGAACTACGTATTTCCGTCATTGCGACGCAAGGAAGCAATCTCAAAGTCTTGTTTTCTCATAACAAGTGCGTAAGTTCTAACCACATTTAAAGGGAATAAATTTAATGATAGATTTGGCAATATTCCTGTCTAAATCTTTACTGGGTTGGCTAGCTATACAGATGTTTTTAGCGGTTGCTTTTTTGTTTTACTTGCACTCAAAGAGCAAAAACATCTTAGCAGATGACCAGTTGCCGAAAACAGCAGTAATTCTTTGCTTACGCGGAGCCGATCCGTTTTTGTCTGATTGTTTGCGATCGCTCTTAAACCAAAAATATCCACAGTATGATTTAAAATTAATTGTGGATAGTTACGAAGATCCAGCTTGGAAAATAGCCACTGATATCAGCCAACAAACAACAACCAACGTCCAAATCAGCCCTTTAAAAATGCGGCGCCAAAATTGCAGTCTCAAATGCAGTTCCCTAGTGCAAGCTATCTCTGAATTGGACGATTCCTACTCATTTGTTGCCCTAATCGACAGCCATAGTATAGCCCATCCCAATTGGCTGCGTGAATTAGTCACTCCTCTAACTCATCCCAAAATAGGCGTCACAACTGGCAACCGTTGGTACGTACCCACCGGTAACTATTGGGGATCTATGGTACGCTACCAAGGCAACATATCCAACGTTGTGCAGATGTTCCTTTTCGGCATTCCTTGGGGTGGTAATTTAGCGCTAAAAACAGAACTATTCCGAGAAACAAGACTACTAGATAAATGGGGACAAGCTTTAAACGAAGATAAGCTGATATGCAAAGTTTTAAAAAAACAGAAAATGCAAGTTAAATTTGTTCCTTCTTTGATGTTGAATCGGGAAGAATGCGATTTACCCAGCTTACTCAATTCTCTGCAACGCCAACTACTTTCTTCTCGACTTTATCATCCTTTATGGTCAGCGGTGATTGGTGATGTTGTTTCTAGTATCTTAGTTCCTACTCTCGTCATTATATTAGGTTTAGTAGCGTTTTTGAGCGGAGAATCTGACGCAGCATCTTTATGCTTTAGCAGCTTCATTATCTATACCATTGGCTTACTTTTTCTCATGCTGGGATTAGAAAAAGGCGTACACGAAGCAATTCATTTTCCAGATAAAACCACGATAAAATTATCACTTGTCACCCTCATAAAAATGTTGATAGCAATTCCCCTAACACAATGGGTTTATGGATTAGCATTTTTATCATCTTTGCGGACATCAACAGTCAATTGGCGCGGTGTTACTTATGAAGTGAAAAGTCCTTGGAACATCCGCTTATTAAAATACCAGCCTTATGAACTTTCCGATGAATCTGATGAAAGTGAACTTTCGTTGTAGTAAGCACTGAAGTGCTTAAAATACGCTGAAAACATCTCCCAAAAATCAGAAATTCCCCTATTTGTAAATGCATAATTTATAAATATAAACGTATCTGTAACCATTAGCGCAGATACATGATAGTTTTCATCAAATATTTGCTGCGTAAATCCTCAATCCATCCGCACCAAAAGCAGCATTTTTTTGAAATATTTCCTTCCATGAAAAAGCAATCTCTTCGCACGGTAATTTTAACAGGATTGGCTACCATTTTGTTATTGGCGATTTACGTTGCTGTACACCAGTGGATTTTATGGTTATTACAGTCTTTCCCTAATTTTACCGCTGAGGCATTAACAACAAAGCCGCTGAATATCGCACTATTAACTCACCTTTGCAAATCTATTGCGTAGAGGTAATTAAAAATGTCCAAATTAGCGATACTATTCAGAAGCAACAAGCAAACAATATCCAAATTAGTTATTTGACAATAGGACACAAAAATTGCAGTTTCAAATGCAGTTCTATTGTCCAAACCGTCTTAGAATTAAATAATTCCTACAAGGTAGTTGCCTTATACCAATTTAATATGAAGACGCATAGAAAGAACCCCACCCTAACCCTCCCTGCTTGCGGGGAGGGAACCGGATTTTCCCCTAATAACTTGCGGGGAGGGGCTGATCGGGGTGGGGTCAAATTCTATCCAGCTTCACAAATAATTGGTATTAGTTGATGTCGATACGGTAGTAATACCAATTCTCTGTAACGTTGCATTTAATAACCCGACAAGTAAACTCGCGGCTACAAGAACAAAGCCAGACGAGCGCAGGCTATAAAATGCATCTTCATAGAGAAATGGTATAAGAGCGATAAGAATAGAAATATTGAGTTTGTAGTGAGTAAATGCTCAATTATTGAGCGCTGAAGCGCTCAATACGGGGGAGCAGAGCATAAATACTCTGTACAATTTGAAATCTGTGTCAATGCGTAAATCCTAAGTCCAACTTTTATTAGAGCGATCGTAGTTTCTCTCTGATAAAAAATACTCTTTCTTTATTGGAATTATGAAAAAGCAACCGCTTCGCATTGCGCTGTTGACAGGATTGTATGCTCCCTTCCTGACAGGAGTTTCCATTGCAGTACATCAGCGAGTTCGCTGGTTATTACAGCAAGGACACGAAGTCTTTCTTATTCATCCAGAATTTAACGACAAGTACCCCAAAAATGTTGGCTCGCGTCCGATGGCTGGGTTAGAAGAATTAACAGTTTTTCCGAAATTTTCTTCTTATGCATTTCCATCACAACCGTTGATGTTATACAAGTCTCTTCCGCAACCGATGCACAATCGGTATTGGAGTGATACTGAGTTGTTGGAAAAATTCCAGCCTGACATTGTAGTGGTTGAAGAAGCACCGCAAATGAGAGGATGTTACTCGCTTTTCTTGCAAGGTTACGGTCGTCCCATTGGAACCGAATATGCAAAGCGAACCGGCACACCAATCATATCTGTTTTCCATACCGATATCATTGCTTATATTCGATATTACTTGGGAGACGTAATTTTCAACTTATTTCGTCCAATTCTTCCCACTTTGGTTAAGCAGATGAGTGACGCTTATGACGTCAATTACTTTTCTTCGCGGGAACAATTGAAAAAGTACCAAAGCTTGAATTCTCAACGCAGTGAATATTTACCTTATCAAGGTATTGATTGCGAAAAATTTCATCCCCAAAACATCATTTATAACCCAATTCCTAACGACGATCGCCCAACACTACTTTTTGTCGGACGCATTACCCCAGAAAAGAATGTCACCCAACTTTTAGACGCATTTCCACTCATTGCTGCTAAAATTCCTAACGTTCATCTAGTCATCGTTGGTAGTGGTCCGGCTGATGAAGAAGTCAAAAGACGCGCTCAAAAGTTTAAATCTGGTGTTACCATCTGGGGTGAGTCCCACGGAAAAGAACTGTTAGGCTGGTTTGCACGAGCAGATATATTTGTCAACCCCTCCGTCACAGAAAACTTCTGCACCACCACTAACGAAGCTTTAGCTTCCGGAACCCCGGTTGTTGCTGCTTACGCACCTTCAACTACAGAGCAGGTATCTCCCGGTGTCAACGGTTTGCTAGCCGAACCGAATAACGCAAAAGATTTCGCCGAAAAGGTAATTGCAATCCTGGAAAATCCCGCTTTCAAAGAAGAATTGACACGGCAAGCACGCCCATCCATACTTGATTTTGATTGGGCTGCATGTTCGCAAAAATTTGAAGATAAACTCTATGAAGTTGTTCAAGCCTCGAATCGGGTTGAGGTAAAGGCTGCCTAAAAAGAGGAGGGGGACAAGGGGACAAGGGGACAAGGGGGACAAGGGGACAAGGGGACAAGGGGGACAAGGGGACAAGGGGACAAGGGGACAAGGGGACAATTTCTTTCTATTCCCAATGCCCAATGCCCAATGCCCCATTCCCCATTCCCCATTCCCCATTCCCCATTCCCCATTCCATTACTTTGACAATTTCTGAATCTGCTCGGTAAAATAAGCTTCGTCATACTTGAGTTGTTGCGCTAATTCCAGCCCTTTTTGAAAGGCTGTTAGTGCAAGAGTCGGCTCTTTGCGTTCTAGATAAATTTGCCCAATTTGGTCGTAAGCCTTCATCATGCCGTAAAAGTTGACGGCTTTCTCTTGTGTCTGTACCAAAATTTGCCCAGTTTGCAAAGCTTCTTCTGTTTGTCCTTGGGAACGGTATAGGGCGATTAATTTTTGTAAAGCTTCGCCAGCAGTAACATATTGTTCTTGTTGCCAAGCTGTGGTATAAGCTTCTTGATAGTTTTTGAAAGCTTCTGGGAGTAAAGTTGGATTTTCTTTGGCTAGGGATTGGTAATCTGAGCCGATCGCTAGCTTTAATTCTGGTATCTGAATTAAATTATTTTCACTTTGGTAAGCTTCTAACAACTGATTGCGTATTTTGATTGATTGCTGTGGTTGTTGTCCTTGTTGGTAAATGTAAGCTAGCTGTTGCAGGTATGCTAACTGATTAGTGCGATCGCCACTTTTTGCCGCTAAATTTAACAATTGTTCATAAGTGTCGGCAGCTTTGGTGTAATCAAACCAACTCATGTGCAGTTCCCCCATTGTTTTGAGGGTTTCGACAACGGCAGCAGTATCATTGTTTTGTCGGACTGCGGCTAAAACTTGATCGTAAGCTTGGACTGCTTCTTTAGGCGATCGCAAACCAGTATACGCCATCGCCAGCGATCGCCAAAGTTCTACGTCAACTGTTGTTGTAGATGGTGTTTTTTGCTTTTGAGCCTGCTTTTGAATCGTTTGCAATCGCTGCATAATATAGAATATTTCTGGGCGATTGTTTTCATTCCAGGCGATCGCACCTACCCGTGACAGCGCTTGCACTTCTGTTAATGAACCCAAATAACGACGTAAACGCAGTTCCCGGTTCCAAATATCAAACGCTCCCATCTTGTCTCCAGCTTGCAATTTAGCCGCTGCTTCCTGATTCAAATTATCCACCGCTACAGTCAAATCTTGCTGTTCAATAACAGATAACGGCTGTTTTTTAGTAGGTTTACGCGGTAGCAGTGGATCGGGTATGGTAATCTCCAGCGGACTAGGTGGAAATTTATCCGGTTGTGCAGGCTTTTTTGTCTCTGCCAAAGTCAAAGAACTGCAAAACTGCAAAATTATAGCAGCAGTAATTGTCACACTTAAGCGCCGTAGCATAATTTTATCTCGCCTTGATATAAATTGTATCGGGCATGGGGCATAGGGCATGGAAAAAATCTCCCATTGCCCAATCCCTAGATATTGACGAAAATAAGCGATCGTATTCTCCATAAATATAAGCAACCATAAGTTTTACAATACTGAAAGAACTCGTAAATTATTTTCAAGCAATCGGTTTATCATCTGTAATGACACATTCTACTGATATTGCCACTTTAGCTCGCTGGATGGCGGCTGATTTTAGTAATCAAGAACAAGCTTTTGAAAATCCGCCTTTTTTTGCTCATATTCGCGTATGTATGCGTCCCTTGCCGTTAGAAGTCTTATCAGGGGTAGGTTTGTTTGTGGAGCAAGCTTATGATTATATGCTCAATGACCCCTATCGCTTGCGGGTATTGAAGTTGCTGAATGCAGGCTCACACATCGAAATCGAAAATTATACTGTTAAGGAAGAACAAAAGTTTTACGGTGCCTCCCGTAACCTGCAACTTCTGCAACAGTTAACCGTCAACGATTTAGAAAAATTACCAGGCTGCAATATGATTGTTGAGTGGACTGGTAACAGCTTCAAAGGCAAAGTTGAATCAGGTAAAGGTTGCATGGTCTTTCGCAACAACAAAAACACCTATCTTGATAGTGAATTTGAAATCGACACCGAGAAATTTATTAGTCTTGACCGAGGACGAGACCCAGAAACCGATGAGCATATTTGGGGATCTGTTGCCGGAGCATTTCACTTTGTCCGTTGGGGCAGTTTTGCGGATGAGGTGAAAGTATAAAAAGTTATGAGTTATGAGTGAAAAATTGCGCTCTTTCCAGTTTGAAACTAGCAACTGTTAACTCTTAACGTTGTATGCACTTGAATTACAGAAGGTCTTGACATTCCCAGCACTCTTTGTAACTGTGATTCTTGGGTAGAGTCCACAAACTTTCACTCTTTGCTGACAAAAAGTCAGAGCGATCGCCTTAATTGGAGTAGCGACTACTATTCTGGTGTCAAATCCTCTTTGCTGCTCCTGTTGTAATCGATGTAGAATTGCATTATAATAGTTAAGTACTCATTTCGCATGGCTACTCAACTGCTATTGAAAAAAGCAAAGAAAGTAGACAAGCAGTAAACATAAATGCGGCGCCATAGCCAAGTGGTAAGGCAGAGGTCTGCAAAACCTCCATCCCCCGGTTCAAATCCGGGTGGCGCCTTAAGGCTCCTAGCCTTTTAGAACTTCTAAAAACAGCTTAACAGGGATAACTGATAGCCAAACTGATAGCCAAGGCAGTTAACTAGTGATCATAGCCCCCGAAAGTCCCAGACTCCCCTCAACCGCAGAACCCTACAACTAGTCAACTGAAGGATTACCGATTAACTCTTATTATCTCTAGTTAGCTCCGATTATCTCCCATTTAACCCCACAACAAGGCTATTGAGGATTGTCGGGGTTATTGTCTTAGTATCTTTAGAACTTTCCTTAAAAGAGATAAGAGTTACTAAGACAAATGTTACCCCCCCAGTGCGCTTATGGTTTCCTATTAGAGTCTTAGTATTCTCATTAGTCTGACAGAAGAGATTTCAGATTTCCAAGGGTACTATGAAGACTGCTAGTAAACCCGTCATGGCTAAGTTTTGTGCAGATGGTTGGCATACCTGGTCTCCCAAGCTTGATGACTGGCAGACCCCTCTTGAAACATTAGTTGAGGACAGAAAGATATCCAGAGGTCAAGCGTAGGGAACTAAAAACCAAATAACTAGCCAAAGGTTACATCGGTTTAGACTGGTGTAACCTTTATAATGCTTATGCAGTAAGGCTTCTAGCTATGGTTACTTAAAAGGTTACATCGGGTTACATTATTTTTAGGAAAATGTAACCGCTAGGATACCTAGAGGGTATAGCTTTCAGCCTTTAGGTTACATAGTTACATCATTTTCCTTGAAGAGATAACACCCAGACTACTACATACAAGCTTAGGACTTTTTAGATGTAACTATGTAACCTAGAGCCTAGACCTTAAGCTAAATAAGGGTTACAGCGGTTACATGGGGATGTAACCTGATGTAACCCTAGATGCAACTTATGTAACTGGACTACCACAGCGGTATTAGCCAAGTCTTAGTTTACAAATCAGCATTACCTTACACAGATATTCGCAGAGCCTATTGCTTTGGTAGTCAAGCTATCATCCACTACAGCCACATAACTAGCGCCATCAAGTCTCCTAGCAAATACTTCCTTCACCTCTGGTTCCATCTGCTGCATTAGGTCATTACCTAGTAGATTTAGGAAATCCGATTTAGTTAACCAAATGCCCATACCTCTGTTTTGATACCTATCGACCAACTGATCACTATCTGTAAACATTAAGTATGTCCCACCGGAGCCATGTTTGAACCAGAACACATTAGCGCCCAATAACACACCAGCATAATAAACCTTACATTTAGACCTATCAAATGGTTCAGTATTTACATCAGATGATGAATCACTTAATGGGTTTTGGCTTTGAGTTTGTTCCTGTATCCTGTGCTGCTCTGTTTTAGGTGAGCTTATCATACTTACTAAGCATATTAAAAGCCATAACCCACCGCCGATAGCTAATCTCTTAGGGTACTTCTGAATAAGGTTTAGGTATTTATCTAGCATTAAACTTACTAGTATCCGATATTACTTATCTAATCTATTCGGGAAAATAACCAAGGTCAATGGACAGGGGCTAACCTTTGATGTAGCAGTGCTGATATCACCAGTGGGACTATATATACTTGATCACCCTCGGTTGCGGTTGGTTTACAAGGTTGGCTCTAAAGGATAACCCGGTAAGTATTTATACTCACCGGGTATTCTTATGGGTTAGCATAACTCTGAAGTGGTCTTGAGTAGCGAACTAGGGGAGCCGATTAGTGAACTGAAGAATCCCCGGTTATCTCTGATTATCTCTGATTAGCGCCTATTAACTCTGATTTAACCCCGCCAAGGTATATTAAGGAAGTGTAGGTATCCTTAGTTAACCCCTCGGCATTCCCACTACTCAAGCGACAAAGCAATATCAACATTACTTGCTAACTTAAGATTTTCCCAAACGCACCCGAAAAGCTTACAAGCCTTTGCTGGTAAAGATTTCAGATTTTCCCTACCTCCAACTACCCTAAATATCTTCCATACTCCTCTTATCAAAGATTTACCAGAGACTAAGAGATATTAAAGTCTTAAATACCAGAGAATCTGGTGTTATGGAAGTCAAGCGATCACACTTCAGGAACCTTATAATCGCTGAAAAACCTTACTGGGTAAGGACTTATTGATCACACTTCACCACTCAAGTTGGCTCCACTCCTCGGCAGTCTTCATGCTGCAACCAAACTTCCTTACTGGGTAAGCTTTTCAAGGCTTTATGGGGTGTTTGTGCTGTGCTGACAGAAGGCTATTAAACTCTGGATTAAGCAAGGTGTTTTGACTAGAGGTCAAGCTATAGTTTACTTTGATAAATACCTAGAGGTCTTTGGTAGAGATAAAGTAGAAGTAGAGTACCTCCGCATTGCTACAACCTTGTTAAGCCATCCCTATTATGGAGCCGAAGCTACAACTAAGTACAGCTTTGCACAAGTTCGTAGCGAATTGACAAGAGAAATTTGTTGAGTGTAGGGTAAGCATAATAAACATCTCTCAACCATTCAGTATTATGATTGGTCGGCAAAAAACTTATAGGGTGCAATTAACGGAAGAAGAAAAAAAGCTGTTGCAACAACAAGCACTTGCGCGTAAAACAGGACAAAGCAAAGCTAGACGAGCAAAAATCATCATAAAAGTTCAGGAAAATCCAGATTGGACGGATGCTGAAATTGCTGGAGATATAGGGTGTTCATCTGGTCTGGTACGTAAGTGGCGCAAACGCTGGTGTCAAACTCGTAGCTTGGAAGAAGCCCCACGTTCTGGTCGTCCTTGTTTGTTTCAAGCGATTGTAAAAGCACAAGTCACAGCGATCGCTTGCAGCAAACCAACAGATTTTGATATACCGTTGGCGAGGTGGAGTTGTAGCGATATTGCGGCACATCTAGTCACACTGGGTATTGTAGTTTCCATCGCAACATCAA
>NZ_KK073768.1:2303270-2306382 GCF_000582685.1 [Scytonema hofmanni] UTEX 2349
GAAACAAAAAGAGGAAGGTTGGAAGTTTACAGTTGAAGTTGTCTGGCTGCCAAAATATGCATCTTGGTTAGATCAAATCGAAATTAGCTTTGTGCATTTTACAGCGAAAACTATTGACTCCGAATGATTTTCCTGACTTGAATACGTTACAGCAACGTATCACCGATTTTATTGTTCGCCACAATGACTCTGCACAACCCATAAAATGGTCATATACAGTGGCACAGATGATGGAGAAATTCGCGCTCGTATTAATGCTCTTCTGTACTAAGGGCTTCTGGAATGGCGGTTTAATATTTAAAGGGGAAACATATAAGAACACCCAGCTTCTCTATGAAACCATCACAGATATCTTAGGTGGTGATCCTTTTGATTCTATTGAATGGTTCAATGAGTTACTTGGCTGGGTATTAGCTGACCCTACTAAGATGGCTGCTGATGCTTATTTAGGTGGGGATAACTTTAGTGCCTATGCTAACTATTGCCGCAGAGTGGTTAAAGCAGCCAAGGAGCCGATTAAGATTCCTGATATCTCTGAGTTTACTGGTGAAGACGCGGCTTTCCTGGCTACCTTCCTGGGTGTTTTCTAGGGTTATAAAGTAGCTTGAATCATTAAAGGAACCCCGAAAGGTCAGGGTTCCTTTAGTGTAAATATCCTAAAGATTAACCTTATAGTGTCGGTAGCTCCAAGGGGACTGTGTTACCCGCATAATGCTTTAGTATAATCTCTGGGCTATTACCAACCAACTTAGCCACTGTGGAAACTGTTAACCCCTCAGCCAGCATTAGGGTGATAAAGGTATGCCTAGTGTTATATGGGCATCTGTAGCGCTCTATCTTACCTTCATTTAATAAGCCTTGGATGACCCCCTTGTAGTTCTTTTTACTTGTACTACCCCCTTTCCACACCTGAGTAGAGAACCTAGTGTTACTGATGATTCCTCCATTAGGGCTAGTAAACACAGATTGGTCAGCCTGTGGGGTTAGCGGTCGGATAGCTAGCAGTAGTTCTCTTACTTGGCTGTTACATGGGAACTTTCTAGATTTACCTGTTTTAGTACCTTTCCTAATATTTAACTGACTATCATAAGACTCTGAGAAGATGATTTGGGTGCAATCAGAGTTAATATGTTGCCATTGTAGGGCGATCGCTTCACCAGTCCGGCAACCAGTCCAGAATAAGAACTTAACAAAGGGTGCGTAGTGTGGTCTAGTCTCCTCAAATGCCTTGATAATGATATTCATTTCCATCCGACTGAAAGGGTCAATGGCATCTGAATCATGTTTAGGTAGCTTGATGTCTTCTGACATTCCGGCGAATGGGTTGTCCTTTACCAGCCCAGAGACAACAGCCCATTTACAGCAAGCTGCTAGATAAGTTAGTACTCGCTTGGCTGCATTAGGGGTTAGTTGGGTTAACAGGTAATCTCTGATAGCGATCGCTTGACTCAAGTCCTTAGTCGGTAGTGCCTTGATATGGTTGGTATACTTTCTGGCATAATCGCGCCTATAGGTGGTAGAGGCTAACTGAGGCTTCATATAAGCGCAGTATTGCTCCCATAGTTCCATTAGGTCTGTCTGGGGTGTCTTAGGTTTAACTATGGTTAACTGTGGTTGCCTATAGCCCTCTAGTTTCTCTCTGTAGCGCTCCAGTGTCGGGTCTAGCTGCCATGTGATGATCTCTTCCTCTATCCAGTTGGCTATTGAGTCTACCCGTCGGCGATTAATGTCATTAGCATCTAACCCGGTATTAAGATATCTGTTCTGACCCTCTTGGGTAACTAATCGCGGCAACCGAAGCCTTAACTTACCTCGGTATTCCTCGACTCCCACATTACCCCTAGCGCTTTTTGCTATGCTCATTTGGCTATCAATGACCTTTACTTCCCATGATGATAGCCAGTTTGATAGCCAAAGTCAATTGCAGGCAGCTACAAGAAAAGCCAGGTTGATGGGTGATCAACTGGCTACCGGAAAGTTCCAGTGGAGTGATTGGATTGAAGTTTCGCTTATAGCAGAAAGTATCGGAACCTGGCTAGAAAGATTCGAGCGATCGCATTGGGAAAAAACCAAGCGAACAGATGCAGCGCTGACAACGTGGAAGGATTATCGTTTAACTTTTAACAGGCTGGACGGCGATCGCGCCCTCACAACAGAAACACTGGTAGAGGCGATTGTAAAAACCGAGCCAGACAGCCGCACCCGCAAAAAAGTTTGTACCTACTTTTATAAGCTGGCAACTTTTGCGAAGTTGGAGGGGACAGAAGCGATTAAGGAACTAGCCGGGAATTATTCACCAACTTCAGTGCAGCCGCGAAATCTTCCCACCGATAGCGCGATCGCACAATATCGAGAAAGTATTAAGTCAGATGCTTGGCGATGGTTATTTGGCGTGTTGGCAACTTATGGCGTGCGATCGCACGAGGTCTTTCGCTTAAACTGGGAAGATTTCCCGATAGTTCGCGTACTGTCGGGAAAGACGGGGAAAAGATTTGTCTACCCACTTTACCCAGAGTGGGCTGATGATTGGAAATTAAAAGAAGTCAACTTACCAGAACTTGACCTTAACTATAGCAACGCCAAGCTGGGGTCAAAAGTTTCGGGTTGGTTTTACGATCGCAAAGTGCCTTTTAAGGCTTACGATTTGCGTCACTGTTATGCACGCCGTTGCTTTGAGTTCGGACTGGCACCGGATTGGTCGGCAGGGTTGATGGGACACTCGTTAAGCGTGCATCTCAATACTTATCGGGCAAAGTTAGGAGAATAGGTCGGGGTGTGAAGAAAATTTACAAGTGGGCAGTTAAGAAGGCAGGAGGCACTTATGAATCCCCATAAATAAATTTAGGGGATTTATAATGAAAGTCTTTTTCTTTGCGCTGCGCGTCTCGGAAAAAATATTTTTATTTTTTTTCATAAATAAATTTAGGGGCTTTAAACCATGAAGGCAGAGGGCAAAAATTGTATTTTCTTCATAAGTGCATAAGTGCCTCCTGCCCTCTGCCTTTCTTCGGTAAAGAGTCACGCATGAATCTTGCGGGAAGGACTTACAAGAAAGGCAGAAGTTCGAGGGCAGAAGGCACTTATGTTAGGAGTATCAATTAAAACTTACTTT
>NZ_KK073768.1:2306482-2380925 GCF_000582685.1 [Scytonema hofmanni] UTEX 2349
AATTAAAACTTACTTTGTGGGTTTAAAGCCCAGTTGAAACAAATAATTATACTGAAGATGGCTTGCACGGACGGTATAAAACGTCCTTGTTTCAATCCCACTATGAGTAAGGGTGGGTTGCCTTCTGCCTTCTGCCTCCTGCCTTCTGCCTTCTGAAACCTTCATCAACCTGAGAGTTCAGTGCTTAGTTTTATCTAAGTTTCACTGGATTAGTTATGTACGGACTTACACCGTGATTCCCTAATCAACGAATCGCACTAGCCGACATTCCGCACCCAGGGGTGTCACAATCGGTAATGACTTAAAATCAACCAGATTACTTACTATAAATTATGCTTTAAAACCTTTTTTAATCAGTCAAAATAGCTAGATAAGGTATATAAAAACGTCAGGGTAAGCGCATCTCAAACCCTATTGACACGGCAGTTTTGTGCTTTGAATAAACCCCAAATAAGTTCAAAATTACTACATTGAGCCAAGGGGTGGGATTGACATTTTCGTCTTTATATGGTAAAAACATAAAAAGCTATTTGATTGACCTATGTTTTTTCAATCATTTACCACAATTTTTCCTATTTTGAATGAAAAATTGATATTTAGATAGAGTTTTAAGTTTTTTATATGTATCAATAGCTACAATAATAGATGCGCTTACCCTGATGAAAATGCTAGGTTGTTGCTTAAAATGTAGCAAAAGTTTGAGAATACGACACTCGGCAATTCCGAGTAATTAAAAGTATTACCGAAGTATTTAAGATTACAAAAAATCATTCAACTTATCTAAAATTTATGCAAGATATTTTTTCTCCATACTTTCCAATTCTAACAAAATCTACTACGATAATAGATATTTTACAGCAGCACGCTATACAACACTCTGACAAAGAAGTTTTCATCTTTATTAAGCATTCTATTAACGATAAATCCCATGAAGAAACAAGATTAAACTATAAAGAACTCGATCAAGTATCTCGAAAAATAGCTAATATTTTGCTTCAGGAAAATAAAAATAGTAATTTACCTGTACTATTAGTTTTTCCTCCAGGATTAGATTTTATCAAGGCTTTTTTTGGATGTCTCTATGCAGGGATGATTGCAGTCCCAGCTAATCCACCCAGACGCAATCAAAGTTTAAAACGAATTCATTCGATAGTAGCAGATTCAGGAGCACGTATTGGTTTAACCAGCAAATCATTGTTAAAAAACTTACAGGATTTGCTGATAGATACATCAGATATAGAGGCTTTGCAATGGCTGGTAGTAGATGACCTAGAGTCCAATAATTCTTGTAGTGTACAACAAGAAGCTATACCCCTAGTAAAACCCGAATCTATAGCGTTTTTGCAGTATACCTCTGGTTCAACTGGAGATCCAAAAGCTGTTATGGTCAGCCATAGTAACCTAGTTCATAATGAACAAATGATTCAAAAAGCTTTTGGACATAGTAAGGAAACTCGTTTTGTGGGTTGGCTACCCCTTTACCATGATATGGGTTTAGTAGGTAATGTATTGCAACCATTGTTTTTAGGTATTACCTCAATTTTGATGTCTCCAGTAGACTTTCTACAACAACCTTATTATTGGTTGAAAGCTATTTCTGATTATAGAGCTACTACTAGTGGTGGACCTAACTTTGCTTATGATTTATGTGTACGCAAAGTTACTTTAGAGCAGCGTTTAAGCTTAGACCTCAGTAGCTGGGAATTAGCCTTTAATGGAGCAGAAGCAATTAGAGCAGATACTTTAAAGGCATTTACAGAAGCTTTTGAACCCTGTGGGTTTCGTAGAACCGCCTTCTATCCTTGTTATGGTATGGCAGAAACTACCCTGTTAGTATCAGGAGGAGAGAAGGAGGATGTGCCAGTTGTTTATTCATTAGATCGAGATGCTTTGAGACGAGGAGTGGCGATCGCTACTCCAAATCCGCAAGAAGAACAAACAACACAATTAGTAGTAGGGTGTGGACACTCTTGGGAGGAGGAAACTATACGGATTGTGAACCCAGAAACATTAGTGACTTGTTTAGATTGCCAAGTCGGTGAAATTTGGGTGGCAGGTCCTCATGTAGCTCAAGGTTATTGGAATCGGTCTACACAGACAGAAAAAACCTTTAATGCCTACACAACAGATACTCAAGAAGGTCCATTTCTCCGCACTGGTGACTTGGGATTTTTGCATGATGAAGAATTGTTTGTTACAGGACGCATCAAAGATGTAATTATCATCCGAGGTCGTAACCATTATCCCCAAGATATTGAACTGACAGTAGAGAAAAGTCATCCAGCACTGAACCCCGGTAGCGGTGCAGCTTTTAGTGTAGAAATTAACGGTGAAGAAAGGTTAGTTATTGCTCAAGAAGTAAAACGTAATTATTTACGAAACCTCGATGTCAATGAAGTAGCTACAACCATTCGTAGAGCAGTATCGCAGGAACATGAATTACAGTTATACGCTGTGGTATTGTTGAAAACAGGAAGTATCCTCAAAACTTCCAGTGGGAAAATTCAACGTCAAGCTTGTCGAACTTCATTTTTAAACAATACTTTGAGTGTGGTAGGTCTGTGGAAGTTAGAAGATGAGTTATTAGAAGACCAAACATTATCAACCACATCTGCATCAAACTCGGCTCATACTTTAAAAAAATCTCAATCTAATTTGACATCACAACCTCTAACTGGTAGTTCTAAATACAATTTGGATTCTATCTTGAATTGGATTGAAACATGGTTAGCTAAAAAATTTAAAATACATCCTCATCAAATAGATACTAGTCAATCTTTTGCAGATTTTGGTATGGATTCAGTTATGTCTGTGGAATTTTCTCAAGCATTAGGAGATTGGTTAGAAATTCCGATAGAGGCAGCTATACTTTGGAAATTCTCCACAATTGAATCTTTAGGAAAATATTTAATTACTGAATTACAATTTACCAAACCCTCTTCTTCACAGCTACAATCCCAGCCTCAACAGGAAACTTTATCAGCACTCAATCAAATTTCTCAAACAGAAATTGAGTCATTAATTAATCAAGAAATATCAGCATTAGAAAAAATATTGGAGAAAGGGCAATGAACAATATTTATGAATCTAATCAAGAAAAATCAGTTTCATTACAACGTTTACTTAATGCCCTTAAACAAGCTCGTACTCAAATTGAAAATACGGAACGTCAAAAGACTGAACCAATAGCTATTATTGGCATGGGGTTTCGTTTTCCAGGTGGTGTTAAAGACCAAGAGACATTTTGGCAACTATTACATCATGGTGTAGATGCTATTACAGAAATTCCCCAAAATCGCTGGGATGTTGATCGCTACTATGATCCCAATCCTGACGCTTCCGGGAAAATATACACTCGTTATGGTGGGTTTTTGGATCAGGTAGACCAGTTTGATCCCCAATTTTTCGGCATTGCTCCCCGTGAAGCAATGGACATGGACCCACAACACCGACTACTGTTAGAAATTACCTGGGAAGCCCTAGAAAACGCTGCCATAGCACCAGAACGCCTCAAAGGTACTCAAACAGGCTTGTTTGTGGGCATGAGTTCAGATGATTATTCCCAACTCAGTTTAAATTTTGATGATTTAAATAGCTTAGATGCTTATAGAGGTTTAGGGAGCGCACGTAGTATTGCCGTTGGTCGTTTGGCTCATATCCTAGATTTACAGGGCTTGGTGCTGCAACTAGATACATCCTGTTCATCTTCCTTACTAGGGATTCATTTAGCCTGTCAAAGCTTGCGTTCTGGTGAATGCAATCTAGCTTTAGCAGGTGGTGTAAATTTGATGCTTTCTCCCATTAATACCATTTTAGGCTGTAAACTTCGGGCTTTATCAGTTGATGGACGTTGTAAAACTTTTGATGCTGGGGCTGATGGTTATGTCAGAGGAGAAGGTGGTGGCATAGTCGTACTTAAACGGTTGTCTGATGCTATAGCTGATGGTGACAACATTCTAGCTTTAATTCGCGGGTCTGCTGCTAACCATGACGGTAAAAGTAATGGATTAACCGCCCCTAATGGTGCTGCTCAAGAAGTAGTAATTAAGCAAGCTTTAGCTAATGCTAGGGTTACACCAGAACAAATTCAATATGTAGAGGTACATGGGACGGGTACACCCTTGGGAGATCCGATAGAAGTTTTGGCATTAGGACAAGTTTTGTGTCAAAATCGCTCCAAACAAGAACCATTAATGATTGGTTCACTCAAAACTAACTTTGGTCACTTGGAAGCAGCTGCGGGTATAGCCAGTTTAATTAAAGTGGTTTTATGTTTGCAAAACAAACAAATTCCACCCCATTTGCACTTTCAAAATCCTAATCCTTATATACCTTGGGATAAATTAGCGATCGCTATTCCTACTCAGTTAACTGCTTTATCAGCACAAGATAGTCCACATTTAGCCGGAGTTAGTTGCTTTGGCATGAGTGGCACAAATGTACATCTAATTGTCGAAGCAGCAGCAAATCAAGTTCAAATTGAAAATCATCAAGATTCACAACTGCATCTATTGACACTCTCAGCTAAAACAGAATCAGCTTTGCAAGATTTAGCCCAAAAGTATCAAGATTTTTTAACTAAGCATCCCTCAGCCTCTATTGCCGATGTATGTTTTACTGCTAACACAGGGCGATCGCACTTTGACCACCGATTAGCGATTATTGCCCAATCACATCAGCATTTACAACAACAATTAAATTCATTCATTCAACAAACACCAGCTACAGAAGTAATTAGCGGTCAACTGACGAGCAAAAAACGCCCAAAAATTGCCTTTCTCTTCACCGGACAAGGTTCGCAATATGTGGGGATGGGCAAAGAACTATACCAAACTCAACCAGTTTTCCGCCAATGCTTAGACCAATGCGCTCAAATTCTCAGTTCTGAGCTAGATTATCCCCTATTGGAAATCTTGTATGCAGACACAACTGAAAATCCCCTGATTCATCAAACAGCCTATACCCAACCTGCCTTATTTGCTTTAGAATATGCCCTAGCTCAACTCTGGATTTCTTGGGGAGTGCAACCAGATATAGTTATGGGTCACAGTGTCGGTGAATACGTTGCTGCTTGTGTAGTCGGTATTTTTACCTTAGAAGACGGACTCAAACTGATTACACAACGGGGACGGTTAATGCAACAGTTACCAGGTGGGGAAATGGTAGCAGTAATGGCATCAGCCGCACAAGTACAAGCAATTATTGACAACTACAAAAACCAAATAGCAGTCGCTGCCTACAACACACCCAACAGCGTAGTAATTTCCGGTACAACCGCAGCCATCAAAGATGTTTGTCAACAATTAACACAACAGGGAATCAAAACCAAACCTTTACAAGTATCTCACGCTTTCCACTCCCCTTTGATGCAGCCAATGTTGGCAGAATTTGCCGAAATAGCAGCAAAAATTACATACCATCAACCGCAAATTCCCTTAATTTCCAACCTCACAGGACAACCAGCCACAGCAGAAATAGCAACTGGACAATACTGGGTAAATCATGTCACCCAACCAGTGAAATTTGCTGAGAGTGTCCACACATTACATCAACTGGGTTATAAAATTTGGTTAGAAATTGGCTCTCAGCCAGTATTGTTAGGAATGGCACGTCAACAGATTCCCGAAACAGAGCATTTAACCCTACCAAGTTTATATCCCAAACTGCCAGACTCACTACAATTATTGAGAACTTTAGCTACACTATATGTATATAGTGTAGCAATTCATTGGCAGGATTTTCACAAAGTTAACCCCAACTGTCAGAAAATTCCCTTACCTACCTATCCATTTCAAAGACAACGCTACTGGATTAATAGTAATTCAGAAGTAAAAAATCAATCCAGCAATTCCTTATCCTATCAAGGTAAAAAACGGCATCCAATTTTAGGTTATCGTTTGACTGATTTAGCCGTCCTACCCCATACTTACATTTGGGAAACACCAATAGATGAATTTTACCTTTCTTGGTTAAAAGACCATCAGGTCTGGGATACCGTGATTATGCCCCATACAGGATATTTGCAAATAGCTTTTGAAGCTACTCAGGAAGCTTTTAATCAACCCTGGAATAACATTAGTAATTTAAAACTGTACTATCCTCTGTTCTTGTCCACACAAGAGGAACAAAAAATACAGGTGATTCTCTCGCCACTATCAGATAGTAAAATGTTGCTTCAGGTGTATGGCTGTCGGCTGAGTAAGTCCTCCTCTGCATCAGAGTGGACTTTATACGCAGATGCACAAGTTTCATCTTCAGCAACCCATCCAGAACCAACAGCAAATTTACCGATATTAACAAAAATATGAAATTTGGTTTAATGTTCTTTGCTAGTAGCGAAGATGCTTTAGTGGGTGATAAATATAGTCTGGTGATTGAAAGTGCTAAATTTGCTGATCAACATGGCTTTTCTAGTATTTGGACACCAGAACGACATTATACTCAATTTGGTAGCCTCTACCCTAATCCGGCGGTATTAAATGCGGCACTAGCCAGGGAAACTCAACAGATTCGCTTGCAAGCAGGTAGTGTGGTGATGCCTTTGCATCATCCCCTGGAAATAGCCGAAGCATGGGCTTTAGTAGATAATTTGTCAAATGGCAGGGTGGGAATATCCTTAGCATCTGGTTGGAATCCCAGCGATTTTGCTACTTGTCCCCAAAAGTATAGCGATCGCCAGCAAACCGTTTTTACCAATTTAGAAATACTGCAAAAACTCTGGCAAGGGGAATCTCTGAAAATTACCGACGGCAAAGGACAACCAGCAGAAATTCGTATTTATCCTACCCCTATACAGCCTCAACTTCCCATTTGGATCACCGCAGCAGGTAATCCTCAAACATACATCAAAGCCGGAGAAATCGGGGCAAACCTGTTAACACACCTACTGGATCAAGAAGTAGAAACCCTCGCAGAGAAAATATCTCTCTACCGTCAAGCTAGAGCTAAGTATGGTCACGATCCAGAAGCGGGTATAGTTTCACTCATGTTACATACCTTTGTCGGTCAAGACTTCGAGCAAGTACGAGAACAAGCCAGAATCCCTTACTGTAATTATCTCAAAGCTAACATTGAACTGCTCAAAGGACTAGCTCAAAGTCGGGGGCATGATGTAGATATTACTAAATTACCTGAGCGAGACTTAAAGGAATTTGTTAACTTTTTATATGACCGCTTTGCTATCTCTAGAGGCTTAATCGGTACTCCTGAAACTTGTCAAAAGTTACTAGAACAGCTAGACGGCATTGGAATTGATGAAGTAGCTTGTTTATTAGATTTTGGTTTAAGTAAAGAACTTATTCTCCAACATTTACTAGACCTGAATCAACTACGAGAAAATTACAATCATCATACACAAACTACTGGTATTCCCCAGCGAGCAATTTTTCCCACTACCCTCAACAATGGTTCTCAAAAGTCGCTGGCAATTTCAACCACATCCCCTACTACTCCTCTAGAATCATTAGAAACCATCCGGTTGCGCTGTCAAGACCAAAGAAACGCCCGCGAATTTTATCAATTATTACAGAAAAACGGCTTACAGCTACAGGAAACTTATCAAGGTATCCAAAATCTATGGTTAGGTGAAAGTGAAGCATTAGCGGAAGTGAAGTTACCTCATGCTGTTAACTTTGGTAATAGTTTTCAAGTCCGAGCCGCAGTATTAGATGCTTGTCACCAAGTATTAGGAGCTACATTATTAGGTAAAATCCTATCTGGGGGAACAACCACCGATACACAGACTAATACCCCGGAAATGTCCTTGTATTTACCTACAGGGATCAAGAGTTTTCAAATTTATGAATCTTTAGGAACAGAAGTTTGGAGTCATGCGGTACTGCGACAACATCGAGGTATTGATGGTATAGCTGCTCATCATGAGATTGAAGGAGATATTTACATCTTCAATCACAACGGTAAATTGGTAGTTAAAGTCACTGGATTGCAGATGCAAAGCACCAGTTCCAGTAAGTCTACCAGTCAGCAACAAAAAGGGGCAAATTGGTTGTATGAATTACAATGGCAACCCCAACCAGAAAAAGAAGCAGTATCAAGCACAACAGAGCCGGGTTTATGGTTAATTTTTGGCGATCGCTCTGGTATCAGTCAAAATCTAGTACAGTTATTAGAAGCTCAAGGTGATACTTGTTGGCTAATCCAACATAGTGAAAACTCCCAAAACCAAACCCCAAACCAAATAGTCATTACACCTGGAAATCAAACCCAGATCCAACAACTCATCACTAACATCTTAGCCCCAGGAGTTCCCCCCTGTCGCGGAATTGTGCATCTATGGAGTTTAGATGTTACTCCCAGTCAAGAAACAACTTTAGCATCTCTACAACAGGATCAAGTCCTAACTACCACAAGTCTTTTACACTTAACACAAGCAATTATCCAAACTACCACAACTCAAACTCTACCCTTGTGGGTTGTAACTCAAGATGTGCAGAAAGTCGGAGCCCAAACCACCCCCCGTTCTCCTGCACAAGCTCCAATTTGGGGTTTAGGACGAGTTATAGCCACAGAACATCCCAAACTGTGGGGAGGATTAGTAGATTTAGACGGAGAATCTACACCAGAAACATCCGCTAAACAATTACTGCAAATATTACAAGCAGATAGTCAAGAAGATCAAATAGTTTTACGTCAAGGACAACGCCATATTCTCCGCTTAGTGCGTAGTCAAAAAACACCAACTTCATCCCCAACCATCCAACCCGATGCGACATATTTGATTACCGGGGGATTTGGACATTTTGGACTACAAAGCGCCCAATGGTTAGCCCAAAAAGGAGCAAAACACCTAGTTTTAATCGGACGCAAAAACCCATCTAGTCAAGCACAGGAAGTCATTAATACCTTAGAAAAAACAGGAGTTCAAGTTCTGGTTTTCCAAGGGGATGTATCTGATCCAGTAGACATGACAGAGGCGATCGCCACCATTAAATCCCACTGTCCACCCCTAAAAGGAATTTTCCACATCGCAGGTTTCAGCCAACAAAGCCTATTATCAGATATCACCACCGACGATTTACAGGACATGTTGCGTCCTAAAGTTTTTGGCACATGGAACTTACACCAACTCACCCTAGAACTAAACCTGGACTTCTTCTTCAGTACCTCTTCCATGTCCCCAGTATTTGGTTCTCAAAAACTAGGACACTATGCAGCCGCTAACTACTTCCTAGATATTTTTGCTGAGTATCGTCACAGTATAGGTTTACCAGCCTTAACCGTGAATGTTGGCGCTCTAGCAGGTGGAGGAATGGCTTTAGCTTCACCGGAAGGGGAAAAATATACTACCCAGATAGGTTTGAATTTAACCCATCCTGCTGATTTATTAGATGTGGCTGGAGGCTTTTTCACATCAGACGGTGTAGCAAATATCGTTATCGCCGATATGGATTGGTCAATCTTCAAACCTCTTTATGAAGGAACTACAGGCAAACTACTACTCGCACAAATAGAGGCACAAAGCAGTGTTGCTCAGGGAAAACCAGGAGAACGAGATATCTTTTGGCAACAGTTGGAGACATTACCAGAAAGTGAACGTTATCACCAAATAGTAGCTTATTTACAACAAGAAGTAGCACAAATTCTCGGTTACTCTGCTAATCAACCCCTGTTTAACCCAGAGGTTGGCTTCTTTGATTTAGGGATGGATTCTTTACTAGCTGTTGCTTTCAAAAATAAGCTAGAAACTAGTTTGGGTTCTTCTTTACCCACTGTATTGATTTTTGAACGACCGAATGTTACTAGTTTGACAGAGTACATTATTACCGAGGTCTTCAATTGGCAAATTTCAGCAGATTATGATCACAACAAACCAAAAGCAGAAGAACTAAGTTTAGAAGCCGAACTTTCGCAAACCATAGAACAATTATCTGAACAAACACTAGAAGATTTAATTAATCAAAAATTAGCTAGAGCTTTGGAGGACGACTAATGAGTGGGGAGTCAAATAACGTGCAGAATCTGTCCTCTTTACAGCGTTCAGTTTTGCTGATTGAAAAATTGGAAGCGAAGATTAAGCGCTTAGAGTCTGCTAGGACAGAACCAATTGCTATTATTGGTATGTCCTGCCGTTTTCCGGGAGGTGCTGATAATCCTCAACAGTTTTGGAAAATTTTACACTCAGGTATTGATGCGGTAACAGAAGTTCCTGCAAATCGTTGGAACATAGCAGATTATTATGATGAAAATCCGCATACTCCTGGGAAATTTTATACAAAATCAGGGGGATTTTTATCAGATGTAGATCAATTTGATCCTCTTTTTTTTGGGATTTCTGCCAGAGAAGCCGTTAATATAGACCCCCAACACCGCTTACTATTAGAAGTAACTTGGGAAGCATTAGAAAATGCTGGATGTATCCCCCAACGAAACCAAGGCAGTCCTACAGGAGTTTTTGTCGGTATTACCCTGAATGACTATGGTTCGATCGCTAAACAAACCAGATCCGATGTCAGTCAAGAAGCTTACGGAGTCACAGGTTCACCCTCCTATGCAGCAGCAGGACGGATTTCCTATACTTTTGGCTTTACGGGTCCTTGTATGGCTATTGATACCGCTTGTTCATCTTCCCTAGTAGCCATTCATCAAGCTTGTCAAAGTCTTAGACAACAAGAATGTCAAATGGCGATCGCTGGAGGAGTGAACCTAATCTTACTCCCTGATAGCATGATTGCCACCGCTAAGGCTGGTATGCTGTCTAGTGATGGTCGTTGTAAAACCTTTGATGCTACTGCTGATGGTATTGGACGTGGGGAAGGATGCGGAATATTAGTTCTTAAACGTCTGTCAGATGCACAAGCTAATGGTGATAATATTTTAGCTGTAATTCGCGGTTCAGGAGTCAATCAGGACGGTCCTAGTAGTGGGTTTACAGTGCCTAATTGTGCTTCTCAGCAACAAGTCATGCGTCAAGCCTTGAAAATGGCGCAAATAGAACCTGCTGAAGTTAGTTATGTAGAAGCTCATGGTACAGGAACACCTTTAGGAGATCCCATAGAACTGCGTTCATTAGCAAAAATCTATGGTTCTCATCGTACTCACGATAACCCCTTATTCGTTGGTTCGGCAAAAACTAATATTAGTCACGTAGAAACGGCTGCCGGGGTAGCAGGAGTAATTAAAGTTATTTTACAATTACAACATCAACAGATTGCCCCCCATTTACATTTAAAAAATCCCACAAATCACTTTAACTGGGAAGATTTTCCTTTAGTTGTTCCCACCCAAATTACACCCTGGCGCGTACAATCTGGTAGCCGCATCGGTGTGGTAAACTCATTTGGGGCTACAGGAACTAACGCTCATATTGTTTTAGCAGAAGCACGAACACCATTAAAACCGGAAAATTCTGGTTTATTAGAGCGATCGCTCCATTTATTAACTCTTTCTACCAAAACAGAACCAGCATTAAAAGATTTAGTAACCCTTTATCAAAATTGGTTTAAACAAAATACAGATTTAAAAATAGCTGATATTTGCTATAGTGCTAACACAGGTCGCTCTCACTTTAAGCATCGTTTAGCTTTACTTGTGGCTGAACCTCAAGAATTAGCCGCAAAACTCCAAAATTTAACCATTAGTCTGTCACAAGAGCAAAATACTGAAGAAAGTTCTAGCATTGCCGGAATGTTTCAGGGACAACTTGCTGCTAATAGTAGTGTACCTAATGTTGCTTTTCTGTTTACCGGTCAAGGTTCTCAGTATATTGATATGGGACGGGAACTTTATCAAACTCAACCCCTGTTCCGGCGGATTTTAGAGCAATGCGATCAAATTCTACGTTCCGAGTTAGAAAAACCCCTATTAGAAATTCTTTACCCCCAAAATACAAATCAATCTCCATTTTCCCTAATTGACCAAACAAATTATACTCAACCTGCCTTATTTGCCTTAGAATATGCCTTAGCTCAACTATGGATTTCCTGGGGAATTAAGCCTGCGGTGGTGATGGGTCATAGTGTGGGAGAATACGTAGCCGCTTGTATAGCCGGAGTCTTTAGTTTAGAAGATGGGTTAAAATTAATTGCTGCTCGTGGTCGTCTCATGCAGTCATTACCCCAAAATGGGGCGATGTTGGCTGTATTTGCAGATGCAAAACGGGTAGCAGAAATTATTGCTCCTTATCAAAATAGAGTTGCGTTGGCGAAGCCCGCCGTAGGCATCGCTGCCTACAATGGAGCGCAAAATATTGTCATATCTGGGGAAAATCAGGCAATAGCAGCCATTAAAACCACCCTAGAGGCAGAAGGAATTGAAAGCCGCCCCCTGAACACCTCTCACGCCTTTCATTCACCTCTAGTAGACCCGATTTTAGAGCAGTTAGAACAAATTGCCAATCAAATAGAAATCCATCCTCCCCGCATTCCCATTGTTTCCAACTTAACAGGAGAAACATTATCAATCAATCAACCCTTAAACGGAAAATACTGGCGACAGCATAGCCGAGAAGCCGTAAAGTTTACCACAGGATTAGCAACATTAGTAGAAAAAGGCTATGAAACCTTTTTAGAAATTGGAGCAAAGCCCGCCTTGTCTAAAATGGGGCAGAGATGTAAATTAGGTGATAACCTCTTGTGGCTTTCTTCCCTAGTAGCAGGACAATCAAACTGGGCAACATTATTCAATAGTCTAGCTCAATTATATGTGCGTGGTGCAGAGGTGAATTGGTCAGGATTTGATCAAGATTACCCACGCCAAAGATTTATTTTACCTAATTATCCTTTTCAACGTCAGCGTTACTGGTTGAAAATACCAAATGCAGATATGTCGTCCCAAAAAGCCATTGCAACTGCACCCATGAACGGAGAGGTTCCAGAACCAATTCCAGAACCAAAACCCCATACCTCTGCATCCTCAAAACAAGAACAAATTATCAAACTCTTACAATCTCTGATTGCTGAAGCACTGCAAACATCTCCAGACACAGTAGATATTCATACCCCATTAGTGGAAATGGGTGCAGATTCTATCGTGTTTATGAAAACAGGACAGCAGTTAGAATTGGACTTTGGGGTACGCATTCCTATCCGCAGATTATTTGAAGACTTATCTACGTTAAATGCTTTAGGTACTTACATTGGCGAAAATCTACCAGCCGAATTTAAGTTTACTGATAATTTTACTGACAATCAACCTGTATCGCCACCTGTAACTTCAGAATCTCCAGATCCCCAGACTGAGAACAAAGCAGTAGAATCTGCACTTAGTCAAATTCCTCCCACAGCAGAACCAGTTGGTACTACTGCTTTAGAGCGGATCATGAGTCAGCAATTACAAACTATGTCTCAACTCATGTCCGAACAGTTAGCAGTTTTAAGAGGAGAAACTACCACCACACCACCACAGTTTATTCCTAACCAGAATCCTGTTAACTCACCACAGACAACAATTAAAAACACTAAACGTCAGGAATTTTGGGAACGACGCGAATATAAACCCACATTAAGCGATATTCAAGACCAAGCTGCTAATTTTCCGCTAACTGTACCAACTAATAAAGAAATGCAATTTAGTCTTTATTATTTTGGCAGTTACGATGCAGAATTTACTCAAGATAAATATAGCCTTCTGTTTGGGGGAGTAGAATACGCAGACCAAAATGGCTTTACCTCTGTATGGCTACCTGAGCGTCACTTTCATGCTTTTGGTGGTTTTTCTCCTAACCCTTCTATTCTCTGTGCTTCTCTGGCTAAAGTTACCAAAAATATACAACTGCGGGCTGGTAGTGTAGTTTTACCCCTACATCATCCTGTGCGAGTAGCCGAAGATTGGGCAATTATTGATAATATTTCTCAAGGACGAGTAGGAATTTCCTTTGCTTCCGGTTGGCATCCCCATGATTTTGTCTTTGCCCCAGAAGCTTATGATGACCGTCGAGAAATTATGTTTGAGGGCATCGAAACAGTACAAAAACTCTGGCGCGGAGAGTCAATTCAGCTACTTAGTGGTTCTGGTAACATGGCTGAAATCCGTACCTTCCCCATGCCTCAGCAAAAAGAGTTACCTGTTTGGGTAACAATAGTTAATAACCCAGATACTTACATGAGAGCCGGGGCAATGGGAATCGGGGTTTTGACTAACCTGATGGGGCAAACTGTAGAAGATTTAGCCCGTAATATTGCCATTTATCGAGAATCACTGGCACGTCATGGTTTTGATCCCCATGTTGGACGAGTGACATTATTGTTACATACTTATATTGGTACGGATATTCAACAAGTACGAGAAAAAGCCCGCAAACCATTCCAAAATTATCTCACCTCCTCTATTGGTCTATTTCAAAGTTTAGTGAAAAGCCAAGGTTTACAGATGGCTGATTTTGAAAAGATGAGCGAGGATGATAAAGATTATATTCTGTCCGCAGCTTATGACCGTTATGTACAAACCAGTGCTTTAATTGGCACACCAGATTCTTGTATTGAAATTGTGGAAAAACTCCTAACTATTGGAGTTGATGAAATTGCTTGTTTAATTGATTTTGGGGTGGAAGAAGAAGCTGTATTAGCCAGCTTACCCCACGTTAAGACTTTGAAGGAACGGATAAATAAAGTTAAAACCGATGATTGGTTTTATCGCTTAGATTGGCAACAACAGCCCCGCGATCTTCCTTTACAACCATCTCCAAAATCTGGACATTGGTTAATTTTTGCGGATGTCCAAGGTGTAGGCACAGCTTTAGCGCAACAATTACAGGTAGATGGTCAAACCTGTACGCTGATTTATCCCCAAGGTAGCAGTATTTCATTACCTAACGGGGCTTTGGAAATAGATCCTACTGACCCAAAAGCTTTTAACCAACTTTTACAAAATCAACTTACAGCTAGTGAACTTCCCCTAAGTGGAGTTATTTATCTTTGGAGTCTCAACAGCCCATTATCTCAGCAATTGACAGTTGATTTACTCCAGCAAACTCAACAAACGGTTTGCGGTGGTGTATTGCATTTAGTTCAAGCTTTAGACCAACAACCAGAGTTAAAAAATGCTTGTTCGCAAATGTGGCTAATTACACAACAAGCGGTTGCATCAGACAATACCGCACCAACAGGCATTGCTCAAGCATCCCTATGGGGATTCGGTCGAGTTATAGCCCTAGAATATCCAGAATTGTGGGGTGGTCTGATCGATATTGATAGGGATAATACCACAGCACAAGTAGAGCAAATATGGCTAGAAATTAGAGCGCAACTGGGGAAAAAATCACAAGCTGAAGATCAGGTTTTATTACACCAAGAAAAACGTTATGTTGCCCGTTTAGTCCGTCAAACTGTTGGTAATTCTGATATTAATAATTCCTCTGTTAATTTAGATCTAAAAGGCACTTATTTAATTACAGGTGGTTTGGGTGCTTTGGGTATTCGGTTAGCACAGTGGTTAGTTGATCGAGGAGTGCATCATTTAGTTTTGTGTGGGCGTTCTGCTCCTGCGGCTAAAATTCAAAAAACCATCACTCAGTTACAGCAACAGGGTATACAAGTGATAGTGGCTCAGGTAGATATATCTAAATTTAATGATTTATCTGAGTTGTTACAACAAATTCAAGGTAAAAATCAAGACAACTGTCCGCCACTGCAAGGGATTTTCCACTTAGCTGGGTTGTTAGATGATGGGGCATTATTCCAGCAAACTTGGAAACGGTTTGATGCTGTATTTGCTCCTAAGATTTTAGGTACTTGGAATCTTCATGTTTTAACTCAAGAACTGCCACTTAAACATTTTGTTCTGTTTTCTTCCATCGCTTCTTTATTGGGGTCTCCCGGACAAAGTAATCATGCGGCAGCTAATGCTTTTATTGATGCTTTAGCTCATTATCGTCAAGCTAATGGCTTGCCTGCTGTGAGTATAAATTGGGGTTCTTGGACAGAAATCGGGAAAGTAACCAGATTAGAAGGATCGCAACAACAACGCTGGCAAGAATATTTTGATAAACTTTGGCGTAGTTATGGTATGGAGGCGATCGCCCCTAAAGCCGGTTTACACGCTCTGGAACAACTACTCAATCAACCTCCTGTACAAGTTGGGGTATTTCCCATTGATTGGTCTAAGTTCTGTGAGTCTCTGGGGGTTGAACAAAAACCTTTACTACTCTATTTAACCCAACCGGAAACAACATCAACAAGCACTTCCCCTATTAGGATTCCCTTAAGTGAAGCTCAAAAGCAACTGTGGCTATTAGCGCAAATTGTGGAAGAAGGGTCAATTGTCTATAATGACAACGTAAACTTAGAATTATGTGGTGATTTACACTTAGAGATTTTAAAAGAATCTATACACACTGTTGTGGAACGACAGGAAGCCCTCCGCACGATTATTGATCCTCAAGGAGAATGGCAAGAAATTCTACCAACTCTCAAAGTAGATATTCCCTTGGTTGACCTTTCCAGTACCAAGGATGAACAGGAGCAATGTTTACAAGATTGGTTGATTCAACGCAGTCAAAAGCCCTTAAATCTAACCACAGATCCTTTATTTCAAGTGGAAGTGTTGAAACTAGGACAACAGCATCATGTTCTAGTAATCACTGTTCATCACATTATTTCTGATGGTTGGTCTATAGAAAATATCCTCAAAGAAATTGCTCTGATTTATTCTGCGCTTTGTGAGGGGGCAGATGTTAAATTAGATACTCCCTTACAATTTCGGGAATTTCTCCACTGGCAAACCAACCGCAGCCAAAGTTCGGAAATGTTAAGCCATGAGTCCTTTTGGTTAGAGCAGTTTGCTGATTCTATTCCGGTGCTAGAACTGCCTACAGATCGGACTCGTCCCCTCCGCAAAACTTATCATGGCAACCGTCAAACCCGTATCACTCCACCCCATCTGCGGGAGCAGTTACGGCAGTTTAGTCAGGGTCAAGGATGTACATTATTTATGACTTTGCTGGCTGCCCATTTTGTGTTGCTGCATCGTCTTAGTAGACAAGCAGAAATAGTTGTAGGTATTCCTACGGCTGGACGATTTCTTGCTAGTAGCGAAACAATGGTGGGATATGCAACGCATTTATTACCTATCCGCAGTTGTTTTCAAGCAAACCTGTCTTTCTCAGCTTATTTGGCGGAAATTCGCAGCAGATTATTGGCAGCTTATGAACATCAAGATTATCCTTTTGCCCAGTTATTAAAGCAACTCAATCTAAAAACTGATAGTAGCCGTACTCCTTTGGTATCTGTGACATTTAATTTAGAACCGCCTGTACCTACAGTGTCGTTGAAGAATTTAGACACGGCAATGATGTCACGACCTGTTAGCTTTACTCACTTTGACTTGCATTTTGTAGTGATTGACATGGGCGATCGCCTGATTTTGGAGGCAAAATATAATACAGATTTGTTTAATGATGCTACCATTGAGCGTTGGTTAGGTCATTTCCAAACTTTGTTAGAGGAAATCATTACCCAACCAAATCAAGAGATTGCTACTTTACCATTATTAACTCAGCTAGAACGTCAACAATTGTTAATAGACTGGAATTCTGGGTTAACACAATATTCCTCAGCACATTTAGAAACAGAATGTGTTTATCAACGTTTTGAAAAGCAGGTTAGTCAAAATCCTGATGCTTTAGCAGTGGTATTTGCAAAACAAAATTTGACATACCAGGAGTTAAACACAAGAGCAAATCAACTGGCTGTACATTTACGCAACTTAAATATTCCATCAGCTGGACGAATAGTTGTTTATGCTGAACGTTCTTTGGTGGCTTTGGTGGCTATATTGGGAATCTGGAAAGCAGGAGGGGTTTATGTTCCTATTGATGCTGCTAACACACCCCCTCAGCGTTTGGCGCTACTGCTAGAGGATATTCAACCAACTGCACTGTTAACTCAAACATCCTACAAATCAAATTTACTGGCTTCTCTCTCTTGTCCGGTGGTATTTTTGGACAAAGAAGGGAATGATAACTCAGAAAATCAATCACCAGAAATTCTCGACCCTAATTTTCCCCAGGTAACACCCGATGACTTAGCATATATTATCTTTACCTCTGGTTCTACAGGTCAGCCCAAGGGAGTAGCCATTAAACATCGTCATCTAGCTGCTTATACTACCAGCATGACTCAGCGTCTAGGTTTGCAGTCTGGTATGAGTTTTGCGACAGTATCCACTTTTGCGGCTGATTTGGGTTATACCGCGATTTTCCCCACATTGTGTACAGGTGGAACATTACACATCATTACTCAGGAAACGGCTACTGACCCTCAAGCCTTAGCTACATACTTTAGCCAACATCAAATTGATTGTTTGAAGATTGTACCTGCTCACCTCAACGCTTTGTTAGAAGGTGAAAAATCATCACAAGTATTACCCCGACATACTCTGGTTTTAGGAGGAGATACCCTTGCTTGGGAGTTGGTGGGGAAAATTCAAACTTTAGCACCGCAATGTCGGATTTTTAATCACTACGGACCTAGTGAAACGACGGTAGGGGTTTTAACTTTCCTGATAGATGATCAGCATTCGCCAAAATCATCTGCTACTGTTCCTATAGGTCGTCCCCTGCCTCATGTCTGCGTTTATATTTTGGATCAGTATCAGCAACCCGTCCCGATTGGAGTTCCCGGAGAATTATATATTGGGGGTGCAAGTGTAGCGCCAGGATACCTAAATCGGGCAGAATTAACAACCGAGAAATTTATCCTTAATCCTTATTCTACAGAAACTGGCGAAGGCGATCGCCTTTACAAAACTGGAGATTTAGCCCGCTATCTCCCAGATGGTAATATTGAGTTCCTGGGCAGAATTGATAATCAAGTAAAAATACGGGGTTATCGCCTGGAATTAGGTGAAGTAGAATCTGTGTTAAATCAGCATCCAGGTGTGCAACAAGCTGTAGTTTTGGCTTGGGAACAAGAACAAACAGGAGAAAAACGTTTAGTAGCTTATTGGGTGGCGGTAAAAACAGCAGGTGTTAGTGTTTCCTCCCAAGAATTACGTCAGTTTTTACAAGCAAAAGTACCTGATTACATGATACCGAGTAGTTTGATCAGGTTAGAGAATATTCCCTTAACGGCAAATGGTAAAATAGATCGTCGAGCGTTGCCCTTACCAGAACAAGATTTAAGTCAAGAAGTAGATTTTATTGCTCCTCGCACACCCACAGAACAGGCGATCGCAGATATCTTTGCCACTGTTTTACGGTTAGAATCAGTAGGTATTAACAATAACTTCTTTGAATTAGGCGGTCATTCCCTCTTAGCAACTCAGGTCATCTCACGACTACGGGAAACCTTCCAAATTGACCTACCTTTAGTTAGTTTGTTTACATCGCCTACCGTCGCGGGAATTGACTTAATTATTCATCAGCAAATGCAACAGGGTATAGTCAAAACTGCCCCTCCTATCACAGCTGTACCCCGTACTTCAAACACACAATTACCTTTAAGTTGGTCACAAGAGCGACTGTGGTTTATTGAACAATTAGAAGGGGCAAATGCTACCTATAATATGCCCGCCGCAGTTCGTCTACAAGGTAATCTCAATATTTCAGCCTTAGAACAAGCACTAGGGGAAATTGCCAAACGTCATGAAGTGCTAAGAACTGCTTTTAAATCAGAAGATGGTAAAGCAGTACAAGTGATTTTCCCAGAGGCTACACTGAGCTTACAAACAATAGACCTACAGAATTTAACTAGCTCAGAACAGGAAAACAGTGTACAAAAACACATCATTGAGGAAGCGAAAACCCCCTTTGATTTGTCCCAACCTGCCTTAATGCGGGCTACCCTGTTACAGCTTAACCCTCAATCTTACGTGATATTAATCACAATGCACCATATTGTTTCTGATGGTTGGTCAGTAAGTATTGTAGTGCGAGAGTTGTCAACTTTATATCAAGCCTTTGCCCAAAACCGTCCTTCTCCACTGCCAGACCGGAATATTCAATATGCAGATTTTACCATCTGGCAACGTCAATGGTTGACAGGAGAAGTATTACAAACCCAATTAAATTACTGGCAAAATCAGTTAGCAGGTAATTTACCAATTTTGAATTTACCCTTAGATTATCCCTTATCTGCAAAGCAAGACTATCAGGGAGCGCAACAGAACATATCCATTAAACCAACCCTAACTAAAGCTTTGAAAGCATTGAGTGACCAAGAAGGGGTGACATTGTTTATGACCCTGTTTGCGGCATTCAATGTGTTGTTGTCCCGTCATACAGGACAGGAAGATATCATTATTGGTTCACCAATAGCAGGACGTAATCATTTAGGTAGTGAAGATTTAGTTGGCTTCTTTATTAACACCTTACCCCTACGTACTAATCTGGCAGAAAATCCCAGTTTCCAACAATTATTAAAGCGTGTCGGGGAAGTGACATTAGGAGCTTATACTTATCAAGATATTCCCTTTGAAAAGTTAGTAGAAGAATTACGCACAGAACGAGTATTAAACCGTCATCCTCTATTTGATGTGTTGTTCAACTTTGTCAACACACCAGAAGCAGTTCTAAACATGGGGGATTTGACTTTTGAACGTTTACCCCAACCCGAACCCTATTCCAAATTCTGGCTAACATTTTATATTCGCCAAGTTGGTGAAGCGTTAAATATTGAATTAGTTTATCGTCAAAGTTTGTTCACATCTGAAAGGATGAAAGCTTTATTAGAGCAATTTGTGGTTTTATTAACACAAGTAGTAGAACATCCTCACGAGACAATTCAATCTTATTCCCTCTTATCTCCTCAAACTGCGGCTTTAATACCTGATCCCTCTTTACCTTTGCCAGAACCAGACTATGAACTGGTAACAACATCATTTATTAACTGGGCTAAACAAAGTCCTGAACAAATAGCAATCCGTCAAAATGGTAAAAAATGGACTTATGGAGAATTAGCAACAGCAGCCGAAAACATAGCCCAAGTTTTGATGAGTCAGGGGTTAAAACAAAAAGATGTAGTGGCATTATGGGGAGAACGTAGTTTTGGTTTAATTGCAGGTGTATTAGGGATTTTCCTGGCTGGGGGAGTGCTGTTAATTATTGATTCTAACCTGCCACCACAAAGGCAAAACCTGATGTTAGAGCAAACCCAAGCGCGTTATTTAATTAGCATTGGTGAACCATCTCAGGTTGCTCAAGTTGTGGAAAAACAATTAAAGATGATTGCAGTTAATCCTGATACTGCTGCAACTGGGGAAGAAATGGTTAAGAGTGACATAGCGTTACCGACTCTTGCAGCCAAAGATCCAGCCTACATCTTTTTTACCTCTGGTAGCACGGGAACACCAAAAGGAGTATTAGGAAATCATCAAGGTGTTGCACACTTTATTCATTGGCAACGTCAAACTTTTGAGATTAAAGCAGGCGATCGCATTGCACAATTAATTGAACTTTCATTTGATGCAATCCTCAGAGATATTTTTCTACCCTTAACCAGTGGTGCAACCCTTTGTTTACCAGATCAATACTACATACCCGGTTCACCGCAAATTTTAACTTGGTTAGATGAAGAGCAAATTTCTGTTTTTCACACCGTTCCAGCCCTAGCTCAATCTTGGTTACAAAACATCCCAGAAAAAGTAACATTGAGTTCATTACGTTGGGTATTCTTATCAGGAGAACCCTTAACTCAATCTTTAGTTCAACAATGGCGACAAACCTTTGCACAAGCAGGAAATATTGTCAATCTTTACGGTGCTACCGAAACCACAATGGTAAAATGCTTCTATCCAGTACCCCCAGAAATTCCCGCAGGAGTTATGCCTGGAGGTTGGTCTTTACCTGAAACTCAAATTTTGATTTTAAATAGCAAAAATCAACTGTGTGGAATTGGAGAAATTGGGGAAATAGTCGTGCGTACTCCCTTCCGCACCTTGGGTTATATTAAACCAATTCCTTCTCCCTTTGTCCTCAATCCATTCCGCCAAGATCCGCAAGATTGGGTATACTACACAGGTGATAATGGGCGCTATCGTCCCGATGGATCAATTGAAGTTTTAGGACGTTTAGATAATCAAATTAAAATTCGGGGAGTTCGTGTTCAAACAGGAGAAATTGAAGCCATCTTAAACCAACATCCAGCCGTTAGCAAAGGGGTTATAATTGCTAAACAAAAGAGTTCTGGAGACTATGATCTTGTTGCTTATACAGTTTTGAAATCAGGACAAACCGTAACAAATCAAGAGTTACGACAATTCCTCAAAAAGCAACTGCCAGAATACATGATTCCTTTCTCTTTTGTGCAGTTGGATAGTTTACCTTTAACTGCTACAGGTAAAGTAAATCGTCAATTATTACCCGAACCCCATCACAACATCGAGCCAATTTCTGAACACAGAAAACCCCGCACACCCATAGAAGTTAAAATTGTAGAAATTATTGCTCAAGTTCTAAAATTAGAGCAAATAGGTATTGATGATAATTTCTTTGAATTAGGAGGACATTCTTTATTAGCTGCTCAAGTTATTTCACGACTACAACAAGAATTTCAAGTAAAGATTCCCCTGAAATCTTTGTTTGAAATGCCTACTCCTGCTCAACTAGCAACCCTGATTGAAAAGCTCCAGTCAGATACTAATGCTGCCTTAGTAGCTCCTAAAATCACCAAAGTTTCTCGAAAACGTTATCAAGCCAAAGTTTCTGATACGGGAAAAATAGAAGTTCCCGAAGAATTAAAACAAGAAATATTCAAATCTAATGAATAATATAGATTTTAATTTACTTGAGAATCTTTTGAATAAATTTAGTAAAATTGGCAGGAAAATATGTTAGGAATATTGGGAGGAATGGGACCATTAGCATCAGCAGAATTTGTCAAAACGATTTATGATTACAATGTTTTTGGCAACAAGGAACAAGATGCACCAAGAGTAATCTTAAATTCTAATCCCACAATTCCAGATAGAACCAGTTTTCTGTTGAAAGGTGATTATGATTTATTGTTACTAAAATTAATAGAATCTGCCCAACAATTGGATGATTTACAGGTGTCTAAAATTATCATTTGTTGTGTCACATCCCATTATTTATTGCCCTACTTTCCTCAGAAAATAAAAGAGAAAATAATTTCTTTAGTTGATGTTTGTTTGCAGGAAGTTTGGCATTCACAAAGCTGTCATCTGTTGCTGTGTACTAATGGAACTCGGCAACTAAATGTATTCCAAACCAGTGATTTATGGGGCATGGCAGCAGATTATATTATTTTTCCTGATGAAAAAGAACAAATTGCTATCCACAATATGATATATCAAATTAAGGTGAATAAACAGAGTTTTGATTCTGCTATCATTTTCTTGAACAATTTAATGAATAAGTATAATGTTAGTTATGTTATGTCTGGTTGTACAGAAATACATTTACTTAACCGATATATTCATTATCAAAAGTATAAAAATCAAGGAGATATCACCAATGATATTTTTTTAGATCCTTTAATGATTGTTGCCACTAGATTAGAAAAATTTTTATGTGATAACGATATATTTTTTTCTCCTGTTTATTCCTAATTTAATATACAGCATCTTGGTACGTTACGGACTAAAGTCCTAACAAACCCTACAGATACTATTCTCTGTTACCTTCTAGATATAACTGATAATAATATGCTTTTAAATTCACAAGAAACTTTTGTTTTCCCTTTGTCTTTTGCTCAAGAAAGATTGTGGTTTCTTAACCAACTAGAGGGAAGCAAGGCTACTTATAATATGTTTGCTGCCATTGGTTTAAATGGTAATTTGAATGTTCAGGTTTTAGAGCAAGCTTTAAATGAAATTGTCCAACGTCATGAGGTGTTGCGAACAAGTTTTCAGACTGTTGATGGGCAAGGGGTACAAATAATTAATCCAGAGGTAAATTTTCAGTTACGCTGTGTTGATTTACAGAATTTATCTGATAATGAAAGAGAAATAACTGTTCAAGAATGGATTACAAAGGAAGCTAATACACCTTTTGATCTTTCCCAAGCTCCTCTGATGAGAGCTACACTTTTACAAACTGATATTCAAGAGTATTTTCTGTTGGTGACAATGCACCATATTATCTCAGATGCTTGGTCTGTAGGTATTGTCATTAAAGAGATATCTGTGATATATAAAGCTTTGATTCAAGGTCAAGAACATACATTACCAGAGTTAGAAATTCAATATGCAGATTTTGCCGAGTGGCAACGGGAATGGCTGCAAGGAGATCGATTAAATCAACAATTAATTTATTGGAAGAATTATTTAGCTGGTGTACCACCTGTTTTAGAATTACCTACAGATTATCCACGTCCACCTGTGCAAACATTCCAAGGACAAAACCAGCGTTTTGAAATTGGGGCTGATTTAAGTGTAGCTCTGAAAAAATTGGCAAAGGAAAATGGCTGCACTTTATTTATGGTTTTGTTGGCTGCTTTTGCTACGTTGCTCTATCGTTACAGTGGTCAGGAAGATATTGTTGTTGGAACACCTGTAGGTAATCGTAGTCAGCCAGAATTAGAATCATTAATTGGCTTTTTTGTTAATACTTTGGTTGTAGATGCGAAGTTTGATCAAGAATTAAATTTTACAGAAATTTTAGAACAAGTTAGACAAGGGGTTTTAGAAAATTATGCCCATCAAGATGTACCTTTTGAAAAAATTGTTGAAGAATTACAACCAGAAAGGAATTTAAGCCATACCCCCATTTTTCAGGTGTGGTTTGTGTTGCAAAATACCCCGACTGAAACGTTGCAACTGCCAGATATCACTTTAACACCCTTGCCTTTTGAGACTCAGGTAGCTAAGTTTGATTTGACTTTATCAATGTCAGAAACAAAATCAGGGTTAAGGGGAGTGTGGCAATATAGTACAGATTTATTTGATGCTGCTACTATAGCGAGGATGGTAGAGCATTTTCAAGTTTTACTAGAGGCGATCGCATCCCATCCCCAAGAAAAAATTAACCTCTTACCACTGTTAACAGAAAAAGAACGACAAAAAATTTTAAATGAGTGGAATAATACAGCTATATCCTATCCCCAACATCTTTGCATTCATCAAATATTTGAAGAACAAGTAAAACTCACACCGGATGCTGTAGCTTTGGTATTTGGGGAAGAACAACTAACTTACCAACAGCTTAACAATCGCGCTAACCAACTGGCACACCATTTACAAAATATGGGTGTGGGTTCAGAAGTGTTAGTGGGATTATGTGTTAATCGTTCTTTTGATATGATTGTGGGTTTGTTAGCTATCCTCAAAGCAGGTGGCGCTTATGTTCCCCTAGATCCCAATTATCCAGAAGAACGTTTAGCATACATCATAGAAGATGCTGCGGTTTCTGTGTTATTGATTCAGGAATCGTTAGAAGAGAACTTACCCCCATCCTATGCTTTAGTAGTTTATTTAGATCGTGATTGGGAAGAAATAGCTACCCAAAGTTGTGAAAATATTATATCTGAGGTTCAATCCCATAACTTAGCTTATGTAATTTATACCTCTGGGTCTACTGGTCAACCCAAGGGTGTGTTAGTCACTCATCAGGGTATTGGCAATCTTGCCCTAGCACAACAAAAATTATTTAAAGTAGAAAATAACAGTCGAGTCCTTCAGTTTGCCTCCTTTGGCTTTGATGCTTCCGTGTCCGAAATCTTCATGTCCTTGGTGTGTGGTGCGCGACTGGTGTTAGCACCTGCTCAAAAACTGATGCCTGGTTTAGATTTGCAACAGGCGATCGCTCATTACGGTATTACTCACGTTACCTTACCTCCTTCAGCCTTAGCCATTCTGCCACCAGGGCAAATGCCAACCTTAAAACAAGTCATCGTCGCTGGAGAAGCCTGTCCTGAGCCTCTAGCACGGATTTGGAGTAAGGATAGGCACTTTTTCAACGCCTATGGTCCGAGTGAAGCTACCGTTTGTGCCACCGTTGCTGAAGTTGATCTCAAACCAGAAACAGATACTAAATCTATAGTTGCCATTGGTAGCCCCATTGCTAACACGCAAATTTATATTCTTGACAACTCTCTCCAACCTGTGAGTGTGGGAGTCCCAGGAGAAATATATATTAGTGGTGTGGGTTTAGCTAGGGGATATTTAAACCAACCACAACTAACAGCAGCCAAGTTCATCGAAAATCCCTTTAGAGAAGGAAGATTATATAAAACCGGCGACCTAGCCAGATATTTACCAAATGGCAACATTGAATTTTTAGGTCGCATTGATCGTCAAATAAAAATTCGCGGCTTTAGAATTGAACTAGGAGAAATAGAAGCACGGCTAAGTCAACATCCTCAAGTACAAGAAGCCACAGTTATCACTCGTGAAGACCCCTCTGGAAATCAAAGATTAGTAGCTTATTTGGTATCTAAAAATCAAGACTTAACACCATCAGAACTGCGGCAGTTTCTCAAAGAAAGACTACCAGATTACATGGTTCCAAGTATCTTTGTCATGTTGGATGCGATGCCATTAACACCAAATGGTAAAATTGACCATCGCAACCTGCCTTCACCTGAACAAGATTTAACAGAACAAAACAATTTTCTTGCGCCCCGAACACCAACAGAACAAAAAATTGCTGATATATTTGCGGCTGTTCTGAAAATAGAACAGGTGGGTATTTATAATAATTTCTTTGAACTGGGGGGACATTCTCTTTTAGCAACTCAAGTTATTTCTCGATTTAGAGAAGCTTTTGAAATTGAACTACCTTTAGAAACCCTATTTAAATCGCCAACTGTTGCTGAGTTGGATGTGATAATTCAGCAATGGTTACAAAATAATTCTGCCACAGATTCGCCTTTAACTCAGCCTTTACCTGCTGTCGTTGCCGTGCCACGGGAAGATAATACTGTTTTACCTCTGAGTTGGGGACAAGAAAGATTATGGTTTTTAGACCAGTTAGAAGGAAGCAGTGCAGCTTACAATATTTCTATGGCAGTTCAGCTACAAGGGAAGCTGAATGTTGATGCTTTAGAACAGGCATTTAAAGAAATTGTGCAGCGTCATCAAGTGCTAAGAACTCGTTTTGATACTGTTGATGGCAATCCTGTACAAGTAATTGAAACAAAATCAAAATTTAACTTATTCCGGGATAATCTGCAATTAATTTCTACTGATAAATTAGAGGTTGAGGTCAAAAAACGACTGACTCAAGAAGCTCAAAAACCCTTTGATTTAACCCATTCTCCTTTAATTCGGGCGACACTGCTACAAATCGCCGATAATGACTATATTCTCCTTGTCACCATGCACCACATCATTGCTGATGGCTGGTCTGTGAGAGTGATGGTGCAAGAGCTATCTGTACTTTATGATGCCTTTGTCCAAGGTTTGCCTTCTTTTTTACCACCTCTAGCTATCCAGTACGCAGATTTTGTTCACTGGCAACGTCAATGGTTACAAGGTGAGATTTTAGAACGGCAGCTATCGTACTGGAAAACATACCTATTGGGCGCACCACCGTTACTAGAGTTGCCTACTGATTATCCACGTCCTGGGGTGCAGACATTTAGAGGCGCACAGCAATCTTTTACTCTGTCTACTGAGTTGATTTCCCAACTGCAACAACTTACTCAGTCCACAGATACAACTTTGTTCATGTTGCTGTGTAGCGCGTTCTTGGTGTTACTTCATCGCTACAGTAGTCAGGATGATATCGTTTTGGGTACTGTAATGGCTAATCGCAATCGAACTGAGATTGAGCCTTTAATTGGTTTATTTGTAAATACTTTAGTGTTACGAACTCAGTTTGAGGCAGATTGTACTTTTGTGGATATCCTCAAGCAAGTACAGCAAGGATTACTGACGGGATACACAAATCAAGATGTACCTTTTGAGAAGATTGTGGAAGTATTGCAGCCGGAACGCAATCTTAGTCATTCTCCACTGTTCCAGGTGATGTTTTCCTTGCAAAATGCTTCTAGTGCTTCTTTGAGTTTGGCTGATGTGATTTCTACCCCTCTCAAGCCGGAAATTTTGACAGCTAAGTTTGATTTAACTTTGTCAATGGTAGAAACTGAGTCTGGAGTGTCGGGGGTTTGCGAGTATAACACTGATTTGTTTAAAGCAGAAACTATTACCCGGATGATTGCACATTACCAAGTATTGCTGACGGGAGTTGTGGCTAATGTGCAAGAGCGGATCAGCAAATTGCCCCTACTGACACCAGAGGAAGAGAAGCAGTTATTGGTAGCCTGGAATGATACACAGGTGAGTTATTCTCAGGATCATTGTCTGCATCAACAGTTTGAACAGCAAGTAGAAAAAACACCCGATGCGATCGCTCTGGTTTTCCAAAACCAACAATTAACTTACCGAGAATTAAATCAACGAGCAAATCAGTTAGCAAATTATTTACAGCGTCAAGGTGTAAGTTCAGAAACGTTAGTAGGTATTTGTGTAGAGCGATCGCTAGAAATGATGATCGGGTTATTGGGTATCCTCAAAGCCGGTGCTGCATACATTCCTTTAGACCCCCATCACCCCCAAGAACGCCTAGCTTTTATCTTATCAGATACCCAAATGCCAATATTATTGACCCAGGAAAGGTTACAAACAAAGTTACCGACTCATGGCGCTAAGGTCATCTGTTTAGATACTAATTGGACTGATATCGCTCAGGAAAATCAAGCCAATCTGGGTATATCAGTCAAAGGTGAAAATTTAGCTTATATTATCTACACCTCTGGTTCTACAGGTCAACCTAAAGGGGTGATGATTGAACATAGACAAGTGGCTAACTTTTTTGTAGGCATGGATCAGCGTCTTAACGTAGAAGATGATTATGATACCACAAAAACATGGTTAGCTGTTACAACTATTTCCTTTGATATTTCGATTCTAGAATTATTCTGGACTCTGGCACGGGGCTTTAAGGTAATTATTCAACAGGAACAACAGAAAACCATTGCTGCTACAGTGCCAACTTCCCGGATGCCAGAAAAACAAATGCAGTTTAGTCTGTTCTATTTTGCCAATGAAAATAACACTGGTAATCATCAAGGGGAAAACCTGTATAAATTGTTGATTGAAGGGGCTAAGTTTGCCGATCAACATGGATTTACAGCAGTTTGGACTCCAGAACGGCATTTTCATGAATTTGGGGGAATTTATCCTAATCCTGCCGTAGCCAGTGCAGCGATCGCCGCAGTCACTAAACAGGTGCAAATCCGGGCTGGTAGCGTGGTTTTACCACTACATCAAGAAATTCGTGTGGCTGAAGAATGGGCTTTTGTTGATAATTTATCTAATGGTCGAGTGGGTGTTTCTTTTGCCAGTGGTTGGCAACCTAATGATTTTGTCCTATCCCCCGAAAATTATCACCGTCGTAAATCCCTACTGGTAGAACAAATAGAAACCGTCCGCAAACTTTGGCGCGGGGAATTTATCACCCTCAAAAATGGCAATGGCATTCCCACAGAAATTAGAACTTTCCCTAAACCAATTCAAGCAGAATTACCCACTTGGTTAACCGCAGCAGGTAGTCCCGAAACCTTTCGGTTAGCAGGAGAGTTGGGTTTAAATGTTCTCACCCATCTTTTAGGACAAAGCATAGAAGAAATATCCGCGAAAATCAAAATTTATCGTCAGGCTTGGCAACAAAAAGGACATCCGGGTAATGGTCATATTACTTTGATGCTGCATACCTTTGTCGGTGATGACGAAGATACAGTGCGGGAGCAAGTGCGTCTACCTATGTATAATTATTTAGAGCAATCAATGGGGCTGATTCAAAAGATGCTCAAAGGGACGAAATTTGAAAGCCAAGTTAATGAATTTGCCCAAGAAGACCGAAATACCCTGCTATCCTTTGCCTTTGAGCGTTACTTTAACAGTAGTGGCTTATTGGGAACTACTGCCAAATGCTTACAGATGATTGACGATCTCAAAGCGATCGGCGTTGATGAAGTAGGATGTTTAATTGACTTTGGGGTAGATGTTGACGCTGTATTATCTAGCTTAGACAAACTCAATCAAGTTAGAGAACTTAGTAATAATATTAATGCTGAAGATTACACTATTTTGAGCCAAATTCAGCGACATCAAGTATCCCATCTCCAATGTACGCCTTCTTTAGCCAGAATGCTGACATTAATGCCTCATGGGATTGAGAGCTTAAATTGTTTGCAATATTTAATGTTAGGTGGAGAAGCATTACCACTAAATTTAGTGAAACAGTTGGGAATATCCATTGATGCCCATATTTACAATATGTATGGACCAACTGAAGCCACAATTTGGTCATCTACAGCCATTGTGGATGGTAAAGATAGTGAAACCACGATTACCATCGGTAAACCTATAGCTAACACCCAGTTTTATATTTTAGATCAACAGTTAAATCCTGTACCTGTGGGAGTTCCAGGGGAACTGCATATTGGGGGTACGGGTTTAGCTAGAGGATATTTCCAGCGTCCTGAGTTGACAGCAGCAAGATTTATACAGAGTCCTTTTAGGGAAGGCGATCGCCTCTACAAAACCGGTGATTTAGCTCGCTACCTACCTGATGGAAATATTGAATTTCTGGGTCGCGTTGATTATCAAGTCAAACTGCGAGGATTCCGCATTGAACTAGGAGAAATTGAAACAGCACTGAGTCAACATCCCCAAATTCAGCAAGCTGTGGTAGTCCTAGACGGAACACAGGAAAATCAGCGCCTTGTCGCTTACATTGTCCCCCATTCCCCAGTATCTGCACCCACATCCACTGAGTTAAATCAATGTCTGTCGAAGAAACTACCAGATTACATGGTGCCGAGCATTTTTGTCCAGCTTGACCAAATGCCCTTAACCCCCAACGGCAAAATTAACCGTCGTGCATTACCAACCCCCTCACAACGAAGCCCCTCACCCAAATATCTCCCCCCCCGCACTCCTGTAGAACGTCAACTAGCTCAAATTTGGTCTGAGGTTTTAAATTTAGATTGGATAGGCATTCGGGATAATTTCTTTGAACTGGGTGGACGCTCTCTACTAGCAGTACAATTAATATCGCGCATTCAAAAAGTATTTGGTCAACAATTACCCCTAGCTAGTCTTTTCCAAGCACCAACCATTGAAAATTTAGCTCGGCAAATAGTTAATGCAGACAGTAAACAGCACTCATCCTGTTTAGTACCCATTCAACTCCAAGGCTCAAAACTGCCCCTGTTTTTCATTCCCGGCTCAGGGGGTAACGTGATTCAATTCTATGAATTTTCACGTTGTTTAGGATTAGATCAACCCTTCTATGGTTTACAACCCCAAGAATGGGATCATGAATCTCAACCTTTACATCGGGTTGAAGACATGGCATCTCAGTACTTAGTCGCGATTCAAACCATCCAGCCCCAAGGTCCCTACCTTTTAGGTGGTCACTCTTTAGGGGGTAAAGTTGCCTTTGAAATAGCCAGACAACTGCTCAAACGAGGACAAGAGATTCGACTTCTAGCCATAGTTGATGCTACAGCACCCCTACCAGTCCAGCAGGTTTCCTCACCCTCAACTTGGAGTAATGCTCAATGGTTATATGCTATTGCCGAGGCAGCTGGGCAAGCATTAGGTATCACGCTGGATATTTCCCAGGAATTATTGTATGGCTTATCACCAGAAGAGCAGTTTAAATACTTACAAAGCCAGTTTGTGCAAAATGGAATTTTAGCTCCCCAAGACAGTGAAACCCAGTTAAAGAAACTAATTCAATTGACAAAAATTCACCACACAAGTGCAGTTAATTATCAATGTTCTGAACAATTAGCATTGCCAATTATACTCTTTAAGTCGGCTGAACAAACAAATACAATCATGTTTGAAAGTAACTTATTACTGAATGAGCCTAAACTGGGTTGGGATCGAGTTTCAACACAACCTGTTATCTGTCATGTAATTCCAGGTAGCCATTATTCTATTATGGCTAACCCTTATGTCAAAGAATTAGCAGCACATTTACAGGGTTACTTATAATTGAAGAAGGCACTTATGCAGAGGGCAGAGGGCACTTATGTTTTGTTCACTTATAGGATTCAGACCCCACAGCCAACAAGAGCCACCAAATTTTCAATTTGGTCGGGGTCTTAAACCCTTACTCCCAAGGAGTCGTAGCGTCGGTGTGGAATCAGAATTCTATAAGTGTATAAGTGCCTCCTGCCCTCTGCCTTTCCAGATAAATCATGGGAGATAAATTTATGTCAGGTGATAAGCTATACCTCAAACAGAACGTAGTTTTAGAACCGTTAGTTAATCAGTGGCACGCCTGGTCTTATTTGTTGGCTCCTTCCACGGCAGCCATGTATATTGCTAACTCACACTTAAAGATTATGCAGTCTTTTGTATCTGCACCCAAGGTACATATTTCGGCTCTCAAATCTCCGAAAATGATGGCTGGTCCTTTTGTCAATCATGATGAAAGTGCTGTTGGTGATATTAAAAATTTGATTGAACATTTCATGCAAGATCAAGCATATATGCTAGAACTGGCGGAAGCCATTAAAACTCTCAATCAATGTTTAGAAACAGAGGCTAGTGGTTTTTCTTTAGAAGGAATGTACTCCCAAATTCCTCAACCCCTACAAGGATTTGTGGAGCTCAATTATGATTTAAATAATCACCCGGCAATACGTTTTATGGAGGGGCTACTATATCATAGTATTTATGGCAATGAAGTCGCTCAAAGTGTGGCGATGTACGTTGTTGACCAAGACCAACGATCTTTTATTTTTAGCACTCCTAGACTCAAGCAAGCTGATAATTTACACCTGCAAATTCCCTTTAAAGACAAGATTTTAGACCAACTGGCAAAAATGAAATATGTTCCGGGTGATGTACAGGAAATAAAAGAGAAATTAAATATTGATGCTCAAGATGAAGGACTCTTCTCCAGCTTCTTTACTCAAGATGCTCCCCACAAGCAACCTATTCAGTATGATCAAGATGGGGTGAGAATACGTTATTTTGGTCATGCTTGTCTGCTGATAGAATCAAAAGACGTGAATATTCTTTGCGATCCACTCATCAGTTATGATTATCCAAGTGCAAGCGATCGCTACACTTATGCTGATTTACCTGCCATTATTGACTATATTGTTATTACACATCATCACCATGACCATTGTGTGATCGAAACATTGTTACAGCTAAGGCATCGAGTTAAAACCGTGATTGTTCCCAAAAACAACGGCGGAAGTCTTGCTGACCCTGGGATGAAACTGGTTTTACAAAGTATTGGATTTAAGGAGGTTCGAGAAATTGATGAGATGGAACAGATAGAGATTCCAGGAGGTAGCATTACTGGGTTGCCATTCTTAGGTGAACATGGAGATTTAAACATTAGAAGCAAAATTGCTTACTTGATCACCTTGTTAGGTCGCTCGGTGATGGTTTCAGCAGATTCTAGAATTTGTGATCCTCACATTTGTAAAAATATTCACCATTCAGTCAATAAGATTGATGCTTTATTTTTAGGATTGCAATCTGATGGAGCTCCCTTAAGTTGGGCTTACGGTTCATTGTTATGTAAACCTTTGAGCCGCAAAATAGACCACGATAGACAAGTAGGAGGAGCTAACTTTGATATTGCTAAGAGTATGGTTGAACAATTACAACCTAAATCTGTGTACGTTTATGCAATGGGGTATGAACCTTGGCTCAGTTATATGATGGTTCCTGACTATGAAGGTCCGATGGCAGAGTCGAATAAATTAATTGATGAATGTAACAGTCAGGGAATTTTTGCAGAGCAATTGTTTGGCTACAAAGAAATTTTGATGGATACTATTGCCTAAAAAATTTAGTTGTTTACCCAAGATACAAAAATTATGATCAAAAATTTTAGTTATCACCTGTAGTCAGAAAAAATAACAATCATGAAAAATTGGATTTTCCCGGTTTCCGATGTTCCAGAATTAAGAGGAGAAGAAGCTTTAGCTGTCAATTTTTTTGAGCAGACCCAACCTGTAGTTCTTCGCAACTATGTTGATAATGTAGAAAAGTTGGCACCTCATGAGGAAATTTGGAATGGAATAACCGGACAGGTAACAGTTATTTCCCCAGATAATCCGGTTGTAACTGCTCGTGCTGGAAAGGCTGGAAACAATTTAATTGTAGAAATGAGCCTCACGGAAATTTTTGAACGGATATCAGGAATTGGAAATCACAAATTTATATTAGGAGAAGGTGAGCGATATTACATTTTTGGCAACCTCGCACCCGCAAAACTGATAGATCAAGTCCGTTGGCCAAATGAAGCCATGACAAAGGATAGATCCATGTACATTACTGCTACTGGCGTGCTAACAAAGGCACATTATGATAGACACGCAGGCTTTTTAATGCATATATATGGGAGAAAACACGCTTTAATTTTATCACCCAAATACTTCCAACAAATTTACCCAGTCCATGACTTAGCTACAGGTGAGGACCGACGTTCTTTGGTTAATCTTCGCTCTCCAGATTTGAATGCTCATCCTAGAGTAGTAGAATTAGAGGCTATGGAAACCATACTTGAACCAGGGGATATGCTCTTTATCCCCTCAAACTGGTGGCATGAAATCGAAGCACTAGAGGTAAGTATATCATTACGTGCCAATGTAGAGAATAAGCTATTTTCTAATTTAGAAGAAATTTTGTCTTACCTGGAAAAGTCCAGTGAACTTATCAGTAAATTGCCATCAGAACAGCGTATTTTTGTATCGGAACGCACAAGAGTAGGACTAAATCAGCTAAACAAACAATAAAAAGTGGGCGTTGCTGATGTTAGGGATGAAAGTAAATCCAAAACCTTGTAAATCCGCGAATTAGCCATTTTAATTTTCACTCCCCTATCCAAGACATGTAAATCGTTCAAACTCTTATGCGATAAATGTTTGGGCTTATCTTAGTGCCATTCGTCAATAGGCTTTGAGACGCGCTAACCCTGCAATTATGCTTTAATATTTATGACTAACCAACCCTCAAGTGTTACACAAACTCCTGCTTTGAGTGAAATGAAAGTTTTTATTATGATTTGGCTAGGTCAAATCATATCTAGGATAGGTTCTGGTATGACTAGCTTTGCTTTTGATGTCTGGGTTTACCAGCATACTAATTCTATCACTCAATTTGCTTTCCTAACCCTTGCTATTACTCTTCCCGGTTTTTGCATTTTTCCGATTGCTGGTAGTGTTGTTGATCGTTGGAATCGTCGCTGGATAATGTTGATTAGTACAATCTGTTCTAGCTTATGTATTCTAACTGTTGGTATTCTATTGATACTGGGACATCTAGAAGTTTGGCATATTTATCTTGCAGTCGCTGGAAAGTCAATTTTCTCAACATTTAGCTCAACAGCTTTTCGTGCATCTATTGTGTTAATGGTTCCTACAAACAAACTAGGGCGTGCTAGTGGATTCACTCAAGCTACAGATTCAATAGCCCGCTTAGTGTGTCCAGCTTTAGGGGGTATTATCTTAGGAATTTTCAAATTGAAAGGTGTAGTTTTACTGGATTTTATTACTTTTATCCTGGCTATTATTCCTCTTGTTCTTGTAGATATCCCGGAACTTTCACACAAGGATAATTTGCTAATTGATGCCCAGAATACATCTATTCTTTCAGGAATAAAACAGGGATGGGATTATTTAATCAATAGACCAGGAATACTAACGTTGATACTTATCCGAACCATTTATAATGCAGCTATAGGGGCAGCACTAATTCTAGCCACACCACTTTTATTGATCTTAACCACACCGGGAAGTTTAGGTTTTCTTCTTTCCCTGGCAGGAAGTGGTATGCTTATAGGAATTATCTATTTAGGTATTGTAGGCGATCGCCAAGAAGAAAATTTAGTAAGAGTGATATTTATATCGATCCTCTTAAGTTCTACTGCTTTAGTTACAGGGGGTTTGCGTCCTTCTTTGATATTATTTACCATTTCTGGTTTCTTTTTTGCTTTAGGCATTCCCTTGGTTAACGGATGTGTTCAAATCATATTGCAAAAAAAAGTTGCCCCTCACATTCAAGGTAGAATTTTCTCACTTAATCATACAATCTCTATGCTCTTTCCACCATTGGTAGCAATTGCCATTGGACCTATTGCAGATAAAATTTTAGAACCTTTAATGGACTTTAATGGACCTTGGTCTCAAGGAATTGGTCAAATTATCGGCTCAGGTCCTGGTCGAGGAATTGCTCTTTTGTTCATTTTAATAGGATTACTTACATTGTTTTCCAATTTAATAGCATACCAATATGAACCGTTAAGAAAACTAGAAAGCGAATTGCCGGATGAAATAGAGTTTATAAGTTCATAAATTCAGTATCCGCTCAAGAAATAGGGGATAGGAAGAAAAATAAGAGGATACAAAGGGTCACACAGGATTGTATAATATTATGAAAAAGCGGTTTGTGCGTTTCATAAAAAGTAACTTTTAGTTTTATTTTCCGCGATCGCTTTCCAAATCATCAATAACTGTTTGCAAATACCACTCTTCTGACATCCCTGGATAATAATCCTTTTTCTGCTCAATTAGTCGTTGGGCAATTTCCCAATATCCCCCTACCATTCTCAACAAACGTTGACGTAGTAAATCGTCTTTGGCGTTTTTTACTTCCGGGGTAGAGGATTGAATTTTTTTCAAGCTATTTAAAACTTGTTGATAATTGTGCCAATCTTCTTTTTCACAAAATATACTTGCCGCACGCTGATAATCTTCAATGGCGTGTTGCATTTCTTCTAAATGAGTATAGGCGATACCACGATTATAATACGCTTGGGCATCCGATGAATTAATTTGTAAGGCTTGGGTGTAATCTTTAATTGCAGCGTAATAATTGCCCATTGCTCGATGAGTATTTCCTCTGGCAATATATATTAAAGCGTCTTCTGGCTGCATTTCCAGCGCCGAATTATAGTCAGCGATCGCACCTTGATGATCTCCTAATTGTGAACGTGCTTTTCCTCGATTGCGATAGACAATGCCAGATTTGAAATTTAGGCGCAGTGCTGAGTTAAAATCAGAAATAGCATCGCGATAATTTCCTTGTTTGCAACGCACTACCCCCCGACAGCAATAAGCGATACCATCTTGGGGATCGACTTGCAATACCCAGTTTAAATCATCAATGGCTTGCTGTGTGTCTCCTTTTTCTGCCTTTTCTAATAAGGTGCGAAAATATTCCTTTTGGGAAATTATCGGTGCGGGGGTAGAAATTGATGGCTTTTCAGCAGGATATTCTTTGGGTTGTAGCTGTTTAATGCTTTCTAAGCATTGACGACATTTTTCTTTGTCGTTTTTCTTGAGATATAATTCTGCGGCTTTTTTGAAGTTAGCGATCGCATCATGAATATACCCTTCTTTGCGCCGCACAATTCCCCTTAAATCATAAGCTGCGGCATAATTTACTTCCAGTGCGATCGCTTTATCGACATCCGCAAGGGCACCAGGTAAATTTTTTAGCGTCAACCGTGCTAATGCCCGATAATAATATGCTTCTACATTTTCAGGATCGTGTTTCAAAGTTTCAGTATAATCTGAGACAGCTTGGAGAATTGCTCCTGAGTCATAATATGCTAATCCCCGTTGTCTGTAAGCTTCGGCAAAGTAAGGATCTTCTTGCAAAGCACGGGTAAATTCCTCAATTGCTTTCGTGTAGTCTTTTTGCCGAGCTAGTTCTAATCCTTTATTGTAAAATTCATTATTCATGGCGTTTATTTACTTTACTCACTTATTTAATTGTAGTAAGCGTGCATAGCGCTCAATACGGTTCGGATAAGACTCGATCCCCCCAACCCCCCTTAAAAAGCAGGGCTGTTTCATTCCCTAAAAGGTGTAAAATGACAAGCGTCCTGGGGATGAAAACAATGAGTGCAAATCTGATTGAACAACTGCGGGAAGTTAAAGATTTTCGAGTCAAAGATGGACAAAGACATCAACTGTGGTTGGTATTACTGTTTGTCATTATGGGGACAATGAGCGGGTACGTAGGGTATCGTGCATGGGGGGACTTTGTCAAACGGCATCGTCTTGTATTAATTGAGAAATTTAGAATCGAAAAACATGGTGTTCCATCGTACTCGACTATTCGACGAATACTGATGGGAGTAGATTTTGACAATCTTGCTGCAACGTTTAATCAGTGGGCACAAAACTATGTTCATGTGGATACATCAGACTGGTTTGGAATTGATGGTAAAAGTATCAAAGGAACTGTGCAAAACTACGAAAGTGAGTATCAAAATTTTGTCAGTATCGTGTCCGTATTTGCTGAAAAAAGAGGGCTTGTTTTAGGTCTGACCAAATTGGAGAACAAGAAAGGTAGTGAAATTAGCACGGTTCAAAATTTAATTGCGGTATTGGATATCGAGGGTGTTGTTTTCAGCTTAGATGCTCTACATTGCCAAAAAAAACTTGCAAGTTAATTATTGATGGTGGCAATGACTATGCGATCGCAGTCAAGGCAAATCAAAAAAACTTGTATCATCAAATTCGACACAATACGGAGAATTCCAAGCCCACAAGTCGGTACATCACAGCCGAAAAAACTCGAAACCGAGTTACAACACGTACTATAGAAGTTTTTCATGATTTAACTGACATCAGTCCAGAATGGGCTGGGTTGGAGTCCTTAATTAAGGTTGAAAGAATGGGTACTCGTGCAGGCAAACCATATCACCAAGTTGCTTACTACATTAGTAGTCTAGTTCGTTCAGCAACTGATTTTGCTAAAGGGATTCGCGGACATTGGGGGATTGAGAATTGTCTTCATTGGGTAAAGGATGTCATTTTTGATGAAGACCATTCCACCATACGTATGGGTAATGCTCCTGCGAATCTGTCGGTGATGCGAACGATCGCACTCAATATACTCCGCCGAAATGGTCATGCTTCCATCACAACTGCTCAAAGATTTATCTCTAATGATATTGACAAACTTCTTGCCCTTGTGGAATGAAACAGCCCTGCCTTTTTAAGGGGGATAATGGGGGATCTTTAAGGACTGTGCATCTTAACCGAACCGTATTGGGATAGTGCTTATTTTGAGCACTGAAGTGCTCACTACGATTTTTTTCAATATTTTATCAAAATGAAAATTAGAACTATCACAACTGGTATATCGCTTGATTCTCTTAAAGAAATAGAAAAAATTAAACAAGCGACTGAGTTTAATCAGCAAGCAAAGCTGATAATTGAAGAGCAGGGATATGAAGTCCAAACAACGAGAATAGCAACTAATTCCTGGGAAGAATATCTAGATGGGTTATCAAAAAGTGAAATTATCAATCAAGTTAAAGTAATTGAAGAAATTTGCCAAAACTTAAATATCAGCTTTTTCAGTCTTGGTTACGCAAGTCAACGGTCAACCATCGCATTAATTCCAGATATTATCAAAAATACATCGATTTTATATACTTCTAGTAAAATCGGCGATCGCATTTCTGGGATAAACTTTGAAAATGCGAGAGAATCGGCAAAAGTTATTCAGCGAATTTCTCAAGAAACTCAAGATGGTTTTGGTAACTTTCATTTTTGCGCTTGGGCAAATTGTCAATCAGGAATCCCGTTTTTTCCAGCTTCGTATCATGAAGGTGAAACGTGTTTCGCTATCGGATTAGAATTATGTGACTTGGTAATGCAAGCTTTTTCTGATGCTGATGATCTTCTTGATGCGGAAGAAAAGCTGAAGTTGATTTTAGATAAAGAATTAAGTAAAATTGAGGCGATCGCTCAAAAAATATCCGCTAAATATGCTATCAAATATCAAGGAATTGACACTTCTCTTGCACCATCATTAGGCAAAAAAGAAAGTATCGCTTTTGCTTATGAAAAAATCCTGGATGGGAAGTTTGGCAATCAAGGAACATTGGCAATATCAGGAATGCTGACTCGTGTTTTGAAAAGCGTATCTGTAAAAACTTGTGGCTATTCTGGGTTAATGCTTCCGGTTTGTGAAGATGTCGGTTTAGCAGCAAGAGCTAACGAACAAACTTACAATATCACAAATTTATTAGCTTATTCTGCCGTGTGTGGTTGCGGACTTGATACAGTTCCAATTCCTGGTAATATAACAATAGAAAAGATTACGGCAATATTAATTGATATGGCGACTTTGGCGATAAAATTAGATAAACCACTTTCCGCAAGGTTGTTTCCGATTCCTGGGAAAAATGCTGGAGAAATGACTGCATTTAATTCGCCGTATCTGGTGGATTGTAGAATATTTAATGTGGAATAATAATTGGATTAATAGGACTTACGCAAGTGTCACATACAGCAGCCTATCGATCTAATCGAATACACACAAAGACGTAGCACTGCTACGTCTCTACAAGAAGAGGGGTTTTATAGATGTACTTCCTAAGGAGTGAAATCTGCTGTATATATATTTAAATTTGAGGTTATCCGTAATCTTGTTGGGACGGGTTGAAGTTTAAGAGGAGAGCAAAAACAACTCATAAGTCTGAGGTATACATTAATGAATTACATTGCTTACATTTCAACAAAAGACGGTGATTCCCTTGCGGTTCGTTCTACACCTAATGGGGAAAAAATAGGTTTTCTTACCAATGGTACTGAAGTTTCCGTAAACAGCGAACCTGTATATGCAGGAAACAGGAATTGGGTACAAATTGGAGCTAATCGTTGGGTAGCGAAGGAGTTTCTTACAGTCATTAAAGCAGCGAGGGTGGTTGCTAGTCGCTCCTCAAAAACCATCAGTGGGGGTTTGAGAGTGTATGAGACTCGACTAATTGATGGTACTGGTAAGGTTGTTAAGACAGTGCGAGGTGTTTCTGGTCGAGCAAACAACCAAACTCCATCTCATATTGCTAATTCTCAAACACCTCTGCCTTTTGGAATTTACACTTTCAACTATCCTGGAACAGTAGAATTTAAAGGAGGAGAATTTGGTGGTGTCTGGTCTCCAGTGACACCTGCTTTTAACACAGGACGCTCGGAAATAGGTATTCACTACGACCCCTCAGCTTTACTACAAAATGCTAACAGTGGTACAGCAGGCTGTTTTGCCACACCAACCGTTGAGGAAAGAGACACGATGACGAACTTTATTCGCACTTATAAACCAACTCATTTTATTGTTTACGAAGGGTAAGAGAGGCTTCAGCGCTTATTATGAATCAGGAGAGCATTTTACGTTTCATTTACTGAGCATGAGTTCTTTAATTCCGGATACAGCACTTTCAATAGCTGGGTTAACTAATTATATTCAGCTATTGTTAGAACAAGATAATCAACTGCGGCAAGTTTGGGTAACTGGTGAAGTTTCCAGCGCAAATCAACATCGGAGTGGGTTATTTTTCACTTTACAAGATCCAGATGGCAGCGCAGCAATTAAATGTGTGGTGTGGAATAGTCAATTAACAAAATTGGCTCAGATACCGATTCGTGGTGAACAGATAATTATTTTGGGTAATATTCGAGTTTATCCGCAAAGAGGAGAATATCAACTTACAGTTTGGCAAATTTTGCCTGCTGGTTTAGGTTTACAAGCGTTGCGCTATCAACAATTAAAAAATCGCTTACAAGAAGAAGGTTTGTTTGATTTAGAAAGAAAGCGATCGCTTCCAATTCATCCCCAAATTATTGCCGTCGTCACTTCCCCCACTGCTGCTGCTTGGGGTGATATTCAAAAAACACTCAAACAACGATATCCCGGTTTACACGTTTTATTTTCGCCGGCAACAGTGCAAGGTGAACAAGCACCAGCATCTATTGTAAAGGCGATCGCCCGCGTAGAGCGAGATAATCGCGCCCAAGTGTTAATTTTATCGCGAGGAGGTGGCGCAGTTGAGGAATTAGCCTGCTTTAATGATGAAAGGGTAGTGCGTGCAGTTGCTGATTGTCCAATTCCGGTAATTACTGGGATTGGTCATCAAAGAGATGAATCTTTGGTAGATTTAACAGCGGATGCTTGCGTACATACTCCCACAGCAGCGGCAGAATTGGTTGTGCCGGCACTCGCCCAGTTGTATGCTGAACATCAAGAGCGAATTGCTGTTTTACACGACACGATGCGAATTAGAATGCAAACTGCGGGAAATAAATTGCAAGGAATGCGCGATCGCTTGCATCATTTGCGCTTAGATCGACAAGTGCAGCAAGAGGGAGACAAGCTTAGTTGGAAGCGTCGGCAATTAATCCAAGTTACTACAGGCAGATTGCAGCAAGCAACCCAACACGCAGAATTGTTGCGACAAAAGTTAACAACTCTCGACCCCCAGGCAGTTTTACAGCGTGGTTACGCTGTGGTAAAAAAAGAAAATGGTGCGATAAGTCGTTCTGCAACTGAGTTAGAAGTAGGACAAGAATTATCGATTCAGTTAGCGCAAGGAAAAGTTAAAGTGAAAATTACCGAAGTTAATGGTTAAACGTAAAACTACTTCTACTTCCGAAATGGATGGGGGAAATTATGAAGCGAAAGTTGCTGAAATCGAAAGAATTATCATTCGCATAGAAGCAGGTGAATTGCAGTTAGAAGAAGTCTTTGAACAATTTGCCGCAGCAGTAGAATATCTACGTCAGTGTGAAACTTTCCTCCAACAGCGACAGCAGCAGGTAAACTTATTAATTGAAACATTAAACGACGAGTCATAATATTTATTTTCGTAGTGAGCGGTTTACCGCTCATCATTAAAACCCTGACTAAGTAATATCAAAACCGGTTGATTGCACCCAGTTCTCACACACTCTTACTTTTAATCCACAATGCTTTCGGTATTTTTAAAGTATGGGCAATTTACCCGGATTTGATAGAAGTCGGTGAGAATAATTAAACTTATATGGATAAATATAAACTTTACGTAGGGTGCGAGCTTCATAACGGAACGCTTCGGACATAAATATTTTTGCCTAACCACTTACTGGAAAGAACTAATACTGACAAACCAAAACTTTGTCCTATAATAGAAATCGATTAAGCACATTTGCATTAAGGAGAATTAAAATGGCACTTAGCGATAATCTCTTAAACCCAAATAAAAAGAATATAATTGTAGATGACTGCACAAAGTTACTCGATACACAAGTTGCTAACATGGGAGGGGTTTCGGGTCTGGGTTTGAAAGCAGCCTACTCTGTTGTCAAGGGAATTAGACCCACTTATTGCAACGATGCGATCGAGGGGCTTTTGCCACAATCTTTGAATGCACTCGATCCTATTTGGAGTGAGGGGATACAAATCGGCGATCCAGTCGGACACCTAACTCAAAACCGCGATCGCGCGGCAAACGCATTACTAGCCATCACCGACGCTAAGATCGAGAAAAGCAATAACACGATTGTGCGAGGAGCGTATAGTAAACTCCGCAACTCAGCGAAGAAACACGTCGAAGACGCAATACCAGGTTTAGCCAAGATAATCGATAACCACACTAAAAACTAAATCTGTAGATAGTAAATACCCGTTATCTCCCTATCAATAGATATGCATCAGGGTGTATTCACCTCATTGTAAGCGATCGCAGGGCGATCAATTACAATAAAACGAAACCCTTGTGTTTCCAAGAGTTATAGATCAAGGTTCTACAATTAATATTTATAATCCAGATAATTCACCAAATTGCTGACGATATTCACTCAATAATTGTTCAGCAGTTTGATAGCGAGAACTCTGTTGATTATACCAATACAAAACCTCACGCTCTAAACCTCCATCTGAATTGATGCCTCTACCAATTCCTAAACCGACTTCTTGCATCCAAAATGGTTCACCAATTTGTAACTGATAAAAGCCATCTACTAATTTATAAACTTCCAAAGGAAGTTCCAAACTCGTTGGTAAACGATCTAGGTAAGAATCTACCATAATCACCTCATGATTCAAGACTTTGAAAGAGCGATCGCATGATGACGAATGTGGTCTTCAATAAAAGTAGCGATAAAATAATAACCGTGATCGTAGCCTTCTTGATAACGCAAGTTTAAAGGTTGTTTCACGGTAGCGCAAGCTTGTTCAAATAACTCCGGCTTTAATTGTTCAGTTAAATATTGATCGTCAGTACCTTGGTCAATTAAAATCAAACTGTGATATCTTTCCTTTTGCACCAATTCGCTAGCATCGTAAGCAGCCCAACTTTCCTTATTATCACCCAAATAGCGGCTGAGAACCTTTTCTCCCCAAGGACTACGCATAGGTGCGACAATGGGAGCGAAAGCGGATACCGATTTATATAAATTCGGGTTTCTCAACGCACAAATAAGCGCACCGTGTCCCCCCATCGAATGACCGAAAATGCTTTGTTTATCTGGTTGTGCGGGGAAATGTTTGTTAATTAAAGCGGGTAATTCAGAGACGACATAGGTGTACATTTGATAGTGCGATCGCCACGGTTGAGAAGTAGCATCAACATAAAATCCAGCACCCGTACCAAAATCCCACTCATCATCCTCACCCGCAATTCCCGTATTGCGCGGGCTAGTATCTGGTGTAACTAACATTAAACCATACTCTGCGGCAAAGCGTTGCGCCCCCGCCTTCACCATAAAATTCTCTTCCGTGCTAGTCAAACCGGAGAGGAAATAAAGAACCGGAACAGCTTGCATTTTTGCTTGCGGTGGTTGATACACAGCAAAGCGCATTTCCCCATTACAGCTAGAAGAAAGGTGCGAGTAAAAGCCGACTTTACCACCGAAAGATTTATATTCAGAAATCAGATTGATATTAGTCATTACTCTCTCAAAAGACATCTGGTAGAAATTAATTATGCGTTGCCCGAAACCCTTGTAAAGACGTTCCACTGGAACGTCTCTACGTCTTTTTTGGAACTCTCTCAAACTCTTCCTCTGCGTTCTCTGTGCCTCTGCGGTTCGTTCAATCAAACGTCACCACACTGCGAATCGACTCACCCTTATGCATCAAATCAAAAGCATAATTAATCTTTTCAATCGGCATAACATGAGTAATCAAATCATCAATATTAATCTTCCCATCCATATACCAATCAACAATTTTCGGGACATCTGTACGTCCCCTCGCACCACCAAAAGCCGAACCTTTCCAAACACGTCCAGTTACTAATTGAAAAGGACGAGTTTTAATTACTTCACCCGCAGCCGCAACACCAAGAATCACGCTGACACCCCAACCTTTATGACAGCATTCTAAAGCTTGGCGCATAATATTTACATTACCAATACACTCAAAAGAATAATCAGCACCACCTTTAGTTAAATCCACCAAATACGCAACCAAATCACCTTCAACTTCCTCCGGATTCACAAAGTGCGTCATTCCAAACTTTTCTGCCAAAGCGCGTTTATTGGGATTAATATCCACCCCGACAATCATATTAGCTCCTACCATCCGCGCTGCTTGGATGACATTCAAACCAATACCACCCAAACCGAAAACTACGACATTCGCACCCGGTTCAACTTTCGCTGTATTGATAACTGCACCGATACCCGTAGTGACGCCGCAGCCGATGTAACAAACTTTATCAAAAGGTGCGTCAGGGCGAATTTTAGCTAGAGCAATTTCTGGCAATACTGTATAATTAGCAAAGGTAGATGTACCCATATAATGATGAATCATCCGCCCGTCGATAGAAAAACGACTACTACCATTAGGCATGACACCGCGTCCTTGAGTAGTGCGAATAGCTTGACAAAGATTGGTTTTTAAGCTTAGGCAATATTCACACTGACGACATTCGGGAATGTATAAAGGAATTACATGATCCCCCGGCTTTAAACTGGTGACACCTTTACCAATTTCCACCACAACCCCAGCACCTTCATGTCCCAAAATTGCCGGAAATAAGCCTTCAGCGTCTTTTCCCGAAAGGGTGTAAGCATCGGTATGACAAACCCCACTGGCTTTAATTTCAACCAAAACTTCTAACTCGCGTGGTGACTCAAGTTGCACGGTTTCAATACTTAATGGCTTTCCTGCACCGTAAGCGATCGCTGCTTTAACTTCCACTCCTGTGCCTTCCTATGTAGATTTTGTGAATCAGCTAATTTGAGTGTAGATCAACAATGTAGAGAAGTTTTTACAGCCTGGGGAGTGCTGACACAGTGGATTGTGTTGCACAAAATGCTAATGAAATCAACTAAGTGCTAAATTTTGCTTGGAGACGTTGCGTAATTAATTCAATTTGTTCCTCACTGGTAAGGGTTTCTAGTTCATTGACACTTAAGATCGTTTGCTTGGGATGTTGATGTTTTCGATTTAGGTAAGCATAAAATGCGTCTCGATCATCCTTGTGATTGAGAAAATATTGCTTCAGTTCTTGATCGCTCATTTTGGTGTAGTCAACATTATTTATTAGAATATCTCTCCATCGAGCGCAATTTCAATTTCGATGTTTTCCTGATGTCCCGCTAAGATAAACAGGTTATTAGTCCGTTCATCTATTCGGATGGGGGATTATCTTTTTACTTTTTACAGGTGTTGACAATGAAACATAGAACAGGAATGGGAAACTAATTTTGCACAGGTACTTAATCTGATGATTTTAACCTATATTTTACGATAAAAATTAGATAAATTCTTGGAGGATAGTTTTCATTGGTAAAAAGAGTGAAAGGGCTTTATCTTGAAAAGGAATAAATTCATATTTAAGATAAAATTCTTTTGCCTGCAAATCTATAGCATCAACTCTAACTGCAAAAATGCCAATTTCCTGAGCAGCTTTTACGGCTCTAAAAATTGCATCTACTAGTAATTCTCCTCCTAATCCTTGTCCTTTGACTGACTTATCTACAGCTAACTTGCCAATTAGTATTGCTGGAATTGGATAGGTCGGCATTCCTTTTTGATAAGATTCTGGTAGAGATGCAAACTCAATGACACTAGCACTGACTGTATAAAAACCATCTATTTTTAAAGCATTAGATTGAGAAATAGCAACAAAGGTTTTAGCAATTCCTTTTTCATGATTTTGCCGAGCGTATTTTTTGAGATAATCATTTAAGACGGGATAACCACAGTCAAAATGCTCTCGTTGATACTTTTTATGAATAGGGACAAAATTCCATCTTCTTTCAGGCTCATTGTCCATATTTATCTCGATATTTTTTGATGGCTGTTTTCAGGTTTCCTTGAAGTTCTGGGGGATTTTCCATAATGGACATAAATAAGTCGCGATCGCAATCTGAAAGAACCAGTCTTTCCTGATTCTCTATCTCTTGTTTGGCAACTGGTAAGAGGTAAAAGAGAGTATAGGCACTTAAGGAAATTCCTCTGAGAGAGGCAGCTTTTTCGAGGAGTTCCTTTTGTTCTTGGGTTACTCTCAAGTCAATACGGCTATCTTTAGCTGGTGAGGTTTCTGACATAACTTTTTCTCCTGTATTGAGTTCCCATATTTCTAGTTTAACAGTTATAGGCGGACAAAGTACACACAATTTCCGGAGAGCAGGACAAATCATTGCAAGTATATCAGCGTTGCAGAATGGATGTTAAAGACAAAAGAGAAAGTATAAAAAGCGATCGCACAGAGCGATTTATTGAAGCAGGCGATCGCGGAGCGACTCCTTCGGAGTATCGCCGCTAAAATGCACTATGGGGAGATAAATTTCTAATAATTCAACGCCTGCTACATTAGTTACAGGCGGTAAAGCTTCCAGGTAATATCGACCTGCCAGCATCCAACCGCTATATAATTTGTCAACCCCTGATTTTATCTTATTGCACTGCTTATGAAACCTGCCCTTAGTAAAATTGGCGAGCAAATGTCCAACCTGACTGGTGTCAGAGCGATTATGAAGGACATTAACGAAACATTACGAGCCGGTACGGGGCAGCAATTTATTAATTTAAGTGCTGGAAATCCCTTGATTTTACCAGAGGTTGAGCAGTTGTGGCGCGATTGTACGGCTTCCTTGCTGGCTAGTTCCGAATATGGTGAAGTAGTTTGTCGCTACGGTTCGAGTCAGGGTTATGCACCGTTAGTGGAAGCGATCGCTAACGACTTCAACAAACGCTATGGTTTAAACTTAACTGAACGTAATATCCTTTTAACTCCAGGCAGTCAAAGCCTTTATTTCTACGCTGCCAATGTCTTCGGTGGTTACACTAGCAGTGGCAATTTAAAAGAAATTATCTTGCCCCTCAGTCCTGATTATACAGGTTATGGTGGCGTTACTTTATGTGCGGAAGCTTTAATCGCCTACAAACCAACTTTGGATATTGACTTCTCAGCACACAAATTCAAATATCGTCCAGATTTCAGCCAATTAGAAATTACAGAAAATACCGGCTGCGTCATCTTCTCTCGTCCTTGTAACCCCACCGGTAATGTTCTCACCGATGATGAAGTCAAAAAAATTGCTGCTTTGGCTGCACCTTTTAATGTACCAGTGTTGATTGACTCCGCTTATGCACCTCCTTTCCCAGCTTTGAATTTTACCGAAATGACACCAGTGTTTGGAGATAATATCTTACACTGCATGAGTTTATCAAAAGCTGGATTACCTGGAGAGCGCATCGGAATTGCGATTGGGGATGAAGAGTGGATTCATGTGCTGGAGTGCTTCCAAACAAATATGTGTATTCATCCTTCTCGGTATGGACAAGCGATCGCTGCTCGTGCCATAAATTCTGGTAAACTTGCAGAAATCTCTGAACAAGTAATTCGCTCATTTTATCAAAATAAATTCACTGTTTTAGAAGATAGTTTATTTGCTGCCATGCCCAAGGATTTACCTTGGTTCCTCCATCGTGGTGAGGGTGCAATTTTTGCTTGGTTGTGGTTAGATGAATTACCGATTACTGATTGGGAATTTTATCAGGAACTCAAACAAGTTGGTGTAATTGTTGTTCCTGGTAGTAGCTTTTTCCCAGGTTTGCGAGAAGATTGGTTACACAAGCACCAATGTTTGCGAATCAGTCTCACTGGTAGCGATGAAGAAATTGCGATCGGAATGCAGCGTTTAGCTCATGTTACGCAACAAGTTTATCAGCGTGCAGCGGTGAGTGCTTAAATGAAAGGCAAAGACACGAAGAGAAAGCCAGAGAAAAAGGGAAAGCAGGGAATTAATTCTCCCTTATCTCCCTCATCCTCCTCATCTCCCTCATCCTCCCCCTCTCCCACCCCCGATGGTTGGCTAGAAATTGGTAAAATTGTCGCACCTCAAGGTTTATCTGGAGAAGTGCGGGTTTATCCGGAGTCGGATTTTCCAGAACGTTTTGAAGTTCCTGGAAAACGCTGGTTATTACGTCCTGGTGAAGCGGAACCGCAACCGATAGAATTGTTGACGGGACGTTATATTCAGGGGAAGAATTTGTATGTCCTCAAGTTAGCTGGTGTGGATAATTGCGAGTCTGCGGAAGAGTTACGCAATTGTAAATTGTTGGTTCCTGAAAGCGATCGCCCAGAATTAGGAGAAGATGAATATCATGTGATCGATTTGATTGGTTTGTCTGTTTTTATGCAAGAATCAGGGAAACTTGTGGGAACGGTGGTTGATATTATTCCTGCTGGGAACGATTTGCTTGATGTGGAGTTGCATCAGGAAGAGGAGAAAGGGGGAGAAGAAGAAACTTCAATCCCAAATCCCAAATCCGATCCCCCCTTATCCCCCCTTAAAAAGGGGGGGATTAAACATCCGAAGTCTGTTTTAATTCCCTTTGTGAAAGCGATCGCCCCGGTGGTAGACTTAGAAAATCGTCGGATTGAAATTACACCGCCGCCTGGTTTGTTGGAAGTTAATGATGTGGTTAAAAAGAATGTAGAGACGTAGCAGTGCTACGTCTGTTGGGTTTCTATTCTCAAAATAGCGATCGCACGATATGCTGTAATTGTCCTTGGGGGAAGCGATACCAAATAGCGATCGCTATTTGTGGTTTACAATCGCCATGAACAGCATAACGAAACCAGGATATCTGGAAACAGCGATCACGTTCATAAGTTAAAAGCCAGGTTTTTTCATAGCGCACTAAATCGGCAACTAAATCAGAAGTTGTTTTTTCGAGGAAATTAGCGAAAGCGATCGCATCTTCTCGATGTTTCTTGATACCCTGTGGTAAATACGTTTCTGCATATTGCCAAAACAAAGCAGTGAAATCTTTACCCAACACTTTCGCCGTGCGGGGTAATAATTCCCGTAATTCCCCTAAGCGTTTCCACTTAAGGTAATTGGCGAATATATTGCTTTGCTGTGCCGATTGTGCGAGTTGTTGCGCTTCATCATCACTCAATTGAAACTCAGTACCAACAGCTTGCGGGTTAGGCAACGCATAATTAAATTCTGGAGATGTCTATAGGAGATTTCCCTTAAGTAAGCTTCTGGGCGATCGCTCAGTCGTGGTAGATTGCAGACATTCGTCAAAATAATAATCGATAAACCAAAAACTTTGTAAAGACGCGATATATCGCGTCTCTACATACCCTAAATACCACGAAAAATCAGACGAGCGAACCGTATTGAAATGAGGTTTATCTAAAGTTTACATAAACGCGAATTCTATTAGACATCTCCCAAAAAGACGTAGAGACGTAGCAGTGCTACGTCTCATCAAGGGTTTCGGGCAACGCATAATTACTTTTTGGAGATGTCTTATTTATCAAGTGAATAAGTTGAAACTTCACATTCTATACCAGATAACTTTGTACCACAAGCTTTACAAAATTGAGCATCTGCATCGTGAAAAGCTAAACCACAACCCGAACAAACCGTTTCTACTTGATTAACAGTTTTTACCAATCGCTTAATTAAATCACCCACTTGCCAAGGAATCAAGGCAATACCTGTTAAAATCATCGAGACTGTCAGCAAACGACCTAATTCAGAAATTGGTGTAACATCACCAAATCCCACAGTTGTCATGGTGACAATCGAAAAGTAAAAGGCATCCAAAAAAGTCCTAAAAACTTTCGGGTTAACTGGATGCTCAACTTGATAAATCAAACCGGAATAAACAAATATTATTGTAAATAATGTAAATAATATCCGTCCCAAAATTAGACCATCTTCGGTGTTAATTTTACCAAAAAAAGATTTTTTATCGAGAAATCTGATTAACCGTAAAATTCTAAACCATCGCAGCAACCGAATAAACCTGATATCAGCCATTCCCATAAAAAATGGCAAAATCGCCATTAAATCAACAATCGAGTAAAAACTAAAGATATACTTAATTTTGTTGTCTGTACTCCACAATCGGAGTGCATATTCCACGGCAAAAATTATCGATATTACGGTATCTACTATATTTAATTGAACTCGAACTGCATTGGGAATAGTATAAGTGTCCGCTACAAATATTACTGAAGACAGTAGAACTAATCCAGCGATTGTGAGATTAATTGCTTTACCTAGAGGTGTTTCTAAGTCTGTTAGGTAGAATGCTGTTTGTTTTCGCAAAAGTAACATTTTTGACAAACTACTTGTAAATAACTTTACGAATAATAGGCATTGCCAACTCTACGTTAACTTAAAAATATAAAGCTGTCCCATTTTTAATTATTGATGAAACCTGAAGATTTTATGTGCCTAGCGCTAGAAAATCTCTGAGTTTGTTTAAATAGACATCTTGCACCAATCCCAACAACCGCCTTAGAATTAATTCTAAGGCTAATAGCGCTCACTCGTCTAAAGACGACTAAATAAAAGTTTTAGTCTACTTAAGTAGACTTGAGCTATTAGAGATAGAGTTTTAACTCTGGACGCTAATTGAGAATAGTGGAAGATATTAGTTTAAATAGACATAGGTGTAGAAATTAATTATGCGTTGCCCGAAACCCTTGTAGAGACGTAGCACTGCTACGTCTCTACGTATGACTCTGGAGATATCTAATGATAATTCACGCACTCCTATGCACTAGACGCAGAGTAAGCAAGTTTTTAATTATTTAAATAAGCCGAAAATGTGTTGGCAAAAATCGCTGCTTGAGTGCGATCGCGTAAATTTAATCTATTCAAAATATTTGTGACGTGATTTTTCACCGTTCCCTCAGAAATGTATAATTTTTGAGCAATTTCTTTATTATTTGCACCTGTTGCAATTAACTGCAAAACGTCTTTTTCTCTAGGGGTAAGTTCAGCTAAACTAGCTGGTAGTGCTGGTAACTCAGATGCTGTTACTGCGGGAAACTGAGTCAAAAGTTTTTTTACTATTCCTGGTCCTAGTTGAGTATACCCTTTGTGGACGGCGCGAATCGCTACAGCTAATTCTTCGGAAGGTGTATCTTTAAGTAAATAACCCATTGCTCCATTCTGCAATGCCGCTGACACATATTCATCATTATCAAAGGTTGTCAGCACTAAAACTTTGACTTTGGTAAAACGCTTGTTAATTTCTCGCGTAGCTGCAACTCCATCCATAATCGGCATTCTTACATCCATTAATACCACATCTGGCTGTAATTGGGCAACAAAATTAATTGCTTGTTCACCGTTTTCGGCTTCCCCAATAATTTCTAAATCTGCTTCTAATTCTAATAATGCTTTTAATCCTTGGCGAATTAAATTTTGGTCATCTACAATTAAAACTTTAATCATATCAATTTTATATATTACTGATTACATGAGAAACCTGATATTATCTCTAATTGCTTTTTCTTTATCTTGGCGTACTTGGTGGTTCGTTCATAAATCTAACTAAAATATGATTACTATATTAATAACGAGGGCAAAGGAATATCAACTATAATCTTACAACCTAAACCGGGAGCGCTGTTAATCTGAAATTCACCTCCTCGTGCTAAAGTGCGATCGCGCATACTTTGCAATCCAAAACCTGTTGTGTTTTGCTCTACATCAAATCCTCTACCATTATCCTCAACTCTTAAATTTATATTTGTTGTCGTAGTTAATTGTATTTTAATTTCTGTGGCATTTGCATATTTAGAAATGTTTGTTAATGATTCTTGAATAATCCTGTAAACAGCGGTGCTAATTTCTGGTGGTAGGGGATAAGCGAGGTTAATTTGACAAATTGGCACAACACCAGTTGAGCGAAAAAAATCTTCTGCAAGTATAGCGATCGCTTGTTCTAAAGATTCTGAATGCAAAGGGTGAGAGCGCATTGTCGAAACTGATTGTCGCACATCTTGCAATGCTTTTGAACCTAATTCTTTTGCTCTAGCTAAGAAATTTTGAGCTTTGCTAGGATTAGATTGCCATAATTTTAAAGCAGTTTCTAGTTGTAGATTCAAAGCAGTTAAAGAATGTCCTAAAGAATCATGAATTTCTCGTGCGATGCGGTTACGTTCTTCGAGAGTAGCTTGATTTTCAATTTTCAGGGCATATTCTCGCAACTTTTCGTTAGCGATCGCTAGTTTTTCTCGACTTTGCCGTTCAGATAATATCGCATTCATTAATAATAACACAAATACTAAAGCTAATCCAAACGAAATCATAAAGCTGAATGTCAAAAACCAAAATCGTTCCTGTGCTTTTGGTGGTAATGGAAATCTGGAAAACCGCTGTGTAAGTGTGATTAACATTAAGAAAAATGATAAACTAGCAACCACTAAACGACCATTTAACTGAAAAATTAAGCAACTGCGAGTTACTATAATCATGTTAAGAAAGGGAAATAATCTAGCTGGTCCACCCCCCAAAAAAGCAGTTATTAAAATTAAGATTATTTCCAAAGCTGTATAAAGTAATTTATTTCTTTGATTACTTGTAGGCAATCTTAAGCCCATTAAACCAAAAATAATCAGACAAGCAATTGTCAGTTCCGGAAAGTTGGTCTGAAATTTCTCAGAGCGAAATGGTAAAACTGCGCTGACAGCAGAAAATGCGAGTAATATCCACTCTAAATAAAGCAAAAACCGAAAAGGATGATTTTTAAATTCAATTGGGCGGCTCATAAGTTGCTACACCTTGTTCATGAAGAGGGGTAAAGGGGAAAGGTGAAAGGGGAAAGGGGGGGAAGAAATTTTCCTATAGGATTGTAACCCCGGAGCTATGCGTGACCGGACTACAAGGAGGGGCTTCAAACCCTTACAAAGAGTGAAAGAATCATATAAAAAGTTTAAAGCTTTTTTAAATAACTTCTTCACATGCACCCATTTTTTCCTTTCCCTTTTCACCCAAACACTTTGGTAATTAGTTAAGAGTCAATAGTCTTGAGTCAAGAGAAATAAATTGCTCCTAACTCTCCGTAGAGACGTTCCGAAAAATGAAAGTCTCTATCTAATTTTTAACTTACACAAATTACGAGTCAAATTTATCAAATTTTAATCATGACTTTAGTCATGGGTTTATTCGTGACTTTTTCCGCATGTCTTGTAACAGATAGATTCATATGATGGTGGGAGCAGACAAGGAAAGCCAAAAACTAATAAATGAAACTTAAAAATTTATACCTGATAGCTGGTGCGATCGCCCTGAGTTTAAGTGCAACTCCTTTCATCGTCAACGCGCAACAAATAGCGCAAACACCAACTCAAGTTAAACCAGCCCGCAATGGTCCATTTGAACGCTTGGGACTAACGGATTCACAAAAAACCCAAATTAAAGAGATTCGTCGCAATAGCCGCGCTCAAATGGATGCGATTCTCACCCCAGAACAAAAACAACAGCTACAAGCTGCAAAACAAGAACGTCAGGGTCAGCCCCGGCAAGCAAGAGGTCAAGGTGATCGTCCTAAGAAGGGTTGGGCTTCTTTAAATCTAACTGAAGAACAGAAAACCAAGATGCGTGAAATTAAGGAATCAGAGAAAAATCAGATCCAAGCAATCCTGACTCCCCAACAGCAGCAACAACTCAAGGAATTTCAAGATAATATGCGATCGCGTCGTCAGAGACCCAATTCTTAGAGTCATTAACCTCAAACCCTGATCCTAACTAGATTGTGGCGGAAAGTCTCATCCGCCACACAGAAAAATTTAGATGACAAGCGCTCAAAAAAAGTATAACTTTAGTTATAAATACTAGTATTTGTCATTCTCCCGGACGTGATGATTAATTTGGGATTCTATAATAGTGAAGAAAAACTGGAGAAATCCACGAGGCAATAAATGAACTTCAAAAACTTATCACTCATAGCAGGAGCGTTCGCCCTAAGTTTAACGGCAGTTCCCTTCTCGGTCAAGGCAGAAACCACTTCTAATGCACCAGTAAGACTGGCACAAACACAAACACAACCAACAAAACCTGCTCAACAAAGCGGTGGTATACAACTCACACCACAACAACAAACCCAAATTGAGCAAATTCGTGGTAATGTTCGTAAGCAAATTGAACAAGTGCTAACAAAAGAGCAACGGACGCAAATTCAAACCGCTATGCAGTCAGGTAAGTCTGGACGTGAAGCTTTTCAAGGGCTAACGTTTAGTCAAAAACAGCAGACTCAATTGCAGCAAATCATGCTATCGTCGCAACAACAAATGGAAGCAGTTTTGACCTCTGACCAAAAGGCAGAACTAACACGTTTGCGTCAGCAAAATGCGAACCCTAATACTTCAGCACCTAAAAAATAATCAATTTCTTCATTCCTAAATAGCTTTAGGGTGCACTACCTAACTTTCATAGCGATCGCCTGTACATGTTAATCAGGCGATCGCTTGTTTTTTGTAGCCAGTGTCACAAATTCAATTATTTTGATTGTCAAACTTATCACACATTTATATAAGTACTTTCAAATAATATTTTGAAAGACTTATTATTTGCTTATTTGAATTGAAACACTAAATATAGCGATTTGCAGTTGATTTAAATACAGACCTAACCCCCAGCCCCTTCCCTACGTTCGCGTTGGCGAAGCCTCTCGAAGAGAAGCGTCTCGTTCGCGCAGCGTCTCCGATAGGAGAAGAGAGGGAAGGGGAGAATATCAAAGCCTCTCTCCTCACAGGAGAGAGGTTTGGAGAGAGGTCAGATCGTCAAATTTAACAATAAGTAATATAAATATCTTCGCATCCGGGCAATCTAGCAGGAGAAAATGATGAAGAAAAACTTTGCAACCATCGACGGCAATGAGGCTGTTGCCCGTGTTGCTTATCGATTAAATGAAGTAATTGCTATTTATCCCATCACCCCCTCTTCAGCAATGGGTGAATGGGCAGATGCATGGTCTTCTGAAAGCCGCCGTAATTTGTGGGGTACTGTGCCGAGTGTAATTCAGATGCAAAGTGAAGGTGGAGCTGCTGCTGCCGTACATGGAGCATTACAAACAGGTTCCCTGACTACCACTTTCACGGCATCTCAGGGATTATTGTTGATGATTCCTAACCTCTACAAAATCGCTGGGGAACTTACTAGTGCTGTAATTCACGTCGCTGCACGTTCTTTGGCTACCCACGCTTTATCAATTTTTGGCGACCAAAGTGATGTCATGGCAGCGCGTGCTACAGGCTTTGCGATGCTGTGTTCTGCCTCAGTACAGGAAAGTCAAGATTTTGCCCTGATTGCTCACGCTGCCACCTTAGAAGCGCGAGTACCCTTTATGCACTTCTTCGACGGCTTCCGCACCTCTCATGAAGTGCAAAAAGTCGAATTGCTGGAAGAGGAGGATTTGCGATCGCTTATTAACGACGATCTTATATTCGCTCACCGCGATCGCTCTCTCACCCCAGACCGTCCAGTATTGCGAGGAACGGCTCAAAACCCCGATGTCTACTTTCAATCCCGCGAAGCCGCTAACTTATATTACAACGCTTGTCCAGATATTGTTCAGCGAATCATGGACAAATTAGGCGATCGCACTGGACGACATTACCAAATCTTTGAATATCACGGTGCAGTTGATGCCGAACGTGTCATTATACTTATGGGTTCCGGCTGCGAGACAGTCCACGAAACCGTAGATTATCTGAACAACCGTGGGGAAAAAGTTGGTGTCCTCAAAGTCAGATTATATCGCCCCTTTGATGCTACACGGTTTGTATCAGCTTTGCCCAAGAGTGTGAAAGCGATCGCAGTTCTCGACCGCACCAAAGAACCAGGTAGCGCCGGTGAACCGTTGTATCTTGATGTAGTAACTGCTATTTATGAAGAATGGCAACCCGTAGAGACGTTCCACCGGAACGTCTCTACACCTATGCCCAAAATCATCGGTGGTCGTTACGGTCTTTCTTCTAAAGAATTTACCCCAGCGATGGTTAAAGGTGTTTTCGACAACCTTGCCCAACCACAACCGAAAAATCACTTTACCATCGGTATCAACGACGACGTAAGCCACACTTCCCTAAACTTTGACGCTAACTTCTCCACCGAACCGGATAGCGTCGTCCGGGCAATGTTCTACGGATTAGGTTCTGATGGCACAGTTGGTGCTAATAAAAACTCAATCAAGATTATTGGTGAACAAACAGACAACAACGCTCAAGGCTATTTTGTCTACGATTCCAAAAAATCTGGCTCAATGACCGTTTCCCATTTGCGCTTTGGTCAACAACTTATTCGCTCAACCTACCTAATTGATAAAGCCAACTTTATTGGCTGCCATCACTGGGAATTTTTAGAGCGGGTAGATGTACTGAAAACGGCTGCGTTTGGGGCAACTTTATTACTCAACAGTCCTTATGATGCTGATATTGTCTGGGAACATCTCCCGGAAAAAGTACAGCAACAAATTATCGCCAAGCAACTTAAATTATACGTCATCAATGCTACCGAAGTTGCCCGTAACAGCGGCATGGGCGGTAGAATTAACACTATTATGCAAGTGTGCTTCTTTGCTTTAGCGGGTGTCTTGCCACAAGAAGAAGCGATAATCAAAATCAAGCAAGCAATTGAAAAAACCTACGGCAAAAAAGGTGCAGAAGTCGTTCAGAAGAATCTGCAAGCTGTAGACCAGACGTTGGAGAATTTGCATAAGGTCGATGTGAATAGAGATGCGAAATTTCGCGTCTCTACTAATACAGACGCGATTAATCGCGTCTCTACAATTCCCGAATTTGTGCGAGATGTTTTAGGTAAAATCATGGCTTGGGAAGGTGATGATTTACCTGTAAGTGCGCTACCTATTGATGGGACTTTTCCTACCGGCACTGCTAAATGGGAAAAACGCAATATCGCTACAGAGATTCCCGTTTGGGATGCGGATGTCTGCGTGCAGTGTGGCAAATGTATTATGGTTTGTCCTCACGGAGTCATTCGAGGCAAGGTTTATGAACCAGGGGAGTTAGCCAAGGCGCCGGCAACTTTCAAGTCAACTGAAGCCAAAGATAAAGACTTTGCCAATCAACAATTTACCATTCAGGTAGCCCCAGAAGACTGTACAGGCTGCGCTATCTGTGTAGAGATTTGTCCGGCTAAAAATAAGTTAGAGCCGACGCGGAAGGCGATTAATATGGAAACGCAGTTGCCTATACGCGAGCAAGAGCGGGAAAACTGGAATTTCTTTCTTAGTTTACCAAATCCTGACAGGCGGGAGTTGAAACTAAACCAGATTCGTCAACAACAACTGCAAGAACCTTTATTTGAATTTTCTGGTGCTTGTGCTGGTTGTGGGGAGACGCCTTATTTAAAATTATTAACACAACTGTTTGGCGATCGCTCTGTCATTGCCAATGCTACAGGTTGTTCTTCAATTTACGGTGGAAATCTCCCCACTACCCCTTGGACAACAAACGCTGAAGGAAGAGGTCCTGCTTGGTCAAATAGTCTTTTTGAAGACAATGCCGAATTTGGTCTTGGTTTTCGTCTTTCTCTAGACAAACAAGCTGAATTTGCTGCCGAACTACTGCAACAATTACGCGGTGAAATCGGCGATAATCTTGTTGAGTCCATCCTCAAACAGAAGCAAAAATCTGAAGCGGATATTTGGGAACAACGCGAACAAGTAGCGCTGTTGAAACAACGGTTAGATGAAATCCAAGATTCGGAGATTCTAAACGCAGATGAACGCAGATGGACGCAGATGGAAGAGACAAGCATCCGCGTTAATCCGCGTTCATCTGCGGTTAATAATCTTAAATCTCTAGCTGACTACTTGGTGAGAAAAAGCGTCTGGATTGTTGGGGGTGACGGTTGGGCGTATGATATTGATTTTGGTGGTTTAGATCATGTCCTTGCCACTGGTCGCAATGTCAACATTTTGGTGATGGATACCGAAGTTTATTCTAACACTGGCGGTCAATCTTCTAAAGCTACACCGCGAGGTGCGATCGCTAAATATGCGGCTAGTGGTAAGCCAGCACCAAAGAAAGACTTAGGGCTAATTGCCATGACTTATGGTAATGTCTACGTAGCGAGTGTAGCCCTTGGTGCGAGAGATGAACACACCCTCAAAGCATTTCTCGAAGCGGAAGCTTATGAAGGACCATCCCTAATTATCGCTTACAGTCATTGCATCGCCCACGGCATCAACATGACCACAGCGATGAATCATCAAAAAGCTTTGGTAGAATCAGGACGTTGGTTGCTATATCGTTACAATCCCGAATTGCAGCAAGCGGGTAAAAATCCATTGCAATTGGATATGCGTCAGCCGAAGCAGCCGGTAGAACAGTCGATGTATCAAGAAAATCGCTTCAAGATGCTGACTAAGAGTAAACCCGAAATTGCCAAACGTCTTTTAGAAGAAGCGCAAGCGGAAGTGGATGCGCGTTGGAAAATGTACGAGTATCTCGCTGCGCGTAATGTCGGAGAGAATAAAGAATAGGTTAACGAGTCTTTGAACCTCATTAATGAGTCTTTTATACTCGTCGATGAGTCTTTTATACTCGTCGATGAGTCTTTTATACTCGTCGATGAGTCTTTTATACTCGTCGATGAGTCATTGATACTCGTCGATGAGTCATTGATACTCGTCGATGAGTCATTGATACTCGTCAATCAGTCATTGATACTCGTCAATCAGTCATTGATACTCGTCAATCAGTCTTTTAGCTCCGTCAACCAATCTTAAGTCCGCGTAGGCGGACTTTGTTTGTGTAGCCGCGACTTCAGTCGTCAGGCGCTGGTATCATATATCAGACCGATTCTCAACGCGCAAGTCTTTTGTTAAAGGTGCGCTGCTCATCATCTTGTTTATTTTACGACTGATAAGAAATTTAATTTCGTAGTAAGCGATTTATCGCTTTTTAAGCGCTTCAGCGCTTACTACGAACTCCAAAATACTTTCAGTTTAATTGTATTAACGCAACTTATTTTCTCGCAATCACCCATACCGCGTGGATAATTCCTGGAAAATAGCCGAAAAGAGTCAAAACTATATTAATCCAAAAGTCTATACCAATACCAACTTGCAAAAATACTCCCAGAGGTGGTAAAAATATAGCGCAAAGAATCCTAACTAAATCCATTTCAACCTCCAATTAACTTGTTAATTTATTCGCAACTGCTGAAACTTATTTCTACTTTTCAAGGTAACATCGCCTGTATCTTTATAGATACGGTTTACCACACTCACACGTCGAAAAGAGCGATCGCATTATCTTTAATTATTCTTAAGTTTGTTGAGGCGATCGCTTTTCAAAGGATAACTTGCTTTAATTCTTAAATCGAGTTATATCATGTCCTAATAAATAACCATAATAAAAGAACCCCACCCGCCTGTGGCACCCTCCCCGCTCTTCGTGGAGGGTTGGGGAGGGGTTCTTCATCAATTATGGGTGATTGCCCGGAAATCATATTACTCCGGGTGCATCCCAGTTTTTATTTCGCGGCAAAAGAATAACTTCGTCATTGCGTTCGCGGAGCGTCTCGTAGAGAGGAGGAACGACGTTCGCGCAGCGTGTCGCAGACAAGCAATCCCACAATCTTCAATATTAACGAGTTGATGGGATTGCCACGCTCCACTTCGTTACGCTCGCAATGACGACAGACTAAAAAGTGGGATGCTCCCTATTACTTCCTTTCCCCCAAAGCCACAACAAAGTTGAGGGACACCATAATTTAGTGTCCCTCAAAAATATATTTAACGCTAATAAATTAGCGTCGCTTAGGGATGCGTCGTGTATCGCGTTTTTCTTGTTCTCGCAAGCGGCGATCGCGCCATTCCGAAACCGTCAAATAACCAACTCCGCCAGTTAGTGCTAATAGTAGCACCAAGCCAGACAAAGCCAAAATGCTCAAAAATGGACTTTCCACGATTTTCTTACAGTCCGTTGCGACCCCATACTACCATTGCAATTGACCAAGTGAACACAACCAGTAGTGAAACCCAACCCAGTGTCAAAATCTCCATAGTCCTATTTTTCAACTAATTTACAAAACGTCTCTAATATTTATAATACTGGGAAGTGATAGTTGATTTGAAAAACTCTTATCTACAAAGCTTATTATCTCGGTGGTGTTTAGCTTACTGCAAACTGCACAATTCTGGTAGATTGTCAAGATTTTTTCTCTGAATTTAATGATGCGATCGCACGGTGGAGTTTTGGCGATCGCCTTTGTCTTAAAAACTTAGACATGGTATTAGGACTTACCAAGAAGAGGAAAAGGGGTTCATAGTAAGGGGTAAAGTCAGGTTGAAAAAACTTTTCCCCACATGGTATAAAGCCCCTATTTTTAAATATGGGGTTTATGAGTCCCCTTTCCCCTTTCCCCTTTCCCCTTTCCCCCTCTTTCTCATTTATGTTTTGCTTCATGCATATCTCTAACTATCTTTGCTACTAGTTTCCTACTGGGTGAAAATCTAATCGATTGAGCAAGTATTTTATTTCTGATTCCCGGAATGACAACAGTTTTCTTTGCCATTAAACCCTGATAGCCAATTTCGGCTACAGTTCGTGTATCCATCATTCGTCCAGAACTAGCTATTTTAGCATCTTCCATTGCTGCTGCTTGTTGAAATCCGGTTGCTGTCGGTCCTGGACAAAGAACAGTCACAGTAACACCTGTACCTTCTAATTCATTAGCGATCGCTTCGGAAAATGATAATACATAAGCTTTCGTCGCAAAATAAACCGCCATCATCGGTCCTGGTTGAAAAGCAGCAGTTGAGGCAACATTTAATATTCTCCCATAACCCTGCTTTACCATATCTTTGACAAATAACTTTGTTAAATGAGTGATACACGCTGCATTTACTTGTATCATATCCAATTCAGCGTTGATATCGGTTTGGTGAAATAATCCATAAGTCCCAAAACCCGCATTATTCACCAAAACATCAACCTTAATAGATGTTTCTTGTAACTCGGAAAAAATTTCTTCTCTAGATGTTGGTTTGGATAAATCCTTGTCAATAATTTTCACAGAAATGTGATATTTTTGCGGAAATTCCTGAGCGATTTGCGTTAGTTTTTCTTTTTGCTTGTCAACTAATACAAGATTGTAGCCATCTTTCGCAAAAATACAGGCTAATTCGTAACCGATTCCGCTGGATGCACCAGTAATAAGAGCAGTTTTTTTCTGCTGATTTTGGTATGTGGTGTTCATATATGACATCCAAATGAAATCCTATTAACTATCGATATTTTCTATATTAGGTGATCAATTTTGTTGACTGTAGTGCCTTTAGTCATGATTGCAATCTAAAAGCTTTACCTATGAAGGTAACTATCCTTTAATGGTAAGCTTTACAGAGATTATGGTTATTTTTTTAAAGATGATTTAACTAACTAAAATAATACATTTCAAACACAATAAATATCAAAAAAAGTTATAAAAATCACATTTCATCTTTAGTTAATATATTTTTTAATTCTCAACACTAACAATGGAAATATCAGAATATATAATCTTTTTCCATTAAATAAAACTAAAATAGTTTGCTGATAACATTACCATCTTTGATACAAATTATCGCTATCTTTAGCCCTCTTCTATGACTCTAGAGAGAATAATAATTATTAAACCCGTATTGGGGGTAAAGCTCGCTCCCACGTTAGCGCTTCGCGTCTCCCCGAACCCTTGAAGTTTCTGTCCGGCAGACTTTACGTCATATAAGAAAAAATTTTATGCGTATCTAAAATAATTTTTTCCTTTCCCCTTTTTTCCTTTCCCCTTTTTTCCTTTCCCCTTTTTTCCTTTCCCCTTTTCCCCTCCATAAAGGTAAGTCCTGAATATTTAATAATTAATCATCTTAAAATTGAAAGCAGGATGTTTTCCAGGAATTACTTGTGAAACAATTCCTGGACATGTTTTTAAGCCATTCTCACTGTTAGTTAAAATCACAATTCCCGTAGCAAAATTTCTGGAAGCAAGGGTAAAACACTTAAATGTATTCACATCTCCCCAATGCCAAAAGAAATTTTCATTTCCCATTTTTTCTAATCCCCAACCCAAACCCCAACCTAAAAACTGATTGATTTTAACTTGCGATCGCAGCATCTCATTTAAGGTTGTTTCTGTGAGTCTGGGACTGTCAACACTACCCGATTGCATAATAGCGGTGAGAAATTTAGCATAATCAGTTGCAGTGGTACGCAGACTTCCGGCAGCACTTGCTTGCTTTGGTTTACCTATTGGTACGGGTTTGCCTTTGCGATCGTGTCCGTAACTGGCAGTGGATTCGTAATTGGGCAGCCAGATTAAACTACTATTAGACATTTCCAGGGGTATTAAAATCAAGGAGCGCAAATACTCGCTTAAAGGTTGTTGGGTAATTTGTTCTACCACCTTCTGTAAGTATAAATAGCCTTCTCCTGAATAACTAAATTTTGCACCTGGGGGAAAAATAATCTTGAGAGGTTCATCACCACTCCAATTTGGAAAACCAGTGGTATGGGATAGTACCATACGTGCAGTAATGAGTTTGATTTTCGGGTCGGAAATGTAAGGTTTCGCTGTATATTCTGTCAATGGATTGTCTAAATCGAGTTTTCCCCTTTCCACCATTTTCAACACTGCATAAGCAAATAGTGGCTTACTCAACGAAGCAGCAGCAAATATAGTATCGTTAGTCACAGGTGATTTGGTATATCTATTTTTGACCCCAAAACCTCTGCTCCACAACAGTGTTCCATCCCGAATAATTGCCAACTCTAAACCGGGAACTAACTTAGTTTGCATCAATATAGGGATTTGCGCTTCGAGATTGGCAATTATCTTATCTGTAACTGCCAAAGAACGGTTGCGGTATAGACTAAGCAAGCTAAATGTAGATAGACCGATTAGAGAATTTATGCCGCAATTTAATAATTGCCTACGAGATATTTCTGTCATATTGAAGTAGAGAGTGTATTCGTAATAATACTCTACCTTTTATAGGAATGCTTTTGTTAAAAAATCAAATCGGAATGCTATAGTTCTCATAATTATTAAATCTGAGAACTAGGGAAAGCAAAATCAAGGTTGACTTCCAGAAATATTTTTAGACTCTGCTAACATCAAATTTGAATCATTGGCTGCAAATTTATAGCCAATTCCAAAATTCAATGGCTTAATGTTTTTTTCCTTAGAGTATACTTTTCTCAAATCTTCTTGATAGCTACCTGAAAATAAACTAATAGGATTAGTATAAACTCCATAAAATTTCAAATTCCATTTAGATTTATCAAAGGCTTTAAGAGATATACCAGAATCATCTTGCAATACATATTTACTTTGAGTCAGAATATTTTTCTGAATCTCAGAAAAGCTATCGTTATGCATCAAATATGATGCAGCTTTTAAATAAGTAATATTCTTGTTGATCCCACTAACAAATTGACTCAATTCCGGTCGTTTTTTTAGCCCATAATTGGATAAATCAGCAGATAAATAATACAAAGTGCGAGGTTGAGATTCTCCTTCAGGGATAAAAGTAATCTTGACTCCAGAAATCATTCCTTTCTCGAATGACTGAATTTTTCCATCTTTATTTATGCCAATATTTTGCACGTCTATGATGCGATTTTGAGTACGTGCGAGAAACACATACAAAATTGGTAAAACTCCTTGTTTCTGCAAGTCTACTTTCATATCGTTGGTGCGGAAAAAGCTAAATTGCAGGATTGCATAAAGCGAACTTTTAACTTCCTCTAATTTCCGATTGCGATCGCTCTCCGAAGCAGTAGTCAAATCTAACACATTACCTGCTGGTTCTAAACCCATCAAAACATATTCTTTTCCTTTGGGGAAGAATGAATAAGCATACAGAAAATCGGGTCCGCTAAAGGGATAGAAAACAGATGGAGACGTATCATTAACTTGCTTAATTTCTTGTTGTGACCATTGTCTAACTTTTTTTAACTGTTGTGTTTCTAATTTTGTCCAAGTATTTTCAAAAAATTGTCGCTGTTTCAGCCAACTACTACTCTTTTGTGATTGAGCTAAAGAACCATTATTATCTAGCTGGATTCCTGCTAAAAATTTGGCTGTATCTGTCAACTTTTCTGATTTTACTTGGTCAAATGCCGTATTTGTTTGCCCTGATGGCTGTGGAGTTATTTCTGATTTTACTTGCTCTAATGCCTGTGGAGTTGATTTTAACAATGTTTGCTGCTCATTATTCGGTTTATTTGCAGTATCACCTACATCACAAGAGGTAAGGCAAAGCAGTCCAATAATACTAATAGGCAAAAATATATTGTTTTTCATCTTATTTCCTATTTTGAGTCTGTAGTTAATGTGAAAAAAGCTGTATTTATCAACTCGTAAATTATCGAGTACTAGAGTCGTTTTTTCTTAGGACTTACGCAGGGACTACGTATTTCCGTCATTGCGACGCAAGGAAGCAATCTCAAAGTCTTGTTTTCTCGTAACGAGTGCATAAGTCCTAATTCTGTAGCAAATCAATAATAATTAAGAGATTTTGGATTGACGTTTCACAGATACAAAGTAGACCAATAAACCGACAAATAAAGTTGCAAGTCCAGCTAAAGATTCAACGCTTTTCTCGCGAAAAATAAATACTAAGATCCACAAGTTAATTACTAAAAAGAGAATAGTTGTAATGGGATGTCCCCAAGTAGTATATGGTCTAGGCAAATTGGGATATCTATATCTCGCGATAAATACTCCTAATGTTGTAAAAAATGAGGATAAACTTAGGGTAAATCCTAAATAAGTAATAATTGCTTCAAAGCTAGCGGTAATTAATAATATTGTTACCAAAAGTAATTGCAAAAAAATTGCATAAGTGGGAATACCCTGAGCATTTTTTCTAGCAAGTAATTTAAACAGGGGGATATCATCACCAATCACTTGGGTAACTCTTGGTCCTGCTAAAACCATTGAACTAATCGAAGAAATGAGTCCCATAGAAATCAATAACCCCATTATCTTAGAACCGTTGCTACCAAAAATTTGGTTAGCAGCGACATAGCCAACTTCAAGTTGTCCTGCTAATTTATCCAAAGGTGTGGAATACAAAAAGATAAAATTTAGTAGCAAGTATAACCCTGTGACAATTAGAGTTCCTATAATGAGAGCGCGGGGTAAATTCTTTTCTGGATTTTCGACTTCACTTGCCAAATAAACTGCTGCATTCCAGCCTGAATAAGAATAGATAACATAAACTAAAGAAACTGCAAAAGTCGAACTGAGAATTGTCGTTCCATCTTCGATAGATGGCAAAAAGCTAAGTTCTTGAGGTTCAGCAAAGGAAAATCCACAAATTATCAATATAACTATTAGGGACACTTTCAGTACAGTAAAAATCTGTTGGAAGTAGCTGCCAAATTTCAGATTATTCGTATGAACTAGAGAAACGCCTGCAACAACAAATAAAGCGATTCCAGTAGAATGAAGATAGGGAAATACCTGTGTCAAATACTTTGCTAATGCCATTGCAGCAGCAGCAATTGGTGCGGCAAAACCTACCGTTACTGATACCCATCCTGATAAAAAGCCGATCGCAGGATGATAAATACGAGATAAATAATAGTATTCACCACCGTTGTATGGCATTGATGCTCCTAATTCTCCATAAGCTAATGCACCGCACAAAGCTAGAACTCCTCCTAATAACCACAAAAATAAAAGCGCAAAGCCAGATTTAATATCTACTACTTGGAAGCCTAAACTGGTAAAAACACCAGTACCAATCATATTGGCTACCACAATGCAGGTAGCAGTAAATAAGCTAATACTACGAGGGTTTTGTTGTTGAGTTAAAGGCATTTTATTCTTTTATTTTAGAATTAGAATTAGATTGATTATTTAGCAAACGAGCATTCATTCGTTTGTAAACAAGACGAGATATAGCTGGAAAAATTTGGGAATTGCTAGCGTATGTAGAATCCTGAGCAAAAATCGCCAAAATATATATTTTCTCATTGTTTTCTGTTGCAACCATTGCCGCTTCTCCTCTAGCAAGAGAAACCAATCCTGCCTTGGAATAGAAGCGAACATTCGTGTTAGATAAAGACTCTCCAAAAAAGCCTTCTATGGGATTAAAATCTAATGAGTATTTTTGCCAAACATTGGGATTTAAGTCTCTTTTTAGGAACCCGCACATTTTTTTACTACTTTGTTGAGAAATTGCCTGCTCAGAATAACAAACTTCGTATATTAATCTAGCTGCTTGTTTGGTTGTTATCTTATTCCAATCCCAAATAGGATTGCCTAACATTTGTAATTCACTACCTTTCGGCTCTTGAAGATCAAGGTAGTCAACGGGAAATGCTTTCTGACTGATATTAATATTTTTATAACCTGCTTTTTGAAAAAAACGGTTAATTGCTTGTCGTTTATTTTTTAAAATCTTAAATTTATCGCTACTTAGTTCCGAAGTCGATTGTGTATTTGTAAATTGGTCAAGTATAAAACTAGCAGCTTCGTTATCCGATTCCTTAATCATCTTGGTGATATAAGGAATAAAACTATCTTCGTTTTCCCAAATACCGCTCTCTATTTGAGCATATAAAGCTACCATCCAAAACATTTTGACTACACTAGCTGGATATCTCTGCGTATCTTCCTGATAACCAGCAGTTTCACCAGTTTTTGCATCGATTAAGGTAATTGATAAAGGTGCTTTAGACAGATTATTTGCTGTGGTTAGATTAATAACATCGTCAACAATTACTTGCAATTCTTGACTGTGCTTGAAGTTTGGAGGTGTTTTGAGGTTGTAGACAACTTCCGAATCTTCTTGTCCTGGTTGACGAGAGGGAATCGGTAGTGATTTACCCCAAGAAGGAAGTGGTTGAGGAATAGCCTGCAATTTTAATGATTTTGGAGTAGATGCTTTAGCGGGAAACGCACTCCGAGATGCGAAAGAAGTCTTAGGTGAATTTACTGCTAATTTGCGAGGTTTTTCCAATAGATTTTTGGGTATTAAAGTGATTAATAATGTACCTAAAATTGCTAATCCAACATTGACCTTAGTCCCATAATATAAAAGCGAGATTCGATTTCGTTTAACTCTAAAACTTGAGTTCAGCATATTCTGAGATTTGCCAGTACTATCCCTAACACACATCAATTGCGTAATATTAGCTATTTTTACATAATGGATTATAAAAATCTACCTAAACAAAGCATAAAATATACAATTTATTCCTTTAGATAGATGATGTCATCCCCCGGTAATCACTTAGGGACTTGCGGTGTACACAGAAGTTGAGCCAGAGCGAGTTTCCAGCCAAGAAAGAAGGGGTTGCGATCGCAACCCCTTTTCTCCTCCTTGTAATGATTATTATTCTTGTACGTCTGTTATATTTTGTTTTTTTGGAATAATTTATTCATTTGTTAGGTACGGGACTTACGCACGGACTACGAATTTCCGTCCCTATCGACGTAAGGAAGCAATCTCAAAGTCTTGTTTTCTCGCGACTGAGTGCGTAAGTCCTAAGGTATTACAAATAATACCTAACAGTGGTAATAACGCGACTTTGTTTAGCTCTTAAAGCTGTTTTTAAGAACAAAGTTGTTTGGTTGTGTAAAAGACTATCCCACCAATTACGAGTGACAAAAGCCGGGATAATTACGGTTGTAAAAACATCTTGATGCCGTTCTTCAAATTGTGTGATAAAATCAACGATTGGCTCGATGACAGAACGATAAGGTGAATCGATGATTTCTAAGGGAATATCTGATTCTAAATTTCGCCATTTTTCTTGCAGCTTTTCTCGGTCAGTAGAATTAAGGTCTACATGAACGGCAACAATTTCATCGGCAATGGTGCGTGCGTAGTCTAAAGCTTCTACTGTTCCTCGATTAAGTTGTCCGACTACAACCACTGCGGGATGAGTCACGACTGTGGGTTTCGGTCTGGGAACATAGCTACGTGGTGGTAATCCTTGAATGCTGAGACGTTCGGCTACATATTCATAGTGAGCGTGAATCGCTAAAAATAGCCACACTACCAAAGGAATCGCGACAACTACCAACCAAGCACCTAAGAGAAATTTGGTTGAGACGATGACACCGAGAACAACTAGTGTAGCGATCGCTCCCAAACCATTCATCAAAGCACTCGCTTGCCAACCACGTTCTTTTGATATAAACCAGCGACGTACCATCCCCGCTTGGGAGAGGGTAAAGGAAGTAAATACACCGACTGCGTACAGAGGAATAATGGCGTTAACTTGCCCTTTGAAGATAATCACCAAAACCGCAGCACAGAGGCTGAGAAGGATAATACCGTTAGAGTAGACTAGGCGATCGCCTAACAATGCTAATTGTCTGGGCAAAAATCCATCTTTCGCCAAAAAGTAACTTAGTCTGGGAAAGTCAGCATAACTGGTATTTGCTGCTAAAAGCAAAATCAACAAAGTGACAATTTGGATAAAACCGTAAAATGGTCCAGTCCCAACCAGCAGCTTACCCAACTGAGAAACTAAAGTTTCTCCGTGTGTGGGAACAACGTGATAAATATTCGACAGGTAGGTGATTCCCACGAACATTAGTCCGAGAATTATCCCCAAAAAAAGCAATGTCAAGCGAGCATTTTTCCACTCTGGTTCCTTAAAAGCCAAAACACCATCGGATATTGCTTCTACTCCCGTCAGCGCTGTACATCCAGCAGCAAAAGCTCGCAAAATGAAAAACAAACTCACTCCTTCATTCACCGGAAGGCTAGGATATTCTGTGACAGGTTGTCCAGTAGCTTGTTTAAACAAACCAAGGGCAATCAACACAAAAATACTGACAATAAAGGCATAAGTAGGAGCCATAAAAATATTGCCTGATTCCTTTACACCCCGGAGATTTGCCAGCGTCAACAGGAAAATAAAAATCAAGCAAAGGCTGACTGTATGGGGTAGCAGTGCTGGAACTAATGAGGTCAGGGCAGCGGTACCAGCAGATACACTGACGGTGACAGTCAGGATATAATCAATCATCAGCGAACCCCCAGCCACCAATCCCGGATAAAGACCGAGGTTTTCTCTGGCTACGATATACGATCCCCCACCTTTGGGATAAGCGCGAATCGTTTGCCGATAGGAAAGTATGACTATTCCCAGCAGGGCAATGATTGCAACAGCAATAGGTACAGACAAACCCAAAGCGCTGCTTCCTGCGGTTACTAGAACTAGCAGAATCTCTTCTGTCGCGTAAGCAACCGAGGAGAGAGCATCGGAGGAAAGAACCGCTAAAGCCGCAGCATTGCTCAATCTTTCTTCAGCATGAGCGCTGGTTGGTAACGATTTACCAAGTAAAAATTGCTTGATTTGAGGGTAGAAGGACATACAACGCCCACCTGAAAAAGGTTTTAGTCATTGTTCTGTGAAAGTCAAAAACTAAGCACTGAGCAATGAATATTGCAATTTTGGCAGATTTCTTAGCAATTGTTATAGAATTTTAAACTGGACTGATTAAGTAGCAATACTATCTATAGATAGTTTTTTTAAGAATAGGGCAATGGGCAATGGGCAATGGGCATTGGGCAATGGGCAATGGGAATTAAATATTTCGATTTTTGATACGCGTTTTATATCTAAATAGAACTCTTTCCATGCCCAATGCCCCATGCCCCATGATGCCCAATGCCCATGCCCCATGCCCCATGCCCCATGCCCCATGCCCATTGCCCATTCCCTCACTAATTAGTTGCTTTTTCCAACCAGACTTCTACATCGTCTGCAAGTAACTTATCTGCGGCTTCTAACATTGATGCTGCAATGTCTTTGAGGTCTTCGCGGTTGTTCAAGTAAGTTTTTAAGGCTGACATCGGATCGATGCTACTACTTGCGCTTAATTCAGGAATGCGGGGACGAGCCAATTGACTGATTAATTCTGGTTGAATGGTGTAAGTGTGCGCTGTAGTTAAAGCATCGTGCAGTGAAGAGTTATCAATTAGATCCAACTGTTCGGAGCGAAGTTTGTAAATGAGTCTAACTACTGCGTCTTCTATATCATATTTGGCGATCGCTTTCATGATTGCTCCTTGGGGATCTTCTGCCTTGGATACATCCACTTCAATCGTCCGGAAAGTCCGCACATCCAAACGGCAAAATTCCCATTGAGCGTTACCCCGCTCCAACTCTATCATCACATAACCTTTATCTTCTTTCTCTTCGCTAAAATCTACCCGCTCAATACTTCCCGGATAAATCACCGGCGGATCGTTAGATTTATTCAAATTTTGATGTTTGTGGACATGTCCCAATGCCACATAATCAAAACAAGGTCGCGTTAACAAAGATAATGGCAGAGTAAAGCCTTTACCCACAGCCAAAAAACGCTCGGCTCCTAAAGTCGCATTGTCAGCCATTAAGTGAGCTAAAAGCACAGTTGGCACATCCGGATCTAAACGGCGAACTTCTCCTTCTAAAACTACTCGCAAGCGTTCTGTTAATAACTGGTTGACTTCCGCAAGTGATAAACTTTCAGTATCTTGCCGCGTCATCAACGCCGAACGAGTCAGCCAAGGTAAAGTTATAACTTGCACGCTTCCATTACGAGTTTGGATGCGGTGAGTAGTTAAGGTATCACCCACAACAAAACCCCGCACTTCCAAGGTGCGGTAAATACATAAACTTGCCCCTCCCTGTCCTTGGGAGTGTTGGTCATGGTTTCCCACCAACAGCACTGTGGGAATGTTAGCATCCACGAGGCGATGAAACTGACTGGCAAAAGCTTCTTGCACATATGGTGGTGGTGTCGCATCCGGGAAGGCATCGCCACCGAATATCACCAAATCTACCGCATCTGTTAACGCGCGATCGATACATCGAGATAAAGTATTGACAAAATCCTCCAACCGTGTATTTAATCCTGTCTCTGGATTAATGCGTCCGTGGGAAAAACCGCTTCCCATATGGATATCGGAGAGGTGGAGGATTTTAATCATATTTGTCCTTTGTCATTAGTCACTTGTCTAAATACTAATAACAAATGTCTTAAGCTTACCAGTTTCGCGCTAGTGTTGGTGAGCGATCGCTTTCCTTTTTACCTATAGCGCTTCTCGGTTGCGTGTAATATGCGGTGTAGAGACGCGAAATTTCGCGTCTCTACATTTGCAGGATTTTTAGCCCACCGTTGGGTTACTGCTGTGATTATTCAAAAGATTTTTTAAATTCATCTTTTATGTTTTCAGCAGTGTGAATCACTTGAGCCTCAGCTTGCTTTACTTTGCCTTCAGCTTTGTCTTCTGGGTTCCCAGTCAACTCACCAATAGCTTCTTGAACCTTACCTTCAATATTTTTAGCAGTTGCCTTGATTCTATCTTCAGCGCTCATATCGTTCACCTATTTTAATTATTACTTTCTAACCTCACGATCTATATTATCGATATATGATTTATTTGATAACTGCACTTTAGATAGACTTTTTGTCGGAATATCGTCTACCCTAAGATAGATATAAGTCATACAGACATAAATCTTTAACTAAGTAAACTTAATCAGGACTTATGCACGGACTACATATTTCCGTCCCTATCGACGCTTCGGTTGCACCTATCTAAGTCTTGTTTTCTGGTAACGAGTGCGTAAGTCCTATTAATAAAATTTTGATATTATGATTTGAACAAATAAAAAATATTTAAGGAAGTAGAAACGTGGCAATCAAGCGAAATAAAAATATATGGACAAGTGAATTTAATAACATAATTAGGGGTGCGTGTGGAGGATTTTTGTTTGGCATCCCTTTGCTTTACACGATGGAAGTTTGGTGGATTGGTTCAGTCGTAAAACCACGAATGATGATGGTAGCGATCGCACTGACATTTATTGTGGTTTTCTTGCTCAATCAAACTGAAGGCTTTCGCAAACGCAGACGTGCTGCCCAAGCTTATGATGCAGTATTTGATACTGTAGAAGCGATGGCGATCGGCATAATTTGCTCTGCTTTTGTGCTATTATTATTACGAGAACTCACACCAGAAACCGCCCTCAAAGAAGCTGTAGGTAAAATCATCTTTGAAAGTGTACCATTTTCATTAGGGGTAGCATTAGCGAATCATTTTTTAGGAGATAGCCGTAATGCCAATACACAACAAAATGGTGACGCAAACAAAGCTCCTCAGCAGAAAAACCCAGATGAGTTAGAAGCGACTCTTGCTGATATTGGTGCAACTCTCATTGGTGCAACTGTAATTGCTTTTAATATTGCCCCAACAGATGAAATTCCCATGTTAGCGGCAGCGGTGTCTCCATTCTGGCTTTTATCAATTATTGCTGCATCTTTGCTGATCTCTTATGGAATTGTATTTCAAGCAGGTTTTTCAGACCAACAAAAGCGCAGACAGCAAGAAGGTATTTTCCAACGCCCATTAAGTGAGACTATTATGTCTTATTTAGTGTCGCTGGTAGCAGGTGCTTTTATGTTGTGGTTCTTTCAAAAGTTGACATTTAGCGATCCTTGGACAATGTGGTTAGATCATGCTTTGGTGCTTGGTTTACCTGCAACAATAGGTGGTGCTGCTGGAAGGTTAGCGATATGAATCAAACAGAACAACGACGAAAGCGATCGCTTGCTGAATGGGTTACATTTAGCGCCGCAACCCTCATCCTCACAGGAATTGTCGGTCTGGTATGTTACACCTGGGTGAATGATAAGCATGAACCCCCCATTCTTTCTGTGACTAACAAACAGAAAATTCGCCAGGTCAATGGACAATTCTATGTCCCCTTTGAAATCATTAATACTGGAGGAGAAACAGCCGAATCAGTACAAATTATGGCTGAATTAAAAATTAATAATGAAGTTATAGAAACCGGAGAACAACAGATTGATTTTTTATCTACTAGTGAAAGAGAAGAAGGAGCTTTTATATTTAAAACTGACCCTCGCAAAGGTCAGTTAACTCTGCGAGTTGCCAGCTATAAGTCACCTTAGCCTGTCCTGTAGAGACGTTCCGGCGGAACGTCTCTACTTTTAAACGCTTACTTTCGATTTAGACCAAACGCCATTTTCATCTTCATCATATTGCTGATGAACTGCTTCCCAAGCAGCCTGTTCCGCTTTAGTTTGGTCATTTGACTCATTGAACACAACGTTATAACGCTCCATAAATGTGCGTTGAGCGTCAACAGAAAGATGAGAGCGAACTTCCGGAGATAAATCCTCTACACTCTTGCAAGCACCAGAACAAGCGCGAGCCAATGTTGCCTCAATTGTGTGAATTTCTTCACCACCAGCACTTTCTAATAATAATTGAAATTCGCCGGCGCGATCGCTTGCAACTTCAGCCATCACTAAAAACTCACCAGCTTGTAACCGAGTTTGATAAATAGCGGCTTTATCTTCTGACATACCCAATGTGGTGAGAACTGACACCAAACCAGCACCGGCACTGCCAGCGATCGCACCACTAGCTGCTCCTAACAACACTGCACCAATGGGACCTGCTGCCACAATCGGACCGACAAAAGGAATACTCCCTTCCTGCCAGAAGACTCCCTAAACTGTAAGATAGTAATTTACATATTACATAAATCTAGCTG
>NZ_KK073768.1:2381025-2383836 GCF_000582685.1 [Scytonema hofmanni] UTEX 2349
GTTTTGTAATCTCCCATCGTTGAAGAAGAGTCTTTTTTGCCACCAATAAAGAAGTTAATTAGTGACAGTCTGAACGGACACCCCAGGTGATCGCTCGCTCTTATGGCTATTCAGCGCGATCGCCTAATCTAATTTAAAGGTAGTGTTAAGTATAAATTTACCCAAATATCAACCTCAGCTAGATTTATGTAATATGTAAATTACTATCTTACAGTTTAGGGAGTCTTCTGGCAGGAAGGGAGTAAACAGTACACCTACACCAGAAAGTAAGCTGAGAAAGGAACCAAACAAAGAACCAAAAATGGCTCCTGTTCTCAAACCTCCTAAAATCACATCTCTTTTACTGATGAAACCAGCAATTCGAGTTTCCGATTGAAAGTTTCTGCCCATCACCGAGATATGATCGCTAGACACACCGCGTTCTATTAAACGCCTAATAACCTCATCAATTTGTTTTTGCTCTTTAAAAACAGCAGAAATAGTACGTTCTGCCTTATATGCTTCAGTCATTTTGATGCACCTTATATCTTGCTTTTTTATCAGGAAAATTGACAATACAGATGCGGGAATATTTTCTCTTCCCGCATCTGCCGTCTTCTAATTAGACATTATGGATTACGCTATATCTGCTTGTGCTTACACACCTACAGGTGTTTTAATTCCACCAGATGCTTGCTGATTATTACCATCTGATTGCAATGCTTCCCCTTCGATAAACGAGCGCAGCATCCAAGCCATTTGTTCATGAGCTTCCATCAATCCAGTCAAGAAGTCAGCAGTTCCCTGATCGTGGAACTTTTCACTAGACTGGTCTACATGGTCGCGTAAGTTGCGAATGACTTGCTCATGATCGTGCACTAATAAAGCCACCATCTCAGTTGCTAAGGGAACGTTATTAGGTTGCTCTTTAAGTGAAGCAACCTTCAGAAATCCTTCCATAGTCCCAATTGGATAACCACCTAAAGCACGAACCCGTTCAGCTACTGAATCGATACTTTCAGTTAATGCTGTGTAGTGTTCTTCCCAAAGCAGGTGCAAACTACGAAACTGAGGTCCGACGACATCCCAGTGAAACTTCTTCGTTTTCACTAAGAGTAAATAGGCATCTGCCAAATCTTGATTCAACAGGTTGATTACACCTTGACGTTGTTCTTCTGTCAAACCAATGTTTAACTTACGCATAATTTTCAATCTCTAGGCTAACTCTCTTTCTAGCTTCACCAATTTCCCCCCAAGCAACATCAACCTAAGGAAGTATTGTCAAAGGCAAATAGATTCTCAAAGGAATAATTATATATTTGTAAGTAATTTAACATTTCTGATACCATTTATTCTTTAGACATCTGTAGAATTTAATTATGCGTTGCCTAAACCCTTGTAGAGACGCGAAATTGAACTTCGTCCCGCTTCGCTAACGCGTCTCTACATTGTTTTCTGGAGATGTCTAATAATAATAGACACCTCGATTACAATCAGTAATCAAGATGTCTCCAATAAAAAACACCAAAATCTATTTTGAGAAAGATGTTTAGATTGTGAAGGATCTAAACTCGCTTACTTATTACCTGTCACCTTTTCCAGAAAATTCTCCACTTGATCTTCCACAGTAGTAGCATTTTGTGAATTTTCCGGACTCTTCATTTTATCAAAGTCAGCATCTCCCTGAACTTCGTTAAGTCCGTTATATGTTTCTGCTTGAGTCTCTTCGAGTCCAAGAGGAGCCTGAGTAGCTTTTTTATCAGTCTTACGCTGAATTTGATTTAGCTGATCGGTAGCTTCAGTAGGAGCGCTTGGAGTAGTACCGATCGCCAAAGCCGGAAAAGCGTTAGTTAAAAGTAATAAGGTACAGGTAAAAGCAACAACTAGAAAACGCACAGGACGTACTAGAGACGAAACAAAACCAATTATTTTCATTTTTAAATCCTCGATAACAGCACTAAGGGAGAACTTTTAATTTGATAGAGAAGCCTATGCCTTTAGCTAGTCAATTTGAGCAATCAAATTATCAAGCTGTACTTCTATCTTTACGTTCTTGCTCTACAAACCTTGTGAAGAGAGAGGCTGTATGTTCCGCATCGGCTAAGTAAGTGTAAACAAGTAAATCAACCGTGACTTTTTTATAAAAGTATTGCGGGTAACATTAACATTCTTCTTTCAAGGTTCGCTTATTTTTTTATACTTCTAATACGATAACATTTGCATCGACCCCTAGACTTAAATTTTATTTGTTTATATTCTTAACAGAATCACTCTATGGATAGATAAACTTAATTCTCTTTTGGTCTGTTTACTATAAATGCAGATGATATTAAACTTAATTGATTTATAGTCATAAAGTAATTATTTATCAACTGCTTAACAGATGTCGTCTTTAAATCATTTTTCGTTTAGAGACAGATAATTTAATTGTAACCGCCACAAAAGTATTTTCTCTAATCTAGAATTTAATCCCAAAAATAAAATTAAATTCTATTAATTAAAAATGGGTGGTATAGGAGTCGAACCTATGTAGTGCCTGACTTTTCCCGTTAAGTCTCAAAAAGCCTGCTCACAAAGGATTCTGAATAAAGCACAGCAAATACGGTACAGTAGTTGAAATTGGGTGTTCAAGGTGACAGGTGATGTTGGACTGGTGGGAGAAAAATTTTGCAACCTGTGAATTAGGCGATCGCCGATTAAATGAGCGTGCAATGTCAAAAAGTCAGCACGCCAAATCGGCACAAATGGTATTGAACAGGGTGTGGGGGGTGGCTGAGTGGGGTGTAGGGCGTAGAAGAAGGGGTGTGGGGTGTGGGGTGTGGGGTGTGGGGA
>NZ_KK073768.1:2383936-2408495 GCF_000582685.1 [Scytonema hofmanni] UTEX 2349
GATAGACCATGTGACAGAAATACTGCAAAACCTTGTATGCCATAAGAATTTACCGTTTAAGGCTGTATAATGAGCAGTTGGCATTAAGTAGATGGGTGTAAATAAACACAACTATATTTCTGTCATTGCGTTCGCGGAGCGTCTCGTAGAGAGGAGGCACGACGTTCGCGCATCGTGTCGCAGACAAGCAATTCGCTTACGGTTATGGATTTTTTACATTTTGTTACATAGCTAGGTTTATTCGTGCATATCTACTTATACAACAATTGAACAGGGTGTGGGGGGTGGCTGAGTGGGGTGTAGGGCGTAGAAGAAGGGGTGTGGGGTGTGGGGAAAGAAATATAGAGTTACTTGAACTTTCTCCGTATTTTATTTCCACACCCTACCCCCAACACCCTACACCCTTCTTCTGGGGATTTGGACCCCACAAGAGCCGTAGACAGATAGCGAAATCTTATCAAAACCCAATTTCATGCAAACCTCTAAAGCAAGTATTCCGACAAATATAGTTTCTGGCTTTCATGCGCTTTCCGAACCGCTGAGGATTAGTGTGCTAGAACTGCTGCGAGAGCAAGAACTGTGTGTGTGTGATTTGTGCGATGCTTTAGAAGTAAGCCAGTCGAAACTGTCTTTTCACCTCAAAATCCTGAAAGAAGCGGGTTTAGTAAACTCCCGGCAAGAAGGACGCTGGATTTATTACAGTCTTAACTTGTCTCAATTTCTGGTTCTAGAGCAATATTTAGCAGAGTACCGCCGTTTTAGCCAGTTGTTACCTACTCGTTGCTGTCAAGATAACCGATGACATATCAAGTTTTTTTAATGCATATTTCTTACATTACAGATTTTATCTATCATTCATATCAACTTTTTTTGATATGATGGTTATATACTTTTGATATAACCCATAGGTATGAGGTCAATGAACGCAATAGCAAATAAATTGCCTCTCGCGTTTGGGATGTTTGCGATGCTTTGCAGTTGTACTGCGACAACCAACCCATCGGCTAACACCCAGCAAATTTCTCAAACGACAACAGTCAGTTCAGAAACAGCTGCGACGGCAACGATTAAGATTGATGGTTCTAGTACTGTTTATCCGATAACGCAGGCGATCGCTAAACAGTTTCAAGAAAATCAAAAGAATAATTCCCAGATTCAAGTTAACTTTTCCGGTACAAGCGGCGGTTTTGAGAAATTCTGTGCTGGAGAAATAGACATTAATGATGCCTCTCGACCGATTACCCAAGAAGAGATGGCAGTGTGTAATAAAAATGGCGTGAGGTACATAGAACTACCTGTTGCCTTTGATGCGCTAACTGTTGCCGTTAATCCTGCAAATAGCTGGGCAAAAGACATCACAGTTGAAGAACTGAAAAAGATATGGGAACCTGGGGCTGAAAGAAAAATCACCCGGTGGAACCAAGTACGAGCTTCTTGGCCCGATCGCCCATTAAATTTATATGGTGCAGGTAAAAACTCAGGTACATTTGACTACTTTACAGAAGCGATCGTTGGTCAAGCCAAAGCTAGCCGTAATGACTATACAGCAAGTGAGGATGATGAAGTTTTAGTTAATGGCATCAGCAAAGATGCGAATGCGTTAGGTTACTTTGGTTTTGCCTATTATGAAAAAAATCAAAATAAGTTAAAAGCACTAGCAGTAAATAACGGTAAAGAAGCAGTATTACCGTCGCGTCAAACAGTAGAGAAAGCTAGATATCAACCATTGTCTCGACCTTTGTTTATCTATGTCAATCCTTGGGATGCCAAAAATAAACAAGCGTTGAATAAATTCGTAACTTTTTACATTCAAAAAGCACCAACAACAGCGAGTTCTGTAGGATATGTGCCTTTACCAAATGAGGCTTACCATATCGATAATGTTCATTTAAATACAGGCAAAGCGGGAACAGTGTTTGCTGGTAAAGCTCAGATAGATTTAACACTTGGAGAGTTGTTACGCAGACAAAAGCAGTTTTAGCGATCAACTTTTAATTTTAGGGTGATATAGATGGGTACAAATAATCCGCGAGCAACTACAGCTTCAGTGCAAGCTGGGAGTAATTTGAGTTTTTTTGAAAAATACCTCACTGTTTGGGTATTATTCTGTATCTTGGCGGGAATTTTACTAGGAAGATTATTCCCCGGAATTGCGGTAGCACTAGATGCTATAAGCGTCTATCAAGTGTCAATTCCTATTGCCATATGTTTGTTTTTCATGATGTACCCCATCATGGTAAAAATTGATTTTACTCAAGCCGTAAACGCCATACGTGCCCCAAAACCCGTGATTCTGACTTTGGTAGTGAATTGGTTAATTAAACCATTCACAATGGTGGCATTTACACAGTTTTTCTTAGGATGGTTATTTCGTCCTTTAATTGCGGGAACTGAGCTAATTCATGGTAACGAAGTAGCAATATCAAATTCGTACATTGCGGGTACTATTCTATTAGGAATTGCTCCTTGTACTGCGATGGTACTGATGTGGGGATATCTTTCCTACGGCAACCAGGGACACACTTTGGTGATGGTAGCGGTGAACTCCTTAGCAATGGTGTTTTTGTATGCACCTTTGGGAAGGTGGTTACTAGCAGCGAATAATTTAACAGTACCTTGGGAAACAATTCTTTTATCCGTGCTGATTTATGTCGGCTTGCCGTTAATAGCAGGAATGTACAGCCGTTACTGGATTTTCAAACATAAAGGTAGAGAGTGGTTTGAACGACGATTTTTAAAGTATCTCAGTCCAATTGCAATTACCGCTCTTTTACTGACTTTGGTGTTGCTGTTTGCGTTCAAGGGAGAATTAATTGTGAATAATCCCTTGCATATTTTATTAATTGCAGTACCGCTATTTATCCAAACTAATTTTATTTTCCTGATTAGTTATGTAGCCGCGCTTAAACTCAATATTTCTTATGAAGATGCCGCACCAGCAGCATTAATTGGAGCTAGCAATCATTTTGAAGTTGCTATTGCTACTGCTGTAACGCTATTTGGTTTAAATTCTGGTGCAGCACTTGCCACAGTGGTAGGTGTTTTAATTGAAGTACCAGTTATGTTGTTGTTGGTTGAAGTCTGTAAACGTACAGCCGTTTGGTTTCCGCGAGAGCCGGAAAAAGCAACATTGCGAGATCCGCGTTGTATTAGTGCTTTCAAATAATCACTAGTCAACCCCTTGGGGCAATTCAAAATTCAAAAAAGATCAATGATGACAACATTGTTTATTTTTCCAAATTACGATTTATTGCACTACAGTTATTTAGGTGATTTTTGTGGAATATATTGCGAATAAACCGACTAAAAAACGTCTTTCTTTTCTCGATCGCTTCTTGACATTGTGGATATTTATCGCAATGGCTATTGGAGTTGGTTTAGGCTATTTCTCCCCTGGAATAGAAGCATTTATTAACCAATTTCAGGTGGGAACAACTAACGTTCCAATTGCTATCGGCTTAATTTTAATGATGTATCCACCTTTAGCAAAAGTGCGATATGAAGAATTAGGAGATGTATTTCGTAACGGTAAAATTCTCGGTTTGTCGTTATTGCAAAATTGGGTGATTGGTCCGATTCTCATGTTCGTGCTTGCCATCTTTTTTCTACATGATAAACCCGAATATATGGCTGGCTTAATCATGATTGGATTAGCCCGTTGTATTGCGATGGTGATTGTATGGAGTGATTTAGCTAGAGGGGACACTGAATATACAGCGGGATTGGTCGCTTTCAATAGTATTTTTCAAGTTCTCTTTTATAGTGTTTATGCTTGGTTCTTTCTCTCTGTTTTGCCACCTTTATTTGGCTTAAAAGCAAGTGTTGTTAATGTCAGTATTGGGGAAATTGCTACCAGCGTTTTTATCTATTTAGGTATTCCCTTCCTTGCTGGTTTTATCACTCGTGTTCTTTTGGTGAGAGCTAAAGGTAAACAGTGGTATCACAATGAATTTATTCCGAAAATTAGTCCAATTACATTGATTGCCTTGCTATTTACCATCGTGGTGATGTTTAGCTTAAAGGGCAATTTAATTGTTCAAATTCCTGTGGATGTTGTGCGAATTGCGATTCCGCTAATTATCTACTTTGTGTTAATGTTCTTGAGTAGTTTTTACATGGCATGGAGAATCAAAGCCGATTATGCGAAAGCTGCAAGTTTGGCATTTACGGCAGCGGGCAATAATTTTGAGTTAGCGATCGCTGTGGCAATTGCCGTATTTGGTATTAACTCAGGTGCTGCCTTTGCTGCTGTTATTGGACCATTGGTAGAAGTTCCAGTATTAATTGCTTTAGTTAGTGCAGCTTTCTGGATAAAAAGACGATTTTTCCAAGCATCATCAGCAGCCTTGTAGTTAAATAATTTTTATTGCAAATGACAACCTTTAATCACAAACCCAGAATATTGTTTTTATATGGCTCTTTAAGAGAGCGTTCTTATAGCCGTTTATTAGCAGAGGAAGCTGCAAGAATTATTGAAGAATTTGGTGCAGAAGTTAAATTTTTTGACCCTCGCGAATTACCAATTCACAACAGTGTGCCAGAAACTCATTATAAGGTACAGGAATTACGAGAATTGAGTTTGTGGTCAGAGGGTCAAGTTTGGTCATCACCGGAAATGCACGGTAATATTACTGGGATTTTGAAAAATCAAATTGACTGGATTCCTTTAAGTATAGGTGCAGTTAGACCGACTCAAGGCAGAACTTTGGCAGTAATGCAAGTTAGCGGTGGTTCTCAGTCTTTCAACGCTGTAAATACAATGCGGATTTTGGGACGTTGGATGCGGATGTTTACAATTCCCAATCAATCTTCGGTTGCGAAAGCTTATCAAGAGTTTAACGAAGATGGCACGATGAAAGATTCAGCTTACCGCGATCGCGTAGTTGATGTGATGGAAGAACTGTACAAATTTACATTGCTTTTACGCGACCAAGTTGATTATCTCACAGACCGCTACAGCGAACGTAAGGAAAAAGCCGCCAAAGAGATAATCGCGATCGCTAATAGTGCGCTAGAAGCTGATAAAAGTTTAACCAGTCAATCTACCAATAAATAACAACATCATGAAAAAAGTAATGTTTGTTTGTAAGAAAAATTCTCGTCGTTCTCAAATGGCAGAAGGATTTGCACGCACATTAGGAGAAGGCAAGATTTCTGTAAATAGTTCAGGTTTGGAAGCGAGTCATGTAGATCCGAAAACTGTTGATATCATGTCAGAAATTGGCGTTGATATTAGTAACCAAACTTCTAAGGCTTTAACTGATTTTCAAGCTGAAGATTTTGATGCGGTGATTTCTTTGTGTGGTTGTGGTGTGAATTTACCTGAAGCGTGGGTATTAAGAGAAGTTTTTCAAGATTGGCAATTAGACGATCCAGAAGGACAACCAATTGAAACTTTTCGTCGCGTTCGTGATGAAGTCAAACAACGGGTAGTAAAGTTGATAGAATCCCTAAGTTAAATAAGTCGGCGAAATTAAACGTAAAATACTCTCCTGATTCGTAGTGAGCGGTTCACCGCTCGTCGAGTCGTGATTTTAACGGCTGTTAGCGGAGCTTTCCCGAAGGGTAGCTGTTAAGTAGTCAGACAGAATTAATTACACAATGACTGTAAATATTTTTGTCCGACCACTTACTACGTTAAGGAGCGTTTATTTATGCCCATCTACACTTAAGGCTCGGTAACATTCATCCTTAGTAAAGGAGAATCAACATCTAAAAGCCAACGCTCATCTAAAAACTCTAGATTTTCATCGTAAATTAAAACAAGCTCACCAACTTTTTGAATTTGGGGATTGAGTTGAACCATCGCAGCAAGAGTAGTTTGGAGGGAAAACTTAAGTTGTAAAAAGCGTTCCTTACCCGTAAAACCAATGGAACTACTAAGCAACTGTGTTTCTAAAGTACGAGGCAAAATAACTTCTTCATAAAATACATCTTGTTCGTCCCAATAGCCGCACACTTTATAATCACAAGCCTCAAGATGTTCTTTTGCAAGTGCATTACTGTCTATATTTTCTACAATTGTGATTAAATCTTGCCACACTTGGTGATTTTTTAATTCCAGTTGAGTCATGGCTGTTTTTAGCTACGACTTCTAGTCGCCAGGGCTTTAATTTTCTATCTATAGTATGATGCCAAGTTTCAACAGATAAAGCTAAAATTTTCTACTAAGCTAAATTTTCTCATTTTCTCAGGTGTTGTGATTAATCAAACTTCTGAAAACCTTTTAAACCCTCACATTAAAAAATTATCTGATAAGGGTTACAAATTCACCTGGTTTGATTGGTTTTGCCTGTGGTATCCTCCAGGTTGGCTGATTTTATTTAACCGGCATTGGCAACATTATCACACAGATTCAGATGGTTGGAATTGGCTAGAGTATCTATTATTTTTAATTCCGGGTGGATTTTATCTAGCTTTATTAATTCGCTGGTTGCGGCTTAGATGTCGTTTACCGCGTCGTCAATTTGATGAATTTGAACCAAAATATCAACTAGCTTTTAGAGAAGAAATTCTGACTGTAATTGTTAAAGATTATTTCCATGCTGAATTACAACAACTTGAGAACTTGCCGCAGACAGGACCGATGATTGTGGCAATGAATCATGCGGGTATGTCATTTCCGTGGGACTTTTTGAGCGTAGGTTATTTATTAAGTAAAACACGCGAATGGGTAGTACAACCTTTAGCGAATGTATCTTTATTTGAGCATCCTTGGATGGTTTGGTGGCTGCCTTCAGGATGGTCTAAAGTTTTGGGTGGTGTGAAAGCCGAAAAAGATGACTTTGAAGCGGCGATAAAAGAGGGTAAAATTATTTTATATGCACCGGAAGGTTTGCGCGGACCGATAAAAGGTTGGGCAAAGCGATATGAGTTGCAAAAGTTTGATTTGAGTTTTATTCAGTTAAGCGATCGCTATCAAATTCCTATTCTCCCAGTCGTATGTATTGGTAGCGAAAATTTACATCCTTTCGCTGTTAATTTCCGGAAATTGCAGAGATTAGTAAGATTACCATTTTTGCCTTTATCACCTTTGATGTTCGTCTTTCTTCTCTTTCCTTCAATGGGAGTTTGGGCAAATAAATCTAATTTGCGTTACTTTATTCAGCCTTTGTATACTCCGGAAATTAACGCTGATAAACTAAGTAGAACTGTGGTTTATCAAAAAGCACAACAATTGCGAGAAAAGCTGCAAAGTCAAATTAATCAGCTTTTGTAGTTGATGCTTGATAGTTGTTATTTGTTAGTAGATAGTCGATGATTGGTGAAAGTAGCGATCGCATTACTCGCATCCAGATACATTAGACAGAGGTGATAAATTAATTGTGCGTTGTCTACAACCCTTGTAGAGAAGCAAAATTTCACGTTTCTACAATATTTTTCAACAAAACAAGTCGTTTGGTTCAAAAAACAAGTCGTTTGGTTCAGAACACAAGTCGTTTGGTTCAGAAAACAAGTCGTTTGGTTCAGAACACAAGTCGTTTGGTTCAGAACACAAGTCGTTTGGTTCAGAACACATCGGGTAATGTTGTATTTAGTACAGTTTTGCCTAAGAACGAGCGCATTTTTTAACGCAAAGGAACGCAGAGGGAAGCGCAGAGTAACGCAGAGTTTTTGTGATAAATTTTCGTCATGAATTAATGCAAAGTTGTACTTAGTCCACTGAAGAAGCACCAAAACGATAACCTTTACCGTAGACGGTGTGAATTAGTTGCGTTTCACCAGCTAGCTCAATCTTACGACGCAGCAAGCGAATTAATGCCGCGATCACATTGCTGCTGGGTTGTTCGTCATCTGACCACAAATGCTGCATAATTTGCGCGTGAGTCAGCAATTGTCCGCTATTTTCCATGAAATATTGCAACAGTTGACTTTCTTTTTCGGATAGTTCTATAATCCGTCCTGAGCGAAAGGCTACTTGATTTTCGCTATCAAGCTCTAAATCAGCTACAGTCAACCTTCCGCTAATGGTGGTTTGCGCTTCTCCAGCGTAACGACGCAACAAAGCACGCACTCGTGCTAGTAATTCCCGCAATTCAAACGGTTTAACTAAATAATCGTCTGCACCAGCATCTAAACCCTCTACTCTATCATCTAAAGTATCTTTAGCGGTGAGAAACAGCACCGGTGTGACTTTACCAGTACGTCGCAATTGCTGACAAATTTCCAAACCGGTTTTTCCTGGCAGCATCCAATCTAAAATTAGTAAGTCATAATTGCCTTCAGAAGCCAGTTGGCTACCATTTGTCCCATTATAAGCCGCATCCACAGTGTAACCCTCGCGAGTTAACACGCGACATAAAGGGTCAGTTAGTTCAACTTCATCGTCAACTAAAAGAATCCGCATGTTAAAAGTTATGAGTTATATCATGTCTGTTTAATTAACACTAATAGACATCTGGTAAAAATTAAATATGCATTACCCAGAACCCTTGATTAGACGTAGCAGTGCTACGTCTCTACATTCATTTTCACTTCTATGTCTAATAAAAGTCGTAAAGACGTTCCGGCGGAACGTCTCTACAGTATATGTGATTAGCCGGTCATGATATTATTAGTAAGCTATAAATTTAACATCTAGCTACTTATGATTACTGTTGCACTGCCAAAAGGGGAACTACTTAAAAATAGCATCCATTTGTTACAATCTGTGGGATTAGATTTTAGCGCTTTTTTGGATTCTGGAACTCGCCAACTACAAATTCCTGACACCACAGGCAAAGCAAAAGCTCTGCTGGTAAGGGCGCAAGATGTGCCTGTTTATGTAGAATATGGTCAGGCACAATTGGGTATTGTCGGTTACGACGTGCTGCGGGAGAAAAAGCCGGAAGTTGCTCACTTGGTTGATTTGCAGTTTGGCTATTGTCGCATGTCTGTGGCGGTGAAAGCATCGAGTTCTTACCGTTCGGCGTTGGAATTACCTGCTGATGGTAGAGTGGCATCAAAGTATGTGAATTGCGCTTGTGAATATTTCCAAAGTTTAGATTTACCTGTGGAAATTGTGCCGTTGTATGGTTCAGTAGAATTAGGACCCATTACCGGGATGTCAGAGGCGATCGTTGATTTGGTTTCTTCTGGGCGGACGTTGCGCGAAAATGGTTTGATTGAGATTGCGACATTGTATGAAAGCACGGCACGATTGATTGCCCATCCCCTAAGTTATCGTCTAAATATAGGTAATTTGCACAACTTAGTTGAAGATGTGAGAAAGCAAATTCTTTGCGTAATCTAACATGTAGGTGAAATTTATGTGTGCATGGAATGCAGCCGATTACAACCAAAATTCTGCTAATCAGCAAAGATGGGCACGGGAATTAATTGCGAAACTTGACTTGAAAGGAAATGAAAGAATTCTCGATATCGGCTGCGGTGATGGTAAAGTTACTGCGGAAATTGCAAGTTATGTACCTAATGGTTCGGTGCTGGGTATTGATAATTCGGAAAATATGATCAACTTTGCTCAGAGTCAGTTTCCAGCAACTAATTTTCCTAATCTGACTTTCCAGCAAAAAGATGCTCTTCAGCTAAATTTTGACAATGAATTTGATGTAATTGTTTCTTTTGCTTGTCTTCACTGGATAAGTGACCATCTTCCAGTGCTTGCAGGTATTAAAAATAGCCTGAAATCATCTGGAATAATTTTATTGCAAATGGGTGGAAAAGGAAATGCTCTGACGATTGGACGTGTTACCGAGAAGGTTATTTATAGTGAGAAATGGAGCAAGTATTTTGAGAATTTCTCTTTTAAGACTCATTTTTTTAGCGACGATGAATATAAGGATTTGCTGAAAAGTGTTGGCTTGAAAGCACAACGAGTAGAATTAATTCCTACAGACATGATTCATCAAGGAAAAGAAGAAGTACAAGCATGGATTAGAACGGTTGGATCTCCTAATTATGTATGTAGAGTACCTGAGGATTTACAATCCGAGATTATTACAGAAATAGTTGATACCTATCTGGAAAGTTATCCTTTAGATAGTGAGGGTTTTGCTCATGTGCCGATGATAAGACTAGAAGTTGCAGCAACAAAAATATAGTAAATATAGTCGAAAATCTTACCCAAAGAGTGTCAATTACTTTTAGTTGAGGATATGCGATCGCAACTTTGGTCTACAGTCGGGTGCCTTAAACAAGTCTAACGCAGCATTGAACTGCAATCAGTAACGCCAAATTTGGTCAGTTTGAGGCGGTTTATTTGATGTTAGTCCCACTATTTGGGCTTAATGAACTTAAGAGTCATGCGATCGCTCTCCCCAATAGCAAGGAGGCGTTGCCGATCTTTTTGTCCTTGCCTTAAGGTCGGAGGTAACGCCCATACACCATCCACATAGTCTTTGGTATCCTTGGGGTTGGCGTTAATTTCTGATTTATCCAGCAATTTGAAGCCGACTTTCTCCACAGCAGCAATTACCCCATCTTCAGACATATAGCCCGTTTTAATACTCTCTTGTAACAAAGTCCCTGGTTTAGCACGGTGTTCTTCCACTCCCAGAATGCCCCCTGGCTTCAGTGCTTTGTAAGCTGCCGCATAAACCTGGTCGGCATAACCAGCACTGACCCAGTTATGAATATTGCGGAAGGTAACAACCATGTCTACAGAGTTATCTGGGGCTAGGGTAAGTTCCTTTGGGGGATTAATTGGAGCGACTTTAACCTTACCAAAAACCTCTGGATTAGCTGCTAGCTTCTGTTGGAAAGCCAAGGCTAGCTTCTGTTGGAAAACCACCATCGGTAGTTTACTATTGTTGGGAGCGAAGTTAGTAACTATGAGCTGCCCCTTGGGTGCTAGAAATGGGGCTAATATCTCAGTGTACCAACCGTTCCCCGCCCATAATTCAACTACGGTCATATTTGGGCGTAAACCAAAGAATTCGAGAGTTTGGGCTGGGTGGCGATATTTGTCTCGGTCACGATTCTTCTGTGAGCGATGACTGCTAGCAAGTATGGTTTGGAGTGTTGTCGTGCCATCGAAAGTTGTGGATTTTTCGCTCTCGTTAGCCATAACACTGGGGGGCATTACGGATGCCAACATCAAGAAAGCTAAAATCAAGGCTTTTAGCAGGCTAAAGCGATCGGTGTGATTTTGTCTCATATAACGTTTTTCTCCTTTCCCTCAGCATAAAGGCAAATAGCCCCTTTTAATCTTGTTATGGCTGATTTTCGCTTGATATTGGGTTTATTTGATTCTTCCACCAATCCCAACAACCGCCAATGAATTTATCAGGCTAATAGCTGAAATCGTCTTTAGACAACTTAGTAAGGCTTTCAGTCAGTTAAAACTCACTCGCGCGATCGCATAATAAACCACATCGACATTGTAAAAGTGAGCATCTTTTTCATACTTCATGCCGATTTTTTGAATTACACGCACAGAAGCGATATTTTCTGGTTTAGCGATCGCCACTATCCGATCTAACTTTATTTCCTCAAAGCCATAGTTCAAAGTCGCTTTAGATGCTTCGGTAGCCAATCCCCTATTCCAATACGATTTGTCGAACACATAACCAAGTTCAACTTCAGGCGTATTATCCAAAAAACCTAATCCACAACGACCAATCATTTTACTGCTTTGTTTGTCAATTACGGCATACATCCCAAAGTTATGTTCCTGCCAGTGTTGGATATGTTTACATAAGCTTGCCTGTGTCTGTTCTCTGGTTCTAAGCGACAGATACCTCATAACTTCTGGATCGCTGTAAAGGCGATACAAATCATCAAAATCTGCTAAGGTAAATTGCCGAAGTTGCAATCTGGCGGTTTCAATCTCTGGCATGATGTGGGAGTATGAATATTGACGATACATTAGGAAAGGTTGCTTTTCTGATTGTAAAAATTAATATAATGCTCTTATTATGAGCACTACCAAACCTTTCAAAAAATCCTATACAGGGAACCGTCGTCGTGAGAATGACTGGCGGTTATTTTTGCGTTTAGTACCCTACGCACGAAAACGTGGACGACTGCTAGCGCTTTCGATGTCGTTACTCGTGCCGATCGCTGTAGCCGGTGCGATACAACCTTTGCTAATTGGACAAGCCATATCCCTAATTCGCTCGGAACCAAGCACTTACGAGTTTCTCCGAAATCGCCCTTTAATGCAAGGGCTAAATATTGTTGAAGCATTGTTGCTCTTAACGGTGAGCATCAACCTGATATTTACTGGTTTTCAGGGTTATCTGGTACAAAAGCTAGGACAAGAAATCACCGCCGAAATTCGCCGGGATTTATTCGCTCATGTTACATCTTTAGCGGTACGTTTTTTTGACCGCACACCTGTTGGTAAATTAATTACTAGACTCACCAGCGATGTGGAAGTGTTAGGTGATGTTTTTTCCACTGGAGCGATCGGCATAGTCTCGGATTTGTTTTCGATGCTGGTGATTCTCGGTTTTATGTTTTCTATTCAGTGGGAACTCGCTTTGTTATTGTTGTTGATGCTGATACCAATCACCTGGTTAATTGTTTTCTTTCAGCAACAGTTTCGCAAAGCTAATTACAAAGTGCGGGAAGAACTTTCTGTCCTGAATTCCCAGTTGCAAGAAAATATTACTGGCATTAATGTTGTACAGTTGTTCCGGCGGGAAAAATTTAATGCCCAATTGTTTCGTAACACAAACCAAGATTACGTCAAAGAAGTCGATCAAACCATCTTTTTTGATTCGGCAGTTTCCGCTACATTGGAATGGATTTCTTTAATAGCGATCGCCAGTGTTTTATGTATCGGCGGTTTATTGTTATTAAATAAACAGTTGACATTTGGCACGTTATCGGCATTTATTTTGTATGCCCAGCGATTGTTCGATCCTTTGCGACAATTTGCGGAAAAATTCACAACAATTCAAGCTGGTTTTACTGCGATTGAGCGGGTTAGCGATATTTTAGATGAACCGATAGAAATACGCGATAGGACTAATCCGCGATACTCCTTTTTAGATTCAGAATTTGGTTATATCGACGATATCGTAGAGAACTTAAATTCTCAAACAGCAAATGGTAAGTCTGCAAGAGGAGAAATCCGCTTTGAACATGTTTGGTTTGCCTATAAAGACGATGAATATGTCATTAAAGACTTAGATTTTACCATTCATCCAGGTGAAAAAATAGCATTAGTTGGTCCCACAGGTGCAGGTAAAAGTTCAATTATCCGTCTTTTGTGTCGTCTCTACGAACCCAGCAAAGGACGCATTTTAATAGATGGTGTAGATATTCGCGAAGTAACCCAAGCAGAACTGCGACGATACATGGCAGTAATTTTGCAAGAAGGCTTTTTGTTTGCAGGTGATGTTAAAAGCAATATCACTTTAGGAGACAGTTACACCTTTGAGCAAATTCAACAAGCAGCACAAAAAACAAACATTGACGAATTTATTGAAAATCTCCCTCAAGGTTACGATACCCAACTTAGGGAGAGAGGTACAAATCTTTCCAGCGGACAAAAGCAACTTTTAGCGTTTGCGCGAGCTGCAATTCGCAATCCGCAAATTTTGGTATTAGATGAAGCAACCGCTAGTTTAGATGTAGGCACCGAAGCTTTAATTCAACAAGCATTAAATCAGCTTTTAGTTGAACGTACTGCAATTATTATTGCTCACCGTCTGTCTACGATTCGCAATGTAGATCGAATTTTTGTCTTGAAGCGAGGAGAATTAATCGAACAGGGAAGTCATGAAGAGTTGCTGCAACAAGAAGGACTTTACGCCACTTTACACAACTTACAAATGTTAGGAACTACTTAATTCCGCTATTCGTATCGTCTTTGTAGAGACGTTCCGGTGGAACGTCTCTCTACATTAGTAAGTAATTTACCAGACATGATATTAATAAGATTTGTGGTAGATAAAAACCCTTGAATTATCTGTACATTACCTGCTTGGCAATGCACAAAAAGCTGGAACCTTGCTAGCAATAAGATTGAGACTAGTTACAGCATATTTGGCAAACACTGACTCTTTCGTAGCATTGCAAGAACCTTTCAATTCTTTAGTTTTGCTTTCGTCTTTGACAAGTCGAGTCTGATAAGTGTAGAGAGAACCAGACGGTTTTTCAAAAGTTAGCTCTGCTTCAATTGTACAATTATCTAAGCTTTGCTTAATGATTTTGCCTGCTACTTTGTAGTCAAACCAATCCCATCCGTAGCGAAGGATCAATTCTCTTTCCAAAATTTGCATCGCAGATGGCAAAATTCCCCAACCTCGATAGACTTTATGCAAGCAATTAATATCACCGCTGCGTGTCAAAATCGACTTGAATGACTCTTGATCTAGCGCACCGTAGTATCTTCCTTCTGGTAAGTCTATGGCTGTTGGTGCAAATCTATGTCCACCAAAGTGGCTTGATTTCCAAATTCGCACATCATCCAAACCCAAATCAGAAATAGTAGTGTCTGCGTGATAGTAAAACGGATTGCCATATCTAGCACAACACATATCATGGCTACCGTGCGTACACACTAAAATATCTCTGGTTACACTTGTTTTTACTTCATACTTGAGAGTGTTGCCCGATAACCATTTTCTGATAGTAGGTGCTGCTTGCTCAATATTTGGCAGTTTAAACTCTTGTTTGCGATATCCATTGCCAAGACCTTCTTGTTGATGATAAATCAACAATGTGGTGTGGTCTATTTTATGGGATTCATTATTAGCAATCAAGAGAAATCTTATCGGCTGTTTAGTCCGCTTTACTTCTTCGACTAAAACTTTCAGACTATTGGGCACCCATCTGGAATTCAAAGCTTCCGAATGCCAAGGTGGAGGACACTCTATTAAAACATAAGTTTGGTAGTTGGTGGCGCTACCAATAAGATCCTCTCCTACTTCTTTTGAATGGTCGGAACAAAATAAATGAGTCATCTACCTGTACTGAGTTGTGTATTTGATAAATCAATTTTCTCTAAATGAAAGTGTTATTTTCATTACAAAACTTTCCTCTTAACAATGTTTTTCACTACTCATCCAAAGAAACTGCTGCCTTTGATACCAAGCAAGACAATGAAGGAAAGATATATATTCTCCAACTCAAACCTGGTAGCCACTTTATAACATCATTTATAGGAAATGTCTCTTTTTTAAAGATATTTTCTCTAATAGAGTTAAGCGTACAAATAGATACTTTCTCAACTGCAATGTTTATTTTGCATACAATGCTATCTGGCAGTTCATGAATTTTGAATGGCAGAAACTTGGACTTGATAAACTTTGTTACACAACCAAAGTCAAAAATATTGAATCTTGCCTGATAATCTAGACAGTATCTAGCTTTCAGCTTGCTGAAGCTATTAGAATACTTGTGATAATTATCACAATAAATTCTTTTACAAGAATTTTCTATTAATATATAAATATAATTTACTACAGCATTTGTCTCTACACCTAAAGGTATATTCTTATGCCACGTTGATAAAAAAAACTCTTTAATTACCTTTGCGAAAAAGTCAATACCAATTTGCCAAGACGCTTGTAAAGTTAGATGCACAGCTTTTTTATTGAAAGCGATCGCATAATCCCAATCAGCTTTTTTACAACACTTAATGAAATTGCTATTTATACTTTCATCGCCAACTTTTTGATCTAATCTCAAGCACTGCTGTCGGCACTTTAACTGATATAAATTGAAAATATTTGTAAACTTTTGGCAAAAAAATACTGCTTTTCTTGCTCCGGATTTCTTTAACAATTCTTCAAGACTATATAGTTTTAATATTTGCTTTAAGAACATATTGCTAAATATTATCAATTAAAGAGAAAAAAATAAACCAGCGTTGGTTTAAGTCGTTGACATCTCACCCCCTACCTGACAGTACAAGTTTCCGGTGGGGATCTGCATTGACTGTAACTGAAGTCAATAACAAAAGCAAGTATTTGATAACATTTATGATTTTTCTTTGGCTGATAAATCCCCAAAACCCTGTTAAATCAAGGTAATGTGCTTTTTTATGCTATCAAAAAGTTACAATAGTAACCATCAGTTCTATCTATATAATAGACAATATTTCTCAAAAAAGTATGGGGTTTAAAAGGTATTTATCCGTTTGAAGCTTTTTTAAGTGCCGACGGGAAACCGCACCTGCCTAGCCGGCTTTTGCGAACCAGTAGGCAGGCGAAATGATATGCATCTTCAGATAAAAACGGTATGAATGGTTTTAGTTGTGTTACACCATTTCCGCTTAAATACAAGTCAATACTGTAGATAGGTTTGACGGCGTAATGTCTTTTCAAAGCAGGAAGCAAGCTACCGGGTTAGCTTCAAAGGCATACCCGGTTTTTTGGCGTTTTATCATCTACCGCAAGAGGTAGATGCAATCTTCACGGCGACTAGCCCCGCGATAAGTACAATCGGAATCGGTTGTTGAATTAGATAAGCCATAGCTGGGTGATTCATGAACATTTGCTAGCGTTGGCATCGTCAAGGCGATCGCACTAAATAACAATAGTGATAAAATTTTCATTGGTTTAGCCACTCGGATATTTAATTGATCGCGATTAGTGAGCTAATACCCGGTACTTTATGAGAACTTGTTTAGTCTTAAACTTGGCTTAATAGCAGTTTGGTGCGGTTGGACAGGTCGCAGGGGTGATAGTTAAAAAAATCAGCATTTTGTTTAAGCAAAAGAATATTCACATCTGCTACAAATTGCTGCTGTAAATGTTGATCGCAGCAATCAAAGTTAGTAAATCAAAAAGTTTACGTTAAGAGCGATCGCTCTTGGCTTAAGTATTTTTTAAGTACCATCGCTTCTGGTGGTACGAGAAGTTTTATGACTAGACGGTTTATTTTAGTTTAAATATAATGCGCGATCGCACACATAGCTCATGCGATCGCATGAGCGTGGATAACTTGAAGCTGAGAAGTTGAATTTTATTCCTCAAAAGTTATCTCAGTCTGAAGAATTGCCAGATTTTCACGAACAGTGATAGTGTGGGGATGATTCACACCTAACTGACGCTCAAAAATATCTAAAGCTTCTTGCAGTAAAGGTTTGGCTTGGCTGTAACTTCCTTGAGATTTGTAGAGTTCCACCAAGTTGTTTAAGCTTTGCGCGACATAGGGATGGTTGTCTCCCAGCAAGCGTTTATCGAGTTCCAATGCTTTGATGGAAAATTCTTCTGCTTTAGTGTAGCAACCCTGAATTCTGTACATATAACCGAGAGCGTAGATAGTATCTGCCAAAAGAGGATGATCTTCTGGCAGTAGAAGCTGTTTGAGTTTCAAAGCTTCCAGAAACAATGGTTCTGCTTCGCTATAGCGTCCTTGAGCGCGGTATATCAAAGCCAAATTGTGAATATCTGTAGCTAAATCAGGGTGCTTTTCTTTTAAAAATTGCTTATCTAGTTCTATTGCTCTCAGTGCTAGAGGTTCGGCTTCACTATAGCGTCCTTGATAATAGTAGAGTAATGCCAAATTGTTGAGGCTTTCGGCAACAGCGGGATATTCTTTTCCCAAAAGATGTCGCCTCAGTTGCAAAGCTTGTTGGTATAATGGTTCAGCCTGGTTGTAACGTCCTTGAGAACGGTAGAGTTCCGCCAAGTTGTTGAGAATAGGTGCAAGATAGGGATGTTCTTCTCCCCGGAGGTGTCGCATTACTTCCAAAGCTTGTTGGTATAATGGTTCGGCTTCGTCGTAACGTCCTTGGCATTTGTAAACTCCTGCTAAGTTGTTTAAGCTTTGCGCGACATAGGGGTGGTTGTCTCCCAAGCGCTTTTTACTAACTTCTAGACACTGCTTAAACCAAGGTTCTGCCTGAGCATACAATCCCTGACCTTTGTAAAATCGACCATTACCGACGAAAGCCCAGATTAAATCTTCATCGCTAATATATTCGATAAAATTCTTCGCTACCTCGGCTAAATGAGGCATAGCGGGGGAGAAAGTGGTGATTTCTTTGAGGGTAGGGGTTGGAGGAATATATTTAGCGATCGCTATAATTACTTTGACAAAAGCTTGTTTAAAATTCCCCCCACTTTCCTGCAAAGGTGGTGCTTCTAACTTTGCTTGAAAAAATTCTCGTAACAGTCGATGCAGTTGATAAATTCCCTTGGACTTACGCTGTAGCAAATGCAAATTCACCAGCTTCTCATCCCGACTTTCTTCTAACTCTTCTGCATCCGCATTAGGTAAGCACTGTTTCACTAACTCCCAAGGTATCGGTGCAGCACCAAATAAACTCAGTAAACATGCTAATTGCTTATCTGTATCGTTTAATTCATCCCAACTCAACTCAAAGGCTGCTTCCACACTTTTATCTGCTGTCATGTCGTCTTCTAGCTGAGACAAAGAACGTTCTTTTAGTCCCTTTTTCTCCAACCTCTGCAACATTTTTGCTATAGACAAATCCTCTTTTCTTGCCAAATACCGTCCAACTAACTCTAACCCCAAAGGCAAATATCCCAACCTTTCAGCTAGAGATGCGAAATACGAAGTCTCTAGATTAGCCCGTTCATCCCCAATTAGTTTTCGCAACAACTCCAACGCGGCTTGCGGTTGCAGCACATCTAATGATAACTTTTGAATCTGCCCGAAGTGCGATCGCGTTGTCATCAGCACTTTAAATCGGGTGGATGACGGCGGTAAATACGGCTGAATTTCTTTGTATTTAATGACATCATCCAGCACTAGCAACACTTTACCCTCACACCAGCGCTGCCAACAGTATGCTACTTGCCCGACTAAATCCAAATCAGTCAAGGGGTTTAATTCTAAGTGAATGCGAGCAAATTGCACCACCTGTAAACCCACATTACCGATTTTGACACCACACCAGCAAATCCCACCAGAGTAAAATTGGCGCTGCTTGAGTGCATATTGCAGCGCTAATTCTGTTTTACCCACACCACCCATACCAGCGATCGCGGCGATCGCCACTTGATGATTTCCCTGCAAGAATTGGTGGAGAAGTTCGAGTTCATTTTCACGTCCCACGAATTTCGTCGCCCCACTCCAAGGCAAATTATCTGGTATTTTAATGGGGGGATTTAACTTTGTCCGTTCCCGTTCAGACGACTGTAGTCAAAAGATGTTAGTTCCATTAAAAGTATTTCCTTGAAAGACGTTTTTAATCGATTCAGCTAACTTTGTAGAACTGATAACACCCGTAGGTTGCGAATTAATTTCATTTGCTAATGTCTGGACTTTTGGCGCAACTTGTGGATCGGCATTTGCAGCTGCTTCTACTTCCCGCACTGCAAAAGCAATTTCGCGGTCTGCGTCTGCTGCTGCTTTCAACTCTAGAACTGCTTTGCCATAATCTAATCGCTCTTGCGTTTCTTGTGTTGCATTCGCAAGCAATGGTAGCTTATTTTTATGGCGTAGCTGTTCGATTAACTTATGACTTTCATTTAATGCAGTTTCTCCCAGCTTTTCACCTGTTTTTTCTAGGGCTTTAGTGAAAACTATCGTGGCGATCGCTGTTGCTACAGCTGTTAATGTTACAGGTTCCATGCAGCAAGCTTTTAAGTACAATAGAACAGTTATTTCTATCTTCAAGTGTATGCTTGTCTTCTCCGGTGAAGCATAAAAATATAGTAAGAAAAGAGCGGACTGAAGTACGCACTACGAAATAAAATTATTTAATACTGCATCCGCTTTTGGTGGTTTAATGATTCTAAGTAGAAGATAAACTTTAGCATTCAAGGTAGTGCGATCGCACTTATAACACCATTATTAACAACCATATAATAGCGATCGCACTTAGAACACCATCATTAACAACCATATAATAGCGATCGCCTATAGATTTACACTTGAAAGTAGAGCGATGTCTCCGACGGGCTATGCCTACGCCACCTTTCGGCTCAATGATATACCAAAATGAATGCGGGAATTACTCAAATGAAAATACATTTAGGCAGATTTAGTAAGTCAAAGCTTATTTGACTTGCGGAAAACACCGAAATGAGTAAGTCAAAGCTTCTTTTGAGAAAGTCAAAGCTTCTTTTGCTTGCGGAAAACACCGAAATGAGAAAGCAAAAGCTTCTTTTGCTTGCGGAAAACACCGAAATGAGAAAGCAAAAGCTTCTTTTGAGAAAGTCAAATGGCATTTTTACCTAATCTGACATCTTGCACCATTCTCAACAACCGCCTCAGAATGAATTCTGAGGCTAATAGCTTAAGTCGTCTAAAGACGACTGAGAAAGAATTTCAGTCCATTTCAATGGACTTAAGCTATTAGCCCAGAAATTTATTTCTGGGTGGGTGATGCTGCTAATCGAGATTGCTGCAAGATATCAGCCCCTCACTAGCGGCGATCGCACTTTCAAGTTTTATCATGGTACGCTTTGCATAAAACCTGTAAATTTGTAGCTTCGTGTAGTTTATTCTGGATTTGAGGGAGAGCGATCGCATGAGCGTGGTTTAAAATCAAAAATAGAGCGATCGGCTTTACAATATCACCATTGCACCTCAGAACGATCAAAAAGATATTGACAAACTCAACACATACTAAATAGCATTAAATGATATGTTATTTGAATACAAATATCTCAATCTACCATGAAAAGTGATTTTTTTATTGATGAAAAGCTCATAGATGAAGCAATTCAAGTAACTGGGCTTAAGACTAAACAAGAAGTAATTGAACTTGGACTAAAGACACTAATTAAACTAAAGCAACAAGAAAAAATAAAAGCTTATCGAGGTAATCTCCAATGGGAAGGCAACCTTGATGAGATAAGAACCAATTCATGATTATTGTAGATTCAAGTGTCTGGATAGACTATTTTAACGGTAGGGAAACCCCAGAAACAAATAAACTAGATACACTTTTGGGAGTAGAACCGCTTGCAATTGGTGATCTGATATTGACTGAGGTACTGCAAGGATTTCGCTCTGATGCCGATTATCAAACAGCAAAGGAACTGCTGACTTCTCTGACAATTTTTGAAATGTTAGGTATTAATCTTGCTTTCAAGAGTGCTGACAACTATAGAAGTCTCCGAAAATGTGGCATTAGTATTCGCAAAACGGCTGATGTAATTATCGCTACTTTTTGCATTGAAAGCCAAAACTCACTTTTGTTCAGCGATAAAGATTTCTTGCCATTTGTTCAACATCTTGGGTTGTTTACCGTTTCAACAAAAGTATAAAAATTCCAATCTTTTAAGTTTTAGCATGGTACGCTTTGCATAAAAGCTGTAAATTCGTAGCTTCGTGTAGTTTATTCTGGATTTGAGGGAGTGCGTTTTCACAGGCGATCGCACATGATTATACAATTGAAGTCGAGCGATCGCACGGGCAACACCATCATTCCACCTGAGAACAGAAACGTTCTCACTTGAAACAGAAACGTTCTCACTTGAAACAGAAACGTTCTCACTTGAAACAGGAACGTTCTCACTTGAAACAGGAACGTTCTCACTTGAAACAGGAACGTTCTCACTTGAAACAGGAACGTTCTCACTTGAAACAGGAACGTTCTCACTTGAAACAAGAAACTTTGAGTTCAGAACACGAACCTTGGAGATAAAAGCTTGACTGATGAGGTTGGGAACTTAAATTTTACTGTTCTGAGGGGGGGCGATCGCGCAGATTTGCTAAATTTTCACGACATTTGACAGTGTGGGGATGATTCACCCCTAACCGTCGCTCAAAAATATCCAAAGCTTCAAGGTACAATGGTTCAGCTTCGGTATAACGTCCTTGTAAGTAGTAGAGTTTTGCCATGTTGTTGATGCTTTGTGCGACATGTGGATGTTCTTCTCCCAACAGTTGACGCCAAAGTGCCAAAGCTTGGATTAAAAGGGGTTCAGCTTCGCTGTATCTGCCTTGAGAAAAGTAGAGTACTGCTAGATTGTTGAGGCTTTGTGCGACATCTGGATGTTCTTCTCCCAGCAGTTTGTGCCTGAGTGCCAAAGCTTGGATGTAAAGGGGTTCGGCTTCGCTGTATCTGCCTTGGGAGTCGTAGAATGCCGCTAGGTTGTTGAGGCTAGCGGCGACATCTGGATGTTCTTCTCCCAGCAGTTTGTGCCTGAGTGCCAAAGCTTGGATGTAAAGGGGTTCGGCTTCGCTGTATCTACCTTGGGAGTCGTAGAGTAACGCTAGGTTGTTGAGGCTAGTGGCGACATCTGGATGTTCTTCTCCCAGCAGCTTGCGCCAGAGTCCTAAAGCTTGGATTAAAAGGGGTTCAGCTTCACTGTATCTGCCTTGGGAGTAGTAGAGTAACGCTAGGTTGTTGAGGCTACGTGCGACATCTGGATGTTCTTCTCCCAGCAGTTTGCGCCTGAGTGCCAATGCTTGGATGTCAAGGGGTTCGGCTTCGCTGTATTTGCCTTGAGATACGTACAATGCCGCTAGGTTGTTGAGGCTACGTGCGACATCTGGATGTTCTTCTCCCAGCAGCTTGCGGTAGAGTGCTAAAGCTTGGATGTAAAGGGGTTCGGCTTCGCTGTATCTGCCTTGATATCTGTAGAGCCCCGCTAGGTTGTTGAGGCTAACGGCGACATCTGGATGTTCTTCTCCCAGCAGTTTGCGCCTGAGTGCCAATGCTTGAATTAAAAGCGGTTCGGCTTCGCTGTATCTGCCCTGGGAGTTATAGAGTCCCGCTAGGTTGTTGAGGCTTTCTGCAACAAATGGGTGTTCCTCTCCTAAGCGTTTTTTGGTAACTTCTAGACACTGCTTATACCAAGGTAAAGCTTGGTTATACAATCCTTGACCATCGTAAAATCGAGCGTTACCGATAAATACTCCAGTTAAATCATTATCGTTGACGTATTGAATAAGATTATTTGCTACTTCTGCTAAATGAAGTATAGCAAGGGAGACGGCGCTGATTTGCTCAAGAGTGGGCGTTTCAGGAATATCCTTGGCAACCGCTACCATTACTCTAGCAAACCCTCGTTTAACATCCCCCGAATTTTCCTGAAAAGGTGGTGCTTCTAACTTCGCTTGAAAAAATTCGCGCAGCAGTGGATGCAGTTGATAAATTCCCTTTTCCTTACGTTGTAGCAAATGCAATTTCAGCAGTTGATCATCCCGACTTTCTTCTATCTCTTCTGCATCCACATCGGGTAAACAAGATTCTACCAACTCCCAAGGTATCGGTGCAGCAGCAAATAAACTCAGCAAACACGCTAATTGCTTATCTGTATCCTTTAATTCTTCCCAACTTAACTCAAAAGCTGCTTGCACACCTAGCTGTGCTGTCATATTTTCTTCTGGCTGAGACAAAGAACGCTCTTTGAGTTTCTTTTTCTCCAACCTCTGCAACATTTCTGCTAAAGACAAATCCTCTTTTCTTGCTAGATACCGTCCAACTAACTCTATCCCCAAAGGCAAATATCCCAACCTTTCACACAATTGCAAGGCTACCACTTCACCGATTGACCTCTCCCCTAACCCCTCCCCTGCGAGGGGAGGGGAACTGAACTCCCCCTTCCCTCGCAGGGAAGGGGGTTGGGGGGTTAGGTCAATTCTTTCATCCCCAATTAGTTTTCCCAACAACTCCAGCGCGGCTTGTGGTTGCAGCACATCTAATGGTAATTTAGGAATCTTCCCAAAGTGCTTTCTGGTTGTCATCAACACCTTAAATCGGGTAGATGAGGGCGGTAAATAGGGCTGAATATCCTTATATATAGTGACATCATCCAGCACTAGCAACACATTACCACCACGCCAGCGCTGCCAACAGTATTTCACCTGCCCGATTAAATCTAAATCTGTCAACGGGTTTAAATCTAGGTGAATGCGGGCAAATTGCACCACCTGTAAACCCACATCACCGCTTTTGACACCACACCAGCAAATCCCACCAGAGTAAAATTCGCGGTGTAAAAGTGCATATTGTAGCGCTAATTCTGTTTTACCCACACCACCCATACCAGCAACGGCGGCTACTGCTACAGAGTCATTTTCCTGCAATAATTGGTGGAGATGTGCAAGTTCTTTTTCACGTCCGACGAACTTTGTCGCCCCACTCCAGGGCAAATTATCTGGTATTATAAGGGGATTTAACTTTGTCGGTTCCCGTTCGGACGACTGTAGTCAAAAATTACCACCAATAATAGTAATATTTCCTTGAAAGAGGTTTTTAATCGATTCAGCTAACTTTGTAGAATTGATGACACCTGCGGGTTGCGAGTTGATATCATTTGCTAATTCTTTGACTTTTGGTGCAACTTGTGGATCGGCGTTTGCTGCTGCTTCTACTTCCCGCACTGCAAAAGCAATTTCGCTATCTGCGTCTGCTGCTGCTTTCAACTCCAGAACTGCTTTGCCATAATCTAATGGCTGCTGTGGATTTTCTTGTGTTGCATTGGCAAGTAATGGTAACTTATTCTTATGGCGTAGCTGTTCGATTAACTTATGACTTTCATTTAATGCAGTTTCTCCAAGCTTTTCGCCTGTTTTTTCCAAGGCTTTAGTTAAAACTATAGTAGCGATCGCTGTTGCTACTGCTGTTAATGTTACAGGTTCCATAATTAAACTATTAACTACGAGATTACACTTATCTTTATCTTCAAGTGTAAGCTTGTCGTTTCCGGTTTTGCAGAAAAATATAGTCATATCGTGTCCGGGTAATTAGTTATGATTCCCATAGTCATTGCACCCCACCCCCAGCCCCTCC
>NZ_KK073768.1:2408595-2432125 GCF_000582685.1 [Scytonema hofmanni] UTEX 2349
CCCCCAGCCCCTCCCCGCTTGCGGGGAGGGGAGACAAAGCTACGCTTTGGCGGGGTGGGGTTCTTGGGGTGAGCGTAAGTAATAAGCGCGGACATGATATCAGAAATGAGCGGACTGAAGTCCGCACTACGAAATTTCCCCTTTTCCTCTCCCTTTGGTAAAGGTAAGATGGCATTAAGTTCTATTTACGGGTAGACCGATGCTATTAGAAGATTATTTTGACTTTTTATCACCCGATGATATTCGGTTGAAAGGACACCGCATCGGCATTGACAATGTACTTGATTATTACTTAGAAGGATATTCACCGGAAGAAATTGTAGCTAATTTGCCTTCTTTGAACTTCGAGCAGATTCACGCTACTATTACTTATTATCTGCATAATCGCGCCGAGGTTGATGCTTACCTATCACGTTTGACAAGGTGGCGCAAACAGCATTACCAAGAATGGGCTGCTAATCCTTCACCTGTGGTACAACGTTTAAGAGCAGTGAAGGCTCAAAGAACTGAATCCCAGGTAAATGCTTTGTGAAAGTGCGTTTTTTGCTAGATGAAAATTTGTCCCCTCGTTTGAAAGTAGCTGTGCTGCGTCTCAACCCTGCTATAGATATCTTACGTGTCGGTGAAAGTAATGCACCGCAACTAGGAACACTCGATCCTGATGTGTTGTTATATTTAGAGCGATCGCAAAGGCTCTTGGTGACAGATAATCGTACTAGTATGCCTGCTCATATGGAAGCACATTGGGCAGCAGGTGGACAAATTTGGGGACTATTTTGGGTGCGGGACAGGATACCATTAGGAGAACTGTCACAAGAACTTTTGCTGGTTTGGGAGACGACTGAGGCAGAAGAATGGATAAATCGGCTCGAATGGATTCCATTTTAGGTTAAAAAGGCGATCGCTTTTCCTGTTTAATGGTTTTAGGTAGAAGGAAAGAAATCTTCTACAGAAAGCTTTTTAACTTTTTTCAACTGGATAGTTATTTCTGCCACGCTGCACTAGACTTAAAAGAGAAACCTATATTCAGTTTTTTCAATGAAAATAATTTGTCATAAAGTGAAACTTAAACAGCAAAAAAGCGATTTTGTTTATTGGCAAACTCAATCTTATCAGTCCAGACTTGAAGCCTTAGAACAAATTCGTCAAGAATATCACAAGTGGAAAAATAATAGTGCTGAATCAAGACTTCAAAGAGTTTATACAATTTCTCAACGATAATCATGTTCGCTATCTGATTGTCGGTTCCACCAAAGAATCACCTGTGGGAATTTCTTTATTTTGTTGACGATAGGCAAGAACCATTTCTTTCGTTGCGTCTTGCAACATAGCTCTGCATTCTTCTATGGTTTCTCCTTCTGTGATGACTTCTTGCCATTCAATGAGTTGTCCCATATATCCACTATTAGTTTTTGTATATTTTGCAGTGTATGTAATTAACATTGCTATGTTTGTGAAGATAATTATTATATAATTTATTGTAGCTAAATAATAGCGATCGCCAATTTGGCTTTGTATGTTTATTTTAAATATAATGCGCGATCGCTTTTCCTGGTTTAATGGTTTCTCAAGATGCATTTCTTATCGCCTGAGATTGAAATCTCAGGCTAATAGCTTAACCCCACTGAAGTGAGCTAAAATCAATACCCTAACTAAGCTTATTTGGCTATTAGCCATAGGTTTTAACCTATGGCGGATAATGCAGGCGCATTTATATAAAAGTTCTACCCTTGTAAAGGCAACACATTAATTAACTGAGAAAATCTCGAAAAATCTCCTGTATTGTGAGTTAACAACTGCGGAATATGGTAAACTAACATTGTGGCGACAATATTCGCATCATGTACTTGCTTGCCACCAACAGGAATTTCTTCCATTAAACTCAACAACCTTTGTGTCACCTGAGAATTATCTTCAGCCATCCGAAAACGGTTTTGGAAAAAACGAATCTCCTCAGTTACTCTCAAAATTGGTATAGGCTGAGTATATAGCTGCGGACGAGTGAGGGTTGCCAGATATTCCCGCAACACTTGTCGGCTAATCCACAATTGTGTCCCAGCTTGTTCATAACTTTGAATTGCGTTTATAGCAACCAAGTGTAAAGGAGACTCAGGAACACTGGCATAAACCAGAATATTCGTGTCCAGAAATACAGAGTTATCGTCCGTCATCACCATACATATCCTCACGTCTTAGAGAAAGATTTTCAGACCAAGAATCAACATGAATCACGGGAAAATCCAGCGGAGGACGCTTTTCTTTCGATATCGGCAACTCTTGCAAAGGCTTTTCATCAATTATCACCACAACTTGATGTTCCCCTGCGGGAATATCAGCCGGTAGCTGCAATGTAATTTTCCCATCTTCTGTAACTGTGGCAATTGTTTCAATAGTTTTCATAAAATTACTCCAATGCTGCTAATACTGCTTTCGGCAATAACTTATCTTTAAACCAAATAATTCTAGCGGGAACATCATTTAATTTCACACCTGCCTTTTCCAAATTTAATCTTTCAGAAATTGCCAAAATTAAATCATCACGTTCCGCACGTCGCACTTGGGAAAACTTCTTTTGTAAATATTCTGGGCGCCAATAACCAACAATTTCTAATAAAAACGTCCGTCCATCAGGATGTACCAAACGAAAATCGGGAATCATCACACTACCCGGAATGGGAACTAAATCAACTTCTCTCTCCAATACCCAATCACTTTTTAACGAATCCCACTTTTCAGCAAAGGACGCTTCCAACATACTATCGTAAGGCTTCCCCGGAGGATAATGAGACACCAAACCGCATTCAGAATTGAGAGTGAAACGTCCAGTTTTCCAATCATTCGTATAAAAGTCGCGAGTTTGGAGAATAGAAGAAAGACTCCATCTGGTAACATGAAGTAAAGCCGGAATCATTTTAGCGATCGCTAAACCATATCGTGTACTCGGATTAAACAAACTCGTCGGACCATCAATCGTAATTGTAAACCCGTGGTCAGCATCACCCTCAATATAAGCCATCAATTGAAACAGCTTTAAATAGCGAAACAAAAGCTTATATTCACCAGGAACATTACGATGAGCATTTAAACTAAGTTGACTCGCTCGATAAAACACACCCTGCACTTGAGATAAATTATATCGATGTAATAAATCTTCAGGTGTTGGTGCATCAAATCTAATAAAAATCTTATTTTCGGATAAATCAGCATATAACCCATCATGAACTTGTTGCGGTAAAACTTCCCGTTCAAACTCATGACTTAACTCATCAGCAATCTTGCTAAGTGTAACTTGCGTTGATTGCGGATTTGAAACAGACATTGCAGCCAAAGCAAACACCCGTTCTCGTAACATTTGAGGTTCCAAAGGACTCACCACCTCAAACGTGCAGAAACTGCCTTTCAAAATATAAGCTAATCCCCGCTTCACCTTATAATCAGTAGTATCACCCTCCAATTCCAACAACTGACGCTCAAGAACACCTTGCGTCTTTCCTATCGCTTCTCGAAAACAATCGATTAACTCAACAGCTAACTCCAAAGTCTTCTTATCAAGCTTAAGTCTCTTTGGAATTATCTCCTCACCATTTTGACGATGAATTAGTAAATCTGTTGGTAACATTGGGATTGGTTGTTAGTTGTTGGTAGTTGTTGGTGGTTGGTTGTTAATTGTTAATTGTTTCTTGGCTCTAATGAGTCTTTTGAATCTACATTATTTTTATTAGGTGTTTGAGCTTTATTCTCAACAGAATAATTTATTTCCAACTGTTCAGCAGCCTTATAATCTCTTTGCTGACCACTTCCATAAACAACCTGTAACTTCGCTCTTTTTTCCCCATCTCCCTTTCTCCCCATCTCCCCATCTCTATTCCCCCTCCTCCTTGCCGAAGTACCTTCCTCACTCGTATCCTCCGCAACTACCTCATATAAAATCGCTTGCTTATTGGGGATATTACCCTTCCTTAAAATCCTCCCCAAACGTTGAATATATTCCCTCGCCGAACCAGTACCCGATAAAATAATTGCAATACTTGCAGCTGGCACATCAACACCTTCATTCAACACATGAGAAGCAACCAAACATTTATATTCCCCCTCGCGAAACTTCGTTAATATTTCATGTCGTTCCTTCACAGGAGTTTGATGAGTAATTGCCGGAATTAGCAACTCTTGAGAAATCTTGTAAACTGTGGCATTATCAGCCGTAAAAATCAAAATTCTTTCCGGATAATGTTCCCCAAGTAAATTCGTGAGAATTCGCAACTTTCCATCAGTACCCAAAGCGATTTCTTTCGCTTGACGGTGTGCTAACATAGCTCTACGTCCAGCAGGCGATCGCGCACTCATCTGCACAAAATTTTGCCAACCTTTCAAACTCCCCAAAGAAATCTTTGATTGCTTCAAAAAATCATTGCGAGTTTGAATTAATTGATTGTATCTTTCTCGCTCAACTTGCGATAGCTTCACCTTAATTTGGACAATTTCATGTTGTGCTAATGTATTCCCCGCCAAATCCTCAGCGCGTTTGCGATATACTTCTTTACCAATGAGGATATTTAAATCAGCGTGTTTCCCATCAGTGCGTTCTGGTGTTGCAGAAAGTCCCAATCGATAAGGTGCGATCGCATATTCCGCAATTACCCGATTAAAATCAGTAGGCAAATGATGACACTCATCAAAAATCACCAAAGCATACTTATTCCCCAAACTTTCTGCGTGAATTGCCGCACTGTCGTAAGTCGCAACCAATATCGGAGTTCTATCTCTCGATCCACCCCCCAACAACCCCACCTCAGCATCAGGAAACGCTGCCATCAAATGTGCATACCACTGGTGCATCAAATCTAAAGTTGGCACCACAATCAGGGTTGTACGCGGTGTTGCTTGCATCGCCATTTGTGCCAGATAAGTCTTTCCAGCCGCTGTGGGAAGCACCACTACCCCCTGTCTACCTGCCAGTTTCCAAGCTGCTAAAGCCTCACTCTGATGGGGATAGGGTTCCATCTCCATACTCGCAATTAACTCTACCGGATGAAATGCCTTCGCTTCATCGATAAAATTAGTCTCTTCTGCTTGTAGCGCTTCTACTAAAACTCGATATTGAATCGCCGGAATGCGGAATTTTTCTATCCTATCATCCCACGTAGCGTAATCCATCCAACCCTTGCCCCGCGCTGGTGGATGTAAAATTAATGTGCCACGATCAAAAGTTAATGTGGGGGTACGAGCCACTCAGAAGCCTTAATAAGTGATATTATATCCGTTTAATTACCCATAATAAAACATCTTTGTAGTCAGGACTTCACCATTTTTTGATAATAGACATCTAGTACAAAAGACGTAGAGACGTAGCAATGCTACGTCTTTTTCGGCGATCGCAAAAGCTATTAATTAAAGTTCTAGTACAGCGGGCGCGTAAATAAACCACCCATTCTCAATCGCTAAAAAGCTTACTCCATATTACTTTTGAATGAGTGACTTTTGACATAATATAATTTATTTTCCCATATTTCGTTTCATCGCATCCAACTCATCTTGAGTTTCCCAGCGCAAAAACTTCTCTTCTAAGTCGTCAAACCCACTAGAACTAGTAGCTTGATTCGACCAACCATTAGTTTCAAAGCGTTGCTGAGTTTGAGTTTTCGCACGGACTGTCTGCGCTTCAGCAGCTTTGGTTTGCACTTCTTGACGGCGTGCTTGTATTTTTCGCAGTAATTCTTTAGATTGAGTAATGCGTTCTTTCAAGCCTTGCATTTGTCCCCAGCGCTGATTTCCTTCGCGTAATAAAGCAGCTTCGCGTTCTTGTGCTGCGGCTACCAAATCCTGTCTGTTAGCCGATTGTGCCTTTTGAACGCGGATATGCCATTTTTGGATTTCTTGCGCTGTGGAGAGAATATCGTCTTGCGATCGCTTTTCCTGTACTTGTAAATCTGCAATCAACTTTAGCGTGTCTCCCTCTTGTTCGCGCAGTTGTTCTAACAGCGCTTCTAATTCTAAATGCGGATTATTTCGCAGAAATTCCTCTAAACGGTTTTCGAGAAACCGATTCAAATCATCAAATAAGCCCACTGTCAGCACTCCAGAAGTCAACTGTGTGCTTTTATTGTAGTAATTATTATCAATGGGCAGAAAGTTGTTTTTTGCAATTTCCCGCGCATTGATCGCTCTTTGGGAAAAAGATAATGGGGAAAGTCAGATTCAAGACAAATTTTAGGCAAGCTAAACTAAGGTTATCTCCCTTTTGAAATGACGCATGAGTGGCTCATAGGGATGATTTAGGCTTTGCTTGGCATACGCTAGCAATTCTTCCGTCCATTCTGTAAACCAAGCAAACACCAAATTGACTTTTTCAATAGCCTCGGCACGAGTTTCCTCATCCATTTCTATTTTTGCCATGATGGCATGGTCGCAAGTCATAGCATGACCAGATTCTTTACTAAAATGGAATTCCCCACAGTAGCGCAATTCGATACCCATTTCCTCTTCAATTTGTACTGCCAGTTTTCCAATGAGTTCAAACAATACATTGCCCGTTTCTTCAATGGCTTCGATAATAGCTAGACGCACGATACTGGATGAGCTATAAATCAAATGAGCGAGTTTGTGTGACAACAAGCGATTCACTGCCGTGTGATCGCTGTAGAAAAATTGTGAATACTCAGTTGGGGAGATTTTTTCGTGATCAAAGCCCAATTTGATAAAGTCTTCCAAATACCAGGGCCAGTGATGATCGTCCTCATAGGAGTGTTCGTTCACCATAGCCTGATACGGATCTGAGGTTGGTTCTTGGCGCATGACGTAGCGATTTAGATCGCCAAAGCTCATAATAAAAGGAGCCATGCAAGGGTAAAATTCTAGGCGCTGACGAGCTGATAAGGTCTCATCCCGTAAAAAATCAAAAAATGGCAGGCGGCTGTACTCTTTCTTGAGGTTTAAAATGTGACGTAATGTAGCTTTCATGTTTTCCTTCCTAAGACTAAAAGTAATGTGAGCTTCCAACGAATTGCATTCGTTATGCCTTGAGAGAAACAATCTAGTTTCCTAGTAGTTCGATGGATTTAATTTGACCCCAAGGCAAACATGGATTTGGTGTCCTTGCAATATGTGGAATCTTGCTTAATCGTGGCATCAGCAATCGCAACTCAACAGTACCCTTACGAGTAATTTTCTTGCTGTCAGCAAATACTGATAAATCAAAAGCAGTCGCTCACCGTTCAACCCCACATTCCGCAGGTTAGGGATTGGTCTTAATACAATACGCTTGGTGTTAAGGATTTTTCGTATTGATTTCGGCATGTAGAGACGCGAAATTTCGCGTCTCTACAGGTCTAAAAATCCTTAACTGAACCGTATTGCTTAATAGACATCTCCAAAAAAGACGTATAGACGTAGCAATGCTAGGTCTATACAAGGGTTTCGGGTAACGCATAATTAAAAATAAGGATATTCAAAATCACAAATGTTATTACAGAGGTATCAGCCAATAAGTAGTTCCCCTGACGATTTTATTTTTAAACCCAAATAAGGGTAAATTTTCTTCAGTTAAACCCACATAAGTCCAATGGGGGACATCATTTTCTACAGTTTGAAACCAACCATTTTTATTTAAAGCTTGTCTCTGCACTTGACTATAAATCTGTAAATCAATCGCTAATCCCCAGAGATGTTGTGATGCTCCTGGTGGTGCAACTACACCTAAAATTGCTGTTTCTTTACCTTGTCTAACTCGTTCCAAAGTATTGTTGTCAGCGTATTTTCTCCAGAATCTTAAATTTGTCGCAAAAGTGCGAGTACAATCACTATCACCATAACCAGATTTGAGGGAAATTCTTGCTGCTGATTTGGCTTTATTGAAAGCGTCTGCTGCTGATTTTTGTAAATAACAGTCATTAGTACCATCTACTTTCCCCATTGTTAAAGTAGTTTGGAAAGCTTTCGTTTCTTGCTCGTTAGCTAAGATAACTTTTGGCGGGAGTTTGATTTCTGGTTGTTGATTTACAAAAGCTGCACCGTATGCTCTCAACAAAATATATTCAAAAGTACCGGGTTGGGGAATTGTTGGTAATTTAGTAGCGATCGCACTCAAAAAACGCTCTGATTCCGGCAAATTTGCATCAGGTATCTGCGGCGTAATTGGAGTTGGTGAAACTATTGGTTGTGATGTATTTGGGCAAACTTTATTTAAATCTCTATGACGACCTGAAGAACGAGCAATTAAACAATCTTCTAATTGTCGCACATCTGTACTTAATGTCCGATGAGTAATTCCATTACTAGCAACTAAAGCAAAAACTATAAAAACAAAAATACTAATAAAAGAACTTTTTCGCCAAAATCGTTTTATCATCTTTTCACCTAAAGTTAATACAAATGTTTTTATTATTTATTCATAGTTCATACTATTCCTTATTGTCAGCAACCTACGACCATTAAACCACTGAATCGGTTATTATTAAGAGTAACTCTAAGCTTGCTGATACTTAAGTGTCAGTAACCCAGCCCTAAAGGGACTGAGCGTATGTTTGAGAAATCGAGCAAGCTGTACTGACCAGACCACTTAGTAATAGGTAAACGTTATTTGAGTCACGACACCTTGGGATGCGTAGCTAGTCCCCCGCTCTGTCGCTTGTGATTAAACAGTTCTAAAATCACTGGAACAGTGTTGCAAGCCCAACAAGCTCTTATAACTGGTCGAAGCTAACATCACCCCGAAAGGGAGGGACGCAAGTCCAAACATTATGCGTACAGGGCTGTGAGGCTGGAAATGGTAACTGTCCCATTGAAAGTGCAAAACAATAGCACACCTAGTCAAACAGTCCCAAGGCGATAATAATTTAAAAATATTCAAAGCGATTTCGCCTGAGCCGTTTCCCTCTCAGCACTGAAAGTGACTAAGTTTCCCACATCCCACGAGGTTTTATGACCATGCACAATTCCATTGAATTCCAAGACGCTTTCGATGTCATTGTCGTCGGTGCAGGTCACTCTGGTTGCGAAGCAGCCCTCGCTAGCGCCCGCTTGGGTTGTCGTACCCTGCTGCTGACACTTAACTTAGATAGAATCGCTTGGCAACCCTGCAACCCAGCGGTGGGTGGTCCGGCAAAATCTCAATTAACCCATGAAGTGGATGCACTCGGTGGGGAAATCGGTAAAATCGCAGACCGCACCTACTTACAAAAGCGGATTCTCAACTCTTCGCGGGGACCTGCGGTTTGGGCGTTACGCGCTCAAACTGACAAGCGGGAATACGCGGCGTTAATGAAGAATGTTGTTGAAAATCAAGAAAACTTAACAATCCGCGAAGCAATGGCGACGGATTTAGTTTTAGGTGCAAATGATGAAGTTATCGGCGTTGAAACTTACTTTGGGGTCGGTTTTGCCTGTAAAGCGGTGATTTTGACCACGGGAACATTTTTAGGCGGACGAATTTGGGTTGGTAACAAGTCGATGGCAGCCGGACGCGCTGGAGAATTTGCTGTTGAAGGGTTGACACAAACTCTCAATCGCTTGGGATTTGAAACGGGACGATTAAAAACGGGAACGCCGGCACGAGTTGACAAGCGGTCTGTAGATTACAGTAAAATGTCAGCGCAACCTGGGGATGAAGAAGTCCGGTGGTTTAGCTTTGACCCGGATGTGTGGGTAGAGAGAGAACAAATGCCTTGCCATATTACCCGCACGACGGCGGAAACTCATCGCCTAATTCGGGAAAATTTGCATTTGTCGCCGGTTTATGGCGGTTGGGTGGAAGCGAAAGGACCGCGATACTGTCCGAGTATTGAAGATAAGATTGTCCGCTTTGCCGATAAGGAAAGTCACCAAATCTTTATTGAACCGGAAGGGCGAGATATACCCGAACTTTACATTCAAGGATTTTCTACGGGGTTGCCGGAAAACTTGCAACTTCTGATGTTGCGGACTCTTCCTGGTTTAGAAAATTGTACCATGCTCCGCCCAGCTTATGCAGTTGAGTACGATTACTTACCCGCGACACAGTGTTATCCAACATTGATGACTAAAAAAGTTGCTGGGTTATTCTGTGCGGGACAGATTAATGGTACAACTGGCTATGAAGAAGCCGCAACCCAAGGAATTGTGGCGGGAATTAATGCAGCGCGGTTTGTGCGTAGTCAGGAAATGATTGTTTTCTCTCGTGAGGAAAGTTACATAGGCACGCTGTTAGATGACTTGTGTACCAAGGATTTGCGTGAGCCTTACCGGATGCTTACGAGTAGGTCTGAGTATCGTTTGATACTGCGTTCTGATAATGCCGACCAACGTTTGACGCCTTTGGGACGGGAAATCGGTTTGATTGACGATCGCCGCTGGGAATTATTTAGCCGCAAGCAAGAGAATATTACTGCCGAAAAAGAACGGCTGTACGCAACGCGGGTAAAAGAACACTCAGAAATCGGGCAAGCGATCGCCGACGGAACTCAACAACTAATCAAAGGTTCAATCACCCTCGCTGACTTGCTACGGCGTCCAGGATTCCATTATATTCATCTGGATAGATATCAACTCGGCAACCCCAACTTAAAAACTGCGGAAAAAGAAGGTGCGGAAATTGACATTAAATATTCTGGGTATTTACAACGCCAACAACATCAAATTGACCAAATAGCCCGTCAAGCACACCGTCAATTACCGGGGGATCTAGACTACGCAACGATTGATACTCTATCTAAAGAAGCGCGGGAAAAGTTGAACACCGTAAAACCACTGACAATCGGACAAGCATCACGTATAGGAGGTGTTAATCCTGCTGATGTCAATGCCCTATTACTATATTTAGAATTACGTAGGAATAAGACACCAAAGGAGTTTTCAGCTTTAGTTTAAAATAAACTTGATGAAGGATGAGTATAGTAGTAGGGTGAGACCGGAAGTGACTGGTATGATAGATGACATTAGTTCAAAACTGGCATTATCAGCAGTTTCCGGTTTAAAGTTTACATTTCATACTACTTACACAATCAACTTGTTTAGTTTGGACGATCTGATTGGATATTTAAGGCAAAATCCATACTGTCAGGCAGTATAGGCGAACTCTATCGTCCCAAAAGCCACAACTTAAAATCGCTATGTCACAACAAGCCAGCACCCATCTTATAATTCCGGAACCCTCAGAAGAACTGATCGGCAGCGAACCCTGGTCGATAGAGTCATATGCTGATGGCTTTATGGATGAACTGTTTGCCGATATTGATAATATTTTGCATCGTAATGGGACACCTTCCCAAACAATACATTACAACAGTCCTGCGTCACGAAGTAGTATAGAGGACTTGCAAAGAGCGCTGTATCCAGAATATATCATCCCCACGCCGAGAACAGCGCAAATCGTTTTGCCAGAAACGTCACCGATACAAACACCTTCTCATGTGGTTGACGCTCCGGCAACTAAATCAGTCAGGAAAAAGCATCACAAAGCGGGGATTGCTTGGGGCAAATTCCTGTCTTTTGGAGCTACCTTAAGTGTGGCGATCGCTGGTATTATCTTTTTGCTCAACTCTGGACTAATTTTCCGGATAAATTCTAAATTGATCGAGCAATCGATTCAACAGCCAAAATTACAGACTCAATTGCCTGCCAAAGTAGAAGTTGAGGCAGATTTAGTTCAATATATGTTGGGAGCACTGGCAATCATCGACAGACAAGAAGCAAGAAGCTCTGAAAAATCTCTCAAAAATGCGATCGCAACTCAGGTAATTCCTACCCAAACAGCTTTTGCTTATGTTACCCCAACAATAAAACCACCAACCGGCGGTAATTTACCACCAGTTCTTACCGCTAACAATACACCCCCTGCCGCACCCCGCACAACCATCGTCGAGCGGATTTATATCCCCGTTTATCAAGCACCGCAACCAATGCGCTATGCACCACTGCCCATTCCTGGTGTTCGGAAAATTTTACCGCCGGTGTCTTCTCGCACATCTAAATCGATACCAGTGAAAAAGGCTTTAAATTCTGTTCCCAAACCACCCAAACCCGTGCCTGTAAAAATGGTGGCAGCAGCGGTGCGAACAGAACTCAAGCCTGTGGCTGTGCGAACTGCACCAATTACATTGCGACAACCGTCAAATCCTTTGCCTGTGTTAAAAGTTACTGCTTTTCAAGCCGCGCCACCAAAATTACCCGTAGCTACAGCGCCAACAGAGCCAAAAACCGTTGAAAAACAGGCATATGTGGAAACTGTTGCGGCTCCTAGCCATACTTTGGAAGGATTGCTAGAGTTAGGTGACAAATCTGCGGCTTTGTTTAAAGTTGATGGTGTAACACGTCGTATCGATATGGGTGAAAGCATTGGTTCTAGCGGTTGGACTTTAGTTGAGGTGAGTAAGGGTGAAGCGGTTGTGCGTCGCAACGGTGAAGTGCGATCGATTTATACAGGTCAAAATTTGTAAAATTCACTTACCAAAGTAATCTTGAAATGCGATCGCTGTACTAAGTACAATATTGCATAAATTTATGACGAAAATTTATCACAAAAACTCTGCGTCACTCTGCGCTTACTTCCTTTGTTCCTCTGCGTTAAAAAACGCGCTCGTTCTTAGGCAAAGCTGTACTAAGTTCTTCGTAGTAGAATCAAATTTTACTCAGAAAATAGACGAGCAATATCCCTTGACTGATGGAGAATTCTGACTATTTCAATCCCATCATCAAGCTGGATATAAAATACAATATAAGGTTTTATATCATGTCCGCTTAATTACTTACGCTCACCCCAAGAACCCCACCCCCCCAAAGCTACGCCTTGTCTCCCCTCCCCGCTTGCGGGGAGGGGTTGGGGGTGGGGTGCAATGACTGTGGGAATCATAGCTAATTATCCGGACTTGATATTACAGGAAAACTCCTGAGTTTTTCGACTAAATCATCCCGTACTTGTCCCATATCAGGAAACTAGCCAGCATCGGTAAACGGTTTAAGATGTTAGCAATCTGCTTATCCGCAGCAATTTGATTATTTTGGGCAAGATAAACCCAAATATCCTCCAAGTCTTGTTCTGCGAGTTGAGAGATTTTGTAACGATTCATCGAGCTTGGTCTTGGTTGAGTTTGCGTTGTCCTCGTTCTTTAATGGTTTGCAGCAAACTTGGCAAAGACTCGTCATCGTATTCTCTAAATTGTCCATTCTGCAACTGAAAGTAAAATAAAAATATCCTCCACTTAACCGAAACCCCAGAATATCCCCTGCCTCAATTTTATGGATGCATCCAAGATGAAACATTCTTCCGTCATCCCCAAGGACAACTGGCTAGAAAATATTATCTCACACTTATCTCGTGAGGTTATAATCAACATTTACCTGAAATCTGCTGTATCAGCTTGAAATATTGGTAGTGTAAACCAAAAAGTTGCCCCGGCATTGATTGCACTTTTTACGCCAATTTCGCCGCCATGTGCGGTGATGATTTGCTTACATATATATAAGCCTAATCCTAAACTAATAGAATTCCGGGCGGAGGTGCCTCGAAAGTAAAGGTCAAATAAGCGATCGCTTTGTTTTTGACTCATTCCCACGCCATTATCAACAACGCTGCAACAAATCTTATTATCATCGACCCTGGCATTAATGGTAATTGTTAAACCTGGGGGATTATGTTTGACTGCATTCACAATCAAATTAGAGAATACTCGCCATAATTGGGTAGGATCGCCATTGATTAACGGTAAATCTGCGGTTACATGATTAATCAGCAGCGCCTGATTTTCTGTTAGCATCGGCTTTAAGTCTGCGATGGCTGCTTCTACAACTTTCAATAATTCCACTGGCTGAAGTTGTAAAGCTACACCTTGAACTTCGCTCATATGAGCTTCCATTAACGAATTAATTAAACTAAGTTGGCGATCGCTACTTTGTTCCATCCGCTCTAAAATGAAACGGGCAACAGTAATTTTATCTTCTGAACGCGATAGCAAATTCCTCAGCACCATTAAAGTTCCCAGCACTGGGTTGCGTAAGTCGTGGGAAACTGCATGAAAAAATACTCTTAGCGCTTCTTCCGCTTGCTTGCGCTTGGTGATATCTTCAATCATTCCTTCGTAATAAAGCAGTTCTCCTCTGGAATTGCGAACTGCATAGGCATTTTCTGATATCCATACAATGCTACCATCGCGGCGATAAATTTGCGATTCAAACTCGGATACGCTACCATACTCTTCAATTGAACGAACAAACTCAGCACGGCGATTCGGGTCAACATATAATTGATGTTTAATGTCAATTAATGTCGTCACTTCTTCTGGAAATGCGTAGCCATAAATACGTGCTAATGCGGGATTTGCGGTAATATAACGACCATCGGCAGTGCTTTGAAAAATTCCCTCAACCGCGTTTTCAAAGATATTTCGATATTTAGCTTCTGTAACGGTTAATTTCTCATTGGCGATCTCAAGTTCTTTGCGAGTGTAAAATTCAGAGCGTTGCAGCTTTTCGTATAAGAATACCCCTAAATCGCAGATGAAACATACCCAAAATATCAACAAAATCATTGTGACACCGAATATCGGCTGTTTGCTGAATGGTGGGGGTAGTTTCAACCCCAGGACTGTATTCACGACAAAATAATAAACTATCACTCCCAACTGCGATCCTAAATGCAGATACCAACGGATGGGAATCATCATAGCTTGAGTCAAAAAAGCGATAATCCAAGCTAATTGATCGGGGAGAGCGAAACCTTTGAATGTAGCAACAAATTGTTCAACTAAAGTGACAGAAAAGGATAAACATAAAAAAAGGCGCCCCGGATAAGGACGCGCTATGTTAGTTTTGTGTAAAAATAAACACCCTAATAAACTGAAGAATATACAGGTATTGATAGTTAAAGCAAGATTTTTTATCTCGTGGGGTATCTTTGCGACTTCTTGCAGGTGAAATACCTGTTGCAAGATGTCGCGTAAGATAAATGTAAAGACGCAAAGAATAGCGATCCAGATTCCTAAATGTAACCTTTGCCACAAAAAGCGATCGCGCCAAGCTTTATACTCCCCAAAAATTGCATCTGTTGTTGATATTTTCCCCCATATGGCTGTTTTCCAACACCTTTGCACTTTTCTAATGACGGTATTCATTAGCCTATTACCAATTTCCATAACTTCGGTCAACCCCTTCTCGTTGTGAGACGCTAGGCAAACGGGGAATTGAAAATTCAGAAATAAAAATTAATTTTTGAATTTTGCACTGTCAACCATTCCTATAGTGACATTATGAGCGGCTCGTTGTCGGTAAATTTGCCAGAGGTAAGGTAAACCAGAAAGTTAAACCGCGCTTGGGATTACTTTTAACGCCCATTTCACCTTGATGTGCTTTAATAATTTGTCGAGAAATATATAATTTTAAGCCTGTGCAAGTTGAAGAACGAGCTTGAGGATCGCGGACAAACAAATCAAACAGGCGATCGCATTCTAACTTGTTCATCCCCACACCGTTATCTTGAATTGAGAAGCGAATTATCCCATCCTCAACTGTCGCTTTCAAAGTTAAGTGTAATCCGGGTGGGTTATGCAGCCAACTATAAGTTAACAAATTTTGCAAAACTCGTTGCAATTTAGTCGAATCTGCCATAATTAACGGTAAATCCTTAGGAACCAAGTTCTTCAAAGTCACTTTGTTTTCTGACAACATTGGCTGCAAATCCCTGATAACAGATGGCAGCAGTGTACCAAATTGCACAAGTTCGCGATGCAACACAATTCCTTGTTCTTCGCTGGAATGAAGTTCTAGTAACGAGTTAATCATTGCTAACAGGCGGTCATTACCTTGTATCATTCGTTCGATAATTGAACATGGTACTGTAATTTGAGAATTGGGAATTGGATATTGGGCATTGGGCATTGGGAAAAAAGAACTATTTACCTCATCTCCCCCCGCTCCCCCTGCTCCCCCTGCTCCCCCATCTCCCCCTGCTTCCCCTGCTCCCCCACTTTTGAGTAAATTTTCTAACACCATCAAATTACCCATGACTGAAGTTCGCATATCGTGAGAAACTGTGTGTAACAGAACATCTTTGACTCGATTGATTTCTTGCAGTTCCTGCATTTTCTGCTGTAACTGAGCGGTACGTTCTTCTACTTGTTGTTCTAAATTGGTGTTGAGTGCTGCCAATTCCTGGTATAATTGAGCTTGTTGAATGGCGATCGCTAATTGTTCTGACATTTGCTTTAGTAAATCAATTTCCATCTGATGCCAATGGCGAGGATGAGAACATTGGTTAGCAATCAAGGCTCCAAAGAATTCACCATTTAACATAATTGGCACTGCTAAAGTCGCCCGCGTTTGAAATTGTTGATAATGTGCTTTTAATTTGGGAGATACATCCATTTGCTCGATATCCTCCACCACACGCACACAATTTGTTGTCAGTAGCCTTTTCATTTCTTGGATGACAACTGGATCTTTAATCTTGCAGTCTATAACTGATGAATACTTTGGATGTACCGATTCTGCGAGAATTGTGCCTTCTTTGTTCCCATCATTTAAACCAATAAAAACTCGGTCTGCTTGCAAAAATTGTCGGACTTCGTTTACAGTAGTTTGGAGAATTTGGTCTAAATTTAGAGAAGTGCGGATTCTGGATAAAGTTTGGGTTAACAAGCGATCGCGCTGTGAGGTCAATTGTAATTGCGCTTCTGTTCGCTTGCGTTCTGTGATATCATGATTGACGGATAGAATGTAACGCTCACCATTCAAATCGATAATTTCAGCGCAAACCATTGCAAAAGCAACTTCGCCAGACTTTTTTCTAAATTCAAATTCGAGATTGCGAACTGCTCCTTGGGAATGCAACTCGTCCAATAATTTTTGGCGATCGCTCTGGTTAACCCAAATATTCAACTCAAAAGTAGTACGTCCAATCGCTTCTTCTCGTTCATAACCTGAGAGTTTCACAAAACTCTCGTTAACTTCTATCAAGCGTCCATCTTCCACCGTGCTGATGGTAATTGGATTTGGACTGCAACGAAAAGCCTTGGAAAACTTTTCCGCAAGATTTTGCAAGTCAATTTCTGCTTGTTTGCGCTCAGTTATATCACGGACAACAGCTAAAACTTCATTTTGTCCGCTAACTACCAACCGTGCCTCATAATTTCGCAGACCTAAAGGCGTTGATAGTTGATATTCTAGAGATTGTAAAGTTTGAGACTCCAAAGTTTTAGCTATCGCATCAACACTTTGTAAAGCAACATCATCAGGCAATAAATCCCGCAAATTGTTACCGACGATGTTCTCTGGGGGAATAGCCAAATTTGCACCATCACCCTTAAAATCGAGATACTCGCCATCTCGACTGATGCGAAACATTAAATCGGGGATAGCATCTAAAATTGCTTTATAACGCGCTTCACTCTCGCGCAATTTTGATTCCACTTGCTTGGTGTCTGTGATATCCATCACCAACCCATCCCAAAGAATATCATCTTCAGCTTGTCTTTCGGGACGAGAAGCACCTTGAATCCACTTAAGTATACCACTAGGGGTAACGATGCGTCCTTCCCATTGCCAAGGTGTTAAAGTAGAGGCAGAATATCTGACAGATTCTTCAAAGGCGATCGCATCTTGGGGATGAATCAGCTCGCGTAATATTTTAAAGTCTGTTTGCACAGCTTCCGGTTCTAGTTCAAATATTTCTCGACAGCCAGAACTTGCATAAAGAACAAACTGCGAACCATCTTGCTGTTGAAGGAATTGGAAAATCATTCCCGGCAAATTTGCCGCAATTTTTTCTAGCAGCGGCAAAGCATCTTGATGAAAATCTGGTGTACATGGCATTTTCACAGTTTGATTCACTTTATAACCCTTTTATACATAAGCAGAGGAAAGCACATTAGCCTCTTCTTCAGGGTAATTCTAATAGATGCGATCGTATTCACCCGATTGGATGAATCACTTAGCTTGACAATGATTTGACAAAATATTGCAGATTTTTGGAAATTTTGATGGGTTTGCCCTAGCAAACATCTACATCAACATCAGACAGCGCACTTTGCCGATGGAATATAGTAGACATCTGGTAGAAAAGACGTAGAGACGTAGCAATGCTAGCTCTCTACAAGAGTTTCGGGCAACGCATAATTAATTGTGCGATTTTAATCGTCGGGGTTTTTAGCTTGCGGTATTAGTTTAAAACAGCCAACTTGAGTGAGTTAGTTTGGCTTGCCAGTTCTAAAATGCCATGCGATGACATGTATACGGATAGTGTAACCAAAAAAACGATAAATATGATCTTCACAGTGCGATCGCTTAACTTAGGTAACAAACGCGTCCCTACCTGAGCGCCAATAATTCCACCCATTCCCAAACATAGCCCCGGAATCCACAGCACGTTATGGTTATAGGCATGTTGGGCTAAACCAGAAACGGCGATCGCACTAATTGCTCCCAAACTTGTCTGCACTGCTGTTTTAATTGATTCGCCCAAAAACAACATTTGTAAAGGCACCTTCACTACACCACCACCAATTCCAAACAGTCCAGATAAGACGCCTGCTAGCACTCCAATTCCAACAAGCGGAACGAAGCGATTAGAGGGTGTGGAAGAATCACCGAGTTCACAGGGGTCAGTTTCCAGTTCTGACTCCTTCTGTTGGAGTTGTTTGCGTAAGTTCATCAGGTAGATTGTTACCAGGAGGAAAACGCCGAAGCTCAGAGATAGCCATGCATCAGGTATGCGATCGCCAATAAATGCTCCCATTTGTGCTGTTATGACTCCAAACAACGCCATAGTTAAGGAAGCTTTCCAGTTCAAATCGCCTACACTGAGATTCCGCACACTCCCCGAAGTTGTACTGAGAAACACTCCTACCAAACTTGTTGCGGTTGCTTGCACTACGGGAACTCCAAATACTGTCAGTGAAGGCACAATCAAAAGTCCACCGCCAACACCCATTAACCCAGATAATACTCCAGCGAATATTCCTATTACAAACAAAAAGCCTCGTTCTATAGGTGTTTCCAACAACATTTATTATGACTCACTCAATAAATCCTTTCTATTTAATATTACCTAATGTCTCACCGTTTGCCTAATCAAGAATGAATTTGATGAAATAGCTGATTGGCGTTCCTAAGAACTTGTTGAAGGACGATCAATCATTTCGGGCGGTATCCCCCAAGGGGATAACAATAGCTTATTAAACCAGTTTTACTTATTTTTTTAGCGTTAAAATAAACGACTTGAGTCGTGACTACGATAATTAATCTTTAGTTAATTCATACTCTATTTTGACGCTATTTTGAATGCGATTTATAAGATAATCTATAAATACAATGATGGCATAAGCTGTAGCTTCATCATCCAAAGATTCAGTATGAATTCGAGAATTTCTAATACCTTGCCATATACCCTCTAAAATTTTCTCAAATCCCATTTGTTCATACACTTCACCAACAGTATTCATGCTATTGACTTTAATGACTGGTTTCGGCATCCCGAACACCTCATTGATGCAGTCCAAATTACTTGTGATTTGGGACGTGTCTAAATCAGCTTTATGCCTAATCCACTCTTGCAATTGAAATGTCGCTGCAAGTATTGCATCTCTATAAAGTCCGCATTCGTATTTTTGTTTTATAACTTGATAAAGAAAGGGGGAAATTATTTGCTCAATTTTCATATTTTATTCCTCCTTAATTACGGAGGAGTTAGATAAGTTATTAAATGTAAAAAATTAGATAATGCCTAGAAAGAATATTTGAGATGATAGACAATTAAAGTATAAAAATGTTCTAATAAAAAGATAATGCTTTTAAATAATTAATGTGTATACCTAATATGTCAGTTTGAAAATTGACACATTGGGTTTTGACAGCAAGTTAAGTAGCGAAAGCTTTTTAAGGTGTATAGATGAATGGTACGCTTGATAACTTGATGACTTGTTTGTAGTTGGCACTTCAGCGCTAAAGCGCCGACTACAAAAAAATCACAACTTAGTACAATTTATGAAGATTGAATCTCATTAATAGCCCATTCAAGCACTTGCAGTAAGTCTTTAAGAACTATTTCATCATTGAGAGCCGAAAAGGGAATGTACCAGCAATAAGCATGAACAGCAATTGATTTCCCTACAGCAGATTTCAATCGATTGAGAAGTTCTGCTTTTTTCTCTTCTAAGTTGAAAGGTGATTCCCAAGCAAAAATCTCTATTGTGGCATTAGTCCAAACTTTGAAAAAGGTGCTATTTTTACCTTTGTGATGAATTTTAGGAATACAAGAACCGTCAATTCTACCTTTTCCCCAGCGAATAGGCATTTCTTTAGCAGTTGCCCATTCTAAAATTGTGTTGGCAACTTTAGCCGCATCATCACCTTTTTTTCCCTTAATTTCTTCCATGAAGGATGATTCATCCCAGTATCTTTTCTCTATTAAAGGTACGGGGGAATTCTTAATCGCTGTTAGACCAATAACTCTAGGAACTAGAGTCCGCAAACCCTGACCCAAATATTGTTTAATTTCAACTGCCAATACTTGTGCTGGATTCATTTGCTGATTTAAAAACTCAACTATGCGTTGAAGTTCAGCAGGAATCTTATCAGCGACAAAAACGAGACGTATTTTACCTTTTTGCAAGTTGTTTTTGACTTGTTGCCAAAACTCTTCTTGGTCTGCGTCTTCCTCACCAAGAAAGCTCATTAATAATTGTTCAGCATTGAGCTTTGCCTCAAATTGAGCGCGGATTTTGTCAACCGACCAATAAATCACTCCATTAGCAGCATAGTCAAGCATCTGACCTACCACTTCTCGACGGATACGGGTATCGCTGCTACGCTTGACTTCTACTATGGTTGGAATTCCGTCTTGGTCAACAAATAAATGATCCAACGTCCAGCGTCCAGAACTATCTTCATCATCTGGAACTGCCATTTCCCGTGAAATCAACAGCCAGCGTCTCGGTACAACACTGTCTATTTGTTCTCCCGCTAATAAACTCGGATAGTCAGCTAGTAGCTTTTGAAGTAAATCTTCCGAGTCATAAGCTTTTTCCCTCATTTCTACTAGCTGACCATTATCTTGAATTAGGTAAATACCGCTCATAAAAATTTCGCTGTGTTAACCTACTTAAGGTTCCCATTTTCATGGTTTAGTTTTACACAGCTTGAATATTGGCACGGCAGGCAATATACCTGCCCTAGAAACGGCAAAAATTATAATTTACCTGCGAAGACTTTTTCTGCTGGTCCTGTCATATAAAGTCGCTGGTCGTCTGCCCATTCAATTAACAACGGTCCACCGGGAAGTTCTACAGTCGCAGTGCGATCGCATTTTCCGGTCAACACTCCAGCTACCAAAGTGGCACAAGCACCCGTTCCACAAGCTAAAGTGATACCCGCACCTCTTTCCCAAACACGCATTTTCACGTAGTCACGGCGCACTACTTCCACAAATTCGGTATTTATTCGTTGGGGAAAAGCTGAGTGATGCTCAAACTCAGAACCAATTATTTCTAAAGGAATTGCGGCTACATCTTCCACAAAGGTGATGCAGTGAGGATTTCCTGTACTTACACAGGTGACATCCCAAGATTTACCCGCTACCTGCAACGGAATATTAATTACCTTTTCGTCAGCCTTGGCTAAGGTTGTAGGAATTTCCCCAGCGAGTAATCTGGGAAGACCCATATCTACTTTAACTTGACCATCGGGCATCAGTTGAGGCGTAATTACGCCAGCAAGGGTATGAATTTGGTATTTATCTTTATTTCGAGATTCACCCTCTAAATCAGCTACAAAGCCCGCAAAACAGCGAATCCCGTTACCGCACATTTCCGGTTCGGAACCATCGGAGTTAAAAATCCGCATCGTGTAATCAGTGTTATTTTCTCCAGGCAAGGCAAAAATCACACCATCAGCACCGATACCAAAATGGCGATCGCACAACTTGATTGCTTCCTCTGGAGTGATTACTGGTGTTGATGACGAGCGATTGTCAATCAAAATAAAGTCATTGCCCAAACCGTGATACTTAGTAAATTCGATTGCCATTTCTCCAAGGATGAATTATTAATGATTAGGAATTGTTAGTTGTTGGTTGCTGGTTGCTAGTTGCTAGTTGTTAGTTGTTGGTTGCTAGTAGTCAAAATGTACCACAACCACCAACCACCAACCACTAACCACTATCTACCATCTTTAAAAAAAATGATTACTGACTTTGACACCTCATTACCTAGTATTAAACAAGTTCAAAACCTGATTAAACAAACGACACCAGTAGAATTTAAATTGCTGACTGGTGATGTGTTGACGGGAAAAGTTTTATGGCAAGATGCACACTGTATCTGTATTGCCGATGAAAACAGCCAGCAGACAACAGTTTGGAAACAAGCGATCGCCTATATTAAGCCCAAGAGTTAGTATAGGCATCATTTTTGATTTCTGAGCAAAACTACGAGACAATACGGAGGGATATATCTATGTAACAATTTCTGGAGAAATATTAATGACTATTTCAATGTATCAAGCTTCAGTACCAGTGTGTATTCGCTCACTGAATAACCTTCTAGGTATTCTTGAAAAAGCTGCTACATATGCAGAAAGCAAAAAGATAGATCCTTCTGTGTTGGTCAATACTCGTCTATTCCCAGATATGTTTCCATTGTCAAGACAAGTACAAATTGCCTCTGACATAGCAAAGAGAGGTGCCGCACAACTAGCAGGCACAGAAGCACCGACGTTTGAGGACAATGAAACTACATTGCCCGAACTTATTGAGCGCGTTCAGAAAACTATCTCTTATTTAGAGACATTTAAACCCGAACAAATTGATGGATCGGAAGAGAAAACTATTACCATTAAGGCGGGTGACAAGAGCCTAACTTTTCAAGGAATGCCATTTCTGTTATATTTTGTTTTGCCAAACGTTTATTTTCATGTCACAACAACCTATAACATTCTCAGACATTGCGGTGTAGAACTTGGCAAAATGGACTTTTTAGGTAAGCCTTAACATTCGGTCAATATAGGAGGCGATCGCACTACCCAGACGCTTTCGGTGCTAGGGAAGCGATCGCTCTAGTTGGACTTTATTTCCCAAGTTTTCGATTTTGAAATAGTCGATTACCACTAACGTATGGAAATAATTATGGATAACAAACGTTTGCCAAATATACATCCTGGTGAAATCCTGCAACTAGAATTTTTAGAACTGCTAAATCCCCCTATCGCTTAAGCAAAGATATAGGTGTAGCTCAAACGCGAATTAGTGAGATTTTATCAGGGAAACGCAGTATTACAGCAGATACAGCTTTGCGTTTATCTCACTATTTTGGTAACAGCGCTCAGTTTTGGTTGAATTTACAAACGCAATACGATATACGCCAAGCTCTTGAAGAGAATGCAGAAGTATATAATCAAATAACTAGACTTCCCTTTAACGATGTAGCCTGATTTTGTCCTGACGGGACTCGCTTGTTAATAGTTGTTAAAAATCATTTATCATGAGCTTCAAAACAGTAGTCTTTTATGGTATCCGTTCAGGGGGGGGTAAGTGACGCAACTGGGGAACGCTACGCTAGATTGGGCGGTACCGGGTACG
>NZ_KK073768.1:2432225-2447399 GCF_000582685.1 [Scytonema hofmanni] UTEX 2349
AATCTCAACTATCTGGTGTCTGTATGGATTCTCATCAACTCCAGTTAGGCTTTCTCCACAACCAGAGCATATTGTTGGATGATGCTCAACCACCTCTGTGCATTCTTCTGGTGGGTATAAAGTCACGATTTTTTACCTTCATGACCTGGTTGCCCTTCCCCGTTTTTTGTTACTTTTCTTTTTCTCCTGCTTTTTCCCAAATCCTGGCGGGTCTGCATAGGGAGGTGATGATGAATTTTGAGATGTACGATTAGCTTTCTCTAATAGCTGTTGCTGGATTGTCAGGACTTCTGCTAATTGTTTTTCTAAGCTTTCGATTTGCTGCCCCATCCCCTCTACCAGTTTTTGGACGCTGGCTGGAGTTTTTTCCCAATCAACACGGGGTATCTGCTCGATGTAGGATAGGTGCTTTTGTTCCATAAATTTCACATTACCAGATTTTGGTCTCCCTAATTGACGATCGCCTGACAACCCCAACAATTGTTACTAAATTTGAGGAGCCCACGACGTAGCTAGATCAACCAATTAAATCGCCTGTAACTCTTATTCTCTCGTTACCCCCCTGAACGGTTACCTTTTATGGTTCCTACAGGAGCGATCGCCAAGGTATCAAAGCTGCCAGATTCATGATTGATCAGCTTCAACAAAGAAACCATGAAGTGATTTTTGCAGATGCAAAGGAGCATGACTTTGGCATCTTAGACCGGATGTATAAGGAGTATGAGAAAGGTCAGGCTCCTGCAAAAATGGAAGAACTCGCAGACCATATCCGAACAGCAGACGGTTTTGTAGTTGTTGCGGGAGAATATAATCATTCCATTCAGCCAGGGTTGAGCAATCTGATGGATCATTATTTAGAAGAATACTTTTTCCGTCCGGCTGGTATTGTTTCCTATTCACCTGGTGGTTTTGGAGGAGTGCGGGCAGCCATACAGTTACGCGCTTTTCTGTCAGAGATGGGAATGCCTACTATTTCAAGCATTTTTGCTATTTCCAAAATTGGGGACTCTCTAGATGAATCAGGTGCTTCACTCGCATCGGATTTGACAAAAAGAGTCGGTCAATTTTTGGATGAATTCGAGTGGTACGAAGAAGCATTGCAACGACAAAGAAAAGAAAAAGGAACCCCATTTTAACGTCAGTTCGAGGGATTTAAAGAACCCCTCTGCAAACCTCTCCCCCCACGGGACTACGGTGTACACATCTGAAATAGATATGCGATCCGTTTCTGATTTTGTCACGAAGACTCTTGAGATTCCCGACTTCTTAAAGAAGTCGGGGATCTGACTTGAGAAGCGATCGCATTGCATCGAGTCACAATCGAATTGCAGTCGGAAAGCTTTGGTGCGTTACTGATTCTGTCCTAATATTTAGTATATAGTTTCGCGTCAAATCGAGCGCGTTTGTTATTTTTTTAACAATGGGAAAAAATGTCCTACAGGACCTTGCCCTTTGCCTATGTCTAAAGCGTGAGATAATGCAGTGGTGAGGTAATTTTTTGCTTGTTGCACCGCAGTGAACAAGTCTTTCCCCATTGCTAGATTAGCAGCGATCGCCGCCGATAAAGTACAACCAGTACCGTGCGTATTTTTTGTATCTACGTGTAAAGTTGATAAAGTTTCCAATTTTTGCCCATCAAAGTAGATATCAACACCTCGCAAACTTCCTTGCATCCCTCCACCCTTAACTAAAACAGCTTTTGCCCTCAATTCGCGATGAATCATTTGCGCTGCTGCTTTCATGTCATCCAGAGAATTAATCTCTAAGTTAGTTAAAATCTGTGCCTCATACCGATTTGGGGTGACAATTATCGCTTTGGGGATGAGGAGATGACTTATAGTCTGTACAGCATCATCAGAAATCAATTGCGCCCCGGTGCGTGATACCATTACAGGATCGACTACTAAGTTAACGATTTGTAAAGTTTCTACTTCTTGGGCAACAGCGGTAATGATTTCCTGGTTAAGTAACATTCCCGTTTTCGCTGCTTGCACTCCAATATCTTCAACTACGGCGCGAATTTGGGCAATAACAGCTTCTTTTGGCATTGCATCAACCCGCAGTACACTTACAGTATTCTGTGCTGTGACGCAGGTAATAGCGCACGTACCGTGGACGCAGTGAAAAGCAAAGGTGCGTAAATCAGCTTGAATTCCTGCACCTCCACCGCTATCTGAACCAGCGATGGTTAAAGCAACAGGTATTTTGGATGTTGTTTGGATGTTCATAATGGGGGATAAAATTTGTAGTAAGCACTTTAGTGCTTATTTTAAGCACTGAAGTGCTTACTACGAAAGAAGTTTATAGGTGATTTCATCTGGCAAAATGTTAACTTGGGAGACTGTAACTTAGTATCAGGAATTAGCTAATGCCTTACTTGACATCAGTCAGCGAAATCCGTTCTCTTGTTGCCGAATATACGAATAGCCCAATTTTATGGATAGATACAGAAGTCGCTGATTATAAAAGTAAAAATCCGAGATTATCGCTGATTCAGGTGTTAGATGATGCTAAAGATATGAGTGGCGATCGCGCTTACGTTTTGGATGTATTAGATCAACCTGATATCATCGCTGACTTTATTAGCCAAATTATGCTAAATCCTTCTATTGAAAAAGTCTTTCACAATGCTAGCTATGATTTAAAACTTCTTGGTAACAAAAAAGCTAAAAATATTACTTGTACTTTAGAAATGGCGAAGAAAATTCCTTACTATATATTGCCATTATCCAACTATCAACTCAAAACTTTAGCTCTGGAACTTTGTAACTTTAACAATATTGATAAACAAGAACAAAGTAGCAATTGGGGCAAACGTCCCTTAAGCGAAGAACAAATAGAATATGCTTGTCTAGACTGCATTTATCTTGCTCAAATTCACCAACGTTTGATAGAATTAAGTCAAGAAATTAATCCTGAGCCAGCAAAAGAAGATTTAATCTCACTCGCAGCTAGATATCAGCAGGTTCAGCAACAATCTAAACTAGTAAATTCCGAGTTAGAACATCTGCAAGAACGAGTTAAACAAGCAATGCAAGCTCAGAATTTCTCAGAAACTTCAGATTTTAAACTTACTAGCTACGAACGGGAAACGGTGAAAGTAACCTTTAGAGAATTGGCAAGACTAGTACAAACTGAAGGTATTAATTTAGATTTTCCGATTACACTGACGAAGAAACTAAAAACAGATTTAGGAGAAAATATCGAACGATTGTCTGTAGATACAGAAAAAACAACTTCATTGCGATTGTCACCTAAAAATGAGACGGATGATGTGGAAAAGGAATAAATAATTTTTAATTGAGATTCCCGACTTCTTAGAGAAGTCGGGAATCTGGTTTTTCAGTATAAGAAACAACATGTAACACCGATTCTTGCTACATAAGATACCATTTTTATAAAAATAATCGTAGAGACGTTCCGCCGGAACGTCTCTACAAAACGTTAAATTTTTGATGTGTATCAGAAAATTATCCCGGAAAGATACAACGCGAATCCTTAATTAAAGCTATGAAATATGAAAAAAGCCTGTGAATTTACTTTGCACATGATGGAAAATTGAGTATTATTTTTTAGTTAAAGAATTAAATTGATTTTCGTGCTAATTTCATCTAGGCTTAATAGCGGTTTATCGTAAATTATGAAAGTGGGGTTATTTGAGCAAAAGTGGACAGAATTTAGAAAAGCATTTGCCATCGCTATGCTTAGTGCATTTATCGCAACTGCAATTATTTCCTGCGGTAACAACAAAAGTGTATTGGTAACAGAAATAAAAGTGAGTCCTGCTAGTCGGGGAGTTGGTAAAGCATCGAAAGCTGGGGACTTTTATATTCAGGGGCAAAGTCAACATGTAAAAGGAGACTTACAAGCAGCGATCGCAGCTTATACAAATGCGATTAACCTTAATCCTGACTATGCCGAGGCTTATAATAGCCGAGGACTTGCTTACTTTGATATGGGCAGCAAACAGGAAGCGATCGCCAATTATAACGAAGCCATTCGCATTAATCCTAACTTTGCCCCAGCTTATAATAACCGAGGAAATGCTCGTGCTGCAAATGGAGACAGTAATAATGCGATCGCCGATTACACCGAAGCGATTCGGATTAATTCTAACTATGCTGAAGCTTACAATAACCGGGGAAATGCTCGTTTAGCGATGAAAGACATAAATGGTGCGGTTGATGATTTCGATCAGGCGATTCTCCTTGATCCTAGATATGCCATAGCCTATAATAACCGGGGTAACGCCCGCCAAGCCAACGGAGATCCTCAAGGAGCGATCGCTGATTATAACGAAGCCATTCGCATTAATCCTAACTTTGCCCCAGCTTATAATAACCGAGGCAACGCCCGCGCCGCAAATAAAGACAAACAAGGAGCAAAAGCCGACTTGCAACGCGCTGCAACTATTTTTGAGCGAGAAAACAACAAAGGATTATACCAAGAAGTGATGAACAATCTCAAAGAATTGGGGCAGTAGAAGAAGTAAAAGAAAAAAGTTGGCGATCGCCGCTATTCTTCAATAGCAGGAGTGCGGAGGTTTTCTACCAACAGTTGAATTTCTGCTGGAGGAGGAGGAGTCAAGCGAGAAACTACCAGAGTCACAGCGAAGTTGATTAACATACCCAAAGTGCCAATTCCTTCCGGAGAAACTCCAAAAAACCAAGGTTGAATACCTGAAAACTTCACGCTGACGATGTAAATTATTGTGAAAATTAAACCGCTCAACATACCAGCGATCGCTCCGTAAGAATTGGTGCGCTTGTCGAAAATTCCTAAGAAAATCACTGGAAAGAAGCTAGCAGCTGCCAAACCGAAAGCAAAAGCCACCACCTCACTGACAAATCCCGGTGGATTTACCCCAAAGTAGCCAGCAAGGACAAGGGATAAACCTACCATCAAGCGCCCAACAAACACCCGTTTTTCTTCTGATGCTGTTGAATCTATCATACGGTAGTAGACATCATGGGCGATAGAACTAGAAATTACTAGTAACAGACCTGATGCGGTAGACAAGGCAGCTGCCAACCCACCAGCTGCTACTAAGGCAATCACCCAAGGGGCAAGTTTCGCTACTTCTGGCGTAGAAAGCACAATAATATCTCGGTCAATGTTAATTTCGTTGGTGTCTTTATTTGGAGTTAACTGAAGACGCCCATCCTTATTTTTGTCATCAAAGGCTAGCAATCCTGTTTTTTCCCATTTTCTCGCCCAGTCTAGCTGCTGCACTTCGGCAAGCGTATGATTGTGTAGAGAATCGATTAAGTTGTAGCGGGCAAACATAGAGAGTGCAGGAGCCGTAGTATAAAGAATAGCAATGAACAACAGCGCCCAACCCGCAGAGTAGCGTGCTGCACGTACACTCGGTACGGTGTAAAATCGGACGATAATATGGGGCAAGCCAGCAGTACCTACCATTAGCGCAATTGTGGTGAACAGCACATCGAGCATCGACTTGTTCACAAATGGCTGAGTATACTCTGCAAACCCCAAGTCAACCTGTATTTTATTCAGCTTGTCGGCAACATCGCTAAAGGTAAATGCCAGTTGGGGAACAGGATTACCTGTAAGTAACCAGGCGATCGCTATAGCCGGAATCAGGTAAGCAAAAATCAAAACACAGTATTGTGCCACTTGCGTCCAGGTGATGCCTTTCATACCTCCCAGCACCGAAAAAAACCCGACAATCACCATGCCGATAATTACACCTGTATTAATATCTACTTGCAAGAAACGACTGAAAACAATTCCTACGCCTCGCATTTGTCCAGCAACATAAGTAAAAGAAACGAAAATTGCTGCAATAACTGCTACCATTCGAGCGACATTCGAGTAATAGCGATCGCCGACGAAATCCGGCACCGTATACTTACCAAATTTCCGCAAGTAGGGAGCTAAAAGCAATGCTAACAGCACATATCCACCAGTCCAGCCCATCAGATAAATAGAACCGTCGTAGCCCAAAAAAGAAATCAATCCTGCCATTGAAATAAACGAGGCTGCGGACATCCAATCAGCGGCAGTAGCTGCACCATTAGCGATTGAAGGTATACCTTGACCTGCAACAAAAAAGTCTTTAGTATCTTTAACTCGTGATTGCCAACCAATGTAAATATAGACGAGAAAGGAAATTCCAACTAACAAAATCGTCCAAATTTCAACTGACACAGATTTTCCTCACTTCCTGATATTATACTTACGGTCTAGCTTGTCCATTTGGAAGGCGTAAATGAAAATCAATGCGACAAATATCAAGATTGATCCTTGTTGTGCCATCCAAAAGCCTAAAGGTACACCAAAAAAGCGGATTGCATTTAATGGTTGAACCAACAAAATACTAAAAACTAACGAAGCCAATGCCCAGACAATTAAAAGATTACGGATTAAAGCAGTATTAGCACGCCAATAAGACCGACGCTGTTGTTCATCCATTGTTTTTTATCGGAAGTGGATCATAAACCAAAATGACATAAATCATCACGCAACAATCATGTCTAGGGTTGTAAGAAGATTACGTCAGATTTTCTCATTGAATACCAATAATTTCAAATCTTCTTCAGAATTCTTAGTTAATTTGCTGATTGTTTGGAAAAATAAATTAAAACATAATTAATAAAAAACAAATCTAGAGGCTTCTCTCTGCCTCGGTAGGCTCCAAATCGGCGCTATCACTGATGATCTTTTAGAAGCGATTGGGCATGAAGATGACATTCGTCGTAATATGAGCGATGCGGAAATTATTACAACGGCAATGGGAAGCGGCAATATTTTTTAATGGTAGTCACAGCAAGTGCTTGCAGCTACAGGCAAGACCACAATTTCATACCAAATATGTTAGAAAAGTCACGATTTAATCGGCGACTACACAATATATCAATATAGTTTTATTACTTGAATAAACACTGATATTCGTATTAATACTTAGAATTTGTCGAAGTTTTAATTATAAAATTGTGTAAAAAAAGTTATCAAATATACTAAAAATTACAGTGGTTATTACCGTAATAAGTTGTATAACATATGTATCAGTAGACTCAGGGATAATCACCGTTTAAAAGGTCAATTATGATACTTATTTGTATTTTTTACAGATTCAGAGTCGGGATAGCTGCAACAACGCGATCGCCACAACTGCAACTTTTAGCCAGTTCATTTATCCGACCCAATTTAATTAAATAACTCGCTTTCAATCTCACTAACAATAAAAACCGCTGATATTGGCTTAACTTCTACACAAGCTTAAATATATGTTTATCAACACATTAATCACCGATCCGATACATTTCTTCAGAATCGTTGTAATTATCATATTTTCTATCACCTTACATGAACTTGCTCATGGATGGACTGCGATGAGTCAGGGTGATGATACTCCGCAAAGAACTGGTCATCTTACTCTTAATCCTGTAGTTCACATGGGCTGGGAGTCAATCATTTTTCTTTGCATTGCTGGTATTGCTTGGGGACAAATGCCTGTTAATCCTTCTAAATTTCGCTCTGCAAAGCTAGGCAATATTCTAGTATCCGCAGCCGGACCATTATCGAATTTAGCTTTAGGAATTATATTTATTCTGCTTTTTAAAGTTTATTCTAACCCTAATCTTTCAGGGCTTTTGAGTGTCGAATTTGTTTATTTGGCAGCACGGATAAATTTTATTTTATTTCTGTTTAATCTTTTACCAATTCCCCCATTAGATGGCTTTCATGTATTTAGTGAAATCTTTCCCAAATTAAAACAACTAGAAAATACCCAATTCGGTATTTTTGCTTTGATGCTGTTATTTTTAATTCCAAGTTTTGGTGTCGGATTAGGATTAATTGCTGACTTCGTTATCCAGGGAATTACTGGCTTGTAATTATCTGCTTTTACCAATAAAAAAGGAAAATTGTAGTGATAAAACAAAAACTTGCAGCAGCTACAGTTGGTGTTGCCCTGAGTTTCGTTGCTGTGAATGTGCGTTCAGCAGAACCAGTGGCAAGTATTAGCCAATCTAATTTTTCTCTTGTATATGATGTCAACAATGAATCAGGCAAATATTTGCTCAACGAAAATTTTTCTGAAGGAGTGTTCGGAAATTTAAAAATTATCAAAGAAGATAAAATTATCTGTTCTTCAGATTCACTATTTACAAATGGGTTTAACTTACTGGCTAGATTACTAATTGTTGGCAGCTTCGTTTATCTAGGTGGTCGGACTTCTTCATCCTTTATCGAACGCTACCTGATCATTTCTAGAGGTTTTATCATGATTTTATTAAGTATTTTTGTCTCAGTTTCCTTTATCGTCATAGGCATTGTTACCGTATCAATATTTTTGTTCCCCCATCATATTTCTTCTTCCATGCGTTCTAGCCATAATTGCATCTTAAAAAATCTGTAATGTGGTTCCCGACCGTCAGGGACTATAAGTCCCTATCTTATAGCTAAAGTCCTCTGAAAGAGGACTGTTTGAGAATATTTTATTGAGGTTAAATTAGCTACTAAAAACTATTTGATTCATTGTTTATGCGTAAAGGTACAAGATACAAGACATGATATAATATTATAGCGTTTCCTAGTCTGCTGAGGTACAAATTTATCTGCGTCCATCAGCGTTTATCTATCTTCCGAAGCGGTTAATTCAACATTCTGTACCTCATGAATGTGGGAATCGCTATAACTTAAATTTGATAAATTGTTGGTTGCGATGATAGTAAATAGCAAAAAAAGTGCATTACAAAATGTAACGCACCAGATAATTTTAACTTTATCTCTTGCTAATTATTCTTCCACACCAACAACGAGCTTTTTGCTGTAATACTCAGTTTTGGTGTACACACTAATAATGCTTTCACCAATTTGAAAAAATGTGCCTTCCTGCTCATCTTTGGAAAACTGCAAATTGGGGTATAACAATGCAAGTTCTTCCGCAGTCATAGCTTTCGCTGACATTTCATCTGGCAAAAGTCCAGTAGAACCGATGTAAAATACTAAGGGAGAAATTTTCTCACGGTAGATTTTCTCTGCATATTTCTCTAGCTTCTTATTTGCTGCCGTCAAAGCTGCAATCATTTCCTCTTTACTAACAGGATTATATAAGACTCGTACCAAGCTATCAGCACCAACTTTTGACAAAATAGCTGCAACTATTTGATTATTCTCAAGTCCGAGAAAGTCGTCAAAAATCAACTTCATCAAGTCATCGACTGTGGTAATTTTCGTGCGGGATGACAATTGCTTGTGACGAAAAGCGATATTTTCATTTAAAGCCATCTCGAAAGTAGGTTTGACGAAAATCTCTCCGGTTTCTTTGTCATAAACCTGATACATCCTATCAAGAAATTTGTTTGCAGAATGTAACTTACCGAAATTGAGTATGTCTTTGCTACCAATATCAATTTTATAGCTTACTCGCAAGTCAACAGTACCGTTAGCTACAGCTTGTTGAATATCGGTGTATTCGTTAGTTGTTGGGAAGTTGATGTAAAGATTCTTAGAAAGATAGTGTTTTTTCAACTCATCCAATTGTTCTGGTAAAAATACATCTGACTCTTGTTTCAAATGCGCGGAAATAATACTAGAAAGTACTTTAATTTCTGCTAATTCATAGAACGAATTATCAATGCTGCTGTAACGTTCATCAAAAGAGACTAAAGGTAAATTCTCTAGGTTGATAGTATACTCACTCTTGAAGTCAAATTTATCAGTTTCCACTACTCCTGCTTTTTTAAGTAAGTCAAAAGCTTTTTTGTTACTGATTTTGACTTGGAGTGACTTCACATTTATTTCGCCATCACTGACAATTGTATAATTATTAAAAGCAGCTAAATCATTTACCAGCAAACCTGCAACTTCAATAATTGGTGTTTTGTCTTCACATTTAACAAGCTTGACTTTGCGAGTCACAAGCATATTGATAGTAGCGGTGTTCTGGTTAATTTCAAATCCACCCATCCCAACATATTCACCAATATCTATATATTCTGTTGTCAACCAAGGCTTGACAAGATTGCCATTTTCATCTCTAAGACCATTTACTCGCTTAATACCTTTTCTTTGATAATTGTCTTGCAGATGTTTGAGATTGATAATAATGCTGCTGCGATATTCTTCAAAGATTTTAATCAGTTCTAGCAGGGAAATTCGGTTATTTACCTTGACTTTACCCTGAATTTCATGCTCGCGCAATATATTAGGATAAAAGAGGGCAATTTCGATATCTTGGGCAAAATTAGCGATTTCTTGATTGGTCAAAGCTTTGGCGTGTCTTTCTGTTAAAGTAGCATTAAAAGTGCTTGCGATCGCATACTTGGCTGTATTCAAATTACCCTCAGCTAAATTAGCTTTGGCAAAGACATATACAGACTCATCATTTTGTGCGATCGGCACATCTTTAAGTTGTTCGTAAGCAACTTGAGAAATCTGCTTATATTTATAGATAATTCCCTCATCTTCTGGCTTAATTCCAAAGATTTTTAACGTCTGATTTGTACCATTAATTTTCTTTGCACTTTTAGAAAAGAAAACTTGATAACTATAATCAGCAGCTAAAGTTTCTTCCATCGCTGCCGCAACTGCACCACCTAATAGTTTTGAAGTGCTGTAAATCGCGTTATAAACTTCTTTAACATCACCAGCTTTAATACAAACACCTGAGACAGTGTTGGCAATTTTCGACAACAATTTAAAGTCAGAAGCATTGGAATAAGCGATGGTATTGACAAACACATCCATGCTTTTGAGTTCTTCGCATATCTCTAAGAGCGCTTTAGCTTCTGCACTAGGGCTGCTATCATTTGCATAACCGTCACTGTGCAAAGTTATAGCGGTAAGTTCTTCTTTTTTAATCAGCGATTTTGCCATTTGCATCCCTTGAGATATGCATGTAAGATAAGTTGCGCGAATTTTTTTAATTTCTTCTAAATAAGACGAATTTTGTTTCATCACTTCTTGAATGGGAACGCGCTGGAAGTGACACGTTACGTCTTTTTTGGAAGAATAAGATATCAAGGTGATAACTAGCTGAAAATTAATGTATTCATCTAGCGTTAAAAGCTTAATTAAAGTGTCTTTTAAAGCCGCAATATCATAAGACATCGAGCCGGAACGGTCTATGATAATAATACTATGAGCTACGGATTTATCGCTAATTTCAGCATTGATTTGTAGATTTACTTTATCTACTAAATAGTGAGCTTTTTCTTTGCCGACTAAGTTGTAAAGCGTGAATTTTGTCCGGTTATTAGTAGATGATTCGTTGGTATTCGCAGCTTTCTTCGCCATATTTATACCTTCCCTAGTAATGTTGATGATTTATCTGCACGAACAGTTTCGTCAATTCACAATTCTTGTGAATTGACCGATAAAACCCTATATGAAAGTGATGCCAACTAATTTTTACAGTGGCAGAACAAATCAAGATAGTTGCGTTTACAAAACCTGCGCGATGTGCGTTGAACTATGACAAAATTTGGGCAACGAGAAAGCATATTTGCGTTACCCATTTAAGGTTGATATCACTATAGTACACTTGTACTATATAGATGTCAAGTCAAAGAAAAGGGGTGAATAGGAATCTCCCCTCACCCCTTTGCAATCAAGGATTCTGGAATATTTAGCTTAAAGCAGCTATCGGTTTTGCAGTGCGTAGCTATTAATCTAGACAAAGCTTACAAAAACTTTTTTGTCAGAACAGAAGGCATTCGGATATTATCTATGGACGGAGGGAACCCCGTTCTTGCCGTGTCGAGGCGAAGTAAGACCAATAAGCTGCAAGGTAGAAAGGCATTTGTCGATGAAACCGGAAGCCTACACCGCCCTAACGGGTCGGTGTAGGTAGTTCACGCGCCGGGTCTGAAATAATCAAGGAGGCGATCGCCTGAATCAGCGCGAACCAATGCCACAACCACATCAGGTAAAGCTGTTAAACTGGGGTACACCAAATAGCGTAGTTCCTTTCTGTCTTCAATTGGTTTGATGGGATCTCCTAAAGCGATCGCCTCCGAATTACATCAGTCTTTCAAAATATCCCTAGCGCAAATAGCCGTTTCCAGCTTTGACTGGATTTTAGCAGCAGCGGTTCTTTATCCACTGCTACCCGCAAATACACCTTTGTCGTTTTTAGATTTTCTGGGAATCTACTTGTTAGCGATGTTCGCTGGTGTTGTCAGCAACGTTCCCGGTGGTTTAGGAGTTTTTGAAACGGTAATTTTGCTGATTCTCTCTTCTAAAGCTTCACCTGCGGCAATTTTCGCTTCATTACTAGCATATCGCGCAATTTACTAGTTCTTACCTTTGCTAGTAGCCGCAGGCTTACTGAAGCTGTTTGAATTAAAGTACGGCAGAAAAAAATCAACAACAAAATGTGAAGTTTAGCTTTTCTGTATCAGCTAATTCTGATAACTTAGTTACACAGTTTAATTTACAATTCCTTCTAGACTTCTTTATTAATTATTTTATTATGGCGCTTATAGTTCAGAAATACGGTGGTAGTTCTGTTGGTTCAGTTGAACGTATTCAAGCTGTGGCACAGCGGGTTTACAAAACTGTGAAAGCCGGAAATTCTGTCGTTGTGGTGGTTTCGGCAATGGGTAAAACCACCGATGGACTTGTCAAACTAGCGCAGGAAATCTCCAAAAATCCCAACCGTCGGGAAATGGATATGCTACTTTCGACTGGTGAGCAAGTATCCATCGCTGTGGTTAGTATGGCATTGGATGAACTCGGACAGCCGGCAATTTCTCTCACAGGTGCTCAAGTAGGAATTGTTACCGAAGCCGAACACACCCGCGCCCGAATTTTAGATATCAAAACCGATCGCCTAAAACGCCATCTAAAAGAAGGCAAAGTTGTTGTTGTAGCTGGATTTCAAGGTATATCCAGCCTGGAAGAATGGGAAATTACAACTTTGGGACGTGGCGGTTCCGACACTTCAGCAGTAGCTTTGGCAGCAGCATTGCGGGCAGATTTTTGTGAAATTTATACAGATGTGCCAGGGATTTTAACTACAGATCCGCGTTTAGTTCCGGAGGCACAGTTGATAGAGGAAATCACCTCAGATGAAATGTTGGAACTTGCCAGCTTAGGGGCAAAAGTGCTGCATCCCCGTGCTGTGGAAATTGCCCGCAATTACGGCGTTCCCCTCGTGGTACGCTCAAGCTGGACAGATCAACCGGGTACTTGGGTAACTTCGCCTAAACCACAAGAGCGATCGCTTCTGAATTTAGAAATAGCTCCTGCGGTTAATGATGTAGAATTCGATACCGACCAAGCCAGAGTAGCTTTGTTGCGCGTACCAGATAAACCAGGCGTTGCAGCGCGGTTATTTGGAGAAATTTCCCGTCAAAATGTCGATGTAGACTTGATTATTCAGTCAATACATGAAGGCAATACAAATGACATAGCCTTTACCGTGAGAACACCAATATTGAAGCGTGCCGAAGCCGTAGCAGCAGCGATCGCCCCAGCATTGCGAAGTCAAAATGGTGCATCCACAGAAGCCGAAGTTATGGTACAGCAGCAAATCGCCAAAATCAGCATTTCCGGTGCAGGAATGATTGGGCGTCCTGGTGTCGCGGCTCAAATGTTCATCACCCTAGCCGAAGCAGGTGTGAATATCCAGATGATATCTACTAGCGAAGTGAAAGTAAGTTGCGTAGTTGACGCCGCAGAATGCGATCGCGCTGTTGCCGCACTTCGGGAAGCGTTTGAGATCGAAGATGAGGAGAGGGGGAGACAGGGAGACAGGGAGACAGGGAGACAAGGGGAACTACGAGGAATTTCTTCCTTGTCCTCCCCCTCCCATCCCCCCGTCCGTGGTGTGGCTTTAGACATGAACCAATCACGTTTGGCGATTCGTCAACTACCAGATCGTCCGGGGATGGCAGCGAAGTTGTTTGGACTATTAGCGCAGCATAATATCAGTGTGGATATGATTATCCAATCTCAGCGGTGTCGGGTAATTGATGGTGTTCCCAGACGAGATATAGCCTTCACTGTTGCGAGGATGGATGGAGAAGCGGCAAAGAAAATGCTGCAACAAGCAGGGTCAGAATTTGGCTGGGGTGAAATTGTTTTGGATAATGCGATCGCCAAAGTGAGTATTGTTGGTGCAGGTATGCAGGGACAACCAGGAGTTGCAGCGAAAATGTTTGAGGCGATCGCTCAACACAAAATTAACATTCAAATGATCGCCACCTCAGAAATTAAAATTAGCTGTGTCGTCGATCAAGAACAAGGTGTTAAAGCTTTGCAAGTTATTCACGCAGCCTTTGGGCTTGCAGGAAGCCAAAAATTTGTCGTGCCGGCGTAATTTCAGCAGTGAAATAAGTTATTACCAACAATCGTAGAGACGTTCCGGCGGAACGTCTTTACAATGTGTGCGATTTACCAGAGATGATCTAGAATTATTTGTCGGTTAGTTTCAGTTTCAATCCCTAATAGGGAGTAAGTGAAGTTTCAACATTAATCAAGCAATTTCCAAGGCTTCAATGAACTGGGTTTCAATCCCTAATAGGGATTAAGGTAAATTTCAACGTCTATTCGTGGCATTTATTAGACATCTCCAAAATAGAATCATTTTCTGGTAAAAGAGTATAAAATTCTCTTTTTCCAACAAAAACATGAGTGGCATACTGAGTTATATTCAAGACAACCCCCAAGAAACACAGCGATTAATAGGTGTAAAATATGAGCAACTAGAACAACTAATAAAACAGGCGATCGCCTTACACACTGAAAAGCAACAGAAAATAGAAGTTGAGAAAATTAGAATTATAAATAAAGGTGGTGGTCGGAAAGTAAAATTATCTAACGAAGACCAAATTCTTTTAACTTTGACGTATTTAAGACATCTGACAACGTTTCAATTATTAGGTATACAGTTTGGAGTGAGTGAATCAACCGCCAACGATACATTTAATTACTGGTTTCCCCTGTTACAGGAACTATTACCATCAAGTTTACTTGAACAAGTAAAAAAACGCAAGTGACTATGAGATAGTGCAAGAAATTTTAACCGATTATGAACTTATAGTGGATAGCGCCGAACAGCCTAGAGAGAGACCGGAAGAGTATAAAGAGCAAAAAAAGTATTACTCTGGTAAGAAGAAAATCATACATTTAAAAACCAAATTACTGTTCTACCTGATGGGAAAGATATTGTTGATATAATTGCGGGACAAGCAGGACCAA
>NZ_KK073768.1:2447499-2452226 GCF_000582685.1 [Scytonema hofmanni] UTEX 2349
AGCAGGAACCAAAAAGTGACATAACTTTGTTTAGGCAAGGAAAAAAAGCTTTAATAAAAATCAAAAATTTCAAGGAGATAAAGGTTATGAAGGAGAACCATCAATTAAAGTTCCGACCAAAAACCAAAAAAAGGAGAATTGACATTGTCACAAAAATTGAAAAATAAAGAACTAGCCTCTGAAAGAATATTTGTCGAACATTTAATTCGTATGATTAAGATATTTAGAGTCGCTTCGGAAAGATTTAGATTAAATCCAAGTAAATATGAAAAAATAATCATGACGATATGTGGACTTGTAAGATTCCGAATAGGAACCTTAGTATTTTGAATATAAAATACTGCTATTTTTCCTGCTTATGATTAGCGCACATAGGTACTTACTTTTGCCTTATTATCGACATAAACTGTCTCAAACCCTGATTTTAGCGTTGAGAGTGGCTGATATTTGCAATTGGCGATCGCCCGTTGAAAGCCAGTCATAGAAAGGTATTAGTATTTTTCGGAGATGTCTATTGGTCATCCCCAAAAGTTTCAATCCCTAATAGGGATTAAGGTAAATTTCAACACTGCAACCGGAACCAGAACCGAAGCCAGAGCGAGGTTTCAATCCCTAATAGGGATTAAGGTAAATTTCAACCGTTATCTGGGCAATAACCAGCACTCACAATAGTTTCAATCCCTAATAGGGATTAAGGTAAATTTCAACCCCGCATTGGGTCAAGTATGCGGTCCAAAATCTGCTGTTGTTGTGTTTCAATCCCTAATAGGGATTAAGGTAAATTTCAACACTCCTTTACCCTTCGCGCACTAGCCACCCCCGAAACCGTTTCAATCCCTAATAGGGATTAAGGTAAATTTCAACGTATGGTTCCTTGGTGTTTCTTATGCTCTTAATATGTTTCAATCCCTAATAGGGATTAAGGTAAATTTCAACTTTGAACCCATAGGGGTGCTTTAGCGTCCCGGTTTCAATCCCTAATAGGGATTAAGGTAAATTTCAACTATTGATTTTTTTCTTTCCTTTTACTGCATTAGCTCGTTTCAATCCCTAATAGGGATTAAGGTAAATTTCAACGGCGGGAAGCTGAAAGTGAGTCAGTATGAGGTTTTCAAGGTTCGGTTGCGCGGATGGGTAAATCATAACACAATCTGGCGCGATCGCACAAAGTCAAAAAGCCTGAAACCTTTACTGTGTAAGGTGCGCGGGTAGGTAGCAAGTAAATATAAGCGCAAAGCCTTGTGTTGCAAGGGATTCAGGCATTTTCATCAAAACCTCTTTTTCTACACCTACCCATCCGCGCAAAGAAAATCGTTTCATCACAGGGTTGTTCACCACCGATGCGTTCAACTTGACCAAAACAGCAGGCGCACATAAAGTAAAAACGGATGCTATCGGTATCAGGCTTAATCAAGTTATTCAAAGGCGATCGCAGTTTAGCATATTGAATCGATGTAAACTATAGCCATGATAGCTTTCAACTAAATAATCAATATGCGAGCATTACAAGCTGGAAGTTTCTTCTTAATTGGTCACACAAATTAAAAAACCGTGGTTGCTCAGAGCTAACCACGGTGGAAAAATGTATTTAATTATCTAATTTCCAATACCTACACTCAATTAATCGCGACCATTGAGGGCAATTAGCAACCGCAAGATAAAGACGAATAAATTAATGTAGGTAAGATACATCGACAAAGCCGCAGGTAGATATTGATCATCGCTGTAGGTGCGGGGCAAGATGTAGAAATCAACTACAGATGCGCCAACAAATAAAAGCACACCCAGCCCGGAAATGGCAATTTCTAACCAATTTGGGGTGTAAACACCGAACAAACTCAACCCGAATTGTGCTAGACAAACAACCACCAAGGCAATAACGCCTAGATTGATAGTTTTAGTCAAAGCCATGCCGTCTGAGTCAGAGAGATTTGAACCCACTTGACGGGCGGCAATAAAAGTGATACCACAACTAAGGGCGGCTATACCGATTCCTTGAATGCCAACTCCTTGGGTTCTCAAAGCGAGATAAATCAAGCCACTGAGGGTATACCCAGACAAGAGGCTGTAGGTTGCCAACAGGGGCAGAGCAACGCCTTTGTTGCCTTTTTCAGCAACATTTTGGGCAACAAAGAACAGAATTAATTCCAGGATGACCGCACCAATTAGGGTTGGCATGAAAATTCCGGGGTTAGTACGGATGACTCCTAAACCCCCGTAAGCTGCCACCGCTGTTAAAACCAGTCCACCACCAACGTAGGGAAGGGCATTGGCAATTACATTTGGACCGACGAGGGCTTGATTTTTAGCCTCACGAATAGCGTTACGAAAATTGCTGGTATTGCTCATATTTCACAACTAAATTTTTAAGAAAAGCAGTTCTGCTCACTTCTATTTTGACTCATATCAACAGAGCTATGTGATTTCACAAATGGGGGAATTCCTCACTTGATTTATATCAAGTCAAAATAGCCGGAAACAGATAATGGCGCAAAATGCTTACGTATAAATACTTACGTCTAAAGATAGACCCCCCACAAGTTCAGTAGAACGACGATGGTTTATTCAGCGCCATCTATGGAAAATAATTACAGCTTTGATGAAAATTTACGCAACTCCGATTTTTCTGAAAAAGGAGTTACTAGAAAGGAATTAATATGGTAACAAGTCAGTCCTCTCTGCGGTCTGATGGTATTGAGTTATTACACTTATACCACCAGAATCCTTCTATTAAACTTCGTAATCAACTTGTACAGTTACATACTGGCTTAGTGCGTAAGATGGCTCATAAATTCAGCCATCAATGTAATGAACCTTATGAAGATTTAGAACAAATCGGTTATTTCGGTTTAATCAGGGCAATTGAGCGATTTGATCCGAGTCAAGGATATGCTTTTAGTTCGTTTGCTGTGCCTTACATTCGCGGAGAAATGCTGCATTTTTTGCGCGATCGCAGTTCTCTATTAAAGATACCCCGTCGCTGGCAAGAGCTCTACAATGAAGGGCAAAAAATTCGCCGGGAATTAGCAGTCTCTTTGGGTCGTCCTCCGAAAGATTCGGAAATTGCCAACATACTTAAGGTATCTGTCTATGAATGGCAAGAAACTAAGTTAGCGGCTCAAAATCGGATGCCTTTGAGTTTAGATGCTACCCCAGTTCAGTATGTTGATTGCCAAATAACCTTAGGTGAAGCGCTTCCCTGTCCCCGCTATACGGCTTTTCAGCAACTAGAAGAAGAACGTCAACAACTCCAAGGGGCAATAAATATGTTAGAAGAAAAGCCCCGCTTGGCTGTTGAATTAGTCTTTTTAAAAGAACTTTCTCGCAAAGATGCCGCGAAGAAAATTGGCACTAGTCCAATGACAGTAACGCGATATCTACAAAAGGGAATTCAGGATTTAATGTGTTTCTTACAACCCGCAGTGGCAACTGGATCTTGATGTTTTTATTAAAAAGCAGGGGGGAGATGAGGGAGATGGGGGAGATGGGGGAGATGGGGGAGATGGGGGAGATGAGTAGAAAAATTATTAAAGACCACAAGGATTTAGTAGTTTATAAAATGGCTTTTGATTCAGCCATGAAGATTTTTGAAATATCTAAACAGTTCCCAGTAGAGGAACGTTATTCACTAACCGATCAGATTCGTAGGTCTTCACGTTCAATTTGTGCTAATTTTGCTGAGGGATGGCGTAAAAGAAGATATCAAGCCGCTTTTGTTGCTAAATTGAGTGACTGTGAGGCTGAATCAGCGGAAACTCAAACTTGGATTGAGTTTGCTGTAAAGTGCAACTACATGGATGTTGAAATCGGTCGAGAACTCTATGGTACATACAACCAAGTTTTAAGCGGTTTAGTACACATAATTAACAACCCGTCACCTTGGCTAATTAAGCGTTAAACTCTCCCTCATCCTCCTCATCCCCCTCATCCTCCTCATCCCCCTCATCCCCCTCATCCCCCTCATCCCCCTCATCCCCCTCTATCTAGATTTTAAATCTGCGATCGCTCCTCTTGTCATAGCAGCAATGGCTTTATCTGTCGCTTTCGGCAAATGATAATATTTGCCCCCTGAAGTATGAGCTAATTCCTTGGCAAAGCCAGTAGAAACAAATTTACTTTCAGTATCAATCATTAATAACTGCATCCCTAAAACACGCATTCTGGCGGCAATTTCTAGCAATTCCCCTTTAATATCCGGCTTTTCTCCTGCTTCAAGTTGCGGTTCCCCCAAAGAACGAGACAACGGAATATTCCCGCGTCCATCGGTTATCGCTACAATTACGACTTGCCCAATATCTCCACTCATTTGAGCATTCAACCCAACCCGCACAGCTTGACTTAAACCATGCGCTAGCGGTGAACCACCACCACAAGGTAATCTTTCCAAACGGTTACGCGCTAAAGCAATAGAGCGGGTTGGAGGCAATAATACCTCAGCTTGTTCCCCCCGAAACGGAATCAACGCCACTTGGTCGCGGTTTTGATAAGCTTCTGTTAAAAGCTGCATTACCGCACCTTTGGCTGACTGCATCCGGTTCAGTGCCATTGATCCAGAAGCATCGACTACAAATATTACCAAAGCTCCGGCTTTACGTACCAACCGCTTCGAGCGAATATCTGACTGTTCGACAAATACCCGCTTTTGTGAGGAGAGGGGAGGAGTAGAGACGCGATTAATCGCGTCTGTACAAGAGGGGGAGAGGGGGGGATGGGGGGATGGGGGAGAT
>NZ_KK073768.1:2452326-2481336 GCF_000582685.1 [Scytonema hofmanni] UTEX 2349
CCCTTGTCCCCCTTGTCCCCCTTGTCCCCCTTGTCCCCCTTGTCCCCCCTCTCCCACTCCCCCACTCCTCAAACGTCGTGCCTTTTGATACGGGGCGGCGGCTCTTAAGGTGGCATCTACGGCGATGCGTCGCACTTTTCCTTTGGGTATCATCGGCTTGATATAGCGTCCCCGGTCTTCAGACAGAATTAAGCTGCGACTGCCAGATTTACCCATACGCTGCGCCGTTTGAGCAAAATAAAGCACGCTGGGATCGAGAATTACGCCTTCAGGATCAAAGATAAATTCTTCGGGAATGCTGGGTGGTTCTTGTTCTTCTTGATTTTCTTCTTGTTCGTCTTCTTCTTTCTCTTCTTCTTCTGACTCGTCTTGATTTTCTGGTGGTGCTGGTGGTGGAGGTGGAGGTGGTTGTTGATCTGGTGGTGTCTGCAACACCGTTGCTCGTGGTACAATTACCATCTCTACTGCGCGACGTAAATCTTCGGCATTTACTGTGGTGCGTCCATCCAAAGCCGCAGATGCTTTAGCCACACGCATGGCGAATAATTCGGCGCGATGTCCTTGCACTGCCCCACGAATTGCTTCATCTACTAGGTAGGCAATTTGTTCGTGGGTGATTGTGACTTCTTTCAACCATTCCCGTGCAAGAAGGATTTGAGTTTTTAGGTTATCGATGTCTTCGTTATATTGCTGAAGAAATTCTTGGGGAGATTTAGAATAGGCGATCGCTTGTTCTACGGCTTCGACTCTTTGATCCAATCCGAGTACGCCATCAGCCGAAAGTGCGATCGCTATTCTATCAAGCAAATGTTCTCGCAGCGTTCCTTCTTCTGGGTTGTAGGTCGCAATAAACAGCGGTTTGCTTGGATGCTGAAAACTAATACCTTCCCGCTCAATTCGGTTGCGCCCTTCAGATAATACTGTTAAAAGCTGGTTGCTAATTTGGTCATCTAATAAATTAATTTCATCCACATACAGCACACCTCGATGTGCTGCTGCTAGTAAACCAGGCTGAAACACCGTTTCACCCTGTTTTACCGACTGTTCCACATCCACAGAACCCAAAAGTCGGTCTTCAGTCACTCCTAGAGGAATTTGCACAAAGGGTGCCGGGATGACTTCGGTTTCTATTGTCTCCCCAACTTCGGCGATCAGCTTATCATCCCATTCTTCTGGGCGATTGGGATCGCAATTGCTCAATCCACCTTTAACCACTTCGATGGGTGGAATTATAGCATGAATAGCACGAGCCATCACAGATTTTGCCGTACCGCGACGACCTGCGATCGCTACTCCTCCTAACTCCGGATCGACCGCAGCTAGCAGCAACGCTAGTTTAATTGCTTCTTGACCGACGACAGCGGACAGCGGAAAGGCAGTAATTGTAGGCGCAGGCATGATTTGCACATTTTAGCTTGTCTCGGCTTTTAGCATATCAATTTCTGGCACATTTAAAATAAGTATTCCCGCCAAAGGTGAGTATTTAAGGTTTGTGAATGTGAGGCGATCGCATGAAAGAATTCTTCACAATCAAGGGTATTGACAAATAGTTTACACCATGTAAGTCTATATTTAGACAGTAAAATACTCGTATTTTAAGGCACAATGTTGATTGTTGTCTCAGATGCAAAATTTATAGTTTACAGGCATAATTTTTGCATCTGAGACTATAACCAAAGAATGTGCGTATAGCAAACTTGGTGATAGGTAAATATTTATTGATAATAAATATCTAGCATAAAGTTCTCTATACCCTAGATGCGTGATTTATCAATGCTGTCCAGTCAAAAAATACCAATCTGGACATATAAATCAAATGGCTGTTAGCAATCATGAACGAGTTAGCAGAGCTTTAACTGTTTTACATCAAGGTTTATATCCTTATTTTGAACAGGAAATGCGGAAAGTTTATAGTGAGCGCTGGCTTACAGTAGCTACATCCTCTCTATCCGATGACAAAACACTAAAACGAATTATCGAAGATGTCCTGCGTGATGATATTTCCGCGTTGCTCAAAGTAATCATTAACCAGTGGAATCAAGTCTTTAAAATAAAACTAGGACATGGTGAACGCGCTTTAGTAAGTGAAATTATTGAATTTCGTAACAAATGGGCGCATCAAAATCGCTTTTCTACAGATGATACCTATCGCGCTCTTGATAGTATTGCTCGATTTCTCAAGGCTATTTCTGCATCAGAAGCAGATATTCTAGAAAAGCAAAAGCAAGAAATTCTGCGATTACTCTCTCCAGAAAAAGCTGAAGAAGTTCGTATCCAAGAAAAATTGATTGAGGTCAAAAAACTTCTGACATTTCGTGATGAAAAACTTTTACGCAAAGCGCTTACCCACCGTTCATATGTTAATGAAAACCCAGGAGAAGGGGAACATAACGAACGCTTAGAATTTCTTGGTGATGCTTTGCTAAACTTCTTAAGTGGAGAATATCTCTTCCGTCATCATCCAGAAAGAGGAGAAGATGAATTAACTCGCAGACGTTCAGCATTAGTAGATGAAAAGCAATTAGCAAAGTTCGGTATCGAAGTAGGTTTAGACTTTAGAATGCGGTTGGGAAAAGGTGCAATTCGAGACGGAGGTTATCAAAATCCTAACTTACTTAGTAGTACTTTTGAAGCGGTTATTGCTGCTTATTATTTAGATAAAAATTCAGATATTGAAGCCGTTCGCGCTATTATTGAACCCTTATTTGATTCTGTACCTGAAAATATTGTTGTATCTCGCTCAAATGTAGATTCCAAAAATCGCCTTCAGGAATGGGTACAAAGCAATGTGACTCCAAATCCTCCTAAATATGAGGCAGTTCAAATCGGTGGTTTGTCTCACGCACCAGAGTTTCTTGCCAAAGTTTTTGTCGGTGAAAAAGTGTATGGACAAGGTAAAGGACGCAATAAAAAAGATGCTGAAAAAGCTGCGGCTGAAGATGCGATCGCCCTTTTGAAAAAACAAGGTTTGTTGTAAAATTTAATTATGATTTTACTTCCAAAGGCAAAATAACGGTGAAAGTAGAACCAACTCCTACTTCTGAATCTAGCTTAATTTCGCCTTGCAATAATTTCACCAATCGGGAAGCGATCGCTAACCCCAAACCAGTGCTTTCCGGAAGGTAAGAATTATTGCTCATAGGTACGCGAAAATAAGATTCAAAAATCTGGGTTTGGTCTTCTTTATGAATACCAATTCCAGTATCTGTGATTGCGATCGCCCATTTATCATTCTCCCACATTTGACAGGTTATCTTAATGCTGCCTGTCTCTGTATAGCGAATCGCGTTACTTACCAAATTTGTGACAATTTGCTGTAATCGTAACGAATCTGTGACAACTTCATTCGGAGCGCGATCGCAATCTACCTGTATTTGTAAATTTTTATGACGCGCCAAAGGCTCTAACATTTCGCATACATCGTTAATTAATTTATGCAGATTGATAGATGCTGGGTGCAATTTCATTTGTCCAGCTTCATAGCGAGACAATTCCAATGTATCGTTAATTAGGTGTAGTAATTTTCTCCCATTACGTAGCACGCGCTCAATATGTTCTAAATTGTTAACGTTATCTTTTACCTCTGTCTTTTGTCGTTGTGAGCGCAAAAACAAATCCGAGTAGCCAATAATTGAAGTGAGAGGAGTTTTTAATTCATGGGCTAGATGTGACAAATTCTCTTGATTTGCTCGAAGCAAGCGATTGAGTTCTTGATTGTGAATAATTAACTGATTTTGTAACTGGTTGAGTTCTGCTAATCGTTGCTCAGTATAGCTTTGAAAACAGCGACCGATCGCTTCATCCAATACTATATTAATTAACCCCACTATCCGCATGACTTCTGCTCCTGATAGTTGCAATAATTGTGGCTCTAAAATCGAAAATATTACCTGACGTAGTATTCGATATTCTCGTGCAATTTCCGCAGCAGTAAAGCCTTGTTCTGCTCTCAGACTACCATGATGCAAACTCGCATCAATTATTGGCTGAATTTCATTAGTTTGATATTCAGAAAGTACAGTTGCTAGCGCTAAAACCACATGACTGATATGATTTTCTATCGCTTTTCGAGATAAATCGTTAGCGCTTTCAATCTTCTTGTCTTGCCGAACAGCTTCCACCCAGTTTGCTATAATGGTGTCTGTTTTTTTAGCCAAAAATTCACTCAAATCCATTATGGTAGTTTCAGCAAAGAATAAATGAATAATTTTCTTGATACCTATATATATAGGACTTACGCACTCGTTACCAGAAAACAAGACTTAGATAGGTGCAACCGAAGCGTCGATAGGGACGGAAATACGTAGTCCGTGCGTAAGTCCTGATATAATTATTTTAGCGATCGCACTTTTGAATTTATAGCCACTTGATGGTATTTCATCTGTCCAAAGGGAGAAATTTATCATTTATTATCTTACTTCTTTTCTATCGCAATGATAAAAATAGCTTATACATTAATTTTAATATAAATATATTTACCAAAGAACCGTGTTATGATTTATATTCAACTTGAGTAAGTCAGCTTAATCTAGCAAATTTCATTACCTAAAGTGTTTAGGTGGGACATGATGCTAGAGCGGAGGAACCAGATTTTGGGGCGTATTTTATAGAAATCGCGTAGAGACGTTCTACCGGAACGTCTCTGCATAACTTTCTTAAAAAGGGTATTTCTCAACCCTAGCCCGTCAGCTAACTTCGTAGGCATTGAGAAGAGACTGAAGAGGCAGCATTATTAATGTTATGACCTCATCAGTGTCCAAGGCTGGTGCTGCTCAGATTTTTTGTACCTGCGCTTAAATCTGTTGAGGTAAAAATGATATTTCAATTAAATTTGGCTGCTATTGTAGCAGTTGCGGGACAGGCTGTATGGAAACAGGCAAAACCTGTGATTCTTAAAGATGTAGTTCTGTTACCTATTCTTGGGTTCTTGGGGATAATCTTATTGTGGTGGGTTATCGCCCTTGCCAACCATGAATTGATGCCCACCCCCCCTGAGGCGTTAGTAGCAAATATGGACTACATATTACACCCTTTTTACCAACGCGGACCGGGTAACTTGGGAATTGGTTGGTTGTTGCTAGCAAGTCTGCGTCGGGTAATACTTGGCTTTTTGTTAGGTGCGGTAGTGGCAATTCCTCTGGGTTTTCTGATTGGCATGTCCAAATCAGCAATGTTAGCTTTTAATCCGATAATTCAGATTTTTAAACCCGTATCGCCTCTAGCTTGGTTGCCGATCGCCTTAGCCATATTCAATTTAGCAGATCCGTCAGCGATTTTTGTTATTTTCATTACTTCATTGTGGCCCACAATTATTAACACCGCTCTGGGAGTTTCTAGCGTTTCCAAAGATTACTTAGATGTAGCGCGGGTGTTAGAAATGCCTCGTTGGAGACGGATTACAAAAATCATCTTGCCAGCAAGTTTGCCGTATATTTTTACAGGTTTGCGAATTAGTTTAGGAATTGCTTGGCTAGTAATTGTTGCTGTAGAAATGCTCACAGGTGGTATTGGGATCGGGTTTTTTGTCTGGGATGAATGGAGCCGTTTAAATTTGAGTTCAGTGTTTTTAGCCGTATTTATAATTGGCATAACTGGACTACTACTTGACGTCGCCGTGGGCAAAGTCCAAGAATTAGTAACTCATCGTCCAACAACTGCAAATTATTAATTGGATAGTGGTTAGTGGTTAGTTGATAGTGGTTAGTTAATAGTGGTTAGTGGTTAGTGGTTAGTGGTTAGTGGTTAGTGGTTAGTAGTTGGGTATCAACCACCAACCACCAACCATCAACTATCAACCATCAACCATCAACTATCAACCATCAACCATCAACCATCAACCATCAACCATCAACCATCAACCATCAACTATCAACCATCAACTATCAACCATCAACCATCAACCATCGGTGAAAATGACGTATGAGTAACACCGACAATAACAACTGGAATCGACGAGAGTTTCTGTTAGGAATGGGAGCAACGACAGCGGGAATTGCGCTGTCTTCCTGTGCAATTTCAGGCGATCGCTCGGCTATTGGACTGACTGAAGAAGCTTTAGCGATAAAACCAGTAGTCAGATCCCAAGACTTAGAAAAACCGGATATCACCGTTGGTTATGTTCCCGTAAATGATTGTGCACCATTTGCGATCGCCTGGAAAAAAGGCTTCTTCCGCAAATATGGCTTGAACGTCAAACTCAACCGCGAAGCTAGTTGGGCAACCTCCCGCGACGGTCTAATTTTTGGTCGTCTTGATGCCTCACCGGTGGTATCCGGTGCCGTTACAAACGCCAGAATCGGTGCAGAAGGGGCACGACACGCTCCCTTGTGTGCGGCAATGACCATTCATCACCACGGCAACGCCATGACTATGAACAAAGCCATGTGGGATTTCGGGTTGCGTCCCTGGTATGAGTACAACGGCGATTTAGAAGCATTTGGCAAACAATTCCGGGCATACTTTGACAGCCAACCCCCAGAACGTAAAGTTTGGGCTGTGGTGCTGAGTTCTGCCATTTATGAATACTTTGTCCGCTACGTATCCGCTGCGGCAGGTGTCGATCCCCTGAAAGAGTTTCGCGTCATCATCGTTCCACCCCCGCAGATGGTGACAAACGTGCGGATTGGCGCAATGCAAGCTTACATGGTTGCGGAACCTTGGAATACACGGGCAATTACTGGCAACGAAGGTGTTGGCTTTACCTTTGCACAAGGCAAAGAAATTTGGTATGGACACCCAGATAGGCTTTTAGGGGTGATGCAATCTTTCATAGTCCAATACCCGAAAACCTACCGCTCTCTGGTGAAAGCGATGATTGAAGCTTGTCAATATTGCAGCAAAGCAGAAAACCGCCAAGAAGTTGCCGAACTGATTACAGATCGTTCATTTACAGGTGCAAAACCTAAAAAGAAGGGTGCGGCGATCGCACTTTTTACAAGTCCCGGAATTCTCGGCAACTATAACTATGGTGGATTTGATGGCAAAGACCGCACCATCAAAGCCGCCGATACTACGATTTTCTACGATATTCCTGACAACATTTACAAACAGCCAGGAGAACACTCGACTTTTTTATGGAGATCCAGAAGTCTTTGGTTGATGACACAAGCAGCACGTTGGGGACAAATTAAAGAATTTCCCAAAAATGCTGATGAACTGGCTCAACAAGGCTGGAGAACCGATTTATATCGAGAAATTGCCGCTGAAATGGGTATCGATTGTCCCAAGGATGATTACAAAGTAGAACCCCCATCCGTATTCATCGACAAAAAAGGCTTTGACCCCAGCGATCCCGTAGGCTATCTCAATAGTTTTGAGATTAGGGCAAACGCACCCAACCGTTTTTATTTGGGTTAAAAAGTCAATTCAACGTATTGTAAAGACGTTCCGGACCGAACGTCTCTAGGGGGTTCTGAATAACGCATAATTTTTACATCATATCATGTGCGCGCAATTATCCATGATTAATAAAGAACCCCACCCGCCTGTGGCACCCTCCCCGCAAGCGGGGGAGGGTTGGGGAGGGGTTCTTTTATTATGGCTATTTGACCGGACAGGATATCGGTTCTCTATTAGCCATCAGTATTATTTCAGGAGTTTCTCAAGATGAAATCTACCTCTTTTTCTGAGAATAACTACAATATCGCCACTCCCCGCACTAGATTTTTAGAAGTTGAAAATTTAGTCAAAGCTTATCCTTCGCCAGATGGTAAAAAATCTATCGTTTTAGATAATGTGAATCTCAGTATTGATGAGGACGAATATGTTTCTATAATTGGTCACTCTGGTTGTGGTAAATCTACTTTATTAAAAATAGTAGCTGGTTTAGAAAAAGCAACTTCTGGCTCAGTCCGACTAAATGGTAAAGAAATTAACAAGCCAGGAGCCGAAAGAATGATGGTGTTTCAAAACTACTCATTGCTCCCTTGGTTAACGGTGCGAGAAAACATCCGTTTGGCTGTAGATGAAGTGTTAAAAAATGCATCTCGTGCTGAGAAAATTAGCATTGTTAACGAGCATTTAGCAATGGTAAATTTAAATGCGGCGGCTGACAAATATCCCGATGAAATTTCTGGAGGTATGAAACAGCGTGTTGGTATTGCCAGAGCGATCGCCATTCGTCCGAAAATGTTGCTTATGGATGAACCTTTTGGAGCGTTGGATGCCTTAACTCGTGGGAAATTGCAGCGTCAGGTATTAGATATCTGGGAAAACCACCGACAAGCGGTAATGATGATTACTCATGATGTGGATGAAGCGATTTATATGAGCGATCGCATTGTCTTGATGACCAACGGTCCAGCGGCTAATATTGGAGAAATATTACAAGTTCCTTTTGAACATCCACGCGATCGCGCTGCCATGCGAAACTCAAAAGAATATTTTGAACTTCGCAACCACGCTTTAAATTTCTTAGATCGCTATTTTACCCAAGACGAGTAAAATACACTATCATTTATCCTAGTGGGTAGCCTAATTCAAATTCATCAAACCTAGATTTGAAACGGAGGAACCATCTTATGGGGCGTATCTTTTAGTAAGTTAAGTAGGAGTTTAGAGTTAGTAGTTACTACTATTTAACTCAGTACTGAAAACTCATAACTTTTAGAGAAAGACACCTTCCAGTCTTAGCCCGTCAGCTAACTCCGTCGGCAATGGAAGGAACCCCCAAAGCTTCGCTGTTATAGCAGTTGTTATTGGGGCTTCCTTGAATATAAAGATGAATAACAAAGGATGAAGAATTAAAAATATACTTATTAATTTATACTTCATCCTTTCAACTTCAGCCTTTAGTTCCCCTGCTTCTCGTTCATCGTTCATTTTAGTAAAGAGAAGTTAAAGCTGTGAAAATTAAACCAATGTTAGTTCGTTTGCAAAGCGCAATAGGTCGTGATGACTTAATTGAGCAAATGGTATTGCTATCACCAAAAACATCTTGTGCTGAAAAAGCTCAACCAGCAAAATCAGTTAACTTAATTGTTGGTTATAACAGTTCCCCCAACAGCCATACTGCGCTAGATATGGCTTTTTGGATTGCCCATCAGACACGTTTAGCCACTAACGTACAAGTTCTAGTTCAAGCTGTTTATGTCGTAGAGGATAATCAAAAAAGTCAGTATTTAGATGTCTTTCATTCGGAAATACATGAGCCTTCATTGGCATGTCCAGTCAATTATGCATCCAAGTCTATTACATCCGTCTTATCTGAACCCAAACTTACATCAAGCGCACTTTCTTTAGAAACAAAATTAGTAGATCCCCTCACACACGCAGACCGAATTCTTTGGCAAGCACGCAGTTTGGCTGAAGAATGGCAAGGTTCTTTCAAAGCTCATTTGCGATTTGGCTCCGTTGCCGAAGAACTTCAAAAAGTCGTTAAATTAGAAGCTGCTGATATTCTGTTTCTGGGTTGTCAGTCTATAAATCATCCGATTATCCAGACACTAGACTCTAATTTACCTTGCGTTGTTTTGGGTATTCCCAGTTGTATAAACATTTAATTGCAAACTTGGATTAATAGTAGAGGGTGCAATTTTGTTTGAGACACACTTGCCGTTCTTTCTAAGAGGACTTACGCATGAACTACATATTTCCGTCATTGCGACGCAAGGAAGCACCTATCAAAGTCTTGTTTTCTGTTAACGAGTGCGTAAGTCTTATCTCAGTAGGGCAAGTCTAAATACTCATAGGCGTAAAAATTAATTATGCGTTGCCCGAAACCCTTGTAGAGACGTTCCGACGGAACGTCTTTACGTCTTTTTTGGAGATGTCTAATGAATAGTTGTTGCATTGTGTTTAAAATCATTTCTTAAACTCTTGCTTTAGGTGGTAAAAACAAGCATGGGGTTAAGCGATTGTTTTTACACAATAGTCGCGATCGCCTCAATTTCTTTCGAGTCTACGATCTACCATGCTTAAAAAAATATCAGCAATTCTCGCCATCTTGACTTTAAGTTTGGTTTTGACATTCACAGCTCAAGCTGCAACCCCCCGTTCCAGTTGGGTGGAAAATAAAATTTACCAATACAACCATCCTTTTGCCAGTCAGTTGCCTCAGGAACTGGCAATAAAGATGCAAAAAATGGCGGTTAATCCTTTTGCCTTTTATCGAGGCACAGCTCACATCTTCTACAGCGATATGCAGACTTTACCAAGTTCTGGATTTGTTAATTCCTCTACCTCAGCTATCTGGTTAGAGGGAGATATGCACATGCAAAATCTTGGGGGATTAAGGGATAGCAATGGTAACAATGTTTTTGACACCACTGACTTTGATGAAGGCTATCTTGGTGCTTATGTTTGGGACTTGCGACGGATGTCAGTTTCGATCCTTCTGGCAGCGAAACAAAACGGTTTAAGCTCCAGCGATGCTCAAGATGTGGTTCGGAATTTCCTGGATACTTACCTCAACAAAATGAGCGACTTTAAGGGGACTAGCGACGAATTGTCCTACCGTCTCGAATCTAGCAACACAAACGGTGTAGTCAAGGATTTAATTCAAGCTACAGCAGGTAAAAGCCGCTCTAGTTTACTAAATAAATACACGCAAATTAATTCAAGTGGCAATCGAGTTTTTCAGACAACTTCTGAACTTCAACCTGTATCTAGCAGCACCTACTCAGCCATTAATACTGCTATGAGCAGTTATATCACCTCAATTCCTAGCAGTAAGCGCTATAGCAATAGTTATTACACCCTGAAGGACATTCGCCTCAAATTAGGTTCAGGTACTGGTAGTCTTGGTAGGTATCGCTATTACTTGCTGATTCAAGGTTCAAGTTCAGCAAACGATGACGATGTGATTTTAGAAATGAAGCAGGAAATTAGTAGTGCAGTTGCGATCGCTGTTCCTGGTCTTTTACCAAGTTCGGTCTATGGGAATCACGAGGGGGCAAGGGTGACAATAGCAACTAAAGCGATGCTGTCCAACACTGACGTTTTAGTTGGTTACACTACAGTTAACAGTATCCCCTTTTTGGTGCGTGAAAAATCTCCTTATCAGGAGGACTTTGACTATACATTGCTAACCACCAAGTCCAAATTTCTGGATGCGATGGGGTATGCAGGTAAGATTGTTGCGAAGAACCATGCAATCTCCGATCAGGATTATGATGCTTCGATTGTTTCCTATAGCGTTGACAAACAAGTAACCGACGTTGTAACCAATAAGTCTGCATTCAAAGATGAAATTGTCAGCTTTGCACTAAACTACGCGACTCAAGTTGAGTATGACTACGCAAGTTTTGTAAGCGCTTACAATGCAGGTGTGACGCTTTATTAAAGATAATAGACATCGCCACAATTTAATTATGCGTTGCCCGAAACCCTTGTAGAAATCTGGTGGAACGTCTTTTCTGGAGATGTCTAATCAGTCGCAGAGACGTTCCACAAAAAATTCCACAAAAAAGACGTTCCACCGGAACGTCTCTACAATAATGTGAAAATGTAGAGACGCGAAATTTCGCGTCTCTAGACTCGTGTTTTAGGCTTAACTGAACGGGATTCAGTTACAATTAATAGCCGATGACGTGCAATACATTACGAAGGACGCTGTATCCTGCTAAATCCCAAGCTAAATAGGCAAGAAAGCCAATCATTGCCAAGCGACCATTCCATAATTCAGCTTGAGGATTAAAGCCAAAAATAAATGCGTTTCTGTCTACACCATTGTAAGCGTTAGCAATTGGTGGTAAATCTGTAGTAGGACGATTTTGCATTGTTTTTCTCCTAAATAAAGTAGTCTTTCTGTATTTTCAGATATTTAATTTTTAGTAACCAATGATATGCAGCACGTCACGCAGAACACTAAATCCAGCTAAATCCCAAAGTAAATAAGCAAGAAAACCAATCATCGCTAAACGACCGTTCCACAATTCAGCTTGAGGATTAAAGCCAAATAAAAAGGCATTGCGGTCTTTGCCGTTATATTCAGTGGCAATTGGTGGTAAATCAGTAGAAGGGCGAGATTCCATTTTTATGTACCTGAACTTTTTGCTTGTTAACTTTAATGTAGCTAGATATAACTAATATGCTTTCTGTCTGTGGACACAATGTCTCAATATTCTTTTGCACCGATAAATCCACCTTCAGAGGGTGATAAAATCGAAAATTGTAAATAAATGTTACGACCGGATAACAAGACCAGATTTAATTGGGGACTGGGTAGTAAGTATTGGAAAGAAACATATCTACGTGAATAATCTCTTTCCTAGTCCCTAATACCCAGTTAATATGTCATCAAAAATTAAAGACTTGAATTATATTTCTTAGTAAGACTGATGAAACTAATAAATGCAGATTATTGTGCGATCGCCATCTACATTCATAAATTATCAAAATTCTATCCAGCGCTGTAGAGAAGATTCAAACCTCAGAGAGATGCTATTAACACCTACATTCGACGATTCTAAAATTTACACTAGTTAGGTATTGCAGCAGATGTTAAATTTATTCTCACGTAATCTTTAAATTTCTAGTGAATTAAACGATTAAGAAGGAAATATCATGTTTCAGAATACAGAAATAATCCTGGGACTGTACAAGCCGCTCTTTTGGCTGGCACAGGTTCTAGATCCCTCCACAATTACACCAGCACAGGCATCTGTTGCTTTTGCCGGACCGCGCTTTTTTGTCGCTTTAATTTCTGGGGTGATTCTAGCCTTTGCCATCCAATTAGTCTTAACAAACCTCTCAGTAGCCGCAGGTATTACTTATCTGGGGCACCAACCAGACTCGGATTCCAACTCAAATCATGGTACTATCGGCGGCACAATTCGCAAAATTGGTACTGCGGTCGGGATTTGGACATTAGTCACAGTCACGATCGCTCTTTTGGTTGCCAGTTTCTTAGCGGTAAAATTGAGCTTGCTAACTTTGAGTCCGGAATTGGGAGCAATTTTAGGATTAGTAATTTGGGGTGCGTACTTTTTACTGTTGGTATGGGTCAGCTCAACTACAGTCGGTTCCTTAGTTGGCTCAGTCGTAAATAGTGCAACATCTGGCTTTCAGGCGATTATGGGGACGGCTACCGCCGCATTGGGGGCGAAAGCGATCAATAATCAAGTTGTTGCCACCGCAGAAGCCGCAGCCGCCGCTGTGCGTCGAGAAATCGGCAGTGCCATTGACCCAAGTAGTATCCGAGAGAATATCGAAGATTACTTAGAAATGGTGCGTCCCCCGGAATTAGATTTATCGAAGATTCGGGGTGAATTTGAAAAACTGCTCAACGATCCGCAATTAAAAGCACTAGCTGGTACTCCCGATTTACGCAACATCGACCGGGACAAGTTTGTTAGTTTGGTGAGCGATCGCACTGACCTTTCCAAACGGGATATTAACCGTGTTGCCGACACATTATATAATGTTTGGCAACAAGTTGTTAGTAATAAATCCGCTCCAGACCGCATGGGTGAGTTGATGGAATATCTCAAATCTGTGCAACCAGGACAAACCAAGACAGATGAACTGAACAGCAAAGTGGATCAGTTAATGTCTGAGATGCGTGCTTCTAAGGGTTCTGACCAAAAAGCTGCCCCAAATCTAATTCAGCAAACTCTGCAACAAGGAATCACCGCGCTGACTGGTATAGTGTTGGGACGCACGGATTTGTCAGATTTGGATGTAGAAAAAATCTTAGGTACTCTTTCTACTGCCAAAGATAAAATAACTGATAAAGCCGATCAATTAGGACTTCCCGCGTCAAAGCAGCCCTTCAGCCCCATTCGCGCTGATGTCGAAAACTACCTGCACAACACTTATGCTTGGCAACTAAGTCGAGAAAAAATCGCAACAGAATTCCGTGATGTTATTTACGATCCATCTGCCGATCCGGGAACAATAAAGCGAGAGGTTGAGCGACTTTCTAAGCAAGATTTTGCTCATATTCTCCAAGAACGGGGATTGTTGACACAAGCAGAAATTCAGCGAATTGTCGAGCAACTCGAAATTATCCGCCAAGATGTGCTAATAGAAGTCACGGCAGCGGAAGAAAGGGAAATAGTATTAGACTTGCAACGTCGAGTTGAAAGTTATTTACTAGTTACACCCAAAGACGATTTTAGCCCAGAAGCAATTCAGCAGAATTTCAAACCACTGTTGGAAGACTCTGACGCAGATTATGAAACTTTATCTCGACGTTTGTCTCAATTTGACCGTCAAGAGATGCGAGATATATTGCTGCAACGCAATGATATTCAGCCATACGAAGCCGAGAGAATTCTCGACGAGTTAGAAAATCAGCGCGATCAAGCTTTGATTTCGTCTAAAGGATTGGCAGATCAAGCAAGATATCAAGCAGAAACGCTGTGGTTGAATTTAGAGTCATATCTGCGTAACACCGGGAAAGGAGAACTTAATCCAGATGGGATTCGGGCTGATTTGAAAACGCTTTTGGACGATCCACAAGCGGGAATTTCCTCAATTCGGACGCGGTTGTCTCGCTTCGATCGCGATACCCTGGTACAATTGTTGAGTCAGCGGGAAGATTTGAGCGAAGACCAAGTGAATCAAGCAATTGATGCTGTTGAGCAATCTTGGAGCAGTGTTCGTCACGCACCACAAGCTTTAGCCGATAAAGCTAAGGAACAATACGACTCAACCACGAGTGCGATCGCCGATTATCTCCGCAATACTGGCAAACAAGAACTTAACCCCGAAGGGATTCAACGCGATTTAAATCGATTGTTTGAAAATCCCCAACAGGGAGCGATCGCATTACGACGACGATTATCGCAAGTTGACAGAGATACACTCGTTAAATTACTGAGTCAACGCCAAGACTTAAGCGAGGAACAAGTCAATGAAGTCATCGATTCAGTACAAACTTCAATTCGCGACATTATCCGTGCGCCGCGACGTTTAGCTGCTAGAACCCAGCAAAGAGTAGAAACTTTCCAAGCTTATTTGCAAGAGTATCTGCGAGGAACTGGGAAAGAAGAACTTAATCCTGAAGGTATCAAACGCGACTTGCAATTAATGTTGCACGATCCACGAGTGGGAATGGAAAGCATAACTGAACGTCTTTCCCAATTTGACCGCTCAACAATCATCGCTTTGCTGAAAATTCGCGAAGATATTACCGACGAAGAAGCCGCACAAATTGCTGATAATATGATATCTGTGCAGCAGCAGTTTGTCGAACAAGTGCGGGGTATCCAACGCCAAATTCAAGGTGTACTGGATGGTATTTTTGGCACAATTCGTAACTACCTCAACTCATTAGAACGTCCCGAATTGAATTATGATGGTATCAAGCGCGATGTTCGTCAGATGTTCGACGATCCGCAAGCGGGATTTGAAGCCATGCGCGATCGCTTGTCTTCTTTCAACCGCGAAACCTTGGTAGCAGTCATGAGTTCTCGTGAGGATATCTCCGAAGAAGACGCTAACCGAATTATCGACCAAATCGAAGGAGCGCGTAACAAAGTGCTACAACGCGCTGAACGCATTCAACAAGAAGCACAGCGACGCTTGGAAGAAGTGAAACACCAAGCGCAACGACAAGCAGAAGAAACCCGGAAAGCCGCAGCATCAGCAGCTTGGTGGTTGTTTGCAACCGCGACTGTATCGGCAATTTTTGCTGCACTTGGAGGAGCGATCGCTGTTATGCTTGCCTAATTGAAAAAGTTGTCTCCGCTAAACTTGTTCAGCCTCTCGACATCGAGAGGCTTTTTTTATGGGCATTGGGCATTGGGCATGGGGCATTGGGCATGGGGCATTGGGCATGGGGCATTGCCCAATGCCCATTGCCCTAATTTGTTTCTTGGATTTGTAAGCGGATAGTCTTCTCCATTGCCCCACCAAGTTTAATTTCCATCACTTCACCACCGAAGGGTTCTAAACAATCGAGGAGCGATCGCAAGTTTGGTGTAGAAGCACCAGTATCTACATACAAGCGATCGGCTAAGTTGTTGATGCGCTTCCAAGTTATGTATAATTTGGCGATCGTTTGTTCGATTTGCGATGATTGATTAACTAAATCCGCAGCTATATTTAAACAGCCGACTCTTTGCGCTTCTTCTAAAGCGGTTTCGATGTCAACTTGTTCCTGCTCTAGCGCTTGAACTTGAGCCGCAGATTTGAGATATTTTGCTAAGTTACGCGCTTCTGTGGTGACTTGTTTGACAGTATCGACATCAGGATTTGCGGATATTTCCTTCTGTAGTGATTTTTGGTGCGATTCGGGGAGTTTTTCCATTTCCTTCACCAGAGGCGCGAGGTAGCGCGGCGGAAGGGTATTATCTGCGGCTTTTTGCCTCACGGATTCAGGTAGCAAATCAGAAGACATCGCCGTCCATTCGTCGTTGATTTGCCGAACTTCGCGACGAGTAATGCGATCGCCTTTTTCGGCAGCTTCACTCACCATTTGTTGCACTTCTGGTGCCGCTTTGGAAGTTTCCACAAAAGCGCGTTTGCTGAAGTTCTTAATGGCGCTGGGCTGAAGTTTACCATCTTCAAGAAGTGTATCAGCACTGTTTGCTAGTTGAATCCAACCGTAAGCTTGACTTTTGCTGATTTCCCGTTCTTTCAGCCAGTTGAGAAAGCCGGTACCGCGTCCTTCACCACCTCTTTTTTCTCTGTCACGAACAGCGCGTAAAATTCGACCCCGCCAAATTTCGGTTTGCAAATCAAAGCGATCGCATACCTGCCAAGCTACATCTAGCTGTTCTAAAAAATCTGACTCTAGAATCTCTTCATCTTCCGGATCGGGCAGTTCAAAAGTCAAATCTGCTGGCTGTTGTAAGGCAGCAGCCAAATCATCGATGTTATCCGTTGATTGCACGGTAGGGAAAGTGGTAGTGTATGCGATCGGCTTATTATGCCACAATCTGGGGCAAGTGTAACTGGTGATTTTTTTGAGGTTACGGATTCAAATAAACAAATGCCCGCAGGCTGGAAGCCTGGGGCTATACGAGCAAAGGCTGCCTCCGCAGCCTAATAGAATTACAGCCCACGCAGGTGGGTTTTGTACCTGTAGCCCCAGGCTTCTAGCCTGTTCGCGTAGCGTGCGCTCGGCGCAGGGCGTTTTTCAGTTTACAGCACTAGATAAGATTCCTAAAATTTTATTGACATCTTTCAAGTAATATTCACTCAAGTCAATCTGCACAACTTGCCCTTCTAACTTCAAAAATTGCCAAATACTTCCAGTCGTGACAGTTCCGTAGATTGTTATCTCATTACCTGCTCGTTCGTTAAGTATTCTTGCTGCCACCATTTCTGCTATACATTGTCCTAAGCCAGCAGGAATGTTTTCTTTTTTCGCTTCTACAATAATAATTACTGGTGCTGTCACAATTAATCTTTCTGGGGAACGGGTAATAATAAAATCGCAGATACCATTTAACCCTTGTGCAGCATCAACATTAAATTCAACTCCTGAAAACAAATTTATCTGGTTATTTAACAGTCTTCTCAAATCCAGCAAAATTGGAGAAATAATCATTTCCGAGCGAGCTTTTTCACTATTGCTAGCAAGAGCGATCGCTACATTATATTGTAAGATTTCTTTTAATAGCTGACTGCACTCTAAATCCGGTACGTGAGCAAAAATATCAGTTTCTTCAATAGTATTTATTTGAAGATTTTGTTTGACTTTCTCTAGATTGAAGTCACTATATGGCATATTCAAACAGAGGTATTGATAGCAGGATGTTTAACCAAGGTTTAATATCATCTCCGTTTAATTAACAGCAATAAAAACATCACAACCGTCGTAGAGACGTTCCGGCGGAACGTCTTTACATTGTAAGTAATTTACCGACATGATATAACTCGCGTTCTAGATCATCAAAGTCAACGCTAAAAACATCGACTTTCTCATGGGCAAGAGCAGCAAGAAAGTCTCTACGGTTTAAGCCGGCAACAAAAGCAGCTTTCTCTATTGAAATTTCTTGCTTTTGATACCATTCAGAAGGCAGAAGGCAGGAGGCTCAGTTGGCAGAAGGCAACCCACCCTTACTCATAGTGGGATTGAAACAAGGACGTTTTATACCGTCCGTGCAAGCCATCTTGAGTATAATTATTTGTTTCAACTGGGCTTTAAACCCACAAAGTAAGTTTTAATTGATACTCCTAACATAAGTGCCTTCTGCCCTCGAACTTCTGCCTTTCTTGTAAATAGCTGCTACTAAACGCATTAAAGCACAAAGTCTTCTGGAGTTAGACGACGCGCACTAAACACTTCTTCGGGTAAGTTAACGGTGACTTCAGGCATATTCAGCTATCCAACTGCAAACCCATCGTATTGTCGCATAAATGGCGAATGATACGCTAACACGATATCTTCTTTAGGTATCCCTAATTCGAGTAATTCATTCGCCACGCCAATTTCTGTACCATCGTATTGAATCCAAATTTTATCGCCCTTTAGGTCAATGTGAATTAAGGAACCATATACGCGATATTGATTCCAACCACACCGTACCACTTGATAGTGATCTCCTTCACCATCAAATACAGTATACATTTCAATATCACCGTAAGCAGGTTTAATCTGACTATGGGGAATCAGAACTTGCTTAATTAATTGTCGGTATTGCTCAATTTTATCCATTGCACAACAGCCTTTTGTTCCAATACGGTTCGGTTAGGGCAAGAGACGCGATAAATCGCCGTCTTTACAATAAGAAGTCCTTTGTAGAGACGGCGATTTATCGCGTCTTTGTGATCTATAATTTTCATCAAAAAATCTTATCCGAACCGTATTGCCTCCTGTTCTACATTATAAATCAGTAGGTTAAGGCGATCGCTTCTGAGATTCCCTGTCATCCCGACTTTGCATTTATTGCGAATCTGACTAAGTACAGCATTTCCTTAATCCGAGCGCAAATTAAATTTAGCAATACCCTGCAATGCCATAACATCGCGACGTTAGCTTAACACATTGCAATGTTAAGGCAAAACATCGCGACGTTAGCTTAACACATTGCAATGTTAAGGCAAAACATCGTAACGTTAAGGCAAAACATTGTAACGTTAAGACAAAACATCGTAACGTTAAGGCAAAACATTGTAACGTTAGCTTAACACATTGCAATGTTAAGGCAAAACATCGTAATGTTAAGATAAAACATCGCGATGTTAAGGCAATATATCCCCCTGCATTCAAAAACGCGCTCTGTCAGATCCCCCACATCGTTACAAAATCAGAAACGGATCGCATATCTATTTCACAATGCCTGTAAGATCACAATGAAACTTCAGTGATTTCTCTGAAGTAAATTAAATCATTTGCTTATATTGCCAAGGGACAAACTAGATCCCCGACTTCTTAGAGAAGTCGGGGATCTGAAGAGAGATTTGAAGAATAACTTATTAAGGCTGAAGAATGAACATTTATTATTGGTCTGCTTTCACTTTACAGGGTGAGTGGCGATGAAGTTAAAATATTTTCGTAGTGAGCGATTTATCGCTCAATTTCAAAGGCTAATGCCCTTGATTTGAGCGCTGAAGCGCTCACAAAAAACTCGCGCCCTCGGCACGGAAGCCACTTGACTTTAGGCAGTGGAGGAAGTGCCAACGGCGAATTTATTCGCATTCAATATTAACCGTGATGTGGATCTTCAATATACCTTTTAATTACATCTGCTGAAACCTGCCCAGCAGTAGAGTAAAAATAGCTATTAGTCCATAAGCTAGGCAGTTTCAATAATTGTGGGAACTCTTTACGCAACATATAAGATGAGCGTCCCTTAAAGGCTTTTACTATCTGGTTAATAGCAATATCCGGCTGATGTTCCACAAATAAATGTACATGGTCGGGAGCAACTTCTAACGCTAAAACATCCCAGTCTTTCTCCAATGCTAACTCGTTAATGATTTGTCGAAGGCGTTTAGCTATCTCCCCAGTTAAAACCTTTTTGCGTCGCTTGGGAATCCAAACCAAATGCACTACTGCATTACCTTTTGAGTGGTTGCTAGTCCTATACTCTAACTAGGAAGTCTAGTAAAAGTGTGGTTTGGCGTTGAAGGTTTTTATCTTCCTATGCCTACTAATCTCGATTTTAAAAGTATTCGAGAGATAAGGATACTACCAAGAAATAGATGTTTTTATGCTGAGTTTATCTACATAGTAGAACCTGCCACTGTTGAGCTTGACAAATCTAAAGCTCTAGGAATTGACCACGGTATAAATAATTGGTTAACCTGTGTTTCTAATATAGGGACTTCCTTTATTGTTGATGGATTGCATCTCAAATCCCTTAACCAGTGGTATAACAAATCAGTTGCCAAAATCAAAGAGAATAAACCTCAAGGTTTTTGATCTAAAAGACTTGCGGCGATTACGGAAAAGCGTAACCTTCAGATGAGGAGTGCTGTCAATAAAGCAGCAAGAATTGTAATCAACCACTGTCTAGAAAACAAAATTGGTTCTATTATTTTTGGTTGGAACCAAGGACAAAAAGATAGTGCCGATATGGGAAAAAAGAACAATCAATCATTTTGTCAAATCCCCACGGCACGACTTAAAGACCGTATTGAACAATTGTGCAAACAATACGGGATTGATTTTATTGAAACCGAAGAAAGTTATACTTCAAAAACATCGTTTTTAGATAATGATGTTCTACCTAAATTTGGTGCAAAACCCGAAGGGTGGAAATCAAGCGGTACTAGAATCAAGCGTGGATTGTTTAAGACTTCGACAGGAATCAAAATAAATGCCGACTGTAATGGCGCGGCAAATATTATTCGTAAAGTAGCGATGATGGCTAAATTTGATTTAGCTGGAATCGGTAGAGGTTGTTGTGCGATTCGTTGATTAGTGAATCTCGGTAATCAGCCCGTAAATAACTAATCCAGTGAAACTTGACTCCTGTCAAGCGCTGAACTCTCAGATTGATGAAGGTGCAAGTCCTTCCCGCAAGATTCATGCGTGACTCCTTATCTGCCCACACCGACCAAGCTCAATTCTTGGAGAGTGAAGCTGGGAACAAGGGCGCAATCAGACCACCGTTATGGGTGGACACTGGCGCTAACAGGGGGTTCCTACGGTGAAACTGAGCCTAGAAAAGTGACTTATCTACGAGCAGGGCATAACTAAAAACCCCTGACTCCATCGGAGCTTAAACCCGTTGCGTTATAAGAGCGACAGCAACATGAATCCGGGGTTTCCGATAGTCAAAATGGCTACACCTAACGGAACAACTAATCATCTGAGGGAACGAATAAAAACGAGTTGAGAGTCATAGATATGTCGATTTCTATGTAGGTAAGATGAGATACGGAACTCTCTCAAGTCGGGTAGGATACGGAGTAATTTCCGTAAGGTATTCAGAAAACACTTAATAGAGTAGAGCATGATTAGGCACAGTGACTACACTAGTGAATCTTGGAAAAATCTACCGTGGAAGAAATTCCGCAAGGATTTATTTCGCCTACAATGTCGAGTGTTCAAAGCAGTTCAAGCAGGAAATAAGCGGAAAGCGCGGTTTTTGCAAAAACTTATTCTGAAGTCCCGTGCGGCTAGATTTTTGGCAATTCGTCAAGTATCACAGTTAAATGCTGGAAAGAAAACAGCAGGAATCGACGGCAAAAAGTCCCTTACTTTTGAGGAACGATTTGAGTTAAGTGAACTGTTGAAAGCATTGAGTAATAACTGGAAACACCAGGGACTAAGGGAAATCCCAATTCCTAAAAAGGATGGGAGCCTCAGAATGCTCAAAATTCCAACTATCGCGGATAGAGCTTGGCAGTGTCTAGCAAAATATGCATTAGAACCAGCACACGAAGCGACATTTCATGCAAAAAGCTACGGTTTCAGACCAGGACGCTCGGCACATGACGCTCAGAAAATCCTGTTCAACAGCCTGAACTCTAGCTGTAATGGAATCAATAAAAAAGTCATAGAACTTGATATTGAAAAATGTTTCGACAGGATTAGCCACACCACTATCATGGATAACCTTATTGCCCCTAAAGGCATAAAGCTCGGAATATTCAGATGCTTAAAAGCAGGGATAAACCCAGAGTTCCCAGAACAAGGTACACCTCAAGGTGGTGTAGTAAGTCCTCTTTTAGCTAACATCGCTCTTAATGGGATTGAAAGTATTCTTAGATATAATTCCAAAGGAATTAACGAAAAGATTACCGAAAAAACAAACGTCGAAAATATTATCGAACCATCAATACGCTACGCGGATGACATGGTGATAATAATTAGACCTCAAGACGATGCACAAAAAATACTTGCCGACATTGACAGTTTTTTAGCAGCAAGAGGAATGAAGGTAAGCCAAAAGAAAACCAAAATAACCGCTACGACAGATGGCTTTGACTTTCTCGGCTGGAACTTCAAAGTTCAAGCCAACGGAAAATTTAAATGCATTCCCTCAGTGAACAATTTTAAAGCATTCCGTCGGAAAGTAAAAAGCATCATTAATTGCTCGAATTATGGCTCTAAGGTGAAGGCTGAAAAGCTAGCACCAATAGTTAGAGGATGGAGAAACTATCACAGGTTCTGTGATATGTCAGGGTCAAGGTTCTCACTCTGGTTCCTAAATGAAAGAACCCGCGTGGTATTCAACAAGGAAGCAAAGAACACCAAAGAGATAAGCGTTGAGCTTGTCAAAAAAGCATTCCCAAATGTTCCCTACTCCGAAAATAAGCACATCAACGTCAAAGGAAAGAAATCCCCCTACGACGGAGACTTAAATTACTGGAGCAAACGCAACAGTAAACTATACAATGGCTTAACCTCTAAAGCTTTACAAAAGCAAAACCATTCATGTGGTCATTGTGGGATGAAATTTACGAGTGAGGAACGAGTACATTTACACCACATTGATGGGAACCATGATAACTGGAAAAATAAAAACCTTCTAGCAGTGCATGAATCCTGTCACGACTATTTACACATGGGCAAAAGGGTAACTCCCTAAGAATATCGGGAGCCGGATACACAGAAATGGGTACGTCCGGTTCTAACTGAGAGGTGCGGGAGATAATACTCCCCATCGACTCAACCTAAGTCAGCCTAAGAAAGTTCTTCTTTGGACTCTTCAGAAATCCCTGTCTCTTTAGAGCAGGGAAGCTTAATACTTAAATTAAAGCAGAGCAATCTCGGCTCCCGATGGTATCTGTCGTTGCACAGTTTTAAGGATATCAAGAGTTTTTTGATAAGCTAGGGCTTGCTGAATATAGCTATAACCCCTTCCAAATAAGAGTTTCAATCCTTTTTATTCCAAGCAGGTGCAAACCTATGGCATTATCCGTCTCAAAATCCCTGCATTTTGGTGGAAAATTGTAGGGTGAATTTGAAAACCAACCTCCGAAACTACCATTTTGTATACTGTGTGGCATCTAAATTCGCTTTTTAGAGTTTTTCAGCAAACCCTAAGCTACTTTCTCTCTCTTGCCAAAACGTTGAGCTGCTTTTTCTAAATCAGCGATCGCCGCTTCGTGGTATCCTAACGAATGTCGGGCAACTCCGCGATTAACATAAGCCTGAGCATTACTCGGATTAAGTCGAATTACTTCCGAAAAATCGCGCACTGCACCAGGAATATCTCCGGTTCTCGTACAAGCGCACGCTCGGTTAAAGTATGCTCGCTCATCATTGGCATTGAGACGAATTGCTTTATCAAAGTCGAGCATCGCTGCTGGCAAATTTGCCAACTCTAACCGCGCTAATCCTCTGTCATTATATATATCCGCTTGTAGAGCTTGCAAGTTCTGCGGAATTATTGACAGAGCTTTATTATAATCAGCGATCGCTTGTTGTTGATTCCCTAACATAGCAGTGGCGATGCCGCGATTATAGTAAGCTCGAAAATCATGGGGTTTGAGAGCGATCGCTTGTTTATCATCTGCGATCGCATCCAAATAATTACCTTGTCTGTAGCGTGCTAATCCCCGATTCAAATAAGCCTCAGCATTCTTCGGAGCAAAATTTATCGCTTGTGTACAATCTGCGATCGCACTATGGTAATCTTGTAATTGAAGATACGCAAGACAGCGATCGCTATAAGCTGCGGCAAAATTACTTTCAAGCTGAATCGCTTCAGTTAAATCTGGAATTGCTTCTTGATAATTGCCGCGTTGCATCTTCTCTACACTCAACTTCAACAAATCACTAGCAATCGGTGCAGCATCAGCGCTGAAAGTGACAAAATTGAGAGCGATCGCCATCACAAAACTGAGAATGAATCGATAGCAGCGATTCATAAACAAATCTCCCAATTTAATTTTTTTGCAAAACATGCAGCACTAGGTAAAGAATATTTACCAAGAAAGGATTCAGGAGCCAGAATCCTGCATTTTATGTTACGCTTTGCGTGGGATAAATAAACTGCGTTTTTGTACCCCATTCCTTAACATAAACAGGTGGCAACAAAAACCCCAAACGTTGCATTCTGACTCCTGTAGAGACGCGAAATTTCGCGTCTCTACAACTGGTAACTTTACTTCTTCCAGTTTTTATTGTTAGCTTGATCCAACACGTAAGCAGCTACGTCTTCAATCTGAGCTGGTTTTAAACGACCTTTAAAAGCAGGCATAGCACCTTTACCCTTTGTAACTTGGGCAATAATCGCTTCTGCGGAGTTCATGCCATACTTATCTAAAGCTTCTTTCTTCAGATTTTTTTTAGCATTAACTAAGTTTTTACCACCAGCATGACAAGAAGCGCAATTAGCGGCAAAAATTTTCTTTCCACTGACTGCATCTGCTAAAGCTGGACTGTTGAAGGTAAAGGTAAAGATTGTTACGCATAACAACAATACCGAAAGAATCTTTTTCATCCCGTGTTCTCTCTGCAAAAAAAGGACTGTTTAGTTCAATATCCTTCATAATTGTGAGCTTCATGGTTATTGTAGTCAAATGACGGGCTGTCATACTTCGCGGTTTTGTTGGTTGTTGGTTGTTAGTTGCTAGTTGTTAGTGGTTAGTTGCTAGTTGTGAAGAATTATCCTAACCACACCACGCTTCCCCCACTCCCCACTAACATTGTACAGATGCGATTAATCGCGTCTCTACCCACTCCCCAATTTCTTCAACCCTTCTTCTGTAACCCGACAAATTCGCCAATCATCTAAAATAGAGGCTCCCATGCTGCGGTAGAATGCGATCGCAGGCTCATTCCAATCCAAAACGCTCCACTCTAACCGTCCACAATTCCTTTCCACAGCTATTTGAGCTAATTTTGTCAACAAAGCTTTGCCAATACCTTTTCGTCGATACTTCGGTAAAACAAACAAATCTTCTAAATAAATTCCTGGCTTAGTGAGGAATGTTGAATAATTATGAAAAAACAGAGCGAAGCCGGCAGCTTGCCCTGCGTATTCTGCTAAAATCGCCTCAATATACTTAGTACCAAATAAATGCTCTTTCAGAGATTCAGCATTACCAGTAACAGCATGAGATAATTTTTCATACTCTGCCAACGCCTGAATTAACTCAAACAGCACAGCGCAATCTGCTGGTTCAGCAAACCGCAAAATTAAGTCGTTATCAAAAGTCATTAGTCAATAGTCCAGAGTTAATAGTCCAAAGTCAATAGTACGATGACCGTTGACTCCTAACTCCCGTACAGACGTTCCGGCGGAACGTCTCTACAACTGCGTACCTTTAGTACAGACGTTCCGGCGGAACGTCTCTATACCAACCAACCTTTCAAACGTTTAGCTATATGAGGGCGCCGCAATTTTCGCATGGCTTTGCTTTGAATTTGTCGCACTCGTTCGCGAGACAAATTAAACATATTGCCTACTTCTTCTAAAGTACACGGTTCGCTGGTAGTCAAACCATACCGTAGAGAAATCACATCTTTTTCTCGTGGTGTCAACACATCACCCAAAACTTCCCAAATCTCCTGACGCATCATGTTTTCATTCATTTTTGCTTCGGGAGATTGATTATCTTCGTCTTCTAGCAAATCCATCAATTCCGTGTCTTCTTCTTTACCGACGCGGTGATTGAGAGAAAGTGCTTGACGGCGTAGTTGTTGTAGTTGACGTAGTTGTGGCAAAGGTATTTCTAAAACTTCTGCCATTTCCGCTTCTGTGGGATTGCGACAAAGTTTTTGTTTGAGTTCGCGTTGCGCTTTTTTGAGTTTGTTAAGTTTTTCAACAATATGGATTGGTAAGCGAATTGTCCGCGCATCATTAGCGATCGCTCGCGTAATTGCTTGTCGAATCCACCAATAAGCGTATGTCGAAAATTTATAACCCTTATCTGGGTCGAATTTTTCTGTAGCGCGATTTAACCCCATTGCCCCTTCCTGAATTAAATCCAAAAAAGGTACTCCGCGATTGAGATATCGTTTGGCAATTGACACTACCAACCGGAGATTTGAGCGAATCATTTTTCGCTTCGCTACTCTGCCTTGATACAAGCGACTTTCTAGTTGCTTTTCTGTCATTCCCAGTTCGGATGCGGCTTTTTCTTTAGTAGCTTGTTCACCCAGTTTTTCGCTTAACGAAACTTGTAATTCTCTTACTTCTTCATTAAACCGCACTCGCCGCGCCAATTCTACTTCTTCTTCGGCTTTGAGTAAAGGATAACGCGCCATTTCTTTAAAAAATGCGCCGACAGCATCATCATGCTCGGTTTTATTATATCCGGACGGTCGCGCTGCTGCCATTTGATCGCCATCGCGTTCATCTGTTTCCATTTCCGCGATCGCTGTATATTCATCTGCTACTGCTTCTAGTTCGAGTGGTATTTCACTATCAACAGCATTTTCTACTAGTATCTCCATTGTTCCCAATTCAGCAATATTCATAGTTTCCTTAAGGGATTGTTGCTTTGTTTGGTACATAATTAAATGACAGCTGCTTTTTCTTGAGGTTTGGTAGTTTTCACATCAGAACAAATGCACCTGTCTTATAGCAAAATATAGGTTTCTGCTAATGTCTCATTGAAAGTGACATTCAGTCTGTATCTTTCATTTCATACTTCCTGTTACATATAATTCAAAAATCAATACTGGTATTTGCACTCTCAAATATCTGCTTACATTTTCAACACATATATTCCTCATTCTTTTCTTTATTAGCAAATCTGTCAAATTTTCAAACTTTCTCAACCTTAACAAATATAAATATTTTCGGTAATCATCCTTAAACCTTAAATCTTCCTATATTTTTATTTTTTATGGCTGAGTACTAATTACAGACTTCAGAGTCTTTTTTCTCGGTTAATGTAACCGCCGCCAGTTTATGAATGAAAAAACCAATATCTGAGCTATCTAACTTGAGCTATATCTCTCTAAATTACAGCATCCCATATACTGACAGAGCTGAATATCTATCAATAGGTGGAAAAGCCCTATACCTTACTTAGTATATGAAGACAGCTTTTAGGAGTAAGCGAAGATGATTTGATTTTTTTTTAGATCGAACATTAAATATTTATTTTCGTCTTGAGTTGAGATTAGTTTGACGGATAAATTACATAAGAGGAAACTTATCAAGTATCATAAGAGGGAAAAGTATTGCGAAATACAATTCGTCTTAATAAATTTGAAAAGTTAAAGTTAACTTAGTCAGGGGAATTCTGACCAAAACGCACATGCGTTCTAACAGTCTATTAATTCAAAAGCTATGTATAGTAATGGCGTAAGTTTATTTCCATTGGTAGTAGCCGAACCGGGTAATTTATACGAATCGAGCAAAGTTGTTGAACGGTGGATCGAAGTGCTGGTTGACTGTCCAGGAAGCTCAGGTTTATTTACTTACCGATTGCCACCTCAGTTAATTTGTCAACCAGGAGATATTTTAAGTGTGCCATTTGGAGCGCAACAGTTAGGAGCGATCGCCATTCGATTATTAACACAACCTAGCGCCGACATACCACGAGAAAAAATTAGAGATGTCGAAGATGTAATTCATAGCGGTTTTTTTCAAGATAATTACTGGACATTGATCGAAAGGGTGTCGCAGTATTATTACACACAACTGATCCAAGTGATACGAGTCGCATTACCTCCCGGATTATTAGGGCGATCGCAACGGCGTATCCGTTTGGTTTTAAAAGACACATCCCTAGATTCTTTGGCTACTGAAGCTTTCTTGTCGAATGCAGCGCGACAAATTGTAGAGCTTCTGCGTTCCTCAGCAGCAGGAGATTACAGCTTTACCTACCTTCAACAAAAAGTCAAGGGCGCATATCGAGGAGTACGCGAATTATCGCGATGCGGCATGGTAGAAAGCTATTTAGAACCGCCGCGATTAACTCGACCAAAGCTGCAAAAAGCAGTCACAATGGTAGGAAGTAACTTTGATCGTGACTTAACAACTCGCCAAAGAGAAATTTTAGAAGTATTGCGGCGACAAGGCGGCGAATTATGGCAAAATGAATTATTACAACTTTGTAGCGCAAGTTCTTCTATCCTCAAAATCTTAGAACAAAAGGGTTATATTGTAATTCAAGAACGGGAAATATTGCGAAGCGAAACTCCTGCGAGTGGAATATTAGCCGACCAAGCGAAATCATTAACAATAGCTCAATCCCAAGCGTTAGCGACAATAAATCAACTAAATGGATATGCTCAAGTTTTATTGCATGGAGTGACAGGTTCGGGAAAAACCGAAGTATATTTGCAAGCGATCGCACCTCTACTCAATCAAAATAAATCCGCTTTAGTTTTAGTTCCAGAAATTGGACTTACACCGCAATTAACCGATCGCTTTCGCGCTAGATTTGGCAACAGAGTCAGCGTTTATCACAGCGCTCTAAATGACGGTGAACGTTACGACACCTGGCGCCAAATGCTCACAGGAGAAGCGCAAGTAGTTATCGGCACCCGAAGCGCCGTTTTTGCACCTTTGCCAAACTTGGGTTTAATCATCTTAGACGAAGAACACGACAGCAGCTTTAAACAAGACTCACCTATCCCAACCTACCACGCTCGAACCGTCGCTAAATGGCGAGCCGAATTAGAAAATTGTCCCTTAATTTTAGGCTCCGCGACGCCTTCCTTAGAAAGTTGGTTGAGCGTCAGAGAAGGAGGCAGGGGGCAGGGGGCAGGGGGACAAGGGGGACAAGGGGGACAAGGGGGACAAGGGGGACAAG
>NZ_KK073768.1:2481436-2515445 GCF_000582685.1 [Scytonema hofmanni] UTEX 2349
CTGCCTCCCCATCTTCCCCATCTTCCCCTGCCTCCCCTGCCTCCCCATCTTCCCCATCTTCCCCTGCCTCCCCTGCCTCCCCTGCCTCCCCTGCCTCCTCCCACTACCTCCCCCTGCCCGAACGCGTTTACTCTCGTCCTTTACCGCCGGTGGAAGTGGTGGATATGCGTCAAGAGTTGCACCAGGGAAATCGTTCTATATTTAGTAGGTCGCTGCAATCAGCTTTGCTAGAGTTACGAGAAAAGCGACAACAGGGAATTTTATTTATCCATCGTCGGGGACATAGTACTTTTGTATCTTGCCGCAGTTGCGGATATGTGCTCGAATGTCCTCATTGTGATGTTTCGCTAGCGTATCACCATACAGAAGAGGGGGCGCCGGAATTATTGCGCTGTCATTACTGTAACTTTGGGCGATCGCATCCTCAAAACTGCCCCGAATGCAGTTCTCCTTATTTAAAGTTCTTTGGTAGCGGGACACAGCGAGTCGCACAAGAATTAACGCGACAGTTTCCCGAATTGCGCTACATTCGGTTTGATAGCGATACCACCCGCAATAAAGGGTCACACCGCAAGCTGTTAACTCAATTTGCCAACGGTGAAGCTGAATTGTTAGTGGGTACGCAAATGCTCACCAAAGGTTTAGATTTACCCCAAGTTACATTAGTTGGTGTAGTTGCGGCTGATGGCTTGTTAAATTTATCAGATTATCGTGCCAGCGAACGCGCATTTCAAACTTTAACTCAAGTAGCCGGACGTGCTGGTAGAGGTGACGATCCTGGTAAGGCAATTATCCAAACTTACACACCAGAACATCCAGTAATTGAAGCGGTACAAAGGCATGATTATGAGTCTTTTATTCATACGGAATTAGAACAAAGACAAGCCTTAAATTATCCTCCTTATGGGAGATTGATTTTATTGCGCTTAAGTAGTTTGGATGCAATCAGCGTGCAGAATGCCGCGCAAATCATCGCAACCTCTTTGAATTCCACAGAGGGATTTGAAATATTGGGACCCGCACCAGCGAGTATTTTAAGAGTAGCAAATCGTTATCGCTGGCAGATATTAATTAAGTTTGCTCCCGATGCTTTGCCACAATTGCCAGATTGGGAAGACGTGCGATCGCTTTGTCCTGCATCTGTTAGCTTGACAATCGATGTAGACCCATTACATATGATGTGAATATATTTAAGCCACGAATTAATTTAACTTTACACCGTAAGTCCCCCACTGAATTCTGTACTCAGAATCAGTGGCGGGATATAAGGTGGGCAATAAGGAAGTGACCGACCACCAATAATAACCTGCGGTTATTATTGGTGGTCGGTCGGTGACGAATTGCCAATCTTTGTATTTGGAAGTGAATCAATATATTCTTCTATTAGTTGGGTCAAGGTCTTATCTTGATTTACCGCATAGTTCCTAAATTTACTCATTCTTCTAATGGAAATTCTCAAGCTTATTCTACATTCTTTCATTTAGTCCACCCAATCGACACACGTTCATGTTATCCTACTTTGAGGAGGAAAAACAAATGAGAACTTCGTATCAATTCCGATTGCGCCCAACAAAACAACAAATAGTTCAGATTGATAGATGGCTGGATATGCTTCGCCACCAATATAACTATTTATTAGCTGATCGCTTTCGCTGGTACGAAGAAAACAGATGCTCTGTCAACTCTTGCTCTTTGCTTGTTTGTCATTTACCAGAATTACGAGACAATCCTGACTACTACAGCCAACAAAATTCATTACCTCAACTAAAAAAAGATAGACCGTGGTACAAGGAAATTCACTCGCAGGTTTTGCAAAATGCGGCTAAACGAGTAGAGTTAGCTTTTGACAGGTTTTTAGGTGGGGATTGTAATGGAAAGCGAAGCGGAAGACCTCGGTTCAAAGCCGCTAACCAGTATAAAACTTTTACCTATCCTTCTATGAAGGATAATTGCATCAATAGAGGCTTCATAGCTCTTCCGAAGTTTGGGAAAGTTAAATTAATTCAGCATCGAACAATACCTGATGGATTCAAAATCAAGACTTGCTCTATTACCAAAAAGGCTGATGGCTACTATGTGACATTGAGCTTAGAAGACAAGACTGTGCCTGCTGTTAAGCCTGATTTCAACCCCGACTCAATAGTGGGTATTGACGTAGGTTTGAAAGAGTTTTTGACAACTTCTGATAATGATGTGGTGAAAATCCCGCAATATTACCGCAAGTCTCAGAAACGTTTGCGGGTTATTCAAAAACGTGTTTCCCGTCGCAAGAAAGGAAGCAATAGAAGACAAAAAGCAGTAAAACAATTAGGTAAACAGCACAAAAAAGTTGCAGATAAAAGGAAAGATTTCCATTTCAAAACCGCGAACAACTTGTTGAAAAAATATGATGTTGTCGCGATTGAAGATTTGAATGTAAAAGGACTTGCACGTACACGATTAGCGAAGTCTGTAACGGACGCTGGATGGTCAAACTTTCTGTCGATACTACAAATCAAAGCCGAAAATGCTGGATTCTGTGTTATCCTTTGTCACGCATCTGGCACTAGTCAAGATTGTTCTAATTGTGGTGTGAAAGTTCCCAAAAAGCTGCATGTGAGGTGGCACGATTGCCCTAATTGTGGGTGCAGTTTAGATCGCGATCACAACGCCGCGATAAATATAAGAAAAAGGGCGGAGGGTCATCCCGTTTTCAAAAAGCCAAGAGCCTCCTAAGCGTTAGCCGGATTGTCTTGGAAGCCCCCACTGAAACGGTACTCCGTTCAGTGGTGGGAGATGTCACAATCAGCTTAAAAACCGTGTGAGTGAGAATAAATGTCAGCCAAAGACCGATTTCATGACGCAGTAAAAAAGGCTCTCCACAAAGAACAGTGGGCAATTACACATGACCCACTAAGAATTGAGTACGGCGAAGAAGATGAAGTTAGAATTGATTTAGGTGCAGAGCGGCTATTGGGGGCTGAAAGAGCAGGAGAAAAAATAGCAGTCGAAATTAAAAGCTTTTTAAGTGACTCAGCCTTATTTGATTTTCATTTGGCATTGGGTCAATTTCTAATAGGACTTACGCACTTGTTACGAGAAAACAAGACTTTGAGATTGCTTCCTTGCGTCGCAATGACGGAAATGCGTAGTCCGTGCGTAAGTCCTGTCTAAATTACCGCTTAGTTTTAGAAGCCAGTGAAAAAGAACGAATTTTATATCTAGCTGTGCCAATTGCGGCTTATGAGTCATTTTTTCAACGCGATTTAGCAAAAGCATCGATACAACACTACCAAGTTAAATTAATAGTGTACGACCCTGTAGATGAGGTGATATTCAGATGGATAAATTAATATTTTACCGCCAGTGCATTCAAGAACTATTGACTGAATATAGCAAAGGAAAGCCGATACATGGGGAACTTGAGCTACAAACAATTTTTGATATCGAACGCGACCATTATCAAATAGTCGATTTGGGATGGGATAAACATCGCCGTATTTATAATTGCATCATGCATTTAGATATTAAAGATGGGAAAATTTGGATTCAACGCAACCAGAGTGATAAATTGATTGCTGATGAACTTGTCGCAATGGGAGTACTGAAGGAAAATATTGTGTTAGGTTTGCAGCCTGTTTATGCAAGAGAGTATACGGGGTACGGCGTGGCTTAAGTACTAAACATCTCCAGAAATGAACTATGCGTTGGAGATGTCTACTATATACAGCGTATTGCAGGTGAATAGAGTATACCTCATCCCGCGCTTCAAGGAGGGCATTGCCTAGAGTTTCCTTTAATAGAGGGGACAGTCACGTCTATGTGTATTTCGCACATTCACGAATCAATAGCTACATAGCTTTTGGAATATATTTCAAAAGCCAGCTTGAGCTTCTTAGTTAACATTCTTTCAGACTGAAATGAAATTAGGATGAAATATTATGATATGGAAGACAAATGAATAATAGTAAAATTTAAGTATTCTTGTCGGACAGCTCAAAAAAGCTCTGAAAATTAGTAATAACACAGAAGAGTAAATCTAGTATAAAAAATTGAAGTGATAAGAAATATCGCGGTTTAATCGCCAAATAAAATTCACAGGTTGTTAAATGTAATGTTTCAGCATCGGCTTGTAGGTACTCAATAAAACTAAAGGAAATAGATGGGACAAGGTTTGTTGCAAATTGGGCTAACGCTCTGCATTGTAATAGGAATAACTCCGTTTCTGGGTAAATACATAGCCCGTGTCTTCTTAGGAGAAAAAACGCTACTTGACTTAGGAATGCAGCCTGTAGAAAGATTTATTTATACATTAGCAGGTGTCCGCAAACAAGATAATATGACTGGTTGGCAGTATGGGCGAGCAATACTGTACAGTAATTTTGTTATGGGCGTTTTCGTATATCTGTTAATAGCGCTTCAGAAATTCTTGCCCTTCAATCCCACGCGCTTAGGGATGCCTACTTGGGATACAGTTTTACATACTGCGATTTCATTTCTCACAAATACCGATCAACAACATTATGCCGGCGAAACAACCTTAAGTTATTTTAGCCAGACAGCAGCTTTAGGCTTTTTGATGTTTACCTCAGCAGCAACGGGGTTAGCGGTAGGAATTGCCTTTATTCGCGGCTTAACTGGTAGACCTTTAGGAAATTTTTACGTCGATCTAATTCGTGGCATCACACGAATTTTACTACCAATTTCGGTGATTGGAGCGATCGCCTTACTTTTAACAGGTGTACCGCAAACGTTAGCTGCACCGCAAGTTATCAGAACTCTCGAAGGAAGTACGCAGTACATCGCCAGAGGTCCAGTGGCATCTTTTGAGATAATCAAACAACTAGGCGAAAATGGTGGGGGTTTTTTTGGGGTTAACTCGGCACATCCCTTTGAAAATCCCAATGGTATTTCTAATTTAATCGAAGAAATCGCCATGATTTCCATTCCAGCGGCATTGATTTATACCTATGGTTTATTTGCCAATAATATCAAACAAGGTTGGCTGCTTTTCTGGATGGTATTTATCATTTTTGTAACTTTAGTTCTGATCACAGCTTCTGGTGAACTGCAAGGAAATCCTTTAATTAATACCGCTTTAGCAACAGACCAGCCGAATTTAGAAGGCAAAGAAGTCAGATTTGGCTGGGCGCAAACTGCATTATGGGCAGTGATGACCACTGCAACCATGTGCGGTGCCGTCAACGGTATGCACGATTCTCTCATGCCTGGTGGTGGCTTTTCAACCCTTTTCAACTTATTTTTGCAGATTATTTGGGGCGGTCAAGGGACAGGCACTGCTTACTTATTCATTTACTTAATTCTCACGGTATTTTTAACTGGGTTAATGGTGGGACGCACTCCAGAATTTTTCGGACGCAAAATAGAAAAGCGAGAAATCGTCCTTGCGAGCGTAGTTCTACTGGTTCACCCAATTGTAGTTTTAATCCCCACAGCGATCGCCTTAACTTCTCCCAACACTTTATCTGGAATTACCAATCCAAGTTTTCACGGTATCTCCCAAGTAGTGTACGAATATGCTTCAGCTGCTGCTAACAACGGTTCTGGTTTGGAAGGATTAGCTGATACCCAACCTGCACGTACAGCTTTATGGTGGAACTTAAGTAGTTGTGTGAGCATCTTAGTAGGACGCTACGTACCAATTATCGCCATCCTACTTTTAGCTGACAGTATGGGACACAAACCAACAGTGGCAGAAACTCCCGGTACATTAAGAACTGATTCTCTGCTATTTACTATTGTTACCGCTGGGGTAATTCTGATTTTAGGAGTACTGACATTTTTCCCCGTTTTAGCATTAGGTCCCATCGCTGAAGGTTTTAAACTCGCTGTCCGGTAGTTAGAGATGGGGAGACAAGGGGACAAGGGGACAAGGAGACAAGGAGACAAGGGGAAAAAATGCCCAATGCCCAATGCCCAATGCCCAATGCCCCATGCCCCATGCCCAATGCCCAATGCCCAATGCCCAATTCCCAAAATATATGAATCGCGTTGCAACTACTTCTAAAAAGAAACCTCCACGTTCTCTCAAAAGCGATCGCCGTCAATCGCCGAAAAAGTCTAAAGTAAATAATACAGGACTTTATCTCAGAGCAGTTAAAGATGCTTTTGTCAAGCTCAATCCTAAATCTGCAATCAAAAATCCAGTCATGTTTTTGGTTTGGGTAGGCACAATTATTACTCTTTTCGTCACGATTGATCCTTACCTATTTGGACGAGTCCCAGGCGATAATTTACAACGTTTTAACGGCTTAATTACTGGGATTTTATTCTTTACGGTGTGGTTTGCCAATTTTGCCGAAGCCGTTGCCGAAGGACGCGGTAAAGCTCAAGCTGATGCTTTGCGCTCAACTCAATCAGAAACACTCGCTAGAAAACTCTCTCCCGATGGCTCAATTACTGAAGTACCTTCCACCAGTCTCAGACAAAGTGATACTGTATATGTAGTTGCTGGTGATATCATTCCCGCCGATGGGGAAGTGATTATGGGTGTCGCTTCGGTGGATGAATCGGCAATTACTGGGGAATCTGCACCAGTATTGAAGGAATCAGGCTCGGATGTTGCAAGTTCAGTTACTGGTGGTACGCGGATTATTTCTGATGAGTTAATTATCCGCATTACATCTGACCCAGGTAAAGGGTTTATTGACCGGATGATTGCTTTGGTGGAAGGTGCAGAACGCAGCAAAACACCGAATGAAATTGCTTTGACGGTGTTATTGGCAGTTTTGAGCTTGGTATTTTTATTTGTTGTGGTGACATTGCCAGCGATCGCCTTTTATGTCAAAAGTGAAATCAGCGTAGCAATTTTAATTGCTCTGTTGGTGGCTTTAATCCCCACAACCATCGGTGGTTTGCTGAGTGCGATCGGTATTGCCGGTATGGATCGAGTTGCCCAATTTAATGTTATTGCTACTTCCGGACGAGCAGTAGAAGCCTGCGGTGACATTAACACTTTAGTTCTCGATAAAACGGGTACAATTACCCTTGGCAACCGCTTGGCAGAGGAATTTATCCCGATCAACGGTCACTCAATTGAGGAAATTGCCAGTGTAGCTTTGGCAGCTAGCATATTTGATGATACACCAGAAGGAAAATCGATTGTCCGACTGGCAGAAAAGTTAGGGGCAGAAGTTAAATTTGATGCCAATCTGTCAGAACCAGTTGACTTTTCCGCCAAAACGCGCATGAGTGGTACTAACTTGCCAGGAGGATATCAAGCAAGGAAGGGAGCAGTAGGAGCAATTCAGGGATTTGTGCGATCGCGAAGCGTGTCTGAAGGACAATCGCGAAGCGTGTCTGAAGGACAATCGCGAAGTGTGTCCGTTCGTGAAGCGTCTTTGGTAGGAGAAGGAGAATCACGTAACGGACAAGATTTCCGAGAACTTAACGCTGCTTACGAAAAAGTTTCCCAACAGGGAGGTACACCCTTAGCCGTTTGTTTAGATCAGGAAATTTACGGCATCATCTATCTTAAAGATATTGTCAAACCAGGTCTTCGCGAGCGTTTTGACCAGTTGCGACGCATGGGTGTGCGTACTATCATGTTAACCGGCGACAACCGCATTACCGCTTCTGTAATTGCCCAAGAAGCTGGAGTTGATGACTTTATTGCCGAAGCGACACCAGAAGATAAAATTTCCGTAATTCAAGAAGAACAGGCAAAAGGCAAACTTGTAGCGATGACGGGGGACGGTACTAATGATGCTCCCGCTCTCGCTCAAGCAAATGTCGGGGTAGCAATGAATACAGGTACTCAGGCAGCCAAAGAAGCCGCAAACATGGTAGATTTGGACTCTGATCCTACCAAGCTAATTGATATCGTTTCTATTGGTAAACAATTGCTGATAACTCGTGGAGCATTGACTACATTTTCCCTCGCTAATGATATTGCTAAATATTTTGCGATTATCCCAGTGCTATTTGCTACTGCTAATCTGCAAAGTTTGAATATCATGAAATTGACGAGTATTAATTCTGCAATACTGTCAGCGCTGATTTACAATGCTCTAATTATTCCAGCTTTGATTCCTTTGGCGTTACGGGGTGTGAAGTTTAGACCGCTAACTGCTAATGAATTGCTACAACGTAATATCTTTATTTATGGGTTGGGTGGGGTGATTGCACCATTTATTGCAATTAAATTGATTGACATGTTGATTACGGTGGTAGGTTTAGCGTGAGGCTTGATTTGTTGATTGTAGAGGTGTTGTAATTAATATCTCTACAATTATTAAGAAAACGAACCGCCTTCTGGTGCGTCGGCTTCTGCCAACGCGTTAGCGTCTCCCCTTCTCCCAAAGGGAGAGGCTAACGCCAAGGGAGAAGGACGCCAAGAACGCCAAGAAAGAAGGAAGTTATGAGAAGAGTTAATTTACAATATAAATTTTTGGCAATGGATGCAGTACAGGCGTTTTTGTATGTTTGGTGGCAATGGTATAAACAAAAATTGCCCCTCGTTGTTTTTATTGTCCTGTGTTTGAATTTGGTCATTGCTCCAGTTGTTTACGCTGCTGGTGATGGCAATTTGGAACGTCGTTCGGCTTGGGCGATCGGCATTTTAGGATTTGTAATTCTGGGACTTATAATTTACTTGTTTGATGTCATTTTTCGCCCCGAACGCTATTAATACCGCGACCTAAAAATTGAAGTAAATAAATATTAGAGGTTTTCAAAAAAATTATGTCTATTGTGAGAGAAGCTATCAGAGCAATTCGCATTACTTTGGTTCTCTGGTTGCTGACAGCAATTATTTATCCTTTATTTATTCTTTTGATAGCTCAAATACCCTTACTTCAAGAAAAGGCTAATGGCAGTATCATACATAATTTCAAAGATGAACCAATTGGTTCGGCTTTGGTTGGACAACAGTTCAGAGATGAGCGCTATTTTCATGGTCGTCCCAGTACGGTGAGATATAGCCAAGGAAAACAAGCCAAACCAACCGGTATATCTGGTGCAAGCAATCTCGCTCCCAGTAATCCAGAATTGCTCAAACGAATTGTAGAGCAAGCAAATCAACTCAAAGACGAGAATATTCAACCACTCGCCGATTTAATTTATACATCTGGTTCGGGTTTAGACCCACACATATCACTAAAAGCAGCGCGGGAGCAGTTAGATCGAGTTGCTCGCGCTCGTAGTGTCCGAGAAGATGAAATACGTCCTTTAATTGATAAGTATACCGATAAAAGATTTTTAGGGATTTTTGGAGAGCCTGGAGTTAATGTTTTACGATTGAATTATGCTCTCGACCTCCAAGAACTTAATCGTAGGCAAAATCAATAAATGATAGTGGATAGTGGGTAGTGGTTGGTGGATAGTGGATAGTGGATAGTGGTTAGTGATTAGTGGATAGGTTAACCAACAACTATCAACCAACAACTATCAACCAACAACTATCAACTATCAACCAACAACCAACAACCAGCAACCAACAACCAACAACCAGCAACTATCAACCAACAACTATCAACCAACAACTAACAACCAACAACTAACAACCAACAACCAACAACCAGCAACTATCAACCAACAACTATCAACTAACCACCATCCACTAACAACTTTATGAGCACTGAACTTTCAAATTCTGGAAGTTATTATCCTATACGTTCGGCGCGACGGGGCAAACATAAAATATTTATTGGTATGGCTCCTGGGGTGGGCAAAACCTACCGGATGTTGGAAGAAGGACATGCGCTCAAACACGAGGGAATTGATGTTGTCGTTGGGCTTTTGGAAACCCACGGACGTAAGGAAACGGCAGAAAAAGCGCAAGGGTTAGAAATAATACCCCGGAAGGAAATTATTCGCAGCGGATTGACTTTGACGGAAATGGATACGGATGCAATTTTAGCGCGATCGCCTCAGCTAGTATTAATTGATGAACTCGCACATACCAATGTCCCAGGTCAAGAACGCGAAAAACGCTACCAAGATGTAGAAATAATTTTGGCAGCAGGCATTGATGTATACTCCACAATGAATATTCAACATTTGGAAAGTCTCAATGACCTGGTAGCGCGAATTACTGGGGTGATAGTTCGAGAACGGGTTCCCGACCCCATTTTAGACGAAGCAAATCAAATTGTTGTTATAGATGTAACACCAGAAACTCTGCAAGAACGGTTGCGAGAAGGTAAAATTTATGCACAGCCAAAAATCCAACAATCCCTCGATAATTTCTTCCAACGTCGCAATCTAATAGCTTTGCGGGAATTGGCTTTGCGGGAAGTAGCAGACAACATCGAAGAAGATGCGATCGCTTCCACCCTCCCAGGACAATTCTGTAATATTCACGAACGGGTTTTGGTGTGTGTATCCACCTATCCCAATTCAGTACAATTATTGCGTCGAGGAGCTAGGCTTGCTAATTATATGAATGCCCCTCTTTTTACTGTGTTTGTCAAAGAAAAAGACCGCTTCCTCACCAAAGAGGAAAGTTTATATATTGAAACTTGTGAGAAACTGTGTAAAGAATTTGCAGGAAGTTTTATTCATATCAGTAGTAATGATGTGGCTGGTGCGATCGCAGAAGTGGCGAAACAATATCGCATCACCCAGATTGTAATTGGCGAAAGTCAGCGATCGCGCTGGCAAATACTCTGGAAAGGGTCTTTAACACAAAATTTGGTGCGCTTGCTCAAAAACGTTGATTTACATATAATTGGCACTGAAAAAAACAATGAAAAATTGTCACCCCAGATAAACAAAGGATGAGGTTCACATAATTATCAGCGTCCATCTGCGTACCCTGCGGTTAAAAATCCTTTCATCCAAAATAAAATGACTTATGTAATCGGTTTAATAAGTGGCACCTCCGTTGATGGTATAGACGCTGCCTTAGTAGATATTTCCGGCACAGATTTGGATCTGAAAATTGAGTTGTTAGCTGGTGTTACATATCCCTACCCAGTTGAACTTAGAGAACGAATTTTAGCAGTTTGTGCAGGAGAGAGCATCTCAATGGCAGAATTGGCAGAATTAGATGATGCGATCGCCCTCGTTTTTGCCCAAGCTGCCCAAAATATCCAAAACGGTCACGAACCAGCCTCTTTGATTGGCTCCCACGGTCAAACAGTTTACCACCGACCACCTGGGGGAGAGGGGAGGAGAGGGAGAGGGGGGGAGGGGGAGACAAGGGGACAAGGGGGAATTTCTTCCTCAACTACAGACGCGATTAATCGCGTCTCTACACAACCTCTAGGTTACAGCCTACAACTCGGACGCGGTGCTGTAATTGCTCATCTGACAGGTATTACCACTATCAGTAACTTTCGCGTCGCTGATATTGCCGCAGGTGGTCAAGGTGCGCCCCTCGTACCGAGAGTCGATGCTTATTTGCTCAGTCATCCTCAAGAAGGGCGTTGTATTCAAAATATTGGTGGTATTGGTAATCTTGCTTACATACCACCTCGTCGTGACAACTGGCTAGAAAAAATTCTCGGTTGGGATACAGGACCAGGAAACAGCCTGTTAGATTTGGCGGTAGAGCATTTAACTGCTGGTGAAAAAAAATACGATGAAAACGGTAACTGGGCAGCCAGTGGCACACCCTGCCATCCATTGGTAGAACAATGGCTAAATCAAGACTACTTTCATTTACCGCCGCCTAAATCCACTGGTAGAGAGTTATTCGGCGTTGATTACCTGCATCAGTGTTTAAAAGACGCAGAAATATACCAACTCAGTTCTGCTGACCTGCTAGCAACTCTTACCGAACTAACCGCAGCTTCAATTGTTCACAATTACCAGACATTTCTGCCGCAAATGCCACAGCAAGTATTTTTATGTGGTGGGGGTAGTCGCAATCTTTATTTGAAACATCGGTTGCAGATTTTATTACAATCAATCCCCGTATTAACCACAAATGAAGTCGGGTTAAGTGCCGATTTTAAAGAAGCGATCGCCTTCGCAGTTTTAGCTTATTGGCGAAACTTAGGCATCCCCGGCAACCTCCCAGCAGCCACAGGCGCCAGTCAAGAAGTTCTTTTAGGAGAAGTTTGCCTAGGAACTAGGAACTAGGGCGTGTTTTCGCTCCTAACCGACACCCTAAAGGGTGTGGCTATACGAGCCAAGCCCACCTTCGTGGGCTAAAATCCTTCTTTATTAGCCCACGTAGGTGGGCTTTGTTTCTGTAGCCCCAGGCTTCCAGCCTGAGGGGTTTTCGGAGAGCGAAAATACTAGGAATAAATTCTTCCTAGTCTCTCAAACCGTCCCCCACTCCCCACACAGCGGCTATACTGTACTGAATTTGCACTCGGCAAGGAGCGTACAAGGTGGCTCATACTTTTTTATTAGAACCAGGACGCTGGACGATGCAAGGAAGTTGGCTCGAACGTAACGGAATGCCAATTAGCGTCAAGGGTATGACTTTGGTAGCTTGGAATCGAGATAACTGGTTCACGATGGCAACAAAGCTGATTTTTATAGATAGCGATCGCCCTGACATTTCTTTCCTCTATAAAGGGCGTCTTGATGATGGAGAGCGTCAGTATACTTTTTTACTCCAGCATAATCTTTTGGGGCAGATTGAAGGTGAAGGTTGGATTGCTCAAGATACAATTGTGCAGCGTTATTGGGTATTAAGCGATCGCGAACGTCGCAGTGGCTTTGAAACCCTACACCGCATAAATAATGATAGCTACTACCTAACCAGTGGCATCCTTGCCGGTCATTTTTTAACTAGCACAATGGAAGCGAACTTAGAGCGTAAGCCGACATAATTGGGCAATGGTGTTAAAGATTTTTAGTACTGATTTTAAACCTGTAGAGACGCGTTAGCGAAGCGGGACGAAGTTCAATTTCGCGTCTCTACACTCGTATTGTGGGTTTAATATCATATCCGGTAAATTACTGACAATGTAAAGACGTTCCGGCGGAACGTCTCTACGACGGTTGCGATGTTTTTATTACTGTTAATTAAACAGACATGATATAACTTAACGGTATTCTATTACAAACCATTGCCGATTAAAATAAACGGCGACCAATAGTATGGGTGTGGGTGAAGCGATGCCTTGGGCGAGCTTCGCTAACGCACCTCAATCCAACAATATTAACCTATCGTCCAATCTTCAATTGTTAAATTCGGAATTTTGGTAAAATCCTTGTGGTTGCGTGTAACTACAATACCATTTACCGAAAGAGCGATCGCGGCAATTCGCAAATCTCGCGTACCAACACGGATTTTTTGACGAACTAAATCCTTATAACAAGTGTCAGCATCATGGGTGAAATCAAGCACGTTGATGCTCTTGAAATCGTCCAATGTATCCTGTAGCTTTGCATAAGCTGACACTAATGTGTCAAGCACGGTAATATTCCTCCATTTCGGCATCAAGTTCACGGCGATCAGCTTCTATATAAGCCTGCACCTCATTAAAAAGTGGATTATCTTTATACATACCAGCAAATTTCATCCAAGGATGTTCGGCTTTGGGAGGTTCGATTTCGATAGAGACGATTTCGGCTTTCGCTAAACGCTCAGTCAAACCCTCATATAAACTTGTTAAAGCTTCTTCTTTAGTAGCACCTATGGCTTGACAATCTGGTAAACCTATCACTGTCGCCAGAACCCTACCATCTTCTTGATTTTCAATTAGCACATCGTAACTAAACTGAGACGGCTTTTTGCTTGGAGATGTTAAAAGAGATAAATTCATTTCTATTGTTTACCTCAAAGGTTATCTTGATTCTAACTTCCATAAAGGTATATTACGCCGCCTCCTTACTGAGCAAAACAAAGAATCTTATACTAAGTACAGTTTTGCGTAAGAACTAGCGCGTTTTTTAACGCAAAGGAACGCGGAGGTAAGCGCAAAGTGACGCAGAGTTTTTGTAATAAATTTTCGTCATGAATTAATGCTCTTCTGTACTAAGTTGCCTTCTGTCGTACTAGTTTGGTGTTGATGAGATTGCTTCCCGACATGTAGTGACCGTCGCAATGACAGATGCTATTTTTGAGCGCAACTTGGTATTACTATTGCAAGATCCCTACAATAGCTTTCAAGAAGTAATTTAGTAGCTTTGATCAAGATGAAGATTGGGTAAAATAAATTAGAATCAAAGTTCGGAATAGTACCAAATCTAAAAGTAAATATACTAATCGATTTTTTTGATTCAACTTTCAAAACCGTATACTTACTTGTCCAAAGTATAGGTATTACACCCGATTGTAGTTCTATTAAAGTCGAATTTTTTATGTCAGACCCCAACATTGGTCGCTACTTGTGCAAACGTTACCAACTTCAGGAGTTAATTGGTACTGGAGCAATGGGTCGGGTTTATCGTGCTAAAGACATTTTGTTGGGAGGTGTACCTGTTGCCATTAAATTTCTCGCTTTATCAATTCAAAATGAAAAGATGGGATTGCAAGACCGCTTTGAGCGAGAAGCAAAAACTTGTGCTTTAGTCGGGCAAAAAAGCATCCACATTGTTTGCGTGATTGACTATGGCGTAGATGAGAATGATACCCCTTTCTACGTTATGGAATACCTCCAAGGAGAAAACTTGAGCCATGTCATCCGCAAGCAACAGATGACTTTACCAACTTTCTTCAGTATGGTGCGGCAAATCTGCTTGGGGTTGCAATGCGCTCATGATGGCATTTTAGTTGATGGTAAAGTCTGCCCAATTATCCACCGGGATATTAAGCCCAGCAACATACTGGTGATTACTGACCCTAGTTTTGGCGAGTTAATCAAGATTCTCGATTTTGGAATTGCGAAGTTATTACAATCAGATAGCAATCATACTAACTACTATTTAGGTACGCTGGCTTATTCTTCTCCAGAACAAATGGAAGGCAAAGAACTTGATAACCGCTCAGATATTTATAGTTTGGGCGTAATGATGTTTGAAATGCTCACGGGCAAGCTGCCTCTAGCCGCACCAACACACTCTTTTGGGGCATGGTATAAAGTACATCACTATCAACAACCGCGTTCTTTCAGTGAACTTGCTCCCAAAGGCTTAGTACCAAAGGAGTTGGAGAATTTGATTATGAGTTGTCTAGCCAAAAAAGTTAATTCGCGTCCCGACAATATCAGTGAAATCCTCAAAGTTTTGGCATCTTTAAAACAAAGTTACAGTCTTAGCACTCAGCAAGATATCCAAGCTTCAACTAAAGCGCTTACAGTTCTAGAGCCGAAGACTAAAGTAGATTCGCGCTTATCCTCCTCAACCGATGAGCTTGCTCGCGTTACTTCTTGGCCCCAAAATAAACCGATCGCCGATATTGTTTTTCCCCAACCCATCCGTGTTAATGGCAATATTTTTCCTGCTCTCTGGATAATGTTACCCAAACAGGAAATTGAAAATCGCTTAATCTGCACTCGTTACAATCAATTTCTTTTTATCACTTCTCCTCACCCGATGCTGCTGTGGATTACCGTAATTTACAACCGCAAATATGGTGCTAAATGGCTGCCTTATTATCTCGACCTCAAAACAAGCGTTGGTCAAGAAATTACTAGCTTACTGAGTAATTTAGGTTACTATCGGCTTTTGTTCTTTACACGGGAGGCTCCCCATAGTTGTGCTCATATCCAACTTTCAAGCATCGCCCCCGCGCAACAGCAACGACTTAAAAAATGGGTAACAATTAGCACCACATTTGTGTCATCTGTCGAACCGCAAATTAGTAAAAATTTACTCAAAAACGAGTATGAAAAGATTAAGCCGCAAATTTTGGCAAAGCTAGAAGCAATTGATACAGATTCCCCCTTCGACTTTTCCGACCAAGTTTCAATCTGAGTGAATATTAAATTTTGTTAACAAAATATATAACTTGCAAGATATCGTTATAAAAAATATAAATAGTAAAGTTAAAAATCGATGAGCGCAAAGTGTGGTTGGATCTACGCAACATTTGCTCTCTTTGAGAATCCAGAGAATGAATGCAAGTGAAAACGTGTAATTCTGACTATGGGCGTTGCAAAACAAATCTTGTTAATTTGTTTAATGCACTGCAAAGCTAACCTAAAAACTACAATCAGTTGAAACTAGATAGTTGATGTAGTTATAATAGTTTTCTGCTTGAGTTTTCGCCATGTTTAATTGTGTGATTTGAATTGCCTATCGAGTTGACGCCCCAAACATCCCCAGCTTTTTTCCTCCTTGGAACCTAGCAAGAGAAGGAGGTCGCCCACTGCGACACGAGAACTACTCTATGCCATAGCGGAACCTGAATCTAAGCCCCACTGGTGCTTGAGAAGCTCTTTGTAAGTTGCTTCACGCACTACCATCTGTTCGTAAAGCTTAACTAAAAAGTCTTGAGCTTGCTCATGGCTCATGTGCTGCACTTGAGTAGCAAAAGAGCGGATGTTGAATTGCTGTTCGAGGGATAATTCGATTGGCTGACTCATAATTAACTCCAAAAGACAACGAATAAGTGGTTATGTCGTTTACAGAAGCCCTAATCGGTTAGTAGATTGACATGGAACTGTCGTGCATTTGTTCCTCTGTATTAAAAAAGATAACAATTGTTTGACAGATTGCCCATATACCAAGTTAGGTATTTTTGGGATGATTCATCTTGCATTTAAGCCTACTGATATATAACCCAAGTCTGTTGAAGCAGATTTCGGAAATATTTACTCATTTTGTAGGTAGCAATGGTATGACTTCCTTTTTTCGTTCCGGGAAAGGGGACAATTAAAGGCTGTAATCGTGAATTATATTCGCGATACCAGAGAAAGTGCAAGATGTCAATTGACTAACTTATATAAATTTAGCCTCTGAAGTAAATCCAGAGGCTAATTTTATTTGTATCAAGTTGTAAAGAAAAAAAAAGCTCAACCTGAACAAAACGCTGAGTATATGTACTGGGGACTGGGGACTGGGGACTGGGCAATAAAGATTATTCACCGGTTCGCCAATTTTTAATGCTTAATTTCTTATCCCTAGTCCCTAGTCCCTAGTCCCCAGTCCCTAGTCCCTAGTCCCCAGTCCCCAGTCCCTAGTCCCTAGTCCCTAGTCCCTAGTCCCTAGTCCCCAGTCCCCAGTCCCGAGCTTAATCGAGTGCGATGATGACAATGGTGATATTATCGTGTCCGCCTTGCTCTTTTGCCGCTTCAACTAAAGCGATCGCAGCTTTGTCAATTAAAGGGCTTTCTTGGAGATAATAAGCAATTTTTTCATCGATAAGTTCTTCTGTCAGACCGTCACTGCACAATAGCAAGCGATCGCCTGATTGAATATCCAATTGCCTTACATCAACTTGATGTAGGTCTTCACGCCCCAAACAGCGCGATAATACATGACGGAAGGGATGATTGCGGGCTTCATCTTGGGTGATTTCACCAACTTTAATTGCCCGTGCTACCCAGGTATGGTCTTCAGTTATCTGGGCTAATTTGGAATCGCGGAAGCGGTACAATCTAGAATCGCCTACGTGAGCTGCCCAAGGTGGTTCTCCAGAGCGAAAAATCACCGCTACAACTGTTGTCCCCATATCAGCGCGTTCTTGGTGATCTTGCTGATCGTGCAGAATCGCATCATTTGCTTGGTTTAAAGCTTCCTCTAGCAATTGGGAGCAAGGCTTAGAAGAATCCCAATTTTCTGACAAATATGCCTTAATTTGCCCAGTTGCAATGCGACTTGCTTCTTCGCCTCCCGCATGACCACCCATACCATCAGCAACTACAAAAAATCGCCCTTCTGGGTCAATATAGTAAGCATCCTGGTTATTAGAACGAATAAGTCCGGGGTCACTAACACCGGTAAAGTTAAGTTTCATAAAATTTTGCAACCAACAATTAATACATACGGTCATTACGGTCGAGGCGTAAAAGCAGGCGAATCAGTAATACTGAGACTCCCGCAGAAATTAAACCAGGAAGCAGCGCTAACCATACATAATGATTCACTAACAGAATCGTAGCAGAAACAGTAAATCCACTAATAATCAGAGCATAGCTTATTCCTACTTGAATATTGCTTTGTCGGCGCAACAGCCGATCTGTTTCAGGCGATCGCACGCGTACCCGCACATCTCCCCGTTCCAGCTTCTCTAGTGTATCTTCTAATCTACGTGGTAGTCCCAATGCGGTACTACTGACTTGGGCTGCTTGCCGACTTAATTCATTGAGAAAACTATTACCATCATTACCATTCATATTCGTCATAAGCTGCATTGCATATGGTTTGGCAACTTCCATAAAGTTAAATTCGGGGTCTAAACCCTTACCGACTCCCTCCAAAGTGGAGAAAGCACGCATTACAAAAGTGAAAGTTGCGGGAAATCTAAATGGTTGATCGTAAGCTATTTCGTAAAGATCGTCACTAATTGACGCCACAGACTGATTCTCGAACGGCTGATCCATGAAATGATCTAGCATGTACTGGACAGAACGCCGCACAGGTCCCATATCATCCACTGCTGCTAATGCTCCCAAATCGATGAGAGACTTAACAACGCGATCGCCATCTTTAGAAGCAATCCCAAACAAGGTTTCCATCAGTCCATCACGAATGTTGGACTTAATCCGCCCCATCATCCCGAAATCGTAGAAAATCAAGGAACCATCTGGACTGACAGCAATATTGCCAGGGTGAGGATCGGCATGGAAAAAGCCATCATCAAGTAACTGGTGCAAATAAGCTTCCGCACCTTGACGAGCCACAGCTTTGCGGTCTATACCCGCAGCTTCTAAAGCTTCGTATTGACTTATTTTAATACCTGGGAGATACTCTAGAGTCAGCACTCGCGGCGAAGCGTAGCGCCAGTAAACTCGCGGCACCTTCACCCAATCGTAGCTGCGAAAATTACGGCGAAAAGTATCCGCATTGCGACCTTCATTGAGATAATCAACTTCTTCCCAAAGAATGCGGCAACACTCTTCATAAATACCGAGCCAATCTCGTCCGCGTCCCCATTTTGGATGATTTTGAAAGTAACGCGTAATGCCTTTAAGGATTTTTAAATCAATTTCAAAAAGCTTTTTAAGTCCAGGACGTTGCACCTTAATAACAACAGATTCCCCAGAATGCAAGACAGCTTTATGAACTTGTCCCAAACTAGCAGCAGCTAAAGGAATCGGCTCAAAACTGTGAAAGAGTTCAGGAATTTTCTTGCCTAGCTCTTCCTCAATAATCGCTTCTACCTTCTCATAGCTAAATGCCGGCACTTTGTCTTGTAACTTTGCCAGTTCCTCGACATATTCCACTGGGAATATATCAGCACGAGTAGAAAAAAGTTGTCCAACTTTAATAAAAGTTGGACCCAAATCTAACAGGGTAGTGCGAATCCAAATCGCTTGTGCCTTGCGTCTAGCTGCTTGCTTTGTCTCACTAACTCCACCTGAATAACTCCAAGATTTGTTGTAGAGCCAAAGCCTGAACATCAAAGTCAAGACAAAACCCCAAATGTCTACAAAGCGCCGTCTACTAGAGTAGTTATCGCGATTCCAACGGTATGCTTGATCTGAATAACCCTTTTCCATATGCCGTGTATACCGCTGGTTTTTGACTGAATTACCAGGAAGAAAAGACACTCTAATTCCTAAACTGTTTTTAATAATTCTTAGTTGTTGGGCAATGGGCATTGGGCATTGGGCATTGGGCATTGGGCATTGGTAATAATTCCCTTTTTCCTTTCCCCTTCTTCAAATTCCCACTAACCACTATCCACTAACTCCGCTCCTCCTAACTCCTATCCAGCAAAATTACTGCGATATCGTTGTAATTCGGTTCGCAACAGAGCAATATCTGCTCGCAGTTCATCAATCGTTGCTTGCACATCAACTGAAGTAGAACCGGTTTGGCTGCTTGGTGTGGTGTAAGTACCAGCACCGGCAGCTTCTGCGGCTTGATTTGCCCGCTCTAGAACTTCTTCTGTAAACGAGCGCAGGTGCTCTTTAGCTTCGGCATCAAATTTGCCAAGTTCACTCAAAGCGTCGGTTATAGCGACTTCTACACGCTCATTCAGGATTTCCGCTACCGCTCTACCAACGAAAAAGGCTTGCACAAGGGGGTTACTCATAAATTTTTGTTACGCTGATCCGCAAGAGAATTATAGCTTGCCTGTCTGCTTTACTGCTTCTGTTTTAGTACTGGGCTTTTGCGGAGCGAGAAATTTAGCGTTGGACACTTCTGCTGAATATAGCATTGCTCACCAATTACCAAGGCGAATGGAGAGCTTATTTATATCTAGATGGTTAACTAGGATATCTCAAAGTAAACATATGATGTTATAAATACTTGTATAAATAATCTGTATTTATACAAAGCAATGAATAAGCGCGAACCTTGCAAAGAAAAGCTAGTTTATTACTCTTGAAAGAAAAAGGTGCTATTGCTACTTCATTTCTCTTTACGGAAAAGTAACATTTCACACTGTTTTATTTATATAATAACTTTCAAGGAGAGTAGTAATGCTGGGTATTAGCGAAGGTTTAATTCTAGGTAAAATTTTAGCAGGTATTTTATCAGATATTGTAAAAAGTAATACCAAGTCTGTACTACAAGAAAAGTACGCAGATTTTATTAAGCTGCAAGGTAAGTTTGTCAATTATGAATTAGAAAAGGCTTTGAGGCGTTCTTTCCTCTTAGCACAATATAGCATTGCGTCCGAGTGTCGTCGGGAACTGGTACAATCGTCTCGCATGGTGTACGGACGCTCATCGCGTCTTGGTACATTAGAACATGAAGCTGATATCCGCTTACTGAACAAGAAGCTCAAGCAGCTAAAAGAGGAGTTAAACAAAGTCAAGCAATTAAAAGCAAATGCTACACCAATTGAATCCCTAAACGATTTGGGATTACTGCTGACAGAAGAAGGTAAATTAGACGAAAGGCATGTTGATATCAAAAATAAGCTGCTAGGAGAAGCACTTTTAGGTAACTCTGTTGCTTGCTATAAAGCGAAAGTAGAAGCCAGCTTACTAGAAAGGATATGCGCTTATTTTGCCTTTGAGATTAAGACGAATCCATCTGTACGCGATATATTGCAGACGCAGCTGCTAGCCCAAATAAACTTAAAATCTGAAAACTTAGAAAAATCGTTACTTGATGTGGCGCAAGCTGTGCCAGATTTGGTAAAGAAGTTGGATAATTGGTGGGTAGCTATCCAGTCCAATTTGGATAAGATAAAAGCCTCTTTAGAGGATTTGATAGAGATTGTAACGGGAACGGCGAAGGCGATCGAACAAATTGACGACAAGTTAGACAAACTTATTGAAGCTAAATCGCCTTTACCACCCAGTATCTATGTAATTGTAATACCTGGCAATCTGAATGAAATTCAACCACAACTGCCATCAATTGTAGCTCGTCTTCAACAAGCATCAGGAGATGTGACGGTAGAATTAATAGATGTCAAGAAAGGTAGTGTACTGCTTTTCTTTGAAGGTTCACAAAAAGGTTTTGAGCGAATACAGGTGTTGTTTAGAGGTGGAGAACTTCAGCAAGTATTGGATTGTCCTGTCGAAGTTGTAGAGTCTATCGCTGAGGATATTTTTGTTCCCGTCAGGCAACTGATGGTGAATTTAAGTCAATGGCTTAATAATGTTATTGACACTAGTTGGGGAACAGTGGAAGATGTTTTGGGTACACAAAGAGCCAATCTAGTTTTTGCTGATAGAGGTGCTGCTGGTGTTGTTAGGGCAATTGCGATTGATTTAGGAATAGAATCTACAGGTGTATCGGTAGCCTTAGTTGTTGAAGTCATACCCACAATAAATGGAGAAAGAGACATACGTCTACAAGTTCATCCTACTAACAATCAAACTTTCCTCCTTCCTGGTGTTAAATGTATTGTGCTTGATACCTCAGGAAAAACTCTCCTCGAAGTTGAAGCGAAAAATACTGATAGGTGGATTCAACTAAATATTAGTGGCAAACCTGTAGAGCAATTCACCGTGCAAATTCAGTTGGGTGATGTCAATAGGAAACTGAATTTTGTAATTTAACTGCCTGCAAGGAGATGGCAATGGGCAAGCTAGTTGTGATCAATTTAGTAGAGGGGAATTTTGAGACTGGTTTTTCTGTCTCCTTGCAGATTTGGACAGAAGGCGATCGCCAATGGATTGCTGCTGTCAAGGGCAAACTGCCTCCAGCGACCGAGTTGCATAAACATTATACACTTTGGCAGTCGCATTATCGCAAGCATGTGTCGGGCAGATATTTTACTCGAATCAGCGTCACGGGAGGTACTAGCACTTCTATCATCAGTGATATTAAAAAAGCCAGCAAACAGTTAAAGTTGAGTCTTAATGACTGGCTTAAAGCTGATTCTAGTTTTAGTCCTATTCGAGAGAAATTATTCCAAAACTTAAAGGATGAATCTGAAGAAATTCGGGTCATATTTGAAACTGAAAATCTGGAATTACAACGTTTGCCTTGGCATCTTTGGGATGATTTTTTTAAGCATTACCATCGGGCTGAGGTTGCTTTGTCTCTACCAGTGAAAAAAGGGCAAATAGCGACTAACACCGATAAAGTCAAAGTTTTAGCAGTTTTCGGCAAAGATACTAGAATTAACACTAAAAAAGACTGGCAGATGTTGGAAGAACGATTAGCTCAAGATTCCAATGCCTTGTTAATTAATATAAATAAGCCTAAATTAGACAATTTATGTGACCAGATTGATAAACATAAACCCCAGATACTCTTTTTTGCTGGTCACAGTCGCAGTGAAGATGATGGAGAAAGTGGTTTTATTGACCTTGATGATGAGAAAAGTATAACCATTGATGATTTAGAACCTGACCTGAGAAAAGCTGTTAAGCGCGGTTTGCAACTGGCAATTTTTAACTCCTGTGATGGGTTGGGAATAGCACGGCAATTGGCTCAGTTGCACGTTCCAAATATTATTGTTATGCGAGAGCCTGTGCCGGATCAAGTAGCACAGATGTTTTTGCAACGTTTTTTAGAAGCATTTGCACAAGGAAAGCCTTTACATCTTGCTGTGCGGAGAGCAAGGGAAAAGATAAATCGTTTGGAAAATCAATTTCCTGGTGCTACTTGGCTGCCAATGACTTTTCAGAATCCCGCAGAACCACCCTTAACTTGGCGATCGCTTGGTGGTATTGAAACTCGCAAACAAACTAATCAGGTAACTGTTACAGGTGAAGAATCTGAAATAGGTAGCCAAGGTTCGATAGCTTGGCTGCCGACTTCAGTAGGCAGTTCTTCCCCGCCAACACCACCGCCAATAATAGTGCAGAAGGTTACAATTATTTGTAACAAAGGTCATAAAAATTCCTCTGACAATCGTTTTTGCATCCAGTGTGGTGAGGCTTTAAATCAGCAATCGATAAAACTTTCAATTAGTTGTAGTCAAGGGCATGAAAATTCTCCTCAAAACTCTTTTTGTAGTTACTGTGGTGAATGTTTGAGAGGGGAAACTAATGTTATTTTACCTACTACTCAGCCGCAATTATCAGTAATTCAACCTGAAACTGAGTTACCACCAAAAACTCCGATTAATTCGGAGGTTTCTAGTACGCGAAGAACTACAGAAATAGGAAGCCTGTTAAATGAACGCTACAGAATTTTAAAAATCTTGGGTCAAGGTGGATTTGGTAAGACTTTTATCGCAGAAGATATAAATTTACCAAGCAATCCTCAATGTGTTGTGAAACAACTTAACTCCATGACAAATAATCCAGAATTCGGGAAGGAGGCAAGAAGATTATTTTTGAAAGAGGCAGAAGTTCTGGAAAGGTTAGGAAGACACGACCAAATTCCGGGAATTCTAGCTTACTTTGAGGAAAATTATGAATTCTATTTAGTTCAAGAATATATTGAAGGTCACACTTTAAGTAGAGAAATTTATCATGGAAAGCAATTACATGAAACTCAAGTTAGTAGCATTTTGCACGACATTCTTAAAATTTTAGAGTTTGTCCATCAGCAAAATATTATCCATCGCGATGTAAAACCCTCAAATTTAATTAGACGCAAGCAAGACCAAAAGATAGTTTTGATTGACTTTGGGGCTGTAAAGCAAGTTGAAAACTCAACTATTGGGGAAACTGTTATGATTGGTACTCCAGGCTATGCACCTTCTGAGCAAATGGCAGGTAGACCATCTTTTAGCAGTGACATATATGCTGTGGGCATTATTGGTATCGAAGCACTCACTGGGATATCACCTCACCAACTACGGCAAAATTCTAATGCAGGTGAAATATTTTGGCGGGACAATGCACAAGTTAGTGATGAACTAGCAGCTATTTTAGATAAGATGGTGCGTTATGACTTCAGACAAAGATATCAATCGGCTACGGAAGTTTTACAAGCTTTGGAGAATATGCAAAGAATTGTGATTGCACCAACTGTTACTACTCCCAACCCAACAATTATATCTGGGCTGAAATCATTTTTGAAAGGTTTTAAATTCTAAAGATAACCACTGTTTATTGAAATTATTTAATAAAATACGATCGCTTTCCTATTTTACCCCTGGATAATGCTTGACTAAAAACTCTTCAGCGGAAGCGCGATCGCTTACAACTCCATCCAAGGTAGCAGCAAGTAAATCATCTAACATTTGCTTAAACTGCGGTCCCGGTTTATACCCTAACTTCCTTAAATCATTGCCATTCAAAATCGGCTGAACGTTAGCCCATACTGTCAAATATTGCCAAATTTTCCGCCGGAGCGATCGCTTACTTTGCACCGCAATTAAAATTAACATTGGTAAGTCATATTTTCGCAGCAACTGCACTATTTGACTCGCACGCTGGAAAGTTGGTAATAATGTCATCACCTCAGCTTCAGCTAATGTTAAGTTTTCTAACCTTTTGATGCTATCTTCGGGAAATTGTAGATTTTTTGCTACCTTACCGCGATATTCTGGTGATAAATGCAAAATTATAGCTTCTAACCACATTTGCCAGTGAATCAAACTTTGCTCAGTGTCAAATCGTCGCAAACAGCGTTCTAATAAACGTAATTGTCGCAATAATTCTTCATCTAACTTTAGCGTGGGATGGATGCATTGCAACGCCCCCAAGTCGTCAAGTAACTCCAAGGCAGCTTTCCAATAAGGTGCCTCTAAGATATACTTTAATTCGGTTTTGAGTCGAGTTTGTAAAGCCGGAGTTTTGCTATTTTGTTGTGCCGTGCGGTCATAAATGCCGCTGTTAATCGCATAACGAATATATGCTTCTGTTTGCGGTTCAAATTGAAAACCAAAGCGCACTGCAAAACGAACACCGCGATAAATGCGTGTCGGATCTTCGATAAAACTGTTGACATGTAAAACGCGAATTTGCTTTGCCTGTAAATCTAGCAAACCGCCAAAGAAATCGAGTAATTCACCAGCGCGGGGAGAAGTTAATCGTAGCGCGATCGCATTAATCGTAAAATCTCGTCTATACAAATCTTGACGAATCGAACTCGCTTCTACTTCCGGATTCGCCGCCGGATAAGGATAAAATTCTGTTCTAGCGGTGGCAATATCCACCCATAACGAGTCTAATTCTGGGTCATTATGCCATAACAAAGCCGCAGTTTGAAAAGCGCCATGAATTTCTAAACGTGCAGTCGAATAAACTCGTTGTAACGCTTTTGCCAATTCTACACCAGCACCGACTTCTGCTGATTTGTGAAAGCCATCAACTACCATGTCAATGTCTTTAATCATCAAAGCACTTGCGGATTCTTCAGCTAATAATAAATCCCGCACTGCACCCCCAACTAAATAAAGATGCCAACCGCGTTTTTCTGCCTCTTTTGATGCTAAATTAAGTAATTGCCAAAGTTGCGGCGCAAGTTTATCTTGTAATTGTTCCGCATAGGAAAACAAAACCTTGTCTCCTTGTCTCCTTGTCTCCTTGTCTCCTTGTCTCCTTGTCTCCTTGTCTCCTTGATGTAATTGCCGCAAAACATCGGTGCGAGTGACAATTCCCAATAATTGTTTATCTTGCAACACTGGTAAGCGTCCGATATCATATGTCACCATCAGCGCTTCGATTTCGGGGAGTGTGGTATCTGGTGTAATTGTCTTGAGATTAGTTGTCATGTAGCCTTTAACTGGTGCATGACTAAAACCGTGATGCAAAGCAATATCCAAATCTCTGCGAGAAATTATACCTACTAGTTGTGCTTCAGCATCGACGACAGATAAACCAGAATGTCCGTAGCGTAACAAAATACGCTGTGCTTCCTCAATTGTAGTTTCTGGACGGATAGTGCGGACTGGGGAAGACATTAAATCTCTCGCTATGGGGGGATGCGGAATATTAGTTTTTATGGATTCAACAAGTTGGTTTAATATAGCTTGTGGATCTACTTGACGCAGGTTCACCGATGTGGCTTGAGAATGTCCGCCACCGCCTAAAGGTGCAAATAATTCGTGAAGATTAATACTCTTGATTTGCGATCGCCCAATCACCGTTAACCGCATTTCTCCTTCAGAAAAAGGATATTCATTCGCCAGTAGTAAAGCATCAATTTCGGTTAATGTCATTAACTGGGAGGCAAGACTTGATAATCCAGGTACAAATTTATCTGTTTTCAGAATAATCCAGGCGATCGTATATCCCCGGATGCATACAGTTTGCAATTTGTCTATAGCTTCAGTTAACAATTGCTGCAATTGTACAGATAAACCGGGATCTAGATACTCACTAATTACCGACAAGCTAGCGGCTTGTTGCATCAACCAAGCCAAAGCTAAAGCATCTCGCGGGGTGCTAGAGTCGTAGGTGAGAGAGCCTGTATCAACATGAATACCCAAAGCCATGACAGTAGCTTGGGCAGGGGTGAGGGAAATTTCTTGCTGTTGTAATTGTTCCACCATTAAAGTTGTGGTGGCACCGACTTGAGAAATATGGGCGATCGTCGCGGGAATATCTGATTCTTGCCCGATGTGATGGTCATAAACTATGATTTCTTTTAAGTTGGGTAAATCAAACCATTCGGCAGCTTTCCCCAGGCGATCGCGTTGTTGCGTATCCACGACAGTTATAGAGCGAATTTTTTCCGGATTGACCGAACGTCGTTCAATCAACGGATATTCATCCCGATGCAACGCTAAAAAATCCCTTACAGTTGGATGAGAACCACCAGTCAGCACAATCAAGCTTCCTGGTAGCAACCGCGTTAGCCCTACCGCTGCTCCTAACGCATCAAAATCAGCCGTAGTGTGGCAAAGAATTAAGTCCATAGTTAATTAAGAGTCAATGGTCAAGAGTCAATCTTTGGACTTTGGACTCTTGACTTTGGACTAAATGGTTACAATTTCTGCTAGCTTACAAGTGGGGGAAAGACCTTAAGTGTTGCCCTTTAAGATATTCTATCTTTAGTATTTAGCTGTTTTGGGAGAAGAAAAAAATGACCATTATATTCCAAGCTGCATTAGTCGCGCTGGTTGGGTTGTCCTTTGTCATGGTTGTTGGTGTTCCTGTAGCTTATGCCACTCCACAAAATTGGGGTGACTCTAAAAAGCTACTTTGGCTCGGTTCTGGAGTCTGGTTTGCCTTAGTGTTTTTAGTTGGTGTATTAAACTTTTTTGTGGTATAGGCGACTACTAGTCTACGTTGGCAAATATAGCGGTTCTCGCTTGGGTGCAGTACACTTTTGACCTCTCTCCTACAAGGAGAGAGGCTTTGAGTCCTACTCCCCTTCCCTCGTAGGGAAGGGGTTGGGGGTTAGGTCTGTATTGGACTCAACTGCAAAGCGCTATAGTATAAAGATTTGCTTCAATCAGAGGGAGATAAGGGGACAAGGGAGACAAATTTCTATATCTTCTCCCACTCCCCCACTCCAATCCCCGATCTCCTAATCTTTCCTGCTCCTCTACTTTTAAATAAGAAATGTATATTGGCTGATATGTATAGTTGATTGATTAAGAGGCAGTTATGGCAGTTTTCGAGGGAACTTTTACTCAGACAGAACCTTTGCGGTTTGCAGTGGTTATTGGTCGATTCAATGACCTCGTTACCAGTAAGCTGCTAGAAGGCTGTCAAGATTGCTTGAAACGCCACGGTGTAGATGTCAATCCTCAAGGAACTCAGGTGGATTATATTTGGGTTCCCGGAAGTTTTGAAGTGCCAGTAGTGGCTCGTCAGTTGGCAGTTTCTCAAAGATATGATGTAGTCATTTGTCTGGGTGCTGTCATCCGAGGGCAAACGCCTCATTTTGATTTGGTGTCCTCTGAAGTGGCTAAAGGTATTGCTGCCGCTGCGTTTCAAACTGGTGTTCCGGTAATTTTTGGCGTTTTGACAACAGACACGATGCAACAAGCTTTAGAAAGGGCAGGCATTAAGAGTAATTTGGGTTGGGAATACGCCATGAGTGCCTTGGAAATGGGCAGCCTCATGCGGAATTTGCGCTCTAACCTGGCAGAGCCATATCGCAATTCTCAATCTTTGCCTCCCTCTTTTAAAAGTGCCAGCTTAGGTGAATTTGCTGCCGAGTCAGAAGAACACGTCTAAGGGTGTCAATAGTCAATAGACATCTCCAGAAAAGACGTAAAGACGTTCCGTCGGAACGTCTCTACAAGGCTTTAGGGCAACGCATAATTAGTTTCTGGAGATGTCTAATAGTCAATAGTCAATAGTCAATAGTCAACAAACTATGGACTTTTGACTTTTGACTAATAAAGGTATTGACAAACCGTTGTTGATGTGAGAGTATAGTATTTGTATGCAGGTTGCGGGCATAGCTCAGTGGTAGAGCGTCACCTTGCCAAGGTGAATGTCGCGCGTTCGAATCGCGTTGCCCGCTTTTTAAATAAAATACTAATACGGCAAACGTTTATTTGTAGAGACGTTCCGGCGGAACGTCTCCTAGAAAAATTCGTGATTCATAAACAGGGTGGGGTTCTTCATGAATTATGGGTAAGCTACCGGACATGATATCACTCCAAGGTATTGTTGCTGATTTTCAGCTTCCAAGGGACCTGTAAAAAATAGGTAGAGACGTAGCAATGCTACGTCTCTACAAAGGTTTCGGGCAACGCATAATTAATTTATAGTAAAGAGTGTCTATTGCAAAGGTTGGATATCACCTCTTGCATCCGATCAGGAGCGGTGTACAAGTTCAGCGACCATTTTCACCAATTCATTTGGTTCAATTGGTTTTATCAGATGCTTTTGAAAGCCGGCTTCTAATGCTTGGATTTTATCTTCAATTCTGGTGTATGCAGTCAGAGCGATCGCTGGAATTTTTCTACCACTTTTTTGCTCTAAATCTCGCACTTGACTAATTAACTGATAACCATCTTCTCCCGGCATTCCAATATCACTCACCAGAACATGAAAATGATCTCGTTTTAAACATTCTATCGCCTCACTTGCCGATCCTACAGCCGTAACTTTGGCAAAAGATTCTTCCAACACAATTTTCACAAAGTCACGACTGTCGATATTGTCCTCTACAACTAAGACTTTAACATTATCGAGGGAAGGTAAATTTTCTAGGACATTTGCATTATTTTCTAGCGCAGATTCCGGCTTTAATTGATTTGCTTTTAGTAATGGTAACTGAACTGTAAAAGTTGCACCTTTACCCTCACCTTCGCTGTGAGCATAAATCTTGCCATTGTGCAATTCTACTAAATGACGAGCAATTGTCAATCCTAATCCTAGCCCCCCATAAGAGCGCGTAGAAGAACTATCTGCTTGCCGAAAGCGGTCAAAGACGTAAGGAATAAAGTCAGGATTAATGCCAATTCCTGTGTCGGTAACTGAGATTTGAGCGTAGATGGAGGGAGGGGGGGATGGGGAGACATGGAGAGGGGGGGAGGGGGGGAGGGAGGGAGGGGGAGAAAAAATTGTCTCCTTGTCTCCTTGTCCCCTTGTCCCCTTGTCCCCTTGTCCTCCTTGTCCCCCATTGCCCATCGATAAGCTGATTTCAACTCGTCCGGCTTTGGAGGTAAACTTGATTGCATTCGAGAGCAAGTTTCCAATCACTTGCCGTAGACGTTGTTGGTCGCCACAAATCATTTGTACTTGCGGATCGAATATACTTTCTAGTTGAATGGCTTTCGCGTCAGCTTGTGGACGTACAGTTTCAACTAGTGTTTCAATTAAAGCAATTAGATTTACTGGTTCTATTTGCAACTGCAACTTTCCCCGAATAATTTTTGACACATCGAGGATATCTTCAATCAGTTGTGCTTGAGATTGGGCATTGCGTTCAATTGTTTCTAAAGCGCGATTTGTAATTGCGGGGTCAAGTTGTCTGGTAAGCAATTGTTTCGACCAACCCAGTATCGAGGTGAGGGGGGTACGCAGTTCGTGAGAAACGATCGCTAAAAATTCATCTTTCATCCGGTTGGCAGCTTCAGCTTCTTGTCTTGCTGCTTGTTCCCTAATCATTTGTTCGCGGACTATTTCCGCCTGCTTGCGTTCTGTGATATCTTCAATAGTGCCAACGTATCCCAATAATTGCCGATTATCGGAAAACATCACCGATGTGCGGACATGAACCCAGCACAAAGCATTATCCGTGCGGCAAATACGAAATTCCGAAGAGTATGTCTGTTCGCAACGAATAGAATGCGACCAATCAGCAAGCACGCGATCGCGATCTTCTGCATAAATACATTTTGCCCAACCTTCCTCCCAACCTTCAGCAAGTTTGAAGTTATAAAATCCTTGACAATTAGGATTTGTATAAGTAAATTTTCCTTGTGTATCTGTTAAAAAAATTGCAATGGGAGAGCAAGCACTTAATGCGCGAAATTTCTCTTCACTTTCTCTCAGTTCAGAGTTCATGCTCGCAAGTTCAGTTGCTTGTCGCTTGACTTCGAGTGTTTTTTTGAACAGTTCCACAAACACCGTTACTTTTGATTTTAAGATCACCGAGTCAATTGGCTTCGACAAATAGTCTACTGCGCCTAAGGTATAACCTTTAAACACCATAGTATCGTTAACACCAAAGGCTGTGAGAAAAATTATCGGTGTGTTGCGCGATCGCTCTCTTTGCCGAATTAGGGTTGCTGTCTCAAACCCATCCATTTCCGGCATCTGCACATCTAGTAATATCACGGCAAAGTCTTGATGCAATAAGCACCTAAGAGCCTCTGCGCCCGAATAAGCTTTGACTAAATTTTGACCCAGCCCTTCTAATATTGCCTCCAAAGCAATCAAATTTTCTGGATGATCGTCTATTAAGAGGATGTTTACTTTTGGTGCAGACTGCATAATCAATTAAAATTAGAAATTCAAAATTTATTATTTAAGATGCTAAAACCCAACCTTTTTTATCCCGAACTAGAGAGAAAAGAGGAAGAACAAAGCTTGACCAAGAAGGGAGCGATTTCTGTTAAAGGCAAAATTCTTGCTGAAACCACTGCTGCAATTGCCGCATCTGGCATTATACGACTAACTGCCGTGGTCGGATCTTGAACAATTGCTAAACCATCATGTGCCTTGACTTTTGCTAGCCCTTGTGCTCCGTCTTGATTGGAACCTGTGAGAATAACGCCAATTGCTCGCTCTTTATAAGCATCAGCGGTGGATTCAAATAGCACATCAATAGAGGGACGCGCATAAGAAACAGGTGCTTCGGTTGAAAGAGCAAAGTGACCGGGTTCTACTAATAAATGATAATCTGCGGGAGCCAAGTAAACTTGTCCGGGAGCGATCGCCTGTTTGTCTATCACTTCAACTACTGGCAATAAACTATACCTTTGCAAACAACTGAGCAATTCACCCTCCGAATCTTTGTGACGATGTTGGGCAACAGCGATGGCGATCGCCAAGTTTTTTGGTAAGCTTCCTAAAATCGTCTCCATCGCCTGTAATCCGCCCCAAGATGCACCAATTACAGTAATATCAAATTTTATCATTCGACCCTCCGATAAAGCTTTTCCTGGCTCGCCAACTCCTCATAAAACTTTTCGTAAGGTGAATTTATCAGCGTTTCTTGTTTTCCTAATCCTAAAACACCGAACATCTTTAAACTTCCATATAGTAACTTGTGAACTTGGTCTTGAAGATATGAGTTAAAGTAAATTAAAACATTGCGACAGAGAATAACGTTGAATTCATTCAAAGAAGCATCTGTTACCAAATTATGCGGTGAAAAAATGAGATTTTCTTTCAAAAAAGAATGGAAAATAGCACCATCATAACCAGCCGTATAATATTTAGAAAAAGATTCTTTACCACCCGATCGCAAATAAAGTTGGGTATATTCTTGCATTAAATGCAAAGAAAAAATACCAGCTTTAGCTTTGCGTAACACGACTTCATTCATATCAGTAGCGTAGATGCGGCAACGGTGATACAATTCTTCTTCAAATAGCAAAATTGCCATTGAATAAACTTCTTCACCCGTAGAGCATCCAGCGTGCCAAATCCGAATAAAAGGATAGGTACGCAAAAGGGGAACAACTTTATTTCTAAAAGCAATATAGAAACTTGGATCGCGAAACATCGCAGTGACATTCACTGAAAGACCCAATAAAAAACGTTCCATACAAGCAGGATCGTGCAGAACTTTTTCTTGAAGTCCAGAGACACTAGTTAGCTTTTCCGAGCGAATTGTATTCCAAATTCGACGCTTGAGAGAAGCCATTGCATAGTTGCGAAAGTCAAAGCCGTAATAGCGATACACTCCTTCCAGTAGTAGCTGAGTTTCGATGTCTTCGAGTTCGTTAGGGTTTTTGGGGGGCATGGGGCATGGGGCATGGGGCATGGGGCATGGGGCATGGGGCATGGGGCATGGGGCATGGGGTATGGGGCATGGGGCATGGGGCATGGAAAGAATTGTATTTATTCACGCACTTGCTTTATTGAACTTCTTTAATTCTCACTGCAAGCGTGCCCGATGCCCATTGCCCGATGCCCATTGCCCAATTTATTACCGATACAGCCAGACTCTTAATAGTGAGAGCAACTGTTCGGTATCAACGGGTTTGGTGATGTAGTCGCTTGCGCCGGCATCAATGCATTTTTCGCGATCGCCTTTCATGGCTTTTGCAGTTAAAGCGATCATTGGTATACTTTTAAATTCATCAACAGCGCGAATAGCACGCATTGTTTCATAACCATCCATTCCTGGCATCATCACATCCATTAAGACAATATTAATATCAGAATTGTTTCGTAACACGTTAATACCGTCTCTACCGTTTTCAGCATAAAGAATTTCCATTTCATAAGGCTCTAACAAACTAGTAATAGCGAAGATGTTTCGGATATCATCATCAACAATTAAAACTTTCTTGCCTGCTAGCACCGGGTCACTATGGCGTAGTTGTTCTAATAATAACTGTTGGTCAATCGGTAAATTTGACTGAAGCCGATGTAAAAACAGCGATGTTTCGTCTAATAATCGTTCTGGAGAACGGGCATCTTTAACAATGATAGTGTCAGAAATGCGGCGCAGTTCTGTTTCTTCTTGATATGTTAACTCTTTGCCAGTATAAATAATGATGGGTAAATAATTGAGATTTGGTTGTTGTTTAATTTGCTCAATAAAGTCAAAACCATTCATATCTGGCAATCCCAAATCCAATACTAAGCAATCAAAATGAGTAGTATTAAGTGCATTCATTGCTTCTGTAGCTGTACCAACCGCAGTAATTACCACATCCCCATTACCAATTAATTCAACTATGCTGTGACGTTGTAATTCATTGTCTTCTACTACGAGCAGGTTTTTTACTCTTCGTTCGACAAATGCCTTAATATCCCTCAAAGCCTGAAAAAGTGCTTCACTGGTAATAGGTTTTTGCAAATAGGCGATCGCTCCTTGTTGCAGACTTCGTTTTTGCCCTTCTTCAACTGTCATAATATGAATTGGGATGTGACGGGTGTTAGGGTCGTGCTTCAAACGGTCGAGTACAGTCCAACCATCCATCATCGGTAAACGGATATCTAACATAATCGCAGCAGGTTGAAATTCTCGTGCCATTGCCAAACCCACATCACCACGAGAAGCTACCAAAGCTTTAAAGTTTTGTTCCCGTGCCAAATCCAGTAATATTCGGGCAAAGTTCAAGTCATCTTCAATAATCAAAAGAGTGCGATCGCCAATGAGAATATTTTGGCGATCGTCTTCAATTGCCGACTCGGTGAAAGTGGGAGGGGGGGATGGG
>NZ_KK073768.1:2515545-2518250 GCF_000582685.1 [Scytonema hofmanni] UTEX 2349
GCAGTTGCCATGTTTTACGGCAGTGAGAGCAGAGATAGCGGTGATGTCCGGCGGTGCTTTTGCCGTTACGCACCACCCCGTCAGTAGCTGAACAGGAGGGACAGCTGATAGAAACAGAAGCCACTGGAGCACCTCAAAAACACCATCATACACTAAATCAGTAAGTTGGCAGCATCACCCAGTTCTAAATATTATATAGTATGAAGTTTTTATCTCCACTTGATTTTTTTAGTAAATGATGATTTTTATACTTTTCCTGTGGTTTTAATTTTGATAAAAGCATTGTATGGGGTTGGATAAGGGAAGAGGTTAAGCTCAAATCAACTTGACTGACTAAGCGAATTTCCCCACCTAACAACTCGGCAATTTGTCGGCTGATAGATAAACCCAAACCTGTACCGCCGTATTTGCGGCTAGTTGTGCCATCTGCTTGTTGAAAAGCTTCAAAAATCACCTGCTGTTTTTCTGGGGGAATGCCAATACCAGTATCGCTGATTGCAAAAGCGATCGCTGATTTAGCACTATTAAGGCTTTGCTGGTCGCGACTCCAGCCTTCAGTTACAACTGACACTCGTAAACTTACCTGACCTTCTTCGGTAAATTTAAAAGCATTTGTCAACAAGTTATTTAGCAACTGTTGAAGACGTTTTGAATCTGTGTAGATAGTAGGGGGTAGTTGTTCATCAAAGTGAACGTGAAAATCTAGTTTTTTATCTTCCGCAATGGAACGAAAAGTCCATTCTACATGTCTTTGCAATTCGCTGAAAAAAGTTTCTTTTAGTTCTACTTCCATTGTTCCCGACTCTATTTTTGCTAAGTCGAGAATTTCATTAATTAGTGATAGTAAATCGTTTCCAGCAGAGTAGATAGTTTGACTGTATTCAATCTGTTTTTGTGTCAAATTTCCTTCATTGTTATTAGATAAAACTTGCGCTAATATCAGTAAACTATTTAATGGAGTTCTTAACTCGTGGGACATATTCGCCAAAAATTGCGACTTATATTTAGAAGTCGTGGTTAATTGTGTAGCTTTTTCTTCTAAATTTAAGCGTGCTTGCTCTACCTCACGATTTTTATATTCTACTTCCTGCTTTTGTTGAGCTAGTAACTCGGTTTTTTCTTCTAACTCTTCGTTGAGTTGTTGTAACTCTTCGTAGCTTTGTTGTAAATCTTGCTGTTGCTGTCGCAATAACTTATCGGAATTTTTTAATGTTTCCGTTTGCTCCTCCAAACGTTGATTACTTTGTAGGAGTTCTTCTTGCTGGGTTGTTAACTCATCGGTAAGCGATCGCGACTGTTGAAGTAATTCTTCGGTGCGTTGATATGCAACAATATTATCGAGGACTATACCAATACTTTCGCTGAGTTGGTCAAGAAAAGTTAGATGAATATCACTAAAGCGCTGGAATGAAGCTAGTTCAATCACCCCTAATACTCGCTCTTCATACACAGCAGGTAAAACAATAATATTCATCGGGGTTGCTTCCCCCAGCCCCGAATTGATTTTAATGTAGTCGGAAGGTACTTCTGTCAGCAAAATTCGCTGTTTCTCTAAAGCGCATTGTCCTACCAAACCTTCACCCAATTGAAAGCGGTTTGCTAAATGCTTGCGTTCTCGATAAGCATAAGTCCCCAAAAGTGTTAAACTAGGCTTCTCTTCCTGTGTTGTCATCAAGTAAAATGCGCCATGATGAGCCGAGACTAAAGGAGCGAGTTCTCTAAGAATAAGTTGAGAAACAGCCTTTAAGTTTCGTTGTCCTTGCAAAATTTGGCTGAATTTTGCTAAGTTAGTTTTTAACCAGTCTCGCTCTACTGTTTGCTGATTTGTTGAGCGTAAGTTGGCGATCATTTTGTTAAATGTTTGTGCCAAAATACCTATTTCGTCGCGACGATTGTTAACAGGTACATTCGTGTCTAAGTCTCCAGCAGCAATTTTCTCTGCAACGCTAGAGACTTCTTCAAGCGGTCGAGAAATGTTGCGATTGAGAAAAAAGGCAATTAATGTTAGAAGAAGCAAATAAAGCGGGATACCAAAGGCAATACTATAATTCATTTGCCTCGTCGCTTCATCACTTGCCGCTGAACGCTGTTTTAATAACCGCAATTCTTCGTTTTTGAGATCCGAAACGAGACCACGGATATTATCCATCATTATCTTGCCTTTGCCTTGACCAGCTGAAACTGCTTGAGAAACACCTGCCGATCCTTGATTACGGCGAATTTCAATAACCTCTTTTAGTCTGTCGATTCTTTTTTGTGTAAGAGATTCTACAGCATCAAGCCGTTGCTGTTGACTAGGGTTATCTCCTGTCAATCTCCGCAGTTCAGTAATTTTTTTATCAATTACGGGAATCGCTGCATTATACGGTTGCAAGTAATCTTCTGAGCCAGTAATTAAATAACCCCGCTGTCCGGTTTCCGCATCCTTAAGTGTAGAAAGAAAATTTTCCAGGTTTGTCAGTACTTGGTAAGTGTGAGTTTCCAAGCGGCTAGTCTTTATCGTTTCTGTGGCAGTACGGTAAATAAGTAGACCAATAACTGTAAAAGATACCAGACTTACTGCGAAACTTGCTCCTATTTTGGTACTAATTTTGAACTTCTTTAACATTATCTGGCATCTGGTATCTGGTGGGCATGGGGCATGGGGCATGGGGCATGGGGTATGGGGCATGGGGCATGGGGCATGGGGCATGGAAAGAGTTCTA
>NZ_KK073768.1:2518350-2533029 GCF_000582685.1 [Scytonema hofmanni] UTEX 2349
AATCTGATGATCGGAATTGTTAACTTCTTCAACAATGCTTTTAGTGGAAAGAACGCGAAATCCTTGTTCGTCAACATCAAGCTCTACTTCAAAATTATTAAAGTACTCTTCATCAAATTGTCTTCGCTCTAAATTTTGGGCACGTCGATAACGTTCGTAACCTTTTAGCAGCGCTTCTCTAATAGCTGATTGAACTGCCAGACGCGGTAAATTTCGTTCGCGACTGATATTTTCAATTAAATCTTTTAATCCCGTTAATTTAACTGTAGACATAGATTTATCTCCTTTAATTATTATGCAGACACCCAGCAGAAGTTAGGAATTGTAGAGACGCGAAATTTCGCGTCTCTACAGCAGTTTTGAGTTATTTGAAAACTCAAAACTCATAACCTAACTCTTAACTCCTACTTCCTTCTGCTAATTGTTATCTGCTCTCATTCAACTGCACCCTACTTATGAGAGTGCGAGGAATTTCAATTACACGACCTTTTTGGTTTAAGTAAACTGATATTTCATCTCGGCGAATCAACTGACCAATCCACTCTTGCTGTCCGTCGTAGGGTTGGGAAGTAAAGACAATTACAGGAAATCCTTTAAAGGATAGGTATTCCTTGTCGGTTGTCAGTTGCCGCGAAATACCAGGACTTGACACCTCTAAAACGTAAGCATCTGGAATGATATCCGATCCATCTAAGGCGGCTTCTAAAGCACGGCTCATCCGCTCACAATCATTCAATCCAGTCTCCTGTTGGGGATTGCGGATATCTACCCGCAACACTGCTGGACGTTGGTTAGTATGAAAAACTACCCCAACGACTTCTAATTCCAGTTCTTCTGCTACTGGTGTCGCCAAATCAATAATTTGTGGGACTAAGGGATGAGTCATGCAATATTTCAATAAAAAAAGTGGGCATTGACCCACTTCCTGCGATAAGGATATCTTCCAAGAAGTATTGTGCCGAACCAAAGATGGATCGACCTAAATTGAGTTTAGCGCATTTCTTTTGGGGGGAGAGGTGAGAAATTAATAATGGGCATTGGGCAATGGGCATGGGGCATGGGGCATGGGGCATTGGGCATGGGGCATTGGGCATGGGACATGGGGCATGGGGCATGGAAAGAGTTCTATTTAGATATAAAACGCGTATCAAAAATCGAGATATTTAATTCCCATTGCCCATTGCCCATTGCCCATTACCCAATGCCCATTGCCCAATTCCTTATCGATATAACCAAACTCTTAGTAGTGATAGCAACTGCTCGGTATCAACGGGTTTGGTGATGTAGTCTGAAGCGCCGGCGGAAATGCATTTTTCGCGATCGCCTTTCATGGCTTTTGCAGTTAAGGCGATGATTGGTATATTTTGAAATTGCTCAATAGCACGAATCGCTTGCATTGTTTCGTAACCGTCCATTCCTGGCATCATCACATCCATCAGCACAATATTTATATCGGGGTGATTTTGCAATATATTGATGCCGTCTCTGCCATTTTCAGCGTAAAGTATTTGCATTTGATAACGTTCCAGCAAACTGGTCAGAGCAAAAATATTCCGCACGTCATCATCAACTATAATGACTTTTTTATTTGCCAAGACTGGATCTTGATGCCGTACTTGTTCTAACATCATTTGTTGATTTAAGGGCAGATTCGCTTGCACGCGATGCAAAAATAAAGCGGTTTCGTCTAAAAGACGTTCAGGCGATCGCACATCTTTGACGATGATGGTATTAGAAATTCGTTGCAGTTCAGTTTCTTCATGGGGTGTCAAATCTTTGCCAGTGTAGATAACGATGGGCAAATGATTTAAACTTGGTTCTTCTTTAATCTGCTCGATCAATTCAATTCCGCTCATATCCGGTAGTCCCAAATCCAGCACTACGCAGTCAAAATGACCAGATTTTAATGCTGCGAGTGCTGCTGCACCTGTAGCTACACCTGTGCTAGCGACATCACTATTACCAATCAATTCGGCTATACTATTGCGTTGCATGTCGTCATCTTCGACAATTAGCAAGTTCTTAACCGGACGCTCGACAAATTGCTTAATGTCGCTTAAGGCTTTGGAGAGTGCTTCACTGCTAACGGGTTTTTGTAAAAAGGCGATCGCCCCTTGTTCTAAACTTCGAGATTGTCCTTCATCAGATGTCATGATGTGGACGGGAATATGTCGAGTACTGGGATCGTGTTTCAAGCGATCGAGTATTGTCCAGCCATCCATCACTGGCAGGTGAATATCCAGCATAATCGCCGCTGGGTGCAACTCTCGCGCCATTGTCAAACCCACATCACCACGGGATGCGATTACTCCTTTAAAACCCTGCTCCCGCGCCATATCCAGCAGAATCCGGGCGAAATTTAAGTCATCTTCAATAATCAAAAGAGTGCGATCGCTACTTTGAATATTTTGCCGATCATCTGCGTTAGCGTTCGCGGAGCGTTCCGTAGGAAAGCTGTCCGTTGGCAGAGCCTCTCGTAGAGAAGGAATCGCTTGTTCGGGGGATGGGGGGGGAGTGGAGGAGGGGGGGAGTGGGAGAGAGGGGGAAGATAAGGGAGAAATTTTTCTTTGTCCTCCTTGTCCTCCTTGTCCTCCTTGTCCTCCTTGTCCCCCACTCCCCCATTCTCCCTGTCTCCTTGTCACCTCTACAGAGGGATAATAAGTTTGCGGTAAATAAAGAATGAAGGTGCTACCATTACCGAGTTCGCTGATTAAGCGAATTTCACCACCGAGTAAGCGAGCGATTTCTCGGCTAATTGACAAGCCTAAACCTGTGCCGCCATACTTGCGATTAGTTTTGCCATCTGCTTGCTGGAAGGCTTCAAAAATGACTTGCTGTTTATCGGGTGCGATACCGATACCAGTGTCGGAAACTGCAAAGGCGATCGCTCTTCCAGCGCGGTTGAGAAGTTCGGCATCGGCGCTCCAACCTTGGCTGGCTACTGATACACTTAAACTTACATGACCTTGTTCTGTAAATTTGAAGGCGTTTGACAGCAAGTTTTTCAGAACTTGTTGCAGTCGCTTGGTGTCTGTGTAGATAGCGCGGGGTAGGCGATCGTCAAAGTTCAGGTGAAAATCTAAGTTTTTATCTTGGGCAATTGAGTGGAAAGTGCCTTGTATATGGCTTTGTAAGTCACTAAATAAAGTTTCTTCGATTTCCACCGACATTGTACCTGACTCGATTTTTGCCAAATCAAGGATGTCATTAATTAATCCCAGCAAATCGTTACCAGCAGAGTAAATCGTGTAGCTATATTCAACTTGCTTTTGGGTTAAGTTGCGTTCGGTATTGTCTGCCAGCAGTCGGGCGAGAATAAGTAAACTATTTAAAGGTGTCCGCAATTCGTGGGACATATTCGCCAAAAACTGCGACTTATATTTAGATGTCATCGATAGTTGTTCGGCTTTTTCTTCTATGGCTTGACGCGCTTGCTCGATTTCGCGATTTTTCCGTTCTACTTCTCGATTTTGCATCGCCAAAAGTTCAGCTTTTTCTTCTAACTCTTCGTTAGTTTGCTGCAATTGTTCTTGCTGACGTTTTAACAAGTCTTCCGAAGCTTTGAGAGATTGTGCTTGTTGTTCTAATCGTTTGTTGGTGTCGGTAAGTTCTTTTTGCTGACTTTGCAGTTCTTCGGTGAGAGATTGCGACTGTTTGAGTAATTCTTCCGTCCGCATACTGGCAGCAATAGTGTTCAAGACGATCGCAATACTTTCTGTAAGTTGGTCTAAGAAAGTCAGGTGAATTTCACTAAAGCGGTGCATTGATGCCAGTTCAATGACGGCGGTAACTTGTCCTTCAAACAATACAGGCAAGACAACCACATTCATCGGCGAAGCTTCGCCTAAGCCAGAACTAATTGTAATATATTCTTGCGGCACATGAGTCAGCAAAATTCGCTCTTTTTCTAAAGCGCATTGTCCTACCAAACCTTCGCCCAAGTGAAAACGATTTGATAAGTTTTTCCGTTCGCGGTAAGCGTAGCTGCTGAGGAGTTTCAGGAAGCAGGGGTGATTGTCAGCGACTTCCATCATGAAGAAGACACCATGTTGAGCCGACACCAAGGGCGCTAATTCTGACAAAATCAATTTGGTGACTGTTTCTAAATCCCGTTGTCCTTGCAACATGCGGGTAAATCTTGCCAAGTTGGTTTTCAGCCAATCTTGTTCGGTGTTTTTCTGGGTTGTCTCGCGCAAATTGGCGATCATTTGGTTGATGTTGTCTTTGAGGATTGCCACTTCTCCTTGCGCTTCCACGGCAATCGATCGCGTTAAATCACCTTTGGTTACACCGATCGCTACTTCAGCAATTGCCCGTACTTGAGTTGTCAAATTCGCTGCTAGTTCGTTGACATTATCTGTTAAATCACGCCACAATCCTGATGCACCAGGAACCTTTGCCTGTCCGCCTAATTTACCTTCACTTCCCACTTCTCGCGCTACTGTTGTTACTTGATCGGCGAAGGTTGCCAAGGTATCAATCATTTCGTTGATTGTATCAGCTAAGGTTTCGATTTCTCCTTGGGCATCTAACATCAGCTTGCGTTTTAAGTCCCCGTTAGCCACTGCCGTGACGACTTTGGCGATACCTCGTACTTGTGCCGTTAAGTTGCCTGCCATCGAGTTGACATTATCCGTCAAATCTTTCCAAATGCCGGCTACACCAGTAACTTGAGCTTGCCCACCTAATTTTCCTTCGGTGCCGACTTCCCGCGCCACCCTAGTTACTTCTGATGCAAAGGAACTCAGTTGATCTACCATTGTGTTGATGGTGTTTTTCAACTCTAAAATTTCGCCTTTCACATCGACGGTGATTTTTTTGGATAAATTACCATTAGCGATCGCTCCCGCAACTTCGGCTATATTCCGCACTTGCCCTGTGAGGTTGCCTGCCATTAAGTTGACATTATCCGTCAAATCTTTCCAAATTCCCGCAACACCACGCACATATGCTTGGACACCCAACTTACCTTCGGTTCCCACTTCCCTAACAACCCGCGTTACTTCCGACGCAAAGGAGTTAAGTTGATCCACCATTGTATTAATGGTGTTTTTCAACTCTAAAATTTCCCCTTTCACATCCACGGTGATTTTCTTCGACAAGTCCCCATTTGCCACTGCGGTTGTCACTTCGGCAATATTCCGGACTTGTGCCGTTAAACTACCAGCCATGAAGTTTACACTGTCAGTTAAGTCTTTCCACGTACCCGCGACACCGCGCACTTCAGCTTGTACGCCTAACTTCCCTTCCGAACCAACTTCTCGCGCTACCCGCGTTACTTCACTAGAAAAGGAGTTGAGTTGATCTACCATCGTGTTGACGGTATTTTTCAACTCTAAAATTTCCCCTTTCACATCCACGGTGATTTTCTTGGATAAGTCACCATTTGCTACTGCCGTTGTGACTTCGGCGATGTTTCGCACTTGGGAAGTTAAACTACCCGCCATGAAGTTTACACTATCAGTTAAGTCTTTCCACGTACCCGCCACACCGGGGACTTGTGCTTGTCCGCCGAGTTTTCCTTCAGAACCGACTTCCCGCGCTACCCGCGTTACTTCCGACGCAAAGGAGTTGAGTTGAATCACCATTATATTGATGGTGTTTTTTAACTCCAAAATTTCCCCTTTGACATCGACGGTGATATTTTTGGAAAGATCCCCTTTAGCGATCGCTGTGGCAACCTCCGCAATATTACGTACCTGACCTGTCAAATTCCCTGCCATCAAGTTGACATTATCCGTCAAATCTTTCCAAGTTCCTGCCACACCAGCAACTTGTGCTTGTGCGCCCAATTTCCCTTCAGTTCCCACTTCCCGCGCTACCCGCGTTACTTCCGAGGCAAAGGAATTAAGCTGATCCACCATTGTATTAATGGTGTTTTTCAACTCCAAAATTTCGCCTTTGACATCAACGGTAATTTTCTTCGATAAGTCACCGTTTGCCACCGCTGTTGTCACTTCTGCAATATTACGTACTTGGGCAGTTAAACTTCCTGCCATAAAGTTAACCGACTCAGTTAAGTCTTTCCACGTACCCGCCACACCTCTAACTTCTGCTTGTCCGCCGAGTTTTCCTTCTGCACCCACCTCCCTTGCTACCCGCGTTACTTCCGACGCGAAGGAGTTGAGTTGATCCACCATCGTGTTGACGGTGTTTTTCAAGTCTAAAATTTCGCCTTTAACGTTGACGGTGATTTTCTTTGACAAGTCACCATTTGCTACCGCCGTTGTTACTTCGGCAATATTACGTACCTGCGCGGTCAAATTCCCTGCCATCGAGTTTACACTATCAGTCAGGTCTTTCCAAGTTCCTGCCACACCGCGCACATCAGCTTGTACTCCCAATTTACCTTCGGTTCCCACTTCTCGCGCTACCCGCGTTACTTCTGACGCGAAGGAATTAAGTTGATCTACCATCGTGTTGATGGTGTTTTTCAAGTCTAAAATTTCGCCTTTGACATTGACGGTGATTTTCTTCGACAAATCACCGTTAGCAACTGCCGTTGTCACTTCCGCAATATTCCGCACTTGATCGGTCAAGTTCCCTGCCATCAAGTTTACACTGTCAGTTAAGTCTTTCCACGTACCCGCTACTTCTGGGACTTGTGCTTGTACACCTAATTTTCCTTCAGTTCCCACCTCCCTTGCTACCCGCGTTACCTCGGAAGCGAAGGAGTTGAGTTGATCTACCATTTTATTGACAATGTGTGCCGTTTGCAGAAACTCGCCTTGCAAAGGTCTACCTTGAGTTTCTGTGGCGATCGCTTGGGATAAATCTCCATTTGCCACTGCCCGAATTACCCGCGCTGTCTCTGCTGTCGGTTGCACCAAGTCTGTAACTAAGGTGTTAATTGACTCAACCGCTGCTTTCCAAGAACCTTTAGCATTTCCCAGCGTTGCCCGCTCGTTAATTTTACCTTCTTTACCGACAACATTACTCACACGTTCTAACTCAGCCGCCATCCGCTCATTCATATCAATGATATCGTTGAGGGTATCAGCGATTTTTCCTCCTATACCAGTGTGATCTAGCGGCATCCGTGCAGAAAAATTTCCTTTTTTTACTTCTGCTAAAGTTCTTAAAAGTTGCTTGAGGTCAAGATTATCTGTATCGTTTGCTACTTGTGCAGTTGTCATCGCTTTATTTTTAATAAATATTTTTTGTTAGCTTTTGCGCTAATCAGTTTCATTGGTTAGATGGCAAGTAAATACAACCCTGATGCCATACTAATGGTTAATATCAAAAGTAATATATTCAGCATTATGCAATCTAGAAGGCAATATCCGCTTCTACCTGAGGTACAGGCAAATTTATAATTAATCTATCCTAAGGTAGATAATTCAATATGCATAGTATGCAGATGTTTTAATTTGAGTTCTGGCGTTATGCTTTCTTGATAATTTGCTTTGAGATTTAGCCCAGAAATCTAATTTTAATTAGAGCAAGTTACAAAGCTGTTTTTCGCCTACTGTAATAAATATAAATCATAAATCCTCTGCTCCCCTTCCCATCCACTGGAGGAATAACCTTGGAAGACCAACCCCAGGAAGAAAACTTGAAAGGTCTGAAAGCTCATTTAAACAATTTAGTCGAAGCTGTAGTCAAAGCTGTGGTGATGGCAAATCAGACACAAGAACTTGATGATGTGCTGATCATTCGAGACGAGTTGCATCGTTTGCCGGACTACTTGATGTGTGAGGTGATTAACGATGTTATCTTAAATTTGGTAAAAATAGATGCTGAATTGTGTCGCTGGTTTATTATAGATATTTTTCTGCGTGATGCCCAAGCTGAAGGCAAAGCGGATGTTGCCGAGAGAATTAACTTGCTAATTGCTGATTTGCAAAGGCGTTAGCTGAAGAATCTTTCATGGCTAAAATCGTGCTTACGTGGTTGAGCAATAGATCAAAGTCAATTGGCTTACAGATAAATCCTTCTACTGCCACATCGAATTGCTCAGATGTATCTAGTTGTTCGCAGCCTGTAATCAGTATAATTGGTATAAAAGGCAAACTACTGTTTTGCCGAATGCGTCGAACCACTTCATAACCATGCATTCCTGGCATCATCACATCCAACAGCAGCAAAGCCGGAGGTTCTGCTGAAATCATGGTAAGAGCATCCTGTCCATTATCAGCAACTTCTACTTGATATCCTTCTGCCACCAAAACTGTCTGAATCAAGAATAAGTTGTCAGTTGTATCATCCACAACTAAAATACGTTTAATTTCTGAATCAGATGGCAGATTTAAATTTTTCATTAGATTGAGAATTAACTAATCACATAGTTCCAGTGTGTTAGCTGCGACTATTTAAATACTTCTCCCTAAGGGGGGATTTATAGGACAGGATTGGGAGCAAAATATTTTTGTCAACTTGAGCGAAACGTCTGGTAACAGGAAAACAAAAGTATCTTGTGAGATTCTTCACTACTTGCTGCAAACGCTTAGAGTCAGCGGAAACCCAGAATTTGCGACTTTTTTGTGTATTAGCAAGAAAGAAAGGTCTTGGATTTTAAGTGCGGAGTGCAGAGTGCGGAGTCTGGGGTGTAGCATTGCTTAAGGTATCATACAAAGCAAATCCGCTAGGCTTTAATAGTACAAAATTAGCGTTTTGTTTGATTAAATCCCCAGTACAAACAACAGCTAACCGTTCGGTGTAAGCCATCCGTGCTAACTGATACTCTTCTGAATTCACAAGTGTGTGAATTTCCTGGGGCTTGGCTACAACAAATCCCATAATAATTACATTAAAAGTATGGCTAGATTCTGCAAGTCGAATTACCATACCTGGAATTTCTACTTTTGGAATAAATGTAACCAAATCACTCAGGATATCAAGTTGAGAACGCCCTTCAGCTTTTTCCAACGTTTCTAAAATCTCAGCCATCCGCAGCGCAAAAGACCGAGTTTGGCGGTGAAGCGGTAAAGTAATATCAAATTCAGAACCGGAACTAGCAGTCAAAACCCAAACCGACTCTTGATTATTCGCGTTATCCCCTAGATTTTCCTGCTGCCATCCCCGTGCGATTAGGTAATTTATTAATTGCTGAGGGTCTAGATTAGAGAGAATGTTAGGGTCGCGCACGCTGACTATCATATCGCTTCTCCTGCTGCAATTCTTTGCATAAGAGTTTTTAACGCATCAACGCTGAAAACGTTTTGACGTGGTAAATAAACAGTAACATTGGTTTGATTAGTGCTTGATGCTTGACCTCGCAGGGATACCCAATAAGCACAGCGTTTTAAACAAAGTTCAGTTTCCGTTTGCTGCAACCAATGTTCCACTTTTTCAGGTACTAAAACTACAACTAGCAATAGGGGGTCATCATCAAGATTGGTGTTCCTTAATTCATTATAATTTTTAATTTCCAAGGGATATCTAATACCTTCATTATCAAGCAGGTCTTGGGAAGTGCATTTTAGCTGTAAATCAAGCCTTGTTCTTCGTCGAGAACCTGGTGAGACAAGTCCGGTAATTGTGACATCAACCCCAACCAAATCTAACGGTCTGGGTGCGATTTGAAATGAATACCCTGCAACAGATGCCACTGCGCTGATGTAAGCATAACTAAATTCCTCTTTCTGAGTCGTGATGAACATTATTAATGAAACAAGTTACTATTTTTAAGTAGTAAATTTTTCAAAATATAAATAATATTGTGATTACTTATTTCTATGTTTTACTCTTTACTTTCAATAATAATCATTCGTATTTATAGTGATAATATTATAGTTTTAGCCCACGTAGGTGGGCTTTGTTCGTATAGCCCCAGACTTCCAGTCTGAGGGCTATTAATTAACCTTGCGTTACTGGCTCTTTCGCCAAAAACTTCTCCAACTCCGTCAACGCATCCGCATCAACTTTAGTTTGCATTGGACAGAACTTAGGACCGCACATCGAGCAAAACTCAGCAGTTTTGTAAATATCTGCTGGTAAAGTTTCGTCGTGATATTCCTTAGCTCTTTCCGGGTCGAGCGATAATTCAAACTGACGATTCCAGTCGAAATTATAACGCGCTTGAGAAAGCTCATCGTCTCTGTCTCTCGCACCTGGGCGATGTCTCGCAATATCCGCTGCATGAGCCGCAATCTTGTAAGCAATCAACCCGTTACGTACATCTTCCGCATCAGGAAGTCCTAAATGTTCCTTCGGTGTGACGTAACAAAGCATCGCCGTACCATACCAACCAGCCATCGCAGCACCGATCGCTGAAGTAATATGGTCATAACCCGGAGCAATATCTGTCACCAATGGACCCAGCACGTAGAAAGGTGCTTCCGAACACTCTTCCATCTGCTTTTTAACGTTGAATTCAATTTGATCCATCGGCACATGTCCGGGACCTTCTACCATCACCTGTACATTATCTTCCCAGGCTTTGCGGGTCAATTGTCCCAAAGTTTTCAATTCGGCTAATTGTGCTTCATCTGAGGCATCATGGGTACAGCCAGGACGCAAAGAATCACCCAAACTAAAAGAGACATCGTATCTTTTGAAAATCTCAATGATGTCACGGTAGTGAGTATAAAGCGGGTTTTGTTTATGGTGATGTAGCATCCACCGCGCCAAAATACCACCACCGCGAGAGACAATGCCTGTAATGCGATTTCTTACCAAAGGCAAATGTTCAATCAAAATTCCCGCGTGGATGGTTTGATAATCTACCCCTTGCTGGGCATGTTTCTCGATTACATGGAGAAAGTCATCGGCGGTGAGTTTCTCAATTGTGCCGTGGACGCTTTCCAAAGCTTGGTATACTGGCACTGTACCGATTGGCACTGGTGAAGCTTTGATGATAGCGGTGCGAATTTCATCTAAGTTACCACCGCCAGTTGATAAATCCATCACGGTATCAGCGCCATACTTCACCGCTAATTTTAGCTTGTCTACTTCTTCTTGAAGATTGGAAGAATTCGGGGAAGCGCCGATATTGGCATTTACCTTACATTTAGAGGCAATACCGATCGCCATCGGCTCTAAATTAGTGTGATTAATGTTCGCGGGAATAATCATCCGTCCCCGCGCTACTTCGTCTCTAATTAGCTCAACGGGGAGATTTTCCCGTCGGGCTACATAATCCATTTCTTCAGTGATAACACCCTGACGTGCGTAGTGAATTTGCGTGACATTATCTTGTCCCTGGCGTTTGGCAACCCATTGAGTCCGCATATTGAATTCCCTTGATAAACAGCTTCCCTCCGCTGGTATTACCCAGACTCAGGTGTTAAGGGTGTGTTCTCAGCCTGAAAAGTGCAGGCACCCCTAGCATGATTGTTGATTGTACCACTTTCGTTGTGGCTAGGAGCAAGGAAGTTAAAAAATTATGAGGTAATACCAATTCTAGCGCCCTCAGGCTGTAAGCCTGGGGCTACACAAACGAAGCCCACCTGCGTGGGCTAAATTAGGTGCATCTTTGTACAACCAACGTCGTCGTATGCGTTGCAGTATTCTATGCGTCTTTTAATTTCTGCTTCTGGTGAACATGCATTAATATTGCTTCATGGATTTCCTCTGGTGTCATTGATGCGGGATAAACCGCAGAGGGAGGTTTTGCCGTCAAACGATCTGCAAGTGCGTAAAAAGCCTCTTGATCGTCTTGGTGTGCAATGACGTAGGCTCTTAATTCTGCCTTGCTCATAGCATCAAAGTTTGGTTTACTCATGGATATTCCCAGTTGCCATCACGACTAATCAGAATTTCTATATCTTCTCCAGCCAAGATGAATATTTTTCCAGTACGTTCATCCAGACGCACCATATAAATTGGTTTGTAGGTATTTGTCAAGAATTGACACAGGTAGACACATTTTAGCCCTTGTGCTGCTGTTGGAAGGATAGCCGCTCCTTTGATATAAAAGCTTATCTATATTTTATAGTAATTTAATGGAGCCAAAGCGATACCATAGTCTGTTATTTTGGCGTAGTTTATAGATAGAGGCATCGTTGAGATTTATGCCTATTGACGTGCAAATATCTTGTGGTTTAGCAAGCTGTAACTCGAACATCAGAAGATAAAGATTGTTGGCAATACTTTCTAATTAGGGCTTGAGCATTTTCTCGTCGGTTTCCTGTAAATAAATTACATACTACTTCTTCCGATTGAGAGTAAAGATGTAATAATCCAAAGTCTTTTACCCGTGAATAAAGTAAGGGAACCTCTGCAAGAGCGAGTAAAGTTCCTTTTTTGCAATCGCGCTCTCTTGCTTCAGGATAATCATGATATGAGGATTGAAAATCCACTACTAAACAAGGTTTATAATCAGAATTAGTAATCAGAGCATCTACACTGGAGCTAAAGAAAAACTTTCTTAGTTCGATATCAAGGTTGCTGTCTAGTTCACAAAATTGGCATAAGCTAACCTGTGTATGAATTTTATACTTTTCATCCACGCAGGTTTGCAAAAACTCTAGCATCCTTTCTTCATAAGGATTGACCAGTCTTTTGACTCTAACAGACATTTTCGTATAGCTTCAGGCTTCTAGCCTGCATGTGTCTTTTAAAAATAATGAATGACGATCGCTATATCATTTTCTACAAACCCTACGGTGTTCTCAGCCAGTTTACCAAAGATAGCCCCACTCACAGTACCCTCAAAGATTACATCCAAGTGGCTGATGTGTACCCTGTGGGGCGTTTAGACTGGGACAGTGAAGGGTTATTATTATTGACAAATAACGGACAATTACAACATCGCCTTTCTCATCCTCAATTTGGACATGAAAGGACTTATTTAGTGCAAGTAGAGCGAATTCCCGATGCAGAGGCTTTGCAGAAATTGCAAACAGGGGTACAAGTTCAAGATTACCGGACTCGACCGACAAAAGTACGATTATTGCCAGAAGAACCGTTATTAAGCGATCGCGATCCACCGATAAGATTTAGAAAGAATGTCCCCACAGCTTGGCTAGAGATGACTTTGACAGAGGGGAAAAATCGTCAAGTCAGAAGAATGACAGCATCTGTAGGATTTCCTACCTTGCGACTGGTGAGGATAGCGATCGCCCACTTAAAATTAGATCATCTACAACCCGGACAATGGCGCGAACTTACCTTAGAAGAAGTCAAATTGTTGCATAACTTGACGAAACCACAGAAAAAAGCATCTATTTTTAAGCCTTAAGCATTGCTTCTAAGGGGGAAGACCTTTCACACAAATTTATTCAAAACCTGTATAATTATATTTTTTTCTTAACGCCTAGTTTACACTTCTCCCTTGCGTGCAAGTTTAAGTCTATGAGCCGCAATCAGCAATCTAGCTGGCATCACACTCCTCAAAAAGATATTTTGTTTCTAACACCTGCACATCTGGAACTTGTGCCTGAAGGAGCTACCGATTTAGAGCTTTGCACAACAGAAACCCTGCGTCGTACCCAAGAAGAACTCCAGTGGTATCGCAACTTGTATGAAAATACACCTTCTGTGTACTTGACATTGGATGCAACAGGGAAAATTTTGTCTGTAAACAAATTTGGTGCAGATAGTCTTGGTTACACCCCGGAACAATTAATCCAAACTTCAATTTTTAACTTGTTTGAGCAATCAGACAAGCAAAGGTTAAGTGATGCATTCAGAGAATTATTAACACCGTCACCTAAAAGCGAAATTACTAATTGGGAGTTTCGCTTAAATGTCAGAAAAATTGCTTGGGTAAAAATCGCAGCGCGGATATTACCACTTGAAGAGGCAAATGCATTGATTCTGATGATTTGCGAGGATATTACTGCTCAAAAACAGACAGAAAACTTGTTAGGAGAAAGCGAACTTGGTAGTTGTATTGACATCACAGAGCGCAAATTAAGAGAAGTTGCTCTTCTGGAAACTCAAGAAGCTACACAAGCGCAATTTGATGAAATTGAAAGCCTCAATCGTCTGAAGGATGAATTTATCAATACAATTTCTCATGAACTACGCACGCCATTAACTAACATGAAAATGGCGATTCAGATGCTGGGAATCTCACTGGAAAAAGAGCAAAACTTTTTGTCGCAAATGAACAAGCCACAAACGGAACGCTCAAAAGCAGCTCGCTACTTTCAAATTTTAGACAACGAGTGCGATCGCGAAATTAATCTAATTAATAATTTCCTGGATTTGCAAAAGCTCAATACCAACACTAAACCCCTCGTATTAGAAACAATTCAAGTACAGCAATGGCTTTGCCGGGTGTTACAGGTATTTCAAGCACGCAATCGCAACAGTTCTCAGCAACAGTTGCAGCTAAATATAGCTGCCAATCTTCCCCCACTCATTTGCGATCCTTTCAGTCTCGAACGTATTTTGATGGAACTGCTCACCAACGCTTGTAAATTCAGCCCACCAGAAGCACAAATTACCCTCAGCGCTCAATTAAAATCAAAAGGAATTCAATTCCAAGTAATTAATACTGGTGTGGAAATTCCCACCACCGAAATACCGCTTATTTTTAACAAATTTTATCGCATTCCCAGCAACGATCCTTGGAAGCAAGGAGGAGCCGGATTAGGATTGACACTAGTACAAAAACTCACTCTTTCCCTTGGAGGCACAATCGAGGTTGAAAGTCAATCAAACCGTACCTGTTTTACCATCCTACTACCAAAGGATCTCTAAAGGATGAGGGAGAGAGGGAGATGGGGAGAGAGGGAGAGAGGGAGAGAGGGAGAGGGGGGGATGGGGAGAGAGGGGGATGGGGAGAGG
>NZ_KK073768.1:2533129-2690190 GCF_000582685.1 [Scytonema hofmanni] UTEX 2349
GAGGGGGGGATGGGGAGAGAGGGGGATGGGGAGAGGGGGGGAAAGAAGAATTTGTCTCCTTGTCCCCTTGTCCCCTTGTCCCCTTGTCCCCTTGTCCCCTTGTCCCCTTGTCCCCCTTGTCCCCTTGTCCCCTTGTCCCGCACTCCCCAAACAATCAAGATATGTGTTTAAATATGGGCGATCGCTAACTTTTAATGGCAAGTTATTCTGAAGGATAGGTAAGTCTATGGTTCACATTTTTAGAAAATATGCGTAAGAATTAATACTGTCACAAAAATTCACTGTTGAAACGACAAAATATTGTCGGTCTACTATAAGCAGCCGACATTTGTGGTAATGCATGGATTGTAGTGGTTAGAAGCACGCCAGGAACGGGAATTAAGGAACTTCCATAATGCTGATTTGCCCCCAGTGTAAATTTGAAAACTCTAATACCAACAAGTTCTGTCAAAACTGTGGCACGTCCTTGACCCAAAAGGTCTGTCCCAAATGCAGTAGCGCTGTGGCAGTCAATGCAGAACGATGTCAGAACTGCGGTGCGGAATGCGGCACAATTTGGTGGGCAATTATTGCCAAGGAAGAGACTTTTGTTGAGGAAGTTAAGGAAAGTGAAGCTTTAGATCAAAAAATAAAAAACTTAGAAGATGATTCTGCCGTTGTCTCACTTTTACCTTCTCCCTTAATCGCTTCCTCCGATCTCCAGGTTGGCTCTTATTTAGACTCCCAAAAGCGCTATCAACTGTTAGATCCGCTACCAGCACTATCGGAAGTTGCCGCTCAGACTAAGGTCTGCCTAAGAGTTTTAGACTGCCAACCATATCAAGTGTCACCGCTACTGGCAATACTAAAAAATCAGCAAAACAGTTTGATTTTGTCATCAACTGAAGCATCCAGAATTCCTAGCCTCGCTAAACCTTATATTGCTTTGCAACCAGGATCTCACCCAGAAATACCACCGATTCACGATGCATGGCAGGAAAACCAGATACAGGTGGTACTGATTGAGAACCGATCGCATTGGCAGTATTTACTCAAATTATGGCAAGATGATACAACAAGTTCGTTACAAATTTTACATTGGTTTTATCAGATGACCCAACTCTGGGCGCTATTAGAACCATTAAATTGTCGTCAAAGTTTGTTGGAGTTATCGAATTTGCGCTTGGATGAAGACCAAACGCTGGCACTACAAGAGTTATACGTAGAAAAACATAGAAATAATTCTGCTGATTTGCCAGAAAATGCCGAAGCGCAACCTTTGACAATCAAAGTTTTGGGGCGCATTTGGCAGGCATTATTTAGACAGTCGCAACGCACTCAATCTGGCTCTGTTATCCAGATGTTGGGCGAGATTGAGTCAGATCAGATTGAAACGATAGCTCAATTACGATCGCGTTTGGAGGCGATCGCCGCAGAACTGCAACCACCCACAACCCCAACTGACCCAACACTAAAAGAAGATACTCCATCGCCGACTATCCTCCAATTAGACGACACAGAAATTACTGCTGGTAGAGGCGATGATACGCCAACAATGATACTGCCGATGCAGTTAATCAGCCTAGAAGATGCAGGACGCACCGATGTTGGGCGTCAACGCCAACACAATGAAGACTTTTTTGGTGTTGAAACCAAAGTTAACAAATTAGAATTGCCCAAAAACCGAGCTTTACAAGCGCGTGGTTTATATATTCTCTGCGATGGAATGGGTGGACACGCTGGTGGTGAAGTCGCAAGTGAGTTGGCAGTTACCACCTTGCGGCAATACTTCCAAAAACATTGGTTTTCTAACCAACTCCCAAGTGAAGACAGCATCGCTGAGGCAGTACTTTTAGCAAATCAGGCAATTTACGATGTTAATCAACAAGATGCCCGTTCTGGTGTCGGTCGCATGGGCACTACCTTGGTAATGCTTTTAATCCAAGACACTCAAGCAGCAGTTGCTCATGTGGGAGATAGTCGCTTGTATAAGCTGAGTCGCAAGGAGAAACTCAAACAAATAACGGTAGATCACGAAGTCGGTCAACGGGAAATTGCTCGTGGAGTAGAACCAAGTTTAGCTTACACTCGCCCAGATGCTTATCAACTTACTCAAGCTCTCGGTCCACGAGACGAAAACTTGATCCATCCCGATGTACAATTTTTCGAGATCAATGAAGATACACTCTTCATCCTCGCTTCCGACGGTTTATCAGATAATGATTTACTAGAAACTTATTTTTCTACTCATTTAGAACCGCTGCTAAGTTATGGTGCTAACTTAGAACGCGGAGTCAGAGAGTTAATTGATTTAGCAAATCAACACAATGGTCATGACAACATTACTGCTGTACTCATCCGAGCAAAAGTTCGTCCCTACGTCGAAGGTCAAAAGAATGGTTAAGGGTTGGTGGTTAGGGGATAGTGGTTGGTTGGAGCGTGGATAGTTGATAAATGTTGACTGTTAACCAACAACTAATAACTACCAACTAATAACCAACAACTATCAACTACCAACTACCAACTAACAAATACCAATCAACAATATATTGTGGTTACTCTGACCCTCTTAGAAGCGCAACAAAAAACGCCGCTCAAGCAGTGGTGCTTTGAAGACTACTCCGTAATTCGGATTGGTCGAGCGGCAGATAATCACGTTGTTTTAACTGATAATTTAGTTTCTCGGTATCATCTAGAACTCAAGCAAATCAATTCTGGCAACAATGGTGGTTCTTGGCAGATAATCAGTCAAGGCACAAATGGCACTTTCCTCAATAGTGTCTTGGTGACACAGAGTTTGCTGCCAGATAATTCCCTGTTGCAATTAGCACAGGGCGGACCGCTACTCAAATTTGAAATTCAGCCAATAAAATCACCCGCTCCTAAATTAGCGGGAAAAGAAGTTGGCGAAATCAAAGCAACTGCTAAGAGTTTCCCAGAAATATTGAGTGCGAAAATTCCGGCAATTTCACGCTCAACTTGCAACCACGAAGGTAATTCTCCTAACAATCTATTTTGTGTCCACTGCGGTCAACCGCTGACAGTACAGAAAGTAATTCGCTACTATCAGGTGTTGCGGACGCTCGGACAGGGAGGTATGGGGACTACCTATCTCGCTTGGGATGCAGCGGGTTGGATTGCTGGATACCCCCAATTGCTGGTGTTGAAGCAAATGAATGCTGATATGGCGAAAATAGCCAAGGCTCAAGAATTATTTGAACGGGAGGCGTATACTCTAAAATCCCTGAGTCATCCAGGAATTCCTAAGTATTATGACTTTTTTGTGGATAGCGGTAAAAAATATTTGGCAATGGAATTAGTCCACGGTCAAGATTTAGAAAAATTAGTTTACAGCACTGGACCTGTCACGCCGAATCGTGCGATCGCTTGGATGATCCAAACTTGTGACATATTAGATTATCTCCACAGGCAAGATCCACCACTGATTCACCGCGATATTAAACCCGCTAACCTGATGGTGCGAAGTTCTAATAATCAGATAGTGGTGCTGGATTTTGGCGCTGTGAAAGAAATTGGCACCGCACCGGGCACTCGCATTGGCGCAGAAGGTTATTGCGCTCCCGAACAAGAGCGAGGACAACCCTTGACACAATCCGATTTGTACGCGATTGGACCTACCCTAATTTTTTTACTAACAGGCGAAAATCCTTTTAAGTTTTACCGCCAGCGGGGTCGAAATTTCCGATTTGATTTGGCAAGCGTTCCCACTTTTACTCCGAAATTAAAAGAGGTTGTTGACCGCGTTACAGAACCACTGCCACGCGATCGCTACCAAACAGCGAAAGAACTCGCCGCTGCATTAGCTACTTGCCAATAGACGGAGTGGGGGAGCGCAGGACTGGGGGAGGGCAGGAGTGGGGATAAATAAGGAAGCAAATTCTTCCTTGTCTCCTTGTCCCCCTCTCACGAATGTCCTTAGTCTGACTCTTCGTCCCAAGCTTCTACTGCTAACAAATCGCCAATTGGGTCTTGCATAGTAAAGCCAAAATCTAACAGTTCCTGTTTCCAGTACTGCCATTCATTGCCGTAAAGCAACGCGATTTTCCAAATGCTATCGGTTGGCTTGATAATTTTAGATTCTACGAGTGATTGCACGTTACGCTGCAATTTCACCATCGGGTGAATTACTTGCTGCTGAGTCATAGCCTCGAATGAATTCAGATTTTGTATGGTAAATTCTTAATCAAAACTGCTTTCCCTTGCGGGATTTTTGCCTATGCGTAGAGTTGTACTTTGGCAAAGCCAGTCTTAACTTCTTAACTCTACCATAACTAACTCTACTTGCGTTGTGATAATTTCGGTTTTGTACGGTAATCACCACCTCAAGACTCAAATACCCCTTCCTCAGTTGTTGTAGACACCGAGCAAAAAAATTAGTCGTCCTGGAAAAGCGCAGATATCGCACAGGTGAGGACGGCTATTGACACTCCCCGCTATAAATACACGCGGATTCAAGATCCATTAGGGATTCTAATGAATTTACCCTCCACAAGCATTCACGGACTGCCCGACCGCGATGTATATTTTTGAGCCAATGCGGCGAGTCAAGCACAACTCTTCAGGTTTCCAAGACTGCCGACTAGCAGCGGTAGCGAGGAACGAGCGTCACCTGCCTTCCTACCTAGTGGACAGGTCTCCACATCAGTAAGCATTTGGCGTTCTACAACCGAAAAACCTGTCAATTTCAGCGCTTGACGCTCGTTGGGCAAGTCCAGTCAGCACAGTCGATAGAGGAAATTAACCGGCGCCATACTGAGTCAAGAAATTCAGCTTTGTTGGCTGGAAATATTCACCGTCTCTTAGAGCGAAACGTTATTCACGATATCGCAAATATTTTGAGTTGGACTAACTAACCGGACATATTTATCTAAATTTAATATTTTTGCTTGTCAAAAATCGCAAAGGTAAATTACAAACAGCGGTTTTGCGCTTCTATAAACTATGATACTAAAAATAATTCTACATGAATTGTCGATCGCTGTATTTTTTTATTGCAAAACGCACAAGTAATAAATTGAGATTTTTGAGTCTGACCTTGAACTCAACAGATTTGATAGAAGAGGCGGAAAGCTATAAACAAGATTAATCATTCGTTTACCTTTGAGATTGGGCTGCTCCCGTGAGGAACGACCTTTAGCAAATCTTGGAGGCTACTTGTTAAGTCAAGCAGTTAGGGAGCATCAGCAGCAAAATGAATGAGATTCCAGATTTTTGTATTAATTAATTTTATACTACAAAATGAAATACAAAATGTGGGTAATTGAACGGTAAAAGTGCTACCTTTACCTAATTCGCTTTGTACGTTAAAGTTGCCTTGGTGTGTTCTTGCGATCGCTAAACCTAATCCAGAACCACCACTGCTACGCGAGCGATCGCTATTGACTCAATAGATACGCTGTAAATAGGACTTACGCAAAGTCGAAAATGTCATACTGAGCGAAACGAAGTGTAGCGTTCGCGTTTCTGAAGCCTCTCGTTCGGGAAGCGTCTCCGAAGGATTATAGAAGTATCTCGGAGATTCTTCGTTCCGAAGATCGCTACACTCACAAATGACAGTTTATCGTTAAAATGCGTAAGTCCTGGTAAAGTAACATCATCAAGTTCTTTTCTGCTTCTACTCAACGAAAATCTCCCAGCTACAAAAGCTACACTCGCTAACGCAGCACCTCCTCAAACTCCAATTAGCCATTTTTACTTGCGTTGGTTGTGCGATCGCTCTTTGGGAACGCAGATTAGGCATCGCGAATAATCCTTGAGTACTGGGTTTCATACGTTATGTGGAGCGCGATACTCCGTAAGCGTTGGAATTGCGCTTATCTGCTCCACAAAACTTGGCTAAACTTATTCAAGTCTCACCATTCAACTAGAAATGAACATCTCTAGAGGATCTGCTTCCTCCCAGTCTGGCATTGAGAAATGAAATCAGGATGAAATCAAGCTTACTTGTTGTACCAACTTTTTCGCCATTGCTTCATTTGATTAATTTCTGCATTTTGGGAAGTGATAATATTTTCGGCTAATTTCTTAATCTCCGGACGTTGAGACTTTTTCAAAGCATCTTGTGCCATTGTTACAGCACCTTCATGGTGAGGAATCATCGCATTGATAAAGCGCAAGTCAAAATCTTTATCAGCCGCACCCAAATCCATGTTCATCATCATGCCTTTCTTTTGGTCAGATGACATCTCCATCATATGACCCATTTGAGCATCATAAGCCATTGGTTTATCACCAGCCTTGGGATACCAAGTTGTTCTCCACTGCTTCATCTGAGTAATTTCTTGGTTTTGCGCTTTGATGATTTCGTCTGCTAGCTTTTTGATTTCCGGACGTTTTGATTTTTGCTGTGCTTCCTGAGCCATAGAAATGGCTCCTTGATGGTGGGGTTTCATACCGTCAATGAAGCGCAAATTGTAGTTAGCATCGCTTGGACCCAAATCCATCGCCATGCTGTGATTCATGGCATTTCCGTGCATCTGCTGCTTGTCGCTAGCATTGGTAGCAGTAGCGTTTGGTGTTTCGGCTTGTTTTTGCTGGGAACAAGCTGCAAGTGAAGTCGAAGCGATCGCACTTAAGGTTAACGCCAAAAACCTATTTCTCAAAGACAGGAGTTGCATAACTTTCTTCATCTAATTTGCTGATTCCATTGTGAACTCTCCACTCGGCTAGAGAGTCAACAGGATTGCAAAAAAATTGAAAAAGGGACTGGGGACTGGGGATTAGGGACTGGGAAAACTTGCTTATAGGATTCAGACTTGAGCTTAAAGATAAACTCTTTTGTGATAGGGTCTATTTAGGGACTGGGAAAACTTGCTTATAGGATTCAGACCCCAACCAGGTTTTAAAGAAAACTCGCTGCCTTTTCCCCAGTCCCCAGTCCCCAGTCCCCAGTCCCCAGTCCCGGTATTAATTATTTTTCTGAGCATTACCAACGGCGCCTAAAACACCCATTCGGGAAAGTTTCAAGTTATCCAAAGCTCGCTTGAGAACAGAACTATCTGTTTTGTCCATCCTGACCACAAGCAAAATTCCATTAGTGTGGGGTGCTATCAGGCTAGCATCAGCTAGTCCAACTAATACAGGAGCGTCATATATCACCAAATCAAATCTATTGTGAAATTCTTCCATCAGTCGCTTCATCTTTTGCGACGAGAGCAACTTGGTAGGATCTGGTGGTATGGGTCCCGAAGTAATTACAGATAATTTGTTCATTGAAGGTACTTTCCGAATCACCTCCCCCACTGGCAAATTTGTCGAAATTAAATTACTCAATCCCCAAAGATTATTTAAATTTGATAAAGTGTGAATCGTGGGCTGGCGCAGATCGGCATCTACAAGTAATACTCGTTGCCCCATCGCTGTAGCTATTTGAGCTAAATGAAATGCAACTGTAGACTTACCGTCACCAGACATCGCTGAACTAATAATTATCGAACGAATTGGGCGATCGGAACTGAGCAGTTGAATATTCGTACAAAGTACTCGCAAAGCTTCCAAAAATTTTCGGGAATAATTGCTATAGTCCTGGTCGGGTATTACGGCTAACCCAGGAACACCCTCACGCAAGGAATCTGTTACTCTTACAATGGAAATGTCTTGTTTGGTTGTGCGATTTTGACCATTTTGGAGTTGCTTTTCAAATGGAATAATTCCTAACAACGGTAGTTTGATTTTCTCCTTCAAGGCAGGGGCGGTATGATAGGTATTGTCTAGCTTTTCAATTAGTATAGCGATGCCAATTCCTATGGCTAGACTCCCAAAAAATCCTGTAATTAAACTACGTCTGATATCCGAAGATACAGCACTTTCAGGTTTACTTGGGGCTTGAATTAGCTGCCAAGGTAGTTCTGTCTGTGCCACCTGAATTTGCAGTGTTTCGCGGGTAGTCAGAAAACGATTCAAGCTTTCAGTTGCAACCTGCAATCCTCGCTGCATTTCGGTATATTGCCGTGCCAAAACTGGCAATTGCTTGCGTCTTTGTTCGAGTTTCTGTTCAGCTTTGGCAAGTTCTTGGCTCTGTACTTCTAAAGTTTGAACTTGAGTCGCTACTTCTGCAACTTTTACATCCAAAAAGCGTCGTCCTTCTTTTTGTAGCAAAGGCAGCAGGTTGTCTCGTTTATCCTTTAATGTTCGGATGCTTGGGCTATCTTCTTGGAAACGAGCTGACTCCGCAGCAATCTGAGTTTCCAATTGGCTGATCTGAACAATTAACTGTTGATACACAGTAGCATTATTCAAAGCTGCCAGTTCTCCGTCTTGTGCTTGTAAGCCAGCTAAATTAGCACGAGCTTGTGCTAATTGCTGATTTAGTAATAGTCGTTGCCCAGATAAGATGTTGACTTGGTTTGCGATTTGCTGTGCTTGGGAGTCTGGGTCAATAAAGTCGTATTTTTGCCGGAAAATTTGCAAACTTTTTTGAATTTCATCAACTCGTTTCTGTAAGAATGGCAGTTGTTTTTCAACAAACTGAATCCCCTGACGCAACTTGGTTTGCCGCTTTTCCAGGCTGTAATTTAAGTAATCTCTAGCAATTTGATTTAGTACTACTTTAGTTTTATTTGGATCGTTACTTCGATAACGAACTTCTATAATCTTGGTTGTACCTAAGCGAATAATAGTCAGAGAATTTAGAACAGAATCATAATCTATTTCTGGATAGGAGTGTTGCAACTGCTTAACAATGTCCCCCATCAGTTCAGGACTCTTGAGGACTTGAATTTGACTTTCGTAATCTAGACTAAACTTGGCTAGGTTAGCGTCTTTGACAACATCCACCACTTTGCTGTCGTCATTAACAGGTTCCACTAATAGCCGAAAATTGCCTTCATATTCTGGTTTTTGTTTTAGTGCCAAGCTGACAAAAATTGCCATCACAAGAGTGGCTACCCCTGCAATGATAAGCGATCGCCGCCGTAAAATACCCAGAAAATCACGAAAATTCCAATCATTCTCTAGTCCTTCCAACTCCGTAAAAGGTTGAGCCTGGAGAAATGGAGAGCTAAAGTTCCTATTTTGGTCATGACTTGAGAGTTGAGAAGAATTATTCTCCATCATTTATAAATACTTGCTAACAAGTCAAATAAGATTTTTATAAAAGTTTACAGGAATAAGAATTTAACCACAACAGCAATATTAGTAATGCAAGCACTATGGCAGAAGGTTATTGCAACCTGATGCCTGACAAGACTTATCTTAATCCTTATGTAATAGCGACTATAACTTATTATGACATGAATTAATATATTTTATTTGTAATTGTTAACGCTCTTCGCTCCACAGTACTTTAGTGCGTAAATAAATCGTCCGCCGTCAGACTCAGATCCAAGGGTAGTAAGGAACGCTCTTTGCGTCCGCATGACTAATAAACCCTAAAACACGCTTCTATAATTTATTTTTATGATTCGCTCTTAGCTCGACTTGATCCATTTTCTCGAACTTTTTGGCGAGGTTTTTGAAGAATTTTTAGATTTAGCTATTAGGCAAAAGACATAATTTTTTAAGTCAAGCTATTACACGTATCAAGTTATTACGCATATTTACAGTTCTTAAAATAATTTATTAGGCTAATTATCAAACATAAAGCTATGTTTTATACTAATTAATTTTTGTGCTAACGATAATTGCTATAGGAGATTAAATGATTAAAAATCAAGATTATAGTTGTATTTTAGCCAATAAATCTATTCAGATTTTTCAGAATAAATACTTAGTAATTGTAGTTTTATTACAAATAAATTAATGTTTTATACTTACAGAATTAGTATCTTTATTAAGATAGTATAAAAAAAAATCATAGTTATATAAATTTATGATGAAGTACATAAGTAAATTTCAAACATGGTATTCTAGTTAATAAATTACATGTAAAGAAAAAAAGAACACCAAATTCTAAACCAAAATTACATGTAATAGTAAAAATAACTTGAAGACTGATGTCATTTAAAGGATGAAGGATGTTCGCCTTCGGGGAGCGTGTCCCGGAATCGACAAGGATAAAGTAAACCCCATTAAGAAATTGATGAGGATTGAAAATAGGAATAAATTTTTATTTTCGATCAATAAGTTGAGGGGCTTCTATGCTTTTTTCTCTGTTTGCAAACGCGAGTGCGTTTCCTTAGAGAAGCGATTCTATGGGGGAGAAGAATTAAGGACAAGTTTTTTCATCCCTTAGATTTCATACTTCTGCTGTCACCAGATGCAACGCGAACATACTTTTTTAGTCATTTGTTGTTCTGTCTAAAAAAAGCACGTATTATCAACTGTAATGACATCTGGCTTTCTATAAATAGGCTAGAGAACTTGCAGATACGTCCCTGAATTTCAGGAAAATTTTGCACAGACTAACACATTGCCCAACTCAAATGAGTTTAGCTTCGTATTAATCGGTTCCACTACTAGGTCGGCTTGCCGTTACCTTCTGTCAGTCTTCGGATTTGACCCGCTAATTAACACTCGTACATCGCAGTCAAGCAATTGTACGGTTTTATAAAGCCGGGTAAATTTTTCATGTCAATTAATGGCTTGGCTTGAGCATTACAGTGGCGTTTTAAAGAACATTAGGATGTAGGCGATGAAACTTAATGAATGGATTAATATGTTATTTCAATCGCTCTCTTCTGGGTTAGAAAATAAGAATCAGCATTCTCTAAAAAGTAAAGAGTCCATCAAATTGTCTGTAATTACTCAGTTTTTTCCGCCAGACTATGCGGCTACAGGACAATTGATTGAGGAACTTGTGAGACATTTAGGGTCTCTTGGGATAAACATTGAGGTTTTTACAAGTCAGCCCGGATATGCGTTTCGGACTCCTAACGCTCCAGCAGTTGAACGAATAGGTCGAGTGCGAATTCAGCGATCGCGCACTGCTCAACTTTGGCCCGGGCGAATTCGCGGCAAAGCTGTCAATGGTATTTTGTATACCTTGCGAGCAGCGCTGCATGTATTTAGGGCAAGACATCGCAACAATGTGTTGTTAGTGACAACAGCTCCCCCATTTTTGCCACTTGTGGGATATCTGGGTTATGTCTTTTTTAGAATTCCTTATGTTTGCATCCTCTATGACCTTTATCCTGATATAGCGATCGCTCTGGGAGTAATTCCCAAGCATCACTGGCTAGCGCGATTATGGCAAGCCCTGAATAAAAAAATTTGGCGAAACGCTAAGGCAATCATCGTTCTGAGTCCAGCAATGAAACTACAAGTGGCGGCGAATTGTTCGCAGATAGCCGATAAGATTTCTGTGATTCACAGTTGGGCAGACCCCGACTCGATTGTGCCAATTGCCAAGCAAGAAAACTGGTTTGCTTGGAAGTACAACCTAGTGAAAAAATTTACCGTGCTTTACTCCGGTAATCTGGGTCGGTGTCATGACATGGATACTATCCTAGAAGCGGCAAAGCAACTGCAAGATGAGCCAATTCAGTTCGTCTGTATTGGTGGTGGAGCAAAACGTGATGAGTTGATTTCCCAAGTGAATCAATTAGGGTTGAGCAATTTTATGTTTCTACCCTATCAAGACAAGCAGGTATTGCCCTACTCACTAACAGCTTGCGATCTGTCGCTTGTGAGTGTAGATGAGTGTACGGAAAATTTAGTCACCCCAAGCAAGCTTTACTCAGCTTTAGCGTCGGGAAGACCGATCGCAGTCATTTGTTCGCAGTATTCATACCTCAGACAACTCATTGCTGAAGCCGACTGTGGTGGCACATTTGAGAATGGAGACGGCAATGGTCTAGCTCAATTTATTCGCTTGCTCAGTCGCGATCGCCAACTAGGAGAACGCATGGGTAAAGCCGGACGTCAATATTTGCGATCGCATTTCACACCTAAAATTATCTCTAAACAATACCTTGATGTTTTGGCAAGAGTGGTATTGTCTGAGGATGTGAGATCAATGTCTCAAAACCTTACAGAGTAAGTCCTATGCGGATATTTTGCCGGAAAAATAAGATGTCGGCTTGCAATCAGAATAGATATTCAGCTTAGGAACATAAATATTTGCGCTTTTATTGTTACCTAATCTAAATATTCTCTTCAGTCCAGGCAATAGAACTTACCACGTCTTGACAAAGTATTTACCATCAAAAATAAGATTAGTAATACTTATGTTCTTAGGACTTGTCATTCTTAGTGCTTACTTGAGCAAAAATCGCGCAAAAATCCACTGAAATGTAAACATCTACTTTTAATTTGAGCCTCATTATCTGGCTCAAATTAACTGAAAAATTCAATAGATTATGGCTAAAAACTTACATATTTAAGCATTAAATATGATAAGTACTTAAAGTTTAATAAAACTTATCAACACATATTAACAGCACTTGCAATTGCTTGCTTGGGCTAATTTGTTCTTGCTATATAAAAGTTTTTGTGAACTTTCAAATTAGTTTATTCTTTTTTTACGTTTAATTTGATTAAGATGAAAAAATATTCGATAACATGGTGTAAGATATTACATATATAGAGAAAATAAAAAGGTTTGAGCAAACGGAGGCAAGATTATTTAGTGTTTAACAAATAATGATTGACTTTCTTGAGATTATTCTCAATTAAGACCGACACTGGAAACAGATAAGGCATTAAAAACGAAAATTGAATAATAAGTTATGAATTAGGAGTTGGGCTTCGATGGTCTATTTGATCTCAGTCTCTCCAACGTAACCTTCCTTTGGTATTTTTTTATTGATATTGGGAGGTCGAAATTGCAGAGAAGGTGTGATCGAAATCGGAAACGTTCAAAACGACGAGCTATATATTGTCCAGTTCATAGTTGCTATCTCGATAGCATGAGTCAAAAATATCAGTTGTTTGCCGATCAACCAGGGCAATTGCAGCAACGGGGTATGAGCCGGCGAAATGCATTGATGCTGGTAGCGTCCCAAACCACAGTTCCTATAGATGGAGAATGGTTAGAAGCTTTCTGGTGCGAGCAGTGCCAAGCGACAAAATGGTACCACGTTCGTAAGTCTGGCGATCGCACCTATGAACTTTCAGCGGCGCCACGAGAGCTTTGGCAACAGGTAGCAGGAGTAGTCGATCCTCAGGGAAACCCTTCTGTGGGAGAGTTTACTCGCAGGCATTCACGGCTACTTGGCTGTAACACCATCAAAGATTTCAACTTTGTCAGTTAAGCATCAATTTATGAGTAATCAAGAGATTGGCTTTAAGCAGGAATTGGTAATTGAAGCTGGACGCGCCGAAAAGCAATACTGGAAAGATTTGTGGCGCTATCGGGAGCTATTCTATTTTCTTGCTTGGCGTGACATTTTGGTGCGTTATAAACAAACTGCGATCGGCATGGCTTGGGCATTGATCCGACCATTTTTGACGATGGTGGTATTCACCGTGGTCTTTGGAAATATTGCAAAATTACCGTCAGAGGGAGTACCTTATCCGATTTTGGTATTTGCCGCTATGTTACCGTGGCAGTTTTTTTCCACCGCGTTAAGTGAGTGCAGCAACAGTTTAATTAGCAATGCCAACTTGATTTCTAAAGTTTACTTTCCGCGTTTGATTGTACCCATCAGTGCAGTAATTGTCAGCTTTGTAGACTTCATGGTTTCCGGCATGATTCTGTTAGGGCTGATGGCTTGGTATAACTATATTCCCACCTGGCGAATAGTGACACTACCATTATTTACCGGCATTGCCTTTGCCGCATCAATCGGAGTCGGTTTGTGGCTAGCAGCCTTAAATGTGGAATACCGAGATTTTCGGTATATTGTGCCATTTATTGTGCAGTTTGGCTTATATATATCTCCCGTAGGATTTAGCAGCAACCTGGTTCCAGAGCAATGGCGTTTACTGTATTCTCTAAATCCAATGGTAGGAGTAATTGATGGCTTTCGCTGGGCAATTTTAGGTGGGGAGTCAAAACTTTACATGCCTGGATTCATGCTATCTGTAGGATTAGTTGCTTTATTACTGATAACTGGCATTTGGTATTTTCGCAAAATGGAACGGACATTTGCCGACGTAATTTAAGTCCCAATTAAATAGTAAAACTTCAAATTGATTCAGCGAGTAAACTTAGTTTGCTCGCTAATACCAATTTAATATGAAGTTGCATAATAAAGAACCCCACCCTAACCCTCCCCGCAAGCGGGGAGGGGATTAAGGGGTGGGGTAAAATTCTATGCAACTTCACAAATAATTGGTATAAGTGAGTTGAAAATCGTTTTTTGGAATAAATCAAGATGCTTTTAAAAGAACTCAAAGATAAAATCGAAAAGAAAGAAGCCAAAATTGGAATTATTGGTTTGGGATATGTTGGATTGCCAATTTTAACAGCTTTTGCTAAAAAAGGTTTTTCAGTAGTAGGATTTGATGTCGATCAGCAGAAAGTTAATCAAATTCAAGCTGGGCAATCATATATAAAACATATTCCTTCAAAAGATTTAAAAAATCACTTAATTAATGTCACCAGCGATATGAGTCGTTTGGGGGAAGTTGATGCGATCGTCATTTGTGTTCCGACTCCTCTAAATATACATAGAGAGCCTGATTTAAGTTATGTTGTCGATACAACTTATGCGATCGCTCGTTCCTTAAAAATAGGACAGTTGATTATTTTAGAAAGTACAACTTACCCAGGTACAACCAAAGAAGTCGTACTACCAATACTTACTCAGAGCGGGTTTATAGTAGGTGAAGATTTTTCCCTTGCTTACTCTCCAGAACGCGAAGATCCGGCTAATGAAAATTACTCTTTAGTTAATGTCCCCAAAGTAGTAGGTGGAATCACAACTCTCTGCCGCGATTTAGCTCAAACTCTCTACAATCAAATAATTATTAAAACTGTTCCAGTATCATCAACACAAGCAGCAGAAGCAACTAAAATTCTCGAAAATATTTACCGCGCAGTTAACATTGCTTTGGTAAATGAATTAAAGATTTTGTTTCAAAAAATGGATATAGATATCTGGGAAGTGATTGAAGCCGCAAAAACCAAACCCTTTGGTTTTCATGCTTTTTATCCAGGTCCTGGATGGGGTGGACATTGTATTCCCATAGATCCATTTTATTTAACATGGAAAGCTAGAGAATATGATGTTTCTTTACGATTTATTGAATTGGCAGGTGAAGTTAACACTTTAATGCCGAACTATGTAGTCGATAAGTTAGTTGCAGCACTGAATAATCACGGCAAACCTTTGAAAAACTCCCGAATTCTCATTTTAGGAGTAGCTTATAAGAAAAATATTGACGACCAGCGTGAAAGTCCTTCTTTAAAAATAATTCAGCTTTTACAAATGCAAGGAGCGCATATAGAATATCACGATCCTTATGCTCTGACATGCTGCAATCATCGTCATTATCCAGAAATTAACTTAAAATCTGCATCTTTAACCAAAGAAAATTTGCAGAAGTTTGATGCTGTCATTATTACCACCGATCATGATAATGTAGACTATGATTTGGTAGCCGAATATTCATCCTTAATTGTTGATACCCGCAACGTCTTAGCAACCAAAGGTTTAAAAACAGAAAATACGGTTGTTGCTTGAATGTTAAATAATCTGCTTTCTTTTAATATTGGGATTTGGAATTATTTATGATACCTCACCGTGATAAACATGTAGCAGTAATAGGCTGTGGATACTGGGGTAAGAATTTAGTTAGAGAATTTGCTCAATTAGGTGTACTGCGGATAATTTGTGATTCCAGCCAGCAAACTTTAGAAGACTTAAAAACAAAATTTGATGTTGAGGCAGTTTCTGACATTGCCAAAGTATTAGCAATGTCAGATGTAAAAGCAGTAGTAATCGCTACCCCAGCACCAACTCATGCAAGTTTGGCAGTGCAAGCATTAGCTGCCGGTAAAGATGTGTTTGTTGAAAAACCTTTGGCTTTGACGTTAGAAGATGCACTTTTGATAGAAGCTGCTGCTTTTAAAAGTGTTGGCATTCTCATGGTTGGACATTTACTAGAGTATCACCCAGCTTTAGTTAAACTTCGCGCTCTTGTAGCTGAAGGAAAAATTGGAAAACTGCGATATCTTTATTCCAATCGCTTAAGTTTTGGTAAAGTTAGAACTGAAGAAAATGTGCTTTGGAGCTTTGCTCCTCATGATATATGTTCAATACTCGGATTCGTTGGTAAATTACCTATATCTGTACAAGCTGTAGGTAGTGCTAACTTAGGCAAAGTTGAAGACTTTTGCCTTGTGAATCTAGAGTTTGAGCAAATCAAAGCTCATATTTTTGTCAGTTGGTTGCATCCTTTTAAAGAACAGCGACTTGTAGTAGTTGGAGATTCGGGTACATTAGTCTTTGATGATGTTTCTGTTGATGCCAAGCTGACATTTTATGACCAGCAAGCTGAATTAGAAGATAACATTCCCGTACTCAAATTAAATTCAAAAATTGTCATTCCTATTGAGGCAGAATCACCACTTACCCTAGAATGCCAACATTTTCTTAGTTGTGTAGAAAGCAGACAGACTCCTCTAACCAGCGTTCAAAATGGAATTGATGTTTTGACTGTTTTACAGTCTGCTCAAGAATCGGTAGAATCTTCAGGAAAAGCTGTTTACTTAAAGGAGGTTCAAGTTGTCAACAGATAGTGCTTCGACGGCAAAAAATTTAGATTATTTTGTGCATGAATCAGCTTATGTTGATTTGCCATGTACTATTGGTACGGAAAGTCAAATCTGGCACTTTAGCCACATTATGAAAGATGTGGTGATTGGTGATAAATGTAAAATAGGACAAAATGTATTTGTTGCTTCTGAGGTAAAAATTGGGCGAAATGTGAAAATACAAAATAACGTCTCTCTCTATGCGGGTGTAATTTTAGAAGACGATGTTTTTTGCGGTCCTAGTTGTGTTTTTACCAATATTAATACACCGCGTTCGGCTTTTCCTCGCAATACAATTAATGATTATTTAGTAACTTTGGTTAAACAAGGAGCGACAATTGGTGCGAACGCGACAATAGTTTGTGGTCATACAATTGGACGTTATGCATTTATTGGTGCTGGTTCAACTGTGACAAAAGATATTGCCGATTATGCGCTAGTTTATGGAAATCCAGCAAAGCAAGTTGGTTGGATGTGTGAGTGCGGTGCAAAGTTAGATGAATTTGAAAAAACTACTATTTGTAAAGCTTGCGATCGCACCTACGAATATTGCGGTGAAAATCAAATTAAAAGGATGGAATGACGATTGTGAATATTCCCCCATTCGATGCAACTTGTCAATATCAAAGTATAGCAGCCCAGATAGAAAAAAATATCTGTGCAGTCATGGCTGGTGGACGCTACATTATGGGTCCGCAAGTCAAAGAGTTTGAATTAGAGTTTGCTCAATATTTGAGTTGCGATCAAGTAATTTCCTGTAACTCTGGCACAGATGCGCTACATTTAGCTCTGAGAGCTTTGAGGATTGGTGCTGGTGATGAGGTGATAACGACACCTTTCACATTTATTGCCACCACAGAAGCAATTGGTATAGTGGGAGCGACTCCTGTCTTTGTCGATGTTGATTTAAATACCTACAATATCGACACTGAGTTAATTGAGTCCAAAATTACAGAGCGCACCAAAGCTATTTTACCAGTGCATTTGTACGGTCGCCCTTGCAATATGACGGCAATTATGGAAATTGCCCGCAAGTATAATTTAAAAGTGATTGAAGATTGCGCTCAAGCAACCGGTGCTGTTTGGGAAGGTCAAAAAGTCGGGACAATTGGAGACGTTGGTTGTTTTAGCTTCTTCCCTACCAAGAACTTAGGATGCTTTGGGGATGGTGGGGCGATCGCTACTTCTGATAAAGTAATTGCAGAGCGAGTTGAGTATTTACGTAGGCATGGGGGTAAAGTTAAATATCAGCATGAAGAATTAGGACTCAATAGTCGCTTAGATACCATACAGGCAGCAGTTCTTTTAGTCAAGCTACAGTATTTGGATCGATGGAATTCTGCGAGGGCTGAAATTGCAAATTATTACATTAATCAACTCGCTAATGTTAAAGGCATTGTCTTACCTACAACTGTGCAGTCAGGAAATTCAGTATGGAATCAATTTACCATCAGAGTTTTAGATAAACAACGCGGTAACGTGCAGAAATTCCTCAAAGAAAAAGGAATAGGCTCAATGGTATACTATCCTATCCCTCTCCACTTACAACAAGTACACTCTAACTTGAATTATCCCCTTGATTCACTACCAATCAGTGAACAATTGAGCGATGAAGTTTTATCTTTACCGATGTTTCCCGAATTGACTACATCAGCACAAAAAGTAGTTGTTGAGTCTGTAAGTCAAGCATTCTTTGATATTTACTTGTCTTCTAATTTGCGATGATATCCGAAGCGTCAAATCCACGTCTGAGATTAATTGCCTATATAACGTTGTTAGCAAGTATTCTGTTCGGAACTACCGGACAATTGCTGATGAAAAAGACGATGAGTAATCATGCTCAGGAACTTTTTACCTGGTTATTTCTTCTGCAATTGATGCTTGCTCTGAGTGTTTATAGTATTGGAGTAGTAAATTGGATACTCGCACTTCGATTTTGGAAATTGAGTATAGCCTATCCCCTGACTAGCTTAAACTACGTCGGCATACTTTTAGGCTCATACTACTTTTTTGATGAAAAGCTAACACCGCTGAGAATTATCGGAGTTGTTTTAGTTTTTATAGGTATTCTTTTTGTCGTGATTCCGGTTAAAAACCACAAGCGCATTTAGTGCTTTACCAAGGCAAAATCAAGATTTAATCGTTAATTTGGAAAAGCTAAATAACTGATTTTTAAGGAAGTAAAAATGAGCCTAAATTATTGGCTTATATTAATGCTAGTGGTTGTACTGGGAACCATTGCTCAACTATCGTTGAAATATGCATTAAAAGGATCTAGTTCTGATAAGAAAACCATGTCAGTGCTAAATATCTTATTTTCTCTCTATTTCTGGATTTGGTTTATCTGCTATACAGTCATGACTGTTATGTGGCTATTAGTACTGCGGGCTGTTCCTCTAAATCAAGCGTATCCATTCTTAGGACTAACCTACGCTTTTGTGCCATTGGCATCTCATTATTTTCTTCAAGAAAAGGTTGTATTTAGCCAGTGGTTCGGAATAGGCATTATTGTAGGTGGAATCGTTCTGGTTGTGCAAACATAATTTAGTTTTGCTATCGTAAATTTCGCTTTGAACTAGAATTTTATAAAAATAAAGTTACAGGGTTATGGCTCAAAAAATTTTGGTTACAGGAGTTGCTGGTTTCCTTGGCTCACACTTGCTAGACAAGCTATTGGCATCTGGTCATGAGGTGATTGGTATAGATAACCTTTCAATGGGAAAATTGGAAAATATCGCCGAAAATTTAACCAACAAAGCCTTTCAATTTCTCCAAAAAGATGTAACGGAAAAAAGCACATTTGAAAACTTAGAAAATGATATTGATTGTATCGTTCATCTTGCTGCTTTCAAAATTCCTCGTTACGGCAAAGCTATTGATACGCTCAAAATTAACTATCAAGGTACAGAAAACGTTTTAGAATTAGCAAGAACACTGAATTGTAAATGCGTATTGGCTTCTACTTCCGACGTATATGGACGCAACCCAAAACTTCCTTTTAGGGAAGACAGCAACTCAGTTATTGGCTCATCTAAAGTAGCTCGTTGGAGTTATGCAGTATCCAAACTATTTGACGAACACTTAGCCTTTGCTTACCAAGAAAGCTATGGTTTTCCAGTAGTTATCCTCCGATTTTTTGGTTCCTACGGACCGCGCCATCACTTATCTTGGTGGGGTGGACCGCAATCAGTTTTTATTGAACAAATATTAAACGATGGTGAAATTTCCATTCATGGTGATGGACTGCAAACCCGCAGTTTTACTTATGTGAGCGATACTGTAGCAGGTATTTATGCTGCGACGATTAAACCAGAAGCTAATGGCGAAATTTTCAATATTGGCAGCGATCGCGAAATTACCATTCTTGATTTAGCTAAAACTATCAAACGCCTGAGCAACACTCCTGGAGAACTTAAGGTAAAATTTGTTCCCTATGAATCTTTTACAGGTAAAAAATACGAAGATGTGATGCGGCGTGTTCCTGATAGCACTCTTTGCGAACAAATTCTTGGTGTTAAGGCACAAGTAAGTTTAGAAGAAGGACTGTCTAAAACTATTGCATGGCATCGCACTATTAGAGCTTGTGTGTAAATGATTGAGAAGCGTTGGGAAAAAGCGATCGCTTCTGAGATCATACTGATGAATGGGGGGCAAAATTAACAATTTGTAGATTTAAGGAGTCGCAATGGTCTATGATTGCAATAAAACGATTCTCATTGGCTACCGCAGTTGGTCTTGCTCTGAGCTTGCTAGTTACGAGTGAGGGCTTTGCTTTGACTTACACTAAAATCGCTGACAGCAACGACCTTTTTAGTAAGTTCGGTTTCTTCCCTGCGATCAACAACGACGGCACTATTACCTTCTCTGCCGATCTAGATGCGGGGGGAAGTGGCATCTACATTGGTAGTGGGGAGAACACGAGTCTGATTGCTGACAGGAGCGGTCAGTTTAGCTCATTTTTTCCCCCGGCGATCGCTGATACAGGTCTTGTCGCCTTTAAAGCTGTTTTGGATGAAGGAACTGTTGGCATTTATACTAGTGAAAACACTGTTCCCATTGCCAACAGCAGAGTTGCTGCTGGTTTAGGCGATCTCGCCATAAATAGTAAAGGTATTGTAGCCTTCTCGCAAATCTTAGATCAGGGAATTCGTGCCGTCTTAACTAATTACGACGGAATCAACACCACTATCGCCGATAGCAGTGACACCAATCCCTATAGCCGTTTTGAGGGAATCGCAATTAATAACACAGGCACCGTCGCTTTCACAGCCGAACTGAAAGCAACGGGTCGTGGTATATACACAGTTAATAATGGAAATACGACCACCATTGCTGACACTAATGGAGAGTTTGACTTTTTGTTCAACCCCGCCATTAACAATGCAGGCACAGTAGCCTTTAAGGGTGTTCTGAAAAATTTAGCAGGTGAAGGCATTTATACTAGTGACGGTCAAACTCTGACCAAAATAGCTGACAACAGCAGTGTTTTTGACTTCTTCGAGAACCCTGCAATTAACAATCAGGGTACTGTAGCTTTTAAAGGTGTCCTCAAGGGAGGGGGTTTGGGTATTTACACTGGAGTAAACCCGGTAACTGATAAAGTCATTGCTTTGGGTGATTCTCTGTTTGGCTCGACAGTAACAGACCTTTATTTTTCCAATCGCGGGTTAAACGATAAGAACCAGTTTGCCTTCTATGCCAAACTTGCAGATGGTAGAACTGGGGTATTCCGCGCAGACTCGGATTATCAAGAGCCAACTAATTCTGTTCCAGAACCAGGTTTGGCGTTGGGTTTGTTGACAGTAGGTGCGTTGGGTACAGTTTTAGGACGCAAGCGCGATTAGTGCCAGTGGAAAGACGTTCCAGTGGAACCTCTCTACGTATTTTCTACCAGATGTCTAATTGATCATTTACTGGCATAGATATTTATCGTCCACTCTTTGCCATTTCCAAAACCTAGAATTTGAGGTGATGAGTAAACCAACTGATGTTCTTTGGTAATCCATTGGTCAATCAGGGGGTTGAACTCGGCGTAAGTTTGATAGCCTGGTTGAAGCCACCAAAAAGGAACATCTACGTAGACTATGAGTTCAGGAGGTTTATTTTTCATGCGATCGATAAACTCCCGCTCTGCATCTGGAGTAGGAACAATCCCTGGAAGAAAGATAGTTTCTTGACTGGGTGAGTGAGTTCGGGTAAGAAAATTTAAACTGGCTCCTGCGGGTACTAGCAGTACAGATTTGGCTTTAGAAGCGTTGATATATTTAATAGTTTGGTTGAAGGCAACAGCAAGGTCAGCATATTTAGTGTAAATAGTTCCTTGAGGCGATCGCACTGCATAGCGATACTGTCCTAACTCCACCAAGTTCATACCACCACCAATCAGCAAGCAAATCAATAAAAACCTCCAGATTGGCAAATCAGTTTTTTCAGCCAAATTGTATAAAAACGTGAAAAACAGTATTAATGCTGTTACAGCATAAATTCCATAAAAACCGATATAGAACAAAAAGCGAGCGTTGAGCAACATAGAGAAAGCGAGCAAGGCATACATTAGAGGTGCATGTCGGTGCTGAATTAACTCCCGCCAACTCAAAACAAACCATGCCACCAATAACGGTAAAAGCCAAGCCATATTCCCCAAAGGGTGGAAAATAACATCAGAGCAGCAAGCCAACCGACGCGCTATTAAAAACCATAAAAATCCAAAACATAGAACCACAAGCCACTTGACTGCAAACCTCACCCATCGAGAACTGGGTATCGACTCGCGTCTAGAAAGCCAGCGAGTAGCTATAGAAGCAACGCAAACTACTAGCAAAGCAACTAAACCAATTTTAGAAGCATTCTCCCAAATGTTGATTCGCAACAAAACCAAACCTAATAAAGAGAAAGCGATACTGACAATTGCTTCAACTAGTATCTTGTATCGCTTATTCCGTATCCATTCGCGTCTAGAAAGCCACCCAGCAACTGCCAGTGCTACCCAAATCACCATTGAAGTAGCTATAAAAATGTTGAAAGTATTTCTCCAGATATCCAGGGTTTTACCAGCGGAAGCATCCAGAACTCCACTTTTGGTAAGAATCTGAGACTTAGAAACTGGCACCATTGAAGTTTGTAGGGTCTCCCAGGTAACTTGGTGGGCAAGGAAAGTGAGTGGTATTAACACGCAGATACTGACTACAAAAATTATCAGGATGCTACGTCCTACGCCGACCTTAAGATTTCTGGGAGAGCACAGACTTGCACCAACCAATACACCCACCAGCCCAGATACTCCGTATTCCTGTTTGGAAAGTCCTGCTAATCCACAGGCGATCGCAGCTGTTACCAGCCATCTGGTTTTGCCAGTATGCCCGTAGCGGTCAACAGCAGTAAAAGCCAGCAAGCAGAACATCGTCCCATAGAGGGTACCGTAACTATAAGGAACAATCAGATTAAACAACCCTCCTGGAACGAAAGCACAGTATATCAACACGCAGATTGTGCAGAGTGCTGCCCAAGGCTTATTGGTCAGCCGAAGAGCCAATTGATAAGCCAGTAAGGTTACTGCCAACCCCAAGACCAAACCAACTGCGTAAAAAACTTCTAACTGATGCCCAAACAACAGCAGCGCAAAAGCATTCATGTAGTAAGGGAGAGGTCCGTAATAATTTTGCAGGTCGCGGTATATTAATTCACCCGCCAGCAGACGAGCGGTTATTTCGGCTTCTTGCCCGGTATCAAATATCGGATGTGCTAATTTGCCCCAACTGACAAACGCCAGCAGGATAAAACAAACTAGTACAACAAATAACCACGGTTCGCCTTGTATAACATTTCTGTTCTGATGCTTTTTAACAATTGGCACGCCAGAGTCAGCAGGATATATCATATTTTTTCTTATCTCTTTGATTGGGACAAAAATACACAGCAAATAGCTGGTTGTAAAAAAATAAATTAATGAGATGTTTGTATTGTCAAGTTTGTTTGAGCAACACAGAGAGGTAGGTCATGTATGTGTTTTAATTATTTATCAAATAATTGCATGTATTAGCAATATAACCAAGTTATGTCTTAAACAATCTTGGTATTTATTGAATATAAACTTCACAAGTAAACTACCCACCACCAATTGCTAAGAGCAATATGGTGGGGGCTTTAAAGCCCAGAGTTTACCCGACTAAGTATTTTGCGTACTACGATTTTCAGGTCATCTCACCTACGAATACGCAGCCAGTTTGTAGCTCTGAGGTTAACAGTTAAACAGGTGTAATGGGTTAGATCGCGTGCTGTTAGCGTAAAAAGCCTTTAAATCATTGTCCAGGCTAACTTTACCCGAAAGGAGGGACTTATGTCCAAAATATTTGTTATCGACCAAAACAAGCGACCGTTAGACCCGATTCACTCTGCACAGGCTAGACAGTTATTAAGAAACAAAAAAGCAGCAGTATTTAGACAGTTTCCGTTTACCATTATCCTGAAAGAGTCGCGTCCTGACTCCCCGGTATCGTCACTGCGATTGAAGATTGACCCTGGTGCAAAACACACCGGAATTGCGTTAGTTAACGATGCAAGTGGAGAAGTTGTATTTGCGGCTGAGTTGAAGCATAGAGGCTTTTCAATTCATAACGCTTTGACCTCTAGACGGCAGTTAAGACGGAGTAGACGCGCTAGAAAAACTCGTTATAGGAAACCCAGGTTCTTAAACCGCACCCGCCCAGAGGGATGGTTAGCACCTAGCTTGCAAAGTCGGGTTGATAATATCAAAACGCTTGTTGATAAGTTACGTCGATTTGCACCAATCACAGCAATCAGCCAGGAATTAGTCAGGTTTGATATGCAACTAATGTCTAACCCAAACATTCAGGGTGAGGAGTATCAGCAAGGCACTTTGCAAGGCTACGAAACGAGAGAATATTTACTTGAGAAATGGGGCAGACAATGCGCTTATTGCGGAGTTAAAGACGTTCCTTTTCAGGTTGAACATATTCATCCCAGAGCAAAAGGCGGCAGTAATTCTATATCAAATCTCACCCTAAGTTGCGAAAAATGTAACACCAAGAAAGGAACTAAGGATATCAAGGATTTTCTCAAAAAAGATCCATCTAAGCTAACAAAAATTTTGGCACAAGCTAAAAAACCATTGGCAGATGCAGCAGCAGTAAATACAACTAGATGGGCATTGCTTCAAACCTTAAAATCAACTGTACTACCAGTAGAAACTGGTTCTGGTGGTTTAACTAAATTTAATCGCAGTCAACAAATGCTCGAAAAAACTCACTGGTTCGATGCGGCATGTGTCGGTAAGTCAACGCCAGTATTGATGATTAAAGGCATTAAACCATTGTTAATCACAGCTAACGGTCACGGGTCTAGGCAATCATGTAGAACCGACAAATTCGGTTTTCCAAATAGACACGTACCTAGAAAGAAAATACATTTTGGCTTTGAGACTGGCGACATTGTTTCATCTGTTGTCACCACTGGTAAAAAAGTAGGTCAGTATGTTGGAAAAGTAGCTATACGTTCGTCAGGTAGTTTCAATATTTCAACCAAGAACGGATTGATTCAAGGAATATCTCACAAATTTTGTAAGCGTATTCATGCAAAAGATGGTTATTCGTATGCAATTTAAATCCAAGAAATTGGGAATTAATCAACTGTTCCTCTCATTGTTTTCGCATTCGCTCAAAGGCATTCAAGGAACGTTTCGCAATTCCCCCTCCATTCCTCCTGCCACCAAACTGAGTACAGTTTTGGTGGGGGTCTCCTGGAGGTTTAGATGAATAGAAGAAAACCAACTGATACATTACTTTTAGTTCAATATTTATCCAAAAATTTCGCAAAAAAACTGAAAATCTTTCTATTGAAAATTAAATTTTTGTACTATTGACTTTATGTGATATGCCAAATCAAACCGTTTTTACAAATCAAACGCCAAGCAACTCAAATGCTACCGACGGTGTGGAATATGAATTGGGAATGAAGTTCCGAAGTGCCAAGAATGGTCAAATTGTCGCAATTCGCTTTTGGAAAGCGGTGAGCGAGAGTGGCAGCCATGTTGGCAAAATCTGGACGGCAAACGGTGTTCTCTTAGCAAGTTGCACATATACCAACGAGACAGCCTCAGGTTGGCAAGAACAAGCTTTGAGTACACCACTAGTCATTCAAGCTAATACTACCTACGTAGTCAGCGTTAACACAGCCAACACTTATTTCGCCATAGGCTTTTATGGTTTAGCAAACTCAGTAGTCAATGGAGATTTAAGTTCAGTTGCTGACGGTCAAAATGGGTTGTATGGCAACCCGAATGGTTTCCCAACCAATTTTTTCATGACTGCCAACTATTTCCGCGATGTTGCATTCGCAGCGGAAGTCCTCGCGAGTATTACCAAAGTCGGTGGTGATAACCAACAGGGAGCAATCGGAACTGCGCTACCCAACCCATTGGTTGTCGAAGTTAAAGATGGTTCTGGCAATCCACAAGTGGGAGTTACAGTCAACTTTACAGTTACTAATGGCGGAGGAACTGTTTCACCTAGCAGTGTCCTAACTGATGCCAACGGTAAGGCAAGCACGGTGCTGACCTTGGGAACAACTCCTGCAACAAATAATACCGTGAGTGCAACAGCTTCCAACATTGGCACGGTTATTTTCAGTGCCTTAGCGGAACCAGTGAACCCCAATCCTATTTATCTAGAAAACAAAAAAGCGGGTACTACAAACTGGAAAATCACCAACCAGTCTACTAGTAACGAAATTGTCGGCTATGCCACAGCAACTAGCGTCAATAAAGGCGGTTCGCTGCCAATCAAGGTTTCCCTGGCACAGGCTGGACAATTTACAATCGATATCTACCGCTTGGGTTACTACCAAGGTAATGGAGGACGACTAATAGTTAGCAGCGGATCGCTCAGTGGAATCACCCAACCTGCCTTGACACTTACAGACTCAGCTACCAAGTTATATGAAGCTACGAACTGGTCAACTTCCTATACAGTTGCTGTCGGCAATGACTGGACGACCGGGCTGTATATTGCCAAATTAACACAACAGTCAACAGGTAAGCAGTCACAGGTGTGGTTTGTTGTGCGGGATGACAGCAGAAACTCAGATATTGTCTTCCAAAGCAGCTTTACTACTTACTTTGCATACAATAACACTGGTGGTTACAGTACCTACGGATATAACAGTATCGGCGGGCAAAGAGGATACAAAGTTTCTAGCGATCGCCCCCTGTCAATGACCACCTTTGAATGGCATCACTACAACCTCATGACTCTTTGGGAACGCAATATGGTGCGTTGGTTGGAGTCCCAAGGTTATGACGTTTCTTACATTACAAATATGGACTTTCAGACCAACTCGCAAATATTACAGGGGCGCAAAGTATTTTTATCGGTTGGTCATGACGAGTACTGGTCGCTAGAACAACGCAATGCTGTTGAACAAGCCCGCGATTCTGGAGTCAGCTTGGCATTTTTCTCATCCAATACAGCGTACTGGCGGGTGCGCTTTGAGAATTCAAATGGAGGACAAACCAACCGAGTCATGGCGTGTTACAAAGATACTACTGATCCGGTTGCGCCGACAAACAAGTGGAGAAGTACCCAGAACAACCGACCGGAAAACGCATTGCTCGGAGTTATGTACACAGGCGATCGCAATGACCTATATTACACTTGGGGCGATCCGAACGGCAGCACCAATAGTTACAGTGGCTACGATTTTGTAATTGCCAATAGTTCAGACTCCTACTTTGCCAACACCAATCTCACCAACGGTAGCAAATTGACTCAGCTGATCGGCTTTGAGTGGGATTCGATTGTCAACAATGGTGCGAGTCCAAATGGTTTGGTGATTCTGGCTCAGTCGCCAGTTAGCCCAACTACTTTGGATGAGGATCTGCCCCCTGGTACTAATACACAAGTATCTCATGCAGTCCGCTACACGGTTGGTAATGCCAAAGTATTTTCCACCGGCTCCAATCAGTGGATGTGGGGATTAGATAGCGATCGCGTCACCACACCCAAAGAAGATAACCGCGCCAAACAAATTGCCGTCAACGTCTTTGCAGATATGGGAGCTAAACCTCAGACTCCAGGAGCAGGGATAATTGTCCCTTAAGAATATGACACCTATAGCAATCCGGTTTGATTTTTGAAAAGATACCAGAAGCGCTAACGATAGCAGACCCTATTGGGGAAGGAAAATCCACACCCCAATCAGCCGAACCCTACGTATCTTTTGAAAAATCAAATATGAGTCCTATAAATTGACCAAGAGGGGTAAAGGGGGAAAAGTACCGAAAAATTTCTTTCCTTCCCCCCTTCCCCTTTACCCTTTACCCCTCTTCCTTCATGCAAATTAGTGCTACAGCACAGGAGTGGATAGAAAATGAATTTAAGAATCAGACGACGAAGATTTGGGCAGATAGCGATCGCCAGTGCTGCCTTCAGTGCGATCGCCAACTTCGCAGGTAAGACCGTTGCACAGCAAGCAGAATCAACTATTTATGGGGTGAGTTTTCCCAGTAGCGCTGACATTATCAACATCGGCATTAATAAGATCACAGAACTCATTGATGTCAACATTACACCAGCACTAACCCTAATTAGTTCCGACTTAGTGAGCGGTAAAGATGTGCTAACTCAACTTCCGGGTATAAGTGTTAATAACCGGGATACGCTTGTTGAGACTGCGAATAAAGCCTTATATACCGAGCCTAGCGAGCGTTTAACTGCTCTCACTCCCTTAGCCGGTGGTTCATTCGTTATTGTCTCTGTTGCATCCACAAGGACAGGTAATTTTAATCGCATCATACTTATTGATAGGAACTCTGCTAGACCTCAAAGAGCTCTAAGAGTATCAGGATTCAGAAGAATAAATGGCACCCTTGAAAGTCTAGTAGCAATCAAAGAAAACAGCTTTATCGGTGTAGTTAGCCTCAATGAAGGCACTCCGCCTTTTGATTTGGTAAATTTTGACTTCAACTCCGCCAAATTAAATTCTAGTAACGATCTACCTTTACTGCCAGGAAACCTGCGACTCAGTAACCTTACCCTAAGTCCAGATGGTACAATTTATGCAACCGCTCTCAGTTCGCAAGGCTCCACAACTCTCGTACAGTTGGACTTAGAAAATAAGGCGATCGTTAGTGGTAGAGGAAAAATTATCACACTGTTGGAATTGAAATATAACAATAAACCTTTGGAAAATGATTTACTCAGCCTAGCGGTTGCTAAATCCGGTCAAGTATTTGCCCTTGCTAACCCCACCTTTGAGAAAATCAATTCTCTATTTAGTGTCGATTTGAAAAGTGGAGAAATGAAACTGCTGAGAAAATTCCCAGCTGATAAGATCGCCTTTGCTCGTGCATAAGTAAGTGGGCAAAATTAAACGTAAAATATCGTAGTGAGCGGTAAACCGCTCAAATCTTTAGCAATCCTATTTCATTTGTGAAAATTGACCTTTTTCAGATCCCCGACTTCTTAGAGAAGTCGGGGATCTTGGTTTTTGAAAATGCTAAACGTTCGCTATATTTGACCGCAACTTGCTATTAGGAGGCAAAAATATGTATTCACAACCTTTAGAGTTGGAAAAAACCGAAAATAGGCAATCGATAAGCATTATAGTTCCCTGCTTTAATGAGTCTGAAGGAATTGAGTCCTTAAAGAAAAAACTAATGCCAGTATTAACAAAGCTGCGCTTAGTTAGGGCAGTCGAACTTATTTTAGTTGACGATGGTAGTACAGACGATACTTTTTTAAAGTTAGAGCAATATTTTGGACAAATTGCTCAAATAATCCGCCATCCAAAAAACAAAGGTCTCTCCGCAGCCATACAAACAGGATTAATGTACTCTGTAAATAATATTGTTTGCACAATCGATAGTGATTGCACTTACGATCCCCAACAGTTAATTGAAGTTCTAGATTTGATGCGCGCTGATGTTGATATTGTCACGGCATCTCCATACCATCCCAAAGGTCATGTAAAAAATGTTCCGGCTTGGCGTTTGTTCCTCAGTAAAGGTTTGTCACCACTTTACAGACTTGTATTGCCACAAAAGCTCTATACCTATACAAGTATGTTTAGAGCGTATCGTCGTGAAGTTCTGGAGACAATACCAATTACTTATCCAGGATTTCTGGGTCTTGTAGAGATTTTAGCTGAAGCGATGTTGCGCGGATATAAGGTTGTCGAGTATCCAGCCGAGTTAAGCAGTCGGATGTTTGGACAGTCGAAGTTACGCGTAGCTAGAGTTATTTGGAGTCACTTAAAGTATATTAGTCAGCTGATCGTCCGGCAAATGTTTCAAGAGAAAAAACCCAAAGTTAGGCAATATTACAACTATACTAAAAATGACTTATGAAAATCGTTACTATATTGGGTGCTAGACCACAATTTATTAAAGCATCTGTAGTCAGTTCTGCTTTTAAACGTGCTGGAATAAATGAAATTATTATTCATACAGGACAGCACTTTGATTCGTTAATGTCCGATATATTTTTTCAAGATTTAGACTTGCCTCAGCCCCAATATCACTTAAATATTCATAGCTTGAATCATGGGGCAATGACAGGTAGAATGATGGAGAAAATAGAGGAATTGCTCGACGATAAACCTGATTGGATGTGCGTTTACGGAGATACAAATTCAACATTAGCAGGTGCTTTGGTTGCTGCAAAACTGCATATACCAATAGCGCATATAGAAGCTGGACTGCGAAGCTTTAATCGGCAAATGCCTGAAGAAGTTAATCGGGTTGTAACCGATCATCTTGCACAACTTCTTTTTGCTCCGACAAATCTGGCAGTTCAATGTCTGGAAAACGAAGGGATTTCTCAAGGAGTCCACTTAGTTGGAGACGTAATGATGGATGCTATTTTGCAGTATCAGGCTAAAGCAAAACAAACATCTGATATTCTCGCAAGGCATCAGTTGAGCCTGAATGAATTTTACCTTGCTACTGTTCACCGACCCAGCAACACAGACGATCGCAACCGTCTGAGTTATATCCTCGACAGTTTCACGAAACTGGATCTTCCGGTTGTTTTTCCCATCCATCCTCGAACCCAGGCTCAAATTTCCAAGATGGAATTGAGTCATTATCTAGCTACTGACTCAATTGTAGCGATCCCACCAGTTAGTTATCTTGATATGCTAGCACTCTTAAGTGCCTGCCGTTGTATAATTACCGATTCTGGAGGTATACAAAAAGAGGCTTATATTTTTGGACGTCCCTGCTTTACCCTGCGAAATGAAACTGAGTGGAAAGAGACTGTAGATATCGGCTGGAATCAACTGGTACAACCGGAAACTTTAAGTGAATCAATTGCCAACTTCACGCGACCATCTGAATGCCCTAAACTTTATGGAAATGGCGATGCAGCAACCCAAATTACTAAAATACTACTTAGCTTATAATTATTGCTAAATAAGCATATATGGTATTTTTGCACAGGTGAGCAGACAAGGGCGTTAGTGTAATTTCAGACAAGGATAGAGAGCGTGTCAGATACTGTAATTCGGGTTGAAAACCTAAGCAAAAAATATACTATTGGTCATCAACAGCAAGAGAAACATTCAACTTTAAGAGATGCTTTGGTTTATAAAGCTAAATCTCTCGGTGACAAACTACTGAATTTTTCTACATATAAACACCCCTCACCAACATCTGAAGATTTTTGGGCACTCAAAGATATTTCTTTTGAAATCAAGCAAGGCGATCGCGTTGGTATTATTGGTCGTAATGGTGCAGGCAAATCAACTTTATTAAAAATATTGAGCCGTATTACCGAACCAACCACTGGAAGAATTTCCATTTCTGGACGAGTAGCCAGTCTGTTGGAAGTAGGAACAGGTTTTCATGGGGAATTAACTGGACGGGAAAATATTTTTCTCAACGGTGCTATTTTGGGCATGGGCAAAGCTGAGATAGTCAAGAAGTTTGATGAAATTGTCGCTTTTGCAGAAGTAGAGAAGTTTTTAGATACACCAGTTAAACGCTATTCCTCTGGAATGTACGTGCGTCTTGCCTTTGCAGTCGCTGCTCATCTAGAACCAGAAATTTTAATTGTAGATGAAGTACTGGCAGTGGGAGATATCCGCTTTCAGCAAAAGTGCCTGGGGAAAATGGAAGAGGTTGGTAAAGAAGGACGTACAGTTTTGTTTGTCAGTCACAACATGAGTACGGTGAGCTACTTATGCACTCGCGGTATTTTGTTGGAATCTGGCACTTTATACATAGATAGTGACGCGGAAGAAGCGATCAGGGTTTATCTGGATAAATCTTATAACGTTGCTCAATTGCCTTTAATTGAAAGAAAAGATCGTAGTGGCTCTGGAAATATAAAATCTGCTAGTTTTAGAGTGTTAAATCAGGAAGGTAGAGAAGAAAATACCTTACAATCAGGGAAAGATTATTACTTTGAAATAGGTTATTTAAATTATACAAAAGAACGTATCAATAATGTTGTAGTCAGCCTGGATTTCTTTGATGAAAAAGGTATTCGAGTTCTCTTACTAAGAAGTAATTTTACAAATAGTAATCTAACTATAGACCCAGAAAAAGGATATATTATTTGCGGAATCAACAACTTACCTTTAGTTAACAGCTTTTATCGAGTGTCAATATATTTATCACATGCAGATCAAGAATTACTGGATTGGATTGAAGATGCAGCATCTGTAACTGTAGAGGGAGGTGATTTTTTTGGTACAGGTAATCCTGGTCTTCCCAATCACTGCAAAATTTTAACTAAGGCTCAGTGGTCTACTGAGATATCTTTTTAATCTCTTCTTAGCAAGCTTGAGACGCTAATTATAATGAGCGAACAACATCCTTATCGGGCTACGATTCCACCAGTTCCAGAAGGAACACCAAGTCCTCTTTGGTCTGTAATGATTCCTACCTATAATTGTGCCAAATATTTGCGCGAAACCTTGAAGAGTGTGTTAGCTCAAGATCCTGGTTTTGAAGTGATGCAAATTGAGGTAATTGACGATTGTTCTACCAAAGACGATCCCCAAGCAGTCGTTGAAGAACTCGGTCAGGGACGTGTTGGATTTTATCGGCAACCATATAATGTCGGTCATACGAAAAATTTTGAAACTTGCTTAAAGCGATCGCGGGGTAAGTTAATTCATCAGTTGCATGGTGATGATTGTGTGCAAGATGGCTTTTATCGCAAAATGCAACCAGCTTTTGAGGATAACCCCGACATTGGTGCTGCCTTTTGCCGCCACAGGATCATGGACGAGTATGGCTCTTGGCAAACTATTTCCCAATTAGAACAGCCTGAAAGTGGAGTTTTGACTAATTTTTTGGAGCGCATTGCAAGCTTTCAACACATTCAAACCCCATCAATTGTAGTGCGACGAAAAGTATATGAAGTCCTTGGAGGGTTTGACAGTCGATTATCTTGGACTGAGGATTGGGAAATGTGGGTAAGGATTGCTGCCAACTTTCCAATTTGGTATGAAATTGAGCCATTAGCAATTTATCGAAAACATTCAGCATCTAACACTGGACGTAATATGTGTACTGCTGAAAATCTTAGAGATGCACGTAGAGCTATAAATATTTTTCAATCATATCTTCCCACTTCAAAAGCTAGCCAAGTAGCCAACAAAGCTAGAGAAAATTGGGCGCTTTACACTCTTCAGTTTGTCGTTCCCCAATACTTAACTGAAGGCAACACATCAGCCGCAACTGCTCAAATTCGAGAAGCCTTGAAGTGTAACTATTCATTCAAAGTAATCATGTTACTTTTTCGCCTATTCAAATTTACTGGAAAGCGATGGGTTTTGAAAAATGTACGCCTAACCATGTAGATTAAACCTCATCTACTTTGAGAACTGTAGTTTTTCTCAAATATTTTGAGATTTCTTCCTTAGGTCACAATGACGCAACATACAGCAGATTTGAGGTAAATGAAGTACATATATAAAACCCCTCTCCTTTTAGAGACGTAGCAGTGCTACGTCTCTTGTATTCGATGAAAGCGGAGTCTGCTTTCATAATCAAAAACAATCATTTGAAGGTAATTATGTCAGCTTTTAGTATTTTCAAATCTGCTATAAATCAATGGATTTTGGAAAAGCTACGTTTAATTTATTATAAACTTATACAGATTCATATATACATTCAAGAATATTATATACGCCCCATAATTTTACAAAATAGTATCAAACACATTTATGGGTTGAAAAAAATAAATTATGAAAAAAACGAATTGATAGTGCTTTGTGTTGTTAGCAATGGAGAACTGTATATCAAGTCATTTATCGAGCATTATTTCCAATTAGGAGTTAAACACATCGTTTTTCTGTTTAATGATTCAACTGACAACAGTATTAATATTGCCTCACAATATGAAAATATTACAATTATTAAAACCCAATGTCCTTATAAAAAATATGAAACTGTAATGAAGAGGTATTTAGTATATCGTTTTTCTAAAAATAAATGGAATCTTTTTTCAGATATTGACGAACTTTTTGACTACCCTTTTTCTGATTTGATTAACTTAAGCGATCTCTTAAATTATCTTAATAAGAATAAATATACTGCTGTTGTTTTACAAATGTTGGATTTATTCTCAGATATTAGTCTAGCTAGTTTGACAAGCAAAATAAATGATTCTCTTAAAGAGAGATATATATACTACGACATTTATAATATTGAAAAAGAAACGTATCCCTTTGGAGAATTGTTAAACAAAAATATTAATTTACATTGGGGTGGTATTCGTAAAACATTGTTTGACACTAACAATGGCTTAACAAAAGCAGCCTTAGTTTTTGTTGACAGTAAAATTCGTACTTTTGTATACTGTCATCATGTTAAAAATGCCCGTATAGCTGATTTTACAGGTGTCCTTCTACACTATCCATTTACAAGCATTTTTTATCAAAAGGTTAAAGAAGCCGTAGAAACAAAAAGATACTTACAATCAGCAAATCATGAATATAAAATGTATTTGGAAAAATTGCAACACGATCCCGATATTAATATAAAACAAGGCACTGCTTGTCTATTCAAAAATGTGAACTATTTACTAGAAAATAATTTTATAGTAGTATCTGATGATTACATTCAATGGGTTAAAAATCATACTAATAGCAATTCCAGCGAGAAAAAAATCAAAGATATCTAGTAAACTACCCACCACCAATTGCTAAGAGCAATATGGTGGGGGCTTTGAAAGCCCAAAGTTTACCCGACTAAGTACCTCGTGTACTCCGATTTTTAGGTCATCTTACCTACGAATACGCAGCCAGTTTGTAGCTCTAAGGTTAACGATTAAACAAGCATATTGGGTTTGAAGCTAGTGTCGTTGACGTAAAAAGCCTTTAAATCATTGTCCAGGCTAACTTTACCCGAAAGGAGGGACTTCGTGTCCAAAATATTTGTCGTTGACCAAAGTAAACGTCCATTAGATCCTGTTCATCCAGCCCAAGCAAGGCAATTATTGAGAAACAAAAAAGCAGCAGTCTATCGAGGTTTTCCGTTTACCATTATTTTCAAAGAATCATACCCAGATTCAGCAGTAACACCACTACGATTAAAGCTTGATCCAGGTGCTAAAACAACTGGAATTGCATTGGTCAACGATACTACAGGGGGAGTTGTATTTGCAGCAGAATTAAAGCATCGCGGCTTTGCAATTAGGGAAGCTTTAACATCTAGACGACAATTAAGACGCAATAGACGTGCTAGAAAATCTCGTTACAGACAACCTAGATTCCTAAACAGAACACGTCTAAAAGGCTTGTTAGCACCGAGCTTACAAAGTCGTGTTGAGAATATCAAGACTTGGGTTGGTAAGTTATGTAAACTTGCACCAATTCGGGCTATTAGTCAAGAGTTGGTACGCTTTGATATGCAATTAATGCGTAATCCAGATATTCAGGGAAAAGAATACCAGCAAGGTACACTCGTTGGTTATGAAACCAGAGAATTTTTGTTAGAAAAGTGGGACAGGCAGTGTGCTTATTGTGGAGTCAAAGATGTTCCACTTCAAATAGAACACATTCACCCAAGAGCTAAAGGAGGCTCTAACTCAATAAATAATCTTGCTTTAAGTTGCGAAAAATGTAACACCAAAAAAGGCACTAAAGATATCAAAGACTTTCTCAAAAAAGACCCTTCAAAGTTAGAGAAAATCTTGAAACAAGTAAAAAGACCGCTATCTGATGCTGCCGCAGTTAACACAACTAGATTTGCGTTGTTAAAAGTTTTAAAAACAACTGGATTGCCAGTAGAGACTGGCTCTGGCGGTTTAACAAAGTTCAACAGAAGCCAGCAACAGCTAGAAAAGACTCACTGGATTGATGCCGCTTGTGTTGGCAAATCAACACCGAGCCTTAATATTAAAGGTATCAAACCGTTGTTAATTGCAGCTAATGGGCATGGTTCTAGACAATCATGTAGAACCGATAAATTCGGGTTTCCAAATCGACACGTACCTAGAAAGAAAATACATTTTGGCTTCCAGACAGGGGACATTGTTAGAGCTATTGTTACCACTGGTAAAAAGATTGGCAATTATGTTGGAAAAGTGGCTATTCGTTCATCAGGTAGTTTCAATATTTCTGCTAAAACCGGATTAGTTCAAGGAATATCGCACAAGTTTTGTAAGCGCATTCATGCAAAGGATGGTTATTCGTATGGGCAATAAAAGATTTGTTGATTTTTCAACTAGTCTTCTCGCTGTTTGTGCTTACGCACAAAAGCACTCAAAGACTGTTGAAAAATCAACCCGGACATCCTCCCACCATCAAACTGAGTACAGTTTTGGTCGGGGTCTCCTGGAGGTTTAGATGAAAACAACCATCAGCATTATTATCTGCACCCATAACCCTAGACGTGATTATCTTGAAAGAGTATTACAAGCACTGAAGAAACAAACTTTGCCAACAGATTTATGGGAACTACTACTGATTGATAATGCCAGCGCTCAACCTCTTTCTGACGAAATTGATTTAACCTGGCATCCTAAATCTCGCCATATTAGAGAAGAACAGTTAGGTTTAACTCCTGCTCGACTACGAGGAATTAAAGAGGCAGTAGCTGAAACTTTAGTCTTTGTTGATGATGACAACGTTTTAGACCCAGATTATTTAGCAGCTGCTTTAAAAATCAGCAAAGATTTCTCAATCATCGGTGCTTGGGGTGGACAAGTAATAGCTGAATTGGAAGCGGAACCTCCAGAATGGATAAAGCCAGATTTAAAAAATTTCTTACAATCTCTAGCTTGTCGAGAATTTTATCAAGATAAATGGTCGAATTTGATACATGAATACCAAACAACTCCTTGTGGGGCAGGACTTTGTGTTCGTAAGGATGTTGCCCAGAAGTATCTGGAACTAGTTTGTAATGATCCCAGACGGGTAGATTTGGATCGCAAGGGTAAGCAGCTAATATCCTGTGGAGACTTTGATTTAGCATATACAGCCTGCGATATGGGCTTCGGTACGGGAGAATTTACATCTTTGAAGTTAACTCACTTGATACCATCCAGTCGTCTTGAAGAAGATTATTTAGTGCGTTTAACAGAAGGAATACATTACTCAAAAATTATTTTAGAGTATCTCCGAGGAAAACTGCCACCTCAGCTAAATATGAAATCATCAAAGATATATTTGCTATATTTACGTCTGCGATATGGTGCAAGAAGATGCCGTTTTTATGCAGCAATGCAAAAAGGTATTAGGCAAGCTTTGCAAGAAATTGCCAATTGGCAAAATCAAGCTAGTGCTTAAGTAAATTATTCGTATTTGATGCCTGACTAACAAGGATAATGAACTTAAAGCATATTGTACTTACTGACCCAGCTCTCAACGGTTTTGAATATGGAATGCTTCGAGATTTTGAAGAGGAAATAATTCGGGTTACGAGTGGACATCCTGTAATAATGCCAAAGCGAAAATTACCAACGTTTATTGAGGGTCGTATTGGACATGGAACTCGATATGGTAATTTCCGAAAATTTATTCCCAAAGTTGAGTGTGACTTAAAAGCAGATGTTCTTTGGGTGATACTCATGGGTCCCGAAAACTTCTCTCTCGATTTATTCAAAAATTGGGATCGACATGTTGGAGTTAAAATCCTTTACATATTTGATACTTTTGAGGCACAACTACCTTCAATTCGTCGGGTTTTACAGTCAGCAAAATGGGATCTTGCCATCACTTCCTTTCATGGAGCGCTTCCTTTTTTGGAGGAACAAACACAACACAAATGGTATGCTGTACCTCAAGGGGTGAAGCTTGATAGGTTTAAACCAGTTGCCAAAGAAGAAAAATTAATTAGTTTTTCTGCCTATGGTCGTCGGCTAGAAAATATTCATAACAGTATCAAAGATTATTGTTTACAAACTGATAAGTATTATGAATACACTACAACAACTGGTCTACAACCGCAACTAGATCCGTGCGAAAATTACAGACAATATGCATGGCATCTGGCACACAGTTTTTTTACCTTCTCCTGGGCTGTAGAGCTAACTAATCCCAAAAGGGTTCTGACATTTAGTCCAATTACTTGTAGATGGTTTGAAGCTGCTGCTAGCGGCACAGTCATTCTTGGTCAAGCTCCTAAAGAACCGGAATTTGAAAAAATATTTGGTTCAAATTTAGTAATTCCAATTAACTATACCCAAAGTCAGAAAAAATTACAGTTATTTTGGGAAGAGCTATGGGAAAATCGTTATATTTATTTTCAATCGGCTTTAAAAAAGAGAGAAAGATTAGCACAAAATTGGAGTTGGGAGAGCCGTGTATGGGAAATTTTAAAGCTAGCTAATTTGAGTAAATAGTAATAATACGTTGAATTAAAAACATAACTAATGCTACGTTTAGCTTATTTTGTTTCTCATCCGATTCAGTATCAGGCTCCTTTATTGCGGCTGATTGCCGCAGATCCAGAAATTGATCTAAAAGTGTTTTTCTACAGTGACTTTTCCTTGAAGGCTTATCAGGATGCGGGATTTGGGCGATTAATTGAATGGGATGTGCCATTAACACAGGGTTACGATTATCATTTTTTAGACTGCTGGGGGAGTAAGAAACAGCAAAGTGTCTTGCAACAATCTCTTGGTAAGGATATTTATAAACAGTTAAAACAAGGAAAATTTGATGCAGTTTGGGTGCATGGGTGGTCTTGGCTGTGTAGTATACAAGCAGTGCTGGCAGCTAATAAATTGGATATTCCAGTGTTGATTCGGGGAGAGTCTAACGGTATAAGTGAACCAACTAATCCGCTGAAAAAAATTGCAAAAAAAGTTTTTTTAGGCTGGCTTTTTAAGAAGATAGCTGGTTTTCTCTACATTGGGACTTTTAATCGTCAGTTTTACAAGAGGTATGGAGTTGAGGATAAACAGCTATTTTGCGTGCCTTATGCTGTTGATAATGATTACTTTCAAAAGCAAGCAATGCTAGCTAGTAGCAAACGTGAGGAACTGCGGCGATCGCTCAATTTAGATCCAGGTAGACCGATTATTCTCTATGCTGCCAAGCTGATTAATGTCAAGCGTCCCCAGGATTTACTCGCAGCTTATCGATTGCTCTCATCCGATGGTGTCCAAGAGCCAGACCCCTACCTATTGTTTGTGGGAGATGGAGTTTTGCGTGCAACTTTGGAAGCCGAAGCTAAAGAAACAAACTGGCAATCCATTCGCTTTTTGGGTTTTCGCAATCAGTCGCAAATGCCTGCTGTTTATGATTTGTGTGATGTATTTGTCTTACCATCAGATTTTGAGCCTTGGGGATTGGCAATCAATGAAGTGATGAATGCGGGAAAAGCGGTAGTTGTGAGCGATCGCGTCGGCTGCGTGCCTGACTTGGTGAAAGAGGGGCAAAATGGACGAACTTTTCGTGTAGGAGATATTGCAGCTTTGGCTCTTGCAATTCGCTGGGCAATTTACCATCGCGATTCAGCCGGAGAATACAGCTTTAAACAGATCCAAAAGTGGAGCTATCAAGAAGATTTGCAGGAACTTAAACAAGCCTTAAATTATTTGCAGGTAAAGCTTAAATGAAAAAAGTCTTGATAGTTGGAGACACACTAGAAATAGGGCGTACCGAAGAAGTTTACGGACGAGGATTTTCTGCCTTTGGTTGTGAAGTGCAACATTTCACCTGGAAAGCAGCTGCATCCAGTTTATATTCTCCTTCATTGTGGGATAAAGTAGCTTGGCGGTTAGCATGGCAACCCCTGGCAAAATTAGCAAATCAGAAATTATTAGACATAGCAAATCAGTTTCAGCCTGATTTAACTTTAGTTATTTCACCTCGTTTAATTAATCCTGATAGTATTCTGGCTTTGCAGCAACATGGTCTAGTTTTTGTCTTTTTTACTGACAATCCCGTAGATACACATCATACTCATACTAATTCCTGGGTACAACGGGGATTTCCCTTGTGGGATGCAGCTTTTATCTGGAGCCAAGAACTAGTTGAACGCTTAATTGGCAATGGCGTAAAAAAAGCTTTTTTTCATCCCTTTTGTAGCGATGTTGAATATCACTTTCCTAAAAAGCAGACTAATCCAGTATATGATGTGGCGTTTATTGGTAATTGGGATGCTAGCCGAAAGCGAGAGCAATATTTAAAGGCGATCGCTGATTACCGTTTAGGACTTTGGGGGTCTAATTACTGGAATACTCATTGTAAAGAACCTGCATTAAAAAATCGATGCCAAGGAATGTGCAGTTATACAGAAATTCCGGAAGTTTTAGGTTCTGCCAAAATGGGTTTAAATATTTTGCGTCCGCAGAATGAAGAGGGACACAATATCAGAACATTTGAGATTCCTGCTACAGCAACACTGATGTTGAGTGAACGGAGTCAAGTGTTAGTGAATTTATTTGCAGAAGATAAAGAAGCTGTATATTTTTCTAGTCCTGATGAATTGAGGCAAAAAGTAGAATATCTGTTACAAAATACGGCTTTAATTGAATCTATTGCTGAGACTGGTTATAAGAAGGCGTTAAAGCAAACTATCAATAATAGAGTCACAGAAATTTTCAATCTTCATCAAGACTTAAATTTGATTAAAATAAAAGTATGATATTAATGTTTTTAAGCTAAGTTTTGTCTTGACAACTGAAACAATCATTTTTTAGGATATCGATACCTAAAAATCATAGACAAATCAACTCTATTCACAAATTTTACTGTATTTTCAGGAAATATAAATGAGCAATCTTTTACCAAGATTAGAATTTTTGGCACAGTCATTATTCAAAAAACAAGAGTTTTGCCCTCATTGCAACTCTAAGAATTTTCAGCCCATAGCCAGTAAATATTTTTCGATAAAAATTCAACAATGTCATTCTTGCCAACTCTGCTTCACCAGCCCAATTTATCAGCCTTTGCTAACATCTAAGCTGTATGACCGTTTATACGCAGCGGAAGGTTCTACTACTCAGATTCCAAGTAATGATGAGTTGACTTTACTAAAAGATAATTATTTTCAGGCATCGGACAAATACTTTGGCGATCGGCTTCAAGCAATTAAGTTGCTTTCTCCAGGAAGTAAGATGCTAGAAATAGGGTCGTCTTGGGGATATTTTTTATATCAAGCACAACAGCATGGCTTTGACGCAACTGGTGTGGAACTTAGCGAATCACGACGTTTGTTTGGAATCCAGAATTTAGGAGTAGATATTGTTGAAAATATTAACAAGCTTAAGGGCAGAGTGTTTGATGTTGTTTACACAGCACATACTCTAGAGCATTTTATTGACCTGTCAACTATATTTAAAGATATTTCTTCGCTTCTTTGTATTAAAGGTCTGCTTTTGATTGAAGTACCTAACTTTGACTATGAAGAATTTGGCAAACAATCTTTATCTATTATGGGAGCAGTTCATCCTTTAGGTTTTTCAAGCAAATTTTTTGAAACAAATCTCTTGAAGTATGGGTTTAAAATTCGAGGTTTTTATAATTCATGGGATACGTTTCCAGAAATAGCAGTAGATAAAAGTCAACAAGAAGTTGTTATTGTGATGGCGGAAAAAGTGTCCTGAACAGGTTGAATTACTAAGAATGAAAGTTATCGTCTCTGTTTTTGGGCGTTTTCATGCCTTTAACTTAGCCCAACAATTGGAAAAAAGAGGTTATTTACATAGTTTAATCTCTACCTATCCAAATTTTGCCATTACTAAGTTTGGTATTGATAGACAGTTTATTCATTCTATATGGCATTTGGAAGCTCTATCTCGCAGCTGGTATAGATTACCAGTTTGGCTAAGAGGCGATCGCAACCTACAACTATGGTTTGTAGAGCAATTTGACCGCTCAGTAGCAAATAGCTTATCATCTGGGTTTGATTTATTTGTAGGTTGGTCAGGATATAATTTTTGGTCTCTGCATAAGGCTAAAGAACTAGGTGCTAAAACAGTAATCGAGCGCGGTAGTAGTCATATGCATTATCAAACAGAAATTCTCAAAGAAGAACATGAAAAATGGGGAATAAAATTTACTGAAACTCATCTTGGAGTATACGAAAGAGAAATAAAATCTTATGATGTTGCTGACCGAATTGCTATTCCCAGCCTGTTTGTCAAGCGTACTTTTTTAGAACAAGGAATACCAGAAAATAAACTAATTCATGTTCCCTATGGAACTTCTCTAGCAGAGTTTTATCCAGTTTCCAAAGAAGATAATATTTTTCGGGTTATACACTGCGGGGCGCTTTCACTGCGTAAAGGTGTACAGTATTTATTGCAAGCCTTTTATGAGTTAAACTTACCCGAAGCTGAGTTATGGCTTGTGGGTCCAATAGCTCCAGAAATAGAACCTTTTTTAGTCAAATATCAAAGCGATCGCATTATCTACAAAGGTAAGCAACCTCAAAATCAACTGCGATGGTTCTACTCCCAATGTTCAGTATTTTGTCTAGCATCAATTGAAGAAGGTTTGGCAATGGTTCAACCCCAAGCAATGGCGTGTGGTTTACCTATAATTCATACCACTAATACAGGTGGGGAGGATATTGTTAGGGATGGAATTGATGGTTTTTGCGTACCAATTAGGGATGTAGAAACTTTGAAAGAAAAAGTACTTTTCTTCTACGAAAACCCAGATAAGCGAGAGCAGATGGCAAGAAATGCCTTAGAACAAGCACGTAAGTCTCTGTCTTGGGATGAGTATGGTGAAAAGATAGTTAATTCTTATCTAGTTCTGTGAATGAAGAATTTACTAATTTTAAAATAAGGTATAAAAATGGGTAAAAAAATTATCGGAATGATAATCTATGCTAATCCTGACCACTATCCTCCAACAGTTAACGCTATTCATTTATTATCAGAACACTTTGATGTGGTTTTGATCGGTCGTAATCAAGAACTTCCCGATCGCGAATATCCTTCTAATGTTAAAATCTACCGACTGGGAAAATATACAACAGTACGAGAACGAGAGCAAGCATCAGCAAAAGCTAAATTTTGGGAATATATTAATTTTATTGGTCAAGCACGCCATCTTTTAAAAGACGTATCTCTTATCTATGCTTATGATACTTTTGCCTACACTATAGCTTATCTTTGCCAAATATCCCTTCCTCAAAGAGTTCCCCTAGTATACCAAAGCCATGAAACTAGCGAACACCTGGCTCCTTTATCTTCTTTATCTGGATGGACTCACAGAGCAGAACGAATCTGGATAAATAAAGCTGTGGTTATTGTATTTCCTGATAAAGATAGGGCAGTATTTTGTCAGAAAGTAACTAATCTTAAAAAAGAGCCAATAATTGTTCCTAACTTTCCGTTAAAAAGTGTTTTCAACCTTCCACAAAATTGGGTTATGGTAATCAAGAAGCGCTGGGAGTTTATCACGTTATTCTACAGAGGATCGATTTCAGATGCCAGTGCTATGCAGGAAATTGTAACTGCTGCTTCACTGTTAAACAAAAATGTAAATATTAAATTTGTTGGTTTTCTTAACACTGATAATGCTAAAAAACTTGCGAATTGGGTGGAACATCTGAAGATGTCAAACCATTTTTCTTATTTAGGAACCATACCTTATAAAGATTTACAAGCTCCTACATTGTTAGCAACAATAGGTTTTGCCCTCTATAAAAATATTAGCTTTGATCGCGTAGCTTGCGTCACAGCTTGCAACAAAATATATGAGTATGCGGCTTGTGGAGTCCCAGTGATTGTTAGTAATTTTCCAAATTACCAAGAATATCTTGCTAATGAGAGTTGGGTTCGTTTTGCAGATCCAGACGATGCTCAATCTATTGCATCTGCTGTTCAGGATATTTTGAGTGACTTTAGCAAATACAAAGAAATGTGTTTAGCCGCTCGACAGGCTTTTGAAGAAAGGTATAATTATGAATCTGCTTTTTCTCCTCTATTGGGAAAAATTAAAGACTTAGTTAATTCCAGATAGAAAAATTTTAGGTTATTAAACACTGTGTATAATTATTATGACGAAACTGAAAGTAATAATCAGTCGCTAAATTACGAACAAATTGCTCTTATTAAAGCGAAAATAAAACAAGAACGTTATTTTAGAAGATTACGCCTATTTCTCATCTTTATTTTAATTGCAGCTAGTATTTATCTGTTCGAGCATCGTCCAGAACAAATCTCTATCGATAAAGCACTTATCGCATTGTCGATAATTTGGGTAGGTTTTTTGCCAAGTATACAGTACTTATCAGACCGCAAACGACCACCAATACCTTTTTTTCCACTAGTGGGTATTTTTTACGTCACTAGCTTTGGTTTACCTATCTTTTCTAAAGAACTAGAATTTGCTGTTATACAGCGCTTCTCTTTGGCAAATGTCACTAATGAAGCTTTAATTTTAGTATTTCTAGGTTTAGTTGGGATGAATATTTCCTATTATGTTTTTAAATCCTCTTTCTGGCAGAAAACCTCTCCCATTCAGCTATCAGGAGTATATTCACAAAATAAACTATTAACTATTGTCTGGCAACTACTTCTGTTACACTTAGCTGGTTTATTTATTCCATTCTTGAGAACAATTTCCGTTTTAAACCAGTTATTAGAGCCAATTGGATATTTAGCTTTTGGGATACTTTATATTCTTTGGTCGCGTAGCCGACTACCATCTGTTCAAACATGGGCATTTTTAGGTGTATGTCTGCCAATAGAACTAATTTATCGTCTTGCGACTGGCGCTTTAGCTCAAATTATGACCCTAGGTCTATTCATGACTATAGTTATTTGGTATGAGCGTAAACGCTTTCCAGTTGGATTGATTAGTCTTTCAATTCTATTTTATATAATTTTCAATCCAGTCAAATACGAATTTCGTGCTTTAACATGGGGTGGAGCATATTCTAACTCGAATCCTATTGAAAAGGTTCAATTATTCACAGAACTTGTTATTAAGCAATACTCTAACCTTGATGCTGAATACAAAAAAAAAGACCCCCAGAAAGTTTCCGCTACAGAGCGATCGGCACATATTCTCTTATTTTCAAATATAGTTGATGACACACCAACTATAGTCCCTTATTGGGGTGGCACAACTTACTCAAATTTATTGACGACTTATATTCCTCGTGCGTTGTGGACTGATAAACCTACAGAACAGATAGCAAATGAGTTTGGTAGACGTTATAAGTATCTAGGAAATAACGACTATACTACCGCATGGAACCTTCCCTGGATTGTAGAAATGTATGCCAACTTTGGCTCTTTAGGTGTGCTGATAGGAATGCCACTAGTAGGATTGCTTCTAGCCTTTCTTGATCAAAAACTTAATGCTTCTAGAATGAATTCACTAGAAGTAGTGATCGGAGCTACAATCTTATTTCCTCTAATTTACCAAGAGTCTAATTTTTCTCTGATGATTGGAGCAGCAGTTAATATTTCTTTTGGTTTATATTTAATGTTTAGATTGTTATTGGGAGGTAAGTCTAAACATTTATGAAGTTGAAATTATGTTAATTTTGGCTGATAGGGTATAATTTATTGAATGTCATTGTTTGGTATATTTTTAACTTTTATGGATTGTAAGTTAAATAATTTATGTATGAATTCATATGCTAACTGTGTGTTTTGATTTTTCAATATGGAGAGATTAATAGGTGTTTAAGTTAGATTTTCTAAACACAAATACTAGTCAAATAGTTAATGACCTGAAAAGTAAAGGATATTTCGTTTTTGAAGGAGCATTGGAAGAACAGTATATTGATCGATTACTTCAAGAAATAGATTTTAATTATATTTTAGTAAATAATAATGATGTTGGTGTAGTTATTGCCCAAAACATCAAATTTTTAACTCACTGTTTAGCTAGTTCTAAAAAAACATATGATATCATTACATCAAGAAAAATTTTAGATATTTGCAAGGAATATTTTGATGATAACTATAAATTAACAAATCATCGAGTTTATCAAGTTAATCAAAAAGCTCACATGCCTTGGCATACAGACAATAACTTGCAGAGTGGTAAGCAATTAGTTGCCAAGCATAATATGCCGGGTCTATTATTTTTATTTTATTTTTCCGATGTGACAACGAATGCATTTCAATATCTTAATAATTCTCACAAATGGTCTAGTAAATATGACCATGAAATTTACTTAAGTGATGCTTTTATCGAAAAAAATTATAAAAAAGATGTACTTTCATTCCCCATGAAAAAGGGAAGCTTGATAATTTGTGATATCCACGGTATTCATCGGGCTGAACCTTTTCAGGATGATAATTACAACAGAACTACTTTACTTTTTCAAGTAGATCAAGTTGGTAGTGAATATGTAGGACATGGTGAAAAAAATCTAGTTAATACTGAATATCTTGATAATTTAACTCCAGAGGTAATGGACTATCTCGGATTTGGTTTTCCAAGAACTTATCCGGCTTTCCCTAACTCTTCAGTTGCTACTTTGAAACCTCAAGATATTTTAGCACTACAAAAGAGGTTATTACCTCAAACAATAGAAGCTTTTTTCAAATATCTAGTAAATTCTTTATTACCTGCTCAAGTAATTATTAATGCAAAGCGAATTTTATGGTATCTCAAATCAAAATAATTATAAATAAGCCAGACTCATAGCAATAAATGAAAATTTTATTGATAGGTAATTATCAGCCAGATGCCATACAAAGCATGGATAGGTTTGCTTCTATGCTGGAAATTTATTTAACTAAATTTGGTCATCAAGTGCGTATTATTCGTCCAATACCGTATTTTGGGAGACTTGGTTTATCTTCGGAGTTATTAAAAAAATGGTTAGGCTATATTGATAAATTAATTCTCTTTCCATCACAATTGCGTCAAGCATTATCTTGGGCAGACGTAGTTCATATATGCGATCAAGGGAATGCACTTTACATAAAATATTTGAGAAACGTACCTCATGTTGTAACTTGTCATGATTTATTAGCCGTTCGTTCTGGTTTGGGAGAGTTTCCTCAATATAAAACTGGATGGACTGGGAAACAATTGCAGCAAATGATGATGAAGGGGCTAAATCAAGCTGAAAAAGTTGTGTGCGTTTCCGAACAAACTAGAAGCGATGTATTACGTCTTAGTTCTCTTTCTAAAAGTGCTGTATCTTGTATTCCTATGGGGTTAAACTATCCCTATACCCCAATGACAACTATAGAAGCTAAGGAACGTTTAGAAGTTTTAGGAGTTCCTCAAAATTGCCAATTTATTCTTCATGTTGGGGGAAATTTTTGGTACAAAAATCGTTTGGGAGTTTTAGAAATTTTTTATCAGTTAATGCTGAAACTAAAACAGCCCAATTTTTATTTAGTCATGGCTGGTAAACCCATAACAGCGGAAATGTGGCAGTTTATTAACATGCATAATATGACTCAAAAAGTTATAGAGTTAGTGAATGTTGATAATGAAAATTTACGATCGCTATATTCTTCTGCTACTGCCTTACTATTTCCTTCCCTTTATGAAGGGTTTGGCTGGCCAATTATAGAAGCTCAAGCTTGTGGTTGTCCCGTGTTTACATCAAACCGTCCTCCGATGAATGATTTAGGAGGAGAAGCAGCTATATATATAGAACCGGATAAACCTGAAAAAGCCGCAGAAAAAATTATTGACTATTTTCCTATATTAGAAGAATATAAAGTAAAAGGATTTGTTAATTGCCAAAGATTTCAAGTTGAAACAATGATTAGTCAATATATTGAAATTTATCAGCAAGTCATTGGCGAAAAATCTTTGAATCAAGTTAAAATTATGTGAATATCTCGTATGATGAAGATAAATGTTGACTCCGATTATTTGTTAAATCAGGATAGAAACATCAAAAATAATCGCAAATATAAAAAATATAAGCATTTACACATCTGGTTTCCTAATATTTTTGAATTTAAAGGTGGTGTACAGGTCTATTCAGCTTTCTTGCTCGAAGCGTTACAAAGTTTGTATCCTCATACAGAATATGATGTTTTTCTCAAACACGATACTCGCTGCTTATCAAATGTCTCTTCTATAAATAACACCCGATTTCACTTTGCAGGTAAGTGGTATATAAAGTTAAGGACGCTTGCCTTTGCTACTCAAATTTTCAAATGTGGTATTTGGCAAACCCCTAATCTGATTATCACTTCTCATTTGAATTTTACGGTCGTTGCCTATTTACTAAAACGCTTCAAAGGTATACCTTATTGGACTGTTGCTCACGGTGTTGATGCTTGGAATATTACAAATCCTACCCTCAAAACTGCTTTATTTCATGCCGATCGCATTCTAGCAGTGAGTAATTACACACGCGATCGCCTGCTGAAAGAACAGAACTTAGATCCTAGTAAAATCTCGATTTTACCTAATACATTTGATGGCAGTAGCTTCAAAATTGCAGATAAACCGAAATATTTATTAGAGCGATACGGACTAAAACCTGAACAGCCAATTATTTTAACCGTGGCTAGATTAGCAAGTGCTGATGGCTACAAAGGTTATGATAAAATTATTCAAGCTTTACCTAAAATTAGGCGTCAGCTTCCAGATGTTCATTACATAATAGTTGGCAAAGGCGATGATCGCCCCCGAATTGAGCAACTAATTACTCAACTGGGTTTGGAAGATTGCGTTACTTTAGCAGGATTTATACCTGACAATGAACTTTGTGACTACTACAATCTTTGTAATGTCTTTGCCATGCCCAGTAAAGGGGAAGGCTTTGGGATTGTATATTTAGAAGCATTAGCCTGTGGCAAACCGGTGCTGGGAGGCAATCAAGATGGAGCAATTGATGCTCTTTGCGGGGGAGAATTAGGTGTTTTAGTCAACCCGGATGATGTGGAAGCGATCGCTCAATCTTTGATCCAAATTTTAAAAGGCACTTATCCCCATCCCATCTTGTATCAGCCTGAAATTCTTCGGCGGAAAGTAATAGATACCTTCGGTTTTGAAAAGTTCAAACAAACCCTAGCTAGCTTAATGAATTCCAGGTGAAAATTTTACATGTTATCCCTTCAGTTAGTCCAACTTTAGGGGGACCAACCGAAGTAGTTTTGAATTTAGTTAAAGCTTTGCGTGAATGTGGTGTTGACACTGAAATTGCCACGACTAATGATAATGGTTCAGATAAATTAGTGTTAGATGTACCCCTCAATGAACGTGTCGAATATCAGCAAGTTCCTGTATGGTTTCTGCCCCGATATTCTCATCGAATGAAGGAATTTATTTTCTCGGAAGCACTGACTCGTTGGCTTTGGCAGCATATCAAAGATTACGACTTATTGGATATTCACTATCTATTTTCCTATGGTTCTAGCTGTGCCGGGACAATTGCGAGATGGCAAGGTATTCCCTACACAATCCGAACGATGGGACAATTAGAGCCTTGGGCTTTAGCCCAAAGTCGTCTCAAAAAACAAATATATACACTTTTGATTGAGCGACATAATTTGAATCGTGCTGCTGCTATACATTCCACGTCAGCTAGTGAAGCCGAAGATGTCCGCAAATTTGGCATTAAGACTCCTACGATTACCTTACCTTTAGGAGTGAATCAGCCAATTTATTTACCAGAAGCTAAACAGAAGCTTCACTATGTTTATGGAATTGGGAGTGAGATACCGGTGGTGCTGTTTCTCTCTCGTCTCCATTACAAAAAGCGTCCCGATTTGCTGGTGCGATCGCTTAAACAACTCGCTGCTCAAAATGACAATTTCCATCTAATTTTAGCTGGTGCAGGAGAGCCAGACTATGTTGATGATCTGAAAAATTTAATAGCAAACTGCGGTTTAACTTCTCAAACTTCATTTGCTGGTTTCGTCACAGGAGAGGATAAACAATTGCTCCTCCAAGGGTCTGATATTTTTGTTTTGCCATCCTTTTCCGAAAACTTTGGTATTGCAGTCGCAGAAGCTATGGCAGTGGGATTGCCAGTAATCGTCACTCCTGGTGTGCAAATAGCTCCAGAAATTGCTTTATCGAAAGCTGGACTAATTGTGGAGGGAGAAGAGGATACTTTAGCTTTGGCGATCGCTCAATTACTCAAATCTCCACTCCTTAGACAACAGTTAGGTGAAAATGGTCAACATCTGGTGAATAGCCGATATTCTTGGAGTGCGATCGCTCAAAATTTAAGCACCGCTTATCAAGCTATCCTTGAGCAAAAGTCAATTCACAAATAAGCAGAAAATTTATGGATGATTGTTGAATAAAATATGAATTGGAAGCACATTATCATAGAAGAAATGGATACCTTTAGCGATCGCCTCTGACCATGACATCTTTGCAAGTTCAGCCGCGAAATACCATACCCCCTATAACCATGGATGGGTAAAAAAGCAGAGTTTGAGGGTTATTGGTTACGCTGGTGGGATAAATCTGGAAATTTATTACTTTGGGGAAGTGAGTTAGTTGAACAAGAACGTCAACGGACAGAACAAGAACGTCAACGGGCTGAACAAGCCGAACAAAAAGCTGTTAGATTAGCTGAAAGACTTCGGGCTATGGGGATTGATCCGGAAGAAATTTCGTAAACTTAAGGTCTTTATTCTGGGCACAAACCAGCTACACGAAAATTAAAGCCTTGGCGAATATAATTCGCGGCTACACAAACAAAACCCACCTCCGTGGGTTGGAAAGCCAAGATGTTTGTATTAGTCCGCGCACCATCCGGACAATGCCAGTGTAGTAGCGAATTATATTCGCCCAAAACTTTTCTTTCCATCCTCTTAGATGAAAGGATTTTATTTACTGACCAAGAAATATTGGATATTTGCTCTTCTAGGTTTTATCCTTGTTTTACTGAGTATCATTCCAATTCGATTAGCGATCGCCTCCTACCAAGCTCCCCAACCCCAAGCTTTCTTTATCTTAGGTGGTGGATCGGAGCGGGAAAGTTTGACTGCGGATCTAGCACGGTGGTATCCATCCCTAGATATCTGGATATCTTCTGGTTCAAGCCCAAACGAGATACACAAAACTTTTCAAACCGCAGGTATATCTCTGACACGCGTGCATATTGATTGTCGTGCTGTTGATACAGTCACTAACTTTACCTCTCTAGTGAATGACTTCAAACAACACAATATACAACACTTGTTTCTAATTACTTCCAGCTTTCATATGCCCAGAGCAGAGGCGATCGCCACCATCATTCTTGGTAGCCAAGGTATAACATTTACTGCTGTCTCTGCTCCATCGATCAATGCACCAGAACCCCGAACTCACATCCTACGTGATTGTATTCGCTCTTTGGTCTGGCTTTTTACAGGCTATACCGGAGCCGAACTGAAAAACACTTTTAATTAGTACATTAAAACCAACATGAACATCCTCGGAATTAACGCTTATCATGGCGATGCTTCAGCTTGCTTAATCCAAAACGGTGAACTCGTTGCCGCAGTTGAAGAAGAACGGTTTAATCGAGTTAAACATTGGGCGGGATTTCCAGCAGAATCTATCCGCTATTGTTTAAAAGTGGGTGGTATTAGTGCCGCAGATTTAGCTCATGTTGCAGTATCTTTCAATCCCAAAGCCAACTTAAATCGCAAGTTATTATTTACCCTGCAAAATCGTCCTTCTGTGCGATCGCTTTTGGATCGATTTAACAAGCAAAGCAAATCTGCGAGTCTTCTGCAAGAATTAGCCGATGTCTGTCACTGCCAAAGCGAAGACATCCACGCAAAAATCCACAATTTAGAACATCATACCACCCATTTAGCTAGTGGTTTTTTTGTTTCTCCTTTTGAAGAAGCGGCAATTCTCTCAATCGACGGCATGGGAGATTTTGTCAGCACTCTCTCGGCTGCTGGACGCGGTAACGAATTAGAATATTTTTCTCGCACTCACTACCCTCATTCCGTCGGCTATCTTTACAATGCTATTACTTTATACCTGGGCTTTCCTGCCTACGGTGATGAGTATAAAGTTATGGGATTAGCCCCCTATGGCGAACCTGAATACTTAGAAGCGTTTCGTCGAATTATATATCCCAAAGGAGACAGCTTTGAATTAAATCTCGACTACTTTAACCACCACACTCAAGGTATTGCAATGAATTGGGAAAGTGGTTCTCCAACTGTCCAAGCATTCCACAGCCCAGAGTTAGAAAAATTACTCGGTGCAGCGCGAGATCCGAAATCGGAAGTGACATCAAAGCATCAAAATATCGCTGCATCTGTGCAAGCTGTGACTGAAGAAATTATCTTTCATCTGCTGAATCGTTTAAGCGATCGCTACAAGAGCGAAAATCTCTGTTTGGTGGGTGGTGTAGCGATGAATTCTGTCGCTAATGGCAAAATCACTCAAAATACCCCCTTTAAAAATGTCTACACTCCCATAGGTGCGGCTGACAACGGCACATGCTTTGGTGCAGCTTTTTACGTTTGGCATCAAATGCTAAAACAACCGAGAAAATTTGTCCTAGATCATGCTTATTGGGGATCAGAATTTTCTGATGAAGAATGTTTGTTAGCTTTGCAACACCACAATCTGCAACCCAAAAAATTAGAGCGCGATGCACTTTTACATCATGTTGTCGATGCTTTGTGTGCAGGTAAAGTAATCGGTTGGTTTCAAGGTAGGATGGAGTTTGGAGCTAGAGCTTTAGGTAATCGCTCACTTTTAGCCGATCCACGTCGTGCTGATATGCGAGATATTATCAACCTGAAAATCAAATTCCGAGAAAAGTTTCGTCCCTTCGCTCCTAGCATTTTAGAAGAAAGAGTCGGCGAATACTTTGAAATCGATGAACCGGCACCGTTCATGGAAAAAGTCTTTAAAATTCGCTCTCAAAAAAGAGAGCTAATTCCTGCTGTTACCCATGTTGATGGAACAGGACGTTTACAAAGTGTCAGTCGCAGTACCAATCCTCTTTATTGGGACTTGATAAATACATTTGCTCAACGCACTGGTATTCCCATTGTTCTCAACACATCCCTTAACGAAAATGAACCCATCGTTAGAACTCCTAATGAAGCCATTCTGTGTTTTTTAAGAACTCATATGGATGCTATTGTTTTGGGTTCTTATTATGTAGAACGCAGTGATATCAAAGTTGTTGGTTGATAGTGGGCATTGGGTATTGGGCATTGGGTATTGCACATTCCCCTGTTCCCTGTTCCCTTACTCTACGAGAGGCAGGGCAAACGCGATGGTGTACTAGTAGTCTGTCAATTTTATTTTGATGGTTGTGTACAAATCCACAACCCGCTCACAGACGTAGCACTGCTACGTCTCTACAACCCAATACGGTTGGTGTTAGCGTCAAAAACTTTAAACTGCGTAGGTTGGGTTGAGGAACGAAACCCAACATTTTCGGGGGGTTTGTTGGGTTTCACTTCGTTCAACCCAACCTACAATTATCCTTAACTGAACCGTATTGCTCTACAACCGTCATTTTTATCTTGACAGGCTAGTAGTTGTCTTTTAGGGTTTTTGGCGATCGCCTCTAAATTATACTTGACATCAACTTTGATTAATGTATATTTTTTCTGGCTTGATTAATTTTTCCAACCCTGAAAGGCATTTTTTCAGGTTTACAGAAGTTCTGCGGCACTGGATGGGATAAGTTAACTATAATATTGGCAGTTATGCCTAGCACAACGAATTTTGATACGACTTCTTCTATAATGTATAAAATATATTTGTCACAAGTAACACTAAAATTCATGTCCAGACAAAGTATTCATGAGATAGTTTTTATCAAAACTTTGACTAGTAGTGCTAGGAAGATATCTCCTAAATTGAGAGTAACACTCGAATACTGGTGTTCTTGGCTGATTGAATCTGTGCCATTTTTGATTGCTTGTGCAGTACTTCTAAGCGTTATCAGCCTCAAAAGCCCCATCCTGCTTTTTTGTCTACTTGTGGGTAGTCTAATTACAATAATTATACAGCAAATTGGGCAGCAGGTTCATCTACCCAGGCGATCGCTCATATTGTTACAAATATTAGCAGTAGCGATCGTCCTGAGTTTATTTTGGTTAGACTATTTTGCAGTTCCCGCACAAGCCCAATTTTTTAAGAGAGCCGAAGATTTCTTTAAACAGAATCTCACCACAACAGGAGATGCAACAGCAAACAATGGTACCCAAGCAGTTAGTTTAATATTCAACGTGTTGCGAGCACTTTACCTACTTTACATAGCAGTTTCTTTGATTGGTGTTATTAATGCAGTTCGCAAAGACGAAGATTGGCAAACTATCGCCAGAACTCCCTTATTAGTAGTTGTCGCTGTCACAATTGCTGATGTTCTCACAGGCTTTGTAATTGGCAATCCTAATAATAATCCATAATTTATTGAGTTAAAATGAAAAAAAGCTAAGAAATTTTCCATGACTCAAGACAAAGAAAAAGACTTTCGTCCAGTCAATCAAATTTTAGGAAGCCAACCTTCATTAGGACCAATTCCCGCCGATCAAGTCCTTCCTTGGACGGTTATTGCCTTAGCTGCTTATTTTATCATCAATGGAATTTTTGGAGGAATTTTTCCGGATGACTTTCAAAAATGGTTGTGGACGATACTAATTACTATTTGGGGAATGGCAACTTGGTGGATATTAACAGGTGGTAGGAGTTGGCGATTTTTAAGTAAATTTGTTGGTGTTCCAGCTTGGACTAGAGGCTTTGCTCGTTATCAAAGCATACTATTCGTTAACCATGAAGCAAAAAATCGGAAAACAAAGCGTCGGCATCGCAGGTAGCGAGAGATTAACACCATTTGAAGATGCTTTACACCTAGCGACAATGTTACGCATCTCACTTGGTGGACGTGATATAGGTGCTTATCTTTTGACAAAGGGAAGCCAAAAAAATAGATTTTGCTTTGTTTTTGGTTTTGAATGTCGAGGTATTCATACTACTTTAAGAACAGACCAAATAGATGTAATTCTTAATAATATTGAATCGGGTTTAAAAGACATTCCAGCTAATGAGAGAATAACCTTTCATTTGAGTTCTTTTAGCTCCGATGAAAAACGACAAAAAGAACTAAACTCAATCATCAAAAAAACGCCATCTAAAGATATAAAATACCTCTTAATGGCGGAAAGAGCAAGAACAAAAGAACTTACAGCTTCTGGTATTCGCAAACCGAAATTTCTCAAAATTTATGTAACTTATACCGTTGAACCAAACTCCACCAATGCAGATGATTCCATAGAAAAGCTTTTGGCAAAAGCTGAATTGTGGTGGTTGAAATTCAAAGGTGATATGGCAGAAGTGGAAAATCAGCGCATAGAAACCATTGTGAGCAATGCTTACAAACAAGGTTTTTGTCGCTGGGAACAAATATTATCTAATCAAATGGCATTGGATGTTAAGCCTTTGACTAGTGAAGAACTTTGGGGAGAAATATGGAGAAGATTTAATGATACCCCACCGATAGATATTCCCCAATTAATGACTTTAGATGAAAATGGACTGCACGAAGAAGCTCATTCAGATTTAGCTAGTACCAAATTACTTATAGATAATGTCCACAGTACAACTTTGCTGATGGAATCTAGTGTACCTTGTGCTGATCGCTCGTGGGTTCATGTTAAAAATAATTATATTGGGGCATTAACATTTTTAGAAAAACCTGGTGGTTGGCAAAATAAATCTTCTCAACTGCGCTATTTATGGGAATTGTTAGCAAGAGAAACGGTTGTTGATACAGAGATTTTTTGTGAGTTAACTGCCGCAAATCCAGCAATAGTAAAAAACACTTTGCAACGAGTGTTGAAGCAGTCGAATGTGACAGCAACAATGGCTCAAGAAAAAAGCCGAACCATTGATGTCAACGCTCAATTAAAATTAAGAAAATCCGTAGCAGCACAAGAACAATTATATGAAGGTGCAGTACCTATTTATACGGGGATAGCAATTTTTGTACATCGTCCAACTGTGGGTAAATTAGACGAAGCAATAAGATATATTGAAAACTGTTTTCAACGTCCAGCAAGAGTAATTAGAGAAACAGAATATGCTTGGAAAATTTGGCTACAAACTTTACCGATAGTTTGGGAAGGATTGTTAGCAAAACCCTTCAACCGTCGGCAGTTGTATCTAACCAGTGAAGTTCCCGGATTAATGCCTTTAGTATTAACTAAAGTCGGCGATCGCCAAGGTTTTGAATTGATTGCCGAGGAGGGAGGAACACCGGTATACTTAGATTTATTTAACGAGCATAAAAATTTAGCGCTATTCGCGACAACTCGCGCTGGTAAATCAGTATTGGTGTCAGGAATTTTAACTCAAGCTTTGGCACATGGTATTCCAGTAGTGGCGTTAGATTTCCCCAAACCAGATGGCACATCTACCTTCACCGACTATACAGAGTTTATGGAGGACAGTGGAGCATATTTTGATATTTCTAAACAATCGAATAACTTGTTTGAGCAACCAGATTTGCGATCGCTAGATCCAGAACAACAGCGCGATCGCCTGCTCGATTATACTGCCTTTTTAGAATCAGCCTTAATGACAATGGTTTTAGGCTCATCTACAGAAAATCCACTGTTATCTCAAACCGTGCGATCGCTTCTTAATTTGGCTTTAACAGCATTCTTTGCTGATGAAGGTATAAAAGAGCGATATCGAATCGCAATAGCAGGGGGATTTGGCACTTCAGCTTGGCAGAAAACCCCCACATTAAGAGATTTTCTTTATTTCTGCACAACAGAACATCTACAAATTAATTCTCTAAGTGGCAGAGTTGAAGATGCCTTAAGTCAAATTCAATTGCGGTTGCGATTTTGGCTTTCTAGTCGCGTCGGACAATCGATTTCTGCACCATCTAGCTTTCCCACTGATGCACAACTTTTGGTTTTTGCTCTGAGAAACCTCTCAGATAATGAAGATGCAGCAATCCTATCTTTAAGTGCCTATTCAGCAGCATTAAGACGCGCACTCAGCAGTCCAGCTTCCATATTCTTCATTGATGAAGCACCAATTTTATTTGAATTTGACCAAATTGCTGACTTAGTTGGCAGAATTTGTGCCAATGGTGCAAAAGCTGGAATTAGAGTTATTTTATCAGCACAAGACCCCGATACCATCGCCAAATCTAAAGCCGCATCGAAAATTTTACAAAACTTATCAACACGATTAATCGGACGCATTCAACCCGTTGCCGTCGATAGTTTCATCCAAATATTAAAATATCCCCGTGAAATTATTTCTCGTAATGCTTCAGAAGGCTTCTTTCCTCGCAAAGAAGGCATTTATAGCCAATGGCTATTAGATAATAACGGTATTTATACCTTTTGTCGCTATTATCCAGGTTACGAACAATTAGCAGTAGTTGCTAACAACCCCAATGAACAAGCTGCACGGAGTAAAATAATGCGAGAATACAGCGATAAATATCAAGCAATTTCTGCCTTTGCACGTCAGTTAGTGGCTTCATTACGTGGTAGTTAACATGGCAATTTTAAAAAGACCTAACCCCCCAACCCCCTTCCCTACAAGGGAAGGGGGAGTACATTTACTCTATGAGGGAGAGTACATTTCCCTCCCCTACAAGAAAAGGGAGAGTACATTTCCCTGCCCTTGTAGGGGAGGGACGACTTTGACGCCAGTCAAAGTCAGGGAGAGGTTTTGCCTTTAATATGGTTGAACTACTTAAAAGAATAAAGTACTAAATTCCTCTAAATATTTTTTCCAGGTTCAGAACTATGAAAAAAATCGCCCTTTTGACACTTTCTCTATCATTCCTCATTGTTCTACCAGCCACAGCACAACTAGGCAAAGTTTGGACAGATTTTCAATCATATTCTACAGATTTACAAAATTATTTATCAAATAATGTAAACGACAGTTTAAAACCTGTAGAATTTCAATCTCAAAATGCCATTGATAACGCAAAAGGGGAATTGAATATACCTAATCCTGTTGATGCTGGAGAAAAAGTTAGTATTGATATATTTCTCAACTCCATATCAGATAAGTTTGAAAATAATCCTGTGGTACGTTCAACTTCAGTTAATAATGAAATAAATCGTTTAATTACTCGTAGTTCAGCCTCAGGTATTCTCGGTATCAATGGTCAAATTAGGTCAAAAACAAAGCTACAAGATACCGAAAATAGATTGGAAAGTATTGGCGTATTTAACGAGGATCTAGACGAAAATCAACAAAATTTTCTCAATGATATTCAAGATAAAATTGTTCAACTTGGGACTAATGCTTCAGTTGCAGGACAAGTAGGACAATTGCTTGGTATCCGCGAGCAAACCAATTTACAATACGAACAAACTAAAATTCAACGGGAACAAGTAAAAATTGTAGCCGAAACACTTGGTCAAACAATACAGACGAATCAATCTTTGCAATACACTAACTTAAATCTCGCAAGTCTTTCTCAGCAAATGGAAGATACAAATCGTGCGAGAAGAGTAGACGCATCCGCAGAAGCAGCGCGACTTTTGCGAACCACTTCCCAAGCAGATTTGTTTGGCAGAAAACTTAACAACTAAAAATCATGATTTTTGAACCTATTCTTACGTAGTGAGCGGTTTACCGCTCAAATCTTCCTTTATAAGGGCTGTTAGCGGAGCTTTACCGTAGAGTAGCCCTTACTACGAGAAACCTTTATTTACACTTATCATAAATAATTTAATTGAGCCTTAACTTCCTTTTAAAGGAAAGCTATAAAAATGAAAGATATTTCCCCAACTTTTTTAATTCAAATCGGTATAAATGATGTTCTCGGCAATGGAGCCACAACTGCTACAAGTATTGCCGAAGGTTGGGATCAACAATGGGTAGATTTATTACAAAATGATACTATTAATAACTTATATGGAGCGCTGACAAGTTTAGGTGTATTTTTTGCCGTAGGAACCCTACTGTTTTTTATGGTACAGTGGCTACAAGATGCTATCAACAGCGATTTTTCCCGTCCAATAACAGCTTTAATTTGGCCTTTTGTAGTAGTCATACTATTAACCAATTCCGGAAATGGCACTGTATTGTCCAATTTAACATTAGGAGTCAGGAATTTTCTGAATACGGTGAATCAGCAAGTAGTGACAACAGCAGACGCAAATCAAACTTATCAGCAAGCACTAAATATGACTATTGGTGAAGAAATAGCCGGTTCTTTATTGCGTCCTTGTCAGTCACTAACTGGTGAGCAACAAAATCAATGCTTTGTCAAAGCTAAGGAAAAAGCTGACACTCTCTGGGTGGAATATAGAAATTTATACGGTGATAAACCTTGGATAGATAGACTAGAAAATAAAGTAAATAATATTACATATAATACAGCTAGCGTCTCGGAAAATTCATTTGATTCTTTCTTAGGTTCTACAGTCCAAATTAGTATCAAAAACTTTTTAGTTTCATTGCAATATGCTTTCCAAAACTTGATAGAAGCGACAATGTTACTGATAGCAGCTTTGGGACCGTTAGCTGTGGGTGCATCTTTACTACCTGTAGCTGGTAAACCCATTTTTGCATGGCTGACTGGGTTTTTATCGATAGGAATTTCTAAGATTTCATTTAATATTATTGCTGTCTTAACTGCCACAGTTATTGTTAATGGACCAGGACAGGATGTCAATGCCGATCCAGACTTAATGTGGTTTATAATTTTTCTAGGAATTTTAGCCCCGATTGTATCTTTATTTGTGGCTGCTGCGGGAGGATTTGCAGTCTTTAGTGCTATCAGCAATACGGCTTCGTGGGTTAAGGAGAGGGTATAAATCTCAAGTAAGGGGGATGACTAAATGGTACGTTTACTGGAGAAAAGACAACGAACAGGAAGTATTTTAACAATTTTTGCGATCGCTACTTTCAGTTTGCATCTATCGGCTATATTTTTATTAATATTTCAAGGCATAAATATTCGCCAACTCAGCGTGAGAAAAGCTCCCAACTTTGTGCAACTGATAGATGGTAAACCAGCAGATGTTACTGATCTCGAAAGAGAACCCGAAGCAATTCGTCAATTCGTCAGTAAAACGATGACATCAATGTTTAATTGGTCGGGAAAATTACCACCAGAATCTATTGAACAAGTTACACAACCTCAAGCAGATGCAGGAATATCAATTCAAACTTCACGCGGTGGTAGCCGAAAAGTTAGTACAACAAGTTGGATAGCCAGTTTTGCTTTATCTGAAGATTTCCGCAAAGGTTTCTTAAGCACAATTGCGGAAATGACACCACCAGAAGTTTTTTATAATAAACCCAGTCAAAATATTTCTGGAGAGTTAGTTATTAAGCGAGTTTATCCACCTGAAAAAATTGGTTTGGGTAAATGGCGAGTTGGGATGGTAGCCGACCTGATTCAAAAAAAACAAGCTGACAATAGAACAATCGTAACTCGTTTTAATAAAGATTTACTTGTCCGTGCGGTAGATTCTTTTGCTTATCCACAACTTGATAATACCACTGTTCTGCAAAAAGCAATTTATAGCGTCCGCGCCGATCAACTAGAAATTTACGAAATTCGGAATTTATGTTTAATCGATGAATATAATAACCAGAATCCAGATGTAAATGTATGCGGTAATAGACAAACAACTGATAGTTTTATCAAATAACTTTTTAGAGGTAAATATTAATGCAGATACTTAAAACTGAAAATAAGAAAAGCAGTATTTTACCATTATTTGCCGTCGCAACATTTGGTTTGCATCTGCTCACTTTACTCGTACTGTTCTTCCACTGGTCTATGTTGCAGCAGTTACAGATGCGATTAACACCTCAAAGTTTAGTGCAACTTGCTGATGGACATGCCATAACAGTAGACCCCAAACCGAATTTAGAGCGACATCCAGAGACAATTCGGCGCTTTGTCGGTGAAACTATGACCTTAATGCTTACTTGGTCGCAGCAACAGCAGCCAAAAACTGTTTGGGAAGTTAGTTCTGAACTGATAGCTAATGAATTGCAGCCAAAATTACAATCACAAATTAGTCCCACTGAAAACTTAAGTAAAGGAACTGAAAATGTATTGGTTATAGAAAGTATTTCTCAACCTACAAAAATAGAAAATGGTAAGTGGAAAGTGGAAATGTTTGCTAATCAAATAATTTTTACAAATTCTGATAGATTGGGAAAATCAATTTCCTTTAATAAAATAATTTTAGTGAGAGCAATTGATGAACAAGCTGCTTCACTACCAAACTCCCCGTTACCTTTGAACTTGGTGGCTTATCGCCTTGGCGAAGCGAGATTAAAAATTTATAATATCTGTGAAATACAAGATAAAAAATGTTCATGAAATTCAAAATTAAACTATACTAAGTAATTGTACGTTCAATTTATATAGCAATCCTATCTGAATTGTGAAAGTTGCCTTTGTTTAACTAATCGCCTTCTCTGCGAGAGGCTTCTCTACGAGAGGCTTTGCCAACGCGCTTCGCGTCTCGAACAACTGCTATATGTAGTCATCCGTGAAAACCCCTGCCACAATGGCATTGTTGAATTCTAAAATTAAAAATTAATTTATGACTCGATATTCAATTCCTTCAGAAAAGTTGCCACAAAATCTAGATAGTCCACCCGAATTGGACACTTTAGATTGGGAATCACGGATGGCAAGATTGGTTGGCTTGGTAGAAGAATCTTCATCTGCTAATACCGAGGAAGCAGTAGAAGAATCAACTCCTGCGTTACAACCTTTGTCTGATCCTCAAGAAGTTCGCACTAAGGAACCCCTCTCATCTAACCCCTTTGCTAAGTTAGGCTTGGTGGGTGCTGGTACTTTGGGTATAGTATTGGTGGCTGGCGTGTTTTTGTCGCAGCTAATGAACACTGGCAAGCAACAGCCAAAAAAGAATAATGTTTCTATGCGATCGCAACCAATAAGCGATTCCCGCCCGCAGCAGCTACAATCAGAACTAGAGACTTTAAAAACTAAATTAGCCCTGACTGAACAAACAGAAGCAGTCAAAGCAGCACAACAAAAGCTCAGACTTCAAAAACCAACACCTGTTGCAGCTCGACCAGTTTCACAACCACCAACTTCTGTCAATAGAGTGAGGATACCAGTGGAAAGGATACCAACACCCGTGCGAACAGTTTATGTGCCTCGCATAGTCACTGTTGAGCGTGTCGTTAAAGCACCCTCTGTTCCACAAAAGCCTATTCCACAAAAGCCTATTCCACAAAAGCCTGCTAACTCTCAAATTTTACCATCACCTTTGCCGATAGTTGCAGCAAACACCCAGCCAATAGTTACAGTAACTCCCAAACCCACACCAGATCCGCTTCAGGAATGGGCAAAGTTAGCAAAATTAGGTAGCTACGGTATGGTTACTATGACTGGGAATAGTGTTCAAGCAGCTACTCCTACACCTACTCCTACACCTCCTGTAAATAATACTCGGTTGGCAGCAAATACCAAGCCAGACGACGAACCAGAAGAAGAGTCAACCCCTGCGGTTAGCCAAACAAAACAGCAGACTCCGAAATCCGTGGCTGTAGGAACTAGAGCGAAAGCTGTATTTGCGACCGCTGTATTTGGGGAAACTACTAGATCAACCAATAGCAATAAAAAAGACGAAAGCGGCAAAGACGTATTTGTAGTGCGTTTGAAAGAGCCATTAAAATCTGTGGATGGTGCGATCGCTTTACCTGCTAAGACTGAATTTTTAGCTCAAGTTCGTTCTATTTCAGACCAAGGCTTCCTACAGTTGGATGTAGTCAAAGTTATTGTCCCAAATAATAACAACTTCACTGAAAAAAGCTTACCGCCAAATGCAATAACCGTTCGCGCTAATCAAGGCAAACCTCTCATCGCAAGCCAATATTCTAATCAAGGGGGGTCTGTCGCAGGGCTAACGGATGTAGGAGTATTCGCCTTGAATGGTGTTGGTAAAGCAGCAGAGATATTTAATCGTCCTGATACCAGAATCCAGTGCGTCCCTAATACTACTGTTACTAGTGGGACTAGTGTTACTAATAATAATTGTTTTCAAACCACCGACAACAGACGCAACATATTAGCGGGCGTTTTGGAAGGTGGTGCGACTAATATAGCTCAACAAGTTTCCCAACGCAATCAACAAAATATCTCTAAAAGACAGGCACAACGCACTAACGTTTGGTTTATGCCCGCAGGCAAAGAAATTGAAATATATGTAAATCAAACAACGCAGTTTTAATAGTTAGAAGTTGGAGAATGAAGCATTAAAATTTCGGCACTTTTCAATTCAAACATGAAATACCTAATCTCTGGTAGAGACGTTCCGGCGGAACGTCTCTAGTAATCCAGCGGAACGTCTCTAGTAATCCGGCGGAACGTCTCTAGTAATCCGGCGGAACGTCTCTACGAGGGTTAAGGTATTTTTCTCAATGCATGACATGATATCATTTAACAACGCCCGCATTGAATTTGCTTGAACTATTTATCTATCTAAATTTTTGCAGCCATGAAAAACGAGACATCACAAGGAAATACTCCAGATAAATCTTATTTATTACATCTGGCTACCTTGATTTTTTCAACTGCAATTTTATTAGTTGCAGGTCGTGTTTTAGCTAATAATGCCGTTCTTCGTTCGATGTTTTCTTGCCAAGCACAGGGTTTAGGGGGAGCAACACCTATTATCGATATTTGGTATCAACAAGGAACAAACTTAAGTTTTATTCAATCCGGAGAAACAATTAAAAAAGTTTGGTTAAACGACCCTTCACAGGTCACTATAGATTTTGATGGTCCGATGTGTATGCAGTTTGGTCAAGACCGTAATGTTAGTCAAGGAGATTGTAAAAATTCAGCTGCGAGTGTAATTCAACTCAGACGAATTCCCAAACTGAAAATTGCCGGATTGCCTAATACTAATAATACACTTTTAACAGTAGTTACTGAAAAACAAGGCAAAACCAAGTTGTATGCATTTCGAGTAATATATGGCAAAGGTAGCCCTGAATATAGCACTTTAGCAATTTTTTCTGACCCTCCTTCTACTAATGAAATGTCTTGTGTTAGACCTCCAAAATAATTTAGAAAGAATGACCGCAGGCTTATTTCATCAACATTAATCATTCGTTAAGTTGCCCCCAGAGATATTTCTGAAACGTCTCTACAGTGCAAAATTATAATAGACGACCGATGTGGAAATTAATTATGCGTTATCCAGAACCCCTAGAGACTACCAAGTGCTACGTCTCTACATGTTTTCCACTAAAGAGTGTCTAATCACAATTCCTGAAAGGAATATTATATTAAAATGAATAACGACCTGGTTCTTTTTCTTATTAGTATTAGTGTACTTGTCCTCTATCTCGTCTTCTCAGCGCTGACTGAGATGGGTACTAAGTTACCTTGGAAAAAGTAGTGTTCCTCAGTTTTTAGACTTAGACCTTGAATCGTCATTTTCTGACCCTTGGGTAAGTCCTGTGGGCATTTATTTTTATGGTTGACTATAAGGGTGCATTTCGGTAAATTAACCTAAATTTTAACAAACTTTAACTAAAATTTTACTCTTAGTGACTTACTTCGTTCAGCAGACTTCAGATAAACTACTTAAATTGTGTCGTTTTTTAGATGTATGCAAAAATAAAGGATAGTGTACCAAAGTCAGACTCAAAGCAATGGATTATTGCTAAACTAACCATATTTTTATCTAAAGAAGGAATAACAATAGGGAATCTGAGTGAGGAGTACAAATGCTTGAGGCTATTGCGGTTGGTTGGCTACTACTGTTTTTCGGCGATTTTTTTTCTACCTTCTTCTACCATATACCTGAGCATGTTTTTGGTAGGCTTCACTTGCAAACGCACCACTCTTGGAAGAAAGACTTTCGCCATTACGCAATTTTAACTTTCAATTTCCAGGTTCTTTTAGATGGTATTTTGGGGGCTTTGCCATATTTGCTCTTAGCAGTATTTCTGTGGACTTTTTCTCCCGTTGGCGTTATTTGTGGGTTGCTTTTTGGTCAGTTTCATGTATGGTGGAGACACATAAGTGTCTTGGGTTGGGAAACTCCTAAGTTTTTGAGTTTGCTGTGTCAGGTTTTATATATCACTACACCGGAAAGACATTGGTTGCATCATCAAAAAACTAACATCGGGTACGGTGATATTTTTACATTCTTTGAGCAACCGGCAAAAATTTGGATGCGATCGCTACGTCTTTTGAGGCTTAATCTGCGTTCCTCGTTGATTCAGATAGAATAAACGAAAATACTAAACTATTGAACACAAAACCGCTGGATTCAACCCTTTTGAGTAGAGGAGGAGAGGGGGAGAGGGAGAGTGGGAGAGACAAGGGGACAAGGGGACAAGGAGAATAATTCTTTTTTGCAGATGGTGCAAGTGGGACCTCAAAGCGTTATAACTGCAATTGAGAAAGTCAAAGGTGATTTATCGCGTCAACAGAAAGTAAAGATTTTTACCGAATTGGATACAGAAACTCACAGTGGTAGTCGTTTGAAATTATTGCGATCGCTTATGAGTCACTCCAATGCAGAAAGCATACTTGAACAACTAGACCAGCGAAAATCATTTCACCCTTTCCCACCAGAAAAATGTGTATAAAAACTCGTAATAAGCGCTGAAACGCTTACTACTAAATTTAACATGAACACAAGACTCAACGAACCCAAACAAAACACACTTCTACAAAATCCCAAAATCTACCGCAAACTAGAAATTAACCACACACGCAACAAACAACAAGACCACACGCAACTACTTGACGAAGCTGCTGCCGCATTTAAATATGAAGATTGCAAAGACGTTTATTGGAACCCAGAGGAATTTTCTTTACTTTACGGTACACCAGTATGGTCACAAGCAAGCCAAAGTCAAAAAGTTATCTTAAATCAACTTTATTGGGTAGCTTATTATTCGCAAATTATCTCCGCCGAAATTGCAACAATCTTCTTTAATCAAACTAGCGCTGCCGGACTTTATGCCCAAGAAGATTTTCGTCTAGTTTGTGATATGCTCGACTTGGAATCTGCCCAAGAACGCGCACATATTCACGCTTTTCAAACAGTTTCCAACCAAGTAGAAGCAGCATTATTTGGTAAGCGAATTTTCTCCTATCCCATGCGGGGACCATTTAGCGAAACGATGATTTTCGCTGACACCAACGCTTTGAAAAGTTGGTGGAAAAAGCTACAATTGCAAACCTTTGGACTTCTATCATCAGATAATACCTTCTTGGCTTGTCAATACTTCACCGTCCGAGGAGTGCGAACACTCAACGGAAAGTTAGTACAGCACAAATTAAGCAATTATTATCAGAAACATCCCGACCCAGAAAACGCTCCCATCCCGGCAAAGATATCTTACTATCACTTCATGGATGAAAGCTTTCATTTTAACAGTTCGACAATTATATCCCATGATGTGATTTCGTGTTTGAAACCACCGACAGCATTTGAGAAGTTAGTAGCTAATTTGGGTTTGCGTGGTTGTCAAAAAGACCATTATCATTTTAGTGCGGCAATCAACGGCATTTTTTGGTACGATCCGGCATTATATTCAGCGATTTATCAAGTCTTGCGATCGCCATCTTTTAGTATGAGCGATATTGAAGCAAAAGAAATGATGCGTCTTAGTTTTACCCAAGAATCAGAAGGACTACATCGCAGCTATCAAACCCACACCGAAGCGATGGAATCTTATAAAGTTTACCTAGATAAACTTAATTACGTTTGGCAAAGTAATAAACAAATGTCCCTCATGGCATCAAATTCTATTCCTAAATATTTAGAAACGCAAAAAAAAGCCTTTTCATCGTCCTCCTTTTACAAATAAATCTTAATTCGTAGTAAGCGCTTCAGCGCTTCAGCCCTAACTACAAAACCTTTCCAGATTAATTAACTTATAATGAATCAATTCAGCGCTGTTAGCGAAGCTTTCCCGTAGGGTAGCGCTGACTACAAGGTCTTTTAAAATTAATTAACTTATAATGAATCAATTTCAAAATCAAAACACACAACCGATTATAAAGATGAAAATCTTCAATAATTGGGATATTATCGCTAAAGGCTGGTATATTGCTTGTCCAAGTAAGGAAATAGTAAAAAGTCAAGTAAAATCTTTAAATATTTGTGGACAACAAATCGTTATCTTTCGCGGAGAAGATGGAAAACTTCGCGCATTAGATGCTTATTGCCCACATTTAGGAACTGATTTAGGAATTGGACGAGTTGAGGGTAATTTCATCCGCTGTTTTTTTCATCATTGGGCATTTGATGGTGAGGGAAACTGTCAAGATATTCCTTGTCAATCAACAATTCCCGATAAAGCGAAACTGCAATCTTATGCTACAGATGAAAAATATGATTTTATTTGGGTTTATCCAGATAAAGAAGCACCAAATAAAGTAGTTGAATTTGATGAACTTAAAGATAAACCTCTCGTGACAATACATGACAAAGCTTTTGAAAGAAGCTGTCATCACCACATATGCATGATGAATGGCATTGATGCTCAACATCTGCAAACCGTACATAAATTAAATATTAAAATGGATTTATCTTTACAACAAAATGAATCCGGTACAATTGTTAATTTTACCCTCAGCGGTGAATTCCCTAAAACGACAATAAGAGAGCGAATTGGGCAAAAAATTCTCGGAGAACATTATGAATATACTATGAGATATGCAGATGGCTGTATCGGGCTTTTAACTATTATGAAAAAAGTTCGTATTGTGCCACCATTACACATGATTTACGCTTACACCCCTGTAGAAATGGGTAGAACGCGCATTCAACCTATTTATGTTGCGAAAGAAAGAAAAGGTGTATTTGGTTGGGTGATTACGCGAATGTTACTTTTGTTAACTAAATTAGCTTACTATTTTTTACGTGGTGAAGATGGCATGATTTATGACAATATTCGCTACAATCCTCAGGTAATTCTTAATATAGATGCACCATTAGTTAAATATATGCAGTATGTAAATAAACTTGAAGCGTCTGTATGGTCGAAAGAAAAGTTTTGAATTATAATATTTTTTCACGCATAGTCGCAGAGACGCAGAGAAAGAAATTAAAATAGATTAAAAAATCTGCTTTCATCTGCGTTCATCTGCGGTTTTATTTCTCATGAATAAACTTTTTATCAATTTTACCGAAAGCAATTATCAAGCAATTAGTTTAGAAAGTCATGAAAAACTTTCTGAACATCTCACAATCCAAAACTCTCCAGTTTTATTTGGCTGTCGGACGGGAATTTGTGGAACTTGTCTGGTAATTGTAGAAGGTGATATTCCACCTGCTAGTGAGGAAGAAAAGGAAATTTTAGAGATATTTGCACCGGGAAATAAACAAGCAAGACTTGCTTGTCAGATAGATTTAACAAACGATATAGAAATAAAAAGTTATGTGGGGGAAAAGTGAGATTTGAGGATTTTTGGTATATTGTTTGTGAAAGCAAGCAACTAAAATTGAAGACGATACTGCAACGCACAGTTTTAGATGAATGGCTGGTAGTGTTTCGTGGTGATGATGGGAAAGCGGTTGTTTTGCGCGATCGCTGTATGCACAGAAACAGCCGTCTTTCTCATGGTAAAATCTGTGCAGGCAAAATCCACTGTCCTTACCACGGTTGGGTTTACGACAAAACCGGCAAAGTTGTAGCTGTACCTGCTGAAGGTGAAAATTTCCAACTTAGCGATGCTCGTCGCGTGTTATCTTATGACACAAAAGAGCAAGATGGATATGTTTATGTGCGATCGACGCAAAAGCCAAGTCAAGAATTTGCGCCTTTCAAAATGCCTTGCTATAAACAACCAGGATGGGAAACAGTACGTGTCATTAACCGCTTTCGCAACAACGTCACCAACTGTGCGGAAAATTTCATCGATATTCCCCACACAGCATCGGTTCATCCGGGAGTCTTCCGCAAACCTTGCGCTTCACAGCTAGAAATGACAGTGCAAAGACGCAACGGTTCAGTTTTTGCATCCTACCGTAACGAGACAACAAATCTCGGTTGGTTTACACGCTTCCTCAACTCTCAAGGTTACGAAATTCGTCATATCGACAGCTTTCACATGCCGAATATCACCAGCGTTGAGTATGATATGGGAACGCACAGAAAGCTTTTCATCACCAGCCAATCGATTCCCGAAGCTGCGGATTCAACTTTAGTTTACACCGATGTAACCTTTAATTACGGCATTTGGAACAAATTAGCGCGATATTTTGTCAAATGGACTGCTCAATATATTATCCGCCAAGATGTCGCAGCTTTAAACATCCAGTGGCAAGTAATTGAAAAATACGGCAGCAATTTTGCCAACACCCCCGCAGATACCATTCACGTCTTTGTCGAGTCTATCCGCAATAAAATTGCTCAAGGGGAAGATCCTAGAAACTTACCAGAAAAATCTGTAGAAATCAAGTTTTGGGTATGAACTACACTCATAAAAAGAAGTGGCAAAATAAAGCCACTTCGTAATTCCCAGGTAGAACCTGAGAATTATTATAAGTAAAATTAAAATTTAAAATGGTGTAAAGTGACACTGTTTTTTTAAATGTTAGTTTTTTTTGCCTTCGTGATTTTGCTGACGCTGACTGTGGTGAGTGATAACAAACTTAGTTTTTATCGCTTAAAGAACCGTGAAGACTGGTTTGTGGATGGAATTAATTTATTTTTTCAAGGAATTTTGATTCCCATCCTGCAAATAACTGTTATTTATCAACTTTATCAGCATTTGCTTGCCAATTTTCAAGCTGCACTAAATCTGCACCCCATCGTTGCATTTTGTCTCAGCTTTATATTTGTCGATTATCTATACTACTGGAATCATCGTCTATTTCATACCCGTTGGCTGTGGTATGTGCATCAAGTCCATCACACTGTTACACAAATGGATGTTTTAGGAACTTCTCGCAATACTTTGTGGACAAGCTTTCTAATTATTTATTTGTGGGTTCACGCTTTATTTATCTATCTCCTGCAAGATTCTAGCTGGTATGTTGCGGGTGTCAGCTTGAGTTCGGCTTTAGATTTGTGGAGACATAGTGCGATCGCACCTACACCAACATCTTTACTTTACCGCTGGTTGTCACCTTTGCTGATTCTACCACAGAATCATGCTTGGCATCACGCCAGCAGCGGTATTTGTGGTAATTATGGAGCAAATTTCAAGCTGTGGGATAAAATTCACGGGACTTATTTTGAATGTGACAAAGCACCAGATTCGTTGGGTGTGGAGACGAAGTTAAGCTTAACCCAAAAGCTATTTTTACCCTTTTAATTTGGGAGTTTTTGAGTTTTAATTTTTAATTACAGATTATGGTATTGGCACAAAATCATAGCCTGTACGAGAACGATTACCAGTAGCGATTTTTACAAGTTGAACTGGAGCATTGCGATCGCCTGATGCTAAAAATCGAATCGCACCAGAAGCACCGATTGCAGAAAAGTTAGATGAGCTAAGTGCTTGTTGTACCCCCTCGCGTGTCGGATTAAGTTCTATAGCAGCAATCAACGCTTGTGTAGCGTCATAAGATAGGGCAGTTCTCCAACCTACATCACCACCCCAAAGCTGCCTGGCCTTTATGGTAAAGTCTGACGTATAATTCACCCCGGGAATTGCCACTATTAGACCAACAGCTTGTTGTCTTCCTACTTCTAAAGTCTTGAAGGTGTACAAATCATCTCCCCCCAGCAAAGCTAACCGTTTATCGTGAACCTGAATTACTTGCAACGCTTTGTCGAGAGTCTCAGTGTTAGAAGCTAACATTAACACTTCTGCACCTTGGTTAGTCGCTTGTTCTACACTTCTAGCCGCACTAAAATTTGCTTGGGACAAGTCAAATTCATTCGAGACTTGTCCACCTTCTAAAGACACAGATGAGACAAACTCAGATTTAAGCGACTGGCTGTAATTACTTTGGGAATTGAAAAAAACCGCTGCTTTTTTTTTCTGCAACTTGTTCACCATGTAGTTAGCTAAACTTCTGGCAGCAATGAAATCACTGGGAACTGTACGAAAAACGTAAGGGCTAAAGTTAGAAATCTTAACTGAGGTACTCGTGGGAGTGATAGCTACAAGTTTTCCAGAAGTATAAACAGTGCCTGCGGCTAAAGTTGCATCGCTGGTAGTAGGACCAATTACACCTAATATTTCGGAATTTTTGACTAACGTTGTCGCGATTTGCTTGGATATTTCTGGATTGTCATCGTCGTTGGCAATTTCTACCTTCAACCTCACTCCCTTTATACCTCCAGAGGCATTTATTTCATTTTGAGCTTGAGCGATACCACGTAAAATTTCTAAAGAAGTATTTGGATTGTTACCAATGGGCAAAGACGTAACTATGGTGTAGCTTTTTGCAGAGCCAATCCGGGCATTATTAAGGAATATCAGCGCTTCTGGGTCGTTAGGATTTTGTTTAATAGCTGTTGTCAAATTGGCGATCGCTTTTTCATAACTTCCGGCAGCGATCGCTTCTACACCTTCTTTTTTAGCTGGAGAAATTTCTCCTGCAATTAAAGTTTTTTCACCAAAACTAATGCGGTCTTGTAGGGATGGATTAATAGCATTTTCCTGAATGTAAGTGAAAAGATTGTCAAATTTTAGTCCTAAACTGCTAGCCAAGAACCAAGTAGCAGCTCCCACTGTGAAGAGCAACATAGCCGCCGATAGAAACATTAGTGATTGAGGTCTACTTTTCTTCAGCCAGTTTTTAGGGTTAGTGAGTAACTGCTTAGACTGGTGTGGAAGATTTAATAAGTTTATCTGTTCGGGTATAGGTAAACTAATTCCAGCAACCTCTACTTGCTTTTTTCCTTCCAGCACTTTCGCAAGTTGATTTGTTGCAGCTTCCAAGTTGCCACGAGCAAAGTTTCCCATGCCACGGGCATAAATCAGTAGCGGTTGAAAATCAGCTAATGACTCTGCCATTGTTTCCGTCAATGATGCCATTCGCACCAGTTCCGGTGTATCTTTCTCATCCAATTTTGAGAATACCAATGCCAGTTCACGAGCAGCGTCGCTAGGTTGAGTGTATGCTAAAGCCGTCCACTTCTGAGCTTCGGCAAAATCCTTAACATCAGGGTCATTACTGTGCAGCTGCTGTCGTATATAATAGAGCATGAAATCTGAAAGTTCTTGAATTCGCTGTTGCCCGAATTTTTCATCCTCCTTTAATTGGCGCAACAGTTGATTTCGCACTGCCAAATCTATCTCATAAAGTTCATGTCCAACTTCATCGCACAGGTTTGAAAGCAGCAAATCTGCTACTGCTATCCAAGGAATATTCAGCACTTCACCATGAATATCTCTCTGAAAGTTCGCCCACAGACGATATAACAAATCGGGTGTGAGTGCTAAGGGAAAAGCCGCATGATACGCCAAATACAAATGCGTCTCTCCAAAGCGTTTTGTAAAAGACTCGATGCGTCGTTGGGCGACTTGAGGTTTGATTTTGCTCATATTTTTCGCCCATCAAAATTCGTTGGACGTCCGCGCAGCACACCAATAGCATCTTGCAAACCCCGGCGGCTAACTTCAAACATGGGAACCAAACGGGCTATTTCGTAGGCTGTTGTACCAAACCAACGCTTTTTTGGCATTGGATTTAGCCAAGCAATGTAACGCACTCGCTGTTTAAGCTTGCCAAGAAATTCTTTAGTTAAATCGTAGCGTTCTTCATTCAAGCCACCACGAGCAGCGCCAGCATCACTGAAAATTAATACCGCTGTACGCTCAGAGCAAATATGATTAACAATATCACTGACTAACACCGCTTCTTGATGATAGGGGTCGCGGTAGAGATAATCGATAGGGCAATTGTGAAAGTAGTAAATACCAGCATTACCCAAACGACCACCGCGTAACGCCGTTTCTGCTAGCCGCCGGGATAATGCATGAAAAGGCACCATTGAACCATCTTGATCAATTAATAACAGCATTTCCGCCCGGTTCACCCTAGGTGCTACTAATACAGGATGGAGCAATAAACCTTGGCATCCAATTTGGTTGACCGTTGCTTCCACATCTAATTCTGTTGCGGCTCCCTCACGTACCGGGCGGCGTAAGTAGCGCCAAATTTGTTTCATTTGCCGCTCAGTCACAGGAAAATACTCAGTAGATAAGATAAAGCTAATCTGAGGAATTTCCTCACTTCTAGTTGTAACTTGCCGCACTGCCTGAGCTACTTGTACCTCATCTTCGATTATCTGTGTCAATTCTGGGGACAAATGAGGAATGGAGGTATTTTCAATTAGGGACTGTTCAGTTTTCCGCTTAGTTACCGTTCTGAAAGTTATATACCCAGCACTCAAGACGATGACTGATAACAAACTGCCAAAAATCCAATTTGACTGGTTTGTGTTGGTGTTTGGCGATGGTGTTGCAGTTGGTTGTACTATTGTTTGATTTGCTGTTTCCTGTCCAATATTTGTGGTTGGACTCAGTGTTGGTTTTTGCTGTGTTGTCTGGGTTTGTTCGTGGGAACTGAGTTTAAAACTCAAGGCAATTCCAATACCTAAAATCCCCAGAATCACGTAGCGAGCAATCTGAGATATTTTATTTTGATGCTGTCCAAATTGTGTTTCAGGGGTTAACGAAATAGCCTCACTACCAATTAATTGTTTAAACTGATACTCAAATATCAGCTTTTCCTCAGCAGATTTAACCCACAAAGTTTGACACAGACGTTTCAAAGCAGCATTATCACTAATCCCAAATCCACCTTGCAAAGACTTTAAAACTAACTGATACTCGTCAATGCCAAGTGGTAAGCCTGCTTCCCGCAGCTTGGTGAAAAGTTCCAGTAGAGGCAAATCGCAGGGGTTTAGATCCCCGACTTCTTCAAGAAGTCGGGGATCTGGGTGGTGCAAATCATTCTCATCCACGGCTTCCCCTCAAATACCGTACATGATCTTCCCAACTTTTCAGCAATACACCCGCATACGGCAACTTTCCATCCAGTTTCCCCAACACCTCATCTTGAGGATAGCGACGCAAAACACGAAACCAGTCAATTAATTCGCTGGTGCTAACTTTCTTACCTGCTTCCCCTTTGTCTTTCCGCATTTCCTCCCGCAGTTGCAAAAAGCGAGTTATAGCTTGAGTAACTAACTCCTTTGATGTAGTTGGAAATAAAGCATTGATAATTTGGACGAGGGTTTCACTGCTAGGAAATTCCACATAATGAAACAAACACCGACGCAAAAAGGCATCTGGTAAATCTTTCTCATCATTGCTGGTAATAATCACGATTGGGGCTGCCTTTGCCTCAACTTCCTGACCCGTTTCCTCAACAATAAACCGCCGCTCATCCAGTTCCAGCAGCAAATCGTTGGGAAAGTCAATGTCAGCTTTATCAATCTCGTCAATCAGCACCACTGTGGGATTGTCCTGCTGAAATGCTTGTCCCAATGGTCCCAAACGCACGTAGGCAGTTGGGTCATTGATGCGCTGCATTTGTTCTGGTGTTAAGCGATTAGAAGCCGCAAGCTGGGCATCCCGCAACCGTCCCACGGCATCGTAAGTATACAACCCATCCCGCGCCCGACTTGTGGATTTTACGTACCAAGCTTTCAAATCCAAGCTTAATTCGTAGGCAACTGCACTAGCTAATTGAGTTTTACCACATCCCGGTTCACCCTTCAGCAGTAACGGTCGTTCCAAATAAATCGCCAGATTCACCGCTTCCACCAGTTCCGGATTGGGTAAATAGGGATACAAAAGCTGTCCCTTAGCTCCCCGTTCTCCGAGTTTGGGCTGCACTTTGCCTGTATATTCCAATACTTGCTTGCCTAGAACTTCAGCCATTTTTCCTCGTGTTCGTACCAGTCACAATCAGACAAGCGACAAATTTCTGCCATTACGGGTTCTGGAATGCCATTGTCGCTGTTTTCTAGTATCTTCTCTACTGTTTCACCCACCTCATCTGTTAGTTTACTCGGTAGTTCGTCCGCTTCATGCTCTAACCAGTTAGTCAGTTCATGCTCGGAAAATTCCGCAATTACAGGCAATTTAACCGGATTATCCGGCTTCCAAGTTGCTTCAAACCTTTCTGCAAAAGGCATATTCCAACCATCTGCACAGCCTGCATAATCAACCATAAACATTAATAATTGAAACTGACTGGCGTTGGCAAGATTACCCCTCGCTTTTGTCGCTAATGGTAACCAAAAATCACGGATTAGTTCTTGCAAATACGGTTCAGGCAGAAAATCCACATCGTAGAAAATAAGTAAAACACTCTGAGTTTGCCACCATTGGTAAACTCTTTCAGCGATTTCAGCAGGTGTGCCTTGTCTGCCCAAACCAACCCGATTACTGAGTTCGCGCCATAAAGCTGCTACATCACTTCTACGAGCAATTCGGTTAAGGTCAATTCGCACTGTCTTCCCAGAAATGCTTTTGGGAACGTGCTTGATTACTAACCGATTCAATAACCAACGTTGCCCGTAATCTGGGGTACAACCGTGAATCAGGAAGGCTGCCACTGATTCAGCCTCAGCAAATTTGCGGAAGTTTTGCGCCTGTTTGCGGTATCCTAATTGCAATAGAGCCTTGTATAGTCGTTCGCTGCACGAAGCTCTTTCCAGGTTATCAAGCTGGTTTGCAAGGTGATCAATTTCGGCTTCAGTTTGTTCAATTTGCTTGTCTAATTGGAAGCGAATCAGGGTATCGGCTGCGATCGCACAATCCCTTCGCAATTTTGTTAACTTTTCGCACAACAATTCATACTGGTCTTGCAATGCGTCGTGTTTAGGTGTATGTGCTGAACAAATGACATTCACTTCCTTATCTAAGTCAATAATCTTACGCCGTGTGCAACTTTCTCACAAACCTAACCCCCAACCCCTTTCCTACAAGGGAAGGGGAGCAAGAATCAAAGCCTCTCGGACTGTGGCGGCTACGGTGTACACGCAAGTCATCGAATTAGCGAAAAAGGAGTGAAAAACCTCACCCTGTCCGTTCCGGACATCCCTCTCCTTGGCAAGGAGAGGGAAAGATTTTAGCTACGCTAAAAGCGAGGGTGAGGTTTTTCCGACTTGTGTGTACATTGAGGCAGCAATCTCATTCATTGCGTTTTGTTTCAATAGCTGAAACTTGTCTCCGGCACTAAGTATCACTTATATAGTTTCTTCAAACAGTAGTGTACCAGTTCCAGACAAAGTACTAAAGTTTCGGCTATACAGGACTATTCACCGTCTGCTATTCTCAAAATTCCATGACTCCCCTTAGCACCATTTTCTCTTTTTTTCCTGCTTTAGTAATACTTTTGACAGCAGCATCAATCCTTTGGATTTGCTTTTATCCAGGGATATTAAGTATTATGGCGCTTTTGATTTCTTTATACGTATTTCCATTATTGATATATAAAATACATGAATATTTTTATCCTTTAAAAGAAGGAATCAGCTATTTAGGCGGTAAAAATTATTCACCTTGGTGGGGAAGTCACCAAATACAAGTAATATATATTGCCTTTCCCGCATTAGAAACACTATTGCGGCTTATCCCCGGTGCATTCTCATTGTGGTTGCGGTTGTGGGGGGCAAAAGTGGGTAAAAATGTTTATTGGACACCGCAGTTAGAAATAAGCGATCGCGCTTTAATTGAAATCGGCGATAATGTCGTATTCGGTAACGGTGTCGGCATTTATTCTCACATCATCAAACCAAAAAAACAAGATTTATTGCTATATGTTAAAAAAGTAAAAATTGGTAACAATGTCTTTTTAGGAGCTTGGAATCACATAGCACCAGGAGTTACAATTGCAGATGGAACTTACGTTCCTGTCTTCACTCATATTTATCCGAATAAGCTAGTTGAAAACAAGGAAATAATTACAACCGCAGATGAACGCGAATAAACGCGGATAATATCTTAATCTTATCTGCGTCCATCTGCGTTCATCTGCGGTAAAAACTCTTAAAATGCATTTCATTATCAAGTTATTCGCAAAGCTTCTTACTCCTGCTGCCAATCGATTTCATCATACACTGAAAAATCCCCAAGCAACCCAGAAAAAAGTACAAAAGGAGATTTTTCAACGTCTTATTCAAAGTGAATATGGCAAATCTTTAAATATCAAATCTCTCGCTGATTGGAATCGCATCCCCATAGTTGCATATCACGATATTGAAAAGTTAATTTTGCAACAAAAGGAAACTAAAAAGCCTTTACTAACATCTGAATCAATCCTTTTTTATGAAAAAACTTCCGGAAGTCGCGGTGCTGCAAAGCTAATTCCTTACACAAAATCTTTGCTGAGTTCTTTTAATCAAATGTTCTGTGTTTGGGCATACGATTTAATTGTACATGGGGCAAACTTTTCTACAGGTAAAATATACTTTTGCATTTCCCCACAGTTGGGAGAAAAACAAGATGAAATCGGATTAAACAATGATTCAGAATATCTAGATGGATGGTTAAGGTGGGTTCTCAGTCCTTTTTTGATTTCACCTCGCGGACTAAATCGTATTGGTGATGCGGAAGAATTTAAAAATAAACTTTCTCAGACACTTTTAGTCGAAGAAAAGTTAGAAATTATCTCTATTTGGAGTCCAAGTTTTCTCAAAGTTATCCTAGATTATATTCAAAGTAATCGTACACGACTTTTGTTAGAAATAGGCGATCGCCTTTCACCTCAACGTCACCAAATGCTTCTCAATACAGAGATTCCCTGGACGCAACTTTGGGGAGAACTCAAACTTATCTCTTGTTGGGATAGCGCTAACGCTGCGGATGGTGCGGAATTTTTGCGTTCATTGTTTCCCAACGTTTTAGTACAGGGTAAAGGACTCCTCGCTACCGAAGCACCGCTAACTATCCCTTTAATTCCAGCGCGGGGATGCGTACCAATGCTCAATGAAGTATTTTTTGAGTTTGAAGATGAAGCCGGCAAAATTTACGGCTTGCATGAATTGCAAATAAACGGAGTTTATGAAATAATTCTTTCTCAAAAAGGCGGATTATATCGTTATCGAATAGGCGATCGCATTCGCGTTACCCATTTCTATTTAAATACACCTTGTTTACAATTTCTCGGACGGACTCAAGAAATCAGCGATTTAGTTGGGGAGAAACTACATTCTGAATTTGTCCGTCAAGTTCTCGATTCTTTACCTTTACAAGGAACATCCTTTAAAAGTTTAGTACCCGTCAAGGAGCCGCAACATTACATTTTGTTACTCGACCAAACGAATGTAAATCCTCAACAACTCGCGCAACAATTAGATGATGCATTGCAACAATCTCCTCAATATCGCTATGCAAGGCTTTTAAATCAACTTCAACCGGTGCGAGTATTGGTATCTTCACGCATCCCGGAAATTGTCGCTTTATATAAAATGCGATCGGGCAAAAAATGGGGCGACTTGAAACACGATATTCTCTCAACTACACCCATCGAATCAGAACTACTCGCGCTTATTGAAGAAAGAAACGATGAGTGTAAATAAGATTAAGTAGAACAGTTTAAATAAATCACCCTATGTCCGAAGCGAATGAAACGTTCGCGTTGGCATTCGCGGAGCGTGTCGCAGACAAGCCTCTCGCAGAGAAGCGTCTCGTAGAGAAGTGAAATGTTCGCGGAGCGTGTCGCAGACAAGCAATTCGCTTGCGGTTATGCCGATTTTACATTCTGTTACATAGTTAGGTTTATTCTCATACCAATTTAATATGAAGTTGCATAATTAAAGAACCCCACCCTAACCCTCCCCGCAAGCGGGGAGGGAATAAGAATCTAGTAGTCTATGTCATTAATTCTGATGGGTAATCAAATTTCCAAAGCCTTAAAAATCAATTATTTTGCTAAGTTGAAACCCCTCAAAACTTATGACATGGACTACTAGTTCCCCCTCCCCGCTTGCGGGGTAGGGGGTTAGGGGGTGGGGTAGAATTCTATGCAGCTTCACAAAGAATTGGTATCACCGACTTACTTATTTCATAATTCTAGTTGCGTTATTTTTATTCATGTTAATTAAACAGACATGATACCACAGGTACGTTTTTTGCTAATGATTATCGTTATCTATATCCATTTTTACTCTTATACACAAAACGGATCTTTATTTTGTTAAGAAAATATTACAAATATTGAATATTCCCGATAAATACTCTCTTGACCTGTAACAGTTAATCGGATAACGTAATCGTTCAGTAAGATGTTCCCTGATAACTTATGAACCGAAAATTAATACTTAGTTTACTTTCCAGCCCGACGATTTTTGCATCTATGATGTCCATCATTGGGGTAGTAAATCCGGCACATGCCGCAGAACCAGTCCTGCGTATGAAAGATGGTCAAGCATGTATACGTCATCCACATGCTGGATACAAAAACTTTGTTTGTACGCGGGTTTCACAGACAACAACCCCAGTTAAAGTAAGTTCAGTACAGCAATCTGATAAAAATGTTGCGATGTTGGAATTTTCGGAAGCAGAAAGCAATCAAGCGATCGCTTTATTTGGTTGCGACTGTCCATACTGCATGAATGTCTTCCGTACTCTCACAGGTGGGCAACCTTTAGTGTATTAAATTGCGAATTGGGAAAGGGAAAGGGGGAAAGGAAAAGAATTATTACCAATGCCCCATGCCCAATGCCCCTTGCCCCATTCCCAAATTATTCAACCTCCTCATTAACTGGGAACCTGTCAATCAACTGCATTGCGCGAGAAGCATTGCGGCGCAACGATTCCGGCAAATAGGGGACATGGGGTATCTGTGATAATAAATCTAAAGTGCGGCGCAGCAACCTGACTACATCACCTTCATCTAAAGTGGTATGTTCGCACAGTTCTGTCCACGGCATACCCAGCGCCCATTGTTCGATTATGGCAATTAACTCAAATTCCAACCACATAGGCAGCGCTACGCTATACCGACGTTGTAATTGAAACATTTGGCGGCGAATTCCCCGCAATTTTCCTAGTGCTTCTACTATTTCATTACTTAACTCGAAGTGTACCTTACTATCTGGACGCGGAGTTTCTGTTACCAAAGCCGCAGCTGCTGCTGCTAAATGGTGCGGATCTAAATTATCCAATTCTCCACTAGCCAGTGCTAAACCCAACCACAATTCATTTTCTCCGCGCATAGCGGCGGCGATTTGCCCTAATTGAGTTGGGACTAAGTTAACCAATGCGTTAAAGTGCTGCAAAATTTCAATTAAGTTGACAAATTCTTCCCAATGACGTTGGGATTGTTGTTCAACTTGTTCCTGCATCAGTTGAATTTCGGCTTCGAGTTCGACGCAGCGGGCTTTGCGTTTAAAAATTGCTGGGAGATTGCCGGCTTGATGCAAAGGATGAACTTCTATTTGCTCTTGCACAGCACTAACACGGCTAAGTTGTTCGGCTACCTCTTGTGGTTGTTGCACAAACTCGCTCGGATCGGGAATGAGGTGCGCCATCGCTGCTGTTTTTTCATTACCCCTGCGTGATTGTCCTGGTTTTAAAGGCATTTCCGGGGGTGGTAACAAATCAGCCTCAACTTCAACTCGCGGTAGTTCCGCATACAAATCCACAACATCCCCAGTCGTTGCCACATACCAGCGGTTATCTTGCCCCAAGCATACCAAGTAAGGCGCTTGACCAGAGCCTGGGCTTTTCCCCACTAACACCGCTGTTACAGGTGTTGATACGGGAATATTCTTCCCCTTCAAACCTAAAAGCGTCCCCGACACTGCAAAGCTCAACATCATGCCCAATTCTTCTTGCCGATCTGACTGAGCTTGTTCTTGCAGGGTTTTCAAAATTTGCCGTTCTACTTTTAGCCGTTGGCGCAATTTCTCATAAACAGCAATTTCTTTTTCATCTACTGCCGCTATTTGCGCTTGAAGTTGCGCCAATTCTGCTTGCAGTTCCGCAATCTCCTGATAATCTGGTCTTAAATGTAACGTAGCCATGTACTGCCCAAAACTGCGCTCAATTAGTTCCTTAGCTTGTTCTAAGGTGTGAGTTTGCAGTAAGTTCAGTACCATGCCGTAACTTGGTGTAAATTGGCTCACCAAAGGGTCAGGTTTAGATGTTGCCAGATACGCCGCTTCTTTGGCTCCTTCAAAGGGAGTTTGCAACGTCACCACGTAACCTTGTTTGTCCATCCCCCTGCGTCCGGCTCTTCCCGCCATTTGCAGAAATTCGGAAGCGTTTAACAAACGGTGTCCGCTGTCGGTACGCTTAGAAAGGGTGGAAATCACAGTGGTTCTGGCAGGCATATTAATTCCTGCTGCCAATGTCTCGGTAGCAAAGACGACTTTAATCAGTCCTTGCTGAAAAAGTTCTTCTACCAAGGCTTTCCATGCTGGTAAAATTCCCGCATGGTGTGCGGCAATTCCCCTGTATAAAGGGGCAATTTGTCCAGAACGTCCGGCTTCAGGATTGCGAGTTAAAAAATCGTCAATTTGCCGCCGCAACACTTGGGACTCGTCATTATTCACCAGCCACAAATCACCCACCTCAGCAACGGCTTTATCACATCCCCGACGGCTGAAGATAAAGTAAATTGCTGGTAGCATATCCCTTTGCTGTAGCTGGCTTAGGGTGTAATCTATGCTGGGAGCTTCTGGTCTACCACTTCTACCTCTGTCTTGCGGTCTGCTTTTTCCCCTCTTAACCAAGCGGGGGTTAATTTTAGTATTGCTTTCGTTCAACAAGGGAAACAGCCCCTTAGGATTGCCAAAGTTAAATTCTAAGGGGACTGGGCGAAAATCAGAGTAAATCAGGTCAGTTGGACCGTGAACTTGATTTAGCCAGTCGGTGAGTTGGTCACTATTAGCAACTGTGGCGGAAAGGGCTACGAGTTGAACTTCACGGGGGCAATAAATAATCGATTCTTCCCAAACTGTGCCTCGTTGACGGTCGTTCATATAGTGGCACTCATCCAGCACCACCACCTCAACGTCTACTAATGAGGTGCCGACTTGCCCAATGGGTGTGCCATAGAGCATATTTCGGAAAATTTCTGTAGTCATGACTACAATTGGCGCATCTCTGTTGACAGAGATATCGCCAGTTAACAATCCGACGAGATCAAAACCGAATTTTGAGCGAAAATCACGTAACTTTTGATTTGAGAGCGCTTTTAGAGGTGTCGTGTAAAATACACGTTTACCCCGCGATAAAGCGCGATAAATAGCGTATTCCCCGATTAAAGTTTTGCCGCTGCCGGTGGGCGCACAGACAACAACGGAGCTTCCAGCGTTCAGCGAGGCGATCGCATCCTTCTGAAATTGATCCAACTCAAAGGGAAATATCTTACGAGGGTCAAGTTCTGGAGACAGCGCAGGATAATTCACGTATGGGACATTTGCAACCAGTCTGTTTACTATATTAACGGCTATTTTGTCAACTTTGTTAAGAGGCTAGGGACTAGGGACTGGGGACTGGGGATTGGGGACTGAATTTTCTTTAATTCCTTGCTCCCGAATATAGTGATCGCCATACTCGTTTACACCTTGTTGTTGAGAGCGAATGAAACGACAGTACCCATTAAGAGCCTTTTCAATATGCTCGTTAATTTGACTCACCCAGTTTAATTGCTCTATGGTGCAATACCCCAGATTCTCAGCAATGATGAAAGCACTTTTGGTTTCAGCCAAGGAACCACGAGCAATATACAAAAAACGCAACCGCTCTAAGTAGTGATAACGTCCATAACCTTCAGCTATATTAAGTACTATGCTACAGGCTGCTCGTCGCAATTGATCGCTCAGATTAAAGCGTTCATAATCTGGCAAACTATCTGCTAGCCGATAAGCTGCCTTAAGTAGCTTGAGGCTATCTTTGTAGAATTCTAAAGACTCAAAATCTTTATCTCCCATAATATCCTAATCCTTAATCCTAGTTCCCAGTCCCCAGTCCCCAGTCCCCAGTCCCCTCATTTCCCCAATTCTTGCGATCGCGCTGTAGCTGCTTTGACTGCTTCAATTAAAGCTGAACGAAAACCAGCTTTTTCTAGTTGAGCAATACCGGCAATTGTTGTACCACCAGGACTGGTAACGCGGTCTTTGAGTTCTGCTGGGTGTAATTTGGTTTCATGCAACAGTGTTGCGGTTCCCAATACGGTAGAGAGAGCTAACTGATAGGCGATCGCTCTGGGTAAACCTGCGGCTACTCCACCATCTGCCAATGCTTCCACCATCAAAGCTACATAACCCGGACCACTACCAGAAAGTCCTGTTACTGCATCGAGCAAATTTTCGGGAACTTCGACAACTTCCCCGACTGCGGCAAACAGTTCTTGTGCTTTTTTATAATGTTCGACACGTGTATATGCACCTAAACATATTGCGGTAATTCCGGCTCCGACAGTTGCTGGGGTATTTGGCATTGCCCTAATTACTGGTAACTGGGGAAATCCGGCTTCTAGCTGAACCAGGGGTACACCTGCCAAGATAGAAATTACCAGCACTTCGGAATTTGTACCGATGACATCTGCTAATTCTTGAGCGATCGCGCTGAATACCTGCGGTTTCACTGCTAAAAATACAACTTCTGTTGCCGAAGTGAAAACCAAGCGATTATCTGGTGTTACCGTCACAGCATATTTCTGCTCTAAATAGCTCTGACGTGAAGGTTGGGGTTCACTTACTATGACTTCTGATGCTTGGTAAATACCTCTAACAATAAGGCGGGATAACAGCGCTTCTCCCATTACCCCACCACCAATTAAGCCAAATTTAATAGTCATTCGTTAATAGTCAAGAGTCATTAGTCAAAAGTCAATAGTCAAAAACTATATACTCTGGACTTTTGACTGTTGACTTTGGACTAATCTTATTGTGCCATCCGATTGGCTTGATTTCCCCAAGTAGGAGTTGCACCTGTAGGACGTGCGGGACGAACTGGTGGTTGGGGTACTTCGTGAAGTACGCCACCATGAGTGCTAACTTGTACACAGCTTGGCGTAAACAAAAATATACTTTCACCGATGCGCTCTTGATGTCCATCAAGTGCGTAAGTTCCACCTGCGACAAAATCTACTGCGCGTTGTGCTTGATCCGGGTCCATTATTGTCAAATTTAACACTATGGACTTCCGTTCCCGCAATGCTTGAATTGCCTGGGGCATTTCCTCAAAGGTGCGTGGTTCTAACACCAATACTTCAGAAATCCCATTTATTGCTCCTGGCATCCCAATAACATTACTCATAGGCTTTGAACCTGTTGTTACATCAGCTTCCATTGTAGACATGGGTTCGCGCCAACGTCGATTTTGTTGGCTTTGCTCTTCTGGTGCTGCTGCGGTCGTGACGTTTTGTTCTTGATATGTATTTTGGTAATTTTGTCTATCTGGTTCTTCGTCGTAGTACTCGTATTCGACTTGTTCATTCAGACCAACGAAGTCTCTGAGCTTAGAAAATATATTGTTCATTGTTTACGCTCCAAGAATTAACCATCTTTAGTGATGTGAGAAAAGTTGATTCACTCAACTTTCATTGCTACAAAGAACTGACGGATATGCAATATTATCGCTCTTTGTAGCATCTATTACAGGCTCTGGTCATGACTTTTAGTATAAAGGATGGGTGCCGAATGTGTCATTTGGTACGATTATTGTCCGAGCTGCACGCCAATGTAAAATTTTTTTTTAGTTTAAGCCGCATCCGTTTATGGATGAGGTATTTTTTCCTTCATACTTGAGCCTTCAGTTGACCTTGCCTTTGTGCAATAATGAGTCAAAATTATATACTAATAGGTGTCCAAAAAAAACTTTTTATTATCCATATTTTAATTTTTCTTTGCTTTTGTTCATAATATATCTTTTGTTGCCTACACAAACCACCTGGTTAAAAAACTATTCTGTATTTAGAGGTAATGCTGCCCCAAATCCCTGGTGATGTGAATATTTTACTATTAGCGATCGCCAAACAAGATCGTTCCCAATCTTACCATTGTTGCACCACCCCGCACTGCCAGGTGATAGTCGCCAGACATCCCCATCGAAAGATGCTGCATTTTTATATTTGACCAGTTTTGTCTTTGTATTTCTTCCGCTAGTTCGCGGGTACGATTAAATACAGATAATATTTCTGAATCATCCAATCCAGCAGGAGGAATTGTCATCAAACCCTGAATTCCCAAATCTTTGCATTGATCGAGCGCTGGTAAGTCAGCTAATAATTGTGGCGCACTCCAACCCGATTTGTTGGGGTCAAGAAGAATTTTCACCTGTAGACAAACTTGGGGACTCACCCCTAACTCTTGCGCCAATTGATTTAGGCGCTGCGCCAGTTGTAAATTATCTACAGAGTGAATCCAGGTGAATTGGGAAACCGCTTTTTTAGCTTTATTGCTTTGCAAATGTCCAATAAAGTGCCAGGTGATACCTGTTAAGTCTTGTAATTCAACTTGTTTGCTGGTAGCTTCTTGAATACGACTCTCAGCAAAATCCCGTACACCTGCGGCATAGGCAGAACGCATTACCTCGGTAGAAACTTGCTTGGTGACAGCAATCAACCGAACTGAATCAGGAAGTGAGGAGCGAATTGTGGTAATACGTTCGTCAATCGAACTACTCATTGGAAAGTGCGTTGAAAAACACCCTGAAGTTGATCGTACTCCTGAGAGTGTCCAGCCCGCCGTAGGGTTCGTAAACGATTTTCGAGCATCATTCGAGCTTCGGTACGTCCTATAGACTGAAATTTGATTCCTTTAGCGTCTGTTCCCACCAAAAAAAATAAGCGTTGGGCGTACAGTGTAGTAAACATCTCTTGGTTTTCATCAACCATACAGATTCTGTAGAGCAAACCCCAAGTTGGATGATTTATGTAAGTTTCTGAGTTTTCTGAGTTCATTTAATAATGAAGGTACAAGTACATATATCTTCTCGCCATGAAATACAAACATCCAGACGATAATAGCTTTATCTGGACACAATATTTGCTCAAAATGCGAGCATACAACCAACTTTTGATGTCGATTCCTTGTTTATTAAGAGATTGATGTAGTTCAATTATGAGCTTTTGGAGAATAAAAGTAGCGATCGCCTTGCAACACTGTGGTACCTTTCAGGCACAACAATTGTTATGGCTACACTCAATTGCTATTCTTTTCAAGGCACATAACAGTCCCTACCCTATAACCATGCTGCCATAATTGCTGCCGCTTGCGGGTGCAAATTTGCCAAAAATCCACCTGAAATTTCACTTTTCTAAAGGGAGCGATCGCCAATACCAAGGCTTGATCGTACCGTTTATGAAACCTCACTTCCTACAGCTAGCCGCACTCCCCAAAATAAAATTAAAGTTGCGATCGCTACCCAATCACGAGTTTGAAACCGTAATTCGTGCCATTGTACGCGATGTTCGCTAGGACTAGTAAAGCCGCGCACCATCATTGCGCTAGCCATTTGTTCTGCGCGTAATAGCAAATTTTCTAACAGTCTTTCTGCTACCAAGAGCCAAACTTTAGCGCTTCCTTTGAATCCTAGCTTTTTCCAATTTATTGCTCTTGTCATCACAGAGCGAATTAAATTTTGCACTTCTTCAAGAACTAGGGGAATAAACCGCAACGACAAAGTTAAAGTTAAAGTCAATTCGGTCACAGGTACTTTCAATCGTCGTAGCGGTTGCATTAAGTTTTCTATAGCAGCAGTAATTTCTTCAGGTGCGGTTGTCAGCAGATACAAGTTGGTGCTGTAAATTAAAATAAACAACATTGTACTCAAGCTGATTGCCAAATCTAAAGAGTGACGAGTTACTTTAACTGCTCCAGCTTCAAAACGAACGTAGGTATATTCCTTGGGATTCTTAACTTGTTTTTTTGAGCTTTCCACTTGTCCTGAGTTCGCTTTGTTTAATTGTGAACTTTCAGATGTGGGAAGACGCGGTTGATAATTTACACCCAATCCATCCGGACTGATAGCGGCAATTAAAAGTACAAGAAAGCAGACTGTTAACAGCCAACCCATTTGCTGTTGCCATACTCGCACAGGAATTTTGGCTATGAGGGTAGCGACAATTAAAATTAATACCAGTGATACCCGCCACTCGTTTTTAGAGTATATATAGGTAGTTAAAAAACTCATCAACCAGAAAAACTTGACACGCGGATCGAGTTTATGCAGCCAAGTTATCGGTTGTTCGAGATAAAGACCAAGTGGAAGCGATCGCAGTAAATCCATTATAAACTTAGGACTAGAGACGCGATGAACATCGCGGAGGAATTTCGAGTTGCTTTCTTAAAATACTCCACAATTTATAACAGACGCGACCGGTCGCGTCTCTACTTCATTTTACGCGAGTTGCCCGATTGACATTACCACTTTCCATGTCACGTACTTTCTTACTCCGCCACAATAAACGAATTGGCGTGCCTTTAAATCCTAATTGTTTCCGGAATTGTCCCTCAATGTAACGCCGATAGTTTTCATTAAAGCGTTTTGCCTCATTGACAAACAGCGCTATTGTTGGCGGTTGGCTGGTGACTTGTGTGCCATAATAAATCTTACCTTGGCGTCCGCCGCGTGTCGCTGGGGGCGAATGCCAGCTAACTGCTTCTTCCAAGACTTCGTTAATTACCGATGTGCTGACGCGACGTTTATGCGATTCGGCTGCCGTGTTCACCAATTCTAAAATCTTTTCTACGCGCTGTCCTTTAACGGCACTGACAAAAATCGTTTCTGCCCAATCGGTAAAATGCAGGTTTTGTTGTAGAACTTTTTCGTAATCGTAGATGGTGTAAGAGTCTTTTTCAACAAGATCCCATTTATTAACGACAACAATACAAGCTCGACCTTCTTCAATAATTCGTCCAGCTAATTTTTGGTCTTGCTCGGTGACTCCATCTACAGCATCTATTACTAATAGAACCACATCGGCGCGGCGAATCGCTTTAAATGCGCGGTTGATGCTAAAGAATTCTGTACCGTATTCAATGTGTTTCTTTTTTCTAATTCCCGCAGTGTCAATTAAGCGGTAGGTTTGTCCATCGCGTTCAACGACGGTATCAATTGCATCGCGGGTTGTGCCAGAAATGGGACTGACAATCGCTCTTTCTTCGCCAACGAAAGCATTTAATAAGCTTGATTTGCCGACATTTGGACGACCGATAATTGCCACATTTATTTCATTATTAAGCGGTATATTTTCGACAATTGGTAGGTGGTTAATTAATTCGTCGAGTAATTCACCTGTACCGTTACCATGAATACCAGATACCGCGAACGGTTCACCTAATCCCAATTGCCAAAATTCCGAAGCTTGAACTAAACCTTGATCTGGGGATTCACATTTATTTACAGCAACCAAAACGGGTACACTTTGGTGACGTAACCATTCAGCAATTTCCTCATCAGCTGATGTTAATCCACCTTGACCATCAACAACAAAGATCGCGGCACTTGCTTCTGAGAGTGCCAAAGTAGCTTGTTGGAGAATCAGTGGTAAAAATTCCGTTTGATCGTTAAATACTAAACCACCAGTATCGACTACGAGATATTCGCGATCGCCCCAGTAAGCTGGTAGATAAGTGCGATCGCGTGTCACTCCTGGTTCATCGTGAACAATCGCTGACTGTTGTCCAGCCAAACGATTGACCAGAGTGGATTTGCCCACATTCGGGCGTCCGATAATTGCAACAATAGGTAACTTCATCTATAGAGTGCAGAATACTGCAAATTCCTATTGTAGCGAGTTCGGGTGCAGTTTAGTTATTGGAAGTAAGCGATCGCGATTTGTCTCAAAATTTCCCTCACTCTTCCTCAAGCCACTCTTCGTAACCACAAGCTAGCAGAACTTTTAGTCATTATACCCCTGGAAATTAACTATTAGTGGGGGTAATTTTTCTCGTTCAAAAGTGAACTATTTTGGTATACGATCTGTTATGACTGGGGTCATGCTTTATAACTGCTCAAATGCTTTCTAGATATAGATTTTAGCAGTTTGTGATCCCTTTTTTTATTTGTGAGAAATCCGGGTTTAGTTACTCGAAATGGAGAGATTTGGATGAAACCGTTAGAAAACAAAGTTGCTCTTGTCACTGGTGGTACTTCTGGGATTGGGCGTACTACGGCGATCGCTTTTGCTCATGCTGGTGCCAAAGTTGTTGTAGTCGGACGGCGGGAAGAAGAAGGCAGTGAAACCGTCAGCTTGATTCATGAGGTGGGAAGTGAAGGTTTATTTGTGAAAGCCGATGTATCTCAAGAAGCAGACATAGAATCAACCATTGCCGCCGTTGTCAATAAGTTTGGTAGGCTTGATATCGCATTTAATAATGCGGGTATGCTGGGTGAAAATGCTTTACTGGCAGAGCAAACAGAGCAAACTTATGACCGGGTTTTTGGAGTCAATGTCAAGGGAGTTTTTCTCTGTATGAAGCACGAAATTACCCAAATGTTGGCTCAAGGCAATGGTGGGGCAATTGTCAATACATCTTCCATCAATGGTTTTCGTCCTTTAGCACCCGGCTTATCGATTTACGATGCCTCTAAAACTGCTGTGGTGATGTTGACAAAAGCCGCAGCAGTAGAATATGCCTCCAAAAAAATTCGGATAAACGCGATCGCACCAGGTCCAATTGAAACGGAAATGCTCAGTCAGGCAACTGGCGGTAATACCAAAGCTTTTGAAAATTTTGTTCCCGCCGGACGTTTGGGCAAACCCGATGACATTGCTAATGCTGTAATCTGGTTGTGTTCTGATGCTACCGATTTTGTCAACGGACATACCCTTGCTGTCGATGGAGGGGTACTAGCTGCGTGATAACCTACGGAGTCTAGAGTCAAAGTTTTTTGATTTGTAAAAAAACAAATGAGGGAGCAATTATGAGCAAACTAGAGAACAAAGTTGCATTAATTCTTGGTGGTACAGGCAATGTGGGAGAAGGCATTGTTAGGGCATTTCTCAAAGCAGGTGCCATAGTAGCTGTACCGTCGCGTCAAGCCGAAAAACTCGAAGAATTACGCACTTATTTAGGTGAACTTGCTGATGGCGATCGCTTGATCCCGATTGTGGGAGAAATTGGGCAAATTGATAGTGCCGAGAGCATTCGCGACCAACTGCTCAAGCAATTTGGTAAACTTGATGCTGTAGTTGCATCCCTTGGTGGTTGGTGGTTTGGTAACAAACCTCTGACTGAAGTCTCAATCACAGAATGGCAACAATATTTAGATAGTAATTTAACCAGTCACTTCATCGCCGCCCGTACCTTTCTACCTGTTCTTCAAGAACATCATGGTGCTAGTTACACCTTGATTGGAGGAGCCGCAGCCGAAGTACCGATTCCCAATGTCAGCCCTGTGAGCATTCCTGCTGCTGGACAGCTCATGCTAGCTCAAGTGTTGATGCAGGAAAACAAGGGTAGTGCTGTGCGGATTAATGAAGTTATTGTTCATAGCTGGGTGACAACTCGCACCAGCAAAGAGCGCAGTCAACCAACCTGGATTAGTGCTGATGATATTGGCGAATTTACAGCTTGGCTTGCTTCTGACGCAGCATCTATGGTGAATAGTAGTCTCCTACGCTTGTATGAAAAGCCTGTGACTTAGCGACAAAGTTGCACTCGGAGTGGCTCCTCCATTGGTGATAGGTTAAGGTCGGATACCATTTGTCAATAAGCAATAGTACTTAAAATATTGCTGAAAATCGGGTCGGAAACACAATTTTTGAGCAGGCGATCGCATTCTCAACATAAAACGCGATCGCTATACCTCCTCACCCTTTCTCAAGCCATTCTTCGTAACCACAAGCTAGGAGACGCTGTTTCACCTTGGTAATTGCTTCAGCGATCGCTATATCAGTTGACTTAACCCGATACACATCATTCAACACAACCCCATAATCTTTACCAGTGTAACAAGCCACAACTTCTGCTAAATTGCGATCGGACATTTCATCATAAAGTAGTGCCAAAAGCGGCAAATAAACTTGTGATTCTATCCCATTGGGGAAGGCACATTTAATCAAATGATAGGTGTTTTGTAGATGAGGAGCAATACTTACTTGCATAATTAATTACCTGTTAAAGGACAAGGTGGATGTATATAAACATTAAAATCCACACCTTGAGCGTTTGCTGCTCTGACAGCTTTAGCATTGGCTGTAATAGTTATAATGCCCAAGCGATCGCCTGTTCCTAAAATAATAATATCGTTCACTCCTAACTTTCGCGTCGGCTGAAGGCTTAAGGCTCTGACTGAGGGATTATCGTAAATAATAGTGATTCTTTGTAAAAATTTGATGGCTCTTGCCTGTTCTAATACTCCGCCAATTTGTTGCACAATAACTGTGAACTCGTTGAAAGCTGTTTGAGTCATGACCATTTGTTGCTCTTTTATGTATTGTCGCAAGAGATAGCGCACAACTGAGCCTTCAGCAATAAAAGCCACAGCGCTTACAGTATCCAAGTTAACCATTCGCGTTCTTATTTTAACGTCCCACCCAAATAACTTAATACTATGACGCAAACAATCCAAGCAAAAGATATAAACTTACGGTACTTAATCGATACATTTGGGATTCAGCTAGTTGAAAATGACCAATTCTTTCGTGAGTGGCAAGATAATCTCCCAGAAATAACTGATTTAGATAAACAGCTTTTAAACAAAGTAAAGGCAGGTTTCATCAATCTTTTGAATTACCCACCAATGCTTGAAGATATCGTCAGAATGGCGGTACTTGACCCCATTTTGTTTATCGCCGACTTCTACTTAAATCCTTTTTATGTCAAATCAGAAGAATCTGTTGATATTGTCACTGAAGATGACGGTGTAATTATCAAAGGAAGAATTGACACTTTAATTTTAAAAGACCAATTTTGGGTGATGGTGATTGAATCAAAAAGAGCATCTTACTCGATTGAAGAAGGATTAGCGCAAATTCTCGCTTATATGTTAGCAAATCCTCATCCTGAAAAACCTTGTTTTGGTATGATTACTACAGGTGGAAGTTTCATTTTCATCAAATTAGTTAAAGGCGAAATTCTACAGTATGCGACATCAAAGTTGTTTGCAATTCGCAACCCTGGAAATGATTTATATGACGTTTTCAGAATACTTAAACGTCTCAGTCAATTAGTGATTAATGCTTAATATGGCTTTTTTCCCGAAATTCAGACTTTGGAGTATGTAGTTACATCGGAAATATTTTGCAATTTTTACGTATATGCTGAACAAAGAAACAATCTGGATCGTCACTGGACATAGGAGTGAAAATGAAGAGACGTAGCAGTGCTAGTTCTCTACAAGGGTTTCGGGCAACGCATAATTAAATTCGGTCGATGTCTACTGATGATACTCCGCAAATAACAATTCCGGAATAAGTATATACTGAGACAATACAAGAAATATTTTCTGGCTTAATTTTTATATATAAAATAGATATCTCCCATGATCAGTGGAATTATCGTCAAAAAAATCTTGATTTTGTCAGCAAATCCGAAGGGTACAAAACCACTGCGTCTGGGTGAGGAGATACGTGAAATTAAGGATGGGTTACGACGAGCAAGAGAACGTGAACGATTTATTATAGAGTCTGCGGAAGGAGTGCGCTATAGAGATATTCGTCGAGCTATCTTGGATTATGAGCCACATATTATCCATTTTTCTGGACATGGTTTAGAAGAGGGTTTAATTTTTGAGGATGATACAGGAAGAGAGAAACTAGTAGATCCACAAGCGCTAGCTGGATTATTTGAATTGTTCGCGGATCGGGTGGAGTGTGTATTGCTGAATGCTTGCTATTCTGAGCATCAAGCCAAAGCGATCGCTCAACATATAGATTACGTGGTTGGCATGAGTCAGGCGATCGATGATAAAGCCGCGATTGAATTTGCTATAGGTTTTTACGATGCTTTGTTAGCTGGAAAAAGTGTTGAAATTGCCTATAAATTTGGTCGGAATGCTATTCAAATGGCAAGTATTTCAGAACATCTAACTCCTCAACTTTTGAGGAAAAACCAGTTAAGTTTACAAGTTTCTCCATTACCCCAAACAGAAGAAGAAGAAAAACTTCCACAACAACAGGAATCTACTTGCACAACCTCAACAACATCAAAACAAGAAACTGAAGAACTCCCCTCTGAGAAAAACGTAGACTACACACATCTACGGGATTTGTTAAAAGCGGAGAATTGGAAAAAAGCGGATGAAGAAACTCATCTTGTCATGCTCAAGGCGTCTGGTAGAGAACAAGAAGGCTGGCTGAATGTAAAAGCCATGAATAACTTTCCCTGTACTGACCTCCAGACTATTGACAAGCTCTGGGTAAAATATACCACTGGACGTTTACACTATCGCAAAGCTTGGCGATCGCATCTACTAGATTGCAGGTTACAGGAGTGCGATCGCTTATCATAAATGAAAGAAGTAATGACTTTGGATATCCTAAAATGCTGCCTCTAAAAGAGTTGGTTAGACAAGAAATAGAAAACCTAAACGAAGAACAACTCAAACAACTTAGTGATTTTATTGCTTTCCTTAAATTTCGCAACCGAAATGCTAGTTGGCAAATAGACAAAAATCAGATAGCTGCTATCTACAGTGAATTTGCTGAAGAAGATAGGCAACTAGCTGAAGAAGGATTAGACGAATATACAGAACTTTTGAGACAAGAAGACGCGAAATGACCATTGAGAGAATTGCTCAAACCTACAAGTCCGCCTCAGAATGAATTCTGAGGCTCATAGCTGAAGTCAGCTTAAGCTGACTATGCTCAAATATCATCATTTATTTAGTATGTTTTGGACTATCATCTTCATGATTGTGCCGTTCCAAAGATGAAATTGTAGTCCCATTTGAATGATGTTCCTTCTGATTTTTAACATAATCCACAGCTTGCTCAAGTTGTTTACTTCCTAAAGAAAAAACACCGTATCCGCGTTGCCAACCAAACCCATCTTGTGAGGAAGAGAGACGATTGAGATAATGAGCGCTACTGCCTTTGATATTTTGGACAAAATCAGAGATAGAAAGTTTAGGAGGAATGGAAGCCACTAAATGAATGTGGTTTTCTACACCACCAATTGCATGGATAATGCTACCCAGTTCATCCGATTTGCCAATAATATAACTATAAAGTTGGGTTTCGCGATCGCAAGTAATTAACGGCTGACGTTCTTTGGTCGCCCAAATGAGATGATAGTAAAGTCGCCACAAAGCCATGAAGGTGTTTTTTTGCTATAAATGTCCTTCATTCAGTATTCCCACAATTTTTTCTAAATCAAACTAAGTACAGCGATCACATAAGTACGAGCGCGTTTTTTAACGCAGAGGAGCGCGGAGGTAAACGCAGAGTGACGCAGAGTTTTTGTGATAAATTTTCGTCATGAATTTATGCAATATTGTACTAAGACGAAAATCTTTTAGTCGGCTTAAGCCGACTTTAGCTATTAGCCTCAGAATTCATTCTGAGGCGGTTTTGGAATTGATCCAAGAATCTTCTTAAGCCGACTTTAAGATATTAGCCTCAGAATTCATTCCCAGCCAAGTAGACTCAACGCGAAACAACCCAAAAATTAAATCAACTCTGCCTCTTCAAATATTTGCCTAACTGTTAACTCCAAACCAGGAAGCAGCGCATCAACAATCGGCATAGTATCTGTATAAACTTGACTTGAATCAGCCGAGAAAAACACTTTAATATTTATCGCATCCGGATCTACAATCCAAACTCGTGAAACTCCAGCCGCAAAATAATCCTTAGCTTTGTCTTCAAATTCCTTCATTGTTTGGTCTGAAGAGATAATTTAAATTACCAATTCCGGAATTGCTGGACAAGCTTCATTACGTCTCCAACTTTTGGGCAATCGTTCATAAGAAATATACGTCACATCGGGTAAAGGTGCCCAATCTTTACCCCGACGCTTTAACAAAATAGCCCATTCTGAAACTACTCTACCTTTACCTTTGCACCAAGCACGAATAAGGAATCCTAAAGCTACTTGCAAAGTCGAATGAAAATACTTTGGTGACACCTTCGCTACTGCATAACCATCAACAAACTCATAGTTTATATCACCTTCAGGAAGCGCCAGAAATTCTTCTAAAGTAAGTTGTTTTTCTATGCTTACCTTAACCATAAGATGATTCCTCTCAAGTTAAAATATTTAAGTTGTCCCAGCCGAATTCAAACTTTCTTCCGCTTCTACTTGCACCTTCTGCCCGATTTTTGGTTCAGTACCAACAAGCAAACGTTCAATATTAGCGCGGTGTCGCAAAATCACATACAATCCACCCGCGACACTAAACAAAATGTAAGGCAAAGGTTGATGTAAAAGTGTCATGAAAATTGGAACAGCTACAGCACCTACAATCGAACTCAAAGACACAATCCGCGATATCGCAATTACAACCGCAAATACTCCCGCTGTAGCCAAACCAATCTGCCAATTCATCGCTAATAAAATACCCAAACTGATCGCAACTGACTTCCCACCAGTAAACCCTAAAAAAATTGATTTACTGTGTCCTAATATCCCTGCTAATCCAACTAAAATTACTATCCACGGTTGCCATAAATTCGCATCTACCGTTGGGGGGATAAAGTTTTGTAAAGGCGCATAATTAAATAATGAGTAAGCCAGAGCGATCGCTAATACTCCCTTGAAAGCATCAATCAGTAAAACAATCGCTCCTGGCACTTTACCTAAAGTTCTTAACACATTAGTTGCCCCAGTTGAACCAGAACCAACTGAGCGAATATCAATACCTTTCAACTGCTTGACTGCGATGTAACCAGTGGGAAACGAACCCAGCAGATAAGCTACAATCACAATCGCTCCGCACAAAGTCAACCAAATAGCCATAAACAATATTTGTTAGTTGTTAGTTTTTAGTTGTTAGTTGTTATTTGTTAGTTGGTAGTTGTCAAAAATTACTATTATCCACTAATTTCCCTAGAGACGTTCCAACGGAACGTCTCTACTGTTAATAGTCATCATCAGAATTTCGCATCATTTTCGGGTCAGGAGCAAACGCTAACCAAAGAGGAAATTGTAACAAGCCTAAACTAATTTGCTCTTCAGAATCGTCAATTATGATTAAGGGTAGTTGATTTGCTTTTGTCAAGCGATCGGCTTTTTGCGCCAGCGCTTCCGCTGTTTCAAATAATACCATGCCTTTGTCTGGTCCGAAATCTGGGCGACCGATTCCTAGACAGTCTTGCAAGCCGCGCCGCCAGTCACCTAAGCGTTCTGGTGTATTTGCTAATACCAAAGTTCGGAGGCGATCGCCATACAATTTGTGTAATATCGAAATCACCGCTGAGGAAATCAGAATATTTTGCAATCGGCTATTCATCGTTCGCAAAGCACCGCGTCCCCCTTGGCTGAAAAACCAGTTAGAAACTCGTTCGGCATGTACCGGCTCAAAAGTACGGCGCAGTTGCCAAGCCGGTCCATAATAATCTGGTTTGGTGCGGTATTGGTCAATTAAGCGGCGAATTTGCTTTGTGGTATCTTGAAACTGTTGTTGGGCAAATTGAGGCGTTCCTGGCTCAATATCTACTGATTTAGCCTCTTTTACACTTACTTTTTCTCGTTCTCTAACAGTCGGCATTAATTGCAACTGCTCTGCTGCTGATGCCAAATCTTGTAAACTACCAGTCAGATAATCTTTAAAACCCTGTACCCGGATTGCCAAATCTTGAGAAGCACCGGCAAAAGTGGTTCGCATTTCGTTGCGAATGCGTTCTTGACGCCTTTCCAATTGTTCTACAGAAATTTGTAGCGCTTGTTTGCGTTGTTCTAATTGCGTCAAGGCTTCTTGCACTACTTTTCCCATAGTTATTTGGGTATCACTCACTTGCGCTTGAAGAGTTTTATAAGAAATTTGCAAGTTAGCTATTTCTTCTTTGAGCGCTAGTTCAGTACGCTGCAATTCTGCTACTCGTTGCGCTGTTGACTCTACAAGTGAATTATCTTTTGAGGCTTCTATTTCTGACTCTAATGCGGTTGCTGCGGATGAATTTTCTGTTGGTTCAACAGTCAGATTTTGCGCTTGCGGATTTGTAGGCAAATCTAAATTTGAGTTTTCTTGTGTTTGTGTTTCACCCTCTAACTCAACAGGTGAGTTTTCTGGATGTTCAACTACAGGATTTTGTTCTTGTTTTTCCATTAATGACTCATTAATAGGTTCTGGAGTTTGAGATTCCTCAGGGTTCATAAACAATAGTGCAATATATAGATAGGAGTGATATTACAATTCATATCATGTCGGTTTAATTAACAGTAATAAAAACATCGCAACCTTGGTAGAGACGTTCCGGCGGAACGTCTTTACATTGTAAGTAATTTACCAGACATGATATCACTTGCGATCGCAGTCATGATTTAAGAGTCAATGGTTAATGCACTTTTGACTTTTGACTGTTGACTTTTGACTTTACATCAGAACTAAATACGTGGACAACGTTCTTCTAGACAAGTTTTTAGGGTGTTGGGGTCAAATATAATCGGCAAAAAGTGAATACTTTTGACTTCTTTAAAGTAAAACAATATAGGAACCCCATTCCAGAAGATACGCCAATTTTGCCATTCTTGGTAAGGAAAGCGGCGAATTAATTTTTCACCTCTATAAACATCTAAGTCTGTGGTGGTAAATTGCAAACGCAGAGTTACTGCTTGAAACATGAGAAACAAGCCAAAAAGGGCGATCGCACCTGCGGCTATCGGTTGTACAAAAATCAGAGGAATGGCAGCAATAACCAACACTACAGGTATATTGTAACTAGGCTTAAGTTCTACGGATGATGCTGCGTATTGAGCATAGGTTCTGGTCACAGTCTCAAATCCTGCTTTAATTTACTAGATATTATTCATATTCTAGGGCGGGGAGACACAATCGCGTACTACTTAATGCTCCCGTAGAACCTTTACGAGTCGTGATGCGTAAAGCCCCCGTTTTCTAAACGGGGGAGTGTCAACCTAATCCCTTGCCGGTTCCTTGAAACATTAACCAAGAAAGAAAGAAGTTGAGCACAAATATCATCAACAAAGCGGTAACAACCGCAGTTGTAGTTGATTGTCCCACTCCTTTGGCTCCTCCGGTTGTCGTCATCCCCCAACTGCAACCAATAACGGCAATTAAAACTCCAAAGCAAGCTGCTTTAATCAAAGCGCTACAAATATCCCAAATGCCGAGAAAGTTACGAGCGGAGTCTAAAAATGCCGTTTCCGAGAGGTTGTATATATTCGTGACAATTATCAATCCTCCCAACATACCTGTGACTAAAGACAAAATAGTTAAAATTGGCAGCATGAAGCCGCAAGCAATTACGCGGGGAATAACTAGATAATCAATTGGATCGGTTTTTAACATTAGCAAGGCATCAATTTGTTCTGTGACGCGCATAGTGCCGATTTCCGCTGCAAATGCCGAACCGACTCGTCCTGCCAAAATCACCGCTGTCAGCACTGGTGAGAGTTCTCTTGTTAAGGCGATCGCCAACACTCCGCCGACGACGTTTCCTGCCCCAAAATTGATAAACTCCCGCGCTACCTGGATGGTAAACACCGCACCTACAAAAACAGCCGTCAATAAAGCAATGAAGAGCGAATCGGGTCCAACCGCTGCCATTTGCTCTAAGGTGTTGCGCCGATGGATTTTGCCCCTAATTAGGTGAACTAATACTTGTCCACCTAAAAGAATTGCCGCCAGCAATCGCTGACTCCATACTCCTAAGCTGAATTTGGATGTAGTCTTGCTCAAAGTTTACAAGTTAACTCAGTAACTGCCTTAAGAATAGCGAAAGTCAGTTATTTGTAGTTAGTGGTTGGTGGATAGTGGTTAGTGGTTGGTGGTTGGTGGTTAGTGGTTGGTGTTGTCATAAAGGATCATCTCCCCCACTTGGGCGGAATATTAACTTAGCTTAAAGCTCCTCTCAGAATATTAAGCGCGTCTGAGGTTGCTTGTGAGGCAATTAAATGCGGCAATTTTTGATGGAAAGCTTTATTTTTCGAGGGTTCTAGGAAACTTAGGTATTATCGATGCTCTTACCATCTAGTAAAACTAGTAGATAATTATTTTAATGAAAACTTAAGATTTTTGACATATTGTCTGTGGGAGGGCGATCGCACTTATTGTAGAAAGTGACATGCAGGTATATAGCTTTTACCGATTCACTTACGGAGCCTGTCCGAAGATGACTATTTTTACTAACTTTCTCCGCTCCCTGCTGCTGACGATTATTTTTAGTTTTGTCGCTCCTTTGTTTCTGGTGGGCATTTGTTTGTTTTCTCTATCCCTCATTGGTAACTTTCCAGGTGTACAAGATGTGAGTCATGCGATCGCACTCGCCATTATCCGTTTTCTTGCAACCTTTGGCAGTGGCACTCCCTTACGCGGAATATTTGTAATTTGTTTAACTTGTAGTTTCGTTGGTGCGCTATTTGATACTTACGTTTACTATAGGTATCAAATTTTGCGAAGCGATTCTTAAGTGCGACAAACATCATTATTTGTTGGTAAATTGTATAACTTCTAAAAAATATATAAAACAAAACTTGAAAAAGCTGCTAGTCCTTATCTGGAAAGGGATTGGTAAAATTTAATTATTATTTAAAAATTAATTTAAAAGTAACGCCTCTACCCAAAATGCTGTCATCAAGGCTGCCTAAGCTTGATGGGTAAGACTTTCCCCCTTCCCCCTTCCCCTTTACCCTTTCCCCCTCGTTTGGTAAAGATACGCACAGAATCACAAAAATTCAATTAAAATGCCGATAGCACTGCGGCTTGCTCGTTGTTATTTATATAAATTCATCGGGTCAGATGAGCGCTGGGCATTTTATATTAAGTTTATAACGAGGTTTTTGACTGCTCATGGTATGGCCCTTTAAGCCCAAGTTTCGTAAACAAATTGCTCGGATTGAAATTACCGGAGCGATCGCCAGTGCTACTCGTAAACGTGTTTTAGAAGCCCTAAAAACTGTAGAGGAACGCAAGTTTCCCGCATTGCTGCTACGCATTGACAGTCCTGGTGGTACAGTAGGAGATTCCCAAGAAATCTACAGCGCCCTAAAGCGTTTGCGTGAAAAAATCAAAATTGTCGCTAGTTTTGGTAATATTTCCGCTTCTGGCGGTGTCTATATCGGTGTGGGAGCCGAACACATCGTTGCTAACCCTGGTACAATTACGGGTAGTATCGGTGTAATTTTGCGCGGCAATAACTTGGAACGCTTGCTAGAAAAAATCGGTGTTTCCTTTAAGGTCATCAAGTCCGGTCCCTACAAAGATATTTTGTCATTCGACCGGGAACTGACTGAACCAGAAGAAAACATCCTGCAAGAGTTAATTGACACAAGTTACCAACAGTTTGTGCAAACAGTAGCCGAAGGACGGAATTTAGCCGAAGAAACTGTAAGAAGTTTCGCCGATGGTCGAATTTTTACCGGACAGCAAGCTTTAGAGTTGGGTGTTGTTGACCGACTGGGAACAGAAGAAGATGCGCGACGTTGGACAGCAGAACTAGTTGGTCTTGACCCTGAAAAAACACTCACTTACACCTTAGAAGAACCTAAACCCTTATTGAGTCGCTTGCTACCAGGAAGCGCTCAGGTTTCGTCAGTACTAAAGGCTAGGATTGATTGGATGGAATTTGAAATGTCCACCAGCGGTCAGCCTTTGTGGTTGTATCGACCATAAATGGTCAAAGGTCAATTGTCAAAGGTCAAATGACTCTTGACTAATGACTCTTGATTAATGATTAATGATTAATGAAGGAGGAAATTGGCGTGGAGTGGCGAATGCGGGCAATTCGCGGAGCAACAACTGTTGCCGAAAATACCGTTGAGGCAATGCGTGAAGCGGTTATAGAACTGTTAGATGAACTGGAAAAACGGAATCACCTACATCCAACAGACATGATTAGTGTTACTTTCTCAGTGACACAGGATTTGGATGTTATTTTTCCGGCGGCGATCGCACGATCTCGTCCTTGTTGGGATAATGTAGCAATGTTAGATGTGCAGCAAATGCACGTTGAGGGTAGCTTGCAACGTTGCGTCCGTTTTTTAGTTCACGCTTACCTGCCACCCTCCGAGCCAATTCACCATATCTATTTGCGTCACGCTGCTAACTTGCGTCCAGACTGGAGTTTGACCTAACTTCTCTAGTTAATTATAAACTTTTATTAAGCAAACGCTCCTAAACATAGTCAAAACTTCAGTCCTTAAAATCTTAGTAGAGACGTTCCGCCGGAACGCCTCTACGCTGTTATTCTACTTTTTTGTGATGAAAGTGAATACCTAAAAAGATGTCATAGACGAACTCGAAAAAGTCTTTCTTTTGTAAAAGTCCGGAAGTTTGATAACAACCTTTTTCATCCAAAAGGGGTTTCATCATATAATATGTTGGCTGGTAATTATACCAGGGAATAGAGGGCCACAAATGATGAATTAGGTGGTAATTCTGTCCCATAATTAAAAGATTGAGAATTCGGTTGGGGTAAACTCTGGCATTTTTCCAGCGATCGCGCTCTTGATGAGGGCGATGTGGTAGATAATCAAAAAATAATCCCAGTGCTAACCCAACTACCGCTGAAGGTATAAACCAAAAGTTGAGAACGTAACCCAAAAAGTGGTATTGAACTGAGATATAGAAAATTATTACCACAAACAACCGACTGAGAAACCATTCCAAAAGCTCATTTTTGCGCCACAGTTGCCGCTGAAAGAAAAATACCTCATGGTATAAAAAGCGGACTGGTAGCAACCACAGCGGTCCCCCTGTAGAAACATAATGGTCTGGGTCGTTTTCTGGATCGTTCACATGAGCATGATGCTGCAAATGTACCCGCGTAAACACAGGAAAGGCAAAAACGAGCATCAAGGCACTGACATGTCCCAAAATGGCATTAATTACCCGGTTACGATGGGCAGATTGATGACAAGCATCGTGAATTACAGTGCCGGCTATATGCAAAGCGATCGTATTGACACTAAAGCACAGCCAGTGCTGCCATTGCCACAACCAGTAACCGAAGTTAGACAAAACAAACATTGTCACTGCCGTTAGCAACATTAGCAGCGTGGGATTAAAATCACCCGGAGGTGCTAAAAATTCCTTCGGTGGGACTGTCAGTGGCTTCTGTGCCTCCGACGTTACCATTTTTAACTCCTTGTTAATCAAATTTTGTAGTTACTACGATACAAACTCATTAATGATAAAGTTTTGTGTAGCAAGATTTATCCCCATTTTACGATATCTGTAACTGAATAAGGATATGATTCTCTCACAAACCCTTTAGGGGAAGATGAGGAGATGGGGAGATGAGGGAGATGAGGGAGATGAGGGAGATGGGGGAGAGGAATTTTGCCCAATGCCCATTGCCCATTGCCCATTGCCCAATGCCCATTATCATCTTCCCAAACTGCTTGGATATAGCAGCGACTGAAATATAGATCAAGTTAACTTAGTATGACTCCCAGGATAGATCGCTAGATTCAGCTTATATGCAACTAAGAGATTCTCTACGCCGGACAAAAATTGTCGCTACGATTGGTCCTGCTACCAGCAGTCCAGAAATGCTCAAAGCTATTATTGAAGCTGGTGCAACGACGCTGCGGCTAAACTTTTCCCACGGTACTCATGCCGATCATCAACGCAGTATTCGCTTAATTCGGCAAATTGCCTTTGAACTAAATCAGCCTGTGGGTATTCTTCAAGACTTGCAAGGACCAAAAATTCGTTTGGGTAAGTTTGAGAATGGATCTATAGTTGTGGCAAAAGGCGATCGCTTTACTTTGACAAATCGTCCGGTGATTGGCACGCAAGATATAAGCTGCGTCACCTACGATTATTTAGCAGAGGAAGTCCCCCTTGGCGCAAAAATCCTTCTTGACGATGGACGAGTGGAAATGGTCGTGGAGGAAATTAACCGCGAAAAAGGCGATTTGCATTGTCGCATCACCGTGGCTGGTAAACTTTCTAACAGCAAGGGTGTAAACTTTCCCGGAGTTTACCTTTCAATTAAAGCGATGACTGACAAAGACCGCGAGGATCTGATGTTCGGTCTAGACCAAGGTGTAGACTGGGTAGCACTTTCCTTTGTCCGCAATCCCCAGGACATGATAGAAATTAAAGAGCTAATTTCTAGCATGGGTAAGCAAGTGCCAGTAATTGCCAAAATTGAAAAGCACGAAGCTATAGAACAAATGGAAGCAGTTCTGGCTTTGTGTGATGGTGTGATGGTGGCTAGAGGGGACTTGGGCGTAGAATTACCCGCAGAAGATGTCCCTATCCTGCAAAAGCGCCTGATTGCGACGGCAAATCGCATGGGAATTCCCATCATCACCGCTACCCAGATGTTAGACAGTATGGTGAACAATCCCCGCCCAACTCGCGCCGAGGTGTCGGATGTAGCAAACGCGATTTTAGATGGCACGGATGCGGTGATGCTTTCTAATGAAACTGCGGTGGGTGAATACGCTGTGGAAGCTGTAGCAACTATGGCACGAATTGCCGAGCGGATTGAGCAGGAAGAAGCGCGAGAATCAAGTAATCGTCTCTCTAAAGATACCAGGCGATCGATTCCTAACGCCATCAGTCAAGCGGTGGGGCAAATTGCCGAGCAACTCGGAGCGGCAGCAATTATGACTTTAACGCAAACCGGCGCAACAGCTCGCAATGTCTCCAAATTCCGTCCGCAAACACCGATTTTGGCTGTAACTCCTCACGTCAATGTGGCACGGCAATTACAGATGGTGTGGGGAGTAAAACCGCTGTTGGTACTAGAATTACCTTCCGCCGGTCAGACTTTTCAAGCTGCGATCAATGTTGCTCAAGAAAATCAGCTTTTGTTTGAAGGGGATTTGGTGGTAATGACCGCCGGCACTCTCCAAGGAGTTTCTGGATCGACCGATTTGATTAAAGTTGAAGTCGTAACGGCAATACTAGGTCAAGGAATTGGACTCGGACAAGGTTCCGTCAGCGGTCGCGCACGAGTCGGTAATAGTGGTTTGGATGTAAGTAACTTTAATCACGGAGATATTTTGGTTGCCCCACGCACAAGTGCCGATTTTGTTGAAGCAATTAGAAAAGCCGCAGGTATTATTACTGAAGACGAGGGTCTAACAAGTCACGCTGCGGTGATTGGCTTGCGTCTGGGTGTGCCGGTGATTGTTGGTGTGAAGAAAGCTACGCAAGTAATTCGCGATGGGGCGATTTTGACAATGGATATGCAACGGGGTTTAATTTACTCTGGGGCAGTGAGAACGCCTTAGAACCTATCCCACTAATGCAGAAACACCACCTTACTTAAAAAGTAAAGTGGTGTATAATTCCTAGAAACTTTTGCGGAAACAGAATTTCATGGATTTTATGTTTTATTTCTCAACAGTTCTAATGTCCTTTTTCAATTGTTCTAATTGCATTTCCAAATTAGCTATCTTTTTATCGTAATGCTGCTTCATTTCTTTGATAGCACCTATTGCAACTGAAACTAGACCGTTATAATCTACAGACTTGGTATCTGTACCTACAACGAATTGCGGAAATATTTCCTCAACTTCCTGTGCGATGAATCCTGTAAGTTTATGAGGTAGTTGCTCTAAATTCTGGTTTTTGTAATAGAAGTTGACTGGATTTAAAGACAGTGCCTTTTCTAAAAGATTAGAAGCGGTTTCCACATCTTTTTTTGCTTTTAGATCGCTTACTATTGTCCATCTACCCCCACTGTCTAATCTGGCAAACCCATTAGGATTGTTTATTCTATTAGTTATGTGAAAAAAACCATCGTTGGTTTGCAACATTCCTGTTATATGAGTCAAGTTTATTGCATTCTCAATTCTTATTGCCACAACAGACTGGTTTGGTACTCTAACAAGTACAGGGTCATTAATGAAATTAGGCATCTTTTTTTTCCTTTGATTGATAAAAATCTGATTGTTTAAGTCAGACTTGTTTGCTTTCTTTCCTTCTTTAACTAAATGCAAGCAAAATCAACTTATGCAATGCCTGAGATAGAAATGAAAAAATTTTTGCTCAATCTCATTCTTACGGAACCGTATAGTAGACTTATACGACATAGTTTTTGACAGTATTGCTCTCGCGCCTATGTAATCATGGGCTAGGAATGCGGCACGGAAGAAGGTTCAAAGATATCTTTTCAATACTTCGACGGTGGCAAGTCCGGTTTTTTCCCAACTGAATTGTTTTGCTCTGCTGATGCTTTGGGCAGAAAGGCGATCGCGCAATTCTCTATCAGTAGCAATTTTGTGCATTGCCTCTGTAATTTCCCTGGTGTTGTAGGGATTAATCAAAATCGCTGCATCACCGGCGACTTCTGGTAATGAGGAGAGATTCGAGGTGATGACGGGAGTACCGCAAGCCATTGCTTCTAAGACTGGGAAACCAAATCCTTCCCAAAGACTGGGGAAAACGAGGGCGATCGCACTATTAATTATTTTCGGCAATTCGCTGTAAGATACATAATCAAGGAATTTTACGCGATCGCTTATGTTTAATTCTTCTGCTTGCGATCGTAAAGCTGGGGTGTAACGCGCATCGGTTGATCCTGCTAACCATAGTTCGTAGTCTTTGCAGTTAGGTATTGCAGCAAAAGCAGCAATTAGTCTATGCAGGTTCTTGTAAGGGTCGTGTCTCCCAATATAAAGATAGTAGAAGCGATCTTTTGACCTCTCCCCCATCCCCTCTCCTACAAGGAGAGGAGAGAATTCCCCCCTTCCCTTGTAGGGAAGGGGGGTTAGGTCAAAACTAGGAAAATGATTACCATCATGTGCTAGGGGAATTGGCGTAATTTTGCTCGCAGGAATTTGACAAAACTTAATAATGTCGTTTGCTGTAGCCTGAGAATTGCAGATAACGTGTTGTGCTTGGGCAACGACTTGGGGAATATAGTAGCGATGGTATGGTAAAAGAGGTGAAAAGCGTTTGGGAAAGCGCAACGGGATAAAGTCGTGAACCATCACAACAAATCGACTGTTAGAAAATAAAGGTGCTTCCGGCAGAGGAGAAAATAAAAGTTGAGATTTTAGCTTTTTATATATTTGTGGCAGTTCAAATTGTGTCCAAATTAAGCGATTTAAATGCCCTTTTGTGCCTTGACTCGGAGTCAGATTATCTGGTACTGGATAGCAATTAAATTCAGGATAATTTTGTGCCGTTAATAAAGTTGGGTTAAGAGCTTTTAAATAGGGAAAAAGATTTGTGGCATAGTTACTTATGCCTGTGGGTTTGGAAAAAACAATCGATAAGTTAACTATTATATTGCTCATTTATTCAAACTTAACTCGTTCATAAAAGAAAGTTTCAAGATGTTATCGCCGCCAATAATTTAACATTCCGTAAAGTTTACCCAATGCTATCTGAGGTTTGACAAACATTAATAATATGGCATAACAAACTAACCGAATTAATCTCAAAATATAAACTAACTTATTTGTATGTTTTTCTAAAGTCAATAAATAACTGTATGTACTATGTTTTGTTTTCAGAAAAGCATTTCTATTAGTAATTGAGGAAGGCTGATGCAATACACCAAACTGGTTTGTTATTGCAATCAAATAACCTTCATTGGCATAACGGCTGCAAAATTCAAAATCTTCATAATAGAGAAAGTAAGCAGGGTCAAATAAGGGACATTCGCGAAAGTTAGCAAGATTGATGATTAAACTACAACCAGAAACCCAATCACAAGCTACATACTCGGCATCTGTATTTCTTAACATATCTGGAGTGAGAATTGAGCCAGTTGCACGAATAAAGCGACCCCCTGCAAACCAGACTTCACCTGTGGGAGTATGAATAATTGTGCCGAGAATTGAAATTTCTGGATGTAATTTGAAAAATCGGTTAATATCTAAAGTCTTTTCTGGCAGATAGGCATCTGGATTAATTATCCAAATAATCGCCTGAGTATCCTGAGTGTAAATCCATTTAATCCCTAAGTTGCAACCATTCGCAAAACCAATATTGCTTCCAGCATCAATAATCAGAACAGATTCATTCTGAAGATTATGAATAGAAGCATCTTCAGGTGAATTATTAATGATAACTGTTTGGTAGTGAGTATTTGTGCAAGACAGAGAATTGATTAATTGAGCAACAAGATTCGTAGAGTAATAATTAACTGTTAAAAAATAAATCACGTCAGTTCGATGTGACAGTCATCTCCTATCATAAACCGCAAAGCTTTGGGACGACGCGGTGCAATTGTTAACTGTGCGCGTTGCCCAATTACACTATCAATAATACGTTGATGAATACCGACTATTTTTGCATTTTCTAAAAGAACACTATGTTCTAAATCAGTCTCGATTAATGTCACATTATCGGCGATGCTACTATAAGGACCGATAAAGCAGTTTTCTAAATAACAATCGCTACCAATCACTACTGGACCGCGAATTGTACAATTAATTATTTTAGACCTTTCACCGATTTGCACTCGTCCAATAATCTGACTTTCAGAATCCACGATACCTAAAATTGATTTTGTCAGATAGGTGTCAAGAATGATTCGATTAGCTTCTAGTAAGTCATCTTTTTTCCCAGTGTCTAACCACCAGCCTTCAAGTTGACAAGCCATAACTTGCTTGTTCCGGTCAATTAAGCACTGAATAGCATCGGTGATTTCTAGTTCACCTCTGGTAGAAGGTTGGATATTAGCGATCGCCTCATGAATCGTATGAGAAAAGAAATAAACTCCAACTAATGCCAAATTAGAAGGGGGAATTTTCGGTTTCTCAATCAACTGTAACACCCGCCCTGTTTCATCTACCTTTGCAACCCCAAAAGCGCTAGGATTGGCAACTGGACGCAGCAGAATCAAGGCATCTTGGGGGTGTTGGATAAATTTCTTCAAAAAGTAACTCAAGTCCCCTTGTTGAATCACATTATCCCCCAAGTACATGACAAACGGGGAATCTCCTAAGAAGGGACGAGCGACTTGCACTGCATGAGCAAGTCCTGCTGGCTTATTTTGTAAGATGTACGTGATATCAGCCCCGAAACGTTCTCCATTTCCTGTTTTTGCCTGAACTTCTGCCCCTGTTTCTGGGCTGATGATGATGCCGATATCAGTAATACCAGCAGTTACCATTTCTTCGATGCCATACCATAAAATTGGTTTATTGGCAATTGGTACGAGTTGTTTTGCACCGGTGTAAGTAAGGGGACGCAAGCGTGTACCTTTACCACCAGAGAGAATTAGTGCTTTCATAAGGGTTAGGAGTTAGTGGTTAGGAGTTAGTGGTTAGTGGATAGTAGATATTGGATAGTGGATATTAGTGGATAGTGGATAGTGGATAGTGGATATTAGTAGTTTTTGTTCAACTATCAACGAACAAATATCAACTATCAACGAACAACTATCAACTATCAACTATCAACTAACTCCTTTAACATTTTCCGAAGTCTTTGTCGCCAATGGGGGGGATAAGTTCCGAGAACTGCGGATATTTTCTCACAAGCAAGGACGGAATAGGCAGGGCGACAAGCTGGTGTGGGATATTCGGGAGTGGTGATGGGGACAACTCGTTGGATTTTCAGGGGAAAGCCTAGTTGTTGAGCTTCTTCAAAGATAGCAACGGCGAAGTCATACCAGCTAGCAACACCGCTGTTTGTGTAGTGATAAATGCCGGCAATTTTGGTGGTAATTCTATTTTCAATTAGAGAAGCGATCGCACCCGCTATATCTTTTGCCCAAGTGGGACTACCAATTTGATCGGCAACAACGCGGATTTCTTCTTTTTGGGCACCCAATCGTAGCATAGTTTTGACAAAGTTACTTTTGCCATATGTTCCATAAACCCAAGCAGTGCGAAGAATCAGGTAATCGTTGCAAGTATGGCGAATTGCTTCTTCTCCTGCAAGTTTAGTTTTACCGTAGACACTCAAAGGATTAGTTGCGCTACTTTCTTGGTAAGGGCTGCAAGATGACCCATCAAAGACGTAATCGGTGGAAATATGAATTAAAAAAGCTCCTACTTTTTGGCTTTCTTCAGCGATAATCAGAGGTGCTGTTGAATTGATAATTTTTGCTAGTTCTGGTTCGCTTTCGGCTTTATCAACAGCGGTGTAAGCAGCAGCGTTGATGATGATTTTTGGTTGGTTTACAGCAATGACGCTGCGGAGGACATCCGCTTGGGTAAGGTCTACGGTGGGGCGTGCAACTGAAATTATATTACCACCAGGGGCGAGAATTGTTTCTAGTTCTTTGCCCAGTTGACCATTATTGCCGATCAGCAAAATTGATTGACTCATTTTATTAGCTATAAATCTGGCGGTTGGGTCAAAACCCCATTAAAAGCTTAATCCTAACCATACCATTGCACAAGTTTTTTAGAGTTCGAGAGCTTTGAAGACTTATATTTTTATACTGCCAGAGAAATTATTGTGATAATTTATACTTATGATAAAGTGCATATTAAATCAGTATTTGCTACTGGTGAATTTTTTTAGCGATCGCTTACTCAGTCTAATTTTTGGTAAATTTTAGACTTTTCGCTGATTTTGGGCGATCGCGCAATCATTAATATCAGGAGAAGCGAATTTCTCTCTAATGACAGATACAAGTTTTGGGGTAGTCACTCTGATACAATGCCTACGTGTGTTCCCAGAAAATTTAATTGTGCTTATAACCCTAAAAGTTTTTCATTTTAGGGTTAGAAGTCCTATGGCATAGGGAATACTAACTCTAAGAAAAAGTAGACATTAATAAGTCAAACTTACCTATGCCCCAAAACTTGTTCGACGCGAATTTTTATCGCGCCGCAAATTCTGATTTGCGTGGATTAAATGATGCCCAAGCATTATCACATTTTCAACAATTTGGTCTGAATGAGAACCGTTCGTTTTCTGCATTCGTAGATCTAAACTTTTATCGTGCAAGCAATAGTGATTTGGCTAGCTTCAGCAACAAACAAGCATTTGAACATTTACAAAAATACGGTGTGGCTGAAGGACGCAAATTTTCACCGTTGTTAGACCTAAATTTTTATGTTGCTGATAACCCTGATGTAGCTCAAGCTTATGGAGGAAGCAGAGAGGGTGCATTAAGTCACCTTGAAACTTATGGACTGAATGAAGGACGCAAGTTTTCACTTACATTTGACATCAATTACTATCGAAATGCTAACTCCGATTTAGCGGCGAGAAATCTAAATAATCAGGAGCTTTTCAATCATTTTGCACTTTATGGAAAAAATGAGGGACGTGCATCAGCAGAGACTTTCAATGCAAACTTTTATCAATCTAATAATTCAGATTTAGCAAATTTTAGCTACTATCAAGCATTGCAACACTTTGTTTCTAATGGCTTGCAGGAGGGTCGTAATGCCAGCGACTATATCAAGAGCGATCGCGCCGGTAATACGATAAATGACGCTCACAAGATAGCTATAGACTCTCAGCAAGTTACCTTTAGAGACTCTGTTGGCAATGCTGACAAGAATGACTTTTATCGCGTCAACTTTAGTCAAACCAGCAACTTCAAAATAGCAGTGAATGGTCTGGTAAATAATGCAGATATAGAGCTACTCAATAGCAATGGGGAAGCAATAGCTCGTGGAAGTAATGTTGGTAATGCCAGTGAATTGTTGAATGTCAGCAATTTACAGGCTGGTAATTACTACATCCGGGTTTACCAAGGTGCGGACTCAAGCGACACTAATTACAATTTGAGCCTGTCTGCTACAGCTGCAATTACATCTACATCTGCCACTCCTCAGTCTTCCAACTTGCCATCATCTGGCAATTCTTTTATAAATCGCGTTTTGGAGTTGACGAATGCTCAACGTTTGCAAGCTGGTGCGGTTCCCTTAACCTTGAATAGTAAGTTGAATAACGCTGCTCAAGCCCATAGTGAAGATATGGCACTTCATGACTTTTTTAACCATAAAGGTTCAAACGGTTCTTCAATCGGCGATCGCGCTCTTGCATCGGGTTATCAATTTTCTCGACTTGGGGAAAATATTGCAGCAGGCTACGCTACACCTGAAGATGTTGTTCAAGGATGGCTCAACAGTCCTGGACATCGCGCTAATATTCTTAATCCCAGCTATCGCGAAATCGGCATTGGTTACTATTACCTGGCAAACGACACGGGTAACATTAATCACAGATACTACTGGACACAAGATTTCGGTGTAATTTCTACGTAATAATTCAAAGGCTCAGATCCCCGACTTGACAAGAGAAGTCGGGGATCTTGTTTCTCACAATCAATCATAGCGATCGCCTTATTTGCTATTATCCGTATTTTATACCGTTTCCCAGTCTAATGAAGTACAAATTTATCTGCGTCCATCGGCGTTTATCTATCTTCCGAAGCGGTTAATTCAACGCAAGTTGCCCAGATGAAACAATAGAAATTTCATTCATACCATCTCACTTTTTATGGGAACAAATCGGCATCTTTGAACGCTTTCCCAGCTTGGTCTTTAGTTGATAAAATTGGTGGTGCAACAAGATGCCAATCTATGGCTAAATCTGGATCGTTCCAAAGAATACAGCGATCGCCTTGAAAATTATAGTAATCTGTAGTTTTGTAGAGAACTTCCGCAACTTCGCAAAGCACAACAAAGCCATGAGCAAAGCCTGGTGGTATCCAAAGTTGACGTTTATTTTCAGCGCTAAGTTCGTAACCAACCCATAGACCAAAAGTGAGGGAACTTTTGCGGATATCAACGGCAACATCAAAGATACTGCCAACAACTGTACGCACTAATTTACCTTGCGGTTGTATGATTTGATAATGTAAGCCGCGTAAAACGTTTTGTTTAGACAAGGAGTGATTGTCTTGGACAAAGTTTAAGTTTATACCTGTTTTTTCGGTAAATTTTTGGTGATTGTAGGATTCAAAAAAGAAACCGCGATCGTCTTGGAATATTTGAGGTTCTATCAAGAGGATGTCGGGGATTTCAGTGGGGATGATATTCACAGTAGTTTACTCTTGTTGGTTCGGGGCTAATTCTACAGCGAAATCAGCAGCTAGCAAATATAACCCCTCCATAATTATTTCAGGAATTTGCACTTGTAAAGACAGAAAGCACTTATCTCGAAAATTCGGATGACTTCTTAACGGCAACTTTTGCTCTTCAAATTTTACCTGAGTTTGTCAGTTCGCCTTGGGAATTATAGTAATCTGTAGTTTTGTAAAGAACTTTCGCAACTTCCGAAAGCAAAACAAAGCCGTGAGCAAAGCCTGGTAATATCCAAAGTTGGCGTTTATTTTCAGCGTTGAGTTCGTAACCAACCCATTGACCAAAGGTGGGGGAACTTTTGCAGATATCTACGGCAACATCAAAGATACTGCCAACAACTGTACGCACTAATTTACCTTGTGGTTGTATGATTTGATAATGTAAGCCGCGTAAAACGTTTTGTTTAGATTAGGCGTTGCATAATCGGTAATGGTATGAAAGCAATAGTATTGTTTTTTGAGTGTAATTGCTGTGGAACTGTTGCAGTTAACTTATCTACACCGTACTGAGCCAACTAGCGATGCGATTTAGGAACACAATTCAAAATTCGCCGCTGAATAAGATAGATTAAAGTTGTAATAAGGATCTTTGCCCAACTTTTGAAAATATTCTTTCCACTTATGATTTAATTGTTCCAATTCTCCTGGTTTTAGCCCTTTCTGCCGACTAGCAGATTCATAGTGAATGAGTTGGGTTAATGGTGTTACTACATTACGATATCCCGCATGATGAGCTTTTAAGCATAAATCTACATCATTGTAATTAAGGGGAAAATTTTCATCAAGCCCTCCTAACTGCTGAAACAGTTCTTGTCGCATCATTAGACAAGCACCAGTTACCGCCAAATAATTTCTGTTGACAATATTTGAACAAAAATAACCAGGGTGTTCGCCCTCAAAACCATAGAATGCATGAATTGGGTTGCCATCAAGAATTATTACCCCTACATGTTGTATTGTCCCATTAGGAAAGAAAAGTTTAGCACCGACTGCACCAATTTCTTTCTGTTGTGCGAGTTCTAACATTGATTTCAGCCAGTCTGGGGTAATTACTTCTGTATCATCATTAAGTAACAGCAAAAATTCTCCTTTGGCTTTAGCTGCCCCTTTATTGATTCGCGCACTAAAGTTAAACGGCTCTGCACAGCGAACTAGATGCAAATTAGGCGCTGAAATTGCCTGCAAAGTTGCTTCGGGAATATCATAACCATCAACTACTATAATTTCATAGTTACAGTAGGTACTTAACTGCTGGATACTATGTATGCAATTTTCTAAAAGACACAAAGAACCTTTACGAGTATTTATAGTTGTGCCAGCACTAGGAATAATGATACTAATTAAAGGCTGCCCAATAATATCCCGCCTAACTCTATAAATACCTGGATTTGCTGTTTCTTCTACACATCCTGGATATGAGCTACGTTCTAACATAGCTTGCAAAGCTTTTTGACCTGCAATATAAGCCCAAGGCTTGGCTTGAGAACCAGAGGCAGCTGAAGTTGGAATTGTCCGCCAGTGATAGAGAATTTTAGGAATATGATAAATATTTTTGGTTTTTTCTACAACTCGCAATCCCAGGTCATAATCTTGAGAGCCATCATACTCGCTGCGGAAACCGCCAATTTCCCTAATAATGCTAGTTCGATAAACACCTAAATGACAGGTGTACATAGTTGCATAAAAATATTCTGGCGACCAGTCTGGTTTGAAACATGGAGCGAAACGGTTGCCTTTAGTATCTATTTTATCTTCATCACTATAAATAAAATCTGCATCTGCATGAGAATTAATTAGTTTGGCATTTTCAAATAAAGCATCAATCGCTAACTCATCATCATGATCTAAAAGTGCAATATAATCTCCTGCTGCTAATTCTAAAGCAGAATTACTAGCAGCAGAAATATGACCATTTTCTGTTCTAAATACAACTTTGATTCTTGGATCAAGTTGACTATAGTAAGTCAGAATAGAGCGAATGTGGCTTTTTGGAGATGCATCATCAGCAATACAAAGTTCCCATTCTGGATAAATTTGATTTCTCACCGATTCAATTGCTTTTTCTAGCAATTCTGCCTCTACGTTATAGACAGGCATAATTACAGAAAACTTTGGGTGTAAATCCCATTGGTTAATTTGTTTTTGAGCAATGTTAATATTTTGCTCTGTTATTTTATTTTTTCGTATCCATTTTTGATAATATATTTTTTCTTTAAATCTAGATTTAATACGTTTATATAAATATATTAAGAGCCTTTGCGTTCCTTGTCTGCGCCAAAGGTAATTGAGTTTATTAAGTTTTTGACTAATAGCAAAAATTTTCATTTTTAAAGCTGCTTATTTTACTTTTGCTAGAAAAGACTTAGGTGTACCTCAATTGCTTAACGTTATATAACTGTCCTTATAATTAAACTCAACCTTACTATGCTCGTAATGGAAATGGCTTGTTTGAATAGAAAATAACTTATTACCCTTGATAATGATTCAAATACTCAGAAAGTTCATAATTTATCCTAAAATTTTAATTAAATTATGTTTTGACGGTATCAAAAACGATGGCATTATACCCCAAAATTCCTTGCCAAGAATTTCTAACATTATACATCCGGGAATTGTATCCCAAATCACTTAATTTAATCAGCATCTCTAGGGAAAAAATTACATAAACCAAAATACCTTCCGCTCGTATAGGATCACCATGATAAACAGGCGGTAGGATATGATTTATAGAACCATCTTCTTGTAATTTAGCTCTAACTTCGTCTCGATACCGATCGCTATAAAAAGGTACGGTGAAAATATGCCTACCTCCTGATTTGAGGATACGGTAAATTTCCTGAAAACCTTCATAGGGGTCGGGAATATGTTCAAATACATCACTACTCAGCACTAGATCAAATGAATAATCAGCAAAAGCAGTTTTAGTTAAATCTTGATGCAGGATACCATTAATTACTTCCCCGCTTGTGTATTCCGTACCTAAATACTCACTTGCGGTATAATTAGGTAATTCTTTTAAAAGATTATGTAAACAACCCGTTGTCTCTGTATTGTAAATTTTAAAATCAGCTAATTCTTCTAGGATATTGGCTTTTTTAATCAACTCCTTGACGCTTTTAAACTTAAGTCCTTTAGCTTCTTGAATTACACCCAAAAGTAGCACTGCCATTTGTCGATTTCGATTTGTAGAATGACAAACTTTACATGTTCCAGATTCCCTTAGATTCTCATTAAATTTTAAGAATATAGTTAATTGACCGCATACTGGACAATAACCGAAAGTAAAGGTGTTTGTTAGAGCAAATTTATCAACCCAACTATTTTTAGGTTGAGTTAAAGGATAAATCTGAAATTGACTTAATGAACTATTCATTAGTTACTATGTTATGGTATATTTGTTATTAACGAACACTGTCAATAGATTCAAGTAATTGTCTTAAAATTAATTTCATTGCTTGTGGACTATATTCATTAATTACCTTGAAAGAATTCTGAGACAGTAAAGACCACAATTGATGATTATTATAAACTTTTAAAACAGCTTCAACAAAATCTTTAACTTCATCAGCTATTAAAACATTAACTTCATGAGTTAATCCCATTCCTTCTGCACCAATAGATGTTGTCACTGTTGGCAAACCATAGGAAAGACTATGACCAATTTTACCTTTCATACCAGCACCATATCTTAAAGGTGCAACAAAAACGCGACTCTTCAGAAAATATGGTTCTACGTCTTGAATATATCCAGTAACTTCAATTCGGCGATCGCTTGCTAAATCTTTCACCTCTGCTGGTGGATTACTACCCAATAAAGTAATCTTGATCTTAGGTTGTTCTTGCCAAATTAAAGGCATAATTTCCTTACACATCCAAATTACTGCATCTACATTGGGCGTATGGTTGTAGCCACCAATAAACAATAAGCCATTCCTCTGTTCAAAATCTGGTAACTCTCCTTCATATTGGTGATGTATATTCGGTACAACGAGAACATTACTAATATGGAAATCCTCTAAAATCTTTTTCTCTACATCTGTAACAACAACTGTTGAGTTAGCTATCCTAGCCATATTTAATTCCATGTCTCGCACTTTTCGCCAAGATGGTAAACTAGGATTATTATTGCTCTCAGGTGGTATTAACTCTTGTTGTCGTTGTAACCGTAAAAAATGCAAATCAACCGTATCATAAATAACACTTATTTTGGGATTTATCCTGATTATATTTATATACTTACTACATAAGTCAGGTCGGCATACCCAAGCAATGTCAATTAGTTCTAGTCGTTTAATTAGCTGATCTTGTAAACTAGGTTGCTGATACGTACAGTAAAGCACTTCAATACCAAGATTTTGGAATTCCGATGTGTAGGGTTCTTGAGGAAGACCATTATCTGGTAGAAAAATTACAAAATATCCTAGTGTAAGAAAAATCTTAATTATATTATAAAGCCTATAAGAACCTGACTCCTGATCGTGCAAAGGAACATAAGTATCTATTATTAAAATAGTTTTGTTTCCTTGTAATCTTCTAGCTGCCAACTCTGCGTTTTCTGCTTTAGGAGTAAGGTGACGCTTTAATTGCTCTTGCCATTTAAGCAAAAATTTATAACGATTAACTTTTTGATAGCTCTTAACACCAGTTTCTAAGCTAGTACCAGAACTAATTCCTTCATAATGAATCAATTGGGATTTAGGTTGGTATATAACCTTGTATCCCAATTGTCGAATAGCAAAACATAAATCAGTATCTTCATAATATGCAGGTATAAACTCCTCGGAAAAACCACCCAAATTGTTGAAGATTTCGGTTCTAACTAGTAAACTTGCTGCTGAACAATAATCAACCTGTCTTACATAATTATACTCAGGCTGATCGGGATGTTCTAATCTCCCATAATTCCAGCCAGAAGCATCTTGCCAAATAATTCCTCCCGCTTCTTGAAGTCTGCCATCTGGATAAATTAACTTTGAACCAACTGCACCAACTTCATTATCTTGTGTAATTACTTCAACTAAATTTTCTAACCATCCAGGCAACACTTGAGTATCATTATTTAAAAAACACAAAAATTCACCTTTTGCTCTTGCTGCACCTCGATTACAAGAACGAATAAAACCAAGATTTTGCTCATTAACTAAAAGTTGAATAGTTGAAGAATAACTTAGATACTCTTGAGTTTCATCGCTAGAATTATCATCAACGACAATAATTTCAAAGTTAATTGAGTTTGATAATTGACTTTGTAAAGAAATTAAACAATTAAAAGTATAAGTAAATTTATTGTAAACAGGTATAATAACTGATACTTGCGGATTTGGACAATTAGGAAAATTAAATTTTATTTTTTTGGGAGTATCAATTACTGTATATTTTTGGATATTTTCTAAATTATTAATAACCCCATATTGTGATTTATTCAGATTTGGTTTAATTTTAGTAATTACTTTTTGTAAATAACCTCTCAACCCCTCTTTTTTAAAAACAATCCATTCTCTCTGAAAATTAATTTTTTTGTTGTTGTCAGGAATCATAATCTTTTCCTTTAATTCAAGCTGAACTTGTAATAGTAAAGCTTGAATTTCTTCCAATTCTTTTTGTTTGCCTAATAATTTATACAAATACTCTTGATTCATTACTTTAATAAGCTCCTTTAATTAAAGAAAGTTAAAATTAACCAATATTTATCAAGAGCGCAATCTAAAAATTTGTTTGAGTTGAAACCAGAATTTACGCATTTTCCAAAATTTGCTAGTTTCCATTGCTTGAATAATATTTTGAGCTTGTTGCCATTCACTTTGAGCTTGTTGGAGAAGTCTTTGAGTTTCCTGCCATTCCCGATAGGGTGATTCTAATTTTATCTGAGTTTGTTGAAATTGAGACTGCGATCGCTCCAATTCTAACTGAGTTTGTTGCAGTTGCGATTGCGATCGCTCTAATTCAATCTGAGTCTCTTGCTGTTGCGATTGCGATCGCTCTAATTCAATCTGAGTCTCTTGCAGTTGCGATTGCGAGCGCTCTAATTCAATCTGAGTCTCTTGCAGTTGCGATTGCGAGCGCTCTAATTCAATCTGAGTCTCTTGCAGTTGCGATTGCGAGCGCTCTAATTCTGTCTGAGTCTCTTGCAGTTGAGATTGCGATCGCTCTAATTCAATCTGAGTAACTTGCAGTTGCGATTGCGATCGCTCTAATTCAATCTGAGTAACTTGCAGTTGCGATTGCGATCGCTCTAATTCAATCTGAGTCTCTTGCAGTTGAGATTGCGAGCGCTCTAATTCAATCTGAGTAACTTGCAGTTGAGATTGCGAGCGCTCCCAAAATTGAGCTTGAGTATCTTGCAATTGAGATTGCGAGTGCTGCGATTCTTCTAATAGCTTAGAGTCGCGATCGCTGATTGCAGCATATTCTCCTTCTATAGTCCAAGGATCTGCCCGAATAATAAACTGTAAAGTGTCGGCATCTTCATCTTCTTCAATTTGTTTAATAGTATCACTGTTGAATTGTTCCCTCTTATTTTGAGGTATCAAAGAATTTTCTGAAAAAATTTCTATTTTTGTCCGATCAGCAATATTTACTAAATATCCTGGTCTCTCAAATAACTCCTCAACCGTTTTTCTGGTAAAAAACCTCAGGTGAGTATTATCTAAAATACCTAATTCTGTATATTCAAATCTACCTTCTAGCAAAGACAAGCGAATTGCACCGTGAGCAATATTTGGAATAGAAGCAACTATATATCCATCTTTTTTTAATATCTGCTTGGTTTCTTCCAAAATTTTCCAAGGGTTTCGCAGATGTTCCAAAACATCTCCAAACACTGCTACATCGAACTCCTGACGAGGTAATATTTCTGTAACAGAAACAAAATCCAAATCGGCAACTATTACCTCTGTACAGTACTGTTCGGCAACTTTGAGAGCATCTGAGTTTATATCTACTCCTGTGACAATACACCCTTTCTTCTTAAGTAACTGAGCAAAGTAACCAGTCGCGCACCCAAAGTCTACTACTCGCTGATTATCTCCAATAAGGTAGAACATTTTCCTTAAACTGGTGTTTTCATCCAAACCTTCTTGTGTCAGGTGTTCAGCCGATGGATAATCTTTTGACCAATCTTTAGCCATAATTATAGTACCTTTAGTATATATTAACTAAACTTGTGTTACTGCTGTTGGTAAAACTTGCTTATTTACTTTAACGACCATCGGTTGATCGACTAAAGCATGAATGCGCTTTCCATTGTCTGGTGGCAAAATTTGAAAAACCATTATATTATCAATCCAGTCAAAGCTAAGAGCTTCATAGCTTTCAGAACCAGCAACTGTTAAGCTATAAGAACTAGGTCGAAGAGGTAAATTAAATTCAAACTGAATTTCTATTTCTTCTCCTGGATATAATTTATCTATTTTGATATTTTCTTCTAAAGTATTGCTACCAATTACTTCAGTCCCATTTTTATCGCACACATAAAAGCCTAATATGCAACTTTTTATAACAGAATAAACTTTTACATTCACAACTAATGTTACTTCTTCATTAAATGCAAATATAGGAGTTTCGCCAGCATAATCACCTAATTGATTCAGGAGCTTTACGCTTTCGATTCTAGCTTTTCCGCTTCCTCTGCGTGTTGCCTTGCTTAAATTTGAACTTAGAGATTCAATAGTATCATGATTTGCAGAATTTGAAGCCTGTATTCCGTTATCTACAACTGTATTTACTTGCTGTTGGGAGTTAACCTCAATCTCTTGTGCTAAACCTAATTCAAGTTCTGTAACTAATTTTAAATATTCAATTACAACGGCATTTGGCAATCCTGTCGTATGTATTTTTCCGTCATGAATCATAATCGCTGAATTGCACAATGTTTTGATTGCGCCGGCATCATGGGAAACAAATAATGTTGTCACTCCAGAATCCATCATTGCACGCATCCGTCGCATACAGCGATGTTGAAATACAATATCTCCAACAGCGAGTGCTTCGTCAACAATTAAAATCTCAGGATCGACATTGACTGCAACAGCAAATGCCAAGCGGACATACATACCACTAGAATAAGTTTTAACAGGTTGCTCAATGAAATCGCCGATATCGGCAAAAGCAGCAATATCATCAAATCTGTCTTCAATTTGTTTTTGACTCAATCCTAACAATCGTCCGTTAAAAAAGACATTTTGTCTTCCAGTAAACTCTGGGTTAAAACCACTTCCTAATTCTAATAAAGCAGAAATTCGACCCTCGACTCGCACATCACCACTGGATGGTGTGAGGGTTCCTGCTATAATTTGTAGCAATGTACTTTTTCCACAACCGTTGCGTCCAACGATTCCAACTGTCTGCCCTTTGGGAATCTCAATGTTGATATCCCGAAGTGCCCAAAATTCATCTGCTCTACTCTTACCAGGTAGCAAAACTTCTTTGAGCTTATCTACAGGGCGGCTGTAGCGTTTGAAACACTTCGAGACATTTTTAAGGGAAATAGCAATTTCTTCACCCATACTTTTGCTGTCAATTTTCAAAACTCACACACTAAAGCTAAAATTTGATTGCACTCCCAGCTAAATACTTGTAATGCTTACAACACATCTGCAAATGCAGGACGCAGACGCCGATAACACCACAATCCACCACAAAAAATTACTAAAGCAATTAGTGAGGAAACTCCCAACTCGCCCCAGTGTTTAACCTCTCCAACTAATATTAAATCACGATAGACTTCTGCGATCGCTGTCATGGGATTTAACCAAAATACCCAACCCCGCCATTGCTCTGGAATTGCACTTGCTGGATAGATAATTGGTGTTAAATACATCCAAATGTTTAAAATTACTCCTAATGTCTGCGGTATATCTCGTAAAAATACGGTAATTGCTGCGGTAAAATAGCCTAAACCTGCTGTTAACAATAACTGGGGTAGCCAGACTAAGGGTAACAGGGCTAAGGTGGTATGTAAAGTATGGGAAGTCACAGCTACAAAAAAAATCAACGCCATTAAACCAAAAGAACTTTCAATTAACGTTGATAAAATTGGCACTAATGGTAACAATCCCAAAGGAAAGACCACTTTCTTGACTAAATTGGGCTGTCCTACCACCGAATTTGCCGCTTGAGTTAAACCGCTACTAAAGGCAATCCAGGGCAGTAACCCAGCAAAGAGCCACAAACCAAATGTAAAATTATTGTCTGGTAAAGTTTTCAGACTCAGCTTAACTTTCAGCACTACCGAGAAAACATAAGTATATATCAGCAACTGCGACAGTTGATTTAGCAAAGGCCATAAATTTCCTAAAACAGAACCTTTGTAACGCGCTTCTAAGTCACGCCTAACTAAAGTTCTGAGTAAATCAAACTTTGCCCACCACCGCTGATTAACTGGCAGCCAGCGCCTCGGTTTAAGAGCTTTACGGACAACCCCTCGCATAGTTTGCAACAATTTCTGTTCCCTTTGTCACTACGTACACACCCAATTTTTCTCAATGAAGCCAAGCTTGCTATTAAAGTTCCCGTTTTATTTTTTTTGCAATACATTAATGAGTTAGCAAAAAATTACACCAGAATTATCTTGGCAATTATACAATGAATCGATTCGATCAAGTGGATTTTGACAAAAATCCCACTTTTATTGCCATAGGGATTTTTAATATTTAACCGCTCGTATTTGTTTAAGTCAAACTATCTGGCTCAATACAACTTGAATTTTACTAACATATGTTATGTCAAGGCAAATTATCCGGATCAATTCCTAACTCCCTTAACCTCTCGGTGAGTATAGCAGCTTTTGCTTCAGCTTCTTCCGCTCGTTGATGTTCAGTTTCCGCTCGTTGATGTTCTTGCAAAGCAGCTTCTTCAGGAGTTGGTATCAACTCAGCATCCTGATTAAAATAACGTAATCTTCCCTCCCAAATTCCTAAATATAAACTTAATTCTTGACTCCAACGCCAACCTTTTTCTTCAGGTGCGATCGCTTGGTATTCGCTACCTACCAAGCGAAAACCTTCAAATTCATAGGTTTACAGAAGCGCTTGCTAACTACTCCCTTTGGAGTCACGGATTCAGCTACACTGATCAGTGGTTTATTGCATTGTAAATAGGCATGGAAATCGGACAAAAGGTTAAAGTCTGTCGTTTGCGCGATCGCGTCTCTCCCCCCGTAGTCAAAAGACTCGGACAAATTGGTGTCATCCAAGGCTTCAGAATGACTGATGCTAGCGGTGTCGGTGTGGTGGTTAAGTTTGAAGATAATTTTTCGACTTGGTTTTTTGAAGATGAACTTAGAGTTGAACAATAAAAGGAACTTCCAGCACTCCAAAGTCTAAAGGTAGAATTCTTCTGCTAGAAAGTTCGTCCGGAAGCTTCTGCTTTGAAGTCCAAAGCAGAAGTTGGATGAAATGCCAAGAATGCTAAGTTGGAGTTGACACAACCGGCACCGAAAAGAGAATCAAGTAATGACCCAGATATTGACATTTTTGGGCAAAGGCGGTACTGCTCGTACTAAATGCGCGATCGCCACCGCCAAGTTATTAGCAAGCCAAGGAAAGCGGGTACTCCTAGCAGGACTAGCAGAACCAGAATTAGCAATTCTCCTCGGTACGACTTTAGCCGCAGACCCCCAAGAAATCGCTCCCAATTTACAAGTCGTGCAGTTTCAAACATCTGTACTGTTAGAACGCAGTTGGGAAGAAGTGAAAAAACTTGAGGCTCAATACCTCCGCACGCCCATCCTCAAAGAGGTTTTTGGTCAAGAACTGGCAGTTTTACCAGGTATGGACAGCGCCCTTGCTTTGAATGCTATTCGTCAGTATGACGAAAGCGGCAAATATGACACCATAGTATACAACGGCACTGGCGATTCTTCTACTTTGCGATCGCTCGGTTTGCCAGAGTCTCTAAGTTGGTATTTACGGCGATTTCGGCAATTATTTGTCAACTCCGATTTAGGAAAAGCAATCTCCGAATCACCTTTTATTCAACCCCTAGTTAGTACCTTTTTTAACATCAACTGGACAGCAGATAATTTCGCCCAACCCACCAACACCGCGAATAATTTACTGGAAAAGGGTAAAGCCGCTCTTGCAGACCCCAAGCGGATGGCGGCTTTTTTGGTGACAACACAAGATCCCATAGAAGTTGCCACTGCCCGCTATTTGTGGGGTAGCGCTCAACAAGTTGGGTTAACTGTTGGTGGTGTCCTGTTGGTTAATTCCGACACAGCCGCCAATTTGTCGCCGGAATTTGCCCCCCTGCCAATTAGTGTTGTTCCTGACTTCAAAGCAGGGGATTGGCAACCAGTAATAAACGCCCTACCCGACTTTGCAGCACAAGCAGTACAGGCTCCCAAACCAATTGAAATTGATGTCCCAAGTCGTCAGGTACGCTTATTTTTGCCTGGATTCGATAAAAAACAGGTCAAGCTGACTCAATTCGGTCCGGAAGTCACCATAGAAGCCGGAGATCAACGACGGAATCTTGTACTACCTCCGGCTTTAAGTGGCAAATCTGTTGCTGGAGCGAAGTTTGCGAATAATTATTTGATAATTTCGTTTTAAGTTAAGGGAATGAGGACATAGGGAAAGCGGGAACTGCGATCGTGCAGTTCCCGCTTTACTTAGTAACCAGACTTAGTTGGATCTGTCAGAAGTATCTAACCTACCACAAAAGGTCTCACGCTCCAATTGGGATCGATTACGTCAGCGAGTTGATAGCTTTTTACAAGACTGAAGCCATTCATTTCCCAGATATCTTCCTTCCCCGTCAGCTTATTGCGCCAGAGGATATCAGCAATGCCATCGCCGTTGAAGTCATCAGTACCCGCAATCTGCCAGTTTATATCAGACACCTGGGTAATAAAGTGATCGGATTGCAGGGTGAAGTTGCTATTCATCTGCCAAATCACGTTCTGACCGCTTGCCTTACTGCGCCAGAGGATATCAACAATGCCATCGCCGTTGAAGTCATCAGTACCGACAATCTGCCAGTTCGTATCAGGCACCTGGGTAATGAAGTGGTCAGATTGCAGGGTGAAGTTGCTATTCATCCGCCAAATCACGTTCTGACCGCTTGCCTTACTGCGCCAAAGGATATCAGCAATGCCATCACTGTTGAAGTCGGCTGTGCTGGCAATCTCCCAGCTTGCATCAGGCACTTTGGTAATGAAGTGGTCGGTTTGAACGCCAGTGCTATTCATCTGCCAAATCACGTTCTCGCCGCTTGCCTTGTTGCGCCACAAGAGATCAGCAATGCCATCACTGTTGAAGTCGGCTGTGCTGGCAATCTGCCAGTTCGGATCAGCCACTGTGGGTAAAAAGTAGGCGCTTTGCAGGGTGAAGTTATTCAGTTGCCAAACAGCATTTTCCCCGGTGCCACTGTTGCGCCACACCAGATTGGGCAAGCTCTGCGTCACGCTGGTGTCGAGGGCAGCAGGTGTGCCACTTGAAATTGCCGTTGTGCCACCGTTGCTCGTAGTGTTGACCGTAACTCGTGTGGTGCCATTCGTAAACCCATTGCTATAGGAGTTATCAAGGGCGCGTACTGTTAAGCCAGGGGGTGTGCCGTTATAGCCAGTCACCGGTACAAAGCGCACCAATGTGGTAGCAGAGAGCGCTAGGGCGGTGGCATCATCGGCAACTGCACCGACGCTTGCCCAGTTAGTGCCGTCAGTCGAGTATTCCCATCGACCTTGGGTAGTGGCAGTGTTGCTAACGATCGCCAACCCACTCAGACTTGCACCCGTATCAATGTCACTAAACAAACTAGCAAATAAGCTAGTGAGGGTACTACCGCTGGGATTGGTGGTATTTTGTGTCACGGCTGTTAGCGTGGCATTGCCCGTCAAGGTTGGCGCATCATTCACATTGGTGATGCGAGAGACTGTTGACGCACTATCAACGGTTTCAACCGTTCCTTGAAGGTCAGTGTAGGACGCTTGCGTGCGAACAAACTTGCCACTCTGAGCATTATTAAGGGTCAACGTCGAGTTGATGGCGCCGGTGATGTTGTTCCAATTGGTGCCATCGGTGGATTCCTGCCACTGATAAGTCACTGGTCCGAGACCATCGGCATCAACTAAGGTGTTGCTGGCGGTGAGGATGGCATTCTCCTCTACCATGCCAGCAATCGAGACACTGCCTGTGGGTGCATCATTCACATTGGTAATGCGAGAGGCTGTTGCTGGGCTGGCAACGGTTTCAACCGTTCCTTGAAGGTCAGTGTAGGACGCTTGTGTGCGAACAAACTTGCCACTCTGAGCATCACCAAGGGTCAACGTCGCGTTGATGGCGCCAGTGATGTTGCTCCAGTTGGTGCCATCGGTGGATTCCTGCCACTGATAAGTCACTAGTCCGAGACCATCGGCATCGACTAGGGTGTTGCTGGCGGTGAGGATGTCATTCTCCTGTACCGTACCGGAGATTGACACACTGCCTGTGGGAGCATCATTCACATTCGTAACGGTTGTTACTGTTGCCGCACTATCAACGGTTTCAGCCGTTCCTTGAAGGTCAGTGTAGGACGCTTGTGTGCGAACAAACTTGCCACTCTGAGCATCATCAAGGGTCAACGTCGCGTTGATGGCTCCGGTAATGTTGTTCCAATTGGTGCCATCGGTGGATTCCTGCCATTGATAAGTCACTAGTCCGAGACCATCGGCATCGACTAGGGTGTTGCTGGCGGTGAGGATGGCATTCTCCTGTACCGTACCGGAGATTGACACACTGCCTGTGGGTGCATCATTCACATTCGTAATGCGAGAGGCTGTTGCCGCACTATCAACGGTTTCAACCGTTCCTTGAAGGTCAGTGTAGGATGCTTGTGTGCGAACAAACTTGCCATTCTGAGCATCATCAAGGGTCAACGTCGCGTTGATGGCTCCGGTAATGTTGTTCCAGTTGCTGCCATCGGTGGATTCCTGCCACTGATAAGTCACTGGTCCGAGACCATCGGCATCAACTAAGGTGTTGCTGGCGGTGAGGATGGCATTCTCCTGTACTATACCGGAGATTGAGACACTGCCTGTGGGAGCATCGTTCACATTGGTAATGCGAGAGGCTGTTGCTGTGCTGGTGAAGGTTTCGGTGCTACCGCCCCCATCCACAAAGGAACCCCGAACGCGCAAGAACTGTCCCACCTGAGCGTCATTTGGAGCGAAGGTAGCATTAGTTGCCCCATTGACATCAACCCAGGTCGTACCGTTTACAGATTGCTCCCACTGGTACGTTAGCGTGCCATTACCATCTGGGTCACTGATGGTGCTAACAGCAGTCAATACCTGGTTTTCGGAGACTGTACCGACAACGGCAACGCCACCTGTATAAGCATGGTTGACGGGGGTAACGGTGACAGTGGCATTGCCAGTCAGTTGCAGGGTTGGATCACCTGCAAGCCCACCATATTCCACGACATAACCGGAAATGGAAGCAATGCTGTTCGGTAGGTCATTCCACTTTCCATCCACCAGAAATTGACCATAATCTTCATCCCCTTGATTGTTTGGCTCTCCAGAATTCCAGTTGTTATACAGTCCACCCACTGGAGAACCAGTGTTGCCGAGTCCCTGCCAAAATTGCTGACCCGCTTCAGGACCCGTAACCCAGCGCCATTCATTTTCTACCACCTCGTCGCTGGCTCCCAACCAGCCCTGTCCTTGAAGCTTGCTGGAGACAAAGCTGCTTTCAGCCGCAGATGTGACAGTCACTAAATAGCCCTGGAGTCCAAAGTAGTTGCGAGCCGTTGCTGCATCGCGAGCATCTGTCCAGGAAATGGCATCACCTGCATCGACGAATTCGTAGAAGTGACCATTATCGGGGTTTGCCAGGTTTGCGCCCAAGGCAAACTGGATGGCACGATCGCCCGCTATGGGATTTTCACTGATATTGCTGTAGGTTACTTGCCGCAGTGTGTCCTGATAAGCCGTAGCCGATGCCACACCTGTCAAGGACAGAATGCCCTTAGTGGTGTCGTAACTCCAGGTCAAGCCGTTGATCGTACCACTGATGCCGCTTTCTCCTGCAATGCCAAGTCGATCATTGACATCGAAGTTATTGCCGATCGAGACTCTGGCTCCGTCGAGACCGTCAGGGTCAGTCAGAGTCAAGTTAGGGGCAACCAAGCCAGCGGCAGCATTCGCTGTATAGCTGCTGGTGTCAGAAACAGTGAGCACCGAGGGATCATCCACAGCAGTGACGTTGATCGTCTTGGTCGCAGCCGTGCTAGTACCACCATCACCATCCGTGAGCACCACACTAATAGTGCGGGCTGAAGTTGTAGGTGCATCAGACACGTTGCTGTAGCCAAGGTTGCGGAGTAATGCCTGAGCAGCGGTGGGGCTAGAGCTACTGTTAAATGTGATGACTAACGGTGTCGTACCCACACCACCCGTAAAGGTGCCAATTTGGGTGCCACCGAACGTGACATTGCTACCCGAAACGCCAATCTGACCAGCAGCCGTGCCCTGGTTGTTGATTAAAAGGCGATCGTCTACAGTGCCATTGACGCTGAAGTTAACTGTCAGCGTACCTGTGTTGAAGTTAGCGGAGTCGGAATCAGTGACGGTAGCACTACCATCAAGCAAAAGAGGTTGGGCATTTTCTGCATAGGTAGAGACCGTTCCAGTCAAGGTGATTGTGGGAGGAGCATTCAGTGGAGTTGAAGTTAGCTTCACATCATCAATCCCGAACTGAAAAATATTCTGATTATCGGTTTGCCTAAAAGCGAGACGAATTGTTTGACCAGCAAAACTATCTAAGTTAAAAGAAACGGTTTGATAGTTCGGGAAAACAGCGGTAGAACCTACGGCTGTCTGAAAAATATTTGCTAAGACTCCACTCGTGGCAGGTCCTGTAAAGAAATTCGTCGTACTAGTACTTAATATATCAACCCGAACCTGCTGGTTCGGGTTGGTACTGAAAGACATACTATTAGGAGTAGAAAAGCTTCCTGCCCGATTACCGATAAACTCTTGAAAGGTGAGGGTATGAGAAGCATTAGCCTCTAAGGCTATATCCTGATACAAGACATATGCCCCCGCACCACTCTGATCAGTCACAGCAAAGAATGAGCCGTTGGGAGCTGTGGGAAGTGTTGAACCACTTCTAGGGGAGGTTGTGGAGTTTGTGACGAATACATCTCCACTAGAACCGCTTTCTAAGACCTTTGTCCATCCAGTAAAATCGCCTGTCTCAAAGCTACCATTGACAATCTGCAGCACGCCTTGATAACTCTGCAGAGAAGCAGCTAGAAATGCGTATGCGGTCTCGATCTGCCCTGTGCTAACTTCCAAATTCCAGTCGCCGCCAAGAGCACTATTGCCCGTCAGATTACTGGATGCTGCAACATCTGCCCTAGTCAACTGACTGATGTTTTGAACAAATGTCTGACCCAATTCCCCCTGCGCCACATTACAGCCATATAGCAAAATATCCGCATCGTTGGTCAGTGCGTTGCCCCAACTCTGTAACTGTGACGCATATCCTGGCAAGTCACCCAAGTTCAGCTTACTGTTGCCAAAATCCAGTCCTCCGGCTTCCCCGTGGGAAACGATGTGCAAGCTGCCGATGTTTTGCCGCCCCAGTAGGGTGTTAGTAATCTGGGTAACAGCATCCAGCACCGGGTCAAGCACATGTATTTCCGTGCCTTGTGTCACTCCCGCTACCAACTGCTGATAGTCCGTCACCGATCTATCAACAAACAAAAGAGATTGGCTGGCTCCTCCCAGTCCCGTTAAAGGAGTCGTCAAAGTGTTTTGGGCAAAGACAGGCGGTAGGATGGCTGTAGACAGCAGATCACCAGAAGACGTACCCAACCCAGGAAGCTCAAAGGACATCGTATTTCTCTAAAACAAGAAAGTATACTATGAAATAATAAGCGCCTAAATACACTGTTCCCATCAGTGAAAACCCAGATAAGATTATTTTTTTTCAAAGTAATTACATTTAAGTTTAGGCAGAATGAAGGTATGAAGTTAACCCTTGTATTGAACTTATGAGGCAAAGCGGGAGCCGCGATCGCAGCTCCCGCTTTACTTAGTAACTAGACTTAGTACAGCGATCGCGTAAGAACGAGCGCGTTTTTTAACGCAGAGGTGAATCAGTCGGCGGAAGCCTATGCCGTCTATTCGTACTGATGAACCCGTTCGCGCAGCGTCTCCGACAGGAGAAAAGAAGGCAGCAAAGGAGGTAAGCGCAAAGTAACGCAGAGTTTTTGTGATAAATTTTCGTCATGAATTAATGCGATCGCTGTACTTAGTTGGATCTGTCAGAAGTATCTAAGCTGCCACAAAAGGTCTCACGCTCCAATTGGGATCGATCACATCAACGAGTTGATAGCTTTGTACAAAACTGAAACCACTCATTTGCCAGATATCCTCCTTCGCTGTCTGCTTATTGCGCCAGAGGATATCAGGTGTACCGTCGCGGTTGAAGTCATCAGTACCCGCAATCTGCCAGTTCGCATCAGGCACCTGGGGAATAAAGTAGTCGGATTGCACGGTGAAGTTGCTATTCATCTGCCAAATCACGTTCTCGCCGGTTGCCCTATTGCGCCACAGGATATCAGGTGTACCGTCACTGTTGAAGTTATCAGTACCCACAATCTGCCAGTTCGCATCAGGCACCTGGGTAATGAAGTAGTCGGTTTCAAGTCCAGTGCTATTCATCTGCCAAATGACGTTCTGCCCGCTTCCCTGGTTGCGCCAAAGGATATCAGCAATGCTATCACCGTTGAAGTCGGCTGTGCTAACAATCTGCCAGTTCGGATCAGTCACCGTGGGTAAAAAGTAGTCGCTTTGCAGGGTGAAGTTATTCAATTGCCAAACAGCATTCTGCCCGGTGCCACTGTTGCGCCACAGCAGATTGGGCAAGCTCTGTGTCACACCATCGTTGTCTACGATCGTTGCTGTGAGGACATTATTCTGAGGACTCAGTTCAGCATTTGTTGGTGTTCCCAGTGTCACCACAACAGTATTAGACCCGACTATTGAGTTATTAATCGGATTCAGGGTGATGCTACCAGTCAGTTGTCCTGGCAGAATCGTGATGGTACTGTTAGAGAGTGTGTAGTCCGTCCCATTCGTCGCTGTTCCCGACAGCGTTACTGGCACTGTAACGGTATTTGAAGTTGCCACATCAATCTGGGCAGTGAGGTTTACACTAGCTGCTCCTTCACTGACTGAGGCACTGCTGCTGGTAAAGTTAACCAACGGGGTATACGCTATACCACCAAATGTATCAACATTCAGCCCAGTAATTTCATGGATGTTGGTAGAATCGCCAGTGGACGCGGAGAAACCGAATTTGAATGTGGATGGCAGTGCGCCATTATTAGCAACAACATTGTAATTTTGCAGTGCGGATGGAATTTCGTCAGCACCGGAGAAAACGCCGTCATTGTTTAAATCAATTTGGACGGATAACAGTCCAGCTGGTGTCAAATCAATCTGCACCTTCTTCTGGGCACTCGTTCGGGTGCCAGGTGTATTGTCATCGTCAATACCAGGTGTGAGCGTTCCCGTTCCTACCAGATAGTTATAGGCATTTGCTTCACTGCCATGAACCGCAATAGAATCAGGTGTTTGACCTGGACCATCTGCACCATATACGGGGTTAGAGAAGTTGCCAAACTCGTCAAAGCCAATGCCGAGGTAGCCGCCTACAAGACCAGGGTTGATGCCGTCACTGGAATAGCCGAGCGATCCTCCAAATGCACCTGCCTGAGTCGGGTTCGCATTGCCATCAATGAGGAAGAAGCTGATGCCATCGGCACCATCGCCACCATAAGAGTGAATGTCAAACGTAATGGAGAGACCACTGTTCTCGTTAATGGGGCGGTTGTAGATGACAAAGGATGCCTGATTTTCGGCAGCAGAGGTTAACCGCAATGCGCCTGACCCAACCGCATCGAAGCCACCACCGGGTATGCCGCCGGTGGATGCTCCTATTGTAGAACGGGCGGTCAGTAGCGGTGCTGTGCCTGTGCCTGTTGTATTGTAGATCCAGGAGGGGTTCGTAATATCATTGCCCGTGAAGGTTTCTGTCAGAATATTATTCAGATTGTAAGCATAGGCAGAGGTAACTTTAGAGTCAAAGACGAGGGGTGACTCAATGTTGCCAATGGTTACTTCCAAATTCCAGTCGCCATCGTAACCAGTCAGGTTATTGGAGGCAGCAACATCGGCTCCAGTTAACTGGCTGATGCTTTGGATAAACGCCTGACCGAGTTCGCCTTGGGCAACGTTACATCCATAGAGTAAAATATCGGCATCGTTGCTCAGTGCGTTGCGCCAACTCTGCAACTGTGACGCATACTCTGACAGGTTGCCCAAGTTCAGCTGACTACTGCTAAAGTCCAGTCCGCCGGCTTCCCCGTGGGAAACGATGTGCAAACTAGCGATGTTTTGCCGTCCCAGCAGGGTGTTGGTAATCTGGGTAACAGCATCTTGCAGCGGGTCAAGCACATGAATCTCCGTGCCTGGTGTCACCCCCGCCACCAACTGCTCATAGTCTGCTACCGATCTATCGACAAACAAGAGAGATTGGCTAGATTGTCCCAGTCCCGTTGAAGAAGTCGTCAAACTGTCTTGTACAAAGACAGGCACAAGGCTGGTTGTAGACAGCACATCACGAGAAGACGTAGCTAACGGATCAAACTCAGAAGACATCGTGTTTCTCTCCAAAAAGAAAGTATACAGACAAAGAATAAGTACATTATAAACAGGCATTGTCAGTAAAAACTCTGAGAAATTCTGATTTTTACAAATAATTACATTTAACTTTACGCAGCATGAAATTATGAATTGAACTTATTTTTAGTAAAATTATAAGTATTATAACTTAAAATATTTGTAATAATTATTACTTTTGACGAATGCCTCAAATAGCAGCGATCGCCCTGTTTGTCTTTGGCAATTGTGCCAGGTTTAATCACTGCGATGCTGTCACATCACAATTGGGACAATGAACTGGCTCCAATACCATGTCACACAATGACATTAAGGTTGACAATATTTTATAGGAATACACGGGATGCGGGAAATTTAATCACTAATCACCAATGCCCAATACCCTATTAATCAGTAAATCTTATGTCAGAGTCAACTCCCATTACCCCAGAGCCTAACCCATCTGATGCGCTAGACTCAGTGGTAAATAATCCCAACGAGCAAGCGAACGCATCTACCGATCGCAGTTCTAAAACTAGGCAACTCCTGGGGATGAAAGGCGCCGCAGCAGGGGAAACCTCGGTATGGAAAATCCGCTTACAACTGATGAAGCCGATTACCTGGATTCCCTTAATTTGGGGTGTAGTTTGTGGTGCCGCTTCAAGTGGAAACTATACCTGGACGCTGGAAAATGTCTTGAAGGCTGGACTTTGTATGTTGCTATCAGGACCTTTGATGGCAGGTTACGTACAAATTACCAACGATTATTACGATCGCGAAATCGATGCCATTAACGAACCCTATCGTCCAATTCCTTCTGGTGCAATTCCTCTACCCCAGGTAATTACGCAGATATGGGTATTACTTATTGCCGGGTTAGCGATCGCTTTTGCTCTAGATAAATGGGCTGGTAATGAATTTCCCACAATTACATCAATCGCTATTATCGGTTCTTTCATCGGCTATATCTACTCTGCCCCACCTTTAAAGTTAAAACAAAACGGCTGGTTAGGTAGTTATGCTTTGGGTGCAAGTTATATCACTTTTCCTTGGTGTACTGGTCATGCTTTGTTTGGAGACCTAAATTTAACTATTGTCATTTTGACAATGTTCTATAGTTTAGCTGGATTAGGCATTGCCATTGTCAATGATTTTAAGAGTGTCGAAGGCGATCGCCAATTGGGATTACAATCACTACCTGTAATGTTTGGTGTCACCAATGCTGCTTTGATTTGTGTGGTGATGATTGATTTATTTCAAGGATTGATTGCAGCTTATCTTGTCAGCATTCATGAAAATTTATACGCAGCAATTCTCGTACTGCTAATCATCCCCCAAATCACCCTCCAGGATATGTATTTCCTCCGCGACCCGGTGAACAATGACGTCAAATACCAAGCAAGCGCTCAACCGTTTCTCGTTTTGGGAATGCTTGTAACCGGTATCGCACTCGGTCATCATGGGGCGATTTGATTTATACTTACTTAGTACAGTTTTGCGTAAGAACGAGCGCGTTTTTTAACGCAGAGTTTTTGTGATAGATTTTCGTCATGAATTAATGCGATCGCTGTACTAAGTAGGAGATAAGAGTGAAGAGTAAGTAGTTAACATAACTTTAAAACTTTTCACTCTTAATTTATAGATTTAATTGGAATTGCTTGTGTTAAAAGTAGCTTATTTCCTAATTCATACTATTCAACCGTTTCTTGTGCCAGTGTGTTTTGTTACTGCTTGGACATTAATTATTCTTGTAGTTTGGAGTCTTTGGACGACAGCGCGAGATAGCGTCAGTGTAGCCAAGCAAATGCATCAAATCCCTTGTACTGGCTGCCAATTTTTTACCGACGATTATCGTCTCAAATGTACTGTACATCCCACTGTTGCGAATACAGAAGATGCAATAAATTGTCTTGATTATCAACCGAAAACCAATCCGATGCTTTATTAGGGGGTGTTGGGCATTGGGCAATGGGCATTGGGCAATGGGCAACGGGAATTAAAGAAGTTCAGGACTTACGCAAGCGTCACAAAATAATGTCAACTGGCACAGATATTGAAATTTGAGGTTAATGCTTGTAAGTATTGATTTATAAACGCTAGAGCCAAATTAATTCAATGTGACAGTTCTCAAATAAATGTGCCAGTTGCGTAAGTCCTGAAGTTCAAGAAAGCGGGTGCGTGAATAAATACGATTCTTTTCATGCCCCATGCCCCATGCCCCATGTCCAATTCCCACTATCCAATTTCTAACAAGACTTTCATAACACCTTTACGTTGAGCTTGTTCAAAAGCGGCAAGCGCGTCAGAGAGGGGATAGGTAGCGTGAATTAAGGGTTGTACGTCTACTTTTTCGGCTGCTAGCAAGTCGAGTGCCGCAGGAAAGGGACCACAACGGGAACCGATGAGGGTAATTTCGTCTACTACTAAAGAGGAAGCATCAAGGCTGAGGTTGCCTGCGTAGGTGCTTTTAAGGATTAATGTACCACGGGGACGTAAAGCATGACGAGCGATCGCAAATCCTTCGGGATTACCAGTACACTCTACTGAAACATCAAAAGCTCTCTCTGTAACAGCTTCTGCGAATCCAGTTTTGATACCTCGTGCTTCTAAATTAGCGAGTTTATCACGATGACGCCCCACAGCTAACAAATCGCAGCCTGTTAAAGCGAGTGTTTGGGCTACAAGTTGTCCCAATTTACCATCTCCCACCACTAGCACGCGATCGTTTACACTTAACGATATCTGCTGCTGAATTTCCAAGGCTGCGGCTATAGGTTCGGTAAATGTTGCTACTTCTGTAGGCACATTATCGGGTACAGGATGTAGATTTTCTATCGGCAAACAGAGATAATCAGCAAAAGCACCGTTGCGGTTAACAATACCCAAGACGGTGCGGTTTTCACAGTGCGTTGGTTGTCCGCTGCGACAAAAGCGACATTTTCCGCAGACTGCGTTGATTTCTCCGACTACCCGCTTATTAAGTAAGTTTTCAGCTCCTTGGGCGACGACACCGACAAATTCGTGTCCTAAAATGCCACTGTAGGGATAGTAGCCTCTAAGCAATTCTAAGTCAGTGTTACAGATACCCGCACGCAAAACGCGCACTAGTGCTTCTCCTGGTGGTGGTTGAGGAATGGGGATATCTGTGCGGAGTTGTAGTTGCTTGTTCTCTAGCCAGAGTCCTTTCATTGTTATTTGTTATATATAAAAGTTGATATACACCAAGTTTAAGGTGTGAAGCTTTTAATTTTAGCGATTTTTTCTCTATCCTTGGAGGAAAGAGCGATCGCATTAACTATAACTATTAATTAATCATACTGTCGCACGGAGGGAATAATTCAATGCAGGTGATGCTGAGTAGGGCAACAGATGCTCAACAGGCGTGTTTACCGCAAAAAGTTCCTTAACCACCTAATCGCCTCACTTGTTGTTTGCTGACTCGCAATTTGCAAACACTGCTGGACAATTTCTCTCACATTAGGAAAATAACTGCTTTCTCCAAGCACATAACTTTCACCCTGCAATTTATAAACCAACAATTGCTTATTCTTTAACAGCCAAACCTCTGGCACTTTGTAAACCAGATAATCATTAATATCGCTATAACTAGTAACGTCTATTTCAATTACTAAATCTGGTGGGGGGTCATTTTCCCAGTCGATACGCTTCTTACCTACTACTGCTCTCCAATTTTCAATGTAAAAGCAATAGTCTGGTTCTATACCACTTATTTCTGGCAAACTCATGGTTATGGGAGTAAACGAGTCGTATCTTTGCTCTAAACGATCTAGAAAAACTTTCGCAATATCTGCCAGCAAGCTTACATCTCTTCCATGTTCAGGTAAAGGCGCCATCAACCAAATTTCTCCTGGTCGGTATTTGATCCGGGGGAGGGAGCGATCGCCTAATTGCAAAAGCATCCTTTGGTATTCTTGCCAGTTTCCCAGAAGTTTCAACACAGCACCAGGAGGCAATTCAATTTTTTCTGCTGTAATTACAGTATTCATATTACTTCAAATGTTTATCGAAGAACATTCTAAGTTCTCGCCAAGAATCTTCCGCTGCCAAGGGGTTATAGTTAGAACGCTCGTTGCAGAAAAACCCGTGGTCGGCATCACTGTAAACCTTCAAGGTGTATTCTTTACCGAGTTCTTTGAATCGGGATTCAATTTCTGTAACACGTTCTTGAGGAATAAATGGATCGACACCACCGAAGAAAAAGTATACGGGTACAGTAATATTTGTTACTGCCTCGATCCACTCATCTAAAACAACACCATAAAAGGGAGCTGCCGCAGCGATCGCGTCCGACATTTTGCAAGCAGTGAGAAAGGTCAATCCACCACCCAAGCAAAACCCTGTAACGCCTATTTTATCTGGGTTCACATCGCTTCGTGACTTCACATAAACCAGTGCTGCCCGAATATCCTCTTCTATGGGTTTGCCAAAATCGAGACGCCACATCATCGCTCTCGCTTGCTCAACCTCATCATATCCAAATTTGTTATTTGGCAACTCGCGATAGTATAAATCCGGCGCGATAACTACGTACCCGACCTTGGCAATCCGCGCTGCTACGTCTCGAATGTGCTGCGTTAAGCCAAAAGCTTCCATCAAAAGTAGGACGGCTGGTTTGCGGTCAGGTTCAGTAGGTGTACACAAGAAAGCCGGCATCTCTCCATCGGGGGTGGAAATCATCACCTCTGTCTGTTCGATTTTCATATCTTTTACCTCTGTCTTTACGATAAGACGTATAGACTTGTGCTGAAAATTATTAGCCTGCAATATCCCACTATCTACTAATGATCAGTGAGTGTAATACATTTTGATTCATCCGAAGCGAAAAATAATCTGTAGCACTCTGACGGCAACCTCGTGCGAAAGACGCAGTTTTCCTTATTTGAGCTTCTGAACAGGAATTTTCCTACTTCAAACAGGAATTTTCCTACTTCAAACAAGAATCTTCCTACTTCAAACAGGAATTTTCCTACTTCAAACAGGAATTTTCCTACTTCAAACAAGAATCTTCCTACTTCAAACAAGAATCTTCCTACTTCAAACAAGAATTTTCCTACTTCAAACAAGAAGCTTCCTACTTCAAACAAGAATCTTCCTACTTCAAACAAGAAGCTTCCTGTTTAGAACAAGAAACTTTCTGTTTAAAACAGGAAACTCCGAAAAAATTATATCCTCAGCCGTGAACTTTTTTCTTGCTCTTATTCGTAGTGAGCGATTTATCGCTCAATTTAAAGCGCTAAAGCGCTTACTACTTAAGAGTTTAAATTGTCACCTGATTTACAAAGGGCTGAAATACAGGTTGTAACTCTGCACGACTGACAACAAGAGTGGGGAAAGAGCGATCGCTATAATCTTCTCCCGATAATAAAGGAAATGGCTCTGTCTTCAAAGATACCCAACTTCCCCCTGCTGCCTGAACAATTACCCAAGCGGCAGCAAGATCCCAAACTTTTGGTGTTGCTTCCATACCACCCAATACAGCCCCTGTCGCCACTGTGAGAAAATTATAGCTAGCAACGCCTAACATGCGAATTTTGCAGGGAAAACCTTTTTGGATGGCTGTTGTACTGCGAGAACAAAGGTTAAAAAAGTGGTTGTTGCTCGGATCATCAGCACTGCTGTGGATGGGATGAAGATTGAGAAATGCCCCTGTAGGTGTTGCTAACTCAGATGTTCCTTGCCAAAAGCCGTGAAAAGCTTGGTTTGTTGGTGGCACATATACATAGCCAAAAACGGGTACACCTCGATACAGTAAACCGAGGGAAATTGTCCAAATAGGAATACCCCGTGTAAAGTTAGTTGTGCCATCAAGAGGGTCAATTACCCAGCACCACTCTGTACCGGGAAACACCTTATCAGCTTCTTCGCTGAGGATGCCATAACCGGCAAAAGTGGAAGCGATCGCATCACAAATTGTCTGATCTGCCCATTTATCAGCTTGTGTAACCAAAGATCCATCAGCTTTTTGCGAAGCTTGCACTTGCCCAAAATCTAGCATTAGCTGCTGACCTACCCTGGTGGTAGTGGTTTGGGCAAATTCGAGAATAGTTGTCCAAAAATCACTCATAGAAAAAATGGGAATTGGGGCATTGGGCATTGGGGAATGGGAATGGGAATGGGTAATGGGCACACTCGAATTAAAGACGCTCGATTTTTTATGCGCGTTTTATATCTAATAGCACTCTTTCCATGCCCTATGCCCCATGCCCCATTCCCTAATCTAAATCGCTTTCTAAAATAGAGGCGATCGCAAGCTTGGCGTTATTCTGAAATTCTGTAACATTGACTTGACTTAAAAACCACAGCGCCACCAAAATACCTACAGCTTGCATGGCAAACACTAAACCGTAGGCTTGAAGTGGCGTTGTCAAAAAAGCTTTCCCCAAATTCAACAGCGCACCACCAAATACTGTAGATAATGCTCTTGCCATTGCTTGTGCTAATCCCCAAGCACCGATAAATGTCCCCGCAGTTTCCACGGCAGTAAGATCCAACATCAAACTTAAGGCTCCGGTTGTCGTTACACCAGAAGCAAAACCAAACAAAATTAAACTTAATTGCAACAGCTTTGGTTCTTGAGTTGTTCCCGCCAAAATAATCAAGAGCGAACATATCGCTACCCCCACACATCCTAGCTTGGTGGTGTTTTTCTTTCCGATGCGTGGGGCAATCAAAAAGCCGGTGACACTCAAACCAACTAGCGTCCCCGTACCAAAGAAAGCATTCAGCTTAGTTGTTTCAGCGATCGTCATATTAAACACTTGACCACCGTAAGGTTCCAAAACTGCATCTTGCAAAAACAAGCTGATGGTCATTAGTAGCAAAAAGCTGAAAAATATCCCCGTTTGCCGACTCGCTGTTAGCACTCGCAGCGCTCTACCCAAAGTAATTTTATCTTCGCGCTCAACCGCCGTCGAACGAGTAGTATATAGAGAATATTTTTTTTCTACGCCAACTGTCGCGAGAAAGCATAAACCGACGACAATTGCCGGTACGATTAAAAACAAACGATTAATTTGCGATCGCAGTACATCTAACGGTGCATTTAAAGCAATTTGCTTGAGTAAGCCGCTGCTAATAATTGCCCCGACAATGATCCCCACCATCAGCATTGACCAAACAACCCCGACTAATTTTGAGCGGTTGTCTTCATCAGAAACATCAACTAACAACGCTGCGAAAGGTGTGGCACTCAAGCCGATCGCCAAGCCGTAGAGTGCGAAGATCAAAGCGAGAAATATTGCCCAAATTGTAGTTTGAGTTGTCCAAATTCCCCCTTGCAAACTCAAACCGAGTTGCCAAACCACTTGTACCGCTAAAAACGAAGCGATCGCAAACAAAACCGCACCCAACCAGATATAACCAGTGCGGTGATAGCCAAACAGCAATTTAGAATCTGACATTTGTCCAAACCAGACTCGTGTCGGTGAAACAAATTGATGCATAGCGATCGTACCAGCTGCAATTAACGCCGGTACTTTCAACTCTTCAATCATAACTCGATTCAGCACTCCCAAAGTGAGAATCGACATAATACCCAACCCCATCTGAAATAATCCCAGCCGAAACATCGTCAAAACTTTGATTCGGGGGGTACTCACAAAAGCTGACCGAGAATCAGATAAATCACCGCTTGCCATATTTTTTTCGAGATTAATCGGATTTTTTTATCTATTTTCCAGGATAAACTTTATAGGTGAGGTAGTAAGCGCTGAAGCTATATAAATTTTCTTTTTCACCCTTTTTTTAAGGAGGTCGCCGCTGGCGGAGGGATTATAATCTAGAAATAACTTATGCCAATTTTCAATAAAGGAAACCTTAACAATTCAGATTTTCATCTGCCTTATAATCCTCAATTATTATCCAGAGCAAAACAACTTGGTCAAAACCCCACTCCTGCTGAGAAAAAGCTTTGGCAAGACTATCTAAGAACATTTCGATTTCGTGTTTTGCGTCAAAGACCGATCAATCACTTCATCGTTGACTTTTACTGTGCTGCACTCAAACTGGTAATTGAAATTGATGGGGAAAGTCATTTTACCCAAGACGGGCAAGTATATGACCAACAGAGAACGGAAATTCTTGAGGGATATGGATTGAGTGTTTTAAGATTTACAAATGATGCCGTGTTCAATAATTTTGAGGGAGTGTGTCAGAAGATTGAGTATATAATCCCCTCAACCCCCCTTCAAAAGCAGGGCTGTTTCATTCGACAAGGTATGTATTTTGTCAAGACCATTGGCGATAAATATTTGGGCTTTAGTCATGAATTGTTGACCAAATTGAAGCCTAATATTGAATGCCTTGCTTATTTTTCATCTCCTGAACCCTTGATCTTTAAAGGCTTTTAGGGAATGAAACAGCCCTGCTTTTTTAAGGGGGATTTAGGGGGATCTCCGAGGACTATGGTTTTGTACAGAGATGCGTGTACACAGGTAGCCTTTTTAAGGGGGAAGGGGGGATCTTCACTCTTTTGAAATCGCGAGACTAGCAACTCTTAAAACTGATCTTTATTCTTACTAAACTCTACCTTCTAAAAAAAGTGACAACTATCACATTAGGACAAAACGGACCGGCTGTAACACCTCTTTGTATCGGCACTTGGGCTTGGGGTGATAAACTTTTTTGGAATTATGGCAATGGCTACAATTCCGAACAACTCAAAGAAGCTTTTATTGCAGCAATAGATGCTGGTATCACTTTCTTTGATACTGCCGAAGTTTACGGCTTGGGAATGAGTGAAGAATTCTTGGGGCAATTCATGCAACAGACTTCCCAACAAGTGCAAATTGCTACCAAATATGGTCCCGCACCTTGGCGATTTACATCTCAATCAGTTGCCGATGCCTTAACAGCCAGCCTCAAACGCTTACGAGTCGAGCAAGTTGCTTTGTATCAAGTACATTGGTCTTTCGCCTTTTTTATGAGTCAACAAACTCTCATGAATGCCCTTGCAGATGAAGTAAAACGGGGCAGAATCGCTACAGTTGGTGTCAGTAATTACTCGGCAGAACAAATGCGAGAGGCGCATGATATCTTGGCTAAACGGGGTGTACCTTTAGCAGTGAATCAGGTACGCTACTCTTTACTGACGCGGCAAATCGAAAGTAATGGCATTTTTGCCGCTGCCCGTGAGTTGGGTGTAACAATCTTGGCATACAGTCCTTTAGCCCAGGGATTACTTACAGGTAAATACACACCTGATAGCACAGAAACTCCCAACGGTGCTAGGAAAATGGACTCGCGATTTAGTAAAGAGGGCTTGCAAAAAATTGCACCCGTGATTTCCTTGCTACGCAATATTGGCGATAAATACAATCTTACTCCCGCTCAAGTTGCTCTCAATTGGTTAATTGCTCAGGGAAACACAATCCCCATTGCTGGAGTAAAAACCGCTCAACAAGTACGACAAAACGCCGGCGCTTTAGGTTGGCAATTGACTGATGATGAAGTTGCCGAGTTAGATGAAGTTAGCCGTCCTTGGCTGCATTAATTACAGATAAAACTCCGCGAACCTCCGCGTTTACCTCAGCGTCCCTCTGCGTTTAAATTCTTAATTATTCAAACACAGGGGGCCACAGTTCTGATACTGTTAGCTCCCAACCCGGTAATAAATCTGGTAATGTTAGCTTGTCGTTATCTTGGAAAACTATCGGTTCTTGGTTGAGTCGGTAAACTGTTAACGTCAATTCGTCAGGGTCAATTAAGATACCCACACTCGATCCAAGTTGCAGAAATAGTTGAATCTTTTCTTGTAGCGTTTTGATGCGTTCGCAAAGCGTGTCCGTTCGCGCAGCGTCTCCGTAAGGAGAAGGACTCTCGCTTTTGGATTTGACTTCAACTATTAAATCTGGTACTAATTCCACAAAATCGCGCTTAGTTCTTTTCAGGCGATCGGCACGAACAAAAGATACATCCGGAGCGCGTAAGTTTCTCTTTAATTTATCAGCTTGTTCTATGCGTTGCCCGAAACCCTTGTAGAGACGTTACGCTGGAACGTCTCTACAAGGGTTTCGGGATACATATTATTGTAGAGACGTTCCGCTGGGACATCTTTACGTCTCTACGACTAATTAAGAAGCAGATTCTCTAGCAGGTGAACCAAGCTTTTTCGGTGTCATGGAAACATCGCGACGGGTTGTGCGAGGTTTGGGTTTGGGAGTACCACGTCTTTCTTCTTCAGAATTACCATCAGATTTATTCCAAGAAGTACGTGGGCGATCGCTTGAACCTTCACGACGCTTAACCAACTTCGGCTTGGGACCCGACATATCCTCACTTGGAATGTCAGCATCTGATTGTTGCAGCCAAGCAGGACGAGTTTCATCGTAAGCGATTTGCAATGCAGCAGCTGCGATCGCTTGGGGATCGTATTTTTCAATTAGTTCGCTGATAATCGGCAAAAATGAAGCCAGACGTTCGCCAGTTAAGGCTTCCCGCACTTGATCTTGCAATTTGTCGATGTGTCGCGCTTCAATTTGAGCGCGTGTGGGAATGGTTAATACATGCCAGCTTTGGCGTACATGACGCTCAAAACCTTGCTGCTTGCGTCTTTCAAACGGCTGCACTAAAGATATTGCGGTTCCTTCTTTACCAGCACGACCTGTCCGACCAATTCGGTGAACGTAGGTTTCTGGGCTATCGGGTAAGTCGAAGTTGATGACGTGGGATAGTTGATCGACATCCAAACCGCGAGCTGCTATATCAGTTGCTACCACCCAGCGCACTTGACGATTACGGAACCTGCTTAATAACCGTTCACGCGCTTGTTGCGACAAGTCACCGTGGTATTCATCGACACTATGACCGGCAGACTGCAATTGACTGGTAAGTTCGGCAGCTGTGCGTCGGGTGCGAACAAAGATTAAAGCTGTTTCTGGATCTTCCATTTCCAGAATTGGTTGTAAAGCTTTAGCTTTTGTCCAGTGACGGGGAATCAAGTATGCTACTTGATTGATTTTATTTGGTGCGGCTTTTGGCTGTTCGACTGTGACTGTGGCAGGCGATCGCAAAAATCTGTTGACCAACGAGCGAATCGAAGGCGGCATTGTTGCCGAAAATAAAGCTGTTTGCCGTTCTTTGGGTGCTTGTGCGAGAATTTTCTCTACATCATCAATAAAGCCCATGCTCAACATTTCATCGGCTTCATCTAACACAAACCACTTGACATTATCGAGCTTTAAACAGCCGCGATCGAGCAAGTCTATGACACGTCCTGGTGTACCCACGACCATGTGAACGCCGCGCTTGAGTTGGGACATTTGGCGCTCAATTGATTGACCTCCATAAATTGCCAACACGCGCAATCCATCATTACCAATAAATTGCTCAATGGCGTCGTGAACTTGCATTGCCAATTCACGAGTTGGAGTCAAAACTATGGCTTGCACAGCTCTGTGATTAACATCTAGCTGTTCTAAAATCGGCAGTGAAAATGCTGCGGTTTTGCCTGTTCCTGTTTGAGATTGACCAACGACATCACGACCGGCTAATAGTTGAGGAATTGCTTGCTCTTGAATATTGGTTGGTGTAGTGAAACCTAGTTTTTCTAGTTGTTCCGAGCGTTCAACAGAAATACCTAATTCTACAAAAAGATTCATTAATTCTCCTAAGACTTATTTTGATTTAGACTCTTTAACCGACACTTCACTTGTTACTATTGACAACTTGACCATAAAGGTCATATGTATCAGCGCTGTGGATCGCGACTGGGAAAATCTCTCCTAGCTTCGCTTCGCCTTTTACATATACCTGTCCATCGACTTCTGGAGAAAATCTCCCAGAACGACCGATTAATTCTCCAGTTTCCGGATTTTGTTGCTCAATCAGCACATCAACAACTTTCCCCACTTCCTGTTGATTTTTCTTCCAAGAAATCGGTTGTTGAAGTTCCATCAATGCTGAACGGCGTTCTTCCATCAATTCTTGGGGCAACTGATTTGGTAAGTTATGAGCAGGAGTTCCTTCCTCTGGGGAAAACGTAAAAACACCAACGTGATCGAATTCATGTCGCTGGACGAACTGTAGCAGATGCTCGAAATGCTCTTGTGTTTCCCCAGGATAGCCAACTATAAATGTTGTCCGCAGTACTGCTTCTGGTAGCGCGGTTTTAATGCGCTCAATGATCCCATCATTTACCCGTCCTTGCCAAGGACGGTTCATGGCACGCAGAACTTCTGGATGGGAATGTTGCAAGGGCAAATCTAAATAAGGTAATACGTTAGGTGTTTCTTTTATTGCCTTAAGAGCAGATGGAGTCAATCCCGTTGGATAAGCGTAGTGCATCCTTATCCACGGTACATCTACTTTTGCCAAAGCGCGAAGTAATTCTGCTAATTTTGGCTCGCCGTAAATGTCTAATCCATAATTGGTGGTGATTTGGGAAATTAAAATTATTTCTTTTACACCTTCACTCGCTAGCTGTTGCGCTTCTTTGACAATCGATTCAATAGTACGCGATCGCTGATTTCCGCGTAGATAAGGAATGATACAAAAAGCACAACGATAATCACATCCTTCGGCTACCCGCAAATAGGCTACACCCTCGCTTGTCGTCCGATAACGTGGTGTGTTTTCATCAGCAATATAGGTCGGTTCGGCACTAACAAGTTTAACTCGTTCTCCTTCTTCTACCCGCTTAATTACATCAACTATTTTGTGATAATCGCCAGTACCTACCACCGCTACTGCTTCTGGCAACTCTTCCAATAACTGCGATTGGAAATGCTGCGCCATACAACCTGCGATCACGATTTTTTTATTCGCTTCCGCTAGTTCTACTAACGTTTTTACCGATTCTTCTCTTGCTGCTTCAATAAAACTACAAGTATTGACAATAACATAATCTGCTAAATCTTCATTACTATCTACACCATAGCCTGCTTCTACTAGCAGTCCTAACATGTGCTCTGTATCAATTCGATTTTTCTCGCAGCCCAGGTGAGAAATTGCAATTGTTGGCTTATCACCCATATTATAAAAAATCTTCTTTGTTTGTTCAAGACTAAACTACTAGATCCTGTTTTGTGAGTTTTTAGTCATATACACCCTCTCTTAGCAACATTTGTAAAGGCGATTGAGGCACTCAATTGCCCACAATCTTATGACTCTAATTACTAAATAGAGCTCATGCTATGATATTCTTATTGATCTGTTTCCCAGGGTCAAACTAAAGTGTTTTCGGATAAATAAAACACTTTGTAATATATTTTAACAAATAGCCTGTTGTATTTTACACTACCGCAGGGTGTGGGTTGTTAATTTACCCATCGGGAAGCCGCCCTAAGGGCTGTTTGTGAGAAGTCGCTCGCCCTTTGGTAAATCGAACTCGCGACTACGCCTGTAAAACGGTAAGCTGACCTTGCACTCAGGTATTGCGTTCCTACTCGGATGGGTCAGCAAAACACCTAAACTACAAAGAAAGTGCCTCGCGTTTTGTGAGTGGCAAACTCCTCTTGTAGCCAGTTTTTATCTTAACATATCTTATGGAATGTTTTGCGGCAATTTCCATCTGAAGGGGGAGGCAGTAAAACAAACTGTTTTAAACAAATTTGTCATCAGTCATTGGTAATGAGTTAATGGGCAATGGGCAATGGGCAATGGGCAATGGGAATTGGGCAATGGGAGATTTTTTCCATGCCCTATGCCCCATTCCCCATACCCTATTTTTGATTTACTTTAGACTTTGGACTCCGCAAAGCGGGTTAAAGACGTGGACTTATATCAGCTATTTAAAACCAAAACACCGATTATTGGCGTAGTTCATTTACTACCCCTGCTGACTTCCCCCCGTTGGGGAGGTAGCTTAAAGGCGGTAATCGACCGCGCCGAACAAGAAGCAACAGCCCTAGCGAGTGGAGGTGTTGACGGGATTATTGTGGAAAACTTTTTCGATGCGCCGTTTACCAAAAATAAAGTAGATCCTGCGGTTGTGAGTGCCATGACTATAGTGGTGCAGCGGATACAGAATTTGGTGACACTGCCTATCGGCTTAAATGTTTTGCGGAATGATGGATTAAGTGCGATGGCGATCGCCACCTGTGTCCGAGCGCAATTTATCCGTGTCAACGTCCTCACAGGCGTCATGGCAACCGATCAAGGATTAATTGAAGGTGAAGCACATGAATTATTGCGCTATCGACGAGAGTTAGGCAGCGATGTAAAAATTTTTGCTGATGTGTTGGTCAAACATGCCCGTCCTTTAAGTTCGCCAAATCTCACCGTCGCCGTGAAAGATACAATTGAGAGGGGTTTAGCAGATGCCGTGATTTTGTCTGGTTGGGCTACTGGTAGTCCACCGAACGAAGAAGATTTAGAATTAGCTTCGGGTGCAGCAAATGGTACACCTGTATTTGTCGGTAGTGGGGCGAGTTGGGAAAATATTGCTACACTGTTGCAGGCAGCAGATGGTGTGATTGTTTCCAGTTCTCTAAAACGCCACGGTCGTATCGAGCAACCAATTGACCCGATTCGCGTGAGTCAATTTGTCGAAGCCGCACATCGGAGTTGGAACTCTAAGGCTGAAAAAAAATCAATTTTAATTGGGTAATAGGGACTGGGGACTGGGGACTGGGGACTGGGGCAATTTGAGGAGGGGTAAAGGTATGGAAATAAAAAGTTATTTAAATTACTCCGGGAATATTTTTTTCCCCCTTTCCCCTTTCCCCTTTCCCCCTCCTGAAATTGCCCATTGCCCATTGCCCATTGCCCATTGCCCATTCACCGTTTTTTAGGTTATGATTCGCCGTCGTTCTACGCCTTGGATTCAAAGATGGTCGCGTATTTTAATTGCCGCGATCGCAGCATGTGGTGCCTTAACCACAGCTTATCTCACGTTTGAAAAGTTAACAGGAGGCAAAGCCGCTTGTGTAGCACAGGCTGGTGTCAAAGGCTGTAACGATGTTCTTTCTAGTCCTTGGGGAACAGTTTTTGGTCAGCCATTAGCCTTGTTTGGATTTTTGGCATACACTAGCATGTTGATATTTGCTTTGGCTCCTTTGGCAATTAAAGGAGCCGAAAATAAAGACCAGCGTCAAAAGCTAGAAAATGTTACATGGTTGCTGCTGTTGGCAGGAGCGATCGCTATGACAGTTTTCAGCAGCTACTTGATGTACGTGCTTTTCTTCCAACTCAAAGCCGTTTGTCTTTACTGTATTGGTTCAGCTTTATTTTCTCTGAGTCTTTTGGTGCTGACACTTATCGGTCATGTTTGGGAAGATTTGGGACAAATATTTTTTACGGCAATTATTGTCGGCATGGTGACGCTAATTGGCACTTTAGGCGTTTATGCTGGTGTCAATTCATCAGGTGCGATCGCTGAATCAACTTCTGGCAAACCTGTACAAATTAGCTTTACACCATCAGTAGCGCCAAATTCCCAATTCGGTTGGGAAATTACCACCAAATCTGGTGAATCAGAATTAGCGCTAGCACGCCATCTTGTGAAAATCGGCGCGAAAGAATACAGTGCTTATTGGTGTCCTCACTGCCACGAACAGAAGCTACTTTTCGGTAAAGAAGCCGAACAGATAATCGACGATAATGTCAAAGTTGAGTGTGCCGATGATAGCCCAAAAGGTAAACCCGAATTGTGTAAAGCCGCTAAAATTGAAGGCTTCCCTACTTGGATTATCAATGGTAAAAGCTATAGCGGAGTCCAAAACTTGCAGGAACTAGCAACAAATTCTGGTTACACAGGTTCGACGAATTTCAAGTATTTTAGGTAACAAAACCTCACCACGCCAGTCCCCTTAACGGGGGGGAACCCCCGCACGGAGAAAGCGGCTCCCCTTCCCCTCTCCTTTATAAGGAGAGGGGTGTCCGGAACGGACGGAGTGAGATTTTATCCGAGAACCGCGATATTACCCAAATCCGGGTAAAGACGTAGCAGTGCTACGTCTCTAGATACATACCAATTCTTAACACCAACTTACTTCTTCACCAAGATATACGCCTGAGCATAATCAGGCAATTCTTGAATATGTTGCCCAAAATCTTTATTATTCTTAAAAATACCTGCTAAAAAATCAAGTTGATGCAGATTCGGTAAAAACGCGCCACCTGTATCGGCTATAATTCCCATTTGCAGATTTTTTCGCCCGCTCTTATTATACTCAAGTACAATAATTTTCCCTAAACCAATATTCAGCACATCGCCAGCAAAAGTCACCCCTGGTTTGATAGAAATTTTTGCATCTATCTTATATCCATAACCTTTGATAGCATCAACCTCCCGAAAATACCAATAACGCTTTTGTGCAGTTGCGGCTAATCCTCGGACATAAGCAATTTCGTTGTTTCTATCAACATTAAAGTATGTCTTAGAACCATCAGGAAAATTAACCAGAATTGTTCCTTGCATTAAAGCTTCTTCTAAACCTTTTCGCGTTAGATAAGCCAAAGGTTCAACTTTGCCATACTCTCTCCCACCTGGTTCGTAAATACCTGATAAAACATCCTGTTTTGTATATCTGGTATAGAACTTACTAGCCGCTAAATCATCTTTTAAACTGTAAATTGGTATATTAAATGTAGAGGTTTTCTTGCGTGACCCTGCATGAGTAAAGACAGCATATTTTGTAATTCGCAGTCTTTCTTGCTGAGATTTTTCGGGGTTATAAGCAGACCATTTGATAACGCGAAAATTAGAATTGATAAAATTAGGATCTTGTAAACGCGTAGTGCGACGATTGCCAATATCCTCTTGTAAGACAGCAATCATAAAATCCAAAGTCTTGAGGATATCTTTTACAGTAACTCCTTCAGCACCAAGCAATCCTGTACGTTGAACATCTGGATCTAACGAACCATAGTCTTGAAAATACTTTCTGGTATTGGAGAGAGTTACTAATAAGTCAGCTTGATTGAAATTAACTTTATTTTTTGGTAGCTTTCCGGAATTAAAAACTTTGTTGCTATTAACCTTAAACTTAGGTTTTTGTGCTTCATCAATGACAGAATACGCTTTTGAAGCTTGTGCTAATTCTTGCTTTGATGAAGAGGTATTTTGTTTGCTTATATTCTCCTTAAAAGGATTTTGAATATTTGATGTTAGGAAAATCTGCTGCTGATTAAAGGCTAAGTTTTCTGTAACCGGATTTTCTTGAGCTAGCTGTTTAGTTTTTGACTGAGTATATAGATAGCTACTAGCGAAGCTGGTAATTAATAAAGTGGCAAAACCGACTGTAAGACGAACTTTTTGATTGAATAGCATACTCATAGCTTAGAATTTATTTTGCTAAAAAATTACACGTTCTCAATGTTTGGACAACATTTTTTTCATCAAAGTTTCATATAAGTTCATTAAAGTTTTAAATTATTTATCATGATAAAAGTCTGATCGCACTCTTTCTTGGGAAATATATGTATAAGGCAATGAATGCCAATCAATTAGTTTACCAAACCCGCAATATACAATATGGAAGTAAAATTAGGATTTGGAGCAATCCCAAGACCACAATATATCTTTGTCAGCAGAGAATCGGATTACTGTTGGTATATGCTTTCCGAAGACAGAAGACAAATTCCAATTTATGATAAAGCTTTGACCGGGGTGATAACAGGCATAGAAGTCGAGAAAAAGGTAGAAACTTCTTTTGGATTGACATTCAAAACTGATTTGTATATTTTGGCAGACAAACCTTATATTATACGTTCAGGAAATGAATCTTATTTTTCTAAAGGGTTGCTGCTATCTTTAGATATTTTGACTTGTGAGCAACTACATCAACCAGTAACTATTACAGTTAGCCCAGGAGATAGAACAATTGTATTTTGTACAATTTACGACCCAGTAACTTATAAGTCTATAGGTGTTAGTTGGGATGGACATAGAGAACTTAACTGGCAAGCTTTAGGACAAAAAGTAAGTGAAAAGGTTAACCAAAGTAATCATTGTATTCACGATCGCGTAAAAATCCCGGCAAGTGTGACAACGGCAGAATTACATGAAACTTTGATAGCTCAAACAGACACATATTTAGCACAATTGAATTGGACGCAAGAAGTAGGACGACAGTTTTTGCACCAAAGGTATGGTAAGCGATCGCGTACTCAATTAACAGATGCAGAACTTCTAGATTTTATTGATTACCTCAAGTTGCAACCAAAAGTGTAGGTTGGGAGAGGAGGGGAGGGGGGAGGGGGGGATGAGGAGGATGAGGAAGATGAGGGGGATGAGGAAGATGAGGAAGATATTGCTCCCTTGTCTCCCTTGTCCCCCTTATCTCCCTTGTCTCCCTTGTCCCCCTTATCTCCCTTATCTCCCTTATCTTCCTTATCTCCCTTATCCCCCTTGTCCCATTACTTAACACGACAGAACTTGCGATCGTTATCATCTTGAGGATATTGCCAAGAATAGGCAAAATGGCTTATACCTTTAAGTTGCGGGGCTAATTGGCGCAGTGCTTGCATTTGCACTTCTAATGGCGGACGATTACTAATAGATTCACCCCATTTGCCGGCTAAAGCGGGAATCACCTGCGTCCCTGGTTTTGCCACACTTAAAACCCGCTGTGCTTGAGAAACAATACAACCGGTGTCAGCGCAATTAGCATACAACATCGGATGCCACTCAAGATTACTGGGAAATCTATCCCAAGGTTGCAAGCGAGAATCATAACCTTGTCCTAACGATTGATTTCCTTCCGGGAAAAACACCACCCCTGCGGGAATACCTAGTTGCTGTGCGGGGTAACTAGCTAAAGTGACAAAATCTAGGATACCTTGCATGGCGTGGGCAACTGCAAGCTGCCATAATTCGACTTGCAAAAGGGGTTGCCTTTCGTTTGCAGTCATCAGGGATTTTTCTGCTGTTACTGCTTGGGGAGTGCGACCTTGCCAAAGTGGTTCACCTTCAGTAGGATACACTTTATCGACATCAGCGACATCTCCGGCTGTGACGTATCCCTTAGTCAAAAAGCGCCGAATCAAGTCCAACCCTTTATAATTCTGTGCGCGTTGAAATAAAGCTTGTTGAGTGGCTTCGGTAAATAGCCATAAATCTGTAACTTTAGTGGCGATAGAATCACTTCCTGCCTGTCGCGGATAGCGTATATAGTCAAACAGTACTCCATCTGGACGACGACGGATTATTTCTTGCTGTAGTTGATAGTAGTCGCGTTTTGCCTGTAAGTTGTAGGGGTCAACAAACACTTGACTGCCGTTGTCTACAACATATAAGCTAGTTTGACCTTTGCCATTGCGAGCGATCGCACCTTGCCGATCTTGACGCTGGGCGTAAGTATAACCAAAATTGGTTGTAAACATCCAGGCGTAAACCTTCAAACCGCGTTCTCGTCCTTTTTGAATTGCTTGGGCTAACAAATCAACTTTTTCTGACCCTGGTGTGCGAATCACAGAGGGCCAAACTGTCGGGTTAGATCCTGCTGGCAACAACACTTGCCCATCGTAAAACGCTTCCAAATAAACTTGGTTATAGCCCCGGCTAACAATTCGATCCATAATTTGATCGATCGCTCCCGGTTGAATGTCACAAGGATACAAGCGCAACCAAATTGCTTGAACTTGGGGCCAAGTACGACTGCGGCATTCTCGCAAAGCTTGTGCATGTTGTTGCAACAACTGTCGATAGTTGTTCTGGGCATCTTCATTGCCTTTTTGTGCCAAAGCGCGTAAATTGTCTTTTTCTTGGGTTGCCGTTGCTGATAACTGGCAATGGTCGTTTACTTGCGCTTGTGCTGGTTGACTGAAAACATCCAAGGGAATCAGCAAACTAGTGCTGAACATAACAGCGAACAAGCGACGCCAAGATAATATTGGTTTTGCAAGATTCAAGGAACGGTTAGACATACCTGATTGGGGACTGGGTAAGAGAGATTTTTATGAGTGCTGGTGTAGGCAGTTCGTGGAGTGCTAATCATCGAAAGACAAGAATTATCAGCCCCAACACAAGATAGCTTGGGGCAGTATATAGCTAAATTTTCTGGTTAATTTATAGGGGGTTTTAAACCTTACTTTTCAAAGACTCTCTAAACCATATTTCTGTTGCCGCATTTTGTTATTGAGTTAATTTACTATAATTTTTGCCGCGTTTATATGCGTTCATAGTTTATTCTTTTGCCAAGAAAAATACCGTGATATCCACAGGCATTTATAGCACCAAGTCTATTTAAAACTTCAATTTTATATCACAAACTAATAACCTAGTCAAGAGTCAAAAGTATAACACTAATAAAAATGGTTTTGACCACAATCAAGTGTTTGTTCAAAAGTTAAAAATTTGAACTTTCAACTTTTGACTCTCAATTGCTGTAAGCAGCAGCAGATAGTTAACCGCCACGCTTTAAAGCCAATTCTACCTGTTTAAGTTCAATTTGTAGGCGTTTTTTCAACTTTTCTGGCAGGGGACGATTTGGGTAAGAACTGTAGTGTCCAGCTAGAGAATTTAAAGCCGTCCGCATGGTTGTAAACGAGTTTAGAGTAGAAACAGAGCTAACCCGCTGATAGCGAGCTGAAAAGTCATTAATTTTTTGACGCGCTTCTGCTTGAATTGCTGCTTTATCTGGTGCATCGTTGGGAAGTTCCAACACATTTTTCATGATATCGACTACAGCCAAAGTGTCTTGGCTATAATTGCCGGTCAAACTATCCGGACTACCACAGCCCATCAAGGCGATCGCTAAAACAAAAACCAGGGCAAGCAGACGTGACCAATAGCGCTTCATAAGTCAAAGAGTGAAATAACGCATAAATCAACGTCTATCCTATCCTGTATTGGTATCCTGGGGATCATCCGATAGTGTTAGTGGTTCGTTGATAGTGGTTAGTCAGTAGATCGCCAACTTTTTCAACTTATGAGAACACCATTCAATAGCTACGTATTAGCAGGTAAAATCAAATACACCTAAGTTTTACAAAAAATTATCTGATTAGGCTATGCTAAGTAGTTGTGCAAAATTAAATATATATTTGTCATTGCGAGTGGAGCGAAGCGGAATGAAGCAATCCCAAACCGTTGCGATTGCTTCGCTACATTTCATTTCGCTCGCAATGACATAAATAATTTTGCCTAACCACTTATTCATTCTCCATCCGTGACAAGACGTTCTGATAGTACCTAGCTGCCATTTCTTCTGCTTTTTCATAGACAAGTAACGGGTGTGTTAACATATCACCCGGCTCAGTTTCTAGATCGCTAGTTGAAAGTGACACTCGCCCTTTTTCAACATCAATCCAGACAATCATTGCTCTAACCCAGTCACCGACTTGAAAGACCTTCTCTAGATGCTCAACAGGTTGTTGAGAAATTGCATTGATATGTAATAGCACATAATATCCCCCAATATCAACGAAGACACCATACGATCTAATTCGACAAATAGTGCCATCTACAAGTTGACCAAGCTTAAGCGTTTTCAACCTCGCTTTTGCTGAAGCACTCCGATTATTAGATGTTCGTCTTACTATCAAGTTCTCACGCAGTCCATATTTTTTGTTTAACTCAATTCTTCGCTTCTCATACCAACTTGGATCAAATTCACCTAAAGCAAGATCGATTGGTAGATTTTTGTATAAGCTGACCAGTGCGTAGGCTTCTGTCATTTGACCGTTAGCTGTTAATTGTGTAGTCCATAGCAATACATCATGTAGGATTACTAGCCATTGTTGTTCTAGGGTCAGTTGCTTCCATACGGTTTCACGTCCCGTTTCGGGAACCCTGCCACGTCCTCCCCAGTACATTGCTAAACGTGTTCGCCAATTTTCACCAGATATATTAGATGGCTTGAGTAGAGATCCCCAATTTGTATTGCTCAGATCATCAATATACGACCATTGTGATGGTTGATACTCATCCTTAAGAAATTTGATGACTCCATCATGAAAAGCCTCGATCAATTCACAACGCTCAGTAGTAATCTTGAGACGTGTTGTAGTATCATTACCGCACAGCCACGGCTCAATACGGAATTGCACAAGTAGATCGCTCAAATACTCAGCTATAAGCTCTACTTGATGACCTTCCTCATCTATTATCATTTTTGCGGGTAGTTGGGAGTCTCGAATTTGCCCCAGCCAGATATACAGTTCTTTATAAGGATCGAATACAGATGATGTCCAAATTTGGGTGCAAATATCATTGGCTTCTATGCGAAGCAAAATCCATCCTCTGAAAACACCTTCATTGGAGGATTGCGTAAAGGTCACTCTCATTGATTCAAAAAAATATATTGCGATCTACTGATAGTGGATAGTGGTTAGTGGTTATCCGTCAACTAGCAACTAGCAACTAACCACCAACCACTAACCACTATCCACCAACTTTTTGATAAAGAGTATCCCTTTGTTGATAAGGTCTTCCTAAAGAAGTAACGGCAGCTTGCAAGGTATCAACTTCCATACAAGTGCCACCCAAAGCACCTGCCATTGTGGTAATATGTTCCTCCATTAATGTGCCGCCGATATCGTTGCAACCGGAAACTAAAGCTTCTGTGGCACCCGCTAGTCCCAGTTTTACCCAGCTTGGCTGATGGTTAGAAATCCAATTTCCTAAGTAAATTCGCGCTACAGCGGTAAGTAGTAATGCATCAGCCAAAACTGGTTGATCGCGTCCGACACGGCGGCGTAAAGATTTGGGCGCTTCTTGTCCGACAAAGGGTAGTAAAATAAATTCAGTAATGCGAGCTGGGTAGTCTTGATTAATGGCGCTTTTTTGAAGCTCACGCAATTTTTCTAAATGCTCTATTTGCTGTTCTGGGGTTTCAATATGTCCTGACAGCATAGTGCAAGTGGTAGGCAAACCTAATTTGTGCGCTGTACTGACAATTTCTAACCAAGTAGCTGTGTCAATCTTTTCTGGACACAATATCCGTCGCACATCATCATTTAAAACTTCCGCTGCTGTTCCTGGCATTGAACCAACACCAGCATCTCGGAAAGCAGTAATTACATCAACATATTTCAGGTTGTCTTCCCTGGCAATAAATTGGACTTCCTGGGGAGAGAATGCGTGTAAATGCAAATGGGGAAATTCTTGCTTAATGCTTTCTACTAGTTTGAGGTAATAGGGTAAAGACTTGCCATTCACCTTTGCTTGTAGATTTAATCCTCCCTGCATACAAATTTCCGTTGCACCACGCTGCACCGCATCTGTCAATTTTGGCAAAATTTGCCCCCAATCTAACCAATAAGCACCCGCGTCACCATCATCGCGCCGGAAAGCGCAAAAACTACAGTGTTGTTCACAGATGTTAGTAAAGTTAATATTGCGATTAATTACGTAGGTGACAGTATCGCCAGCTTGAGTATAGCGCAGTTTATCAGCTGTCGAGCGAATAGAGGCGATCGCACTTGCATCTGTTTGTTTTAACAAAACTACTCCTTCTTCAGGAGATAAATCATACCCGCTGCCGGCGCGGTCTAAAATAGCATCAAAAGTTACACTAGTCACAATTTCTCACAAGCACAATACATTTCTTATTTTGACAATAAATATATTGTTTATCCTCGAACTGCATAAGTAAATTTGCTTCTACCTATTTCAATATAGAATGTAGGTTCTTTTAAATCAACTTTCATAAACTCAATCAGGTATTTGACTCCCAAAATCAAAATTATACATTTGGGGTAATTTTTTCACTGGCAAATTCATTTCATAAACAACGAAATAAAACTCATGAAAACCAACTTTGTAGGGATAATCGGTCTTTTATTCACATGCACAAGCCTGGGAATTATTCCTCGTGCTGATGCTGCACCTAGTAGTTACCAAAAGACTTGTTCTCAAATTTCTATTGCGGGAAATCAGCTATCAGCTATTTGCAAAACCAGGAATGGTTCATTAAACCAAACTTCATTAACTCTTAGAGGAATCGAAAATATTGATGGTAATCTAAAAGTAACTAACCCTAACAAAGTGAGTAGTTATCAAAACTCTTGCCCTGAAATCGGTATCAATGGGCGTCGAATCAATGCTACTTGCAAAAGAAGAGATGGTTCATTGAAGCGTACTTCGATAGTTTTGAACGGAATTGAAAACATTGATGGGTTTCTCAAATACACAAGTAGCCCATAAATGATTTCAATTTATTTGTTATACCTTTTTCATGGCTGAGTTATTTAATCACAAAGCAAATTTGCTGAGTAGAAATCATTTTAACTTGAGCGCACTCGCAAATTACCTTTAAATTAGCCTAGCCTAGAGAAAGGTTATGTAATGTATTTCAGTTAAAGAGCTTATTTTTAGCGTTAGGACATTGGTCTTAACGCTAAAATATTTTAATTTATCCAAAAAAGCTATTAACTTATTGCATATTTATTCTGCAATAAGGGACTTCCAAATAAAAAAATATCCCAAAACTGACGCAAAAATCCTCTCTATTTCTGTGTTCTCTGCGTCTGGAGTGGTTCGTTTCTTTGGATAATTTTAGGACTTACGCACTCAGTCGCGAGAAAACAAGACTTAGATAGGTGCTTCCTTGCGTCGATAGGGACGGAAATACGTAGTCCGTGCGTAAGTCCTGAATTTATTTCTTGGAAGTCCCTAAATTGATAAACGCACTAAAAATCAGATTAACTTGTAAATTAAAAGTTTATACAAAGTAACAAATGCTACGTGCAAATGAAGAGTGCGTAACCGCTACATCGCTAACTTGATTGCGATCGCTTTAACAACTGTGTGGAACTGGGAAAAATAGGAAGGAGACGGGGAATCCTCTCTTAGTGGATTATACATTTGAAGTAATTTGTTATTAGATATAGACTTGGGACTTTAGATTGAACACAAATATCAAATCCCAAGTCTATATTTACAAATTGACTGGTTGCTGCCACCAAAATGAAATTTTCCCTTTATAAACAATGGTTTCACCCCTTACTGCTTTTGATGTGGTTATTCATCGGTATCGGTTTGCGGTTAATCAACTTAACTGCAAAACCTCCTTGGACTGATGAGTTTTCTACCCTGGTATTTAGCCTGGGGAATAGTTTTTTGCCAGTACCTTTAGATCAAGCGATCGCTCCTGATGTTTTGTTGCAGCCACTACAACCCCAAGCCAATGCTAGCATCAATGACGTCTGGACACACCTAAGCACTGAAAGTAACCATCCGCCACTTTATTTTATGTTGGCTCACTGGTGGATGCGGTTATTTCCCACAGAAAATGGTTTAGTGTCGTTGTGGGGAGCGCGATCGCTTTCGGCTATTTTTGGTGCATTATCCATTCCAGCTATCTATGCCTTAAGTTGGTTGACTTTTCGCTCCCGCTTGGTTGCTCATATAGCAGCGGCGATAATGGCAGTATCACCCTTCGGCATTTTTCTGGCACAAGAAGCGCGTCACTACACTTTAGCTATCTTGTGGGTAATTGCTTCCTTAGCCTGTTTGGTAATCGCTACACGTCACATCCAAACCCGCACGCAACTACCAATTTTAACAGCACTTTCCTGGGTGGTAATTAATGCTTTAGGTATTGCTACTCATTACTTCTTTAGCCTCACCCTTTGTACTGAAGCCTTTGTTTTGATTTTTCTTTTTTGGCAACAGTGGAGAGAAGGGGACAAGGGGACAAGGGGACAAGGGGACAAGGGGACAAGGGGACAAGGGGACAAGGAGGACAAGGGGGAATTTGCTTTTCTATCTTCCTCTGCTTCCCCTGCCCCCCCTGCCCCCCCTGCCCCC
>NZ_KK073768.1:2690290-2712434 GCF_000582685.1 [Scytonema hofmanni] UTEX 2349
CTTCCCCTGCCCCCTCCCCCCCTCTCCCTCACTGGTCGCGCATCTATGCAGTTGCGGCTGGCACTTTTGTTGCGGGTTTAGTTTGGTTGCCAGTATTTTTACAGAATAGCTATGGTGATAAATTAACTGATTGGATTCAAGTTCCGCGTGTGGGATTTGCTTGGATTAGTCCACTTTTTCAAGCTTTTGCTGCATGGGTAACAATGCAGTTTTTGCTACCAGTTGAATCACCGCATTTATGGATTGTGCTTGTTTCTGGGGCAGTGATGCTGATTTACTTTATTTGGTTATTACCAATTTTGTTTGGTGGTTTGAAGGTTCGGCTAAAACAACCAGAAACTCATTTGATGACTCAGGTGTTTGTTCTTCTAGTTGTGAGTGCGATCGCTTTATTTTTTATCTTCACCTATTTTTTCGGAATTGACTTAACACGGGGCGCCCGCTATAACTTTATTTACTTTCCTGCTGTCATAGTTTTACTAGGAGCAAGTTTCGCACTTTCCTGGAATCCTCAAGTTGGACGTCCAAGAAGTTCTGGAAAAAAGGTTGTAGGCATAATTTGGCTAATGGGATTCTTCAGCGCAGTGACAGTTTTAAGCAATCTAGGCTATCAAAAATACTATCGTCCTGACCTTTTTGTAGAACTAATTCAAAAAACATCTCAAGTGCCAGTATTGATTGCAACTACTCAAAGAACTCATGTACATATTGGGGAAATGATGGGGGTAGCCAGGGAATTTAAAATCCAAAATTTAACTTCCCCCACTCCCCTATTTCTCCTCGCACATCAAGACCAAAACCCGAATACTTCTTCTGATGCTTTGCTTCATACTTTAAAAGAACTTCCACAACCTCTGGATTTATGGTTAGTAAACTTTTATGCACCTCTTCCAGAAGAAGTGAAAAAATGTGCTGCTGATATGCAATCTTTGCCATCTGTAAACGGCTATGAATATAAACTTTATCATTGTAGATGAAAGTAATAAAACAGCCTCTGAAGCGCAGAACCCCACCCCGTCAAAGCTGTGCTTTGTCTCCCCTCCCCGCAAGCGGGGAGGGGATTAAGGGGTGGGGTGCAGTGACTGTGGGAATTATAACTAATTAATTATCCGGGCTTAATATAAAAGTCAAGTTTCACAAAATCTAATAATCATGCAAGAGAAACATCAGTGTTTAAATAAATTAGCAAAGCTAATCCTCACAACTTATCTTTGTTGTTTACCCCTACTAGCTTGTAATAATCAGCAACCAGTCAGCCAAGAAAATCAAACAACACCACCAAAACCTCAAGTAACTCCCACCCCAACACCTTTATTATTAAAATCTTCACTACCACAAGATAAAAATTATTTACTCGATAATCAAATTTGGGGTCAACCTGGGGATAAACAGAATTTACTCAAAGCAATTGACTATAGTTTAAGCTACCTGCAAACACCAGCAGCAAAAACAGCTTATCAAAATTATATTATTCCCGAAATCACCCAAGTAAAAGTTGAAAAAAGCCTGAAAAGATTTCGTGAATTAGTTGTTAATTCCCCAAATGCCCAAGAATTACAAGCTGCTGTCAACAAAGAGTTTGCATTTTATAAATCTATCGGTTCCGACAATCAAGGCACTATTTTATTTACTGGTTATTACAAACCAATTTATCTAGCAAGTCGCAAACCTACAGCAGAATATCGTTATCCCATCTACCGCTTACCCGACGATTTTCAAACCTGGAGTAAACCCCATCCTACCCGTTTAGAATTGGAAGGTGCAGATGCTTTACAAGCAACGAAAGGCAAGCTCAAAGGTTTAGAATTATTTTGGTTAAAATCGCGGATGGATGCTTTTATTGCCCAAGTCCAAGGTTCTGCTGTTTTGAAATTTTCTGATGGAACTACTACAACAATTAACTATGCGGGAAACACCGACCACGATTATGTCAGCTTAGGTAAGGAATTAATTAAAGATGGCAAACTACAGCAAGAAGGAATTACTTTAGAAAAAGTTATTAATTATCTGGAAAAAAATCCTCAAAGCCAAAACATCTACTTACCTCGAAATCCTCGTTTTATCTTCTTTAAAGACACAAAAAATGCCCCCACTAGCGGTAGTCTCGGCGTCCCAATTATTCCGGAAAGGTCGATTGCTACAGATAAATCCTTAATGCCTCCCGGTGCATTAGCGATAATTCACAGTTCTTTTCCATTTATCAATCAAGGCAAAATCGAACAGCGTCTTGTGAGTCGCTACGTCCTCGATCAAGACACAGGAGGTGCAATCAAATCTCCAGGTCGAGTTGATTATTATATCGGTGTCGGCAAAGAAGCAGGCGATCGCGCTGGTTCTATTGTGAATAAAGGTGAGCTATATTATCTATTGTTGCGGGAGTGAAGCAAAAAGCTTTTCCCCGCAATGCGATCGCCAACAATTAGAAAAGAGACGTAGCAATGCTACGTCTCTACAAATGTTTCGGGCAATGCCTAATTAATTTATCTTACCCTTTGTCGCGTATATCGCGTATCAAGCCCTTGTTTAATCCAAGTTAAGCATTCATACTCTGACTTGAATAATTTGGGCGCGGCAATATTATTCAAGAATTCCGGTGGATAATGGTCGTAGAAATATTTATCATCTTGTTGAAAGACGATAATCAAATTTTGGTGGAACGTGTAGCGACGCTGAAAACTATCACCATGACTCACCAAATCTGAATGTTTCTCAATATGTTCTTTGGCAATATCAATGATATTACTCAAGCTATTGCCATAGATTTCTGCCGGATTTTCTGCTTTGTGAAATTGGCTTTTTTGCCCAATTTCTGCCAAGAGTTTGTAAGAATAAATCTCGTAATTATCCACTTTGCCATAAACAAAGGGGATGATGAGATACCCTTCAAATGAAACTGAACTTTCATAAAGAAGACGGCTCATCTTGACCTCCTATTGTGTAGATGCTCCCTGAATTAAGCTATTGCTTTGTTGAAAACAGAATGATTTACTAGGCAAATAGCTTGCTTGAAATGGTTTTGCTGATATGTGATAAAAATTAGGAACAGCGCAAACAACTGCTATTTACTTGCACGCTTGGCGGCGTGTTGTTTACGAGAAGCTGAATATTTGAGTTATTAATTGGGCTTCTTAGTCGTTTGTAGTGCCTATCTTCAACTTACCATAGCAGGTTGAATGATAATACCTGTGAGGGGTGTAGGGGTGCAGGGGTGTAAGGGTGTAGAGGTGGGTGTTGTAGTCGGCGCTTCAGCGCTGTAGACGCAAAGCGGCTTCTCGCAGAGTAGCGCCGACTACAAGCAGGTTTTAAGCTTCGACTTTTACACCGTTAACTAAGCAGGCAAGTCACCTCGCCTACTCGTCTTCAAAACCGGACATGAGACTTTCACCTCATCCGGCTCCTCAAAAACTTGGCGATTGTCATTCGTACTTCTCATTTAGACCTAGTTCTTTTGTCCTTTGAGGGTTTATAAGAACTAATTTGACTTCTGTCTTTGATGGTCTTTTCTACGTGGCAGTGTTTATGTAGTAGCTGGAGGTTGGAAAGTGTGTTTTTACCACCCAATGAGCGGGCGGATATGTGGTCGAGTTCCCATTTATCTCCATGCTTGAAATAGTCGCCACACCAGGGACATTTCCCAGATTGTAGCTTGAGCAGTTTTATGGTTATTCCAGAAAGTTCTGGATGACTACTTAACCGTTGGCTCCAGTATATTGTGTCACCGTCAAAAGGGCTTTTATCTCCTTTTATTTTGATGTACTTATCTGTTCCACATGATATTGAATCATGTCTGATAAGCATAACAGGGTTTTCCCTTGTTCTGGGTGTAGAGAAGCACCAGTGATTGTTGCCTACTGTTTGCCAGTATTTCTTTACCCAGTATTTAGTTGGCTTATTTGGGTGACGGTGTTTTGCCCAAGCTCGAAGTTTACACCAGACTAGATGATCGAGGGTTGAATAGGTTTTATTACTATTCACGGTAGAAAAGTAGTTTGCCCATCCCCGAATTTTTGGATTTAATTTCCAGATGAGTTTATCCTGTGACCAGGCTTTACCCTTTTCAATTACTTCGGCAATGTCTCGATAATGTCGTTTGACGCTTTCTTTACTTGGGGTGATGATTGTGCAATGCCCTATGCGTTTCCCTTGGGTATTTTTCCAAGCGTGTTTCTTTCCTATTGGATGTTGTCTGATATTAAAACCTAGAAAATTGAATCCTGGATGTTCATTACCGTTTTGATTTAAGGTATGTGCAATCCGGGTTTTACTAGGTTTGAGTTCTAACCCAATAGTACTAAGCCAATTGGAGGTAATCTCCTTACATCTTTGGACTATGGCTAAATCTTCGTGTATTATCACGAAATCATCTGCATATCTGATTACACTAAGGCTACGGATTTTATCTCTAGCAGCCATAGGTTTCCCACTCGGATATTTTAGGGGAACTTTTCTAATGTAATCCATTAGATGATTTTCTAAACCGTGGAGGGCGATATTGGCTAAGAGTGGAGAAATAACTCCGCCTTGCGGTGTACCCTCAGATGTATCAACATATTGACCACAATCTATAACTCCTGATTTTAACCAGGCTTTTAATTGTCGTCTAAACTTCGGGAAAGTTTGCACCTTCTCTAATAGTTTTTCGTGGTTGATTTGGTCGAAACATTTTGCAATATCAGCATCAAGAACATACTTTGATTTATATCTAAGTGCGTCCCATATGGCTTTGATTGCGTCTTGGGCATTGCGTCCTGGTCGGAATCCATAAGAGTTGGATTCAAATCGCGCTTCCCATTCTGGCTCAAGGGCTAGTTTGACAAGCGCTTGCAAGGCTCGGTCGTACATTGTCGGTATTCCTAATGGTCTTTTTTCCTCCTTTCCGGGCTTAGGAATCCATACCCGACGTGTGGATTTGGCTTTTGTACCAAATTTTAGGTTTTTGACCAGTTCGAGTCTTTGCTGGGGTGTAAGAGATTTAACACCGTCTATTCCGGCAGTTTTCTTTCCCTGGTTATCTTGAGTTACCCGACGTACTGCCAAGCACTTTGCTGACCAAGAGGTTGTTAAAGTTTTCTGGAGCTTACGGACTGCTTTAACATCACCACGGTGAGAAGCTTTGTAGATGCGCTTTTGCAGCTTAAACACACGACGTTCTAATTCCCGCCAAGAGGTTTCTCGCCACGTAAGTGACGTTTCTTCTTCTTGAGGGTAAGGAATATCGTCTATCCATACCATCCTCATATTTTGGGCATTAGTCTTATTCACTGCTATTTGTACCTCTACATTCCAAGTTCCCGTGGGGCTGTCTGCGTCCACTTTCCATTACAGAAAGCAGGAGTTGCTTTTGCCCCAATCCCTCCCCTAAGTTGCCTGGGTTTCCAGTGTGTTGCGTCTTAGCTGACTACTCAAAAATCGACCATTTCTGAGAGCAAACTCAGGGGTTATTTCGTTCCTAACTGGCTTTGGTTTCTGGTTTTAGAGTCTCTCTGTCCACCGGGGTACTTTTGGATGCTTTTCAGAGAAACCAACATTTCTCTGAACTTTTACTAGGACACTGGAAAAATTGCCTAGCTATTCCCCTTGGTCAATTTTGACCCTTGCGTATCAGCCTCTTCCGCAAGTTCGCCTTTTACGATGGTTCTGACGAGAGTTTGTATTCCTACTCATGACCAGTTGCTAGGGATTCCACCCCGTTTGAGGCTTGGAGTTTCCTCCCGTTTTTCCCAGCTTCAGTATTTGGGATGCTAATCCAGACACTGTGGGAATGCTGTCAACCTTTGCATCTAGGTGGCTAGACTAAGGATTTGAGTATCCTGGCACTAGCAAGCCAGTTAAGTTATCAAAAGTTCTTAAAAAGAGAACTTTTGTGGCTAATCCTTCAAGCCTTTACCCAGTAAGGGTTACGGCTGATTTCTAGCCAACGAAACGCACTTTCCAGAAAGCGATATAGCCTTCGATATTTTTCGCTTTCTCTTTGGCAGTGGGATAGTACCAAGCAGCGTCTTTGTTGACTTGTCCATCAACTTCGATGCTGTAATAACTAGCAACACCTTTCCACGGACAAGTGGACTGGGTGTTGCTTTCTTTGAAGTATTGCTGGTTAATTGCGTCTTTGGGAAAGTAATGATTGTTTTCCACAACTACAGTTTTATCGCTTTCGGCTAAAACGGCGCCATTCCAAGTTGCTTTCGGCATAGTGATTTTGTGACTAAACTTTACACTTAATATTTTGACACTTATACCAATTTTACGTGAGTCCCTCAGACTGGAAGCCTGGGGCTAAAGGAACAAGAGCTTACCTGCGTGGGCTAAATTAATGGTGAGAGATTAAAAAATTAGGACTTACGCATTGACAGAAAAGCCAAAATGACAGGTATAGTTTTCAAGGCTTCTAGCTAGATTTTTCAATTGATTATTGCGATCGCCAACAATCATAAGTGACATTCAAACGCCTGGAACAACGTATTTACGTTAATACACAAGATAGTGGTTTTGTACAGTGCGTAAGTCCTAAAAATTAGCCCTTTCAAGGTGAGCATATGTACTATCCAATTTTTAACCGTATTTCAGGCATTGACTGCAATTGAAGAAATAAATTATGGATAAACTCCAAATTTTTGGACTGTAAATTAAGCGATCGCAATCGCCAAAATACCGAAATTGGGTGAAAAATATTATTTATTTCATAGTACAAACGTTCACCTTGAAAGGGCTGGTCCTAAAAATATAGATATCCTTCTATCTCTGTTGTAGTATCATTTGGGCGATCGCTTCCTCAAGTCTTTGTGTGAAAATTTACGTTAGTCCCTCAGGCTGGAAGCCTGGGGCTACAGAAACGAAGCCCACCTGCGTGGGCTAAATTAATGGTGAGAGGTAAAAAAATATAGATATCGTTCTATCTCTGTTGTAGTATGATTTGGGCGTAGGCGTAGCCCGTCGTAGACATCGCTACCTGCTGGCTCAAGTCTTTGTGGAATGATATGTGTGAAAATTGAAGTAATTTTTACATATATTAACTAACAGTGAATTTATGGTAACTGTAACGCTGACGGCTGTTGCTACTGCGATCGCTACTACACTTTGGACTAAAGCACAGGAGAAAATCGGCGAAAATGTTGGTGATGCTACATGGACGCTCGGTGGTAAGTTAATAGAAAAGCTCCGCGAAAAGAAGAAATCGCCATTACTCACCAGTGCTGTTGAGGGAAATGAACCGCAGCGATTGGATTATGGTCAAGCAGTGCTGGAACTCAAAGCAGCAGCAGACGCAGATCCAGAAATTGCTCAAGCTGTTGTGGATGTGGAAGCAGCAGTTAACAATGATCAGTCTGAGATTGCTAAGGAGATTAAAAAATTAGTAGAACAAATCAACTCGCACCCGTCAGTTGTCAATAATGCAAAGTTAGCAGATGAGATTAAGAATGTCTTCCAAGGCAATCAATTTAACGCTCCAGTCACGTTTAATGAGTGACTGAAGTCGTCTCAAGGGGAGGATGGGACAAAGTTAACTCCCGATGACTGGCGTCAAATCTGCCGTAAAATGTTGGCAGAACGACGAAAGCTGACTACAAATCTTTTAACATCAACTGAAGGGGTTGCCCTGCAAGTTGATGATGTTTACGTGCCACTGGGATTAGTTGAGCGTAAAAAACAATCCAAGCGTCAAGACGATATTTCTCCAGAACAGGGAGCAGATAAGGTTCAAGGTGATATTTCTCCAGAACAGGGTTCAGAACTGTACAAAGAGACGGAAATCACTAAAACATTTGAGCATGATGCTTTTCTGGAAGAAGTTCTCAAACAAAAGAATACCCCTAAAAGTAAAGGTAAACGAATTGCGATTATTGGAGAACCAGGTGCAGGAAAGACAACACTGTTACAGCAGATTGCTGATTGGGTATCTCGTGAGATTGACCAATCGATTGTAATTTGGGTATCTTTAGCAGATTTGCGAGAGAAGGAACTAAAATCTTATCTGTTTGAGAGTTGGTTGACTCAGGTTGCTGAGAAAACAGGTAAAGCTGAAACCACTGAGCAGGTGCAACTGCTGCAATCAAATAATCTGGATGACTACACCCGTGGGAAGGTAGCATCAAGCTTAGGGAAAATCGGCACTGGCAATGAAAATGCGATCGCAGCTTCTTTGCTGCAACTGCTGCAATCAAATAATCTGAATAACTACACCCGTAGGCAGGTAGCATCAAGCTTAGGGAAAATCGACCCAGGCAATGAAATTGCGATCACAGCCTTGGTGCAACTGCTGCAATCAAATAATATGCATGACAACACCCGTAGGGAGGCAGCAGAAAGCTTAGGGGAAATCGACCCAGGCAATGAAATTGCGATTGCAGCTTTGGTGCGACTGCTGCAATCAAATAATCTGGATAACCGCACCCGTTGGCAGGTAGCATCAAGCTTAGGGAAAATCGGCGCTGGTAATGAAAATGCGATCGCAGCTTTGGTGCAACTGCTGCAATCAAATAATCTGGATGACTACACCCGTAGGCAGGTAGCATCAAGCTTAGGGGAAATCGACCCAGGCAATGAAAATGCGATCGCCGCCTTGGTGGAACTGCTGCAATCAACTACTGTGGATGACGAAACCCGTATGAGCGCAGCATATAGCTTAGGGGAAATCGGCACAGGCAATGAAATTGCGATCGCAGCTTTGGTGCAACTGCTGCAATCAAATAATCTGGATGACTACACCCTTCGGCAGGTAGTAGAAAGCTTAGGGGAAATCGGCACAGGCAATGAAATTGCGATCGCAGCTTTGGTGCAAGTGCTGCAATCAAATAATCTGGATGACTACACCCTTCGGCAGGTAGTAGAAAGCTTAGGGAAAATTGGCATAAGCAATAAAGAAGCGATCGCAGCTTTGGTGCAACTGCTGCAATCAAATAATCTGGATGACTACACCCTTCGGCAGGTAGTAGAAAGCTTAGGGAAAATCGGCACTGGCAATAAAGAAGCGATCGCAGCTTTGATGCAACTGCTGCAATCAAATAATCTGGATGAATTCACCCGTAGGCAGGTACTAGAAAGCTTAGAGAAAATTCTACAAAATAATCAGCATCGCTCTAAGGTAGTCAAAGCTTTAAGTAGTTATTGGCAATCGAATGATGAATATTACGATTTAGCCTGGAAATGCGCCCAGAATATGCCTTACCCCGATTTCTATCAAGCTTGGCATCATCATAATGTTGCTACTCGTGCGATGCGAAGCTTAAAAAATATCCTCTTCACATGAATAATTTAAGTACTTTTGCAGCAGCGACGTTACAAATAAAGTTGCCGTGGTAACAATAGCTTGTCCGCTCGCAATACGGTTCGGTTAAGGCAACAGACGCGATAAATCGCCGTCTCTACAAAGGACTTATTATTGTAAAGACGGCGATTTATCGCGTCGTTTATTGAAATCGGGCAGTCGTTTATTGAAATCGGGCAGTCGTTTATTGAATTCGGGCAGTCGTTTATCTTAATCAGATTAGTCCGCGCAGGCGGACTTTGTTTGTGTAGCCGCGATTTTAATCGTCGGGGCTATGGGAATCATAACTTTCCCTGCAAAAATGGATTTACAATCTGTAAGGCATTTTCGATAATCAAGCCATCTTGCATATCTTCTGAGTAAAGAATACTTGCTTGCCCTAAAACGGCACTGGCAACGATGAGGCTATCCCAAAATGATAGCAAATAGCGATGTCTACGACGGGCTTCGCCTACGCGTAACTTGACTCCATACTGAAGCGTTTCTAGGGAGATAGACAAGATTTCACAGCCTTGTACAAAATCTTCAATTAAGTTTTGAATCTGCGAGTTATCAAAACCTGCTTTGCGGATTAAATTTGCACAAACCTCATTGATAACTTGCACACTAACAAGCAGGTTTTCTTGACTTGTAACGTTTGTAGCTATTTGTTGCTTTTGTATTGCACTTGAATCACTGGAATTCAAGATAAAACGATAGAGCCAAATATTGGAATCAACAAAGCATCGTGTCGAATCACCAGCGTTCATTTGCTTCTTCTCTGGTGAGTGGTTTAAAACCTGCTATCTGGATAGGATTTGCGGTTAGCTGGGCTATAATACCCGTCTGTGGAAAACATTTCTTTTTTGACAAGGGTTTCAAGATTACAATTTGTACGATTTCGGCTTTGAGTATCTCGTCTTGATACTCAATGGGAATTTCGATTGTGCCGTTGTTGACTTTAGCGTTAAAGTGTGTGTTTGTAGTCATCGGTTCCAACAATTCTAGAAAGAGGATTTAATTTGGTTATGCTGCAAAAGAGGTGACACGGTAATGAGAGTTGTCTTTTAGTTTAGCTAATTGCGTTAAACTATTGCTAAAGCACTGTTAACTTTTTAATTTATCATGACTCAATCACCAGTAAAAACTCTTTATGAAATAGACTTTGCTTTGTGGATTGAGCAGACTGTCAGCAGCTTAAAATCCCAAGATTATAGCAATGTGGACTGGGAAAATTTAATTGAGGAAATAGAAGCATTGGGGAGGAGAGATAGACGGGAATTAGAAAGTCGCTTGACAACCTTATTTGAACACGCTCTAAAACGGAATTATGTAAATTTACCACAATGTTATGGTGGTTGGGAAGCAACAATTAGCCGCACACAACAGGAATTAAGCCGTATTCTTCGAGATTCTCCTAGTCTGCGTAATTATTTTTTAACTATATGTGATGAATGTTATCAAAATGCATCTAAAAACATGAATAAGGAATATGATGTAAAATTTCCTGATGATTGCCCTTTCCCTAATGATGTAGAAACATTATTGGCTGACAGTTTTTGGTATTATTAAAGTCTCGCACTGACCGTCATCCCGCCCAGAACTGAAGTTCAGGGCTAATAGCTTAAGTCCACTCAAGTGGACTGAAAAATTTCTTCTTAGTCCTGTTTAGAGGACTTTAACTATTAGCCTTGGAATTAATTCCAAGGCGGGATCGCAACGAAGCCAGAAAGTGAAAAGATGTAAGTTATGAGCCGCATGACATATTATTATCTACTTAATTCACTCAAACCAATCTTTTCCTCCCGGTAACTCCGCTAAATGATGATCAATAATATCTGGCAAGTCTTTAGGATGATATTTATAAGTTAAATGTAAAAGTTTTTGAGCAATATTAATTAACGTTTCTCGATTAAGTCTTTGGGAAACTTGACTAGGTTTTAATGTACCTGCAAAAATCTCAGCGCTGGCTGGTCGAATTGCGATCGCTACTGCTTCTTCTAAATATTCTGACCAGTCATCAGCTTGAATATAATAAGATTTTTGATTAGCTTTAATATTTAATTTGGCAATTTGAATCACTGAATCAGAGATAGAAGCAATCCAAGAGTTGGTTAAACGCTGTTCAATTTGGTTTTTAATTAAATGAATACATAATCTTACTAAAAAAGCTTCTATTTTTCGCAGAATTGCCTGTTTACTCATCTCCTCTAAATCATCAATAATCTCTAGGGCATCATCATAACGACCCTCTAAGATACTTTGTCTTAATTCTATTAATTCTTGTGTCATAGTGAACGAATAATCCTATGAATGAAATACTAGCACCGCTTCGCGGAAGTCAAAAGTCAAAAGTCAAAAGTCAAAAAGCTTGAAATACAAGGTTTATTGAATAACCTTTCCACCTTAAAAGTGCATAAGCATAGGCTTTTTTCAACATGAAATAATCAGCACTCACTCGCAAGAAGTTCAACAATAATTTATCTGATTCACTTAATTGATTATGTTGGTTTTTTTCTAACAGTTGTAAATGTAGTTCTTGTTGACTTTCGGAAACTTTATTTTGAGCAATAGTTAATAAATCTTCAATAGTTAATTCTTGCATAGCCGTTAATTATCCTTGTAATTCCAGCGGTGCATAATCAATAGCAGGAGGAGAATTACTTTGGGTAGTCATAAATTATGCTAATATTTGACTTATATATTTTATAACACTTTGCCCCTATAACCGTAACCTTTGCACCTCTATAAAATGGTTTGAAATCGTATACTCTAGTACAGGTCTGCGGAAATAGAGCAACCATTTAAAATCTGTAAAAAGCCCATTTCATAATACTTTTGACTTTTGACTTTTGAATGCGTGACTTCCGCCGTGCGGTACTAGTTCCATAACGTAAGGCTTCCCAAAGCTACCGATAATGTGAGTTAAAATCCTGATATCTTCCTAACTACCCTGGCAAAAAGCCCGAAAAAAGCGATCGCTATGCTTCAGTATCCCAATTTAGAACCAGCGCTAAAATATCACTTCGGTTACGATCAATTTCGCCCAGGACAGCGGCAAATTATCGAAGATGCGCTGCAAAATCGGGATTTACTGATTGTTATGCCTACGGGGGGAGGAAAATCGCTGTGCTTTCAACTACCAGCCATTTTGAAAAAAGGCTTAACGGTGGTAGTATCGCCGTTGATCGCTTTGATGCAAGACCAAGTGGAATCGTTGCGAAATAATAATATCTCTGCAACATTTCTTAATAGTAGTCTGAATGCTTATAAAACGCGATCGCGTGAAGAAGCGATTCTCAAAGGTCAAGTTAAATTACTCTACGTCGCTCCAGAACGCTTATTAAGCGAGAGATTTCTGCCTTTTCTCGATTTAGTACATCACCAAATCGGCATTTCTGCCTTTGCCATTGATGAAGCGCATTGCGTCTCAGAATGGGGACACGATTTTCGTCCAGAATATCGGCAGTTGCGCTCTGTGCGGAAACGTTACCCAAATGTCCCCACTCTCGCACTTACCGCAACTGCCACAGATCGAGTCCGTAATGATATTATCCAACAATTGGGATTAAAGCAACCAAGTATTCATATTGCTAGTTTCAATCGTCCAAATCTCTATTATGAAATTCGCTCTAAAACTAAGTCTGCTTACGCGGAAATATTAGAAATTGTCAGAGAAAATGAAGGTTCGGGAATTATCTATTGTTTGACGCGCAAAAAGGTAGATGAACTTACTTTTAAACTGCAAAATGATAAAATTGCTGCACTTTCTTATCATGCAGGTTTAACTGACGAAGAACGCACAAGCAATCAAACTCGATTTATTCGCGATGATGTGCGCTTGATGGTGGCAACTGTTGCTTTTGGCATGGGAATTAATAAACCGGATGTCCGATTTGTAATTCACTATGATATACCGCGTAATTTAGAAAGTTATTATCAAGAATCAGGCAGAGCGGGTAGAGATGGGGAAACATCTCGGTGTACAATGTTTTTCAGTTACGGTGATATTAAAACAATAGAATGGAGTATTAATCAAAAAACCGATCCGCAAGAACAATTAATTGCGAAGCAACAATTACGTCAGGTTATTGATTATGCCGAAGGTACAGATTGCCGGCGGACAATTCAGTTAAGTTATTTTGGCGAACGTTTTCCGGGAAATTGCGGTAACTGTGATAATTGTCGTTTTCCCAAACCGGTGCAAGATTGGACAATTGAAGCGATGAAATTTCTATCTTGTGTAGCGCGTTGTAAAGAAAGATTTGGGATGCTGCATATTATTGATGTGTTGCGTGGAGCGAAAACACAAAAGATTACTCAAAACGGACATGATAAACTATCTACATACGGTATTGGCAAAGATAAAAGTGTCGATGAATGGCGAATGTTAGCGCGATCGCTTTTACATCAAGGCTTATTAGAACAAACGAACGATGGTTACTCTGTCTTCAAGTTGAACGCTTTGAGTTGGGAAGTAATGCGGAAACAGCGTACAGTTTCTATAGCCGTTACCGTCGCACAGAAGCCGATTTGGGAAGGTGATAGCGAAAAAGCCGCAGAAGTGGAAATGCTCGTTTATCGATTGCGATCGCTTCGTAAACAACTTGCTGATGAACAATCTGTTCCACCTTATGTTGTCTTTCCCGATTCTACTTTAAAGTTGATGGCACAAGCCAAGCCAAAAACACTCACTGAATTTGGTGAACTTTCCGGTGTTGGTAGTCATAAACTCGCTCAATATGGGGATACATTTCTCAAAGAAATTTGTGCTTATTGTGAAGAACAAGGTTTGTCATTAGAAAAAGCGAATGTTACTTCTACATCTTCTGTTGCCTTACCTACAGAGACTGAATATTTTACTTTACAGTTACATCAACAAGGTTTAACTGTGGAAGAAATTGCTCATAAACGCAACTTTAGACCAACAACAATTATCCGTCACCTTTCAGATTTAATTGATAAAAATCAGCCTGTAGATTTAAATTTGTTGGTTCCCCTAGAAAAGCAGCAGAAAATTTTGCAAGTGTTAGAAATTCTTGGGGATATTGCTTTGACGCCAATTAAAGAGTATCTTGGTGATAATTATAGTTTTGATGAAATTCGTTTGGTTAAAGGTAAATGGCGCAGAGATAGTAAGAAGTTAAAATAGAGCATGTTTGCGTCGCAAAAAGCCCGCAGGCTATAAACCTGGGGCTATAATACCAATTCTTTGTGAAGCTGCATAGAATTCTACCCCACCCCCTAACCCCCTACCCCGCTTGCGGGGAGGGGGAACTAGATTCTTATTCCCTCCCCGCAAGCGGGGAGGGTTAGGGTGGGGTTCTTTAATTATGCAACTTCATATTAAATTGGTATAAGAACAAACTTTTGTCGATTTTAGGAGATGTATTGTGACCATTAACTATCGAGTTGCAGCGATCGCCGATCTTACTACTCTCTTAGAGTTTGTTCGAGAGTTTCATCACAATGAGAATTTGCCATTTGATGAAAATATTGATCGCGATGTACTCACACAATTTTTAACTGATGAGTCTTTAGGGAAAGGGTGGCTAATTCACCAAGAAGATGATGCGATCGGCTACATTATTTTGACACTTGGCTACAGCTTGGAATACCGGGGGAGAGATGCCTTTATTGACGAGTTTTACCTTCGTCCCAAGTATCGCGGTCAAGGGATTGGAACTCAAACATTGTTATTTGTCGAGGATGCCTGCCGAGTTTTGGGAGTCCAAGCACTTCATTTGGAAGTAGATTTTGAAAATCCTGATGCCCAACGTCTTTATCACAGAAGCGGGTATCAACGTCATAACCGTTTTCTCATGACTAAACATTTACTAGTCCCTTTATTGTGAGCGAGAGGAAAATCTGGGACACAACGTAAATATTAGCCGTAACACACCATCTTTGATTTAAGAAGCTTCAAGCAAAGAAATATCTATTTTCTCATCTTCTTCCATAACCTCCCACGCATTGGGAACAGCAACATTTAACCACCACGACCAAAATCCTAAACGCTTCCCAGAATCCGATTTGCCAGAAATAGTCTCCCACACTGCCCCATTTGCATAGGCACAAGCAGCAAAGAAAGCAGTATCATTACCTTCTATATCTTGATTATCTGTCAGATTAAAATCAATCTCATCTGGGTCAAAGTTTTCATCAAAAATTGCAGTATCAAGCGATGCAACTGCTGCACATCCAACAGTAAAAGCCATACCCGAATCGTCATAACCTAATTGTTGCATTTCTCGCCAAAACTTTTGGCTTTCTTTTTCTGCGAAAGCTTTACTAACATCTCCAGAAATTACTTTTTCTGCTAGGGTAAGAACTTGTTGGGGTCTATCATCATTCTTGAATCTTTGATTCCAAATCGGGAGAACGTGACGCACTGTAGAGAGTGCTAGTGCTGTACGTTTTAGATGACCATTATCACCAAACATCGCCCAAATCGCATGACGATAACCTAGATTCAAGTCATGCTGAGGATGACGATACAATGATGTATTAGCCTCTTGAATCAGATTTTGTAGCCCAGAGGGAATCGGCATAAAGCACCTTCCTTTACTTGCTCAGATATCTATGATAAACGAACTTTACTTGACCATGAGTATAAAACAGCCAGATACCGTTAGGATCGGCAATAATAATATTTTGTTGTCTTATTTGCGCCAATGCATAAAAATAAGGGTAACAATCTTCTTCACACATACCCCTCGATACACCAATAGAATTATCAGGTTGGATAATCGAGATTTGTTTTTCTGCATGAGAACGATAGTGCTTACCTAAGTCGTTTTTTGGGTCTAATTCCCATGTTTTTGTTTGATAGCCATATCGATTAAATTCTGTTCTTAAATTCTCATAATATTCTTGGACTTGACTTTTATCCTGCTCTAAATATATACCTTTATTTTGTTTGATAGATTGCTTCCATTTTGGATTCAAAGAATCCCAACCGCTAACCGTAGCGACATTATCACTTACTGTAATAGTTTTCCGATTACTCATTTTTGGTTTAACCAATCTACCACTGGTCAGAAGAGAATATATTTCTTCAGTAATTTTTTGAAAATTATTGGCTCTATCAATATCTGCCATTATTTGTGCCGCAATTACTGACTCCAGATTGGACACGAAATCTTGAATATTTGCTACAACTTCTACATTATGGATATCTTTCAAAGTATTTTAACAGATTGAGCAGATGCGTAATATTAGCCATATTATTACAGCGATCACATTGGCTGCTATAGCGCTGATGTTAGATGAAGCGGGACATTTAACTGGTGTTCCTGAGTTGGTAGTTGAAGTATTATCTGGAAGCAAAGAAGACCAAAGAAGGGATAGAGAGGCAAAACTAAAACTTTATTCTTCTAGAGGTGTTAAAGAATATTGGATTGCTGATTGGCGATCGCGCAAATTAGAGGTTTACTCCCGCGAACAAGGTATACTTAAATTGGCAGTAACTATTTTTAGTGATGATACTATAACTTCGGCGCTGTTACCCGGTTTTAGTTGCAGTGTAGAAAAATTTTTCCCAAATTAAATATAAGTGCGATCGCTCGAACCAAATCTAAAAATTACAATAGACGTAGCACTGCTACGTCTTGCTACGTCTCTACAAAGGTTCTGGATAACGCATTATTTAAATTAGGTCAATGTCTAATGGGTTTTTAAAGGAAGCTTGGAACTTCTTTATAGCTGTTTTCTGCTGTTGTGGCAATTGGCAATGGTGCAGTGCTTTCGGTTTTACGAACCAAAGCCAAAAATAGCAGCTTGGGTAAGCTAAGGCAAGCGATCGCAGAAATCACTGTCAGGAATAGACAACTTATCAAACCCATAAATTAATGCCCCTTTTTTAGTATTGTTGATTACTATTTTTAGTTTGAGGCATAATTACTCAAATTTGACAAATGCAATAGTTAGAATTTCTTTTGGTTATTATAAAAAATAATTAAGATACGTTTTGTTAAGGTAAAATCTATTTATCTATGTAGAGAAAATTATTTAATTCAAAACTAACTCATTCTACCATAATAAAGCATTTTTGTAGTAAGGACTTCAGTCCTTATGTAATTAGATGAGGACTGAAGTCCTCACTACGAACTTATCGCTACTTTTTATGGGGAACATTTGGCGCAGAAATTAGGACGGAACTTACATACGGGGCTGGCGGTTAATGAGTAACTTGTACAATATGGAAAACTAGTAATTTCGTATTTAGTTTTCTTTGGTGTAGAGTACACTTGCAACCCTTGAATATATTTGGTTTTCAAAGTAAAAACGATAGATGCAAGCCTTGGGAAAGCAAGACAAGCAAATATATTCATTGAGGTTAGTAATATAATATCTAGCAAATCCATAGGTAATCACCGCCTGTTATTAATAGATGGTCAACTCAAGGATGAAGTAGAAAATTTTCACCCTTCGCTCTTGACGTTAGTCATTGCTATTAGTTACAACCAGTTAAAAGCAAGTTTCATTGCTTTTAATCTATGTAAAATCATCTTAACATATATTTATTTAAATATATTCATGAAAATCTGGAAAATCTGTATGGATATAAGTAGTTGTGTATCTGAAAGTCGGGTATTTTAGTCAAATGACGGAATGTGCTGGAAACATAATAAGGAGATGATGTGTAATGTCGAAAACTTCTGTTACTGCTGATATATTTTCTCAGATTTCTGAGCGAGAGCGCCTAGCATTAAAGCGTTTGGCAGATTTTTCCCATGTAGAGACGCTACCAGAAATATGGGATTTGGTAGCAAAACGATGCGGTGATAGTGTCGCTTTGCACGATCCTCACTCCAAACCAGAAGTTGTGATTACTCATAGGCAGCTATTAGAGAAAATACAGCAATTTGCCACAGGTTTGCAAGGGTTGGGGGTAAAAGTAGGCGATCGCATAACTTTAATTGCTGACAACAGTCCCCGCTGGTTTATTGCCGATCAAGGTATTCTCATGGCAGGGGGAGTAGATGCGCTGCGTAGTTCCCAAGCAGAAAAGGAAGAATTGCTATTTATCATCGCTAATAGTGGTAGCACAGCGCTGGTAGTAGAAGATTTAAAGACACTGAAGAAGCTTCGGGATAGGCTGAACGATTTGCCAATTCAATTAGTTATTTTGCTTAGTGATGAAACACCACCATCAGAAGAAACTTTGAAGGTGTTAAACTTTTCGCAATTGATGGAAAGGAGCGCAAATCATACTTTACAACCAGCGCGGCAAAAACGCAATGACTTAGCAACTTTAATGTACACGTCTGGCACTACAGGCAAACCTAAAGGCGTAATGCTCAGTTATGGTAATTTGATGCACCAAATTACCACCTTTGGCACAGTCGTACAACCAGAAATAGGAGATATTGTCCTGAGCATTCTTCCTAGCTGGCACGTTTACGAAAGAACAGTTGAATATTACTTACTTTCTCAAGGTTGCACCCAAGTTTACACTAATTTGCGTTCTTTCAAAAAGGATTTGCAACAATTCAAACCAAATTATATGCTGGGTGTACCGCGCTTGTGGGAATCGATTTATGAAGGTGTGCAGAAGCAGTTTCGCGAACAACCAGAGAACAAACAACGTTTAATTAACTCGTTACTGGCGATTAGCGATCAGTATATCAAAGCGCGGCGAATTGCGGAAAACTTGAGTTTAGATCATCTTCATGCATCAGGAATTGATCGATTATCAGCAAGTATACAAGCATCTGCATTGTTTCCCCTTCATGCCTTAGGAGAAAAACTCGTTTATAACAAAGTACGAGAAGCCACAGGAGGTAAAATTAAGCAGATGATTAGTGGTGGTGGTGCGCTTCCCAAACACATAGATAATTTCTTTGAAATTATTGGCGTCGAGATTTTACAAGGCTATGGTTTGACGGAAACTTCTCCAGTTACAAATGTACGTCGGACTTGGCGGAATTTACGCGGTTCATCTGGACAACCACTTCCGGGTACAGAAAATAAAATCGTCGATTTAGAAACTCGTAAACCGCTACCAATTGGGGAAAAAGGTTTAGTGCTGTTGAAGGGACCGCAAATTATGCAAGGATATTACCAAAATCCGGAAGCGACGGCAAAAGCAATTGATTCTGAAGGCTGGTTTGATAGTGGGGATTTGGGTTGGGTAACACCAGAAAAAGATTTGGTGCTGACAGGAAGGGCAAAGGATACGATTGTCTTAAGCAACGGCGAAAATATCGAACCACAGCCGATTGAAGATGCGTGCGTGCGATCGCCTTATATCGACCAAATGATGCTTGTGGGGCAAGATCAACGCAGCGTCGGTGCTTTGATTGTACCAAATTTAGAAGCTCTGCAAAAATGGGCAGAAAGTCAAAATCTAGAATTCTGTATAGAGGATGACAATGTAACCGAGACAACAAGTCAAAAAATAAATCTTGAGAGTAAAATGAGCCAGGATTTATTTCGGCAAGAATTGAATCGGGAAGTGCAAAATCGTCCAGGCTATCGAGCGGATGACCGGATTGGTCAATTTAAACTGATCCTGGAGCCGTTTTCTATAGAAAATGGCATGATGACACAAACCTTAAAAATTCGCCGTCACGTCGTCATGGAACGCTATCGCGATATTATTGACGGCATGTTTGCCTGATAATTTCCACCGCAAACAAATAGAGTGAACGTGAAACTTTTATGGATGTCTCCAAACCTCAACTGCTTTTAAAGCGAGTCGTAAATGTCAAAGTCATTGTCACACCTCTCTGGAAAGATGAGGTACAGCAGCAACTGCAAACGCAGATCAATCAAACCGATCAGCAATTGCAACAGCTAGACTCTCAAGGACAAAGAGCAGTAGCTGAAATTCAAAAGCAGAGCTTACAACCTCCTGGACCCCAAACCCTGCAACAAATCGAAAATATCCAAGTCCAAGTCAATCAAAAGAAAAGCGAACTGCTAGAGCAGAAAAATCAAAGTTTGCAAAACCTCCAGCAAGTGCAGTTTCTGGAATTGGATCAGGAAGTCCCGCAATTTCAAATGGAAGGCTTTTTCCGGGTCGAACCAGGTGATAACCTGATCAGCAAAATGCAAGTCGAAATCGTTTTGCGCGATGGTGTTGTAGAAGAAATTCGCGGTGACGTTTAAATTCTGAGTAGAGACGTTCCGGCAAAACGTCTCTACCGTATCGTACAGACGTTCCGGCGGAACGTCTCTTCTAACTCAGGGACGCATCTATCCACAGGTAGAAATTGAATTTTTTTGAGGGCGGTTCCCAGACCAACATTGTAGCTGGGAACCTGCCCAGACAATTTGCCAAACGGGGGGTGAACTCACTAAAAGCGATCGCCCAAAGGTTGTCATCTCCACGCGGTATTTAACGGTATCGACAGCATTATCCGCTTGCTTCATCTGTGTAATCGTCACCATCGCTTGATTTGGTTGCGGATAAACCACCTCCACCTTTCGCGTTGCTTTCTGTGATACCACGTCATCAAAAGCATTCAGGGCAAGTGTAGCCGGATCGCTACCCTGGAGAGCAGAATTGAGATTTTCTAGAGGTATAGTTTTATAAGTTGCTCTTTCAGCATATACCTCAATATGTTGAGCTTGTGGGATTGCCGAAAATTGCTGTTGTCCATTGTAATTGCTCGAACTCGATGCTGAAGGCTGGCGCTGCATGATATAAAATCCGGCAGCGACAGTGGCAAAGATACTCAGTATGAAAATCAAAAATAACTTCAACTTTGCCGACATAAAATTAAACAGAAATTTTAAACACGTTGACTACCAATTCTGAATTTTAGATGGAAATTTCACCTCATATCCTCTTCATTTCAGTAGCTTTTTATCTTCATGAGCGATGATGAGGAGAATAAATCATATAGACCTTTGTGGTGTCTTTAGGTTCCAGGCATTGGGCATTGGGCATTGGGCATTGGGCATTGGGCATTGGGCATTGGGCATTGGGCATTGGGCATTGGGCATTGGGCATTGGGCATTGGGCATTGGGCATTGGGCATTGGGCATTGGGCATTGGGCATTGGGCATTGGGGAATTTATTCTTCATCTCCCCTTGCTTTCCCACTCCCCCACTCCCCAGAGAATGCCAAGAAAAAACCGACAGACTTCTTCAAAAGGCTGTCGGCAATTAGTGTGTTCCCTATTAATGACTCGGCTAGAGTTCAGTTATATGTAATTATGCTGGTTTACCCGTTTTTGGAAGACGATCTTAATCATGGGCATCAGTGATTGTCATCACATGATTGTTGCAGCCAAACTGTATTCACCTAAAAAAGAAATTTCTTACTTCCGAGCTAGTTAATGCATACTGTGCAACTTAAAACTGTATTTTTTAATTACAGTTTATAAATTTTTATCAACATCAACACATTTAATGGAAAATGCATAAACTTATCTACCTGATGACCTTTTTTGAATTGGAGGTAAGCGACTTGACAACATTACAGTTACATTCAATAGTATTGATGCCAGTTATAACTCAAAATATTTTGAGTTTCAAAAATAAAACCTGTGAGAACTGACACAATATTTTATCAACTTTTCCAAACTTTGCCTGGTATTCTCTTTGAACTCATCGGTCAATCTGCTACTGAAGCAGAAGCCTACCAGTTTGCATCTGCTGAAATCAAAGAACTAGCATTTCGCTTTGATGGTTTGTTTTTACCTTTAGTGGATTTGCCTGAACAACCCATCTACTTTGTAGAAGTTCAGTTTCAACCCAAAACCAATTTTTATTGGCGATTTTTTGCCGAAAACTTCGTTTACTTAAATCAATACCAACCGATTCAAGATTGGTATGCAGTCGCAGTGTTTGCCAAACGAAGTTTAGATCCAGGTGTACCGATGCAGTATAGGGGATTGCTGATGAGTCAGCAAGTTAAGTTTGTATACTTAGATGAATTAGAGGAA
>NZ_KK073768.1:2712534-2772782 GCF_000582685.1 [Scytonema hofmanni] UTEX 2349
CCCTCCCCCCATCCCCCACTCCCCTTGTCTCCCCCTTCTGGCTCTAAAATCTAAAATCGAGCATCCAAAATTCCTGTGTCAAGCTACAATTCGCATAAAGCAAAAGCTGTTAAAGTCCATAAATTATCGATTTCAAAACCACCCGACTATGAGCATCCAAGAAGTATTTATGCCGGCGCTGAGTTCCACCATGACCGAGGGTAAAATTGTTTCCTGGGTGAAATCCCCAGGTGATAAAGTGGAAAAAGGCGAAACAGTGGTGGTTGTTGAGTCAGATAAAGCAGATATGGATGTAGAATCCTTTTATGAGGGATATCTTGCCACAATTCTGGTACAAGCTGGTGAAAGTGCCCCTGTAGGTTCAGCGATCGCATTATTGGCAGAAACAGAAGCCGAGATAGAGCAAGCAGTAGCGCAAGGAAACGCAGGTGGTGAGAAAGCTGCTACTGCACCCCAAATGGCAGCATCAGCCACAGTTGAAACACCTGTCTTAGCATCTCAAAATGGCTCCAATCATCGGGAAGGACGGCTAATAGCTTCACCCCGCGCTCGTAAGTTGGCGAAGGAAATGAAGGTTGATCTAAGTAACCTCACGGGTAGCGGTCCCTACGGACGCATCGTGGCTGAAGATGTCGAGGCGTCTGTTGGTACTAAGCAACCCGCTGCTCCCGTTCCATTTGCACCCCCTGCACAAGTCACTAAGACCGTTGCACCTGCACCTACGCCTGTTGCTGCATCTGCACCCGCACCGATGCCAACAGCAGCCATAGAGGGTCATATAGTGCCTTTGACTACTTTCCAAAATGCCGTAGCGCGGAATATGGTCGCTAGCCTCTCCGTACCTGTGATTCATATAGGTTACACAATTACCACTGATGCGTTAGACAAGCTTTACAAACAGATAAAATCTAAAGGTGTGACAATGACAGCACTACTAGCGAAAGCTGTAGCAGTGACATTGCAAAAACACCCGTTGTTAAATGCTAGTTATTCAGAACAAGGTATCGTGTATCATTCTGATATCAACGTTGCTGTAGCAGTGGCAATGGATGATGGCGGATTAATTACGCCCGTGTTACAGAATGCAGACATGGTGGATATATATTCTCTATCGCGTAACTGGAAGTCTTTGGTAGAGCGTGCGAGAGTCAAAAAACTGCAACCAGAAGAATACAACAGCGGCACATTTACCGTGTCGAACTTGGGGATGTTTGGTGTAGACAAATTTGATGCAATTTTACCACCCGGACAAGGTTCAATTTTAGCGATCGGTGCATCAAGTCCGCAAGTCGTAGCTACAGCAGACGGTTTGTTTGGTGTCAAGCAACAAATGCAGGTAAATATTACTTGCGATCACCGGATTATTTATGGTGCTGATGCTGCTGCATTCTTACGAGATTTAGCGAAGTTAATTGAGACAAATACTCAATCTTTGACAATGTAATTTGAATTCAGCCGACACAATATTACTTCATTTGTAGAGACGTAGCAATGCTACGTCTCTACATTAATTTTTGGGCTAGCTAATATCTAATATCATGTCCGCTAGATTACATGTGATGTAGAGACGTAGCAATGCTACGTCTCATCAAGGATTTCGGATTTTTTTATTAATGTTAATGGTGTATTTGTTGAGCAATTTACCGCTCGTAATACCTCTCATCGCTACCGCGTCATCCGTATGTGGGAGCAAAATCCAGAACCGTTGCTGACATCTTCTGCTTTACTTCCCTTGGCAACTCTAGCGCAAACAAATTCACCTGAAAGTTTGCTTCAACAGATTGCAGTCAAAGTGAGTATGATTGAAGAAACAGCAATCCAGCAAAGCATCTCGGCATGTACACAATTGCTAGCCGGGTTAGTATTTGATACAGAACTAGTTCGTCAACTTTTTCGGAGGGAAGATATGAGAGAATCTGTAATTTATCAAGAAATTCTTCAAGAGGGAAGAGAAGAAGGAAGACAATCAGAACTGAGGCTTGTTATGCGCTTACTAAATCGTCGAATTGGTACAATTAGCCCTCAATTACAGTCTAAAGTTGAGAATTTATCTCTTACACAATTAGAAGACTTAGGGGAAGCATTACTAGATTTTGCTACTGAAGAAGATTTGGTTAATTGGCTCAATAGTTTGGCTTAGATTGTCATTTATGCTCACTTTCGAGCAATTACAAAAAAAGCCATATGTTCATACCACACACCTTGCTCAGTTGACAAAGCCTCAATTTGTTGACAATATTCTGATTTTAATTTTTCCATTTGCTCAGATGACACCTCTAACAAAGGATTTTCTCTAGGATGAAACCATCCTCCATTCCATTGTTTAGCTTGCTCAAGACTGCGGTAAAAACCAAATTGTTGAGACTTGACTTTAATATCTTTAAAGCCAGCTTTTGCTAGCATATTTTGGCACTTTTCGGGTGTACCTGTTGGCTCATTGATGTTGAAAAGAGAAATATTATATTTAGCACAAGTTGAAATGATGCCTGGTGCTTCGCAGGATTCCTCAGAACAACAAGAAAATGCCACAATTCCACCTTTTTTCAGAAAACGATACCACTTACTTAATGCAGCAGATATATCTTTAAAATAAACTATCGCTGTAGAACAAAAAATTACATCAAAACTTTCATCATCAAAGTCTATATATTCTACATCAGCTTCAATTAGTTCAATATTTTGCAAGTTTAATTCATCAATCTTTTTTTGTGCTTGTGCGAGCATTCCTGAAGAAAAATCTACGCCAATTACTTTACCTTCACCGACAATTTGTGCAGCAGGAATAGCAATTATACCTGTGCCAGTTGCTAAATCTAATACTTTTTGTTTGTTTTGTAGCGGAACTAGTTCTAATAAAGGCACAGCACGACGAATTGTATAATCGTTGTCGTAGCTTGTTCTGCTGTTAAAAAAGTCGATTACTTCTTGTTTATATTGTTGTTCGTATTCACTATTTAGCATAATATTATTATTTATACAAATCTAATCGCTAACTTAAAAATAACTTGTTACTATTATTTATTTTACTCTTATTCCTCTGCGTTTCTCTGCGCTAACTGGTGCGTACTCTGCGTTAAAAAAAGGTGAGCATTGCCCATCCTACTGTAATTTATTCTTTCACACAAAGAACTTGCTTTAATGTTGCCTCAACTTCAACCAAATCAGATTGATTTGCCATCACTTGTTCTATCAGCTTGTAAGCACCAGGAATTTCATCTAATACACTTTCGCACCTACAGGCAACTTGTTACACAAAATCCATAGGATATAATCAGTCACAGAACTGTAATTTGTTATGGAGATTTCTTGTATGCACTATCCTAAGCTAAGTGGAGAAGAAATTACCCGACTCGGCAAGGAACTCTATGAAAATAGTATTCGTCCTCAAGTAGAGACAGCAGAGAATATTGGCAAAATCATCTCAATTAATGTTGAGACAGGTGAGTATGAGATTGGTGATGATTTAGTTATAACAAGTCTTCGGTTACGAGCCAAACAACCTGATGCTGCACTTTGGGGAGAAAGAATTGGTTTTAATGCAGTTTATGCTGTTGGTGGCACATTGATAAGGACTGTACAGTGATAAATGGGACTGTAGTTGGGCTTCAGGCAAAAATTGGTGTGATTCTTCGCCTTCTAGAGCATCCAGATGTAGAAATTCAGTGTGTTGTGGATACAGGCTTTGAGGGTTTTTTAACCTTACCTCCTGCTGCGATCGCTCAACTTAGGTTGCCTTATCTCATTAAAATCAATGCAAATCTTGCTAATAATTCTAGTGTCGAAACTGACGTTTATTTGGCAACTATTATTTGGAACGGAGTAGAGCGAAACGTCGCAGTGCTAGCGATGGGTAGTTGTCCGCTCATCGGAACTGCGTTACTCAAAGATTACCATCTCAGCATTGACTTCTGTGAAGGCGGTACAGTTCTAGTTGATGAGATTTTCTAATTTTGAACAATAAGTTTTAACTAAATTTTCTTTTGGCGTAGGTGTGAAAGCAAACATAAAGCGAGTATTGAACGGGCAAAGATGCCCGTTTCACAAGATAATTACCACAACATAGTCAATTTTTGGGAATCTATTACTGGTGAATATACCGGGTTTGTTGGAGTTAGCCTTTTACACAAAGAACTTGCTTCAAGGTTGCCTCAACTTCAACCAAATCAGCTTGATTTTCCATAACTTGTTCTATCGGCTTATAAGCACTAGGAATTTCATCTAAAACGCCTGTATCTTTGCGACATTCTACACCCATTGTTTGTTCAATCAAATCATCGAGTGTATAAGTATTTTTTGCCTTCTTTCGAGATAGCAAACGTCCCGCACCATGACTGCAAGAACAGAAGCTGTGAGCATTACCCTTACCTTTAACAATGTAGGATTTTGCCCCCATTGAACCGGGAATAATGCCGTAGTCTTCTTCTTGTGCGCGGACTGCACCTTTGCGAGTGACATACACATCTTCACCAAAATGTACTTCTTTTTCGGCGTAATTGTGATGGCAATTCACCTCTAATAAAGGCTTAATTGCCTTTCCACCCGCGAGATGTTTCTCAACGATGCGCTTGAAACGTGCCATCATAACATCGCGGTTAACACGCGCATAATCTTGCGACCATTGCAAATCATGCCAATATGCTTGAAATTCTGGCGTTCCGGCAACAAAATAAGCTAAATCTGGATCAGGTAAGCTATTACCTGCCATTTTTGCTAATTCCTTCGCAGTGTGAATGTGGCACTGCGCTACATTATTGCCGATATTGCGCGAACCAGAATGCAGCATCAGCCAAACAGAGTTTTCTGTATCTAGGCAAACTTCAATAAAGTGGTTTCCACCTCCAAGAGAACCTAACTGTCGCATGGCTTTTCCTTGTAAGTCTTGTACCCCACGATGCAAGTCTTTAAAATCACTCCAGCGTTGCCAGTTGGTAACGGATTTTTCCACGTCTTTATTTTCGTTGAATCCAGTTGGAATTGCAGCTTCAATATCCAAGCGAATTTTCTTCAGTTTGCCTTCGAGTTGTTCACCTTTAAATGGTGTTTTGATTGCCATCATACCGCAACCAATATCTACACCGACAGCAGCCGGAATAATTGCTTCTTTTGTCGCTATTACAGAACCAACTAAGGCTCCTTTACCTAAGTGAACATCTGGCATTAAAGCAACATGTTTAAATACAAATGGCAGCGATGCTACGTTTTTCGCCATTTTAATTTCGTCTGATTTTAAAGGGTGATTAGCCCAAGATAAAACGGGCGATCGCGTGGATATTTCTAAGTTTTCGTAGGGCATAATATTTTGATTGTTAGTTGTTGGTTGATGGTTGTTAGTAGGTAGTAGTTAGTGGAAAAACTAACTACTACCTACTAACAACTAACCAATCCAAGTTAGTTGTAACAGTTTAATTTTGAGTTAGTCGGCTTCCTAAATTTTCGTGAAGCTGATTAATTACTCTGGGAGAACAAGCTTGTATTGCTATTGTAGCACATGTAATACGATATAGGCGATCGCTTCTTGCACAAATACCAGTTTTTGGCAAAATGTATTAATATTTGTAAATAAATAATTAAAAAAGTTACATAGGATTGAGAAAATTATATGGCAGTTCGTCAAGATACAATCTGGGAACGTTTTTTATCACCCGTAGTACGCCTTTTGATTGATGAGGAATCTTTGCGCCGTTATGCTGAAAGTGTAGACTGGGAAAAAGAGAGCGCCAACTTCCGACGAGATGATGTAACAATTCCCTCGTACTACACTAGCCAAAATTTTCACGGCATTGAGGGGGGATATCTCAACTCAGGTGCAGCGGTTTCCTACGATCCGATTACCCAATACGTTGTACCACCTAACGAAACCTGGGTGCGGCAAGCTTTAATTGATGCTATTAGAGTACAACCGCGACGCATCCTCGATTTAGGCTGCGGTACAGGTTCCACAACCTTAATGTTAAAACAGGCTTTTCCTCAAGCTCAAGTTATTGGTTTGGATTTATCACCTTATATGCTGGTAAGGGCAGAACACAAAGCCCAAAGTGCTAATTTGGATATAACTTGGCGACATGGGAATGCTGAAAAAACAGCTTTTAAGGATGCTTCTTTTGACTTGGTGACAGCTTCTTTGCTTTTTCACGAAACTCCCCCAATAGTAGCTCAAGCAATTCTGCGTGAAAGCTTCCGCTTGCTGGTTGAGGGTGGACAAATATTGATTTTGGATGGTAATCAAAAGACCCTGCGTCAGTTAGAATGGCTAAATGATGTTTTTGAAGAGCCTTATATTCGTGACTATGCTGCGGGCAGTGTAGATGCGAATATGGGTGCGACAGGATTTGCAGCAGTGCAAACCCAAGATGTTTGGTGGATAAATCAGGTGACTAGTGGCGTGAAACCGATTTGGCGTGAAAATACAATCAAAAAAAGTGTTGGGCAGTACGCGCCGACGACAGATAATGATGACTTGGAGGACTTTGGAACTCCAGCGTTTGGCACAAAGACATGAGTTTAAAGGCAGTTTTATTTGATTTTAATGGCGTGATCATTAAAGATGAGCCAATTCACGAAGAACTGATTAAGCAAATTCTGATTGAGGAAAATCTCACCCTGAAAAAGGGTGAGTTAAAGCAAGTTTCTTTGGACAAGTGCGATCGCACAATTTTGCGTGAGTTGTTGGCAAGTCGTGGTAGAGTCGTAAGTGAAGATTATTTAACTGTGTTGCTAAACCGCAAAGCAGCTATGTATGCTCTCGAAGTTGAGAAAAGAGAAAAACTGCCTTTGTATGCGGGTTTAGATGACTTAATATTTCAAGTGCGATCGCGCAATCTGAAATTAGGATTAGTCAGTGATGCTATCCGCAAAGAAATCTCCGTGGTACTCGAACGCGCTAAACTCGCCGAATACTTTAAAGTGATAGTAGCAGGTGATGACATCGCCACTAGTAAACCACAACCCGATGGTTATTTATTGGCAGTGGAACGCCTGAATCAGGAATATACTGATTTAAATCTTCAACCTTGTGAATGTCTGGTGATAGAAGATACCCCAGCAGGCATACAAGCCGGAAAACGTGCAGGAATGCAAGTATTAGGTGTAGCAAATACTTATCCATTTCACATGCTACAGCGTTGCTGCAATTGGACTGTAGATTATTTAAGTGATTTGGAACTAGAACGGGTGGAAAAAGTGTTTTTACATTATGAATCTCAACAATCTGTGTAGGCGAATGCTAGAATAACAGATGGCTCATGCTAAAAAGACAATTAGCAATTTGGGGAATTAGCTCAGTTGGTAGAGTGCTGCGATCGCACCGCAGAGGTCAGGGGTTCGAGTCTCCTATTCTCCATTGTTTCCAGCCTTATCTAGTCCTAAAAACTGTTCTAACTATCCTAAATCTATCCTAAGTTTACCAACATTTTAGGAACTACCCTAGATATTAGCTCTACCCTACATAGTGTTGATCCACTCATAGAGCATTTCTAGCTCAGTATCTTTATCTATTACATCCACCTCTAACTGAGTACCATCAGATAAGACCACATACAAAATCTCAGCATCCCCATAGTAGCTACTGGCATACTCAGGATAATCTACTCCACTGCTGTCAGTGCCATCCGCATCTACCCAGGTAATATCCTCAATATCTGTAGCTTTATACCAGTGTCCTAGTATCTGTACTTTACCCATACCGCTCTTATCATTCCGGGCTTCCTCTTCTGTCATGGCTAGCTTACTAATCACTTCAGTCATCTCAGATACCAAGTATTATTGCTTCTCTGTTGTAAACTAAGCTACTGGTTCAAGTCAAGGTTAGGTAACTTGACACTGATAACCTAAAGGGTTACAATAGGAGTATAACTAGATAAAAACTATACCAATGGCTACCCCACAGAGAACTACCAGGAAGGTTAAGTTACAAGTCTGGTTAACCCCCGAAGAACATCAGCTATTATCCCAGGTTGCCACTGAGACAGGGCAAGGGATGTCTAGCTATGTCCGGTCGGCAGTCATGAGAGCTATTAAGACAGATAAGGGTTCCCCGAATCACTATAACCCTTACTAGGTAAGGATTTCAAGATTAAGCATTTTAGGACAAAGCCTCGGCAGTCTGAGGTCGGTCGGCTTACCTGGTAACAGCAATGCAACTAGTCAACTGAAGGATTACCGATTATCTCCTGCTAGCTCTATTTAGCTCCGATTATCTCCCATTTAACCCCGCAACAAGGCTATTGAGGATTGTCGGGGTTATTAGAGACCTTAGGTTATTCACTGCTAAATAGCCCGATAGAGGAATCTCTATGATAACTCTAGTAAATATCTCATATTCCAATGGTTGGTTTTAGTGTGTCTTAGGATAATAAATATTCCTAATACACCTAGAACCCTTACCTAATAAGGATTCCAGGATTAAGCATTTAGGACAAAAAACAAATGACAAAGTTATAGAGATGAGGTCTATAAGGCTTACCGAGATGATTAGAAACAAGAAAGTTAACTTCAAGGCTACTGAAAAAGAAGTAGCAAAGATTAAGGAACTGGCGGCGATCGCTGGATACTCTCAGTCTGAATATATCCGACTAACCGCGCTAGGGTTGCCCATACAGCCCCAAGAAACCAAATAGGACACCTAGTTGCTGCTAGATGTCCTAAGACTCAAATATTCAAAGAAACAGAACCGGGCTAATGCCCAAGGATTTAAATAATGGATTTCTCAAACACCAACTCAAAGGAAGTCGATATGTCTGATTATAGCATTGATATAGGTATTCAGTCAAGCTTTGATGGCTTAGAACAGGTACTAAAACTACTCAAAAAGGTTGATATACTAACAGCCAATGTCCGAGGTTCCGCTCATTTTGATAACAAGGAATATAATGAGCAAACCAAAGTGATCAGTGCGGTTAATGCAGTTATTAATAAAGCTGGTAGCAATGCTGGTTATGTATGGTGGGAAGTCTTCAAAGCTGTTTATGGCGGTATAGAAACAACTGCTAAGGGTATTAAATCTCGGATTAGGGCTAATGAGTGGACTGGCGAGATTATATTTGAAGGTAGACCTACTACTCAAGAGGAACTCATAGATAAGCTAGAAAATGCGTTAGGCATGATGATGAAACTAACCAGAGACCAGTTTGACCGTAAGTGGTTAGTATTTATCGCTGGTAAAACATTTAACCCAGTTAGAGATGAGATAGAGTCTATAGTTAGCAATAAGACCCGAAAATGGGTATACCCTGCTGGCGCATCTGAAGGCTACTTGGAGACCAAAGAGCTTGAGCTAATGCCGGAATGGAACAAGCTAGCCAGAATCATCTTAGGTGTGGATGATGAACTATCCCAGAAGATGCTTGAGAAGTGGTTGATAGCATCGGTAGCTAGGATTATGGCTCCTGGTTGCCAAGCGGATTACAGCTTAGTTTTGAAAGGAAAACAAGGGATTGGTAAGTCTAGTTTCTTCCGAGTCTTAGGCGGTCAGTATTTCTTAGACTTGGATAGTTCAACTGATGGAACCGAAACCAAAAGACAGATCGCTAAATCCTGGATAGTTGAGATGGGCGAGATGGAGGGTATAACCCGCAAGAAAGAAGTTGAGGAACTCAAAGCATTCCTAACAAAAACTAAGGATACATTTAGAGGCTTATGGGAGCGCAAACCTACAGACCATGATCGGCATGTGGTATTCGGTGGTACATGTAACTCTGATGAAATCCTTAAGGATGCTACAGGTTCTAGAAGGTTCTGGATAATCCCATGTGGCGACAGAGCTATTGATATTGACTTCCTAAAGGTTAATAGAGATGAGATCCTAGCTAGTGCTTATCTTCAATGGAAAAATGGGGTTATCTGGTGGACAGATACTGAGATGGCACAAGCATCTGAAGAGCGAAACAAGGATTACCAAGAGGATAATGAGTATTTACCCTCTGTGAGCAACTATATAAGGCAAGCTGAGGTATTCAGGAATGATAAGAATAGCCGACAGCAGGGTAGAGATAACCAGCAACCTTGGGATGGACTAGCGGTTATCCCATCCATCTTTATGGAAGCTGGCTTAAGAATACCATTAGGCGCTCAGAGAGCTAATAAGGCGGATAAGAAGGTTGCCCAAGCATTGATGGAGTTAGGTTTTACTAAGCGCAAAGTTAGGGTCTCCGGTAGGCAAGTATGGGCATATGTAAAATCAGATGCCACTAACCCCCTAATACTTACAGCAGAACTTTTAGGATCTGCTAGGGTATTTCAAGACTAGTTAGAGATAAATAATGTAGCAAGTTACCCTCTAGATTATCTAGAGGGTTTTCTTGTTGGTTAATGTGATCGCCTAATCCCATTAATGCGTTGAGGCTATCATTTATCCCCCCTAAGGCTATCATTTATCTCGCCGAGGCTATCATTTATCCCCCTAAGGCTATCATTTAAACCCCTGAGGCTATCATTTTTTATAAGTCTTAGCCTCACCCTAGATTCCTAAAAGTCTTATGTGGTAAGGGTTCTAACTTGTCAAGGCTAACAAGGCTAACAAGTCTATCAAATAATGAATAAAATACCTGAAGGCGACTTCTAAGGGTTCTAAGGGCTATATAGGTAAAGGTAAAGTTTATAAAACTGTTAGCCTTGTTAGCCTCAGGCTAGAACCATTACCCTATAAGCATCCTAGCTGAGGCTATCATTTTCAACTGTTAGCCTTGTTAGCCTCAGTAGTAACCTAAGATAACCCCTAATCTTAACCCTCTGGTATCCCTAGATAACCACATGGGGCTTTTATGCTGATTAATGGCATACAGAGGTAACTAGTAACTATTGTGGCTGACCCAAGTAACAGTGTTATGATAATGACTGCAAGTACTTAAAAAGTTATGTTAACTAAGATAATCTCAGGGCTATTAGGGGTGTCCATAGTACTGTCCTGTTCCTCTGTGTTAGCCGAGCCTGTTTATGTAGGGCGAACTAATGAGGGTCAGTCGCTATTCTTTTATCCTGATTCAGGTACATATCAGGGTGAAGATAACTTATTGGTTTTTGAATACCGCATTGGTGGTAACTCAGAGGAATATTCCAGAGGCGCATTTACTCCCTGGTGTACAGGTGAGCGGGTAGAGTTACACCCCTATGCTACTTCAAGACCTAGTAAACCCGGATGGTTTACCATGAACCGCCAAGGCGAATGGATATATATTAAAGCTGACAGTTTAGCATCTAAAAATCTTTTGAAAACCGCCTGTGAAACTATGGAGTTTAATCATGTGGAGGCAACCAATGAACACTAGGGATTAACCCCCCCTATAGCCCCTTGACACTCTGAGCGCACCGGAGGGTTATTTGTTGGCTATAATAACCACCAATCCTTAATCTGCTTACTAAGTAGGTTAAACAGGAGATAATCAGAGATAATCAGAGATACCCGGAGATAATCGACAATCCCTCAGTTGCGCTAGTTACCTCATAAGATAACCCGATAAGCATAAATATTTATTGGGTAGCCCTATTTCACCCCTAAATACTTCAGTGACTCTATATACCTGATCACCCTCGGATGCGGTTGGTCTATAAGGTTGGCACTAAAGGATAACCCGGTAAGTATAAATATTTACCGGGTATTCTTATGGGTTAGCCTGTAACCTAAGGGGTTGCAAGGGGAGCCGATTAGCGAACTGAAGAATCCCTGGTTATCTGCGATTATCTCTGGTTAGCTCCTATTAGCTCCGATTTAACCCTGCAAGGATGTATTGAGGAAGTGTAGGTATCCTTAGTTAACCCCTCAGCACTCCCACTACTCAAGTGATCACATTCAGAAACCTTATAATCGCTGAAAGCCTTACAGAATAAGGATAACGATAAAACATCGGTTATGGTAAGTAAGAAAGGTAATGGTACTTTTATTCACCCCTCGGCAGTCTTCATGCTGTTATCAACTACCTTACTGGGTAAGCTTTTCAAGGCTTTATGGGGTGTTTGTGCTGTGCTAACAGAGACAAGTAAAACCCCACCTAAAACCTTAGAACACCTATGGGGTAAGGTTTTATCCCCGCAAGTAACTTATATAACCAGATAATCTGGTTATTAAATCCCTCAAAAGTGATGGGATTATAGGAGTCTGGACTTTCGGCACTCAAGTTGGCTCCAAAGGATAACCCCGGTAAGTACTTATACTCACCGGGGGGTTCATTAATAGCCCAACAGTCCCTCAGTTCCTAGAAAAATGCCAGAAAACTGTTCGCTATCAATAGGTCATCTGCGGTCATATCTTCAGAGTGGGAGTCATCTAATGAGAAGCGCTCTCTTTCTACTAATCGCTGTAGCTTGGCGACATATAACTTCCAGCGGTCTGACATTAAGACCTCAGCAGGTAAAAAGGTAGGGTCTGATAGGAACTCGGTCAAAAGGTAATCAAACCATACTTGGCTCCCTAGTGGGTCTACTCCACCCATTAAGTCTACTAAGAACTCATAGAGCGCTTGGGAGTTCTCATAGGTCTTCCCTTGCCATATTAAACCGCCATTACCCATCTTTTTAGTGGTACATTCAACCCCATAGAACTCATTGGTTAATAGTTGGGTAACAAGACCTACATAGCGGACTATGGTAGCTTCCTTACCATAGGATTTTAGGTACTCCGGAAGATAAACAGCGACTTGGAAGGCAGTTAGTTGTCCAAAGCGCACCCGGTTATCTATGAACTGTTCAAGGAATGCCATGAGATACTTCCGAGATTTGGCAGACTTTGCAGCGATCGCGGCTTGTCTCTGGTCTTCTAACTCCTGTTGTTCCTGTAGGAGCTTGAGTTGGGCATTGAGTTCTGAGATATCTTGGTTTCTGTTAGCCATTTTAGGATTCTTTATAGGTTCTTCTGTTATTTAGTCAACTTTGAAGTTGACATAATAAGGAAAAGAGGCTAAGGAAAAAACTAATGAAGAAACCATATAGATTATCATTTCGAGTAGATCAAGGGACTTATGACTGGTTAGAGTCCTTGGGGTCTGATGTCGGTCAATCGGCTGACCTGGTAGCCAGAGAGTTAGTAATCCTAAACCGGATGTCTAAGGATACTCAGGCGGTCTATGGGCGCTGTCTAGAATACTTGAACACACTAGGGGAACAAGAGTTTCTTCAAGGGTTGGATGGGCTTATATCAGCGCTAAAGGAGATACAGATTAAGGAGCGCATAAGTGGTTAATGTTAAACCCTGTGTAGTCAAGGGGCTACCAGCGGATATCAGGGAAGCTGTTGATAACCAGCTTGCCAGAGGAATACCAGCCCCATCTATTTGTCGCTGGCTGGATAACCAAGGCTTCAAAGTAACCCCCAGGCAAATCTATGGCTACAAGGATAAGACTATTCCCAAGGCTATCTTAAGTGACCCTACGTCCCCTATTTACTCACCGGATGCCTCAGATAGCCAGATGTTGCGATCGCTGTTAAAGACCACCTTAGATGTGGTTAGCAGCCTAAATGACCAATACGCGCTTACTGGCGACTTAAAGACTGCCAAGATGCTCAGAGAGATGACTGAGACCGCCTCTGGGCTTTTAAAGTTCCGACTAACCCATGAGCAACCTGAGACCGCAGTGACTGTAAGTATCAACATAGGGAACCTAGAGGACACCCTAGAACCTAACCAAGGCTCAGAAAACCCTTATTTCTGAGGCATTTATGCAACCGCATAAGCTGGTAATCTACATCATCATGATGTAACTTACCGCATGATTACCACTTCTACCCCTTATTACCCCTTGTTTCCTATGAAAATCAAAGACCTATCTAAAGATCAACTAATCCGACTAGTCTCTATTCTGGCTAAAAAGAACCAAGCGCTTACCAAGGCTAAAACCAGAAAGATTACCAGAAACACTCAGGCTCCTAGAGTCCTAACAAGCGCTAAACCATCCAGTAACTAAACTAAAAATCCCCAGGAAAGTTACCAGCTTCCGAGGGGATTACTAAACACATTAAACCATTTTTATATGACCATCATAGCACATATTCCCCTAAATGAGGGAAAGAAAGACAGCAGTTATTACCAAGACTCTTTCGAGGCTCGGTTAGCATGTGGCAACAGTTGGGAACATAGCCTAGTCGAGTATCTGAAAACTCAAGGACTAGATAAAGTTTACCAACTTGACCAACATATGACCCATAGATCGGTCTATGGGAGTTACAGAACTGACCCGGATAACTGGCGATCGCGCAGTCAGTCTAAGTTAGCCCCAGACTTGTACCCAAAGTACCAGAGGGATATTAGAGTTATCCATAATGGCAAAGGGTGTAACATTGAAGTCAAGTCCAAATCAGGCATTTTTAACTACCCTAACATATTAGTCGGAGGTATTGCAACTAGATGGGAGCGCTACAAGTTCCCAGTTCATTTTGTGATAGCCATCGATCGCACCACTGGGGAAACTAGAGCTACAGAGGCAGATAGGCTAACCAGGGAAACAAGCTGGCTGCGGATTAAAAGCCAAGAGCTATCTTATGGTGTCCCCAGGTATCTATTTAAACCGCTGGATACCTGGTTAGATTTCATTAAGGACTCTTGAAGGCTCCCGGTGAACCTCTAGGATGGCTTAGAGGCTTTCCTGGCTACCTTCCTGGGTGTTTTCTAGGATTATAGGGTAGCTTGAACCATTAAAGGAACCCCGAAAGGTCAGGGTTCCTTTCACATATACCCTAAATAAAATCCTAAATGGTTGACTCAGAATAGTTAGGGTGTTGCCAGGGTTATGCTTGACCTTTATGCTAGCTGTGATCACACTACAGGAGAAGCCAGGGTAACTGAGGCTGATAGGCTAACCTTTGTTAAGTTATATAGGTATATTTGGGAGATTAGGTCGATTAATCATATGCCCATAGTTCTTAATGATCATCGAGGTGTCCTTATGACCCGCCAAGTATGCCACACCAGTTATAGGCATACCTTGATCTATGGCATGACTACAAAAAGTGTGCCTAGTGGTGTAAGGTTTGCGATAGGGTATACAACAGTGTGCTAAAATCTTAGCCCATTGTCTATATCTAAAGTTATCAGCATCTATGACACAGCCTTTGGGGGTAGTAAACACTAGGGAATCATGGCTAATCTCTTGTGGCTTAAGGTTTATCAGAAGCGATCGCAACTCTGGTGACAGCGGTAGATACCTGATGTTACCTGTTTTAGTTTCCTTCCTGATCCGGTGATAACCATTACCTGTTAGGTCTTTGGGTAAGCTTTCCTTGATTACTACTTCTGACTTGTTAAAGTCCACATGAACCCAGAGTAACCCGATCGCCTCGGATGTTCTGACCCCAGTAGCCATTAAAAATCTCACAAATGGGCTATAGTGTGGTGCTAACTCATCAAAAGCTTTGATAATAGCCTTAATCTCTTCATAACTAAATGGTTTGATTTCCTTGGGACTGTCTTTCTTAGGCTTAAGACTTTCATAGGGGTTAACATCCAGCCAGCCTTTAGCCACCGCCCATTTACAGCAGCCCCTAACCATGCTTAAGCGGTCTCTGTAGGTTCTAGGTGATATGTTAGCCTGAGTTAGCCAGTTAGTATCTGTTATACCTGGGTTAGCCTTGGCTATCATTCGCCTAACCCATTTATAGTGATTAGCTTGAGTGGTTAGGGAAAGGTCTAGAGATTCTACCCAGGTGTCCCAGAGTTCCAGTAGTGTCTTAGGATGAGTATTAGGGGTTGCCTTAGGAGCTAACCTATAGCGGTCTAAAGTCCGGTCAAAGTGTCCGGCTAAGATATCATTCTGTATCTGCGTGGCGATCGCCCTAGCTGTTGCCATGTCTCTTTTATCATCATAATGACCGCCTGGGACTGGGTTAAACCCATACCGCTTACCGCCAAAGCTAAACTTAAGCTGGATGGTTCCATTATTGTTTACTGGCTTAATCTCTCTCATTGTCCTAGTTGTTTCTTAAGGATACCCTTAAGACAGCTAGAAAGTGTTACAGGGCTTGCCTTAGAAGCATTAAGGCTGCTGCGATCGCACCGCAGAGGTCAGGGGTTCGAGTCTCCTATTCTCCATTACAACATTAAATAATTATTGTCAGTTTTAAAGAATTAATGTCCAAATTTCCGAATTTGTGGGACATAAGTTACGTAATTTAGCGACTTTCAGCAATCAAACCAGTTTTAAAGAATTGTTGTCCAGAGTTGAAACCAGTTTTAAAGAATTATTGTCCAAAATCAACCTCTAAAACTCGCCTAAATATATGTTCTCTAATTTAATAGATTACAGCACTTCGCTAGGCTCTTGAATCACAAGACTAGCTTTAAAGCGCTTTATTTGCAGTCTAATTACAAAAATCTACAACCTCTTCTTTTACTGTTTTCACCCAAGCAGAGGCTCCATTACTAAAAATAGTTGCGTTTTACGTGCGATCGCAGCACTCCTTTCAAACCACCCTAATACAAAATTATATAGCCAAAGTGCCGTCTTCAATGATAATAACTTTCAACCCACCACCTAACGGGAGGGCTAATGGATCAAAAGCACCAAGCCGAAATTTATCAAAAATTTGGCGTAAAAACTCTTCTCCTCATTCGTATAAGGGATTGAGGTGTTCTAGGATCTTAACTATGATTGATTAGTAAAATTATACACATTAAAAGTCAAACCTTTGATACTTGTACGCGGTGCGCTTATCACGTATTTTTTTTGTGTCATAAAATACCAATAATGTCCGTTTGTCCAGCCAATTCATCAATTAAAAAGTCAATAATTTTGCATCGACTATGAAAAAGTTAGTTATCCTTCAATTTTATGGCGACTTTTCTACAGGATATAAAGTAACTTTAGAAGTTGGCGAAGAGGGAAAACGTCCTGACTTGAGAATCAGGGGAGAACTACCTCAAGCTATTGATATTATTCAATGTTTTCAAAGTTGGCGTGATATTTACCGCAGTTTGGATGGACAAACTCGGATTAAAAAACTTGGCGCTAGGAATGTAAATATTGATGATTTGAAACAAAAATGCGATGAGCGATCGCAAAATTTACTTAATTCTTTTAATTCCTGGTTACAATCACAATCTTTTAATCCTATCATAAATTGCTTATGTAAACAAGATTGGGATAGGGAAGATGAAATTCGGGTAATTCTTAGTACAGATTGCCAAGAACTACGTAAACTACCTTGGCATTTGTGGAATGGATTTTATGCTATACCTTATTTCCGTATTAGACCCTTAGAAGTTGCTTTAAGTGCGCCGGATGGTGAACGCAGAGAACGACCATTTAGAGAAAAGATTAGAATTTTAATTATTCTGGGTGATAGTACAGGAATAAATGTTAAAGCAGACGAACAACTACTGCAACAATATTGTGGTGATGCGGAAATAGTCACCCTTGTAGAACCATTGCGTATGCAACTGCAATTTGATGCATTTGAAAATCTGGTGAGAAAAGATGTTTCTTTAAATAATTTATGGATTCCTAAAGAAGTAAGAATTCAATTCGTTGGAATTAATCTTAAAAATGCGAAACTTTCTCGAATAGAATGGGAATATAAAAATTTTTCTGGAGCTTATCTTTATCAGGCAAAGTTGTATCGTGCTAATATAAGCCATGCTAAATTAAATGGAACCTTTCTTTACGGTGCTGACTTAACAGAAGCTAATCTTACTAATAGTGATTTAAAAGGTGCATCCTTATATAATGCCAATATTAACGGCACAAATTTTAAAGGAGCTAAAAACCTAACTATCGAACAAGTAAAGTCTGCAAAAAACTGGCGCACAGCAAAATACGATAATAATTTTCGTGCCAAACTAGGTTTGCTTGTAGAAAAAGAAAAATGATATCTTCAGATTAATATTTAGATTTATTATAAATTTTACGATATGGATTGGATCAGATATGTGATCGCTTTACGATGCAGGTTAAATTAAAAGCACAATTTGTAAAGTTTTTTTAGGTGCGATCGCTTGACGATGCGGGTTAAATTAAAAGTGCGATTTGCAAAGTTTTGTGAGGTGCGATCGCTTGGCTAGTTAGGGTAGAAGTCAATAGTATTATACTTGCACACTTTAACTATGAGAATGATTTTTTTACGCTTCCGTTTCTACAGCTTCAAATTCAAGAATTTCAATTAAAACTAGTGATTTACGATACTGAAACTGAGGAGATAGTAAGATGGATAAGTTAGAAAAATATAGGGAATACATTCAGCAACTTTTGACAAAATATGGTAGTTATAAACCTTCTTATGGTGATGTAGAAGTAGAACAAATATTTGATACTGTACGCGACCATTATCAACTTGTTAATGTAGGCTGGGAAAATAAACGTCGTGTGTATGGTTGTTCAATACACATCGATATCAAAAATGAAAAAATTTGGATTCAGTGGAATGGAACCGAGATAAATATTGCGGAAGAATTAGTTTCGATGGGTGTTCCCAAGCAAGACATTGTTATCGGATTTCATTCACCTTATAAAAGACAGTTTACAGATTTTGCTGTGGGTTAGCAAGTAATGAATAAAAAGCGATGGGCAAAGTTTTGTCAGATGCGTTAGCGTTAGTTGCGCGTTTACGCAGTATAGCGAAGCTAACGCTAACGCAATTGATTATAATGTAAGTTGTAGATATTTTTTATTGACGAAAAATATACATAATTATGCATTACCAAATTTTTATCCAAAGTCAAAAAGATAACTTTATTGCATCAGTGGTTGGAATGCCAAATGTAATGGTAGAAGCGAATACAGAAGAAGAAGCAATTTCCAAGGCGAAATCTGCGTTACAAGCGCAATTAGCGACAGGTAAGTTTGTAACGATTGAAGTTAACCCACAAGAAATTTCTCATCAAGAAACAACTCAGATGAAGTATGCAGGAATATTTGCGAACGACCCAACATTTGACGATTTTATGGATAAACTAGCTGCTATTCGCAAAGAATCAAATGCAACGATAGATGAGTGATGACGATTTATATTTTAGATACAGACCACTTGAGTCTTTATGGAAGAAATCACCCCATTATAATTCCAAAACTATTAGCAGCTAAAATACAACTAACAACAACTGCGATTAATGTTGAAGAACAATTAAGAGGTCGTTTGGCTCAAGTTGCTGAAGCAAAAGAAGGAGTTGTACAATCAAATGCTTATCAGCGATTAGTGGAAACAGTCATGTTATTGTCGGAATTTAATGTTCTTCAATATGATGAAAAATCTCAAGAGATTTACCAAAATTTTAGAAAGCAACGCATTCGTATCGGGACTCAGGATTTACGCATCGCATCGATAGTTCTTGCAAATAAAGGAATTCTCTTAACAAGAAATCTGCGAGATTTTGAAAAAATTCCTGAACTAAATATAGAAGATTGGTCAATTTAGCTTTTTGATTGATTTTTATTTTTCAACTGCCAAACTCAGTAAACTGACGTATATAGGGTTCATGAAACGCCAAAATAATATCTTGCTTGGGTACTCCCATTTCCACTAATTGATTAGCAATTCCAATTTCAGTGCCATCATGTTGAATCCAAATTTTACCATCTTTAATATCAAGATGTAAGATGCAACCGAAATCCCGTTTATTTCCTCTCCAACCGACATAAAGTAATTGATAATGGTCTTGTTGTTCGTCAAAAATTGTTTGCACTTCATACTCTTCGTATTTTCGTGACATCGAAGCTCGCTTTTGTCGTTCGGAAAGAAGGTGTTTAATATATTGTCGATATTGTTCTACAGCCATTGACTAATAATCTCCTGCTCTACATCGTAAATTATCAATCGTAATTGATATTTTTCAACTGCCGATATAATAAATTTTCGTTGAAAAAAAGTTTCATAAACAGGCAATCTGACGGCTAAATAAAGTAAGCGCTCAGGTTCAATTTTTTCTAATAACTTAGGGGTTCGTTTGGTAGGAATTTCTGGATATATGCTACAAGTCGGAAGTGTAATCACTTTGCCCTCTCGCTCCTTACGGTGTAACCTCATAATACAGAATTAATTTTCAAATATTTTTCCAAAAACTGCGTAAAAGCTCCCCATCTCCTTCGTAGAAGGGTTTAAAGAGGTTGGGGAGGAATTACTATGCATCGATAAAAGTTGAATATATTCCCGCGAAAAGCTCGCTACCTGGGATATTTTACCGCGTGGTGTTGCGTTGCTCCCGTCGAAGGTGCAAATTTCCCAAAACTCAAACAACTATTTACCCTACAGTATTTTATGTATCTATGATGACAACAAAATACCAAGCATTCGAGGTGCAACAGGAGATTTCGATGGATGATGATTTAGATTTACAGTTGCGTCAGCTAGTCTACGCAGCACAAAACCATCCCCAAAAAAGTGCAGAACGAAGGAAAATTCTCAATAAATTGATTGCCAAAATTCAAAGTTCGGGAAAATTAAAAAAGTTTGTAGAATGGCGGCAAAAATTAACTCATTTTCCAGATATTTATAGCGAAGCAGAAGCAAATACATATTTGAAAATTTGCAAAGACATCGAAGATTATCGTCCAGAACATCCCGTGATGGCTTGGGTTAATCAAATATTTACTTGGCGATTTCACGATGTTCGGAGGCAATACAGAAGGCGAACGCAAATATTATCCCTTGATGAGTTAGATAGTTGTAACAGTGGTTCTGATAAACCTGTAAGCAAAGAATTATCGAGGGTTCAATATGAAATTAAAGATAAATTAATCTCTGAGACTGAAGATGAATTGGAACTATCAACAACAAAAAGTTTCATCAATAATGACCCAGAAGGACTTTTACAAAATACTTATATTGGTGAAGATACAAATGCCAATTTACAGAAAGTCATATTAATGAGATTAGATCATGAAAAATGGGAAGATATATCTCAAAAATTAGGTCATCCAATATCAAGGCTATCTGAGCTATATCAACGCAACATTAAAAAGCGTAAATTCATCGATTATTTTCGTAAATATTTACAGTAAATCTAACAGTAGACCGAACATTAATTTTCAATTATTCACTCTTGCACAAACATATTCAGGACAATTATGCACACTAACCACGAACAAACATCTTTCACTATTCCTCTGAGTATAGAAGCTCATGAAAGAGCTAATCAACGCAAACAAGGAATATCAAATACTGAGGATGGTAAAAAAATCTATCTCAATACTTTAGCTGTGTATGCGGTCAATTATTATCTTGATTGTATGGGTTTTGAAACTAATTGCTTAAATGCAGATGATAGCAATCCGTGGATGCTAAGTTTAATTGATTTGGCTGATTTGGAAGTGAAAAATATTGGTAAAATCGAATGTCGTCCGGTGTTACCAGATGCGGAATATTTGGAAATTCCCACCGAAGTAAGGTCAGATAGAATTGCTTATGTTGCGGTGCAGTTTAACCAATCTTTAAAAGAAGCTACAATTTTAGGGTTTACAACTTACCCACTAGCGAAAGTTCCTTTAATTCAGTTGCAATCTGTAGATAATTTACTGGATTATTTAACAGCCAAAGAACAAGCTGTAAAAGTCAATATTCGACAATGGTTAGAGGGAGTAATTACAGAAGGTTGGTTGAATGTGGAAGAGATATTTAATCCACGAGAACTGAGTTTTAGATTTGCGACAAATTTTAGCGTGACGAGGTGCAAAAAAGTTGATCTTGGTTTGCAATTAAATGGTGTATCTGTGGTTTTGATTGTCAAGTTAAATTCCAAAAATCAAGACATAATTGATGTTACAAATCAAAATCAGGATGAAATAGATATTATTATACAAGTTCATCCTGACCGAGAAAAAAGTGTTTCTTTACCTCCAGGATTAAAGTTAGCTGTTATTGATGAAAATGGTCAAGAAGTAGATGCTGTTACTTCTCGACAGAATGATGATTGGGTGGAGATTGCATTAAGTGCAGAATTAAATGAGGAATTTGGTGTTGAGATAATTTTAGGTGAGTCGAAAGTGACTCAGGATTTTGTTGTATGATTTTGTATGGTGCGTTAGCGTCAGCCTAACGCACCGAAATATGTCTTTTTGGTGCGTTACGGACATTCGTCCTAACACACCCTACATATATTTTTAAGAATTCAATAATTTAGATTGCATCACCTATGAAAAAGTTAGTTGTTCTCAAATTTGATGGCAATTTTGAATCGGGATTTCAAGTAAATTTAGAAATCGCAAATGAAGGACAACGCGCTTATCGAACCACCACAGCCAAGTTACCGGAAAATATTAAGATTCCGCAATTATTAAATAACTGGCACGAAATATATTGCAGTAGATACAGTCAATTTAGGATTAAATCTGGGGGAAGTCGTCGTGTTAATCTGGAGTCTTTGAATCAAGAATGTACGAGAGAATCTATCAACTTACTTGCTAGTTTTCATGAATGGCTGAATGCATCATCTTTTACCTCTATTGTCAATTCTTTTCAAGAACTAAATCCGAAAGATGAAATCAGAATCATAATTACGACTTATTGCCATGAATTACGTCAGCTACCTTGGCATTTGTGGGATGTTTTAATTAAGTTTCCACTGCTAGAAGTGGCTTTAAGTTCGCCAAATGCTGAACGAGGGGAAAGAGCATTACGAGACAAGATTAGAATTTTAATTATTTTGGGGGATAGCTCAAATATTGATATTGAAGCTGATAAAAAGCTGTTACATAATTTCTGTGGTGATGATGCGGAAATTATTTTATTAAAACAACCATCGCGGGAGGAGTTAAATCGTTATCTGCAAGATGATTTGGGTTGGGATATTTTGTTTTTCTCTGGACATTCTCGAACGCAGAACCCCACCCCCAACCCCCTCCCCGCAAGCGAGGAGGGGGCTAAGAATAAGATGCACGGGAACCTCCCCAATGGCGAGGAGGGGGCTAAGAATAAGATGGAGGGGAGGATTTATTTAAATAATCATGATAGTTTGACGATCGCAGAATTAAGGGATGCTTTGCAAGTTGCAATTAAAAGACGTTTGCAAATTGCATTTTTTAATTCCTGCGATGGTTTGGGGATTGCTTATGAGTTGGAACAATTGCATATTCCTCAAGTAATTGTGATGCGGGAACCTGTACCGGATAAAGTTGCTCAGGAGTTTTTGAAGTATTTTCTGCAAGAGTTTACTGGTGGAAAGTCTTTGTATATTTCTGTGAAAAATGCACGGTTGGAATTACAACAACTGGAGTCAGAATTTCCCTGTGCTAGTTGGCTTCCAATAATTATTCAAAATCAGACGGAAACACCACCAACTTGGCAAAGTTTGGGGATAATTTCTTTCTGTCCTTATCAAGGTTTGAGTGCGTTTAAGGAAGAAAATGCCGAGTATTTTTTTGGTAGGGATAAAGCAACCACGAGTTTAGTTACTGCTGTTAATAGTAGACCTTTGGTGGCTGTGGTTGGTGCTTCGGGTAGTGGGAAATCTTCGCTGGTGTTTGCTGGGTTAATTCCGCAATTGCGTGGGGATACTATTAATAATTGGTTGATTTTATCGTTTCGTCCTGGTAAAAATCCCTTTGCTGCTTTGGCTGTAGCGTTGGTTTCGGCGTTAAATTTACCAGAAAATGAGCGACGTTTGGCTGAGTTGGAATTGGATGTAAATTTGAAGAGCGATTCGGTAGCTCTACAAAATTTTATCAAAGACCTAACCCCCCTACCCCCCTTCCCTACGAGGGGAAAGATGCTCCACTCTCATCCTCGCGAGGGAGAGGGGAAGCGGATTTTGTTGATAGCTGACCAATTTGAGGAAATTTATACTCTGTGTACGGATGCGGAGGAGCGCAAAGTTTTCTTGGATGGTTTGCTACAAGCGGTTAATAATGCACCGTTTTTTACCTTATTACTCACCTTGCGGGCGGATTTTTTATCTAGGGCATTGGATGATTATGAGCCTTTTGGGCGATCGCTCCAACAGTATCAACTAGAACCTGTGGTGCGGATGAATCGGGAGGAGTTGGAAGCAGCGATCGCACTCCCCGCGAAACAATTGGGTTTTGAGTTTGAGGAGGGTTTGTGTAATACCATAATTGATGATATCCAAGATGGGGATGGGCGTTTGCCGTTGTTGGAATTTACCCTGACTCAGTTGTGGAAGCAGCAATATGCGGGAATATTGACCCATCAAGCTTATGATAAAATTGGCGGGGTGGAGCAAGCCCTGGCGAATTATGCAGAGACGATTTATAAAGACTTGAGCGAGGGGGAACGGGAAACAGCGCAACGGGTGTTTATTCAGTTAGTGCAACCGGGGGAAGGTACGGAAGATACCCGGAAGTTGGCGACGAGTGAGGAAGTGGGGGGAGAGAATTGGGATTTGGTGACGCGGTTGGCTGACAAGCGGTTGGTGGTGACGAACTGGGATGAGTTGAGGAATGAGGAAACGGTGGAAGTCGTCCATGAGGCTTTGATTCGCCATTGGGGACGGTTGCGGGGATGGATGCAGGAGAACCGCAAGTTTCGCATTTGGCAACAGGGGTTGATGGTTGCGTTGCAGCAATGGGTGGATAGTAGTAAGGATGAGGGGGCTTTGTTGCGGGGTGCGACTTTGGCTGTCGCGGAGGATTGGTTGCAGCAACGGGGGGAGGAGGTAAGTAAACCGCAGCGATGGTTTATTGAGAAGAGTGTGGAGTTGCGGGAGAGAGAGAGGAAGCAGAAACAGAGGTTGCGACGGAATGTTATTGCTGGGTTGGTTTGTGGTTTGGTGATGATTTCGGGGTTTGCTGGAGTGAGTGAGATTCGTAGGACTGATGCGGAAATTGGTAGATTGAGTGGCAATGCGGAAAAATATTTTGAAGTTTATGACCATGAGGCAGCATTAGCAGAAGCTATTAAAGGTGGAAAAATTCTCAGAGGAAGCATTTGGAAACCTTGGATAGGAGGAGAAACCCAGATGCAAGCTGTATCTACATTGCGAGAGGTGGTAGACGAGTTTAAAGTAAGAACCCTTAAAGGGCATACATCTGGGGTTACAAGTGTCAGCTTTAGACCAGATGGTAAAACTCTTGCTTCTGCATCAAACGACGGCACGGTGAAACTGTGGGATGTCAACAGTGGTAAAGAAATTAACACCCTTAAAGGACATACAAGCAATGTTATTGGTGTAAGCTTTAGCCCAGATGGTAAAACTCTTGCCTCTACATCAGAAGACCATACGGTGAAACTGTGGGATGTCAATAGTGGTAGGGAAATTAAAACCCTTAAAGGACATACAGACAATGTTATTGGTGTAAACTTTAGCCCAGATGGTAAAACCCTTGCCTCCGCATCAGAAGACTATACGGTAAAACTGTGGGATGTCAACAGTGGTAAGGAAATTAAAACCCTTACAGGACATACAGATTATGTTTGGAGCGTCAGCTTTAGCCCAGATGGCAAAACCCTTGCTTCCGCATCAAACGACAAAACAGTGAAACTTTGGGATAGAGACAGTGGTAGGGAAATTAACACCCTTAAAGGGCATACACATTATGTTTCTAGCGTCAGTTTTAGTCCAGATGGCAAAACTCTTGCTTCCGCATCTTGGGACAAAACGATGAAACTGTGGGATGTAAACAGTGGTAGTGAAATTAAAACCCTTAAAGGGCATACAGACTTGTTTACAAGCGTCAGTTTTAGTCCAGATGGCAAAACTCTTGCTTCCGCGCATTTTGGTACAACAGTGGAACTATGGGATGTCAACAGTGGTATGCAAATTAAAACTTTTAAAGGACATACAGACTGGGGTAATAGCGTCAGCTTTAGCCCAGATGGCAAAACCCTTGCTTCCGCATCAAAAGACAAGACTGTGAAACTGTGGGATATCAACGCTGGTCAGAAAATTAAAACCCTTAAAGGGCATACAGACTTTGTTACAAACATCAGCTTTAGCCCGGATGGTAAAACCCTTGCTTCCGCATCAAAAGACAAGACGGTGAAACTGTGGGATATCAATACTGGTAGGGAAATTAAAACCTTTAAAGTGCATACAGACACAGACAATGTTAGTAGCATCAGTTTTAGCCCAGATGGTAAAACCCTTGCTTCCGCATCAAAAGACAAGACGGTGAAACTGTGGGATATCAATACTGGTAGGGAAATTAAAACCTTTAAAGTGCATACAGACAATGTTAGTAGCATCAGTTTTAGCCCAGATGGCAAAACCCTTGCTTCCACATCAGAAGACAAGACGGTGAAACTGTGGGATATCAATACTGGTAGGGAAATTAAAACCTTTAAAGGTCATACAAACATGGTTAATACCGTCAGCTTTAACCCAGATGGCAAAATCCTTGCTTCCGCATCAGGCGACAACACCTCTAACCCTTTTAGAATAAGCTTAGGGGGAGACTATACGGTAAGACTGTGGGATATCAATACTGGTAGGGAAATGAAAATCCTTAAAGGGCATACAAACAAGGTTAATAGCGTCAGCTTTAGCCCCGATGGCAAAACCCTTGCTTCCGCATCAGATGACACTACGATAATTTTGTGGAATCTCGATTTAGATGATTTGTTGGTAAAAGGATGCAAATTAATACGAGGCTACCTGGAAAATAACCCCGATGTCAGCGAAGAAGATAGACATTTGTGTGACAACATCAAAAATAATTCGTAATTCGTAATTCGTAATTTGTAATTTGTAATTTGTTGAAGAAGTTTGGGTTCTAGGGGATGAGACTTTTTGCGATAATATAATATATATATTCATATTTTTTGGGTGCATCGGTGAGTTCGTTATCTGATGGGGAGCTTTACCAGGAAATTGGTAAAATAGTTGCAAATTTTGACCTTCTGGAGTGTTATGAGTGCGCTCAAGCTGTAATAGAATTTTTACAAATAAACGACATCAAGTATAAAATTCTCAGACTCAAAACAAGATATTCAGATGAAGATTTTGTTGTTAGCGATAGATTGATGAGTCGAGGTATAAATGATTCCATTACAATTAATGGTAAGCATTATGGCATTGAAATCCAAGGTCTAGTATTTGACAATCTATCGGTAGATGGAATGACAAGAGAAGATTGGCTTAACGATTTCCACTGTCCAAGCGAACAATTTGAGATTAAAGAGCTAGAATCTTTGTAGTGTAATAATTTTTTGGCAATATATTAGGAGATTAATATGAGTAGTGGAATATATCAAATATTAGAAAAAATTCAAGTTAGACCAGGAATGTATATTGGTAAAGCTTCTGTTAGCGACTTGTTTATATTTTTAGCAGGTTATAAAATAGCGAGGAGAGAATTAGGTATTGAATTAACCGAAGAAGAAAAAGATTTCTGTGACAACTTTCATGATTTTGTCGAGCAGAAATATAAACTACATACCTCAAATTCCTGGGCAAAAATTATCATGCTCTATTGTCAGGATGAAAAAGCTGGTTTGGAAAGATTTTTTAAATTATTAGATGAGTTTAAAACCCGCGATAAAAACTTATCTCATGAGGAAGAAGTTGCAGCTATGCTAAGTGGTCAAATTTAGTTGAAGTGCAAGAAGCTTTTCCGAAAGCTGAGGCAGTTGGAAATTTCACTGTCTTTAATATTAAGGGGAACAAGTAACCATTGATTGTTAGCATGGATTATGCAGAAGAAATGATTATATTAAATATATCCTAACTCATACCAATTCTTTGTGAAGCTGCATAGAATTCTACCCCACCCCCTAACCCCCTACCCCGCTTGCGGGGAGGGCAGGGTGGTTTCATACCATCAGAGAAAAATTAAAACCAGTTATCAAAGCCTCTCCCCCCGTGGGGGAGAGGTTTGGAGAGGGGTCAAAATCTATGATTCAAAACGAGAAATAGAGGCTTTCATATTTTTCTTTTTTCGTATGAAACCACCCTGCTTAAAAAGGGGGGAACCGGAATTAAAGTCCCCCTTTTTAAGGGGGATTTAGGGGGATCTAAAACGTTTTGCTACCAACAAGAGGACTTTTCAAACATCCTCTTAGAAAACAAAGAAATAGCCAGATATTCCCAAAAGCATCTGGCGATAACGTAGCATAAAAAAATAACTCATCTTCCCGGTATTTTTATTAAACACCTATGCCTGCCAAAGATGTTTATCATAATGTTGTGAGAACAGCCCTAGAAAAAGATGGTTGGCTAATTACTGATGATCCATTTAAATTAAAATGTGGGACAAAAGATTTATATATAGATTTAGGCGCACAAAAACTTATAGCAGCCGAAAAAGGTCAACAGAAGATAGCAGTTGAAATCAAAAGTTTTCTCAGCCCATCCCCAGTTACAGATTTAGAGAACGCTTTAGGACAGTTTATCCTTTATTACGATATCTTAGAAGAACAAGGAAGCGACCGAATTTTGTATCTTGCCATTCCCAAGCGAACTTACACTGAAATTTTTACCGAACCCATAGGCAAGATTTTATTGAAAAAGAATCGCCTGCGTCTACTAATATTTGACCAAAAACAAGAGGTAATTGTGCAATGGATACCTTAGACAAATATCAAAAAATTATCGAAGACATTTTGACTGAATATGTCAAAATTCCCTATGCTTATGGTCAATTAGAAACAAAACTCATCATTGACCGCACAGCTACTAATTACATAGTAATGACTTTGGGATGGCAAGGAGAAGAACGGGTTCATGGTTGTATTATTCATATTGAAATTATTGATGGTAAAATCTGGATTCAGCGTGATGGGAGTGAATATGGCATTGCCAATGAACTTTTAGCCGCAGGAATTCCCAAAGATAAAATTGTTTTGGCTTTTCATCCAGAGGATGTTAGACAATATACAGAATTTGCGGTGGCGTGAATTTCAAATACAGCCGATCATCCAAAAGTGCTAGCAGGAAAGCCTGTAATTAGAGGAACCCGCTTGAGCGTTGAGTATATTCTTAACCTGCTTGCTCACCATGCAAATGTCGCAGAAATTCTCGAAGAGTACGAAGGGCTGAGTCCCGAAAATATTAAAGCTTGTATTCTGTTTGCTAGTAAATCGCTATCGAATACAACTTTTATGCCACTCATGGTATAAAAAACAATGAAAACAAGCTTGATACACCACACCCTATACAGCGCAACATGAAACCATCAAATTTACGTACCAAACTTCTGACAGAAATCAATCTCATCCCTGAAGAAAAGCTGGAAGAAGTATATAATTTTATTCATTCTTTTCGAGTTGGTGTAGAAGCATCTCAAAGCACACCCGAACAAATCATGCAGTTTGCAGGATGTTGGGATGATATGTCTGATGAAACATTTTCCAACTTCAATGAAGAAATAATCACACGTCGTCAACAGGCTTTTTTGGGAAGAAGAAGTGATGAAAGCAGCCTTGGTTGATACGAACATTTTATCCTTGTTTTTCCGCAATCAACCCCTGGTAGTTGAAAACTTTAATGCATATATTCAAGAATATGGCAAAATAAACATCAGCATCATTACCTATTACGAAATAGTTAGCGGATTAAAGCATCGTGACGCACAGAAACAATTAAAATCTTTTTTAGAATTTGCTTCGTATAACATAGGGCTTGCCTCTAACTACAGATTCAACAACAATTTCTGGTGATATTTATGCCAGTTTAAGAAAGAATATGTATGTTGGGCGATTCCTACGGAAAGTTGGTGTGATCGCGCTTTTGTTGCCTTGTTTTAGGGAATTGGTATAACAGATGCGATGGGGTGATTGGTTTGGTGATGTTGGAGAGCGATCGCGCTACATTAGCTACATTATATGAGGAGATTAGTATCATAAAATTTGGAAAATATAACCACAAGGAAAATAAAAATGACAAATCAGCAATTACTAGAACGAATAGTCCTCAACCCAAAAGTCCTAGCAGGAAAACCTACCATCAAAGGAACTCGTTTAAGCGTTGAGTATATTCTTAACCTCCTCGCTCATGGTGCAAGCTTCACAGAAATTATCGAAGAATACGAAGGGCTAACTTCTGAAGATATTCAAGCTTGTATTTTGTTCGCCAGTAAGTCACTATCAAACACCACTTTTATGCCTCTACTAGTGGAAAATACTTAAATGCGCTTTTTAGTAGACGAATGTACCGGGTCAACAGTTGCTCGTTGGTTACGCGATCGAGGTTATGAAGTATTCTCGGTGTATGACGAAGCACGGGGTATAAGCGATGACGCGGTTCTCGAAAAAGCATTGAATGAAAATTGGATTTTAATCACCAACGATAAAGATTTTGGCGATAAAATCTTTCGAGAAGGTAATTTGCACAGAGGTATAATTTTCTTGCGATTGGAGAACGAAAGAGCTACTAATAAAATCAGCAAACTTCAGCTTTTGTTAGAAAATTATGCAGATAGACTGCCCGAACAATTTGTAGTCGTTACTGAAAGTAAAGTAAGATTTGCATCACCATAATACTTGTGATGAACGCTCGCTTATTAAATGTTCCAAGGGCTTTTGGGGAATTGGTATAACAGGAGCGATCGCTTTTACAGTATTAATATCAGCATTATCACCTATTATGAAGTAGATTTGATAGGTGCGGTGCGAAGCTTGCGCGACGTAAGTCGTTCGCATGATATCAAAGAATCTGCTGTTTTTATCTGTTGGTGCTGGTGTGCGATCGCAACATCGATTGATTTCTTCACGCTTTTTATTGTAGCCTTCACACACCCTAAAAAAACATCATATTATTCTTCAATAAAATCAAAATAAATTTTTTATAACCTGCGTAATTGCACCTTAATAAATTCGTATCTTCCTATGAAGGGGTTCAGACAATATAACTGACACCTAAAACAATACATCGACAATATTCATAGGAGATACATAATCATGAAATCATGGAAATTGGCACTTGCAATCCTAGTGTTAGGAACTTCATTTTGTCTTCCCAAAGCACAAGCCATTAGCTTATCAAAAACCCAAACAAGTCAATCCGAATCGCCAATAATCTTAGCACAAGTCAATACTATTTCTGGATGGAAAAATGTTTCCTCTAGTACCTGGAATTTCTCTGGTATCTTACCCGTTGAACCAGGTATCATGACAATGAAATTAGATAATGAATATATACTTATGGAGGCACAACTAGCAGAAACAGATGAAAGTAAATATGGGATTTTTTACGGACAGTATCGGATGGATATCAGCCAAGTTGATCCAAAAGAATTATTGAGTGCATTTGTCAGCGAGTTTCAAGATAAATATAAAAAAATACTGGAAACCCGCAATATCACATTAGGTCGTTATCCTGGCAAGGAATATACATATCAAGAGGGGCAAAAAATTACCAAACTTAGAGTATTTTTAGCCGGTCAACGCATATATGTACTCTTCGTTGAAAATCCTGCTGTTGGTGACGCTAGTAAATTTTTTAATGCTTTTAAAATTTTGTAGCAGCAAAAGTAATTATTTACAGCAGTTTTCATGTATTTAGACCACAATTATGAGACCTAACCCCCAGCCCCTTCCCCACTAGCATTGGGGAGAAAATGAAAGCCTCTCTCCTTGCTAGAGAGAGGTCTATTTGTGGTTCATTTACAGGAAGATGCGGTAAATAATTGTTCTCTTAAATATTTTTCATTCAAACTTGTAGCGCGGGCATCTTGTCCGCTTTTTTAGTAATAAATATTTCAATATAAACTGCGGAAAAATACCATTATTTTCTCGTAAACATAATCAAAGGCATTCAAACGAAATAAATAGACATTTACGATTATGGCATCTTCATACATTCGCAGCATCGTTTTCACCACATTAGGTCTTGGTAGCAGTGTTTTACTAAACTTCAATACACCAAATTTCGCGCAAGCAATAAGTCCATTACCATCAATTTCAACTACTACAAATCCTTCAACTTCTCTCCCACAAGTACAACCTAAAAAGACTAATTTACAATGGGTTTACAGTGTAGCGGAAAGAGTGATTCGTGCTAATGGACTTGACGATCATCCCTGGCGCTTGCAAATCACTGATGAATATAATATCAATGCCTACGCTGGTAAATTCAACAAAATAGTTATTTACAAAGGCTTGCTAGACCAAATACACGGCGATGATGCAGCTTTAGCTTTTATTATCAGTCATGAATTAGCCCATCACACACAGCGCCATTCTGCACAGCAAGAAGAAGCAGAAGCTAGTTTAAAAGAAAAATTACTCAAAGAAGCAGAAGCAGAATATAACAATTGGATTGTCCAAGAACGGAGAAAATCGAAAACTCCCATATCATCCGCTACAAAAGATGTCATCAAACAACGAATTATTATCCAGAAAAAACAAGAATTTGAGAGAACCATGCAAGCATTAAGTCGCGGGCATGAATTTCAAGCCGATGAAATCGGTTACACCTATATGATTAGAGCTGGCTATGATGCAAATGGAGGTTTTCGAGTCTTTAACCTGCTTTCGCGCTTACCTTCTGACTACACAGAAAATAGCAGCCATCCACCGACACAACAAAGAATCAATGCTTTAAAGCAGGTAATGAATAAATATTTGTGGTTCTCTTTATGGATAGATGGCAATGAGCGATTAAAAAATAATCCTCAACCACTAAAATTAGATTTATCCGAAGATGGAGTATCTTTGCGAATCAACTCCAGATTTATCTCTCGATAATTCTTCTATCACTGTTGCTTATAAGGGTGGTTTTCATCTAGCTAATAGTCAAAATTATTCTCAACTTTGTTTTGAGTAAAACCATTAACTGCAAGATACCGCTCACCAATCTGTTTGGGTGAAAGGGGTGCATGAAAAAAGGGGTGCATGTTAAAAAGTTATTCGTAACACGCTAACAGTTTTTATATGATTCTTTCCCGCTGTGCCGGTTTGAAGCCCCTCCCTTTTAGTTCTTGTCAATTATTGGGATTCCTCTCAAGGAAACTCCCAATAATTTCTTCCCTTTACCCTTTTTCCTTTCCCCTTTCCCCCTATAAGTGAAGGTATTTTGACTTTGCCATCTTTGACGCCTGCGGCTTTGTCCATTGCCGCATTCATCGTTTATCATACTTCTTATCTTGCAGTTTCTCTCGTTGGAAGGCTAAAGCTTTTAAATTGCCAAAAATCTGATTGTGATTTATCCGAGAACCTTCTCTGTTATCCCATTTATGAAAGTTCACAATAAAACCATACCAGTTTTGGGAAATACGATATTGTCCCTTATCCTTACGTCCAACAGCTAGAGTAGCAACCCCTAAGAGTTCAAGCTTCTCCAGTATGCGCTTAATTGTTCTAGTACTTTTACCAAGGGCTTTCGCTGCATCTGCGATCGCATTCCTACCAGCCACCTTGTTAGGTGCTTGACGAATCGCATCTATCAATTCCACCAAAAGATGGTAGGGAAAAAACCGCTGATGCTTCTTTTTCATAAAAGCGGTAGAATAACCATCAATCTTAAGTATGATTACATAAATATAGCTTTTCTTATAAAATTAAAGCTACTTTTTGTATTGTAAAGATTGTCAGTCTCTGAAGTTGGAAATTTAATTCATCTAAGTACTTGACACAAATCCTCGTAGTAGTAAAATCTACACAAAGTAAACAAAAATCAGGGCATTTGACAAAGATAGTGTGGTCAATCTGGGATTTTCCACCAATAATGATATGCTTGCATCTACCGGATAAGCACTTTCCGGGTTAGTATTATGACTTAGCGATGCCGGAAATCGGATATCGATGTTCAATTTTTGAGATTTTATGGACCACAGTCCACAAGATGGCAGTATCAACCTCCTCTAGCTGGTGAGAAGCGTCTCCCAGCGAGGGGGAGACATTTGGAGGAATTTATCATGCTTATACACGATGTTCGCAATTCACTTGTTGACGTTGATGTTGCTGACTTGAACCAGTTGAAATCGGATTTGAATCATTCACAACCGGTTGATGTTGGGGAATATATTGCACAATTACCAGAAAAACAGCGAGCGATCGCTTTCCGTTTACTCAACAAATCTCAGGCAATTGATGTATTTGAATACTTACCCCTAGATGTACAGGAAGAACTGATAAATTCGCTTCATGATGTCCAAGTAGCGCAAATTGTCGAGGCAATGAGTCCGGATGAACGGGCAGAATTATTTGACGAATTGCCAGCGGGAGTAATCAAACGGCTTTTACAAGAACTTAGTCCCGAAGAACGTCAAGCTACAGCCACAATTCTCGGCTATCCAGAAGGTACAGCTGGACGAGTGATGACAACCGAATATGTCCGGTTGCGTCAAGGTTTGACTGTCGGGGAAGCGCTGAGTAAAATTCGGCGTCAAGACGAAGATAAAGAAACGATTTACTACGCTTACGTCACAGACGATAACCGCACCTTGGTTAGTGTAGTTTCTTTGCGGCAATTGCTGTTTACTTTTCCTGAAGTTTATATTCGCGACATTTCTAGCGATCGCGTCGTCAAAGTCAAAACGGAAACTCCCCAAGAAGAAGTTGCCCAAGTGATGAAGCGCTACGATTTAATCGCTATACCCGTAGTTGACAGGGAAGATCGATTAGTCGGCATTGTCACCATTGACGATGTAATCGATATTTTAGAAGAAGAAGCCACAGAAGATATTCAAAAATTAGCCGGTGCAAGTGGTGATGAAACTGCTTTATCATCTCCCCTAACCACCATTCGCAACCGTTTACCGTGGCTGTTGGGAATTATGCTGTTATATATCGGTGCATCGAGTGCGATCGCGCCGTTTCAATCGACAATATCAATGGTGCCAGTCCTTGCCGTAATTATGCCCCTATTCTCCAACACTGGTGGTACTGTTGGTATTCAAGCATTAACAGTAACAATCCGCAGCTTGGGTGTAGGTGAAGTCACACCAAAAGACACCTTCAAAATTCTCCGCAAAGAGCTTTTAGCAGGCTTAGGCATGGCTTTAGCTTTAGCCACGACTATGATGTTGCTTTCGTTAATTTGGGCACGTCCACAAGAGCGCTGGGTAGCGCTAATTGCAGGAACGGTGATGGCAACCAATACAATTGTTGCTGTCGCTCTCGGAACTTTGCTACCAATGGCTTTAAAACGGTTGAAGCTCGATCCAGCCTTAATCAGTGGTCCATTAGTGACAACAATGCTCGATACAATCGGCTTTTTAACTTTCCTATCGCTGATTTCCGTGGCTTTAAATGTTTTCCATTTACCACACTGACCCAAAATAATTGCTAATTGTCGTAGAGACGTTCCGCTGGAACGTCTTTACAATATATATGATTTGTCGGACATTACTTCTGTTTGCCGATTCACAAAAATAAAATTTGAACAGGTAGTATGAACAAGTTGATAAGGCAAGTGAGAAAAAAACTCTTTGATTTTTTCTGAGTTATCACCTAAACCCAATGTATAATACTCAATAATTACAATTTGGGGACGATGCTTTTCATAATCAAAAGTTCCCCACACTTCTAATTCAGTTCCTTCAACATCTATATCTAAGATATCAATTATTCCAATTTGATGTTTTTCTAATATAGTTTCCAATCGAAAAGACGGAACTTTTACACTATCTTTGAAGGGAATCTTAATTAATCCCTCATATTTATCGTTTTGCTTAGTAGTTGACAGTTCCGGTAAAAAAGCCGGAAAAAATTCTATTTCTCCTTCTTCTGGCGAAATAGCAGCCCACTCTACGTTTGACCTTTCTGTTTTTAATAAGTTGACTTGATTAATATCAGCATCAATACAGATGCCTTGCCAATCGTTTTTTTCCCAAAAATAAGTATTTGAATAAGAAATTGGATGTCCGGCTCCAATATCAACAAATACACCTTTTTGCGGTAATTCTATATTTTTCCAAATATACCTATCTTCTCCAAACTGGGAATGAAAATTTTTATATTTATAATTCTTATTGTTTAACTTATAATACTTATTTTTAAATTGAAAAAATAACATTATTATACCAGAGTAGAGAAGCTTGATGAAATCGAATATTTGACTTTTCATTGATAAGTATTTATTTTGAGAAAAAACAGGTGGTATCATTTGTTTATTTGTGTAAATTAAAAAACTGTAGAGAAGCGATCGCCTTTTGACGCTGAATCAGGAAAAATATATATGTCTACTAGTACTTGGAATCATCATCACGTTCTCACACTCGCTGACTTCACGAAAGCTGAATACGATACCGTTTTGCAAACTGCTGCCAGTTTTCAGGAGGTGTTATCACGACGGACGAAGAAAGTGCCAAGTTTACAAGGACAAGTGGTGGCAAATTTATTTTTTGAAGCGTCTACTCGCACTCGCAGTAGTTTTGAACTTGCGGCAAAACGCTTAAGTGCAGATACGCTGAATTTTGCCTCAGCAACTTCTTCTATCACTAAGGGAGAGACAATTCTCGACACGGCGAAGACTTATTTGGCGATGGGAACTGATATTATGGTAATTCGCCATCGGGAAGCCGGGGTACCTCAAGCGATCGCCGCTGAAATGGATCGTCTCGGTGTTAAAGTTAGTGTGCTCAATGCTGGTGATGGTCAACATGAGCATCCTTCTCAAGCACTACTTGACTTATTTACTATTTGTAGTGTGATTGACCCAGAAAATCCCCGATTAGAATTATTGAAGAATAAAAAAATTGCCATTGTTGGGGATATTCTACATTCTCGTGTCGCGCGATCGAATATCTGGAGTTTAACCGCAAGTGGTGCCCAAGTCCATCTAGCAGCACCACCTACTTTATTACCTCAATTATTTGCCGATTATGTCAGCGATGAGGAAGTAGGAGAGGGGGAGAGGGAGACAAGGGGACAAGGAGACAAGGGGGAGAGGGGTAAAATTCCCAATTCTCAATCCAAAATCCAAAATCGCAACCTATTTATACATTGGGAATTAGAACCCGCTTTGCAAGATGCTGATTTTGTCATGACGTTGCGCTTGCAAAAGGAACGCATGACAGGTCATTTATTGCCAAGTTTGCGAGAATATCATCAAATGTTTGGCATTACATGCACAAAATTGCAATTATGTCAACCAAATGTTAAAGTTCTACATCCAGGTCCTGTTAACCGAGGTGTGGAAATTAGCTCTGACTTAATGGATGACCCAGAATTCAGCCTGATTCAAACCCAAGTAACCAGCGGTGTTGCCGTTCGGATGGCGTTATTATATTTGATTGGTAGCGGCAAGAGTTAGAGGGGAACTCTGTAACTATTAGACATCTCCAGAAATTAAATATGCGTTATCCACAACCGTTGTAGAGACGCGAAATACGAAGTCTCTACATTGTTTTTCACTCCTATGTCTACTGAAATTATCGGGATTTAAAACCTACTCAAATCGACGCTTTATGTCATTGCAGTGACTGGGCAGTAAAATTCCATCATGCTGAAGTCTACCAACTACAATCCCCGGTGCGGCGCTCTTTTTCTTCCTGTTGCGCTAAAAATTCTCGGTATCGTCGTTCGCGGTTGTTCCAAAAACTAGCTGGAATATTAAATACACGCTCTAACTGCAATGCTGTTTCAGAAGTAATCGCTGCTTTGACATTGATAATTTCGTTAATTGTTTTTTTAGGTCTTCCTGTAAGTTCTGCCAGTTCAGCTTCGGACATACCCCGCTCTTCAAGGATTTCTTGGAGAGTCTCCCTAGGAGCAGAAACGTAATCTGGCGTATATTGATTTTGGATTGCGTTACTCATGAGTATCCTCCACGCCCAGTATTCTACTAGTCTGTCAATTTTATTTTGATGGTTGTGTACAAATCCACAACCCGCTCACAGACTATTCTGTGCTACGTCTCTACAACCATCATTTTTATCTTGACAGACTACTGCCATTAGTTCAAAGTTAGTAACATAAATATGCTACAAACAGAAGTATATAAGTTGGGGTGTAAAATAATATCCGTGATTGATTTGCTACGCGATCGCACTCAAGCAGCAATTTTTTATAAAAATAAGTGTAAATTCTGAGGTGAAATTTTAATTTTTATCGGAAAAAGGCAGTTCGGCTTGTGAAGTAATTTTTACGTACAACTACAACTAAAAAACTTACTTCACGAAAAATTATGTTTAACCAAGCTATAGACATGGTTTTTACCGATTCAGTGGCGGTTGTCATTAATTTGACATTAGGTACATTGATTCAGAGCAAAATATGTAATTACTCCTGGGAACAAAAAGCAAACTTATCCGATTTAACTTCACAAGACAACCAATCAATAGAAGAAACAAGCGATCGCAACAGCTAAAAACTTTCCTCTAAAAAATATTCTCAAAGCCAACCACGTAAACGAGAACTAATAGTACATAAATACTATTAGTTCTGAATCGCCCTCAGACTGGAAGTCTGGGGCTATACAAACAAAACCCGCGATTAGGCGGGTTAAAATAGCTAAATATTTTTTGAAATATGTAAACGCTTGCGTATCAGATAATTTAATTTCTTCTATTAACATCTGATTTGACAGGTTTGTTTAAAAGTATTCTCAAAGCCAACCGCGTAAACGATAAACAACAGTACCAATGTACTCTTTTAGAGCGCTGGTAAATTGCTGCAAATTCTCACTTTCAGGAAACAAGTTTAAAATAGCGGCTTTGGGAGTGCTGGCGAGTTCATTTATTTCGCCTTGACTGACGATAAAATCAGTGGGTGCAGGAATAGCATCAATTCCTTGACGCTTAAATATAAGTAGCGATCGCGGCATATGCATTGCCGAAGTAACTAACAATACCCGACGAATCCCACGAGCCGCAACAATTTTCTTGACATTTACGGCATTTTCATGAGTATTGAGAGAGTCAGGTTCTTGGACAATTGCCTCTTTTGGTATACCAATAGAAGTAAGAATTGTTGCCATATCCCCTGATTCTGAAGAACCGCTACCACGCCAATCGATCCGACCACCACTGAGAATAATTATGGGGGCTTTTTTTTGGCGATAAAGTTGAGCTGCGTAAATGACGCGATCGCCTGCTTCATTTAAATCTACACCTGGACGTGGCGGAATCGCTGATTTAGTTGCACCACCCAAAACCACAATTGCGTCAGAAGGAGGTATTTCCGCAAGTGGGAGATTTTGCCATTCAAGCGATCGCACCAAAGAGTGAGAAACCCAAGCATTACTAGAAACTAGTAATATAGTTAATGCGAATGCGATCGCCATCGCTGCCATGCGGGGTCTTTTCCACAACAGAAGAAGTGAAAACAGCAAAAAAATGCAAGCTAACCCTAGCGGGTAAAAAAATAGCGGTAATAACTTAGAAAGATATAAAAACATAATAATAGGGCATTGGGCATTGGGCATTGGGCATTGGGCAATGGGCAATGGGTAATGGGTAATGGGCAATGGGAGATTTTTCCATACCCTATGCCCTATGCCCGATGCCCCATGCCCCATTCCCCAATTATTACCTTTCCCAAAACTTAAAATTGAAACCTTCACGAGAGCGACGGAAACGGCGAGTGGGTCTGCGTTTCCGTTTGATAGCCCTTTCGTTTAGAAGTTCTCCTTGATCATCTTCTGCCCCTTCAGCAGCTAATTGAGTTTTAGTTTCTTCTGAGGCTTCCCACCAAGCAATAATCCAGCCCCCCCCTAAACCACCTAATGCGCTCAACAAAACACTGATCGGTGCTGGATATCGCAAAACCAAAAAACCAAGTAGAAAAAATAACCAGTATTTCAATCCGGCATCAATGCCTTCAGCTGAACCTAAAGTAGGAGCTTGAGGACTAGTTCTAGTTGCTGTTGTCAACCCGCCTAATGCTATACCCCCCACTATACCCAAGAAGATACTTAGGGATGATGGTGCGCCCGTCATGGAAAATATGAGTGATAAAAATAATCCAAAGACGAGTTGAGAAAAGAAAGCTTGAGAGATGGTAATCAGACCGCCGAAGTCGTTCTTTTTTGGTGCCATAAGCTTAAATCTATTGGCGAATTACTTCTTTTAATTGTGCCTGTTGTGGTTGAGTTGTATCCAAAATTTTCAGGTAGGGTTTTTCTTCTTCGGTGAAGGGTTCAGCCGAGTTAAGTTGTGATTGTAATAAATCAACTGTGGCATCGGCAATATCACCAGTGCGATCGCGCAACCGTTGTTCCAAAACATCTACTGGTGCAGTGCATTGGATAATTTGTAGCGGAAGTTGGTGTTTATTAGCTTGGGCGATCGCTTCTTGTCGCAGTTGTTGTTTATCATATTTGGCATCCAAAATCACTGTATAACCTTGATTTGCCAATAGAATTCCCAGAGATAACAAACGAGCATAAGTTTTCTGGGTCATCTCAGGTGTATACAAATCATCTCCACCCCGTTCTAAAAGTGGAATTCCCGCCAAATGTTTCCGCACTGCATCCGAACGAATGAGAATTGCTCCTAGCTGACGTGATAATAACCGCGCTGTGGTACTTTTACCAGAACCCGACAACCCCGACATCAATATTAATTGCCCTTGCTTGGGTTTAGTATAATGCCAAGCCAGTTTGTAATACTGAGCTGCGGTTTTTGCTGCCTCTTCCTTAACGGTTGCGGGAACACCTGGATCGTCTAACAAAAATGATGTCACCTTTGCCCTGACATACGCTTGACGGTTTAAATATATTGGTAGTACCTGTAACCCTTCCCAATCACCAGTTTGCTCTACATAAGTATTTAAGTACGCATTACTCAAATCTTGTCGCTGCTCTGCTTCGAGATTCATCACAGCATATGCGATGTCGAACATGACATCAACAAAGCGAAACGGTTCATTAAACTCAATGCAATCGAAGAGTAAAATTTTATCTTGCCACAAAGCAATATTTCTTAAGTGCAAGTCTCCGTGACATTCTCGAATGAAGTTATTAGCGATGCGACTTTTAAACAGTTCGGTGCGATCGCGAAAAAAGTTATCTGTATATAGCTTTGTTTCGTCAAATTGTGTCTGCGTTTGAGGACCACCGATATATTTTTCACTTTGCTCGTAATTCTCATCAAACGCTTCTCGAACTTGAGCAACTTCCCCAAAACTGCGAATGCGATCGCTAGTCTCAGTTTTGGCATGATACTCAGCTACAACTTGTCCCAAGTGTTCCAAATCTGTTTCATTCAACTTACCCTGCTCAAATAGGGCGCTAAATAAAGTCTCTTGAGGGAATTGCCGCATTTTCAACACATATTCTACAGCTTCTCCCGTTCCTCCCAGATAATATTGATTATCCGTCAAAGTTATAGGCAAAACTTCTAAATACAGTTCTGCTGCTCCCCGCTGATTTAGCCGCAACTCTTCTTGAGTAAAATGCTGCCGTTTTTCCAAAGTTGAAAAGTCTAAAAAGCCAAAATTCATCGGCTTTTTCACTTTATAAGCATAATCCCCAGTTAGCAGCACATAAGAAATGTGTGTTTGAATCAGTTGAATTGGTTCTGTTACCGCATGAGGATAAAACCCAGGTTGTAACATTTGCTCAATCAAAGCTGGAACAGAAACTGTCATTTTTTAGCGTCCTTGGTGAGTTGGCAATTCAAACACAAAAAAACCAGGAGTTAACTCCTGGTATCATCGACAACTATTATATACTTCACTTAGCTTAAGGCTGAGTTTCAGTGTCTGTAGACTCAGTTTCAGCCGAGACTTGCGGTGGTAAAACGCTCACAACAAGTTGCTCTGGTTCAGCTAAAGCTGTCACACCTTGGGGCAATGAAAGCTGATGGATCTGCAAGCTGTCCCCAACTTTCAGGTTAGAAACATCAACTTCAATTGCTTCGGGGATATTTTCTGGTTCGCAACTGACTTGCAATTGGTTAAACACGGTGTCTAACATACCACCTTCTTGTTTAACACCGATCGCTTCTCCGACAAAGTGCAGTGGTACTTCTACTGTAGTCGGACCGTGACCCGCTACCGCAAAAAAGCTGAGGTGGAAGGGGGTGCGTTTTACTGGATGAATCTGAACTTCCCGCAACAAAGTTTTGCCTTGCCAAGGAATATCAGTAATTTTCAAATCAATCAACGTGTTGTTGACTGAACCTTTTTTCAGCAAGCGTTCAACAGTTTTGGCATCAATGGTTAAAGAGATAGACTCTGTACCTTTGTGACCGTATAAATTCGCCGGAACTTGCCCCGAACGGCGCAAAGCCTTGGGTTTGCTGCCTTCTAGGCGCTTTTGACATTCAATTGTGAGATCCATAAAAGTTGTTAGTGGATGGTTGTTAGTTGATGGTTGTTAGTTGATGGTTGATGGTTGATGGTTGTTGGTTGTTGGTTGATTGTTGTTGGTTGTTAAGATTTACTACTAACTACTATCCACTAACCACTAACCACTAACCACTAACCATTACGCACTAAGCAAAGTAGCTGGTGTGCCGTCAGTGTGCAATAATGCGCGTTTGGGACCGTGAATTGGGTCTTCTACGATGATAGTTTGATCGCGGCTGGCTCCGAGGGAGACGATCGCGATGGGGACTTGGATTAATTCTGCTAAGAATTTTAGATAGTCCAGTGCGGCAACTGGCAAATCTTCGAGAGTGCGGCAATCACTTGTTGACACTTTCCATCCCGGCATTGTTTTATAAATGGGGCGACAGCGTGCAAATTGACGAGCGCTAGAAGGGAAGTGATCGCAACGTTCACCATCTATTTCATAAGCGACACAAACATTGATTTCCTCTAATTCGTCGAGGACATCAAGTTTGGTAATCGCTAGACAGTCCATACCGTTAATTCTAGCGGCGTAGCGACCGATAACAGCATCAAACCAACCGCAGCGACGTTTGCGTCCGGTGGTTGTGCCAAATTCGGCACCGCGATCGCATAACAATTCTCCCATTTTTCCGTCTAGTTCGGTGGGGAATGGTCCTTCTCCTACTCTGGTGGTATAGGCTTTCGATACCCCAATTACTCGGTCTATCATTGTCGGTCCTAGCCCTGTACCAACGCAAGCCCCCCCAGCTACGGGGTTGGAGGATGTTACATAAGGATAAGTTCCATGATCTAAATCGAGAAGCGTACCTTGCGCTCCTTCAAACAAAATATTGCGCCGTCGTAGCACCGCATCGTATATTTTTAATGAGGTATCAACTACGTAAGGTCCCAACCGTTCTGCATATCCCAAATACTGGTCTATCACCTCTTGGGTATTTAGGGGCGGCAAATTATAAAGCTTTTCGAGAATGACGTTTTTATAATTAATCGTCCACTCCAACTGTTCGCGCAACCCGGTTTTGTCCATCAAATCTAACATTCTGATCCCAATACGCTCAGATTTGTCAGCATAAGTTGGACCAATACCCCTACCTGTTGTGCCGATTTTGTGATTTCCCCGTCGTTCTTCCGATGCGGAGTCAATCAATCTATGGTAAGGCATCGTTACATGAGCCGTCTCAGAAATCAGCAGATTGCGAGTAGATATATTTAGTTTTTCAAGTTGATCCAGTTCTTCGATGAGAACCTGTGGATCGATTACCGTTCCGCAGCCAATTATGCACTCGGTATCTGGGTACAAAATACCAGAGGGAATTAAGTGCAATTTAAAGGTTTGGTTGTTAACTACAATCGTGTGTCCAGCATTGACACCCCCTTGGTAACGTACAACAACGTTTGCGGAGCGACTGAGTAAGTCTGTTATTTTACCTTTTCCTTCATCGCCCCACTGGGCGCCTATCACAATGACGTTAGCCAAGCGTTTATTAAAGAACTAAAGTTTTCACAAACTCTAATTATCAACAGATTATGTGGCTAATGTCAAGGTTCTTTAATCGTATTTTCCGAAAAAGTGACTAATTCGTTGAGAGCAACTACAAGGGATTTATCAGTTATTAGCGATGAATTATGAGTTTCATCTTAATTTTTGTAAAATTATCAACTAAACTTAGTTTATACTTACTGAGAACTATTAATTTATATTAAAATTGTCAAGTTGTTATCTGGCAATATATGTATCAAATTAAAGCCAGAAATTTCCAAGAGAAAAGTGTGCTAAATACCATCTTAGAGAATCAAACAGTAGCTTAATCAAATAAACCAATTTTGATTAAATGTAACTCAGGTGACATTTTTCTGAATGTTGAAATTGCTATTAAATTCTTTAAGCCTTGAAAATTGGGCATGGGGCAATGGGCAATGGGCATGGGGCATTGGTAATAATTCTTTTCCTTTTCCCTTTTCCCTTTCCCCCAATAAGTGCTAGAACTACACTCAAAGATGCACTTAATTTCGCTGACTGGTTACGCGATCGCTACAGATGCACATGATTGCCATTTATGAAGAAGGGTAAAGGGAAAAGGGGAAGGGGTAAAGGGGAAGAAATTGGATGGGTGTTTTTTCCTTTCCCCTTTTTTCCTTTCCCCTTTCCCCCTCCTTAAAAAGATTATCCGGAAAATAGCAGCCTCATTTCTTTACTTGATCCGCAAATTATCTCAAGACTCAACATTCAGAGAATCACAAATCGAAATGTTTGAAGCCGTTCGGCAGTCAATTATATCTCCTAGAGATAAGCAAATGACAAATAATATTCAAATGCTAGTTCTCGACATTGAGTTAAGACAAAAGTTATCAAAGCAAATGTTGCCTAAATTGTTTCGTAAAGAGACAAACAGGAAATTGCCAGAAAGACAATTTTATGGGACTATAAAGGCGATCGCTCAATTTTTTATCAGCAAGAGTGCAGATTTTGCGCTCTTTGCGCTCCTGTATAAATTGCTTATACATTACATCAGCCAACTGAAACAAGCAGAACATAAAATCCGCGAACAAGCAGCGTTGCTGGATGTGGCAACTGACGCAATTTTCGTAAAAAATATCCAAAACCAGATTTTATTCTGGAATAAAAGTGCAGAAGTTTTGTATGGTTGGAAAGTTGAGGAAGTTATTGGTAAAGATGCTTTAGCGCTTTTGTATGAAGATTTACCACACCCAGAATCAGCACTTTTAACTGTGATTAAAAACGGTTACTGGCAAGGTGAATTAAAACAAGTACAAAAAAATGGTGATGAGATTCTAGTAGAAAGCCGATGGACTTTGGTACGTGATGAATTTGGACAACCTCAATCAATTTTAATTGTTAATACAGAAATTACGCAAAAGAAACAACTAGAAGCAGAACTTTTGCGATCGCAACGCTTGGAATGTATCGGCACTTTAGCTGGTGGTATTGCCCACGACCTCAACAATGTGTTAGCACCGATTTTATTAGCAGTTCCTTTATTGCAGATGAAATTGTCCGATCCGCAAAGCGAACATTTGCTAAAAATGTTAGAAAATAATGTCAAACGCGGAGCAAATTTAGTTAGACAAATCTTGTCTTTTGCACGCGGAATTGAATGCAGACAGACAACTGTTAAAGTTAAGTCTTTGCTAACAGAAATTGAAGACATTATCACCGGAACTTTTTCTAAATCAATCACCTGCCATACATACATATCAGACAATATTTGGCATGTACACGGAAACGCCACCCAACTGCATCAAGTGCTGATGAACTTAGTTGTCAACGCCCGCGATGCCATGCCCGACGGTGGTATAATGACGATTTCCGCAGAAAATATCCTCATTGATGAATACTATGCCAAAATGCATATTGACGCTCAAGTGGGTTCTTATGTTGCTATCACCATTGCGGATACAGGTATAGGGATACCGCAGGCAATTCAAGAGCGAATTTTTGAGCCTTTTTTCACTACTAAAGAGGTGGGTAAAGGTACAGGTTTAGGACTTTCCACAGCACTGGGCATTATTAAAAACCACGGTGGATTTGTTAATTTATACAGTGAAGTTAATAAGGGAACGCAATTTCAGATTTACTTACCTTCTTCCACCAAAGTGGAAATCGATCCGCCTTTTGAAGAACTAGAACCACTTACGGGAAATGGTGAATTAATTTTGGTGGTGGATGATGAAGCTGCAATTCGCGATCTGACTAAATCAACTTTAGAAACATATAATTACCAAGTGCTAACTGCCAGTGATGGTGTTGAAGCTGTAGCAATTTATGCTCAACATCAGCAAGAAATTAGTGTAGTATTGCTGGATATGATGATGCCTTGGATGGATGGTGCGATCGCTATCCGCACTCTACAAAAAATCAATCCTCATGTGAAAATTATTGCCATGAGCGGTTTGTTATCAAATCAAAATATTGCCGAATCCGCCGGCACAGGTGTAAAAGGATTTTTATCCAAACCATGCACAGCTAGAGAATTATTGCAAGCGATCAACTCAACTCGCTGCCAAATCCATTAACAACTTAGCCAGTAGATAAATACGAGGAGCGATCCGTTCCAATTCTATGTATTCATCCGCACTATGGGCACCACCACCTACAGGACCAAGTGCATCTAAAGTAGCTGTACCAACAGCAGCAGCGTAGTTACCATCCGTACCACCACCACTACCTTCAACTCCCAGATTCAGGGCAATTTCTCGGTAAATAGCTTGAGCTTTTTTGACTAACGCATTAGTTTTTGAATTAGGTGGAAATGGTGGTCTTCCTCGTTCTGAAATGACTTTGACTTCAGTACATGATAAAAGTTTGTTTTGCGATATCTGCCTAAAGTCGCGTTCAAGCCGATCAAACTCTTCAGCTTCTAGTACCCGCACATCAGCTTGAACTTTGGCAAAATCGGGAATTATATTCAGGCGATCGCCAGCACTCAAAACAGTAAAATTAACAGTTGTCTGTTTGCTAGAATTGCCGAGTTTACTCGCATTCAGGGTTTGATGTGCTGCTTCTAACAGAGCATTACAGCCTTTTTCTGGTTCTGCACCTGCATGAGCAGCTCGACCTTTGATTTCAAATCCATACTGACCAATTCCTTTACGCCATGAGGTAATTTTATCTTGTGGCGAACCAAATTCTAAAACTAAAGCATAATCGTGTTGTTTTGCGACTTCTTTAATTAAATCTCGCGATCCACGCGACCCTTTTTCTTCATCTGGATTAATTAAAAAAGTGATTTTTCCAAAGTTTTGAAAATTCATTTCTTTCAAAATTTTCAATGCTTCGATACCGAGAATAATTCCTCCCTTGTCGTCCATAACACCGGGACCGTAAGCCTTATTACCCACAATTTTAAATGGACGTTGAGCAACGGTTCCTTCTTTGAAAACAGTATCTGTATGAGCAAGCAGTAAAATATTAGCTTTGCCAGTTCCTTTAATCGTTGCCAGAATGTTTCGTCCAACACTAGGAGTCGCTTTTGTTGTTTCGATTTGCGCTCCGACTAACTTAAGTTGCTCAATTACTAGGTTTTCGACTTTGGTAATTCCCTCTGCATGACATGTCCCAGATTTAATTCCCTCTGAATTACATGTTCCAGAATCAATATTAACAAGAGGTTCAAGTTGAGTGACAAACTCAGATTTCGCAATAAGTGCTTTTTCATATAGCACCGGATTGCGAACCGCGACAGCAAAATCTAATGTTGAAAATAGAAAAAAGATTATAACAATTACACACAACAAAGTTATAGTTAACAAACTGTTTCTAGCGCGAAGAATCACTTTTATTACAATCGATCATTCAGTAATCAAAAATATACTACAGTTTTGAGTCTGTGGTTTTTTACATAGACAAATTAATACCGCTAAATCAGTAAATTAACTAAATAAGTACAAAAAGTAATCAGTAGTAAGGTTTTTTCCGGATATCTAGTTTTCTTTACCCGTCTTATATTTAGCCTTATTAAAAATAATTACTCCTATCGATTACGTTTTTATTTGTTATTGTTAATATTATTAAACTTTTTCAGAAATTTTCCGGGAAAAGACCATTATGGCTTTATACGCTGAATTGCATAGACATCTGGGCGGTTCGGTTGTACCCCGCGTTCTGTGGCGATACCTAGAACGCAATTCGTCAGATTTACTTTCACGGTTTGCTGACTATTCGGCTTTTGAAGAGTTTTTCACGCGATCGCGCAGCACGTTAGATGAATATCTGGAATTGCACACCTTAGTTGAAAGCGTGCAGAATGCCGAAAGTTTGCCCTACTTTATCTATCGTCTGATGCGGGGTGCTTATATTTTTGAGAATTTGGCTTATCTGGAACTGCGCTATACTCCTTATCTCCGCACACCAAAGCATCTAAGTCAATCGAAGAGAATTGACCAAATGGCGGAAATTGTGGAAATTGTCGGACGTGCCAGTAAATTACAAGAATATCCGATTGTGACTAGCCAAATACTTTGTATGCATTCGCGCTTACCTTATGAGGTAAATAAGGCAATTGTGGATTTAGCAGCGCAAAATACCAAGTATATCTGTGGAATAGATGTTGCTGGTGGTGATAGCTATTATGCCGATCGCTTGGATGAGTGGATTAGTTTGTATAATTATGCGCGATCGCTGAATGTCAAAACCACCGGACACCTTTATGAAACCACGGCTGGCTGTTATCCAGAATTATTACCTTATCTAATGCGGATTGGTCACGGCATCCAAATTCCGCTCTTGTATCCAGAGTTACTTAAAGATGTAGCTCGACGTGGGCAGTGTTTGGAGGTTTGCCCGACAACATACTTAAAAACTGGTACTTTAGAGGATATACGTCAACTCAAGGTAGTTTTTGACCGATGTTTTGACGCGGGAGTAGATATCGCTATTTGTACTGATAACGCCGGTTTGCATAACGTGCGTTTACCCTTTGAGTATGAAAATCTCTTAACTTACGACATTATCAACTTCCAACAGTTACAAGCTTGTCAAGATGCAGCTTTCCGTCATGCTTTTGCTTGGCCCTACCGTCAACGTCCGGCATCATTGTTAAATGGGTTGCTCAAACCTGAACCTATGAAAGCTTTATCGATGCGGGATAATTAAGCACTTACACCCTAGTACAGCACGGCGTAAATAAACCAACTCCGGCGTTTACGCCTCTTCCTTCTCCACCCCCCTGAGCGGCTACAAATCAATCCACCTGTTCTACTCTTTCAGCCAACCTTTTATAGCTCCGGTAATGAAAGCGCCTACAGGATTATCCAGAACTTTCTCAAAGGCAGCTAGTCCTCCTTCTCTGGCAGCGTTGATCACTCGCTGTTTCCAATCAGGATCACTTTCAATGCGATTTATAGCTTCTACTGCCAGTTCTGCTGTAGTTTTAGTCGGGTATTTTTCTGAGAGTTGTTTTAAGAGTTGCTGAATTTCTGTTGGGGCAGCAATTAAATCCTGCTGTGGCGCATTATTATTTATCTGTCCACCAACTTGTGCATTTCCTTTAATTTCACCACCACTCATGTTACCTATGCCGATATTCCCACTTTGATTTACCACGATGTTATCTCCAGGTTTTATGTCATTTCTTCTTTTAACAAGTTTATTATCCACATGCCCTAAAAACCATCTGTAAACATTAAGAAATATCTCCGCTAAAACAACCGCTATTAACGCTATTATACCAAGGTAAAAGGTTCCATATATCCAATTAAGCCGAAGCGGAAACAGTATAAGGAAAAATATAAAAAATACATAGATGAAAGTCCATCTAGCCGGATCATCACCAGTTGGCCAGAATGCGTTCCATGCAAACTTGCTGGCAACAATCTTAACCTGATCGTCAGTCTTCAGTGGATATTTTTTGTCGTCGGCTATGAATTCTTGTAAATAACTACTGATCGTCCATCCTTCAGCTATTACCTTGGTTGAGAAAAAAGGGAGAAATTTTACAAAGAGTGGCAATAAAACTACAAAAAATGTGAATACCCACAATAGCACTACTATATACTGTCCCAATGGAGAATACAACTGAGTCCACAAAAATTTTAAAGAATCACCCAGGTCTTTCTCAGAAAAACTCTCAGGAACAAGCATTTTAGAGTCAATTGGCTTAACGCCTGAAAAGCGACTAAATAATGAAAAAACACCAGCAGAAAATAATACAAAGAGTTGTATATTAAAAATTTCAGTTATTGATTTTAACCCAAAACGGTGGTTAGGATCATCAAAATCTAAAACAATGTGGCGAGTAAGATAATTAGGATCTAAGTCATCTCCAATCTTGTGTTTGAGATGTCGATTTTTTTGATAGATTAACTTTAGATAAAAAATATTATGAAACAGTAGTAAAAAGATTGCTCTAAGAGCTATAAAAAAGATTATAAATTGACCTAAATGAGCAAATGTATACACACATTCAGAATAGATAGTTTTGTGTTCCTTGTTTTTATATGCTAAGATTTTAATAACATCATTTGACAAGAGTGTTTTCTCAAAGTGATGAAAAATTAAATCACAAAACAAAACCAATAAAAATATTCTGGGATTTAATGCGATTTTTTTTAATTTATTATGTATTTTATCTTTAATAGCATTGTTATTAAAAAGAGTTAGGATAGGAACTCGTTTTTCTCGTTTTTTATCATCAGTTTCTACATTGACACCGAAAAGCTTATCACCGATGAACCTTAGCAAAAACAAACTTAATGGTAGTACAAAAGTATGACTATGAAAATTCCATTGTACTTTATAACCTCCATAAGTCACACCATTTATTATTTCTGGTTCCCAAATACCTAATATGATTGATAAAAAAATTGGAGCAACCCCAATAATAAAGACAAATAAGTAATCGATTTTTTTAGTTGAGTTTAGTAATCTTTTGTGAAAACGTTCGATTAATAACATCTTTTTTGTGTTTTGTTAATTTACCGTTCTTGATAAACAGGACCAGCCCTTTCAAGGTGAACGTTTGTACTATGAAATAAATAATATTTTTCACCCAATTTCGGTATTTTGGCGATTGCGATCGCTTAATTTACAGTCCAAAAATTTGGAGTTTATCCATAATTTATTTCTTCAATTGCAGTCAATGCCTGAAATACGGTTAAAAATTGGATAGTACATATGCTCACCTTGAAAGGGCTAGATATTAGGACCAGCCCTTTCAAGGTGAACGTTTGTACTATGAAATAAATAATATTTTTCACCCAATTTCGGTATTTTGGCGATTGCCATCGCTTAATTTACAGTCCAAAAATTTGGAGTTGATCCATAATTTATTTCTTCAATTGCAGTCAATGCCTGAAATACGGTTAAAAATTGGATAGTACATATGCTCACCTTGAAAGGGCTAATAAACAGGACTTACACATTGACAAAAGTTTGATTAAGTGTGTTGGTTTACAAACTCTTGCAGTTCTGAGCGATCGCTATTGAGCAAAGGTTAATTGATAAAAGCTTGAAACGACGAAATGCGCCTTAATTCACAAGATCGTAAATTTGTACAGTGGGTAATGATTGTAAAGAAATTTTATTATTCTATTCAGTGCTTGGCAACTCGCTTACACTGTAATTTATGTCTTCTACAATTCAAACTTTACCAACGGAGGTAGTATACCTCATTACAGCCGGAGAGGTTATTGACTCTCTAGCTTCTGTGGTGCGGGAATTGATAGAAAATTCCCTAGATGCAGGTGCAACGCGGATTGTAGTTTCTGTATGGGCGCAGCAGTGGCGGGTGCGCGTAGCAGATAATGGTTGTGGAATGAATTTGGATGACTTACAACAAGCAGCATCGGCACACAGTACCAGTAAAATTCGCTCTTGTGCAGATTTGTGGCAAATTAACAGTTTAGGATTTCGGGGTGAAGCGTTACACAGTTTGACGACTTTGGCAGATTTAGAAATTTTAAGTCGTCCGGCAAATTCTGCAAGTGGTGGATTCAGAGTTGTATATGGCTATGGCGGGGAACCTGTCGTAGTGGAAGCAACAGCGATCGCACCTGGTACAATTGTCACAATATCCAATTTATTCGGAAATTGCTTAACTCGTCGTCAAGGTTTGCCAAGCACAGCTATTCAAATGAAAGCAGTGCAAGCCTTGATTTATCAAATCGCCTTATGTCATCCTCATGTTACCTGGCAAGTTTGGCAAAATGACCGTGAATGGTTCACTCTTTCACCAGCTGCCACAACGGGAAAACTGTTACCGCAAATTTTACATCAAGTTAAACAAGGCGATTTACAAGAACTAAAATTAGAATTACCTAACCCTCCTAATTCTTGTAAAGACGCGATTAATCGCGTCTCTACTGCTAACTCCTCACTCTCATTAGTTATCGGATTGCCCGATCGCTGTCATCGTCATCGTCCAGATTGGGTGCGTGTAGCGATCAACGGACGTATGGTAAAATCGCCAGAATTAGAGCAAACGATTTTTGCAGGATTTCACAGAACATTACCACGCGATCGCTATCCAATCTGTTTTTTACATCTTTATATTTCCCCAGATCAAATCAACTGGAACCGCAATCCCGCAAAAACGGAAATTTACCTCAATGAATTAAGCTATTGGCAAGAACAAATATCTAGCGCCATTGAACAAGCACTTCGCATCGATTCTGTCAATATCAAAGAAGCAGTTCACACAACACGAGTTAGTAAATTAATTAAAGCCGCAGAAGAAAAAGGAGGTTATCATGTAAAACGTCCTAATTCTGAAGAGGAAAATAAGCCGCTTAATTCTCTCAAAGCTGTTGCTCAAGTTAGCAACACTTATATAGTTGTTGAACATCCCGGTGGAATGTGGTTAGTAGAACAACATATTGCTCATGAGCGAGTTTTGTATGAGCAATTATACGATAATTGGCAGCTTGTTCCCGTGGAACCCGCAATTATTTTATATCAATTGTCGCCGCCGCAAGTTTCCCAACTACAACGCATCAATATAGATATAGAACCTTTTGGGGAACAACTTTGGGCAGTTCGTAACCTACCTGCACTTTTACAGCAAAGAGACGATTGTGCTGAAGCTATTTTAGAGCTTAGTTGGGGTGGTGACTTACAAACAGCGCAAGTAGCTGTAGCCTGTCGTAGTGCAATTCGCAACGGTACACCCCTAACTTTACCAGAAATGCAGACACTATTAGATGATTGGCAACGTACCCGCAACCCGCGTACCTGTCCCCACGGACGCCCGATTTATCTATCTTTGGAAGAATCAGACCTAGCGCGGTTTTTCCGACGTAATTGGGTAATTGGCAAGAGTCACGGAATTTGATTCTTAGATACCCGACAAATGAATGCGGATACCAGTGATGTAGATTGCCAAATAATTTGACCGTGTTGAAAAATTACACATACTGTAAAGACGTTCCGGCGGAACGTCTCTACGACGGTTACGATGTTTTTGTTACTGTTAATTAAACGGACATGATATTAATGTCTGTATAATTCGATTTAATTCTCAAATACAATTTCTGTTTCCTCGCAGAAATTAAAACTTGCAGCTTCGGAGGGACCATCAGCATAAATCGCACGTAATTTCCAAACGCAGCTTGTATTGTTCGTCGAAGAATCCCATTCAAGAGTAATTTTTCCTCCAGTATTTATTGCACTATCACTAAACTTACGCCAGTTTGCGCTACCTACTTCGGCAGCTTCAATTCTCTGAATTTTTGCATCTCCCGCATTTTCAACCACAAATGTCCATGAATTAGCAAGAGCAGGAGCTGCAATTGCTGCTAATCCAACAGCTACGGTTCCTGCTGTTGCTGCGAACTTAACCATTAATTTGTTAATCATTTTATACCTCACTTCTCAAACCGATTTCTCAGTGTTTATTGTCCATATTTCAGTGATAAACGTCAATTTAAGAGAGGTCAATAGATTAATTGTCAAGGTTAAAAGAGCAATTTTTAGCAAATCTTTAAAAAATAGCTGTTTTTTTGCTGCCATAAAAAATATTGGCAGCAAAATAGATTTTTTGTATAATAGAGTACTTAAATTCAGTATTTGTTACTAGAAAAATGCCTGATGAAGGGTTTTAGTTTTCAAGAAGACTTCAAATTTACATTTTTACCCGATGAGGGGATTTGAGGGAGCTAGGCATTGCACCGAGATGTTTGGCTTCAACCGGCAAGATGATTTCAAATGCTTAATATCAAGTCCGGATAATTAGCTATGATTCCCACAGTCATTGTACCCCACCCCCAACCCCTCCCCGCAAGCGGGGAGGGGAGACAAAGCTACGCTTTGGCGGGGTGGGGTTCTTGGGGTGAGCGTAAGTAATCAAGCGGACATCATATAATTGTTCGTTGTAAGGGACTTCCAAAAAATAAAACATCCCCCAAAAGATAATAAAAATCATTGTAAAAAGTCTACAAACAACAAAACCCTTGTGTTGCAAGGGTTGAAAGGATTTATTTTTATGGATATTAATTTGTCAAACGACAAACGTATATTTTATATTTAACAGTCATTAGTCTAAAGACACTTTGACTGTTGACTGTTGAACATTGACTAATTATTTATCATTAAAGGTGTCTTTGAGAACAGTACGAGCCGCAAGATGATTGCGAGTAGAAGTCAAAATTTCTGCTTCGCGTTCTAAGCGATCTGCGGTGTCTTGCATTTCTAACAATAACTGTTGTTCTGGGGCTACACCATAAAGATTACTCGCTACCCAGTAAGATAATTCTATTGGCAAGTCTGGCAAATCTTCTGGCAGTTCGATATTTTGTTCGGTCAACTTAGATGATAGCCGTATAACATCTCGCAGCAGTTGTTCTACATCTGTTGCTAAAGGACGTAAATCTTTGCTTGGTGGTTGGTCTTCAATCCACTCTACTAAACCAACACGATATGGCTTTTCTCTGACATATTCTAAGACGCGAAATCTTTGCTGTCCTAAAGTTAGCATCTTCATCCGGTCATCTGGTAGCCGTTGGTAATGAATAATTTCCGCACAGCAGCCAACATTTGCGATCGCTCCTTTTGCTTGATCAAACATCAAAACACCAAACCTGCGATCGCTCTCCAGAATCGTGTTCATCATGATTCTGTAGCGAAATTCAAAAATATGGAGTGGTAATGGTCTGGTAGGAAATAGAACTACTTCGGGTAACGGGAACAGAGGTAGTTCGCGAACCGCAATTTTAGAAGAAGATGTCATTGTTACCTTAGTATAAGTTTAATCTTTTAAAGATATTATTTTTTGCTTTTCCCGTTTATTACTTACATTCTATCATCTGTTTTCTAGCTAAATAAAAAGCCCTGAGACATATTTCTTCAGGGCTATGTAGATATTTATACTAAACAATGTTGGGCATTGGGCAATGGGAATTGGGCAATGGGAATAAAAAGAAGTTAGACGTCTTTCTTTGGACTATGCCCCATGCCCTACTATCCATTTATAATTTGACTTCAATATCTACACCAGATGGCAAATCAAGTTTCATCAAAGCATCAATAGTTTTAGAAGAAGGCTGATAAATGTCAATAATGCGACGATGGGTGCGAGTTTCAAAGTGTTCCCGTGAGTCTTTATCGACGTGAGGCGATCGCAATACGCAATATATCCTGCGTTTTGTTGGTAAAGGAATCGGTCCTATGGCTGTAGCGTTAGTCCGATTAGCTGTGTCTACAATCTTCTCGCAAGATGTATCCAATAACCGACGGTCAAAAGCCTGTAAGCGAATTCTAATTTTTTGCTGTTGTAGAGTAGCCATCTTTAGTTGTCCAGGTTCAGATTTGAGATTAATTGAGGTCAGAGAAAGGAGCAGAGAGGAATTATACCATCTCTGCTCCATATTTTGATTAAATTACAAAAGTGTTACTTGAGAATTTTAGATACGACACCCGCACCGATAGTGCGACCACCTTCACGAATAGCGAAGCGCATACCTTGTTCAATAGCGATCGCGTTGATTAATTCCACACTCATTTTAATGCGGTCTCCGGGCATTGTCATTTCTGCATCGCTACCATCATCGGCAGTGAATGCTGTAATTGTGCCGGTTACGTCTGTTGTCCGCACATAAAATTGAGGACGATAGCCAGGGAAAAATGGAGTCTTGCGACCACCTTCTTTTTCTGTCAGTATGTACACTTCACCTTCAAATTGGGTGTGGGGAGTAATCGAACCGGGTTTTGCTAGCACCATACCGCGTTCAATATCAGTCTTCTGAATACCCCGCAGTAGTACACCGGCGTTATCCCCAGCCATACCTTGGTCAAGACTCTTCTTGAACATCTCAATACCAGTTACGGTAGTGGCGCGAGTATCTCTGATACCCACTAGTTCGACGTTATCGCCGACTTTGACTATACCACGTTCAATCCGACCAGTGGCAACAGTACCCCGACCTGTGATGGAGAATACGTCTTCAATCGCCATCAAGAAAGGCTTATCGATATCTCGCTCTGGAGTGGGGATAAAGGAATCTACAGCGTCCATTAGCTCATAGATTTTATCTACCCACTCATTTTCACCCCGTTGGGTCTTGGGATTCTTGGTCATTGCGTCGAGAGCTTGCAGACCAGAACCTTTGATGATGGGGATGTCGTCACCAGGGAAATCATAGCTGGTAAGCAATTCTCTCAGTTCTAGTTCTACTAGTTCCAAGAGTTCTGGATCATCCATCAAGTCTTCTTTGTTCAAGAAGACAACCAAGCTGGGTACACCGACCTGCTTTGCCAACAGAATGTGTTCGCGGGTTTGGGGCATTGGACCATCGGTAGCAGCTACTACGAGGATGCCTCCATCCATCTGTGCCGCACCGGTGATCATGTTCTTGACATAGTCAGCGTGTCCGGGACAGTCTACGTGGGCATAGTGACGATTTCCGGTTTCGTATTCAACGTGAGCGGTATTAATTGTAATACCCCGTGCCTTTTCTTCGGGTGCGTTATCGATTTGATCGTAACCCTTAGCCACGGCTTGACCGTTAGCTGCTAAGGTCATGGTGATAGCTGCCGTTAACGTAGTTTTACCGTGGTCAACGTGTCCAACAGTACCTATATTTATGTGGGGTTTATTCCTTTCAAACTTTGCGCGTGCCATTAATCCTCGTTTCCTTTATCTAAGTTAAGCGTTCCCTTTGCTTTTAGCGATGATTGCCTCAGCCACGTTGCGAGGCACTTCTTCGTAACGGCTAAACTCCATTGAGAAGATGCCCCGACCTTGGGTTTTAGACCGAATATCAGTAGCGTAGCCAAACATTTCTGCTAATGGTACTTTAGCAGTTACTTTGGCAATTCCCTGCTCAGATCCCATCCCCTCAATTTGCCCGCGACGGGAATTAAGGTCGCCCATAACATCTCCAAGGTAGTTTTCGGGAACTTCTACCTCAACTTTCATCATAGGCTCTAACAGGACGGGTGAAGCTTTCATCACAGCCTCTTTCATCGCCATTGAGCCAGCGATTTTGAAAGCCATTTCCGACGAGTCTACATCGTGGTAAGAACCATGAATCAATGTTGCTTTTACATCAATTAATGGATATCCAGCGATAACACCGCTTTCACAGCTTTCTTTCATTCCCTGTTCGGCAGGTCCGATGTACTCTTTGGGTACGGTACCACCAACAATCTTGGAGACGAATTCAAAGCCAGTTCCTGGTTCTCCGGGTTCTAAATTGATCACAACGTGACCGTATTGACCTTTACCACCACTCTGACGGATAAACTTGCCTTCTACTTCCTTGACACCTTTACGGATGGTTTCGCGGTAAGCTACTTGCGGCGCGCCGACATTCGCTTCCACCTTAAATTCTCGCAACATGCGGTCTACAAGAATTTCTAGGTGTAACTCTCCCATCCCTGCAATCACGGTTTGGTTGGTTTCCGGATCGACGCGGACACGGAAGGTGGGATCTTCTTCTGAGAGAGATTGCAAAGCCTTGGACAACTTGTCCATGTCATTCTTGGTTTTGGGTTCAACCGCTACCGAGATGACAGGCTCAGGAATAAACAAAGATTCCAGAATTACTGGTGAACCTTCATCACATATCGTGTCACCTGTCAAGGTGTCTTTCAATCCTAGAGCTGCTCCCAAATCACCCGCTCGCAGTTCATCGACATCTTGTCGGTCATCTGCCTTCATCAGAACTAAGCGGGAAATCCGTTCTTTTTTATTCTTAGTAGCGTTGAGGACGTAGCTACCCTTTTTCAACACACCAGAATAAACGCGAACAAATGTGAGGCGACCGTAAGGGTCAGCCATAATCTTGAATGCCAGAGCCGATAAGGGTTCGTTGTCATCAGCATGACGCTCAACAGTTTCACCATTCAGCAGTAAACCTTGAATTGGCGGTACTTCGCTTGGTGCTGGTAGGTAATCTACAACCGCATCCAACATCAGCTGCACGCCTTTGTTTTTGAAGGCTGAACCACAAAGTACTGGGACAATTTTACCTGCAACTGTGCCTTTACGCAGTGCCGTACTGATTTCATCTGTTGTCAGTTCTTCGCCCTCGAAGTACTTACTCATCAGATTGTCATCGGTTTCTGACACTGCTTCCACTAACTTGACGCGGTATTCTTGCGCCTTTTCTTGCATATCGGCGGGGATATCGGTTTCTTCGATATCTGTTCCCTGGTCATTATTGTAGATATGTGCACGCATCTGCACTAAGTCAATAATGCCTTTAAAGTCGTTTTCGGCACCGATGGGCAGTTGAATGGCGATCGCATTTGCTCGCAGGCGATCGCGCATCTGGTCGTGAACTCGATAAAAGTTCGCTCCTGTGCGATCCATTTTGTTGATAAAGGCGATCCGAGGCACTTTGTAACGGTCTGCTTGCCGCCACACTGTCTCTGACTGCGGTTGCACGCCGCCCACTGAACAAAATACTGCAATTACACCATCCAACACGCGCATGGAACGTTCAACTTCAATTGTGAAGTCAACGTGACCCGGTGTATCGATGATGTTTATTTGATGATCTTTCCAACTGGTTGTAATCGCAGCGGCAGTGATGGTAATTCCCCGCTCCCGCTCTTGTTCCATCCAGTCTGTTACGGCTGTTCCTTCATGGACTTCGCCGATTTTGTGAATAATTCCAGAGTAAAACAATATTCTCTCTGTTGTTGTTGTCTTGCCCGCATCTATATGCGCCGCAATCCCAATATTGCGTACTCTCTCTAGTGGGATCGTACGTGCCACAGTTGCCTCCTAAGTTTTCGCCTCATGATATCTTGTATATTACACTTGGTTAAGTTTCTATACTTTTACGGAAAACCGCCTTTTTTTATAGAAATCCTCGATATATCGCTTTTTTCCTGGCGATATACCGATTCTCTACGTAATTTAGGCATTCTGCCACGTCTGACAGATCAAAATGCCTTTTAGTAACGATAGTGAGCAAAAGCTTTGTTAGCTTCAGCCATCCGGTGCGTTTCTTCGCGTTTGCGAATAGCGTTTCCGGTTTCGTTGGCAGCATCCATTAATTCATTTGCCAGTCTGCTTGCCATTGTCCGTCCGGGTCTAGCTCTGGAAAACTGTACCAGCCAGCGCAATGCGAGGGTGGTACCCCGGTCGTTACGTACTTCCATCGGTACTTGGTAGGTTGCTCCACCAACCCGACGCGCTTTTACTTCTACTAAAGGCGTTGCATTTCGCACTGCTCTTTCAAAGGTTTCTAAAGCATTCGCACCAGTGCGTTCCTCAATTGTTTTCAACGCTTCATAAACAATCCGTGCGGCAAGTGATTTCTTGCCATGACGCATTATCCGTCGAATTATCATGCTAACAAGACGACTGTTATACACTGAGTCAGACGGAACTGGGCGCTTTTTAATAACACCACGACGAGACATACTTTACCCTTACTTCGGATTTGCGAACCAGATTATGTGCGTTACATGCGATCGCAGCGACGCTCCTTGAACTTAACTTGTTGCCCAAAACTTGACACAACAAGGCGACAATATTATATACCTTAATCTCAAAATTAAGATGCTGCTGTCGCTAACAGCATTCTCAAAAATTCCTGCACGTAGCGCGTGTAGGTGGAAGCTTTACCAATTTAACTTGATTTAAGCGAAACTAGCTAGCATCTCTGATTGCTGCCGTTTGTGAGCAAGCCTCCAGCAAAGGAGCATACCCTTGGGGAAGCTGCTTTACGTCTACATTAACGTTAACCGTTTTTTGGCACCATACAACTTGATGAAGCAATTAATCGCATAAAAAGCGATTAATTAACTATCATTCATTTTATTTTTTCGCTGGTTTCGGACGTTTGGTTCCGTATTTGGAACGACCTTGCTTGCGGTCTTTGACTCCGGCTGTATCTAAGGTGCCACGAATAATGTGGTATCTCACGCCTGGTAAGTCCTTAACCCGACCCCCACGAATCATCACAACGGAGTGCTCTTGCAAGTTGTGACCAATTCCGGGAATGTAAGCTGTGACTTCAAATCCCGAAGTAAGTCGTACCCTTGCTACTTTGCGTAGAGCTGAGTTAGGTTTTTTCGGTGTAGTCGTGTATACCCTGGTACAAACGCCCCGCCGTTGAGGGCATTGCTTTAGAGCTGGGGACTTGGTTTTCTGACGCGCTTTTTCGCGTTCAGTTCGGATGAGCTGCTGTATAGTTGGCATGAGTTACAGCGCGTGAAGCTGCTTTAAGGTCTAAGTTTTCAACAAATCCCTATTATATCGTTTTCTACGGGTTTTGTGTCAAATATTTGTTTTTGGGCATGGGGCATTGGGCATGGGGCATTGGGCATGGGGCATGGGGCATTGGGCATGGGGCATGGGGCA